>NZ_CP172709.1:0-2819527 GCF_057073735.1 Cupriavidus sp. C1SS-2L
GACAAAAGGAGGCAAAAGCGCGTCAGGCTTGCCCTAACGGGCGAATATTTATCGTAGTGGGGTCAGGGTGTTGTACGGGTATGAGCTTCAGAGTGCGTCACGCTGCCTGCCGCGTGGGGCACGACCGTGAGAGGGAATACAGCGCTGATTGAACGAGCCCCGAAACTGTCCGTGGACCCTGCTGCTACCGCTATCGGGTGATCGCCTTCGGCTGCGCTACGCGCAGAGTTCAAGTCTGAGCGCGGGAGCCCAGGGCAAACCGCGCCTCGGCAACGATGCCCGCGCTGCATGCGCGAAGTAGAGAGAAGGAGTAGAAAACGGACCTGGGGCGCCCGCCGTTGATGAGCTTGCACCCAGACGACGACGTGCGCGCAGCGCAGCCGAAGGCGTCCCACCACTGACGTTGTTGAAACGCTGTACCCGAGTCCAACTTGGGGATCGTTCAAAAGTCGTACCGCGCCAGGCACAGGTTCTGACTCACATAGCGTGAGCAGGCTTGAACGATGACCACGTCTCGCGAGACCCAAGCCGCTTGATAACAAGAAGCGTACCGTTGATGGCCAGCCGCCAGGCGACGCGTTCTTTGGTTACTTTCTGTCGCTCGGACAGAAAGTGACTCGCCGGCTACGCCGGCGAAACAGCGGCGCCTGTCAAGAACGCCCCCCTACGCTGGCTGGCAGCGGGCCTGGCCTGCCTGGCAGGCCTTGGCTGGTACCAGGCAATCTCGCCGGACTACCGAATCCGCGTTGTGCTGCTGGCATGCACCGTGGCAGCGGTGTGCCTCGCACACGCACGACTGATGTGGCGTCACGGCAAGGGCTTCGGGCCGCGTTTCACTGTGGCGATCCTGCTGCTTCAGGTCCTGATCCTGTGCGGCAGGCTTTGCGCCACACTGACCAGCTCGGCCGCTTCGGCGGCGAGGAATTCGTGGTGCTGATGCCGCAGACCGACCGTCCGACCGCGCTCGCCACGGCTGAACGCCTGCGGCAGGCCGTCGCGAACCAGCAGGCCCGCGACGGCTGGCCCACGTGTACGGCAAGCGTTGGCCTGGCCAGTGTCGAGGCCGGCGAAACCACGCTCGATGGCGTCCTGTCGCGCGCCGACGCGGCGCTGTACCGCGCCAAAGCGGACGGGCGAGACCGCGTGGCGGTGGGCTGACGCTGCACGCCGTCGCGCTGTTTCATGGGTTAACCCCGCCCTTCTTCGGAGGGGTCAAACTTTGCGGAACCTCGCCGTTAGCGGAACAACAGGTTTTGAACGAATGTGGTCATCGTGTGCGCTGTCTCGGCGGCGCCGCGCATGAACCCCTTGCCGGCGTGGCATGGCAGTGGCCGCGCAGGGCTTTGGAACGGGCGCAAGGCGTTACACGGTGGGCATGCCTGCCGGGTCTGTCTGGAGGATTGGCAATCAACCGCAGCGCTTGCGTCCGACGGACGCGAAGGGGGGCATTCATGAACTTCAGGGATTTCTCGATCAAGGCCCGGCTCCTCGCCGGCTTTGGCACGCTTGCCAGCATCGTGCTGGCTGTATCCGCCTATTCCCTGCACGCACTGGGTGAATCGACGGATGGCTTCACACAGTATCTGAACGGTCTCAATGCACGTTCCGAACTGTCCGCGGAAGTGCGTGCCGCAGTGGACCGCCGCGCCATCGCCGCGCGCAATATGGTGCTCGCAACCGTGCCGGCCGAGATCGACAAGGAAAAAGCGGAAGCGCTGCGTGCGCATGAAGATGTGCAGAGCCGCCTTGGCAAGCTCAGCCAGATGGTGCAGGACAAATCCGCCAGCGACGAAGCGCGCCAGCGCATCGCGGACGTGGTTCGCGTCGAGGCCCAGTACGGACCCGTGGCGACGGCCATCGTCACGCTGGCCGCGGACAAGCACGCCGAGGAGGCCATTACCCGCATCAACACGCAATGCCGGCCATTGCTCGCGTCGCTGCTGCGTGCGGTCGACGCCTATGACGACCTGACCCATCGCCGGCAGCGGGATATGGAAGCACAGCTCGCCGCGGATTATGTCAGCCGGCGCAACCTGCTGATCGTGATCGCGCTGGCCGCGGTGGCCCTCGCATGGATCGGCGGTGTGCTGATCACGCGCGCGATCACGCGGCCTATCGGGCAGGCCGTGGACGTGGCGCGCACGGTGGCCAGCGGCGATCTCGGCGCGCGCATCGAAGTCACCAGCAACGACGAGACCGGGCGCCTGCTCGCGGCGTTGCGCGACATGAATGAACGGCTCACCGAAACGGTCACGCGCGTGCGGTCGGGCAGCGCCAGCATTGCCGGCGCGACGCGCGAGATCGCGCAGGGGAATGCGGACCTGAGCAGCCGCACCGAAGAGCAGGCCGCGTCGCTGGAACAAACCGCTGCCAGCATGGAAGAGCTGACCGAGACCGTCAGGCAAAACACCGACAACGCGCGCCATGCCACGGAACTGGCCCGCAACGCGGCCAATGTCGCGCAGGAGGGCAGCGGCACCGTGGGCCGCGTAGTGGAGACCATGCAGGGCATCAGCGCGAGTTCCGCCAAGATCGCCGAGATCACCGGCATCATCGAAGGCATTGCATTCCAGACCAACATCCTTGCGCTCAATGCCGCCGTCGAAGCTGCGCGTGCGGGGGAGCAGGGCCGCGGGTTTGCGGTGGTAGCGAGCGAGGTGCGTGCGCTGGCACAGCGCTCGTCCGGTGCGGCCAAGGAGATCAAGGCTCTCATCGATACGTCGGGCCAGCAGGTTGCCACGGGCGCGGAACTGGCCGGCGAGGCGGGTCACGCCATGGCGTCCGTCACGCAGGCCGTGGCCCAGGTCATGGCCATTGTCGAAGAGATTGCCACCGCATCGTCGGAACAAGGACGCGGCATCGAGCAGGTGAACCAGGCCATCGTCCAGATCGACCAGGTCACGCAGCACAACGCTTCGCTCGTCAGCGAGGCAGCGTCGGCGTCGCGCTCGCTCGAGGAGCAAGGACGCGAACTGAACGAACTGGTGTCGGTCTTCCGGCTGCCTGGGGAATCGCATGCGCGGCATGAACCAGGCACAAGGGCGATTCAGGCTTCGGGGCGCGTTGTCATGGCGTAGTGGAATAGTGCGGCGGCAGGACAGGTGAGGTACGGGTCCTGCCTGTCGCTCCCGTCGCGCAGGACCCGGCCCTGCTGTGTCTTTAAGCGGGTTGTCTTTAAGCGTGTTCCCTGACGCCGGATGCCGGTTTCCTCACTTCGGGATTTGACTGCGGGCCTGACCGTCTAAACTGCAGCCGATCCGACCCGGAGACATCCATGACGCAACAGGCCCGCTACGAACTGCTGAAGACCGACAAGGGCCGCCCGGTCAAGATGTGGACCCGCGGCGTGCCCGTGGAGGAAGAGGCGCGCCGCCAGCTTGCCAACACCGCGCAGTTGCCGTTCATCTTCAGCCATCTCGCGGTGATGCCCGATGTGCATCTCGGCAAGGGCTCGACCATCGGCTCGGTGATTCCTACTGTAGGTGCCGTGATTCCGGCGGCGGTCGGCGTAGATATCGGCTGCGGCATGATGGCCGTGCGTACATCGCTGCACGCATCCGACCTGCCCGATAACCTTGGCCCGCTGCGCAGCGCCATCGAACACGCGGTGCCGCATGGGCGCACCGGGCAGGGCGGCCGGCGCGACGAAGGCGCCTGGGGAAAGATCCCGGACCAGGTCGACAGCGTCTGGGCCGGGATGGCCCCCGACTTCCGCCGCATCACCGACAAGTATCCGCAACTCGCCCGCACCAACAACCGCAGCCATCTCGGCACGCTCGGCACCGGCAATCACTTCATCGAAGTCTGCCTCGACGAGGCCGATGCCGTCTGGTTCATGCTGCATTCGGGTTCGCGCGGCGTGGGCAACGCGATCGGCACCACCTTCATCGCGCTGGCGCAGCAGGACATGCGCCGGCACCTGGCCAACCTGCCCGACCGCGACCTCGCTTACCTGACCGAAGGGTCGGAGCACTATGACGACTATGTGTTCGCTGTCTCATGGGCGCAGCAGTTCGCTCGGCGAAACCGCGAGCTGATGATGGCCAACGTGCTGGCTGCCGCCCAGCGCGTGATCCGCAAGCCGTTCACCACGCAGGCAGAGGCCGTTAACTGCCACCACAACTACGTGCAGAAGGAGCGCCACTTCGGCCAGGACGTGCTGGTCACGCGCAAAGGTGCCGTCAGTGCGCGCGCGGGAGAGCTGGGCATTATTCCGGGGTCGATGGGCGCGCGATCGTTCATCGTACGCGGCAAGGGCAACCCGGAGTCGTTCTGCTCATGCAGTCACGGCGCAGGTCGCACCATGAGCCGCACGGAGGCGAAGCGCCGCTTCAGCGTGGCCGACCAGGTGCGCGCGACCGAAGGCGTGGAATGCCGCAAGGACGCCGCCGTGATCGACGAGATCCCGATGGCCTACAAGGACATTGAAGCGGTAATGGCTGCGCAGTCAGACCTTGTGGAGATCGTGCACACGCTCCGGCAGCTTGTGTGCGTGAAAGGCTAGCCGGACGACAGGCAGTGCGAAGGCGTGTGTCATTTTGTTGCATTGTGTGGCGTATTGTTGTAATTTGAGGAGGACCCCCACCCCTCGGATGACTCCATGCGCCCCTTCTGGCTAGAACAGGCCCTTCTCGGCGATACCGATCTTGCCCCCGCCTTGCGCGGAACCCGACAGGCCGAGATCTGCATCGTAGGCGGCGGTTTCACCGGGCTATGGACAGCGCTGCAGATCAGGCAAAGGCGCCCCGCCGCGAGAATTACCATCCTCGAGGCCGACATTTGCGGCGCAGGCGCGAGCGGCCGCAACGGCGGCTGCATGCTGACGTGGTCTACCAAACTCTTTACGTTGACGCGGCTGTTCGGCGAAGCCGAAGCCATGCGGCTGGTACGGGCGTCCGAGGATGCGATCCCTGCCATCGCGGATTTCTGCCGCCTGCATGGTATCGATGCCGATCTGCGCATGGACGGCACGATCTATACCGCCACCAATCCCGCCCAGGAGGGTTTGCTCGATCCGGTCGTGCAGGCGCTGGAGGACTGGGGGCTCAATAGCTGGCACCGCCTGAGCAGTGGCGAGGTTGCCGCGCGAACGGGCTCGGCCCGCAACCGCTCCGGCTTCTTTTCGCCGTTGGCCGGCACGGTGCACCCCGGAAAGCTGGTGCGCGGACTGCGTCGCGTGGCGCTGAGCCAGGGCATCGACATCCATGAGCGCTCGCCAATGATTTCGCTGGTCGATGCCGCGCGTCCCGCGGTCGTGACGCCATGCGGGCGCGTGGAAGCCGACCACGTCGTGCTGGCGCTCAATGCCTGGATGCCTACGCTGTTTCCGCAATTCGAGCGGTCGGTGGCCATTGTGTCGAGCGACATGATCATGACCGACCGCTGCCCCGACCTGCTGGCAAGCATCGGGCTCGATCACGGCACTTCGGTACTGGATTCGCGCACCTTTGTCTACTATTACCGCACCACGCGCGACGGGCGGCTCATGCTTGGCAAGGGCGGCAATACGTTTTCCTACCGCGGACGCATCGCGCCGGTCTTCAATCAGGCATCCCCGTACGAGACGATGCTCACGCAAAGCCTGCGCGCGTTCTTTCCAGCCCTGAGCGATGTGCCCGTGATTGCCAGCTGGAATGGCCCCTCGGACCGCTCGTCTACCGGCTTTCCGTTTTTCGGCTACCTGAACGGAAACCGGGCAATCTCCTATGGTTTCGGCTATTCTGGCAATGGCGTGGCGCCGAGCTATATGGGCGGCCAGTTGCTGTCGTCGCTGGCATTGGGCGAGGACAATGCCTGGACGCGTTCAGGCCTGGCGAAGGGGCCGCGTGGCCAGTTCCCTCCCGAACCGGTGCGCTATCTCGGGTCGCTGCTGGTACGCAACGCGATTCGGCGCAAGGAAAGCGCCGAAGACCGTCACACGGAACCGTTCTTGCTCGACAAATTTCTGGCCCGTTTTGCCCAGGCCGCTGGCAAAGCCGACAAGGTGGCCTGAGCGCCGGCGGGTATCGAGTCTTGCCTGACAAGCCGCACTGCGGAGCAGCGCAGTGCCAATAAAAAATGGCCAGGATCGCATCGGCTGCTTCGCCGGTGTGTCCTGGCCATGTCAGTCAAGCTCAAATCAATGGCGCAGGCGCCGACCGTCACGCGGCAACGGTCATCCCGATCTCGACGCCCATCCCCGCCAGGACTTCGCCGATGGCCTTCACCGCGCCGGGGATGCCCGCGTCGCCGAAATGGCCGATGCATCCCACGCGGAAGGTCTCGATTTCGGTGAGCTTGCCCGGATACAGGATGTAGCCGCGCTGCTTGACGGCCTGATAGAAGGTCTTGAAGTCATAGCGCGGGTCGGCCGGCGCATGAAACGTGACGATGATCGGGGCCTGTACCTTGCGCTCGAGGTAAGGCTTCAGGCCGAGCGTCTCCATGCCGTCCACCAGCAACTGGCAGTTGCGGGCGTAGCGCGCGCCGCGTGCCGGAAGTCCGCCTTCTTCCACATACTGCTGGAGCGCCTGGTCAAGCGCCGCGACCACATGCGTCGGCGGCGTGAAGCGCCACTGCGTGGTCCGTTCCATGTATTTCCACTGGTCATAGAGGTCAAGCGAAAGGGAATGGCTGTTGCCTTCACAGCGCTCCAGCGCCGTGCGCCGCGCGATTACGAAGCCCATGCCGGGCACGCCTTCCAGGCATTTGCCGGAGGCCGCAATGACGGCATCGAACGGGGTCGTGCGGGCGTCGATGTCGATGGCGCCGAAGGAGCTCATCGCATCGACGATCAGGCCGCGCCCATGCCGGGCTACGACCTGGGCGATCTCGTCCAGCGGGTTGAGCACGCCGGTGCCGGTTTCGCAGTGGACGACCGCGACGTGGGTGATGGTGCTGTCCGCAGCCAGTTGGCGGTCGATGTCCGCTGCCCGCATGGGGCGGTCCTCGGCATAGTCGATGGTGGACAGGCGCCGGCCAAGGGTCTTGCAGATTTTCGCGATGCGCTGGCAATAGGCGCCGTTCACAGGCACCAGCACATGGCCGTCGCGCGGCACCAGCGTGCCGATGGCGGCCTCCACGGAGAAGGTGCCGCTGCCCTGCAGGGGCACGCATTCATGCGTGTCGTCGCCGTGGACGATCGCCAGCACCTGCTGGCGAATGCGGGCGGTAATGGCGTTGAAGTCAGTGTCCCACGAGCCCCAGTCGCGCAGCATGGCAGCGCGGGTGCGGTCCGAGGTAGTGAGGGGGCCGGGAGTGAGCAGGATGGGGTAGGGCGTGGCGGTCATGGGTGTCTCCTGACGTTGGGTTCTGGTCTGTCGGCTTGTCGGTATCTCGGTATTCCGGGATCGCGGCGCTCAGTGGCGGGCCAGGTCGCGCCAGCCCTGCGTGCGTCGCAGCAGCACGCGGGTGCACAGGGCATAGACCAGGCAGATGGCGGTGGACGTGAGCACGATCAGGCTGGCAAGCGCCGCCGCGGGACCAATGTCGCCGGCATCGTCCATGTGCATGATGGCGACGGAGGCGAGGATGGTTTCCGGCGTGTAGAGGAAGATCACGCACGACAGCGTCGACATTGACACCACGAAGTAATAGCGGGCGATGTCCAGTACGGCAGGCAGGCATACCGGCAGCGTGACGCGCAGGAACGTGCGCCATTGCGGCACCTTGAGCGAGGCCGAGACCGCTTCGAACTCGTTATCGATCTGCTTGAGCGCGGTGATGGCCGTGAGGTGGCTCGACGTGTAGTAGTGGATGATGGTCGACTGGATCACCAGGATCATCGTGTTGTAAAGGAAGTTGAGCGGGTTCGACGGGTGGTTGAAGAAGATCACATAGCCTAGCCCAAGCACCAGACCCGGCACGGCCATCGACAGCACCGCCAGGAAATGCATGACCGGCCGCATCAGCCCGAGGTTGCGGGTTTTCTCGATCAGGTAGGCGCCGGTGAAGACGATGAGCGAACCCGACAGCGCCGTGGCGGTGGCGAGTACCAGGCTGTTCTTGTAGGCGCCGGCCATATCGCTTTCGAACAGCACGATGTGGTAGTTCTGCAGGCTCAGCGTCAGGTCGTAGGGCCACAGCTTGATCAGCGAGGTATAGATCGCCATGCCGACCACGGAGAGCAACAGTGCGCAAACCAGCATGCAGTAGCCGCCGAGGAGCGCGTTGGCCAAGGCATTGGGCTTGGGCGCGTAGGGTACCGAACGTGCGGTGAGCTGGGCGCGCAGCTTGCGGCGCACCACGGCGTCGATCATGAACGAGAGGACCGACGGCACCAGCAGGAGCACACCGACTACCGCACCCATCGAGAAGTTCTGCTGGCCGATCACCTGCTTGAAGACATCGATGGACAGCACGTTGAAGTCGCCGCCAATCACCTTGGGCGCGCCGAAGTCGGAGATGACATAGGTGAAGGTCACGGTCGCCGCGCTGATCAGGCCGTATTTGCAGGAGGGCAGGGTCACGCTGAAGAACTTGCGCCGGGTACTGGCGCCAAGGGCGCTGGCGGCTTCGTAGAGGCGCCCGTCAGCGAGCGACAGCGCCGTGACAAGGATCATCAACGCATGGGGAAAGGTGTTGTAGACCTCCGCGATGATGATGCCCCGCGCGCCGTAGATCGATGCCCCGCCCAGCAGCGGCTTGAGCACGCCTTGGTTGCCGAACCACTGCACGAAAGAGATGGCGGAAAGCAGGGACGGGGCCAGCAGCGGGATCAGTGCAATCAGCCGGAAGGCGGCTTTCAGCGGCGCTGGCAGCGTGCTGCGTGTCAGCGCATAGGCGAAGACGAAGGCCAGTGGCACGGAGATGCCGACCACGCTCGCGGCCAGCATTACCGAGTTGCGTGCCGACTGCAGCAGCGACGGTGTGCGGATGTAGGCAGCGAAGTGGGCCAGTCCGACGAAATGGCCGTCACGATCGAGCACGGCATTGGCGAGGATGGCGCACATCGGCGCCAGCAGGAAGAGGAACAGCGCTAGCAGCACGCAGGCCAGCACCGCGCGCGCGATGATTTCGTCCCAGTTCCAGCGGGCCAGCCAGCTTGTCGTGGTGGTCTTGGGTGTCTGGGACGGCATCTGGGGAAGTACGATCTCTTTCATCGTTTTGCTCCAGTCGCTGCGAAGGCCTGGATGCGGCTGGCCCGCAGCGCAATACGCAGCGGCTGGCCGGCGCGGATGCCGTGATCGTGGAACTGGTCGAGGGTGAATTGCAGGCACAGCGACTGACCGCCAAGGTGCTCGCAGCTCGCCTCGGCCATGCAGGTGTCACCCAGGAATTCGACCTTCTCGATGTTGACGGTCAGCTGGTTGGGTGTGTCGCCGCCGAACTGTCCGATGTGGCGGTCTTCGGGACGAAGATAGAGATTGACGGCCGTGCCGGGCTCGAATTCGCGGCTGCAGCCCTCGCAGGTCAGCTCCAGCGTGCCCACGCGGAAGCGGCGGCCACCGAGCGCCGTGCCGGCCAGCACATTCACGCGCCCGACAAAGTCCGCCACGAACGGCGTGGCCGGGCGTTCGTAGACCTCCAGCGGCGTGCCGACCTGCTCGATGACACCGTGGTTCATGACGACGATCCGGTCGGCCATGGACAGTGCCTCTTCCTGGTCGTGCGTGACCATGATGGTCGTTACGCCCACTTGCTGCTGCAGGCGCCGGATCTCACCGCGCAGGCGCACACGTTCCAGCGCATCGAGCGCGGACAGCGGTTCGTCGAGCAGCAGCAGGCCCGGCCGGGTCGCCAGCGCACGCGCCAGCGCGACGCGCTGCTGCTGGCCCCCCGAAAGCTGGCTGGGGTACTTGCGTCCGGAGGTCGGCAGGCCCACCAGGTCAAGCAGTTCCTGCACCCGCTGCGCGATCTCGGCCCGGCCGGTGCGACGGTTCACGAGGCCGTAGGCCACGTTATCGGCGATCGTCAGGTTCGGGAACAGCGCATACGACTGGAACACGATGCCGTAGTCGCGCCTGGAAGGAGGCAGGGCGGAGATATCGCGCCCGAGCTGGAGGATGGTGCCGGCGGTCTGCTTCTCCAGTCCGGCAATGATGCGCAGCAACGTGGTCTTGCCGCAGCCCGACGGGCCGAGGAAGCACAGCATCTCGCCCTGGTAGACGGTCAGGTCGATATGCCGCAGGGCGGTGAAGGTTTCGAATTCCTTGCGCACGCCCTGGATCTCGAGGGCGGGCACGCTGCCGGCGCGCGTGGCGACGAACTTGGCGCTGGTCATTTCCATGGGTTCCCCACAATCTGGTGATGGCTGCGATGGCGATGGCGATGGCGATGAGGGTAAAGACAGTACTGATGGGAGCGGCGCGCCCCCCCTCGCGTGGCTTACTTGGCTTCAGCCTTGCTGTCGTAGCGCTTGCTCCACTCGGCCAGGATGCGAGAGCGGTTCTTGGCGGCCCACTGGAAGTCGTTGCGGGCGAAGCGGCTTTCGTAGTTGGGCGGAATGCCGTCCAGTGGCTTGGCGACGCCGGGGTACGCCACCACGGCCCACCACGTGGCGCTGATCTGGTTCGCATCGCGGCTGGCCATCCAGTCGGCGAAGCGCCTGGCTTCCGGCAGCTTCTTGGTCGTCTTCATGATGCTCGTGGCCTCGATGTCCCAGCCGAGGCCCTCGGTTGGGAAGATCAGGTCGACCGGGGCACCGGACTTGCGCACCTGGTGGCCACGGAATTCGAACGAGATGCCGATCGGGAATTCGCCGGTCGCCGCCTGCTTGCACGGCTTGGAGCCGGAGTGCACATACTGGGCGATGTTCTCGTGCAGGCCGTCCATGTACTTCCAGCCATCGTTTTCTCCCCACATCTGCAGCCAGGCCGCCACGTCGAGGTAGCCGGTGCCGCTGGAGGCCGGATGCGGCATCGTGATACGGCCTTTATAGATCGGCTTGGTCAGGTCCTTCCAGCTCTCCGGCTTGGGCAGGCCCAGCTTCTGGGCCTCCACGCGGTTGAAGCAGATCGCGGCCGCCCAGACGTCCATGCCGACCCACTGCGGCGGCCGCGCGGTATCGGAATAGTTGGGACTCAGTTGCTGGAAACCCTTGGGCTCGTAGGCCTGCAACATGCCTTCCTGTGACAGCAGCACCAGGCTGCTCGCCGCCAGCCCGGCTACCACATCCGCCTGCGGATTGGCCTTTTCGGCCAGCAGGCGCGCGGTCACGATGCCGGTGGAGTCACGTACCCAGCGCACTTCAATATCCGGATTGGCTTTCTCGAAGCCGTCCTTGTAGAGCTTCATCGCGTCCGTTTCCAGCGCTGTGTAGACCGTGAGGGTGGTCTTTTGCTGCGCGGAAGCGCTGCCAGCCGTGCATACCAGCGCGGAAGCGCAAAGCGCCATGGCGAGTGAGTGTTTCATGCTCTGTCTCCTGTTAGTCAGATCTGTTGTCTGCACTACGGCCTTCCGCGGTGTGTCGTGCCGCACCCTGCGGTAAGATGAACTCAATGTAGAACGTAGTCTGAAGACTGTCAACGTAAGATTGAAAACTGTTGACAATCTACAGACGGGGAACTTTAATGGAGCCATGGGAATGACCGACGCCATCCAACTGTTGCGTTCAAGCTCGCTGCCGATGCTGGTGCAGGAGGAAATCGAACGCCTGATCATGACCGGCGAACTGCCACCGGGCACGCGTATCAACGAGAGCGATATCGCGGCGCGCTTTGGCACTAGCCGCGGTCCGATCCGTGAAGCGCTGCGCGCGCTGGAGGAAGCGGGGCTGGTCCGCAACGAGAAGAACCGCGGGGTCTTCGTGCGCGAGATTTCGGTGGAAGAGGCCGATGAGATCTATGAACTGCGCGAGGCCCTGGAGGAAATCATCGGCAAGCGGGTGGCGCAGCGCGTCAACCCGACGCTGGTCAGTGAACTGAACCAGCTGTTGGGCGCCATGGAAGACGTCGCCAACAAGAAAGAGGCGGCCGAGTACGCATCGCTGAACCTGCGGTTCCATGAACTACTGCTGCAACACGCGGGCAGCAACAAGCTCACCGAGACCTACCGGCGGCTCGTGAAAGAGTTGCACCTGTTCCGCATGCAGGCGCTGACCCAGGGCGGAGGGCTTGATGTGTCTGCCGACGAACACCGCGCGATCGTGGACGCCATTGTGGCGGGCAATGCCAGGCATGCCGGCGCCGCGCTGCGCGCACACGTGGCCGCCAGCCGCGTACGCATGCTCAAGGCGCACCGCAAGGTGCATCCGGAAAGCAACAACGAACCATGAGCTGACGCTCATCACCAAGGGGATTGGAAATGGGAACGACCAAGGCTGAACGCATTGAAGTCAACGGCAGGACCTACCGCTGGATGAACCGCCCGGTGGTCGTGGTATGCGTCGACGGCTGCGCACCAGAATATCTGCACGCGGCCACGGAAGCGGGCGTGGCACCTTTCCTGCGGACCGTCATGCAGCACGGCACGAGCCTGCTGGGCGACTGCGTGATTCCCTCGTTCACCAACCCCAACAACCTGTCCATCGTCACAGGGGCGCCGCCGTCGGTCCACGGCATCTGCGGCAACTATTTCTTCGATCGGGAACTGGGCGCCGAAGTGATGATGAATGATCCCAAGTACCTGCGCGCCGGCACCGTGCTCGCGGCCTTCGCGAACGCCGGGGCGAAAGTGGCTGTGGTCACGGCCAAGGACAAGCTGCGCAAGCTGCTCGGCCATGGCATGACGGGAATCTGCTTCTCGTCGGAGAAGGCTGACCAGGTCACGCAGGAGGAAAACGGCATCACCGGCGTCGTGGAGATGGTGGGCATGCCGGTGCCGTCGGTCTACAGTGCGGCGCTGTCAGAGTTCGTCTTCGCGGCCGGCGTCAAGCTGATGGAGCGCGAGCGGCCCGACCTGATGTACCTGTCCACCACGGACTACGTACAACACAAGGCGGCTCCGGGCAGCCCGGCCGCCAACGCCTTCTACCAGATGATGGACGGCTACCTGAGCCAGCTCGACGCGCTTGGCGCCACGATCGTGCTGACTGCCGACCACGGCATGAACGACAAGCACGGCGCCACCGGCGAGCCCAACGTCATCTACCTGCAGGACCAGCTCGACAGCTGGTACGGCGAGGGCGCGGCCCGCGTGATCCTGCCCATTACCGATCCCTACGTGGTCCACCACGGCGCGCTGGGCTCGTTCGCGACCATCTATACGCCGGACGCCGAGAGCGCCGCCCGCTGGATTTCGCGGATCGCCGACATCGACGGCATGGAAAGCGTGCTGACCCGCCAGGAGGCCGCGGAGCGCTTCGGGCTGCCGCCAGACCGCATCGGCGACATCGTCGCGGTATCGCGGCAGAACGTCGTGATCGGCACATCGAAGTCCAGGCATGACCTGTCCGGACTTGACGCACCGCTGCGCTCCCACGGCGGGGTGTCCGAGCAAGTCGTGCCGCTGCTCTGCAATCGTTCAATGGTCGGCCTGCAGCCGGACCGCCGCCTGCGCAACTTCGACGCACTCGACCTCGCGTTGAATCACGCCGCCTGACGGCGGCTTCCAGCCTACCTGCCTGCTGTCCTGATACGCCCCTTGCGCAGGGGCGGGGGGACAGTCGCGCCTGCCGAACGAGATCAACAGGAGACAAACATGAGCACGCCAGCCACTTCCAACATCCGCCATGAAGCGCTGCGCATTGCCGGCGAAAAGGTCTATCGCGATCGCGTGATCGAAGTGACCTATCCCTACACCGGCGAAGTCATCGCCACCGTGCCGAAGGCCAATATCGAAGACGTGCGCCGCGCGCTGCGCATCGCGCACCAATACCGCTCGACGCTGACCCGCTACGAGCGCTATCGCATCCTGATGCGTGCCGGCGAGATCATCGCAAAGCGCAAGGAAGAGATCGCGACGCTGATTACGCTCGAATCAGGACTGTCGCTCAAGGACACGCTTTACGAAGTCGGCCGCGCTTCCGACGTGCTGCTGTTCGCCGCTAACCAGGCGCTCGTGGACGACGGCCAGGTCTTCTCATGCGATCTCACGCCCCACGGCAAGAGCCGCAAGGTCTATACGCTCAAGGAGCCGCTGCTGGGCGCCATCTCGGCTATCACGCCGTTCAATCACCCGCTCAATCAGGTGATCCACAAGGTGGCGCCGGCCGTGGCGACCAACAACCGCATGGTGCTCAAGCCGAGCGAGAAGACGCCGCTGGCCGCGTTCGCGCTGGCCGACATCCTCTATGAGGCCGGCTTGCCCCCGCAGATGCTGTCGGTGGTCACCGGCGATCCGCGCGAGATTGCCGACGAGCTGCTGACCAGCCAGTACGTGGATCTGGTGACCTTTACCGGCGGCGTGTCGATCGGCAAGTACATCGCGGCCAAGGCGGCCTACAAACGCCAGGTGCTGGAACTGGGCGGCAACGATCCGATCATCGTAATGGAAGACGCCGACCTGGAGGAAGCCGCCACGCTGGCAGCGGGCGGCTCGTACAAGAACTCCGGCCAGCGCTGCACGGCGGTGAAGCGGATGCTGGTGCAGGAGTCCGTGGCCGACCGCTTTGTCGAGTTGCTGGTGGCCAAGACGCAGGAAGTGAAGTACGGCGACCCGCTGGACCCGGCAACCGATATGGGCACGGTGATCGACGAGGCCGCGGCCATCCAGTTCGAGTCCGTCGTGAATGCCGCCATCGCCGGCGGCGCGCGCCTGCTGGCTGGCCACACGCGCGACGGCGCACTTTACGCGCCGACCGTGCTCGATCACGTGGACCCGGAAATGGCCGTGGTCAGGCACGAGACCTTTGGCCCGGTTTCGCCGGTGATCCGCTTCAAGGATATCGACGACGCCATCCGGATTTCCAACGGCACGGCCTACGGGCTGTCGTCGTCGGTCTGCACCAACCGTCTCGACTACATCACGCGCTTTATCCGCGAATTGCAGGTGGGCACAGTCAATGTCCGCGAAGTCCCGGGCTACCGGCTCGAGATGACGCCGTTTGGCGGCATCAAGGACTCGGGGCTGGGCTACAAGGAAGGCGTGCTCGAAGCAATGAAGAGCTTCTGCAATACCAAGACCTACTCGCTGCCCTGGTAAGACAGCAGCGCCACCGTACCGGATTTGCATACCATTCAAACAGGAGACAGCAATGAGGATCGGAGTACCGAAGGAAATCAAGAATCATGAGTATCGCGTCGGCCTGACGCCATCGTCTGTGCGCGAGATGACGGCACACGGCCACCACGTGCTCGTACAGACGACGGCTGGCGCCGGCATCGGCGCAAGCGATGCCGATTACCGCAAGGCCGGCGCCACCATCGTCGACACGGCGCAGGAGATCTTCGCCAAGGCGGAAATGATCGTGAAGGTCAAGGAGCCGCAGGCCAACGAGCGCGCCATGCTGCGCGAGGGGCAGATTCTCTATACCTACCTGCACCTGGCGCCGGATCCGGACCAGTGCGCTGACCTCGTCCGCAGCGGCGCGGTGTGCATCGCCTACGAGACCGTCACCCAGGCGGGCGGCGGGCTGCCGCTGCTGGCGCCCATGTCTGAGGTCGCGGGCCGCATGTCGGTGCAGGCCGGAGCGCACTGCCTGGAGAAGGCGCGCGGCGGCATGGGCGTGCTGCTGGGCGGCGTGGCGGGCGTGGAGCCGGCCAAGATCGTGATCCTCGGTGGCGGCGTGGTGGGCAGCAACGCGGCGCAGATCGCCGTGGGCACCGGCGCCCACGTAGTGGTGATCGACCGCAATATCGACGTGCTGCGCCGCATGGACCGTCTGCTCGGCGCCCGTGTGACGACGGTCTACTCCAACCAGGACAACGTCGAACGCCACGTGCTGTCGGCCGATCTCGTCATCGGCGGCGTGCTGATTCCTGGCGCGGCCGCGCCCAAGCTGGTCACGGCCGGCATGGTGGACGCGATGAAGCCGGGGTCGGTCATCGTGGATGTGGCGATCGACCAGGGCGGCTGCTGCGAGACGGCAAAGGCGACGACACATGCGGAACCGACCTATCTGGTCGGCCAGGTGCTGCACTACTGCGTCGCGAATATGCCCGGCGCGGTGCCGCGTACCTCGACCTACGCACTCAACAACGCCACGCTGCCATTCGCGCTGCAGATCGCGGACAAAGGCTGGAAGGCGGCATTGGCGGACAACCCGCATCTTGCCAACGGCCTGAACGTGGCGTTCGGCATGGTGACATGCAAGGAGGTCGCGCACGATCTTGGCTATGAATGCCACGATGCTGCGAAACTGCTGGCGCATTGAGTGGGTGGCGAACGAATCGGTCCCTGTGAGGAGATCGCGTCCCGCCATGTCCGGCGGGACGGTTCGCCACGCGCGCATTAGCGCGCGAACTGGCTCAGCACCGTGTTCACCGCGTCCAGTCCCGCTTCGATCATGTGCTGCATGTAGCTGCCCATCTGCGGCATCACCAGCGCCAGCACGAGCAGACCGCCCGACAGCGTGACCGGGAAGCCGACCGCGAAAATCGACAGCTGCGGCGACGCGCGGTTCAGAATGCCCATGGCAAGGTTCAGCGTCAGCAGCGCGGCAATCATCGGTAGCGCGAGCAGCAGCCCCGACGAGAACACCATGCCGCCTGCACGCGCTACCGCGTGCCAGCCTTCGCCCGACACCGGCGTGGCGCCGATAGGCAATCCATGGAAGCTGTCGACGAGCGCGCCAAGCATCAGCAGGTGGCCATCCATGGCCAGGAACAGCAGCACAGCGATGATATTGAGGAAGCGCGCCAGCACCATGGTCTGGCCGCCGGCGGCGCGGTCGAAGAACGAGGCGAAGCCCAGACCCATCTGCATGCCGATGATTTCGCCGGCCTGCTGCACGATCGCAAATACCAGCCGCATGGTGAAGCCGGTAGCCAGTCCGATGCCAACTTCGTTGAGGATGATGATCAGGCCTTCCCACGAGTAGACCGGCACCACGGGCAGGTTGCCGAGCGTGGGCGAAACCACCATCGCGGTGATGGCGGCTAGCCCAACCTTGACGCGGCCAGGGATGGTGGATTCACCGAACAGCGGCGCCGTGCCGATCAGCGCGAGCAGCCGGAAGAACGGCCACAGGAAGGTCGCGATCCAGCCATAGAGCTGCGCGTTGGTGACTTCGATCACGGCAGGATGCGGATTGCGACGAGGACAGCGTCAGTGCGCCATCGCAGGAATGCTCTGGAGGACTTCACGCATGTAGTCCACCATGGTGTTGATCATCCACGGGCCGGCCAGCACCAGCGTGGCGAACAGCGCGACCAGCTTCGGAATGAAGGTCAGCGTCATTTCGTTGATCTGGGTGGCGGCCTGGAACAGGCTCACCACCAGACCGGCGGCAAGCGCCACCAGCAGCGGCGGCGCCGCCAGCATCAACGTCATCTTCATCGCGTGGGTCGCGATGGTCATTACGGTTTCCGGAGTCATGGCCAGGTTCAGTCGGGGCGGGTCAATTCATGAAGCTCTGCGCGAGCGAGCCCAGCAGCAGCTGCCAGCCATCCACGAGCACGAACAGCATCAGCTTGAACGGCAGCGAGATCGTGGCGGGCGGCACCATCATCATGCCCATCGCCATCAGCACGCTGGCGACGACGAGGTCGATGATCAGGAACGGAATAAAGATGGTGAAGCCGATCTGGAATGCGGTCTTGAGTTCGCTCGTGACGAACGCGGGAACCAGGATGCTCATCGGCACCTCTTCGGGGCCCTGCATTTCAGGCGCCTTTGCCATCTGCGCGAACATGGCGAGATCCTTCTCGCGGGTCTGCTTGAGCATGAAACCCTTGAGCGGCTCGGCTGCCTTGGCCATCGCGGTCTCGAGGCTGATCCTGTTTTCGGACAGCGGCTTGTACGCGTCGTTGTAGACCCGGTCGAGCACGGGGCTCATCACGAAGAATGTCAGGAACAGCGACAAGCCCACCAGCACCTGGTTCGGCGGCGACGATGCCGTGCCGAGCGCGTTGCGCAGCAGGCCCAGCACGATGACGATGCGGGTGAAGCCGGTCATCATCAGCACGGCCGCCGGCAGGAAGCTTAGCGAAGTCAGCAGGACCAGCGTCTGGATCGACAGCGACCAGATCTGGCCGCCCCCCGGGCCGGGTTTGCTGGTCACGCCGGGCAGTGCCTGTGCCAGCACGGGTGCCGGCGCGAGCGCCAGTGCCAGCACGGCCACCAGTAGCGCGCTGCCGATGGCCAGCGCACGGAATTGCGTCTTGCGCCGCGGTGTGGCGGCGCGCTCGGTGTTCATGACTTGAAGTTTTCCTGCATCGAGCGCAGCAGCTTTTCGGCAAAGCTGCCGCCGGAAGTCTTGCCGCCGGGGCCGGACGGCGCCGATGGCGTCGCCTGTCCTGCCGGCATGCTGTGCAAGGTGCGGATTTCACCAGCGCTCACGCCGAGCACCAGCCAGGTGTCGCCCACCTCGACCAGCACCAGCCGCTGGCGTGCGCCAAGCATGGTGCTGCCGATCACCTTCATCATGCCTTGCGGGCCGTGGCGCACCAGGCCCGCGCGGCGCGCCACCCAGGCCAGGCCCAGGATCAGCGCAATGACGCCAAACAGCCCGAGCCCGGCCTGGGCCAGGCTGCCCGCGCCGCTGATGGCGGGCCCGTTGCCTTCGGCGGCATGCGCCAGGCACGGCGCCGCCACCGCCGCGAGCGGCAGGGCGGCGCGCCGCAGGCGGCCGACGGCGTTCATTTGTTGAGCTTGCGGATGCGTTCGGACGGCGTGATGATGTCCGTCAGGCGAATGCCAAACTTGTCGTTCACCACCACCACCTCACCCTGCGCAATCAGGTAGCCGTTGACCAGCACGTCCATCGGCTCGCCGGCCAGGCCGTCCAGTTCCACCACGGATCCCTGCGCAAGCTGTAGCAGGTTCTTGATGGGCACCTTGGTGCGGCCAAGCTCGACCGTGAGCTGTACCGGGATATCGAGGATCATCTCGATATCGTTCTGGAAGCCGCTCGGTGCTTCCTTGGCCAGCGGCGGGAAAACGGTGGCGGCGGCCGGGATGGCGGCCGCTACCGGGGCTTCGGCCGCAGTGGCGCTGGTCTGTTCCGCCAGCGCGCTGGCCCAGTCGTCCATCGGATCGACCGGCTTGTCCTCGATGCCGTCAGTCATGATCGGTTTCCTTGTTGGAATCGCTGTCTTGGTGATTGATCATTCGCTCTACCCGCAGCGCGTACTGGCCATTGATCGTGCCGAATCCGCATTGCATGACGGGCACGCCGTTCACCTTGCCGAACACGTGCTCCGGCAGCTCGATCGGCAGCACGTCGCCGGCGCGCAGCGCCAGGACTTCCGCGACGGTGCTTTGCACGTGCGTGAACTCGGCCACGACTTCCACATCGGCCGCGCGCAACTGCGTGGACAGTTTCGCGAGCCAGCTCTTGTCGACCTCCTTCTCGTCCTGCAGCGGATTCATCAGCAGGTCCTTGAGCGGCTCGATCATGGCGTAGGGCAGGCAGACATGCAGCTGTCCGCCCACGGCGCCGAGTTCGATGTGGAAGGCGGTGGTGATCACGGCCTCATTGACCGTGGCGACGTTTGCAAACTTGGTGTGCATCTCCGAGCGGACGTATTCGGTCTCGATCGGATACACGGTGCGCCAGGCATTGCCGTAGCTGGTCAGCGTCATCTCCAGCATGCGCTGGATAATGCGCTGCTCGGTCTGGGTGAAGTCACGGCCTTCCACGCGGGTGTGGAAGCGGCCGTCGCCTCCGAACAGGTTGTCGACCACCAGGAACACCAGGTTCGGGTCGTACACGAATAGTGCCGTGCCACGCAGCGGCTTCATGTGGACCAGGTTCAGGTTGGTCGGCATCGGCAGGTTGCGCGCGAAATCGCCGAACTTCTCGATGCGCACGCTCCCCACGGTAATGTCCGCGCCACGGCGGATGAAATTGAACAGTGCAGTACGCAGCGAACGCGCAAAGCGCTCGTTGATGATCTCGAGCGTGTGCAGGCGCCCGCGGATCACGCGTTCCTGCGTAGCGAGGTTGTACGGGCGCACGCCGCCCTCGTCGGGCGCGGCGGGCTCGCTCGCCTTGGGCGTGTCCGCTTCGCCGGAAACGCCCTTGAGCAGCTCGTCTACCTCGTCCTGCGAGAGGAACTTGTCATAGGCCATCTGGTGTCCTGCCCCTTATGCTGCGGTGTGAATCGAACTGTCCATATCCGCGTCAGCGCGCACGGCGGCCCGCAAGCATGCGGGTGCGGTGGTGGCGTTGCTGGCAGGCGGATGGCAGTTTCATATCGGGTTGGCTGTCGGGGCAGGGCAAGTGCTTACTGCACCACGAAGGAGGTGAACAACACGTCGAGCACGCGCTGCGGCGGCAGTCCTGTCGCGAACGGCTGATTGATCGCGTTGCGGATGTCATCGGCCAGCTTGCGCTTGCCTTCCACCGTGGCGAGATCCGCCGGTTGCCGGGCTGACAGCAGCAGCAGGATGCGGCTGCGGGCTTCGGGCAGGTACTGCGTCATGCGTGCCTGCGTGTCGGCGTCCGCCACTTTGAGCGACAGGCCGGTATGCAGGAAGCGATCGCCGTCCTCGCCCTTGAGGTTCACGGTGAAGGCGTCCAGCGGCACGAAGATGGGCGGCGGGATCACGGGCGCGGCCGGTGCGGCGGGTACCGCCGGCTGCCGGTTGCTCAGGATGCTGCCCAGCACGAATCCTCCGGCGCCCAGAGCCAGGATCAGCACGCCGCCGCCAATCAGCAGCATGCGGCCTCGCTTGCTTGAGGTGCCGCCAATCTGGGAAGGAGAAGCCGTGTTCGCCATGAGAAGCCTGTATCGGAATGCCTGCCATTCTTGCGGAATCGCAGGCCAGCAAAGGGCCGAAAAAAAGGGAGAAACCCTTTCAGCTTGGCCGTTTGAGCGGAAAGGGAGCAGGCATGGCTGCGCCAGCAGGCGTGCGGTGCACGCCTGCTGCATGGTTAACGCGTATTGCTCGCGGAACTTGAGTTGCCGGTGCGCGTCCGGCCCGCCCCCGATCGGCGTGAGTTTCCGGCCGGTGCCAAATAACTGGCGCCACCATCAATCCCCACTACACTACTCGGGTAGTCGATCATGCTGATCGACAGATTTGATGGTTTGTAAGTGGTTGTTAAGAAAGAGATTTTTATTTTTCACTCTTATATAAGATATAAGACATTTGACCGAGGCGGCGCTTCCGACTACAATCGCGACGTCAACGGAATTTCTACAACCCAATTACTAAGCAGGTTCCCATGCTTGAAAACTATCGCGCCCATGTTGCCGAACGCGCCGCGCTTGGCATTCCTCCGCTGCCGCTGTCGGCAAAGCAGACCGCCGAGCTGGTCGACCTGCTGAAGAACCCGCCGGCCGGCGAAGAACAGGTCCTGGTCGACCTGATCACCAACCGCGTGCCTGCCGGTGTGGATGACGCCGCCAAGGTCAAGGCTGCCTTCCTGGCCGCCGTTGCCCAGGGCAAGGACAGCTGCAAGCTGATCTCGCGCGCCAAGGCGACCGAACTGCTGGGCACCATGCTCGGCGGCTACAACATCGCCCCGCTGATTTCGCTGCTGGCCGATGCCGAAGTCGGCACCGTCGCCGCTGATGCGCTCAAGAAGACCCTGCTGATGTTCGACGCCTTCCACGACGTCAAGGAACTCGCAGACAAGGGCAACGCCAACGCCAAGGCCGTGCTGCAGAGCTGGGCCGACGCCGAGTGGTTCACGAGCCGCCCGGAAGTGCCGCAGAGCCTGACCATCACCGTGTTCAAGGTGCCGGGCGAAACCAACACCGACGACCTGTCGCCGGCTCCGGACGCCACCACGCGCCCGGACATCCCGATGCACGCGCTGGCCATGCTGAAGAACAAGCGTGAAGGCGCGGCGTTCCAGCCCGAAGAAGACGGCAAGCGCGGCCCGATCAAGTTCATCCAGTCGCTGGCCGAGAAGGGCAATCTGGTTGCCTACGTCGGCGACGTGGTCGGTACCGGTTCGAGCCGCAAGTCGGCCACTAACTCGGTGCTGTGGTTCACCGGCGAAGACATCCCCTTCATCCCGAACAAGCGCTTTGGCGGCGTGTGCCTGGGCAGCAAGATCGCCCCGATCTTCTACAACACTATGGAAGACGCCGGCGCGCTGCCGATCGAGCTGGACGTGTCGAAGATGGAAATGGGCGACGTGGTGGAACTGCGCCCGTACGAAGGCAAGGCCCTGAAGAACGGTGAAGTGATCGCCGAGTTCAAGGTCAAGTCCGACGTGCTGTTCGACGAAGTCCGCGCCGGCGGCCGCATTCCGCTGATCGTCGGCCGTGGCCTGACCGCCAAGGCCCGCGAAGCGTTGGGCCTGGCCCCGTCGACGCTGTTCCGCCTGCCGCAGAACCCGGCCGACACTGGCAAGGGCTTCACGCTGGCCCAGAAGATGGTCGGCCGCGCCTGCGGCCTGCCGGAAGGCAAGGGCATCCGTCCGGGCACGTACTGCGAACCGAAGATGACCTCGGTGGGCTCGCAAGACACCACCGGCCCGATGACCCGCGACGAGCTGAAGGACCTGGCCTGCCTGGGCTTCTCGGCCGACCTGGTGATGCAGTCGTTCTGCCACACTGCGGCGTATCCGAAGCCGGTCGACGTCAAGACCCACCACACGCTGCCCGAATTCATTTCGACCCGCGGCGGTATCTCGCTGCGTCCGGGCGACGGCGTGATCCACTCGTGGCTGAACCGCATGCTGCTGCCCGACACCGTCGGCACGGGCGGCGACTCGCACACCCGCTTCCCGATCGGCATCAGCTTCCCGGCCGGTTCGGGCCTGGTCGCCTTTGCCGCTGCCACCGGCGTGATGCCGCTGGACATGCCGGAATCGGTGCTGGTCCGCTTCAAGGGCAAGATGCAGCCTGGCGTGACCCTGCGTGACCTGGTCAACGCGATCCCGCTGTACGCAATCAAGCAAGGCCTGCTGACCGTGGCCAAGCAAGGCAAGACGAACATCTTCTCGGGCCGCATCCTCGAAATCGAAGGCCTGCCTGACCTGAAGGTCGAGCAAGCGTTCGAACTGTCAGATGCTTCCGCCGAGCGTTCGGCCGCCGGTTGCTCGGTGCACCTGAACAAGGAACCGATCATCGAATACATCAACAGCAACATCACGCTGCTGAAGTGGATGATCGCCCAGGGCTACCAGGACCCGCGCAGCCTGCAGCGCCGCATCGAAGCCATGCAAGCATGGCTGGCCAAGCCGGAACTGCTGGCTCCGGATGCCGACGCCGAATACGCTGCCGTGATCGAGATCGACCTGGCCGACATCCATGAGCCAATCGTGGCTTGCCCGAACGATCCGGACGACGTGAAGACGCTGTCGGACGTGGCTGGCGCCAAGATTGACGAAGTGTTCATCGGTTCGTGCATGACCAACATCGGCCACTTCCGTGCCGCTTCGAAGCTGCTGGAAGGCAAGCGCGACATCCCGGTCAAGCTGTGGGTGGCCCCGCCGACCAAGATGGACCAGAAGCAGCTGACCGAAGAAGGCCACTACGGCGTGTTCGGCACGGCCGGTGCGCGTACCGAAATGCCGGGCTGCTCGCTGTGCATGGGTAACCAGGCACAGGTGCGCGAGGGCGCGACGGTGATGTCGACCTCGACCCGCAACTTCCCGAACCGTCTGGGCAAGAACACCAACGTGTACCTGGGTTCGGCCGAACTGGCCGCGATCTGCTCGCGTCTGGGCAAGATCCCTTCGAAGGAAGAGTACATGGCCGATATTGGCGTCATTAACCAGAATGGCGACAAGATCTACAAGTACATGAACTTCGACCAGATCGAGGACTTCAAGGAAGTCGCTGATGGCGTGAACCTGTAAGGTTCTCCGCGGCACCCCGACGCCACCACCACCAATGGCGCCCCCTGTTTTCGGGGGCGCCATTGGCGACAACGGATGCATAGTCGGGTGTGAGAATTTTGCCTTGGGCAACCCTTGTGGTTGCCCTTTGTTTTTTATTCAGCCGAAGATCTGCTCTCGTCGGACAGTCTCCTAGCGTGCCGGTGCCGAAGGGCTGCGCGTGTCGCGCTCGGACCGCGGTGCCGGGTACTGGTCATCGCTGCTTGGGATTGGCTGACGAGGCGGAGGCGGCGTCGCAGTGGTATCTCGCGGAACGCCTTCGCAGCCGCCGAGAGCGAGCGCCACCCCAAGGAGAATCGCGGGTCCAACCATCGCGGCGCCCAGGACGTGACAAGCGCGAAACACCTGGCGGCGGGACTGGGACATGGCAAGGCTCCTCCTGTTCGTTCTGTCGAAAGTTTAGGCGAACCGTCCTGTCTTCGCCTTACTCTTGCAGCGGGCTACCCTCATAGGCCGGTACTGGCGTACCATCATCGACGGACTCGTCGTTTGAGAACCTTCGCTTTCCGACGATGCCGCAAGTTAGCGCATGACGCATGACGTTAGCAAAGGCTCTTCCTATGCAAGTTCGGCTGGCCTTAAGAAGAACGCCGCTCATTGCCGCGCTGATCTACTGCGTGATTCTGGTGTGGATGTATGTGCGCCAGGATCACTTCATCTATTTCCCGGTGACGGCCGACGAGTCACTGTGGCGGGAAAAGGCGGTAGAAGCCAAAGCCCGGATCATTCCAGGCTTGAATGCGATCGTGGTGGAGCCTCCGGTCGTTGATGCATCGACGAAAACAGCGCTCTTCTTTCACGGAAACGACGGCAATGCCTTCGAGCGGCTCAGCCTGGCCAAGGTCTTCAACACCAGAGGGTACCGGCTTGTTCTGGCCGAGTATCCCGGCTTTGGCCCCAATCGGGGAAAGCCTTCGCAGGCCACCATTGTTCCCTCTGCGATGGCTTTGATGCGCGAGATTTCCCAGCGCTGGCCCGGCCGCGTGACACTTGTGGGCGAGTCTTTGGGAAGTGGCGTGGCGGCGCAAGTTGCAGCGGCCATGCCAGAGCGTGTTGACAGGCTGGTGCTGATTACGCCGTTCTCCAGCCTGCGAGAGACAGCGGCTCGGAAAATGTGGTTTATCCCGGTCCGCCTGCTATTGAAGTCTCCGTTCGATTCCAGCGTGGCGCTTGCGAACTATCACGGGCTTTCCGCCGTTCTGGTAGCCGGTCAGGACGAGTTGGTGGGCCCTCAGGCGGGACTGGCACTTCAAAAACAACTCGCCAGCCGGGGATCATCCACGCTACTCGTGTTGCCCACGGCGACACACAATACCTGGATATCCGGCATGACAGACGCGCATTGGGACCAGCTGCTCATGGCTCGTACTGCGATAAGTTCCGCTCCCCTGATGCCTCTCCAGGCGACCGGCCGCTAGCGGTTCTTCAACTGCAAGGGGAAGCTCAGGCGATCAAGCCAAGCGAGCAGCTCCGCCGCCCGAAAAGACTGGAGTTTCCCGCAAAGCGCCAGGAGCAGATCTGATTGCGACGTCCCGAGCATGGCGGCGGCGTCCGACAGCGTCAGTCCGGCACACCGAATCCGATCGGTGATGTCCTTCACGATTCCCGCCTTGAGGGGGATTTCTTCGGCGTCCTCGAAGCCAAGCTGTACATAAACATTGCTCGGTCCATACTCGAAGCGGAACATCGGGGCTACCTCTTTATCCTTTGCTGACCACGCCTTGCTGCGCCTGCACGATGGTGGTTGAGGGCGCGATTATTAGGGTAAGGCACGGTCAGGACAATCTCGGGGAAACACCGAGGGGTTGCGAGGCTGTCCGATCTCTGCGCGTCATCATGGTGACACACGGGACAAGCGAGGATCCTTTGAGCGCCGACTCACTCCGTTGGTCCTGTCTGGTCGTCTCCTGTCAGAGCTTTTCATGTTCGGTTTGATTTCGCCCGCTTCCGTGCCAGCGCATTGGCGACGTGGTAGCCGGACGTACCGCCAAGCCCCGGCCCCGGATGGGTAGAGGCGCCGATGTGGTGCAAATGTTTAACCGGCGTTGCATGATTCCTGGCGCCCCGAAGCGGCCGCCAGACCATGAACTGATCAATGCTGCATTCGCCGGAATAAGGATCGCCGCCGACGAGATTGATGTTCATCGCTTCGAGGTCCGCGGGCGACAGGACAGTCCGACCGACGATGCTTGCCTTCAGGTTGGGCACCTGACGCGCAATGCGGTCGATGATCCGGTCGGCGTAGCGCTCTCTGATTTCCGGTGTCCAGCGGCCGTCCGCCGGGGCGTCGATTTCTCCCAAGGCATCGCCTTTGATCGTGCGCGGGCACTCGGGGACCTGGATCCAGAGCACCCAGCCGCCAGCCGGGCTCCGGGACGGGTCAACTGCGCAAGGCTGCGCCACACAGATCGTGCCTTCGGCCGGAAGCAGTCCGCGCTCCGCTTCGCTGACTGCCCTGGAGACGCCGTCCAGACCCGAGGTAAGGTGCAGGTAGATGACGTTCCGCAAATGCGCGTGGGGCCAGTCCGGCGGGGCTGACAACGACAGGTGGATCTGCATATTGCCCTTGCCATACCGATATTCCGCCGCTTGCTGCCGCAGGGCTGGTGGAACATGCGCGGGGGCCAGCAGCTTGCCGTAGAGCTGCCCGGGCGTGACGTTGCAGATGATCTCCTTGCCCATGAATACGCGATCGTCCCGCGTCCGTACGCCGCGCGCCGAGCCGTTTTCGACCAGGACGTCCTCGACGTCGGCATTGACGTGGAAAGCACCGCCGTGGCTTTCCACGATTTGGCGGAATGCCTCCACAGTGCGGGCATTTCCACCCTGGACGATCGGAAGTCCCACCGCCTCCAGGCTGAACGCGACCACTTTACCCATCAGCGCGGACATGGCGCTCTCCGGACCAAGGCCGGTATGCAATACCCAGGGCGCCAGCAGCGCCCGGACCAGGTCGGACCGGATGCGGGTCTCCAGCCAGCTCCGGCAACTCATCAGTGCAGGGGAAAAGAAGGCGACCGTGTCATGCACACCCTGCTTCCAGAGGCGGCCGGCCACCGTCTTTGCTACATCGGCACTCCACAGTTCGTTGCCGAGCAGCGAGAACACGAGGCCGGCATTCTGCTCGACCTCCTGCATGGCGGCCAGATAGGCATCGCCGTCGCCGCTTGCCAGGGCATTGAAGGCGCTGACATTGCGCTCGCGGGACGTAGCCAGAATCAGCGAGCGATTGTCGGGCAGCAATACGCCTGTGGGCGTGTCGTTATTGGCATAGCTGAGTCCCGCCTGATGGAGATCGTCCTTCAGCTCCGCATAGCCGGGCGACGTGACGAACAGCGGGTGTGCCGTGGACAACGTATCGTGCAGGTAGCCCGGTGCGTGCAGGGCCTCGGTGCGAATGCATCCGCCCAGCGTGCTGTTGCGTTCGAGCACGCAGACGCGCTTGCCGCGCCGCGCCAGGACGGCAGCGCAGACAAGCGAATTGATACCACTGCCGACAATCACGGCGTCATAGGTTGACATGGATGATCCCGGGGGCAAGGATAAGAAGGGGCAGGGCAATGCGTCTGGTGGCTGCATTGGCCTGCAGTCGGCCTGCGCGCACGGCCGCGCGTGGCATTCAGGCCGCTGCGACCTGTTCGCTGCGGATGCGTTCTGCAAGGTCGGTGAGCGAGTTGGCGGCGCGGGTATAGCTGCCCTGATAGAAGAGCAGGGATTCGCGGTCCGATGTGTCGAAATGATGGACCTCGCCAATGAATATGATGTGGTCGCCGCCGTCGTACTGCTGTGCGTTGCGGCACTGGAAGACCGCTGCGCAGCCTGGCAGAACAGGGGCTCCCCCGATACCGTCGGTGCACGAGATTCCAGCGAACTTGCCGTCCGTACCGCGCGCAAAGCGGTTCGAGACGTCTTCCTGATCGGACGCCAGGACGTGGATCACGAAACTGCCGGACTTGCGGAATGCCTCGAGGCTGTATGACTTTTTTGCGAGGCTCCACAGCACCAGGCGCGGCTCCAGGGATACCGAGCTGAAACTGTTGACAGTCACGCCCCACGGTTCGCCATCGGCGGTACGGGTTGTGACGATGGCTACGCCAGTGGCGAAGCGGCCGAGGGCATTCCGAAACCCGCGAGCATCGGTCATGGTTGTCTCCTGTGGCCTGCTGCCGCCATGAGGGCGCAAGCAGGCGACTTGTTCTGGTGGGGCGGTGATGTATTCAGGCGGCCCGGGACTGGGACGCTTGTGCGATCCAGGCGTCGGTGGCGTCTTCGTCGAACCAGTAGCTGCCGTAGTCGCGCGGATCGTTGAAGCCGTTGGCTATGCGCTGGGCGACGCGCGGCGCGTGCTGCGCGGTGGCCAGCAGCCTGACGATGTGGTCCGGCGGCGGGAACAGCAATGAGTTGGTCCAACGGATCACAGGCTCTGCGTAGCTCTCGTAAAGGCCGTCGAAGGTGGATTGCATCCAGGCCTTGTCGAAGGGTTTGTCAGTGTTGCGCAGGATGGCGTCGAAATAGTGCAGGGCGCCCTTGGTCGCGTTATTGGAGCCTTGCCCCGTGATCGGATCATTGACCATGACGGCGTCGCCGAGGCCCATCACAATCCGGCCGGAGGGCAGCGTAAGGGTGGGATTACGCACGGTCGGCGTGACACGCCCGCTCAGGATGCCATTCGCATCGGTGAGCTGGACATTGGCGCACCGTTCGATTTCCCAGGGAAGGTAGTCGCGCAGGATACCCAGGCAAACGTCCAGATGCTGGTCGGCAGATTTGACATCCGCCCAGCGGTCCATGGGACCGCCCGGAATGGCTTCGAAGACCATGATGTCACAGGCCTGCGTTTCGCTGCTGCCCTTGGTGGTGAGGGCTGGGAACACGAAATACTCGCCAACGCCGGGAATCAGGTTGAAATTGACGCATTCGAACGGGCCGCTGCGCTCCATCCCCGTCACGTATGCGAGTGCCAGTTGGCGTTGCGGTTGGCGAACGGGAGAGCGCGCATCATTGCGGGTCAGCAGGTTGACGATCTCGCCCTTGCCGCCGGCCAGCAGGACCAGATCATGGCTTTCGCTCAATGCTTCGAGCTGGGGAATTTCGACGTTCTCGATACGCAGATCTCCGCCGCGACGCTCGAACTCCGCCATCCATCCGGGCATCTTGACGCGCTGGTCCACCGACTGTGCATAGGCATTCAGGCGAGCACGCCAGTGGATGGCCATCTCGCCCTTGCCATCGGAAGTCGGGATCGTCAGCCCAATGCCGTTCACGCTGGGGCACTGCGATTCCCACTGGTTCATCCCGAAACTGCGCTCGATCTGGAGCGCCTGGTCGAATATGCACTGCGATGACATCACCTTGCCGCTCCAGACTTCTTCTGCGGTTCGGTTGGTCACCAGCGTGACCGCATAACCTTGATGGAGCAAGGCGCATCCGAGCAACAGGCCGGCCTGGCCTGCGCCGACGATGGCAATCTTGCGCGGCGTGATCTTGGCAAAGGAATGGGTTGTCATGTGTGTCTCCAGTGGGGGCTTGTCTTTGTCTGACGCTTGGGCACGATCCGGACGCCCTCGCGGCGATTCATCTGGCGCTGCTACGCCATGAGGCGTTGGATGGCGGCATGCCGGCCTTCCGGTCCCAACGCGCCATAGCCGCCATCACACGCGTAGTCGGTACCGGTGACGAACGCGGCTGCGTCGGACAGCAGGAACAGGACAACCTGCGCAACTTCTTCGGGCTTGCCGAGGCGTCCGAGCGGATGGAAGTCGGCGGCGACACTGTCGGCCTTTGCCTTGTCGCCGCCGCTGAGAGCGCTGATGACCGAGGACCACGTCCATCCCGGCGAAACCGAGTTCACGCGAATATTGTCCGGGGCCAAGTCAAGCGCCGCGCTGCGGGTGAACTGCTGCATCGCGGCCTTGCTGATCGGATACAGCCAACGCCCAGACTGCGCCACGCCGGCCGAGATCGAGGCAAAGTTCACGACCGCTCCGCCGCCGCGCTTCTTCATCTCCGGCACGCAGGCCTTGAGCATCATTGCCGCGCCGACGACATTGACGTTGTAGGAATCCAGCCACTGCTCCCGGGTGGAATCGGCGCCATTGTCCACATACGTGCAGGCACAGTTGATAAGCAGGTCGATGCCGTGAAATGCCTCGACGGTCCGGGTGATACAGGTCGCGATGTCCGCATCGCTGGTGACGTCCACCGCGGCAAATCGGCAACGCGACGGATGACGCTGCGCAATCTGATTGCCACCTGCCTGGTCGATGTCAACGACAACAACGTTCGCGCCTGCCGAAATCAGGGCCGAAACCACCGCCTCGCCAATCATCGTTGCACCGCCGGTCACGATGGCCGTCTTGCCTTCCATGCCTTGCATGTCTGTCTCCGCTTGTTTTCTGGCTTGTACGTCGCCATGTGGAAGGTAGTTTGGTTTAGCGATGACGAGGTTGCTATCCGGAATCCGCTGGCCTGATATCCGGATTGCGCGCCTTTGCCGACAGCAGGGATGTCGGGCGGAAAGGTGTGGGCGGGGAGGTGGGCGGGATGCAGGCAGACAGGCAGAAAGAAGAGGGCCACCTGGCAGACAGCTCGCCCGCCGGTGCTAGTGTGCGGCGTGCGCTGCCCTATTGTCGTATCAACGACGCAGACCGATGCCTCTCAACGCCGCGTATCGCCGGAAGGGCGTTCCGTCGCCTCGCCACGCAAAGTCGCCGAGGGAGAAACGCCGAAGCGCTGCTTGTAATAGGCCGCAAAGCGGCCCAGATGCGTAAAGCCAAACCGATATGCGATATCCGTGATGGAGGCGTGCTCGGCTCCCGCTGCGGCGATCAGTGCTTGTCGCACCCCGTCCAGCCTGACGTCGCGCAGATATCCAACCGGCGTGGTATTGAGATGACGTCGGAAGCCTTCCTCCAGTGCCCGGACACTGACGCACGCGATCTGCGCCAGATCTGCCACCGTCAGGGGCGTTTCCGCATTCGCGTGGACGTAGTCGATGACCCGCTGCATATGACGCGGCCTGGCCGGTTCGGCGCTGCGCGCGAGGAGATAGGTGTAGGTGTGCGGCTGAAGCAGCAGCAGTGTCCGCAAGAGATAGTCTTCCATCGAAGCCACCGCTGCGGGAAACGCGAGCCAGTGCGTGCCGTGCTGATCGATATTCCGTGCGAGGTCGAGCACAGCCTGCGTCCAGGGGCTGGCAAGACCTGCGTGCTGGGGCAGCGACGGATCGAAGGCGAGCGAGCCCACGGGGTCGCGCCCTGTCAACAAGGCGAAGCGGTGCTCCATTGCCGCCTTCTCTATCCAGAGCAACACTTGCGCGCAGTCCTGGTGCCAGTGCATTCGCGTGGGGGTGTCCGGGCTGAGCAAACTGGCTGTCCTGACGTCAGACACCAGGCTTTGCGCGCCACACTGGATGTCTGCATGGCCTGCGACAGGAATCTGCGCCAGGTAAAAGTTGCCCAGCCGGCCCGGGTCGATGTCTACGTCCGCACCGTACGACAGGAAATTGATAGCGGTGTCATGCAGCTTTACCAGGTTGTGCTGGACGCGCAGATGCTGCGTCGCACCAACGACGCGAAGCACGTGCGGGCAAAACACCGCCGCAACCTTGCCCTGCGTTTCCTCGACATCCTTGGAGCGAAACAAGGGATAGTGGGCGAGCAGATCCGGAAACGCGTCTTGTTCGATGCTTTGACGGGGCGGCATTGCGTCGGAATGTTCGAGGGCTGTCTGTATCGTTGGAGCCTGCGAGGATGATCGCCGCATTCCGGGCTTAGGACAATCATAATTTAAGACTAAATAATTCCAAAATCATATTTGTGGCCGGGCTGACGGAGGGAATGGGATCACGGGAAAGATACGACATCAGCCCCCGATCGTGCGCGGACAAGTCTGCGGTGTGACGGCACGGCTAGCCGCCAGCGCCGGCAGCCTCTTCTACACGGTGCCTGCCCTGCAACCAAAGCACCTTGTGCGCCATGGCAACCAGCCGGTCCCAGGGGCTTGAACGGCGCATCGGTACACTTGGCGACCGGATCGGCGCCGGCGCCGTGTATGCCTGGGCGTGCGCTTGCGTCACAGGCTCCGCCAGGACGGCGTACCGACTGTACTCGGCCAGCAACGCTTCCCGTTCGACTTCTTGCACCCCACCGCCCCAGCCCGGCAGTGCAACCAGGAAGCGCCCATACCCACGACGCTCCAGCAATACGCAAGGCCTTCCCTTTCGCAGCAGCAGGATCGCGGGCAGTACGCTGTCCGCGATGTCGTCGAGCCCCATTTCAACCAGCTCGGTTGACCAGCCGGCATTTGCCGCTGCCGAGCCAAGGAACTCCAATGTGAGGCGGTGCCCTTCGCGTGACAGTGCCTTCACCAGGGCGGCTGGCGAAACCGGGCACTGCCATGTCCGGTTAATGATCAACAAGCAGCCCAGAAACGGATCATCCGCGCCCGACGGATATTTCGCCGGATTTCGCACCGGCGTTCCAGCCATGCCTGACTCCGGCGCCTTGCATAAGGTTGCCTCCGCAGGCTCCCACGGCTCGCAGTCGCAGTCGCTCTGATTCATGTTTCCCCCCGGTTTTAGTGGCGTCGTTGTTTCAGGCAAGCGTATGCCACGAGGCACTCTGTTCCCATCATTCAGACAGGGGAATGCAGGTTGATTCGACTTTGAAACAGGTGCGGAAATCAGTTGCTCCAGCCGCAGCGAGGACGGTGAAAACAGCCGGGAGCCGACCTGGGGCCGAGTAGGTGCTGTACCGTCCTCCTTGTCAGGCGGTGCGGGTTCGTGTGCCAGCGAATTGAGGCCGTTTTGACCCTGTGACGTCCGAATTGGCGAGGGTGCGTGGCACATAAGATGGGGCCGCACACCATCGGGCCTTGTTTGCCGCCGGCCCTCTCCAACCATGAACCGGCCCGCCAACGCGCGCGCGAAAGCGGGAATGCAATGAAAATCGCCGTCACCTCCATTCAGCGCGACCGCAATCCCTGGATTGTCGAATGGCTGGCCTTCCATATGCTGGTGGGCTTCAACCAGTTCTACATCTACAGCCACAAGTGCCGCGACGGTATGTCCGATACGCTGCTGAAGCTGACCCAGCGGTATCCCATCCAGGTCTACGGGCTCGAATCGGATGACAAGCCGCAGCTCGCGGCCTACCACCATGCCTGGAATACGCACGGCCAGGACGTCGACTGGATGGCGTTTATCGACGGCGATGAATTCCTCTTTCCGACGGCACAATCCAGCATGGCCGAAGCGCTGGCGCCGTATGCCGGCAAGCCGCTGTCGGCACTGGCGGTGTACTGGATGTGCTATGGCAGCAGCGGCCATATCGAAGAGCCCGCGGGCCTGATCATGGAGAACTACACGCGCCACAGCGCCCGTTCGTTCCAGGACAACCGCCATATCAAGTCCATCGTGCGGGGCGGGCAGCAGATCGAGATTGCGAGTTCGCACCTGTTCCGGACGTCGCACGGGACGTATGACGAGCAGATGCGCCTGATCACGGACCCGATCATCCGCGACAACCCCGATGCGCAACCGTCCTGGGACAAGTTCCGCATCAACCATTACAGCGTGCAGAGCTACTCGTTCTTCAAGCAGACCAAGCAGAACATGGGCGCGGCGGACTTCAATGCTGCGTACGTCCGGCCGGACGAGTGGTTCCACAAGTACGACCGCAACGAGTGTGATGACGGGGTGTCGTATAACTTCCTGGTCCGGCTCAAGCTGAAGGTGAGGGAACTCGAGGCCGCCATCGAAGAAGTCTCCCTGCAGCAAGCCGCCTGACAGGCGCTGGCACTCGCAGCAAAGAAGAAGGCCCCGCAAATGCGGGGCCTCCTTGCATATTGGCGGTGTCGCGCCTGCAACGCCGCGGTTCGGGCTCAGACCTTCACGTCAACGTTCTGGCCAAGATGGGGCGGGTTGCTGGCCACCGGTGCCGCGGCAGCGGCCGTCTGCACCAGGCTGGCCACGCTCTGGGCCTGCAGGTCCAGCGTCTTGCGCAGCATCAGCAGCGATACCGGGTCCGAGCCCGGATCGGCGGCATTGAGCGCGCTGACAATGGATGTGCTCATGTTTTCAGTTCCTGAAAAAGGTTTAGGGATAAGGGGCGTCCCTGGCATCGCGGCCGGGATGCCCGCATCCTGGTTTTCGTCCGGAATCCTTTCCACCTTGAGCACCATCTCGCATCGCGGGATTTCCGCTGGCGCCGTGCGTGTTACCTACCGCAGCGAACGGAGACCGCGAATGCGCCGTGCGGACAGCGACGATCACGAACGTCATCGCTAGCCCTTCTTTCCGATAACGCCTTAATCCACCGCCACGATCACGCTCGAAGCCTTGAAGACGGCCACGGCTGCCTTGCCCAAGGCGAGCCCCAGCCGGTCGCTGCTGCTGTTCGTGATGATCGCGGAAATCGCCAGGCCCTTGTCGTCGGTGATGGTCACGTCGGTATTGACCGCGCCTTTCTTGATATCGGTAACTTTGCCGCTGACCGCGTTGCGTGCCGACACCTTGCTTGCATCCACATCGACCATGACGATCACGGACGTGGCCTTGACCATCGCGGCCGCTTTCTTGCCGGGGGCGAGCGCGAGCCGCGTGGCGCTTTCGCTGGTCACCGTGGCGACGATCTCCTGGCCGCCGGCCAGACGCAGGATGACTTCATCATTGACCGCGCCGTGGCGGGCCAGGGCGACTTCGCCGGAGAAGTGATTGCGTGCGCTGGTGATCATGGTGTGACTTCCTTGTTCATTCGGATTGACCGGGATCGGCGTGAGGCCTGGGGCCTGGGGCCATGCCAGCCGGACTTCCCTACCGGGCAGCGATAGTGTGCCTGCTCCTCCGGCGATCGGGAAGGATAGGTCGGGCCAACCTGCCGATACCGCGGCGCCACGGCGTATGATCGATGCCATTCCGAACGATCTCTGCGGGACGCCTGCGATGGCCGACGTGCCTCATCTGTCACCGAAGCTCCACCTGACCGCGACACATGGGTTTGCCCTGCACGACAGCCGCCAGCCCGGTTTCCGCCGTGAATGGCACATCCACGACTGCGGCATGCTGCTGTGGCCGCGCATGGGCCGGCTCCGGACGTTGTGGGAGGAAATGCCCGGCGAGTCCGATGGCCGGCATGCCGCCACGCTCGTGCGCGGCACCGCGGTGCTGTTGCCAGCGTCCACGTCGCACCTGACGGCGTCCGAGCCCGGACGCCAGCAGCACGGCGAACTTTATCTGCCGCCGGATCGCCTGGCCGGGTGCCGGCCGTTCGGCGCGGTCAGGCTCGATGCGGCGACCATCGCGATGCTCGAGGCACTGCTTGCGCCGACGATTTCCGCGTCGAGCGCATCGTGGCTGGTGCGCGCCATCGTCGAGCAGATCATGGCGAGCCGGCCGCTTGCGATGCCGGAGGAACCCGCGTCGCTGGCGCTGCGCATGGTACGCCGCTTCACCGTCGCGCTCGAGCGCGATTTGCGCCTGCCGTCGGTCGATGCCGTGGCCGCGGAATTCGGCGTATCGGTCCGCCATTTGCAGCGAGCCTGCCGGATCGAGTTCGGTGTCAGCCCCGTAGCGGTCCGGCGACGCATGCTGGCGACCCATGCGCGCGCACTGATCGCAGCGGGCTGGTCAGCGGCCAGCGTCAGCGTGCATCTCGGCTTTGCCTCCAGCGGACATCTGCATCGGCTGCTGCGTGAGTTGCCCGATGCGCCATAGCCGCGGTATCCGGTAGCGTCAGGGGGCGGTCACGATGGCATCGATTTCGATTTCCGTCCATGCGCAATCAGGCAGGCTGGCCACACCCAGCGCGCTGCGTGCCGGGAGCGGCTGATCGGGGAACGCGACGCGCAGGACAGCGGAGGCCGCGTCGAGTACCGCCGGGTGGCTGCCAAAGTCCGCCGAGGCGCGAATGAATCCATGCAGACGGACGATCTGCGTCACGCGGGACAGCTCGCCATCGCATGCCAGTTGCAGGGCTGCAAGCGCGTTGAGGATGGAGACTTCGGCAGCCCGGCGCGCGGGCTCCAGGTCGTCGCTAGTCCGGCATAGCCCGGACATGGCCACGCCGTCCTCGCGACAGACCTGCCCAGAGATCGACACCCAGCGGCAAGGGCCGACCGGTATCGCGCAGAAGGGCGCGTAGTTGCCGCGCGGTGCGGGCACCGCGGGCAGATCAAAGCCGGCGGCGACAAGCCGCGCTTCAGGTGTGTCGATCGTCATTCCTGGCTCCATGCTGCCTTGCCGCTGAGCCAGCAGCCGTCAGGCTCGCCATCATCTGAGCGGCGTGGCGCAACGAGGATTTCCGACGGGCTGCCCATGGCATCGCCCTGCCATATTGCGATGTGCCCGGCGGGCGCGCCATCGCATGCTAGCGCACCTTCGCCGGCCAGGTATCCCCAGAGCGCGGCTGCCGCAATACCGGTGGCGGCGTCCTCGGGATAGCCCGAGGATTTCGGAAACTGCCGAGCGTGAACCACGGGTCGGCCATCGTCCTGCGGCGTGCCGAATGCATACGGATATAGTCCGGTCGAGCCGATGGCACCGCACAACGCCTCCATTGCCGGGAAGTCGGGTTGCAGGCCATCGAGTTCTGCTACGGACGGCAACGCAACGAGTGTCTTCACGCGGCTGGTCGCGGCGTTGACGATCGTGCGAGTCCCCGGAGGCAGACCGAGCGTTTCGGCCACTCGCGTACTCGCGTGCGCATCGAGTATTTCGGTGCGCACCTCCGGCTGGGAGATCCACGCGCATTCCCGTGCCGCGTCCCAGTAGGCCAGCACCACACCACTGATGGTCGCGATGCGTGCGGTTGGCGTCGTCCAGCGGCCCCACTGGCGCAATGCCCACAGCGTGCCGACGGTTGCGTGGCCGCACATCTCCATTTCGTGCAGCGGGACGAAGAAGCGGAAGCGCCAGTCGCAGCCGGCGTCGTCGCCCGGCAGGACGAACGCGGATTCATGCCCGTATGCGGCGGCGACGGCCTGCATCTGGGCCGCGCTCATGCCGCGGGCGTCGGCAACCAATGGCACCGGATTGCCACCGCCGGCACGACGCACAAAGACCTGGATCAGGTTGACGTCACTCACCGGTCGCTCCTACGGACTTCGCAATGGCGCCCCAGTAAGGGATGTCCTTCTGCACGGCGGCCTGCAGTGCTGCCGGCGTGCCGGGACGCGCGGTCACGCCCTTGCTCTCCAGATCGTTCGCGACAGCCTTGTCGCCAAGCACCTTGTTCAGTGCCGCGTTGAAGCGCGCGACGATGGGCGCGGGCGTTCCCTTCGGGAAGACGATGCCGTACCAGAGCTGTTGTTCGAAGCCTGGCACGCCCTGGCTCGCGAACGTGGGTACATCGGGCAGGAGCGCTGTAGGGGCGGTCGTCGCGATCGCGGCGATCTTTCGTGCCTTGATATACGGTGCGAGACCGACGGGGTTGTCGAACATGAATTGCACCTGTCCGCCGATCAGGTCGGTGTAGGCAGGCGCCGCGCCTCGGTAGGGCACATGAACCAGCGGCGTGCCGGCAAGCTTCTGGAACTGCTCGCCCATCAGGTGCGACACGGTGCCTACGCCTACCGAACCGAAGCTGTGCAGCGACTTGTCGGCCTTGAGCCGGGCGAGCAGCGCCTTGACATCGGTGGCCTGCCACGCCTGGTTGACCGCGAGTACATACGGCGACGTGCCGATGAATCCCGCGTAGGCGAAATCCTGAGCGGGGTTGTAGCCGAGCTTAGGATAGAGTGCCACGCTCACCGCATGCGTGCTCGTGGTGACCACACCGGCGGTGTAGCCGTCGGCCGCCGCACGTGCCACGTAGCCGGATCCGATCGTGCCGCCCGCACCACTGCGATTGTCGATCACGACCGGCTGGCCCAGCTCCCGTTGCAGCATGGGCTGGATCGAGCGGACCACCAGGTCCGTGCCGCCGCCGGCGGGGAATGGCACAACCACGGTGACGGGTTTGGTCGGCCATGTCTCGGCGTAGGCAGGGCCGAAGCAAAGGCCCGCGGCGATCGCAAGCACGGCGCAGCGGGCCTTGCAGGATGGAATGGATGGAACGGATGGAATTGGCACGTGCAGTCTCCTTGTCTGAATGGAAGGAGTCTAGGAACGTGCGCGGCCATTCTCGAACCAGAACACGACAGGTTCGATCCGAAAAGCGGCTGGCTGCCGATCGCGCGGCTGTCTGACGTGCGGTGGCGCGCATCGCGCTATCATGCGGGCCTGTCCATCCGGGCCATCCGGCCCATCCGGACCCCACTCCGACGTACGACTCATGCATCACGCTGTACCGCGCCGGCTGGCGGCCCTGACTTGCCTTGCCGTGGCTTTTGCCGCTTCCGCCGCTTCCGCCGCTTCTTCCGCTTCCGCCGCCGACATCCAGGCCGGCAAGGCGCTGTTTGCTACCCGTTGCGCGTCGTGCCACAGCGTGGGCCCGTCCGCACGCGGCGCCTTCGGCCCGCAGCTCAACGCCGTCTTCGGCCGGCGCGCGGGCAGCACTTCCGACTATCGCTATTCGCCCGCCATGACCGCGTCCGGCGTGGTGTGGACGGCCGACACGCTGCGCGCGTTCATCAAATCGCCGGGCAAGGTCGTGCCAGGTACGCGCATGCGCTTCTGGGGCATCGGCAACGACCAGCAGATCGACGACCTGCTGGCCTACCTGCAGACTTACCGGTAACCGTCCGCCTCGATCGCATCGACGGCATAGACAGCGTCAGGGAAAGCCGTATCCCACCGTGGCCAGGAACTGGTTCTTCTGGCTGACGCCGAAGCGGTTCTTGCCGCCAAGGATCCACTGGATGCCAACATTGAACGGTGTCTCGGGAATCGGGGCCGCAAGCGCCAGCGTGAGATGGCGGAAGGCGCCGCCGACCGGAGCGTTGCCCGCATAGCAGCCATTGACGACAAACGCGGCACCAGGGCCGCAGGACGTGCCGCTGAGCGTGTCGGTCGTGCCGAGATACTTGCCTTCCTTGCGGTAGGTGTAGGCACCAGCCGTGGCGGTGAACGTCATGCCGTACGGCAGGGGCTGGGTGAATACGAGCGTCCAGTACGTGTCGCCCTTGTTGCCCCAAACTACGTCGTTGAGCAGCGTTTGCGCGTTGAAGCTCACCGGCCCGTAGGACAGGCCGATTTTGGTTTCGAGCGCATTGGCATGGCTGCCGTTGATGTAGTAGTACGCGGTCATGCCAGCCGTATAGCCGATGCCGCCGGGCAGCTTGCCACTGTAGGCGCCGTAGAAATCATTCTCGATCGAGCGGTCTTTCTGGAAGTCGGTGATGCTGCGATCGCTGTACGAATTACCGAGCTGCCGGTACGAGTAGTTGATCATCGACGCCCAGTAGCCGACGCTCCAGCCGCTTTCATGGGCAAGATCCGCGCCCCACTGGAGCGCGGGGCGCGAGGACTCGGGCGCGTCACCGCCCGCATTGCCGAGCGGTGTGCCGTTTCCATAGGTGCTGGTGGCACCGCGCAACACATAGCGCGACACCGCCTCGACGTGGCCCGTGAAGGTATACGGGCTTGCCGGGGTTGGGTCGGCCGGCGGCGGATTGTCTTCGGCGTGTGCCGCGGTGGAAAGGTGAACTGCAGCAAGCAACAGGACAGCGGCGCAAAAGGGGCGCGCGAGGCGGTAGGCGGGGAATCCCGACATGAAATGGCTCCGGTCAGTGACAAAGGCAGGGAAGCCACCTCTCTGCGAAGTGAACCTCCCGGGCTTTTGTCCCGCCGTGGAGCCGCCGGCGGATCAGGTGCCGGTGGCCGGTCGCTCTCGGACCAGCCATCGCGCGCATGGCACGACCGGAACCCTAGCTACCCTTCGGTGAGCGACACGCGGCCGCTTCCCCGCTTGCATTCAGCAACATGCATGCCACGTATTTGCCGTGCACGGCGCGCCAGACCGATGCATGGCGCGCGGCCGGCGCACCGATCTGGCGGCGTGGGGGGGCAACGTGCGGGTGCCTCGGCCCCATGCCGGTGCGCGGCGTCATGGCGCCGGCAGCAGCGCTTCCGCCGACATGCCCGGCAGGTTCTCGACACGCAGCGTCTGCGGCATGGTCAGCGAAATGCCGGCGGCACGCAGGCGCTTGAGGATCTCGAACAGCAGATCACTCTTGGTCGACGCGGCAATGCGCGGGTTGGCCACGAAGCCCGTCACACTCAGCGTGATGCCGTTGGGTGCAAGCTGGCTGAAGGTGACCGATGGCACCGGGTGGTCGAGGATGGTTTCGTTATCCAGATAAGTGTCGAGCAGCAGGTCGCGCACCTGCTCCGGATCGGTGTTGAGCGGGAACGTGAGCTGCAATGAGGCCACGCCCTGCGTGCTTTGGCTCATGGTCACGTTGCGCACGTTCTGCGAGATGAGCTGCGAGTTCGGCACGATCATCGTGGAGCGGTCGCCGAGCTGGATCTCGGTTGCGCGCACGTTGATGCGGCGGATATCGCCTTCCACGCCGCTGATGCTGACCATGTCGCCAACCTTCACCGGGCGCTCGGTCAGCAGGATCAGGCCCGACACGAAGTTCTTGACGATTTCCTGCAGGCCGAAGCCGATGCCCACCGACAGCGCGCTGACGATCCATGCCAGGTTCTCCCACTTCACCCCCAGCTGGGCCAGCGTCAGCAGTACGATCAGCACGTAGCCGACATTGCTGAACAGCGTGACCAGCGACGCGCGCAGGCCCGGCTCCATGCACATGCGCGGCAGCAGCTCCGCATCGAGCCAGCGCCGCACCGAACGCAGCAGCCAGATGCCCACCGACAGCGCGATCACGGCATTGATGATGCGCTCCGGCATGATGTTATAGCTGCGCAGCTTGTCGCCGCCGAGCACGGTCAGCAGGCTGTCGAGCAGTTCCGCCGGCGTGGTGCCGAAGCCGCCGGTCAGCAGCGCGATGATGGCAACGATCGTCAGCACGCTGGTGCCAAGGCCCGACAGCAGCGTCGATGCCTGCTCCAGGCGGTTGTCGTCCACGCCGAACAGCTGCCGGATCACGCGGCCGCTTGCGTGCTGCGTCGACAGCAGGCTTTCGAAGATGTCGCGCGTGAGCTGGGTCAGCAGGTACAGCGTGCACAGCACGATGTCGAACCACACCAGTTCGTAGGTCACGAAGCGGGCGAAGCTGACATAGCCCGCGAGCAGCGCAATCAGCGCAACGATGACGGCGAGCGTGACGCCGGCGTGGATCATGCCCGCCAGCGTGGCGCGTGCCTCGGCGCGCTCGCCGGCCGCGGCCAGCCCGCTGCGCACGCGGTTGGCGCGCAACAGCGCGGCGCCGATCGTGAACACCACCACCAGCGACACCAGGCCGCGGCCCAGCAGCGTGAACGGCACGCTGGTATCGGCAATATGGTTCAGCAATTCGAGCGTGCCCGCCAGCAGCAACAGCCCGGCCAGTGCGCGCGGGAACGGCTTGAGTGCGCGCGCCACCGGGTCCGCCATCGCCGGCAGTCGCCACGAAGGGTGATGCGTACACAGCAGCGCGCGGCCGAGCCCCGCAATCAGCGCACTGGTCAGCATGAGCCTGGCCAGTGCGCCGAGCAGGTCCTGCAGGTCAGTCGGCGGCTCGTAGCCGCGCGTGAAGGCGTAGTAGACCAGCTGCACCGCGAGCGCCGTCGTGACGACGGTGGTAAGCGCGGTGGCGAGCGCGAGCGCGCTGCGCCGCAAGCGGGTTTCGGGCAGGCGCGTCAGGCAGAACCAGGCGGCGCCACGTTCGGCAAGTCGCCGGCCGAGCGTCCAGACCGCGAGTGCCAGTACGAGCAGCAGCGCGGTGGCGCCGCGCTGCTCCGGTTCCCATGCGGTCTTGATCAGCGGCACAACTTCATCCACGAACGCTTCCAGGCGGGCGCTGTCGTCATCGGATGGCTTGAACAACGGCGCCCAGAACTGCGGGTTCAGGATGCTTTCCGAGCGCAGCGCAAGCTGGTCCTTCATGCGGCTGCGCTCCAGCTTGGCGAGCTGTGCGTTCAGGTTCTCGATGTTCTCCTTGCCTTCTGCTGCCTGTTTCAGCGCGTTGTCGAGCTGGACCTTGCGCGCATTGAGCTCGGCCCGCTGGCGTGCCACGGCGGGCATTTCCGGCGGCGTGGCGCCCGCTGCGGGCGGGGGGCCGAGCACGTCGAGCTGGGCCTGCAACTGCGCACGCTGCGGCGTCAGCGCGGCGGTCAGCTTGTCGACGTCCTTGGCGAGCTGGTGCAGGCCTTCGTCGAGGTCACCGAGGCGCGTTGTGCCGTTGACGCTTGATGCCGACTGCTTGATGCGATCCTGCTCGGTCTGCAGGCGCTTGAGTTCGGTGATGGCCTCTGCGTGCGTGAGGGCCGGAGGCTGATCCGCTTCGGGCGCGGACGCCGGCTCGGCCGCCAGCGCGACCGGCATCAGGTGGAACAGTGCGGTGAGCACAAGGCTCAGGGCGAGCCAGGAAAGTCTGCGCATGGCGGATTCACGTGGTGACGTGGCCGCCCGGAAACTGCCGCCGCGCTCCGGCAAGCCACTGTGCGCCGGATGGCGGGGAGCGAATGCCTGAGGATGCGGATTGGCCCGGGGGCGCGGGAGACGGACACAGGAAGCGAGACCACGCTGTGGCCGGGCCGCTTCCACGAAATTAGCCAGCGACGTGCGGCGCTGCCGCATGGCTTGGCCTCGGGCCTGTCTGGCGCGCGGCAAGCCGGCTGGTTAAGTGGCGGTCGGTGTGGCTGGCCGCCGGACGGGTGATTATATGAAAGCGTTCAGATCACACGGCCCCGCATGCGCCTTCCTCGTCGCCTCGTAGTTGTAATTGTCCGTTACCGGCGGAAGCGCGCGTTACATCGCTAACAACTGGGGGCGCCGGCCGAAACACCTGACCGCGCGATTCTTGTGCATGATGACATCACGAAATCAGTACCGAAGTACCCCCTGAAACAGGAGTCAGACATGCGCCCCTCTATCCGTATCGCTTCCGCTGCCGCCGTGTCGCTTGCCCTGCTGGCTGCCGGGCCGGCGTCGGCGCATGACCGCTATCACCATAGCGGCGGCTCTCAGGCCGGCGTGGCCCTTGCCGTTGGCGCGCTGGTCGGCCTCGCATTTGGTGCGGCCATGGCCACGCCTGTGGTGGCTGCTCCCGTCGCCGTCGCCCCCGCGCCAGTCGCCTACGCACCGCCCGCCCGCGTGAGCTATGCCGCGCCGGCCGTTCCGCCGGGCTACTGCTATCGCGGCGACATCGGCGGCTACGTGCCGTGCGGCCCGCAGCCGGGCGGCTATTACCAGGCGCCCGTGGACTACGGCTACTAAGCTCAGGTGACAGCGAAGCCGGTATCGAACGTGGCGCGCGCGTCTAGCCGCTGTTTGAGCAGGCCCGTCTTCAGGTAGAAATCGGCGGTGCGCTGCTGCTCGGCAATGAGCGCATCGTCGATCTTCTGCCACTGCGTGTGCCTGCGCTCGAACTGCAGGCGCGCCGCCTCCGGAGAAATCCCAATGATGCGCGCAAGCGTCGCGGAGAACTCCGGCACATGCTGATAGGACCAGGCCTGCGCGCGCACCACGCGCTGCAGGAAATCGGCCAGCACCGCGCGTTTTGCCGCCAGCGCCGTGTCGGTCGCCGCCACATAGCTCAGTCCCGACCACAGGCCGCGCCCGTTGACCAGCACGCGTGCATGGCCGCTGGTTTCCGCCATGGCGGTATAGGGTTCCCAGGTGGCCCATGCATCGACCGAACCACTGGTCAGCGCGAGCTTGGCATCGGCCGGTGGCAGGAAGCGGATGTTGGCATCCTCCGGCCGCAGTCCGGCCGATTCCAGCGCCTTGAGCGCGACGAAATGGCCGATCGAACCGCGATTGGTGCCGATGCTCTTGCCCTTCAGGTCCGCCGCATTCTTCAGCGGCGAGTCGGGGCGTACGAGGATGGCGGTGCCATAAGGATCGGAACGATTGGCGCCGATCAATCGGATGCGCGTGCCTGCGGCGAGCGCGAAGATCGCCGGCGCATCGCCGATCGGGCCGCAGTCGACGGCGCCCGCGTTGAGCGCTTCAGCGAGCGGCGCCGCGGCAGGGAACTCTGTCCACTGGATGTCGTAGGACAGTCCGCGCAGAGCATTGGCGGACTCGAGCAAGGCACGCAGGCCGCCTTTCTGGTCGCCCGCTTTCAATAACGGGCGTCCCTGTGCGCGGACTGCGCCGGCGCCGGGAAGTGCGGCAAGAAGAAGCGTGTCGGTGGCGATGGCGGCGGTAGCCACCGTGCCGTAGCGGAGGAATTGTCTTCGGGATGCAGTCATCGGTTATGCGTGCCATGTCAATCATTCGGACTGCAGCCAGCCCGGTCAGCATGCAACCGTAACGCGATCGATCCCTTGCGCGAACGAATATTGAGGTGTTCTGTCTAGAGCGGACACGTCTGGTTCATGCTGCAGCTAGTCGATTGAGGTAGCTTGCAGCGACTTCGCCTGGCGTTTGGTACCCCAACTTGGAATGCCGCCGTTGGCGATTGTAAAAAATTTCAATGTACTCACGAACAGAGGCCATGGCTTCCATCCGGGTGGCATACCGATGGTGGTACACCAGCTCTGCTTTCAGACTGCCCCAGAAGCTTTCCATGGGCGCATTGTCGTAGCAATTTCCCTTGCGTGACATCGATGCCTGCATGCCGAACTGCGCCAGCAACCTGCGATAGCCGTGAGCACAGTATTGGCTACCCCTGTCCGAATGATGTATCAGGCCGGGCCGCGGCCGCTTGCTACGCACCGCCCGGAACAGCGCCTCGCCTACCAGTTCCTGTGTCATTCTGGGCCCCATCGCGTAGCCCACGATCTCGCATGTGTACAGGTCCTTGATTCCTGCCAGGTACAACCACCCCTCGTCGGTTGCGATATACGTGATGTCAGTCACCCACGCGGCGTTTGGCCTGTCGGCTTCAAACTTCTGCTCCAGTAGGTTGGGCGCCACTGGCAGATTATGTGCCGAGCGCGTTGTCGCCACGAATCGACGCTTTTGCCGACACCGAATCCCCATCTCATTGCGCAGTCGGGCCAGCCGGTCACGACCGACCATGAATCCATCGCCAGCCAGTTCTCGCTGCAGGCGCCGCGTGCCATACGTCTGACGCGTGCGCTTGTGGGCCGCCCGGATCGCCAGATGCAACCGCTCCTGTTCCGGACTGAGCCCGTGAGGTCTGTGCGTCCAGTCGTAATAACCACTGCGCGAGACTCCCAATACCCGGCACATCATCTTCACCGGATACACTTCTCGCCATTGCCTCACGAACGCGTACCGGGCAGTGATTCCCTGGCGAAGTACGCTGCGGCTTTTTTTACAATATCGCGCTCCAGCTTCGCTTCTGCCAGCTCCTTGCGCAGCCTCGCATTCTCCGCCGCCAGCTCCGCCACTGTCACGCCTCCTGGTGCCGCTGTTGCTCCAGGCGCTTTGGCTCTCAACACCCAATTCGTCAACGTGCCCTTCGGAATCCCAAGACGCTGGGCGGCCGACTGCAGCGTCAGCCCCTGTTCCAGCACCAGTCTCACGGCCTCTGCCTGAAACTCTTCCGTGTACGTCTGTCTTGCCTTGCTCATCTTCGCGCGCTCCTGATCCACGATCTTAATCTAAGGACCAGGCGTGTCTGTCTCGATCAGGCTACCTCATATATCCGCGCTTTCTTATGCAGGACGCTTAGGCAGGCGACGTCTGTCCCATGGGACCAGTCCCGCCGATTTCCACGTTTTTTTCCGCGTCCCCGGCGTCAAGCCGTTCCATCGAACGCAATTCGGTTTGCCGGAATACGCCGTCCACGGTGATCCATGGAAAGCGCACGCCGGTCACCACATTCTCGAATGCAATGTAGGGCGTTTCGCCATCGAACACGCACGTGAAGACGCGCGGAGACTCCTGTCCATGGCGCACGCGGTAGCGTGCCCCGTGTTCCAGCCGGAACAGCATGTCGCCCTGGCGCAGCAAGCGCGACGTGGGCTGGCATACGCCGTGGCCGGCCTCGGTCGCAGCGCGCTGGTGCTGTTCATCGAGAACCTGCTGAAGCCAGTCGTCGAAGCCTAGCGTGGTCTTGTGCTGGCCGACCAGCGTCATCCATTCATCGATGCGCCGGCGCTGGCCGTCCTGGCTCTCGGCTGGTGCGCCGACGCTATAGTCCTTACGCCTGCTCATACCGTCTGTCTGGCTATCCTGTCGCGGCCCGATGGGCGTGAAGCGGGCACTATGACGGCAGCGCAGCAGTTCAGGAAAGAGTAGAACTACTCAACTGCCTGCTGCGTACGCGATTCCCGGTTGCACGGCGTCCTGCGCGCGTCCGTCGGATCGGGAAAAAGGCCGGCGGCCGGCCAGCGGCCGCCGGTCCCGAACGATCGGGCAATGTTTGGGGAATCGTGTGCCGCAGTAGCACACTGGATGCAATGACGGTATCCACGCGATGAACCGTATCCCTGCGAAGGTGGGGGCAACTCAGGCGGCGAAGCCACCGTCGATATTCAGGCTGGCACCGGTGACGAAGCCTGCTTCCGGGCCGGCGAGGTACGCCACCATGCCAGCGATCTCTTCGGGCCGCGCGTGGCGCTGCAATGCCATCAGGCCATGCAGCGATGTCGCAAAGTCGCTGTGCTCGGGGTTCATGTCGGTGTTGGTCGGACCCGGCTGCACGTTGTTCACGGTAATGCCCCTGGGCCCGAGATCGCGCGCCATGCCCTGCACCAGGCCCTTCAGCGCGGCCTTGCTCATGGCGTAGGCGCTGCCTCCGGCGAACGGAATGCGATCCGCGTTGACGCTGCCGATATTGATGATGCGGCCGCCGTCGCCCATGTGGGGCAGTGCTGCCTTGGCTGCCACGAACACGCCGCGCACATTCACCGCAAGCGTCTTGTCGAAATCTTCGAGCGAAAAGTCGTCAACCGGGCCCAGCAGCAGCACGCCGGCACTATTGACGAGGATGTCGATCTTGCCGAACTGCCGGGCGGCATCATCGACGGCACGCGTCACGGAAGCCGCGTTCGCCGCATCAGCCTGGAAGGCCAGTGCGCGTCCGCCGGTGGCATGGATTTCCTCCGCCAGTGCGTGCGCACCAGCTCCCGAACTCTGATAGGTAAAGGCCACAGCCGCGCCTTCGCGCGCCAGCCGGCGTACGACCGAAGCGCCGATACCGCGCGCGCCGCCGGTGACGAAGGCAATCTTGCCGGAAAGAGTGGTGCTCATGATGTTTGCTCCTGAAAGCGTTGGGGTTGGTGCGTCGAAGTATGGTCAGTGGATTCCCCTACCGGTAGGCATCGCTGTGGATCATTTTTTTCAACCATTGGTATAAGCTGGGGGCATGGAAGCCCTGAACCTGCTCGAATCCTTTGTCCATAGCGCTGAAACGGGTAGCTTCTCGGCGGCGGCACGCCGGCTGGGGCTGACCCCGGCCGCGGTCAGCAAGAATGTCGCGCGCCTGGAGCGTCACCTTGGGCTGCGGCTGTTCCATCGGAGCACGCGGCGCCTGACGCTGACCTCGGGCGGCGAGCAGTTCTTTTCGCAGGTGTCCAACCCGTTCTCGGCATTGCGCGATGCATTTGCCGGCGCGGCCGAGGATGCTGGCAAGCCCGCCGGCGTGCTCAAGGTCGGCATGGCGCTGGCGTTCGGGCGCGAGTACCTGGTGCCGCTGCTGGGCGAGTTCCTGGCGCTCTATCCCGGCATCGTGCCGGACTGGCACTTCGAGAACCGTCCCACGGACCTGATCCGGGACGGCTTCGATGCCGCCATTGGCGGTGGCATCGAATTGACCGAGGGCGTGGTCGCGCGCGAGCTTGCCCGAACGCACGTGGTCGCGGTGGCATCGCCGGCGTTCATGCAGGGAAAGGCGCTGCCCAGGCACCCGTCGGATCTGCTCGCATTTGACGGCATCGTGCGGCGTTCAGGCGCCACCGGCCGCTTGCGCGCGTGGACCTTGCGCAACCAGGTCGGCGAACAGGCGCCAGCGGAACACCGCGCGCGATTGATCTTCGACGACCCCGAAGCCATGGCCCACGCGGCCATGCACGGGCTAGGCATCGCGCTGCTGCCGATGCCCCATGCCGCGCCACGGCTAGAGAGCGGGGCGCTGATGCGGCTGCTGCCCGGCTGGTACGCCGACAACGGGCCGATCGCGCTCTACTACCCGAGCCGCACGCTGCTGCCGCCGCGCACGCGCGTATTCATCGAGTTCGTGGTCGACGCGTTTCGCAGCAAGGGGTTGTCGCGGCGATTTGATGGGCGGTGAGCGCAACTTCACGTTGCATTCCATGGCATTGGATTAACCTGTAGCCATGCGCGCTTTAGCGCGACACAACCACGAAAGTGGATCCTGAAACACTGCGCTCCGGCTCCCCGTAGCCGGCCGCGCACTCACGGAGGCATGACGATGCGTGTGATGGTGATCGTGAAGGCAACCAGACAGTCAGAGGCTGGCGAAATGCCCGGCACTGAATTGCTTGCGGCCATGGGCAAGTTCAACGAGGAACTCGTCAAGGCGGGCGTCATGCTCGCGGGCGAGGGTCTGCACCCGAGCTCGCGTGGCAAGCGGGTCCGCTTTTCGGGAAGCAACCGGACCGTGGTCGATGGCCCGTTCGCGGCAACCAATGAACTGATCGCCGGCTTCTGGCTGTGGCAGGTCAAATCCATGGACGAGGCCGTGGAGTGGGTCAGGCGCTGTCCCAATCCGATGGACGGCGACTCCGAGATCGAAATCCGCCAGGTGTTCGAGGCCGATGACTTCGGCGAGGCATTCACCCCGGAGCTGCGCGAGCAGGAAGAGCGCCTGCGCGCCGACATCGACAGGAAGTCCGGCAACCCTGGCTGATCCGGGCGCGGATTCGTCTTGCGGCTTGCTGGCTGGATACGGGCCTTCTATATCCGGCAGCAGTGCCAGTGATGGCCAATGGCCGGGTTGTCCCGGCAGAAAGGAAGGGAATGAACATGGAACACACCGGACCCGTCACCACCGTGGACGAAATTGCTGACGGTATCTTCCGCATCTCCACGCCCGTCCCGCCGCAGGACATGCCGGGCGGCTTCTCATTCAACCAATACCTTGTGGTGGATGACAGGCCGTTGCTTTACCACACGGGTCCGCGCAAGCTGTTCACGCAGGTGCGCGCAGCCATCGAGCGTGTGATGCCGGTGTCGCGACTGGCCTATGTCGGGTTCTCTCACGTGGAGTCCGATGAATGCGGCACACTCAATGACTTTCTCGAACTCGCACCCGATGCCGTGCCGCTGTGCGGCCAGATCGCCGCGATGGTGTCGATCGACGACATCGCCATTCGTCCGGCGCGCGCCATGGCCGATGGAGAAGTCATCAGTCTTGGCACGCACCGCATCCGCTGGCTTGCCACGCCGCACGTGCCGCATGGCTGGGAATGCTCGATGGCGTTCGAGGAAACCACGCGTACACTGCTGTGCGGCGATCTCTTTACGCAGCCCGGCGACGCAAATCCGCCGCTGACCGAAGGCGACATCCTCGAATCGAGCGAGGCGTTCCGTCTGCAGATGGACTATTACGCGCACAGCCCGGATACGGGGATGCATCTGCAGCGGCTGGCCGATCTGCACCCGGCTACGCTGGCGTGCATGCATGGCAGCGCGTGGCGCGGCGACGGTGCGGCACTGCTGGGCCGCTTGTCGCAGCGGCTGGCGCAACGGTAGGTGACGTGCACGCGCATGCTACAGTCGGCCCGACATTGGCGAGCATGAGCGTGCACGAATGAAGACCCTGCTGATCGTCTATCACACCATGACTGGCGGTACCGCGCAGATGGCGCTGGCCGCGGCCGACGCGGCCAGCGAGCAACCAGACGTCACGGTCAGGCTGCTGCGTGCGGTTGATGCAGGACCGGACGATGTACTTGCCGCCGACGGCTACCTGTTCGCGACGCCGGAGAACCTGGCCGCGATGTCGGGCCTGATGAAGGATTTCTTCGACCGCTGCTACTACGCCGCACTCGATCGCGTGAACGGGCGTCCTTACGCCGCCATGATCTGCGCGGGTAGCGACGGGCAGAACGCCTTGCGGCAGATCGACCGCATCGCGACCGGCTGGCGCCTGAAGAGCGTGGCGCCGGGTTTGATCGTCTGCACGCACGCGCAGACGCCGGAGCGCATCCTCGCTCCCAAGAATATTGGCGCCGACGATCTGGAGCGCTGCGCTGAAGTCGGCGCGGGCCTGGCGGCCGGCCTTGCGCTCGGCGTGTTCTGAGCCGGAGTGCCGGTCAGATTTGTTCAACTCGCTGTCATTCCGGAGGTAACCATGCTGCTGTATGCGCACCCGTTTTCCTCGTACTGCCAGAAGGTTCTGATTGCCTTGTATGAAAACGGCACGCCGTTCGAATTTCGGATGCTGTCGCCGGAGCATCCCGACACGCTGGCCGAGCACGCCGCGCTCTGGCCAATGCAACGCATGCCGGTGCTGGTCGACGCGGGGCGCACGGTGGTCGAGTCGACCATCATCATCGAGTACCTCGACATCCACCATCGCGGTCCCGTGCAATGGATTCCGCCGGACCCCGACGACGCGTTGGAGGTCCGCATGATGGACCGCTTCTTCGACAACTACGTCATGACGCCGATGCAGCGCATCGTGTTCGACTACATCCGCGCGCCTGGGCAGCGCGATGCGGCAGGCGTGGCCGACGCCAGGCGGTTGCTGGACCGTTCATACCAGTGGCTCGACCGTGCCATGGCCGGGCGCGAATGGGCTGCGGCCGGTGCCTTCGGCCTTGCGGATTGCGCGGCGGCACCGGCCCTGTTCTATGCCGACTGGGTGCATCCCATCGCCCCGGCCCTGACCAACGCGCGCGCTTACCGCAGCCGGCTGCTGGCGCGGCCCGCATTTGCGCGGGCGGTAGACGAGGCGCGCCCGTACCGCAAGCTGTTTCCACCCGGCGCGCCGGACCGGGACTAAGGTTCCGCACAAATCGGGGCGACGTTACTGCTGCGCGAACCGGTCTGTGGCCCGAATCAACTGATCCAGGATACCCGGCTCGGTCCACGCATGTCCCGCACCTTCGATCAGATGGAAGTCTGCGTCAGGCCATGCGTTGTGTAACGCGAACGCGTAGCGCGCAGGGCAAGGCATATCGTAGCGGCCGTGCACGATTACGCCGGGAATCCCAGCCAGGCGATGCGCGTCGCGCAGCAGTTGCCCGTCTTCAAGCCACGCGCGGTGCGTGAAGTAGTGGTTCTCGAGCCGTGCGAAGGCCAGCGCGAAATGCGCATCATCGTGCTTCGCGCTGTTGTCCGCGTCCGGCAGCAGGGTGATGGTTTCCCCTTCCCAGACGCTCCACGCGCGCGCCGCTTGCAGTTGTTTTGCCTCGTCGTCGCCCGTCAGCAGCTTGCGATAGGCGGCCATCATGTTGCCGCGTTCCGCTTCCGGCACCGGCGCCTGAAAGCGCGCCCACTTCTCGGGGAACATCTCCGACACGCCGAACTGGTAGTACCAGTCCAACTCCGCTTGCGACACCGTATAGACGCCGCGCAGCACGAGTTCGCTCGCGCGCTGCGGATGCTTCTGCGCGTAGGCGAGCGCCAGCGTCGAGCCCCATGAGCCGCCGAACACGAGCCAGCGCTCGACACCCGCGAGTTCGCGCAAGCGCTCGATATCGTCGACGAGATGCCACGTGGTGTTTGCCTCCAGTCCTGCATGCGGCGTGGAGCGGCCGCAGCCACGCTGGTCGAACAGCAGCACGTCGTAGTGCGCGGGATCGAACAGCCGGCGATGATCGGCACTGATGCCGCCGCCGGGTCCGCCATGCAGGAAAACTGCAGGCTTGGCGCCAGGCGTGCCGACGCGCTCGTAATGGATCACGTGGCCGTCGCCGACATCGAGCGTGCCCGTGGCATACGGTTCGATGGCAGGGTAGAGGGTGCGAAGGGTTGGCATGGGGTTGGGCTCCGGGTGCGTCATGGTTCAGTGTAGCGCTGGGCGTGCGCGATCACGCGGCCACCGTTGCGTCGATCTTTGTGAAAGGCGAAGCAGTCGCGGCCATAAAGACCCGTGGCGCACGGAGTGACGGAGACTTCAAAAAATCTTGCGCCATCGCTTGACACCTTGCCGGTCAATCGTTGTACAATCCGGCCTCCTCTCAACGAGGAAGCGTTGATTCCCCGATAGCTCAGTCGGTAGAGCGCCGGACTGTTAATCCGTAGGTCCCTGGTTCGAGCCCAGGTCGGGGAGCCAAACAACGCGGGAGTAGCTCAGTTGGTAGAGCGCAACCTTGCCAAGGTTGAGGTCGCGAGTTCGAGACTCGTCTCCCGCTCCAGTGCCCAGCACCGGACGTCGCCCATGTGGCTCAGTGGTAGAGCACTCCCTTGGTAAGGGAGAGGTCGGCAGTTCGATCCTGCCCATGGGCACCACCTCCCTTTTTCCGTATTTTCCTTTTCTCTTTCCGGCTGATTTTCTTCTGCCGGTATCCCGATTTTCTTTTTGCTTTGATTCCGGTGTATCGCGCAATAAGGCCCCGGCCTGCAGCGCCTGCACGGGCGGTTTATCATCGGACATTCAGGCGCGGCATTGATGCCGTGCCGCCAGTTGCCAGGAGTTTTTGTGTCCGACCTGTCCGCCTATCCCATCGCCAGCAAATGGCCAGCGCAGCATCCCGACCGCATCCAGCTTTATTCGCTGCCCACGCCGAACGGCGTGAAAGTATCCACGATGCTGGAAGAGACCGGGCTGCCCTACGAGCCGCACCTTGTGCGCTTCGACCACAACGACCAGTTGTCGCCCGAGTTCCTTTCGCTGAATCCCAATAACAAGATCCCGGCCATCATCGATCCCAACGGACCCGGCGGAAAGCCGCTGCCGCTGTGGGAATCCGGTGCCATCCTGCTGTACCTGGCCGACAAGTCGGGGCAGCTGATTCCTGCCGATCCCGCGGAACGTTACGAGACCATCCAGTGGCTCATGTTCCAGATGGGCGGCATCGGTCCCATGTTTGGCCAGGTGGGATTCTTCAACCGTTTTGCGGGCAAGGAGTACGAGGACAAGCGTCCGCGCGACCGTTATGCGGCCGAGAGCCGCCGCTTGCTCAACGTGCTGAACCAGCGCCTGGCCGACCGGTCGTGGATCATGGGCGAGCAATACACGATCGCCGACATCGCGACGTTCCCTTGGGTGCGCAATCTGGTGGGTTTCTATGAAGCGGGCGAACTCGTCGGCATCGGCGATTTCCCGCATGTGACGCGCGCACTCGAAGCCTTCGTGGCCCGTCCCGCAGTAATCAAGGGCCTCGACACGCCGCATCGCGGCTGAGATATCGCCGCGTAGGCATCGCGGGGCTCGGCACATGTGTCGGGCAACGTCCTACAGCGCGCTACTTGCGCGCTGACAGAGACGGGCAAGGCGCGCACCTATAGTCAAAGCAAGGCCGCTTTGTCCGGAGGTGCCACTATGCCGCATCCACGTCTTTCCGTGTCGCGTTCGCCGGCGAACGCCATTGCCGCGGTCGCCATCGCCATGGCCCTGGCCCTGGCCGGGTGCGGCGAATCGGCAAAGCTTCCGTCGGAAGCGGGCTTCGGCCCCACGCCGCAATTGCCGCCGCCCGATAAGACGCTCATTCCAACCATCCATATCGCACCTGCAAAAGGGTGGGCGGACGGCGCGCGGCCGACGGCTGCCGAGGGTTTGTCCGTGGCGGCGTTTGCCGACAAGCTCGATCATCCGCGCTGGGTCTACGTGCTGCCCAATGGAGACGTGCTCGTTGCAGAGACCAACGCGCCGCCGAAACCGGATGACCACAAGGGCATTCGCGGCTGGGTCATGAAGAAGGTCCAGGAGCGCGCGGGTGCGGGCACGCCCAGCGCCAACCGCATCACGCTGCTGCGGGACACCAATGGCGACGGCGTGGCCGACGAGCGTTCGGTATTCCTCAAGGACCTGCACTCGCCGTTTGGCATGGTGCTCGTGGGCAATGACTTCTACGTGGCCGATACCGATGCCGTGCTGCGTTTTCCGTACCAGCCAGGACAAACCAGCATCACGGCATCCCCGCAAAAGGTAGTGGACCTGCCGGCAGGCACGATCAACCACCACTGGACCAAGAACATCATCGCGAGCCCGGATGGCAGCAAGCTCTATGTGACGGTCGGTTCAAACAGCAATGCGGGCGAGAACGGCATCGACAAGGAGGCAGGCCGCGCCGCGATCTGGGAGGTGGATCGCAAGACCGGACAGCACCGCATCTTCGCAAGCGGCCTGCGCAATCCCAACGGCATGGCGTGGGAACCTTCAAGCGGTGCACTGTGGACCTCGGTCAACGAGAGAGACGAAATCGGCAGTGACCTCGTGCCCGACTACATCACTTCAGTCAGGGATGGCGGCTTCTATGGCTGGCCATACAGCTACTACGGCCAGCACGTCGATACGCGCGTCAAGCCGCCCGCGCCCGACATGGTGGCCAAGGCGATCGTGCCGGACTATGCGGTCGGCGCGCATACGGCATCGCTCGGCATGACCGGGGCCGTCGGCAACAGCCTGCCCGCGCGGTTTCAGCACGGCATGTTCGTGAGCCAGCACGGTTCGTGGAACCGCAAGCCCTTTGCTGGATACAAGGTGATCTTCGTGCCGTTCGACAACGGCCGTCCCAATGGCGCGCCGTTCGACGTTCTCACCGGCTTCGTCGGCCAGAACGGCGACGCGCAGGGCCGCCCGGTTGGCGTTGCAGTCGACAAGCGTGGAGGCCTGCTTGTGGCGGACGATGTCGGCAATACCGTATGGCGGGTGACCGGCGCGAGATAGCGGCTGACTGACCGGCGGTGCGGCGGCGCAGCGCGAACGGCGGTTGCGCGGTGGCTGACCGCGTGGCCCGTGATGACTATACTTCGCCTGTCTGGCGACCGGCGTGCCGGGGGGGCGCGCGCGCCAGACAGGGCGGCAGGCCAGCGCCCCGCAGCGAATTTCGCCAAGGGAGGGTGCAATGGATCACACGGGGGAGAGTTTCCGTGATTTCGAGCTGGCCGGCTGGGAAGATCCCGGCGTCGTCAGCCGCTACCACGAGCAGCTCACGGTCGTCACGACGCAATCAGTCGATGCCTTGCTCGACAGCGCGCACGTCGGCAGCGGCCAGCGCGTGCTCGATGTGGCCAGCGGCGCTGGCTATGTTGCCGCTGCTGCGGCCCGGCGGGGCGCGGACACGGTCGGCATCGATTTCTCTGCCACGCAGGTGGAGCTGGCACGCAAGACCCATCCAGGCCTGCACTTCGAACAGGCCGATGCGCAGGACCTGCCGTTCGATGCGGACAGCTTCGACGCCGTGGTCAATGGTTTCGGCATGTGCCACCTGACCGATCCGGACCAGGCGCTGCGCGAGGCATTCCGCGTACTGCGTCCCGGCGGGCGCATCGGCTTCACGGTGTGGGACGCGCCCGAACGCGCGATCGGCTTCGGCGCCGTTTACGCGGCGATCCGGGCCTATGGGTCGATGGATGTCGGCCTGCCGGCCGGCCCCAACTTCTTCCAGTTCAGCGATCCGCCGCAATGCATCAGCGCCTTGCAGAACGCCGGCTTCACTGGCGCAGCCTGCAGGCAGGTGCCGCAGCTGTGGCGCTTCTCGGCGCCCGACCAGCTCTTCGACGCGCTGGCACAGGGCACCGTGCGTGCCGCGGCCACCATCCGTGCGCAAAGTCCCAAGGCGCGCGATGAGATCCGGGCCGTGCTGCGCGGCACGGTTGCGTCGTACATGAAGGGCAATGACTTTGTCGTGCCGATGCCGGCGGTGCTGGCGTGGGCGGAGAAGCCCGCGTAACCCACGTAACCCGCGCCGCAGATCCGCATTCTAGCGCCGTCGCCTCTGCCGGCTAACCGGGAGGGGGCCTGCGGGACGTGCCGCCAGGCCGGGGGCGCCGAATCCCATTTCAGGCAATTCGCCGAGCCGAGCGTTTTTTCTGGCGGCTGCCTTGATTGTGTTCCGCAAAACACATCCAGACGCACGGAGTGATTGCGCAGCGCGACAAGCTGGCGCAATCTGTGGCATCCCGAGTCCGCCAGGAGACGCGCATGCGACCCCACGCCGCCCTGTTGACCGTCACGGTTGCCGCGTTGCTGTGCGCGTGCGCCCACAAGCAGGAACGCCACAAGCAGGAACCTGTGCCGTCGGCAAGCACGACCGCCGACCAGGACGTGGCCGACGCCTATGTCTACCTGCTCGGGCGCCTGCTGGTATTGCGGCAGGAGCAGGTCGATTTCCAGAAGGAGCGCTTTCGCTGGAACGAGATGCGGCACCGGGACGTTGGCGGCGTGAGCTGGGCCAATCCCAATCTCGACGTGGTGTACAGCGAAGCGTGGATCGGCGTGGACGAACGCACGTGCATGGTGTTCAGCGTGCCGCTGATCAAAGGGCGTTACTACACCGTGCAGTTCCTCAATGGATGGGGCGAGACGGTCGCCAATATCAACCAGCGCAACTATCCGCAGCGGGCGGCAGCGCGCTACGGGCTGTGCCTGAAGGGTGCGAGCGTAGAACTGCAGCCCGATGTCCACCGCATTGACCTGCCTGGCAAGACGGCGAGGGTGCTGGCGCGTGTCGAGATCGGCAAGAACCGCAAGCAGGCGGTGCAGTTGCAACGCCAGATCCAGATCCGCATGACCGGCACGCCGCGCATCGATCCGGTACCGGCCACGCCGGCGTTTGCCAATACGCGGTTGCCGGGCGTGGAGGCATTCGATTCGGCCGCCCTGGCGCTAGACTCGGAGCCCGACATCAATCCGGGCATGGAGCCGTTGCAGGCGCGCGTGCGCCAGATCGCGGCGGACGTGGCGGCCGATCCGGCCCAGCGCGAACGCATTGATCGGGTGATCCGCGACAAGGCGATCCCGCAATTCATGCAGTCGCTGACGACGGAGATCGGGACGGCGCGCAACGGGTGGGCGCGGCCCACGGTCGTCGGACAGTACGGGAGCGACTACAAGGCCCGCACACGGACCAACTTTGCCGGCATCTGGGCCAACACGGCGCAGGAAGTCGTGTACTTTCAGGGCGTGACTGACGGCGAGGGCGGGCGGCTCAATGGGGCCAATACCTACACGATGACCTTCCCGAAGGCCGACCTTCCGGCGGCCCACGTGCGGTACTTCTGGTCGGTCATCGCGGTCGATGCCGTCAATTTTCGGGTGATGGAGAATCCGAAGAAGCGCTACCTGCTCAACAAGGAGTCGCGCCTTCAGTACGGCAGCGACGGCTCGCTGACGCTGTACTTTGCGCCGGCGAAGCCGTCCGGCGCGCCGGATGGCAACTGGTTGCCGACGCCGGGCGGACAGGATTACCACCTGACGTTCCGCACGTATGGACCTGATGCTGCCGTGAGCGGCGGCAACTGGTATCCGCCGCCAATGGTGCGGCCCCGGTAGCGCTACCGCTATCGCTATCGGTATTGACATCGCTCACCGGTTTGTTGGTCCGCAGCCAACACCCCAAACGGCGCCTGTTGGTGCCGTTCGTTCTTCTGGCAGCCCGCGAGTGACGCAATACGTGCGGCAGGCCCCATTCTGTCCGTGGCACGGTCATTGCGAAATAAGCCTCGAGCGCGGGGCCAACGCTCGATGTCCCAACCGGAGCGATGGCTCCCCAGGAGAACCGCAATGACCACCCATACCGAATCCCAAGAGCCGCAGCCGCGCGCCCGTACCGTACTGCGCCGCGCGCGGCGTGCCATGATCCTGCTGCGTGTGCTGGGCATGTGCGCAAACAGCGTGGCGCTGGCGCAAGGCACCTTGCCGGGCCCATCCGCCGTCACGCCCGAACAGAAGTTTCCGTCAGGCTATCTTGAGGCCGTGGCGACCGGTTATGACAACGGCCAGGCCATGCACCCGGCTGAAGGCATGGCGCCATTGCGTCCGCGCGCCGCTGCCACGCGTGTCGAACTGCCGCCCGTGTCGTCGCCGATGGGGCAAGTACGTGCCGTCACGACTGCCGCGCCAGCGCCTGCTGTCCCCGCAAGGTGAGTGGCGCGCCCTCCGCCCGGGCATGGTAAGGTTGGCAGCCACGCCGCCGTGCGGCGCATGGCACTCCACCTGTCCAGCCCGCTTCGTTTTGCATGGATATCGAACTTGCCCGCACCTTTCTGCAAGTGGTACGGACCGGCAGCCTTCTCGCGGCGGCCGACAAGCTGCATGTGACGCAGACCGCCGTCACGGCGCGCATCAAGAGCCTGGAATCGCAACTCAACTGCCGGCTGTTCGACCGCAACAAGGCAGGCGCCAGGCTGACGGCCGATGGTCAGCGCTTTCTCGGGTATGCCAGCCAGCTCGTGCAGACTTGGGAAGCGGCATGCCGAGACCTGCCGCTGCCCGCTGGACTCGGCAGCATGCTGACGTTCGGCGCGGAGATCAGCCTGGGTAACCCCCTTGTGCTGTTGTGGGCTACGCGCCTGCGCCAGCAGATGCCGGATCACGCAGTGCGCGCCGAAGTCGGCGATGGCGCGGAATTACAACGCAAGCTGCAGTCGGGCACGCTGGACGCCGCGCTGGTCTACCAGCCGGAATACGCGGCTGGCCTGCACGTCGAGCATCTCATGGAAGAGAAGCTGATCCAGATCCGCTCCACGCAGCGCGCTGGATCTTATGTCTATGTCGACTGGGGGCCAGAATTCCGCCGGCAGCATGACAGCGCGTTGCCGGGGTACGCCAGGTCATCGCTGTACTTCAATCTCGGGCCGCTGGCGCTGCAGTACATCCTGCAATATGGCGGCAGCGGCTATTTCCGCACGCGGGTTGTGCAGAGCTATCTGGACAGCGGCGTGCTGGAACGCGTCGAGGACGCATCGGAATTCTCGTATCCGGTATTCCTCGTCCATGCCGGTTCGCCAGGGAGACAAGCCCTGGACGACGCGGTCCGGATTCTCCACGACATCGTGCGTGAAGAATCGGACTGGTCGCAGCGCTGGGATTTTCCGCTGTCTTGAAGGGGGCCGAGACGCTCAGGCGCGCACCGGCACCAAGCGCGGGACGGGATGCGCGGCCGGCAAGATGCGCAAGCGCCGGATACGCTTGCCGCCGCCACGGCGCTTTTGCGTCGCTGCGCCCAGACCGGCATAACGCCCATGCTGCTGGGCGCGTTCGAATACCGGTTCCGGCACGGCCATGCCGATCAGGTACGTCACCGTCGCGCCAAGCGCCATCAGGCCGAGCGCCCCGGCAATCCACAGGGTGACTTCCATTTCCCGCTCCATGTCGATGTTTTGTATGCATTGAGTATCGGTGCGGGCGGATGGAATGATTAGTGAAAGTTATGTTGGTTTCATATCAAAAACTCTGCATTGAAGGCGTTTTTGGTTCGTGGCGGCATTGATCAATGCGCAGATAAGTCCTTCCGGACTGGCTACCCATTTTTCCCGCCTTGATCCCGACGTGTACTTGCCGGCGCTACTCGCAGAATTTCCGGTCTCAAGGCGCTAGGCTGTTTTTCGATGCACCCTTGCCCAGCACGGCGCACCCAAAATCATCCTTTCCGACGAACCTGACAACGGCCGCAAGGCCGACACTGGTCCGATTCCGTCAGCCAAAAACGAGAAAGGAGACAACCCATGCAACGCCTAATCTTCGACGCCGAACACGAGAGCTTTCGCGAGTCCGCGCGCCGTTTCTACCAGCGCGAGGTTGGTCCGCACGGCGAGCGATGGCGCGAGCAGGGTTGCGTGGACCGGGACGTGTTTCGCAAGGCTGGGGACCAGGGCTATCTGCTGATGTGGGCGGACGAGAAGTACGGCGGCGCGGGCGTGGATGACTTCCGCTACGAACAGATCCTGATCGAGGAAAATGCGCGCCATGGCGATACGGGTTTCTTCGGCACGCTGCATTCGCGGCTTGTGGCGCCCTATGTCGGCCGCATCGGCAACGAGGAGCAGCGCCAGCGTTTGCTGCCGGCCGCGGCGCGCGGCGAGAAGATCTTCGCCATTGCGATGACCGAGCCGCAGACCGGCTCGGATCTGGCCGGCATACGCACCCGCGCGGAGGATAAGGGCGACCACTGGCTGCTCAATGGCGCCAAGACCTATATCTCGAACGGGCAACTCGCCGACTACGTGGTCGTGGTGGCGCGCACCGATCCGGAACGCAGCCATGGGCTCGGCCTGTTCATCGTCGAGCGCGACATGCCCGGGTTCCAGCGCGGACGCAAGCTGCGCAAAATGGGCCTGCACTCGCAAGATACTTCCGAACTCTTCTTCGATAACGTCAGGGTGCCGAAGTCCAATGTGCTCGGCGAACCGGGACAGGGCTTCCGCTATCTGACGCGCCACCTGGCCGAGGAGCGGCTGATCGGCGCCTGCGGCTACATGGCGTCGGCCCAGGTGGCGTTCGATATCACGCTGGATTACGTCAAGGAGCGCAAGGCGTTCGGCCGGGCGATCGGCACGTTCCAGGATTCCCGCTTCAGGCTGGCGGAGTTGCGTGCGCAGCTCGACGCACTGCAGACCTTCGTCGACCAGTGCGTGCTGCAGCACAACGCCGGCACGCTGACAGTCGAAACCGCGGCTTCGGCCAAACTACTGACTTCGGAACTGCAGGGGCGGGTGGTCGACGAAGGCGTTCAGTTTCACGGCGGCGCGGGTTATATGGAGGAGTACCGCATCTGCCGCATGTACACCGATGCGCGAATCTCCCGAATCTATGCGGGCAGCAGCGAGATCATGAAAGAGATCATCGGCCGTAGCCTTGGACTCGATGACCGGGCGAGGGCATAGCGACCTCGCTGTCATGAATGCACCTATATGGTGCATTCTGTGGGCCGAGCTACTGGGATTTTCCCTTGATTTTGCGTTTTCGCAGCAATTAACGTAGTTTTTTGCAAGGATGAAAGCGCTTTGTAATCCGATTCGGTTTGAATGCGGGCGGGAGATCGTGCGAAGGTCCCGTAGATAGCGGATAACACGCGACGGGAACGCGCCAGATGACGAAATATCGTCAGTTCGGTGCACCAATCGGCGGGCACGGTCGTTTACCTTTGACTGTTGTCGAACCCGAGCCAGATCGAACCGTGCCTTTTCCTGTTTCAAGCGCTACTGCTGCCGCCATCCTGGCGGTCGTGGCCGGCCTGACGGCCCCGTTGGCCCACGGGGCGAGCCAGCCGCTGCCGCCCGATGGGCCCTGCCTGCCGCCGCCCCCGAAGGCCACCCTGACCCTGGCGCAGGCGCGTCAGGATGCTCTGCGCTGCAACCGCGACATCATTGCCGCGCGCCGCGGCGAGGAAGCGAGCCAGGCGGATATCCAGATCGCGTCGCAGCGCCCGAATCCCGTGTTGAGCGTTGGTGTGCAGAACATCAATCCGCACGCCGGCGTCGGCTCCGGCAACCTGCGCAGCAAGACCGTGGATTCCACGTTCCGCATCGACCAGCTGATCGAAACCGCGAACAAGGGCAACCTGCGCAAGGACGCCGCGCAGAAGGCGAGCGTGGCGGCCGGCGAGGCCGTGCAGGCCGTGGTGGCCCAGCAGACCGGCGCCGTCGAGCAGGCGTTCTACGATGCCGTGGTAAGCCAGGAGCGCGTCCAGGTGCTGAGCGAGACCGTAGCGCTCTATACCCGCACGCAGCAGGCTAACGAGACTCGCCTGAAGGCCGGCGACGTGTCGCGCGCCGACGTGACCAAGCTCCAGCTCGACAACCTGCGTGCGCAGAACGACATGCGCCAGGCCATGGCCGACCATATGCGCGACAAGGCGCAACTGGCCCAGGCCATGGGGGTGCCGGGCACGCTGGCCGACAACCGCCTAGTGGCGGACTGGCCGTCGCTCGACGAGCCGACCCCGCCGGTCGATCTCGAAATTGCGCAGCGCCGCCCCGACGTGACCGCGGCCGAGGCCCGTCTGGCTGCCGCCGCCTCGGCGCGTGACCTTGCCCGTGCCGGCCGCGTGCCCGATGTGACCGTGGGTGCGCAATACGAGCACTACCCGATTTCCGAAACCAATACGAACGGCAGCGGCAACAGCTACGGCGTCTTTGTCTCGATTCCGCTGTTCGTGCGCCACAGCAATGGCGGCGAAGCGCGCCGCGCCGAGGTCGACTATTACGCCGCGCTCGACGATCGCAACCGCGTGCTGCTCGAGGCGCAGAATGAGGTCGAACGCTTGCGCAACCAGCTCGAAGCCGCACGCCTGTCGCTGAGGCAGATGCGCGAATCCGTCGTGCCCGCCGCCGAATCGGTAGCAGGAAGCGCCGAATTTGCCTATACGAAGGGCGCAACCGGCGTGCTCGACTTGCTCGATGCACGCCGCGCGCTGCGCCAGACCCGGCTGGACGCCACCAATGCCCAGGGCGACTACGCCAAGGCCCTGTCGGCTTACCGCACGGCGTTGCAGTCCACCACCACTCCCGTCAGCTCCATCCCGAATTCCCAGGTCCGTACCGATGCGCCGCGTCCCTAATCTGCTGTCCGAAGTGTTTCGAGTTTCTCCCGCCGGCCTGCCTGCGCGCGTGGCCGCCTTGTCCCTGTGCGCGCTGGCGCTTGCCGCTTGCGGCAAGGAAGAAGCGCCCAAGGCCGATGACGAGCCCAAGGTCACGGGCGAAACCGTCCAGTTCCCGGCGAGCGTGAAGACTCTGCCCGGCATCGCGGGCGAAGCCGCCCGCACCGGTGGCCAGCGCATGCTGAACCTGCCGGGCCGCCTGGGGTGGAACGAGGACAAGACCGTGCGCGTCTCCACGCCGTTTGCCGGCCGCGTGACGGAAATCCTGGTTCAGCCGGGCGCTACGGTAAAAGCCGGCCAGCCGCTGGCAAACCTGACCTCGTCGGACTTTGGCGTGGCCCAGGCCGATGCGCGCAAAGCTGCCGCCGACAATTCGGTCGCAGCCAAGGCGCTGGCGCGCCAACGCGAGCTGTACGCAGCAGGCGTGATTGCCCAGAAGGACCTGGAGCAGTCCCAGGCCGACGCCGCACGCACGGCGGCCGACCTGGCGCGCACGCAGGCGGCGCTGCGGCAGTACGGCGGCGCGGCTGGCGACGGTGCCAACCGCTTCTCGCTGCGCAGCCCCATCGACGGACTGGTGGTGGAGCGCAACATCAACCCCGGCATGGAACTGCGCCCTGACCAGCCGCCCACCGCGCCGCTGTTCCTGGTAACCGATCCGACCACGCTGTGGGCACAGGTCGATGCCGGCGAGGCCGACCTTGGCCTGTTCAAGCCCGGCGTGACCGTGCAGCTCATCTCTGCCGCCTATCCGGGCGAGACCTTCCCTGGCACCGTGGTGAAGATCGCCGATTATGTCGACCCGACTTCGCGCAGCATCAAGGTGCGCCTTGCCGTGCCCAATGCCGACCGCCGGCTCAAGGCCGAGATGTTCGTCACGGCCCGGCTGCAGGCGGCGTCGTTCCAGGGTATTGCCGTGCCGTCCAAGGCAGTGTTCCTGGCCGACAACCGCAACTATGTATTCGTGCGCACCGCGCCCAACACCTTCGTGCGCCGTCCGGTGAAGCTCGGCGTGTCGTTGCCTGGTGTCAGCGAGGTGGTTGACGGCATCAAGGATGGCGAAACCGTGGTGACCGACGGCAATCTCTACCTGCAGGACATCCTGCGCGACGCCACCGCCGTCAACAACGCGCGCGCTGCGGCCAAGCAATAAGGACGGCCGCCAGATGATTTCGCGTATCGTCAATTTTGCCCTGCACCAGAAGCTGTTTGTCTGGCTGGGCCTGCTGATCTTTGTGGGCGGCGGCCTGGCCGCGTTCAAGAACCTGCCGATCGAGGCCTTCCCGGATGTGTCCGACATCCAGGTCAACATCATCACGCTCTACCCCGGCCGCGCGGCCGAAGAAGTGGAGCGCCAGGTGACCATCCCGATCGAAACCGCGATGGCCGGCACGCCGAATTCGGTGCGCGTGTTCTCGCACACGCAGTTCGGCCTGTCGTTCATGATGGTGACCTTCAACGACAAGGCCACCGACGTGACCGCGCGCCAGCAGATCCTGGAACGCCTGCGCGGCGTGGACCTGCCGGACGGGGTGCATCCCGACCTGGCGCCGCTGTCCACGGCAATCGGCGAAATTTACCGATTCCGACTGACCGGCAAGGGCTACACCGCGCAGGAACTGCGTACGCTGCAGGACTGGGTGGTCGAGAAGAACCTGCGCCAGGTGCCTGGCGTGGCCGACCTGGTGACCATTGGCGGCACTACCAAGCAGTATGAGGTGAACCCGAACCTGGCGCGCATGCGCGACGCCAAGATATCCCTGTCGCAGCTGTTCACCGCGCTGCAGCGCGCCAACTCCAACGCGGGCGGCGGCGCCGTGGCACACGGCCGACAGCAGTTCCTGCTGCGTTCGCTGGGCAGCTTCCGTACCTCGGCCGACATCGCTAACGTGGTGGTGGCGGAGAACAACGGCACGCCGATCCTGGTCAAGGACATCGCCGATGTGAAGATCGGCGCGGCGCCGCCGCAGGGCCTGATGGGGCAGGACGATGAAGACGACATCGTCTCGGGCATCGTGGTGATGCGCAAGGGCGAGAACCCGTCGCTGGTGCTCGAAGCGCTCAAGAAGAAGATCGAGCTGCTCGACGACCAGATCCTGCCCAAGGGCGTGAAGATCGTGCCGTACTACGATCGCTCCACGCTGATCGACAAGACACTGCACACGGTGTTCGGCAACCTGGTCGAAGGCGCGCTGCTGGTGATGGCGGTGCTGTACCTGTTCCTCGCCAACGTGCGCGCGGCGGCCATCGTCGCGCTGGTGATCCCGCTGGCGCTGCTGTCGACGTTCATCGGGCTGACGTGGGTCGGCATCCCGGCCAACCTGCTGTCTTTGGGGGCGATGGACTTCGGTATCATCGTCGACGGCGCGGTGATCGTGGTCGAGAACATCTTCAAACGCCTCGGCGAACTGAAGGAACAGCAGATCCAGGACAGCAAGGCGCGGCTCTACGCGATCCTGCAGGCCACGACCGAAGTCGGCCGTCCGACCGTGTTTTCAATGGTGATCATCATCGCCGCGCACATCCCGATCTTCACGCTGCAACGGCATGAAGGGAAGATCTTCGCGCCGATGGCCTACACCGTGACCGGTGCGCTGGTCGGCTCGCTGATCATCTCGCTGACGCTGGTGCCGCTGCTGTGCCACCTGCTGCTGAAGAAGAACATCGCCCACGACGACAACTTCGTGGTGCGCCATTGCAAGCGGGTGTACGAGCCGATGCTGGCCTGGGCGCTCGACCACAAGAAGATGGTGGTCGGCGTGGCGCTGGGTTTGCTGGTGGCGACCGTGGGCGTAGGCAAGTTCCTGGGCAGCGAATTCCTTCCCGAACTCGACGAAGGTTCGATGTGGGTCAGCTTCGACCTGCCGGCCTCGGTTTCGATCGACGAGGCACGCGACCAGGCGCGCAAGCTGCGCGGCGTGATCCGTAAGACGCCGGAAGTCAACACCACGATTTCCAAGGTGGGTCGTCCCGATGACGGTACCGATCCGAAGCTGATCAATACCGTGGAAATTCTTGTCGACCTGAAGAACGACAAGCAATGGCGCGCGGGCTACGACAAGCGCAAGATCATCGAGGAGATCAACCACAACTTGCGGCAGCTGCCGGGCATCGAGCCCAATTTCTCGCAGCCAGTGCGTGACAACATCCTCGAGTCGATCTCGCAGATCAAGGGTCAGATCGTCATCAAGGTGCAGAGCGACAGCCTGCAGCACAACAAGCAGGTGGCGGACCAGATTCTCGCCAACGTGCAGTCAGTCAAGGGCGTGATGCGTGCGTTCATCGACCGTGACGGCGAACTGCCGCAGTACGTGCTCGAGTTCGATCGTGCCCAGGCTGCGCGCTACGGCATCAACGTGGCCGATGTGCAGGACCTGATGGAAACCGCGCTGGCCGGCAAGGCTGCGACGGAGCTGTGGGAAGGGGAAAAGCACTTCAGCGTCGCTGTGCGCCTGAAGCCGTCGGAGCGCGAGTTGCCGAACCTGCCGAACATCTTCATGCAGACCGCCGATGGCGCGCAGGTCCCGTTGTCGCAGCTGGTGACGTTCCGTGCCGCCTCCGGCGCCATGAACATCAGCCGCGAAAACGGCCAGCGCACGACGTCGATCGGCATCTTCATCCACGACCGCGACATGGGCAGTGTGGTGAAAGACATGCAGGCCCTGGTCAAGAAAAACGTGAATGCTGAAGACGTCAAGATCAGTTGGTCGGGCGAGTTCGAGAACCAGGAGCGCGCCATGGCACGGCTGTCGATCGTGGTGCCGTTGTCGGTGCTGGTGATCTTCCTGCTGCTGTTCAATGCGTTCAAGTCGTTCAAGAGCGCCACGCTGATCATCTCGAACATTCCGTTCGCGCTGATCGGCGGCGTGTTCGCGCTGTTCCTGACGGGCATTCCGCTGTCGGTGTCGGCGGCCATCGGGTTTATCGCGCTCTTCGGGCAGGCCGTGCTGAACGGGGTGGTGATGGTGACCTACTTCAACCAACTGCGCGATGAAGGCATGCCGGTGCGCCAGGCCGTGCTGACCGGATCCATGGACCGGCTGCGCACGGTGCTGATGACGGCGCTGCTGGCCATGCTAGGTCTCTTCCCGATGGCGATTTCTCGCGCCATCGGCGCGGAAACCCAGCGGCCGCTGGCGATCGTGATCATCGGTGGCCTGATTACCGCCACGATGCTGACGCTGATCGTGCTGCCCACGCTGTATGAATGGATGGTCGGAAGAAACTGGCCGGACGAGGAAGTCGACGAGCCGAACAACCGGTTGTCGGATTCGCTGTCATCCTGATACCTGATTTCCCCGATGTAACAAGGCCCGTCCCCCAAGGACGGGCCTTTTTCTTTGGGCGCCGTGGCGTTTCCTGTCGGAATCCTCTGACGCACCTTTCGGAACCCCACTTCTGCATGTCGCACGGCACAAAACCTAACCTGAACACATGCAGTAAGGCGGGCAGCACCCCGCTGTCGGCTGTGCCGGCAAATCCCGCCAATCATTCACTTGGAAGGAGCCCGACATGATGAAGAAATGGCTGTCAGCAGCAGTATGTTCGATGATGTTCGCCGCCCCCGCAGGCTTCGCCGTGGCCCAGACCCACACCGGTTCAAAGGCCGATTACGACACTGCGGTCAAGCAGGCCAACGACAATTACAAGGCGGCCATGGGCAAATGCGATGGCATGAAGGGTAATGCCAAGGACGTGTGCAAGGCCGAAGCCAAGCGCGACCGCGATGTCGCCAAGGCCGACGCCGAGGCAACTCGCGATGGCACGGAGAAGGCGCACGCCAAAGCCCTGAAGACCAAGGCCGACCGCGACTATGACGTAGCCAAGGAAATGTGCGACGACAAGTCCGGCAACGACAAGGACGTGTGCAAGAAGGACGCCAAGACCGCGCATGAGAAGGCGCTCGGCGAAGCCAAGGTAGAGAAGGCAGCTGCGACCGGTACGCGGACCGATGTCGCCGAGGCGCGCCGCGATGCCCGCAAGGACACCACCGACGCTGCTTACAAGGCTGACAAGGAACGCTGCGATGCCATGACCGGCGACAGCAAGGACAAGTGCCAGGCTGACGTGAAGGCGAAGTACGCGCGCTAATCCGGTTCTGACAGATGCCAGCATCCGCCACCATCGCGGAACATCGACGACCCATCGACGACCTCAAGGAGCACCACATGAACTGGGAACAGATCGAAGGCAAGTGGGACCAGGCCAAGGGCAAGATCAAGGAGAAGTGGGGCAAGCTCACCGATGACGACATCGCCCAGATCAACGGCAAGCGCGACCAGCTCGCCGGCCGCATCCGCGAGCGCTACGGCTACACGAAGGAACGCGCCGAAGACGAGATGAAGGCCTGGGAAAACGACTCGCGCTGGTAAGCGTCGGCATCCCACTACAGGGCGGCGGCCGGGTACGAAATGTGTCCGGCCGCCGCCCTGCTGTTTTGGCAATCCCCGGGTAGTAGGGAGCGCGTTAAGCGCAGGTTAGCTCAGAATGCAATCAAATGATGCACGCCGCAGCCTGTCGCGACTTAATATGTCATGTTGCTTCGGAGACACCCCTAATCGCGCCACGCATGTACGCCGCCCTGCCAGCCTTCGTCTCGTCCACCTTTCTTGGTTACGGCCTTTATGTGCTCGTGACCAAGGGCGTGACGCGCGTGTCGGCGTCGTTCTTCCTGCTGTGCGTGACCACGTTTGCGTGGCAGGGAACCTGGGTCTTCCTGTTCCAGGCCGAACATCCCGACGTGGCGACGCTGCTGGCGCGGCTCGGCTACCTGTTCATCCTGTTCCTGCCGACCACGTATTACCACTTCATTGCCGAAGTCACCGAACGGCGCCAGGAACGGCCGATCCTGCTCGCCTCATACGGCATGAGCCTGCTGCTTGCCGTGATGCTGCTCACCAGCAACAAGGTGGTGGCGGGCTACTACACATACTTTTTCGGCGACTATCCGAAGGCTGGACCCCTGCATCCACTGCATCTGGTGCAGACCGTCCTGGTCGCGATGCGCAGCGCATGGATCCTCTTCGAAGCGCGCCGAAACGCCACTGCGGAACGCCGCAAGCGCTATAACCTGTGCCTCGTGGCGGTGGTGCTCTACTCGATCGCGGCAGTCGATTACGCGGTCAACTATGGCTACGCCTTCTATCCGCCTGGCGTGGTGTTCGTGGCGCTGAGCCTTGGCATCCTCGCGCTGAGCGTGGTGCGCTACGACCTCATGCATCCGTATTCGCTCGCCGCCACGGTCGCACACGAAGTGCGCACGCCGCTCGCGTCGATCCGCATGCAGGCGCAGGAAATGGCGCGGACCTGGCCGGAAGTGCTGCAGGGCTATCGGCTCGCCGTCGAACATGGGCTGTGCGAAGACCGCATGCGCCCGGGGCAGCTCGAACGCGTGTCCAGCCTTGTGGGCGCAATCACCCGCGAGGTTGATGGCACCAGCACGGTCATCGACATGGCGCTGGCCTCGGTCACGCTCGAGCGGCTGGACCGCAGCACGTTCGCACCGCATGGCATCGGCGAATGCGTACACGAGGCGCTGGAGCGCTATCCGTTCCAGGGCGACGACAGGGTGCGCGTGCAGGTGCGTGGCATCGACGACGCCTGGCGCTTCGTGGGATCGGACACGCTGCTGGTCTACGTCCTGTTCAACCTGCTCAAGAACGCACTACATGCGATCCGCGCCCGGGGTGACGGTAGTATCGAGATCGCAGGCGCGGCCGAAGGCCCGTACCACGTCGTGCGCTTCCGCGACACCGGCTGCGGCATTCCCGCCAATGTGCTGCCGCGCATTTTCGACCCGTTCTTCTCGACCAAGGCCCATGGCAGTGGCGCCGGCCTGGGGCTGGCCTTCTGCCGCCGCGCGATCGAGTCGTTCGGCGGCCGCATTGAATGCGAGTCCATGCCGGGCTCCCATACCACCTTCACGCTGAAGCTGCCGCGCTTCACGCCCATGGCCGACAGCCAGTTGCGCGCCAGCGCCGCCGGCTGACCAGTCCGGCGGCGCTGTGCTTGCGTATCGGCCAGCGGCTTTGCCCAGCCGCCGGCCTTAACTAGCTGCTTCGCAGGCACTTAGCTGGCCAGCCCCGGCAGCACCAGTTCATATTCCTTCACGCGCTCGATGATGCCGTGCGGGAAGCGGCTGATCCGCTTGTCCCGGTCGGCAAAGACGATCTGCTGGTAGCCCAGCGAGACCGGCTTGCCGCCGACGCAGAAGCGGAACAGCAGATATGCCGAGCACTGCTTTACCTGGAACGTGTTCAGGTAGCAGTCCACGCGCTGGAACGGGAACGTTTCCTCGACATACTCCTGGTGCGCGCGCTTGGTCACGAAGACGCCGCCGGCGGCCAGCAGGTTGTCATGGATGCATTCGTGGAACCAGCGTTCCCGGCAAATGCCCTGCCATTCGAAATAGCGGGCAAAGTAGGTGTTCATGAAGGCATTCGAATCCTTGAGATAGATATCGATAGCGTGGTGGAACGTCTTCTGCGGGGGTGTCTCCAGCAGGTCCTGCGTCAGCATGGCAGTACCGCGGTTCAGCACTTGGGGGATCACGTCTCGCATCAACATGGATTGACTCCTGAGAATGACTGCGAAGCGGCAGTCGCGCACGCCCCGGGGAAGGTCGGGGCATAACGCATTCTGGCCGCTTGCCGCATTGCTTAGGCGCAAGGATGTGGTGACTTTGGCACTGTCATGATACCGGCCACGGCTGTGGTGGCGCCGGGCCGTCGGCCGACATGGCGATGGAAAGACGTGCGCGGGCAGGGCGTCCGCGCGTTCCCTGGGGAAGATACCGGGTCAGCGGCTCGTTGCGAGCCGCTCGCCGTGGTCCGGCGTGGCCGTCTTAGACGGGAGTAGGAACGCGATGCCGACCTGATGGACGGAGGCCGGTCCGCGCACGGAAACATCGGGCTGCAGTGCCGCGCCGGGAAACTGCCCGGCAATGATGGGCGGGATGTCGGCGCCCTCGCTTGCGGCATCCCAGACCAGGACTGCGCCCTCCTTTTTTAGCTTTTCCGGTGTCACCCACGGGTTGAACCGATACCCGCCATGCACGAACAAGGCGGACGGCCGGTCATCGGAGTAGAACGCGGCATTGCCGGCATACCATGTATCCCCGATCACGTACTTCATCGGGGTTCCTGTCTCGGCATGCCATCTGTCTGTCACCTCCGCGGCGAGCGATCGCCCGGGGAAATGGCTGCGGTTTTCCTTGCCCATAACATATGGCCGGGCCACTTGTTCCAGCGTGAACAGCAGCGCCGGAAGCAGCAGCACGGCGATCCATGCCCGACCAAAGGTACGCAAGCGCTGGGCCGTGAGCACCGGGCGGATCGAGGTGGCGATGAATAGTCCCACGTAGCACAACAGCGGCGCTGCCCACATGACCCGCGGGGGCCTTTGCGTCATGGCCGAAAGGATCACCGAGAAGACGATCGGACCAAAGGCCAGCGCCGCAAGGTAGGCACGGTCAAACTCGCGCGAATCCGACGGCGATTGCGGATTGGGGTTCTTCCAGCGCCAGAGCATCAGCGCGAGCAGCAGCATCGGGATCAGTGCGGCAAGCTGCGCCCCGATAAACGAGGAAAGCCTGGCCACATAATGCAGCCCGTTCGTTGCCTCAGGCGCCCGTCTCGCAACATATTCGATCGAGATAAAGCCACTGTCCACGATCCAGGCCATATGCGGCAGAAAGGTGAGAAGCGCCGTAGCTACCAGAACCCACGGACCCGCCTCGGCGAGACGGCGGCGTGCCACCGGGTGTAGCAGCACAAAGATGGCCATGGGGATGAGATAAGCCCCCATCGAGTAGCGGGCCCATAGTCCCAGGCCGGCAACGAATCCGGCCAGGCACCAGTCGCGAAGCCGGTTGTCGGTCAATGCGCGATGCAACAGCCAACCGAACAGCGCCGCAAACGGCATCTGCAGGACAATGTCGTTGAATTCGGGAGTGGGAAAGTTGAAGTAATAGATACCCTCGAGCAGAAGGGCACCCAGCAGTGCCTCACGCCTGGAGGCGATACGGCAACCCAGCTGCCAGACAGAGACGAACACGGTCCCGATGCAGACCTGTGCGGCAAGATAGCAGGCCCACAGATTCTTGCCCGGCCACACGGTCAGGGCTTCGGTCACCCACGGCCAGAGTGGGGGATCCTTCTCGTAACCGAGTTGCCACTCATGCCCCCACGCCAGCGCTTCGATGATGTCCAGCGAAGCGTTTTTCAGCAGCAGGCTTGGCAACAGCGTCCACAGGATCATGTGGGCGAGCAGCGCGATGACAAAAATGCTGGCGGCGGACTGCTGTTGCGCGAGCTTATTCGCGAGAAGAGGCCACTTCTGGACGGTAGTCGGCAAAGCGGTGCCGACTTGAGCGGCGTTTCCCCGACCTGATAAAGCTGAAAAATCTTCCACGTCTGTCCTGGCGTCCTGCGAGGGCGCAGGGATTCGGTCTTAGTCTCCCGCATCCACCGTGATGCGAATCCACGCGGTTCCGGACTGGCAACCGTTTTTGGCTGTGGGATTATCTCAGTACATTACAGATGATTACAAAGCGCGAATGTGCGAGTTGACGCATTAAGAACAAGGTGTTAATCGGCGGTCCAATGCTCCTTGGAGTGTCACATTTCCCTCCATCCCTCGCAGACATGGTGTGGATCAAGGAGCGCTTCGGGTGGTAAACCCTAGTAGTCTAGGTTTATATACCTTTATAAAGTTTCGGCACGCCGCCCCGCGTATAAATGTGCCTGGGCGGCCTTTGCAACAGACAGGCGAATCAGCCTGGACTTCCCATGCCGGAACACCCTTCGACCGAACTCCTTTCCCGCAGCCGCCAGCCCGTCTATCTGCAGCTGGCGACCATCTTCCGTCGGCAGATCGAAAGCGGCGCCTGGGTGCCCGGCGCGCAGATCCCGTCGCTCGACGCGCTGTGCCGCCAGTACGGCGTGGCGCGAATGACCATGCACCAGGCGCTGTCGATGCTCGACGAGGAGGGTCTGCTGGAGCGCTCGCGGGGCCGTGGGACATTCGTCAAGGCGGGCAGCCGGACGCAGCGGCGCGTGTCGCTATCCACTAGCTGGGACGAGGCTGTCGCCGTTGGCGATGCCATTGATACGGAAGCGTTGGTCGAATCCCGCGGGAACGTGGCGTTGCCCGCTGACCTTGGCCTGCCATGCAGCGGGCAGCGTGCCGCCGAATACCATTTCCTGCGCCGCCTGCATCGCGCAGACGGGCGGCCTTTTGCGATGTGCGAGGTGTACATCGAGGCCGGCGTCTTCGCACGCGAGCCCGATGCCTTCCGGCATGGCGCTTCGGTGCAGGTACTCGACCGTTTTCCCGGCCTGCAGGTCAGCGCGGCGCGACAGCGCCTGACCATTGTCGCGGCCGGGGCGGAATCCGCGGTCGGGCTCGATCTTGCCGTGGGCTCGCCAGTGGCCGAACTACGCCGCTACGCCTGCGTCGACGATGTGATCGTCTACTACGCCCGCATCGAATTCCCCACGGAGTTCGTCTGTCTCGATTTTGATCTGCTGGCCTCCTCCGGCCCGCAGTCTGATGCCAACCCGTCTTGAATCACGAAACCGACTCATGGAAACTTCCCAAGCGATGAACGGCGCCGAAAGCCTGGTCAAGACTCTGCTGTCCAGCGGTGTGGATACCTGCTTTGCCAATCCCGGCACGAGCGAAATGCACTTCGTCGCGGCGCTCGACCGTATTCCCGGCATGCGCTGCGTGCTGGGATTGTTCGAAGGCGTGGTGACTGGGGCCGCCGACGGCTATGCACGCATGGCGGACAAGCCGGCCGCCACGCTGCTGCACTGCGGCCCGGGACTGGCGAATGGCCTGGCCAATCTGCACAATGCCCGCCGCGCGCAGACGCCGGTCGTGAACATCATCGGTGACCAGGCGACTTACCATCGCCCGCTCGACGCGCCGCTCACCGCCGATACCGAAGGCTGGGCCCGCCCGGTCTCGGTGTGGACGCGCACGGCGACGCGCGCAGCCTCGGTGGGGGCGGACGCCGCCGCGGCCGTGCAGGCGGCCCGCGCTGCGCCAGGCGGCGTGGCCAGCCTGATCCTGCCGTCGGATGTGTGCTGGGACGCCGGCGGTGAAGTGGCCGCGCCGCTGCCGCCGCTGCCTGTGCCGAAGGTCGCGCCGGATGCGGTGCAGAACGCCGCGCGCGTGCTGCGCTCTGGCCAGCCCACGCTGATTGTGCTCGCAGGCAGCGCATTGCGCGAAGCGCCGCTGGCCGATGCACACCGCATCGCCGCCGCCATGCAGGCAAGGCTGATCACGCCGATGTCCAACGCACGCGTATCGCGGGGGAGAGGGCGCCTGGCAGTGGACCGCATTCCTTACTCCGGCGATGTAGCGCGTGACAGGCTCGCCGGCATCCGCAATGTGATTCTTGTCGGTGCCCAGGCGCCTGTGACGTTCTTCGCCTATCCGGGCAAGTCGCCGCGGCCTTATCCAGAAGATGCGGTCGTGCACGTGCTGGCCCGCGAGGAAGAAGACCTCGCCGATGCTCTGGCTCGCCTTGCCGACGAAGTGGGCGGACGAAACGTGGGGCTGCCGGCATCTGCCGCGGTGGCGCCTGCCGACATTGCGCGCGGCGCCGTCACATCGGAAGCCGTGGCCAGGACACTGACCGCGCTGCTGCCCGAACAGGCCATCGTGGTGGAGGAGAGCGTCAGTTTCGGGCGTGCGTTCTATCCGGGGACCGTGAACGCTGCGCCACATGACTGGCTGCAGCTCACGGGCGGCGCGATCGGCGCCGGCCTGCCGCTGGCCACCGGTGCCGCCGTGGCCGCGCCCGGTCGCCGCGTGGTCGCATTGCAGGCCGATGGTTCCGGCATGTACACGCTGCAGTCGCTGTGGACCATGGCGCGCGAGCAGCTCGACGTCACGGTCGTGCTGCTGGCCAACCGCAAATACGCGATCCTGCTCGGCGAGCTGGCCGGTGTCGGCGCCAATCCGGGCAAGACCGCGCTCGACATGCTCGACATCGGCAACCCCGACCTGAACTGGGTGCAGATGGCCAACGGCATGGGTGTGGAAGGTGCGCGCGCGCACGACATGGAGACCTTTGCCGACCTGTTCCGCATGGCCAACCAGCGCAAGGGGCCGTTCCTGATCGAGCTGGTGATCTGAGCGCCGGCACGCCTCGGCAAAGCAGGCTTTCCGCATTCGGGAATCCTGCCTTTGGCAGATGCGAATTGCTGCACCGCGCATAGTGCGGCAATCTGGCAGCTGTGCCATGGAAGCCCCGTGGCGGCATCATTTGTGAAGGAGACACCATGCCCCAAGAAGGATCGGCAGCGGGTCCGGACAAGGTCTATGCGGAAATGCTCGCCGCCGGCCAATTCCGCATCCAGCACTGCCAGGACTGCAAGAAGCACGTTTTTTTCCCGCGCAACATCTGCCCGCACTGCGGCGGTGACGCGCTCGACTGGACCGAGCCGGAGGGCACGGGCACGGTCTACTCCACCAGCGTGATCCGTCGCAAGGCGGAGGCCGGCGGCGACTACAACATCGTGCTGGTCGACCTGGACGAAGGCGTGCGCATGATGAGCCGGGTCGAAGGCATTGCGCCGACTTCTGTGCGCATCGGCATGCGCGTCAAGGCGCGCGTGGCGCCTGGCAAGGCAGAAGGCGAGCCCGCTCTCGTCGTGTTCGATCCGGTGGAGGGCTAAGCAAAATGAGTCTGTCTTCTTTGCGCGGCAGCGTCGCCATCGTCGGCGTGGGCCAGGCAGGCCTGGGCGAAGCCCATGGCAAGACTGAAATGGAAATCCTCGTGGAGGCCGCCAAGGCCGCCGTGAAGGATGCGGGCATGTCGATGCGCGACATCGATGGCATCGCCACCGCGAGCGTCGGCGCCACCATGTGGGTGATGCCGGTGGCCGAGTACCTCGGCATCAAGCCGAAGTTCGTCGACAGCACCATGATCGGCGGCTCGAGCTTCGTCTCGCACATGCTGCCCGCCATGATGGCGCTCGAAGCCGGCCTGTGCGACGCGGTGCTGGTCTGCTACGGCAGCAACCAGCGCACCTCGACGGTGGGCCGTGCCGGCATCAGCAAAGTGCGCGCCGTGCTCGACCCGCAGCCGTACGAGAATCCGTACCAGCCGCTGAGCCCGATCACGTCCTATGCACTGGCTGCCGCACGCCACATGCATCAGTACGGCACCACGCGCGAACACCTGGCTGAAGTGGCGGTGGCCGCGCGCAAATGGGCGCAGCTCAATCCGGAAGCGCAGATGCGCGATCCGCTTTCTATCGAGGACGTGCTCAACGCGCGCATGGTGTCGGACCCGCTGTCCGTGCGTGACTGCTGCCTCGTGACCGACGGTGCCGGCGCCTACGTGATGGTCCGCGCCGACCGCGCCAAGGACATGGCGAAGCCGCCGGTCTACGTGCTCGGCAACGCGACAGCAACCTGGCACCGCCAGATCTCGTGCATGCCCGACGTCACCGTCACGGCAGCCAAGGAATCCGGCGAGCGCGCCTTCGCGATGGCCGGCCTCAAGCCGTCGGATGTCGATGTGGCCGAGTTGTACGACGCGTTCACGATCAACACGCTGCTGTTCCTCGAAGACCTTGGCTTCTGCCCGAAGGGCGAGGGCGGTCACTTCGTCAGTGGCGGTGGCATCGCCCCGGGCGGCCGCCTGCCGGTGAACACCAACGGTGGCGGTCTGTCTTGCGTGCATCCGGGCATGTACGGCATGTTCATCACGATAGAAGCCGTGCGCCAGCTGCGTGGCGAATGCGGTGACCGCCAGGTCAAGGACGCGGAAGTTGCCGTGGTCCACGGCAACGGCGGCACGCTGTCGAGCCAGGCAACGGCGATCCTGGGGACGGCCGCCACGCTGTAAGGCGATCCGGGTTTAAAGGGAAGAAGGCGCAACGGCGGGGAAGTCCAATCGGATTTCCCCGCCGTTGTGTTTTTGGCGGATGCGGTGGCGCCGGCTGTCAGTCGGCGAGCCGGATGCCTAGCTCCTCGACAAAGCGCTTGTCGCTGGCAAATTGCGTTTGCGCATACTGGCGGTACTCGGCGGTGCCCAGGTAGACGTTCGGCATCGATTCCGCCTGCAACGCCTGCTGGTAACCGGGGTCGGACAGCGATGCCTTGAACGCGTCATGCAATGCCTGCACGACTGCAGGGGGCATGCCCTTCGGGCCGGCCAGCCCGACCTCGGACTGGATAGCGATGTCATAGCCCAGCTCCTTGAGCGTTGGCACCTGCGGCCAGCGTTTCAGGCGCTCATTCAGCGCAACGGCGAGCAGCCGCACCTTGCCGCTTTCGGCCATGGCCCCCCAACCCGCTTCGATCATCGCGTCGACATGGCCGCCGATCAGCGCGACCAGCGCGTCCGCGCCGCCCTTGAACGGTACGAAGTTGACCTTGATGCCGGCCATCTTCGCGAGCCGTTCCGTGGCGATATGGCCCGAGGTGCCATTGCCGACCGATGCGATGCTGAGCTTGCCGGGATTGGCGCGGGCATAGGCGATCAGGTCTTCCACACGCTTCCAGCGCGAGTCCGCGGCCACCGACACGCCATACACATAGCTGTTGAGACCCATGATGAACGTAAAGTCGGTCAGCGCGTTGTACGAAACGCGCTGGATATGCGGCAGCCGGAACAGCGCCGCATTGATGACGGAGATCGTGTAGCCGTCCGGCGCGGCGGTGCGCGCCATGGTGGCAGGTCCGAGCGTGCCGCCCACGCCGGGCTGGTTGACGATGACGATCGGCTGGCCCAATCGCTTCGACGTCGCGAGCGCCAGCGAGCGCATCTGCACATCGGTGGCGCCGCCCGCCGGATACGGCACGATCAGCGTGACGGGTTTGGCCGGAAAAGCCTGTGCACGCGCGGCCGGCGCATGCAGGGTAGCCGCAGCGCCGCCCAGCAGCAGGCTCGCCGGGGCCAGCTTCAGGAACTGGCGGCGCGGATGTCGGAAAGTGTGGTTCATGAAAGCAAATCCTGTTTAGTCCGCCGGCCTCAGTTGACCCGGCGCGTATAGCCTTGCCAGTACGGTTCGCGCAATTGGCGCCGCAGCACCTTGCCCGACGGATTGCGCGGCAGCGCATCGACGAAATCGATGCTCTTGGGCAACTTGAATCCCGCCAGCCGTTCGCGCGCCCACTGCAGGATGTCTCGCGCATCTGGCGTGGCGCCGTCGCGCGGCACGACGATGGCCTTCACCGCCTCGCCCCATCGGGCGTCGGGCACGCCGATCACGGCGACTTCGGCTACATGCGGGTGGCCATAGATCGCGTTCTCGACTTCCGCGGGGTAGACGTTCTCGCCACCGCTGATGATCATGTCCTTTACGCGATCGTGGATATAGAGGTAGTCGTCCGCGTCCATGTAGCCAGCATCGCCAGTGCGCAGCCAGCCGTCGGCATCGATCGCGCGTGCGGTCTCTTCGGGCTGCTTCCAGTAGCCGGCCATGGTCTGCAAGGAACGCACGATGACCTCGCCGACTTCGCCAGGCGGCACGTGTTTGCCCGCCGCGTCGACCACCGCCACTTCGGCCCACGGCAGTGCCCGGCCGGCGGCGCGCAGCAGCGCGGTGTTGCCGCTCGCATGGTCCTCCGGCATCAATCCGGTCACGCTGCCGGTGGTCTCGGTCATGCCATAGGTCTGCACGAAGCCGCAGCCGAACACTTCCATGCCTTCGCGCAGCAAGTCGGCCGGCATCGGCGCGGAACCGTAGATCAGGTAGCGCAAGCGCGAATAGTTCACCTGCCGCGCACGTGGATCGCGCAGCACGATCTGAATTGCCGACGGCACCAGGAACAGCTTGCTGATGCGGTCGTTGGCGATGAAGTCGAGCACGCGGCGCGGATCGAAGTCGCGGACCACGATACCCTTCGCGCCCGCCAGCAGTCCGCGCAGGCCCCAGCCTGTGCCGCCGATGTGGGCGACCGGCATGGCCACGAGCGAGACATCGTCGGGCACCCAGCGCAGCCAGGCGATGTTCTCGCGCTCGGCGATGATCGCGCTGACGGTCAGGTTGCGGTGCGTGAGCATCGCGCCCTTCGGGCGGCCGGTGGTGCCCGACGTGTAGAGCTGCAGCACGACGTCGTCAGGCCGGCTGACGTGCGTCGGCGGCGTGGTGGCCTGTCCGTCGCGCCAGTCCTGGTATGCGGGCCAGTCGACCACGGCGTCTTCCATGGCTACTACTCCGCGCAGCGCGGGCAGCTGCGATGCGATCGACTGTGCGAGTTCGACCGATTCGTTGCCAACGAACAGCAGCGCCGCATCGCAATGGGCGGCGATGTACTCCACCTCCGGCGCGGCGAGCCGCCAGCTGATCGGCGTTATCACGACGCCCGCCTTGGCAGCGCCGATCAGCAGCTCGAAGTAGTGGTCGCAGTTCTTGCCCAGGTACGCAATGCGGTCGCCCGGTGCCAGCCCCGCAGCCAGCAGGCCGTTGGCGACGCGGTCCGTATGCGTGCCGAATGCGCCGTATGTGGTTTCCCTGCCTTCGAATACATAGGCAATCTGCGTCTTCTGCACGCGCGCCAGATGCTGCACGGCGCGCGGCAGTGTGGCCAAATGGTCCACGTTCATCTAGGTCTCCGTCCCTTCGTTCAGGCTTTCGATTCGCGGCTGATATAGCCGAACAGGTAAGCCGCCACCTTGCGCATCTGGATCTCGTCCGAGCCTTCGGTAATGCGGTAGCGGCGGTGGTGACGGTAGATGTGCTCGAACGGCTTGTGGCGCGAATAGCCAATGCCGCCGTGCACCTGCATGGCCAGGTCGGCAGCCTCGCAGCACAGGCGGTTGGCGGTGTAGTTGCACATCGAGACCTTGTCCGAGAGCTGCTTCTCCACCTCCTTCTTCGGGATGCGGTCCATCTCCCATGCGGTCTGGCGGATAAACGCACGCAGCATCTGCGCACGCGTGGCCAGCTCGACCAACGGGAACTGTATGCCCTGGTTGCGCGCGAGTTCCTGCCCGAACGGCTTGCGCTCGCGCGCATAGCGCACGCTTTCGCGGATGCAGTACTCGGCCGCGCCGAGGCTCGCGGCCGCTTGCCGGATGCGGTTCTCGTGCACGAAATGCTGGGCCACGGATAGCCCCGAACCGGCCTTGGCGAGCACTGCGTCGGCTGGCACCCACACGCCGGTGAAGCTCACGCGCGGGTGGTCCGTCGGCATGTTGAAGGTCCACAGGTACTCTTCCACGCGTACGCCCGCGGTGTCCGACGGCACGAGGAAAGCCGTGATGCCGCGTGCGTCGCCGTCCTCGCCGCTGGTGCGCGCGAAAACCACGCAATGCGTGGCGGTGTGCATGCCCGTGGTCCACATCTTCTCGCCATCGATGCGCCAGCCTTCCTTGCCATCGCGCTTCTCGGGAATGGCACGCGTTGCCATGTGCGTGGCATCGGAGCCGTGTTCGGGCTCGGTCAGGCCGAACGCGAGCTTGACGGTTTCATCGAGCATGCCGGGGATAAAGAACGCCTTCTGCGCATCGGTGCCGTAGTCGCGCATGACCAGCACGAACGGCTTGTTGCCGACGATCGAATGCTCGTTCTGCAGGTCGTTATGCAGGCCCAGTCCCTTTGCTGCCAGATGTTCGCGGATCACGGCCATCCACAGGTTGCCGCCTCCCTTGCCGCCGTACTCCGGCGGCAGCGCGAAGCGCAGGTGCCCAGCGCGATCGGCGCGGCGGCGCGCTTCGGCGAGTAGCGCTTCCCATTCGGGACGCGGCAGGCCCTGGTTGTCGAAGTCCGTGCGCGCCCACTCGCGGCGGTGGTCGAAGAAGCGCTGGTTGTCATTTTCGGCTTGCAGTGGGGCAATCTCGGCTTCGATGAAGCGGTCGAGTTCCTCCAGGTAGGCGACGAGTTCTGCGGGAAGCTGGAAATCCATTCATTGCTCCATGGCTTGCAACGCCGCGCGATAGCTGCTGTACGCAGGCTGGTCGATGGCGAGCTTGTTCAGGGTAGTGGTCCACAGATGCGCGGCGAGGCCGGGCGTCTGCAAATCGATGAGACCGGCGGCGATGGCTTCGCACAGTTGCCGGTTCAGGGCTTCGAGCGTGCCGTCAGCGCCGAGCAGCGCGCGCAGGCGATCGTGTTCGGCAGCATTGGCATCGGGCGCCAGCCGCAGTTCGCGCTCGACGATGTCGAGCACATTGGCGGCAACGCGCGCATCGAAGGCCTCGCGTCCCGACAGCTTCGGGATGGCGGCATGGCGCAGGAAAGCCGTGACCGACCGCAGCAGGTCGGCGGCGTTGGGTGCGTCTTGCATCAGCGTGCTCCCTGGCGCGGCGCCAGCAGGTTCAGCAGGTCGATCTCGGTCTCGGAGCTGCGCCGGCCGATGGCCGCGCGCTCCACGGTACGCGGCGCGCCACCACCTGGCGCCTGCGCCATGCTTTCACAGCCGATGCCCCATTTGAGCGAGCCGAACACCTCCCAGAAATGCACGCGCGCCGCGTCCACGGTGCCGCCGCCGGCCTCATAGCCGGCGAACAGGTCTTCGCGCGTGCCGAAGCCTCCGACGGGCAGGCTCGTGTGCCCGAAGCGCCAGGAGTTGACGCATAGCCAGCCGAGGTCTTCCATTGGATCGCCGAGATGGGCGAGTTCCCAGTCGAGCACGGCGCGCAGGCCATCCTCGCCGACCATCAGGTTGCCGTTGCGGAAGTCGCCGTGGACGAGCGCTTTGCGCTCGGGAGCGGGGGGCAGATTCCGCTGCAGCCACTGGAAGGCCAGCTCAAAAACAGGCTTGGCAGAGCCGCCAGCGCGGTGGCGTGCGAGGTAGTTCGCGACTTCTTCTGCGGCCGCGGCTTCGCGCAATGGCGGCAAATCCGCGTGCGCGATGCGGTGGATTGCCGCCAGCGCACGCCCGCACTGGTGGGCCAGCACCGTGCGTGCATGCGCCAGGGAGGGATCGCGAACGATGCGTCCGCCCAGTGTTTCGCCGGCGACAAGATCCATGATGAAGCCGTCGCCGATGCCATCGGCAGGCGCAAGCTGTGCCCGCACCACCGGCACCGGCACGCCAGCGCGTGCGGCGCGATCGAGCAAGGCCGCTTCGGTCGCCATGCCAGTGAAGCCTGCGGCGCCGGTGCCCGAAGGGCGCGCCGTTTGCGGCGGACAGCGCCGCAGGATCATCGGTGCAATACCGTCTGCCCGTTCGAGGCTGAAAGACCAGGTTTCCTGGTTGGCGCCACCTGACAGCCGGCGCAGCGCACTGATGCCGGTGGCGCGCGCGTCGAGGCGGCGCGCGATGCGATGCAGGCCCGAGGACAGCATGTCCTCAGACTGCACGGGGGTTGTCTCCACGTTTGTTGTTCTCCCGAATGGCGTCAATGGCGCGGCATGAAGCGCGCCGTTGAATTCATAATCAAGATTATGTTTTTAAGACTAAAGACGCCTGTTAAGCTTGTCAACACTGGGAAAACACGGACACAGACGCCGGCCACGATGAGACAAGCCCTCACGCCTCTGGAAGGTCAGGAAGGATTCGCGGTGCCGCGCTACTCGCGCGGCAAGCGCACGACGGAACGGTTGCTCGAGGCGGGCCGCCGCCTGCTGAAAGACCGCACGCTCGACCAGGTCCCGATCCAGGACATCTGCGCCCACGCCGGCGTAACGACCGGTGCGTTCTACAGTCGCTTCGACGGCAAGGAAAGCTACTTCCGTGCGCTGCAGACGCTGCTGGTGGCGCAGTTGCGTGACGGGATGGCGCAGCGCGTGGCGCTGTTCGACGCGGGCGAGAAGACGCTGCGCGAGGTGGTGGAATCGCTCGCACGCAGCAACCGCATGTGGGCGTACCGCAACGAGGGTGTGCTGCGCGCCTCGCTGATCGAGCGCGCGATCACGGGGGAAGATCCGCTCAAGCGGATGAACCAGGACTACGTGGAGCTGGTGGTGCCACGGCTGGCGCGGCTGCATCCGGCGGGCGCGTCGCCGGAACTGGAAACGCGCATCCGCTTCGCGTATCAGGCGATGGTTGGAACGCTGATCTACACGCTGGTGAACCGGTCAGGCACGTACCGGTTGTCGGACCGCAGGCTGGAAGCAGAAATGGCGCGCGCGTTCTACCTCTACATCACGCAGGAACTCGGCTAGGCGTGGTCGTCGTTCCCGGCCAGCACGGGGACTGCGCTGTCATAGCCGAGCAGGCTCGCCAGTAGCGGCCACCGCTGCGCCGCCGCGCGTGCCGCCTGCAGGTCCTGCTGGTCGAAGTACCGATTCGGATCGAAGCCGGCCACCTCCTTGCCGAGGACGTCGATGTCGCTGCGAGCGAGCGCGAGCCCGCGGGCATTGGCCGGTTTCATCATTTCCCCTCGATCCACACGCCATCGGGCGTGTGCACCATGTATCCGCTTCCGTCGCGCATGGTGACCGTGACTTCGTTTTCGCCGACCATCTGGGTCTGGGGCAGGTCCGCGGCATACTGATCGAGCGTCTGCGCGCCGGGCTGGAACGGGTTCTCTGCCACCAGGTTCGAAATCAGCTGCGACAGCGCCAGATAGCTGGTCGGTGTATCGATCGTCACGGTCTTGCCGGATGGCGACTGGCCTTCGGGCAAGCCGACGAGCTTCACGCCCACCGGCACATGGATGATACGCGGCGTGGGGATTTCGCGCATGCCCGCAATCTGGTTTGCATCGCCGCGCAACGCCGCGCCGTGTTCGGGAACGAACACAATGACCGCCTTGCGCCCCGAACTGGCCACCATGTCGATGACCTTGTCGACATCGCCGAGCAACTTCGACAGCCGCAGCGGATACGATTCCAGGCTCGACATCTTCGTGTCCGGCAAGCGGTTGCCGTCATGCAGCGTCACAGTGTTGTAGTACAGCGCCTGCGGGCCGCCGCCTTCGGCGAGCCGCTTCTTGTACCAGCGCTGCAGCACGTCGAAGTCACCGGCGACAGGGGAGTTGTCGAACGAACGCATGGCGACCGGCAGGCCATCGTTCGATGGCGGTTTCACGCCCGGCACACCGACTTCCTGTTCCACTTCCTGCAGGAAGTTGTCGAAGTGTCCGTCGTGGTTGAGCAGCATCCGCGTGCTGAAGCCTGCATCGGCCAGTGCCGAAAAGATGTGGCATTCGGCCGGCGCCGAATCGTACAGGTCCTTGTGCTGCGGCTGCCCGCACGCAGCGCGCAGCACACGGATGGCTGCCGGGCCGCTGTAGCTGGCGGCCGAACTGAAGTTGGTGAACAAGAAATCGAAGCGCGACAGCAGCGGGTTGTCGCGCGCTTTGGCGACATCCAGGTCATCCCACGACAAGGAGCAGATATGCAGCACGATGATGTCGTACTGCGTATCGGGCGTCGCGGCAAGCGGGCCGAAGTGCACCGAGCGTTGGACTTCCTGCTGCCGGAACGCGTTCAGGCGGGCATCCCAGCCGGCCTCGCCCGGTGCACTGCCGGCGGCGGCCGTTTCGGTGCCCGCGATCGCCTGCTGTCCGCCGCCGACCACCGGCCCCACCGACAGCACCTGCCACAGCGGCACCAACACCAGCGCCGCGAACACCAGCGTGGTCACGCGCACCCAGCGATTCACCAGCAGGAAGACAACCAGCACCGCCAGCGCCGTGAGCAGCATTTCCCGGCTGACCAGCCGGCCGAGCAGTTCGACCATATACGCAGGCGTGAACGCCTGCAGGTTGGAGAACTGCGATATCGCGCGTTCGAACGGCGGCAGGTTCGCTTCCCAGTACAGCAGCGCGGCGCCGGCGACCACCGCCACAACTTGCCGCAGTGCGGCCAGCGCGCGGTTCGGGATGCGGATGGCCAGCGCGAGCGCGAACAGGATATTGAGCAGCCATTGCGGCTCGACCCGTCCGATATGGAACAGGTAGAGCTTGACGATGAAGTAGAGGTTCCAGATTCCCATGTCGGTGTCAGTGAGGTCAGCAGGTCGGCCTCAGGGTTGCCGCGGCCCCACGCGGCCGAAGATGCCGGCGACCGAGGCGCGCGCGGCGTCGACCAGTCGCAGCAGGCCCTGGTATCCCATCTCGATGACTTCCTTCAGTCCATTCAGCGGTACGTCCACGGGCTGCTCGTCGATCCAGTTGATCCACGCGTCGGCGCGGCCGAACGTGCATTGGATCAGCTGCTGTTCGGCCAGCGCGTCCATGTCTTCAAAGCGCACGCCGAGATGGCGGTCCGCATTGCGCGTCACCACGGCGGGGAAGTGGTAGCTGCGCTTGCCGCGCGACAGGCAGACGCCGACCTGTTCCCCTGGATCGACGCGGGTCTCGACAGGCAACATCAGGCCGAGTCCGCCCAGCGAATAGTTCTCGGTCCGGCAGGCCAGCGTGCGTCCATCGGGCAGCAGCAGCGTGGCCGGCACGCGCATGGGAATGCGGTGCGAAATCCGCACCTGCCGCGCCTCGCGCGCGACGCCGATGGCCGCGCCCAGCATCACCAGGTTGAACAGTGCCCATCCCATGTTCATGATCACTGCCGAGGCCTCGAAGCTGTCGTCGAACAGCACACGGCCCGCACCGAGCGCCAGGCCTACGACGTTCAGCGCCAGCAGCAGCACGTAAGGCTTGGAGATAGTCCAGTCAAGGTAGTCTTCCTCGATCTGTCCGCCCTTGGCGGTCACGTTGAACTTGCCGAGGCGCGGGTTGACGAAGGCCATGGTCGTGGGCAGCACGATGTACCACGCCAGCACCGATTCATAGACCTCGGCCCAGAACGAATGCCGGTACCGGCCCTGCAGCCGCGAATTCGTGATGCTGGCGACCATCAGGTATGGGATCACGTAAGCCATGAGCAGTACCGCTGAGGTGTGGATCACGTGCAGCCCGAAATACAGGTAGGCAATCGGCATGGTCAGGAAGATCAGCCGCGGAATGCCGTAGAAGAAATGCAGCATGGCGTTGCTGTAGCACAGCCGCTGGAACAGGTGCAGGCCTTTGCCGAACATCGGGTTGTCGATGCGGAAGATCTGCGCCATGCCGCGCGCCCAGCGGATGCGCTGGCCGATGTGCCCGGCCAGGTTTTCGGTGGCCAGGCCGGCGGCCTGCACCGTGCGCAGGTAGGCGCTGTTGTAGCCGAGCCGGTGCAGCTTGAGCGCGGTATGCGCATCCTCGGTCACGGTCTCGACTGCAATGCCGCCGATCTCGGTCAGCGGCGCGCGCTTGATGACAGCGCAGGAGCCGCAGAAGAACGTCGCGTTCCAGAAATCGTTGCCATCCTGGATCAGGCCGTAGAACAGGCTGCCTTCATTGGGCACGCGGCGGAACGTATCGAAGTTGCGCTCGAACGGGTCCGGCGAGAAGAAGTGGTGCGGCGTCTGCACCATGGCGCAATTCGGGTCTGCCAGGAACTCGCCCATCGTCATCTGCAGGAAGGAGCGCGTGGGAATGTGGTCGCAGTCGAAGATCGCCACGTACTCGCCCGCGGTCTGCTTCAGCGCGGAGTTGATGTTGCCGGCTTTGGCGTGCGAGTGTTCATCGCGCGCCAGGTAGTGCACGCCCGCTTCCTCGGCGAAGGCGCGGATCTCTTCGCGGCCGCCGTCGTCGAGCACATAGACGTTCATCTTGCCGGCGGGCCAGTCCATGCTGCGTGCGGCATAGACGGTGGGCTGCAGCACGCGCAACGGTTCGTTGTAGGTCGGGATGAACACATCCACGGTAGGCCAGTCGGCCGGATCCGGCGACAGCGCTGCCGGCCTGCGGTTCAGCGGCCAGATGGTCTGAAGGTACCCGAGGAACAGCACGATCCACGTGTAGAGTTCCGCAATCAGCAGCAGGTAGCCGAACACGGCTTCGACGGTGGTCTCGAAGCGCAGCGTGGTTGTCAGTCGCCACCAGATGTAGCGGCCCGCCATCAGCACCGACAGCGCAGCCATCGACAACGTGGCGAGCCGGCCCGGAATGCGGCGCAGGAAAAAGAGGCCGGTCAGGATCAGCACGACCAGCAGGAACTGGTCGCGCAGCGGCAGGGGGGTGGTGCAGAGCAGGATGCCCGAGACCGCGGCCAGCACCAGCAGGATCGGCATCAGCAGAGGGACCTGTCCGAGTGTGGGCGACAGCGCTTCCAGTCGGTTGGCGATGCCGTGCCAGTCCACCGTGGGCAGGCGCGCCATCAGCCGGTGCCGCAGCCGCTTCACGCGGAAGTAGGCCGGTTCCAGCCAGCTGCGGAACCAGCGCCGCAATGCGCTGGGTTCGGGCGCGGCCTGCGGCTGGCGGCGCTGCCGCAAATCTGCCGCGAGCGGGCGGATCGCACGCGGTGCGCGTAACAGCAGCCGTTGCAGCCAGATGCGAGCACCATGCGCGCGGCCGATCTCGAGGCGCACGTGCGCGCGCTCGCTCAGCCAGACCGCGCAGTGCAGCGGCACGTCGGGCCGTCCCGGCGGCGGGGCACGGAACAGCAGCCGCAGCCACCACAGGCCCGCGGGCGCGCTGACAGAGATGCCGAGTTCCCGCGCGAGCTGGCGGCGCAAGGCCTCCCACATGCCGGATACCGATGGCAGTCTCATGGCGCCACCCCGCGCTGCACCTGGCCGCCGGCCTGTCCCTTGCCGGCGCGTGCGCCGTTCAGCAGCCAGCCTGACACCCACGAGGCCAGTCCCTGCAAGTCATGCGCGGTCTGCGAATGCGGCGTGCTGCGGCAGAAGCATTCGCCGCGGGCCAGCGCTTCGGGCACGCCTGCATCCTCATGGATCTCGTAGGGCAACAGTGCGTCGCCAAGCGTGGCGCGCAGTAGCACGGAGACGTCGGTGTGCAACTGGCGGCCCGGCTGCAAGCGCGTGACGACGTAAGCGCTGGCGATGCCGCCATCGTCGAGCGCCTGGCGCAGCGGCGCGAGCGTAGCGCAGCTTTCCGGCAACGAGGGCAGCAGTACCAGGGCGAGGTCCGCGGCGGCCAGCGCCTGCTCCGCGAACGGCGATGGCCACGGCGCGCTGTCCACGAGTGTCACGGCATCGCCGGCCAGGTCGACGTCCTGCAACAGCCGGCGCAGCCAGTGCGGATCTTCATGCAGGCGCATGGCGATATCCGCGCGCGCGGCGCGCGCGCCCGGCTCGCCCCACGGCACGAACAGCACGCCGTCGTCGCTGCGGTGGCCGCATGCAGCCCAGTCAGCCGTGTTGGACAGGCCCTGGCGCACACGCTCGCGCAGCCCGAAATGAAAGCCGAGCAGGCCGCGCGGGTCGCATTCGATGGCCAGTGGCGCGTGCCCATGCCAGCGCAGCAGCGAAGCGAGTTCCGCCGTGATCGTGGTGCGCCCGGCGCCGCCGACGGCGGAAATGATGGCGATGGTCTTCATTCGCGGCCTCCCGCGATGTCGCGCCACGGCCGACCGCGGATCACGACCGGGCGCAGCTGTGCCGGCAGACGCACGGAACGGCGCGAGCGCGGCAACCGCCAGCGCGGCAGCAGGCGCAGCAGGCGGAAGCGCCAGACCAGCCAGGTGACGGGCACAGCCAGAATCACGCCCCAGATGAAATAGCCCAGGAAGATCGCCATGATGGTCTAGCCTTGCGGTTTGATCGGAATGGAAAACGGCTGCGGCGCGCTACGCGGCCTCCGGCGCTGGCCGCCCGATGGCTGCGGCATGATGCCGGCGACCACCGGCTGGCTGGCCGGTGCATCGGCACAGTCGTTCGCATGCTGGGCCAGCCAGCCGCTGTAGTCCTGTGGGGGGCGTTGTGCGATGTCGGCTTCCAGTCGCTGCAGGGTGCCAAGGATCGACTCGGTATCCCCGCAGCGCAGCTCGCCGCTGAACAATTCGGACATGGGGCGCTGGAATACGTGCTGGCAGGCAATCTCCACGTTCTCAAGCCGGCACGCGAAGAAGAAGGCGTAGACACTGTTGCTGCCCGCGGTACAGAGATCCCCCGCGTCGCGCATCTGGCATGCGCGCAGCGCATCCACGTGCGCGACCTCGGCCAGCAACGGCAGCTCGAGCAGCACGTGCGGCAGGCGCACCACGGTGCTGCGCTCGAGCGTGCTGCGCACCAGCGCAATGAATTCGGCCGCGGGCAGGTAGCCAGTTGCTGCCGTGGCCAGCACTGCGGACAGCGCGCTCTTGTAGTCGGGAAGGATCGGCCGCTGGAACACCTGGCCCTGCAGCGAATCGATGCGCGTCTGCATGCGCGCGAATGGCGTGTTGCGCAGGATCACCATATTGGCGCCGAGCGTTATCATCAGCAGCTCATAGCGCTGGCGCAGCATCTCCTTGTCTTCGCGCACGACGATCTTCAGCGCCTTGCCGCCGTGGTGGCGCAGCTTGTGGACCTGCGCGGCCAGCGGCTCCAATTCCTGGCGGTCACCATAGTGCAGAATCACGGTGGCCGCCACGGCACCGGACGCGGCCGCCACGACGGCGTCATTGTCGGGCACCACCTGCCATTCGGCGGGAATCCAGCGCTCGCGCAGCACCGCATCGCGGCTGACGATGACGCGGTGTTCGTCGGGCGCGAGCAGGCCGACCGGTACGCCGTCCGCGGCATCGGCATTGCCGGTGCCTGCCATCAGGCCGTGGTCTTCCGGCGAGAAGCGCAGCGGCACGACTTCGCGCGGCAGAACGGCATTCTTGTGGCGCCAGAAGCCGACTTCCCAGACGTACTGGCCTTGTACTTGTGCCAGCCTGGCCGCGCCGGCGAAGTGCTGGTGAAAGCGGGCGAGGGTCGCGAGATCGAGCGTTTCCGCGCCGTCGGGCGGGGCGGCCAGCAGCAACAGGCCGCAGCCCTGCGCGGCGCACCAATGCGCCAGCCGTGCGCCGGCATCTGCAAGGGCCGTCGCGTCATCCCAGGGCAGGAAGGCTTCGGCACCTTCGAGCAAGATTTCACCGCCCGCCGCGCCGCATTGATCGACCATCGCCTGCATGGCCTCCAGCAACACGTCCGAGCCCGTACGGTCGGGCACGGCGCGCAGCGTGCAGACATTGGCACGGCTGTGCAGCGTGCGGCAGCTGTCGATGTCCAGGCCGTGCTGGCGCAGCATCGCGCCGATTTCGGCCGGCTCGCGCGAGGACAGCACCGTGGTGCGCGCGCGCAGCAGTTGTGCGGCGCTTTGCCAGAACAGTGCGTCGCGCGCCGGCGAGGCGTCGGCGTAGACGGCATGCACCGCGCCGGGCTGCAGCGCGGCCAGCGCGGGCGGCAGTGCATCGATGGCGAGCGCGTGGCGCGCCTGCAGCCATGGGCTGGAGGCAGCGTTTCGGGAGCGGGCTGGACGCGTATCGTTCATGCGGGCCCTCAGTAAGTGGAGTACGGCCGCACCGGCGTGGGCGGGTAGGGAACCGCTCCCTGCTGGCGCTCGAAGAAGTAGCGCAAGTAGGCAAAGGCGCGGTTCGGCGCGTAGTCGCGCGAACGGTCGATGTCGAAGCCGGCACCTGCCACCCAGTGCGGTGCGAAGCGGTACTCGACGATACCGCCGACCGTATAGCTGAAGCCGCCGCCGGAGCCGCCTTCGTACTGCGCGCCGCCGACCATCGCCTGCAGGTCGGGCCGGGTCGGGTAGATGTCCATGGACTTCTCGTAGGTGCTGGACATGCCGACCGAGCCGCGCAGCCGCCACGACAGCAGGCCGCGTCGCCCGGTCCAGTCCAGCGGAATCAGGAACGACAGGTATTTCTGCGGACTGTAGTAGCCACCGTGGCCGAACGTGTAGAAGCGCTCATTCTCGGCATAGCGCCAGTAGTTCAGCACCACGCCGCTCGTGATGCGCTGGTCGCGCCGGACGAACACGGGCACGTCGAAGCCGGTGCGCACGGTGAACTCTTGGTTGGTGAGGACATTCGTTCCAGTGTAGACGCCGTAGCCAAGGTCGGCGAAGAGGCCAAAACGCCCTACGTCGCGCGCATATCGCGCATGGATGCCGTTGCGCACCACGTTGCCCCAGCTCTCGGCGGGCGTGACGGCGCCGGTCTGCGCATCCACGTGGCGCGGGTCGGTCGCGCCGGCGTATGACACCAGGCTGCTCGTTACTGCGCGGCGAGAAATGTCCACCGTCGCCGACGCAGGGCCCATCTCCGCGCGGTAGCGGAAACCGCCAACCACGGTCTGCAGCGTGAAGCCGAGCGGCGTGGTGCCGATGTCGGCGCGCCAGCTGTTGTACGCGCCGTTGAACTCGTAGCCCGCGGCCAATGCCACCCCGCGGTCGCTCTGGCTGATCGGGCCAAGCCCGTTGTTGCCCAGCGCACGGATCTTGCCGAAGTCGCGAGAGCCCGGGAGGCTGTCGGCAGGCAAGGTACCCGCGTCGAGCAAGACCGTGTCGGCATGGAAGAAAGCGTGGCCGGTGTAGCCGTTCGGAATGCGCACATACAGCGGGATCTCGGTCGCGTTGAGGCGCGAGATGCCCGGGTCGCCGGACTTGTTCGAAAACAGCACGGCGGTTGAGACCTGGCCTTCGCGGCGTGCCTCGAGCGCGCCCAGTGCGCGCTCGGCCGAGGTGCCCTGGGGCCTGGGAATCTCGTTCTCGCGCTGCTCCTGCACGCGCGCTTCGCGGTAGAGCACGGCGGCGCCATTGAAGTCGCCGCGCGACTGAGCGATGCGGCCAGCCTGCATGGTGACGTCGGAACGCTCCGGAAAGCGTTCGCGCAAGGGCGTGACCACGGCCAGCGCCTCGTCCTCGCGCCGCATGGCGGTGAAGCGGCGTGCGACGGCGAGACGCGTATCGATATCGTCCTCGGGCGTGTCGGCCAGTACCGCGCGCACTTCCTCGAGCGCCTGGTCGTCCTTGCCCTGTCGTTCCAGCATCCGTGCGACCGTGAGGCGCGCATCGGCATCTTGCGGATGGGTCGTCAGCACCTCGCGCGCGGCCTGCGCGGCACCGTCGTAGTCGCCCTGGGCTTCGCGCAGGTCGGCCAGTTCCAGCAGCCAGCGCCGGTCATTCTGCTGCGCAGCGGGCACCGCATAGAGCATCCGCTCGGCGCCCTTGAGGTCGCCGTCGGCGATGCGGCGGTCCGTGTCGCGCAGCGCCAGCCGCAGCAACTGGTCATCGAAATCGGCACGCTGTTCCGGCGTAATGCCGGGCAGGGCGCTGGACTCTGCAATCCAGGCGCGCAGTTCGTCGTCGCGCTCGGCCGACGCAAGCAACTCGCCATAGCGGATGCGCACGTCGATGGCCGGGTCCTGCGGATGCGCGTCAAGCCAGTCGCGCACCAGCCTGAGACCGGTGTCGGGCTGGCCGATCGCGATCCACTCGCGCCCGACCGACGCCAGCATCTGCGGATCGTCGCGCGCGGCGTCTGCGGCGGCGCGCAGTTTGTCTTCCGCTTCCTGTTCGCGTCCCGCAGCGACAAGCTGGCGCGCCTCGCGCAACAGCCGCTGCGCCTGCAGGTTGCCAGCCAGGCGCCGCATGGAATCGGAACGCTCGGCTTCCGGCACACCCGCCAGCACGCTGCTGGCGGCATCGATATCGTCGACCGAATTCAGGTACAGCGCGATGGCGTAGCGCATCTCGCTCGTGGGCGACGCGGCCAGGCCGTCTTCCATCACGCGGCGGCCCAGCGCGGGCAGCGCGAGGTCGCGATAGGCGCGAGCGAGTGTGAAGCGTGTCCACGGATCGTTGGGGGCGAGCCGGATCGATTCCTCCAGCCTTGCCAGCGCGGGGCTTTGCTTGCGCTGCGCGAGCAGCTGTTCGCCCTGCAGCGACAGCAAGTCCGCGCGCAAGCTGCGCAGCTCGTCCGCCGAGCCCTTTAACCGGCTCCCAGTGCTCGCGATCAACGGTCCGACTTCGTCGCTGCGCTGGCTGTCGTTGAGCAGCTTGACCAGTGTGCGCAGCGTGCCGATATCGGGTTCGGGTCCTGCCAGCGTTTCGCGCAGCAGCGCCTCGGCTTCGGGCAGCTTGTTCTGCGCGATCAGTGCGTCGGCCAGCACGCCGCGCGCATTGGCATTGCCGGGCTGTAGCGCGAGCGCTTCCCGTGCAAGGGCTTCACCCTGCGCGGGTTTGCCCTGGGCATTCGCTTCACGCGCCTTGGCCACGGTGCCCCAGAACCTGGCGGTGTCCTTCAGGCTGTGCCACTTGCCACGGTTGCCGCTGTCGAGTTGCTCGGCACGCGCGAACAGTTCGCGCGCTTCGTCGTGGCGGCCCTGGCGCAATCGCACGAGCCCCAGGTTGCCGAGCGTCTCGCCATCGTTGCGGCGCTTGCGGTTGGCACTTTCCAGCGCGGTTTCCGCCTCACGCACGTTGCCGCGTGCAAGCTGCTGTTCGCCACGGCGCCGTGCCTGCGAGGCCGGGCTGGCGGCGCCACCCTTTTTGGCGAGTTCCGCGAGCGTCTGCCGGGCGGAGGTGTCGTCGGGTACTTCCTTCACATAGAGCTCGAACCACTTGAAGTACGCCGGGTCATCGCTGACGCCGTACAGCGTACGCCTCCACATTTCTAGTGCCGACTTGCGGTCGCCGTCGGGACGCTGGACGATGCGGTACAGGATGCTCAACCCTTCCTGGCGCGTGGCTTCGCGGTCGGTCAGCAGGCTGGCCAGTGCCATGGCCAGGCGCAGGTCATCGGGGTCCTGGCGCACGCGCGCGCGCAACTCGGCAATGCTGGCCGTGCGACCGGCGGGCGTGCCGGCCATGATGCGGTAGTAGTCGACAGCCAGTTCGCCGCGCGGAGCGCCACGCGGAAACAGTTGCCTGAGCCATGCGATGGCCTCCTCGGACTTGCCCGCGCGCGCGAGGAGCCGGATGCGCGCCATCTCCTGCTTGTCGCGCGTGGCAATGCGATAGGCGTCTTCGAGCTCCAGCGTGGCCGGATGGTTCGGTGCGCGTTGGCGCAGCGTGCGCAGGATCTTGTCCGCTTCCAGCGGCCGGTTCGAGCGAATTTCGATCAGGCCGAGCAGCATCAGTGCATCCGGCTGGTTCGGATCGATCAGCAGCGCCTTGTCCAGGATGCCGCGTGCGATATCGGTACGGTTCTTGGCTTCCCACATGCGCGCAGCGGCCAGCAACTGCGTCATCTCCGGCGACGGCTTCTCTGCCTGCTGCGCCATGGCGGGCACCGCCAGCGCGCTGACGACGGTGAGTACGAGGGGCGTCAGCGCGCGGGACATCCGGTCTTCCAGGCTGGCAGCAGGGCGCCGTCCCCTGCAAAGCGGTACAGGCCGTCCAGGTGGCCGAGGCCGAACAGCGCAAGCGCCTGGCTGTAGTAGCCGAGCGGCTCGCGTGCAGTCAGTTCGCGCGTGCGCTGCGCCTGCGCGCGCGCCTGGTCGGTGCGGCCGAGCGCGGCCAGGTAGGGCGCGACCGCCGCCGAGAAACCGGCATTGCCGGAATCGGGGCCTGGCTGACCGGTCTGCGTGTCGACGCGTTCAGGCGCATATCCGTGGGCTGCGACGTAGTCTGCCAGCGGCATGAACTGCTGCAGCATGCGGGCTCGCTGCGGATCGTCGGCGGCAAGCGTGCCCGCCCACAGATAGACGCGGATCGCGTTGTAGGCGCTTTCGGCCTTGGTTGCGGTATCGGGCAGAAAGCCGCGGCTGTTGTCGTACTCGGCCCAGTCCGGCGAGAAGCCGCGCGGCGCGGTTTCCAGGATGACCTTCAACGAGCTGGCCACAAGCTGGTCCCAGCCAGACTCTTTTGCCAGCAACACAGCAAGGCGCCGCATGACCTGCAGCGGCACATAGCTCGGATTTACGCGCCAGCGGCCTTCACTCAGCGAAAAGCCGACCGGGCCAGGCAGCACGGTGCGGCCCAGGCCGCGCATGGCCGCAGTCTCTTCGCGCATGATGCGGCGCGCCGTCAGCGTGCCGAGCGCGGTGAAGCGCCGCTCGTTCCACAGGCGGCCCGCTTCCAGCAGCGTGTAGGCGATCCACAGGTCGGCGTCGGAAGCGGAGTTGGTGTCGATCACGCCCCACGTCTCCTTGCCGTCCTTGGCCTTGTCGGCGGGAATACGGCCCCAGATCCAGGCGGGCAGATGGGCGATGAGATCGCCCTGCGCAAGGTTGTTCTCGGTCCACGCGAGGAGCTTGTCGAACGTGGTGCGGTCGTTCGCCACAAGCGCGAAGAACAGGCCATAGGCCTGCCCTTCAGACACGGTGACCTTGTCGTCTGTGCTCGCGTCGATGACGCGCCCGTCGGCGCTGATCAGCGTGCGTTTGAAGGTGTCCCAGTCGGCCCAGCCGCATGTGGCGGCATGCGCGGGCAACGCGGCGACGCAGGCACACGCGAGCGCGCCGGCCGCGAGCCACCTGGTCAGACCCGGCAAGGCGCGCCACATGTCAGCCTCCGTTGCGCCGTGCCGCAAGCTTGCCCAGCGTCCAGAACAGCGACAGCGCCACGACCAGCCCGGCGAGCAGGCCGGCAATGGCCATCAGGCTCGGGAACGCCGAGACCCGGACCCAGACGCGCGCATACCATGGCAGGTCGCCGACGTAATAGCGTTCACCGAGACGCAGGCCGTCGACCTGGTCCTGGCGAACCACAGTCAGGTCGCCGCGCATCTGCGCGACCTTGCCCGGGTTTTCCAGCGAGTCGAGCAGGTCTGCGACGCGACCGTCTTCGGTTGCGGTCAGCGCTACCACGCTGTTGCCTTCGGCATAGGGAGACTGGAAGCCGACCAGCGCGGCCAGCGGGCCATCGGCGGTCAGGATGGCGCGCCCGGTTGGCGTGATCGGATCCTCCTCGATGCCGCTGAGCCAGTTGGACCAGGCATGGCTGCGCTGGTCGCGCAGCGTGATCTCGGTGCGGCTGCGTTCGATCAGCATCGGCAGCGACTTGCCCCATTTGCCGAGCACGCCCGCGGCGCTGCCGGTGCCCACGATCAGCAGGTTACGTCCACGCACGCTGTCGATCTGCGCAGCGGGCACCACCGACACGCGCAGCGACGGCAGGCCGGTCCACTTGCCCATGTGGCCGAGCAGCGTCAACAAGGCTTCCTGGTCGAGTGCCGTGGGCGCGTCGGGCATGACGACCGCGGTGTCGGCCAGGTCGGCCAGCCGCGTGAACGGATAGCCGCTGTTGGCGAAGAACGCGAGATTGGGCAGGCCGGTGTAGTGCGAGAAGGCGCTGAAGTCGATGGTCGAATCGGGATCGATCGCGGCGCGCGCCACGTTTGTAGCGGTCGACGTGCACAGGCCGGTCTTCTGCGAGTCGATGTGGAAATTGAACTGCATCTGGTTGTTGCTGCCCACGCGGAACGCCGGGATGCCGATCAGGTTCGCGGCCGACACACTGCTGCCTGACAGCAGCGGCACGCTGACCAGGTTCTGGTCGTCCTTCATCGCAAGCGGCTTGAGCCGGTACGAGCGCACGAGCTGGTCGTTGATGTCGATGCTGATCACCGAATCGTTGTATGTGGGCGGCGCGGTGTAGCGGTAGCGTACGTTCAGCGGTACGTTACTGCGCGTCCAGTCGTACAGGTCGGCCGGCACGCGCAGGTTCACGCGGATCGGGTTGGGGTTGTAGCCTGCGACCTGCAACTGCTGCGGGTCGGACACCAGTTCCTTGAACAGGATCGGGCGGTCCGTTGGCGCCCAGGCAGGTGCGTCGTAAGGCTGGCGCGGGTTGCCGATATCCACGGACTGCACCTGCGAGCTGCTGCCGGCCATCGCCGTCTTGCTCAGCACGAGCCCGTTGGCCGCCGTCTGCAGTTCCTGCGGGTTGCGGCCCGCAATGACCAGCAGCTTGCGGTGAGGACTGGCGGGGTTGGGCATGACGCTGACCGACGGGCCCTTGATTTCCGGCAGCGCGATGCCGGCAGGCAGGGCCCCGGGCAGCACGAAGGCAATCGAGTCGGTATCCGCCGGTGCGCTGCGTGCCACCGGGAAGCGTGCTTCGCGGTACGACGCCAGCGCGCCCAGCCACGACGCGACCACGCCGGCCGCGCGCAGCGTTGCCGCGTCGGCGTTGGCCGGCAGGACGAACGGCACGGTCACGCGCCGGTTATCGCGCCGGTCGAAGAACGGCGCCGGCAGCAAGGCGAGACTGTCCGGCAGCGTCATATGCGCCTTGCTCAGCGTGAGCGTGGTGGCGGGACTGATATCGGCCCACAGGCTGGAGTGCAGCGGGTCCTCGCAATGATCCATCGTGTAGTGCGCGATCAGCTGCACCGTCAGATGGTTGAAGTCGGTGAAGAAGCGCGGGTCCAGCTCGATCTCGCGCGTGACCAGGCGGCCGGCCTCCTTTTCCTCTAGCGGCACGCTCGCGATCACCTCGTCATTGAGCGTGATCTTGATATGCGACAACGGGAAAATCAGTGCCGGCGAATACGTGAACACAAGCTTGAGCTTCGCCGCGGTGACCACTTCATCGAGCCGCACGCCGACATCGAGCGAGCGGTCATCGTCGACGCCGCGCAATGCAATTGGTCCATACGAGCCCATTTGGCGCAGGGTCAGGACCTGGGTGCTGGTAGCTGTCGGCAACGCAGGCGGGGTTTCGGCCGGCTGCGGAGCCGCTGCCGCGGTGGTGGACGTGGCGGCGGAAGTGGGCGCGGCAAGCACGCCATGCCATGGCCATGTCGGCGCGGACAGCATCATCAGGGCGAGGCTGGCGGATAGCAGGCGGCGGCGGGGTGTCTGGGCGTACGCTGAGCGGGGCATGGCGGAAGGCCTTTTCCTGTTCATGCGAACGGTGGAGGCATCGCCTGTTGGCGCGTCAGCGTCCCGCCGCCGTTCGAGTCGTTGATTTCCGGCAGTCGGGCTCGCCGGCCGGGATGACAAGACCAGCCGTTCAACGGTTCGGCTGAGTGTAGACCCAATGCTTCGCCTGATGCACATGACCGATGCCTTTCACGAAAACATTCATGTCCGCTTCCCCAAAAAGTGAAAAGGCGTTGGCGACAGAAACATCTGTCAAAAGTGCCTATTTTGGCCTAATTGCGTGGATAACCGTATTGAAATGTGATTATTACATCTCTTTGATGGTGGCGCCAGCATGCCAGGTAGTCGACGAAGACTGTCGGCGCGCAGCCTGGCCAAAGGCGCCCGATCGGCAACGCTCTTCCAACGCCGTACCGGAGTCCTGCTAGCGGATCGTCCAAGAGCGGCTCCTTCACACCGTTCGTCTACGAAATCCTTTATTCATACAACTCATATATATGAGCTAGTTGACATAGACCGATCTCCCTCCTAACATCAATCCCACACACCGACCCACAACCGAGGAGACAAGAAATGATTCATGTCGTGCTGCATGACGCCAAGGACACCGTCGCGGTGGCCGTGGTGGAGGGCATCCAGGCGGGCACCAGGCTCAATGCGTGGATCATGGATGAGGACAAGATCATCACGGTGACGGCGCTGCAGCCGATTCCCATCGGCCACAAGGTGGCGCTGTGCGACATGTCGCCCAATGACACCGTCTACAAGTACGGCATCGACATTGGCAAGGTGGTGGCCCCGATCAAGGCCGGCGAGCACGCCCACGTCCACAACATCAAGACCAAGCGCTGGTAATTCGCCGCGCCGCTGTCACCCCATCCATCTGATCCCCATTCCAAATCCGAGGGCCACGTCATGTCCGTGATCGACCAAAACACCACCTTCTGGGGCTACCGCCGCGACAATGGCCGCGTTGGTGTGCGCAACCACGTCATCATCCTGCCGCTGGACGACCTGTCCAATGCCGCCGCCGAAGCCGTGGCCGCCTCCATCAAAGGCACTATGGCGATTCCGCACCCGTATGGCCGCCTGCAGTTTGGGCCGGACCTGGACCTGCACTTCCGCACGCTGATTGGTGCGGGCAGCAATCCGAACGTCGCCGCGGTGGTGGTGATCGGCATCGAAGACGGCTGGACCAAGCGTGTCGTCGACGGCATCGCGAAGACTGGCAAGCCCGTGGTCGGTTTCGGCATCGAAGGCCACGGCGACCACGAGACCATCATGCGCGCCTCGAAGGCGGCCAAGGAATACGTGCAGTACGCCACCGCGCTGCATCGCGTCGAATGCCCGATCAGCGAACTGTGGGTATCGACCAAGTGCGGCGAGTCCGATACCACGTCCGGCTGCGGCGCCAACCCTACGGTCGGCAACGCGTTCGACAAGCTCCATCCGCTCGGCACGACGCTGGTGTTCGGCGAGACTTCGGAACTGACCGGCGGCGAGCACATCGTCGCGGCGCGCTGCGTCAATGACACGGTGCGCCACGAGTTCATGGCGATGTTCGAGCGCTACCAGGGCATGATTGACCGCTGGAAGACCTCGGACCTCTCGGAATCCCAGCCGACCAAGGGCAATATCGCGGGCGGCCTGACCACGATCGAAGAGAAGGCGCTCGGCAATATCCAGAAGATCGGCAAGAAGTGCACGGTCGACGGTGTGCTGGACAAGGCGGAGGAACCGACCCATCCGGGCCTGTGGTTCATGGATTCGTCGTCCGCCGCGGCTGAAATGGTGACGCTGTGCGCCGCCGCCGGCTACGTCGTGCACTTCTTCCCGACGGGGCAGGGCAACGTGATCGGCAACCCGATCGTCCCGGTCATCAAGCTCTGCGCGAATCCGCGTACGGTGCGGCTGATGAGCGAGCACATGGACGTCGATTGCTCAGGCTTGCTGCAACGCGAACAGACGCTCGACCAGACCGGCGACAAGCTGCTCGAGTGCATGCTGGCCACGGCCAACGGGCGCTGGACCGCTGCCGAGGCGCTCGGCCACCGCGAATTCGTGCTGACGCGCATCCACGAGTCCGCATGATGAAGCGCATCTGCATCAGCGAGTTCATGGACCCGGCCGCGGTGCAGGCGCTCACGCCCGGCTTCGACGTGCGCTACGAGCCGGGCTGGGTGGACCAGCGCGGCGCCTTGCTCGACGCGCTGGCCGGTGCGGATGCGCTGATCGTGCGCAACCGCACCCAGGTCGACGCGGCGCTGCTTGAGCGGGCGCCCGCGCTGCGCGTGGTCGGCCGGCTTGGCGTGGGGCTCGACAATATCGATGTCGCAGCATGCCGTGACCGCGGTATCCGCGTGATTCCGGCGAGTGGCGCAAATGCGCGATCCGTTGCCGAGTACGTGGTGACCACGGCGGCGCTGCTGCTGCGTGGCGCGTATCTCGGCAGCGCCGAGGTAGCCGGCGGCAAGTGGCCGCGTGCCCGCTTGTCGGAAGGGCGCGAGGCCTTGGGCAAGACGCTGGGCCTGATTGGCTTCGGCGATATCGGCCGGCAGGCCGCCGCGCTCGCGCAGGCGTTCGGCATGCGAGTCGTCGCGCATGATCCGATGCTCGCACCAGACGATCCGGTCTGGTCAGCTACCGGCGTGGTGTGCATGACGCTGGATGCCTTGCTGGCCCAATCCGATGCGGTAAGCCTGCATGTTCCGCTTGTGGCGGCCACACGGCACCTGATGAACGCGCAGCGCATTGGCGCGATGAAGCGGGGCGCCGTGCTGATCAACACGGCGCGTGGCGGCGTGGTGGACGAGGGCGCGCTGGCTGGCGCCTTGCTCGAAGGGCACCTTGCCGGCGCGGCGCTGGACGTGTTCGAGGCAGAGCCGCTACCCGCGGACAGCGTGCTCGCAGACGTGCCGAACCTGGTGTTGACTCCGCATATCGGCGGCGTCACGCGTGAGGCCAATGCGCGCGTGTCGATGATGATTGCCGAGAAGGTGCGGCAAACGCTGGAGGCGCTGCCATGAGCCGTATCCCGATGGAGAAGCTGGAAGTACTGGCCCGATCCGCTTTGCGGAGGGCCGGTGCGAGCCAATTGCAGTCGCACGCCACAGCCGCGGCGCTGGTGCGGGCCGATGCCATGGGACTTGCCTCCCATGGCGTATCGCGCGTGCCGATGTATGTCGGACACCTGAGGCACGATCGCGTGGACGGACAAGCGGTGCCGACCGTGCGCAGTACACGCGCCAGCGCCGTGCTGGTCGATGCGGCTTGCGGGTTTGCGTTCCCGGCCTGTGAGCTGGCGATCGCCGAGGCCATGCGCCGGGCGCGAGAGACCGGCGTCGGCGTCGGCGCGGTCACCAACAGCCATCACTTCGGCGCCGCTGGCTTGCCGCTCCATACCGTGGCCCGTGCCGGCATGGTCGGCATCGCCATGGGCAACTCGCCTGCGGCGATGCCGGCGTGGGGCGGCAAGCGCGCGCTCTTCGGCACCAATCCGATTGCCGCGGCATTTCCGCGGCAGGGGCGGCTGCCGGTCCTGATCGACCTGTCCCTGTCGGAGGTCGCGCGCGGCAAGATCATGGTCGCGGCCAAGCAGGGCAAGCCTATCCCGCCCGGCTGGGCGCTGGACGAGCACGGGCAGCCGACCACCGATGCGCGGGCGGCGCTGCGCGGCTCGATGCTGCCGGCCGGCGGCGTCAAAGGCGCGATGCTGGCCCTGATGGTCGAACTGCTGGTGACCACGCTGGCCGGCGCGCAGTTCGGCGCCGAGGCCGATTCGTTCTTCACGGATGCCGGCAACCGGCCGCGCATCGGGCAACTGTTCCTCGTGCTCGACCCGGGCGCCTTCGCGGGATCGGACGTATATGGCGAGCGGGTCGAAGCGTTGTTGCAGGTGATGCTCGACGATACCGGCACGCGGCTACCCGGTGCGCGGCGTTACGCGCTGCAAACCGAGGCGCAGCAACACGGCATTGAAATACCGGAAGCGCAGCTTGCAGAACTGCTGTCGCTTGCGGGCGAGGAGGTGAAGGCATAGCAGTCATTCCACAACGAAGACGGACCCGCCAGTCGACAAAAAAGGCGGGCCGGCGACCCCAAACGGAGACACACCATGCATCGAGGCTTGATTCGCCCGGCGCTGAGGCTTGCCGCCCGCGCGCTTGTTGCATTGTCCGCAGTTTCGACGCTCGCCTGGCTGGCCGCATCGCCGGCAGCAGCACAGACAAGCGGCCCGGCACCGGCCGCCAGTGACTACCCCAGCAAGCCGATTCGTTACGTCGTGCCGTTCTCGGCCGGCGGGCTGACGGACATCATGGCGCGGCTGGTGGGGCAGCAGCTCGCGGAGGAATGGAAGAAGCCCATCGTCGTCGACAACAAGCCCGGCGGCAATGCCAATATCGGTGCCGATCAGGTCGCCAAGTCGCCGGCCGATGGCTACACGTGGCTCGCCGTTACGCTGACCCACGCGTCCAACGTGACCTTGTTCCCGAAGCTGCCGTTCAGCATGCAGAAGGACCTGGTGGCCGTGGCGCGTATTGCGTCGTCGCCGATGCTCGTGGTCGTGCCTGCGAATTCGCCGATCAAATCGATGAAGGACCTGGCAGCCGCAGCGCAGAAGGCGAGGCTCAATGCCGGCTCGAGCGGCAACGGCACGCCGCCGCATCTGACGCTCGCGCTATTCGAAAGCCAGACCCGCACCAACATGACTCATGTGCCGTATAAAGGCGGGGCGCCATCGATGACGGACCTGATCGGCGGGCAGCTCGATGTGGTGTTCTCCAATTTTCCGGAGTCGATCGCCTACGTGAAGGGCGGCAAGCTGCGCGCGCTCGCGGTGACGACGCGTGAGCGGCATCCGCAATTGCCCGATGTGCCCACGGTGGCCGAGGCCGGGTTCCCGGATCTGATCGTCGAGAACTGGACGGGCCTGATGATGCCGTCGGGCACACCGCGGCCGATTGTGGAGAAGGTGACGGCGTCGGTCGGACGCTTGCTACAGACCGATGGCATGCGTGAGCGGATCGTGGCGGCGGGCTTCACGCCGGCGCCGCAGAGCCCGCCGTTCAACGAGTATTTCAATACCGAAGTGACGCGCTGGGCGAAGCTGATCGAGGAGAAGCACATCCGCGTCGAGTAGTGCTGATAGCAAGGTCGGACGGCGAAGGAGCGCCGGCGCATGGGGTTCGCGCCGGTGACAGGCATGGCGCGGCGGCAGGAAATTGCTTTGATATGATCCGGCCTATCTAAGGAATTGCATCTCAGGGGATCCTCAACGTGGGCGCGAGATTCGAAGCGGGCAGCGCCATCGGCGGTGTCCTGTACAAGGATGTGAAGCAGGCGATACTCGCCGCGCTGGCGGGCGGGGAATGGAAGCCGGGCGAGGTCATCCCGTCCGAACGCAAGCTGATCGAACGCTTCGGTGTGTCGATCGGCACGCTGCGCAAGGCGATCGACGAACTCGTGGCGGAGAACATCCTGATCCGCCATCAGGGCCGCGGCACGTTCGTGGCGACGCATCGGCTCGAAGACCATTTCTTCCGCTTCTTCCGCATCGTCCGGCAGGACGGGCATCGCGAATATCCGACCGTGCAGCTGGCCAGGTTCCGCCGGGCCAAGGCAGACAAGGACGAGGCGGCCGCACTGGGGCTGGCGGTCGGCGAGCCCGTGTTCCGGTTCACCAACGTCCTGTCGCTGGAAGGCAAGCCGGTCATGATCGACGCCATCACGGTCCCAGAGGAACGGTTTAAAGCGCTGTCCGAGAAGCAACTGCGCGAGCGTCCCAATACGCTCTACAACTTCTACCAGGATGCGTTCGGCATCAACATCATCCGCACCGAGGAACGCCTGCGTTCGGCGCTCGCCGACGAGGATGACGAGGCATTGCTCGGCGTGCCGGTCGGCAGCCCGCTGCTGAAGATCCTGCGAGTCGCATCGTCGTATCACGACGAGCGCATCGAATATCGCGTGTCGCGGCTCGATACCACCGGCCACGAGTTCGTGCTGTCGCAGCCCTGAGACGCTGAGCCCTGAATCCTGAATCCTGAAGCTGAAACGCAGCGCGGCGAACGCGAACCGGACTAGGTCCGGCTCAGGTTCGCCGCGCTGGACGACGCTCCTGCAAGACTGCGGGAGCGCCGGTCTGACTACGCTGGCCTCAGGCAGCGGTTTCCATCACTTCGCCAAAGCGCTGCAGATGGTAGTCGCTGTCGCCAAGCAGCTGGTCGAGCATGGTCAGGCGCTTGAAGTAATCACCCACGGACAGTTCATCGGTCATGCCCATGCCGCCATGCAGCTGCACGGCCTGCTGGCCGACGTAGCGGCCGGCACGCGCGAGCGTGACCTTCGCGGCCGACAGCATGCGGCGGCGACGTGCCGGGTCGGTTTCGTCGATCGCCTGGACGGCCACATAGGCCATCGACAGCGCCAGTTCCTTTTGCACGAGCATGTCGGCCATGCGGTGTTGCAGTGCCTGGAACGCTGCAAGCGGCTTGCCGAACTGCTGGCGCGTGGCCAGGTATTCGCCGGTGATCTCGATCAGCTTTTCCATCGCACCTGCGCCTTCTGCGCACAGCGCGGCGACGCCGTGCTCCATGCCTACGCCCAGGGCCGCCAAGCCATCAGCCGGCTGGCCCACCAGGGCGTCGGCGCTCACGGTGACGTTCTGCAGCGACAGGTCGGCGGCGCGCAGGCCGTCGATGGTCGGGTAGCCGGTCACGGTCAGGCCGGCGCTGTCGCGCGGCACCAGGAACAACGCGACGTCATTGCTGCCGGCGATGCGCGCGGTCAGCAGGTAGGCATCGGCCGAAGCGCCGTGCCAGACCAGGCTCTTGGTGCCGTTCAGCACGTAGCCGCTGCCGCTGCGCTCGGCGCTGGCGCGGGCGGTCTCGGGACGATAGCGCGTGGTCGGTTCCAGGTAGGCGAGGGTGACGATGCGCTCGCCGCTAGCGATTGCCGGCAGCCATTCTTCCTTCTGCTGCAGGCTGCCGTAGGCCGACAGGATCGCCGCCGACATGACGCCGCTGGGCGTGACCGGTTCCAGCACCAGGCCGCGGCCCAGCTCACGCTGCACCACGAGCTGGCTCGCGGCGCCTTCGCCGAACCCGCCGAAGTCGGCCGGCACGGTCAGGCCCAGCACGCCCATTTCGGCAAGCTTGTTCCACAGGTTGCGGTCCAGCGCCTCGCCGGCGCGCGAGCTCTTGCGGCGCGCGTCGAAGGTGTATTCGGTATCGATGAAGCGGCGCAGGCTGTCCGCCAGCATCTGCTGCTCTTCGCTGTAGGTGAAGTCCATGTCTGCTATCCCTTCAGAAACCCAGGATCATCTTGGAGATGATGTTCTTCTGCACTTCGGTGGCGCCGCCGTAGATGGAGGTCTTGCGCATGTCGTAGTAGGTCGACGATGCGGACGAAGCCCACTCCGGACCCGACACCGGCTCTTCGACACCGGGCTCCAGCCACGTGGGCGAGTACGGCCACGCGTTGGGGCCGGCTACTTCCATCATCAGCATGGCCAGGTCCTGCTGGATTTCCGAGCCGCGGATCTTGACGATCGAGGCCTCGGGACCCGGCTGGCCGCCCGACTGCGTTGCCACGCGCAGCAGCAGCATTTCGAGCGCCATGATGTCCATCTCGATGCGCGAGATCTTGTCGCGCATGCGCACGTCCTCGATCAGCGGGCGGCCGGCACCGTCGGTGGTCTGGGCCGCGTAATGCTTGAGCTGGCGCAGTTCGCGGTGGCAATGGCCGATGCCGGCGATGCCGGTGCGCTCATGGCCAAGCAGGTACTTGGCGTAGGTCCAGGCTTTGTTCTCTTCGCCGAGCAGGTTCTCGACGGGGACTTCCACGTCCTCGAACCAGGTTTCATTGACGTCGTGGCCACCGTCGAGCGTCTTGATCGGACGCACGGTGACGCCGGGCGACTTCATGTCGATCAGCAGCATCGAGATGCCTTCCTGGGCCTTGGCTTCCGGGTCGGTGCGGACCAGGCAGAAGATCCAGTCGGCGAAGTGGGCCATGGTGGTCCACGTCTTCTGGCCGTTGACGATGTACTTGTCGCCCTTGCGCACGGCGCGGGTCTTGAGCGAGGCGAGGTCCGAACCGGAACCCGGCTCGGAGTAGCCCTGGCACCAGAAGTCTTCGACCGTCGGAATGCGCGGCAGGAAGCGTTCCTTGTGTTCCTGGCTCGCATACTTCATCAGCACGGGGCCGATCATGGTCAGGCCGAACGGCAGCATGCGCGGCGCGCCGGCGCGCAAGGTCTCGATCTCGAAGATCAGGCGCTGCAGCGCGTTCCAGCCCGTGCCGCCCCATTCCTTGGGCCACGTCGGCGCGCCCCAGCCGTGCGCATGCAGGATGCGGTGCCACCGGACATAGTCGTCCTTCTCAACGCGCTGGTGGTTCAGCACCTTGTTGCGGATGTCCTCCGGCAGATTGGCCTGGACGAACGCCCGGACTTCCTCGCGGAAGGCCTGTTCCTCAGCGGTAAAACGCAAATCCATCTGAATGTCCCCTGTGGTACGCGGGCCGCATGGCGTATGCGCGGCGGCCCTTCACTGTGCCGGCCGATTGTATGAGGGGCTTGCCGTTCGGTTCTTCATCAATGGCAAAGGTGCCCTTCGTTCAGGCAGAACCGCTGTGCCGTGCGAAGCGCCGCCGAAGACGGCCTTAGCGAATTCGAAATGGCTTCCCCGGAATACATGGCGCACACTCCATGACCTGCGGCAAGTGCGTTGCAGTGCATTCTTCGACGCATTTGGCGCATTCCAATCCCGATCGAGCAGCGAGCATCATGTCTTCCTTCCGCCCCGAGTTCATCCACGATATTCCCCGTCACTGGGCCACGCAAACGCCGCAGGCGCCTTGCCTGCACGAAAGCGGCAACGTCATCAGCTACGGCGACCTGTGGCGCCGCATCGAGAGCGCACGGGACTGGCTCGCCGCGCAGGGCGTGGGCGAGGGTGACCGCGTAATGGTGGTCGGCGAGAACTGCAACGAGATGGTCATTACCATGTTCGCCTGCAGCACGCTGCATGCATGGCCGATCCAGGTCAATGCCCGCCTGTCGGCGCGCGAAATCGACAATATCCGCGATCATGCGCAGCCAGCGCTGGTGCTGTTCACGGGGCACGTTTCCGACGTGGCCGCCGCGCATGGCCGCCGGCTCGATGCGAAGGTCACGGCCTGCCCGGTGTATGACGAGGGCATGACCGTGGTCCGCGCCGCAACCGCGCCCGACCGCGTACCGGCCGGACAGGCGCGCAAAGTTGCCACGCTGATCTACACCTCGGGCACGACCGGTGCCCCGAAGGGCGTCATGGTGCCGCATGAAGGCCTGGCGCACTTCGCGCGCATTTCCGCGACCTCGCGCAACATGGGGCAAGCCGATGTCGCGTACGGCGCGCTGCCGATGTCGCATATCTTCGGCATTGCCACGGTGCTGCTGGCCACGCTGTACGGGGGTGCCAGCCTGTTCCTGCGTCCGCGCTTCGATGCGGACGAGGTGTTCGACGCGCTGGAATCGCCGGGCGTCACCATCCTGCAGGGCGTGCCCACGATGTTCACGCGCATCATGGCGGTCGCGCAGCAGCGCGAGCGCAAGACCTATCCGCGGCTGCGCTATCTCTACACCGGCGGCGCGCCGCTGGATCCGACCCTCAAGGGCGACGTGGAAACGTACTTCGGCCAGCCGCTGCACCATGGCTATGGCATCACCGAATACGCCGGCTCGCTGTTCATCACGCGCATGGAAGCACCGCGTGCCGACTGCTCGGCCGGCTACATCGTCGAAGGCGTCGAGATCAATATCACCGATGGCGACGGCAATCTGCTGCCGGCCGGCGAGCGCGGCCAGATCCGTGTGCGCGGCCCGGGTGTGATGCTCGGCTACTACCGCAACCCCGATCAGACCGCCGAAGCGTTGTTGCCGGGCGGCTGGCTCAATACCGGCGACCTTGGCTACCTCGACGCCGACGGCGCGCTGTTCATCTCGGGCCGTTCGAAGGACCTGATCATCCGCTCGGGCTTCAATGTGTACCCGATCGAAGTGGAATCCGTGATCAACGCGTTCCCGGGCGTGCGGCAGTCGGCCGTGGTCGGTCGCAACACCAGCGACGGCAATGAAGAAGTCGTGGCCTTCATCGAGATGCAGGACGGCGTCGAACCCGATCGCGCCAAGCTCGACGCTTATCTGCGGGACAGCCTCGCACCGTACAAGCGCCCGGCGGAAGTGCGCGTGATCGATGTGATTCCCACGACGGCGAGCGGCAAGCTGCTCAAGCAGCCGCTGCGGGCCCTGCTGGGCTGATTGCCCGGCCCTTTTTTCTTGCCGCCGGACGCGAATCGCGAATCGCGATTCGCGTTCGGCGGGTAATACAAAGTCAATCTGGAGGAGACAACATGAAACGTTGGATGACCGTTGCCGCGATGATGGCAACGCTGCTGCACGGGGCTGCATGGGCGGCCGATGCGTATCCGTCGCGCCCGATCAAGCTGATCGTGGGCTATGCACCTGGCGGTCCGGTCGACACCGCGGCGCGCATCTATGCCGACCAGCTCGGCCGTGCGCTGCACCAGCCAGTGGTCGTGGACAACCGTGCCGGGGCAAGCGGCGCCATTGCCGCCGACCTGACCGCCAAGTCGGCACCGGATGGTTACACGCTGTATTTCGTGGCTAGCCCGACCATGACCATGACGCCGCTGATCCAGCGCTCGGTCAATTTCAATCCGCTCAAGGACTTTACGTACATCGGCCTGATCACGGACTACACCAATGTGCTGCTCGTGAACAAGGACTTCCCGGCGAAGAACGTCGGCGAACTGGTCGACTACGCGCGCAAGCATCCGGACGATGTGTCGTTCGGCTCGGCGGGCGTCGGAGCGTCCAACCACCTGTCCGCTGAACTGCTCGCGCAAATGAGCCACGTCAAGATGCTGCATGTGCCGTACAAGGGCAACTCGCCGGCGATGGCCGACGTGATGAGCGGCAAGGTGACGTTCATGTTCGACATCACCGGTACGGCCATCGGCCATATCAACGGTGGCAAGGTACGGGCACTGGCGGTCACGTCGAAGACGCGCAACCCGGCGCTGCCGAACGTGCCGACTATGATCGAGTCCGGTCTGAAGGACTATGACCTGACCGGCTGGTATGCGCTGATCGGCCCGCAGAAGCTGCCTGCCGACGTGGTCGACAAGCTCATCAAGGCGCAGAAGACCATCGGCGACGATCCGGCGTTCAAGCAGCGCATGACGGCCGGTGGCTACGACCTCAACATCTCCGGTCCGAAGCCGCTCGCTGACCGCATCCAGCGGGAACTGAAGCTGTGGGGTGGCGTGGTCAAGACGGCGAATATCCAGGCTGATTGATCGAAGATCGGGTGTGCTGCGCTGTCTTGTGCGGTACACCGATGGTTCATCGCCGAAATTGCGAAGGTAGTGCTTTGCTTTTGGCTGGCGCCGTGGTTGGGTGGTTTTGCCGGTTTTAGGGGTCTGGGTTGGATTGAATGGTCGTGCTTGACAGACGCCGCTGTTTCGCCGGCGTAGCCGGCGACTTACTCTTTTGTCCGAGCGACAAAAGAGTAAGCAGAAAAACGCGTCGTTGCCGCTGGCCATCAATTCCACGGCGGCAGTGGTTCCAACGGCTTTGGACGCCTGTCACGGTGGTCAGCCGTTCCACCCTGCTAACGCTATGTGAGTCAGAAACTGTGCCTGGCGCGGGACGGCTTTTGGACGATCCCCAAGACGGACACGGGTACAGCGTTCCAATGAGGGCAGTGGTGGGACGCCTTCGGCTGCGCTGCGCGCGGTCGTAGTCGGCGGCAAGCTCATCAACTTCGCTGGCGCCCGAGGTCTGCTTTTCTCTCTCTCTTCCTTCGCGCATGCCGGCCATTCGGCCGGAGGACCAACAAAAAAGGGGCAAGCCTGACGCTTGCCCCTTTTGCGCTTCTGCAATCGAGAACTTGATCAGCTTTCGATCTCGGCCCACCCTTGCATCGCCTGGCCCCCAGCATCGTCTCCGGTCCAGAGGATCAGCTTGCCGGCTTGTGCCGGATCGGCCGTGCCGCCAACGGTGATGATGTCCTGGTCGAACAGCGGTGCCAGTCCGCGGAAACCGAAGCGCCGCACATGTGCCTGGGGCTGTTCGCGCGCCACCAGGTCGAGCATCAGCATGGCCTGCATCGGGCCGTGCACGACGAGGCCCGGGTAGCCTTCCACGTCCCGCGTGTACTCGCGGTCGTAGTGGATGCGGTGGCCGTTGAAGGTCAGCGCCGAATAACGGAACAGCATGACCGGATCGGCGCGCAGCGTGCGTTGCCATTGCGCCGTATGCTCCAGGCGCGGACGCGGCGGCTGCGGCTTGCCGATTTCCGGCATGGCGCGATAGACGATGTCGTGGCGCTCGCGCACGGCAATCTGGCCGTTGACGCTCAGTTCGTGGTCAACGGCGACGAACCACAGTTCGCCGCTGCGGCCGGACTTGTGCTGGACGTCCTGGATGGTCGAAGTACGCGTCACGGTGTCGCCGACGTGAATCGGGCGTTCGAACGACAGCTCGCTGCCGGCCCACATGCGGCGCGGCAGCGGCACGGGCGGCATGAAGCCACCGAGAGCCGGATGGCCGTCGGCGCCGATATCACGCTGCGGCGCGCGCGGCAGGAAGTAGAGCCAGTGCCACAGCGGCGGCAGCGGCCCCCGCACCACGGCTTCCGTGTCAAGGTCAAAGGTGGCGGCCAGGCCGATCACCGGTTCCGGCGTCAGTGTCTCGGTGCGCGATTCGCTGCGGCCGATCCATGTGCGCAGATGGTCGAGTTGGGAGTTCTGGGTCATGACGACTACCTTCGTGTTCAGTGTGCCGCTGACGGTTGCGCCAGCGCGAGCAGGCGACGCGCCTGTTCGATGACGGGGCGATCCACCATCTTGCCGTCCACCTGCACGGCATGGCTGCCGCTGGCGGTCGCTTCCAGCACGCGCCGCGCCCAGTCGAGTTGCTCGGGCGAGGGCAGGAAGCCGGCACGAACCGCACCGAGCTGTGCCGGGTGGATGCAGAGCTTGCCGCCAAAGCCAAGTGCGCGGGCATAGGCCACGTCGTCGGCCAGGACGGACTCATCCTTCAGCGCCGTGGTGACGCCGTCGACGGGAGGCGTCAGGCCAGCCACGCGCGATGCCAGAACGATACGCGCACGCGCATAGGCCAGCGCATCGCGCGTGTGGCTGCAGCCCAGGTCGACCGCATAGTCGAGCGAACCGAATGCCAGCCGGGCAACACCGTTGGCAGTCGCCACGGCATCAACCTGATGCAGCCCGAGCGCGGTTTCGATGATGGCGATCAGCTCGGCTTCCGGATTGATCCCGCGCAGGACCTCGGTGATCGCAGCCAGTGCCGCGGCGTCTTCCGCCTTTGGCACCATCAGGCCCGCCAATGGCGTGCCCTTCGGCAAACTGCGCAGCCATTCGATGTCGGCGGCGAAGCCCGCAGCGGCGCTGTCATTGATGCGTACATTGGCATTGGCAGCGGCGCCCGCGGCTAGCCAATCCGCAATGGCCTGGCGCGCCGCCGGCTTGGCGTCCGGATGCACGGCATCCTCGAGGTCGAGGACCATCACATCGGGCTTCGCCGCGGCGGCCTTGTCAAAGCGTTCGGGCCGGTCGCCCGGCACAAACAGGTAGGTGACTGCAGTGGACATGGTCTGTGCCTCAGCGTGCGGGCAGCCAGTCGTTGACGGTCGGTGCGCTTTCCAGGGCCCACACGCGCGCAATGATCACACGCATCTCGGCCTCGGTCGCACCGTGGCGGAATGCGCCCAGCTGCAGCGCCTTGGCCTCAAGCTCGGGGCGCGAGAGCGTGTTGTCCGGATCGCCCTTGGGCACATCGACGCGCGCGGCCAGCGTGCGGCCGTCGGTGGTGCGCACCGTCACGCGGCCGATCCACTGGCGCGGGTAGGCGGCGTTGATCTCGTCGTCAAGCTCCATCTCCACCTTGCCGCGGAAGCAGGCAACCTTCGCGTCCTGCAGCGCGTGCTGCTCGAACTCGGGCAGGCCGGCGTGACCGTGCACGGCAACCAGGCCCAGCACCGTACCCATCGAGAACTTGGCCTGATGGATAGTGGTCGGGTTGACCACCGGGCCGAGAACATCGATGGCGCCCTGGTGCACATGCGTCGTGACGCTGGCGATCTGGTCGGCGCTGACGCCCTCGCGTTGCATCAGCACCTTCAGCGCGTCGGCAGCCGGATGGGTGTGGCGGCACGAGGCGAAGAACTTGAACGAGGTCTCGGCCGTGGCCCAGCGCGTGCCCAGGCCATCGGTCAGGCAGGCCGGGTTCGCATCGCTCGACATGCCGGCGGCCATGCCCTGTGCGCCTTCAAGGATCTGCTTCGCACCGGTGAAGCCGGCACGGGCCAGCCACGCGGATTGCAGGCCGTCGGCGGCGGCCTTGGCGGTGTGCAACTGCTTCGAGTCCGCAGCATCGCGCAGGAATTCCCACAGGCCGGCGGCTTGCGTGCCGGCCGAGCCCAGCGCCTGGTTGATGCCTTCGGCGTCGAGGTTGTAGAGCTTCGCGACCGCTGCAGCGGCAGCCAGCGTGCCGACCGTGCCCGTGGTGTGGAAGATGCGGTAGTGCGACCGGCCCATGAATTCGCCGATGCGGATGCCTGCTTCGTAACCGGCGATGGACGCCAGCAGCACCTCCGCGCCGGTCTTGCCTTCCGCCTGCGCGGCGGCGACCACGGCCGGGAACACCACGGCAGCCGGGTGCAGCACCGAGCCATTGTGCACATCGTCCTGCTCGACCACGTGCGACGACGCGCCGTTGATCAGCGCGGCAAAGTACGGCGAGGTGCGGCGACGGTCGACGAAGACTTCAGCGTCGCCGGTCGACGGGCCCATGGCGGCCGCGAATTCCTGGATCTTGCATACGGCGGGAGCATCTTTGCCGGCAATCGCCGAGGCGATCCAGTCAAGGAACAGGTCCTTGGTGCGCTCGATGACAGGGGCGGGTACGTCAGCCAGCGTGAAGCGGGCGAGGAATTCGCAGAGCTGGCGGGTCGGGTAGGTGTGGTCAGCGCTCATGTTGGCTGGGTGCCGGTAACGTTTGAAAAAGGGAAAGGCCCGGGCGAAGCCGGACCCTTCCGCTCAGACGACTTTCTTGGCGGCCAGGGCTTCGACGTCCGAAGCGCCATAGCCGAGTTCGGCCAGGATGGAAGCGGTGTGCGCGCCCAGGGCGGGGATGGCGCCCATCGCCGGCTCCACGCCGGAAAGATTGGCCGGCGGCAGCAGCGCGTCGACGGTGCCATTCGGCGTCTCCACCTTGCGCCAGCGCTCGCGCGCCTGCAACTGCGGATGATTCCACACGCCTTCGATGTCGTTCATCGGGGCGTTGGCAATCTGTGCCTGGTCGAGCAATTCCTCGACCTGTGCCACGGTCAGCGTCGAGAAGCGATCCTCGATGATGGTGGTGAGTTCGGGCCGGTTGCGCACGCGCGCGGTATTGCTTGAGAACCGCTCGTCCTGTGCGAGTTCGCGATTGCCGAGCACGATCTCGCAGAAGTTGGCGAACTCGCGCTCGTTCTGCACGCTGAAGATCACGCTGCCATTGGCAGTGCGATGAATGCCATACGGCGCGATGGTCGGGTGCGAGGCGCCGACGCGCGCCGGCGGCTTGCCGCCGTAGTGACCGAGGTAGAGCACCTGGTTCATCCACTCCGCCATGGTTTCCAGCATGGTGACCTGCACGCGCAGGCCCTTGCCGGTGCGCCCGCGCTGCAGCAGCGCCGAGAGGATGCCGCTGTAGGCGTACATGCCGGCCGAGATGTCGGCAATCGACACGCCGGCACGCGACGGCTCGTTCGGGCCGCCAGTCAGGCCGACCAGGCCGGCCGCGGCCTGGATCAGCAGGTCATAGGCCTTCTTGTCGCGATAGGGGCCCGCGTCGCCGTAGCCCGAGATATCGCAGACGATCAGCTTTTCGTAGCGCGGATGCAGGGTGTCGAAGTCGAGGCCCATGCGCGCGGCGGCGCCAGGGGCGAGGTTCTGCACCAGTACGTCGGCATCGGCCAGCAACTTGTGCAGGATGGCTTGTGCCTCGGCGTCTTTCAGGTCGAGCGTCAGGCTCTCCTTGCCGCGGTTGAGCCAGACAAAGTACGACGACTGGCCGTGCACGGTCTCGTCATAGCCGCGGGCGAAATCGCCCACGCCAGGGCGCTCGATCTTGATCACGCGCGCACCGAGATCGGCAAGCTGGCGCGTGGCGAAAGGGGCCGCGACCGCGTGTTCGAGCGACACCACGCGGATGCCGTCGAGCGGCCGGATGCCGTTGGGCGTAGATGCAGTCATGCGCGGCCTCAGAACGAACGCGGCAGCTCGAGCACGTGCTCGGCCACGTAGGACAGGATCAGGTTGGTCGAGATCGGTGCGACCTGGTACAGGCGGGTCTCGCGGAACTTGCGCTCGATGTCGTACTCGGCCGCGAAGCCGAAGCCGCCGTGCGTCTGCAGGCAGACGTTGGCCGCCTCCCACGATGCATCGGCGGCGAGCAGCTTGGAGATGTTGGCTTCCTTGCCGCACGGCTTGCCGGCGTCGAACAGCGCTGCAGCCTTGTAGCGCATCAGGCTGGCGGCTTCGACGTTGACGTAGGAGCGTGCGATCGGGAACTGAATGCCCTGGTTCTGGCCGATCGGGCGGTCGAACACAATGCGCTCGCGTGCATAGTTGCTCGCGCGCTCGACGAACCAGTAGCCATCGCCGATGCACTCGGCGGCGATCAGGATGCGCTCGGCGTTCATGCCGTCGAGGATGTACTTGAGGCCCTTGCCTTCCTCGCCGATCAGGTTTTCGGCCGGCACTTCGAGGTTGTCGAAGAACAGTTCGTTGGTCTCGTGGTTGACCATGTTGCGGATCGGCCGAACTGTCAGGCCCTTGCCGATGGCTTCACGCAGGTCGACCACGAACACCGACAGACCCTCGGACTTGCGCTTGACCTGGTCGAGCGGCGTGGTGCGGGCCAGCAGCAGCATCAGGTCCGAGTGCTGCACGCGCGAAATCCACACCTTCGAGCCGTTGACGACGTACTTGTCGCCCTTGCGCACGGCAGTGGTCTTGAGTTTGGTGGTGTCGGTGCCGGTGGTCGGCTCGGTCACAGCCATCGACTGCATGCGCAGTTCGCCCGAGGCGATGCCCGGCAGCCAGCGCTTCTTTTGCTCTTCCGAACCGTGGCGCAGCAGGCAGCCCATCACGTACATCTGGCCGTGGCAGGCGCCGGAGTTGCCGCCGTTGCGGTTGATTTCTTCCATGATGACCGAGGCGGCCGTCAGCGACAGGCCCGAACCGCCGTAGGCCTCGGGGATCAGGGCCGACAGCCAGCCCGCGTGGGTAAGCGCCTGAACGAATTCCTCGGGAAAACCGTTCTGTTCTTCAATGCGCTGCCAGTAGGCCGAATCGAAACCCGCGCAAAGGTCGCGTACGGCTTCGCGGATTTCCGGGAAAAGCTGGTCTTGATCCTGATCTGCAAACATGGGGTAGGCCCGGTCGATTTGAATGGGGCCATTATTCCCGACAGCCCTTTGGCCTGAAATTCGGATTTGCGAAAGAGCGGCTTAGGTGCGGCTTAGGTGCGGCTTAGGTGCGGCTTGGGGGCGGGCCAGTGTGGAGCCCAGATGCGAGGCCGGCACAGCGTGCGCATTCTGCGGTGAAAGGCCAGCCCCAATAGCAAGACGCCCGGCGAGCCGGGCGTCTTCTGGCATGCTATTGGCGCGGAGCGTATCAGCGCATGAACAGCCAGATCAGGATCAGCACGAAGGCCGGAACGCCGAGAAGCCACGCGATGATATAGGGCATGATGTGCTCCTTCCTTTTTTGTACGTATTCACGATAGAAGGAACGGCTGCGCTGTCGTGTCCGGGGGCATCCGGTTGCGCTGTAGGACGGCATCGCATTTGTGTGGCGTGACGTGGCGAGCGCCTGCCACGCGAAGAATCGCGGTGCGCATCACTAATTTTGATCATGATACGGCGCCGCGCATCGGTCACAATGGCATGGCGGTTCGCATTGGCGACGGGGAGGCGTCACCTGCGGTCCGCCAAAAAAAGCAGGGGAAGCAAAACGGATTACGTCCTCACCTGGCGCACAGGGCCGGCACATGGCGGCGAGACGGGACGATGTCCGCGAGGGGCGTAGACGGCGCGCCCGGCGGCACTGCGGTGCCGCCGGGCAAGGCCGCGCTGCGTCGCCATGTCGCCCGCGCGCCCGCCCCATGCGGCACGATCAACGGCAGGGCGCTGTCCTGCTTCGCACGCACATTCCAGGCAGCTGATTGGCTCTCGTGCCGGCCCGCCGCGCGCAGTCGGGAAATTCGATCTTTCTGCGCGCAACCGCACGCTCCGCGCAGCGGCGCAGGCCTATGCTCTGTCGCAGAGGCCCCGTCGTCAGGGGCCCACCGCAGGGGAGTGTGGCATGAAAGCAATCATCAGTGACGAAGCGGCGTTCGCCGTGTTCGTAGGATCCCGTTTCCCGTACTACCGCGCTCGCTGGCAGGTCGCGGCGGCGAACAACGGCATGGCGTGGAACTGGGCCGCGTTCTTCTTTGGGCCCTTCTGGATGGCCTACCGCCGCATGTACTGGCAGGTCGGCGTCTACGCCATCGTCCTGTGCGCCGAACCGGTGCTGCACGCATTGTTCCATGTCCAGATGCCGGATGTGCTCGCACGGCCGCTAGCCTATGCCATGGCGCTGGTCCTCGGCTTCTACGGTAACCAGCTGTACCGCATGCATGCGGAATCGACGATCCAGCGCCTGCGCGATTACCACTGGTCGCCCGAAGTGGTCAACGATTCCCTTGCGCGCTGCGGCCGCACGAGCTGGCCGGGTGTGGCGGCCATGGCGCTGCTGATCGCGGTCATGCTGGTGTCGCTGCGGCCGCTCGCGAGGCTGGTGGCCTAGCGCCGCCAGTGGGCGAACGGCCATGTATTGCCAACTCTATACAGGCTCGCGCGCAGCGTCGACCAGGTACTGGATCAGGGTTTCGGCGAACTGTGGCAGTTCGCGGCCCGGGCGGCGGCACAGGCGCAATTCGCGGCGCGCCCATTCATCTTCCAGCGAGATAAAGCGCAGCACCTTGCGACTCGCATAGCGGCGCGCACAGCTGTTCGGCACGATGGCGATGCCGGCGCCGGCCTCGACCATGCGGCAGACCGCGTCGAAGCTGCCGACCTGGATGCGCAGGCTGATACGCTTGCCCATGCCGCTGGCGATGCGGTCGAGGAAGGACTGGATCGCGCTGAACTGGTTCAGGCCGACGAAGCGGCAGGTATCCAGCAGGTCGGCGAAGTGCAGCCGCTTGAACTGCGGCAGCGGGTGGTTGACCGGCGCAATCACGATCAGTTCGTCGCTGCACAGGTGCATGACGTCGAGATCCTGGGTCGCGACTTCGCCCGCCACAATGCCAAGGTCCGCCGCGCCCGCGCTGATCGCGGACACGATTTCCTGCGACAGATGCTCTTCCAGCTCCACATCGACGTCAGGGTTTTCACTTAGAAAACGGGACAGGCCCGTCGCCAGGAACGAGTTGGTGGCGGTCGTATTGGCCAGCAGGCGGACCTTGCCCTTGACGCCCTTGGCATAGGGACGCAGGTCGGAGTGCAGGCATTCGAGCTCGCGGAACACCTCGCGCGCATGGTGCAGCAGTGTATCGCCGGCCGGGGTCAGCCTGACGCCTTTCACCTGGCGGATCAGGAGCTGGGTCTGGAACGCCTCTTCCAGTTGCTTGATGCGCGTGCTGGCTGCCGGCAGGGACAGGAAACTGCGCTCCGCTGCGCGGGTCAGGTTTTCCGTTTCACCGACGTTGAGGAAAAGGCGCAGGTCGGTCAGGTCGTAATGCATGGGGTTCCGTCAGGCCAAAGGCCACTTTTGCGATTCGTGAATTCCAATGTTTCAGCCGCCAATTTATCGTATCTCGCGTGGCAATAACATCCGGACATGCTTGCCTGCGACTGGCACGGCCGTCGCGGGCAGCCGTTATTGTCGCCAGAAACGCGGTCTGTTGACCGGGAAAAGCATTCAGAGGAGCAACGCAATGAGCGGTTTGATGGCAGGCAAGGTAGCGCTGGTAACGGGCGCGGGTGGTGGAATCGGGCGCGGTATCGCGCTGGCGATGGCAGCTGCCGGCGCCAAGGTCGTGGTCAACGACCTTGGCGTGTCGATGACCGGCGAAGGTGGCGATGCCGGTCCCGCACAGCGCGTGGTGGAAGAAATCCGCGCGGCCGGCGGCGAGGCCGTGGCGAACACCGACAGCGTGTCGACCTGGAACGGTGCTAACGCCATCGTCCAGTGCGCGCTCGACAACTTCGGCCGCATCGATGCCGTGGTCAACAACGCCGGCAACCTGCGCGACCGCATGTTCTTCAAGATGAATGAAGAGGAATGGCGTTCGGTTATCGACGTGCACCTGCACGGCACCTTCTTCGTGAGCCGCGCCGCAGCCAACTATTTCAAGGACCAGGAAGGCGGCGCCTTCGTGCACATGACGTCGACTTCGGGCCTGATCGGCAATCTGGGCCAAGCCAACTACTCGGCCGCCAAGCTCGGCATCGCCGCGCTGTCGAAGTCGATCGCACTCGACATGCAGCGCTTCAACGTGCGCTCGAACTGCATCGCGCCGTTCGCATGGAGCCGCATGACCAGCTCGATCCCGGCCGAGACGCCGGAAGAGAAGGCACGCGTGGCCAAGCTGCAGAAGATGGAAGCCGGCAAGATCGGCCCTGTGGCCGTCTACCTGGCCAGCCCGTCCGCAGCCGAGGTCAACGGTCAGATCTTCGCCGTGCGCGCCAACGAAATCATCCTGATGAGCCAGCCGCGCCCGGTGCGCTCGGTGCACATGAGCGAAGGCTGGACGCCGGAATCGATTGGCGAGATCGCCATGCCGGCCATGCGCAACAGCTTCTTCAAGCTCGAGCGCTCGCCCGACGTGATCAGCTGGGATCCGATCTGAGATGGCGCCCGCCATGCAGGGCGCACTGGCCGGTGTCCGGGTGCTCGACCTGTCGCGCATCCTGGCCGGGCCGTGGTGCGCGCAGAACCTGGCGGATCTCGGCGCGGAAGTCATCAAGGTGGAACGCCCCCGGGTCGGCGACGACACGCGCTCCTGGGGCCCGCCATGGTTGCCGGATCCTGAAGGCCAGCCTTCGCGCGATGCCACCTACTTCGCCGGCGCCAATCGCGGCAAGCAGTCGCTGACGCTTGACATCGCGAGCCCGGAAGGGCAGGCGATCGTGCGCGAACTCGCGGCCAAGTCGCACATCGTCCTCGAGAACTACAAGGTCGGCGACCTGAAGCGCTACGGGCTCGACTATGAAAGCCTCAAGGCGATCAATCCGGCGCTGGTCTATTGCTCGATTACCGGCTATGGCCAGACCGGGCCCAGCGCGCACAAGCCGGGCTACGACTTCATCTTCCAGGGCATCGGCGGACTGATGAGCGTGACCGGCGAGCGCGACGACCTGCCCGGTGGCGGTCCGCAGAAGGTCGGCGTGGCGGTGGTAGACGTGCTGACCGGCATGTACGCGACCGTGGCTGTGCTTGCCGCACTGCGGCATGCCGAGCGCACGGGCGAAGGCCAGCATATCGACATGGCCCTGCTCGACGCCGTGGTGGCCGTGGGCGCGACGCCGATCATCGCCCAGCGCATTACCGGCCAGGCCATGCCGCGCTATGGCAATGCGCACGCGAACATGGTGCCGTACCACGTCTTTGCGACGTCGGATGGCTACATGATTGTCGCGGCCGGCAACGACGGCCAGTGGCAGGCGTATTGCCGGGGTATCGAGCGTCCGGATCTGGCCGTCGACGAGCGCTTTGCCACGGGCTCGGGTCGTATCATCCACCGCGAATTGCTGGTGCCGATGCTCGAGGCCCATATGCGCACACGTCCGACCGCACTCTGGGTCGAGGCGCTGGAGGCGCAGGGCATTCCGTGCGGGCCGATCAACGACTACGCGCAGGTGCTCGACGACCCGCAGGTCCGTCATCGCGAACTGCAGGTCGACCTGGTCCGCAAGGACGGTGCGATCTGCCCGACGGTCAAGAGCCCGCTGCGGCTGTCAACCACGCCGGTGCAATATGACGCGCCGCCGCCGCGCCTTGGCGAACACACGGAACGTGTGCTCGCCGAAGTGCTCGGTTTGTCCGCGGAGCGGATCGCTGCACTGCGGGAGCAGGGCGTGGTCTGAGCGCGGGCATAAAAGCCCGACAGGGTCAAGCCGGCGATGGCGTTGTCATCGCCGGCTTTTTTTGTTTGCGCTGGTTTTGCCGGCTCGTTAGCTGCCGGCGCTTGCGAGCTGCCGGTATTCGCCGGGCGCCACGCCCGTCCATTTCTTGAACGCGCGGTGGAAGGTGCTCGGCTCTGAAAAGCCGAGCCGCAGTGCGACCTGCTGCAGCGAGAGGTCGGAGCGCTCGAGCATGCCGATCGCTACGTCGCGCCGCAGGTTGTCCTTGATATTCTGGTAGCCGCGCCCTTCGTCGCGCAGCCGCCGGCGCAGCGTTTGCGGCGTCAGGCGCAGCATCTGCGCCATCTGCTCCAGCGATGGCAGTTCGTCGTCGAGGTGCGAGCGCAGGTGCAGGCGGATGCGTTCGGCCAGGCAACTGTTGTCGCGGTAGCGCACCAGCAACTTGTGCGGCGCCTCGCGCAGGAACTCGCCGAGGCCGGTGGCATCCTGCATCACCGGCAGTCGCAGCCAGGCGGCATCGAAATGCAGCGCCGTGCAGGGCTGCCCGTACCGGACCGTCGTGTTGAAGATGCGCTCGGTGTCGGTCTGTCCCTTGGGCGGACCCGCGCTCAGGTCGACGCGGGCCAGTGGCACGCGCCGTGCCACCAGCCAGTTGATCAGGCCGTAGGCGTGGAAGACGAACGTCGACTCCGCGAACACGTGGCACGGCGTTGCCGGCGCATGCGCTTGCAATTGCACGGAAACGGTCTTGCCATCGTCGCTGCGGTGCAACCGAGGCGTGAAGTCGCCGATGTGCAGCCGGTACTGGCGCAGCCCGGCCTGGATCGCTTCTTCCAGCGTCGCGCAGTGGATCATTGCACTGGCAGCCTGGGCGAACACCCCCGGCGGCACGGGGCGGCTGAGCAGGCCCCAGAGTTCGTCGCGCGTGATGCGGCGCAGCGTGCGGATCAGTGCGGCGTACTGGTCTTGCGTGACGCGCGCGGTGGGCGATGCCAGCAGTGCCGGCGAGATGGCCGCGCGGCGCAGCAGCGCATCGATATCGCCGCCGAGCCGGCGCACGCCGAGCACGATCTGCTGGACGTGATGGATGGCGATCGTGTGGCGCGCCGGCGCCGGCGCTGCGGCCAGCGTTGTCATAACCGTGCTGGCGGTGCCGGCCAACGCCGGACCCGGCGCGGCGATGCTGCGCGGCATGCCCGGCACGGGATGCCGGTGAGCGGGCGTGGCAACGATGTGCATGAGTCTCCTCGTCGTGTTGGGGCGCGCCGGGCATTGCCCTGGCAATGGCGGACTGGCGGCATGGTGGCCTGAGGCAGACCTTATCGCGGTCGGGTCGCACCGCACAATCGGGATTTGCCAAAGCCTGCCTTTCAACTGAGCGATTCGGCCAATCATTTTGGGTCGTCTGGTCATTGTCCGGACCACCTCCCATCGCGCACCCTCTCGCTGTGGAAAGGTCCGCACCGAACGGACCGCCACCGGCAAGCCGGACACGGCCACGCCAACGGATACATCGCCGGCGTCAGCAAAACGGGCAGAGCCCTTCGCCGCGAACCAAAAACACAAAGGAGACAACCACATGCAGGCAAATCGTCGTAGTGCATTGCAGCGTCTTGGTGCCGGGTTGCTGGCATTGGGCGGGGTCGCAACCGGCTTGCTGGGCGCCGGTTCGGCGATGGCGCAAGTGGCCTTCCCGTCGAAATCCGTGCGCCTGGTGGTTCCTTATCCGGCCGGCGGGGCGACTGACGTCCTGGCGCGTGCCATTGCCGACGGTCTGGGCAAGGCCTGGAAGCGTCCCGTCGTGGTGGAGAACCGCCCTGGCGCCAGCAGTATGATCGGCTCGGAAGTGGTGGCACGCGCCGAGCCGGACGGCTACACCGCACTGCTCACCATCACGACGCTCGTGCAGGCGCCGAGTCTTTACACCAAGGCCCCGTTCGACCCGGTGAAGGATTTCGCGCCCGTGTCTGAGCTTGGTACCACGAACCTCGTGTTCGCCGTCAACGGCGCAGTGCCAGCCACGAACCTGAAGGAATTCATTGCGCTGGTGCGCGCCAAGCCTAAACAGTATTCCTTCGGCTCGTACGGCACCGGTTCGAGCGGCCATCTCTACGGCGAGATCTTCAACGAGACCGCCAAGCTGGACATGATCCATGTCTCCTACAAGGGCGAGGCGCCTGAGTTGAACGACCTGCTCGGCGGCCAAGTGCCATCGGCGGTGATCTCCGTAATGGGCGCCAAACCGCATAACGCCTCCGGGCGCCTGCGCGCGCTTGCCGTGACGGGTGCTTCGCGTTCGCCGCAACTGCCTGATGTGCCGACATTCAAGGAAGCCGGCATCGCCGGCATGGATTCGCTCGGCTGGTTCGGCCTGCTGCTGCCGGCCGCCACGCCGCGCGCGATCGTCGAGAAGTTCTCGGCCGACGTCAACAAGGTGCTTGCCGACCCTGCGGTGCGCGCGCGCATGAACGAACTGGGCGTGATCCTGACCGGCAGCACGCCCGATGCCTTTGCCCAGACCGTGCAGTCCGACTACGTACGCTGGGGCAAGGTGATCCGTACCCACAACATTCGTCTTGACTGAGCCTTTGCCTGACATGAAGTCCGCCAGTACCTCCCAGCCTTACCGTTCCCCCGCCTGGCCCGCCGGCTTGCCGGCGTCGCTGCATGCGCCGCGTACCAGCCTGTTCTACAACCTGGAGGTGGCCGCGCGCCGCTATCCCGACAAGACCGCGATCCAGTACTTCGGCGCCGCGATTTCCTACGCCGCGCTGCTCGACGAGGTCGAGCGCATGGCTGGCTATCTGCAGCACACCTGCGGCATCCAGCCCGGGGACCGGGTGGTGCTGTTCAGCCAGAACTGCCCGCAGTTCATCGCGGCCTACTACGCCATCCTGCGCGCCGAGGCCGTGGTCGTTCCGGCCAACCCGATGTGGCTGGAGGCCGAACTCGAACACGTGGTCGCCGACAGTGGCGCCGTGGCCGTGTTCTGCGGCAGCGAACTGTACGACCGCGTTGCCCCGTTGCACGGCAAGGCATTGCGCCATGTGATCGTGCACCACTATGCGGGCATGCTGCATGACGACGGTGGCCTGCCCGTGCCGGCCTGGCTGCGCGAGCCGGCGCCCGCGCTGAGCGCGGCACCGAGCGGTGCGATGCCCGTCACATGGGAGGCCGCTTGCAATGCCGGCCAACTGCCACGTCCGCACGAGGCCGGCTACGACACGCTGTGCATGCTGGCCTACACGTCCGGCACGACCGGTAACCCCAAGGGCTGCATGCATACCCACGGCACCATGATGAGTTCCGCGGTGGGCTCGCAGGTGTGGCGCAGCAGTACGCCGGAGGCGGTGGTCCTGGCGGTGGCCCCCATGTTCCACCTGCTCGGCATGCAGAACTGCATGCATTCGCCGATCTACCTCGGCGCCACCGTGGTGCTGATGCCGCGCTGGGAGCGCTCGCTCGCCGCCGACCTGATCGAGCGCTATCGCGTCTCGGTATGGGGCGCGCCGCCGGCGATGCTGGTGGACTTTTTCGCACAGCCCGGCGTGACGCAACGCGACCTGTCCAGCCTGGCGTTCCTCGGCGGTGGCGGTGCGGCCATGCCCGATGCCGTGGCCAATATGCTGCAGGAGCGCTTCGGCCTGCCCTACGTCGAGGCCTACGGCATGACCGAGACGGCGTCGTTCCTGCTGTCGAACCCCCGTCAGAAGCCCAAGCGCGAATGCCTGGGCATCGCCACCTTCGGTGTGGACGCTCGGGTAGTCGACCCGGAAACGCTGGCCGAACTGCCGCAAGGCGAGATCGGCGAGATCGTCGCCCATGGCGCGCAGGTGATGCTCGGCTACTGGAACAACCCGGAGGCCAACGAAGAGTCGTTCGTCGAGATCGACGGCAAGCGCTTCCTGCGCACGGGCGACCTGGGCTTCATGGATGAAGAGGGCTACTTCTTCATGCGCGATCGCCTCAAGCGGATGATCAACGCGTCGGGCTTCAAGGTCTGGCCGGCCGAGGTGGAGAACCTGCTGTACGGGCATCCGGCGATCCACGAGGCTTGCGTGATCGCCGCGCGCGATGACCATCGTGGCGAAACGGTCAAGGCCGTCGTGGCGCTGCGTGCGGAATCGCGCGGCACGCCAGAGGCTGACCCGGAACGCATCATGGCCTGGTGCCGCGAGCGTCTGGCTGCCTACAAGGTGCCGCGCATCGTCGAATTCGTCGACGCCCTGCCCAAGTCGGCCACGGGCAAGATCCAGTGGCGCGCGCTGCAGGAAGAGGCCATGCAACCGGCGGGCCTGGGCAAGACGGGCATGGAAGGCCGGTGAGACCGGACCAAGACAGAGTTTTGGAGAGAGACAGCATCATGCAGAAGAGCAGACGAACCTGGCTGGCGCAGGCCGGCACCCTGGCGGGCGCCGCCATGCTTGGCAACGTGGGCCAGGCAGTGGCCCAGAACTACCCCAGCAAGCCGATCCGTATGGTCGTGCCATACCCGGCCGGCGGCGGCACCGATACCGTGGGCCGCATGATCGGCCAGCGGCTGGCCGAGGCGTGGGGCCAGCCGGTGGTGGTCGACAACAAGCCCGGCGCGAGCGGCATGCTCGGCAACGACATCGTCGCGAAGGCGACACCCGATGGCTACACGGTGCTGCTGGCCATCACGGCGCTGATCCAGTCGCCGAGCCTGTACAAGCGTACGCCGTATGACGTGAACAAGGATTTCACGCCGGTTTCGCTGATCGCCAAGTCGTCGGATCTGTTCGTGGTGCCCAACCGCGTGCAGGCCAACACGATGCGCGAGTTCATCGCGCAGGCGAAGGCCGGCAAGCTCAGCTATGGCTCGTATGGCAACGGCACGTCGTCGCACCTGCACGGCGAACTGTTGCGGCAACAGGCTGGCATCGAGCTGACGCACATTCCGTACAAGGGCGCGGCACCGCTGCTCAACGACTTGCTCGGCGGCCAAGTCGATTCGGCATTCGTCGATGTGACGTCGGCGTATCCGTACCTGACCAGCGGCAAGTTCAAGATCCTCGGCATTACGGGCACGCAGCGCTACAAGGCTATTCCGAACGTGGCGACGTTCGCCGAGCAGGGCCTGCAGGGCTTCGAGCCGAGCGGCTGGTTTGCGCTTTTTCTGCCCGCCAACACCCCGAAGGACGTGACCGCACGCCTGGCCGCCGAAACCGCCCGCATCGTGAAGCTGCCCGAGATCACCCAGAAGCTGGCCGGCATGGGCCTTCAGCCAGTCGGTTCCGCGCCGCAGGAGCTGGCCGCCGTGGTGTCGGGCGACATGCCCAAGTGGGCCAAGATCGTACGCGACGCGCATATCCAGCTGGACTGAGCGCCAGTCAGGCATCGAACCGCAGCATTACATGGAGTCATCAATGGAAACGATTCGCTATGCCGTGGAAGACGGCATTGCCACCCTTACGCTCGATTACCCGGCCCGCAAGAATGCGCTGAACGGCGTCATGCGCCGCGAAATCGGCGATGTGATGCACCAGCTGCGCCAGGACACCAGCGTGCGCGCGCTGATCCTGACTGGTGCCGGCACCGATTTCTGCTCGGGCGGGGACATCAGCTCCATGCAGGGCGAGATCAGCGCAGCGCAGGGGCGCCAGCGGCTGGGCAATATCCATCCGTGGCTCGAGACGCTGATCAATCTCGAGATTCCTGTCATTTCCGCGGTCGATGGCGCGGCTTTTGGCGCGGGATTCAGCCTGGCGCTCACCGCTGACATCATCCTGGCCACCCCGCGTGCCCGGTTCGGGTTGCCGTTCCTGCGTCTGGGTTTGATTCCGGATTGTGGCGTGTTTTACACATTGCCTCGCATGGTCGGCCTCCAGCGCGCCAAGGCGCTGATGTTCTCGATGCGCGAGCTCAACGCCGAGGCGGCCCAGGAGCAGGGCATCGTCATGGAGATCGTGCCAGCAGACAGCCTGCAGGAGCGCGCCCGTGCGATGGCCCGCGCCTTCACCGAGGCCTCGCCCGTTGCGCTGGCGCTAACCAAGAAGGCGCTCAATGCGTCGCTGAACCAGGACCTGCACAGCATGCTGGCCATGGAGGCGGACGGCCAGGGCATCGCGTTCGCCACGGAATACCGCCAGGAGGCCGCGAATCGCTTCCTGTCCAAGCAGCCGCCGCGTTATCGCTGGCCTGACTAAGTCCTGCGAAGCAACAGGGTGCGTGCGGCATGCTGCGCTGCGGTATGGCGGACAGGCGCCCACCTCGCAAGGCTTCAACGAAATACGCCCATCTATATAGAGGCGCGACAGCGGTAATGCCGCCTGTCCTCCTTTTCCCTCTGCATTTCGAAGTCGATACACATCATGGGATCTCCCGAACTGAATGCCACCGCCGCTGCCTCCACCGAGGCCCCCTGGATGACCGAAGACCTGGTCCTGTTCCGGGACACGGTGCGGCGCTTTGTCGAACGTGAACTGGCGCCGAACGAATCGCGCTGGGCCGAGCAGGGCTATATCGACCGCGACGTCTGGCGCCGTGCCGGCCAGATCGGCCTGCTGTGCGCGAGCATCCCCGAGGAATACGGCGGCGGTGGTGGCACCTTTGCGCACGAGGCCGTCATCACGCAGGAAATGGCGCGCGGCATCTGCACCAGCCTGGGCAATAACGTGCATAGCGGCATCGTGGCCCACTACTTGCTCAACTACGGCACACAGGCGCAGAAGGAGAAATGGCTGCCACAGATGGCCAGCGGCGAAATGGTGGCGGCGATCGCCATGTCGGAACCAGGTGCCGGCTCGGACCTCAAATCGGTACGCACCCGCGCGGTGCGCGAGAAGACAGAAAACGGGGATTGCTATCGCATCAACGGTGCAAAGACTTTCATTACCAACGGCTATCACGCCGACTTGGTCTGCCTGATTGCGAAGACCGATCCGGAAGCCGGCACGCGCGGGGTGTCGCTGATCATGGTGGAGACCCGTGATCTGCCGGGGTTCCGTCGCGGCCGCATCCTGGAGAAGATCGGACAGAAAGGCCAGGATACTGCCGAGCTGTTCTTCGACGACGTGCTGGTACCTTGCGAGAACCTGCTCGGCGAGCAGGAGGGGCAAGGCTTCTACCAGCTCATGCAGCAGTTGCCGCAGGAGCGGATGATCATCGCCCTTGGTGCGGTGGCGAGCATGCAGCGCGCCATCGAGCTGACGACCGACTATGTGCGCGAGCGCAAGGTGTTCGGTCAACCGTTGCTCGACTTGCAGAACACGCGTTTCAAACTGGCTGAGTGCAAGACCAATGCGACCATCGCGGCCACGTTCGTGAACGACTGCATGGTGCGGCTGATGGAAGGCAAGCTCGACGCAGCGACCGCGGCAATGGCCAAGTGGTGGTGCACGCAACGCAACTGCGAAATCATCGACGAGTGCCTGCAGTTGCATGGCGGCTACGGCTATATGCTCGAATACCCGATTGCACGCATGTACGCGAATGCGCGTGTCGGCAAGATCTACGGTGGCTCGAACGAGATCATGAAAGAGCTGGTCGCACGCACGCTCTGAGTGCTGTCATCAGCAGTCGGCGTGTGCTGATGCACGCCGCGAAAACCTCAGCAAAAGGCCGGCGAAATCGCTGGCCTTTTTTGTGTACTGGTTACAAAACCGTCTGTGCAGGCTAGGGCAGAAAGGTGTAAGGTTTGTCACAAGCCATAGTCAATGGCCCGTCGCGCGCGAGGAAGCGCTCTGGTTCAAATGTGGTGTTTTCTGGTTGGTAATGCCGTTGCTTACATACATGCGAATCGTCAACTTGAGCTCCACCCTCGCCGTTATTTGACTATGATGAAGTAAAGACTTCGCAACATGACCAGGTCGCCAAGCCGGGGTGGTGGACCGCGAAAGCTGACGCGAAGCCTCAGGGGAGTAGCAGTGCCTTGACCTCGGATGAGGACTCTGACGGGAGTGAGGAATGGACATTTTCGGCCATTACGCCACGCGTTTCGAAGCTCGCAAGGAAGAGGAATACAGCATCCAGGAGTACCTGGATATCTGCAAGAAGGATCCGACTGCCTATGCGACTGCGGCCGAGCGCATGCTCGCCGCGATCGGTCAGCCGGAGCTGGTGGACACCCACCATGATCCGCGCCTGTCCCGACTCTTCTTCAACAAGGTCATCAGGGTTTATCCGGCCTTCCGCGATTTCTACGGCATGGAGGACACGATCGAGCAGATCGTCGCGTTCTTCAAGCATGCCGCGCAGGGCCTGGAAGAGCGCAAGCAGATCCTGTATCTGCTCGGGCCTCCTGGTGGCGGCAAGTCTTCGCTGGCGGAGAAACTGAAGGCGTTGATGGAAGAGGTACCCATCTACGCGCTGAAGGGTTCGCCGATCCATGAATCTCCGCTCGGTCTTTTCTCGCCGGAGGAAGATGGCAAGATTCTGGAAGAGGACTATGGCATTCCGCTCCGCTACCTGAGCACCATTCCATCTCCGTGGGCGGTGAAGCGCCTGCAAGAGTTCAATGGCGACATCACGCGGTTCCGCGTGGTCAAGCTGCGTCCGTCGGTGCTGTCGCAGATTGCGATCTCGAAGACCGAACCGGGCGACGAGAACAACCAGGACATCTCCTCGCTCGTCGGCAAGGTGGATATTCGCAAGCTCGAGGATTTCCCGCAGGACGATCCTGACGCCTACTCGTATTCCGGCGGCCTGTGCCTGGCCAACCGCGGCCTGCTCGAGTTCGTCGAAATGTTCAAGGCGCCGATCAAGGTGCTGCACCCCATGCTGACCGCCACGCAGGAGGGCAACTACAAGGGCACGGAGGGCTTCGGGGCGATTCCGTTCGACGGCATCATCCTGGCGCACTCGAACGAGGCCGAGTGGCAGACGTTCAAGCAGGACAAGAACAACGAGGCTTTCCTCGACCGCATCTACATCGTCAAGGTGCCGTACTGCCTGCGCGTGTCGGAAGAGGTGAAAATCTACGACAAGCTGTTGCGCAGCAGTTCGCTGGCGGCGGCGCCGAACGCGCCGAGCACGCTGAAGATGATGGCACAGTTCGCGGTGCTCACGCGCATCAAGGAGCCCGAAAACTCGAACATCTTCTCGAAGATGCGCGTCTATGATGGCGAGAGCCTGAAGGACGTCGATCCGAAGGCGAAGTCGTACCAGGAATATCGCGACTATGCAGGTGTGGACGAGGGCATGAACGGGCTGTCGACGCGCTTCGCGTTCAAGGTCTTGTCCAAGGTCTTCAACTTCGACAACACCGAAGTCGCGGCCAACCCGGTGCACCTGCTGTACGTGCTCGAACAGCAGATCGAGCGCGAGCAGTTCCCGCCGGAACAGGAAGCGAAGCTGCTGTCGTATATCAAAGAGTACCTGACTACACCGTACGTCGAGTTCATCGGCAAGGAGATCCAGACGGCGTACCTGGAGTCGTATTCCGAGTATGGGCAGAACATCTTCGACCGCTACGTGGTGTTCGCCGACCTGTGGATCCAGGACCAGGAATACCGCGATCCGAATACCGGCGAAATCCTCGACCGCAACGCGCTGAATGACGAACTGGAAAAAGTGGAAAAGCCAGCGGGTATCTCGAACCCCAAGGACTTCCGCAACGAGATCGTCAACTTCGTGCTGCGCGCGAGAGCCCACAACGGTGGCAAGAATCCGGTCTGGACCAGCTACGAGAAGCTCAGGATGGTGATCGAGAAGCGCATGTTCTCCACCACCGAGGATCTCCTGCCGGTCATCTCGTTCAACGCCAAGTCTTCGCGCGAAGACCAGGAGAAGCACGAGAACTTCGTCAACCGCATGGTCGAAAAGGGGTATACGCCGAAACAAGTCCGACTGCTGGTGGAGTGGTATCTGCGCGTAAGAAAATCATCGTAACTGCGCCTGAACCAGGCCTCTTTTCGAAGGCATATACATGGGCACGGTCATCGACAGGCGTGAGAACGGCGGCAACAAAAGTGCCGTCAACAAGCAGCGCTTTATCAAGCGCTACCGAGAGCAGATACGCCAGGCGGTTGCGAAGGCGGTGTCCGGCCGGAAGATCATGGACATCGAGCAAAGCGGTCAGGTGTCCATTCCGGTCAAGGACATCTCCGAGCCGATCTTTCATCACGGCCCGGGCGGGCGGCGTGAGTGGATCCATCCCGGCAACAAGAAGTTCGTCCGGGGGGATTCATTCGACCGCCAGCAGCAGGGCGGCGGCGGAACCGGTTCGCGCGCCAGCGATAGCGGCGAGGGCGAGGACGATTTCGTCTTCACGCTGTCGCGCGAGGATTTCCTGAATTTCTTCTTCGAGGACATGGCGCTGCCGGACCTGGCCAAGCGCCACCTTGCCAAGATCGCGGAAGTGCGCAAGGTGCGCGCCGGCTACTCGATCGACGGCACGCCTTCGAACCTGTCGATCCTGCGCACCATGCGCAGTTCGATCGGCCGGCGCATTGCGTTGTCCAGCCCGTACCAGAAGCGCCTGCGCGAACTGGAGGACGCTTACAACGAGGCGCTGGAGAAGGAAGGTCCTTACGCGGACTCCGCGCTCGAGCTGATGAAAGAGATGCGGCACCTGCGTGCCTGCATCGACCGCGTACCGTTCATCGAGAAGCTCGACCTGCGCTACAACAACCGCGTGCTCAAGAAGCGGCCGCAGGCCCAGGCGGTGATGTTCTGCCTGATGGACGTCTCGGGCTCGATGGACGAGAGCCGCAAGGATCTCGCCAAGCGCTTCTTCATGCTGCTGTACCTGTTCCTGAAACGTAACTACGAGCGCATCGACGTGGTGTTCATTCGCCATCACACCGTGGCCAAGGAGGTGGAAGAGGAGGATTTCTTCCATTCGCGTGAGTCCGGTGGTACCGTGGTGTCGAGCGCGCTGAAGCTGATGGTCGAGGTCATCCATGACCGCTATCCGCCCAGCCAGTGGAACATCTACTGTGCGCAGGCATCCGACGGCGACAACTGGGCCGGGGATTCCGAGCTGTGTGGTCGTTTGCTGCGCGAGTCGATCCTGCCGCTGGTGCAGTACTACGCGTATGTGGAGGTTGCCTCGGAGGAACCGCAGAATCTCTGGGAAGAGTACCTGACGGTCAAAGGTCAGTTCGAGCACTTCGCGATGCAGCGCATCATCAGTCCGGACGAGATTTATCCGGTTCTGCACGACCTGTTCCAGAAGCGCGCGGCCTGACGGGCAAAAGGGCCTTTCCGGTCCATCGGTTCCGGTGGACCAGCAGGACGTTGACAGTGGCAACGCGGCGCAGCGTCGCCGTCCCGGGCAACGTATGCCGGGAGCGGCCCGCTTGCCCGCCAGATGGGGGTGAAGATGGCTTATCTCTCCACGGGTTCGGAATGGACCTTCGAGCTGATCAACCGGTATGACCGCGAGATCGCCCGTATTGCCGGCGAATTCGGCCTGGACACCTATCCCAACCAGATCGAGATTATCACCGCCGAGCAGATGCTGGATGCCTATGCATCGGCCGGCCTTCCGGTGGGATACAGCCACTGGTCATACGGCAAGCACTTCCTGGCCTCGGAACGCAGCTACCAGCGCGGCCACATGGGGCTGGCCTACGAGATCGTAATCAACTCCAACCCCTGCATCGCCTACCTGATGGAGGAAAACACGCTGCCCATGCAGGCGCTCACCATCGCGCATGCGTGCTACGGCCATAACTCCTTCTTCAAGGGCAACTACCTGTTCCGCGCCTGGACCAACGCGGACGCCATCATTGATTACTTGCTGTTCGCCAAGAACTACGTGGCCGAATGCGAGCAGCGCTATGGCGAGCAAGAGGTGGAACTCCTGCTCGACTCCTGTCACGCACTGCAAAACTATGGCGTAGACCGCTACAAGCGACCCAAGAAGTTGTCGATCACCGAAGAGCAGGCACGTCAGACCGAGCGCGAGAACTACCTGCAGATGCAGGTCAACGATTTGTGGCGCACGCTGCCCAAGCACCGCTCGCACGCGCTTGCGGCGGATGACGACGCGGTCGAGCCGGAAGGCACCTTCCCGCCGGAGCCCCAGGAGAACCTGCTCTACTTCATCGAGAAGAACGCGCCCAAGCTCGCGCCGTGGCAGCGCGAGATCGTGCGCATCGTGCGTAAGATCGCGCAGTACTTCTACCCGCAGCGCCAGACCAAGGTGATGAACGAAGGCTGGGCCACGTTCTGGCACTACACGATCATCCACCAGCTCTACGAGGAAAAGCTGGTCAACGACGCGTTCATGCTGGAATTGCTGCAGGCGCACACCAATGTGATCTACCAGCCGCCGTACCACAGCCCATACTACAGTGGCCTGAACCCGTACACGCTGGGCTTCCTGATGTTCCAGGACCTGCGCCGCATGTGCGAGAACCCGGACGACGAGGACCGCTACTGGGCGCCGGAGATCGCCGGCTCGGACTGGCGTACCACGCTCGACTTCGCCATGCGCAACTTCAAGGACGAGAGCTTCCTGCTCCAGTTCCTGTCGCCGCGCGTCATTCGCGAACTCAAGCTGTTCTCGGTGCTCGACGACGACCGCGAGAACAAGCTGCGCGTGACGGCCATCCATAACGATGAGGGCTATCGCATGATCCGGCAGCTGCTGGCCTCGCAGTACGACTTGTCCGGCATGGAGCCGAATATCCAGGTCACCAATGTCGATGTGGGTGGGGACCGCTCGCTGACCTTGCGTCACCAGCAAAGCGACCGCCGGCCGCTTTCGCACAACTTCGACGAGGTGATCCGCCACGTGACGCGCCTGTGGGGCTTCAACGTGCGGCTGGAAGTGGCGTATGAGGATGGCCGGCGCGAACTCAAGTACGAGTGCAAGCCGGAACGCCGCCACCGCAAGGTGCCCGGTGGCGGGCTGAGCCTAGCGGCCTGAGCCTGAGAGTTTTCCGTGTACGAAACGGCGGCCCTAACCGGGCCGCCGTTTCGTTTCGGATGTCAGCCAGCGGTCTCGCACCAGTCTCGCACCAGTTCCACCGCGCCGCGTGATGGCTCCGCGCACACAAGCTCGCCGAGCACGCGGCTCCACCAGCGATCCGAACCGTCGGCCACGCGCCATGCGTGCAGCCGGCGCGTGTAGAGCTGCAGGTCGAATTCCTCGGTGATGCCGATGGCGCCGTGCACCGCATGGGCGATGGCGGCCACCGGCGTGACCGCGTCGCTCGCGCGCAACTTGCCGATGGCGGCGCGGGCCGGATCGGGCGTGCTGCCCGAGCCTTCGCACGCGATCTGTGCGGCCAACCGCGAGGCGGCAACGTGCTCGGCCATCTCGCTGATCTGGTGCTGGATGGCCTGGAATTTGCCGATCGCGCGCCCGAACTGCAGGCGGTCGTTGGCGTACTGCAGCGTCATGTCCATGACCTGGGACAGTGCGCCGGCCATCTGCGCGGCATGCAGGCAGGCGCCGATGGTGCGCAGCGTGCCGGCGGGCAGTTCGAAGGCCTGTTCAGCCTGGATATCGGGGCGGCGCAGGCGCACGGTCAGGTCGGCGTGGGCGCCGGTCGGCTCGGCACCGGCGGTGGACGCCGGCAGCAGTACGCAGCGGGTGCCGGTCTGCACCAGGAACCAGCCCGCGTGGCGGGCGTCGGCCACCAGCGTGGCTGGGCTCTCGTCATCGAAACTTGCGAGTGCGATCGGTTCGGCTGGTGCCTGCACGCCGTGCGCGTGTAGCAGCGCGCGGGCGAACAGCGTCTGCGCGAGCGGCAGCGGCATGGCGTGACGACCCAGTACGTAGAGCACCGGGGCCACGTCGGACAGGGATAGTCCGGCGCCATCGGCCGATTCAGGCAGCAGGCAGTCGGCAAAGCCGCTTTCCAGCAGCGCTTGCCACAGTGGCGCCGTATCGGCACCCTGTTCGATGGCACGGACCGTGGCAGGTTGGCAAAGATCGCGCAGCAGGGCGTCGAGCGCGTCGGAATAGGTGTTATGCATGGCGGTGGACTCAGTAACGGACGCGTTCAGCGCAGACCCAGGCCGCGCGCAATCATGCCGCGCAGGATCTCGCGCGTGCCGCCGCGCAGCGAATAGGACGGGGCGATCTGCGTGACATAGGCCAGCGTGCGGTACAGCGCGCCATCGGCCGCGAGTGCCGGTTCGTCGCCGAGCGCGGCTTCGACAAGCGCCGGGATCGACTGCTCGAACGTCGTGCCGAGATCCTTAACCAGCGCGGCTTCGACCACCGGGCTTTCGCCGGCGGCCAAGCGCGCCGTTACGGCCAGCGACATGGACCGCAGCACCGCAAGGTGGCCGACCAGCCGGCCGGCGGTGACGGTGTCGCGCCGCGCTTCAGGCAGGCGCCGCAGCGCGGCCAGCCACGTATCGAGCAGCACCACGCTCGAGTACAGCCGTTCCGGGCCGCTGCGCTCGAAGGCGAGTTCCGCATTGACCTGTTCCCAGCCGCTGCCTTCCTGGCCGACCAGCGCGTCGGGCGCCAGCACCACGTCTTCGAAGCTGACTTCCGAGAAATGCGCATCGCCAGTCAGGTCCTGGATCGGCCGCACCGTGACGCCGGGTGCCGAAAGGTCGACGATCACCTGCGACAACCCCGTCTGCCGGTCCTGTGGCGTGCCAGAGGTGCGGACCAGCGCAATCATGTAGTGGCAGTGGTTCGCGTTCGTCGTCCAGATCTTGCGGCCATTCAGGAGCCAGGTTCCATCCGCTTGCCGCACGGCACGCGTCGCCACGCTCGCGAGGTCGGAGCCCGAGTTGGGCTCGCTCATGCCGATGCAGAAGAACGCTTCACCGCGGCAGATGGCGGCCAGGTACTTGGCCTTCTGCGCCGCATTGCCGTAGCGCAGGATCAGCGGACCGCTCTGGCGGTCCGCAATCCAGTGGGCCGATACCGGTGCACCGGCGGCCAGCAGTTCTTCGACTAGCACGAAGCGCGAGAACGGATCCAGGCCGGCACCGCCGTACTCGGCCGGCAGCGTAATCCCGACCCAGCCGCGCGCGGCGAGTGCGCGGCTGAAGGCAGCGTCAAAGCCCATCCACGAGCGTGCGCGGAGTTCGGGCGGCAGCTTCGGCATCTGTTCGGCCAGGAAGGCCCGGACCTGCTCGCGGAACGCCATGGCGTGCGGCGGCAGGCTGGTGAGCTGGAAAGTGGAAAGCAGTGCGGTCACGTTGAATATCCAGGTGCGTGTCAGTCGAGCGTGGCGCCGGAGTCCTTGACCACCTTGCGCCAGCGCGCCATCTCGGCGGACAGGTAGCTCGCATAGGCCTCGGGTGTCGAGCCGCGCGGCTCGGCGCCCTGCGCGGCCAGCGCGGATCGGGTTTCGGGGTTGGCCAGCGCCTTCATGGTTGCGGCGTTGAGCTTGCGGACGATTTCCGGCGGCGTTTTGGCGGGGACCATCATGCCCTGCCAGGCGCCGACTTCAAAGCCCGGCATGACGGTTTCGGCCACGGTCGGCACGTCCGGCAATTGCGAGCTGCGCGTGCTGCTGGTCACGGCCAGGGCGCGCATGCGCTTGTCGCGGATGAACGGCAGCGACGAATTGATGGTGTCGGTCATGAACTGCACCTGCCCGCCTGCCAGGTCCGTGAGCGCGGGCGCGCTGCCCTTGTACGGCGCGTGTACCGCGTTCAGGCCGTTGGCCTGCAGGAACAGGAACGCAGCCAAGTGCGTGACGTTGCCATTGCCAGCGGAGCCATAAGTCAGCTTGTCGGGATGGGCCTTGGCGTACTGGATGAATTCCTTGACGTTTTGCACCGGCAGTTGCGCGTTGACTTCGAGCACCAGCGGCACCATGGCGGTCAGCACCACCGGCGCGAAGTCGCGCCGCACGTCGTAGGTCAGCTTGCTGTAGAGCGCGGGGCTCAGTGCGATCGACGAGGTGTTGTACAGCACGGTATAGCCGTCGGCCGGCGCCTTGGCGACGATCTCGGCGGCGATATTGCCGTTGGCGCCGGGACGGTTGTCCACCAGCACCTGCTGGCCCAGCTCGTCCGTCATGCGCTTGGCGATCACGCGCGACACCAGGTCGGTTGGGCCGCCCGGCGGGAACGGCACTACCAGACGGATCGGATGGGCCGGGAAGCCGGCACCATCCTGTGCCAGCGCAGTCGCGCTGGCGAGCAAGGCCGGCACGAGCGCGGCCATGGTCTTCATGAGGGTCTTTGCCTTCATCTGTTGTCTCCTCCACGAAATCGTCAGGTCAATTCCAATGCGGTCCGCCGGGCGCGGCAGGCTTCAGTCGGCGCGTCCTGCCAGCAGTCGCCGTGCCGTGTACGTCATGACTTTCTCGTTGCGCTGGTTGAAGACTTCGATCGCGGAATCGACCACTGCGCGGCCGCTGCGAGACGTCGGCCGGATGCCGGTCACCGTGACCGTGGCCCATACCGTGTCGCCGACGACAACCGGAGCCAGGATCTGCTGCGTGAGTTCAAGCATCGCGAGCCCCGTGCCCTGGATCATGGTCTGCAGGATGAAGCCCTCGATCAGCGTGTACGTCAGCGCGCCCGGAACCGGCCGCCCGCCGATCGCGCCGCCGTCGTAGCCGTCCTCGATAAAGATGGCCTCGACCATGCCGGTGACCGAGATGAAGTTGACGAGGTCGGTCTCGGTGACGGTGCGGCGGAAAGTCCGGAAGGCCTGGCCTTCCTTCAGGTCCTGCCAGTAGAAGCCCTGGCCGAGCCGCGGCAGGTCGCTTTTCGTCATGCTGTCTCCTTGGTGTCGTTCTTGCTGCCGGAAGTACCGCGGGCGGCGCCCGTGGCATATAGCCCGTCAATGTCCTGCTGTGTCAGGCCGGCCTGCGCCAGCAGCTCCGCGGTGTGCTCGCCGAGGCGCGGCGGCACGCCGATCGGCGCGCGCGTGCCGTCGAAGCGCACCGGCGCACCGGGAAAGCGCAGCGTGCCCATCGCGGCATCTTCAACCGGCTCGAAAAAGCCGGTCGCGCGAAGGTGCGGATCGTCGGGCAGGTCGTCGAGTTCGTTGATCCGTGCCACCGGAATCTGCAGGGATTCGCATAGCTCCAGCCAATGCGCGGTACTGTGCCCGCCCACGATTTCGCCCGTGATCTCGTACAGCGTCTCGATGTTCGCGGTGCGCGCGGAGATATCGGTGAAGCGCGCATCGGCGGCCAGTTCGGGGCGGCCGGCGGCGCGGAAGAAGTCGCGCCAGTGGGCATCGGTGTACGGCATCATGCAGACATGGCCGTCGGCGCTCTGGTATGGGCGGCGCAGCGGCGCCAGCACGCGCGGATAACCGGTGCCCCCACGCGGCGGCTCGAAATGCCGGCCATAGAAGTGCTCGACCAGGTTGAACGCGACCATCGATTCGAACATCGGCACCTCGACCATCGTGCCTTGTCCGTCGCCGCGCGCACGGCCGGCCAGTGCCGCGCATATTGACAGCGCTGCCACCAATCCGCTGGTCTTGTCGGCGGCAATGGTCGGGAAATAGCGGCTGCTGCCGGTCTGCGCCGCCATCAGCGCGGCGTTGCCGGCAAGTCCCTGGATGATGTCGTCGTAGGCAGGGCGTCCGCCGTACGGGCCTTCCTCGGCAAAGCCCAGCAGACTCACGTAGACCAGTTGCGGATGGCGTGCCTTCACATTGGCCGGAGCCAGGCCCAGCGCGGCCAGCTTCTGCGGGCGCATGCTGTGCATCAGCACGTCCGCGCCGGACAGCAGGCGGTCCAGCGCTTCCTGCGCGGCGGGCTGCTTCAGGTCGAGCACGATGCTCTTCTTGCTGCGGTTCACGCCGAGGAAGATGGCGGCCATGCCGGCTTCGGCGGCCGGGCCGGTACGCCGGGTGGAGTCGCCTTCGGGCGGCTCGACCTTGATGACCTCGGCGCCAAGGTCGGCCAGCCACTGGCTCGCGTAGGGGCCCATCACGACCGTGGAAAGGTCGATCACGCGGATGCCTGCTAAGGGCAGCATGCGTCTGTCTCCGGATCTTTACTGTGAGCACAGCGTAGATCACCGGGACATGTCTGGTCTAATATTAGTTTTTTAGAAACTGATATTCACTGGATATCGAGATGGATCTGCGTCAACTCCAGCAGTTCGTTGCCCTGGCCGAGACCGGCAACTTCCACCGGGCTGCCGAACGCCTGCACATGGCGCAGCCGCCGCTGTCCATTTCCATCCGCAAGCTCGAAGAGCAGCTCGGCACCGCGCTGTTCGTGAGAACACCGCGCGGCGTGAGGCTGACCCAGGCCGGAGAAGCAGCGCTGCAGGATGCGCGGCGCGCGTTGTTCCATGCGGGGCAGGCACGCGCCGCGGCGATGGCGGCTGCGCAAGGCGAACGCGGCGCGCTGCGGATCGGCTTTGTCGGTTCAGCGACCTATGCGCTGCTGCCCAAGCTGATCCCCGCCTTCCGCGCCGCTCACCCGGGGATCGAGCTAGTGCTGCATGAATCCACCACCGCGAACATCCTGGACCAGCTCGAGAAGCACCGGCTGGATGCCGGGCTGGTGCGCTTCCCGATCCTGAGCAGCGGCGGCTACACGCTGACACCGCTGGAGAGCGACGTCTTCGTCGCGGCCGTGCCTGCGGACAGCCCGCATGCGAAGGAGGAATCGATTCCGCTGAAGGCGCTCGCGGCCGAGCCGTTCATCATGCATCCGGCGGCGGCGGTGCCGAACCTGCATGCGGTGTCAATGATGCTGTGCCAGCAAGCCGGGTTTGTGCCGCGCGTGGCGCAGGAGGCGGTGCAGGTCCAGACCATTATCAGTCTGGTGGAGAGTGGGCTTGGCGTGGCACTGGTGCCTAGCGTGGCGACGCGGTATGCGAACCGGCGGGTGCGGTTTTTGCCGCTCTCCAGCCCGCGGCCGGCGGGGCGGATCGGGATTGCGTTCGCGGCGCGGGCCGATGATGCGGATCGGCAGGTGGAGAGGTTTTTGGGGGCGGCGTTGGAGGCGGTGGGGGGTTAAAAGGGGCCTTTGGGTTGGGGTTGGGGTGTCGCTCTTGGCCCGCGAAACACCAGCGCCGGCCAAGAGCGACAATCCTCACCTGCTTTTCCCTTGCCTCCCCCCCTTGGGCCGCGCAGCGGATATAGCTCCTGCCCGCACTAGATTCACCCCCGGCAACAGGTGCAACAACCTCACCAACTCCGACTGCCGATGGGTTCCGGTTTTTCGCAACGTATCCCGGATATGCACCCGCACGGTATGCGGCGACAGGAACTCCCGCTCAGCAATCTCGTTAAGCGTTTCACCGGCAGCCAGCCGGATGGCAATAATGCTTTCCTTGCGCGACAGCCCAAACAATGAGGTCAACACCGCCGCATCAAGCACCGACCGCGATTCCGAGTTGCCTAGCAGCATCATCGCCGCCGGCAACTGCCAGGGACCTTCCACGGGCTGGCGCGACACCAGCGGCACGACGATGATCGGCACCGGTTGTCCGCCGGAGGTGATGTGCATCCACGATCCCGAGGCCGCGTCGGCACCGCGGCCGCGCACGGCGCCATCGAGCAGTCCGTGCAGCACAGACTGCAGCGATGGATCGCGCGCGTGCAGCAGGCCTTGTTCGAGCGACAGGTTGCTGTCGGCCTGCACCAGGGCCTCGGCCCAGCTGTTGGCATAGCGCACGCGCATGTCCGCCTGCAGCACCATCACGCCGAAGTCCAGCGTGTCGAGTCCGGCCAGACCCAGCGAAGCCAGTCCGCTCAGCTCGAAGTTGCGCTGCTGCAAGCGCGCGGCGCGCGCCCAGTGCGGCATGACATGGGCCAGCCGGCGTTCGCGTACGGATCGGCTGACATGGCTGTGTCCCGTGCTGGTGCCGCTCATGAGTACGCAGATCTCGGCGGTGTCGATCAGCCGGATGCCCTGTTCGAGTTCGTCGCCGTCGCGCGAGACGGCAACCGCTGTCGCGACGCTGTCCGCCATGGGCTCTGCATCGCCGGCGATGGCTAGTGCGGGCCCCGCGTATGACGGCTGGCCCGGATCCGATGGCGGGATGACGCCGTCGGGCAGGCTGACGCCGCTCGTGAAACAGCCGTGCGGGGTGACGCCGAGCCGGGCATGGCCGGACAGCTTGTCCCAGATCAGGTAGCGCGGGCTGCCTGTGGCTGTGTAGCGCGAAAACAGGTCCAGAGCGGCGGGCATGGCCGCCACGTCCATTGCGGACTCGTAGATGCAGTCGACCAGACGATGAAAATCATCGTCGGTCGTCGGGTGTTCGCCCATATTCAGTTCCCCCGGTGGCAAACGCCTTTACCGATCGCCATTTCAAGATGGCTGCTGTTTTGTGTTTCCCTTGCTGCTGTGGTGCCCGGGCGTTCTTGTGCGCGCCGTGGCCACGGCACCGTAACGTGACGGTACCGCGTGCAAGATGCTCTGCAAGCATTGTCCATGCTGCATGCCGGCAATCATGCCAAACAATCCAGTTCGATTTATCCCCGCCTTGGGGGGCTAGCGCTCAGTCAAGCGAGCGCAGCGGGACCGCATTGGCAATATGTCGACGCTTGCATAACGCGGATGTTAATGCGCTATACCGAGTCATGAAGAAATTTCGACGTCAAAGTGACAGCCGCGTTTCTCAAAAGCGACAACGTACCCGTTTCTGCGTGATTTAAGAATCTCATTCAGTACGCGGCATGACGGCTTCGACGCTTGCCGCGCCGGCCGTTCCGCCGTCGAGCTGGATGGTCAGGCTGGGCGACGCCATGCGGATACCGTTGGTGTCGAACTGCCGCTTGAGCAGGGCGTTGAACGCGCGCGTGATTTCCGCCTGCATCAGCGGGCGGGTCTTGAACTGCGCCAGCACCACCGGGCCGCTCGGGTCGAAGCGGTCCAGGCCCAGGATGTCCAGGCCGGACAACAGCTTGTGGGAGTAGCGGTGGTCGTGCGCGATCTGGGCGCCGGTGGTCCGGATCAGTTCCAGCGCGCGGTCCAGGTCGCTCTGGTAGGCGATGCCAATGTTGAAGACCGCATAGCCATACCCGCGGGACAGGTTCTTCACAGCCTTGATCTGGCTGTACGGCAGCGTGTGCAGCGCGCCCTTGCCGTCGCGCAGCTTGACGGTCCGGATGGTCATGCCTTCGACCACGCCGGCATGGTCGGGCAGTTCGATGGAGTCGCCAATGGCAATGGAGTCCTCGATCACGATGAACAGCCCCGTGATCAGGTCCTGGACCAGGCTCTGAGCGCCGAACCCGATCGCCAGGCCGACCACGCCGGCACCCGCGAGCAGCGGGGTGACATTGACCCCGAGATTGGCCAGCACCACCATCATCGCGATGACCAGCAGCGCCACGAATGACGCATTGCGCACCAGCGGCAGGATGGTCTTGGCGCGCATGCTGGGCTGCGCGGCCCGGCCGTATGCAGGCGACAGCGCCTGCGTGATGGCCGTGTCGATCAGCAGCCAGACCAGCCACGCGAGCAGCACTGTGGCGGTCACGCTCAGCACGGACTCCGCAATGTGCCGGCCCGCGGGCGAGGCTTCGACCAGATGGAGCACCGACGTCCCCCAGATGCGCGTGCCCAGTTCGATCACGGAGATCCATATCACCACGCGCACCAGCGCCATGGCGAAGCGGCCGAAGCGCTCCAGATAGGCGGAACGCCGCCGGTCGCGGATGCGCGGCGCACGCACCTTCGCCTTCGGGGACCGGCCTGCGATCAATGTCAGCAACAGCGCGACAACGAACAGCGACACCGAGGCCACCGTGCGGCGCAGGAAAACATCGGCATGGCCGGCGGCCAGCACGGTGCCGATCACCGATGCCACGACCACGGCGAGCACGGGCAGATGCCAGGCCTGGCCGGCCAGGCGCAGCAGGTCCGTCATGGCCGGATGCGACTGGCGGAATTCGAGCGGACGCTGCGCGATAAGCTGGCCCACCTGGCGCCGGAAGCGCAGCGCGAACACGCCGATCAGGATCGCGGCTGCCACGTTGGCGCCTGTCGAAATCAAGGCGCTCAGATTGGTGCCGAGCGTGGTCGTAATGCGGGGATCTGTCGCGCTGTTGCCGAGTGCGGCCAGCGCGCCGGTGCAGAACAGCAGCCACGGCGAGTGCACCAGCAACTGGCGTACCGCCGTGCGGCGATGTGCGGTGCGGAACAGCGCGAAGATAACCTGGCAGACCGCGCTGGCGATGGCGCCGGCCACGATGGCATGGGCCACCATCACGGCGGCCATGCTGGCCGGCGACTGCGAGTAATGACGATACGCGAGCAGTACCGTGAGCCCGAACGCGGCTATCCACGGCCCGATGCGCCGCAGCATATAGATGCCGACATCCATCCAGGACGGCACGTCGGGCAAGCCGGCGCGCGGCTTGCGCACCAGCGCGACGGTGGTTTCGGCACGTATGCGGCGGCGCACGCGGATGCGGTGGCCGATTTCCCACAAGAGCCAGCCGCACAGCGCCCAGCCGCCGATGACCGCGGCGAACTCGCGCAGGGAAACTAGACCGGAACGCGTGCCTTGGAGCGTCGCGCCGTCCCGCCATTCCTCGGCGGCAAACTGCGAACGCCAGCGCCAGTAGTGCCAAGGGCCGTGGTCCTTGCGAAGATGCGTATCGACTTCATCGAGTGCCTGCGCAACGGCGCCGATCAGTCCTGGCGACGAGGCGGCCGCGACCGGTGCGGACGCCGAGGCATTCAATCCACTGCGCAGTGCTTGCAGTTGTTCGAGCAGCGCTTTGCGCTGCGTGTCGTCCTGTAGCGTGACGATGACCTGGTCAAGCGACTGGGCGAGCGGGGCACTGGCTGGCGCATTCTGGGCATCGGCCTGCCTGATCGCGGCGGCCAGCGGGTTTGCCGGCGCGGCATGCACGGCCCGGCCGGGCACCAGTATCAGGATCAGCGGCAGCAGCAGTGCAGCAAGCAGCAGCGAGCGGGCATCAGGGGTGAAGGGGCGCATGGGTCAGGAGCCGCGTCATGGGCAGGCCGTCCATGCGCGACACTGTAGCGCATTGGCCCCTTGCCGGTCCCCAAGTTGGCATGCGGATGGTTCTGTGTTCCGCCGCAGCGCGGAAAAAGTGGCGCATCGGTGCATTCGTCGCTTCCGACGATGCGTGTCAGGGCCCGATCCACGAATCTCGAACCCGCTCCGGCGCCGTGCTGCGCCGGTTTCAGACACCAACTTCGGGCCTGCCGCTCGCGCGGCGCGGGCCTGCAAAAAACAGACGGAAGGAACTCGGCAATGGAACTTAATGCATCGGTATCGGCTATCGTGACCGGCGGCGCTTCGGGCCTGGGTGCGGCGACGGCGCGCGCGCTGGCCGCGCACGGTGTGCGCGTCGCGCTGTTTGACCTCAATGTCGAAAAGGGCGAAGCACTGGCTCGCGAACTGGGCGGCGTGTTTTGCCAGGTCAACGTGACCTCGGAAGCGGAAGTCGAAGCCGGCTTTGCCAAGGCACGCGCCGCCATCGGCCAGGAACGCATCCTGGTCAACTGCGCGGGCACCGGCAACGCGATCAAGACCGCGTCGCGCTCGAAGGAAGACCCGTCGCAGATCAAGTTCTTCCCGACCGACGCGTTCGAACGCATCGTCCAGATCAACCTGATCGGCACGTTCCGCTGCATCGCGCGCTCGGCGGCCGGCATGCTGACGCTGGACCACACTGCAAGCGGCGACCGCGGCGTGATCATCAGCACCGCCTCGGTGGCGGCGCAGGACGGCCAGATCGGCCAGGCGTCGTACTCGGCATCGAAGGCGGGCGTGGTTGGCATGACGCTGCCGATCGCACGCGATCTCTCCGGGGAAGGTATCCGGGTCAACACCATCCTGCCGGGCATCTTCAACACGCCGCTGCTGCAAGGCGCACCCGAGAACGTCAAGGCCGCGCTGGGCGCCTCGGTGCCGTTCCCGAAGCGCCTGGGCCAGCCCGAAGAGTTTGCCTCGCTCGCGGTCGAGATGTGCCGCAACGGCTATTTCAATGGCGAGTCCGTGCGACTGGACGGCGCCATTCGCATGGCACCGCGCTGATCGGAACGGCAAGCATCCACAGATGACGGCTGCGGCCCGGCCTGGCCGGGCCGTTTCTGCATATAAGAAGAGGAGACGTCGATGGATTTCAGCTACCTGGCCACGCTGCCTCACGCGGTGCGCCACTTTGCAGGCCTCCGGCCCGACGCCGTGGCCTACGCGTTCGAAGGCCGGCAGACGAGCTACGCCGAGTTCGAGCGCAATACCAGCCGCGTCGCGCAGGCGCTACTGGCTGCCGGCGTGCGCGCGGGCGATCGTATCGGCTATATCGGCAAGAACTGCGACCACTATTTCGAAGCGTGGCTGGGCGCCGCAAAGATGGGCGCGGTCATGACGCCGGCAAGCTGGCGACTGGCGGGTCCCGAAGTGGAATTCATCATCGGCCATTGCGATGCCGTGATGCTGTTCGTCGGTCCCGAGTCAACGGCGATGGTGCAGGGTTTGCTGCCCGCGCTGCCGATGGTGCGTCAGGTCATCGCCATGGAAGCGGGCGGGTCACAGGACTGGCCCGTTTACACGGACTGGCGTGATGCGCATCCGGCCACGCTGCCCGATCACCAGCCCGACGCGCATGATGTCGTGCTGCAGCTCTACACCTCGGGTACCACGGGGCGACCTAAGGGCGCCATGCTGACCCACCGCAACCTGACCATTGGCACCGAGGTCAGCGAGCGCGAATCGATTCCCTGGTCGCACTGGACCGCGGACGATATCTCGCTGGTGGCGATGCCGGTCGCGCATATCGGCGGCTCAGGCTGGGGCCTGCGCAACCTGCTGTCGGGTGCCAAGGGCGTGGTGGCGAGAGAGTTCGATCCGCGCGCGGTGCTCGACTTCATCGAGTACGAGCGCATCAGCAAGCTGTTCATGGTGCCGGCGGCGATGCAGATCGTGTTGCGCGATCCGCGCGCGCGATCGGTCGACTATTCGCGCCTGAAGTACCTGCTGTACGGTGCGGCGCCTATTCCGGCGGCGCTGTTGCGCGAAGGCATTGAAGTCTTCGGCTGCGGCTTCGTGCAGCAGTACGGCATGACCGAAACCACGGGCACCGTGGTGGCGCTGCCGCCCGAGGACCATACGACCGAAGAAGTGCCGCGCATGCGCGCCGCAGGCAAGCCGCTGCCAGGCGTGGAACTGAAGGTGGTCGACTACGAAGGCCGCGAACTGGCGCCCGGTGAAGTCGGGGAGGTCGTGGTCCGCTCCGCGCACAATATGTCCGGCTACTGGAAGCAACCCGAAGAGACCGCGCGCACGATCGACGCCGATGGCTGGCTGCGCACTGGTGACGCGGGCTATCTCGATGCGGAGGGCTATCTCTACATCCATGACCGCGTCAAGGACATGATCATCAGCGGCGGCGAGAACGTCTATCCGGCTGAGGTCGAGAGCGCCATCTATGGCCATCCGATCGTCGCCGACGTCGCCGTGATCGGCGTGCCCGACGAGAAATGGGGCGAGGCGGTCAAGGCCATCGTCGTGCTCAAGGCAGGGCAGGCTGCCGATCGCGAAAGCATCGTCGCGTGGACGCGCCAGCGTCTGGCGGGGTTCAAGGTTCCGAAGAGCATTGACTTCGTCGATGCCTTGCCGCGCAACCCGTCCGGCAAGCTGCTGCGCCGCAAGCTGCGCGAGCCGTTCTGGGACGGCATGGGCCGGCAGGTCAACTGACCGGCTGGCGGCACCAGCAAGAAGGGCCCGGTTCCTCGCGGAACCGGGCCCTTTTTCCATCTGCGGCTGCGGTATCGCTCAGTCGGCCTGGATGCCGAATTCCTTGACGATCTTCGTGTAGCGCGCCGTATCGGCTGCCAGCAGCTTCTGCAGCACGGCCGGCTCGCCGCCGGACGGCGTGACAGCAATGGTGGCCATGCGCGACACCACGTCAGGCATCTTCAGGATCTCGTTGACGTGGCCGTTGAGCGTGCGCACCAGTTCAGGCGGCATGCCCTTGGGGCCGAGCAGCGCCTGCCAGGCGCCGATCTCCACGTCTTTGTAGCCCTGCTCGGCCAGCGTCGGGACATTCGGCGCGAACGGCGAACGCTTCGAGTCGGCCACGCCGATCGGCACCAGGGTGCCATTGCCGACATACTGGGACACGGCGCCATACGTGACGAAAGTCACCGGCACCTGTCCGCCAAGTACGTCGACGATCGCCGGTGCCAGACCGCGGTAGGGCACCTGGTTGATCTTGACGCCGGCCGACTTGTTGAACAGCTCGCCCATGATGTGCATCGGCGAACCATTGCCCGGCGTGGCATAGGTTTCCACCTTGCCCGCCTTGACGCGGGCCACCAGGTCGCTGACCTTGGTGATGCCCGTGCCCTTGTTCACCACGACGAACAGCGATTGCGTGCCGATCTGCGAGATCGGCGTGAAATCGCGCTGCACGTCGTAGCTGGCGCCGGTACCGGGCTTCAGCACGAGCGGGGCGATGGCCACGGTGTTGGGCGCAAGCAGCAGTGTGTAGCCGTCCGGGTTGGCGCGCGACACGTACGCGCTGCCGATGGTGCCGGCCGCGCCGGTGCGGTTTTCGACCACGACCGATTGCTTCAGGCGCGGCGCCAGCTTCTCGGCGAACATGCGCGCCAGCACGTCGACATCGCCGCCGGCGGGGTAGGCGACCACGATGGTGATCGGCTTGTTCGGATATTCGCCCTGGGCCAGCGCGGGGACGCCGGCAAACATGGCGGCAGCGCCTGCCGCGATGACGGTGGCAAGGACTTTGCGACGTGCAGACTTCATGGTGGACCTCTGAAAACTGGTGTCCCGCGCATCGGAACATGCGCGCGGACGATGGCAATTGAGTGCTTCAGGGCAGCCGCGGGCCGGAGTGCCGCGGGACTGTGTCGTGCCAGGGGATGTATCGCCATGGAGCGCGGCGGCCGGGGATCGCGCCAGCCAGCCGCGTTGCGTACGTCTCTTAGAAGATGTGCTTGATGCCCAGCATGGTGCCGAACTGGTTCGCACCGGGCTTCGGGTTCGACCCCGGCGAGCCGCCGCTGACCGACGCGGCGAGCTGGCCGCCGTTGTCGATGAAGCCGGCGGTCGCGTACACCGACGTGCGCTTGCTGAACGCGTACGTGCCGCGCAGGGCGTACAGCCACGCCTTGTTGTCGCTGCCGTGGTAGTTCAGGTAGTACACCTGGCCAGCCAGGTTGATCGCCGGCGTGATGTCGTAGGACGCGCCGGCGTAGTACAGATCGCTGATGCGGGTCGCGCTGCCTTCGTTGTCGCGGCGCAGCCAGCCGGCACCAAGCTTGGTGCGCGACAGGATCATGTAGCCGCCCACCGACAGACGGTCGTCGGTCAGGTTGCTGTTGGTCAAGCCGGCGAACGCGCCGGGGCCGCCGCGCTGCGAGTCATAGGCGGTGTGCACGCCCCACCAGTTGGTCGCGTACTGGACCATGGCCGACCATTCGCGGCAGGCCTTCTTGTCGGCCGGGTTTTCGCCGGCGCAGTTGGTCCCGGCCGGGCTCGGGCCGGCGTTGACCGCGTCGCGGCCGAAGCTGTAAGTGGCGCCGACCGTGAAGCCGCCGAAGGTGCCCTTGTACGAGACTGCATTATCGGCACGCGTGTTAGGCAGGTAACTGTCCAGCGAGCCCGAGCCGTAGACGTTGGGGCCAAGGATGTCGCTGTCCAGCGTGGCCCAGAACAGCATCGTGTACTGGCGGCCGAACGAAAGCTGGCCGTACTGGTTCGACAGGCCGACCAACGCCTGGCGGCCGAACAGGCGGCCGCCCTGGTTGGCGCTGCCCGTATCGGGCGCAAAGCCCGATTCCAGCACGAAGATGCTCTTCAGCCCGCCACCGAGGTCCTCGGTCCCGCGCAGGCCCCAGCGCGAAGGGACGGTCGCGGTGTTGTTGGGCACGCGGGTCAGGCCGTAGCCGTTGGCGCCAACGTTGCTCACATACTCGACACCCGTATCGACCACGCCATAAAGCGTCACCGATTGGGCCGAGGCCAGCAGGGGGGAGGCTGCGAGCAGGCCCGCAGCGATTCGTGCAAGTTTCATCTACCGTTTCCTTCTTTGTTCCGTCTTCTAATCGTTCTGGCTCGTCTGTCCTGGGACCGGCTGCTGCAAGCCTCCGTAAATGCATTTACAGCCTCTTTTACGTTTTATAGGTAAAACATCAAACAACCTAAGAAACGTTGAGCGAAATATAGCCGGGCTTTTCGAGAGGAGTGAGGAGGGTTATCCCTAGTGAGGTCGCGGTACGACGCGCCGCGGACGCCAGAGGCTGCACACGGCCGGTGCATGGCCGGAATCGGGATGCGACTGCAATGCCGCGCTTGCGGCGGACCCCCGTGCAAGGTTCCGAATGCGCAAGTCGCGCCAGCAAAGACTTTGCAGACAATTGAAGGTACTGGCCGACGCTCCGTCGCCTGGTGTCGGTGCATGCACCGCGCCGGCGCGTCCCGACGGCAAGCATCGGCGACCTATCGTTAACCCTGATCCTCTTGCCGCAAGCGAGCTTCTATAGTCAAAAGGTTTCATTCGCAAACTTGAGTTTTATATATGGAACAAAATGACTATCAAGAAGGGTGTCCACCGTCACAAGCCATGCTTGCGGCGTTGGACAGCGGGTTTGCGCAACGTGTAGCGCAGGTCGGCGGCGGTGCCCAGGTGTCCTACCGCAGCGGCGGCAACGTCGGTCCGGTGATTGTGCTGCTACACGGCATCAGTTCCGGCGCGCCGTCCTGGTTGCCATGCGCAAGCCTGCTGGCCGCGCATGCGCGCGTGCTTGCGTGGGATGCGCCCGGCTACGGTGACTCCACGCCTCTGGCACAGGCGGAGCCCAAGGCGGCGGACTATGCGCAGCGCCTGCGTGAATGGCTGCGTACCCTGGGTGTGCGGCCCGACCTGATCGTCGGCCACTCGCTCGGCGCGCTGATGGCGGCGGCCTATGTGGCCGAGGCCGATGAGGCAGGACTGCCCGCGCAGTTGCTGCTGCTGAGCGTGGCTCAGGGATACGGCGCTCCGGGCAAGGAGGACAAGTCACGCGAAGTCGCGCGCCAGCGACTGGATGCGCTGGCATCGCTCGGCGTCGAAGGGCTGGCCGAACGCGGCCCCGGACGATTGCTGAGCGGCGGTGCCGACGCCGGAGCCCAGGCGTGGGTGCGCTGGAATATGCGCCGCCTGCGTGCGGACGGCTACCGGCAGGCGGTGGCCATGCTGTGTGGCGACGATATCGATGCCTATCTGGCAAGGCGTCCGGCGTCAGTGCCGGCACGCATTGGCTGCGGGAGCCAGGACATCGTCACCACGCCGGTCGCGTGCGGCATGCTGGCCGAGCGCTTCAACCTGCCGTTCGATCCGGTGCCCGATGCCGGCCATGCCTGCTATATCGACCAGGCCGCCGCCACGGCACGCCTGATCCGCAGCGCCCTGCCTGCGGCCAATCGATAGCCTTTCTGTGCCGGGGCGCGCCGCCCCGGCAGCACATTCCGCATTTCGCGGGTTAACCCTAGTCAATTTTTAAACGATCGTTGTCTATAGTCGTACCTGTGTTCAATATCTAAACCAGCGTTTCAATAGTAAAACAAACGCAGCGTGACCCGAACCGGGATCACAGCGTGATGAAACGGGTCCCCACGCAGGCAGAAATGGAGCAAAGCGCAATGGATAGCCTCTCGTACAACCCCAACCTGGTCCCCTGGGAGCGTCCGGCCCCGAACAACGTCGCGGGCAAGGGCCACATCGAACAGCCGGGCAAGGTTGCCAACATCATCTGGCAGACCCGCGCTGATGCTCCCTCGGCCTACGAGAACAAGCTCGGCGACGCGCTCGAAGCCGCGTTCGAAGGCGGCGCGCAAACGCCGGCCGACATCGTTCGCGCCTTCAATGCCACGGACTTCCTGTGCCTCGACGGCCAGGTCTGGACCGAAGAGCGCTTGCTGGCCGAACTGCGCCGGCTGGGCGCCTGACCGCAGCCCGCCCCGACCGACAAGCACAGAGCCCCGAGCGAGAGAAACATGGAATCGAACAAGCAAGCCCGCGCCGAAGCCCGCCTGAACAGCGGCCTGCGCAACTACTGGTACCCGGTCGCTGCCTCGTGGGCGGTGACGCACGCCCCGATCGGCATTACCCGCCTGAGCCAGAACATCGTGCTGTGGCGCGACAACGCCGGCCAGGTCCACGCGCTGGAAGACCGCTGCCCGCACCGCGGCGCACGCCTGTCGATGGGCTGGAACCTCGGTGACCGCGTTGCCTGCTGGTACCACGGCGTGGAAGTCGGCGGTGACGGCCAGGTCAAGAGCGTGCCGGCCGTGGACAGCTGCCCGCTGGAAGGCCGCACCTGCGTGCGCAGCTACCCGGTGCAGGAACAGGCCGGCGCGATCTTCCTGTGGTTCGGCGACCAGGCCCCGCAAGAAGGCGAGGGCAGCCCTGACGTGCTGCGCCTGCCGGAAGAACTGGTCAGCGAAGAACACAGCCACTTCCTGTGCGTCGCGCACTGGGACTGCAACTACCGCTACGCGATCGACAACGTCATGGACCCGATGCACGGCGCCTACCTGCACGCCGTGTCGCACTCGATGGCCTGCGGCGAGAAGTCGGCCACGATGCAGATCCGCGAAACCGACCATGGCTTGATCTTCGAAAAGGTCGGCCAGCGCGGCGTGAATTTCGACTGGGTCGAATTCGGCGAGACCGGCACGCTGTGGCTGCGCCTGGCGATTCCGTACCGCGACAAGGTCGGCCCCGGCGGCCCGTTCGGCATCGTTGGCATGGCCACGCCGGTCGATGAAGACCACTGCATGGTGTTCTTCTGGCGTACCCGCCACGTGCAGGGCTGGCAGCGCGATGCGTGGCGCTTCCTGTACCGCAACCGCCTGGAGCAGCTGCACTGGGACGTGCTCGAGCAAGACCGCGTGGTGCTCGAATCGATGGCGCCGCAGGCGCGCGACCACGAAATGCTGTACCAGCACGACGCCGGCATCACGCGCGTGCGCCGTCTGCTGAAGCGCCGCGCCGAGCAAGAGATTGCCGATGAGCCGGTCGCCATGCTCAAGGCTGCCGGCGGGGTGGCGAACCATGCCTGAGACCAACAACAACGGCCTGCTGGCCGGGCGCAAGGTGCTGGTCACCGGCGCCGCACGCGGACTGGGCCTGGCCTTCGTCAAGTCGCTCACTGAAGCCGGCGCCGCAGTGGCCATGGCCGACATCCTGGCCGATCGCCTGCAGCAGGAAGCCGACGCACTGCGTGCTCGCGGATTCAAGGTGGTGGCCGTGCCGGTGGACCTGTCCGACCCGGCTTCCGTGCAGGCCTGTGCCGATGCCGCCATCAAGGGCCTCGGCGGTCTGGATGGCCTGGTCAACAACGCAGCCGTGACCGATTCCGGCGGCCGTGACGCCAGCGCCATCGACGTCGCCACCTGGGACCGCGTGATGAACGTCAACGTGCGCGGCACCTGGCTGATGACCACGGCCTGCCTGCCGGCCCTGAAGGCCAGCGGCCGCGGCGCCGTGATCAACCTGGCTTCCGACACGCCGCTGTGGGGCGCGCCGAACCTGCTGGCCTATGTGGCGAGCAAGAGCGCCATCATTGGCATGACGCGCTCGCTGGCGCGCGAACTGGGCCGCGACCAGATCACCGTCAACGCGGTGGCGCCGGGCCTGACGCTGGTGGAAGCCACCGAATACGTGCCGCAGCACCGGCACGACCTGTATCGCGAGCAGCGCGCCATCCAGCGCGAGCAACTGCCCGACGATGTCTGCGGCGCGGTGCTGTTCGCACTGTCCGACCTCGCCCGTTTCGTGACCGGCCAGACGCTGGCGGTCAACGGCGGCTTTGTCATGCACTGATCCACTGATCTAACGATCTACTGAAACAGAAGGAATCCAAATGAGCGATCTGTCTCAACCAGCCAATATCAAGCGTTCGTGGGAACAACCGGACGGCGCGTCGTTCGACCAGTGGATGGAAAGCCGCGTGGCGCGCTTCTCCACGCGCAAGTACGACTGGGACGCGCTGAAGTTCCAGGCCGACTACGACCCGAAGTACCGCCGTGCGCAGATGCGCTACCTCGGTACCGGCGGTACTGGCGTGGCTGCCGACACCAACACCGTGCCGTCGGAGAACTTCACGTTCTCGACCATGATCATCCCCGCCGGCCATGAAGGCCCGATGCACATCCACACCGACGTGGAAGAGGTGTTCTTTGTGATGCGCGGAAAGATCAAGCTGATCCTGGAAAAGGACGGGGAGCGCTTCGAGACCATCCTGACCGACCGCGACCTGGTGTCGGTGCCGCCGGGCGTGTACCGCGAGGAAATCAACATCGGCGACGAAGACGCGCTGATGTGCGTGATGCTGGGCGCCAAGAAGCCCATCACGCCGACGTACCCGCCCGAGCATCCGCTCTCGAAGATCAAGCGCTGATGCCTGCGCCCAACCGCACACTGCGCCATCACCAGGTACCCAGGCCATGACCGCCCTGCAACCCGCCACCGCCACGCAAAGCACCGCCGAGTTCCCGGACAAGTACATCGTCCCGGGCCTCGAGCGCGGCCTGCGCCTGCTCGGCGAGTTCAACAGCAAGGACCGCGCGATTTCCGCGGCCGAACTGGCGCGCCGCCTTCAGGTGCCGCGCTCGACGGTGTTCCGCCTGCTGACCACGCTCGAAATGCTCGGCTTCGTCGAGCGTGCCGAGGGTGGCCGGGACTTCCGCCTGGGCATGGCCGTGCTGCGGCTGGGCTTCGAATACCTGGCTTCGCTGGAGCTGACCGAACTGGGCCGCCCGCTGCTGGAGCGCCTGCGCGACGAGATCGGCTATCCGTGCAACCTCGTGGTGCGCGACGGCCGCTCGATCGTGTACGTGGCCAAGGCCGTGTCGCCGCGCCCGTTCGCGAGCACCGTGAACGTAGGCACCCGTCTGCCGGCGCACGCGACCGTACTTGGCCGCGTGCTGCTCGAAGACCTGTCGCTCGACGAACTGCGCGCGCTGTATCCGGAGCCGCGGCTCGAGGCTTTCTCCGAGCGCACGCCGGCCAGCGTGGACGCGCTGTACGAACTCGTGCAGCACGACCGCGAGCGCGGCTATGTGCTGCATGAAGGCTTCTTCGAGTCGAGCATCTCCACCATCGCCGCGCCGGTGCGTGACCGCACCCGCAAGGTGGTGGCGGCGCTGGGCGCGACCATTCCGGCCGCGCATATCGATCCCGCGCAGCTGGACTCGATGGTGGAAAAAGTCAGGGAAACCGCGGGCGAATTGTCGCGCCTGCTGGACTACCGGCCCGCGCTGAAAAGCAGCGGCGGCAAGGTAGTGAATCTGTATCGGGAGTGAGGACAATGTCCATGATTGAACTCGACGGCAAGGTTGCCGTCGTCACAGGCGGGTCCTCCGGCATCGGGCTGGCGACCGTCGAACTGCTGCTCGAAGCGGGCGCCGCCGTGGCCATGTGCGGCCGCGACGAAAGCCGCCTGCGCAGCGCCGAAGCGCAACTGCGCGAGAGGTTCCCCAACTGCCGGCTCTATGCCGCCACGTGCGACGTGCTCAAGCCCGAACAGGTCGCAGCGTTTGCCGCCAACGTGCAAAGCACGCTCGGCAACGTCGACATGCTGGTCAACAACGCCGGCCAGGGCCGCGTGTCGACCTTTGCGAACACGGAAGATGCTGCGTGGATGGAAGAACTGCAGCTCAAGTTCTTCTCGGTGATCCACCCGACGCGCGCATTCCTGCCGCAGCTCGAGCAATCGGGGCAGGGCGCCATCGTCTGCGTGAACTCGCTGCTCGCGCAGCAGCCTGAGCCGCACATGGTCGCCACCTCCGCCGCGCGTGCCGGCGTGCTGAACCTGGTGCGTTCGATGGCCACCGAGTTCGCCCCGAAGGGTGTCCGCGTCAACGGCATCCTGATCGGACTGGTCGAATCGGGTCAGTGGCGCCGCCGCTTCGATGCGCGCCCCGAAGAAGACCGCAACCTGGACTGGGCCGCATGGACCGCGCGCCTGGCCCAGCAGAAACATATTCCCCTTGGCCGCCTGGGCCTGCCCGTCGAGGCAGCCCGCGCCATCCTGTTCCTTGCCTCGCCGTTGTCTTCGTACACCACGGGCAGCCATATTGATATCTCCGGAGGACACTCCCGTCATGCCTAATCAACAACAGTACGAACAACAGCAAGTCACCGTGGGCTGTGCCATCACGGCGTTTCTCGAGCAGTGCGGCGTCAAGGCAGCCTTTGGCGTGATCTCGATCCACAACATGCCGATCCTCGACGCCATGGGCGAGCGCGGCCACATCCGCTTCGTGCCGGCACGCGGCGAAGCGGGCGGCACCAATATGGCTGACGCCTGCGCCCGTACCACGGGCGGCCTGGGCGTGTGCCTGACCAGCACCGGCACCGCCGCGGGCAATGCCGCCGGCGCCATGGTCGAAGCGCTGACCGCCGGCACACCGATGCTGCACATCACCGGCCAGATCGAAACGCCATACCTGGATCAGAGCCTGGCGTACATCCACGAAGCACCGGACCAGCTGACCATGCTGAAGGCCGTGTCGAAGGCCGCCTTCCGCGTGCGCAGCGCCGACACCGCGATCAGCACGATCAAGCTGGCCGTGCAGACCGCGCTGACGGCGCCGACCGGCCCGGTCAGCGTCGAGATCCCCATCGACATCCAGGCCGCGCTGATCGACATGCCCGTCGACCTCAAGCCGCTGCCGGTGCCGCAGCACCAGCCGTCGGCGCACGCCATCGACGCGCTGGCCGAGCGCCTCGCCAACGCTAAGCGCCCGATGCTGTGGCTGGGCGGTGGCGCTCGCCACGCCAGCAAGCAGGTCAAGCGCCTGCTGGACCTGGGCTTCGGCGTGGTCACCAGCACGCAAGGCCGCGGCATCGTCGCGGAAGACGATCCGCGTTCGCTGGGCGCCTACAACCTGCACAAGCCGGTCGAGCAATTCTACCAAAGCTGCGACGCGATGCTCGTGGTCGGCTCGCGCCTGCGTGGCAATGAAACGCTGAAGTACGAACTGAAGCTGCCGCGCCCGCTGCTGCGCATCGATGCCGATCCCGCTTCGGAAGGCCGCTGCTACCAGAGCGATTACTTTGTCAGCGGCGACGCTGCCCTGGCGCTGGACGCCCTGGCTGACCGCCTCGAAGGCCGCATGCAGATCGACCCGACCTTCGCCGATGACCTGCGCCGCGCGCACGACACCGCGGTCAACGCGCTGATTGACGGCCTGGGCCCGTACTCGGCACTGGTGCAGGCACTGCAGCAGGCCGTGGGCCGCAACTTCAACTGGGTGCGCGACGTGACCGTGTCGAACAGCACCTGGGGCAACCGCCACCTGCAGATTTTTGATTCGCGTGCCGGCGTGCATGCGCTGGGCGGCGGCATCGGCCAGGGCTTGGCCATGGGTATCGGCGCTGCAGTCGGTGCGGCGGCCACGGCTTCGGGCAAGAAGACCTTCACGCTGGCTGGCGACGGCGGCTTCATCCTGAACCTCGGCGAGCTGGCCACGGCCGTGCAGGAACGCGCCGACATGGTCATCGTGCTGATGAACGACAAGGGCTATGGCGTGATCAAGAACATCCAGGACGCGCAGTACGGCGGCCGTCGGCACTATGTCGACCTGCACACGCCCGACTATGCGCAACTGTGCCAGTCGCTGTCGCTGCGCCACCGCCGCGTCAGCAGCCTGGACGACATCGGCGCCGCGCTGCAGGAAGCCACGGCCGAGACTGGTCCGTTCCTGCTGGAAATCGACATGCTGTCGATCGGCAGCTTCAAGACCGTGTTTGCCGGCCCGCCGGTGAACAAGCAGGCGCCGATTGCTGCGCCGGCTACGACCGCCTGAGGGATAAGGGAGATGTCCATGCTGCATGTGTCCATGGTGGGATGCGGCGCGATCGGCCGTGGCGTGCTGGAGCTGCTGAAGGCGGATCCCGATGTCGCGTTCGACGTGGTGATCGTGCCGGAAGGCCAGATGGATGAGGCACGCAGCGCGCTGTCCGCGCTCGCGCCCAACGTCCGTGTGGCCACGGGCCTCGACGGTCAGCGCCCCGACCTGCTGGTCGAGTGCGCGGGCCACCAGGCGCTCGAAGAGCACATCGTGCCGGCGCTCGAGCGCGGCATCCCGTGCATGGTGGTGTCGGTCGGCGCGCTGTCCGAGCCGGGCCTGGTCGAGCGGCTGGAAGCCGCCGCGCGCCGCGGCAACACGCAAGTGCAACTGCTGTCCGGCGCGATCGGTGCGATCGACGCGCTGGCCGCGGCACGTGTGGGCGGCCTCGACGAGGTCATCTACACCGGCCGCAAGCCGGCGCGCGCCTGGACCGGCACGCCGGCCGCCGAGCTGTTCGACCTGGAAGCCCTGACCGAGCCCACGGTGATCTTCGAAGGCACCGCGCGCGACGCGGCCCGCCTGTACCCGAAGAACGCCAACGTGGCGGCCACGGTATCGCTGGCCGGCCTCGGGCTGGATCGCACTTCGGTGCGGCTGCTGGCCGACCCGAATGCCGTGGAGAACGTCCACCACATCGAAGCACGTGGCGCGTTCGGCGGCTTCGAGCTGACCATGCGCGGCAAGCCGCTCGCGGCCAACCCCAAGACTTCGGCGCTAACGGTGTTCAGCGTGGTGCGCGCACTGGGCAACCGGGCGCACGCGGTATCGATCTGACCCGCAGCTGATCCGCATCTCACCCGAACCAGCCGGCCCCCACAGACCAAGCAGGCAACGACAATGAAGACGCAAGAAGTACTCCCCATCTGTATCGCAGGCGAATGGCGCCTGGGGACCGGCGACCGCTACGCGACGCGCTACCCGGCCACCGGTGAAGTGGTGGCCGAACTCAACGCCGCGAGCCTCGCGGACGTCGAAGAAGCGGTGCAGGGCGCGCAGCGCGCGTTCGAGACCAGCGGCTGGGCCCGGCGCAAGCCGCACGAGCGCGCCGCCGTGCTGTACCGCGTGGCCGAGCTGATCCGCGCGCAGGCCGAGCCGCTCGCGCAGCGCCAGCGCCTGGACAACGGCAAGCCGATCAGCGAAACGCGCGCGCTCGTCGCCAGCGCCGCCAGCACGTTCCAGTTCTTCGCCGCTGCCTGCGAAACGCTGGAAGAGCAGATCACGCCGCAACGCGGCGAGTGCCTGACCATGAGCGTGTACGAGCCGATGGGCGTGGTGGCCGCCATCACGCCGTGGAACTCGCCGATCGCCAGCGAAGCGCAGAAGATGGCGCCCGCGCTGGCTGCCGGCAACGCCGTGGTGGTCAAGCCCGCCGAAGTCACGCCGCTGATGGCGCTGGAACTCGCACGCATCTGCGACGAGGCCGGCGTGCCGAAGGGCCTGATCAGCGTGCTGCCCGGCAAGGGCTCGGTGATCGGGGACGCCATCACCAAGCATCCGCTGGTGCGCCGCGTGTCGTTCACGGGCGGCACCACCACTGGCAAGCACATCGCGCACATCGCCGCCGACAAGATGATGCCGGTGTCGCTGGAACTGGGTGGCAAGTCGCCGACCATGGTGTTCGACGACGCCGACCTGGATCACGCGGTGAACGGCGTGCTGTACGGCATCTTCAGTTCGTCGGGCGAATCGTGCATCGCCGGTTCGCGCCTGTTCGTGGCGCGCTCGCAGTACGAGCCGTTCATCGAGCGCCTGGCCGCCGGTGCCGCGCATTTGCGCGTGGGCGATCCGGCCGATGAGCGCACCCAGATGGGCCCGCTGATCACCGACCGCCACCGTGACTCGATCGAATCCTACGTCGCCATGGGCGTGCAGGACGGCGGCCAGTTGCGGACCGGTGGCCTGCGTCCGGACGTGGCGGGCCTGCCCAACGGCTACTTCTATACACCTACCATCATCGAAGGCCTGGACAACCACGCCCGCATCGCCCAGGAAGAAATCTTCGGGCCGGTGCTGGTGGCCATCCCGTTCGATGACGAGGACGACCTGATCGAGCAGGCCAACGACAGCGTCTACGCGCTGGCGGCCGGCATCTGGACGCGTGACTACAAGCGCGCCTGGCGCGTGGCACGGGCCGTGCAAGCCGGCAATGTGTGGATCAACACCTACAAGCAGTTTTCCATTTCCGCGCCGTTCGGCGGCTGGCGCGACAGCGGTCTCGGCCGCGAGAAGGGAAGGCTGGGCATCCTGCAGTACATGGAGCAGAAAAGCGTGTACTGGGGCCTGAACGAACAACCGCTGCCGTGGGCCAACTGAGCCCCGCAAGCTGGAGCACAACATGATCAAGGTATTGGGAATCGACGAAATCGTCTACGGCGCGGATGACTTTGACGCCTGCCGCGGCTTTTTCAGCGACTGGGGCCTGACCATCAAGCGCGACGACGCGCAAGGCCTGGACTTCGAAACGCTCAACGGCTGCCGCGTGCTGGTGCGCCGCATCGACGACGCCACGCTGCCGCCCGCGATCGAGGCCGGCCCGACGCTGCGCGAAGTGGTATGGGGCGTGGAGACGCAGGCATCGCTGGACCACATCGCGGACGCCATCGCGGACGCGCCCGGCTTCGTGAAGCTGGGCGAGGGCGACACGCTGCGCATCGGCTGCACCGATCCGAACGGCCTGGCCGTGCGTTTCCAGGTCACGCGCAAGCATGACGTGCAGGTCGAATGCGCGCTGATGAACACGTGGAACGACAAGCCGCGCCTGAACCAGCGCAGCCCGATCTACGAACGCGCCGTGCCGATCGAAGTCGGCCACGTGGTGTTCTTCGTCAAGGACGTGAAGGCTACCGAGCGCTTCTACGTCGAGAAGTTCGGCTTCGTGCCGTCCGACCGCTACCCGGACCGCGGCGCTTTCCTGCGTTGCGCAGCCGAAGGCGGTCACCACGACCTGTTCCTGCTGCAGTTGCCGGAACCGAAGGCCGGCATCAACCACGTGGCGTTCACCGTGCGCGATCTGCACGAAGTCTTCGGCGGCGGCATGCACATGTCGCGCAAGGGCTGGGACACGCAACTCGGCCCCGGCCGTCACCCGATCTCGTCGGCTTACTTTTGGTACTTCAAGAATCCGGCCGGCGGCTTGATCGAGTACTACGCCGACGAAGACCAGCTCGACGAGCACTGGGAACCGCGCGCGTTCGAGCCGGGCCCGACCATGTTCGCCGAATGGGCGATCGAGGGCGGCATCGACGGCAACACGCGCCGCCAGAAGAACGCTGGCGGCCCGGCAGGCAAGTTCCTGACCGAGAAGCGCTGAACTCGCTGAACGCGAGCGCAAGACCAGGCTAGTAGCGCCGCGCTGTATTGTGCGCGGCGCGCCAAGGAAACAGAAGGAAGACACATGAGTGCCCACAAGACCCTGACGATGCGAGTCCAGGCCATGCGCTACGAAGCGCGCGGCATTGTCAGCCTCGAGCTGCAAGATCCCGACGGGGCCACGCTGCCCGAATACGGTCCGGGCGCCCATATCGACCTGCACCTCGGCAATGGCCTGGTCCGCAGCTACTCGCTGTGCGGCGCGCCGGAAGTCCGCGACCGCTACACCGTGGGTGTCCTGCAGGACCGCAACAGCCGCGGCGGCTCGCGCTACGTGCATGAGCAACTGCGCGTCGGCGCCACGCTGACCGTCAGCGCGCCGCGCAACAACTTCGAACTCGATGAAAGCGCCGCGCACACCGTGCTCGTCGCCGGCGGCATCGGCGTCACGCCGATCGTCTGCATGGCACGCCGCCTGGCCGAGCTGGGCCGTTCGTTCACGCTGCTGTACTGCGCCCGCACGCGCGCCGAAGCGGCGTTCGTCGATTCGCTGTCGGCGTATGGCGACGCGGTGCGTTTCCACTTCGACGACGAAGCCGGTGCTCCGCCCGACATGAAGGCCATGCTGGCCGGCCAGGACGCGCAGACGCACCTGTACTGCTGCGGCCCCGGCCCGATGCTCAATGCGTTCGAAGCCGCGTGCGAGGCGCACGGCTATCCGAACGTCCACATCGAACGCTTCGCCGCCGATCCGTCGACCGAGTCGGTGCAGGAAGGCGAATACGTCGTGCAGCTGTCGCGCACGGGCTCCCTCGTCAAGGTGCCGTCGGGCAAGTCGCTGCTCGACGCACTGCTCGAAGCCGGCCTGGACGTCGAGCACAGCTGCCGCGAAGGCGTGTGCGGTTCGTGCGAGACCGCTGTGCTGGAAGGCTGCCCCGACCACCGCGACAGCGTGCTCAGCAACAGCGAGCGCGCCTCCAACAAGACCATGATGGTCTGCGTGTCCGGCTGCAAGGGCAGCCGGCTGGTGCTGGACCTGTAAGTCCACGCCCGACGGCGAGGCCTGCCAGCCTCGCCGGCGCTTCACCGTGCGCCCGAGCGCGCAACCGAAGCCCTCCGTGCCGCGGCGCGATGGCTGACTGCCCCCCAAAGTATTAGAAGAGAAGCACCGTGCTGACACAGAGACAAGACACCGCGTCCCCCGGCGCGCAAATGGCGGCCAGCGCCAGTATCGTGACCGCTGCCGAAGGCGCCGCCGGCTTTGCCGACAGCCGCAGCACCAGTGCCGCAGGTAGCGCGGGTGGCGTCACACGAGGCAACATCATCGCCCGCATCGAGCGCATGCCGGGCAATGCCATGCATATCCGCGCGCGGCTGCTGATCGGCCTCGCGACATTCTTCGACGGTTTCGACGTCATCGCCATCGCGGCCACGCTGCCGCTGCTGATCGCCAAGTGGTCGCTCACGCCGGGCCAGATCGGCTTCCTGATTGCTGCGCCCTCGGTGGGCCAGCTCGTCGGCGCGCTGGTGTTCCCGGCGCTGGCCGAGCGTTTCGGCCGGCTGCGTTCGATTGGATGGAGTGCGGGCATCATCGGTTTGATGAGCATTGCGTGCGGCTTTGCGCCGTCTTTCGAGATCTTCGCAGTGCTGCGCATCGTGCAGGGTCTGGGTCTCGGCGGCGAGTTGCCGGTGGCGGCCACCTACATCAACGAAGTCACGCGTGCGCATGGCCGTGGGCGCTTCGTGCTGCTGTATGAAGTCGTGTTCCCGATCGGCCTGATGGTTTCCAACGGTGTGGGCGCCTGGCTGGTGCCGCACTACGGCTGGGAGGTGATGTACTTCCTCGGCGGCGTGCCGCTGGTGCTGTTCTTCATCCTGCGCCGCGTGGTTCCGGAGTCGCCGCGCTGGCTGGCGGAGAAGGGGCGGATGGAAGAAGCGGACAGCGCGCTGCGTGCGTTCGAAGCGCGTGCCCGCACGCCGCTGCCGCCGGTGGGCGATACCAGTGCCTTTGATGCGATGACCCATCATCCGCGTCGCCGTGTCCGTGACCTGGTCAGCAAGGCCTATATCGGCCGCACGCTGGCGGTGTGGATGCTGTGGGCAACCTGCGGGTTCATTCAGTATGGCTTGTCGACCTGGCTGCCGACGGTCTACAAGACCGTGTATCACGCACCGCTGCAACTCGCGCTGAATCTGGCTGCTGGCGCTTCAGTGCTGGGTGTGGTGGGCTCGTTGGTGTGCGCGATGATTGTGGACAAGGTTGGCCGCAAGCCGGTGATCAATGTGTCGTTCCTGCTGTGTGCGCTGTCGCTGGTGCTGGCGGGGGTGTTTCATGCGTCGAACGTCTATGTTGTGGCGACGCTGTGTGCGCTGGCTATGGGGTTCCTGGCTAGCGGGTTTATTACGGCTTATGTCTATACGCCTGAGCTGTATCCGACCAGTGTGCGGGCTATGGGGTGTGGGCTTGGTGGGGCTTGGTTGAAGCTCGCTGCCATCTTTGCTCCGTCGCTGATCGCCAGCACTATCGGCAGCGGCGATCTCAGCGGTGCGTTTCTTTCGCTGGCGGCTGTGCCGTTTTTGGCGGCGATTACGGTGCACTTTTTGGGGATTGAGACGAAGGGGCAGGTGTTGGAGGAGTTGGAGGTTTGAGTTTGTGGTTTCGTCGGCAATCTACAGGCGGGCTGTTGGTCTCACAGCGGCCCCATCTGAGACATCCGGGGAAATCGAGAGGCCGCTTCAGCCAGAAGCGGCCATGCGGAAGATGCCAGGGCGCACTTGCGTGCCGGATTCTGACAGCTGCTCATGGCAGCTTCATTGAGGGAATCGGCGTGACTGAGTTGCGGCAAGCCTTCTCGCCATTTTAGGAGCGCGAAAGCTTCGCCAGTCATCGTGGTAGCAAGCAGTGCGGTGCTTCAGCTATGGCAGATCTCGCCGGAGCCAGCCTTCTCGTTCTCTGCTTCGGAGTCGCACGCCGAAAGGGCCAGCAAACCCCGCCGCAGATCGTCGATCAGATCCTCCGTGTCCTCCAGGCCCACATGCAGACGTACTGCTTGTCCCTGGTGCGGCCACCGATGGCCGGTGCGTCCCATTCCCGGCGTGAACGGGATCACGAGGCTTTCATAGCCGCCCCACGAAACACCCAGGCCGAAATGCTCGAGAGCGTCAATGAACGCCGCGAGCGAGGCTTTAGAGTTTGTGCGCAGCACCACCGAAAAGAGGCCGCATGCGCCGGTAAAGTCGCGCTTCCACAGTGCGTGTCCCGGATGGGATGGTAAGGCGGGATGCAGGACCGCTTCGACCTGCGGCTGCAGCTCCAGCCATTGGGCGACACGCAGCCCAGATTGCCAGTGACGCTGCAATCTGACGGCCAATGTACGCAGGCCGCGCAGAGCCAGATAGATATCATCCGGGCCTGCCGTTTGACCCATGTCATGAGTGGTCTGCTTGATCAGAGGCCAGGTCTCTCGATTGCACGTCACTACGCCAAGCATTGCGTCGGAATGACCCACGATGTACTTCGTGGCGGCCTGGACCGACACGTCGACCCCATGTGCGAACGGCTTGAAGTAGAGCGGCGTCCCCCAGGTGTTGTCCATTACGACATAGGCACCGTGTCGATGCGCCGCTGCAGCAATGGCAGGAATGTCCTGGATGTCGAAGGTCTCGGAACCGGGCGATTCTACATAGACCACGCGCGTATTCGCCCGCAACAGGGCCTCGATCGGCGTGCCGCCTACCGGATCATAGGTCTCGACTTCAACGCCGAAGCGCGCCAGGACCCGCTCCAGAAAGGCGCGTGTCGGGGAATAAGCGCTGTCGGTCACGAGGACGTGGTCACCTGCCGAGAGTAAAGCTGTCAGCGCAGTACTGACCGCGGCAAGGCCGGAAGGAAAGACTAGCGATCGATATCCGCCCTCAAGACCAGCTACGGCTTCTTCGAGCGCTTGCGTAGTAGGCGTGCCATAGCGGCCATAAGTCGTTGCCCCGGGCTCTTCCGCAGCGCGCGCGCGCTTCATCTCTTCCCATTCGGCCATCGAACCTGCGAGGATGGTCGACGCCCTGAAGATCGGCGTGTTGACGACGCCGCCGAAGCGCTCCGGGTGGCGGCCGGCACAAACGAGGTGGGTGTTTTCATTCATAGCAATTCTCATGGTTAAACGATGCGGCATCGTTATTCGTGGTCGAGTGCCGCCGGGACGTTTGATATGCAGGCAGATGATTAAATGAGGACTGCCGGGAGCGCGTCGCGATAGGCAAATAGCGCCGGTGCGCCGCCGGTATGCAGGAACAGCAGCGGACCCTCACCCGCAAAGCGCTTGCGCATCACGCCGTCGAGCAGGCCAGCCATCGCTTTTCCTGTATACACGGGGTCGAGGAGGACTCCCTCCGTACGGGCCAGCAATCTGATGGCATCGAGCGCAGCCCGGTTAGGTTCGCCATAGCGGGGCAGGAAATATTCGTCCCACAGTTCGAGCCGCAGTTCCGCCGGTACTTCGATGTCGAGCAATTCCGCCGTTCCGTCGATCAGCCCTGCCACCTTGGGCGCCTGCGCCTCGACGGGCCGCGACACGGTAATACCGACGACTTGTGCGTCCGGCATTGCATGGGCGAGTGCCAACGCCAGGCCTCCGTGGGTTCCCGCACTGCCGGATGCCAGCACGACAGCCGCAAATGAAACGCCCATCGCGTCGGCTTGCTGCGCCATCTCCAGGCCGGCATGGACATATCCCAATGCGCCAAGCGGATTGGACCCGCCGATTGGGATGATGTAGGGCTGATACCCGTCGCCGCGCAGTCGTTCGGCCAGTGCTTGCAACTGGGCGTCGGCATTGTCGAGCGTGGCAACCGGTTCACCGTGCGCGTCGAACAGGTCGAGCAGCAGGCGATTACCGCTGCGCAGATAGTCGACGTCCGTGGTGTTGATTGGGTTCTCCAGCAACGCGTGGCAACGCAGTCCAAGACGGGCTGCCAAGGCGGCCGTTTGCCGGACATGATTCGACTGAATCGCGCCGGCTGTCACCAGCGTATCAGCACCTTTGCTCAAGGCGTCGGCCGCCAGAAACTCGAGCTTGCGCAGCTTGTTTCCGCCAAAGGCGAGTGGCGTGGTGTCATCGCGCTTGATGTAGACATCGCGACCGAGCATACGAGACAAGCGATCGAGTTTCTCCAGGGGGGTGACCGCGCCGACCAGTTGAAGGCGGGAAAATGAAGCAATGCGATCCGAGATTTTTTTCATGGGACTTCGGCTCTGGAGGAAATAAATCAGGTGAGACAGACGCTGTGAGGTAGCTATCGCCGACTCTAGGCTTCATGCGGGCAAGCGCGCCTTCATCAGTGCAGGATCTTCGCCAGGAATTCCTTTGCACGGGCTGACTTCGGGTCGCCAAAAAAGGCATCTTTGCCAGTGTCTTCAATAATGGAGCCGCTATCCATGAAGATCACGCGGTTGGCAACCTTCTTCGCGAACCCCATTTCATGGGTGACGCAGATCATCGTCATGCCTTCGCGAGCGAGTCCAGTCATGACGTCGAGCACCTCGTTGATCATCTCCGGGTCCAGTGCCGAAGTCGGTTCATCGAACAGCATGGCGACGGGATCCATCGACAGGGCGCGCGCGATGGCAACGCGCTGTTGCTGTCCGCCCGAAAGCTGCGCGGGAAATTTTGCGGCGTGGGCTTTCAGGCCGACGCGCTCAAGCAGTTTTAGGCCTTTTTCCCGGGCCTCGTCCTTGCCGCGCTTTAACACCTTGACCTGTGCCAGGGAAAGGTTGTCGAGAATGCTCAGGTGCGGGAACAGCTCAAAATGCTGGAACACCATGCCAACCCGTGAGCGCAGTTGCGCGAGGTTGATCTTGGGATCCCCGACGCTCACGCCGTCCACGCTGATGACGCCCTGCTGGAACGATTCGAGCCCGTTCACCGTCTTGATGAGCGTTGACTTCCCTGATCCCGACGGACCGCAGATGACCACGACCTCGCCTTTCTCTACACGCGTGCTGCATGCATCCAGCACCTTGAACTGACCGTACCATTTCGATACGCCTTCGAGAGCGATCATTGTTTCGTCTCCTGCTTGCAGATTATTGTTGTAGCGCTTCGCCTGGCAGGCGAATCAGCGTGTCACGCGCAGTGTCAGCCGCGCCTCGATGCGCCGCTGCACCCACGACAATCCTGTGCTCAGCAACCAGTAAATGGCGGCTACTGACAGGTAGAGCGGAAGCGGTTGGAAAGTCGAGGCAATGATCTCCTGCGACGATCTCAGCAACTCGGTTACGGTGATGACGGAAACCAGCGAGGTGTCCTTGATCAGGCTGATTAGCGTATTGCCGAGGCTCGGTACGGCCAGCCGCAGCGCCTGCGGGCAGACGATGTAACGCAGTGTCTGCAGGTGACTAAGCCCGAGACTGTGCGCCGCGCTCCATTGCCCGCGGCTGATACCCAGGATCGCGCCGCGCATGCTTTCCGAGAGGTAAGCGCCGGCATTGGCCGTGAGAGTAAGGATGCCGGCAGTAGTGGGTTCGAGATTGATGCCGAGATCGGGCAGACCGTAGTAGACGACAAACATCTGCACAAGCAGCGGCGTCCCCCGCATGACGCTGACATAGGCGCGTGCGATGCCACTGAGGACAGGACTGGCACTGATTCCCATGATGGCAACGACGATCCCGACCAACAGGCCGAAGATCATCGAGGCCAGGGCGAACTTCACGGTGATCGCGGCGCCCTGCAAGAGCACCGGGGAGGCATGAATAATCAGATCAAAAGGGCTCATGATGCGATCCATGGCTTTGACCGGACGCGCCCGGCCGCAACCGGACGGGCGGGCGGTCAGGCGGTCAGGCGTTGGGGTTACTGTGCGAGGGGTTGGCTGGCATCGGTGCCGAGCCACTCGATGGACAGCTTGCGCAAGGTGCCGTCCTGTTGCAGCGCAATCAGGGCGTCGTCAATGGCCTTGGCGAATTTGGGATTGCCCTTGCGGTAGGGAATACCCATTTCCAGCTTCGTGCCGGCCAGCAGCGCACCGGTACGTAGTGGCAGGTTGGCGTTCTTGATCAGGTACGGCAGCATCAGCCGATCATTGAGCGCGGCATCGATACGGCCGGCTGCGAGATCACGCAGGTTTTCCGAGGTACCCGGATAGGTCTGCACCTGGATGCCAGGCACCGATTTGGCAAGATCGGCATAGTTGCTGCCGAGCGTGACGCCAACGGATTTGCCCTTCAGCGCGTCCAACGACCCGAATTCGCGCTTGTCGTTGCTGCGTTGAAGCACCTGGACCGCGGAATAGACATAAGGCTGCGTGAAATCGAGTGCCTGCTTACGCGCCGGCGTCATGCTCACCTGATTCACGATGACGTCAAATTTGCCGGCCTGCAGGCCCGCGATGATGCCGCTCCACTCAGTGGTAATGAACTGAACTTTGAGGCCCATCTTGTCTGCCACGGCCCTGGCCACCGCGACGTCAAAGCCATCAAGCTGGCCTTGGCCATTTCGATAGCCGAACGGGGGGTACGTGCCCTCCATGCCGACCTTCAGGACGCCGCTGGCCTTGACGGTGTCCAGCAGGTCTTCAGCATGTACGGCGGGTGCGGTGAAACCGAGAACGGTCGCGAGCAGCGCGCTTTGCAACAGCGATTGCAGCAGCTTCATGCCTTGTCTCCAATGTGGTTATAGATATTGTCGAAGGGCAACATCAGTGCCAGACAGGTCCCGTGGAACGATTTACCTGATAGCTGATGGCACCTTCGCCGGCCTCGGGACCGCTGTCTCGTCGAGACAGTGGCTCGTTAAAGCCGTGAGAGAAATCGTAGTGATCAGGGAGGGGAATGAACTTTCAAAAGACGAAGGGGTAAAGCCATTTTGTGGAATATTTTTCTACTTGTGTCGAGCTATTGGCAACGACGTTCTTGATATGCGGCCTGAAGTGTAAGAAGCATCTACATCGGGCAACGGCTTCGCTATCCGCAGCCCTCGGGTCACGAGGGCCGGCGGAGAGCCGGCGCGGCATTTGGCTGTGAGCCTCTACCGCGCACGTGCTTCGCTCTGTTCCTGGCTTCAGTGGTGGCCATGAACTGACCGCTGGTGCGGCACTCAGGAAGCCGGTCGAGCTACGCCGTATTGCGACGATAGGTATCGACGGATATGGTCGGGGGAATCGATGAACTGTGTCTGGCCGTGCATGCGAATCTCGACGCTGTCGTCAACCGGCGTTCGTCCGGCTCCGAGCACCAGGACAGGGGCGGACTGGTTTGCTTCGCCGATCAACTCGACAATTGCCTGGCGCGGGCGCGGCGCATCGATGTACTCGACATCGATCTCGCTGCGCAGCTGCGGGAAGAAGCTGAGCAGCCCTTCGACAGCAATGGCATCGCCGCAATAGAAGGGGCCTTCCGAGCCTTGAAAAAAACCAGGGCGGAGCATCAGTAGCTTGTCTTTCACGTTGTCTCTCACTTTGGGTTGAAGTCAGTGGTGTACGTCGTTCCCTTCCCTTGTCGGGTCGCGAACCACCGATCCAAGGATAGGGGTGGGTAGGTAAACTCACTAGTGGCACGAACGACAATTAACGTCTGGATCATGCCAAAATGGTGGCACGGCGATTCGGGACGGTTCCTGCCTGCTGATCCTCGCTGCGGTCCTGGGTTTGCCGGTCTGGACACTTCTGAGTCGCGCGACAGCCGGGCCACGTATCCACCTCGCCAGGTGACCTCGACTGCGACCCACTAGCGATCCGTCATTCATGTCAAAGAACAAAACGCAAACCCGTGCCAACGGAGGGCTGGTAGCAGTCGTCGTCTACGACGGGCTAAGCCTGTTTGAATACGGCTGCGCCGTGGAAGTATTCGGTCTGCCCAGACCGGAAATGGGAGACGAGTGGTATCGCTTTGCGACATGTTCGGCCGAGCCTGGAACGTTGCGCGGAGTGGGCGGTATCCAGGTGCAAGCAGACGGGGGCCTTGAACTTTTATCGAAGGCCAAGACAATCATTGTTCCCGGGTGGCGCAGCATCGATGCCGTTGTGCCGCCGGAGCTTTGCGGTGCTTTGCAAAAGGCGAACAAGCGCGGAGCGAGGGTTATGTCGATCTGCACCGGTGCCTTTGTATTGGCTGCCGCAGGCTTGCTTGACGGCAAGCGGGCGACTACCCATTGGCGTCACGCGACAGCGCTTGCGGAACGGTATCCGGAAATCCGGGTAGAGGCAGATGTGCTCTACGTCGATGCTGGCGATGTCCTGACTTCGGCCGGCAGTGCGGCGGGAATCGACCTGTGCCTGCACCTGATTCGCCGGGACTTCGGGCCTCGCGCTGCCAATCAGGTCGCACGTCGGCTGGTCATGCCCCCGCACCGTGAAGGCGGTCAGGCCCAGTATATTGCCGAGCCGGTTTCGAAGCGCAGCAGCGCATCGTTGGCTCCTCTCTTGGACACGGTGCGCGCAACATTGGGGGAAGACTGGCCGATTGTCAGGATGGCAAAACAAGCCGCAATGAGTGGCCGCACCTTCCAGCGCCACTTCGTCAACATGATGGCCATGCCGCCTGGTGAGTGGTTGCTGATCGAGCGGATCAGCCGAGCCAGGGTGTTGCTCGAAGAAACCGGATTATCGATGGATGACATCGCGGTGCAGGTGGGCTTTGGTGCCGCAGCCACGTTGCGCAATCATTTTCGCACCCGGCTTGGAACAAGTCCTGGATACTACCGGCGGCGTTTCAGCGCGTCAGACGAGCACTGATTTCAACCATGGTGTGCCATTTGGGCCGACGGTAGACAAGTCTTGCCCGGAAGGGGGTAGAACCGGATAACCGCAACCGGGTACAACAGTTCGGGCAGCTTCGGGTGTTATCCCTGCAACTCGGGTGTCGCGAGCCATTCGCGTCCTTTCAGCATCCCCTGCCAGTAGAGCGGCGGCAGAATCCGCTCTTTGAGCCACCATGCCAGCCGCGAAGGCCGCGTGCCGTCGATGAGCCAGCCCGGAAAGCTCGGTGCGACCTTGCCGCCGTAGGTGAACTCGGCCAGGACGATCTTGCCGCGTTCCACGGTCAGGGGGCAGGAGCCGTAGCCGTCGTAGCGGGCTTCTCCCGTGGCCTCGCCGCGCGTGGCGAGCAGGTTGTGCGCGACGACTGGCGCCTGCTTGCGCGCCGCGGCGGCCGTCTTGGCATTGGGCATGTTGCCGGCGTCGCCTAACCCGAAGACATTGTCGAAGCGCTTGTGACGCAGCGTTGCCGGATCGGCGTCGATCCAGCCGGCGGCATCGGCCAGCGGGCTGACGCGAATGAAATCGGGCGCCTTCTGGGGCGGCACCGCGTGGAGCATGTCGAACTCGCGCTCGACCAGTTTCGGATCGCCCCCATCCGCGGCCAGGCGGAACGTTGCCCGGCGTGCGGCGCCATCCACTTTCACCAGCGTCTCGCCGAAATTCAGTGCAATGCCATAGCGCTCGACGTACTGCATCAGCGCCGGCACGTAGTCGGCCACACCGAACAGCACGTTGCCTGCATTGCAGAAATCTATGTCGACGCGATCGAGAATGCCGGCGCGGCGCCAGGCATCGGCAGACAGGTACATGGCTTTCTGCGGCGCGCCGGCGCACTTGATCGGCATGGGCGGCTGCGTGAAAAGCGCTTTGCCGCCGCCCTTGCGGGTCAACTCGCGCACGAGGTTCCAGGTGTACGGAGCGAGGTCGTAGCGGTAGTTGGAAGTCACGCCGTTGCGGCCCAGCGTTTCGGGCAGCCCTTCGATGGCGTCCCAATCCAGCTTGAGCCCTGGGCACACTATCAGTTGTTCGTACTTCACCACGCGGCACCCATCAAGGATGACAGCATTGCGCTCGGGCTCGAAGGCTGCCACGGCTGCCTTGATCCATGCCACCCCCCGCGGCAGCACCGAAGCCATGGTGCGCGCGGTATGGGCTGGCTCGAAGACGCCGCCGCCCACCAGCGTCCAGCCGGGCTGGTAGTAGTGGATGTCGGCCGGATCCACGATGGCGATATCCAGCCCCGGCTTGCGTGCCAGCAAGCTCGACGCCACGGCGATTCCCGCGGCGCCGCCGCCAATGATGACCACAGCGTGGCTGGCATCGGCAACATCGACGGGCGTGCGGCCGCCATTGGCGATGCGCCGCACGACGCCCTTTAGATCATAGCCGGCGGCCGCGGCCCGCTCGATGATGTCCGGCAGTGGCCTGATCACGGACTGCGACAGCGCCCACAGCGTCGCCGAGCGCGTGCCGGTGCGGCAGTAGGCCAATACGGGTTTCGGCAGGCTGTCCAGGAGTTGGCCGAACGCCTGAGCCTGTTCGTCGCTGACCTTGCCCGATTCCACCGGCAGGTAATGTGCCTGCAGGCCGAGCGCGGAAGCCTTGCGTTCGATTTCCTGGAAGTTTGGCTGGTCAGGGCCTTCGCCATCCGGGCGGTTGCAGATCAACGAGCGAAAGCCGAAGGCCGCCAGAGCGTGCACATCGTCTGGAACGATCTGCTGGCTGACCGAAAGATCGTTGGTGAGGGCGCGGGGTTGCATGGTCGTCTGTTCCTTGGGTCGGGTGGCTCAGAGGGCGTTGAGGGGAATCTTCAGATAGCGCACGCCGTTGTCCTCGGGCGGAGGCAATTCGCCCGCACGCATGTTCACCTGGACCGAAGGCAGTATCAGGGTCGGCATGGAAAGCGTGGCGTCGCGCGCCTGGCGCATGGCGACGAATTCCTCTTCGCTGATTCCGTTACGCACGTGGATGTTGTTCTCGCGCTCATCCGCGACCGTCGTCATGTATTTCATTTCCCTGCCGCCCGGCTGGTAGTCGTGGCACATGTACAGGCGAGTGTCTTGTGGAAGGCTTAACACCTTGTTGATGGAACGGTAGAGCGTGCGCGCGTCGCCGCCGGGGAAGTCGCACCGGGCAGTGCCGTAATCCGGCATGAACAGGGTGTCGCCGACGAATGCGGCGGTATCGTTGCCGTCGCTGACCACATAAGTCATGCATGCCGGCGTATGCCCCGGCGTGTGCATGGCGCGCATTTGCAGTCCGCCGATGTTGAAGGTATCGCCGTCGTTCAGCAGGCGGTCAAACTGATGCCCGTCGCGCGCGAAGTCTGCACCACTGTTGAAAAGCTTGCCGAAGACCTGCTGCACGGTGGTGATATGGCTGCCGATGGCGGTCTGACCGCCGAGCCTGCGCTTGAGGTAGGGGGCGGCAGACAGGTGGTCCGCATGCACATGGGTCTCCACGATCCACTGCACGGTGGCGTGCAGCGACTGCACGCGCTCGACAAGGCGGTCCGCACTGGCGGTGCGTGTGCGGCCGGATTTGGGATCGTAGTCGAGCACGCTGTCGATCAATGCGCATTGCAGCGTGGCGCGATCCAGTACGAGGTAACTGAGCGTAGAGGTATCGGGATCGAAGAAGGCTTCGATCTCCATTTGCGAGGGGCTTGGCATGGTCGGTGTCATGTGTGTCTATCCGTGGTTAGCAGAGCGTTGCGATTCACCACTCAAAACTCGTGCCAATGCCAATTCGATCTCCAAGTGATTGATTTTTTGCGGATTTTTTAGCACGACAGTCAATCCGGCTGCCGCGGGGCATAGCGTGGCGCTGCCACTTGGCAGTGCTGGCACAATTTGGCAGAATGGCGCGCCGCCTACGCCGTCCCCAACTTAGCCCCCAAGCCCCCGATGGATCGCAAAGCCACTCTCCAGGCACTCCTGTCCTACCTGGAGCAGGAAAACCAGCCGATGATCGTCCTCGATACGGACTACCGCATCCTGGCTGCCAACACTGCCTACCGCCGGCAGTTCGGCGCTGTCGACCGACCCTATCTGGGCCAGCATTGCTACCGGATTTCGCATGGCTATGACGTACCGTGCGACCAGGCGGGCGAGCATTGCCCGATGCGCAAGGCGTTCGAGACTCGGGGCCCGGACCGCGTCCTGCATATCCATCACACGCCGCGTGGCCCGGAACATGTGAATGTCGAACTGCGCCCGATCCTCGATGAGGACCAGCAGGTCGTTGCCTATGTCGAGCGCCTCAGCACAGTGCGCAGCGCATCGGCCCGCGCGAGCGCGGAAGGGCTGGTCGGCCGCTCCGAGGCATTCAATACTGCGCTGGAGGCCGTGCAACGGGTGGCGCCTTCCTCGCTGCCGGTCCTGTTGCTTGGCGAATCCGGCACCGGCAAGGAAATGTTTGCACGCGCTGTGCACGAGGCCAGCAGCCGCGCCGGCGGGCCGTTCGTCGTGGTGGACTGCTCCGGCCTCACCGAGGCCCTGTTCGAGAGCGAACTCTTCGGATACGAAAAAGGCGCGTTCACGGGGGCCATCGCGCGCAAGCCGGGTCTGGTTGAAACCGCCGATGGCGGCACGCTATTCCTCGATGAAATGGGCGACGTACCGCTGTCGATGCAGGTCAAATTGCTGCGCCTGATCGAATCGGGGACCTACCGCCGCGTGGGTAGCGTGGAAACGCGGCGGGCGGACTTCCGGCTGGTCGCGGCCACGCACAAGCCACTGGACGAGATGGTCAGTCAAGGGCTGTTCCGGCAGGACCTGTACTTCCGTATTGCCGCGTTCCCGATTCACCTGCCGGCCCTGCGCGAGCGGCTCGACGATATTCCGCTGCTTGCGGAGTCGATCCTGCAGCGCGGGGGCGGGGCCGGGGACCAGCTCCACCTCAGCGCCGAAGCGCTGGCGCGGATGCGTGCGTATCACTGGCCCGGCAACATCCGCGAGTTGCGCAACGTGCTCGATCGCGCCCGCCTGTACGCCGATGACGGCGTCATCCGTGCCAAGGATCTCCCGCCGGGGCTCGTGGAAACGGGCATGGCGCCGGTCACCAGGCCGGGCCCGGCAGACGGCTGGAGAACCGACGACGAGGCGCTGCGCGAGCGGGTCCGTCAGTTCCGGGGCACACGGCGCGACCTCGCCCAAGCCCTCGGCATGAGCGAGCGCACGCTCTACCGGCGGCTACGGGACCTGGGCATCCGCTGATTCGCCGATCTGGCAGCGCCGTCGCTTGACTGCCAGATCGCTGCCATTCACTGCCGCCGCTGGCAGCGGTGACATCCGCCTGACAGCCGGAGCTGTCCTCCACTTGCATGCGCTCGCGGTGCAAGTCTTTGTTTTGCCGGCCTTTTTGATCAACGCGCCACGATGGCACGGAACTTGTTTATGTGTCGGCATGAACCCTTCGGATTAAAACGGGCACTGGTTCGCGGTGTCGGCTTTGTTCCCGTGCATGCCATGGCGCGGCCGCTCTCGGCTGTGTGAGTGCGGGGGGGGGCTGTGCGACGGCACTGGCCGCGTGCCTGGCGGTGCAATTCACGTAGCCGCCCCATCTTGATGGAATGACAGATGCAAGACATTGTTGCCACCAGCGCTGCACTGGGCGCTGTTGTGGGCCTCATCCTCGCGCTCACGGGCGCGGGCGGCGCCATTCTTGCCGTGCCGCTGTTGCTCTTTGTCCTGCGCCTGAGCGTGGCGGAGGCAGCGCCGGTCGCCTTGCTGGCGGTAGGCTTGTCGGCAGCCGTCGGCGCAATGCTTGGACTCCGTGCCGGCGTCGTGCGCTACCGCGCCGCATTACTCATGGCGGTGTCCGGCACGCTATTCTCGCCAATTGGGCTGTGGTTTGCCCATCGCCTGCCCAACGGTCCGCTGACGCTGCTCTTTGCCGCCGTGCTGGCGTTGGTGGCATGGCGGATGTTCCGGCAGGCAGCGGGGAGCAAGGTGCCGCAAGCAGCCGAAGCCGCCCCGTCCATGCAGCCTTGCCGGCTCGACAACCAAACTGGACGCTTTGTCTGGACAGCCTTGTGCACGCGTGCCTTGGCGCTGTCCGGCGCAGGCGCAGGCTTTCTGTCGGGGCTGCTTGGTGTCGGTGGCGGCTTTGTCATCGTACCCGCCTTGAAGAAGGCCACCAATGCGCCGCTGCATACCATTGTCGCGACATCTCTGGCGGTTATCACGCTGGTGTCGGCTTCCGGTGTCATCACGACCGCCATTGCCGGACGCATGGATTGGCAGGTCGGTGTGCCGTTCGCCGCCGGTGCCATGCTGGCGATGCTGGGTGGCCGACTGCTCGCGAGCCGGCTGAGCGGCGCAAGGCTGCAGCAAGGTTTTGCTGTGGTGGCAGGCCTGATCGCTATCGGCATGGTGGCGAAGGTGGTGATGGCAAGCTGAACGTCAGGGTGAAATCCCGCGCCTCGCTACGGAGTCGGACGCCGTGTTGGTGGCAAGCCAACAAGCGCTGACGCACTGCCGAGCCTCTGCAAAGCCTCGCTCGCCCCGCTTGCAGACCGGATCGGCGAAGTCGGCGAGGGATCGAAGCCGCGGCAGCCTAACCACCGCCGGTCTGAAGGGCGTCCGCCAAGAACGCCCCTATCCCTGTCCCTTCAACAGCTTCCTCAACCCCAGATACACCGCCCGCCGCTCCTCGGGCGCCAACTGCCGAATCACCTCCGCCTGACCGCGTCGCGCGAGCGGCATTACCTCGTCATGCAGGGCAATCCCGGCATCCGTCACGCTGCAGATGAGTTTCTTGCGCGGCGTATTCCCCTCCGTTTCCAGATGCACCAGCCCGCGCTCTTCCAGTAGCCGCAGCGTGCGGCTGACCAGCGCCTTGTCGGAGGTGGACTGCACCACGAGCTCGGAGAACGGCAAGGTCCGCGCGTGCGCCAGCAGCGCCAGGATGCGCCACTCCGGCACGGTCAGGCCGAATTGCTCGGCATAGGGCTGCGTCACCGTGCTCCGCAGTCGCGTGATGAGCTGGCTGAGCATGGTGGTCAGGAAGTTGTCCACCGTCAGGCCGTTGCCGGCCTCGTCCAGGTCGGTCCAGGGGCTGTCGTCTGCGGGGGAGGGCGGCTGAGCCTGCTGGCCAGTTGCGGGCCCGGTGTTTCGGGTCATGAATTCCTTCCGATTGAGGCGGTTCGAGGACGCTTCGCGGCGCCGGAGCAGGCGCCCAGGCGGCGTGAAGGGCGCCAGATTGTCTCATAGGCGGACGCCGTGGCCGCGGGATACGGCGCCTTCGTCATATTAGTTTTGAAAAACATAACTCATCCATTGTCAATTAGGGGTTAACGTAAGTTGAGTCATCAACAAACGCGACCTAGCATATCTGTGTGTTCCTGATGTGAACATACGTTTTACTAATGAAACACTCGCAGAGGTGTTTTCCATCGAGCCAACCCTGTCTTCGCGTTGAGCACAACCGACCCGACTCCCGCCGCGAAGCGCCCCCACAGGAGCTGTTGATGAAACGAGACCGCCGACTTTTCCTTGCTGCCACTGCCATGGCAGCGCTGGCGCTTGCTGCGGGCAGCACGGCCGCTGCCGCTGCCTATCCGACCAAGACCGTGACCATGGTGGTCGCCTATCCGCCGGGCGGCGATACGGACGCCATGGCGCGCTTGTATGCCGACAAGCTGTCGGCCCGCCTCAAGCAGCCGGTGATCGTGGAGAACCGGCCCGGCGCGGCAGGCGTGGTCGGGACTTCCTTCGTGAGCCGTGCGCCGGCCGACGGCTACACGCTGCTCTATACGCCGAACCCGTTCACGCTCGCGCCGATGGTGCTCAAGCTCGCGCCGGCATCCAGCTATGACCCGCTGCATGGCTTCACACCCGTGATCCAGACCGCGGTGCAGGCGGTGCTGCTGGTGGCCAACCCGGCGGCCGGCGTCAAGACGGTGCCGGAGATGATCGCCGCGGCCAAGGCGGGCAAGAACTTCACCTACGGCAGCCCGGGTGCCGGTTCGCCGATGCACATCGCCGGCGAGATGCTGAACCGTGCCGCGGGCGTGAAGATCCAGCACGTGCCGTACAAGGGTGTGGCGCCGGCCGTCAATGACGTGGTGGCCGGCCATGTGAGCTTCGCGTACGTGACGCTGGGTCCGGTCGCGCAGTACATCAACACCGGCAAGCTGATTCCGCTGGCGATCACCGACGCCAAGCGCTCGGCGCTGCTGCCCAATGTGCCGACGCTGGCGGAGCTTGGCTACAAGGACGTGGTGGTCGGCGCCTGGCACGGCGTGATGGCGCCCAAGGGCACGCCCGCCGAGGTGGTGAAGGTCCTCAACGAGCAGCTCAATGAAGTGATCAGGCTGCCGGACGTCACCGAGAAGATGGCCACGTTCGGCGCGATTCCGGTCGGCGGTGCGCCCTCGGCGCTCGACAAGGTCAATGCTTCGGACTATGAGCGCCTGGGCAGGGTGATCCGCGACATGGGCATCTCGGCGGAATGACGCAAGGCGCAGCAGATCCATGCAACACAAGACGCAGGAGGCGGGCATGAGCGAGTCCATCGTGGGAGCGTCCACGCCGCAGGTGACCGCGCGGGAGAAGGTCATGGGACGCGCGCAGTATGCCGGCGATATCAAGCTACCCGGCATGCTGCATGCGAAGGTGCTGCGCAGCCCGCACCCGCATGCGCGCATCGTCAGCATCGATACCGCGGCGGCGAAGGCGCTGCCCGGTGTCAAGCTGGTGGTGACCGGGCGCGATACGCCCACGCGCCTGTGGGGGCCGCACCGCAAGGAGCAGCGCATCCTCGCTGTCGGCGTGGTGCGCCACGTCGGCGAGGAAGTGGCGGCCGTGGTCGCGGTCAGCGAGGAAATCGCGCGCGATGCGCTCGACCTGATCCGCGTCGCGTACGAGGAACTGCCTGCGCTGCTGAGCCCCGAGGCTGCCCTGGCCGACGGGGCGCCGGAAGTCCATGCCGGCACGCGCAATATCGGCCATGAGATGCATATCGAGCGCGGCGACGTGGAGGCCGGTTTTGCCGAGGCCGCCGCGGTGTACGAGGCCACGTACGACATGCATTCGCAGTACCCGGGCTATCTGGAGCCGATGGCCTCCGTCGCGACGCAGGACGGCAACGGGCGCCTGACGGTGTACGCGTCGACGCAGTCGGTGTTCCTCGCGCGCAGCCGCCTGGCAGAGGCGCTCGACCGTCCGGCCTCGACAATCCGCGTGGTGCAGGCGACTACGGGCGGCGGCTTCGGCGCGAAGATCGTCGAGGAGAACAACAGCCTGATCTGCGCGTTCCTGGCGACGAAGCTCGATCGCCCGGTGCGGATGGTCAACAACCGCCTCGAAGATTTCCAGGGCGCGCGCGCAAGCGTGCCGGCAAAGGTGTGGCTGCGCATCGGCCTGTCGGCCAACGGCATGATCGTGGCCAAGGATGTCCGTATCACGGCCGAGTGCGGCGCGTATGCGGGCCTGGCCGGCGACGTCATGCACGTCAGCGCCATGCGCAGCGACAACATGCATCGCGTGACCAACGTGCGATCGCATGCGGTGCTCGCGTACACCAACAACCCGCCGCGAGGTGCATTCCGCGGCTTCGGTGGGCAACAGATGCAGTTCCCGCTGAACTGCCATCTGACGGTGCTGGCAGGGATGATCGGCATGGACCCGATTGAGGTGCACAAGCGCAATGCGATCGGCCGCGGCGAGACCAGCGTGCATGGCTGGCAGATCGGCAGCACGGGCATGCAGGAATGCCTGGAGATGACGCGCAAGGCAATCGGCTGGGATGCGAAGCGAGAGGCCCCGCGTGGCACCGGCACGCGCCGGCGCGGCGTGGGCATCGCCGCCGCGATGCACGTCAGCGGCAACCGCACGCTCGGCAACTGGGATGGCTCGACCATCCTGCTCAAGCTCAATGAAGATGGCCGCGTGATGCTGCAGACCAGCGAATGCGACATGGGGCAGGGCGCCAACACGATGCTGAGTCAGATCTGCGCGCAGGAGATGGGCATTCCGCTGTCGCACGTGACCGTGATGGCGCCGGATACCGATACCTCGCCGTTCTGCCTGGGCTCGCTGGCGTCGCGCGTGACGATCATCTCGGGCAATGCCGTGCTGCGTGCTGCGCGCGAAGCGAAGCAGAAGGTGATGGCGCTGGCGGCCGAGAAGTTCGGCGTGGATGCGGACAGCCTGGTGTTTGCCGATGGCCGCATCAGCGTGCCGGGCCAGCCGGACAAGTCGGCCACGCTCGCTGAAATCGCACGGCTCCATATCTTCCGCCATGGCGGCGAGGGCATCCATGTGCGCGCCACCTATGACGCGCCCACCGTGATGCACGACGCCAACTACTACGGCAACATTGCGCCCGCCTATTCGTTCGCGGCGCAGGCGGTGGAAGTGGAGGTCGATACCTGCACGGGCCGCGTGACCGTGATCGACAGCTTTGTCGCCGATGACTGCGGCAAGGCCATCAACCCGCTCGCGGTGCACGGCCAGACGCACGGTGCCACGGTGCAGGCAATCGGCTGGACGCTCTACGAGCACCTGCGCTACGAAGACGGCCGGCTGCAGAACGGCAACTTCGCCGACTACACCATGGCCACGGCCGATGCGCTGCCGATGCTGCGCACCGACCTCGTCGAGTCGAACGATCCCAATGGCCCGTTCGGCGCCAAGGGCGCAAGCGAGACGGCAATCCTGCCCGGCGCGGCGGCGATTGCCAACGCGGTGTATCACGCGGTCGGTGTGCGCATCCATTCGCTGCCGATCACGCCCGAGAAGGTGCTGGCCGCATTGCGCGAGCGCGAAGAGATGGAGAAGGAGAGCGCCCATGCGTGATTTCGAATTCCTGGAGCCGGCTACGGTCGGCGAAGCCAGCCGCATGCTGGCCGACCTCGGGGACAACTGCCGCGCGTATGCGGGCGGCACGGCGCTGATGCTTGGTATGCGCCAGCGCATGGTGACACCGAGCCATGTGGTCTATCTCGGCGGGCTCGATGCGCTGCGCGGCATCACGTTCGATCCGAAGCAGGGACTGCGCATCGGTGCGCTGACCCTGCATGCGGAAGTCGCGCGTTCGCCGATCGTGCAGGCGCATTACCCGATGCTGGCGAGCATGGCTTCGCGCGTGGCGAATCCGCAGGTGCGTAATCAGGGGACGATCGGCGGCAACCTTTGCTATGCCGATCCGGCCACCGATCCGCCCGGCTGCCTGATGGCGCTCGGTGCGCAGATCGTGCTGAGCGGCCCGGGCGGCGAGCGTGTGCTGGCGATCGAGGATTTCCTCGTCGATTACTACGTCACCGCACTGACGCCGGGCGAGATCGTGACCGAGATCCGCTTGCCTGCGCCGGCGGCCGGCGCGGATGGACGCTACGCGCGCTTCCTGCGCACGGCCGCGGAACACCGGCCGCTCGCCAGCGTGGCGCTGTCGGTGCGGCGCGAGGGCGGCTTCTGCGTGGAGGCGCGTCTAGCGGTCGGTGCCTCCACGCCCATCCCGGCGCGCCTGCACCGCGCCGAGTCGCTGCTGTCCGGCAAGACCGTGACTGCGGAGCTGGCGGCCGAGGCTGCCGACATCGTCGCCGCCGACATCAACGCGGTATCGGACATGCGCGGCACGGAGGATTTCCGCCGCCATATCGTGCGCACGGTCGCACGCCGCACCATCGCCGATCTGTTCGGCGTGGCCGCGGACTGAGGAGTCGCCATGAACAAAGTCACCATCGATGTCACCGTCAACGGTGAAGAACATACCGTCGAGGTCCCCGCACGGCGCATGCTGTCCGACCTGCTGCGCGACGACCTGAACTTGACCGGCACCAAGCGCGGCTGCGAAACCGGCATCTGCGGCGCCTGCACGGTGCTGGTGGATGGCGAGGCCGTCAAGTCCTGCCTGATGCTGGCCGCGCAGGTGCGTGGCCGCCACGTGATGACCGTCGAAGGCCTGGCCGCAGACGGCGATCTGCATCCGCTGCAGCAGTGCTTCATGGAGTGCGGCGGGCTGCAGTGTGGCTACTGCACGCCGGGCTTCCTGATGACGTCGTGCGCGCTGCTGGCCAACAACCCCAACCCAACGGAAGAGGAAGTCCGCCACGGCCTGAACGGCAACCTGTGCCGCTGCACGGGCTATGTCGGCATCGTCGAATCCATCCTGTCCGCCGCGGAGAAAATGCGTGGAAATTGAAAAGACCCTGGTCACCGCGGTGCCGCCGGCACGCGTGTGGGAACTGATGCTTGACCCGAACGTGATGGGCGCCTGCGTGCCCGGCATGGAATCGATCGAGGTCATCAGCGATGTCGAGTACATCGCGCATATGGCGGTGAAGATCGCGTTCATCAACGCACGCTTCCGCCTGCATACGAAAATCGTCGAGACGCGCGCGCCGCACTACCTGCGTACCGAAGGCACCGGCGAGGATGCCTCGGTGGCGAGTTCGCTGCGCCAGACGAGCGAGATGTTCCTGACGGAGCAGGAGGACGGTTCCACGCAGTTGCGTATCAAGGTGCAGGTCGATGTGCTGGGCCGGCTCGGTACCTTCGGCCTGAGCGTGATGAAGACCAAGGCTGACCGGATGTGGGACGAGTTCGGCGCCAACCTGCTCGCGCGGTTGTCGCCGCAGGCCGGGCAGGCCGTGGCGGCAGCGGTTCCGGCTGCGACGCCGGCCGCAACGGCACCTGCTGCCATGCCGGCGGCGGCGCCTGCATCGGTCGCCGCGCACAACGGACACGCGGCGAGCGCGCCGGTCTGGAACGGTAACGGCCACGGCGGTGGCAACGGCGGCTTCCTGTCGCGGCTGTTCGGGCGTGCGCCGGTGCAGCGCGGTCCGGTCTCGGACATCTGCGTGGAACTGCGCCGTCGCGACGAGACCATCGTCGTGCGCTGGCCGGCCCAGCATGGCGAGCAGTGCGCCGCCTGGCTGCGGGACTATCTGAAGTAAGGGTGGGGGAACGTGTGGCGACGGGCGGACAACCCGTCGCCATGCGGGGTTTGTCGACGTGACGGGTACCCGACGGGGCTCAGGCGTGATATATGGGACAGTTACGGATGCATGCGGCAGTGGAAAACCGCACCGCAAGGCACCCGAAGCACGTCCAGAACGCCAAAACACGCCATAGCAGAGACAGACCATGACCACCGAATCGCCGCCCGAAGACGCCCAGGACAAGTACATCGTGCCCGGGCTGGAGCGCGGCCTGCGGTTGCTGGGGGAATTCAGCAGCCGCGAGCGCACGCTGTCGGCCGCCGAGCTGGCGCGGCGCCTGAAGGTGCCGCGCTCGACGGTTTTCCGGCTGCTGGCCACGCTCGAGATGATGGGCTTTGTCGAACGCACTGATGGCGGCCGGGAATTCCGCCTCGGCATGGCGGTGCTGCGGCTCGGCTTTGACTACCTCGCCTCGCTGGAACTGACCGAGCTGGGTCGTCCGCTGCTGGACCGCTTGCGCGATGAAATCCACTACCCGTGCAATCTCGTCGTGCGCGACGGACGCTCGATCGTCTATGTCGCAAAATCCGTGGCGCCGCGCCCGTTTGCGAGCACGGTCAACGTCGGCACGCGGCTGCCGGCGCATGCGACGGTGCTCGGACGCGTGCTGCTCGAAGACCTGTCGCTCGACGAACTGCGCGCGCTGTATCCCGAATCGCACCTCGAAGTGTTCTCGGATAGCACGCCGCGCACGGTCGAGGAACTCTACGACATGGTCCAGCGTGACCGCGAACGCGGCTATGTGCTGCAGGAAGGTTTCTTCGAGGCCAGCATCTCGACCATCGCCGCGCCGGTGCGCGACCGTACTGGCAAGGTGGTGGCGGCGCTCGGGGCAACCATTCCCGCTTCGCGCATCGACCCGGATCAACTGGACAATATGGTGGAAATGGTCAGGGGTGCTGCCGCGGAACTGTCGCGGCTGCTCGACTACCGTCCGCCCGAACCGCCGCGGCCGTTTGGCCTCGGCTGAAGCACACAGACCATGCAGCAAAGCAACACCAGCCCCCGCAAAAAGATGTCCGTTACCTGTACCCGGCGCCGCTGGCTCACCACCGTGGCGACAACCCTGCTGGCAACGGCCGGCATGGCCATGCAGCATGCCGAAGCCGCCTGCGCCAATGTGCGCATCGTCGTGCCGTTCCCGGCGGGCGGCCCGGCTGACCAGCTGGCGCGCACACTCTCGCATGGGCTGCAGCAGCGGCACGCGGACGTTCCCTACATCGTCGACAACAAGCCCGGTGCGAACGGCAATATCGGCATCGACGCCGTGCGCCGTGCCGCGGGCGATGGCTGCACGCTGCTGGTTGTGCCTGCCGGCAACCTGACCATCAACCCGACGCTGTTCCCGGCGCTGTCCTATCAGGTGGAGCGCGATTTCCGGCCAGTGTCGCTGCTCGCGAGTTCGCCCAACGTGCTGGCCGTGCATCCGTCGGTCAAGGCGAACTCTGTGCAGGATCTGATTCGGCTGGCGCGGCAATCGGCACAGGCGGGTTCACCGATGGGTTATGCGAGCCCCGGTGTCGGCAGCGGCCTGCATCTGGCGGGCGAGTTGTTCCGGCACAAGGCCAACGTGACGCTGATGCACGTGCCGTACAAGGGCACCACGCAGGCGCTTAATGACGTGGTGGGCGGGCAGGTGCCGGTGCTGCTGGGTACGTGGCCGACGCTCGCGCCGTTTATCCAGTCGGGCAAGCTGCGCGCGCTGGCGGTGACGCAGTCGAAGCGTTCGCCGGCGGCGCCCGACGTACCGTCGCTGGCCGAGCAGGGCGTGACAGGTATCGATGTCAGTTCCTGGTATGCGCTGGTTGTGCCGCGTGCGACGCCAGCCGCGGCGGTGGACAGCCTTGCATCCGAGGTGCGCGCATTGCTGGGCACCACTGTCGTACGGGCCGAGCTTCAGCGCCAGGGCATGGAGCCTATCGCCAGCACGCCTGATGCGCTCGCCGCGCGCATCCGTGAAGAAACGGCCGCGTGGGCAAAGCTGATCCGCGAATACGACATCAAGGCCGAATAACGGCCGGACTGCGCTAGCGCTGCCGGCCACTGCTAGCGCGGTCACCGAGCAACGCGGACAGGTCGCGCGCGGCGGCCTTGACCTCGCGCTCGACGCGTTCGCGCAGCGTGTTGTCGGTTTCGAAGCGCTGCTGCGGGCCGGCCACGCTGATGGCGGCGATCACCTCGCCGGTGGCGTCGCGCACGGGCGCGGCGCAAGAATCGATACCGGCTTCAAACGCGGAAAAACTCCATGCGCAGCCGCGTTCGCGGTCGGCTGCGAGGATGTCGGCCAGCCGCGCATGCGTGGCGGGGCTCTGGCCGGTCACGGTTGGCAGCGGGTCATCACCAAGCAAGGCGCGCAATTCTTCAGGCGGTAGATCGGCAATCAGCATGCGCCCCGGCGTAGTCAGGTGCGCGGCGACGCGGCTGCCGACCTGGATATTGCTGACCAGCGATGTGTTCGGCATATCGCGCAGCAGGTACAGCGCATGGCCGCCATCACGCACGACGAGGTAGGCCGAGAGCTGCAGCGATCCGCTGAGCCGCGCAAGCACACGCCGCGCGAACGTGGTCAGATCATTGGCCGCCAGCACGCGAGACGCCAGCTTCAGGAACCCGAATCCAATCTCATGCCCGCCCTGCGGCAGGCGTTCCAGCATGCCTTCGTGTTCGAGCGTGGCGAGCAGCCGCATGACCGTAACGCGGTTGACGTCGATGCGCCGGCCGACTTCGCTGAGATTGGCGGTCGAGCCGCCTTCGGCAATGAAGCGCAGCAGCCGCAGGCCGCGGATGACGGGCGAGACCAGTTGCTGGTCTTTGGCGTCGTCGGTGTCGGCGTTGTTGTCGATGTCGGGGCTCTGCTTCGGCATGGTCAAGGAGAAAAAGGCAAACGGCCGCGAAGTGCGGCCGTACAGGTTGGGTTGCGTGGGGATCAACCCAGCGCAACGTTCCAGGCGTCGTAATCGTACACCCAGTCCGCATTGCCGCCTTCCTTGAGCCACGCGTTGCTGCGCGAGCCGATCTGGATGCGGCTCGTGCGCTCATGGCGTGCGCGCTGGTAACGGGCGAGCGCCGACGGCACCGCCGCATAGCCGTCCTGCGCAGCATCGGCCAGGCAGCGTGCGAGTACCACGCCATCCTCGATCGCCATGCCGGCACCTTGCGCCATGAAAGGCATCATCGGATGGCAGGCATCGCCCATCAGCGTGACATGGCCGTCCGACCACGTCGGCAGCGGATCGCGCACGTACAGCGCGGAGATCAGCACGTCGTCGCAGGCATCCAGCAGTGCGCGTGCCTCGGGATGGAACCCTGCATAAGCGCTGCGGAGGTCTTCCACGCGGCCCGGCGTGGTCCACGATTCGTTGCGCCAGCTTTCCTGCGCCACCGTCGCGAAGATGAAGATATCGCGCCCGCGATTGAGCGGGAACGTGACGATCTGCGAAGTCGGGTCCGTGCCCCACCACTTGGTGAAGGCATTGAGATTGGGCACGCCGGCCAGGCGCTCTGCGGGTACCACGGCGCGGTACGCCACGACGCCGGTAAAGATCGGACTTTCCTGGCCGAACAGCGCCGTACGGACCACCGAGTGGATGCCGTCCGCGCCGACCAGAACATCGACCTTGTCCTCGCCGCCGTCGGCAAAGCGCACGGTGGTGCCGTTGTCATTGCGCTCGATCGCCACGGCCTTGTGGCCGAGCTTGACGTTTGCAGCGGGCAGGGCGCCTTCGAGCGCGGTCATCAGGTCGGCTCGGTGCATAGTGAGCTGCGGCGCGCCGTAACGCTGTTCGGCTTCGTCCGACATGGGCAGGCGCGACGTTTCCTCGCCGGTATCCCACGTGCGGCTGATGCGATGGGTCGGGCGTGCCGCGGTTTCGCGCAACGCCTCGCCGACACCGAGGCCATCGAGCGCGCGCACGGCGTTAGGAGTCAGGTTGATGTCGGCGCCGACGCGCGCAAAGCGCGCGGCCTGTTCGTACACGGTCACATCCATGCCGAGCTTGCGCAGCGCGATTGCCGCCGCGAGGCCGCCGATACCAGCGCCGTTGATGCCGATCTTCAGGGAAGTCATGTTGTCTGCCTGCTTTCTGCCAGTGGGTGGGGCGCCATCCGCCGACCTCGTTTCGATGGCGGTTGGCATGTTGTTCAAAAATGAACGTATAGTTCATAAAAGTTTATGCGCGAAAAAAGCCGGGCGTCAAGCAGGTCGGGTTGATTTGAGGAAAGCAGGAGCCGTGAGGAGTAAGGGGCGCTTGGCAGCGCGGCGCCTCACTCCTGGGCTGGCGTAGCCAATGCCGCCGTCATGGCGGCGGAGAGTGCTGTGTAGCGCGTTTGGATGCTGTGCTGCACGGCCATGCCGCGCAAATGCGCGGAAACCGAAGGGGCGTCTCAGACGCCAGGATCAGGCAGGTCGTACAGCAGCCGCACGAGTTCGGCCACGGACGTGATGCAGAGCTTTTCGGTCACGCGGGCGCGATGGTTCTCCACCGTGCGCACGCTGATGTTCAGCGCTTCGGAGATCTGGCGGCTGGACTTGCCGCTGGCGACGTGTTCGGCAATCTCGCGCTCTTTCGGCGTGAGCGTGGCCAGCCGCTTGCGGCGCTCGCTCATGGCCAGCCGCCGGGCATGCAGGCCGCGGCTGTGTTCCAGTGCGGCCCGGACGGTCTGCACCAGGCGTTCGCCGTCCACGGGTTTTTCCAGGAAGTCGAACGCGCCGACACGCATGGCTTCCACCACCGACGAGACTTCCGCGTGACCGGACACGAAGATGATGGGCAGGCAATCGCCGGTGGAAAGCAGTTCGTTCTGCACGCCAAGTCCGCAGAGTTCCGGCATGCGCAGATCGCAGACCAGGCATTCGCACGGACTGGGCGCGTAGCTGTCGAGAAACGCCCGCGGCGATGTGAACGGTCTCAGGACCACGCCGTGGTGCTGAAGCAGTTCCCGATAGAGCCACAAGACGATCTCGTCGTCATCGAGAACGTAGACGATGGATGGGTTACCCGACACGGGTACTTACTCCTTGTGCTGATGCCATACCGCTGGTCGGGTCCGGACTGCCAGGCCCTGCACGGGGCGGGCACAAGGCAGCAGGCAGGTTCAAATGGCGACGCTGTCCTGCCGATATCCGGGAAAGCCGGAAATTTTGCTGTACTTCCCGCGCTTGGGCAATCACTGGACAAGCCCGCCAGTGCTGCCGGAAGCCCGCCGTTACAAAAAAATCGCCCGTTCAGTGGCGCCTTGCCCGACAGGGCTGGCACGAATGCAGAAAGAGGCGAGGAGTGTTCGTGCGATGCCGCGGAAAATCGAAATCGTTCGCAAGAGACAGCGGCCGTGATGATCCGCAATCCGGGCGCGGCGGCGCAAGGCCGGGCGTGCAGAACACCTCAAATGAGTTAGGTCCGCACAAACCTATGCGGCCGTGCCGGCGCGCAACGTTTGAGTAGTTTTACTCTGTCCGTAAAGTGCCGTCTCAAGCAGAATGCGCCCAGCAGTCACGACCGGCCGGGCAGACGGGGCAAGCAAGCCCGCGCATTGAAGAAGGCCGGAAGTGCTGAAGTCGCGGTGCAAGGCTGCGGCGGACGGGCAGCGTCCGGAGCACGGAGGGAGTATTGCGATGATGGCGGGGTGTCCGCGCAATGCGTAGTTGATCAGGCCCGTAGCATGAGCAGAAGCCCGCTTTCAGCGGGCTTCTGTCTGCCTTTTCCTTTAGTCTCTTTCCCGCATTCTTTCCCCAAATTACCGGTCATGGCGTCAGGCATGTGCCATCGACCGGTGTCGCGCCGCGTTACAGACCGAGCATCAGCTTGGCGATGATATTGCGCTGGATCTCGTTGGACCCACCGTAGATCGATGCCTTGCGGTAGTTGAAATAGCGTGGCGCCAGCACGGCGGCGTAATCTGGCCCGACGCGAGGCGGTGCTTCCCGGCCCTGGACTTCGGCCCAGGTGTCCTGGACGAACGGTAGCGCGGCGGGTCCGGCGGCTTCGACGGCCAGCTCGCTGATGGCCTGCATGGCCTCCGTTCCCAGCAGCTTGAGCATGCTTGACGCCGCGCCGATCGATTTGCCGGATTCCACGCCGCTGAACAGCTTCAGCTCCACGGCCTGCAGCCCCGCTGCGCGCAGGTGGAGCTGGGCCAGTTTGCGGCGGAAGCCCGCATCTTCAAGCAGCGTCTTGCCGTCGTCGCCGGGCTGGTCGGCGGCGATGGCCGCCACCTTCGCGAGCTGCTTGCGCAACGTCGGGCCGTAGGTGCCGCCGCGCTCGAATTCGAGCAGGTACTTGGCATACGTCCAGCCCATGCCTTCCTCGCCAATGCGGTTCTCTACCGGCACACGCACATTGTCGAAGAACACCTGGTTGACTTCCTGCTGGCCGGGAACCGGGCCATCAAGCGTAGGCAGCGGCGCAACCGTGATGCCGGGCGTGCGCATGTCCACCAGCACGAACGAGATGCCTTCCTGGCGGCGCGCGTCGCGGCTGGTGCGCACCAGGCAGAACATCCAGTCGGCCCATTGCGCATGCGTGGTCCAGATTTTGGAGCCGTTGAGCAGGTAGTGCGCGCCGTCGCCATCAGTGGCAAGGTCGGCACGCAGCTGCAGCGACGCCAGGTCGGAACCTGAGTTGGGCTCCGAATAGCCCTGGCACCACCAGACATCGGATTTCAGGATTGGCGGCAGGAAACGCGCCTTCTGCGCGTCGGTGCCGTACTTCATGATCACGGGCGCGACCATCTTCAGGCCCATCGGCGACACCGGCGGGCAGCCGGCCGCGGCGAGCTCGGACTGGAAGATATGGCGCTGCGTGGGCGACCACCCCGGGCCGCCATAGGCTTCGGGCCAGTTCGGCGCGGCCCAGCCGCGCGCGTACAGCGCCTTCTGCCAACGTACCTGTCCGGCCTTGTCCAGGTAGCCATTCTTGGATTGCGCCATCATGGCGCGCAGTTCGGCGTCGTACGCTTCGTCAATCCAGGCGCGCACTTCGTCGCGGAACTGCAGGTCTTGCTCGGAGAATTCGAGATGCATCGCGGGCCTCTCTGAAGGGTGCGGGGTGTCGTGCGGTGCAGCGTCAGGCTGCGGCCGGGTAGAGCAGGTCGGCGTAGCGGCCCAGGTGGTGTTCGGCCGAGCCGAACTGCAGGTCGATGGCCGTGACGCGCTTGAAGTAGTGCCCCACGGCGAGTTCATCGGTCACGCCCATGCCGCCGTGGATCTGCACTGCGGCCTGGCCGATGAAGCGGCCAGCCTGCCCGGCCTGCGCCTTGGCCGCGCATGCAGCCAGGGCTCGCTCGCGCTCTGGCGCCGGGGCCTGCATCGCAGCGACCTGCGTCAGCGCCACGGACTGCTCGAGCTGCATCGCCATATCCGCCATGCGGTGCTGCAGCACCTGGAAGCTGCCAATGGCCACGCCGAACTGCTTGCGCTGGCGCGCATAGTCGATCGTGTCCGCAAGCATGCGCGCCATCGCACCGTTGGCTTCCGCGCTCAGGGCCACGAGCGCGGCATCGCTGAGCTGCTCGATCAGCGGCAGTGCTTGTCCTTCGGTGCCGATCACATGGCTGGCCGGGACCCTGGCCTGGTCGAACAGCACTTCGGCGGCGCGGTTGCCGTCGATGGTCGGGTACTCGCGCAGGGTCACGCCCGGCGTGTCGCGCGGCACCCAGAACAGCGTGATGCCGTCGGTGTCGCGCCGCTTGCCGCTGGTGCGGGCACTGACGACGAAATGCGTGGCGAAGGGCGCGCCCGCAACCACGGATTTGTGGCCGCTAAGGACATAGCCGCGGCTGTCATGCGTGGCGCTGGACTGCACGTCGTGCCGGCAATAGCGGCTGGCCGGTTCGGCATGCGCCCAGCCGAAAGTCGCTTCCCCGCCGATGATCGCGGGCACCCATTGCTCCGCCAGCACCTTGTTGCCGTGCACCAGCGCACCGCCGCCTAGTACGACGGTCGACAGGTACGGTTCGAGCACAAGATGGCGGCCGAACTGCTCCATTACGATCATGTGTTCGGGCGCTCCGCCGCCAAGGCCGCCCAGCGCCTCCGGAAATCCCGCGCCAAGGATGCCGAGTTCGCGCGCAAAGGCGCGCCAGCAGTCGGGACGCCATCCTGCTTCGGAACGCTCTGCGGCGCGGCGCGCTTCAAAGTCATAGTGGTCGGCCAGGTACCGCGCGAGCGTGTCGCGCAGCATCGATTGTTCTTCGCTGAACTGGAAATCCACCTCGGCTCCTTTCTGCACGGGAATGCACGGAATGGGAAGGGCGCGTTGGCCCGAGACGTGCTGCGCCGGCCATCTTCGGGGCAAGCCTGACGCCGGCGCATCGTCGAATCCGACGAGCATCGGCGCGCGGAGTTTGCCGCACTGCGGCATAACCGGAAAAGACGCCTTCGTCGTTTCCGACGATGTCCTAGTCTCGCGGTGGTTACCAGAATGCTCGCAGCCCGACCGCCCGCACGCGGCGGCATCCATTCGAATAACAGGAGACCACGCCATGCACCCGTACGTCCACGCGCAGCGCACCCCAGACAAGCCGGCCGTCATCATGGGCGACGGCACTGTGGTGACCTACCGCGAACTGGATGAGCATTCCAACCAGGTGGCTCGTCTCTATCGCGACCACGGCTTGCAGCCCGGCGATCGCGTGGCGTTCCTGATCGAAAACCACCCGCGGCTGTTCGAACTGTGCTGGGGCGCGCAACGCAGCGGCATTACGTTCATCTGCCTGAGCACGCGCCTGAACGTGGCCGACGCCGCCTATATCGTTCGGGACAGCGGCGCGCAGATGCTCATCACGTCGCGCGCGCAAGCGGAGATTGCTGCCGCCCTGACGGAGCAGGTGCCCGGTCTGAAGGGCTATCTGATGCTCAACGGCACCTTGCCCGGCTACACGCCTTACGAGACCACGCTAGCGCAATATCCGACCTGGCGCATCGACGATGAAACCACGGGCGGCGATATGCTGTATTCGTCGGGCACGACCGGACGCCCCAAGGGCGTCTATGCGCCGCCCGCCAGCCCGCAGATCGACACGCCTACCTCGCTGACCGCGCTGTGCCAGAAGCTGTATGGCTTCGGGCCGGACATGCGCTACCTGTCGCCAGCGCCGCTGTATCACGCCGCGCCGCTGCGCTACAACATGTCGGTGCAGGCACTGGGCGGCACGTCGATCGTGATGGATCATTTCGACGCGGAGCAGTTCCTGCGGCTCGTGCAGGAACACCGTATCACGCACACGCAGGTGGTGCCGACGATGTTCTCGCGCATGCTCAAGCTGCCGGCAGAAACCCGCGGCAGTTATGACGTGTCGTCGCTGCAGGTGGCGATCCATGCGGCGGCGCCGTGCCCGGTTCAGGTCAAGGAGCAGATGATCGAATGGTGGGGGCCGGTGGTGTGGGAGTACTACGCCGGCACTGAAGGCAATGGCGTGACGGTGGTCAGTTCGCGGGAGTGGGTGGAGCGCAAGGGCACGGTCGGACGTGCCATGATCGGCAAGCTGCGCATCTGCGACGCGGATGGCAAGCTGATGCCCAATAAGCAGCCAGGCACTATCTACTTTGCCGAGGGACGCCAGTTCGTCTACCACAATGACCCGGCCAAGACCGCGGAGTCGCGCCACCCCGAACATGCCGAGTGGAGCACCATCGGTGACATCGGCTACGTCGACGATGACGGCTATCTCTACCTCACCGATCGCAAGGCCAACATGATCATCTCCGGCGGCGTGAACATCTACCCGCAGGAAGCCGAGAACCTGCTCATGACGCATCCGAAGGTCATGGATGTGGCCGTGATCGGCGTGCCGAACGAGGATTTCGGCGAAGAGGTCAAGGCCGTGGTGCAGCCGGCCAGCATGGCGGACGCAGGACCGGCGCTGGCCGCGGAGCTGATTGCGTTCTGCCGGGAGAACCTGTCCGGCATCAAGTGTCCGCGCACTGTGGACTTCGAAGCCGAGCTGCCGCGCCTGCCAACCGGCAAGCTGCTCAAGCGCGTGCTGCGCGACCGCTACTGGGCGGGCCACGCAAACAAGCTGGTCTGAAAGCCCGACGCCACTGCCGCGGGCGGCTTGCCGACGCGAACGTCGGTTTACGCCATAATTCCCTGTTCATTCACAGGCACGGCCGCGCCGTCATGCCGGCCCGCATCGCGGCGCAGGGCAAGGCGGACCGGATGCGGAGCACAATTTTGCCAATGGCGAGCAATGAGGAGACTGCCCGGCGCCCTGTGCCGGGCTCGGGTACAGGCGCCCTGGCGGCGAAACTTCGGCCGCCCCTGCTGACCCCCTACCAGGTGGAGCGGTCAGCCATCTGCGACACCATCTGCGCGGCCGGTTTCGTGCGGCTCGTACTGGTGCGCGCACCAGCTGGCTTCGGCAAGACGACGACCATGCTGCAATGCCGGGCCCGGCTCGAAGCGGCTGGCGTACCCACGGTCTGGCTGACGCTGGACCGCGCCGACAATGACGCCACGCGTTTCCTCGGTTCGCTCGAAGTGGCGCTCTCCCCGGTATTGGAGGGGGCTCCCAAGCGTCCTTCCGACCATGCGGGTGCCGATGCCGGCGAGCAGGCGCTTGCACTGATGGACCGCGTGGCGCGGCACCATGGCGCCTTCACGCTGTTCCTGGACGACTTCGAGGCGCTGCAGAATCCGGCTGTCGTCGGGCTGGTCTGGCAACTCGTCGAAAGCCTGCCGCCTGGCGCACGCGCGGTGGTCGGTACGCGCTGGGTGCCGGAAACTGGCCTCGGGCGACTGCGCGCACGCGGCGAACTGCTCGAAATCGAACCGGCCCAGCTGCGCTTCAGCGCCAGCGAAACCGAATCGTTCCTGCGCCACGCACGCGGCCTGAAGCTCGAGCAGGCTGCCATCAGCGCGCTGCACCGGCGCACAGAAGGGTGGCCCACTGCGCTTTGGCTGGCTTCGGTTTCTATGGAGCGGCGTGCCCAGCCGGAGACGTTCATCGCCGGATTCTCGGGCTCCAACGCGGCCATCGCCGACTACCTCGTCGAAGACGTCTTTCATCACCTGCCCGAACCGGTACGCGATTTTCTGCTGCGCACGTCGATCCTCGACCAACTGTGCGGGCCGCTGTGCGACGCGCTGTACCAGGGGGGGGCCCAGCCGCCTGCTGTCGCCGATGCCGACGCGCCGGCCGGCAACAGTGCCGATATCCTGGCGTGGCTGGAGCGCGCCAACCTGTTCCTGCTGCCGCTCGAGAGCGAGCGTTACGGCGAGCGCGGCACCGGCGAGCAATCCCAGCAGTGGTATCGCTATCACAGCCTGTTTTCGAGCTTCCTGCGCGGACAACTGACGCAGACCATGCCGCAGGCGGTGGCGGAGCTCCACATGGCGGCCTCGCGCTGGTACGAAGGCCAGGGCCGTCCGGTGCCGGCCATCGAGCATGCGATTGCGGCGGGTGCCCTGGATCACGCACTGCAACTGCTCGACGGTTCCGCGGGCGGTCTGCTTGCGCAGGGCCGCATGCGGCTGCTCACGCGCTGGCTCGAGATGGTGCCGCCCGCTGAACTGGCGCGCTGGCCGAAGCTGCAGATTGCGCGTGCGTGGGCGGTGTCGTTCACGCGCGGCCCTGCCGAGGCCATCGCGCTGCTGCAGGCCTCGTCCACCGAGGACGCGACGGGCGAACTGCTCGCCCATGTGCGCGCGCTGCGGCACATGCTGCTCAACATGATGGACCGCTTCGACGAAGCGCGCGCGTTTGCCCGCAATGAGCTGCCGCCATTGCCGATGGGTTATGCGTTTCCCGACGCGATCCTCGCCACCTCGATGGCCCGGCTCGCCGCGGTCAGCGGCGACTATGTCGAGGCGCGACGGCTGCTCGCCGTGGCGCGCCAGGCTGTGCGAGGCTCGGACAGCAACTTCAACAAGATTTTCTCCGAGTCGGTCGAAGGACTGATCGACCTGCGCCAGGGACGCCTGCAGCAGGCGCTGGGGCGCTTCCGCATTGCCGCCCGCACCATGCTGCCGAACCGCTTCGGTCCGACCAACGGCAATGCCATGGCCTGCATTCTGCTGGCCGAAGGGCTGTACGAAACCGGCGATTCGGACCGCTCGGGCCGGCTGCTCAATGTGTACCTGCCGCTATCGCGCGACTTGGGCCTGGCGGACCAGATCATCACCGGCCATCTCGTGCTCGCGCGCATCGCGTTCGAGCGCGGCGAAGTCGATCAGGCCCACGAATGGCTGGCCGCGCTCGAGCATCTCGGCCATCACCGCGGCCTGACCCGGCTCGTCATGTCCGCCATGCTCGAGCGCGCGCGCCTGGCCTTGCGCCAGGGCAACCGGCATGCCGCCGAGGAAGCCTTGCAGCGTGCGGGCGATCCCGCGCTGTGGCGCACGCGGCCTGGCGTAAGTTCCTTTGCGAGCGATGTCGAAGACATCACCGTCGGACGTTTGCGGCTGGCCTTGCATGTCGAGCCGACCGCGCAAGTGCGCGAGGCGATCGAGCGCGAACTGGCGGCAGCTGTGTCCAACCAGCTCATGCGGCGCGCGCTCAAGCTGCGCATCCTGCTGGCGCAGGCGTATCAGCGCACGGGTGACGGCGCGCAGGCGCTCGTGGTCATGGCGGAGGCATTGCGCTTCGGTGCGGCCGAAGGGTTTGTCCGCATCTTTGCCGATGAGGGCGACGAGGTGCGCCGCCTGGTGGCGCAAGCCTGCGCAAGGCAGGGGGGTAACCTGCCGTCGGCGTACGTGGAGCGGCTGCTTGGCGCCTGCGGTCAGGGGCCGGATGTGGCGCCGTCAGGCCAGGCTGCCCCGGCGCCTCTCGTGGAACCACTGACGCCGAAAGAACAGAAGGTGCTGCAATTGCTGGCCGAAGGTTTTTCCAACGTGGCCATGGCACAGCGACTGTTTGTGTCGGAAACCACCGTGCGCACGCACCTGCGCAATATCAGCGCCAAACTGCATGCGAGCAACCGCACGCAGGCAGTGGCCATCGCGCGGCAGCTCGGCTTGTTGTGAATGGCGCGCCAGGGCGGCGCGCCATAGTTCAGATGCCCATGAACTCGGTGAACGCCTCCAGCGGCGCGCGCGGCGCGCGAAGCTGGTTGGCAGGGGCTTCCGGGTCCTCGTAGCCGATCGCCATGCCGGTAAAGAGCATCCGCTCCGGCGGTAACGACAGGAAGCCGCCAATCGTCTGCGGATAGATCGCCCAGCATTCCTGCGCGCAACTGTCGAGGCCTTCTTCGCGCAGCAACAGCATCACGGTCTGCAGGTACATGCCCAGGTCCGACCATTGGGGCGGGCCCATGCGGCGGTCGACGCTGCAGAACAGTGCCAGCGGCGCGCCGAAGAACGCGAAGTTGTTGGCGAACTGGGCGAGGCGGCGCTGCTTGTCTTCACGCGGGATGCCCAGACTGCGGTACAGCGCCTCGCCGACTTCGAAACGCCGGTCGCGGTAAGGCGATACGAGTTCGCGCGGATATATGTCGTATTCGCGCTCTTCGCCGCCTGGCGCTTCCGTGACGCGCTGGCGCATGATGTCCATGAGCCGATCCATCGCTTCGCCGCCGACCACATGGATATGCCATGGCTGGAGGTTGCCGCCAGAAGGCGCGCGTGCAGCGGCGGCGAGCACTCGGCGGATGGTGTCGGGATCGATGGGATTAGGCAAAAAGCCGCGCACGGATTTGCGGCTGTCCACCGCTTGACTGACCTTCATGTCGGCTCCTGCTCAGGCGAATGGGGGCTCGCCGCCCCAGTCGAAGAAGTCCGGCATGTCTTGCGACACACGTTCGGGGAAGGCGGCGGGACGCTTTTCCAGAAATGCGCTGACGCCTTCCTTGACGTCGGCCGAGCGGCCGCGCGACTGGATCGCGCGGCTGTCGAGCTTGTGTGCTTCCATCGGGTGGCTGGCACCGGCCATGCGCCAGATCAACTGGCGCGAGATGGCGACGGACACCGGCGCGGCGTTGTCGGCAATCTCCCGTGCGATCGCGCGTGCGGCGGGCAGCAGGTCTTCCGGCGCATGGAGCGAGCGCACGAGGCCGCGCTCGAGCGCTTCCTGCGCCGAGAACACGCGACCCGTGTAGCACCATTCGAGCGCAGTCGAGATTCCCACGACGCGCGACAGGAACCACGACGACGCTGCCTCCGGCGTGATGCCGCGGCGCGCGAACACGAAGCCGAACTTCGCGTCGGTGGACGCCAGCCGGATATCCATGGGCAGTTGCATGGTGACGCCCACACCGACCGCGGCGCCATTCACGGCGGCGATCACCGGCTTCAGGCTGCGGAAGATGCGCAGCGACACGCGGCCGCCGCCGTCGCGGTGGGCCGTCTCGGGCTTCGCGCCATAGCGCTTCTCGAAATCGAAGGTGGCGCCGCCGGCCGATAGGTCCGCGCCGGCGCAGAAGGCTCGGCCGGAGCCCGTGACGATGACCGCGCGCACGTTGTCATCGGCATCGGTAGCATCAAAGGCGGCGATCAGGTCCTGCATCATCTGGCCCGTGAACGCGTTGAGCTGGTCGGGCCGGTGCAGTGTGATGGTGGCTACGCCGTCTTCCACGGCATAGCACAGGGTCTCGAAAGTGGGATTCGATGGGGTCATGGTCGTCGGGCGGCGGGATGATTCGGTCCACACTAGTGCAGAATGCGTCTCCCGCAATCGTCGCTTCCGACGAAGCTGGCGCGCACGGCGGCATCTTAGACTCCCACTGCGTGGCGCGGCCTGCCCCAAGGCGGCAAGGCGCGCGGCTGAAAACAAGGACGACCATGAAGACACGTATCACCGAAATGCTGGGTATCCGTTACCCGATCATCCAGGGCGGCATGCAATGGGTTGGTTATGCCGAGATGGCAGCCGCTGTCTCCAATGCGGGCGGCCTGGGTATCCTGACCGCGCTGACGCAGCCGACGCCGGAGGCGCTGGCCGAAGAAATCCGCCGCTGCCGCGAGATGACGGACCGTCCGTTCGGCGTCAACCTCACGCTGCTGCCGTCGATCAACCCGCCGCCGTACGCGCGCTACCTCGATGTCATCATCGAAAGCGGCGTGAAGGTGCTGGAAACCGCCGGCAACAACCCCAAGGAACACATTGCGCGCGCCAAGGCCGCCGGCATGAAGGTGATCCACAAATGCGTGGCGATCCGTCATGCGCTGTCGGCCGAGCGGCTGGGGGTGGACGCCGTGTCGATCGATGGCTTCGAGTGCGCGGGCCACCCGGGCGAGGACGACGTTCCGGGCATGGTGCTGATTCCGCTGGCGGCGCGCAAGCTCAGTATTCCTGTCATCGCTTCGGGCGGTATCGCCGATGGCCGTGGCATGGCGGCGGCCCTGGTGCTGGGCGCCGAGGGCGTGAACATGGGCACGCGTTTCTGCGCGACGCAGGAAGCGCCGATCCACGACAACATCAAGCAGGCGCTGGTAGCCGCCAGCGAGCGCGATACCAACCTGATCTTCCGCACCATGCACAACACCGCGCGCGTGCTGAAGAACGCCATATCGGACGAGGTGGTCAGCATCGAACGCCGCCCGGGCGGTGCACAGTTCGAGGAAGTGCGCCACCTGGTCACGGGGCAGCGCGGCAAGGCGGCCTTGGTGGCTGGTGAGCCCGATGGCGGCATCGTCAGCGCGGGCCAGTGCGTGGGCCTGATCGACGATGTGCCGAGCTGCGAGGAGTTGGTCGCGCGCATGGTGGCGGAGTGTCGCGAACAGCTTGGCACGGCCTCGCGCTATTTCGGCTGAAGCCATGGCGGAAGCGGACATTGCTGCCATGTCGACCGGCGAGGATGTGGAAACCATGCCCGAAGGCTTCGTGGCCCTGCGCCAGCTGGACGGCTATATGGGCCACTTCGGCCAGCTGTATGCGAACGTGCCGAAGCGCATCCTGGCCGTACGTGTCGGCGAGCACCACCTGAACAACCTCGGCATTCCGCACGGCGGCATGCTCGCCACGCTGGCCGACACGGCGATCGGCATGATGATGCAGATCGAGACCGAACGGAAGAACAACGCCGTCACGGTCAACCTGAGCCTAGACTACCTCGATGCCGCACGCGTCGGCGACTGGCTCGAGGCGCGCGTGGAGTTCGACAAGCTCGGTTCGCGACTGCGCTACGGCACGTGCCGCGTGATGAGCGGGGAGCGCTGCCTGCTGCGCGCGACCGCGATTTTTGCGGTGCTCGGGCCGCGCACCTGAGCCGGGCGCGCGTTTCGTCGCTTTCGACGACGCGCGCGCCGTTCCGCCTCAGCAGAATACGTGCATCCACGCTTTATGGCTGGCCCCTTTCGCCGGCACCGTTCAAGGAGATCACATGGCAGAGGCATACATCGTTGGCGCGGTACGTACCGCAGGCGGACGCAAGGGCGGCAAGCTGGCCGGCTGGCATCCGGCTGATCTGGCGGCGGAGGTGCTGAACGCGCTGCTCGACCGCACCGGTGCCGATCCCGCGCTCATCGAAGACGTAATCATGGGTTGCGTGAGCCAGGTTGGCGAGCAGGCCGGCAACGTGGCCCGCAACGCCATTCTGGCGTCGCGGCTGCCCGAAAGCGTGCCGGGCACCTCGGTCGACCGCCAGTGCGGGTCGTCGCAGCAGGCGTTGCACTTTGCCGCGCAGGCCGTGATGTCGGGCGCGATGGACATCGTCATCGCGGCGGGCGTGGAAAGCATGACGCGCGTGCCGATGGGACTGTCGTCGCAACTGCCGGCCAAGAACGGCTTTGGCGTGCCGAAGAGCCCGAATGTCGAACAGCGCTACCCGGGCGTGCAGTTCAGCCAGTTCACGGGCGCCGAGATGATCGCGCGCAACTATGGCTTTTCGCGCGAGGATCTCGACCGCTATGCGCTGCAGAGCCACCAGCGCGCCGCCGCTGCGACGCGTGCGGGCCGGTTCAATGCCGAGATCGTGCCGGTGGAAGTTCGTCTGGCCGACGGCACTCGCAATGGCGAGATGCACACGGCGGATGAAGGTATTCGTGCGGACGCCACGCTGGAATCGATCGGCAGCGTCAAGCTGATCGCAGAGGGCGGCCGTGTGACCGCCGCTACGGCCAGCCAGATTTGCGATGGCGCGGCGGGCCTGATGGTCGTCAACGAAGCCGGCCTGAAGAAGCTGGGCGTCAAGCCGCTGGCGCGCGTGCACCACATGACCGTGATCGGCCACGATCCGGTGATCATGCTCGAAGCGCCACTGCCGGCCACGCAGCACGCGCTGAAGAAGGCAGGCATGAACATCAACGACATCGACCTGTTCGAAGTGAACGAGGCCTTCGCGCCGGTGCCGCTCGCCTGGCTGAAGGCCACCGGTGCCGATCCGGAACGCCTGAACATCCACGGCGGCGCGATCGCACTGGGCCACCCGCTGGGCGGCTCGGGCGCCAAGCTGATGACCACGCTGATCCACAGCCTGCATACGCACGGCAAGCGTTATGGCTTGCAGACCATGTGTGAAGGCGGTGGGCTGGCCAACGTCACCATTATCGAGCGCCTGTAAGCGCTGCGCCGGGCAACCGGCATCCGCCTCAATGGTGGAGAAAAAGGGGTAAAGGGAGCAGGACCGGCGGCGCAGGCATGTCAAAGTGCCTGCGCCAGTCGCCGGATCGGCGCTGAACACGGCAAGTGGCAACGCTACTGTTCCGGCTGGCGTTGCAAGAACGCCCGCCAGAGAGGGGTAAAGGGAGAAGGACCGGCGGCGCGGGCATGTCAAAGTGCCCGCGCCAGCAGCCGGCGACACGCTCCGATTCCAACCCGGATTCCCGGGATCGAATCCAAACATCAACTGGCGGCGCGTGGCCGTCGGCTTTCAGGCGAACGTTTGCGCGCTGCGGCGATCCGGCAGTTCCAGATGGGGCACGCTGTTGAAGCTCAGCAGGCGCCGCGTGCCGCGGCCGACGATGATTTCACAGAACCCGGTATTGCGGAACTGAAGGTTCAGTTCGATGGCCGTCTGCGCGGGAGCACCCAGCAAGTCCGCGGCAGCGCGGCCAATGGCGCCGCCCGAACTGACCACGAGGATGGCATCCTCACGCGCGGTGCCTTCGCATGCATGCGTCAACGCGCCATGAATGCGCGTGCCGAACTCCGTCCACGATTCCGGCATATCGGCCAGGCTGTCCTGGGTCCATGCGTGGTAGGCGGCGCGAAACGTGCGCCAGTAGTCGTTGTAGTCGCCGTTCTGGTGGGCGCGATGGTCGGCGCCGCCCGTGTAGGACCGGTAGAGCGCTTCGCCGTCGTATTCATTGAGACCGGGATGCGATTCAATGCTGGAGGCGGCGGCACCCATGGCGGAGAGAATCTCTGAAGCCGTGTCTCGCTGGCGCACCAGCGTGCCGGCGACGACGCGCTTCAGGCCAATGCCGCGATCGCGGAAATACTCGCCCAGCCAGCGCGCCTGCTGCCGGCCTGTCTCGGAGAGACAGTCATAGTTGGCCGCGCCAAACGAGGCCTGTCCGTGCCGGACAAGGAAAAGGGTTGCCATGGATGGTCTCGGTTCGGTTTGCCGCAAAACCGCGGATCCATTACTGGACGGGCGCGGCGCGCCCTGCGGCGCGGCAAGTGTGTCAGCGGATTCTAGAGGCCATGCACGCGCCGTCAAAGCAAGGCACGGGCAAATTCATAGCGGCTATCGCCGGCCTGCATTACCTGCGGCCGGCGGTATGTATCCGCATCCGGATCGTCAGGCCGGCGTGTCTTCCACGCCCAGGTAGCCCATGAGCATCCGGCTCATTTCGCCGGGGAGGCGCTCGTCTTCAAGATGAAACGGGCCGGTGTCGTTCAGCACTGCGTTGACGAGCATGCTGAACACTGCCTGCATGGCAAAGCGCACACGCTGTTCGGCTTCAGCCGCGGGCAAGGACAGGCGGGGCACGAGCAGCAGCACCATGCGTTCGACCACGGCATCGCCGTTCTGGCGGTGCGGCAGCCATTCTTCCGGCCGCGTCGAAGCGTGCCGGAGCGACGCGCGAATGACGCCGCGATTTCCAATGACCCCGAGCACCAGAAAGCGCATGGCTTTTTCCAGCACAGTGCGCGTCGGTACGTCCTCCCAGCGCTGCTGCACCAGGTAGCGGTCGACCGAGTCGGCAGTTTCTTCGATCACCAGCGTGCGCAGCGCTTCGAAGTAGGCCATCTTGTCGCGGAAGCGCCCATAGAAGGCGCCGACGGACACCTGGCACGCCGCGGCGATCTGTGCCACGGATACCGCGGCAAAGTCACGCTGCGCGAGCAATTCGCGGCCAGCGCTGAGCAGTGCCTGTTCGGTTTCGCGTGCGCGGCGCTGGCGCGGCGGTTGCAGGATCGAGGGGGTCTCCACGCGGGGGAAGGAAGAAGAGGGAAATGCGTCTCCTGTTGTCATGTCTCGCATAGTTTGTACTTGAATAATTCGAATTATGATTCGGTTTTGAACCATACGGGCTCGGTGGGCGGGACGTCAAGCGTTCCTTGCATTTTGGCCGGCCGCGTCAATTGCCATGGCGGCGGCTATATCACCGACCCGGTGTGTGTTGATGGCGGGAGATTGACCTTTGCGGCAGTGCCGGCAAGGGGCAACACATACGGGAAGACACATAAATGTCATAAAAACGTCACAATGGGGATGGCTATGGTCGAATGCCTCCATGCTCAGGGGGTCGGTCAGGCTCAGACAAGGAGAAACAAGACATGAAGACGTCGAAGAACGAGCCACAATTCCGTCCGAATCGTATCCGGCGCGCGCTGATCGCCTTGGCAGCGGCGCCGCTGGCCATTGCCGCCGGGACAGTGCACGCGGCGTGGCCTGAGAAGCCGATCCGGCTCGTCGTCGCCTTTCCTCCGGGCGGTCCGGTCGATACGCATGCGCGCCTGCTTGCAGAAAAGCTGCAGCCGCTTCTGGGGCAGACGATCGTGCTCGACTACAAGGCCGGCGCTGCAGGCAATATCGGGTCGGACAACGTCGCCAAGTCGGCCCCGGACGGCTACACCCTGTTGCTGGCCAACACCGGGCAAATGGCGATCAATAATTCGCTGTATCCGCGGCTTCAATACAGTATGCCGAAGGATTTCGCCCCCGTGGCGCGCACCGCACTGATCCCACTGGTAATGGTGGTGAATAACAATGTGCCGGCGCGCAGCCTCAAGGAATTCATTTCCTTTGCTAAGGCCAATCCGGGCAAGCTGAACTTTGCCTCGGGCGGCAACGGCGGCATTTCTCACCTGATGCCGGAAATGTTCAAGCAGGCTTCCGGCACGTTCATCGTACATATCCCGTACAAGGGCAGTGCACCGGCACTGACCGACGTGATGGGTGGGCAGGCGCAGATGATGGCCGATTCGATCCCGCTGTTCACGCAGTACATCAAGGCCGGCAAGGTACGGGCCCTGGCCGTGACTTCGAAGCAGCGTTCCCCTGCGCTGCCTGACGTACCGACCATGGAGGAAGGCGGCCTGAAGGGGTTCGAGGTGGTGGGCTTCTACGGCATGCTGGCGCCCGCAGGCACACCCAAGGAAATCGTGACACGCCTGTCGGACGCCTTGCACAAGGTGTTGTCCGATCCGGATACCAAGGCCAAGCTGGAGCAGCAGGGTGCCGAGCCTGCCTGGCAATCGCCCGAGGCCTTCACGGCAACGATCGTTGCGGAGCAGAAGCGCTGGGGACAGGCTGTGAAGGTGTCGGGCGCCAAGATCGATTGAGCCAGGTTGCGCCCGGGTTTGCGCGAGTGAGCCCTGTCACTGGCGGGTGCGGTGCTTGAGCCCGGCGCAATAGCCGACGAGCGTGGTGACGCAGCAAGCGTCGCCGCTCCATTCTCCCCACATGACAGCGTCGTCGGGCCCTGCCACCAGACGGCGTTCGCAGCGGCCCGGCGGCCGCGGGGCTTCCACGCCTGCATCGTGCGCTTCCGTGGTCGGCGGCTTGGCAGGCTGCGGCACAATGTCTTGCCAGACGTACGCCGTTCCGCCCGGGACCGCCTGGACAGCCTGCGGCGGTCCCCACTGAGCTTTGGCATCGTCGATCGGTATGCCTTTCCATGAGTCGAGCAGATCCCGCATCGTGCTGCTTTCAATGCTTGCGCATGCACCTGTCAATGCCATGGCAAACGCCGCCGCCGCTGCGGGTGCTTTGCGAACGATCGCAGCCCGGCGGGCGCGCCGGACAAGAGGAACGAAACATGAGGCCGGCATGGGCGACTCCGCAGCTGCACATCAGGGCGCCAGGCCCCTCAGTGAAGGCTAGCGGAGCCGCTTCGGCCGGTGCAAGCCGGCTATGCGTGGTGGCGCACTCAAGTCCGGGAACTTAGACCCATCAGTCATCAAACAAGCCAGGCGACGGCTGGCGCCGCACCGGCGCCTTGCTTCGTCCGGGCCCCTGTGGCAGGTTCGGCGGGCTTCGGTCATCAGGCGCAGGCGCTTCGCACAAGGCAAGCTCGAAGCTGCGTGTGGATGTCAGCGGCACCGCATTGGGCATCCACTGCTGCAGCCGCGAAGCAAGGATCTGGTAAGTATCCAGATCGAAGCGTGCCGGCGCGGCAAGCAGGGTGGTGACGTCTTCAAGTGTTTGCACCGACCCCAGATAGCACCAGTCCTCTGCAACGTGCCACCAGGTTTGCGTGTCCGAGACTTCCGGCCAGGCGGCCGGACCGTCAAATGGCCAGCGTTTGAGCCGCGCCTCAGCCATGGCTGTCGCGATTCTCGCCCGGTGGCTTGGCGACGCCTCTTCGCCCACACAGGCGCCCTCGCAGCGGTGGAGCTGCCGCGCGAAGCAGGGATTGCCCGCGCGCGCGGTCTTCTCCAGGGTTAGGGTCGCCTGGCAAAGCCGATGCTCATCGGCCAGCCGGCGCAGCCAGGCTTGCGCTGCGCCACGGCTCGCGAACGCGCCATACAGATTGCCCCGTCGGCTGAAATCGGTATCGGCGTCCGAGCGCAGGCGCGGCACAGGCAATTCGGGCGGCAGTTCCCAGGTGTACAGCCGAGCGCTTCCGCGCAGCATCTGGTTGTGGAGCGGCTGCATGGTTTTTACCAGACTTGCCTCGAGCAACAGGGCACCGATTTCTCCTCCGGTCTCACGCCATTCCACGCGTCGCACCAGGCGGGCGAGGCGCATGTCCTTGCCTAGCCGGTAGTCGCCCGAGAAATGTGCGCCGATCCGTTGCCGCAGATGCACGCTCTTACCTATATAGAGCGGGGCGTCGTTATCGCCGTAGAACAGATAGACACCGGCGGTATCGGGCACATCGTCGAGCGCGGTTTCTTCGAGGCCTGCAGGCAGGCTGGCACGCTTGACCAGGGCTCCCGTTGCCGCATCGATCAGTTCCACGGAATAGAGCGCATGGATCTTCTGCCAGAACTGCCACAGCAACTCGGCATCGGCCAGTGCCCGATGGCGCGCCCGGGGTTGCAAGTCGAACCGCGCGATGATCGCATCAAGGCCATGCCGTGCCGCTGAAGGGAACAGCGAGCGTGACAGCCTGACCGTGCACAGTACGTCGGCGCGGAAAGTCAATCCGGCGCGGCGGAACTCGTTCTTCAGGAATCCATAGTCAAAGCGCGCGTTGTGGGCGACGAAAAGGCGTCCCTGCAGGCGCTCGGCAAGGGCTTCAGCGATCGAGGCAAAAGTGGGCTGGCCTTGTACGGTCTCGTCGGTGATGCCCGTCAGCCGCTGGATGAATGGTGGGATGCTTACGCCGGGATCAAGCAACGTATCCCATTCCTGGATGCCTTCGGGGCCGACTTCGACAACGCCGATCTCGGTGATCCGGTCGTGCTGGGCATCGGCGCCGGTGGTTTCCAGATCCACGAACACTATGGGGCGCGACAGCGCAGCCGCCAGTGCATGGGCGTCGGCGAAGCGGGCCTTTCCTGAGAGGCGATCAGAGGGGGGAGGGAAAATGTCCTGCATGGGCAGATTCTAAGTGGGCTGGCAGGGTGATGTGAGACAGTTCTCAAAAAGCGCTTGCCAAGCCTGACTTGCTGCCGTACTATTCGCCCCCTCGCAACACAACGCGGCGCTGCAAGGCAGGGCTGACAAGGGTTGCGGGGCGACTGGGTGGTTCGGAGCGAGGGGTTAGCGCGATGAACCGAAGCAAAAAAAGTGCTGACCCGGTTGACGAAACGAAGAAAGCTCTGCATAATCTCGCTTCTCTGCTGCTGACGCAGCGACGCAAACGGCAAAGCCGGTAGCGTGCCCTGAAAGGGCGGGTTCTTTAACAACCAAACAACCGATAAGTGTGGGCGCTGGGTAGCGGACGCACGAGGTCTTCGGACTTCGGAGCTTCAAAAGTTATCAGTGCTCGCACAGCAAAACGTGACTGGGTCTACGGATCTGGTCAGTCAGTTTTCTGAGAGTGAGCGACCGCTCGAAAGAGCGAGGACCTTCGGGTCCACACAGAGATTGAACTGAAGAGTTTGATCCTGGCTCAGATTGAACGCTGGCGGCATGCCTTACACATGCAAGTCGAACGGCAGCACGGGCTTCGGCCTGGTGGCGAGTGGCGAACGGGTGAGTAATACATCGGAACGTGCCCTGTCGTGGGGGATAACTAGTCGAAAGATTAGCTAATACCGCATACGACCTGAGGGTGAAAGCGGGGGACCGGTAACGGCCTCGCGCGATAGGAGCGGCCGATGTCTGATTAGCTAGTTGGTGGGGTAAGAGCCCACCAAGGCGACGATCAGTAGCTGGTCTGAGAGGACGATCAGCCACACTGGGACTGAGACACGGCCCAGACTCCTACGGGAGGCAGCAGTGGGGAATTTTGGACAATGGGGGCAACCCTGATCCAGCAATGCCGCGTGTGTGAAGAAGGCCTTCGGGTTGTAAAGCACTTTTGTCCGGAAAGAAAACCCTTGCCCTAATACGGTGGGGGGATGACGGTACCGGAAGAATAAGCACCGGCTAACTACGTGCCAGCAGCCGCGGTAATACGTAGGGTGCGAGCGTTAATCGGAATTACTGGGCGTAAAGCGTGCGCAGGCGGTTTTGTAAGACAGGCGTGAAATCCCCGGGCTTAACCTGGGAATGGCGCTTGTGACTGCAAGGCTAGAGTGTGTCAGAGGGGGGTAGAATTCCACGTGTAGCAGTGAAATGCGTAGAGATGTGGAGGAATACCGATGGCGAAGGCAGCCCCCTGGGACATGACTGACGCTCATGCACGAAAGCGTGGGGAGCAAACAGGATTAGATACCCTGGTAGTCCACGCCCTAAACGATGTCAACTAGTTGTTGGGGATTCATTTCTTCAGTAACGTAGCTAACGCGTGAAGTTGACCGCCTGGGGAGTACGGTCGCAAGATTAAAACTCAAAGGAATTGACGGGGACCCGCACAAGCGGTGGATGATGTGGATTAATTCGATGCAACGCGAAAAACCTTACCTACCCTTGACATGCCACTAACGAAGCAGAGATGCATTAGGTGCCCGAAAGGGAAAGTGGACACAGGTGCTGCATGGCTGTCGTCAGCTCGTGTCGTGAGATGTTGGGTTAAGTCCCGCAACGAGCGCAACCCTTGTCTCTAGTTGCTACGAAAGGGCACTCTAGAGAGACTGCCGGTGACAAACCGGAGGAAGGTGGGGATGACGTCAAGTCCTCATGGCCCTTATGGGTAGGGCTTCACACGTCATACAATGGTGCGTACAGAGGGTTGCCAACCCGCGAGGGGGAGCCAATCCCAGAAAACGCATCGTAGTCCGGATCGTAGTCTGCAACTCGACTACGTGAAGCTGGAATCGCTAGTAATCGCGGATCAGCATGCCGCGGTGAATACGTTCCCGGGTCTTGTACACACCGCCCGTCACACCATGGGAGTGGGTTTTGCCAGAAGTAGTTAGCCTAACCGCAAGGAGGGCGATTACCACGGCAGGGTTCATGACTGGGGTGAAGTCGTAACAAGGTAGCCGTATCGGAAGGTGCGGCTGGATCACCTCCTTTCCAGAGGCGCGCGTTCTGCGTGCTCAGTGTCCACACTTATCGGTTTGTTTGCTGTTACAGCCAAGGGTCTGTAGCTCAGGTGGTTAGAGCACCGTCTTGATAAGGCGGGGGTCGTAGGTTCAAGTCCTACCAGACCCACCAAGTTATCCGAGGGGGGATTAGCTCAGCTGGGAGAGCACCTGCTTTGCAAGCAGGGGGTCGTCGGTTCGATCCCGTCATCCTCCACCACCGCTTACGAGCGGGACGGAAGTACCTTGGTTTGGTTGGCCAAATGCAAGCGCTCTGCGCAAGAGTGTTTGCATTTGGCATTGCCAAGCGATCGCAAGATCGGCTGTTCTTTAACAATATGGGATGTAGTAAAGGTGTCGCGCGAGCGTTGATGAGACGCTCAGTTGTATAACGCGATACCGGGTTGTGATTGTATCAACCAAAGTATTTAAGTGATCGAAAGATGACTTGGAATACGGCACAAATGCGAGAACTCAACCTGTAGCGAGACGGTGTCCTTGAGACACACTTGTTATAGGGTCAAGCGAACAAGTGCATGTGGTGGATGCCTTGGCGATCACAGGCGATGAAGGACGCGGTAGCCTGCGAAAAGCTTCGGGGAGCTGGCAAACGAGCTTTGATCCGGAGATGTCCGAATGGGGAAACCCGGCCCGAATGGGTCATCCCACACTGAATTCATAGGTGTGGGAAGCGAACGCGGCGAACTGAAACATCTAAGTAGCTGCAGGAACAGAAATCAACCGAGATTCCCAAAGTAGTGGCGAACGAAATGGGAAGAGCCTTGTACTCTTTAGCAGTGTTGTTAGCAGAACGGGATGGAAAGCCCGGCCGTAGCAGGTGATAGCCCTGTATGCGAAAACAGCGTTGTGGAACTAGGTGTACGACAAGTAGGGCGGGACACGTGAAATCCTGTCTGAAGATGGGGGGACCATCCTCCAAGGCTAAATACTCGTGATCGACCGATAGTGAACCAGTACCGTGAGGGAAAGGCGAAAAGAACCCCGGGAGGGGAGTGAAATAGATCCTGAAACCGCATGCATACAAACAGTCGGAGCCTCGTAAGGGGTGACGGCGTACCTTTTGTATAATGGGTCAGCGACTTACATTCAGTGGCGAGCTTAACCGATTAGGGCAGGCGTAGCGAAAGCGAGTCCGAACAGGGCGATTAGTCGCTGGGTGTAGACCCGAAACCAGATGATCTATCCATGGCCAGGTTGAAGGTGCGGTAACACGTACTGGAGGACCGAACCCACTAACGTTGAAAAGTTAGGGGATGAGCTGTGGATAGGGGTGAAAGGCTAAACAAATCTGGAAATAGCTGGTTCTCTCCGAAAACTATTTAGGTAGTGCCTCGTGTGTCACCTTCGGGGGTAGAGCACTGTCATGGTTGGGGGGTCTATTGCTGATTACCCCGCCATAGCAAACTCCGAATACCGAAGAGTGCAATCACGGGAGACAGACATCGGGTGCTAACGTCCGGTGTCAAGAGGGAAACAACCCAGACCGCCAGCTAAGGTCCCCAAATATGGCTAAGTGGGAAACGAAGTGGGAAGGCTAAAACAGTCAGGAGGTTGGCTTAGAAGCAGCCACCCTTTAAAGAAAGCGTAATAGCTCACTGATCGAGTCGTCCTGCGCGGAAGATGTAACGGGGCTAAGCCATATACCGAAGCTGCGGACGCACAGTAATGTGCGTGGTAGGAGAGCGTTCCGTAAGCCTGTGAAGGTGTCTTGTAAAGGATGCTGGAGGTATCGGAAGTGCGAATGCTGACATGAGTAGCGATAAAGGGGGTGAAAGGCCCCCTCGCCGTAAGCCCAAGGTTTCCTACGCAACGTTCATCGGCGTAGGGTGAGTCGGCCCCTAAGGCGAGGCAGAGATGCGTAGCTGATGGGAAGCAGGTTAATATTCCTGCACCGTCGTATGATGCGATGGGGGGACGGATCGCGGAAGGTTGTCCGGGTGTTGGAAGTCCCGGTCCCTGCAGTGGAGAAGGCGCTTAGGCAAATCCGGGCGCGTAATTCAAGGCTGTGGGGCGAGTGAGCTAGGCTCGCGAAGCAATTGGAAGTGGTTCCAAGAAAAGCCTCTAAGCTTCAGTCATACGAGACCGTACCGCAAACCGACACAGGTGGGCGAGATGAGTATTCTAAGGCGCTTGAGAGAACTCGGGAGAAGGAACTCGGCAAATTGGTACCGTAACTTCGGGATAAGGTACGCCCTGGTAGCTTGACTGGCCTGCGCCAGAAGGGTGAAGGGGTTGCAATAAAATGGTGGCTGCGACTGTTTAATAAAAACACAGCACTCTGCAAACACGAAAGTGGACGTATAGGGTGTGACGCCTGCCCGGTGCCGGAAGATTAAATGATGGGGTGCAAGCTCTTGATTGAAGTCCCGGTAAACGGCGGCCGTAACTATAACGGTCCTAAGGTAGCGAAATTCCTTGTCGGGTAAGTTCCGACCTGCACGAATGGCGTAACGATGGCCACACTGTCTCCTCCCGAGACTCAGCGAAGTTGAAGTGTTTGTGATGATGCAATCTCCCCGCGGCTAGACGGAAAGACCCCATGAACCTTTACTGTAGCTTTGCATTGGACTTTGAACCGATCTGTGTAGGATAGGTGGGAGGCTTTGAAGCGTGGACGCTAGTTCACGTGGAGCCGTCCTTGAAATACCACCCTGGTTTGTTTGAGGTTCTAACCTTGGCCCGTGAATCCGGGTCGGGGACAGTGCATGGTAGGCAGTTTGACTGGGGCGGTCTCCTCCCAAAGTGTAACGGAGGAGTTCGAAGGTACGCTTGGTACGGTCGGACATCGTACCTAAAGTGCAATGGCAAAAGCGTGCTTAACTGCGAGACCGACAAGTCGAGCAGGTGCGAAAGCAGGACATAGTGATCCGGTGGTTCTGAATGGAAGGGCCATCGCTCAACGGATAAAAGGTACTCTGGGGATAACAGGCTGATACCGCCCAAGAGTTCATATCGACGGCGGTGTTTGGCACCTCGATGTCGGCTCATCTCATCCTGGGGCTGTAGCCGGTCCCAAGGGTATGGCTGTTCGCCATTTAAAGAGGTACGTGAGCTGGGTTTAAAACGTCGTGAGACAGTTTGGTCCCTATCTGCCGTGGGCGTTGGAATCTTGACGGGGGCTGCTCCTAGTACGAGAGGACCGGAGTGGACGTACCGCTGGTGTACCTGTTGTCTCGCCAGAGGCATCGCAGGGTAGCTATGTACGGAAGAGATAACCGCTGAAAGCATCTAAGCGGGAAACTCGCCTGAAGATGAGGATTCCCTGGAGGCTTGACCTCCTTGAAGGGTCGTTCGAGACCAGGACGTTGATAGGCTGGGTGTGGAAGCGCAGTAATGCGTTAAGCTAACCAGTACTAATTGCCCGTAAGGCTTGATCCTATAACCAGTGTGTTTTAGCCTGGTGAGTCAATCGCCTTGTGCCGATACAGCACAACCCAACGCTACAAAACTACATCCCGAATTGGTGAGGTTGACCGCGTCAGCCTCACAACCCCTCATGCCTGGTGACCATAGCGAGCTGGAACCACCCCTTCCCATCCCGAACAGGTCCGTGAAACAGCTCCGCGCCGATGATAGTGCGGATACCCGTGTGAAAGTAGGTCATCGCCAGGCTCTTATAATGCAGAACCCCTCAGCTCATTCGAGCTGAGGGGTTTTTGCTTTTGGGAACACGTGTTCGCGTGTCGCGATGCCTTCAAGTCGCGGTTGCGTGCACCCATCTGGACTCCGCGGGACGGGGATCAGTTCATACCGCCTCTGCGACGCGGGCAGTCACTGTGCGTTCGACGTGGTCCTCTGCAGGAACGGCACTCCGCAACCGAATCAGACCGTCTTGCTGCCGGATCTCCAACTCTCCGTTCTCCCGGCGCGCGTATTGCCACCCGGCGGCAATTGCAGCGTCCAGCGTGGCGAAATGCAAAGGCTCTCGAAGGCCCTCCTTTTGCAGTGACCATCCCACCGCGGCCGGACGGACACAAATTCTTCCCACAGGCATTTCTGTCTCCTCGCACGAATGGCGATATGTCCCGAAGGAAGATGCTTGCACGCTTGCCACCTTCCATGTATGTCGGAAAAAGATGCATTCTGGCAACATGGCTTCGTGTTGGGAACGGAGGTTGCTCCCACCATCAGGGGTGTGGCGCAATCAAAGGGATGCTTATGTACATGGTCTACTGGTCCGAAGCCCATGACACCGGACTCACCCCACATGCCCAGTCGTTTCCTAGCGATGCGATGCGTGACGCGCTCCGGCTAACCGAAACGCTACGCCAGCGCCAGCTTGCGGGGGAGCCCGTGAGTTTTGTCACGCTTTGCTCGGAAAACCCCAACTCAGTGGGACGTGCGGGGGCGGCAGATCCACCGCCAGACTATGAGTGGAGAAAGCGGCGACCCTGAGAAGGTTCTGGCGGTGTACGGCCCTTCGTAATACTGCTCGTTTTTATCGTCAGAATATTCCGCCAACCCGACCTATAATGATTGACATTACAACGATTGATCGGGCAATAAAATGACGTCGACGGCACAATCCGGGCATGGCAGCGGACAGGTTCTCCCATTCCGCGAATCGCTGCTTGCCATGTTGGGGGTGGCCTTTGTGTCGATGCTGGTGGCCCTTGACCAGACCGTGGTCGGTACGGCACTGCCAACGGTTGTCGCCGAGCTCCAGGGCTTCGAGTACTACGCGTGGGTAGCGACGTCTTACCTGCTGCTGTCGGTGATTACCGTGCCGATCTTCGGGCGCCTCGGCGATTACTATGGCCGCAAGCCTTTCGTGCTGGCTTCCATCGTCGTGTTCTCGGTGGCGTCCGCGCTGTGCGGCATGGCGACGAGCATGCCCTTCCTCGTGGCTGCGCGCGGACTGCAAGGAATCGGGGGCGGCATGCTGGTCGGCACGGCGTTCGCGTGCATCCCAGATCTGTTTCCGGATTCGCACGTGAGGCTGCGCTGGCAGGTTCTGATGAGTGCGGCGTTTGGCGTGGCGAATGCAATCGGGCCGTCGCTGGGCGGCATACTCACGGAGTGGTACGGCTGGCGCGCCGTGTTCTATGTCAACCTGCCGGTGGGGGTGCTGAGCCTGTGGTTCGTGTGGCGCTACCTGCCGCACCTGCGCCAGCAATCGCATTCCGGCCCGATCCGGGTCGACTGGCTGGGTGCCTTGCTGATCGGCGTGGGGCTCGGCTGCATGCAGATGAGTGTCGAGCTGCTACCGCAGCGTGGCGTCGATTGGCTGACCGCAGGGCTGCTTGCCGTCGCTGTCGCGGCGCTGGTCGGGTTGTGGCAATGGGAACGCCGCTGTGCCAATCCGATCCTGCCGCTGGACATGTTCCGCAACCCCGGCGTGGCGCCGCTGCTCCAGCTCGCCGTGCTGGTCGGGTTCACGATGTTTGCGGTGCTGATCTATGCACCGCTGCTGCTGCAGGGGGGCTTTGGCTATTCGCCGCGCGATGCTGGGCTGTTGGTAACGCCGCTGGTGGTGTGCATCACGGTCGGCAGTATCGTGAACGGTCGCATCATCACGCGCATCCGCCATCCTAACGCGATGTTGTTCGCCGGCTTTGGCATGCTGGCCGCCGGATGCCTGGCCCTGTCTCAGGCCACGCGCGGCATGCCCCATTCGCTGCTGCTCGCGATCATGTTGGTTGCCGGTTTCGGGCTTGGCTTCATCATGCCAAACCTCACGGTGTTTGCGCAGCAGACAGTGGGCCGGGAACATCTTGGTATCGCTACCGCGATGCTGCAGTCGCTACGGATGGTAGGGGGCATGATCGGTACGGCGATGGTCGGCACGATGGTATCGCGCTCCTATACCGCAGGTGTGGAGCAGTCGCTTGCGGCCGTCAATGCGCAGGGCTGGCTCACGCGCATGGCCGATCCGCAGGTGCTGATCGATAAGGCCGCGCAGGCAGGATTGCTGACCGAACTGCAGCAGGCAGGGCACAATGGCGCCTTGCTGCTGGAGCAGGCGCGTGTGTCCCTGGTGACTGCAATTCATTTCGGGCTGGCAATTGCCGCAGCGGCAGCGTTGATAGGCCTGTGGCGCGCGCGGCGCGTGCCGCCGGTCAGGCTCGTGCGAGCCGGCCAGCAGCCGGCCATGGCGGCTGACTAGAGCACTGGCTGCACGGCGTGCTTGGCATGCCGTGTCATTGGATACGGGAGATTGGATGGAACTGGAGCGACAAAGCCTTGCGGTACTGCAGCAGTTCGGGCGGACTTACCGCGCCTATGCAGCGGCTTTCGAGCAGCGTATCGGGCTTCCGTTGCCGCGATGGCGCATCCTGTTTGCGCTGCACCTCCAGGAAGATGCTATCGCCCAGAAAGCCCTGGCTGAGCGCGTGGGCATGGATCCCGGTGCACTGACCAGGCAGCTCAAGGCCTTGGAGGAGCTTGGCTGGGTCCTGCGCAATACCTCGGAGCGCGACAACCGTGTGACCCACGTGACGCTGTCCGCAACTGGCCGGGACGTGGTCGAAGGCAAGATGCCGCTGCGCTCGGCCTTTCTACAGGATGTGCTGGAAAACGTTCCCGAGTCGACCATGGGCGAACTCTCGAGAGGCCTTGCCCAATTGGAGGCCGGCATTGCCGATGCCGTGGCGCGTGCCGCGGAGATGGCGGACGCGGACTAAGCGTCCGGCACGATCATTTGCGCTAGCTGGGCAGAAGGATGCCCTGGCGCGCAGCGCATTCGAACAGATCGCGGTCATTGTTGGCCCCGAGCTTCTGCATGGCGCAATTTTTCTGGCGGCTGATCGTCTTGACGCTGCGGCACATGATGCCGGCAATCTCGCTGACCGAGCGCCCGCTCAGGTAGAGGCGGATGACTTCCGTTTCACGGACCGACATGCGTTGGGGAACGGGCTGGCCGGGTTCTATCAGGCTATCCGGGTCCGATCGCGTCAGGATTTCCAGTGCTGATTTGCCAACGTAGTCGAAGCCCCGTTGTATGCGGACGACCGCGGTGACCAGCTCGCTCGGAGGCGCATCTTTGAGCAGCAGCCCGTGCACGCGCGACTTGAGGATCGAGCGCAGGATCATGGGATTGGTGATCATCGTCAGCACAATGACTGCCATTGCCGGATAGTGCCGCCGCAGCGTGGAAATCAACCGTATGCCATCGGAATCTCCCGGTCCCGGCATGTGGTAGTCGGTGATTACCACATCGGGCCGCAGTGCCTGGGCGCAGCACAGCAAATCTGTCGCGCTGGTGGCCATGCCGCACACCTCCCATCCCGCCTGCGTCTGCAATTGGTCCCGGGCCGCGGTGGAGACAAGGGGGTGGTCGTCGGCCAGCAGGATTCTCAAGGTCATGGCGCGGTTCCTTCTCGTGGGGGAATAGACGTCGTGATTGCGTCCCAAAAAATCGCCGCACGCGTGTATAGCGTGCGGCGCGAAAGACGCATCAACATCGGCGCACATGCCGGATCTCGAGCCAAACGGGAGGCGGCCGCGACACGACAGTGCGCACCCAGAATACTGATGTCGCGGTCCCGGCGGACTAGGAAACTTCGCAAATACGTGCAGCTAAATGTAACGGCGCCGATGGCGCGATTTTTCCGAAATGGCCGAAGGGGCGGGCCAGAGCGGAAACGGCATCGTCCCCCACGGAATATGCGTGACTAACGCTTGCGCTACCGCAATCGATCGAAGTGGCTAAGAGGGCGAACTGCCCGCTTGCCGCGGCTCAGGCCGCTGCAGCGTGCCGAGGCGGTTCCTGCCGGACCTTGCGGCGGTTGTCGATCGCCTTGAGGGGGTCGCGTAGGACAGCACTGCCTACGTCCATGATGTCGCGCAGCGCGCCCTTGTCGCGTGCCCGCTCGGGCGCCCAGAAATGCAGGGCGGCCCATTCCGGGAAGCTGCTCGGGGGCGCGAGCAGGCGCGTCTTGCGATCGCGCGTGACCAGGGGCACGTTGAAATCGAGCACAGGGCAGATGCCACCGGCCGAATGCAGCAGCGTGATTTGTGTGTGCCACGATGGCACCACGGTCTCGCGGTGTCCCGGGGTGCTCGCCTGCCGCGCAAGGAAGCTGCGCAGCGGACTACCGGCTTCGCAGTCTTCCTGCAGCAGGATCCAGTCGCTTTCCGTATCGTCGGCGCTGCCGGCGCGCATTGCGCTGACGAGCCGGCGCGGCGTTGCGAGGATGTTGTGCGGCAATACTTTCGCCGGGTTGTGGCCGCCATCCACCACGAAAGCGCAGTCCAGTTCGCCACTGTCCAGGCTTTCGGCCAGCGTGGCATCGGCAATGACGGGCCGCGTCACGAAGCTGTCATGCGGGAATCGCTCGCACAGTGTGGTCAGGATTTCAGTGATTACCGGGTCGCCAATGGACGAGGAAAACCCGATCGACAGGCGTCGGCCCTGATGGCTCTTCTCCGTGACCAGGTCATTGGGGCGCACAAGCTGGTTCCATTTCGCCAGGATCTGCCGGGCGGTTTGCTCCAGACGCAGCGCGTGCGGCGTCGGCTCCAGCGTGCCGTTGCGCTTGACGAAGAGCGGATCGCCCGTGATTTCGCGCAGCCGCGCCAGGCTGTAGGCGACCGTCGGGACACGCCCTTGCGTGCAGGCCGCTACCGCGCTGAGGTCGCGGTACTCCATGACTAAGACGAAAACATGCAACAACTTCGTGCTGACATGACGCATTCTGACTTCTCCCGATCCATGGACTTCTGTTTTTGTTTTTTCTTGTGTTCAATTGCCCGGCAATGCGACGGCGATATGCAGCCCGAGGGCGAGCGCCGCGCGCCGCGAAGCTCAGCAATCGGGTTCGCGGGTAGAAAAAGAAATTACCGTGGCAGTGGGAACGGGAACCGGCAAGCGATGTTGGCGGCGGATCTGGCTGCTAAGAAGCATGGCACAACTCCTAAATGTCCGACTCGCGTCGACAAATGGCGCAGTGACTCATCAATCCTTCAGGCCCGTGCTTGCCGGCAGTTCTTTGTGTGTCACCGATGTGTCCGTACCGGTGAAGAACTGGCGGGCCGCCCGTCTGTACGGGCTCCGTGGAGCGCCGTTTGCGGGCGTACGAAATTTAGTTGATGCCGAGGAATCTTAATACAACATCCAGAAAGTTCCTAGGAAGTAACTGCATTGGGGTATGCCGTGCGGCGACTGTCAAGATTGATTGTCCAGACATCGGAACATGGTCAAAAGCCGCCGGAAACGTGCTGAAAGCCTCTACGGGACACAAGGAAGGTTGTGCGCTTCGCAGCAAAGGCGGCGGACGAAATGGCTGTTGTCGATGTCGTGCGAAATGGGAAAAGCGCGCCGTCGCGCCTTGCAGTGAAATTGGATTCCAATTTGGAAATACCAGGATGGTGGCTGACACACGCGTACCCCGCCACGACATTGTTATGGCTGCGCGGGCGCGTGGTGGCTTGATGCTGGCGCTATGTCCACCTGACAGCCGCTTGCTGTCAGGGTCGCACAATTTGCTTAACTCGCGCAGCAAAGACGTTGAATTGCCTTTTGGCGCGGCGGTGGGCTAACGTACGGGCAGGGTCGGGCACGCTTACCGGCGCGCATGGGGATGGTTGCGTAGCGGAGAAAATCGGTGAACAGACGGTATTCGGAAGAGCAGATCCGCACCTATCTGGCCGAGGCCGCCAGCGGCGTGCCGGTGCGCGAGTTGTGCGCGCGGTACGGCTTCAGCGACGCGTCTTTCTATGGCTGGCGCGCGCGCTATGGTCAGCCCGGGCAGGGCGATGCGCGCGACGGGCGCAAGCTTCGTGAGTTGCAGGAGGAGAACGCCAGGCTCAAGAGCATGCTGGCCGATGCACTGCTTAAACTCGAATTGCTGCGCAACCGTACCGGCCGCAATGGCAGCGGGAAAGACCGCTGACCTTCATTTACTAATTCCGGACCCATGCGGTCCAGCAGGCGTCCCGGGCTGCGCATGTGCGAACCGGGCGCAGTCCCGGAGTGTTAGCTTGAGTATTGTGATTTGTCGCAAGGTTTGCATGTTGGCGGGTACAGGGTTGCTGGCCGCCCAGGTCTGGGCTGCGGCGGACGTGGCGCGACCGGCGCCGATGGTCGCGCCGCCGCCGCCGCGCATGCTCGACAGTGCCACTTCAACGGTCGAATCGCCAGACGGCACCTTGTCGGTACCGCAGCGCCAGCGCTGCCAGTCTCTGCTCGACCAGATCAACGCGCTGCCCGTCGGTGAGCAGTGGTCGACGGGCAAGCCGTCGGTGACCATGGCTGACGGCCGCACGTATCCGACGCTGGAGCGGCAAGCGGATCGCAAGCGCCTTGAGGAGGCGTATCGCCAGGAATGCACGCAACAGAGCCGGTAGCGGCGGCGCGCCCTGCGCCCGCCCACGCAACTGGCGGACTTGCCAAACCGCTGTCGCGGTCATGGCTGGACGCGATGTGTCCGACTGCATTCCTGTGGAGAGCGAACATGCACCGCTTCCGTCATATTTTTGCCTGGTGTCTGGGGTTGATGCTGCTGGCGCCGTTTGGCGGGCCGATGGCGCAGGCTCCGCTCAGCCACGCGCAACTCGACCAGCTCACCGCACCGGTCGCGCTCTATCCCGATGCGTTGCTGTCGCAGGTGTTGATGGCTGCGACCTATCCGGCCGACGTTGCGTCTGCCGCGCAATGGTCGAAGGCCAATGCGAGCCTGTCCGGCGATGCAGCCACCAAGGCAGTCAGCAACCAGCCGTGGGACCCGAGTGTGCAATCGCTCGTGGCATTCCCGTCGGTGATGGACATGATGGGGCGCGAGCCCCAATGGGTGCAGTCCCTCGGTGATGCCTTCCTTGCGCAACCCAATGATGTCATGGACTCGGTGCAGCGCTTGCGACGGCAGGCTCAGCAGGCCGGATCTCTCAAGACCACGGAGCAGCAGAGAGTGGTCACGCAGACCACCGGCGCGACCACCGTGGTGCAGATCGAACCGGTCAATCCTCAGGTGGTCTACGTGCCTGCGTACAACCCCACGGTTGTTTATGGCGCGTGGCCGTATCCGGCATATCCGCCGGCCTACTATCCACCGCCGCCGGGATCGGTGTTCGCAACGTCGCTGGTGGCAGGCATTGGCTTTGGCCTTGGTGTGGCGGCAGTCAATTCGCTGTGGGGCGGTTTCAACTGGGGATCGCACGACGTCAACATCAACGTGAACCGCTACAACAACATCAACGTGAACAACCGTCTCGACGTGAACCGGTCCAACGTCAACTGGCAGCACAATCCCGCCAATCGCGGCAACGTGCCCTACAACAACGCAAACGTGCGCAACCGGTTCGACCAGCAACGGCAGGCCGGTATCGCCAACCGTCCGCAAGTCGGTCAGTTCGGTACGCCGCGCCCTGGCGCGGGCGGTGGTGGTGTGCAGCGCCCGGGTGCTGGCGGACAGGCGGATGCACGCGAACAGGCACGCGAGCGTGCCGCCCAATCGTTCCAGAGCCGCACCGGGCAATCGATGCCGGGACACGGCGGCGGTGGCGTCGCGGACCGCGGCCGCCAGGGCGCCGAAAACAGGCCCGGCGCGAACGGTGGCGGCGTGCAGAACCCGCGCCCGGCCGGTGCCGATCGGCAGCGTGCCGACCAGGCCCAGGCGCGCGACCGCGCGCGCAATGCCAACCGCAACAGCGCGCTGCGCGATGCCGGCAATGGCGACCGCGTTCGGCAGCAGTCGCAACGCGTCGCGGCACAGCCGGCACGTGGCACTCCGCAACGCCAGGGCTTTGGTGGCGAGGGCGGTGGCTTTCATGGTGGCGGAGGACGGCAGGGCGGGGGCGTCCACGGCGGCGGTGGTGGAGGCGGACATCTCGGACATGGCCGGAGGTAATCATGATGCGTAAAACCATGTCAGCGATGCGCGCGCTGGTGGCCGTCGTTGCGTTGTCGGCGGGGGCACCGGTGCTGGCGCAGCAGATGTATGCAACGCCCGATGCCGCAGCGGAAGCGCTCGGCGACGCCATCTCGCGCAGCGACGACGATGCGCTCCGGCACGTACTTGGCAACGACTTTCACAAGCTGCTGCCGCCGAGCGGCGTGGACAGCGATGACGTCTACGAATTCCTGGCTGCCTGGGCCCGGCATCACGCGATCCAGCCTGATGGCGAGCGCCGTGCGCTGCTGACCGTTGGTGAAAGTGGCTGGACGTTTCCCGCGCCGCTGGTCGAACAGAAGAACGGCTGGCACTTCGATCTGCAGGCCGGAGAACGTGAAGTCCTGCGTCGGCGCCTGGGGCGCAATGAGCTGGTGGCCATGGAGACGCTGCTGCAACTCGCCGATGCGCAGGAGCGCTACGCGCAACAGGTGGGGGGCGGGCGCTACGCGACCCAACTCGTGAGCAGCCCCGGCAAGACAAATGGTCTGTACTGGCCGTCGACAAGCCAGGAGAATGCCAGCCCGCTTGGGCCGGACGCGCTTGCAATGGTGCCGGAGACGCCTGTCGATTCCGCGTTTTACGGCTACCACTACCGGGCGATCGCGCCACCCAAGGGCAGCAATGCCAAATACGCCTTCGTGGCCTGGCCCGCGCAGTATGGCCAGAGTGGCATCCACACGTTTCTGCTCGGCAGCGATAAGACGTTCTACGAGCGTGACCTGGGCGCCGGGACAGCAACGCGTGCCAAGACCATCCGGAGCTTCTCCCCGGACGGGTGGCAGCGTGTGTCGCATCGCTGAACGGTAGAACTCAACGCTAGACGGCAGGCCGGCCGCCCTCTGGGATGTCGGCTAGAACGGGCGGGGCTCGTTGCCAGTCCCGGCCAGCGAGCCGATTGTGGCCGGCCCCGGTCGCGGCATCGGGTCCAGATCCGCATAGACGGCAGCCAGGCCGTCGCGGTCGATCAGCCGCAGGCGACGCTGACGCACCGAGATCAGACCCACCGAGGCGAAACGCGACAGCAGGCGCGATACCGTTTCCAGCGTCAGGCCGAGCAGGCTGGCGATATCGGTCCGCGACATGGCCAGCGTGAGCGCGCTATCGGCGCCGCCGCGGCGCCGGTGTTCGGCGTCCAGATCCAGCAGCAGCATTGCGAGCCGCTGCGCGGCTTTCATCGAGCCCACCGCGACGAGCAGAATGCGTTCGCGCTCCGCCTGGTGGCGCATCACTGCCTGCACCGAATCGCGGAATCCCGCATTGGCCATGTGCGCGCGCAGCGCTTCGACCGACACCACGCAACACTCAGTGTCCTGCAAGGCGAGGGCGCTCACGCTGTGCGCCGGCGCCTCATTTGGTTCGAGCCCGAGGACGTCTCCGGACAGCGAAAAGCCCGTCACCTGCCGCCAGCCCAGTGGCGATTCATAGACCTGCTTGGCGCTGCCTTGCCGAAGCGGAAACACCGCTGTCACGGGCCGGCCCTGGCGAAAAATAGCATCACCTGCCGGCACGATCAGGTGCGCCGGTTGCAGCGGTTTCTCGGCGTCGGGCCGTGTGCCCGCCGCCGGGGCATGACGGCAGACGTGGCGGAACAGGCACAAGGAGCAAGAGGGCGAGGCGGGATCCGACATGGAGAAGTGGGAGCGCCTAGGGGCGACAGCCTAGTATAAATGCGCAACAACGGTAGCTATCTCTCCGTGATCTGTATTCTTTCGTTGGGCTAATTGAATGTTTTCGACTCTGTCCGCCTGATCGGCAGATCTGAGGCGATGCGAAAAAGCCACGCTGCGGGGCAAGTCTGCAGTGGCTTGTGATATGCTGCATTGCAACAACATGAAGCACCCGGGGGAGACACGTCTCAGATGACCAGGAGTTCTCATGGCCAAGAGCCTCGCCACGGACTGGCAGGCGCAATTCCGGCGAATGAGCCGGGCGCAGGCCCAGACCGAAGCACAAGTGAAATCGTGGCTGGAACGCATTGAATCGTTGAGCCCGCTGGCGCCACGGCGCCGGATCCGGACACCGCATGGTGTCCCGCTTTCTCCGCGGCACCCTGTGCCGCAATTGCCGGGCAGCTGGGAATCGCACCGGCTGCGCCTGGCGCCGCAGCCCGGCGAACTGGTGCCGCAGCTTTCCTATCACCTTTACGTACCGGCCAGCGCCAAACACCGCTTTCGCGGCCCATTGCCCGTGGTGGTGATGCTGCATGGCTGCCGCCAGACTCCCGACGACCTCGCCGCGGGCACACGCATGAATGCGCTGGCCGAGCGAGAGGGATTTATCGTGGCCTATCCGCAGCAGCCGCTGCGGCGCCAACTCCAGCGCTGCTGGCAGTGGTTCGACCTTGCCGCCGGTGAAGGCGGCCGTGAAGCACAGGCGGTTGCCGCGCTGATCGATGCGCTGGCACGGCGCCACGACGTGCGTGAGGACCAGGTCTACCTTGCTGGGATGTCAGCGGGCGCTGCCATGGCCGCCGTGGTTGCGCTGCGCTATCCGGAGCGCGTGGCGGCAGTCGGCCTGCACTCCGGGGTGGTGGTGGGAGCGGCCGATAATCCGGGGGCGGGCCTCCGGGCCATGCTCCATGGGTCGGAGGCCGATCCGGCGTGGCTGGTCGACGCGGTTGGCGCCACGCCCGGCGGTCCCGAACTGCCGGCAATCGTCGTGCACGGGCTTGACGACGACGCGGTGCATCCGGTCAACGGGCGCCTGCTGGCACGGCAGTTCCTGGCCTACAACCGCCTGGAAGACCGGCTGCGCGGTATCGAAGAGGCCGACATCGACTTGCCGGCCGGCCACTTTCACGAGGCGCGCTTCGGGCGCTGGAGCCGCGACCTTGTCACACTCGTCGAAGTCGAAGGGCTGGGACACGCGTGGAGCGGAGGGGATGGCGACTACAGCTATCACAGCGCCACCGGTCCCGATGCCAGCGCGATGATGTGGGAATTCTTTCGCGAACACAGCCGGTAGCCGGCGACCATGAAAAAGGAGGGCAGGCAGCCCTCCTTGATGTTGTGGCAACTTGCCGCAGTGCCTGGCAACTCGCCGCTGCGCATCAGCCGCGCGGGCGATCCTTGACGAACAACGCCGTCACCATGCCGAGCGCGCAGATGGCGACCACATAGTGCGCCGGCGCCAGCGGATCGTTCTTGAGCATCAACGTGACGACCATCGGAGTCAGGCCGCCGAAGATCGCATACGAGAGGTTGTACGAGAACGACAGGCCCGAAAAACGCACCTGGGCAGGGAACGCGTTGACCAGCACGAACGGCACGGCGCCGATGGTGCCGACCAGGAAGCCGGCGAGCGCATACAGCGGTACCAGCAGGTCGGGCCGGGTCTGGACGGTGGTGTAGAGCGCGTAGGCGCTGGCGGCCAGCAGCAGGCCGCCGAAGAACAGCGTGCGGCGCGCGCCGATGCGGTCGGCCAGCGCTCCTGATATCACGCAGCCGAAGGTCAGGCACAGCGTTGCCACGCTGTTGGCGATCAGCGCCGTGCGCGCGTCAAAGCCGTACAGCTTCTGCAGGAAGGTCGGGGTCATCAGGATCACCACGACAATGCCCGCCGACAGCATCCACGTCAGCAGCATCGACACGACGACCGCGCCGCGATGGTCGCGCACCACTGACTTCAGCGGCATTTCCGCCGCCAGAGCCTTGCGCTTCTGCAATTCGGCGAAGACCGGCGTTTCGTGCAGCCAGCGGCGCAGGTACATCGACGCAATGCCGAACACGCCGCCGATCAGGAACGGCACGCGCCAACCCCAGTCCGCGAGTTCGGCAGGCGTAAAGACTGAATTGATGCCGGTAGCCACGAGCGAGCCGAGCAGGATCCCGGCCGTCAGGCCGCAGGTCAGCGTGCCGCACGCATAGCCGACGTGGCGCTCCGGCACGTGCTCCGAGACGAACACCCAGGCGCCCGGCACTTCGCCACCTACGGCGGCCCCTTGCAGGATACGCAGCACCAGTAGCAGCATGGGAGCCAGCAGGCCGATGGTCTGGTAGGTCGGCATCAGGCCCATCAGCAGCGTGGGGACCGACATCAGCAGGATCGACAGCGTGAACATCTTCTTGCGGCCCAGCAGGTCGCCGAAGTGAGCCATGATGATGCCGCCGAGCGGGCGAGCCAGGTAGCCCGCGGCAAAGATGCCGAAGGTCTGGAGCTGGCGCAGCCAGTCTGGTACGGACGGCGGGAAGAACAGCTGGCCGATCACCGTCGCGAAGAACACGAAGATGATGAAGTCGTAGAACTCGAGGGCGCCGCCCAGTGCGGCGAGGGAAAGGGTCTTGTAATCCTGGCCCGTCAGAGATCGCGCGGGCTGGGCCGGCGCACCCGTGATCGGGGCGGTACTGCTGGTGGTGGACATGAGTTGACTCGCATGAATGGCATCTCATGCGAAGCGCACAACACGGATTGCGTGGAGGGTGTGGCCGGAGGGTACAGCGCGGGAGAAGCAGGCACTACGTGGCGGGTAAGCCGCAGGCTTGCGACGAAACGCTTCGCAAAGGCGTAAAGATATCAGATCCAGCCCTTGGCCCACGCGTTGTCTCGTTGATAAGACAAAGGACGATTCACTTGCTTTGCTGCGAGCCATGGCCATAATGTCAAAAAAAAGTGAAATCCGGGGCACAAAGTATCGTGCATTACGGGTGGCGGGGTTAGATTCATCGGGAATGACATGGAAATCAAGAGTTCCATACAGTTCGCCACGGCGACGCCGCGGCGAAAGCTGGCCTTGCGCGTGGCCGGCGGCGTGGTGGCCGCTTTGGCGATGTTTGGCCTGGCAGGATATTTCGGCGGTCCGCCGCTCATCAAATCGCTGATCGAGAAGAACGCGACGGAAGCGCTTGGCCGCAAGGTGACGCTGGGCGAAGCGCATGTGCGCCCGTTCGAACTGGCAGCGACGCTGACCGATTTCACCATTTACGAGCGCGACGGCAAGACGCCGGCGGTGACGCTGGGCGAGCTGGAGGCCGACACCTCGCTGGCCTCGGTCTGGCACCTTGCGCCGGTGGTGGATTCGCTGCATATCGACCGGCTGGCCGTCCATGTGGTGCGCGAGGCCGATGGCCGCTTGAGCTTTGCCGATATCCAGGACAAGCTGGCCGCGCAGCCGCCGAAGCCACCCGATGCCAAGCCGGCCCGCTTTTCGGTCAATAACATCGCCGTGACCGGCAGCTCGGTGGCCTACGAGGACAAGGTCGCCGGCTCGAACGTGCGGGTCGACAACCTGACCCTGACGCTGCCGTTCCTGTCCAACCTGCCGCATGACGTGGAGATCGTCACGCGGCCGACGCTCAGCGCGCATGTCAACGGGACGCCGCTTGCGCTCGATGGCACGGTGCTGCCGTTTGCCGATTCGCGCGAAACGCACCTGAACGTCAACTTCGACGGGCTCGATGTGGCCCGCTTCATGCCGTTTGCGCCGAAGCTCAAGGACGCAGACGTCAAGCATGGGCTGCTCGATACGCGCCTGACGCTCGGTTTCCGGCAGCAGAAGGACAAACAGGACATCTTCGTGTCCGGCACGGCGGCGCTGCGCGAACTGGACGTGCGCACGCTCGCCGGCGCACCGCTCATCAGCAACGGCAAGCTCGCGTTCGACATCGACCGCGTCGAGCCGCTCGCGCGGCAGGCGCATCTGCGCAGCGTCGACATCGATGGGCTGAACGTCGCGGCTGTGCGACGCGCGGATGGCTCGCTGAATCTCGCCACGGCTTTCGTGCCGCAGGCGGCTCCTGCCGCCAAATCTGCGCCGGCGGCCCCGGCGTCTGCACCGGCCGCGTCCGCGCCGGCAAAAGAGGCCGCCTGGCGCTATGCCGTCGATCGCATCACGCTCAGGCAGGCCCACATCGGCTTTGAAGACGCGCTGGCGCTTTCCGGCCCTGGCAAGCTTGCTGTGGGCCCGATCGACGCCCAAGTGAATGGCCTGGTCAGTGCCGAAGCCGACAAGGCGACCAAGCTGCAGGCCACGATCACGGTCGCCAATGGCCAGACGCTCACGCATATGGGCGAACTGTCGATGCGCCAGAGTACGCTGGCCGGCACGCTGGAAACTGCAGGACTGCAACCGCAGGGGTTTGCATCATGGTGGCCGCGTGAGCTGAGGGCGCAGTTCGGCAACACCGCAATCAATGCGGAACTCCATTACCGGATGTCGTGGGCGCAGCCCGTGTTCCAGTTCGTGCTGGAAAAGTCGCGGCTGGAACTGGCCAATGTCCGGGTCGCCACGCGCGAACCGGTGGTCATGCCGACGGTTGCGGTGCCTGCCAGCCAGCCGGCCGCGCGCAAGGTGCTTGCGGAACGTACCGAGCGCGCCAGCCGCGCCCGACGTGCGCGCGAGACCGACATCGAAGGGGCGAACCTGCCCTTGCTGCAGGCGGAAAAGGTCGTACTTGATGACATTGGCCTGGACCTGGCAAAGCAGACGTTCGAAGCAGGCCAGCTAGCGGTCACCAGCCCGCAGATAGCGGCGACGCGCGATTACCGCGGGCAACTCCTGGAAATGGCCCGCATCTGGGCAACCGAGTCGAAAGAGCAGGCCAAGGTCCAACGCAGCAGGCAGGCGACCGCGGGAACCACGGCGGAAAACGGGACCACGCCTCCTCCTGCCGCCGGGGGCTGGAAAGTGCGGCTCGGCAAGGTGGGGCTCGAAGGCGGTTGGGCACGGCTCGCTGACTATGCGCCAGCCGAAGTCAACCGTGGCCGCCCCGTTATTCATCAGTACCGCAATATCGGATTGAGCACGGGCGCCATTACATGGCCGCTTACCACGGCGGCTGTGCCCGTCAAGCTGCATGCCGAAACGGGCAAGCGCGGTGTGGTCGGCATCGAAGGCAATGTGCTGCCCGCCGCTCCCGCCGGGCAGCTTCAGCTCGACCTGCGCGATGTCGACCTTGCACCCGTGCAGCCCTATGTGGGGGATCGCCTCAATGCCGCGCTGCGCAGCGGCACGCTGACCGTCAAGGGCAAGGTGGCCTACAGCGCGCCCCCGGGCAAGCCGACTGCCGCGCGCTTTACGGGCAATGCGCAGGTGGCCAACGTGCGCACGGTAGACCGCGTCACTGGCGACGACTTCCTGCGCTGGCGCACGCTCGCGGTGTCGGGCATCGATTTCAACATGGACGACAGCAAGGGTCCGATGCGCGTGGCGTTGAATAACATCGCGCTGTCGGATTTCTATGCGCGCGTGATCCTGAACGCGAACGGGCGCCTGAACCTGCAGGACGTGATGGCGGGCGGCGCGGCCAAGGGCGAGGCGCAGCCGGCCACCAGCCTGACGCAGGCGAACCCGGCTTCGGCGCCGGCGGCGGCCTCCGCGCCGGCTGCTTCGCCGCCGCCGCAGGCTGCTGCGGGCCCCAAGCCGCAGGTGCTGATCGGCGGCGTGTCGGTGAATAAAGGCAACATCAATTTCTCGGACTTTTTCGTCAAGCCGAATTACAGCGCCAATCTGACCGGTATGAAGGGCTCGGTGTCGAAGGTCTCCTCGGGAGATCCGACGCCGGCCGATCTCGTGCTCAATGGCCGGCTTGATGATGATGCGCCGGTCAGCATCAGCGGAAAGATCAATCCGCTCGGCGAGCAGCTTTATCTCGATATCGCAGCCAAGGCATCGGGCGTGGAGCTTACGCGCCTGACGCCGTATGCGGCCAAGTACGCGGGGTATCCGATCACCAAGGGCAAACTCACCGTGGACGTGGCCTACAAGATCGACCACGGCAAGCTCGACGCGAGCAATCACCTGTACCTGGACCAGCTTACGTTCGGCGACAAGGTCGACAGCCCCGACGCCACCAAGCTGCCTGTGCTGCTGGCCGTATCGCTGCTCAAGGACCGCCACGGCGTGATCGACGTGAACCTGCCGGTGTCCGGCTCACTGTCGGATCCGGAGTTCAGCATCGGCGGCGTGATCGTGCGCGTGATCGTGAACCTGCTGGCCAAGGCGATCACCTCGCCGTTCGCGCTGATCGGATCGGCATTCGGCGGTGGCAGCGGCGAAGAGCTTGGCTACGTCGAATTTGCGCCGGGCACGTCGACACTGGCGCCCGCTGCGAAGGAGAAGATTGCCACGGTTGCCAAGGCACTCAACGATCGGCCTTCGCTGAAGCTCGAAATCAGCGGCCGCATCGACCCGGCCACCGACGAAGCCGGTGCCCGCCGCGCATGGCTCGACGCCCGCGTGGCCGAGCAGAAGCGGCGCGACCTGCGCAAGAGCGCGCAGGAAGGCGACGAAGCCAGCGATAGCGAGGCTGGGGAGCAGGGCGCCGACGTGAAGGTGTCGAAGCAGGAATATCCGAAGTACCTTGAAGAGGTCTACAAGCGCGCCTCCGTGAAGAAGCCGCGCAACTTCATCGGCATGGCCAAGTCGCTGCCGCCCGAGGAAATGGAACGGCTGCTGATGGAGAATGCCACGGTGTCGGAAACCGACCTCAGGCACCTGGCCGACCAGCGCGCGCTGGTCGTCAAGCAGGCGCTCGAGCGCGACGGCAAAGTGCCGGAAGACCGGCTGTTCCTGACCGCACCACATCTGAATGCCGATGGCATCAAGGACAAGGGGGCGCCGAATCGCGTCGATTTCTCGGTCCGGCAATAGGCCATCAGGGCTGTTAGCAAAGAGGCTGGCGCCGACCGGGCACCACCGGGGCGCCGGCGGCCGCTTTCGTTTGCCTGTCGCAAAAACCGCGTATGATTCGGCCCGGTGAAACTATCGGGCCGCCAGCGGGCGGCGTTACAGGAGAACGTGTTGCAGGATCAGCTGGAAGAAGCAGTCGCCTACAAGACCTGGGTTTGTGTGATCTGCGGCTGGGTGTACGACGAAGAGCAGGGCTGGCCCGATGACGGCATCGCGCCGGGTACCCGCTGGGAAGATATTCCTGATGACTGGCGTTGCCCCGAATGTGACGTGGGCAAGGCTGAGTTCGCGATGATCGAACTGTAACGTCATCGGCTTGTGCCGGTGGCGTCATTCGCGGCAGCAGCAATCAGTGGCGCACTGCCTGCCGGCAGATGCCGATACGTTGCCGGTGTCGCGCGCAACGACGGTAGCGCATGCGGTAGGGGTGGCTGCATCGCCACAGTGCGACCGCAACGGTCATGCACAGCAGCGTTGCCATGACGGTAGCAAGCAGGCCGATCGACATTGGGCGGCCCTCCTCTCTCTCGAAATACCAACCGGGCCTTGCGGCTCAGATCAGCAACGGCAATGCCTCAAGTACCAGCACCGCCACGAGCGCGCCAATCAGTGCGCCCATGGTGCGGCAGCTGATACGCAGGTATCTGGCGGTCACCGGGATCGAGCCCATTGCGATCACGCCTACCAGTGCCATCGGGATCAGGAATACAAGATCGTGCGCCTGGAAATGCCACATGGCGGTCTCCTGTCTCTCTGTCTTGTGATTCCAGTATAGACAGTGTGTGGCGGATGAACGGCCGCATGCATCGGGATTGACCCGCATGCCAGGCCTGGCAAATCGCGTACCGTGCGTGTCACCTCGTGCCATGCAATGTGTGGCGCTGCGCGGACTCCGGCATCTTTTTCGGCCCACCCAGTCCAATTCTGCAACCCGCGTGTCCTATGCTGAGCAAATACGCGGGCCTATCGCGTGGCCTATGGCGTAATACAGAGAGGCGGAGGTGGCGATGGAACTTCACATGCATTCGCACCATTACGTGCGACGCTCACCGGACTGGACTGCTGCCGCGGTGTCCGGGTTGGCGGCCGGCGCATTGCTGCTGGTGGTGGAGCTGTTCTGGTCAACGATGGTGTCGGGCGTGAATCCGTGGGGGACCACACGCATGATCGCCGCTATCCTGATGGGCCGTGACGTCTTGCAGACGTCGCTGTTCAGCGTAGGCACCGTGGCTGCAGCACTGCTGATCCACTTCGTGCTGGGCGCCGTGCTGGGAATGGTGCTCGCCGTAATCATCGCGCCGTTCCAGCTGGATTCGAGCATTCGCATGATCCTGCTCGCAGGCGCCGTGTTCGGCCTGGCGGTCTACCTGTTCGACTTCCATGTCATGACACGCTTCTTCACATGGTTCGCCGACGCACGTGGCTGGCACACGCTGGTCGGGCACCTGATCTTCGGCATGGTGGCGGCGGTTTGCTACTGGAAGCTGGAAAGCAAGGACGTATCGCATTGAGCGCTGCCGGTGCGGAGCGGGCGCTTCGCGCCGCCTGAACCGCGCCGCTTTGCAACAGGGCGGTTTTGCCGCGCGCTTTGCTACTACACGGGCCGCGTGCGACGACAACGGCGGATGGGCAACGACGCCCCATCCGCCGTTTTTTCCGGCGCGGCAGTGCTTGTGCAATGCGGCAAGCCCGCGCACCTGTCTGGCGTCGGTCTCGTCCCGATGTCGCCTTGCAGTGACCTGACGGCATGCACTAGTCTTATCTCAACCCTGCGTGACTTCCGCATCCCTCGCCGCGCGCGAGGAGGAGGGTGGATATGGCGATGGCCATCGTACTCGTAGTCATCGTCGTCGCTTCGGTGCTCTTTCATTTCATGAGCCCGTGGTGGGCGACCCCGCTGGCGTCCAACTGGAAGCAGATGGACGACACGCTGACCATTACGCTGGTCATCACGGGCGTCTTCTTCATCGTCATCAACCTGTTCCTCGCCTATATGGTCTGGCGCTTTCGCCATGATGCGCCGCGGCATGACGCGCAGCCCGGGCATCGTGCCGACTACCATCCCGAGAACAGGAAGCTCGAAATCTGGCTGACCATCGGCACGGCGCTCGGCGTGATGGCGCTGCTCGCGCCGGGCCTGTTCGTCTATGCGGACTACGTGCGCCCGCCGCGGGAGGCGATGGTGCTCGAAGTGATCGGTCAGCAATGGCAGTGGGCCTTCCGCTTTCCTGGCAAGAGCGGCCAGCTCGGTACATCCGACCCGCGCTTCATCAGCGGCACCAACCCGCTTGGCCTCAACCCCGATGATCCGCGCGGCCAGGACAACATTGTCATCAGCGGACCCGAAGTGCACCTGCCGCTGAACCGGCCGGTCAAGGTGCTGCTGCGCTCGCGCGATGTGCTGCACGACTTCTACGTGCCGCCGTTCCGCGCGCGCATGAACATGGTGCCGGGCATGGTGACGTCGTTCTGGTTCACGCCGACGCAGGCCGGGCGCTTCGAAATCCTGTGTGCGCAGCTTTGCGGCGTGGGCCACTACAACATGCGCGGCATGGTGGTGGTGGAAGAGCCGGCTGCGTTCGACGCATGGCTGGCGAAGCAGCCGACGTTTGCGCTGACGCTCGCCAAGGCCGCCGCACCGCCGGCAACTGCGCCGGTGCCGGCGGCTGGTGCCGCTGCCGGCGTGGATCCCGCGCTGCTGGAGAGGGGCCGTGCGCTGGCACAGAGCAAGGGATGCGCGGGGTGCCACAGCATTGACGGCAACCCCGGCGTGGGTCCGACGTGGAAAGGCCTGTATGGCAGGACCGAGACGTTTGCCGACGGTAGCACCGCCCCGGTCAACGATGACTTCCTGAAAGAGGAAATCACCAATCCGCAGGCTCGGCTGGTCAAGGGCTTCGGCCCGGTCATGCCCAAGATAGCGCTGACTGACGATGAAATTGGCGCCCTGATGGCGTATATCCGTTCGCAGGGCAGTGGAGCGGACACAGGCGCCGCGCCGCCGGAGTCCGCGTCGGCTGGGGCGCCCACCGGGGCCACCGCCGCGGCCGAGACCAGTTCGCAGGCAGCGTCGTCGGCATCGGGCACCTACACGACATCCAATGCCGCCGTGGTGCCGCCGTCGGCCTCGCCCAAGGCGGCGACGAAGTGAGGAGAGACGCATGGCTTACGCCGACGATGCCGACCACCACGCACCGCAGAGCTTCTGGACCCGCTACGTCTGGAGCCAGGACCACAAGGTGATCGCCGTGCAGTACACCATCACGGCCATCGTGGTGGGGCTGGTGGGCGTGGCGCTGTCCAACCTGATGCGCATGCAGCTCGGGTTCCCCGGCAAGTTCGATTTCATCGACGCCAACCGCTACTACCAGTTCGTCACCATGCACGGCATGATCATGGTGATCTACCTCCTGACGGCGCTGTTCCTTGGCGGCTTCGGCAACTACCTGATCCCGCTGATGGTCGGGGCGCGCGACATGGTATTCCCGTTCCTGAACATGCTCAGCTACTGGGTCTACCTGTTGTCGGTGATCGTGCTGCTGGCGAGCTTCTTCGTGCCGGGCGGGCCCACCGGCGCGGGCTGGACGCTGTATCCGCCGCAGGCCATCCTGCCCGGCACGCCGGGCTACGAGTGGGGCATCATCCTGATGCTGGTGTCGCTGGGCATCTTTATCGTCGCGGCGACGATGGGCGGCCTCAACTACGTCACCACCGTGCTGCAGGCCCGCACCGAAGGCATGACGCTGCTGCGCATGCCGTTGTCGGTATGGGGCATCTTCATGGCGACCATCCTGGCGCTGCTGGCATTTCCGGCGCTGTTCGTCTCGGCCGTGATGATGCTGCTCGACAGGACGCTCGGCACGAGCTTCTTCATGCCGGCAATGGTCTCGATGGGCCAGCAGCTGAACTACAAGGGCGGCAGCCCGCTGCTGTTCCAGCACCTGTTCTGGTTCTTCGGGCACCCGGAGGTGTATATCGTCGCGCTGCCGGCGTTTGGCATCGTCTCGGACCTGGTCAGCGTGCATGCGCGCAAGAGCATCTTCGGCTACCGCACCATGGTGTGGGCCATCCTGGCGATCGGAGTGCTGTCGGTGGTGGTGTGGGCGCACCATATGTTCGTGAGCGGCATGAACCCGTACTTCGGTTTCTTCTTCGCGACGACCACGCTGATCATTGCGATTCCGACCGCCATCAAGGTCTACAACTGGGTGCTCACGCTGTGGCGCGGCGATATCCATTTCACGGTGCCGATGCTGTTCGCGATTGCGTTTATCAGCACCTTCGTCATCGGCGGATTGACCGGGCTGTTCCTCGGCAACGTGAGCGTCGATATCCCGCTGTCGAACACGTATTTCGTGGTCGCACACTTCCACATGGTGATGGGCGTGTCGCCAATCCTGGTGGTGTTCGGCGGTATCTACCATTGGTATCCGAAGGTGACGGGCCGCATGCTCGACGACACCATGGGCCGCGTTCACTTCTGGACGACGTTCATCGGCACCTACGCGATCTTCTTCCCGATGCACTACCTCGGCGTGCTAGGCATGCCGCGGCGCTATTACGCGTACGAGAACTACGCCTTCATTCCCGAATCGGCGCACGTGATGAACATGTATATCTCGATTGCCGCCTTCATCGTGGCAGCTGCCCAATTGCTGTTCGTCTTCAACCTTGCGTGGAGCCTGTGGCATGGGCGCAAGGCCGATGGCAATCCGTGGCGCGCGGCGTCGCTCGAATGGCAGACGCCCGAGACGCCGCCTGCGCATGGAAACTGGGGTCCGCACCTGCCGGTGGCGTACCGTTGGGCCTATGCCTACAGCGTGCCGGGTGCGAAAGAGGACTTCATCGCGCAGAACGCGCCGCCCGAAGCGGGCGGCGCCGAGCCTGAACCGCATGCAAGCCGTGGAGCCGTGGCATGAACGCCGAAGCCGTCTACAAGGTCAGCCGCGATGATTTCGGCGGCAATCCGTCGGGAGGCGGACATACCCGCAACGGGCAGGCAGGCGGCGCGCCCGCGAGCATTGGCCTGTGGGTCTTCATGGGCGTGGTCACGGTCTTATTCGCACTGTTCCTGACGGCGTATGCGATGCGCATGGACAGTCCGGACTGGCAGCGCATTGCACTGCCGTGGCAAGTATGGCTGTCCACCGCGCTGCTGACCGCCGGCAGCGTGGCCATGCAGGCTGCAGTACGCCTGGCACGCGCGGGCCGCATGGCCGGGGCGCGGCAGGCGATGCGTCTGGGCGGACTCGGTGCGGCAGCTTTTGTTGCGTCCCAGTTATGGGCGTGGCTGGCGCTGCACGCGGTCCATGTCGGTCCGGCGAGCAACCCCGCAGGCAGCTTTTTTTACCTGCTGACCGCCATGCACGGGCTGCACGTGCTTGGCGGCCTGGCGGGCTGGGCCTATGCGGCGGGATTCCGCGGCAGCGGTGAAGGTGCCGTGCTCCGCATGACGCTGTGCGCGCGCTACTGGCATTTCCTGCTCGCCGTGTGGGTGGTGCTGCTGGCCGCGCTGGGCTGGCTCACGCCCGAGATCGTGCGCTATATCTGCGGTACCGCGTAGCTCCCGGTGCCGAGGAGGATTCTCATGTCATCGAACGTCTCGACACAGCCCGACGCGCCAGGTGCCGTGGCCACGGGCCTGCGCGGCCTGGTGGCGGACTGGTCGTCGGACCAGCGCGCCTTCAAGGTGTCGTGGGGCAAGGCGATGATGTGGATCTTCCTGCTGTCCGACACCTTCGTGTTCAGCTGCTTCCTCACGGGCTACATGACGGTGCGCATGGCGACCACGGTGCCGTGGCCCAACCCCAGCGAGGTCTTTGGCCTGCGTATCGGCGGGCACGACGTGCCGCTGCTGCTGATCGCAATCATGACGTTCGTGCTGATCACCAGCAGCGGCACCATGGCCATGGCGGTCAACTTCGCGTACCGGCGGCAGCGGCGGCAATGCGCGCTGCTGATGCTGGTGACCGCGCTGTTCGGCGCTACCTTTGTCTGCATGCAGGCCTTCGAATGGACCAAGCTGATCGTCGAGGAAGGCGTGCGCCCCTGGGGCAACCCGATGGGCGCGCCGCAGTTCGGTTCCACCTTCTTCATGATCACCGGCTTTCATGGACTGCATGTGAGCTGCGGTGTGATCTACCTGCTGATCGTGGCAACCAAGGTGCTGCGTGGCCGGTATGAAGTCACCGGCAATTACCAGATCGTCGAGATCGCGGGCCTGTACTGGCACTTCGTGGACCTGGTCTGGGTGTTCATCTTTGCATTGTTCTACCTCTGGTGAGGCTTGCCATGGCTTCGACTCCGACTTCCGCCGCCCCGGCTCCCGCACACGGCCACGAAGACACCGCGCACACCGGCCAGCAGCATCCAATCGGCCTCTACCTGAAAATCTGGCTGCTGTTGTTCGTGCTGTCCACGCTCTCCTACATGGTGGACTATGTCGGTTTCACCGGCTACCTGCGCTGGACGCTGATCCTGCTGCTCATGGTGTTGAAGGCAGGGCTAATCGTCGCCGTCTTCATGCATATGGCCTGGGAGCGCATGGCGCTGATCTGCGCGATCCTGGTGCCGCCGCTGTGCCTGCTGATCCTTGTGTGGCTGATGGCGGAAGAGGCAAACTACACGTTCCTGACGCGCGGTATCTTCTTCCACTGACCATCACGCATGCATCCTGCCACCGAAGCCATCCTGCGTTTCAACCAGGGCAGGGACCCTGAGCGCTTCACGCGCAAGCTCGCCGCCATCGCCGCCGACCCGTTCGCATTCTTTCGCGGCACCAACCACCTGTACGTCGCGTCGCTGCGCAATGAGGACGCGCTGCTGGACGCGCCGACCACCTACGTTTGCGGCGACCTGCACCTGGAGAACTTCGGCAGCTTCAAAGGCGACAACGGCCTGGTCTACTTCGACCTCAACGACTTTGATGACGCGCTGCTGGCGCCACTGACCGTGGATGTGGTCCGCGTGCTGTCCAGCGTGATGGTCGCGGCCGGGCAGATCGGCTTGTCTGACGAGGATGCGCAGCGGGCCAGCGAGGCGATGCTGGCCGAGTATGCGGCGGTCCTGCAGCGAGGCAAGCCGCGCTGGCTCGAACGTGCCACGGCCATCGGCATGGTGGCGACGCTACTGCGCCGGGTCAAGCGGCGACGGCGCGGCGAACTGGTGGCGGAACGCGCGCAGATGCGAAAGGGGCGGCAGCGGCTGGTCTGCGATGGGCGGCACGCGCTGCCAGCCGACAAGGCGGCGCGTCAGCGGGCTCTGCAAATCCTGTCTGCCTATTCCGGGCAGGCACATGGCCACCGTTTCCGCGCCGAGGACGTCGCGCGGCGCGTGGCCGGCATTGGCAGCCTGGGACTGGAGCGCTACGTAGTGCTCGCGCATGACGAACGTGCGGGCGGCATGCCGCGCCTGATCGACATCAAGCGTGCCGCGCCATCTGCTTGGGATAACTTGCCCAACCGCGCGCAGCCACGCTGGAGCAGTGATGCACAACGCGTGGCGACTGTGCAGCAGATCATGCAGGCCGCATCGCCAGCATTGCTATCGCCGGTGGAAATGGGGAAGGCGTCGTACCTCGTGAAGAGCCTGCAGCCGACTGCGGACCGGGTCAACCTGGCGCACTGCGACAGCGCTGCGGCGCTGCGCGAAGTACTGGAAACCATGGCCCATGCCGCGGCCTGGGCACACCTGCGCGGGTGCGGGCACCACGCTGCCGATCGTATCGAGCAACTTCAGGAATTTGCCGCGGGAGCCCGCTGGCGCAAGTCGGTGCTGCGACTGGCGCGGCATGGCCATGCGGTGTCGCTGGCCCAATGGAAGGCCTATGCGGAGGACTATCGCAAGGCCATCAGCGGCGCCGCCCCGGAGTCGGCGGGCGGCGCGCAGTAGGTCGCGGGCGGGGCGTCAGACCTGAGTGATGAACTTGGTGACCAGGTAGCCGTCGAACGTCTCCTGGCCGCCTTCGCTGCCAATGCCCGAGTCCTTGATGCCGCCGAACGGCGTTTCGGCCAGCGCCATGCCGAAATGGTTGATGTTGACCATGCCGGCTTCCAGGCCGTTGGACACCTCGGTAGCCGTCTTCAGCGAATTGGTGAAGACGTACGAAGCCAGACCGAACGGCAGGCTGTTGGCGCGGCGCAGCACCTCGGCCGTGTCCTTGAATCGCGTGACTGGCGCGACCGGGCCGAACGGCTCGTCGACCATCAGCTTTGCGTCATCCGGCAGGTCGGTCACCACGGTCGGAGCGAAGAAGTAGCCTTTGTCGCCAATGCGCGAACCACCGGCCACGACCTTGCCGCCGCGCTGGTTTGCGTCGTCCAGGAATTGCTCCATCGAGAACACCCGGCGCTCATGCGCGAGCGGGCCCATCTGCGTGCCGTCTTCCAGCCCGTTGCCGACCTTGATCGAGCCGATCACCTCGGTGAAGCGTGCCAGGAACTTGTCATAGGCCTTTTCCTGCACGTAGAAGCGGGTCGGGGACACGCACACCTGGCCCGCGTTGCGCAGCTTGAAGCGCGCCAGCATTTCGGCGGCGGGTTCGATATCGGCATCATCGAACACCAGCACCGGCGAGTGGCCGCCCAGCTCCATCGTCACGCGCTTCATGTGCGCGCCGGCCAGTGCGGCCAGCTGCTTGCCCACCGGCACCGAACCCGTGAACGAGATCTTTCGCACGATTGGCGATTCGATCAGGTAGGTCGAGACCTCGCTCGGCACGCCCCAGACGATGTTCAGCACGCCCGGAGGCAGGCCGGCATCATGGAACAGCTGCGCCAGCGCGACCACGGCGCTCGGTGAGTCTTCCGGTCCCTTGAGGATCAGCGTACAGCCCGCGCCCACAGCCGACACGATCTTGCGGATGGCCTGGTTGAACGGGAAGTTCCACGGCGTAAAGGCCGCGCACACGCCGATCGGCTCGCGCACGACGATCTGGCGCACATTGGGCTGGCGCGGCGGAATCACGCGGCCGTAGATGCGGCGGCATTCCTCGGCGTGCCAGTCGGCATGCTCGGCGCAGACCAGCACTTCGCCGACCGCTTCGGCCAGCGGCTTGCCCTGGTCGAGCGTGATATTGCGGCCGATGTCCTTGGCGCGCTCGCGCGCCAGTTCGCCGACGCGGCGCAGGATCTTCGAGCGCTCCAGCGGCGAGGTTTTCTTCCAGCTTTCAAAGGCACGCTGAGCGGCGGCCAGCGCACGGTCCAGGTCGGCGCGGCTGGCGTGCGGCAGCTTGCCCAGGACTTCCTGGGTGGCGGGGTTGAGCACGTCCTGCTCTTTCCGGTCGCCGCCCTTGATGAATTCCCCGTCGATATAGAGGGCAAGATCCTGGTACATGCGTGTTCTCCTGGTAGTCGTGTCTGACGTTCCGGCCGCGCGTCGGTACGCGCGGCCAAGTCCGCTAGCTTAACGCGTCGGCGCGGAACGTGCTGACCACCGATGTCGGCACGGGGGTGGCACAAGCCGCAAGGGTGCAGGAGCGCCCGCAAACATACGGCGACAGGGCCACATCTTCACTACACTCTACGAAAACGGGTCGCGTCGGAGCCACGTCCTCCGGCGCATTGCCGGAACCCCGGGGCGAGGCAGGGCAGCAGGGTACCTCCGTGCCCCGGCCGCATACCAGGAGCCACGCCATGGATGGAAACACGGGCAGTCGTGCCGGCGGCGAACGGAAACCGATCGCACTGGCTCTGCAGGGCGGTGGCATGCACGGTGCGTTCACCTGGGGCGTGATTGACCGGCTCCTGGAGGATGGCAGGCTCGAGATCGAAGGCATCAGCGCCACAAGTGCCGGCGCCATGAATGCCGCCGTGCTCGCCTACGGCATGCTAAAAGGGGGGCCAGACGGCGGCCGCCAGGCGCTACATGACTTCTGGGAGGCCATCGCGAGTTCGGCCGAACGCTACAGTCCGTTTCGCTGGGTGCCGTCGTGGATGAAGGGCGGCCATAGCTTCGGCCTGGACAGTTCGCCGCTGTATGCGATGGCGGACATGGTGCTGCGCATCATGTCGCCATACCAGTTCAACCCGCACAACATGAACCCGCTGCGGGACGTACTGGCCAGCCAAGTGGATTTCGAAGCATTGCGCCGCCAGTGCCCGTGCCATCTGTTCCTGTGCGCGACCAATGTGGAGACGGGGAAGATACGCCTCTTCACCGGCCCGGAACTGTCCATCGAGGCCGTGCTGGCGTCCACCTGCCTGCCCACGCTGTTCCAGTCCGTGACCGTGGATGGCCAGCACTACTGGGACGGCGGCTACGTCGGCAATCCGGCCATTTTTCCGCTGATCTACCAGTGCAAGACGCACGATGTCGTGATCGTCCATATCAATCCGATCGTGCGTCCGGGCGTGCCGCGCAGCGCCGCTGATATCCTCAACCGCGTCAACGAGGTCAGCTTCAATTCGTCGCTGATGCGCGAGATGCGCGCCATTGCCTTCGTGACGTCGCTGATCCAGCAGGGCAAGGTCGACCGGGCCGAGATGAAGGAGATGCGCATCCATTCGGTCCGCAATGACGAGACCATGGCCGCGCTCAGCGTTTCGAGCAAGTACAACGCGGACTGGAAGTTCCTGTGCTCGCTGCGCGACAAGGGGCGCGACCATGCCGGCACGTGGCTCGAGCACAATTACGAGCACGTCGGGCAGCGGTCCAGCGTGGACATCAGCGGAGAATTTCTCTGAGCGTTTGCCTCGGTGCGTTTGCACTGCTCAGCCCGGCGCGGGCTGCGCCAGCCGCAACGCAAGATTGCGCCGCGCCGCCGCCTCGTAGCGGTCGTGGAACAGGTCGGTGTGGTAGAGGCGAGGGCGCGTCAGCAGCCTGCTCAGGTACTTGCGCTCGGCCTTGTCGTAAGCGGTGTCGTCCAGGTCGGGACGTTCGGCGCGCAGCAGCTTCGCGTTGCGGCGAAAGCGGGCGTTGTGGCTGCCCAGGGTCGCCAGGTCGATGTCCACCGTAAAGCAGCCGGCAGGGTCGGACGGTACGCGCATGTGCGTGGTGTCCAGGATCATGGCGGCAATGCGATCCGCCTCGGCGATCTGGCCGTCGGCCCGGCCCAGGAACCATTGCGCGCTGCGCGCCTCGTTGTCGGATGCACCCGGTACATAGATCACGTCATGGCACCAGAGTGCCAGCTCCACCGTGTCGACGTCCGGAATCCGCGTGTGTCCCCAGTCGAGGTCGCGCAGGCAGCGGCGCACGTGGTACAGGGTGTGGTAATACCTTCCCGGTCCCTCGTAATACTGTGCCAGCTCTTGGTACGTATCCTGCGCGCGGCGGCCGCCGCAGCGCGACCACAATGATTCGAAGCGGGTCTGGATCCGGTTCATGCGCGTTCTCCGCGGCGGCTGCCGTTCAGCCGACCTCGTCCAGAAAGGCCCGGGCCTGTTTCAGATCGAGCGTATCGAAGCCTTCGCGGAACACGCCATAGATGCCGGCTAGCACCTGGCGCGCGGCATCGGCCTTTCCCTTGCGGCGCCACAGCCGCGCGAGGCTTAGCGCCGCGCGCAGTTCGAGCGACCTGGCGCCCTGCTGGCGCGCCGTGGCGATGGCCTTGTGGAAGCAGTCTTCCGCCTCCTCGCAGGCCAGCGTGCCGTCGCCGGACTCGGCCAGGACCAGTTCTCCCTTCTGGCGCAGCAGGCCGGAAGCGTCGAGCCGTTCGCCGGTCTGTTCGGTGATCGACATGGCTTCATCCACCAGCGCCAGGCCGGTCCGGAAGTCGCCGGCCATGCTATGCGCATCGGCCAACAGCCCCAACAGGCTGGGTCTGGCCAGCGACGCGCCGGTGGCGGCGTAGGCGTCCAGTCCCTCCAGCATCAGGGCGATGCCCGCCTGGTGGATTCCGCGCTCGGCCATCGCCCAGCCCTGCAGCACTTTGCCCCATGCCAGGTAGATCGGAAAGCCCTGCTCGCCGGAAATGTCGGTGGCGGCTTCGGCGAACTCGCGTACCTGCTGCACCTCACGCCGGCACACGTGCACCTCGGCCGCAAAGATCAGGCAAAGGGCAAGGTTGAATGCGTCAGGGCGCTGCCGCGACAGCGCCAGGGCTTCCAGCGAGCGTGCGCGCGCCAGGTCCGGCAGACCCTGGTACCACAGGATCCACCCCAGCGTGGCCATGGCATGCACGGCCGGGTCGCGCCCATAGCCCAGCAGGAAATCATAGGAGGACTGGTCCGGCCGCTGTACGGTCAGCACCTGTTCCATGTGGTCGCGCGCAGCGCTGATCTGGCCCAGGCGGAAGGTCGTCGATCCCTGCACGCGATGCCCTTCGGCGAGCTGATCGGGCTTCTGCGAGCGTATGGCCATGCCGAGCAGCCGTCTGCCGAGCGGCAGCGACACGTTGTACTGCGCGCGCAGCTGGTAGAACGCCCATAACCCGAGCTGCGCGGAAAAGACCTGTGGCGTGGGCTCGCCCTGTTCGCACAGTGCCAGCGCGCGCCGGTAGTTGGCTTCGACCTCGGTGGCGGCCTGCCCGCGTGTCGCGATCAGCGCCGGTCCCAGCGTCAGCAGCAGCGAGAGTTCCTGCCGCAAGCGCTCGGGCGTGTCGGGCAGCCGCTTGAGCAGCGCAATGGCATCGCCAAGGTGGCCGATGGCTTCGGGCAGGGCAGAGCGTTCCAGCGCCTGCTGGCCGGCGTAGTGCAGGTATTCGATCGCCTTCGGCACATTGCCGCTGAGGCTGTAGTGGTGGGCGAGCTCGCCGCAGTAATCCTTGAGCCGGCCCGGAAACAGCGACTCGATCGCATGCGCGGTGCGCTCGTGCAGTGCGCTGCGCCGCTCGGTCAGCAGGCTGTGGCCAGCGACTTCCTGCGTCAGCCCATGCTTGAACGCGTATTCCACATCGGGGAAGGCCGGTTGCTCGTAGATGAAGTCCGCCGCCTGCAGTGCGGTCAGTAATGGCCGCAGCGCGTTGTCGTCTGCACCGGTGACATGGCGAATGAGGCTCAGCGAGAATTCCTTGCCGATGACCGCGAGCGTCTGCAGCAATTCCTTCTGCGCCACGGGCAAGCGGTCGATACGCGCGGCCAGCACGCCCTGCACGGTAGTAGGAATATGCAGCAGCGCGGGCGCCTGTTCGATGCGGAAACTGCCGGACACGCCCAGCAGTACCCCTTCCTCGGTCAGCGTCTGGACCACTTCCTCCATGAAGAACGGGTTGCCTTCGGTCTTGTCGAGGATCAGCCGCTTGAGCGGCACCAGGCTGCGATCGTCGCCGAGCAGCGCAGTCAGCAGTCCCTGTGCCTCGGCGGGGCCCAGTGGTTCGAGATGAAGCTGCGTATAGGCGCCCCGGCCGTGCCACTCGTGCGCATACTCGGGTCGGTAGTTCACCTGCAGCAGGATGCTGGCGGCTGGCACATGATCGACGAGGATATTGAGGAAGCCTTCGGTCTCGCTATCGAGCCACTGCAGGTCCTCGAAGATCAGGGCGAGCGGCTGGTTCTGGCTTTCGCGCACCAGCAGCTGCGCGATGGCTTCGAAGGTGCGCTGGCGCCGGATCGTGGCATCCATGGTCGGCAGCGTCGAGTCGGGATCGCTGCTGCCGAGCAGGTAGAGCAGGTAAGGCAGATGCGGTTCCAGCGAACGATCCAGCGTCAGCAGCCTGCCTGTGACCTTCTCGCGGCAGACGCGGTCGTTGTCCTGTGCCGCGACCTGAAAATAGTTCTTCAGCAGTTCGATTAGCGGCAGGTAGGCAAAGGCCTTGCCGTGCGAGACCGAGAACGTTTCCAGCACCAGGCAGCCTTGCCGCGATCTAGCCTTGAATTCGTGGAAGAGCCGCGACTTGCCTACGCCGGCCTCTCCGACCACGCCGACGATCTGCCCGCTGCCGGCCTTCGCCAGGTCGAGCGCGGCGTGCAATTGCTCCAGCTCTGCCTGGCGGCCCACGAACCGGGCCAGCCCGCGGTGCGCGGCCACCTGCAGGCGCGTGCGCAACGGGCCGAGTCCCAGTACCTCGTAGACTGGCAAGGGCTCGCGCACGCCCTTGACATGTGTGGTGCCGAGCGCCTTGAACTCGAAGTAACCCTCGGTGAGCTTGTGGGTCGACTCGCTGATCAGGATCGACGCCGGCGTGGCCACGCCTTCCATGCGCGAGGCGATGTGGATGGTATGCCCCACCGGGTCGTAGTCGGTGTGCAGGTCGTCCTTGCGGATCGAGCGCACCACGACTTCGCCGGTATGAATGCCAACCCGGATTTGCAAAGGGATGCCCAGCTCGAGCCGGACACGGTCGCTGTGGCGACGCATCGCCTCCTGCATGCGCAGTGCCGCATACAGGGCTCGCAGCGCGTGGTCCTCGTGAGCAATCGGCGCGCCGAACAGCGCGAGGATGCCGTCGCCGAGAAACTTGGCGACGTAGCCCTCATAGTGGTGCACGGCCTCCATCATCAGCGTGGCGACCGGGTCGATCAGGCGCCGGGCTTCCTCCGGGTCCAGGTCTTGCGTGAGTGCCGTGGAACCAGCCATGTCGGCGAACAGCGCCGTGATCGTCTTGCGTTCGCCCGCGGCTCCCCCGCGCGCTTCCATGGCCGCGCGTTCGGCAAGAATGCGCTCGGCAAGGTGGGGTGGGGTGTATTGGACCGGGGCGGCAACCTGGGCAGAAGCGGAAGGCTGCGAGGCGGCCAGGCCGGCCAGCGCGGCGCCGCAGCCGCGGCAGAATTTTGCAGTCGGGCCGGCGGGCTCGCCGCATTGCGGGCAGGTCCGTGGCAGCCCGGCACCGCACTCCTCGCAGAAGTTGGCCTTTGCGAGGTTCTCGAACCCGCAATTTGTGCAGCGCATATAGCCTCCTGCCGCCCTGGTCTGCCCGAGCCCGGCTTTATCCATTAGACGCGCGATCCGGGCGGTTGGCAAGGCACGCAACGCGAGCCGTCGGGATCGCGTATGCTGGCAGGCTAACCTGTTTGCGCAAGGACGCTATGAAGCCTGATGCCAGACTCACCACCGGCCCTATCGGCCGGACCCTGCTGATGTTTTCGCTGCCGGTGCTTGGCAGCAACATCCTGCAGTCGCTCAATGCTTCGATCAATTCCGTCTGGGTCGGGCGCTATCTTGGCGAAGCCGCGCTCACCGCCACATCAAACGCCAACATCATCCTGTTCTTCCTGCTGGGCGTGGTGTTCGGCATCAGCATGGCCAACACCATCATGATCGGGCAGGCGGTCGGCGCGCGCGACCTGGGTGAGGCGCGTGCGATCGTCGGCACCAGCACCACGTTCTTCGTGCTGTTGTCCGTGGCCGCATCGATCTTCGGCTTCATCTTCACCCCGGACATCCTGGCGGCGATGCAGACCCCGCACGATGCCGCGCCGCTGGCCGTGACGTACCTGCGCATTATCTTCGTTGCGCTGCCGTTCATGTACTTCTACAACTTCGTCATGATGACGCTGCGTGGCGCCGGCGATTCGCGCACGCCGTTCTACTTCATGCTGTTGTCGGCGGTGCTCGACGTGGTGCTCAATCCGTTGCTGATTTTCGGCGTGGGACCGCTGCCTGCGCTCGGCATCGCGGGCTCGGCGCTGGCCACGCTGATCGCGCAGCTCACGAGCCTTGTCGCGATGATTGCGTTGCTTTATCGCCGCCGCCATTTCCTGCTGCTGCACCGCGAACAACTGGCGCTGCTGAAGCCGGACCCGGCCATCATCCGCGCGCTGGTGGCCAAGGGCTTGCCGATGGGTTTGCAGATGGTGGTGATCTCGTCGTCGGCGATCGTGATGATGTCGCTGGTCAATGCCTACGGGTCGCAGACGACTGCTGCATACGGTGTGGCATCCCAGCTTTGGACGTACGTGCAGATGCCAGCGCTGGCGGTCGGTGCGAGTGTTTCATCCATGGTCGCGCAAAACGTCGGCGCGGGCCTGTGGCATCGCGTCACGCGCATCACGCGCGTGGGTCTGCTGTTCAACCTGGCAATGACTGGTGCGCTGGTCGGTCTCGTCTACCTGTTCGACCGCAACTCGCTCGGCCTGTTTCTCGGCACGGACAGCGTGGCCATCGGCATCGCGCAGCATATCAACCTCATTGTGCTGTGGTCGTTCATCCTGTTCGGCTTCACCATCGTGATCTTCGGCACGGTGCGCGCCACGGGTGCCGTCATGGCGCCGCTGGTCATCCTGTTCCTGTCGATGTGGGTGATCCGATTGCCGTTTGCATGGAGCGTTGGCAAGAACTGGGGTGCCGATGCGATCTGGTGGAGTTTTCCGCTGGGTTCCGTCGTGTCGGTCGCGCTGGCGGCTGGCTACTATCGCTTAGGCAACTGGCGCGCGAGCCATATCCTGCCCGTGCCGGCCCATGCGCCTGAGGCAGTGGGGCAGGCGCCTGATACCAGCATGGGCACGCCGTGCGAGGACGCCGGCCCGGTATCCGAAGCGGACGACATGCCGCCCCGAACCGTGGAAACCGTACGTTGAAAGGGAATCGAAAGATCGGCATGGCATCGTTGCGTCCGCTGCCGTTTTCCGCGGCACGGATGCACTCGTTCGCTGGTCCGCCGGTGGCATTCGCACCTACACGTTTTCCTTCCTGATACCGCGCCGATGCCGCATGGCAACGGCGCGCGTCTGTTGTTGTTCCTGTCTTCCTTCTTCGCTGTTTCTGCTGCCACACGAATGCATCATGGCGTGATGTATTCGTGTGCGAACTCGCATGCCTGGTTGGTTTCATCGTGGCGCATCGGTGAATACCCCTAATCCAACACAAATGAAAGGAGGCTGAAAGATCCCGTCTTTAAGGTTCCGATCAACCGTCGGGGCATGCGTTTGCATGCAGCACTCCGCGACTGAGCCAAGGCGCGGCACCGGCACGGCATTTTGTGAACTTTGAGGAGAATCGTTTTGCGCATACGTAGCCAAAAGGACTTTGCCTCCGGCCTGATGTTTATTCTGGTCGGTCTGGGCTTTTCCTGGGTCGCACGCGGCTATTCCATGGGAACCGCCGCGAAAATGGGGCCCGGATACTTTCCATTCCTGCTCGGGCTGGTCCTGGCCGTGCTCGGCGCGCTGGTGCTGATCTCGTCGCTGTCGAGCAAGGGCGAGCAAGACCACCTCGCACGCTGGGACCTGAAGACGCTGCTGTGGATTCTCGGCTCGGTCGTGCTGTTCGGCCTGCTGCTCAAGCCGCTCGGCATGGTGCTTTCCGTGTTCGTGCTGGTGCTGGTGTCGTCGATGGCCAGCCACGAGTTCAGCTGGAAGGGGGCGCTGCTAAACAGCGTCGTGCTGGTCCTGATCAGCCTCGCTGCCTTCGTGTACGGCATCAACCTGCAGATGCCGGTGTGGCCTGCATTCATCACCGGTTAAGGGAGCGCCGAGATGGAATTGATTGAACACCTTTCACTGGGATTCTCGACGGCGCTGTCGCTGCAGAATCTCGCCTATGCGTTCCTGGGCTGCGTGCTCGGGACGCTGATCGGCGTGCTGCCGGGCCTGGGGCCGCTGGCCACCATCGCCATGCTGCTGCCGGTGACGTACACGCTGCCGCCGGTGGCCGCACTGATCATGCTGGCCGGTATTTATTACGGCGCACAGTACGGTGGCTCGACCACCGCGATTCTGGTGAACCTGCCCGGTGAATCGTCGTCGGTGGTGACCACCATCGATGGCTACCAGATGGCACGACGAGGACGAGCAGGGGTGGCGCTGGCCACATCCGGCCTCGGCTCGTTCTTCGCCGGCTGCGTGGCCACGCTGATCCTGGCCGCGTTCGCCACGCCGCTGTCGGAACTGGCGTTCAAGTTCGGCCCCGCCGAGTACTTCTCGCTGATGGTGCTGGGCCTGATCGGTGCCGTGGTGCTGGCTTCGGGCTCGCTGCCCAAGGCGGTCGCGATGATCGTGCTGGGCCTGCTGATGGGCCTGATCGGTACCGACGTGAACTCGGGCGCGGCGCGCTTCTCGTTCGACGTGCCCGAACTGACTGACGGCATCGACTTCGTCGCGCTGGCAATGGGTATGTTCGGTTTCGCGGAAATCATCGCAAACCTCGAGCAGAAGGAAGCCCGCGAAACCTTCACCGACGCGGTGACCAATCTCTGGCCGACCAAGGACGACTTCAAGCGCATGGCGCCTGCCGTGCTGCGCGGCACGCTGCTGGGCTCGGCACTGGGTATCCTGCCAGGCGGTGGTGCGGCGCTGGCTTCGTTCGCGGCTTACTCGCTGGAGAAGAAGACCTCGAAGTACTCGCACGAGTTCGGCAAGGGCGCCATTGAAGGCGTGGCAGGTCCGGAATCGGCCAACAACGCCGCGGCACAGACCTCGTTTATCCCGCTGCTGACGCTGGGCATTCCGCCGAACGCGGTGATGGCGCTGATGGTTGGTGCCATGACCATCCACAACATCCAGCCCGGCCCGCAGGTGATGACCAGCAACCCGGCGCTGTTCTGGGGCCTGATCGCCTCGATGTGGATCGGCAACCTGATGCTCATCGTCCTGAACCTGCCGATGATCGGCATCTGGGTGAAGCTGCTGACCGTGCCGTATCGCTTCCTGTACCCGGCCATTCTCGTGTTCTGCGGCATTGGCGTGTACTCGGTCAACAACCAGACCTTCGATGTGTTCATGGCTGCCGGCTTCGGCGTGATCGGCTACCTGTTCCTGAAGCTCAAGTGCGAACCCGCTCCGCTGCTGCTGGGTTTCGTGCTGGGACCGATGATGGAAGAGAACTTCCGCCGTTCGCTGCTGTTGTCGCGTGGTGACTTCACCGTGTTCGTAACCCGTCCGCTGTCGATGGGCCTGCTGATCGCTGCTGCGGCACTGGTCGCTGTGGTGGCCCTGCCGTCGATCAAGGCCAAGCGCGAGGAAGCGTTCCAGGAGGAGTAGCCCCCCAAGCGCTCCGGAGCCGCGCCGCCCGACGGTGGCGTGCATACGCAAGCATTCGGGGTGCCTTCGTGCACCCCGTTTTTTCTTGCAGCGGAGCAAGTCTCCGCGACGATGGACCAAGAAGAGAGTGCCCGACTGCGGTTGCAGTCATGGGCCGCGCAAGATGAACAGTGACTCCGCTCCGTGACGGGGTGGGAGCTTCGCCAGCGCCCATGAAATCGCCTTCCCTTGACCGGGTCTTTTCCCGGATTTTTATCCTCAAGCTCGTACATGCGAGCCCGTCGACCGTGATGAACCTGGTCGACCGCTTGCGTGAGTATGGGATCGAACTGAACATCCGCTCGCTGCGGCCGATCCTGCGCAGCCTGATGATCGCGCGCGCGATTACGGCTGAGTTGGTGGAAGGCAGTGGCCGGGTGTATTGCATCACTGACAGCGGTCGCGACGAGCTTGATCGCTATCTGTCGCATCTGGATGTTCTTAAGAGGGATGGTGGGGTGGAATGATTGATCCGACCCGCAGTTCGGCGAGGCACCACAAAAAAGAGGCCCGCATTCGCGGGCCTCTTGCTTTTCAAGTCAACAACATCACTGCGATGGCTGCGTCACCAGTTCCAACCCAGCCTGCGACTCATCATCACCGCGTGCAACCAGCACCTTGATGCGGTTCGGCAGCGTGGCCTTGATGCCGTCCACCGGAAGCGTGGTAATCAGCCAGTCGGCATTGTTAGCCAGCGTCAGCGTGCCGGAATCGAAGATCACCGTCTTGCTGCCCGCCGTCGTGATACGCAGACGGTAGGTGCCACCGTTCAGGTCGATGGAGTCCTGGCCGGATGCCGGCACGGCAGACTTGAACGCGACAGCCGCGAACGTCGGCGTTACCGAGTTCAGGTCGACAGCCGGTGTCGTCAGGTAGATATCCACGTTCTGCGCATTGAACGATGCGTTGAGCGCGCGTACTCGTGCCTTGTCCGAAAAGAGTCCTTTCTCGAACGGATCATCGATCTGCACGACGTCCGCGGCGCTTTCGCTGCCCGGCATGGCTACCGCAGTGTACTTGTGGCCCGTATGGGTGTTGATGGTTGCCCGGCCGAGTTCAGTGCTCGTGCCGGCCACGTTGAACGAAAAGAGCTGGTTCCCTTCGTCAACGCTGCGGTAGGTCGACACGAACTTGTAGGGCTCGTTCAGCAGATTGGTCTTCGCGCCGTTCTGCAGAACGTCGACATTCGGGCCTCCCGGTATGGCATGGATCACTCGCACAGTCGGCTTGCTGAGGCCAACGCGGGCGGCCACACCATCATCGCCGCCTCCACCGCAAGCCGAGAGGGCTGCCGTAGCGGCAATCGCGAGGCTGAGAACAATACTGGTCTTTAAGCGGAACATAGTGTCACCTCTTCCGTTGCGTTGTATCAGGAGCGAGAGGCAGCACGGCCGCGCCAATGCGGCGGCTGCAGGAGGCAGGGCGTGCCAACAGGCCGATGAGACTTTTGCTTAATGCGTGTGGCCTTATTGCAACGATAGGAAGGAACTTTGGGAGGAGGCAGGCGCGGACCTCCGAAATCGGTGTCGGAGGATTCCGACAGGAGGATCGGCTAGCGGTGTTCCTGCCGGGCGACAGGAACAGCGAATCAATAAACGGCTCAGCGTCCCGCTATGCTCTGGGCCACGCCATGACCACCTGGTTGCGCCCGTTCCGCTTGGCTTCGTACAGCCCCGCATCCGCAACTTCCACCAGCCGGCTGCTCGGTTGGCCGTCTTCCGGCACGAGCACCGCGGCGCCGATGCTGACGGTCAGGAAGCCGCCGGTGTCCGCGCCGCTGTGCGCGATGCCGAGCGATTCAATCGCGCGCCTGACTTTCTCCGCAAACAGTCGCGCACCGCCTGGCGACGTGGACGGAAGGACCATCGAAAATTCCTCGCCACCAAAGCGCGCAGGCAGGTCGGCCGGGCGCGAACAATTGTCGCGCAGCACAGCGGCCACGCGCCGCAGGACTTCGTCGCCGGCTACATGCCCGTACGTATCGTTGTAGGCTTTGAACGCGTCCACGTCGATCATCAGCAGCGCGAGCTGGCTCTGCTCGCGCTGGGCTCGCTTCCATTCCGCGTTCAGGTACTCGTCGAAATAGCGCCGGTTGGACAGCCCCGTGAGCCCGTCCGAGTTGGTGAGCCGCTGCAGTTCGAGATTGGTTTCGAGCAGTTGCTGCTGGCTTTGCCGCAACGCGCGATAGGCCTCGTCACGCTGCAGCAGGTTCAGGTACGAGCGCGAGTGATAGCGGATGCGCGCAACCAGTTCGATGCTGTCCGGCAGTTTCACCAGATAGTCGTTGGCGCCAGCGGAAAACGCCGCGCTTTTCATCGCCGCTTCTTCCTTGGTGGATAGCACGATGATCGGGATGTCGCGCGTGGCCGCGTTGTCGCGGTAGCGGCGCACCAGTGTCAGGCCGTCCACGCCTGGCATGACCAGATCCTGCAGGATCACGGTCGGGCGGGTGCGCTCGGCGACGGCGACAGCATCGTCCGGCGTCGCACAGTAGTGGAAATCGATGTCCGGCTCTGAGGCCAGTGCGCGGCGTACGGCCTCGCCAATCATCGCCTGGTCGTCCACCAGCAGCACCATGACGGGATAGCTGTTGGCTGCGGGGGTGTCGGTGATAGCGGTGATGGCTGTGTTATCGGGTTGTTGCATGCTGGCTTCCTTGATGGCTCGGCCCCAAACGTCCTGGTTGAGCATCGGCGATCTGTGTCGTCTCGTTGATATCGGTTTTCTTGCTGCGCCTGTCAGCCCGGCGGCGGGCGCACGCTGCAGCAGGCCTGCACCAGGCGCGGCGCAATGGCCGTGAGCGGCAGGATCTCGCTGGCGGCGCCCATCGCTGCGGCTGCCTTGGGCATGCCATAGACGGCGCTGGTGGCCTGGTCCTGCGCGATGGTCAGGCAACCATGGTCCCGCATGGCCTTGAGGCCGCTGGCGCCGTCGCGGCCCATGCCGGTCAGCAGTACGCCGATGGCCTGTCCGCGCCAGTACTCCACCACGCTTTCGAAGAACACGTCGATGGACGGCCGATACAGATATTCGCTGGGCTGTTCGGTATAGGCCATGCGGTTTGACCCTAGCAGCCGCAGATGATTGTTGGTGCCCGCGATGAGTACCGTGCCGGCCTGTGGAGTTTCGCCCGGCGCCGCCACGCGTACCGGCAGCGCGCACTGGCTGTCGAGCCAGTCGGCCATGCCGGGAGCGAACGCTTCATCGACGTGCTGGACGGCGACCACCGCCGCGCAAAAGTCGGCGGGCAGGGCGCCAAGCAGCTTGGCCAGCGCCGCCGGCCCGCCTGCCGAGGCGCCGATGGCTACCAGGCGCGATGCCGCCAATGTGCCCGGCATTTCCGTGATGGCAGGGCGCGGTGCCGCACGGCCGGCGACCAAGCGCCCGATATTGCGCATCTTGCGCAGCAGCGGCCCCGCGGTCAGCTTGGCGTCGGACTCGGTCAGCGTGGGGGTGTCCACGGCGTCGATCGCGCCGTGGCCCATGGCGTCGAACACCTGCGTGGCGTTGCGGCCGAGGTCGGTCGTGACCACGACGATGGGGCACGGCGTGGCCGCCATGATGCGGCGCGTGGCTTCGACGCCGTCCATCACCGGCATCAGCAGGTCCATCAGGATCACGTCGGGCGTATGGGAGGCGGCGAGCTGTACCGCCTGCTCGCCATCGCCGGCGACCCAGACGATCTCGAACGCCGGGTCCAGCGCAATCGCGCGGCGCAGCGCGGCGACAGCCAGTGCCGAATCGTTGACGATGCCGACTTTCATGTGCTTGCCTCGCCGATCAGGTCGTGCACTGCGTCGAGCAGCGCAGCGTCGTGGAAACTGCCTTTGGCCAGGTAGTAATCCGCCCCGGCTTCCAGGCCGCGCTGGCGGTCCTGTTCGCGGTCCTTGTACGACACGACCATAACCGGCAACTGCTGCATGCGGGGTTCCTTGCGGATCAGTGTGACAAGCTCGATGCCGTCCATACGCGGCATGTCGATGTCCGTAATGACGAGATCGAATGGCTCGGCGCGCAGCACGTTCCAGCCGTCCATGCCATCGACGGCGACCGCGACGTCATAGCCGCGGCTGGCCAGCAGCTTGCGCTCCAGCTCGCGCACGGTGAGCGAGTCGTCGACGACCAGCACGCGCTTGCGCCGAACTTGCGCGATTGCCGTGCCGGTCTGGCGTACGTGCTCGATGCGCCCGTCGGTGACGAGTTTCTCCACCGAGCGTACGAGATCGTCCACATCGAAGATCAGCACTGGCGTGCCGTCGTCGGTCAGCGCACCAGCGGCGATGTCCTTGATCTTGCCAAGCGCCGGCGCAAGCGGCTGGACCACCAGCAGGCGCTCGCCGAGCATGCGGTCCACGGCAATGCCATAGACGCGCTCCTGTTCGCCGATGATGACGACGGGGATGTGGTCGCCATCGAGCGGATGTTCCGGACGCTGCAGCACCTGCGCGGCGCTGACCAGCCCTACCGCGCGGCCGGTGTACTGGAAATGCTGGTGGCTTTCGGTCTGCGCCACGTCGTGCCGGGGTACCGATGCCGCGCTCAGCACATGGCCGAGCGGAAACGCATACGCTTCGCCGGCCACTTCCACGAGCAAGGCGCGCACGACTGACAGCGTAAGCGGCAGTTCGAGGTGAAACTGCAGGCCGCCGCCCGGCGACTGCGCCAGCCGCAGGCTGCCGCGAACGCGGCGCACCATTTCCTGCACGGCATCCAGTCCGACGCCGCGTCCCGATACTTCGGACACGGTCTCGCGCATGCTGAAGCCGGGCAGCAGCAGGAACTCAAGAAGTTCAGCCTCTGACAGCCGCGCCGCGGTGTCCTCGCTGGCCAGGCGCCTGCGCACGATGGCCTGGCGCAGGGCGGCGAGATCGACGCCGGCACCGTCGTCGCCAATTTCGATCACCAGCCGGCCTGCATTGTGGCGCGCCTGCAGCAGGATGCGCCCCTCGGCGGGCTTGCCCTGCGCGACACGGACATCGGATGGCTCGATGCCATGGTCGACAGCGTTGCGCAGCAGGTGCGCCAGCGGCGCATCCAGTGCTTCAAGGATGTCGCGGTCGACCTGCGTGCCGGCGCCGACCAGTTCGAGGTGCGCCGCCTTGCCGAGCGAACGCGCGAGGTCGCGCACCATGCGCGCATAGCCGGCCAGCCCATCGGACAGCGGCCGCATGCGGCAGGCGAGAGCGGTGTCATAGAGCCGCCGCGCGAGGCGCGCGGTGCGGTGCTCGTACTGGTCCAGTTCTTCCTGCCGTTGCGACAAGTGTTGCGCGCCGTCTTCGAGCAACTGCCGTGCATCGGACAAGGCCGCCATGGCGCCTGCATCGGCGCCGCTGCCGGCCAGCGCATCGCGCAGTGTGTCGAGTGCCTGCAGCGCGCGCGCCTGTTGGCGACGCGCCTGCAGCATGGCCTTGGCGAACGGGCGCAGCCAGTGCGATTCGACCATGGCTTCACCGGACAACGCGAGCAACTGGTCGAGCGATTCGGCGCCGACGCGCAGCATGCGCTCCTGTTGCTCGGGGCCGGTTGCCGCCGATGGCATCGATGGCGGCGAGGGTGCCAGCGCGTCGGCCACAGGAAGCACAGGAAGCGACGGCGGTTCAGGCTCTGCGACGGATACGGGCGGAGCAACGGGTGCTGTGGGCAAGTTTCCGCCCGGCAGCGCCTGCAGGCGTTGCACCACGGCATCGATCTGGGTACGTCCTTGACGATCCGCCCAGGCCGGATCGCCATCGGGTGGCTGGCCGATGCGCTGCAGCAGGTCGGTGCCTTGCAGCAAGGCGTCGATATGCGCGGCGCTCAGCGGCATGCCGCCCTGCGCGGCTACCAGGCAGTCTTCCATCGCATGAGCAAGGCGCACACCGCCGTCGAGCCCGACAATGCGCGCCGCGCCCTTGATGGAATGCGCCGCACGCATGCAGGCATCGAGATGGCTTGCCGCAGCGGGGTCGCGCTCCAGCGCGAGCAGGCCTGCATTGAGGACTTCGGCCTGGGACTCGGCCTCTAGCGCAAACAGTTCCAGCAGCGAGGCGTCGCGCAACTGGTCGGCATTCATGCAAGGCTCCGTGTCAGTGCCTGGCGCACCAGCGCGGCGTCAAGCAGGCCCACGTTGCGGCCCTGGTCTTCGAACAACGCCTGGCTGTAGCGCGTGGACGCCCTGGCCAGCGTGGCCGGCAGCGGCAGCAGCGCGTTGTTGCGCAAGCGGCGTACGCCACTGACTTCGGCCACTGGCAGTGCAATGGCACCGCGGCCTTGCCCCAGCACCAGGAAGCGCTGCCCTTGCCGGGCGCCTGCCTGCGTATCGGATTCCTCCCCGGTGCCGAACAACCGAGCCAGCGACAGACAGGCCAACAGGCTGCCGCGCACGCTCGCCACGCCCAGCACGGCGGCGTCGCGGCGGTGCGGGAGCGAGTGCACGGGGCATGGCGCTGTGACTTCGCCAATGGCCTCTGTGGGCAGGGCCAGCCATTCTTCTCCGACGCGGAAGATCAGGCAGGACAAGCCCGACCCTGCAGGCTCGGCGTCCGGCTCGCTGTGCGGGCGGGCGACGGGAAGCCCGGTCATCGCCTGCCCATCGAGCAGCGCCGTGGCGGCGCGCGAATAGGTCGGGCAGTTGCGGCAATGGATATGCGTCGCGAGCAGCGTGCAACTGCCGTCGCCACGGACGCCGATGCGGCGCCAGCAATCGTCGATCTGCACGTTGGCGGGAAGGGTTTGAGCGTCGGCCATGGCTAGGCGGTACGGGTATGGCGCTGCGCGCGCTGGCGCAGGCGCGCGGCGCCGGCGTGGTCGCCCTCGGTATCGAGCAGCGCGGCCAGATGATGGAGGGCTTCCTGATGGCCCGGGTCAAGGTAGATCGCGCGGCGATATGCGTCGCGCGCGCTCGACGTGAGGCCGGCCGCGTCGTGGAGCACGCCGAGCATGCAGCAGGCATCGGCGCTCGGGCCCTGGCTGGCAATCAGTGCTTCGCACGCAGCGGTGGCGGCTGCGAGGTCGCCGCGGTCGGCAAGCGCCGAGATGCGAGCGAGCGGGGTAGGCGTCGGGGCAGCGGCGCGCGGCGCGCGAACCGGCGCAGGCTCGCGCACGGCCGGCGCTGGTTGCACACGCAGCGAAACCGGGCGCGGCGGCATGCCGGCAGGCGCCGGTGCGGCGCTGGCTTGCAGCGGTTGCTCGCTCCGTGCTTCGCCAGGCGTTGCCTTGCGAAACGCAAAGGCCAGCGGCACGCCGGCGGAGGGCAACCCTTGCGCGCTCAGCAGGCTCGCTTCAGCAGGGCCGACGAAGATCATGCCGTCGCTCGCGGTCAGCCGCGCCAGCGTTTGCACGGCACGCCGCTGCACGTCGGCATCGAAATAGATCAGCAGGTTGCGGCAGAACACGAAATCGTACGGTGCCTCGCCGGCCAGCAGGTTTGCGTCGACGATGTTGCCGAGCCGCAGCTGCACCAGCTCGCGCACGCGCGCATCCAGCGCATATCCTCCCGGACACGGCGTGAAGTAGCGCTCGCGGAAATCGAGCGGCGCGCCGCGAAACGCGTTGCTGCCGAAAATGCCGGCGCGCGCGCGGGCCAGCGCGCGCGCGCTGATATCCAGCGCGTCGATGCGAAAGCGCGCCGCCGGAATGCCAGCATCGAGCAGGGCCATCGCGATGGAATACGGCTCCTCACCGCTGGCGCAGGGCAGGCTCAGCACGCGTAAGTGCCGCGCGTGGTCGCCAAACACGCGCTCGGCGGCAAAGCGGCCAAGGGCCATCAATGCTTCTCTGTGCCGGAAGAACCAGGTTTCCGGAACCACCACGGCTTCGATCAGCGCCTGGAACTCGTCCGGCTGGCTGTGGAGCAGGTTCCAGTAGGCCGCCTCGTCGTGCGCCTGCAGCGCGGCCTGGCGCTCGCGCAGTGCGCGTTCGAGCGCGCCGGGTCCGATGGACCGCGCGTCAAGTCCGATGCGGGCCCTGAGCAGTGCTTCGATATGGGTGGCCGTGCTCATGGCGCGGATGCCTGGCAGACGTCGCGCGCCGCATCGAACAGATTGGCGTGGACGTCATCGGGCAGCAAGGCGTTGACGCGCACCCATTGCACCAGGCCGCGCTGTTCGTCGTGGCGTACCGGCCCGAGGTAGCGCGCCGTGCCGGCATCGATGCCGGTGTCGACGAACGACTCCGGCTCGCAACGCAGGGTCTCGGTGGCGTGCTCGAGGCGCAGCCCGAGCAGGCGTGGCGCGTCACAAGGTGTGCGGCGGTAGTGGACCAGCACGGTGCGCGTACTCGTGCGCAGTGCCGCGGGCACGCCCGTGGCGAGCGCGCGCAGGTCGATCACCGGCACGGATTGACCCTGGCGCGACAGCACCCCCGCCACCCATGCGGGGCTGCCGGGAATCTGCTTGAGCGCGGTCAGGGGCAGGACCTCGGCGACCTCGGTCGCATCCAGCGCATAGTGGTCATGGCCCAGCCGGAACAGCAGGAACAGTTTCATCGGCGCGTGGCCTCCCGCTCCACGGCGCTAGACCTTGAAGCGCGACACGCCGCTGCGCAGCTCGTTGGCCACCAGCGTCAGCTCGTCGATGGCCTGGCTCGACTGGCGCAGCGACTCGACCGTCTGCTGCGCGGCTTCGGAAAGCTGCATGAGCGCCTGGTTGATCTGCTCGGCGCCGCCAGCCTGTGCCTGCATGCCTTCATTGACCATCAGCACGCGGGGCGCGAGCGACTGCACCTGCCCGATGATCTGCGACAGCTGGTCGCCGACCTGGGTCACGTCGGACATGCCGCGGCGCACCTCTTCCGAAAACTTGTCCATGCCCATCACGCCCGCGGCGACGGCGGACTGGATCTCGCGCACCATCTGTTCGATGTCGTAGGTGGCAACAGCAGTCTGGTCGGCCAGCCGGCGGATTTCGGTGGCGACCACCGAAAAGCCGCGCCCGTATTCGCCGGCCTTTTCGGCCTCGATGGCGGCGTTGAGCGAAAGCAGGTTAGTCTGGTCCGCCACCTTGGCGATCGTCGTGACCACCTGGTTGATATTGCCGGCCTTTTCGTTGAGCGTGGCGAGCTTGGCATTGACCGAGCCAGCCGCGTCCATCACGTGCTGCATGGTGGCTTCCATGCGCGACAGTCCGACCTGGCCGGTACCCGCCAGCCCGGCGGTCTGCTCGGCCGCGTTAGACACCTCGTTGATGGTGCGGACCAGGTCGCGCGCGGTGGCGGAGATCTCGCGCGACGTGGCGCCGATCTGCGTCGTGGTGGCGGCGGTTTCGGTGGCCGTGGCCTGCTGCTGGCGGGCGGTCGCCGCAATCTCGTTGACCGAGGTGGTGACCTGGATTGCCGAGCGCTGTGCCTGGCCGACCAGCGAGGTCAACTCGCCCGTCATCTGGTTGAAGCCTTGTTCGACGTCCTGGAACTCGTCGCCGCGGCCCAGCGCCATGCGCAGGCGCAGGTCGCCGCCGCGGATGCCGGCCAGCAGGCCGACGATGGAGCGCATCGGCACGGTAATAGCGCGCAGCAGCAGGTAGCCGCAGATGGCCGACATGGCGACTGCCACGAGCAGGGCGACTTCGATGCCGATCTTGGCCGAACTGACGGCCGCATTGATGCCGTGCGCGGCCTTCTCGTTCACCGCGTTGTTGTCATCCACCAGGGTCTGGGCGAGCCTGCGCACTTCCGCCCAGTGCTGGTTCGCCTCGCCGCGCAGCAGCGCTTCGGCTGCCTCGCCACCCTTCCAGCTCGCGGATTGCGTGAGCGGCAGCGCCAGCTGGTCGTACCGGCTGCGCGCCGCCTTGTACTGGTTGAAGGTGGCGCGGTCGTTGTCACGCGTGATGGTGCTCTCGTATTGCTGCTCGAGCCGGTCCAGCCGCTGGCGGACTTCGGCGCTTTGCTGCTGGTACCCCTGGCGCTGGCTCTCGGTGCCGGCTTTGACCGTCTCCCAGGCGAGGACATAGACCTCGCCCCAGGCGCCGCGGATGCCGGTGCTGTAGTTCAGGCCCGGCAAGGCGTCCTTGAGCATCAGATTGGTTTCCCGTTCGATTGCCGACAGCCGGTTGTAGGCCACTACTCCCATCAGCGCCATGACCAGCAGGATGAAGGTAAAGCTTGCCAGGATGCGCGTTCGGATAGTCCAGTGGTTCAAGGTTCGGTTCCCGTTTCCGTTCTTTTTCAAAGGCAGCCGCGACGGCCTCATCGCCGGCTGCGTGGCGATGCGCGGTAGGGTACTGTAACGCCGGAGGCGTTTCAACGCCGGGGGCCGGTCGAACGCCGGGCGTTGCTAGGCTGCATTGGTGCGCGGGCCGGTTTGCCGGAAGCGCTTGCTTTTTTTATGGTTTTCGTCACACTTCCAGAATCGCAGATCTGGTAACAATGTCGATAATCGCAAATGAGGCAGGGATGGTGGCCAAGTCGGGGGCGAAGGCGGCTGGCGCTTCGCCAGACGGGGAGACCGATCCGCTGACCGGGGTCGGGAATCGCCTGGGATTCCTAAAACGGCTGGAGGCACGCCTGCATAGCGAGGCAGTGCCCCGCTGCGCATTGCTGCTGATCGGCATTGACGATTTCCGCGCCTTCAACGACATGCACGGCCATGCCGAGGGCGATCTGATCCTGCAGGGCGTGGCACGCCGGCTGCGCGATGCTTCCCCGCGCGATGCCGTGATCGGCCGTATCGGCAGCGACGAGTTCTCGGTGTTGCTGCCGTCCATTTCCGATCCGACCCTGGTGCGGCACGTCGGCGCCGCCATCCTTTCCATGCTGACCGCGCCGCACGAGCACAGCGGGCGCCGCCACCACGTGCTCGCCAGCGTCGGCGCATGCGTGATGCCGGCGGCCGGCGATCTTGCGTCGGACGCGCTCGCGGCCGCCAGCCTGGCGCTGGCCCGCGCCAAGCATGACGGCGGACGCACCATCCGGTTTTTCAAGCCGCAGATGCGGCAGGACGTGACCACGCGGCTGTCGCTGGTCCAGGCCCTGCACGAAGCGTATGCGCAGCGGCAGTTCGAACTGCACTACCAGCCTCAGGTCGATCTGCGCACCGGCCATATCCACGGAGCCGAGGCGCTGCTGCGCTGGCGCCATCCGACCCGCGGCCTGCTCGCGCCGGCCAGTTTTATCGATGCCCTGGCGGCCAGCAGCGTGGCCAGCGACGTCGGCATGTGGCTGCTGCAGACCGCCTGCGCGCAGGCGCGTGCCTGGTCGCTGACGCTGCCGCAGGCGCCGCGCGTGGCCATCAACCTGTTCGCGGCCCAACTGGCCGAAAGCCGGCTGGTGACCGAGGTGCGCCACGTCCTGCGCTCGCTCGAACTGCCGCCGGCCGGCCTGGAGATCGAGATCACGGAGACCATCGCTCTGCAGCAGGGCGACGAGGTGTCCGACCAGCTCCAGGCTCTGCGGCGCGACGGCGTGACCCTGACCTGCGATGACTTTGGCACGGGCTACGCCTCGCTGAGCTTCCTCAAGTCGTTCCCGGTCGATCGGCTCAAGATCGACCAGTCCTTCGTGCGCAACGTGACGCAAGACCCAGTGGACGCCGCCATCGTACGGTCCGTGATCAACGTCGGGCAAAGCCTGCAGATCGGCGTGGTGGCCGAGGGCGTGGAAACGGTCGAGCAGCGAGACTTCCTGCTGGCCAATGGCTGTTGGGAGGCGCAGGGCTACCTGTATGGGCGGCCGATGCCAGCCGAGCGCCTTACGGAGCACTTGCGGGAGCAGTCTGGGAATTGAGGAAAGGGGGGCATGCCGGGCCAATAGGGGCGCCACATTCGGCCGCCTGAACTGCCGGCAGAGAACGGCCGGCACAGAGCGGCCGTGACTGGCGGAGTTGTTTCCACCTTTGACTTCCCGCGGCGCAGCTGACGCCATCCGCACTGCGATTCCCCGCACCCGTCCTGCCTCCGCAGCGCAGCCGCGGCCGCCATGCCCCGTTCAGGGGAAATACCCGCTTACAAAGTCTTGTCCGCGCAGGACATCCCCAAGCGTTGGGCCATGTATGGTGACATCAGGCGGCTGTCCGCCGTCACGGGTCTCGCTCTCCAGTTTCTCGATTCCATGCCGCGCTTCCTTTCACCTGACCGCAACTCCGTCTCCCGCCACCGCAGCCTGAAAGCCGGTGCCGCACCCTTGCTGCCGATGCTCGCGGTGATGGCGGGCGTGGCCCTGACGCTGGCCCCATGGCCCGTGCAGGCCCAGCTATCGCCACTTGGCGACCCCGGCGCGCAGGTAGGGCAGGTCGATCCGCCCACGCGCGTGGCGACATTGACCGATGCAGCGGGCAATCTCAGCTTTGCGCCGGCCGGGTCGGACGAATGGGCAGCAGCGGGCCTGAACCGGCCCATCACCACCGGCGACCGGCTGTGGGTGGATAACGGCGGCCGCGCCGAAGTCCATGCCGGCTCGGTGGCGATCCGGCTCGGCAGCGCGACTGCCGTCAGCGTGCTCAACCTGGACGACAACGCCACCCAGGTCAAGCTCACGCAAGGCACGCTGCAGCTGCGGGTCCGTGCCTTGCCCCCGGACCAGCCTGTGGAGATCGATACCCCCAACCTGGCGTTCGTGCCGCGCGAGCCTGGCGACTACCGCATCGATGTGGCGCCCGACGGCAGCACCACGACGGTGACCATGCGCCACGGCCGGGCCGCGATCTACGGCGAAAGCCGCTCGCTGGAAATGCAACGCGGCCAGCGCATGCGCTTTGCCGGAACCGACCTGGCCGATGCGGGGCAGGGCGACCTGCCGCCCGAGGACGAATTCGACCGCTGGACCGCCTCCCGCGATGCGCGCGAGGACGCCTCGCCATCCGCCCGGTATGTGCCGCGTGACATGCCCGGCTATGCCGCGCTTGACGGTTATGGCGACTGGCAGGACGACCCGGGCTATGGCGCCGTGTGGTATCCGCGCGTGGTGCAAACGGGCTGGGCGCCATACAGCACCGGGCACTGGGCCTGGATCGCGCCCTGGGGCTGGACCTGGATCGACGATGCGCCGTGGGGGTTCGCTCCCTTCCATTACGGGCGCTGGGCCTACATTGGCACGCGCTGGGGCTGGGTGCCGGGGCCGCGCGTGCCACGGCCGTGCTATGCGCCGGCGCTGGTCGGTTTCGTCGGCGGCGCAGGCCCTTACGGTGGCGTGCGTGTGGGCGGCGGACCGGGCGTGGCCTGGTACCCGCTTGGCCCGCGCGACGCGTACCGGCCCGTGTACCGCGCCAGTCCCGGCTATGTCACGCGGATCAACCGGGTGACCGTCAACAACGTCACGATCGACAACCGTTTCCGACGCGAGCCGCACCCGAACCGCGACGTGCCCGGCGCGATCAGCGGCATGCCGGCGCGCAATTTCGTCGAAGGCCGGCCGGTACCGCGCAATATGCGCGGCAATGAATGGCGCAACCTGCCGCAGGGCGAGGGCCGCGGCGCGCCACCGGTGGCGCCGGTCAAGGGCAGCTTGCTTGGCGCGGCACCATCCCGCTCCCTTCCGCCGCAGGCACGCCAGGGCTTCGAACGCCAGGCGATCGCGGCGCGCCCGCCCGGACAACCCGCGCATGACGACCTGGCGCGACGCTTTGCACGCGAAGGCGGCGTGGTCTCCGGCGCTGGCCCGGTATGGCGCGGTGGAGACGCGCGGCCCCGCGGCATGGACGGGCACGGTGCCGCAAATGTGCGGATGAGCCAGGTAGCCCCGACTGCGCGGCCCGGCCTGCCGCCGCCGCGTCAGGACGACAATGCCATGCGCCGCCCGCCAGCCGGTGCCGAGCGCGGCTCCCCGCCGTCCGGTGGCGACGGGTGGCGCGGCAATGGCCGTGGTCAGACCACGCGGCCCGACCAGGCTCAGGGATTCGCGCAGATGCCCGACGCTCAGCGCCAGGCGCAGGACATGCAGCGCCAGCAGCAACAGGCGATCCAGCGCCAGCAGATGGAGCAGCAGCGCCAGCGCCACGACGCGCAAGACCAGGCCCAGGCGATTCAGCACGACCAGCAACAAGGGATCCAACGGCAGCAGATGGAGTCGCTGCGCCAGATGCAGGAGCAGCAGCGTCAGCAGTCCGACCAGCGCAACATGCAGTCGCAACGCCAGCAGGCCGATCAGCAACGTCAGCAAGCCGATCACCAGCGGCAGATGGCTGACCAGCAGCGGCAGCAGGAGGCGGTCCAGCGGCAGCAGGTCGAACAGCAGCGTCAGCAGGTCGAGCGACAGCGTCAGATGCAGGACCAGCAACGCCAGCAGATGGACCAGCAGCGGCAGCAGGAGGCGGCCCAGCGCCAGCAGATAGACCAGCAGCGCCAGCAGGCGGAGCGGCAGCGCCAGATGCAGGACCAGCAGCGCCAGCAGATGGAGCAGCAACGCCAGCAGGCGGAGCGTCAGCGCCAGATGCAAGACCAGCAGCGCCAGCAGATCGAGCAGCAGCGGGCCATGCAGGAGCAGCAACGTCAGCAACAGGCAATGCAGCGCCAGCAGATGGAGCAGCAGCGCCAGATGCAGGAGCAACAGCGGCACGCGCAGGAACAGCAACGCGCGGCCCAGGAGCAGCAACGCGCCATGCAGGAACAGCAGCGGGCCGTGCAGGAGCAGCAGCGCAGGCAGCAGGACCAGCAGCGGCAGATGCAGGAGCGCCAGCGGCAACAGCAGCAACAACAGCAACAACAGCAACAGCAGACGGATCAGCAGCGCCAGCAGCAGCGCGCGCACCATGACCGCGGACAGACGGAGGCTCGCAACGAAGGAGACCGCCGCCAGTAGCCGCTCGCCTCCAACAGCGCTGGCAAGCGCGCAAAAGCAGCGCGGGCCATCAGGGCGTTGCCTGATGGCCCGCGTTCCGCAGGCGGCCGCGTTACCTGTACCTGGTTACTTGGCCAGTTCCGACAGGCGTACCGGCGAGATCTTGCCGTTCTGCACCCAGCCCACCACGGTATCGGCGACCGAACCGCCCTTGGCATCGATGCCTTCCACCTCGTTCGGGTTGACGTCCTTCGGCAGTGCCTTCATCGCGTCGGGCATCTTTGCGCGGATGGCGACGGCATCGCTGGTGGTGCCGGCCAGCTTCATCGCGCCGGCCAGCGCGTACACCATGGTGTAGTTCAGCGACATCTCGGTGGTCGCGTCGCGCCCGTCATGCAGCTTCTTGTACTTGGCGTTGAAGTTCTGCGCCGCCGGGCGGCCGTCATTGACGAGCGGCAGCACGCCGATCGAGCCTTCCAGCATCGACAGGCCATTCGTGACCTTGGCCATCTCGTCCATCTTGGCCTGGTCCATGATGATGAATCCGCCCTTGAAGCCAAGTTCGCGGGCCTGCTTGACCACCAGTGCTGTCGGCTCCGACGGGCCGCCGACGAACATCACGTCCGGCTTGTCGGTGATGGCGCGCGATACGCCGCTGTAGAAGTCGGTGGCCTTGGTGTAGGACATCGGATTGTTGCCGACGACTTTGCCGCCCGCACCCTCCCAGGCCGGCACAAAGGCCTGCACCCACGCCTTGGCGTAGTCGTGGTCGGCCGGCGCCAGCGCCACGTTCTTGCCATAGCGCTTCATCTGCGCCTTGACGAAGGGCTCGATATAGCCGGTGTAGGCGGGCGGGATGCGGATGGTCAGCTTGTTGCCGGCATCGGTGATGCGCGGCACGCTCGAATAGGCCATGACCAGGAATTTCTCCTGCTCGTTGAAGGCCTGCAGCGCGAAGATGCCGCCCGAATGCGGCACGAACACGGCCGGTGTCTTGTGCTGCTGCACCAGGCGGCGCGCATTGATCGCGGCCTCGGCGGGCGAGTACTTGTCATCAAGCGCCACGACTTCCAGCTTGACCTTCTTGCCCTTGACGTCGAGACCAGCGGCATTGATTTCGTCGACGGCCATCTGCACGCCGGACAGCACGTTCTTGCCATACAGCGCGGCGCCGCCCGAAAGCGGGCCGGTATAGCCGATCTTGACGACTTCCTGGGCGAGCGCGGCGCCCGAGGCCAGCATGGCGGCAGCGATGGTGGCGGCGGTGGCGGCCAGCGGGAAGAGTCGGCGGAAGGTCTTGTTCTGCATGTCTGTCTCCTCTATGGATGCTTACTACGCTTGTCCTGATCTTTTTGAATGGCGGCTTCCTAGCCGCCGATGTACGCCTTGCGGATCCCTTCGTCCTTCAACAGCGAATCGCGGTCGCCTTCCATCACGATGCGTCCGCCTTCGATCACATAGGCGCGATGCGCGATGCCCAATGCCGCGTAGGCGTTCTGCTCGGCCAGCAGCACCGTCGTGCCCGCGCGGTTGATGCGCTGGATGATCTCGAACATCTGCTTAACCACCAGCGGCGCAAGGCCCAGCGACGGCTCATCGAGCAACAGAGCACGCGGACGGCTCATCAGCGCGCGGCCGAGTGCCACCATCTGTTGCTGTCCGCCTGACAGCGAGCCAGCGGCGTCGTCCTTCTTCTGGCGCAGGATCGGGAACATCTCGTACACCTCATCGAGCGTCTTGCGGATGCCGGCACTGTCGCGGCGATGCACGTAGGCACCCAGCGTCAGGTTCTTCTCCACGCTCATGGCCGGGAACAGCTTGCGGCCTTCGGGGCAGTGCACGAGTCCGGCTTGCACGATCTGCGACGGCTTCATGCCCGACAGCTCGCGGCCATCGAAGCGCATGCTGCCGCCGCTAATACGGTGGATCGCGCTCATCGCGAGGAAGATCGAACTCTTGCCGGCACCGTTGGCGCCGAGCAGCACCACCAGTTCGCCCGCGCCGGCATGCAGCGTGATGTTGTCGAGGGCACGGAAGCTGCCGTACGACAGCGAGACGCGTTCAAGCTGCAACATGGTCGGCTCCCAGATAGGCTTCGATGACATGCGGATCCTGCTGGATCTGCGCGGGGGTGCCTTCGGCGATCTTCTCGCCGTAGTTCAGCACCATGATCTTGTCGGCCAGGCGCATGATCATGTCCATCTTGTGTTCGATCAGGCAGACCGTCTTGCCGTGGCGAACCATCTTGCGGATCAATTCGGCCAGGCCCACGGTTTCTTCGGGGTTGACGCCGCCGGCGGGCTCGTCGAGCAGCAGCATTTCGGGATCGGTCGCCAGCGCGAGCGCAAACGCCACGCGCTTGCGCGCCTCCTGCGTGATGTCGGCGGCGATCTCGTGCGCCAGGTGCGTGAGGCCGACAAAGTCGAGCGCGGCTTCGGCCTTGTCGCGACACAGGCGCTCTTCTTCGCGCAGGCGCCGCGTGTTGAACAGCACGTCACCAAGGCCCGAGCGCGTGCGCAGCCGGTGGCCGACGATCAGGTTGTCCAGCACGGTGGCGCGGTCGAACAGCGCGGTGGCCTGGAAGGTGCGGGCCACGCCGAGCCGTGCGATCTGGTCGGCGCGCAGGCCGGCGACGTCTTGCCCCTTGAGCAGGATCTGCCCCGAGCTGGGTGCATGCGTGCCGGCGATCAGATTGAAGAACGTGGTCTTGCCAGCGCCGTTGGGCCCGATGATCGCGTTGATATGGCCCTGTTTGAACTTCACGGATACATCGTTGACCGCCGTCAGGCCGCCAAACTTCTTCGTCAGGTTGCGGATCTCAAGCATGGTCGGCTCCGGCGCGGGTAGGGACGGGGGCAGCGGCAGGCGCAGCGGCGGTCGGACGGTTGCCGCGTCGTGCCGCCGCCGCCTTGCGCGCCTGCTTCTTCAGCCACGAGCCGACGATGCCGTCAGGGAAGAAGATGATCAGCAGGATCAGCACCGGGCCGAACACCAGCATGCGGTAGTCCTGCAGGAACTGCAGCGTCTGCGTGACCCACGGCACCAGCACCGCACCCAGCAGTGGCCCGAACAGCGTGCCGGTGCCTCCGACCAGCATCGCCATCACCATGTCGAAAGTCAGGTCGGTGCGCGCGATATCGGGGCCGAGGAAGCGCACCTGGCCCGCGTAGAGCGCACCGGCAAAACCCGCGTAGCCGACCGACAGCACGAACGACAGTACCTTGGTGCGCATCAGGTTGATGCCGAGCGCCTCGGCCAGCGCGTCGCTGTTGCGCACGGCCATGAAGCTGCGGCCCAGCAGCGAGGTGACGATGCGGTGCATCAGGAACGTGCCGATCGCCAGGAAGGCCAGCACGAGGTAATACTGCGCGGGCACGCTGTCGAAGGTGACCGGACCGATTGCCGCCGGCACCGGAATGCCGATCAGGCCGACCGTGCCGTGCGTCAGGCTTTCCCACTTCTCGATCAGCAGATAGATGATGTAGCCGATGCACATCGTGAAGATCGAGAAGTAATGACCCTTCAAACGCAGCGATACCAGTCCCACGAAATAACCGACCACCATGCAGACCACGCCCGACAGCGCGAACGCCAGCCAGAACGGCACCTGGTGGTCCACCGTCAGGATGCCCAGCGTGTAAGCGCCGATTGCCATGAAACCGCCGTGCGCGAGGTTGAGTTGGCCCGTGTAGCCGGTGATGAGATTGAGCCCGAGGGTGGCGATGGCGTAGATGAACGCCAGCGTCATCACGGTCAGGTAGTAGCTGTTGGGCGCGATCTGCGGGAACGCGATCGCCAGTGCCAGCAGCAGGGTCCAACCGGTCTTTCCTTGCAGTGCTTTCATGCCGTACTCCTCAGGCCGCCTTGCCGGCGAACAGGCCTTGCGGCCGGATCGACAGGATCACCACCAGCAGCACGAACGCGATGATGTCCTTGTAGTCGGTGGAAACGTAGAAACCGCCGAAGCTCTCGGCCATGCCGATGATGAGCCCGCCCGCAATCGCGCCGGGGATGCTGCCCATGCCGCCGAGGATGATGATCACGAAGGCCTTCGTGATGACCAGGTTGCCCATGCTCGGGTAGACCAGGTTGATCGGCGCGTAGAGCGTGGCGGCGATGGCGGCCAGCGCGCCGGAAATCGCGAACACCAGCAGCGTCACGCGCGTCGCATCGATGCCTACGAGCGCGGCACCTTCGCGGTTCTGCGCCATCGCCATGATGGTCGCGCCTGTCATGGTGCGCGTGAGGAACAGGTGCAGCAGCACCATCAGCGCGAACGCGGCGACGATGATCAGCAGGCGCTGCAGCGGCGCGGTCAGGCCGAACAGGTCGACCACCTGGCCGTACGGCGTCGGCATGCGATGGAAGTCCGCGCCCCACAGTGCCTGCGCGCCGGCTTCCAGGAACAGCAGGATGCCGATGGCCGCGATCATGTCGTGCAGTTCGGGCGCGTTGCGCAGCGGATGGAACACCAGCCGGTCGGCCAGCATCGACAGCATCGCGACGACGACTGCGGCGCCGACCATCGCGAGCCAGTAGTTCACGCCGAACGACGTCATCAGGAAGTACGAGACGTAGGCGCCAGCCATGTAGAACGCGCCGTGCGCGAAGTTCGGCACGTGCAGGATGCCGTAGACCAGCGTCAGGCCAAGGGCCACCAGGCTGTACACGCCGCCCAGCGTCAGGCCGTTCAGGATCTGTTGAAGGAACAATGCCACGGGTTCACCTCGTGTGGTTCACGAAACAGGGCACGCGCCGGCCGCAAGCGGGCGCGCGGATTCACGGCGACAGCCTGATGGCCGCCGCGCATGCGGGTGTGGATCAGTCGGGGGCGTGGGCCGCGGCAAGCGGTGCCGCGGTCGGAGCGGCGCCGTGCGCCGGTCGAGCGTTGCGCTCGTGGACAGGTACGTACTGCTGATGTTGCATGGTTTGTCTCCTATGCGATGCGGTCTGCGCAGTTGCGCCGCGGTTCCGGTCATGGCCGGCGACGCCGTGGCGTGGAAGTGTGATGATTCCCGCACGGTCGTTCGTTTTCATCGACTTTTGCATAGGGCTGAAGGGCCAGTCAAGGAAACCGGTCCAGTATTCCGCACAGCGAAATAGCCGGCGAGTCATTGCCGCCAGAAGGGCACGCGGCATAGAGGTAATCCCTGACGAGCAGCCATGACGCGGGTTACAGGGCAGCGGCACTTACCATCCATGGCACCTATGACCCCTATGTTTTAGGTACATAGCCGGTGCTGCGGTCCCGGGAACTGGTATCTAGTCAGTCAGGACAACGCCCAGCCCGCATGAAGCGCTCGACCTCCATCCCGGCACCACCGCCCGACGCGGCCCATGTCATGCCCGCCATGCCGTGCGCTGCCGCCCATCTTGCCCATAACGCCTATACCGCCGACGACCGCAACTTCGTCACCGCGCTGGCGCGCGGCATGGAGTTGCTGCGCGCGTTCGGCCCCCACGACGACTATCTCGGTAATGCGGAGCTGTCCCGGCGCACCGGCATTCCGCGGCCCACGGTGTCGCGGCTGACCTATACGCTGGCTTCGCTCGGCTATCTCTCTTACATCGAATCGATGGAGAAGTACCGGCTTGGGCAAGGCGCGATGGTGCTCGGGCACCGCTACATTTCCGGCGCGGGCATCCGCGATATCGCGCAGCCGCTGATGCAATCGCTCGCATTTGCGACGGACTGCACGGTTGCGCTGGCCATGCCCGACCGCCATGCGATGGTCTATCTGGAATCGTGCCAGCCGCGCGGCGCGCTGGTGATCCGGCTCGCGCCCGGCGCGCGGCTGCCGATGGCCACGTCGGCCATGGGGCGCGCGTGGCTAGCGGGGCTCGACAGCGCGCACCGAGAAGCGGCACTGGCCGAACTGGAGCGCCACTATGGCGCGCGCTGGGCGTCGGTGCGCAGCAAGATCGAGCGCTCGTTGCGCGACCACGCGCGGCGCGGCTTCTGCGTGGCGCATGCCGAGTGGGACCGCACTGTCAGCGGCGCGGCGGCGCCGCTTCGGCTCGAAGGCAGCGGCGAGGTGCTGGCGCTGAACATCGGCGGCGCCGCGACGCGTCTGTCGCCGGAAATCCTGGAAAGCAACCTGGGCCCGCGCATTCGCGATCTTGCGCAGACGCTGCAGGCGCGGCTGTGGCAGGCCGGTGCCGGACGGCAGGGATCGACACGTACGGCGGCGGCAACGTCCGACGCCTGTGAATCATACTGAGCAAACCATCAAGCAGAGATAAGGAGACAACGCATGCAAGTCAAAGACAAGACCGTCGTCGTGACGGGCGCCGCCACGGGCATCGGCCGCGCGCTGGCGCTGGCATTTGCCCAGGCCGGTGCGCGTGGCGTGGCCATCGCCGATCTCAATGCCGCTGGTGCCGCGACGGTGGCGGCCGAAGTGCAGGCCGCTGCGCCAGATTGCAAAGTGTTTGCTCAGGCCGTTGACGTGAGCGATGAAGCGGCGGTGCAGTCGCTGGCCGACGAAGCGACGCGCCGCTTCGGCCGAATCGATGTGTTCTGTTCCAACGCCGGCATCATCCTGCGCAAGGGCCTGGACGCCAGCGCCGAGGAGTGGCAGCGCATCTGGGACATCAACGTCATGGCGCATATCCACGCGGCGAAGGCGGTGCTGCCGCAAATGCTGGAGCGCGGCGACGGCTACTTCGTCAATACCGTATCGGCGGCGGGCCTGCTGTCGCAGATCGGCTCGGCACCGTATGCCGTGACCAAGCATGCCGCGATCGGCTTTGCGGAATGGCTGTCGATTACCTATGGTGACCGCGGCATCAAGGTCAGCTGCATCTGCCCGCAAGGCGTGCAGACCAATATGCTGTTCGGCGAGAGCGGCGAGCGCAAGGGGTTCTTGCAAGAGGGCTCGGTCACGGCCGAGCACGTCGCAGCCGCCACGCTGGAAGGCATTGCCGGCGAACGCTTCCTGATCCTGCCGCATCCGGAGGTACTGGAATACTATCGCCGCAAGGGACAGGACTACGACCGCTGGCTGCGCGGCATGCGCCGCCTCCACGATAAGGTCATGCAGGAGTTCGGCGGTATCGCAGTGTAGTTCCCAAGCTCTTCCCCAGAACAGCCGGTGCCCATGCAGGCACCGGACAGCCAGGAGACAACCGATGCGAGTCAGTTCCGTTGCCGCGGTGGCGCTTGTCGCCGCTGCCGTGTTCAGCGCGCCCGCCGTCCAGGCGCAGGCCTATCCGAACAAGCCGATCCGGATGGTGGTCGGGTTCCCCAGCGGTGGGGCGCCGGACACGCTGGCCCGCATCGTCTCCGAAAAAATATCGCCCTCATGGGGCCAGCCGGTGGTGGTCGACAACAAGCCCGGCGCCGGCGGCAATATCGGCGCCGAGGCTGTGGCCCACGCGCCGGCCGATGGCTACACGCTTGCCATGGGCACGGTGGGCACGCACTCGATCAACGGTGCGCTCTACAGCAAGATGCCGTACGACATGGTCAAGGACTTCACGCCCGTGATCCTGGTCGCGACGACACCGAATGTGCTGGTGGTCCATCCAGGTGTGCCGGCGAAGAACGTGGCGGAGTTGATCGCGCTGGCCAAGGCAAAGCCTGGTGGCCTGACGTTCGGCACGCCGGGCGTCGGCACATCGCTGCACGTCGCCGGCGAGTTGTTCAACTCCATGGCCGGCGTGAAGATTACCCATGTGCCATACAAGGGCAGGGCGATGGCGATCCCAGACCTGCTTGGCGGCCATATCACGATGATGTTCGACAACCTGCCGTCGGCGCTGCCCGTGGTGAAGGAGGGCAAGCTGCGCGCGCTGGGCGTCACCAGCGCGAAGCGTTCGCCGTCGGCGCCGGATATCCCCACGCTGGCCGAGCAGGGCTTGCCCGGTTTCGAGGCGGACTCGTGGTTTGCCATCTTCGCGCCGGCCAACACGCCCAAAGACGTGGTGGCAAAGCTCAATGCGGAATTCAACCGCATTTACTCGCTGCCGGATGTGCAGGCAAAACTCAAGACACTGGGGCTGGATCCGGTTCTCGGCACGCCAGAGAAGCTGGCGGATTACCAGCGGTCTGAGATCGCCAAGTGGGCGAAGGTGGTGAAGGAGTCGGGCGCGAAGGCTGAATAGCCGAACGGTGGTGCTGACGCGTCCACTACGCGTCAGGTTCGTCCCGTATAACGGCAGTTCCCGCATGTCGAGGGCTGCTGCCATCGCGCAGGCGGCTCAGGCTGATGACCGCACCGAGCGTCGCCATGCCAACGGCCGCGTACAGCGCGAGTCGCCCGGCACCGGTCTGGTCGAAGCTGAACAGCAGCGCCACCACGGCCGTGCCGGTGGTCTGCCCGAGCAGCCGCGTCGTGGCCTGCGCGCCGCTGGCGCCGCCGCTGCGCTCGGGGGGCGTGGCGCCAATCATCGCGCGGTTGTTGGGCGACTGGAACAGGCCAAAGCCAAGCCCGCAGATCGCCATGCGCCAGGCGATGTCGAGGCTGGTGGCATCGCGTCCCAGCAATGCCAGGCCAAGCAGGCCGGCAGCGAGCAGCGCCAACCCGGCGCCAGCCAGGATGCTGGCCGGGTAGCGGTCCGACAGCCGGCCAGAGAGCGCAGCCATCAGGGCCACCGTCAGCGGCCACGGTGTGATCAGCAGGCCGGTTTCATGCAGCGACCGGCCAAGCTGGTATTCGAAATAGAACGGCAGCGCCACGAAGGACAGCATCTGCGTCATGAACGAGCAGAACGACGTGCCGACCGCCAGCGTGAAGGCGCGGCTGGCAAACAGGTCCACGGGCACGAGCGGCGACGGGCGGCCGTGCTGGCGGCGCACCAGCACCCAGCCCAGCACGATGGCGCCGCCTACCGCGGCCGCGCCGGCGATACGCAGGCTCGCATGGCCAAGGCCGTCGACGCCAAGAATGAACAGGCCAAACACCACCGCCGACAGCACCGCGCTCGGGTAGTCGAACTCGCGTGGCTGCGGCGCCGTGTCAGGCAGCGCGCTGCGACTGAGTGCCAGCGCAAAGATGGCCACCGGCACATTGACGGCGAACAGCCATTGCCAGCTCGCCAGCGACAGGATCAGCGCCCCGAGCGAAGGGCCGATTGCGGTGGTCACGCCGACCACCAGCGCGTTCAGCCCAATGCCGCGGCCCAGGCGCGTAGGCGGATAGATAAAGCGCACGAGCGCCGTGTTCACGCTCATGATCCCGGCGCCGCCCAGGCCCTGCAGCACGCGCGCCGCTACCAGCATGGGCAGGTTGACGGCCAGCGCGCACAGCAGCGATCCGACCAGGAAGGTGGCGAGCCCCGCTCGGTACACACGCTTGTAGCCGAAGATATCGCCCAGTGACGACAGCGGCAGCAGGCAAACCGTGACCGTGAGCTGATAGGCGTTCACGACCCAGATCGTGTTCGACGGCTCGGACTGGAGCTGGCGCGCGATCGACGGCAACGCAATATTGGCGATGGAGCCGTCCAGCACGGCCATGATCAGGCCGCAGAAGACGGTAAGGATGGCCCAGCTGCGCTGTGGGTGCGGAAGCCCTTGATGTGACGACATGCGGGAGACAGTGGCGGCGAGGCCGCATCCGTGGAACCGGGCGCGGCGCCGTCATTATCGGCGCGCGGGGCGTCGCGCGCAAATGCACAGAATGTGGTAGTTGGCCGCGATCAGGCCATCGCCGTGGGTGAAACTGGCGGGCCTTCGCCGGCATAGCGCTGCGCGAGCACCCGTAGTACATCGCCGGCCGCGGCAATCGCCGGACTCCAGCGGCCGGCGTCCAGGCAGAGCCGCTCGACTTCGCGGCAGTGGGCATACAGGTTGTTCTGGCGGACGATCCTGAAGCCACTCGCGGCGCGATGTGCCCACGCCTGCAGTGCATCCACATCATTCGCACCGAGGACTTGCGCAAGCGCTGGCAGGTCGCTTTGCAGTTGCTTGCGCAGGAGCCGCGCGTAGCGTTCCTGGTTGGCCGACGCGATCGACGCTTCGCGCACCCCCTGCAGCGCCTGTCCCAGCTCATGCAAGGACGCCGGCTTCGTGACGTAGCCCTTGAAGCCGCGTTGCTGCCAGTCCTCGGAATGTTCCTGCTGAGCCAGCGCACTGAAGGCAAGCACGGGCAGGTCCGGGCGCAACTCGCGCAGCGCATCGAGCAGGGCATGGCCATTCATGACCGGCATGTGGATGTCGGTCAGCACCACATCGACATGGGTCGATTCGACAACGGCGAGCGCCTGCTTGCCGTTGTCGGTGATGATGGGCTGGTAGCCCAATATCCGCAGTTGTTCGCTGACCAGCGTCTGATTCAGCGGATTGTCTTCGGCCACGAGGACGGTCAGCCCGGTAGTGTCGGGCAATGACGCCGACACGACGGGGCCGCCCGCAATGCCGGCGGTGGAGGCGAGTGCCGGCGGATCCGGCAGACCCGCAGTGGCCGTGGCCACGCAGGCGAGTAGCGCCTCATGACTGAAGCTGGACACCTCGACGACGCCGGGCGCCCGCCGCCGGGGCCGGTGGGGGCCATCGGGCGTCATCCAGATCACGGGAGCGCAACTCACTGCATGCAGCGATTCCAGTGCGCCAGGATCGAATTCCTCCGTGGCGACGATCGCCTGGGGCCGGTGGGTTTCAAGGTGCTCGCGTGCCGCGGCCAGCGAAGCCAGCACATGCGGGCGCCAGCCCGCAGTCGTCAGCCACGCTTCAATGCAGTCCCCGGTCTTGCCGTCCTGGCTCAGCACCATCACGCTGCCATGCCGGGCGGGCGGGATATCGGAGACAGTGGCGAACGCGGCATCGTCGACGGTGGGCGCCAAGGGCACGAGGATAGTGAAAGCGCTCCCGACGTCCTGCACGCTTTGCACACCGATGCTGCCACCCATCAACTCGCACAGCCGTGCGCAGATGGACAGGCCGAGACCGGTGCCACCGTAGCGACCGGTCGCAACGTCATCACCCTGCACGAAAGGCTGGAAGATGCGTTCGACCAGCGCCGCCGGCATGCCGATTCCCGTGTCGCCGACGCGGCAGGTCAGCATGTGCCGCCCATCCGCGCCAGCGCCGTAGCTGCCACTGAGCGTGATGCGCCCGCTGGTGGTGAACTTGAATGCGTTGTTCAACAGGTTGTTGACGACCTGCGTCAGCCGCATACCGTCTCCGCAAACTTCCCGGTCCAGTTCAGGCGCCAGTTGCAGTTGCAGCCGGATGCCGCGAACAGTCGCCATGGGCGCGTAGGTCAGTGCCAGTCCTTCGAGCGCTTCGGCCAGGCGAAACGGCTTGTCGACCAGTTCGAGCTTGCCGGCATCGATCTTCGAGAAGTCGAGGATGTCATTGACGATGCGCCGCAGTCCCTCCGCCGCGGTACCCAGCACGTGCAGGCGTTGCGCATGGCCTTCCAGGCCGGGGCTGCGCGCAAGCAACTCGAGGTTGCCGATCAACGCGTTCAGGGGCGTGCGGATTTCATGGCTCATGGACGCAAAGAAGCTCGAGCGTGCACGCATCATGGCCTCGGTCGCTTGTTGTGCCGTGCGTAACTGCTGCTCCAATGCCTGCTGCGTCGTAATGTCCTGCACGGCGCAGAACAGCACCTTATCGTCGTGGTAGCGTGCCGGTGCGTACGTGACCTGCAGATAGCGCTGCGCGGCAGCGTCGTCGCCCGGCGCCGGGACGGTGAAGTTGTTGATCGGCGCCGGCTGGCTCGCCTCCGCACCGGGCGGCTGGCGCTCGAAGGCCTCCGTCACCTGCGCGGGCAAGGCGTTGGCCTTGTCAAGCCGCAACAGTGCCTGCGCGAGCTGGTTCGAAGTCAGTACGGAGTAGTCGCGTTGCCGGACGATGCACAGCCCGACCGGAGTGGCGCTGACAAGGATCTGGTTCAGGATCTCGTTCTCGAGCGCGCGCGCCGCTTCCGAATGGGTTCGGCGCAGCATCTGGCGGTCCCAGTAGCGTGCGCTCAGGACGATGGCGCCGATCAGCAGCAATGCCACGCTGAGGATCACGGCGAGCTCTGGTGCAAGTGCGGGCACCAGCAGGCCATACGGCAGGAAGCAGACGAGTACGCCGAACCCGGGCTGCAACGGCTGGACCATCAGCACGCCACGACGCGTGTAGTGCGATACGTTGTGTGGCTGTCGGCGCGCCTGTGCCATGACGGCGCTGACCACCGGGCCCTCAACGGGCAACGCGGGTGCCGCGACATCGATAGCCGCGTCGGCCGGATTGAGCAGCGCCAGCAGCGCGGTATCGCCGGGTCGATCCAGTTGCGCGAGAAAATCGACCACGGGCACGCACGCCGCCAACAGCACGGTGGGCGTGTCGCCCGTGTAGGCGGCGCCGAGGCTCAGCATGACCATCGCACCGGTCAGCGGATCGCGCACGGGGCCGGCCCAGAGCTGCTCGCCGCCGGGCGGCACTGCATGGCCGGTGCGGTCCAGCAGCGCCTGCGTAATGATGCCGCGAAGCGTATCGATCAGCGCGGGCTGGATCGGGACTGTCACCTGCGCCGCGGAAGGCTGCCGCGCGAGAATGGCGGCACTGTCGTTCTCGAGCGAAAGGACATAGACCCAGTGATCGAGGCCAAAGGCCTGCTGTGTCGCGAGCGTGCCAAGCGCTATCTGTTGCAGGCGCGCAAGCTGCGTAGGCATGGCCGGGCCCCAGGCATGGCGCGTGGCGGCCGTTGCCAGCAGGTAGTAATCGTGTCCGGCGATCTTGTCCGAAATTCGTGCGACGCCGGTTGCGCGCACGGACTGGACTGTGGCGGCATCCGGCGACTGCGCGGAGCCGGACTCGTGGTAGCGGCGCACGCTTAGCACGCTGCGCCGCAAGAAGGCGGCCTCGCTTTCCAGGCGCTGCGAGATCGACCCTACATAGCCGGCGACCTGGTTATGTTGACGGCTCAGATGCTTGTCGGCTTCCAGTGCCACCAGCACGATGGCGGCGAACACCACCAGGGCGATCAATACGGCGATGGTCGCCGAATAGAGATGCTGTTGCCGGCGGGCATTGTCCGCGAGCGTGTCGAAGGCGCTTGCCAGCGACACGCGGGTACTGTCGAAGAGCTGCTGCATGGGGCGCTCAGATCAGACCGTTCTCGTACGCGTACCGGATCAGGTCGGTGTTGGTGTTCACGCCCAGCTTGCGCATGGCCACGGTCTTCTGGCTAGAGATGGTGCTGACCGACCTGCCAAGCTTGGCGGCAATCTCATTGAGCTGCATGCCTTGCGCATACAGGCGGACCACTTCGAGCTCGCGCAGCGTGAGGTCGGTGGCGGGGGCATCGACCATCGCCGCGTCATCGAGGATCGCGCGGATCGACGGCGAGTAGTAGCAGCTTTCGCTGGTCATGACGTGAAAGCACGCCCGCAAGGTTTCTTCGAGTTCGTCTTCCTTGCTGACGAACGCGCGTGCGCCGAGCTTCACCGCGCGCCGGATGATGGCGGCGTTCGACTGCGCGCTGACCACGACGATGCGCGTGCCACGATGGCGCCGCGCCAGGCGGTTCAGCAGGTTGAAGCCGTCCAGCGTGGCATCGCCGTGGCCCATGCAGAAGTCGGTGATCGCGATATCGGCTGGCTGCCGGTCAAGCGCCTGCACCAGTTCGGAGCCGCCGGTGCATTCGCAGGCAATGTGGAAACGCGCGGAGCGATGCAGGCAATCGCGCAGTGCGGTGACGACGAGCGGGTGGTCGTCCGCAACCGCAACGCGGATGAGCGGTCCGTTCATGACTGTCCCCCATTTCTGGTGCGCACGCTGCGCGGCGGTGCACCTGCTGTGGTGCGGAGAAGGGAGGAGGAAGGGGGGATGGTGCTGCGTTGCGACCGGCGCACGGAAGCCGGAAGTTGTCTACACGCAAGGAACATTTGACGAAGACCTCGGTAATTGTGGACGCCAACCGGCAAGGGCCGATTGATACGGACTATTGCATCACCACAATCCCCGAAATTTTGGCTATCTTATGCGCGCCGTTGAATCGTATTTCGGCTAGATTCCGGGGCGATTTGAGCGTTGTTCCGTATCTGCGCGCACGAATACTGAGGCAGCGCAAAAGCTGAGTGGCGTGCCGGGCGCTGCAGTGGTATCGGGCTTGCCACTTGCCGCCTTGCGCCTAGAATGAATTCGGCACGCGAAACATGCCGCTGGGCACGTGTGCCGCCTGGAGGTGCGTCATGCCTGTCTACCAGTACCGTTGCGACAAATGCGGGCACGTGTTCGAGCATACCGAACATGTGGCCGAGCACGCGACCGCACACCCCAGTTGTCCGAAGTGCGGTAGCCAGACAGTGCAACATGCGCCCACGCCGTTCGTGGCGAAGACCGGGCGCAAGAGCTGAACCCTCAAAACACAACTCACAGTGGGTCGATGCATGCCGCCGGCATGCACATTTTTTTGCGTGGCGCAATCCCGCGCCGCGCACGCTCCCGCTGCGCGCATGCGGCGATCTCATGACCTGACGGAGGATGCCATGGCTACGAGACCGTTTTCCGAGTTTTCACCCGAGGAGCAGCAACAGTTCGCGCAGGTATGCGGGCAGATGGGAATGGCCCCGGACGACTTCGACGTCACCGACGAGTTGAACGGCAACGCGTTGCGCCGCATCAGCGTGCGGCGCCTCAGCACGGAAGCCAGCAGTGCCTACCAGGCTGGCGGCACTGAATGGGTCGAAGAGTTCGAGAGCGATCTCGAATGCGGCCTGTTCGGCCGCGTGACCGTATAGCGTAGCCCGGCGGAGTCTCTCGATCAGGCGGCGGCGTGTGCCGCCTTCTGGTCGAGTTCGCGATGGTATTTCGTGTGGCGATACAGTCCATAGCAGCTCGTCGCCGTGAAGCCGAGCTGCTGCACGAACAGGCCATAGGTGCCGGTCACGAGCGCAAACACGCTCCACACCAGGTTCGAGCACAGGTACGCGATCCATCCCCAGCGCGAGGCCCGGTTATGCAGGGCCACCAGCAGCGAGCCGCTCATGGCCAGCGCGCAGCCCGACCATTCGAGTCCGTTGAGCAAATTGGGAACGATTTGGGGCGTGAAATCCATGCCGCGTGTCTCCTGATTTTGTGTTCATTTTTTGCATACAATCGGACGCGACTTTAGCCGGGAACGCACGCGTGTGCAAGTGTTTTCCGGTTTTCGGGAAAAGGCGAAAGACAAGACGAGTGACAGGCGGTCGCCTCAGGAATGACGTTTGCGGAACAGCAGAATACGCAATGGTCGGTCAGGGACGGCCGCGTTCGGCAGTGCGCGCGACGACGGACGCCCCGGCGATCAGTTCCTTGAGCAGCGCCAGGGAGGCCTGGCCGGACGTGCAGAACGGATCCAGTTCGGCCCGCGCGGAGAACTTCAGCAGCGTGGCGGTATTGATGCGCGCGGCATTGACGTGGCCCATGGCCCAACCCGCGAATTCGCGCTCGCAAATGTCTTCGTACTGAAGCAGCACCAAGTCATGATGACGCGGGTCGCGCGTAATGGCCTGGAACAGCCGCGACACTTCCTGGCGGTCGCCCTCCAGCGCCTGCAGGAAGATCCCATTGCCATGGCACAGCACGCCGGTGATGCCGTGGCGCGGATTGCGTTCCAGGCTGGTGGTCAGGATCGCGTCGAGCGTCGCGGCGTCGATGGCCTGGCGGGCGCGGCTGGCATAGAGCAGGCGGACGAGCATGCTGGCAGCTCCGGGATGGCTATTTGCCGTTGCGATTGAGCAGGGCGAGGAATTCGCGGCGCAGGCTGCCGTCCTTCAGGAAGGAGCCGCGCATCACGCTGTTGGTCATCTTGGCATCGGTATCGCGCACGCCGCGCCAGTGCATGCAGAAGTGCTCGGCTTCCATGACGATGGCCAGGCCGTCCGGGTTCATCTTTTCCTGCAGCAGGTCGGCTACCTGGGCCACCGCTTCTTCTTGGATCTGCGGCCGGCACATGATCCACTCGGCCAGCCGCGCGTACTTGGACAGGCCGATCAGGTTGGAATGCTGGTTCGGCATCACGCCCACCCACAGCTTGCCGATGATCGGGCACAGGTGGTGCGAACAGGCGCTGCGCACGCGGAGCGGCCCGACGATCATCAGTTCGCTGAGTTGCTCGACGTTCGGAAACTCTGTCACTGCCGGCGCCTTGGCGTAGCGTCCCGCGAAGATTTCCTTCAGGTACATCTTGGCCACGCGGCGCGCGGTTTCGCGCGTGTTGTGGTCCTGGTCCACGTCGATAACGAGCGCGCGCAGTACCTCTTCCAGCCGTGCCTGCACTTCTTCCTGCAGCGCGTCGAGTTCGCCCGGCTCGATGTAGCGGGCGATATTGTCGTTGGCATGAAAGCGCTCTCGCGCCGCCAGCAGGCGCGAGCGGATGCGGTCCGATACGCTCGACTCGCCGGGGGCGGCATCACTGGTCTTGTGCTTCGCGCCGTGGTGTGCAGCGTCCTTGTCTGTCATGGAGAGCCGCTTTCAGGTAGGAGAGGGATGGTGCACCGTGCTTCACTATATGGCAGATGTCAGGCTCTCACAACCTGCGCCCCTCCCTGGCGAGCGTCGCGCACTGCACTTGGCGAGCGCGCTCCGTGAATTGTTGATGACAAGCCTTAAGCCCGTCACGCAGCAGGCCGACAAGCGAACATAATGCTTCCCCATCGACGCGGTATCTTCCAGGGACCAGCCAGTGATCTTGCCGATTGCGTTTCCGTGCAGCAGCCTGATGTTGCTCCATGTCGCCACGGTGCCGCTGCCCCAGGCGACGATGGAACCCGGCGTCGTCGAACACCATAGCCGCGCCGTGCGTCATGGCGCGCCGCCGCTGCGCTGGCACGGCGTGCTGTCGCAGCGCGCCGCGCAGTCCGCCAGCCGCGACTGACGCTACGCGGCAGACGCCCGCGACAGTCAGCGCGCGAGCGCGAGTACGGCCAGTGTCGGCACCATGGCTGCCGGCATGACAACCGCGCCGAGCCGCAGGAACTGGCCGGCGGTGACCATATGACCATCGCGGCGTAGCGCGGTCAGCCACAGCAGCGTGGCCAGGGAACCGGTTGCGGAAAGGTTAGGGCCCAGGTCGATGCCCACCAGCACGGCACCTGTCACGGTGTTGGACGCATGACCCGCAGCCAGTGCCGAGGACGCGATGAGCCCTGCAGGGAGATTGTTGGCAACGTTGCCGATCAGCGCCACAGCCGCCCCGATACCCCAAAGCCGCGCAAGGCTGTCCTGGCGGGACGCCGCCTGGATGATGTCGGCAAGCCAGTGGATCACGCCGGTATGCTCGAGCGCCGCCACCAGCACGAACAACCCCGCCACCATTGGCAACACGCCCCACGAAATCTCGCGCAGGGCCGGCGCGAGCAAGTCGCGCTTGGTCGCGCACACGATCAGCAGCGTAGCCGCGCCCGCCGCGCATGTTGGCCAACCCAGGTCGCTGCCGCGCAGCGATGCCGCCAGCAAGGCCACCCCGGTCAGCACGATGCCAACCGCCGTCAGCCACGCCTGCAGGCTCAGCGGCGGCACTGGCACGTCGCTGGCGATTCGCTCGGCCAGTGCCTCGCGCTGCGTCCAGTACAGCGCGGCCAACGTGGTCACCACGGCAACCAGCGATGGCAGCGCAAAATGCGCGAGCCATCCGGCCAGCGGCGGCATGCGCGTCCCGAAGATCACGAGGTTGGCTGGATTGGAAATCGGCAACACGAAGCTGGCCGCATTGGCGATGAAGGCGCAGGCAAACAGGTGCGGCAGCGGGTTCTGCACCTTTGCCGCGCGCGTGGCGGCCAGCACGGCAGGCGTCAGCACCACGGCGGTCGCGTCGTTGGACATGAACGCCGTGACCAGCGTGCCAAAGCCATAGACCAGCAGGAACAGCGCTCGGGCGGAACCGCCTGCGCGCCGCACGGCCAGGGCCGCGACGTGGTCGAACAGCCCGGTCTTGCGGGCCAGTTCGGAAATCACCATCATGCCGGCCAGGAACAGGTAGACATCCAGGCCGCGCATGACCGCGGCGAGCGCGTCCGGCACTGCCAGCAGTCCGCCCACGCACAGCAGCACCGCGCCCGCGACCGCCCAGAAGGCCTCCGAAAGGCGAAACGGCCGCAGCAGCACGCCAGCGGTGGTGAGGGCAGCAATTGCCCAGATCAATACCGCGCTGACGCTCGACATTGTGGTTCTTGTTGTTGAGAGGTTGAAAGGAGGGCGCTGCAGCCCAGATGCTTGACTACAGGCTTGCCCTGTCGTCGCGGCTCGCGGCCGGTGCTGCGGGCTGGCCGGGCAGGCCCACGGCTTCGCTGGCTACCGGTGTGGCGGCGGCATCCTGTGCTGGCGCGGGTAACGGCGCCGGGAAGCCGAGCGAGGCGATACCTTGCCTGCCGTCGGCATATTCCGCATACGTCCAGTCGCCGCTGCTGCGCACGACCCCGGACGGTGCGGCCCGCTCGGCCACCGGGGTGCCTGCCATCCGGCCTTCCATATACGAAGCCCAGATCGGCAGCGCGGTGGTGGCGCCGAATTCATGGGTGCCCAGGCTATGGTTGTCGTCATAGCCCATCCAGGCCACCGTGACCACGTTGCCGGCGTAGCCCGCGAACCAGCCGTCGACCGAGTCGTTGGTGGTGCCGGTCTTGCCCGCCACATCCTCGCGGTGCAGATAGCGGCGCACGCCCGCGCCAGTGCCGTCGTCCACCACGCTGCGCAGCAGGCTGTCCATCACGAAGGCATTGCGTTCGCTGATGACGCGCGGCGGCTCCGTGGCATTGTCGGCCGCGAACAGCACGTGGCCTTCGCTGTCGGTAATGCGCGAGATCAGGTAAGGCTCCACGCGATGGCCCTGGTTGGCAAACACCGCATACGCCGACGCGAGCCGCAGCGGCGACGTCGTGCCGGTGCCCAGCGCCAGCGGCAGGAAGCGCGGCAGCCGCTTGGTCGAGAAGCCGAAGCGGCTGGCGAACTCGACCGCATACGGAATGCCGATGGCCTGCAGCGTGCGGATGGCCGGGAGGTTGCGCGACTCGGCCAGCGCCTGGCGCACCGTGACCGCGCCCAGGAATCGGCCGTCGTCGTTGGACGGCTGCCAGCGCGAGTTGTTGTCGAGCGGCGCGTCGTTGATCAGCGTGCCTGGCGACACGCCGTGCTCGAGCGCCGCCGCATAGATGAACGGCTTGAACGTCGAGCCGGGCTGGCGCAGTGCCTGCGTCGCATGGTTGAAGCGGTTGGTGTCGAAGTCGGCGCCGCCGACCATGGCCTCGATCGCGCCGGTGTCGCCATCGAGCGAAACCAGTGCCGCCTGCGGCGCGCCCGCCGGGCTGGCCAGGCGATGGCGCTTCCCGTAGCCTTCCAGTCCGCGCCGCACGGCGTCATAGGCCATGGTTTGCCGCACCGACGACACCGTGGTGTAGACATTCAGGCCGCGCGTGTAGGCTTCATCGCCGAAGCGGTCGCGCGCAAGCTGGCGCGCCAGTTCGGCGACATATTCGGCGTGCCCGGCGAACTGGCCCGCATTGTCGGGGGCGATGTCCAGCTGCGCCGATCGGGCGTCGCGGTACTGGTCCTGGCTGATCATGCCGAGCGCCAGCATCCGCCCGAGCACATACTCCTGCCGGCGCTTGGCGCGCGCGAAGTTCACCACCGGGTTCATCGTGGAAGGCGCCTTGGGCAGCCCGGCCAGCATCGCGGTCTCGGCCAGCGACAGGCCGTCCAGCGGCTTGCCGAAGTACGCGTGGGCCGCGCTGCCGAAACCGTACGCATGCTCGCCCAGGTAGACCTGGTTCATATACAGCTCGAGGATGCGGTCCTTGGACAGCGTACGGTCGATCTGCCACGCGAGCAGGATCTCGTACCACTTGCGCGCAAGCGTCTTCTCGCGTGACAGGTAGAAGTTGCGCGCCACCTGCATGGTGATGGTAGAGGCGCCCTGCGAATAGCCCTTGCCCAGATTGGCCAGCGCCGCGCGAAACATGCCGGGGATGTCGATGCCGTCGTGCTCGTAGAACTGGTCGTCCTCGGCGGCGAGCAATGCCTGCGTCATCTGGCGCGGCATCTTGTCGAACGCGATGAATTCCCGGTGCTCGCTGCCGAATTCGCCGATCTGCACGTTGTCACTCGTGAAGATCCGCAGCGGCACGTCCGGCCGGTACTCGCGCAGGGCGTCGACGGGGGGAAGCTGCCGCAGGCTGACGACCGCGGCGAAACCGGCGAGCAGCACGCCGGCTGCAGCCAGCGCCAGAGCGGCGCCGCCTGCCTTGACTGCGAATTTTTTCATGCGCGCAATTCTAGCGGAACCGGGGCAGCGGCAGAGGCACACCGGACTCGTCATGGTCTGTCGGAGCCGTGCGCGGTGTGTCCGGCAGCGGATCATGCTGCACCTGGCGAGCAAATTCGCACAACGCCAGCCAGGTTTCCTGACGCTCCACGATCGTGAAGTGATCGGTACCGTGCATGGTTTCCAGCACGACCGGTGCCGGCCATGCGGCCACCAGCCGTTCGGAACACGCATGCGGCACCACGTCGTCGGTTTCCGCCAGCAGCACCTTGGTGCTCTGCACGACTTTTTTGCAATGCGAAATGGAGTCGAAGTGGTGGCGCATGAGCTGGCGCAGCGGCACGAGCGGAAAGCGCTTGCGCACGAGCTCAAGCATCGAATCGTACGGCGTGATCAGCTGCAGGCTTTCGAAGTCCTGCAGGTCGGCGAGCTGGATGGCGACGCCCGTTCCGAGGCTGCGCCCCACGACATGGGCCCGCGTGCCGGGAAAGACGCGGCGCAGATGCAGCAGGAACTGGCTTGCGTCGGCGACTGCCGCGGCCTCGGACGGCTGCCCGTCGGAGTGGCCGAGTCCGCGGTAGTCAAAGGTCGCGAAACCCATGCCGGGCGGCAGCCAGCGGGCGAACTGCAGCGTTTCGAGTACATCCTCGCCGCGGCCCGGCAGGTAGAAAAGCAGATCGCGCACCCTCTCGCCGGGCGCATGATAGATGTAGCCGCGCAGCATGCCGCCAGGCACGATATGCGAGTAGCCGATGATGCCGTCGGGCAGGTCGCGTGGAGGGCGGCGGCGCGCGTCGAACAGTAGGCGCGCCTGATTGACAGTGAGATAGGTCCAGTAGCAGGCAAAGCCGCTGGCGGTCACCAGCGTGGCGGCCAGCGCCCGGCGCATGAGGGATGACATGTTTGGGTTGCGGGTTCCTTGGCGCGGGGCGGCGGGCGCCCCTAAGGTGGAGCCTAACCGATTTTCGCGCAGGACGACGCGGGTTCCGGTGCCTGCGGGGTCAGTTCTTGTACGATATCGCCCATAACGCTGATAACGCTGCGCCACCGCAGGGCGCGGCCAGGAGCCAATGGCATGAGCGAACAGAAACACGAGCAATTGCGCGCCGAAGAGGCGCAGGCCATGCAGCGGGTGGTCGACGCGACCCGGCAAGTCCAGGTCGCCTTCTCCGCGCTGCAATCCCAGTATCCGCCGCAGGGCAGCGGCAAACCGTCCAAGATGGCATTGCAGACCTTCGACGCCGCACTGCAGGCGCTGGAAGATGCGCAAGCCACCTTCGACGAAATCCTCAACGATCTGCTCGACGAGAAACGGTAGCCTCCGCCACGAGACGCGCTTCCCGTACCGCGTGCGACAGGGTCGTCCGAGTCCGCCGCACGGCGGCGGGTCGCGCAAGCGCTACAGCGGAGGCTGGGCCGCCAGCACCGCCGCTTCCTCGTCGCTGAACAGTTCCGAGCGCGTCAGGAATCGCTTTCCGGTCCCGCTTTCGAGCGAGAACATGCCGCCCGCGCCCGTCACCACGTCGATCACCAGGCGCGTGTGCTGCCAGTACTCGAACTGCGCGCGCGTCATGTGGAAGGGCGCGCCGCCGATCTCGCCAAGGCAGACATCCGAATCTCCCACGATCAGGTCGCCTGCGCCAAAGCACATCGGCGCGCTGCCGTCGCAGCAGCCGCCGGACTGGTGGAACATCAGGGGACCGTGCCGCGCGCGCAGCTCGCCGATCAGCGCGAGCGCCGCCGGCGTGGCGACCACGCGGGTCACGGTCACGGGAGTTGCACCTGCAGAATCGGCGCTGACGCGGGGCATGACTGGTCTCACCGCGAGAAGTCCAGCACCACGCGGCCTTCCACCTTGCCTTCGCGCAGCCGTCCGAACACATCGTTGACGTCGTCCAGCTTCGCTGTCGAGACCGTGGCTTTCACGTCGCCATGCGCGGCAAAATCAAGCGACTCTTGCAAGTCGCTGCGCGTGCCGACGATCGAGCCTCGGATGGTGATGCCCTTGAGCACCACGTCGAAGATCGGCGTGCCGAAATCGCCCGGCGGGAGACCGTTCAGGGCAATGGTTCCACCACGCCGCACCATGCCGATCGCCTGCGAAAAGGCCTTGGGCGACACGGCGGTGACCAGCACGCCATGCGCGCCGCCGATTTCCTTCTGCAGCCATGCGGCCGGATCCGTATCGCGCGCGTTGACGGCCACTTCCGCGCCGAGCCGTCTGGCGAGGTTGAGCTTGGCATCGTCGATGTCGACAGCCGCCACGCGCAGGCCCATCGCCCTGGCGTACTGCACGGCCACATGGCCCAGGCCGCCGATGCCGGAGATCACCACCCACTGGCCGGGGCGCGTATCCGTGACCTTCAGGCCCTTGTACACCGTGACGCCCGCGCACAGGATCGGCGCGATTTCGACGAAGCCCACCTTGTCGGGCAGCAGGCCAACGTAGTTCGGGTCGGCCACCACATACTCGCCGTAGCCGCCGTTGACCGAATAGCCGGTGTTCTGCTGCTTTTCGCACAGCGTTTCCCAGCCTTGCAGGCAGTGCTCGCAATAGCCACAGGCGCTGTACAGCCACGGAACGCCGACGCGGTCACCTTCCTTCACGCGGCTGACGCCGCTGCCGACGGCCGATACATAGCCGACGCCTTCATGGCCGGGGATAAACGGCAGCGTGGGTTTGACCGGCCAGTCGCCGTCGGCGGCGTGCAGGTCGGTATGGCAGACACCGGAGGCTTCAATCTTCACCTGGACCTGGCCGGGCCCGGGCTGCGGCACGGGCACTTCATCGATCGTGAGCGGCGCGCCGAATGCACGCACCACCGCAGCTTTCATCATCGCTGGCATATCGACTCCTTGTTGGAAGCGGTGCCCCGGGGAGGAGGGCACCGTTACGATAGTGGCACGCGCTTCGCGGCTCGGGACTACGAATTCACCAGTAAAACGCGATGCCTTGCGTATCGTCAGAAAAATCCGAGAGCGTTGGGGCTGTAGCTGACCAGGAGGTTCTTGGTCTGCTGGTAGTGGTCGAGCATCATGCGGTGGTTCTCGCGGCCGATGCCGGACTGCTTGTATCCCCCGAATGCGGCATGCGCGGGATACGCGTGGTAGCAGTTGGTCCACACACGGCCCGCCTGGATGCCGCGGCCCATGCGGAACGCGCGCGCGCCGTCGCGCGTCCAGACACCGGCGCCGAGGCCGTAGAGCGTGTCATTGGCGATAGCCAGCGCTTCTTCCTCATCCTTGAACGTGGTAACCGACACCACGGGCCCGAAGATTTCCTCCTGAAAGATGCGCATCTTGTTGTGGCCCTTGAACACGGTCGGCTTTACGTAGTAGCCGCCCGCGAGATCGCCATCGAACTGGTTGCGTTCGCCGCCTGTCAGGCATTGCGCGCCTTCCTTGCGGCCCAGGTCGATGTAGGACAGGATCTTCTCGAGCTGCTCGGCCGATGCCTGCGCGCCGATCATGGTGCCCTTGTCGAGCGGATGTCCCTGGCGGATCGCTGCCACACGCTTGAGCGCGCGTTCCATGAATCGGTCGTAGATCGATTCCTGGATCAGCGCGCGCGACGGGCAGGTGCAGACCTCGCCCTGGTTCAGCGCGAACATGGCGAAGCCTTCCAGTGCCTTGTCGAAGTACGCATCGTCAGCGGCCAGCACGTCCTCGAAGAAGATGTTCGGCGACTTGCCGCCGAGTTCCAGCGTGACCGGGATCAGGTTCTGCGACGCGTATTGCATGATCAGGCGGCCCGTCGTGGTCTCGCCCGTGAACGCCACCTTGCTGATGCGCGGGCTCGATGCCAGCGGCTTGCCCGCTTCCAGGCCGAAGCCGTTGATGACATTGACCACGCCCGGCGGCAGCAGGTCGCCGATCACCTCCATTAGCGCGAGGATCGACGCGGGCGTCTGCTCGGCCGGCTTGAGCACCACGCAGTTGCCCGCGGCCAGCGCCGGCGCGAGCTTCCAGGTGGCCATCAGCAGCGGGAAGTTCCACGGGATGATCTGGCCCACCACGCCCAGCGGCTCGTGGAAGTGGTAGGCGATGGTCTCCGCGTCGATTTCCGAGATGCCGCCTTCCTGCGCGCGGATGCAGCCGGCAAAGTAGCGGAAGTGGTCCACCGCCAGCGGCAGGTCCGCGGCCATGGTCTCGCGCACGGGCTTGCCGTTGTCGATAGTCTCGGCCACGGCCAGCAGGGTCAGGTTGGCTTCGATCCGATCGGCGATGCGGTTCAGGATGTTGGCGCGCTCGGTAGTCGAGGTCCGGCCCCAGGCCGCCTTGGCTGCATGCGCAGCATCGAGCGCGGCATCGACATCTTCCTGCTTCGAGCGCGGTACGCGCGTGAACGGCTTGCCGGTGATCGGCGTGATGGCCTCGAAGTATTCGCCGCCAGCGGGCGGCACCCAGGCCCCGCCGATATAGTTTTCGTACTGCTGCTTGTAGGGGTTGGTGACGCCCAGCTGGGCGATTTCGGCCATGTTCATGTCTCGCTCCGTCTTGTGAAGTTCGTTGGCTGGCGCGGCGAGGTGCCGCACGCGACAGGGAACATCGCAAGAGGTGTGCCGGTGCGAGAGTGTCTGGCGAAAACTGTCGTGAAAACAGGACTCTGCAGACGTTCTGGCGCTTACGCCCCTATCTCACGTGTATCGCGCGGCCGGACCGATTGTTCCGTGTCGGCGCAACTGTGGCAAAACGGAACAGTTGCCGCGCTGGCGCACGCCTTCAGCGTGGCTGGAACACGATGATGGCCATGCCCCCGAACGCCACGCCCACGCCGGCGAGATCCCAGGCGCTGGGCCGCACGCCATCGACGAGCCACAGCCACAGCACGGCCACGCCGATATAGACGCCGCCATAGGCCGCATACACGCGACCCGAAGCGTCCGGATGCAACGACAGCAGCCATGCGAACAACGCCAGCGACAGCGCGCCCGGCAGCAGCACCCACGCGCTCGCACCCTGGCGCAGCCACAGGTAAGGCAGGTAGCAGCCGAGGATTTCGGCGACGGCGGTGAGCAGGTAGAGCGCGATGGTGTTCATGCGGCAGTGTGGTCTCGGGTCAGGTGCCGCACTGGGTAGTGGCGGGGGCTGGAGGATCAATCGCGCAGTATACGGGCACGCGTGTCCCCGTCTGGCCGTGGCTGGCCTATGCTTGGATCGAAGTTTCTTGGACTGATCAGGAGATGGCGATGCCCCTGCGCTCGCTCCGCGCCGTACTGGCTGCCGGCATCATGGCCGTGTCGGTCACCACGGTCTGTGCCCAGGGCACAGTGCCACCACGCGTCCAGAGCTATCCAGTGCCGGCCGGCGCGCATCCGCACGACGTTGCGCCCGCGCCCGATGGCGCGGTGTGGTACACGGCCCAGAGCACGGGCGAGCTCGGGCGGTTGGACCCCGCAACCGGCAAGACCATCCATATCCCGCTCGGCGAAGCCTCCGCGCCGCATGGCGTGATCATCGGACCCGATGGTGCTGCGTGGGTGACGGACGGCGGCCAGAACGCGATCCTGCGGGTCGACCCCGGAACCCATGGCGTGAAGCGTTTTCCGCTCCCTGCCGGACAGGCCAATGTCAATCTGAATACCGCCGTGTTCGATACGCGCGGACGTCTGTGGTTCACGGGGCAGAACGGGGTCTACGGTGAACTGGACCCCGCCAGCGGCCACATGCGCATGTTCGATGCGCCGCGAGGCCGGGGCCCGTACGGCATTGCCGTGACGCCGAAAGGCGATGTCTATTTCGCCTCGCTGGCCGGGGATTACATTGCCCGCATCGACACCGCCACCGGCGCCGCGCAGGTCATGACGCCACCCACGCCAAAGTCAGGGCCGCGCCGCATCTGGTCCGACTCGAAGGGGACGCTGTGGATCAGCGAATGGACCGCCGGCAAGCTGGGCGCCTATGATCCCGGCACGGCCCGCTGGCGGGAATGGAAGCTGCCAGGCGATAGTCCGCATGCCTATGCGATGTATGTGGATGAGCAGGACAAGGTGTGGCTGAGCGACTGGGGCAGGAATGCCGTGCTGCGCTTCGACCCGCAGGCCGGCAAGTTCGAGACCTTTACCAGTCCACGGCCGGATGCCAATGTGCGACAGATGTTGGGTCGACCGGGAGAAGCGTGGGCGGCGGAGTCAGGTACGGATCATCTGGTTGTCTATCGCTTCGGCACTGGTGCGCCAAGATGAACCTGCGGACAGGATGTCGACTGCCCTGCGCGTCTATGCGCGATCCACCGGCCGGGGCGAGATAAGCGGGGCGCGCCGGCGCTGCAGCACAATCATGGGTAGTAGCGTCATCAGATACGCGGCGCAGACAAAGGCATAGGTGTATTGCAAGCCCGCTGTCTGGCTCAGCCAGCCGCCGAGCGTAATGCCGGCTATCGCGGACATCTGGGTCACGCTCTGTGTCATGCCGAGCAACTGGCCTTGGCCCGCGTCGCCCGCTGCGCGCGAAATCATCGCGGTCAGTACCGGTGTTGTGGCCCCCAGAAGCAGGCCCCACAGGAAGTAGACGGCAACAAATACCGCGATGCTGCGCGTCACCGCCGCCACCGCAGCGAGCGCGGCACAGGCCGCTACCACGCAGCCGATGCGTCGCAGCGCGTCGTCCGCCTGCCGTCCTTCGAAATAGCGTGCCCATGGCGCAGCCGATACGATGAAGCCCAGCGCCAGCAAACCGTAACACAGTCCCACCACCCAGTTGCTGACAGCGAAGACCGAGCTGACATAGAGCGAGAACGGTGTCTGCGGCATCATCCGGCTGATCAGGAGCAGGCCCATGGTGCCAAGCAATATCAGCATCTGTGGCGAATAGCGCGCAACGCCGTGACCGGTGCTCGTTGCAACCGGGGGGGCGGACGGTGCCGGCGGCACAGTCGGCAGGCATGTGGCGACGGCGGCCGCGCAGGCCGCGCACAGTGCCGCCGCGATGACATTGATCCAGTAGAAGGACGCGACGTCCAGGATCAGCCCGCCTGCCACCGCGCCGAGCAGCGAGCCGACGTTGGTGGAAACTTGCAGGAAGGCGAACAGCCGCCCGCGCCGCAGCGGGCTCTCGATGCTGACACCGTAGGCCTGCGCCGGCGCGATATAGCCGGCGCAGGCGCCTTGCAGGAAGCGCAGCGCGAGAATGGTCCAGACGTCCTGTGACCAGGCCAGCGCCAACTGCGTCAGGCATAGCCCGGCCAGCGCGCGCACCATCATCGGCTTGTGGCCATAGCGATCGCCGATGCGGCCCCAAAAGGTGCTGGTCAGCACGATACCAAGCATCGGGCCGACGTAGACGGCGATGCCGGCGAAGCCGAACACCGCGTCGGAACTGCTCATCGCGCGCAGATGAATGGGCCAGAATGGGCCGCTCATTTCCATCGCGCCCATGGAGATGCACTGCAGCACGAAGAGGAGCCGGATCTGGCGCGCGGTTTGCCTGGGGTCGCTTCGGGTGGTATCCGCGGTTCCGCGCATCAGGCCTCTTTCCCTTGACGCAAGGGGTTGGTGAGCCCGTGCTGCAGCCGGTAATCGCTGTACTTGAGCAAGTGCATACGCAGCAGCGAGCGGGTCGACCATGGGTCTTCGAGAAAGATGCGCTGTTCTTCTGCCCAAAATGCCGGATCGACGCGTGCCTGCACGGCGTCGAAGGCTGCGATGGTTTCTTCGCGCAGGATTTCCCACAACCTTGCCGTGGAGAACCCATAGGTGTGGAAGAGTCCTAGCGCGATCTCGTGCAGATGGCTGACGAAGCAGGCGTCGATCACGAATGTGCGCACCGGTTCGATGTCGCCATCGAAGACCGTCGGCAGGATGCCGGGCCAGGCGTACGGGCGCAACGTCAGACCGCGCGCCGCCAGTAGCGGCGCATAGGTGCGGCCATCGCCGAAGTCGCGTACCAGCAGGCGCTGGGCCTGGCCGTTGGCGTCGAACAGCACTTGCGTGTTCTGCTGATGCGCTTCCAGTGCGATGCCGTAGAGCAGGTAGATGGCAATGACCGGCCGCGTCACGGTGCGGGCGTACTGGCGGAACCAGCGCTGCGCAGCGTCCTGCGCGGTGACGTCGCCGGCGCCGGCCTCTACCAGTTCGGTGAACAGCGGGCCGCCGCCGTCGGGGCGCTCGGTAAAAAGCGCTGCGACCGTGACAGGGAGGCAGCCGTCGTCGCGGTCCAGCGCCGGTACGCTGGCGCGGAACACTACGGACAAGTGCTTGCCGGGCGCGTCATCCTTCGTCAAGGCATTGCGATAATGCCAGGCTATCTCTTCGGGAAATATTTCCAGTGTGCGGCCAAAGCCGTCTTCCGTCTTGAGGATGTGCTCGATCAACGCGCTGATGCGCGGTCCCATGTGGATCGACTTTGCCTGGAGGCTGCGCTGCTCGCTGGTCATCCACAGCGCCACAGGCAGCTTGATGAACGGTGCGGTCTGCGGCGTCGCCGGCAGCACGGTGCGGAAGGACATGGTCGGCAGCGTGGGCAGGTCGGGGCCATCGACGATCAGGATGCCATCGGCAATCTCGTTTGCGTAGGCAGATCTGACATGGGCGTTCAGGTGCCAGCTATGGATCGGCATCGGCAACCAGTCCGATTCGCACAGGCCGCGCGCGTTCAGCCCGGTTTTCCATGCTTGCCACAGCGACGGGAACTGCGTGGCGAACCATGCATGCGCGTCCTGGACATGGGGCATGCGTTCCACATAGGCCATGTCCGCGCGCAGCGCGCCGATGCGCACGTTCACCCGCGCCTGGCATTCGGGCGACAGGGCGAGCACTTCGTCGTCACGCAGGCCCGGCTTTGCCTTCCAGGTCGGGTAGTAGGGATGCCCTTCAAGGGCACCCCACTGATCAAGCAGCATGGCGGCATCTCGCGTGCTGACATGCCGGCGCAGGTAGTCGGTCAGCCGCACGACGCCGGCCTCGGCCATGTCGGATCGCAGTGCGGTGGCCCAGCCTTGGCGGTGCATGCGCACATTGGCGTCGTTGCGCACACTGTTGAGCATGTCGGCCTTCAGTCCATCGACGCCAACGTCGCGGGGCGCGAAATCGAAGCTGTCGCGCAATGCATCAATCAGCGCCTCATGCGTGTCCAGTGGAAGGTGCATGCCATCGGCGCGCAGCAGCGTGATGCTGCCGTGATTCACGAATGTATCGGCAGGGGCTGCCTCGAGGTCGTCGAAGTAGACAATGGCCTGCTGTTTCCACAGCGGGAACCATGCCTGGCGCCCGTGCGGCGCCAGCACCAGTCGGGTCTTGTCGAGGATGCCCTCGGCGAACAGGCAACGGACCAGCCGACGCAGCGCATTTCGGCGCGAAAATGCCGTGTCGGCTTCACCGTTGGCGGCAGGATCATCGGTTGCAGTGGTGGTGCGGCTTGCGGACTGTAGATTCAGCATGGTGATTACCGTGGCCAGAATTCAGGAAAATAGTCGAGGGCGGAGCCGCGCAGGCCGCCCATGTAGGTGACGTTCCATTCGAAGATCTCGCGCAGGTGAGGGGTGTCCACCCCCAGCCGCCGGGCCATTTCCACCAGCGTCGCGAGCCCATACGCCACATCTTCGTGGAACGCGCGGCTGGACGTGTCGACGAGGTAGCCGCCGCTGGTCGGCACCAGTGGGGCCTCGATATCGGCGTAGGCGCGGTTGGTGCGCAATACCGACAGCATCGTCGACGGGTCCTGGATCTGATCGCCGTAAGCGTCGACGATCTCCTGCCTGAGTGGCTTGACGGAAGACAGATCCACGCCGAGCCGGCGCGCGACCGCTTGGCACAGGCGCTGGCTTTCCTCGTCGGCGCGCTCCAGAAAATGTGCGCTCAGTTCCGGGCAGTCCGTCCACCAGCACAAGGGCGTGGGCAATGCACGGCCGTGCCACTGCCCATAGGGACCGATCAGTCCGTAGATGACGGCGCTATGCATGATCGGATTGCCCGGAGTCAGCGTGATCTCCAGGTAGCTGTCGAGCAGCTCCACCGATGCGTCGTACAGCCTGTTCAGGTGCGAGAGCAGGGCCTGCCGCGCCGCACGCTGTTCGCGCGCATGGCAGCCAACGTAAAGCCGTTGCTTGGCGCCGCCCATGCGCACGCTGACGCCGGGGTCGAGCGCGAATGCCGTATGCGGCACGTCTTTCATGCCCCAGATCACCGCGTTGGGCCGTTGCGCAAGTAAAGCCCCTGCCAGCCAGTCAAAGCCGCAGAAGCCCGGGATAGCGCCGACATAGACGGCTTTGCCTTCCGGCAAGTGGGCCACGATCTCCCGCAGCAGCGAAGGTCTTGCATGGGCGGGCACGGTGATGATGACGATGTCGGCATCGCGCAAGGCGACGGCAGGGTCGTCAGTCACCATGCCCGCGCTGGCCGTGAGCGTGGCGCCGTCCGGCAGGAGGCCACTCAGCATGGCATCCTGCCGCGCGGCGATGTGATGGTTCCGGGTCAGCAGCTTCACGCGCACACCGGGCCGTTGCGCGAACAGGATGGCGTTCAGGTGTCCGGTGCGGCCGCCGCCGCAGACTGTCACGCACAGCGGTGGCGCGCTCATGCGGCATTCAGGCGCAGGACGTCGGGCGCGACCTCGTCGCGGCACGTGGCCTTGCCAAGCCATGCGTCCAGGCGCTGCCATACCTGCGGCGCGAGCAGGTTGCGCGCCCGCAGCCAGTCCTCGTCGAAGACGGTGTGCAGGTACTTCTCGCCGCCGTCGGCCACGGGGACGACGACGTTGCCGCGTATTTGGCTGTCATGGATGGCCTCCAGCGCCTTGTAGATGGCGCCACCGGTGGAGCCGCCCACCAGCAGCCCGGTCTGGCGGGCCACGTAGCGCGCGGTCTCGAAGGCCTGCGCATCGGTGACCTGTACGCCCATGTCGATGCAGCTGTAGTCGAGCACGAGCCCGACCGTGTCACCCTGCGGCGTGCCCGTGCCCGACTGGTAGTAGGGGTGCCCAGGCATGCCGAACACGATCGATCCGGACGGCTCGACCGCAATGGTTACAGCGTCGGGATTGAACTGCTTCACGCCGCGGGCGATGCCGGTCATCGAGCCGCCGGTGCCGACGCAACCCACGAACGCATTGACTTCGCGCGCCTGGGCAAAGGTCTCTCGGACGAATTCGAGGTAGCCGCCGGCATTGGCCGCATTGTCCGACTGGTTCATGAATACGGCGCCGGGCGTCTGACTGGCGATCTCAGCAGCGAGGCGCTGGCGCTCCACCACGGCGACTTCGTTTTCTTGGAAATTGCCTTCTACGTAGCGAATCTCGGCGCCCAGCGCGCGCATGACGGCGATCTTGTCCGGCGCCGCGTGGTGGTCAACCACGGCAATGAAGCGCAAGCCGAATTCAATCGCGGCCAGCGCCAGCCCGATGCCGGTGTTGCCGGACGACGATTCGACAATCACGCCGTTCGGTTGCAGCCGCCCGGACTTCAGCGCAGCCAACACCATATTGCGGGCCATGCGATCCTTCATGCTGCCGCCCGGGTTGTTCTTCTCCATCTTCAGCAACAGCACCGAGTCCTTGTCGGGGACGGGGATGCCCAGCATCGGTGTGTTGCCGATCAGGTCTGACACTTTCCACAGGATCATCGGGAGCTCCGTTCATTGGTCAAGGGAAAAGGAAACGCGGCCCGCGTCATCGCACTGCGCGGCCACGCGGCGTGGTATGGGGTGGCGGTGAAACTCGTTTTCGAGCAGATCCATCTGGTAGCCCGCGGTGTTGGCGTAGACCAGCAGATCGCCCGGATGGGGCAGCCCGCCGAATGGCAGCAGGCGATTGGTCAGCACGTCTTCGTCCAGGCAACTGTGGCCGGCGATATAAGCCTGCACGGGCCTTGCGCCAACGGTGCGCGGCGGTACGGCGCTGATCCATGCGGGATCGGCCAGGAATTCCGAAGCGAACCAGGTCTCGCAGGCGCTGAAGCTGCTGCCCTCCACGAATACGACGTGCCGGCCATCGCCAAGCGGCTTGCTGCGCGTCACGCGGAACACGGTGATGCCGGCCTGGGCCGCAAGGCACCGCCCGGGTTCCAGCGCCAGCGTGACGCCGCCCGCCCGCAGCCATGCCGCGATCGACTGACCCGCCGTGCACGGCGCATTGAGGAAGTCGTCCAGCCATGTAGCGGCATCGATGTGGCCGCCGTATGGATAGAAGGACGCCGGCACGATGCCGTTGCGGTAATGTTCCGGCCGCTGCGATTGCAGGAATTCGGTGTAGACGTCGGGATCGACATAGCGCACCGGCAGGCCGCCGCCGATGTCGATCATCGTTGTAGTCAGCCCCATGGAATCCGCGGCATCGATCAGTGGAAGCAGTTCGCGCAATGCCTGTGCCCGGGTCTCCCAGCCATAACCACTCAGGTGAAAGTGAAAGCCTTCGAACGCCAGTCGCTCGGTGGCACTGGCAATGTGCTTCAGGCCCTGCACCACGGTATCGGCGGCCATGCCGAAGCGGCTGCCGCGCGCCGAATCGGGACAGTAGCGCAGCAGTACACGGGCGTGGCGGCCTGCCGGCGCTCGCCGCAGGCAGGCGCATACGTCGTCCAGTTCTTCGAGCGAATCGACAGAGATCAGTGCGCCATGCGCCAGCAACTGCTCATGAAACGCCTCGGTCTTGGCCGGACCCGTCGCGCATATGCGCAACGCGTCGGCGCCGGCCCGCAGGGCATCGCGCAGCTCGTGGCGGCTCGAGACATCGATGCCCACGCCTGCCATCACCGCGGCTTTCACCAGCGCCTGTGATTTGTTCACCTTGGCGCCGTAGAAGATCTCGGCTTGCACGCAGTGCGTGGCCAGCACCGCGCGCAAGGCCGCAACGTTGTTGCGCAGCGCGTGCGGCCAAAGCACGTTGAGCGGGGACCCGTATTGCGCCACTGCCGCAGCCAGCAGGTGCGGTGCGTTGCGCAGCATCCGCGCGATCACCGGGTCCCAGAACGGTGGCAATTGCCCGGGCGGAACGGTGCGGTAGCGATCCGGCAAAGCGCGTACGGAATCATGGTCAGTCCACATGGTCTGGTCCGAGGGGGCGTTGGTGGTCAGCGATGCAGTCATGCAGTGCAAGCGCGTCTCAGAATTCAACGGTGGCGGACAGCATTACCGTGCGCGGCGCGGCTTGCGAGAAGCCGCCCCACGATGTCACACCCGACCAGTAGTTGCGGTCGAATACGTTGAGCACGTTGGCGCGGAAGGTCGTGGTCTTTCCCGTGATGCGCGTGCGATAGCGTGCGCCCAGGTCGAACGTGGCCCATGACGGCAGGCTGGCGGTATTGAGCTGGTTCACGTATTGCCTGCCCGTGTAGATCATGGCGCCGCTTACGGTCAGGCCCGCTACCCACGGCAAGTCCCATTCCGCACCAAGGTTGGCCTGAACGCGCGGCACGCCGATCGGGTCCTTGCCGACCGCGGCCGCGGTGCCGGACCTCGTGATCTCGCCATCGATCAGCGCCACGCCACCCAACAGCCGCACACCGGGCGCAACCTGGCCGAACAGGTTCAGCTCCAGCCCGCGGTTGCGTTGTTCGCCGTTGACCGAGAACACATTGCCGCCGAGCTGGCCGCTGGGCTTGCTGATCTGGAACGCGGCCAGCGTGGCGCTGAAGCGGCCGAAATCGACCTTGGTGCCGACCTCGTACTGCGTGGTCTTATACGGCGCGAACACCTCGCCCGAGTTGCTCGCCGTAGGGGGCGCCACGTCGCCCTTGCTCAAGCCCTGGACGTAGTTCGCATACAGCGACACGCGCTTCCATGGCTGCACGACGAGGCCCGCCATCGGTGTGGTGGCGCTTTCCTCATAGGACGAAGTCACGGCCCCTGTTGCGCCGAAATTGCGTGAGCGGATGCGCTGCTGCCGCACGCCCAGCGTCAACAGCACGCGGTCATCCAGCGCGGACATGGTGTCCGCGAGCGAGAAGCCCGTCTGGTCGTTATCCGAGACTTTGGGAACGCTATCGGGCGCAGGCAGACCCTGGGCCGGACGTACCACGGGGTTATAGATATTCGATGCCACGGGCGTGCCTGTGGTGTTGGCGCGGTCCAGGCTGTCGGCGTAGGCGCTCGCCTGGAAGGTCACGGCATGGCGCAGGGGGCCGGTGTCAAAGCGGCTGCGCAAGCCGGCATCGTACGTGGCGCGATCGACCTTGAACTTGTAATAGGTGGGCGTGCTCAACGTGTCGCCCTGCGCGTTGACGATTTGTGGCGTGGTGCCGAACAGGCGCGAAAGCTGTGTCCAGCCGCCGCCGGCATCGGCGAACACGGTGAGGTGGTCGTTGATGTCGTATTCCGTGCGGAACAGCAGGGACTCGTCAGTGCCGCGCGTCCATTCCCACGGCTGCGTGACGTTGCGTCGGCCGTCCGGCGCGCCTGGGATGGCCTGCAGGCCGGGCCCCATGATGAAAGCGCGGCCCGGCGCATCGATCTTTTCCTGCTGGCCAATCACGTCCAGCGAGGCCCGCAGCTGCTTGCCCTGGTAGTCCAGCGACAATGCGCCGATGCCGGCCTTGCGCGACTGGTTATCCATGGGTGTATCGCCCTGGTAGTAGCTGCCGTTGAAGCGCACACCCCATTCCCTCGATTCGCCGAAGCGCTGGCTCACGTCGACGTGGCCGCCGAACTGCGTGTCGGACGCATAGCTTGCAGTCACCGAAGCCAGGTCCTCGTGCGCGCGCTTGGGCACGATGTTGATCACGCCCCCCACGCCGCTGTTGGGGGACATGCCATATAGCATCGCGGCCGGGCCTTTGATGACTTCGAGGCGCTCCACGTAGTCGGTGAAGACGCGGTAATTCGGTGCCACGCCGTACAGGCCGTCGAATGCGATTTCGCCGCTGTTGCCTTCGCCTACCGGGAAGCCGCGGATATAGAAGTTGTCGATGTTGCCGCCGGGCAGGCCGGTGAATCGCACCGATGGATCCTTGTTGACAGCGTCAGCCAGCGTTGGAGATTGCTGGTCCTGGATCATCTGCGCGGTGTAGCTGCTCACGTTGAACGGCGCCTTCATGATGCTGGTGTTGCCCAGCACACCAAGCCGCGCACCGCGCGCGACCTGGCCGCCGGCATAGGGCGCGGGCAGGTCTTCCGGTGACGCATCGGCGGTGACACGGACCTCCGGCAAGGTTTGCGCACTGACATTGCCGGTGGCAGTGGCGCCGTCCTGAGCCCGGGCGGGGTCCAGGGTGGTCAATGCCAGCAGGCCTGCCATTGCCAGAGACGGTGCGAGACCTCGCCCAGCCGGTCGCGGGCACGCGGCCGCTATGCCTGGGAGGGTGCTGGTTGTCTGGAACGATCTCGTTGTGGTGAGGGGGACTGCCAGGGCAGTCTGACCGGGGACCGGCATGCTCAAGGTTCCTCGTTGACGTCCACAACGAGCGGTCAGCGAGGATCGGATCGTATCGGACAGGTAAGTGGTGTCAGGAGCCTATTGCAAATGCGAATCATTATCAAGTAAATTGTGCAGATAACTTGATCTGTCCGAAACCGCTGGCTGCGCCGACGCACGTGTGGCCAGCCCAAGCCTGCTTGCCGAGACCATGAACGACATCCCGGAAACATCCGCGTTGGCGCGGCACGACGCCCGCGGCTATGGCATTGCCGTGCTGCCGATTTCCTTCTTCCGCCAGTCGGAGGAGGTGGATATGGAGGGGGTATGGATCCTTACCGAGTTGATTGCCTCCGATGGCTGCTGGCTGGCACCCATTCCGGTCGAGGCATCGCACGGTATCGTGATGGATGGCAACCACCGGTTGCGCGCCGCAATGCGTCTCGGGCTCAAGTGCTTGCCCTGCATTCCACTGTGCTATGGCGATGCGCGCATTTGCGTGCGTGACTGGCATTCCGGGGAGCCATTCGATACGCGTTGCATCCTGCATACCGTGGCTGCCGGCGCGCTGCTGCCGTACAAGAGCACCCGGCACTTCTTCGAGCCGTCCTTGCCCCGCACGTCAATTCCTTTGGAGCGCCTGAGAACCCAGGGCCGGTAGCAGGGTGAGCGGCCAGAACCTGCCGCGCGATGCCGTTATCTCATTTGCGCCGCCGATGGCCACCGACCGAATCGACGATGATCATCGTACGCGCGAAGCGCGAGGCATGGTCGTACCGGCTCTATGCGAGCGGCTATCAGCCGGCACACTTCAGCGTGTATTTTGATGACCAGGGCGTGCTCCTTCTGCCGAGGTCGGCCGCCACATAAAGAAATACCCCGCTCGCGGCGGGGTATCCAACTGTGTCCGGTGTTCCGGAGCGACCTTACTGCGGTCCGAGCTTGCGGATCAGCGCATCCAGCTTTTCCATCTCGTCGGCCGTCAGGTCCGTCAGCGGTGCGCGCACGGGGCCGGCGTCGTAGCCGACCAGGCGGGCGCCGGCCTTGACGATGCTCACCGCATAGCCCTGGCGGCGGTTGCGGATATCCAGGTAGGGGAGGAAGAAGTCGTCGATCAGGCGGCCGATGGTCGCGTGGTCGTCGTCGGCGACGGCGCGGTAGAACTCCATCGCAGTGCGCGGAATGAAGTTGAACACAGCCGACGAATACACCGGCACGCCCAGCGCCTTGTAGGCGGCGGCATAGACTTCCGCGGTCGGCAGGCCGCCCAGGTAGGCCAGGCGGTCACCGAGCTTGCGGCGCACGCGCACCATCGCTTCGATCTCGCCGACGCCGTCCTTGAAGCCGATCAGGTTCGGGCAGCGGTCGACCACGCGTTCGAGCAGGTCGGCACCGATGCGCGAGTTGGCGCGGTTGTAGACGATCACGCCGATGTTCACCGCCTTGCAGACTTCCTCGATGTGATTGGCAATGCCTTCTTCGCACGCTTCGGTCAGGTAGTGGGGCATCAGCAGAATGCCCTTGGCGCCAAGGCGCTGCGCTTCCTGAGCGTAGGCGATGGCAACGCGGGTCGGGCCGCCTGCGCCAGCCAGGATGGGCACCTTGCCCGCGCAGGTTTCCACCGCGGTGCGAATCACGTTCGAGTAGTCATCCGGCGTCAGGGAGAAGAACTCGCCGGTGCCGCCAGCCGCGAACAGCGCCGATGCGCCATAGGGCGCCAGCCATTCGAGGCGCTTGACGTACGTTTCCGGCCGGAAGTTGCCTTGCGTGTCGAAGTCGGTGACTGGGAAGGACAGCAGGCCTTCCGAAATGATCTGCTTCAGTTCTTGCGGTGTCGTCATGTCTCTCATCCTGGGCCAGAGGCGGCAGTGGGTGATGGATTGGGGCAGGGCGGCGTTCCGCGTTCCTGCAGTGCGTTATCAATGTACGTCATCGTACAACTAGGCGCGACAATAGACAAGCATTCAAATGCCGGATTGCGGGAAAACCCCGGTGTCGTATCTTTGGTCAGCGCTGTTGGCGCGCGATTTCAAACCGCCAGATACCCATGTTCTGCAAAGAAAACGGAAAAAATTCCAGGGTGAATCAGGGGAAGTTGGGGTAAACGCGCACTACGATGCCCCGATCCGATCCCTATAATCTCAGTCATACGACGACATATCTCAATCCGCCTTTTGCCGTGTGGCAAGCAGGGCCATGAGGAGACCTGATGAACGCAAGCCCCACTTCCACCTCGACGACCGCAGCCGGCAGCGCAGCCACCGCGCGCCGCACCAACATCCGTTACTGGATCCTGGCGATGATCTTCATCGTCACCACGGTCAACTATGCCGACCGCGCCACGCTGTCGATCACGGGCCCCGCCATGCGCGAGGCCTTCGGTTTCAGCGCCGTGCAGATGGGCTATATCTTCTCGGCCTTCAGCTGGGCCTATGTCATGGCACAGATTCCGGGCGGCTGGCTGCTTGACCGCTTTGGCGCGCGCCGAATCTATGCGGCCAGTATCTGCCTGTGGTCGGTGTTCACGCTCCTGCAGGGCTGGGTGGGTGTGTTCGCCTCCATGGGCGCGGTGATGACCGTGCTGTTCATGTTGCGCTTTGCCGTGGGCCTGGCCGAGTCCCCCGCATTTCCGGCCAATGCCAAGGTGGTCGCGAGCTGGTTCCCCACGTCGGAGCGCGGCACGGCGTCGGCCATCTTCAACGCGGCGCAGTACTTCGCGGCCGTGGTGTTCACGCCGCTGATGGCATGGGTCACGCATAGCTGGGGCTGGCACCACGTCTATCTGTGGATGGGCGTGATCGGCATGGCGCTGGCCTTGCTGTGGCTCAAGGTCATGCGTAGCCCAGCCGACCATCCCGCGGTCAATCGCGCGGAACTCGAGCACATCGAGCAGGGCGGCGGCCTGATCCACATGAACGAAGGCGCGGCGCGCGGTGCCGGCAAGGCCGCGGCGCCGGCGGGCTGGTTCTATGCACGCCAGCTGCTGAGCAACCGCATGCTGGCCGGCGTCTACCTGGGCCAGTACTGCATCAACGTGCTGACCTATTTCTTCCTGACCTGGTTTCCGGTGTACCTGGTGCAGGCGCGCGGCATGTCGATCCTCAAGGCAGGTTTCGTGGCGTCGCTGCCGGCAATCTGCGGCTTCCTTGGCGGCGTGCTGGGCGGCATGATTTCCGACGCGCTGCTGCGCCGCGGCCATACGCTGACTGTCGCCCGCAAGGTGCCCATCGTGGCCGGCATGCTGCTGTCGGTCAGCATGATCGCCTGCAACTATGTCGATGCCGAATGGCTCGTCGTCGGCTTCATGGCGCTGGCCTTCTTCGGCAAGGGCATCGGCGCGCTGGGCTGGGCCGTCGTGGCGGATACCGCGCCCAAGGAAGTGATCGGCCTGGCGGGCAGCATCTTCAATACGTTCGGCAATATCGCCGGCATCGTTACGCCGATCGCGATCGGCTATATCCTGAGCGTCACCGGCTCCTTCAACGGCGCGCTGGTGTTCGTCGGAGTCCATGCACTGGTCACGGTGCTGAGCTACCTGGTGATCGTCAAGGACATTCGCCGCGTGGAACTCAGGCACCCGCAATAACCGCAGGAAGCACAAGCATGTCAGAACACGATTCGCAGGCAGTCAAGGCGCCGCTCTATATCCGCATCCATCCCGAGGACAACGTGGCCATCGTCGCGAACGACGGCGGCCTGCCTGCGGGCGCGGCGTTTCCATGCGGGCTGGTCCTGCAAGAGGCCGTGCCGCAGGGGCACAAGGTCGCGCTGTCCGACCTGAAGCAGGGCGATGCAGTGGTGCGCTACAACGTGGTGATCGGCTACGCGCTGAAGGACCTGCCGCGCGGCAGCTGGGTCAACGAGCGCGTCATTGAAATGCCGGTGGCGCCGGGCCTGACCGACCTGCCAATCGGCACGCGCGTGCCCGCGCCGCTACCGCCGCTGGAAGGCTATACCTTCGAAGGTTTCCGCAATCCGGATGGTTCGGTCGGCACGCGCAACATCCTGGCTATTACCACCACCGTGCAATGCGTGTCGGGCGTGGTCGAGCATGCCGTGCGGCGCATTCGCGAAGAACTGTTGCCGCGCTATCCGAATGTCGATGATGTCGTCGGGCTCGAACACACGTATGGGTGCGGCGTGGCCATCGATGCGCCCGATGCCGTGATCCCGATCCGCACGCTGCGCAATATCGCGCTCAATCCGAACTTCGGCGGCACCGCGATGATGGTGAGCCTCGGCTGCGAAAAGCTGCAGCCGGACCGCCTGATGCCGGCGGGCACCATTCCGATCCAGACCGGCGCGGGCGAGGTGCAGGTGGGCGTGGTCTGCCTGCAGGACGAGCAGCATGTCGGGTTTGCCTCGATGATCGCATCGATCATGACCATGGCCGAAACGCATCTGGAGCGCCTGAACGCGCGTCGGCGCGAAACCTGCCCGGTGTCGGACCTGGTGGTCGGCGTGCAGTGCGGCGGCAGCGACGCGTTCTCCGGCGTGACGGCCAACCCCGCAGTCGGCTTCGCCACTGACCTGCTGGTGCGCGCGGGCGCCGCCGTCATGTTCTCCGAGGTGACCGAAGTGCGCGATGGCATCGACCAGCTCACCGCGCGCGCCGCCACCCCAGAGGTCGCCGACGCGATGATCCGCGAAATGGCCTGGTATGACCGCTACCTGGAACGCGGCCGCGTGGACCGCAGCGCCAACACCACACCCGGCAACAAGAAGGGCGGACTGTCAAACATCGTCGAGAAGGCGATGGGCTCGATCATCAAGTCAGGCAGCGCACCGATCTCGGGCGTGCTGTCGCCGGGCGAGAAACTGAAGCAGAAGGGATTGATCTACGCGGCCACGCCCGCAAGCGATTTCATCTGTGGCACGCTGCAGCTTGCGGCCGGCATGAACCTGCACGTGTTCACGACCGGACGCGGCACGCCCTACGGGCTGGCCGAAGTGCCCGTGATCAAGGTGGCCACGCGCAGCGACCTGGCGCGCCGCTGGCACGATCTGATGGACGTCAACGCGGGCCGCATCGCGACCGGCGAAGCCACCATCGAGGACGTGGGCTGGGAGCTGTTCCGCCTGATGATCGACGTGGCCAGCGGCCGCAAGAAGACCTGGGCGGAGCACCACAAGCTGCATAACGCGCTGGCGTTGTTCAATCCGGCGCCGGTGACCTGAGGGCGGTTTCGACTCCGCTCCCGGGCGGCTGTCAGCTGAAGTGATTCGCTGGACGATTTGGCTCTATCACTGGTGCTGGCCTGCTAGGGCTATGCGCCCCCACGGATGTGTCGGGGCTCGTTCTTGTTTCCGGCTTAAGTATGCGGCGAAGCCGGTATTCTCAGCTGGCTCGTCGGGCACAAGGCAGGCGCCGGCTTCTATTGCTACGTGGATGGCAACAAGCAGGTCCTTGCCGTTGCCGCCGTCCCGGCACGTCCGGCCAGCGTGCGGTGACGAAGCTGCTCGGCTCGCTGCCCAGGGCGAACCATCGCACCCGCGCGCGAGAGCTCCGCTTAGACCTGCTGCTGGCCGCCGTCGACGAACAACTCGACGCCGTTCACGAAGCTCGCGTCCTCCGAGGCAAGAAACAGCGCGGCGCTCGCGATCTCGCCGGGCTCGCCGAGGCGCCCCATCGGGATCTGGGCAGCCAGGTAGTCGGCCAGGCCCTGGCGTTGAGTGATATCGTCACCGGCGAGGTCGAGCAGGCCAGGCGTGCGCGTCGCGCCCGGGCTGATTGTGTTCACGCGGATGCGGCGATCCTTCAGGTCGAGAATCCAACTGCGTACGAAGGCGCGCACCGCGGCTTTCGAGGCCGAATACACGCTGAATGCAGCCGTACCCGCGCTGCCTGCCGTTGAACCAGTTAGAATCACAGACGCGCCCTGGGCGAGCAGCGGCAGCGCTTTTTGCACCGTGAAGAGCACGCCCTTCACATTGCGATCGAAGGTGTCGTCGTAGTGCTCTTCGGTGATGCTGCCGAGCGGCAGCATCGAACCGCCGCCGGCGTTCGCGAACAGCACGTCGAGATGCCCCTGTTCTTCCTTGATCTGCGCATACAGCGCGTCAAGTTCACCCAGCTTTGTTGAGTCGACACGTACCCCCGTCGCGTTGCCGCCTGCTTCGCGGATGCTCTTCACCGCGGTATCAAGTTCTGCCTGACGACGGCCGGTGAGATAGACGTGCGCGCCTTCCGTGGCGAAGCGCTGCGCAGTAGCGAGGCCGATGCCGCTGGTTCCGCCGGTAACCAGTGCAACTTTGTTGTCGAGCTTGCGTGCCATGGCATTTCTCCTTTCGTTCGGTAAGTGAATGACTGCGTGGTTGCGTGCTGCGATGTGAGGAGAATATCGACGCCCTCGGCTTTTCGAAATAGAATTGATTGCAAACTAACGTTGCAAAAATGAAAAGATGAGGGGCAATGCCGAAACTTCCTGATTTCGAAGGACTCGCGATGTTCGCGAAGGTCGCCGAGGAGGGATCGTTCACGGCCGCGGCGCGCGTCATGGGGGTGTCTGTGGCCACGGTCTCGCGTGGCGTCGCCCGGCTGGAAGAACGGCTGGGCGCTCGGCTTTTCAACCGCACATCACGCGAGCTCTCGCTTACCGGGTTCGGCCAGACGATCTGTGACAAGGCAGGAGCGATCTACCGTCAGGCCGAAGAAGCGGAAAGCGCCGCGCGCGAGATGTCGGTGCAGCCTCGCGGGCTGGTGCGCCTGGCTGTGCCGATGTCGTTCGGGCTGCGCTGGGTCGCGCCGCTACTGCCCGGCTTCTTTCGCGCGTACCCGGAGGTGTCGATCGACATGCATCTTTCAGATGCGTCGGTCGATCTGGTTGCCGATGGGTATGACGCCGCACTGCGCATCGCCGCGCTGCCGGATTCGTCGTTGGTCGTTCGACGGCTGTGCGCAGTCACACAATTCGTAGTGGCGTCGCCGGCGTATCTGAAGCGCGAAGGGCGGCCCGCCCATCCGCGCGAACTGGCGGACCGGTCGTGCCTCTCATACGCGTACCGCGCACGCAGCGATGTGTGGCGGTTCACGAACGCTGTGGGCGAGGAGGAGTCGGTCATGCCCACCGGCCCGTTGCGCGTGACGAATTCGGAGGCGCTGCTGCCCACGTTGCTCGACGGCCTTGCCATTGCCGAACTCCCCGAATTTATCGCCGGCGAATATTTGGCCGATGGCCGCCTCGAAACGATCCTCACCGACTGGTCGCTGACGAAGGGCGGCCTTTACTTCGTCACGCCATCGGCGCGCGCGCGTCCCGCGAAGGTGGCTGCGCTGTCCGACTATTTTGCGGAGCATCTCTCCGAGCCGACATGGCGATGGCCGAGGTAATGCGTTGGCGAAGTTGAGCCGCTTTTATGTTCACCGGGGAAATACTTTAGCCGACAACGGCGGCAAGAGCGCTACCCGGGCCGCCGCCAGCACCTCGCGACTCAAGCCTTCAATCAATCCCGACGTCGCACGGGCGTGTTGCCAGTGAAGCGGTACATCCAGCGGTGTATCCGCCACCAACTCGACGAGTGCGCCGTCGTCAAGATATGGCTCGATGAGCGACTCCGGATGTAGGCCCCAGCCCATGCCCGCAATGGCTGCGGACACGAAAGCGTGGGCCGAAGGCAATGTGTGCCGGGGCAGTTCCACGTGCCGGTGGCACAGACGCCGCGCCCAGCGCGCCTGCAATTCATCCTTGGTGTTGAACACCAGGCTGGGCGCTTTCGCCAGGCTCCCAGCGCCAACGCCGTCGGCAAAGTGGCGTCGCATGAATCCGGGGCTCGCAGCAGCCCGATAACGCATGGAGCCAAGAGGGCTGCTGTTGCAGCCTGCGGCAGGGCGCGCCGTAGCGGTCACGGCGGCCAGCACCGCGCCGCTGCGCAACCACTCGGTCGTATGGTCCTGGTCATCCACGGCCACGTCCATCAGCACGGGATTTTCCGCGGCGAACCGGGCAATCGCCGGAGCGATCCACGTCGCCAGGCTGTCGGCATTCACCGCAACAGGCAGCGTTACCCGGGCAAGCCCCTGTGGAGCGAGAGCCGGCAACGCCTCCTGCAACTCCTGTTCGAGTAGCCGCACACGGTCGATGTGCTGGCACAGGCGCCGTCCGGTCTCCGTCGGCCGACAAGGCTGATCGCGGACCACCAGCGTGCAGCCAACTTTCTCTTCCAGCAGCCGAATGCGCTGCGAGATGGCTGAAGGCGTCACGCTCAATGCGCGTGCGGCACGCTCAAAGCTGCCTTCTCGGATTACAGCAGCCAAAGCAGAAAGCGCGGCGTAGTCGAGCATATGTTAAGTTTTTCTAAACTGGGTGAAGGAAGGATAGTTTGTCTTCACAAAAAGGAGCAGGCAAGCTGGGGGCATGAACTCCCTGCCTGACACCGCTTCCCTCGCCCTGTCCATTGCCCTGCAGGGTCTTGCCCTGAGTCTTGGGCTGATCGTTGCCATCGGCGCGCAGAACGCTTTCGTGTTGCGCCAGGGTTTGCGTCGCCAGCATGTGGGCAGCGTGGTGCTGTTCTGCGCCGCGGCCGATGCCTTGTTGATTGCCGCTGGCGTCATGGGCATGGCGCAGGCCCTGGGCGACCGGCCCGGGCTGGCGCGTGCCCTCGCCGTGGCCGGTTCTGTCTTCCTGGCGATATATGGCTGGCAGGCATTGCAGCGCGCGCGGCAGTCGCATCAATTGAAAGCTGCGGACGGTGTGGACGGGCTCGGCCGGGGCGCTGTACTGGCGCAGGCGGCGGCCTTCACGCTGCTTAATCCCCATGTCTACCTCGATACGGTGCTGCTGGTCGGCAGCATTGGTGCCCAGCAACCTGCGGCGCTGCGCGGCTGGTTCGTGGCCGGCGCAAGCGCCGCCAGCCTGTTCTGGTTCGGACTTCTGGGATTTGGCGCGCGGTGGCTGGCGCCCTGGTTCGCGCGGCCCAAAGCCTGGCGAGTGCTCGACGGCGTCATCGCCATGACCATGTTCGTACTGTCCGCCTTGCTGGTGCGTCACGTATTCAACGCAGTGTGACCTGCCGCAGGTCTGCGAGCCCTTCGGGCATTGAAGATCGTGAAGCGCCGCATGCTCGCGTTGATCAACGAGGGCGCGCACATCCTGGCCAGGATTCGCGCCTTGCGGGAGCGCACGGCGCGCACTGGGAACCGGCAGCCGCTGCTGGAACGCCTTGTATCAAGCGGCGCGGGGACGTTCGACCGCACGGACTGAGCGAGGCAGCCAAGACGCCGCTACCCCGAACGACCACGCGCGTGGCCTATTCCGTCTCGATATCGAGCGCCGCGATCATTTGCTCCCGCCGGGCCAGCGCTCGCAGCGATCGCTTGCCAAGCTTTGTCGCGGCCAGATTGAGCAAGCCTTCGCAAAAGATCAGGTAGGCGCCCATGCTGTTGCTGAAGAAGCTGCTTTCGTGCGGGATGAAGAAGGCGTGGCGCGCAGCGGCCGCGAGCGGGGAGGCGCTGGTGTCGGTGATGGCAATGACTGTCAGCCCGCTTTCCGCCGCCGCTGCTGCGGCTTCGGCCACGCTGCGCGTATAGGGCGCGACGCTCATCACCACGACGACATCGCCGCGTTGCAACTGAGCCAGGCCTTCCGCCACGCCCAGCCCGTGGGCGTCGAGCAGGCCGACGTCGCTGCGGATCATGCTCAGGCCATAGCACAGAAAGCTCGCGAGGGCGCTGAACTGGCGCAGGCCATGAACGCGCACGCGCGGTGCCTCGGCCAGTAGTTCCGCGGCCCCGCGCAGTTCTTCGGCCGACAGTCGGGCCACGAATCGCTCGACATTCTGGATGGATTCGTGCGCAAGCTGGACGACAGCGCCAACCTCCGGAGAAACGCCGCCGGGCATGCCGGTATTGTCCGCGCCAACGAGCCGCTCGGCCTGCTGGCTATAAAAATGCCGGTGGCGCTGGGCCATGCTGTTCCGGAATACGCCCTGGAATTCGGCGAACCCTTCGAAGCCCAGTCGGGTCGCCAGGCGCGTAAGTGTCGACGCGTTCACGTCGAGGGAGTTGGCCAGGTCCGTGATTGTCCGGACGGCTACTTCCTCGGGGCGTTCTACCAGATGAGCCAGGACCGTCAGGGCCTTCGCGCCCAGCTTTACCTCGGCCTGGTCGCGCCCAATGCTCACGACCAGATCGCGCAGTCCTTCGACCGTGCGCGGCGGCAGGCTAGTGGCGGGATTGGACGTCTGGCCGGGCGCCAGCGTCGGTGGCGTCTTCTTCTCGCGTATGTCCATTGATCATTCGGTACCGGGGGGCAGTGCCGGGCTGTTCGTAAACCTCCCATTCTATGCAAGTCGGACCCACCCGCATATCGGCGGTCGCCTGGGTGTTCTCGCCGTCGCTGTCGTGCGGGTCATCCCGATAGATCGGGAACGAGGGATGAGCGGTATCGGCAAGGAGTTCCAGAGGATCAATTTCCCTTCCATCTCGCGCCGCATCGGCAATGACAGTGTCGCCGCGCATCTGCCGGTGCCCGGACGAACCGGTCACGATCTGCGGGTGGTCCCTCATCTGCGGGTGGATAGCATGGTTGGCGTGCATGGACGTCTGCGTGATGTCCAGCACCGAGCATCCATACGCGCTGAATTCCACACTGAGCAGCGCCGTGCTGCGGCAATGGCCGAGCGTCAGGTGGAAGCCGCCGGCATGGGGATTGTCGCGCAACACGGCCAGGGCTTTATCGAGATCGGGCGCATCCAGAACCGCGCGGGTCAGGACCATGCGCGGCACGCCAGCCGTCGTATTGCGGTAACGCAGGTTATTGACGGTCATGGCGAGCCCCAATTCGGTGGCCGCGAACGTATGCCCGGGCAGCGATCCCGGATAGACAAACGATGCGAACCCCGGGCTGCCGGCGATGTGGCATTGCGCGATCGCGCAGTGGCCACTGAAGCCAGGGTCGCCGTCCTCGTTGTGGCTGATGCGGCGCCGATGTGCGCCGGGAACCTGGACGGTGGTGCAGCCGTCGGGCGACATGGCCCAGACATCGCCGCGGCAGTTCCACAGGAACGTATCTTCCAGCGGAAGACCGAGGCCGTCGGCAAGGCCCTTCAACTCGTCCCAGATTCGCGGAAACCGCGCCTGGACCTGTGCCGCCATGAGGGCGGCCTGTTCCGTGCCACGCCAGCGCATCACGCTGCGCCACGCGTCGGTGTGCAGCAGATGGTCACGGACGGCGCTGGCGCCAAAGCGGCCGAGCGCCTGACCGGCCTGGAAGGGTGAACCTGAAATATCGATGAAAGCAATTGCCGGCATGGATTCTTCTTTGTTACTCGACGTGTTGGAGGAAGTCCTGCAAACGTTGATTGGGTGGGTTGTCGAGCACATCAACCGGCGAGCCATCCACCGTGATCCGGCCGTGCTCCATGAAGATCAGGCGCGTGCCTACCTTACGCGCAAACGCCATTTCATGTGTGACGACAACCATCGTCATGCCTTCGTCCGCGAGCGTCTGCATCACGCGCAGCACCTCCTGGCGCAACTCGGGATCCAGCGCCGAGGTGGGTTCGTCGAACAGCATCAACTGAGGCTTCACGGCCAGCGCGCGGGCGATGGCCACACGCTGTTGCTGTCCGCCGGACAACTCGCCCGGATAGTGGTCGGCCCGTGCCGCAAGGCCGACCTTCGCCAGCAGGTCTCGCGCTACCGCCTCGGCATCGGCCTTGGTCGTGCCACGCACCTGGCGGGGGCCGAAGGCCACGTTTTCCAGCGCTGTCATCTGTGGAAAGAGATTGAACTGCTGGAACACCATGCCGGCCTCGAGGCGGATCTCGCGGACCTTTGCTGCGCGATCGAGCACGCTGATACCGCCGACGACCAGGTCGCCGTCATCGATGGTTTCCAGCGCGTTGATGCACCGCAGGAGGGTCGATTTGCCGGACCCCGACGGCCCGATCAATACCACCACCTCACCCTTGTCGATCGAAAGGTCGACCTGGTCGAGCACCGTGGTTTGCCCGAAGCGTTTGGTCACGCCCTTGAAATTGACCATGCTCATAAGATGCGCATCCTCTTTTCCATCGTGCGCAGAACGAATGTCATCGCGCCGATCATGCATAGGTAGAGTGCCGCCACGGCTGTCCAGATTTCGACGGCCCGGAAGTTGGCTGCCATGACCTCCTGCCCCTGCCGCGTCAGCTCTCCCACGCCAATCACGATGAACAGGGAGGTGTCCTTCAAACTCACGATGAACTGGTTGCCCAGCGGCGGTGTCATGCGGCGCAGCGCGACAGGGCCGACCACAAACGCGAGCACACGCCACGGTGGCAGGCCCAGCGCCAATCCCGCCTCGCGCAGGCCCCGGGGCACCGACAGGAATGCGCCGCGCACGATCTCGGCAATGTAGGCGCCAGAGTTCACGATGATCGACGCCACTGCGGCAGTCATCGCGTCAACGCGAACATGCAGCAAGACCGGCAAGGCAAAGTAGATGAACATCACCTGGACCACGATCGGTGTGCCGCGCACCAGCTCGACATACGTGAAGGCAATGTTCTGGACCCAGGCATTGCCGTAGGCGCGCATCAGGCCGAACAGCAGGCCAACCAGGGTGCCGCCGACCAGCCCGGCCAATGTAATGGCGACCGTCAGCCTCGCGCCCTGGAGCAGGGCCGGGAGGGCGTCGGTAATCACCGAAAAATCGAACTCCATCTAGGTTCTCCGCTTCGGTGATGGATCACATGTTTGCCGGTTCGACACCGAACCACTTCTTGTAGATAGCGGCGTACCGGCCGTCGGCCCGAATCTTTGCCAGCGCCTCGTTGACCTTGGGAACCAGTGGGCTGCCCTTCGGAAATCCGATGCCGTACTTCTGCGCCATCATCTGCGGCCCGACTGCCTTGACTTGTCCTTTGCCGGCGGTGTGGATGTAGTACAGGACATTCGGTGTGTCGTGCATGGCCGCATCCACGCGTCCCGTCCTCAGTTCAAGGTAAGCGTTGTCAATATTCGGGAAGAGCCGCAGATCGGTTCCGGCGAAGTTCGATTTGGCGTAGTCGGCAGCGGAAGTACCGGTCTTGAGCGCCAGGGATTTGCCCTTCAGCTCGTTCGGGCCCTTGATCGTGCTGGAACTCGGCACCATCAGCATGAAGCCGCTGTCATAGTAGCCATCGGAGAAATCGATGACTTTCTTGCGGTCTTCCTTGATGGTGATGCCAGCCAGCGCCACGTCGACATTGCGGGTCTGGAGCGCCGGCAGGATGCCATTGAAATCCATTGGCTGCAGCTTGTAGTCGAGCTTCAGATCCCTGGCGATGGCATCCCATAGATCAATGTCGAAGCCGACATACTTGTCGCCTTGCTTGAACTCGAACGGGACGAAGGCGGTGTCTACGGCCACGAGCAGCTGCTCGGCATGTGCGGCGTGGGCGACAAGACTGGCGGCAAGGCACACAGCCGCGGCGAACTTGGCAAAGAGCTTCATACGGAAATCCTTTCAGACGTGTTCACCAACATGAATCAGGCAAGGTGCGTATCGCACATTGTCAGGCAACTACATTTGCGTAAGTGCTCGTAAAGCAAATGTAGTTGCGAAGTGTGGTTCCGAAAGACCGATGCCGCAACCTAGGGTTTTCCCATGGGATCGAATGCGGTCGGACTTGCCCCCACACGAGCAGAAGGTGGTGCGCGACGGCCAGGTGCTGGAAGCGCGGGTCACGGCCGGTATGGGCACTCGGCTGGGGACCAGCTCCTGAAACGGGAGCTAGCTGTTGCGGCAGCGGGCGCGCGCCGATGACGTGGTATGCCGTTACGGCAGCGAGGAATGACTGGAGGCGGATGCGGCCCGGATCGACCGGGCGGACAAGGCGATGTATCTCGCGAAGTCGAACGGGCGCAATCGGTCTGTGCCGCTTGCGGAGACGGATGCCAACGTGTCGTCGCGTGAGATGGGTGGCCTATACGGCAATGTCTGCGGTTTCCACAGGCTTGTCATCGCGCGGTTCCGGTGGCGCGCCGGGTCGCTTCAACGGGCTGTCGGGCATGTTGATCAGGTAGTGCGCCTCGCGCCGCAGTTGTGCGGCAAAGCTGGCGACCACCGGAGGCATCGGGGAATCGGCGCGGTAGATCAGGCAGACGGTGTGGCTCGGCAACGGGTCTTCGATCGGAAGGACCGCCAGCCCCGTCGAGGCACCCACCCGGTCTTGCATGAGTTGGCGCGCAACCATACACAGCAGCCTGCGGTCCTGCAGCAGCGCCTGGATGAGGTTGAAGGTGTCGCACCGCACGGCCACGCGGGGCAGGGGCAGATCCTGCGCGCGGAAGGCATCCATGATGGCCGCGCCAGGCCCGTGCATGCGGCAGGTAGTCAGGATCCATTCCGAACCCACCAGCTCACGCAGCGTGCGCGCATGGCGCAGCGGATGGTCCTGGTGTGCAACCACGACCGAGTCGTTGTTGTAGAGCGGCTCGCAGATGAAGTCGTGGTCAATGCCTTCATCGGGAATCGGGCTCACCGCGACGTCGATGAGGCCCGCACGCAGGTCCTGCAGGTGCACCGCAGAGCGGCCGCTGTCGATGTAGACCTGCACTTCCGGATGCTGCCGGCGGAACCGGTTCAAGGCAGCGGGCAGCAACAGGTGCGCCGGACCGCCGGTGACGCCAATGCGAACGGTGCCGGTACGCGCGCCCAGCATCTGCGTCATTTCTTCCGTGGCCCGGCGGGCTTCGGTGGCAATCAGCCGCGCGCGGCGCAGGAAGGCTTCGCCATAGTGCGACAGCACGACCCCGCGCGTCGTGCGCGTGAGCAGCGGCACATGCAGTTCGTCCTCAAGCTGGCGGATGCTCTTCGTCAGCGCGGGCGCCGACACGTCGCGCGTCCGAGCCGCGGCGCGGATGCTGCCGCCTTCCGCCACCGCGATGAAATCCTGGATCTGGCTGAGTCGCATGCTGTGCATCCGGGTTGAGAATCGGCGTCCAAAGTACCTTATGCCCTACCCGCGAAACGGGTCAAGGCGATGACCTATATTTCCAACATCTGGAAATGGATTCCACGTTTTGACACTGGGCGCCTCCGTGTCCAGACTGGATAGAGAGGAAACACCATGAACCTGCCCGTCGAACAATTCATTGCCGAGCGCCGCCGCGAAGACCCGTCTTTCGGGGGGCTGCTGGCCAAAGGCTTTGCCCTGCTGCGCTGCTTTATCGACGAGCCGCGGCCGCTTGGCAATGGCGAACTCGCGCAGCGGCTGCAGCTGCCGCGCGCGACGGTATCGCGCATCTGCCGCACGCTGTTCGAGCTTGGCTATCTCGACTGGGATCCCAAGCTCGACAAGTATTTCGTCAGCGCCCAGGTGCTCGCGCTCGGCTATCCGTACCTGACCGGCCTGCAAGTCCGCCACGTGGCCCGTCCGCTGATGCAGGCGCTGGCCGACCGCATCGAAGGCGCGGTGTCGATGGGTGTGGCGCACCGGCTCGACGTGACCTATCTGCAGTCCTGCACCCACAACGAAGGGACGCCGGCCAGACCCGGTACCGGCGCCGTGCGCTCGGTGCTTAGTACGGCCATGGGGCGTGCCTATCTGTGCACCTTGTCAAAGGCCGAGTTTGAAAGCCTGATGACCTCCGCAAGCGAGGAGCGGCCGGAGGAATACGCCGCGTTCTACGACACGCTGTGCCACAACGTCGCCCACTACCCGAAGCGCGGCTTTGCGCTCAACGAGGGCGATGCCGGCATTGGCGTGCATGGCGTGGGGGTCTATTCGCGCATCCGCTACCTGAACCGTCCGCTGCTGTTCAACTGCGCCTTGCCTGGCTCGCAGGTCAGGCGCGGGACCATGGAAAAGAAGATCGCGCCGCTGCTGATGGAAATGGTCCGCTCCATCGAGGCGGCCACCGGCCTGCAGCAATAGCGGCTGACGCCCAACATCCACAACAAGACCCGCATTGGAGACGCTCGTATGGTTGACCTGAATTCCCTGCTGTATCCGCGTTCGATCGCCGTGATTGGTGCTTCTACCCAGCCGGACAAAGTGGGCGGCATGCCCATCCGGCTGCTGCGCGAACTGGGCTATGCGGGACGCATCTATCCGGTCAACGCATCAGCGGCCGAAGTGCAGGGCTTGCCTGCCTATGGCTCGCTGTCAGATATCGGCGAACCGGTCGACCTGGCCATCATCGCGGTGCCGGCCAGCGCCAGCCAGGACGTGATGGCACAGCTTGCCGGCAACGGCACGCGCGCAGCGGCGGTGTTCACTTCAGGCTTCGCCGAGGCGGGCGGCGCCGGCGTGCAGATGCAGGAGCGCCTGGCCCGCAGCGCGCAGCAAGCCGGCATCACACTGCTGGGCCCCAACTGCCTTGGCGCCATGAATCTGCGCGAACGCGTGTTCGCCACGTTCTCGCCGATTGCGCTGAGCGGTACGCCGCCGGTCGGCGAAGTGGGCCTGGTGAGCCAGAGCGGGGCGTTCGGCGCCTATGCTTTTGCGCTCGCGCGTGAAGCGGGCCTCGGCCTGAGCCACTGGGTCACGACCGGCAACGAGGCCGGGCTGCAGGTGGCCGATGTGATCGAGTGGCTTGCCCATGATCCGAACACCCGCGTGATCCTCGCCTATATCGAAGGCTGTCGCGATGGCGCCCGCCTGCGCCGGGCACTCGCCGCCGCGCGTGCAGCCGGCAAGCCGGTTGTAGTTACCAAGGTGGGCACGACCGAAGCCGGCGCACGTTCGGCGCAGTCGCATACGGCCAGCCTGGCCGGCGAAGACGCGGTGTACCAGGCGGTGTTCGATGCGTACGGCGTGCACCGCGCCCATACGCTGGAAGAGTTCTTCCGGCTCGGCTATGTGCTGTCGCGCGGCCGACGGCCGGCCACGTGGCAGCGCACCAGCGGTGGTGACGCCGATGCGGTCACGCCGCTGGCCATCGTCACGGTGTCGGGCGGCGTGGGCATCATGATGGCGGACCGCGCCGAAGAACTCGGCCTGCCGCTGCCGCCGATGCCCGACGACGCGGCCGCGGCACTGCGTACCGCGATACCGTTCGCGAGTACGGCCAATCCGATCGACGTCACGGGGCAGATCGTGGCGCAGCCGCGCGTTTTCATGGACGCCATCGCCGACGTGGCGCGCAGTGGCGCCTACGGCAGCGTGGCGGTCTTTCTCGCCGGCGGCGCTAATGCCCCGCGGTTCTGGCCGGAGTTGCAGCAAGCCATCGGCGCGCTGAGCGAAGCGGCGGACGCCGCGCCGCTGATGGTGTCCGGCCTCGTCGATGACGACAAGCGCGCCTGGCTCGAAGCGCGCGGCTGCCTGGTGTTCCGCGAGCCGGGCCATGCGGTCGAAGCGGTCGCCACGCTGGCGCGTGCGGCCGCGCTCGAAGACGCGCGCGGAGATGACGCGATTGAAGGGCAAGCACAATCCGATCCGCAGGACGACCTGCTGCGCGACATTCCGCCAGCTGCCACCGCGCTGTCCGAGTACGAGGCCATGCGTCTGCTCGCCGAGGCCGGCGTACCGGTCGCCCCGCACGACCTCGCACGTGACGCTGAAGAGGCCGTGCGCATTGCCGAACGTCTCGGCTACCCCGTCGTCGTCAAGCTGTGCTCGCGCGAGATCCTGCACAAGAGCGATGTGGGCGGCGTGGCGCTCAACCTCGCCAACGCGCAGGCGGTGCGCGATGCCTTTGGCCGCATGGCGCAGGCCGTGGCCGGTCTGCGCACGGACAAAGGCACACCGGTCGCGCTCGACGGCGTGCTGGTAGCGCGCATGGTGCGGGGCTGGGGCGAGGTCATGGTCGGCGTGCGGCGCGATCCGGTATTCGGCCTGGTCGCGCTGGCCGGCATCGGCGGCACGGCCGTCGAGATCTTCCGCCAGACCGCCTGCGGACTGGCGCCGCTGTCGCGCGAACAGGCGCGCGCCATGCTGCACGCGAGCCGCGTCGCCGCGCTGTGCGAAGGGCACCGGGGCCACCCGCAGGTGGACCTGAACGCTGCCGCGCAGGTGCTGGCCAGCGTGTCGCAGCTTGCCGCGGAGTTGGGCGACCGGCTTGACACGATCGAGATCAATCCGTTCATCGTCACCGCGCAGGGACTGGTCGCCGCCGATGCGGTCGTCATGCTTCGCGCGGACAGCCACGGCGCACTGTAGCGAACGCAATCCCATCCGAAGAAAAGGAGTCAGGATGCCCGCACAGACAGGCACCGGCTCCGCAGCAGACCCTCAATAAAACAGGAGACAAAACATGCAATTGCAGACGCACTTGACGGCGCGGCGCATGGTGCTGCGTGGACTGGGCGCACTCGCCGCGACGGCGTTTTGCGCGGTGGCGCCCACGGCGCATGCGGGCGCCTATCCCGACAAGCCAATCCGTCTCGTGGTGCCGTTCCCGGCGGGCGGCGGCACCGATGTCGTGGGCCGGCTGGTAGCGGCCGGCCTGTCCAAGGATCTCGGCCAGACGGTTGTCGTGGAGAACATCGCCGGGGCCACGGGCACCATCGGCTCGGCACAGGTCGCGCGTTCCGCGCCCGACGGCTACACGCTGGTGCTTGGCATTTCCGCCACGCATGCGATTGCGCCGGCCATCTTTCCCAAACTCCCGTACGATCCGGTGCGCGATTTCGTGCCGATCGGGCGGCTCTTCTATGGCGGCAATGTGCTGATTGCCGGGCCCGCCTTCAAGGGCCGCGACCTGCCCGCGCTGATTGCCGCAGCGAAGCGCCCGGGCGCGGACCTGGCCTACGGCTCCTGGGGCAATGGCTCGGGCGGTCACCTGGCCGGCGAAAGCCTCAACGTCTTGAGTGGCATCCACCTGCGCCATATTCCGTACAAGGGCGTCAACCCGATGCTCACCGACGTGATCGGCGGCACGCTGCCCGTGGCCATGTCCGATCTGGCCGGTACGCTGCCGCTGATTCGCAGCGGCAAGGTGAGGGCGCTGGCCGTCACCGGCTCCGAACGTTCGCCCGCGCTGCCCGATGTGCCGACCTTCACCGAATCCGGCGTCGCGTTCGGTGTCGACAGCTGGTTTGCCTTGTTCGCGCCCGCGCGCACGCCCACCGACATCGTCGACCGGTTGGAGCGCGCATTGGCCGCAGCCATGCGCGACCCGGCCATCAAGGCACAGGCCGATTCGCTCGGCATGCGCTATACGCCCCAGCCGCGCAGTGCATTTGCCGCGCAGATGCGCAGCGACGTTACGTCCTGGGCCGCACTGGTCAAGTCCAGCGGCGCGGCCCAGGAGTGAGCCGCCGCGCCCGTCCGCTATTCCCTCAAGATTCCCGGAGCCCTGCATGAACCATCCCGCGCCACAGTTGTTTTCCGCCCCCGTCTACAGCTCCAGCCAGGAAGCCCTGGTTGCCGCCGCCGCATTGCCTGTCGTGATCTATGGCTATCCGCTGATCGAGACCTTGCGCACCTGCCGCATACAGACCTCGGTCAGCACGGCAACCGGCTATGGCCGCGCGCCGGTCAATACACTGTCGGCCAGCGAGCGCCAGTGGACGCATGAAGACCGCGACGTCGTCACGCCCGCCAATGACCTGCTTTACTTCTGCGGCTGGATCAACCTGGCCGACGGACCGGTCACGCTGCGCGTGCCGCCGCTGCCCGAGCGCGACCGCTACTACGTGGTGGAACTGCTCGACGCCTGGACCAACAACTTCGAGAACCTCGGGCCGCGCAACGTGTCCGCCGAAGGCAGCACCGTCACGCTAGTCGGCCCCGGCCAGCAGGCCACCGGGAGCCATGTGGTGGCGTGCCCGACTTCGCTGGTCTGGCTGCTGGGCCGCGTGCTGGTGCAGGGCCCCGCCGACCTGGCCGCGGCGCATGCGTTCGAAAGCGGCTTTGCGCTCGATGCGCCCGCGAAGACCATGCCGGAATGCTTGCGCGCCTGGAGCGACACCGGCAACGAAGCGCTCGACTTCTTCCAGAACCTGTTCAATGCACTGCGCGAGTATCCGCCCGCCGAACGCGAGCAGGGCGTGCTGACGCTGCTGCGCAAGGCCGGCCTGAAGCTCGAGGGCGAGATCGACATCGCCGGCCTGCGCGCCGAAGTCCGTGCCGGCCTGGAGAATGCCTATCGTCAGGCCCTGCAGGTGATCGAGGCGCATACGCGCAGCCAGGGCCGCAAGAGCTGGGGCTACAGCATGAAGCTCGGGCTCTATGGCGACGACTGGCTGCAACGCGCCTGCACCGCGATGAAGGGCCTGGGCGCGCTGCGGGCCGACGAGGCGATCTACGCGATGGCCGATTTCGATGCCGACGGCGAACCGCTGCGTGGCGAGCACATGTACGAGCTGCGTTTCCCGCCCGGCATGCTGCCGCCCGCACAGGCGTTCTGGTCGGTGTCGCTGTATGGCGAGGACCGCTTCTTCAGCGCCAACGAGATCGGCCGCTATGCCGTGGGCGACCGCACGCCCGGCCTGCGCCTGGAACCGGACGGCGAGCTGGTCATCCCGATTTCACACCAGAGGCCGGCGCAGGCGGAGAACTGGCTGCCGGCGCCCGCGGGCTCGTTCTACCTGATCCTGCGTCTCTACCACCCGGCACCGGCCTTTATCGAAGGCCAGTACCGCATCCCCGCAGTGCGCCGCGTTTCCTGAGGAGCGAGGTCCATGAAGCTCAAGACAGACGACTACCCGATATCGCGCAGGGCCATGCTGGCCCGCATGCGCGACCTGTTGCTGCTGGGCGCGGCGCCCGCGCTGGCGCCATGGAGCGCGCTGGCGCAGGCCTATCCGTCGCGCACGGTGCGGCTGATTTCCCCGTACGGGCCGGGCGGATCCAACGATACCTCGGCCCGGCTGCTGGCCGAGTCGCTGAGCCGCAAGTACGGCCAGCAGTTCGTGGTCGAGAACAAGCCGGGGGCCGGCACCCGCGTCGCCAACGAAACGCTCGCGCGTGCCGCGCCGGATGGCTACACGCTGCTGTGGGCTGCCGCGCCGTTTGCGATCAACACGGCGGCCGGCCTGCCGCAGCAGTACGACATCCACAAGGATTTCGTGGCGGTGGGCCCGCGCGTGGTGGGCCCGGTATTCCTGATCGTCAAGGCCGATTCGCCGGCGCGCACAGTCGCGGACTTCGTGCGCATGGCGCGCGCGAAGTCGGGCGGCGCCACGTTTGCGTCGCCCGGCGCCGGCTCGGGGCCGCACCTGACCGCGGAGCTGTTTGCCGCACAGGCCAAGTTCAAGGTGCTGAACGTGCATTACCGTGGTGACGCGACGGCCTATACCGAACTGCTTGCCGGCCGCGTGGATGCCACGCTGACCGCGATCACGTCTGCGCTGCCGTTCATCAAGGCCGGCCAGTTGCGCGTGCTGGCGGTGGCGTCGGAGCAGCGCACGCCGGTCTATCCGGATGCGCCGACCTTCGCCGAGCAGGGGTTCCCCGGTGTGGTTGGCTACGGCTGGTTCGGCCTGCTGGCGCCGGCGCGTACGCCCGCCGCCATCGTCCAGCAGATCAACCGCGATGCCAGTGCCGTGCTCGCGGACAGCGATGTGCGCAACAAGCTCACGGCGCTCGGTCTGCAGCCCGAGCCTGGCGACAGCGCAAGCTTTGCACGGTTCATCGATGAGGAAGTGCGCAAGTGGGGCACCGTGATCAAGACCAGCGGCGTGGTGCTGGAGTAACCGGGCCAGCACGCACGCGACGAGCCGGCGCTCAGTGGATGCCGAAGGTATCGGCCGCGCCGTGTTCCAGCATGTCTGCAGCGGCGCCATACAGGCTGCGGGACACGTAGCTCCGTACCTCGCCCGCGCGCTGGCGCAGCCACCCGGCCTTGAGCCGGCGGGCTTCGGCCAGCGTGGGCGCGTCGCCGGGCGCGAGTGCGAGCACATCGACCACGTGCAGCGCCAGCTGGATCTCGCCGCGCGCGGCCAGGGACTGCGCGTGGCGGATCAGCGCGTCGTGGTCGGCCACTGCGGCAGCGATCTCGGCTGCGGCTTGCTCCGGCGCGGCGGGGTGCAGCGAGGTCGCGTTGCGGTCCCACCAGCCATTCTCCGAGCGATAGATATCGCGCGCGATATAGCTCGGATCGCCGTACGTGGGCCGCATCCACGGTTGGTCGAACAGTTCCGCGGGCGGCTTGAGCGCCGCAAGCATCTGGCGCTCGTTGCAGCCCGCGTTCATCAGCCGGACCACCTCGGCGCGCAGCCAGCGCAGCGCGCGCGCCGTCTGGCACAGCACGCGTTCGCATTCCTCCGCGCCGCGTAGCGTGGGGCCGAACTCGCGTACGACGGTGCGAGGTCCCAGCGCTGCCATGCGTTCCAGCGTCTCGGCCCAGCGCACGGTATCGCGCAGCGTGCGGAACGGCGTGCCGACGTTGGGAATGGAGTCGATCACGGCCGGGCCGCCGTACAGCAGCCGCCGTCCCGGCAGCCAGACTGCGATGGCATCGTCGGTCTCCGATGGCGCCCACAGGATCTCCGCACGGCCATTGCCCTGGCCAATCGTCACGCTGTCGGCAAACGTCTCGGTGGGCGCGGTGTGGCCGAGCTTGCCCGCCATGGCGCCGGCAGGGCGGCGGAACTGGATCTCGGCCATGCGTTCCTGCATGCGGCTGGTCTCGCGATAGCGCGCCTGGCGCGCCAGCACGTTCACGTGGGCGAGCACACGGGGCGCTGGCTCGCCGCGTGCGGCGGCATGGTCGAGCCATTGCTGCAGGCCAGCGTTGTAGCCCATATGGCCGTGGCTGTAGCAGATTGCCAGCACCGGCAGGCTGCTCTGCGTGCGCAGGGCTTCGATCATGCCAGCGGTCACGCGCCCGCCCGGGCCGCTGTCGACCACCAGCAGGCCGCCGCCGACATCCGCGACAAAGCTCTGCCCTTGCCCGTGCAACAGCCATACACCATCGTCGATGGCTTCGATGCCGGTGCCCGTTACCAGCGCGACGGCCCTTTCCTCGAGATCCTGCATGCGTGACTCCTTTCGCAAAATGGTGAATCCGGCTGGCTGCCATGCATGTCCACGGCAGCCGTCTTCAGCACGAATTTCAGGGCAAGCGGCGGAGGATTGGGATAGGGGAAACTCCGCGCCGCCGTTCCCCCATCACCCGTCGGGCCAGCGCTGGCGCGGCCCGGCGGCCGTTCGGGTTGGCGCCGTGTGAACCGGTGGTTAGCAGCGGGCATTGCGCGGCAGTTCCCCCCAAGCGCCGCACGCGCTAGCGCATACCCGGCAGCCTGGATAACCCCGGGGTGCTAACCGCAGGTTTACGCGGCAGCGATCCTGCCATCTGCCGCAAACGCCGCTGCTGCCGCATGATCCTTTCGCATCATCGCAACGCCGGGCAAACCGGCATGGAGTCCATGGCATGGCAAGCCGGCAAGACCTGCCCCTGGCAGGCATTCGGGTAGCGGAGTTTGGGCAGTTCATCGCAGCGCCAGGCGCGGCCATGATGCTGGCCGACCTCGGCGCCGACGTGGTCAAGGTGGAAGCGCTGCGCGGCGACAGCGCGCGGCGTTTCGACGGCACCAGCGCGCAGAGTCCGATGTTCCTCGCGTACAACCGTGGCAAGCGCGGCATCGCGCTGGATCTGCGCAGCAGCGGTGGCATGGAGGCTGCGCGGCGGCTCGCGCTGGCCAGCGACGTGGTGCTGCACAACACGCGTCACGGCGTGATGGAAGCGCTGGGGCTGGATGCCGCGACGTTGCGCGCTGAGAAACCCGAGCTGATCCATGCATCGATCAGCGGCTTCGGCACGCGCGGACCGTCGCGCTCGCGGCCGGGGCTCGATATCGCCGCGCAGGCCGAAAGCGGCATGATGTCCGTGACCGGCGAAGCCGGCGGACAGCCGCTGAAGGCGGGCTTTGCACTGATCGACGCGGCCACGGCACTGGCTGCGGCCAACGCGATTCTCGCTGCGCTGTTTCGCCGCCTCCGCACCGGCAAGGGCGAAACCATCGAGACGTCGCTATTGCAGGTTGGCGTGCAACTGCAGGCGCAGTTGTGGGCGGAGTTCCAATGCTCGGGCGCGCTGCCGGTGCGCAGCGGCAACAGCCAGCCCAAGGCCGCACCTGCGGCGGATGTCATCGCAGTGGCCGATGGCCATGTGGTGCTGTCCGCGTATCTCGACGAACACTGGGCGCGCCTGTGCGAAGCGATCGGCAACCCCGCGCTCGCGCAGGATCCGCGTTTCGCCAGCAATGCACTGCGTGTGCAGAACCGTCCGGCGCTGCTCGCGATCCTGCACGATGCGCTGCGCCATTTGAGCGGCGACGCTGCGCGTGCGCTGCTCGAACGCCATCAGGTCGTGGTCGGCGTGGTGCGGGATTACCACCAGGTCGGCGCCAGTTCCGATGTGCGCGCCAGCGGCATCCTGCGCGCGGTTGGCAATGGCGAAGGCGGCCTGCTCGAACTGCCAGGGCTGCCGTTCTCGATGGAGAGCCTGCAAGGGGATGGTATTCCCGCCGTGCCTCGGCTGGGCCAGCACACCACTGAAGTGCTGACCGAGCTTGGCTACGGTGCCACTGAAATTGATGAACTGGCCTGCGCCGGCGCCATTGGCTGCGAGCAAGGAGTGACTGCATGAGTGAAGCGGCAATAACCTCACCGGTACTGCTGGAGCGCCATGCCGGCTGGACCGAGATCGTGTTGAACCGGCCCGAGCGCCGCAATGCCATCGACATTGCGCTAGCCAGCGCGCTGGCCACCGCCATCGACAGCGTCAACGCCGACGACAGCACGCGTGCCGTGCTGCTGCGCGGCGCCGATGGCGCGTTCTGTTCGGGACTGGATCTGAAGGCGCTGCAGGCCGAGCCGGACGGCATGGCGAAATTCGCGCAGGTCTGGGAGCGTGTCCACCTGTCGCTGCTACAGAGCGAGAAGGCGTGGATCGTGGCGCTGGAGCGCCATGCGGTCAACGGCGGCGCGGCACTGGCTCTGGCCGGCGACCTGATGGTGTGCGGCGCCGGCGCCTTTCTGCAGATCGGCGAGATCCGCCTTGGCATGGCCGCGCCGCGCAATGCGGCATGGCTGGCACTGCGCCATTCCGAAGCGGTCGCCGCGCGGCTGTGCCTGCTTGGCGATCGCGTACCCGCCGCTGACCTGCTTCGGCTTGGCGTGGCCACGGAAGTCACCGACGACACGCAGGTGCTCGACCGCGCGCGCGACCTGGCCACGACCATTGCCGCTTTCCCGGCCGGCGGCGTGACCGCGATCAAGCGCGGCATGCGTGCCGCCAGCACGCGCATGGCGCGCGATACCCACGACTGAAGCGAGATCCCGCATGAGTGAATCCATCACGACTGACAGCGAAGCCTCCCTGGAGGCATTCCGCCGCGAGGTCCGCGACTTTGTTGCGCAGGCCTTGCCGGAAACCGTGCGCGAGAAGGTGCGCCTGGGCCTTGAGGTCAGCAAGGACGAAATGGTCGCCTGGCAGCACCGGCTGGCCGAACGCGGCTGGCTGGCGCCGCACTGGCCGCGCGACTGGCAGGGCCTAGGCTGGAGCGCCGAGCGGCGCGCCGTGTTCCAGGAGGAACTGGTGCTCGCCCACGCGCCGGAGACCGGTGGCATCTCGATCGAGATGATCGGGCCGATCCTGATCCGCTACGGCACGCCGGCGCAGCAGCAGTATTTCCTGCCGCGCATGCTTAATCTGGAGCACTGGTGGTGCCAGGGGTATTCGGAGCCCAATGCGGGGTCGGACCTCGCATCGCTGAAGACGCATGCGGTGCGCAAGACGCGCGCCGACGGCACCGAAGTCTATGTCGTCAATGGCAGCAAGATCTGGACGTCGTACGCGCAGTACGCGGACTGGATCTTCTGCCTGGTGCGGACTGACAGCGCGGCGCGCGCGCAGCAGGGCATCAGCTTCCTGCTGATCGATATGCGCAGCCCCGGCATCAGCGTGCGGCCGCTCGTAGGCATCCACGGCTGGCACCTGTTCAACCAGGTGTTCTTCGACGATGTCGAGGTGCCCGTCGACCACCGCGTCGGCGACGAGAACGCGGGCTGGACGATCGCCAAGTCGCTGCTCGAGCATGAGCGACTGAACCTCGCCCGCGTGGCCGAGAACCGGCGCCGGCTGGTCAAGGTCCGCGCCATTGCCGCGGAAGTCGAAGAAGCCGGACAGCCGCTGATGGAACGGCCGTGGTTTGCGCGCCGCTATCGTGAACTCGACGTGCGACTGGAAGCGCTGGCCGCGACCGTGCTGCGCTTTCGGCAGCGGGCGCGTGCGGGCGAGCGGCTCGGTCCCGAGACCGGCATGCTCAAGCTGCTCGGCAGCCGCCTGATCCAGGACATCGAGAACCTCGCCGTCGACGCGCTCGGCCCCGGCACGCTCGCCTACGACCGCGCGGCGCACTTCGAGCCGGCGGCGCCACGCTCCGGGCAATCCGCGTACTCGGCAGCCGCTTCCGCGAGGCGCTTCGTGACGCGTGGCTACACCATCGCTGGCGGCTCCAGCGAGATCCAGCACGAACTGCTGGCCAAGCAGGTGCTCGGGCTCTAACAAACTCTGCGAAAGGAACGGAACCCATGAGCGATTCCCACGACGACCGCCGCATGCTGCGGGAAAGCGTACGGCGCTATGTCGAACGCGACTATGGCTTTGAACAGCGCCGCGCGGCGCTGGCGGAGCCGGGCGGCTTCTCGCGCAGGCACTGGCAGGCATTTGCCGAGTTCGGCTGGCTGGCGCTCGGCCTGCCCGACGCCTGTGCCGGGTTTGGCGATGCATCGGACCAGGCCGTATTGGCCGAGGCGCTCGGATGTGCTCAACCCGCCGAGCCGTGGCTGGCCAATGCCGCCTTGTGCGGCCCGCTGCTGGCCGCTTGCGGCGACGCTGCACATGCTGTCACCGCAGCCGCGATGGCGGAGGGCAGGACGATGCTGGCGCTGGCCGCATGGGAGGCGCAAGGGCGTTATGACGCCTTCGATGTCGCTACGTCTGCCGAGCCACGGCAAAGCGCAGGCCCCATCGACTGGATGCTGGATGGCCGCAAGACGCTGGTGCTCGGCGGCGGCTGTGCCGACATCCTGCTCGTACTGGCGCGCAACAGCGGCCAGCGCCGCGACCGCGATGGCCTCACGCTGTTCGCCGTGCCAGCCGGCACACGCGGCGTCGCCATCGAGGCATTGCCGACATATGACGGCCGCCAGACCGCCACGGTCACGCTGCGGCATGTGAGCGTTCCCGACAGCGCGCGAGTCGGTGCCGTCGGCGGTGCGTGGCCGAGCGTCGAAGCCGCTATCGATCGCGCCACTACCATGGCCTGCGCGGAAGCCGTGGGCACCATGGCGCGCGCGTTCGAGCTGACGCGCGATTACCTCGTTACGCGTGAGCAGTTCGGCCGGCCGCTGTCCGCCAACCAGGTGATCCGCCACCGGCTGGTCGACCTCTATGTCAGCGTGGAACAGGCGCGTGCCATCACCGAAGCGGCCGGCGCTGCGCTGCAGGGCGATGCGGCAGCGCGGATGCGTGCGGTCTCGCTCGCCAAGGCCTTCGTCTCGGTCGCGGGACGCGCGCTCGGCGAAGACGCGGTGCAGCTGCACGGCGCGGTCGGCATGACCGATGAGATGGAAGTTGGCCACTGCTACAAGCGGCTCGCCGCGCTGGCCAACCTGTTCGGCGATGCCGACTGGCACTACGAACGGCTTTCTGCCGTCGATCCCGCGGATCAGGCGCTGGCCGCCTGAGCCGCATTACCCGGGGCGCCTGCGAGCGCCCATACACAACACGCCGGCAACGCACCGGCATGGGCGGCCAATGCGCCGCAATGGAGACCACATCATGTTCAGCCAGCACACCGGCATCCGCAGGGCCGGCGCGGCACTCGCCGTACCACTGGCCTTGGCCAGCGCCGCCGCCGCGCACGCCGAAGCCCCATACCCGAACCGCCCGATCCGCGTGGTGCTGCCCTCCGGCGCCGGTACCGTGACGGACCAGACTGCCCGGCTGATTGCCGAGCGGCTAAGCACGTCGCTCAAGCAGCCGGTGGTCATCGACAACCGCCCCGGTGCCAACGGCATCATCGCCAGCGAAACCGTGGCGCGCGCTGCGCCGGACGGCTACACGCTGCTGTTCACCTATTCGGCCACGCTGACGGTGAACCCGTGGACCACGCCGTCGCTGCCGTACGACCCGCTCAAAGACTTCACGCCGATCGCGCGCCCCAGTGCGCCCGGCGGCAACCTGCTCGCGGTCAGCGCGAGCGTGCCGGTGCACAACCTGCAGGAGTTCCTGGCCTATGTGAAAGCCAGCAAGTCGGAACTCGCATATTGTTCATGGGGCGTGGGTTCGGGCGGCCATCTGGCGATGGAGTACCTGAAGGCCAAAACCGGCATCCGCCTGCGCCATATCCCCTACAAGACCGCGACCCAGTGCAGCAATGACCTGGCAGCCGGCCACGTGACCATCGGCATCACCGATTCGGTTTCGTCGATTCCGCACCTGAAGTCGGGCCGCATTCGCGGCATTGCGGTCTCGGGGCCCGAGCGGCTGCTGCCCACGCCTGACGTGCCGACGATGACGGAGCAGGGCGTGCCGTTCCAGCAGGCGAGCTGGGTCGCGCTGTTCGGACCGAAGGGCCTGCCGGCGCCCATCGTCGCGCGGCTCAACGCCGAGGTGAACCGCGTCCTGCAGTCGCCGGAGGACCGCGAACGCTTCACCTCCATGAACCTGAAGCCGGCCGCGCCGACGAGCGCGGCGGAGCTGGGCAAGCTGGTCAGTTCCGACCTGGCCGCCTGGGGCGAGGTAGTGAAGATCGCAGGACTCAAGGCGCAGTAGGGCACAACACAACAGGCAGTGAGAACGGGAGAGTGCAAGCGTGAAGGCAAGACAGTGGATGGCAATGGGGGCGACTGGGGCGGCGCTGGCCGCCGGCAATGCGGCAGCGGGAACGATGCAGCTGTTCGGCGTGGTGGATGCCTCACTCGAATATGCGAAGGGATCGGACAGCGTGGTGCGGATGCGCGAAGGCCAGCAGGCGGCCTCGCGCTGGGGGATTCGCGGCATCGAGGACCTTGGCGGCGGATTGAAGGCTAACTTCCTGGTCGAGTCGGGCTTCAACATCGACACCGGCACGGAGTTCTTCGGCAACAACCGGCTGTTCGGGCGGCAGGCCTACATGGGCCTGTCGGATGGCTGGGGCGAATTCCGGCTCGGCCGCCAGTACACGCCGTCGTTCTATGCGTTGCTGCGGCTCGATCCGTTCCTGCTCAACGGCGCGGTGTCGCCGTTCAACCTGCTCAGTGCCACGGCATCGCAGGGCACCGGGCATGTGGCCTATGGCGCGCGCTTCGACAATGCCGTGCAGTACTTCTCACCGAACTGGGGCGGCTTTTCCTTCACGGCCGCGGTGGCGCCGGGGGAAGTCCCCGGGGCGCCGCGATCAGGCCTGAACTTCGGCATGAACGCGACGTACGAGGCGGGCAACGCGTATGCGTTCTACAGCTACCAGGGCATGTACACGGGCGCCAACGTGCCCGTCGATACCACGCTGACATCGAACCATTTCATCGGTGGCTCTTACCGGTTCCAGCCGATCGAAGTCGGCTTGCTGTTCAGCACGGCCAGCAGCAACCGGCCTGATACGCGCTCGGCGCGCCACTATGGCGTGACGTTCAGCTGGACGGTGACGCCGCGCGACACGTTCAAGGCCGCCGCGGTCAAGCGGCAGATCCTGGGCGGTGGCGAGCGCCCGCTCGCGGTGACGCTCGGCTGGGACCATGACCTGAGCAAGCGCACCACGGCCTATCTGCGCGCGGTGCTCGTGCACAACAGCCCCGGTGGCAGCGTCACCAACAACAGCATTGCGATCGATCCGGGCAGCGGGGACGATGCCAGGTCCGTCAGCGTCGGTTTGCGCCACCGGTTCTGAAGACCCTCAGCCCTTCGCGGGTTGGCCGTCCTTCAGGCGCCACAGGTCCAGCGGATTGCCGTCCTGCAACGCAGGCGGCAGCAGTTCCGCGGGCACGTTCTGGTAGCACACCGGCCGCAGGAAGCGGTCCATCGCCGTGGTGCCGACCGAGGTCGTGCGCGTATCGGACGTGGCGGGGAAGGGGCCGCCGTGAACCATGGCGTAGGACACTTCAACGCCGGTCGGGTAGCCATTGAACAGGATGCGGCCCACCTTGCGCTCCAGCAGCGGCAGCAGTTGCGCGGCCAGCGCGTAGTCGCCACGGTCTGCTTGCACGGTGGCGGTCAGTTGGCCTTCCAATTGCTGCGCGACGGCGAGCAGGTCTTCCCCATCGCGGCAGACCACCAGGACTGTGGAAGGGCCGAACACTTCGGCATGCATGCGCGGATCGGCGATAAAGCGCTGCGCCGTGGTTTCGAATACTGCGGCGCAGGCCTGGTTCGGGCCGGTGCTCGCCTGGCCGGTCGCGGTGCGGGCGAGACCGGGGATGTCCGACAGACTGGTGATGCCATGTTCGAACGCGCGCTGAATACCCGGCGTCAGCATCGTGCCGGCCGGCTTCGCGGTCACTGCGGCGCCGGCCGCCGCGCGGAACCTGTCGAGCGCCGGGCCTTCGAGGGCGAGCAGCAGGCCGGGGTTGGTGCAGAACTGTCCCACGCCGAGCACCAGCGAATCGGCCAGTTCGCGGGCAATGGCTTCGCCGCGCGCCGACAGCGCCTCGGGCAGCAGAAAGACCGGGTTGATGCTGCTCATCTCCGCATAGACGGGAATCGGCTGCGCGCGGTTGCTCGCGACCTGCATCAGCGCCAGGCCGCCGCTGCGCGAGCCGGTGAAGCCCACGGCCTGGATGGCTGGGTGCGCGACCAGTTCCGTACCGACGGTGTGACCTGCGCCGGTCAGCAGCGAGAACACGCCCTCTGGCAGGCCGGCATCGGCAACGGCCTTGCGGATCGCGCGGCCGACCAGTTCCGACGTGCCTGGATGCGCGGGATGCGCCTTGGCCACCACGGGGCAGCCGGCGGCCAGCGCCGAAGCGGTGTCGCCGCCAGCCACGGAGAACGCCAGCGGGAAGTTGCTGGCGCCGAATACGGCCACCGGGCCGATTGCGATCTTCTGCATGCGCAGGTCCGGGCGCGGCGGCGTGCGTTCGGGCAGGGCCCTGTCGAGCGTGGCCGACTGCCAGCGACCGGCGCGCAGCACGCTGGCGAACAGGCGCAACTGACCGGTGGTGCGGCCGCGCTCGCCTTGCAGGCGGGCGATGGGCAGCGCACTTTCGGCGTGGGCGCGTTCGATCAATGCATCGCCCAGCGCTTCGATCTGGTCGGCGATTGCTTCGAGGAAACGTGCGCGCTGGTCAGGCGACGTCGCGCGGAAGGTGTCGAACGCCCCTTCGGCCAGTTCGCAAGCGCGTGCCACATCATCGGTGCCGGAGGCGTGGAATTCGGGCTCGAGCGTCTCCCCCGTGGCCGGGTTGATCGCGTGGAAGGGTTCGCTGCTGCCGCGCACGGCGCTCGCGCCGATCAGCATTTCGCCGGTTATCGTCATGGCTGGGGTTTCCTGCAGAAGAAGGGTGCGGGGGCACCATCAAACGGAATGATCGGCCTGAGCATGCTGCCGAATCTCATAGGACATCATATGACATGCGACGGTCGTCCGCAACAGTAGGGACGACGCAGGCTCAGGCTGCCGCGGACGCCTTGCGCAGGCGCTCGCGGCTGTTGGTCAGGTGCATGCGCATGGCGGCCTTGGCGGCCTCCGGGTCGCGGCGCTCGATGGCGTCGTAGATGTTCTCGTGCTCGACATGCACGCGTTCCAGATACTGGGCGCGCTCCTGCGTATTGACCTGCAGGCGGCTGCGCGGGATCAGCATGGTGCCCAGGTGGCCCATGATGTCGGTGAAGTAGCGGTTGCCAGTGGCGCGCGCGATGGACAGGTGGAACTCGAAATCGGCGCCGACGGCGTCGCTGCCTTCGGTCGTATTGCGCTTCATGGCGTCGAGCGCACGGCGCATGGCGGCCAGATGTTCGTCGCCGCGGCGCGTCGCCGCCAGGCCGGCGGCTTCCGCTTCCAGGCTCACGCGAAACTCCAGCATGGCCAGCACATCCATGGCGGTGCCCATGGCGGCGGTGTCGATGCGGAATGGTGACGGCGTTTCGGCAGGGCGCGCGAGCACGAACGTGCCAATCCCGTGACGCGTTTCCACCAGGCCGCTGGCCTGCAGGCGCGACAGCGCCTCGCGCACGACGGTGCGGCTCACGCCAAACGTGGCCATGACCTCGGATTCGGTGGGCAGCTTGTCGCCCGGCTTCAGCTGTCCCTGGCGAATGCGCTCGGTCAGGCCGCTGACCACTTCTTCGGCAAGCGTACGGCCGCGGCGGCGCAGCGGTGCGGGCGAAGTCATCTGGGCGTCGGGCATGGTCATGGGAATGGCGTAGGGAAATTGCGGCCTTGACCTGGCCGGGATGCCGTCATTATACTCGGTTGTAAGTCATACGACGACTGATAACGTATGCTAAAGCATTCAAGCATGCGCCGCCAACAGCGCATGCCAATCAGACCCTGGAGCAGCCCGCATGAACGCCACGCAAGCCGCCATCCCTGGCATTCCCGGCAACAGCGCCGCCACGCCGGTCGTGACCGAACTGACCGTGGTGCCGGTCGCCGGCCACGACAGCATGCTGATGAACCTGTCGGGCGCGCATGGCCCGTACTTCACGCGCAATATCGTGATCCTGCGCGACAGCGCGGGCCATACCGGCGTGGGCGAAGTGCCGGGCGGGGAGGGTATCCGACAGACGCTCGAAGACGCGCGGACGCTGGTGGTGGGGCAACCCATCGGCCAGTACCAGGCCGTGCTCAACCGCGCGCGTGCCGCGTTTGCCGGGCGCGACGCGGGCGGCCGCGGCCTGCAGACGTTCGATCTGCGCATTGCCATCCACGCCGTGACGGCGCTGGAAGCGGCGCTGCTCGATCTGCTTGGCAAGCATTTGCAGGTTCCCGTGGCGGCGCTGCTTGGCGAAGGCCAGCAGCGTGATGCGGTCGAGATGCTCGGCTACCTGTTCTATATCGGCGACCGCCGCCGCACCACGCTCGACTACCGTACCGAGCCGGATGCCGGCAACGACTGGTTCCGCCTGCGCAATGAAGAAGCCATGACGCCCGAGGCCGTCGTGCGCCTGGCCGAGGCCGCTTACGAGCGCTATGGCTTCAATGACTTCAAGCTCAAGGGCGGCGTGCTGCGCGGCGACGAGGAGATGGAAGCGATCATCGCGCTGCACGAGCGCTTCCCGAAAGCGCGCGTCACGCTCGATCCGAACGGCGGCTGGCTGCTGGCCGACGCGATCCGCCTGTGCCGCGACAAGCACGGCGTGCTGGCCTACGCGGAAGATCCGTGCGGCGCCGAAGACGGCTACTCTGGCCGCGAGATCATGGCCGAGTTCCGCGCGGCGACGGGCTTGCCGACCGCCACCAACATGATCGCCACCGACTGGCGCCAGATGGGCCATGCGGTGCGGCTGCAATCGGTCGATATCCCGCTGGCCGATCCGCATTTCTGGACCATGCAGGGCTCGGTGCGCGTTGCGCAGATGTGCGCCGAGTGGGGCCTGACATGGGGCTCGCATTCCAACAACCACTTCGATATCTCGCTGGCGATGTTCACTCACGTGGCCGCCGCCGCGCCGGGCCGTATTACCGCGATCGACACGCACTGGATCTGGCAGGACGGCGAACACCTGACGCGCGACCCGCTGAAGATCGAAGGCGGCATGGTGCAGGTGCCCAAGACGCCGGGCCTTGGCGTGGAGCTGGACATGGACGCGCTCGCGCGCGCCAACGCGCTCTACCAGGAGAAGGGCCTCGGCGCCCGCGATGATGCGATCGCCATGCAGTTCCTGATTCCGGGCTGGAAATTCAACAACAAGGCACCCTGCATGGTCCGCTAGGGCTGCTGCACAGCCACCACACAACACACAGCGACATAAAACAACAGGAGACAACCATGATCAAACTTTCCACGCTGCTGCGCCGCTGTGCGGGCGCGGGCATTGCCCTGGCTGCGGTAGCCATGGCCGTCGCTGGCGGCACCGCAACGGCCGCCAGCCCGGCCTGGCCACAGAAGCCCGTATCGGTAGTCGTGCCGTTCCCGGCCGGCGGCTCCACCGACACGATCGCGCGCATGCTCGCCGTGCCGCTCAACGAAAAGCTCGGCCAGCCCTTCGTCATCGACAACCGCCCCGGCGCCACGGGTGCGATCGGCGCGACCTTCGTCAAGCGCGCGCCGGCGGACGGCTACACGATGATGGTCGCCTCGATCGGCGTCTATGCCGTCAATCCGTTCCTGCAGAAGAACCTCGGCTATGACCCGGCCAAGGACTTCGACCTGCTCACCGTGGCCGTGCGTGCGCCCAATGTGCTGGTCGCCAACCCTAACTTCCCGGCCAAGACGCTGCAGGAGCTGGTCAGCTACATGAAGAAGAACCCCGGCAAGGTCAGTTTCGCGACCTCGGGTGCCGGTTCGTCGGATCATCTGACTGCCGCGCTGTTCTGGCAGAAGAGTGCCACCGAAGGTCTGCACGTGCCCTACAAGGGCGGTGCGCCGGCCATCTCCGACCTCCTGGCCGGGCAGGTCGACGTGTCGTTCCAGAACATCAACGCGGTGCTGCAGCACATCCGCAGCGGCAAGTTGCGCGCGCTCGCGGTGACTTCAGACAAGCGCGCCGCGGTGCTGCCGAACGTGCCGACCATGGCCGAAGGTGGCGTGAAGGATGTGGAGGTCTATTCCTGGCAAGGCGTGGCGGCCCCGCGCGGCCTGCCGGCTGACGTGAAGAGCCGACTTCACGGCGCACTGGTCGGTGCACTTAACGAGCCGAAGATGCGTGACAAGCTGGCCGAGAACGGCTTCGAGGTCGTGGGCAATACGCCGGAGCAGTTCGCACAGTTCGAGAACCAGGAACTCAAGCGCTGGAAGACGGTGATCGAGCAGGGCAAGATCACCATCGAATAAGGCGCGGCTGAGGCGCTAGCGCGCGAGCTGCAGCGTGATGATCCCTGCCAGGACCAGCGCCGTGGCGGCAAGCCGGCGTCGGTCGAATGGCTCGCGCAGCAGGAAGTGGCCAAGCAGCGCGGCGAAGATGACGCTCGATTCGCGCAGCGCGGCGAGCTTGGCCACCGGCGCCAGCGTCATCGCCCAAAGCATCAGCGCGTACGAGCCCACGCGGTTGATGCCCCCGATCCACGCGCGCTTCCATTCGCTGCGCAGCAGCGTCACCAGCGCCTGTCCGCGCCGGGCAAAGGCGTAGGACGGCATGAAAATGTGCGACAGCGCCTGCAGCCAGACGATGTAGGTGAAGACCTCGCCGTAGCGCTTGACGGCAGTGCCGTCGATGACTGTGCCGCCGGCCAGGCACGCGCCCGCCAGCAACGCAAAGCCAAGCAGGTCAGGCGCCTGCTGGCGCCAGCGCACCAGGCTGACCAACCCGCAGCAGATCAGCGCGATGCCGGCATAGCCGCCGGGCCCCAGGCGTTCGCTGCCGGTCAGCAGCAGGATGATTGCCACCATCATCGGTGCCGAACCGCGCATCAGCGGATAGGCCTGGCTGAAATCGCCGCGGTTGTAGGCGGCCACCAGCGAGAGCTTGTATCCCACCTCCAGTGCCACTGTGGCCATCAGGAACGGCCATACCTGCGGCGCCGGCAACGGCACGAAAAACAGCAACGGCGCCGCCGCGAGCAGGCAGAACGTGTCGATCAGCGCCATCGACGAAAGCCGGTCGCCACCGACCTTGATGATGGCATTCCAGGAAGCATGCATCAGCGCGGACAGCATGACGGCTGCGAACGCCATGCCGTGGAAGTCGGCGGGAAGGGGCATCAATATGGTCTTGGTGGCGCTGGCAGGGTGAGCCCTTCCACCGCTGGCGGGAAAGGGCGTGGGCTGGAAACAGACGGGGTCAGGCGGCCCGCACCCGCCCTTCGGGCTGCATGCTGATGCCCATCTCGCGCAACGTCTCGCCGATCGCCGAGACGACATTGCGCATCTCGTTGTCGTCGATCGCGCCGATGCAACCGACGCGGAACGTCTCCACCTGCGTCAGCTTGCCCGGGTACAGGATGTAGCCGCGGGAGCGCACTTTTTCATAGAACGTCCTGAAGTCATAGCGGGCGTCGGCGGGCGCGTGAAACGTCACGATGATCGGCGCCTGCACATCGGGCGACAGAAACGGACGGAAGCCCAGCACCGCCATGCCTTGCACCAGCGTTTCATAGTTGCGGCGGTAGCGCTCGCCGCGCACCGGCTGGCCGCCTTCCTCGAGGAACTGGTCCAGCGCCGTGCGGAAGGCCGCGACCACGTGCGTGGGCGGCGTGAAACGCCACTGGGTGGTCTTCTGCATGTAGGTGTACTGGTCGTACAGGTCCAGCGCCAGCGAATGGCTGTTGCCCTGGCTGCCTTCCAGCACGGTCTTCTTCACCAGCACGAAACCCATGCCCGGCACGCCCTCGATGCACTTGCCGGTCGCCGCGACCAGCGCGTCGAATGGCATCGTGCGCGCATCGATCTCGATCGCGCCGAACGAACTCATGGCATCGACGATCAGTCCCTTGCCCAGGCGCGCACACACGGCCGCAATTTCGGGCAGCGGATTGAGCACGCCCGCGCCGGTCTCGCAGTGGACTTGCGCCACGTGCGTGATCGACGGGTCCTTCTTGAGCGCCGCTTCGATCGCGGCCGCCGTGGCGGGCCGGTCCTCGGGAATCGGCAGTTCCACGTGGGCGCGGCCCAGCACCTTGCAGATCTTCAGAATGCGCTGGCAGTAGGCGCCGTTCTGCGGCACCAGCATCTTGCCGTCGCGCGGCACCACGTTCGCAATGGCTGCTTCGACGGAGAAGGTGCCGCTGCCCTGCATCGGCACGCAGACGTGCGTGCCTTCGCCATGGACGATGCGCACCAGGTCCTCGCACAGGCTTCCTGTGATGGCGTTGAAGGCGGCGTCCCACGATCCCCAGTCGCGCAGCATCGCCTGCTTGGTGGCCAGCGATGTGGTGAGAGGGCCGGGGGTGAGAAGGATCGGATCGTTGCCGCGGATCATGTCGGGCTCCTGGTGTTGGGAGGGAGAGAGGGTTGTCGGATCAGTGTCTGACCGACGATGCCGCCAGGGCGTCCGTGACGAAGCTTTGGCAGTCGGTTCTGTGGCATTGTAGTTGGCATTTTGTGTCAATGTGGTGAATTTGTGTTGTTATAAAAAGTACATATTCACGCACATTTATTTCGTAACCTATTGAATTTAAGTGAAACAACCGAGCTTCGACATTCGAGCGCCGCGACAGATTCCCTCTTCGCCTTCTGATGATTGTTGACAATAGACAAGGTGCTTGATTTAATCGCAGCCAGCAAACCTGCCGTGGCGCGAGCGCCGAACCCGGAGTCTTCATGTCTATCCAAGCCCCGCTTGCGAGCGAAATCTCGATCCTGCAGAGCCAGTCGCTGACCACGCTGGTCCAGCGCGAACTGGAGACGCGGATCATGTCCGGCGGTCTTGTCCCCGGGGCCAAGCTCAATGAGATCGAGGTGGCGGGGCAGCTCAATGTGTCCCGCGGCCCGGTGCGCGAGGCATTCCGGGCACTGGAACAGGCCGGCCTGCTGCGCATGGAGAAGAACAGGGGCGTGTTCGTACGCGCCATCTCGCTGCAGGAAGCCGACGAGATCTATGAACTGCGCGCGGTGCTGGACGAGCACGTCGGCCGGGCGCTGGCGGCCCATGCTACGGCCGAGGGCGTGCGGGAATTGCGCGCCTTCATCGAAGGGTTGGCCCGCGCCAGTACCGACGGCGACGTGGATTCGTACACGCGCCTGAACCTGCGCTTCCATGACCGCATGGTCGAACTGACCGGCAACGGCAAACTCGTCGATACCTACCGCCGTCTCGTCAAGGAACTGGCGTTGTTCCGCCGCGAGGCACTGTCCGGCAACAGCGCAGCCATGCCCGATTCGACACGCGAGCACCGTGAAATTGTCTCCGCCATTGCCGCGCGCGATGCCGATCTGGCGGGACGCCTCATGCGCGAGCACGTCGAGCGCGGCCGCGCCCGGCTGCATGCCGCCGTGGCCCCCGCGCAGGCAAACGCCTGATTACGCCGCGCCGGGGCAGTACATTGCCCGGCGCCATGAAAACCGAACCAAGTCCCGCACTGATCGTCGTCATGCCTGAAAGCCAAGCCTTGCCCCGCACCGTCACCGTCACCGTTACCGTCAACCAGCGCACTTACCAGTGGATGCAGCAGCCCGTCGTCGTGGTCTGCGTCGACGGCTGCGAGTACGACTATCTCCAAGCCGCGGCCGCCAGCGGCAGCGCGCCATACCTGAAGCGCGTGCTGGCTGAAGGCTCGGCCTTCCAAGGCAAGTGCGTGGTGCCGACCTTCACCAACCCGAACAACCTGTCGATCGTGTGCGGCGCGCCGCCGGCCGTGCATGGCATCTGCGGCAACTACTTCTTCGACCGCACTGCCAATGGCGGCAAGGGCGAGGAAGTCATGATGAACGACCCGAAATACCTGCGCGCCGGCACCATCCTGGCCGCGTTTGCCGATGCCGGTGCCAGCGTTGCCGTGGTCACCGCCAAGGACAAGCTGCGCCGCCTGCTGGGCCACGGCATGCGCGGTATCTGCTTTTCGTCGGAGAAGGCGGACCAGGCCACGGTCGAGGAGAACGGTATCGATGGCGTGCTCGAACTGGTCGGCATGCCAGTGCCGGACGTCTACAGCGCGGAGCTATCGGAATTCGTCTTTGCGGCCGGGGTGCGCCTGATGGAAACGCGCCGCCCGGACCTGATGTACCTGTCCACGACCGATTACATCCAGCACAAGTTCGCGCCCGGCTCGGACGGCGCCAACGCGTTCTACGCGATGATGGACAAGTACCTCGCGCGCCTCGAAGCGCTGGGCTGCGTGGTGGCGCTGACGGCCGACCACGGCATGAACGCCAAGCATGACGACGCGACCAAGGCGCCCAACGTCATCTACCTCCAGGACCAGCTCGATGCCTGGCTCGGCCGCGGCGTGGAAGCGGGCGGCGCCCGCGTGATCCTGCCGATCACCGATCCGTACGTGGTGCACCACGGCGCGCTGGGTTCTTATGCGACGATCTACCTGCCCGAGGATGTCGACGCAGCGGCGATCCGCGCGCAACTGGCCGGGTTACCCGGCGTGGAAGACGTCATGGACAACGCCGAAGCGTGCGCACGTTTCGAATTGCCGACCGACCGCGTGGGCGACCTCGTCGTGGTCAGCGAGAAGCATGTGGTGCTCGGCACGAGCCACGCGCGGCACGACCTGTCCGGTCTCGATGCGCCGCTGCGTTCGCACGGCGGCGTGTCCGAGCAGACGGTACCGCTGGTGTTCAACCGCACCACGGCCGGCATTCCCGGCAAGGCCGTGCTGCGCAATTTCGATATTTTCGATGTGGCGCTGAACCATCTGCACTGAACCGCCCATCCTGTGAACGCAATCCGGAGACCGACCATGAATGCCCCCCAGTTTCCCGACAAGGCTGTCAGCCCCCAGTTCCGCGCCGAAGCGTTGCGCATCGATGGCCAGAAGGTCGTGCGCGAGCGTGTGATCGAAGTGCGCAATCCGTATGACGGCACACTCGTCGGCACCGTGCCCAAGGCCACGGTGGAAGACGTGCGGCGCGCCTATGAGGTGGCGCACGGTTATCGTTCGACGCTGACCCGTTACGAGCGCGCGGCGATCCTCAACCGCGCCGCCGCGCTGCTGCGCGAGCGCACGGAAGAAGCCTCGGACCTGATCACGCTGGAGTCGGGCCTGTCGAAAAAGGACTCGATCTATGAAATCGGCCGCGTGGCCGATGTGCTCGGGTTTGCCGCCACCGAGACGCTGCGCGACGACGGGCAGATGTTCTCGTGCGACCTCACGCCGCACGGCAAGCGCCGCCGCGTGATGACGCAGCGCGAGCCGCTGCTGGGCGCGATCTGCGCCATCACGCCGTTCAACCACCCGATGAATCAAGTCGCGCACAAGGTCGCGCCGTCCATTGCGACGAATAACCGCATGGTGCTCAAGCCGTCGGAGAAGGTGCCGCTGTCGGCGTACTACCTGGCTGACCTGCTGTATGAATCTGGCCTGCCGCCGCAGATGCTGCAGGTGATCACCGGCGACCCGCGCGAGATCGCCGACGAGCTCATCACGCATCCGCTGGTCGACCTGATCACTTTCACCGGCGGCGTGGCCATAGGCAAGTACATCGCGAACAAGGCCGGCTACAAGCGCGTGGTGCTGGAACTGGGCGGCAACGATCCACTGATCGTGCTCGACGACGCCGACCTGGACCGCGCCTCCGACCTGGCCGTGCAGGGCTCCTACAAGAACTCCGGCCAGCGCTGCACGGCGGTCAAGCGCATGCTTGTGCACGAGGCGGTTGCCGCGCGTTTCACCGAACTCGTGGTCGAGAAGACTCGCGCGTGGCGCTATGGCAACCCGATGGACCGCAGCGTCGACATGGGCACCGTGATCGATGCGCAGGCCGCGGAGCTGTTCGAAGCCCGCGTGAACGAAGCCGTGGCGCAGGGCGCACGGCTGCTCATCGGCAACAAACGCAACGGCGCGAGCTATTCGCCGACCGTGCTCGACCGTGTTGATCCTTCGATGACGGTGGTGCGCGAGGAAACCTTCGGCCCGGTGTCGCCGATCATTACGTTCCGGGACGTGGATGACGCCATCCGCATTTCCAACGGCACCGCCTTCGGGCTGTCGTCGGGTGTCTGCACCAACCGGATGGACGATTTCACCAAGATCGCCAATTCGCTGCAGGTGGGTACCGTCAACCTGTGGGAAGTGCCGGGCTACCGGATCGAGCTGACGCCATTCGGCGGCATCAAGGACTCGGGCCTTGGCTACAAGGAAGGCGTGCAGGAAGCGGTCAAGAGTTTCACCAACCTGAAGACTGTCACGCTGCCCTGGGGCTGAGCGCGGCGGCTGCCGGGCGGCTGCAAGGCCGGACCCTGGCGGCCTTCGGCTAGAATCGGCGCACTTGTCCGTCCCTTCCGGAGTCCACTGTGCTGGCCGAACAGCGGCAGAAACACATCCTAAATCAGCTTGCCGCGACCGGTGCGCTGGCTATCAGCGCGCTGGTCACGGAACTCGGCGTCTCGCGCGAGACCATACGGCGCGACCTCAACGCATTGGCCGAACGCGGCCTGCTGGTGCTGACCCATGGTGGCGCGCTGGCGCCGAACCGAACCGAGCCCGACACCCAGACCCGTGCCGCGATCAACGCCGAAGGCAAGCGCGCCATCGGCCAGCGTGCGGCGGAGCTGGTGCCGGACGGCGCGTCGCTGATCCTCGACTACGGCACCACTACCCACGCCGTGGCGCAGGCGCTGCAAGGCCATCACAACCTGCTGGTCTATACCAACGACCTGTCGATCGCGCTGCTGCTCGGCCGGCGCAACGGCAACCGCGTAATCGTGCTCGGCGGGGAACTGCAGGACAACGAGGACGCGACCCACGGGTGGGACACCATCGAGCAGGTCTCTCGCTATCACACCGACTTTGCTTTTGTCGGCATCGGCGGCGTAACGCCGCGCGGCGAAATCTGCGACTTTTCGCGTGGTGCGGCGGAACTGCGCAGCCGCATGCTGCTGGCCGCCGATGTCGCCTGCGTGCTGGCCGACTATACGAAGTTCGGCCGCAACACGGGCGTGAACATCCGGCACTTCGATCAGGCCGCGTGGCTGATCACCGATATGGCACCCGAGCCGCCGCTGGCCGAAGCGCTGCGGCAGGCGGGGCCGAAACTGCTGATTGCCTGACCCCCGCGGGCAAGCCCGCGGGGCTACTGGTAATCAAACGTGAATGTCATTGCGCCACTGACCACGCCAGGCTTCGCATGCGGGGCCAGTGCGAAGTATCTCAACGCGTAGGCGTAGGTGGCCGGTGCATTGGCGTCGATGGTGCCGACCGGATTGCTTTGCTGCAGCGGCACGGGGTTGGTGCGCGCATCGGTAAGTTGCACGCCGACGCCGCCGGCGGCGCCGGGCGCGCCTTCGTTGGCCGGGCCGAGCACGCCGGCCTGTGCCGACTTGACGGTCGAGCCGCCGGCGGCATCGAAACTCACGCCAACGCGCGCAGTGCCATTGCAGTTCAGCACGATGGCGAACGGCGTTGCGCCTGCGGTGGCACCGGCCGATGCCAGCGTCGAAGCCTTGACCCTCGGTAGCCGCACGGCAGCAGGATACGTGGCATTGCAGGCGATCTGGCGGACCTGCAGCATGCCGCTGAATCCGATGTAGTTAGATGTGCCGCCGAGGCCGTTTCCGTGATACACGCCAAAGCCGAAGCGCGTCTGGGACGGGTCCAGCGCCCCGGCGGCAATCGATCCGGTCTTGACGAATTCTGTCGAGACCGAGACTGAATAGGTCATGTCCGCGTTGAGCGTCCCGAGCGAAGCGCCGCGGGTATCGCAGCTGCGTCCGGCCGCATTCAGCATGGGCTCGCCCGCGGCGTTGCGCAGTCGGATCCCCAGGCCGGAAACGCCGGTGGAATACACGCCGGGCATGACTTCCTTGCCGGAACCGTAGTAGCACGCGACGATCACGGCTCCCGGCACCTGGTACGGCTCACCATAGTCGCACTTGCCGGTCAGCGTGTAGTGCCTTGCCGTGCCGGGGATGGTCGCGCCAACCGCAAGGTTCGATTCCGCGGCAATGGTATCGATGGCCTGCAGGTAAGGCATTCCGGGTGTTGAGGTGCAGGCCGCCCGGGCTGGGCCGGAACAAAGCAGACTGGCAGGCAGCAGGGTCAGCAGGGCTGTGCTTTTCAAAGCGTCGATCATGGGATTTTTCAGAGCAGGCGTGCGCGAAAGAACCCGCCACTCTAGGCGACCCCTGGCCCGGCCGACATCGCCGAACGTTGAAATGGCTGCTTCCATTCAAGTGATTCCTGCAGCGCCTTCACCCCGGTCATTGCAGTTTTGACTGTCGGGAAATCGTCACGAAATGGTAAAGTGACACCTTGTTGATACATTCGATGCCCAACCATAATGTATTGACAATGGTGCCGCCCAGGGTTTTCCACGGGTCGCCGCCATTCTCACGGTACGCAGCCCGGCACGTATCCGGCGCGGCCGCCTTTTCCAGCACAGCAGAGACATCCCGTGAATTCTCCCTCCCTCGACGCATTCCTTGCCGGCGTCGCCCGGCGCGACCCCGGCCAACCTGAATTTCTGCAGGCCGTGAAGGAAGTCATGATGACGCTCTGGCCGTTTGTCGAGCGTCACCCGCGCTACGCCGATCAGGCCCTGCTCGAACGCCTGGTCGAGCCCGAGCGTGTGATCCAGTTCCGCGTGGCGTGGACCGACGACCAGAACCGCGTGCAGGTCAACCGCGCGTTCCGCGTGCAGCACAGCTCGGCCATCGGCCCGTACAAGGGCGGCATGCGTTTCCACCCGACGGTGAACCTGTCGGTGCTCAAGTTCCTCGGTTTCGAACAGACCTTCAAGAACGCACTGACCACGCTGCCGATGGGAGGTGGCAAGGGCGGTTCGGATTTCGACCCGAAGGGCAAGTCGGACGCTGAAGTGATGCGCTTCTGCCAGGCGCTGGTCACCGAGCTGTACCGCCACCTGGGGCCGGACACCGACATCCCCGCCGGCGACATCGGCGTGGGCGCGCGCGAGGTCGGCTTCATGGCCGGTATGATGAAGAAGCTGTCGAACCAGTCGGCCTGCGTGTTCACCGGCAAGGGCCTGGCGTTCGGCGGCAGCCTGATGCGCCCCGAAGCCACGGGCTACGGCACCGTGTACTTCGCCCAGGAAATGCTCCACCGCCGTGGCATGGACTTCGACGGCCTGCGCGTGCTGCTATCCGGCTCGGGCAACGTGGCGCAGTACGCAGCCGAGAAGGCCATCGAACTGGGTGCCAAGGTGCTGACGCTGACCGACTCCGGCGGCGTGCTGCACTACCCGGAGGGGATGACCACAGAGCAACTGGCCGAAGTGATGGCGTTCAAGAACGAAGAGCGTGGTCGACTGTCCGACTTTGCCGCACGCCATGGCATGAAGTTCGAAGCCGGCCGCACGCCGTGGCATGTGCCTGCCGACGTAGCGCTGCCTTGCGCAACGCAGAACGAACTCGATGGCAACGACGCCGAGACCCTGCTTGGCAACGGCGTGATCTGCGTGGCCGAAGGTGCGAACATGCCCTCGACGCTCGAAGCCGTGGACCGCTTCGTCGACGCGAAAATCCTCTACGCACCCGGCAAGGCCAGCAATGCCGGTGGCGTGGCGACCTCAGGTCTGGAAATGTCGCAGAATGCCATGCGCCTGTCCTGGCACCATGCCGAGGTCGACGAGAAGTTGCACGCGATCATGAAGGACATCCACCAGAACTGCATTCACCATGGGCAGAAGGATGGCGGGTACGTCAACTATGTCGAAGGGGCGAATATCGCTGGCTTTGTGAAGGTGGCGGATGCGATGTTGGCGCAAGGGGTGATTTGACGGCTGTGACTGCGGAGTGTGTTGCCGGGATGCCGTGCCCGGCATACACCGCTGTTTCGCCGGTGTAGCCCGCGACCTGCTTCTTGTCCGAGCGACAAGAGGCAGGCAGCTCCAAGGTGTAGAGGCGGATGTCATGCCATGGCGTCTGCGCGACACCCCTCGTCAGGGTAACAGTTTCGCCGTCAGACTTCCGTTATTGTCGATGGGAAATCGAGCGGCATCCAGACCGCGCACAAAGGCAGACAGTGAAAGGGGTGTTGCTGCGTATTGCCGATTATTCCCCGGGTTATTCCCGGTCGCGGAGACGATATGGCGGGCAGCACAAACATCTTTTCGCAACACGAATCGCGCTATACGCCAGGGACGAGCCTGATGCAGGCGCAGCCGCTGGATCGCATCTATCGCCGTGCCGACCGCATGATGTTGGCCATCATCTGGGGGCTGGTGGCCGTGTCTCTCGCCATCGGCTGGTACTACGGCACCATGGGTGTAACGTTTACGGTGGGCTTGCCACTGGCAGTGGCATTCACGCTGACTGCTCTCGCCGCACCAGGGCGTCTGCCCACGCGTCTCATGGCGGGCGCGGTGCTCATGGCGTTTTCGGCATTGCAGATCCACCAGTCCATGGGCCGCACGGAGTTTCATTTCTCGGTGTTCGTGCTGCTCTCCGTACTGTTGGCATATCGCGACTTCCGGCCCATTCTCGTGGGCGCCGTGACAATCGCCTTGCACCATCTGTCATTCAACTATCTGCAGGCGTGGGGTTGGGGGCCGGTCTGTTTTACAGAACCTGGACTCGGCATGGTCGTGTTGCACGCCGCTTTCGTCGTGGCGCAGACCGCCATGCTGGCGAGTCTGGCCTGGCGCATGGGGCGCGACGCCATGGCTGCGGAAGAGCTTGCGTCCCTGGCCATGACGATCAGTAGCGAATCGGGGTGTCTGACTCTGTCTCCTCAGGAGGCACCTGCTCGCAACAAAATCGCCCGCACGTTTGGCGACACGCTGGATGCGGTACGTGGCACGCTGGTCCAGGTTCGCGACAGCGCTCGCGAACTGGACGCCGCAGCCGCGCATATTCTGGACGGTAATACGGCGCTCTCGCAGCGTACGCGTGATCAGCAGCAGGCTGTGGAACGCATTGCCGAAGGGGTAACTGACCTGACGCGACTCGCTCATGCCGCCGCCGACAGTGCCGCGGCGGCACGCACGCTGGCGAATGCTGCGAGCAATGTCGCCACGCGTGGCGGCGCAGTCGTTGACTCGGTTATCTACACGATGGGGGAGATCAATGATTCGTCCGCTCGTATCGCTGAAATCGTGGGCGTGATCGACGGCATTGCTTTCCAGACCAACTTGCTCGCACTCAATGCATCGGTGGAAGCAGCCCGAGCTGGGGAACTCGGCCGCGGCTTTGCCGTGGTGGCGGGGGAAGTCCGTACGTTGGCCCAGCGCAGTGCCGGTGCAGCGAAGGAAATTCGCGCGCTGATCGCCGCGTCAGTGAATCACGCACATGAGGGCGCCGATCTGGTTGCTACCGCTGGCGGTACGATGACCGAGGTGGTGGACAGTATTGCAAAACTGTCAGCACTGGTCGAGGAGTTGGCCCGTATGGCCGAACATCAACGTGCCGATACGGATCGCATTGGCGTCGACATTAACGCCATTGACCGTGCCATGACCGAAAACAGCGCGCACGTCACGGAAACTGCCGTCGCGGCTCAACGCCAGCAGGCGCAGACTACGCAACTGACCGGAGCCCTGGAGGTCTTCCGGCTGGTTTAGGCCCAGCGTGTCCTCAGCAGCGTGGCGCATCCCGCACGGGGTTGATCGCCAGGTCGTCTAGACCGCAATATCCCCCTTGCGTGGGGGATAACCCGACTCTCGTCACCCCAACCTTCAGGCTATCATTCCCCTTTCGGTGGGCTCACGGCCTGCCAGAAATAGCGGTATCGGACACCCTCCGGCACCGTGCGACCTCGCAGGAGAGACCGGAACGCCGCCAGGCGCGTCCGGCGCCGACGGAGCAACCGCCCCGGAAACTCTCAGGCACACAGGACTGTGGCGTCGCAAGTACAGATCTGGAGAGAGGCGCTTTGCGCCCACCGAAGGGGACGGCATGGCCTGGCCATGTCCAAGCTCTCAGGTACCGCGGACAGATGGGGCAGGGGACCGGCAACGGTCAAATTTATCCTTGCTTCAGGACAATCTGTCATGTCTCACATGCTCGTCATCGGCGCCGGCATTACCGGCGTCACGACCGCCTATACCCTCGCGAAACTCGGCTATCGCGTCACCGTACTGGACCGCCAAGACTATCCGGCGATGGAAACGTCTTTCGCCAACGGCGGACAGCTTTCCGCCTGCAATGCCGAGGTCTGGAACAACGCCGGCACGCTGCTCAAGGGCCTGAAATGGATGATGAAGCGCGATGCGCCGCTGCTGCTGAATCCGCGTCCATCGTGGCACAAGTATTCGTGGCTCGGCGAATTCGTCGGGCACCTGCGCGGCTATCGCGCCAACACGATCGAAACCACGCGGCTGGCCATTGCCGCGCGCGAGCACCTGTTCGCAATGGCCGAGCGCGAGCAGATCGATTTCAATCTTGAGCGCCGCGGCATCCTGCACTTCTATCACGACCGCCCGAGCTTCGAAGCCGCGGGCCGCACCAACCGGATGCTGATGGAGGGCGGGCTGGAACGCTACGCCGTCACGCCGGAAGAGATTCGCACCATCGAGCCCACGCTGCAGGGCAGCTACTACGGCGGCTACTACACGCCGTCCGATTCCACCGGTGATATCCACAAGTTCACGCGCGGCCTGGCCCGTGCTTGCGAGCGGCTCGGCGTGACGTTCGTGCACGGCGTCAATGTGAAGGCCGTGGACCAGCGCTCCGATGGCGTGGTGATGCGCGTGGCGGCGTCGGAAGCCGCCGTAGCCGCAGGTCAGGATGGCGGCGAGCGCGAGATCAAGGGGACGGCAGTCGTGGTGTGCGCTGGCGTGGGCAGTCGCCATATCGCTGCCATGCTGGGGGATCGGCTAAACGTGTATCCGGTCAAGGGCTACTCGATCACCGTGCATCTCGATGACGTGCGCAGCGTGAACAATGCGCCGTACGTGAGTTTGCTCGACGAAAGCGCCAAGATCGTGACCAGCCGGCTCGGTGCCGACCGCTTCCGCGTGGCGGGCACGGCGGAATTCAACGGCCACAATCGCGATATCCGCGCCGATCGCATCGCGCCGCTGGTGTCGTGGGTGCGGCGCAATTTCGATATCGAAACCTCGCGCGCGGTACCCTGGGCAGGGCTGCGGCCGATGATGCCGGACATGATGCCGCGTGTTGCGCGTGGCCGTGCTGCCAGGGTCTTCTACAACACAGGGCACGGCCATCTGGGCTGGACGCTGTCGGCCGCGACGGCGACGATGATCGGCCAGACCATCGCAACAAGCCATCCCGTCCACTGACCGCGCTCAGGACTCCGCCGTGCCGGCCGGTGCGATGCGCCCGGCCGCGCGGTGCGCCACGAGCTTCTTGTAGAACGCGGCGCGGCTGATGCCGATGGCCCTGGCCGCACGCGGCACATTGCTTCCGCTTGCAGCCAGCGCTTGTGACAGGTAGGCGGCCTCGTATTGCGCCATGGCGTCCGCGTAGGCGGGTGGATCCGCGGGCAGCACCGGCTCTGTAGCGGTCATCGCGTCGGGGGATGGCGCCGAAGCGGCCACGGCAGCCGGCGCCGTCACGGCTCGCCGGCCGAGCAGCGGGGCCAGCATCGATGCATCGACGGCGCCGCCATCGTGCAGCATCACCAGGCGCTCCAGCGTGTTGCGCAGTTCGCGCACATTGCCCGGCCAGTCGTGTTCGCCCATGAGGCTCAGCGCACAGTCGGACAGCACGGGCGCGTCGCGCTCCGTGCGCCGGCAGATTTCTTCGAGGATCGCGTAGGCGAGCGGCAGCAGGTCCGCCTGGCGCTGGCGCAGCGGCGGCAGGCAGATCGGCACGACATTGAGCCGGTAGTAGAGGTCCGCACGGAACTTGCCGGCTTCCACCAGCGCAGGCAGGTCGGCCGAGGTCGCGGCAATGATGCGCACATCCGAGCGGATGATGCGGTTCGAGCCGATCGGCTCGATCTCCTTGTCCTGCAACGCGCGCAGCAGTTTGCTCTGCAGCGCAAGCGGCATGTCGCCGATCTCGTCGAGAAACAGCGTGCCGCCATCGGCCAGCTCGAACTTGCCGACGCGTCCCTTGCGTTCCGCGCCGGTGTAGGCGCCCGGCGCGGCGCCGAAGAACTCTACTTCGAGCAGCGCTTCCGGAATTGCCGCGACGTTGACGGTGACCAGCGGACGGTCGGCACGCAATGACCCGGCATGGATAGCATGCGCGAGCAGTTCCTTGCCCGTGCCAGTCTCGCCGAGCAGCAGCACCGGTGCATCGACCTGCGCGGCCCGGCGCGCCAGGCGCTTGACCTCCAGCGTCGCGGGCGAGTTGCCGACGAAGCTCGCGAAGGTGTACTTGGCGCGGCGCGTCTGCTCCAGCGTGCGGCGCGTGGCGGCCAGTTCGTCGCGGGCCCGCGTGTAGTGCGACAGCAGTGGCGTCAGCGCCTTGAGTTCGTCGAATAGCGCGAAGCCCACTGCGCCCACGGTATTGCCGTCGTCGTCCTTGATCGGCAGCCGCATCACGATCATCGGCTCGCGCCCGGCCTCCATGATGTCGAGCAGGATCGGCTTGCCGGTGTCCACCACCTCGCGCATCAGGCTGTTGGGAATCACCCGCTCGCAATCGAGGCCGACCGCTTCCTGCGGATCGGCAAAGCCGAAGCGCGCCGCATAACGCTTGTTGATCCACACGACGCGGCCGTTGACGTCGACGACGATCGTGCCCTCGCTGAAATTCTCGAACGTGCGGAACAGCGATTCCATCGCGCGGCGCGCCACGGAGTCGTAGTTGCCCAGCACGTTGTCTCCTGCGTCACTGAGTGTTTCCATTTGATTATTCTCGATTTGGAGACAGATAGTCTCACAATCGAGCGCGTATGGTGCATGGGTTTGCGCTCGTGTCTCCGAATTAAGACGTCCCCAGGTAGACTGGGGTTAAATTCGACGATAAGATACTTATAGAGCACTTATATTGTTGGCATGTTCCGTGCAATGTCTCCCCGCTCGCAAGAACGCGGCGTTGGCCGTGTGTTCTGCAACAGATGTAAGTGACCGGGCGCGCTCACGCGCCGGCACCTATATTTCCCCCAGACCAAGAACAATCCTCGCGGAGACTTCATGTCCTTTGTGATCGTCGTTGCTGCTCTAGCCTTCCTGATGCTTGCCGCCTACCGCGGCTACAGCGTCATCCTGTTTGCCCCGCTGGCCGCCCTTGGCGCCGTGCTGCTGACCGACCCGTCGGCCGTGGCGCCAGCCTTTACAGGCATCTTCATGGAGAAGATGGTCGGTTTCGTGAAGCTGTATTTCCCGGTGTTCCTGCTCGGCGCCGTGTTCGGCAAGGTCATCGAGCTGTCGGGCTACTCGCGCTCGATCGTAGCGGCCGCGATCCGCTACATCGGCAGCTCGCGCGCAAACGCGGTGATCGTCGCCGTGTGCGCGCTGCTGACCTATGGCGGCGTGTCGCTGTTCGTGGTCGTGTTCGCGGTCTATCCGTTCGCGGCGGAGCTTTACCGCCAGAGCAATATCCCTAAACGGCTGATGCCGGGCGCGATCGCGCTGGGCGCGTTCTCGTTCACGATGGATTCGCTGCCCGGTACGCCGCAGATCCAGAACATCATCCCGACCACGTTCTTCAAGACCACCGCCTGGGCGGCGCCTGTGCTGGGCGTAGCCGGTGCGCTGTTCATCATCGTGGTGGGCCTGAGCTACCTGGAATGGCGCCGTCGCGCCGCCATGGCGAAGGGCGAAGGCTATGGCACGTCGCTGCTGAACGAGCCGGAACCGATCGAGACGGCCCAGCTTCCGAACCCGCTGCTGGCCATCGCGCCGCTGGTGCTGGTCGGCGTGTCCAACTTCGTGCTGACGCGCATGATCCCGCAGTGGTACGGCACGACCGCTGGTCTGGAACTGCCCGGACTGGCCAAGCCGGTAACCGTCCCGGTCGCCTCGGTGGTCGCGATCTGGGCCGTGGAAGGCGCGCTGCTGCTGGGCATCCTGCTCGTGGTCGTGACCGCGTTCGGCACCGTGCGCCAGCGCTTTGCCGAAGGCAGCAAGGCCGCGGTGGGCGGTGCGCTGCTGGCGGCCATGAACACAGCTTCGGAATATGGCTTCGGGGGTGTGATCGCGGCGCTGCCGGGTTTCCTGGTGGTGGGCGATGCGCTGCACAGCATTCCCAACCCGCTCGTCAATGCTGCGGTTTCGGTGAGCGCGCTGGCCGGCATCACCGGCTCGGCGTCGGGTGGCATGAGCATTGCGCTTGCAGCCATGGGCGACACGTTCATCCAGGGCGCGCAGGCGGCGGGCATTCCGATGGAGGTGCTGCACCGCGTGGTGTCGATGGCGAGCGGCGGCATGGACACGCTGCCGCACAACGGCGCGGTGATCACGCTGCTGGCCGTGACCGGCCTTACCCACCGCGACTCGTATCGCGACATCTTCGCCGTCACGATGATCAAGACGCTGGCGGTGTTCTTCGTCATCCTGGTCTACTACATGACCGGCCTGGTCTGACCGTTCCGAACGTTTCCAACGTTTCCCGCAATTCCTGAATCCGCATTGCCATGAATACCCTGAACGGAAAGACCGCGCTCGTGACCGGTTCCACGAGCGGCATTGGCCTGGGCGTCGCCCGGGCACTGGCCGAGGCGGGCGCCAATATCGTGCTCAACGGCTTCGGCGACGTCGATGCCGCGCTTGACACCATTGGCGCTACGGGCGCACAGGTCGTGCACCACCCGGCCGACATGCGCAAGGCCGACGAGATCGGCGCAATGATCGCCATGGCCAACGAGCGTTTCGGCGCGCTGGATATCCTCGTCAACAACGCCGGCATCCAGCACGTATCGCCGATCGAAAGCTTCGATGCGCAGAAGTGGGACGACATCATCGCCATCAACCTGAGCTCGGGCTTTCACACCACGCGTCACGTGCTGCCCGGCATGCGGGCGCGCAACTGGGGCCGCATCATCAATATCGCTTCGGTGCACGGGCTGGTCGGCTCGGCCGGAAAGTCGGCCTATGTGGCTGCCAAGCATGGACTCGTCGGATTGACCAAGGTCACCGCGCTGGAGACGGCGGGCACCCGCGTGACCTGCAACGCGATCTGCCCGGGGTTCGTGCTGACGCCCCTGGTGCAGAAGCAGATCGACGATCTCGCCGCTCGCGAGGGGATTGCTATCGATGCGGCTCGCGCGCGCCTGCTCGGCGAGAAGCAGCCCTCGGGCCAGTTCGTCACGCCCGAGCAATTGGGCGGGCTGGCGCTGATGTTGTGTTCGCCGCTGGCGGCCGAAGTACGAGGTGCCACATGGGTGGCTGACGGAGGTTGGACGGCGCAGTAATCGCCCCCGGCCGGAAACGACTTCCACACCACATCCATGTCCACAAACGCGAAAAGCCGGCGGACACAGCCGGCTTTTCGCTGACCTGAACGGTCGCCCTGAGCGTTGTGCGCTCAGCTTGACTTCGGCTTGAGCAGCGCTCCCGCTTCCTGCAAATTCTGCTGTGCGCGGTTGCCGATCACAGCCATCGCATCGGCCTGCGACTTGCGGGCCATCTCGGCCAGCTCGCGCATATTCTCCAGCGCCTGGTGCAGGGCTTTCTGCACGAACTCGTTCTGCTGCGCCATGGCCTCGACCGGATTGGAGCCGGTGCTCATCTGCTGCGCGGCGGACTGGATCTGCTGCATGGCCTCGCCGAAGATCTCGGTCTGCTTCTGTATCAGCGCCTGCATGCCTTCATAGGCGAGCTTGTTGGCCTCGCCGAGCGCCTCGATATCCTTGCGCCGCGCTTCCATCACGGCGCTCATGTCCATGCCCGGAAGCTTGAATTGCTCAAACATCTTGGTGAAATCCGCGAAGGGGTTGGGAGGGGTAGTCATGCGGTCGCTCCTTGTCATCAGGGGGAATCGGCGTGGCGGTGCATGCAGCATGTCTGTGAATACTCTAGGTGTTGGACGGGCCGGGCGGCAAGGAATGGGAGCGTTCCGGGCACAATTTCCGAACCTGTCAGCCACACCCCACCATCGCCGGGTATTCGCAAAAACCCTAAAGTTTCGCCCTGCCGCTGCCGTTCCCATCCATAGCCCGCCACAGTCCCTGTCCAGGTCGGCGGGCCACGAGAGCGAAAGGCGGCGTCCGCGCGCCAGCACTTCGCCGTATCGAAGTCCAGATCAGGTAGAAGAAATAATGAAGAATTTCGGAATCGGGGTACGCCTCGGCATTGGCTTTGGCGTGGTGTTGGTGCTTTGCGCGTTGATGTCCGCATTCGGCATCATGCGCCTGCAGCAGGTGGCGGAGCGCACGCATGACATGATGCAGCAGCCGCTGACGAAGGAGCGCCTGGTCAGCGACTGGTATCGCCTGATGCATACCAGCGTGCGCCGTACCACGGCGGTGGCCAAGAGCGCGGATCCGTCGCTGGGCGCGTTCTTCGCGAAGGAAACCAAGGCGTCGCTCGAAGGCATTGCGGCGCTGCGCGACAAGATGCAGCCGATGCTGACATCCGAGGCCGAGAAGGCCGCGTTCGCGAAGATCCTGCAGGTGCGTGAGCCGTACAACGCCTCGCGCGACAAGATCACCAAGCTCAAGCAGGAAGGGCTGACCGAGGAAGCCAACGCGGTACTCGAGAAAGAGTTCGTGCCCGCCGGCGATGCCTACCTGGCCGAGATCCAGAAGCTGCTCGACATCCAGCGCACCAGCATCGACGCGACGGCTGCCGAGATCAACACCATCTACGTCAATGCGCGCAACAGCCTGATTCTGCTGGGCGTGCTGGTGCTGGCCATCGGCGTTGGTTTCGCCGTGTGGCTGACGCGCGGCATCATCCGCCCGCTGGGCCATGCCGTCGATATCGCGCGCACCGTGGCGTCGGGCGACCTGACCAGCGACATCCGCGTAGATAGCCAGGACGAGACTGGCCAGCTGCTGCACGCACTGTCGGAGATGAATACCAACATCCTGCACATCGTGCGCGACGTGCGCACCGGCACCGAGGCCATTGCCTCCGGCACCAGCCAGATCGCCGTGGGCAACACCGACCTGTCGCAGCGTACGGAAGAGCAGGCGTCGTCGCTGCAGCAGACCGCGGCCAGCATGGAAGAGCTGACCAGCATCGTGCGCCAGAACGCCGACAACGCGAAGCAGGCCAGCGCGCTGGCCGTGAACGCGTCGGAGATCGCGGCCAAGGGCGGCGACGTGGCCGACAAGGTCGCCGAGACCATGGAAGAGATCAACGGCGCGTCGAAGAAGGTGGTCGACATCATCGCCGTGATCGAAGGCATCGCGTTCCAGACCAACATCCTGGCGCTGAACGCAGCGGTGGAAGCCGCGCGCGCGGGCGAGCAGGGCCGCGGCTTTGCGGTGGTGGCGGGCGAGGTGCGCAGCCTGGCCCAGCGCAGCGCTACCGCTGCCAAGGAAATCAAGGCGCTGATCGGCGACTCGGTCGACCGCGTGGAGAAGGGCTCGACCCTCGTGGCGCAATCGGGCCAGACCATGCTGGAGATCGTGGAAGCGGTCAGGCGCGTGACGGACATCATGGGCGAGATCAGCGCGGCGTCGGCGGAGCAGAGCGCCGGCATCGAGCAGGTCAACCAGGCCGTGACGCAGATGGATTCGGTCACGCAGCAGAACGCCGCGCTGGTGGAAGAGGCGGCTGCGGCGGCCGGCTCGCTGGAGGAGCAGGCGCAGCGGTTGAAGCAGGCGGTGGCTACGTTTCGTATTGCGGCCTGACGCTGCATCGATAGCCTGAAAGAACAAGGCCCGGCGTCTGCCGGGCCTCTTATTTAGCGCGCCTTCAGAAACTCCCCGACTTCCAGCAACACCAGCTCGTTGTCATCCGCACGGTTAGGCTCGCGGCTGCTCGAGAAGGGCAGGTTGTTGTCATTGCCCACGACGATGTGCGTGGCATCCACCACGTCCACGTTCTCGATCGTGAAGAACGGGAAAGCCAGAACACCATCGGTCAGCGGCTTGCGTGCCAGGTGGTTCGGATCGGCCATGCGCAACAGGTCGATATAGCCGATCTTGCGTACTGGCGCGCCCGCGTTGGCATCGGTCAGTTCGATCTTGTAGATGCGCTTGAACTTCGCCACGTCGTCGAAGCAGTCGGTGCGCTTCTGGCCGGCCGGGCAGGCCTTGTCTGGCGTGCCTTCGCCGTTGTCGCGCTCGATGATCAGGCCCGTGGTGGCGTCGATCATGTTGAAGTCCCCGATGGCGTGGTGGCCCGCTTCGAGCACGTATTTCCAGTGGCGGCCGGTCCAGGCGCGCTGCTTCACGTCGAACTCCAGCACGCGCAGGTAGGGCTTGCCGTCTTCGGACTCATACGCGCGGCTGGCCTCGTTCCACAGTGCGCCTTCCAGCAGCGCGTACAGCTTGCTGCCATCCGGCGATGAAGCCATGCCCTCGAAGCCCTTCGAGCGGCGTACCTCGAATTTCACCGTGCCGTCCGGGGCGCCCGGCGCGGTGATGGCCGGGTGGTCGGGCGAGCGCACGACCTTGCCGTCGACCTTCGTCTCGAACACGGCCAGCACCTTGCCGTTCAGGTCCGCCTGAATCAGGAAAGGACCGAACTCGTCACCGATCCACAGCGAGCCGCCGGCGAACTGGAAGCTCTCGGTATCAAAGTCAGAACCCGTCAGGTAACGCGCCTTGCTGCCTTCGTGGACGATGCGGAACGGCACCTTCTTGTCCGGATCGTGCAGGAACACGGTCTTCAAGCGCTGGAACTTGCCGCTGGCGAAGTCGACCTTGTAGTGGTTCAGGTACAGCATGAAGTCCGGCGAATTGGCCTTGGCGCCTGCGCCGTTGTCGGTCAGTACCCAGAAGGTGCCATCGGCCATGCGCTTGATGCCGGAATGGCCCTGTGCAGGCTGGCCCTGGAACGGCAGCGAGACGCCGGTCGGGCGGCCGTTCGACTTGCCTTCCACGGTGCCCGGCGCGTCGGCACGCTGCGCAGTGGTGAATTTGCCGCTGAGCTGCAAGTCGGCCGGCGCATCCTTCGGCACGGGCAGGTAGGTCTGGGCCGGCAGCACTGCGTGGCCAGCCAGCGTGGCGGGATAGGCGGTCTGCGCTTGCAGCGACGGGGACAGGCCAAGACAGGCCAGCGCGATGGCGCTGGCCAGGACGGATTGACGGAACATCGGGCGGGCTCCTTTGCCGGGATTTTCGGTAAGCGCGGCACCGTACCGCGCAAGCAAAAGCGCCCCATTCTGGCGGTCGAGTTTTACAGATTTGTGATGCAATCGCCGCAGACAGGCGATTGGCTGCCAGTTGCCTGCGTGGCAAGGCTGCCGATTACCGGCCGTATCGGCCCAGCACGCTGGCGCCGCCGCGAGCGTGCCCCTTGAGCGCCGCCATCAGTTCGTCGCGTGTCAGGCCGGCGGGAAGGGCGCCGGGCTCCAGATCCGTGGCGACTACCGTCACGATGTAGTGGTGCGGCACATCGCCCACGGGCGGGCACGGTCCGCGGTATGCGGCTTCGCCGGAAACGTTCTTGCCGACCGTAATACCCGCGCCATCCTTCTGTCCCTCGCCCTGCTTGAGATGGCCGCGATCCGCCGCGATGTTGTAGGCGACCCAGTGCGAAACCCCCAGGCCCATGGCGCCATCGGGATCGAACATAAAGATCGCCACGGATTTCGTTCCGGCCGGCAGGCCCGTCCATGCCACGGGCGGCGATACGCCCTGGCCGCCGCAATTGGCTGGCGTGTTGCCACCATGTGCGGCTGGAATGACGGCGTTTTCGGCGAATGCGGTCGATGACACGGTCATCGGGGCGGCCTGCACGATCGACGTGCCGGCCAGGCCCAGCACTGCCACAGCGCAATGCAGCAAAGGCGTTGTTTTCATCGGAGAACCCGTTCCGCAATGGAAAGAAATGACCCGCACGGCATAACTCCAATACGGTAGGACGGAATTTCGGAAATGCCTAGTTGATTGCGTCTTTCGAAATGCTAGCTCGTCGGACCGGGCCCGGTGCGGCCGCGGTATGAGCAGGCACAAACCGCCTACGCCATGGCAAAGCGCCTGCGCAGAAGCCGGGTGGCGTTGGCCAGCGTACCTTCGGATACCTCCACAACCTCGCGCAGATAGTCCTCGCTGGCATCCAGCAGTGCCGCGTACATATCACGGCACAGGTCTCGCGCGGTGCGACCGGGCCAGTCCGTGGGCAGCAGTTGTTCCGGCAGATTCGGGTCGCGCAGCAGCACGCGGCGGTATTCGTGCAGCAGCAGCGTGCGTACGAAAAAGGCGTCGGCCGGCGTCATGGCATGTGCGTCGGCCAGCACGGGCGAGAAGCGGCGCAGCAGCGCCTGCCACGCGGACGCCACGTCGCCGAGCTTGAACGTCTGGTGCATCAGCGTCTGCAGCGGTCGGATCGAGAATGTCTCGAGGCTGGTCGCGTCCATCACCGCGACGAAGTCCTGCGCATGCGCTGCACGGATGATCTCACCTAGCGAGTTTGCATCGGCATTCGGATGCGCATACACGCCCGGCGCGATCGCGCCGAAGCCTTCCCACAGCAGCTCGCGCTTCAATCGCTGGCGGATGGTGGCGCGCGCGTCGCCACGCACCAGCGCCAACGTCCAGCGGCCGTCCCAGTCGGGTGCGTCGCCGGCGTAGATTCGCTTGCCGGCATGCAGGCAGCGCTGCAGCCCCGCCTCGGACAAGCCGTAGTAGCTGCGCCGCCCGATGCGCGTGGCGTTGAGCCAGTCATCGGACGTCAGCCGGAACGTCGCAGTGCGTACAAGCCGGTCGTTGATGCCGAACGGCTCGGCCAGGCGGATCAGGCTGCCCAGCCACAGCGCCTGAGGCCGCGGCGCGACCACATCGCCAAACAGTGTCACGAGCATCGAATTGGCGCCGAGCTTAAGGCCGCGTGCGAGCCGCGCGACCTGCGGGGAAACCGGTTCTGTCGCCGAACGGGTGGCCATGCATGCCCCTCAAAATGATTCCGAAAGTGATACACAAACGTCGATTGTTTGAATCAAATTGTATCACTATCATCCATTGCAACCGAATGATTTGACGCAGGTCAAGACCCTACAAAGCGGAGTACTGCATGTACGCACAGTTGGTGGATACCGGGGCAACAAGGCTCCGCGCGATGGAAGAGATGGACCCGCAGGAGCGCGAGTTCCAGGCACGCGTGGATGCCGGCATCAAGATCGAAGCGAAGGACTGGATGCCCGAGGCTTACCGCAAGACCCTGATCCGCCAGATCTCGCAGCACGCGCATTCCGAGATCATCGGCCAACTGCCTGAAGGCAACTGGGTCACGCGTGCGCCGACGCTGGAACGCAAGGCCGTGCTGCTGGCAAAGATCCAGGACGAAGCGGGCCACGGCCTCTACCTGTATAGCGCCGCCGAAACGCTCGGTGCTTCGCGCGACGAACTGCTGGGCGACCTGCACTCCGGCAAGGCGAAGTATTCGAGCATCTTCAACTACCCGACGCTGAGCTGGGCCGACATCGGCGCGATCGGCTGGCTGGTCGATGGCTCGGCCATCATCAACCAGGTGCCGCTGTGCCGCTGCTCGTTTGGTCCGTATGCCCGCGCCATGGTGCGCGTGTGCAAGGAAGAGTCGTTCCACCAGCGCCAGGGCTACGACATCCTGCTCAAGCTGTGCCAAGGCACGGCCGAACAGAAACAGATGGCGCAGGACGCACTGAACCGCTGGTGGTGGCCCGCGCTGATGATGTTCGGCCCGTCCGATGCGGATTCACCGAACAGCGCGCAGTCGATGAAATGGCGCATCAAGCTGTTCTCGAACGACGAGCTGCGCCAGAAGATGGTCGATCAGACCGTGCCGCAGGCCGAGTACCTGGGCCTGACCATTCCCGATCCGGACCTCAAGTGGAACGAGGAACGCGGCCATTACGATTTCGGCGCGATCAACTGGGACGAGTTCTACAACGTCCTGCGCGGCAACGGCCCGTGCAACCGCGACCGCCTGCGCACGCGCGTCAAGGCCTGGGACGACGGTGCGTGGTTCCGTGAAGCGCTGGTGGCCCGCGCCGACAAGCAAGAGCGCGCCGCCGCCTGAGCATCCGGCGCGCCGCCGCGCCAACAACCCCTCACAAACTGACAGGAGAGTTGCCATGAAAGAGTGGCCGCTTTGGGAGATCTTTATCCGCAGCCAGCACGGTCTCGCTCACAAGCACGTGGGCAGCCTGCATGCGCCGGACGGCGAAATGGCGATCAATCACGCGCGTGACGTCTACACGCGTCGCAATGAAGGCGTCAGCGTCTGGGTCGTGAAAGCCGCCGACGTAGTCGCCAGCAGCCCCGGCGACAAGGGCCCGCTGTTCGAGCCCGCCAACAGCAAGGTCTACCGCCACCCCACCTTCTTCCCGATGCCGGAAGAGGTCAAGCACATCTGAATTCCAGGCGCGAGGACGCATCCACCATGGACCAACACAAGTTCGAATATCTGCAGCGCCTGGGCGATACCACGCTGGTGCTGGGCCAGCGCCTGTCGGAATGGTGCGGCCGCGGCCCCGCGCTGGAAGAGGACATTGCGCTGACCAACGTCGCGCTGGATCTCGTCGGCCAGACCCGCCTGTGGCTCGGCTACGCGGCGGAAGTCGAAGGCGTGGGCCGCAACGCTGACCAGCTTGCCTACCTGCGCGATGCCCACCAGTTCCGCAACCTGCTGCTCGTCGAACAGCCCAACGGCAGCTACGCCGACACGCTGGCCCGCCAGTTCCTGTTCGATACCTGGCACTACTTCCTGCTTGAGCGGCTGCAGCACTCGACCGATGCGCGCATTGCAGAGATTGCGGCCAAGTCGCTGAAGGAAGTGACCTACCACGTGCGCCGCAGCGGGGACCTCGTCGTTCGCCTTGGTGACGGCACCGAGGAGAGCCATCGCCGCATGCAGGATGCCTTCGACGACCTGTGGATGTTCACCGGCGAACTGTTCGAGTCCGATGCTGCCGAAGTCGCGCTGGTTGCACAGGGCGTTGCGGTCGATCCGGCCTCGCTGGCCGAGTCGTGGCAGCGCCATGTGGGCGAGGTACTGGAGGAAGCCACGTTGCGCATCCCCGCTGGCAATTGGTCGCAGACCGGTGGCCGCCAGGGCCGCCATACTGAACATCTTGGCTACCTGCTGGCCGAGATGCAGTTCCTGCAGCGCGCCTATCCTGGCGCCCGGTGGTGAGCGCCATGTCAGCGCAAGTGTTGGAACGCGCCAGCGTTGCACAGCTCTGGGACTGGCTGGAGCAGGTGCCCGACCCGGAAATCCCGGTGATCTCCGTCGTCGACCTGGGCATCGTGCGCGACGTGGCGTGGATCGACGACGCCTGCGTGATCACCATCACGCCGACGTACTCGGGCTGCCCGGCCATGACGGTGATCCGCGACGACATCGAGCGCGTGCTGGGTGCGCAGGGCATCGACCGCATCAGCGTGCAAACGCGCCTGGCGCCGGCCTGGACCACCGACTGGATGAGCCCGCGCGGCAAGGCCAGCCTGTCCGGCTACGGCATTGCGCCGCCCGCGCAGCAGGTGATTGACATCAGCGGCATCAGCCGCAAGGCGTCGCCCGCGCTGGTGGTGGCCTGCCCGCACTGCGGCTCGCGCCACACACGCCTGGTCAGCCAGTTCGGCTCGACCGCCTGCAAGGCCCTGTACCGCTGCGGCGATTGCAAGGAACCTTTCGACTATTTCAAGGCCCATTGAGCCGCCCGGAGCCGCAGAATGAGCAAATTCCATGAACTGACCGTCGCCAGCGTGACACGCGAAACGCGCGATGCCGTGGCGGTGACTTTCGCCGTGCCGGAGGACCTGGCCGATACCTATCGCTACGTGCAGGGCCAGCATCTGACGCTGCGCGCCGGCATCGGCGGCGAGGACGTCCGCCGCTCGTACTCGATCTGCTCCGCCGTGCAGGACCGGCGCCTGCGCGTGGCGATCAAGCGCGTGGATGGCGGCATGTTCTCGAACTGGGCCAACGATGCGTTGCAGCCGGGCATGACGCTGGAAGTCATGCCGCCGTCGGGACATTTCCACGTGCCGCTGTCGGACACGCACAGCAAGCACTACGTGGCGTTCGCCGCCGGCAGCGGCATCACGCCGATGCTGTCGATCATCAAGACCACGCTGATGACCGAGCCGGACAGCCGCTTCACGCTGTTCTACGGCAACCGCGCATCGTCGTCGGTGCTGTTCAAGGAAGAACTTGAAGACCTGAAGGACACCTACCTCGAGCGCTTCAACCTCGTCTTCATCCTGAGCCGCGAACAGCTCGACATCGACCTGTTCAATGGCCGCATCGACGGCGAGAAAGTGCGCGCGCTGCTGCGCCACTGGGTGCGCCCGCAGGACATCGACGTGGCCTTTATCTGCGGCCCGCATTCGATGATGGAAGAGGTGTCGCATGCGCTGCAAGAAAACGGCGTCGACAAGGCACGCATCAAGCGCGAACTGTTCGCCACCAGCATTCCCGCGGCGCGCCCCGCGGCGCACGCACACAAGCAGCTGGGGCAGCAGCAGTGCGAGGTCACGGTGATCCAGGATGGCCGCACGCGGCAGTTCACGCTGGAGAAGAACAAGGAGACCATCCTCGACGCCGCGCTGGCGCAGGGGATCGAGCTGCCTTACTCCTGCAAGGGCGGCGTCTGTTCCACGTGCCGCTGCAAGCGCATCGAAGGCGAGGTCGACATGGATGTCAACTTCGCGCTCGAAGACTACGAGGTTGCGCGCGGTTTCATCCTGAGCTGCCAGAGCTACGCCGTCACCGACAAGCTGGTGATCGATTTCGACCAGGAAACCTGAGCGGTTCCCGGCGTCCATTCAAGTCATTCAAGCCATTCAAGCAAACATTTCCCCGGAGCAAGCTGTGTCCCATCCGTTTTTCACGCGTCATCAGGCGCTGCTGGACCAAGCCACCCAGGCCATCGCCGAGCGCGGCTACTGGAGCCCGTTCCCCGAAATGCCGAGCCCCAGGGCGTACGGCGAGACCGCCAACGCCGACGGCAAGGCCGCATTCGAAGCGCGGCTGAACAAGCCCTTCGCGCTGACACAGCCGGGCACGGTCGGCCAGGCCGGCAAGGAAGTCTCGCCGTATGGCACGGAACTGGGCGTTACCTATCCGAAGCCCGATCTCGACCAGCTTTTCGCCGGCGTGGCGGCAGGCATGCCCGCATGGCGCAAGGCTGGCCCCCAGGCTTGGGTTGGCGTCTCGCTCGAGATCCTGCATCGCCTGAACCGCCGCAGCTTCGAGATTGCGTACGCAGTCATGCACACCACCGGCCAGGCCTTCATGATGGCCTTCCAGGCCGGCGGCCCGCACGCGCAGGACCGCGGCCTGGAAGCCGTGGCCTATGCGTGGGACGAGATGCGTCGCATCCCGAAGCGTGCAGTGTGGGAGAAGCCGCAAGGCAAGAACGAGCCGCTGCGCATGGAGAAGCAGTACACCGTGGTGCCGCGTGGTGTCGGCCTGGTGATCGGCTGCTGCACGTTCCCGACGTGGAACGGATATCCGGGCCTGTTCGCGAGCCTTGCCACCGGCAACGCCGTGGTGGTCAAGCCGCACCCGGGCGCGATCCTGCCGCTCGCCATCACCGTGGAAGTCGCGCGTGAAGTGCTGCAGGAAGCCGGCTTCGACCCGAACCTCGTCACGCTGGTCGCCAACGACCCGACCGAGCGCATGGCATCGACGCTCGCGCTGCGTCCGGAAGTGCGCCTGATCGATTTCACCGGCAGCACCGCCAACGGTGACTGGCTCGAGCGCAATGCGCACCAGGCGCAGGTGTACACCGAGAAGGCTGGCGTGAACCAGATCGTCATCGACTCGACCAGCGACTTCAAGGGCATGGTGCGCAATATCGCGTTCTCGCTCGCGCTGTACTCTGGCCAGATGTGCACGGCGCCGCAGAACATCTATGTGCCAAAGGGCGGCATCGACACGCCGGAAGGGCACCTGAGCTTCGATCAGGTCGCCAGCGCGATTGGCGAAGCCGTGGGCAAGCTGACGGGCGATGCGGCCAAGGCTGTGGAACTGATCGGCGCGATCCAGAATGATGGCGTGGTGCAGCGTATCGAGGCATCTCGGTCGCTGGGCGAGATCGTCATCGACAGCCGCGCGCTGCAGCATCCCGAGTTCCCCGGCGCCCGCGTGCACACGCCGCTGGTGCTCAAAGTCGATGCGAGCGACGAAGGCAAGATCATGCAGGAGCTGTTCGGTCCGATCTCGTTCGTGGTCGCCACTGAAGACACCGCACACAGCATCGATCTGGCTCGCCGCGGCGCAAAGGAACACGGCGCGCTGACGCTGTCTGCCTACACCACCAACGACGGCGTGGCCGATGCGATCAGCGATGCAGCGGAAGAGGCCGGCGTGGCGCTGTCGTTCAACCTGACCGGCGCCGTGTTCGTCAATCAGTCGGCGGCATTCAGCGATTTCCATGCCACCGGCGCCAATCCTGCCGCCAATGCGTCGCTGTCAGACGCGGCGTTCGTCGCCAACCGCTTCCGCGTGGTGCAGAGCCGCAAGCACATCTGACCCTTACCGAGCTTCGCTCGCAGTACCGTAGCCCCTCGCGCCGGCCCCCCAAAGCATGCGGCGCCACGATAACGATGGAGTAGACAATGGTTCAACGCACTTCCCACCCCGACGAGCTGGAGCCGATCGAACGCGCCAGCCGCGATGAACTGCAGGCGCTGCAGCTGGAACGGCTTAAATGGAGCGTGCGCCATGCCTATGACAACGTGCCGCATTACCGCAAGTCGTTTGACGCGGCGGGCGTGCATCCGGATGACCTGAAGTCGCTGTCGGACCTGTCGAAGTTCCCGTTCCTGGCCAAGCAGGACCTGCGCGACAACTACCCGTTCGGCATGTTCGCCGTGCCGCGCGAGAAGGTGGCGCGCGTGCACGCATCGAGCGGCACCACGGGCAAGCCGACCGTGGTGGGCTACACCGCACGCGATATCGACACGTGGGCGAGCGTGGTGGCGCGCTCGATTCGCGCCGCAGGGGGGCGTCCAGGCGATCTCGTGCACGTGAGCTACGGTTATGGCCTGTTCACGGGTGGCCTCGGCGCGCACTACGGTGCGGAAAAGGCGGGTTGCACGGTCATCCCGATGTCGGGCGGCCAGACCGAGAAACAGGTACAGCTGATCCGCGAGTTCCAGCCGAACATCATCATGGTGACGCCGTCGTACATGCTGAACCTGATCGAGGAGATGATGCGCCAGGGTATGGATCCGGCCGAAAGCTCGCTGAAGGTTGGCATCTTCGGCGCCGAGCCGTGGACCGATGCAATGCGTGCCGAGATCGAAGCGCGCGCGGGCATCGATGCGGTGGACATCTACGGCCTGTCGGAAGTCATGGGACCGGGCGTGGCGTGCGAATGCATCGAAAGCAAGGACGGCCCGGTGATCTGGGAAGACCACTTCTATGCCGAGATCATCGATCCGGTCACCGGCGAAGTGCTGCCGGACGGCGAGGAGGGCGAACTGGTGTTCACCTCGCTGACCAAGGAAGCGCTGCCGGTGATCCGCTACCGCACGCGCGACCTCACGCGCCTGCTGCCGCCGACGTCGCGTTCGATGCGCCGCATTGGCAAGATCACGGGTCGGTCGGACGACATGTTGATCATCCGCGGTGTGAACGTGTTCCCGTCGCAGATCGAGGAACTGATCCTCAAGGCGCCCGCGCTGGCCCCGCAATACCAGCTCGTCGTCACGCGCGACGGCCATCTGGACAAGCTCGAGGTGCGCGTCGAAGCGCGTCCGCAATCGTCTGGCCTGAGCGGCAATGACCGTGCGGCGCTGGAGCAGCAACTCAAGGAGCAGATCAAGACCTACGTCGGCGTGACCACGCGCGTGCAGGTGCTCGATGCCGAAGGCATCGAGCGCACGAGTGTGGGCAAGGCGCGGCGTGTGCTGGATATGCGGCCGAAAGTTACGCATGAGCAGCCGGTCGGGGCGATCTGACCTTCCGGGCTGGCAAGTCTTGCCGGCCCGCAATTCCAATCCGATTTGACAAGGACGATGGCGCCCGCCAAGAGGCGCCACGGCCCCCCTCGGGCCAAAGGAGACCGCATGGACGCGCAACAACTGGAACTTGAGACCCTGCAGCAACACCCTGATTTCATCCGGCTGGCCAACGGGCGTGCGCGCCTGGGCTGGTCGCTCACGGTGGTGATGCTGGCCATCTATTTCGGCTTCATCCTGCTGCTGGCATTCGCGCCGGCCACGCTCGGCACGCCGCTTGGCGGCGGTGTCATGACGCTCGGCATCCCCGTCGGCGTGGGCATCATCGTGGCTGCCATCGTGCTGACTGCGGTCTACGTGCGTCGGGCCAATACCGAGCTGGACCCGATCAACGAACGCCTGCGCAAGGAGTGCCAAGCATGAAGCCGACTCTTCGCAAACTGCCTCTTCTCATCATGAGCCTGGCAAGTGGCGCTGCGCTGGCGGCGCCTGCCATCCAGGGCGAGGTCACGCGCCGGCCGCTGAACTGGAGCGCCATCGTGATGTTCATGCTGTTCGTGCTGTTCACGCTCGGCATCACGCGCTGGGCCGCGCGGCGCACGAAATCAGCGTCGGACTTCTATGCGGCCGGAGGCGGCCTGACCGGCTTCCAGAACGGCCTGGCGATTGCGGGCGACATGGTCTCGGCCGCATCGTTCCTCGGCATCTCGGCAATGATGTTCGACAAGGGCTATGACGGGCTGATCTACGCGCTCGGCGTGGTCGCCGGCTGGCCCATCATCCTGTTCATCGTGGCCGAGCGGCTGCGCAACCTGGGCCGCTATACGTTTGCCGACGTCGTGTCGTACCGCCTGTCGCAGAAGCCCGTGCGCATCACGGCCGCATTCGGCACGCTGACCGTCGTGATCATGTACCTGGTCGCGCAGATGGTTGGGGCCGGCAAGCTGATTGAACTGCTGTTCGGCACCAGCTATGAATCGGCCGTGGTCGTCGTCGGCCTGCTGATGGTGCTGTACGTGCTGTTCGGCGGCATGCTGGCGACGACCTGGGTGCAGATCATCAAGGCCGTGCTGCTGCTGGGCGGCGTCACGTTCATGGCGTTCATGGTGCTGGCGTACTTCGACTACAGCCCCGAAGCGATGTTCGCGGGCGCGGCGAAGGTGCATGACAAGGGACTCGCCATCCTGTCGCCCGGCGGCCTCGTGTCGAACCCGATCGACGCCATTTCGCTGGGCGTGGGCATGATGTTCGGCACGGCCGGTCTGCCGCATATCCTGATGCGCTTCTTCACGGTCGCGGATGCGCGTGAAGCGCGCAAGTCGGTGCTCTATGCGACCGGTTTTATCGGCTACTTCTACGTGCTGATCCTCGTGGTGGGCTTCGGCGCTATTGTCATGGTCGGGAGCGATCCTGCCTACCGCGATGCCGCGGGCAAGCTCATCGGCGGCAGCAATATGGTGGCGGTGCATCTCGCGCATGCCATCGGTGGTGACCTGTTCCTCGGCTTCATCTCGGCGGTGGCGTTCGCGACCATCCTCGCGGTGGTGGCGGGCCTGGCGCTTTCGGGGGCCTCGGCGGTGTCGCACGACTTGTACGCCAATGTGTTCCGCAAAGGACAGGCGAACGAGAAGGACGAGATTCGCGTCTCGAAGGCGGCCACGCTGGTCATCGGCCTGCTGGCGATGGTGCTCGGCGTGCTGTTCGAGAAGCAGAATATCGCCTTCCTGTCCGGGCTCGTGCTGGCTATTGCCGCTTCGGTCAACTTCCCGGTGCTGTTCCTGTCGATGTTCTGGAAGGGACTGACCACGAAGGGCGCCGTTGCGGGAAGCCTCGCGGGACTCGCATCGGCGGTGGCGCTGCTGGTGCTCGGCCCCACGGTGTGGGTCGGCCTGCTGCACCATGACAAGCCGATCTTCCCGTATGCGAATCCGGCGTTGTTCTCGATGACGCTTGCGTTCGTCTCCGCGTGGCTCGTGTCGGTGCTGGACAACTCGGCGCAGGCTGCTGCGGAGCGGCGTCGCTTTGGCGCGCAGTTCGTGCGGTCGATGACGGGGATCGGGGCTGCGGGGGCATCGCAGCATTGAGAATTCCCGACGGCGCCAATCATGCATGGGTCGGGTTGCTCCCTCTCCCACTTCTGGAGAGCGGAGTTACGCTGTGCGTAGTTGTTGCCGGCGCGCTCCCATACAGTCGAATAGCCCGGTGTGTTCGATTGAGATATTTTCGCTCGAAAAGCGCGTGGGCGACCTTCGATATGCCTGGCATGGATTGCAAAGTCGCTGGCGCGCTTTGCATGGCTGGTTGCGCGGCGGGCCGCTAGTCTTTGGGTGCGGCGATCGTCGAGGCGTGAAGCGGCTGGGGCCGGTACGCCCACTCGCGCGTCGTCGCATTCCAATGTTTCTGGAAGGACGGAACCAGCATGACCTACTCGCTTTCGCGTGCTGACGTGGACAGCATCACCGATACGGAACTGGCGCGCAGCACCACGAGGCTTCTGCCCCAATGGCCGGACATTCCCGACGACTTTCGCGAGGGCAATGTCTACACCCGCATGGCAGAGGCGCGCCTGCTCGACTACCCGATGCCGGCGATCACGCTGACGTTCCTGCCGGGCTTCGACGACGCGGCGGCATGCGCGGCGATCGACCGTTGCGTCGCCGCTCACCTGAAGGCATTCGATCCGGGGCACGAGCACCGGATCGCCGGTGTCGGCTACATGATCTCGAAGGTCTGCACGATCACGGGAGGCTGAGCACGGGGCGCCCGCTACGCAGGGACGAACGCGCTCCCACGAATGCTGGCAAGCGCCCGTGCGGCATTGAGGTAATGCGGAGGAAAAGGGCTACCTGATGCATCAGAAGCCCGCCCGGGCAGGATCAGTCGGCGATCAGATTGATCTTCGACGCGAGCTTCTGCCAGCGGTCGATATCGCCGTTCACGAGCTTCTGGAACTCGGCCGGGGTGCTGGTCGTGGTGGCGAAGCCGAGTTGCGCGAGCGATGCCTTGATCTCGGGCTTGGCCACGGCCTTTGCGATTTCCGCGTTCAGCTTCTGCACGATTTCAGGCGGCGTATGCGCTGGCGCAAGAATGCCGAACCACTGGTCGACTTCGTAGCCAGTCACGCCCAGTTCGCTGACGGAGGGCACATCGGGCAGCAGCGGCGAACGCGACTTCGATGTCACGGCCAGCGCGCGCAGCTTGTTGCTCTTGAGGTAAGGCACCGTGTTGGGCAGCGTGTTGATGCTGACCTCCGCCTGCCCGCCCAGCACGTCTGCAATGGCCGGAGCACAACCCTTATAGGGCACGTGCAGCATGTCGATCTTGGCGGACATCTTGAGCAGTTCGCCGGCCAGATGCTGCGGCGTGCCGTTTCCGCACGAGGCATAGCTCGGCGGCGTGGCGCTCTTGCCGGCCGCGAGCAGATCCTTGAACGTGCGCAAGCCGGAGTTTTGCGGAACGGAAATGACCGACGGAACCGACGCGAAGGTGATGACGGCATTGAAGTCATTCTTCGGGTCGAACTGCAGCTTCCTGAAGACGCCAGGGTTGATGGCGAAGCTGCTGTTGACGATCAGCAGCGTATAGCCGTCGGCGGGGCTCTTGGCAACGAACTCGGCGCCAATATTGCCGCTCGCGCCGGGACGGTTGTCGACGACAACGGGTTGCCCCAGGGTCTTGCTGAGGTCGGTGCCAATCAGCCGCGCGAGCGCGTCCGTTCCGCCGCCGGCGGGGAACGTGACGACCATGCGGATCGGCTTCTGGGGGAAGGTGCTCGCGATGTTGGCTTCGGCGCGTCCGGGCAAGGTGCCCAGGCTGCCTGCCACGAACAGCAGCGATGCAAGACTGCGGACGACGGTTAGGGGTCTCATTGATTTGCCTCGTCGGTTAGGGTGGGGGAAACAGGAAGCCAGGTCAATCGGGATCAACACGCACGGCCGTGGAGGCTTCACCGGCCGGGCCCGTCATGGCGACGGCCGTGGCGAGATCCGCGGCGGACTCCGCATGGATCCGGTACAGCGGCTCGCCGGCCGCAACGCGCTCGCCGATCGTGCAAAGCAGGTCGATGCCCGCACCGGCACTGCGCGGCGCGCCCGCGGCGCGCGCAATGCCGGAGATCTGCCACCCGTTGATCGCCGCGACACGGCCCTCTGCCGGTGCAACGATCACGTGGGTATGCGCGCCCGGCGCCACCGGATCCGGGCGGATTCCCTGCGTGGCGACAATCCGATCGAACGCGGCCCTGGCGCTTCCTTCGTCGAGCAGCGCCGTCGCAATGCGCATGCCTTGCGCCGCGGACGCCACACGCGGATCGAAGGCGATGATCTCGCCGGCGAAGCGCAGCGCCTTTTCGCGCAGGTCCATCGGGGCGTCGGGGTGGTTCTCCAGCACTTGCCGCACATCGCGCACCTCGAGCGCGGGACCGACGCCGCGGCCGATCGGCCGGCTGCCGTCCGTGACCAGCGCGCGCACGTGCAGGCCCAGTCCTTTGCCGACCTCCTCGAACAACCCGGCCAGCGCGTCGGCGTCGGCACGCGCGGAAAGCTTGGTCTGCGGGCCGTAGGGGATATCGACGATGACGTGCGTGGCGCCGGCCGTGGCTTTCTTCGACAGGATGGAGGCCACTGCCCAGCGGCGTGAGTCGAGACCGAGGGGCCGCGTGATCGCGTTCATCACGTCATCGATGACCGAATGGTTCAGACGCCCGTTCCACGCAATGCACGCGCGCGCCTGGGCGACGCAACGGCGCACGTCGTCGTGGGTCAGGTCCACGCGCGCCACGGTTTCCATGGCGTCGGCGGTGCCGGCCGCCGACGTGATCGCGCGCGAAGACGTCTTTGGCATGGCCAGTCCGTATGCGGCGACGATCGGCACCACGATCAGCGTGATGCGGCTGCCCGGTATGCCGCCCATGGAGTGCTTGTCCACGACGATTGGCTCATCCCACTCGATGCGCGCGGTAAAGCGTGTGCGCGCGCGGGCCAGTGCAACCACTTCGCGGTCGTCGAGCGAGCGTGTGGCGGCAGTCAGGAAGGCGGTGAGTTCCTGCTCGGTGTAGCGGCCTGCGATGGCGTCGCGCAGGATGGCTTCGTAGGCGCCTTCGTCGAGCGGCTGGCCGTCCAGCTTGGCCGCAAGATGGCGGCGGCTGGCGGGCTGCGGCACAGAGCCTGCGTTCGCGCCGTTCCGCAGCGCATCGGTGAAGCGCGCCACGCCGAGATCGAGCGTGCTGTCGTTCGTCACCGTGACGCAGTGCACGCCGTCGGGCATCGGCGGGGCCTGGCGTGCGACGCGGCGCATGACATCGTCGCCGGATTCACGGCCGCGTGCGGCAATGCGCTGCGCCAGCACGTCCTGGGGCGCAGTCACATTCACCACGACGAAGCGCGGCAGTTGCCGGGCCAGCATCGCAATCACGCCGCGCGAGCCGTTGGCGACCACGTGCTTTCCCGTCTCCAGCAGCCCGACCAGCCACTGCGGCAGCCCGTAGCGCAGCCCGTGGGCATGCCACGTAACGAGGAACTCGCCATTGCGCTCGCGCTCGGCGAACTCTGCCTCGGCGACACCTTCGTGGTCTTCGCCCGGCGATCCGCTCGGGCGCGTGATGATGCGCCGCGCGAACACGTACTCGTCGTTGCCGAGGGTCGCACGTGCACCGTCGATCAGGGAATCCTTGCCTGCCCCGCTAGGGCCCACCACAAGAAAAAAAGTGCCGCTCTCTTTCATGATTACCTTAGACGTCGAAGATGTTTGGGTATGCTAGCAGCCAGCCCCGGACTGTCAAGACAAGTTCGATGTCTAAGTTAATGCAAGCAACGGGCCAGCTGCCGCAAATCCAGTGTGTACGCGGGATTTCTGATGTTCTAGGGGAAAACACGGGGATGGCCGATGCGCGTTGCCGGTGCCCGGCGCATCAGCGTCGCGCATGCTGCACTGATGTAGTGACGGCTACATGGATGGGGCTGTGCGGTATGGCGGGAACAGCGCGGGCGATGTCCGGAAGCGCTATCATGTGCACCGCCCCGCTCGTGGCCACGATGGCCATACCGGGATCGCATCGCCTTCTATGTCACCGCTATGGCCACGAAAAAGCAGGAATCCCCGGTCACGATCACGCCTTCCGACGAAGTCGACGTCGAGCGCCTGGCGCACCTCGTCAAGGACGCCGCGCGCGCCTACATCCGCGCGCTGCAGCTGCGCCTCGCGCAGCATTCCGTGTCGTACGGGCACTGGACCATCCTGCGCATCCTGTGGCGGCACGATGGCCTGTCGCAGCGCGAACTGAGCGAGCGTGCCGGCGTGACGGAGCCAACGACGTTCTCTGCGGTCAAGGCGCTGGAAGCGCTGGGCTATGTGGAGCGGATGCACCTGCCGGGGAACAACAAGAAAGTGCATGTGTTCCTGAGCAAGGCAGGACGGGCGCTACGGCGCAAGCTCGAGCCGCTGGCCGAAGAGGTCAACGCGATCAGCGTCGAAGGCGTGACGGAAGAGGACGTGATGACCACGCGCCGCGTGCTGATCTCGATCGCCGAGAAGCTGGTCGCCGACGAGGCCGCGCTTGCGGAAAGCGGACGCAGGGTGCCTTCGACGCAGGAAGTCGGGCGCCTGCTGGCTGATCTCTGACGCAGAAAGCGAAGACGAAAAAGCCCCGCGCCGGCAGGTACCGGCGAAGGGGAAGTGCCCTCGGGTAGACGAGGAACAGCCTTGCGCGCCGCTCAGGCGTCGTCGAGCCCGATATCCACGGCGGGCGCCGATTGCGTGATCTTGCTGGTGGAGATGTAGTCGACGCCGGTTTCCGCCACCGCGCGGATTGTCTCCAGGCGAATGCCGCCCGACGCCTCGACCTTGGTCCGGCCGTTGACGATCTGCACGGCTTCCTTCATGTCGGGCAGCGACATGTTGTCGAGCATGATCACATCCACGCCGGCGTCCAGCGCTTCACGCACCTGATCGAGTCGATCGCATTCGACCTCGAGCTTGGTCAGCACCGGCAGCTTCCTGCGCACACGCGCCACGGCCGCGGCAATGCTGCCGCACACGGCGATGTGGTTGTCCTTGATCATCACACCGTTGTCGAGGCTGAGCCGGTGGTTCAGGCCGCCACCGCAGGTTACGGCATGCTTCTCCAGCGCGCGCAGGCCCGGCGTGGTCTTGCGGCTGTCGATCAGGCGCGCTTTCGTATGCGCGATTTCATCGGCATACCGCGCCGTCAGGTTGGCGATGCCGCACAGCCGCTGCATGATGTTGAGCGCCGTCCGTTCGGCGGTCAGTACGCTGCGTGCATTGCCGCTGACGTTGAGCAGCACCGCGCCTTTTTCGACCTTGTCGCCATCGGCCGCGCGCACGTCGATCGAAAGGCTGGGGTCATAGCGGGCAAAGATGCGTGCGGCCACGTCAATGCCGGCAATGATCATCGGTTCCCGCGCATTCATGCAGAACGTGCCGGTTTCACCCGGTTCGATCATCGTCTGGACGGTCAGGTCGCAGATGCCGATGTCTTCGGTCAGCCAGAGATCGATGAGCTTGTCGGTGGAGAATATGTCGTACATGTGTCGCTCCTGAGTGGTCGGTGGCTGTACTCAATAATCTTAGATATCGAAGTACATGGCGCAATACTAGCACCTCGGCGTACCGTGTCAATAATATTTCGATGTCTAAGATAAATTGGCGAGATCAGCCGGGAGCGACTTTGCTGCGACGGTGGGAGGCGAGGGGATGTGGCGCAGAGCCGGCCAGCCGCACCAGGGCATCTTCGGAACCGCGCGATGGAAACTACCGGCGCGCACCACGCCAAGGAAGAAAGTCAAGACACGGGCCTTGTCCATGATCGGAGCAATCAGTGGGAAACGGGGCCCATTATCGTCCGAACGGTGCGCGCGATGCTCGCGTATGGCCGCGAGCGTGCCGCGGCCATACGCGCAGAGGGGACGCGCTCAGGCCCCGGTATCGGCCTGCGCCTTGTGCTTGGCCGCCATCTTGTCCTGCTGCCCGGGCGGCACGCCCTCATAGTGGCTGAACTGGATGGTGTAGCTGCCGTGGCCGCCGGTCAGGCTGTTCAGCCGCGACTGGTAGTCGTTAAGCTCCGACAGCGGGACCTTGCCGGCGACAATTACCGTGTTGGCCGCACCGGTACGGGTGCCATGCACCTGGCCGCGCTTGGACGAGAGATCGCCGATCACGTCGCCCATGGACGAGTCGGGCATCATCACCTCGATATCGACCACCGGTTCCAGCACGCTGGGCCTGGCCTTGAGCACGGCGTCGACAAAGGCTTTGCGCCCGGCAGTGGCGAATGCCACTTCCTTGGAATCGACAGGATGGCTCTTGCCATCGAGCACCGTGACGCGCACGTCCTGCATCGGGAAGCCGGCCAGCGGCCCGCACTCCAGTGCCTGGCGGATGCCTTTTTCCACGGCCGGAATGAACTGCCCGGGAATCGCGCCACCCTTGACCGCGTCGACGAACTCGAAGCCCGTGCCGCGCGGCAGGGGGTCCACGCGCAGCATGACCTCGCCAAACTGACCCGCGCCGCCGGTCTGCTTCTTGTGGCGGTGATGGCCCTCCGCCGATCCGCCAATGGTTTCGCGATAGGCGATGCGCGGCGGCCGTGTGACCACTTCGAGCTTGTACTGCTCGGTCAGCCGCTCCATCACGCAGCGCAAGTGGAACTCGCCGAGCCCGAGCAGCACGGTCTCATTCGTGCCGGGCGGATGCTCGACGCGCAGGCAAGGATCTTCGGCGGACAGCTTGTGCAGGACTTCGGCCATGCGCTGCTCGTTGCCGCGGCGTGCAGGCTCGATCGCGAGGCCATAGATCGGCGTCGGGAATTCGAGCGGGATCAGGTGGATATTGCCGTCCTCGTTGGCATCATGCAGCACCGCATCGAAGCCGATCTCGTCGATCTTGGCCACCGCACAGATGTCGCCTGGCCCTGCGCGTGGCACTTCCTCGTGCTCCTTCCCTTGCAGCAACAGCAAATGCGCGACCTTGATCGGCTGGCGCGCATCGCCGATGTAGAGCTGGCTGTCGCGCGTGACGGTGCCCTGGTGGATGCGGAACACCGCCATCTTGCCGACGTACGGGTCCATCACGATCTTGAAGACGTGCGCGAGCACATGCTTGTCGGGCACGGGCTCGGCGCGCACTTCCTTCTTGCGCTCCGCACCGTCGCTGCCTTCGCCGACACTGCGGTAGAACATCGGCGGGTTGCCTTCGGTCGGGTTCGGCAGCAGCCGCACGAACGCGTCGAGCAGTTCTGGCACACCCGCACCGGTGGCGGCCGAGGTGAAGCAGATCGGCACCAGATGCCCTTCGCGCAGCGCGCGCTCGAACGGCGCGTGCAACTGCTCGGGCTGAATCGCTTCGCCTTGCTCGAGGTAAAGCTCCATCAGCTCCGGATCGATTTCGATCACCTGGTCGACCAGCGCATCATGCGCGGCGGGCACGCTCAGGAAATCCGCTTCGCCGGCAGGGTTGAAAAAGCAGTCCACCACCTGGCTGCCGCCCGCCGCCGGGAGGTTGATCGGCAGGCATTCCTTGCCGAACGCTTCCTGGATGTCGGCAAGCAGCGCTGGCAGGTCGACCTTCTCGCCATCGATGCCGTTGACGATGATCATCCGGCACAACTTGCGCGCCTGGGCCCACGCCATGGCGCGCCGCGTGGTCATCTCGATGCCGGTCTGGGCATTGATGACGATGGCGGCCGTTTCCACCGCAGGCAGGGCGCTGATGGCCTGGCCAGAGAAGTCGGGATATCCGGGGGTGTCAATCAGGTAGATGCGGGTGTTGCGGAAATCGACGTGCAGGACTGCGGAGGTGAGGGAGTGGTGGTATTTGCGCTCGAGCGGGTCAAAGTCGCTGACCGTTGAACCCCGCTCGACGCTGCCTGGGGCATGCAGGGCGCCCCCCTTGTGCAGCAGCGCCTCGGCTAGCGAGGTCTTGCCGCACCCCGCGTGGCCCAGCAGGGCAATGGTTCGAATTGCGTCGGGACTATAGTGCATGGCAGCTCTCGTCCGGCAATGGCAGTCAGGCCATTATTGGCGAAAATTGCCGGAAGCACCATATGCGGAAACCCGCCGATGGGGCGGGAGCAGACAAAGGAGTCCCGTCCTGTGCACTCGCGCTGCGGCCCACAGCGCGGCCGGCCGGCATGCTGCGACGCAGCGAAGCCTGCCGCCGGGGCGTTAGGGCGTTATACCTCGTCCTTGAAGTGGTACCAGTGATACAGGAAGCGCTGGCCAAAGCGGCGGAACGGCGCGAACATCTGCGATTCCACCATCTCGCGCACATTCGGGAAGGGCAGCGACGAACGGAAGATCGGCAGCGGCGGCAGTGAATCGCCTTTGCCAGCAATCAGCGCTGCAAGCCGTTTGCCGGCCTGCGCGGAATACATCACGCCGTTGCCGCCATAACCCAACGCGTAATAGATCGACTGCGACGGATCGGGCTGGGTGATGCGGGGCATCATGTCGTGGCTCACGTCGACCCAGCCCCACCACGAATAGTCGATCTGGATGCCGCGCAACGACGGAAATTTGCGGTACATGTCGTCGACGAGCTTCTGGCGGTACTGGTCTTGCGGTGCATCATGACCGGTGATCGCGCTGCGGCTGCCGATCTGCAGGCGCCCGTCGGGCATCAGGCGGTAGTAGTGGCGCAGGATGCGCGTGTCGGTGATGACCTGGTGCGTGCGGAAGTTGCACGCTTCAATCTCGGCGGGCGTCAGCACGCGCGTGACGATGGAGTTCGACAGGATCGGGAACAGCCGGTTCTTGAGCTGCGGGTGCAGCGACTGCGAGGTATAGCCGCCCGTGGCCACGCCTACCGAGCGCGCGCGCACGATGCCGCCCGGCGTACGCAGGTAATGCACGCCATTGCGCGTCTCCCAGCCCGTCACCGGGCTCGATGGATGCACCTTGACGCCGAGTTCGCGCGCGCGGCGCAGGTAACCGAACGCGAGCTTGCCGGCGTGGATGCCGATGCCCTCGGGCTCGTGCATGGCGCCCGCGGCTTCCTTGTCATCGACGTACTCGCGGCGCACGGTGTCGGCATCGATGATGCGCGCATCGTACTTGAAGATATCGCGCAGGACCTTCGCTTCCTTTTCGAGCGCAGGCATGGCCTTGGCGCGGTGTGCAATATACAGGTGGCCACCGGGCTGCGGATCGCAGTCGATGTCCTTGATCAGGCTCTTGAAGGTCTGCATGCCGTCGCAGACTTCTTCATGCAGGCGCAGTGCCGTATCCAGGCCATAGCGCTGGATCCATTGCGAGCGCTTGAGCCGGCCCGACGCGCATTGCGCCTGGCCGCCGTTGCGCGTGCTGCAGCCCCAGCTCACGCGGTTCGCTTCGAGCACGGTCGCCTTGATGCCGTGCTCCTGCGCGAGAAAGATCGCGCTGGTCAGGCCCGTGAAGCCGGAGCCGATGATGGCGACGTCCACGTCGATGTCATGCGTGATCGGGCCGTCATCGGCAGGGGGCTCGCCGGCCGTGCCGATCCAGTAGGTCGGCGCATATTCACGGCCCTGGCCCGGCGTAGGCGTGCGCAGCGGGTCGTACGCGGGGTCATACGGCCGCTGCGGCGCGGTGGCATGGCCGCCGGTGAGGAGATTGCGGGTGGCTACTGCTTCCATGGCGCGTCTCCGGTGCTCAGGCCGCGTTGGTCACCGGCGGGCGATCCTTGCGGTACGCGTTCTTCACCGCGATCTTGCCGTCGTGGAACGTGAACACGTCCACCATGCGCGCTTCGATACGTGCGCCATCGGCACGCGTGCCGCGGAACGTCGATTCGCTGACACCGCGGTCGCCAGACACGAAATGCTCGCCTTCAGTCCACGACGCATCGGGAAACGTCTGCCAGGCCAGCATGAAGCCCTCGCGCACGGCATCGCGGCCGACGAAGCTGCGGCCGAGCAAGTCGGCGCCCGCCACGCCGTGGAATGCGCAATCGTCGGCCATGAAGCTCATCAGCGCGTCGATGTCGTGGCGGTTCCAGGCGTCGTTGAAGGCTTGCAGGAGGTCGGTGCCGACCGGGGTGGTGCTGGGCTTGCTCATAGGGGTCTCCGTGGTATTTCTGGTGTTGCTGGTATGGCCGGTATTGCGTGACGATGCGGCAGCAGGGACCGCGCATCGACCATGACTCGAGGATAGGGAGACTGCGCGCTGCGCTGTAGGACCAGTTGGTGCTAATCGCTTGGGCCAGCAGTTTGCGGGCTGCGGATAGGCCCGGCAAATGACCTCCGGCAGAGCCGAAAATGCAGAAAGGGCTACTGCGCGGAGCGCGGTAGCCCTTCTTGCCTCAGTGCCGCCTGAGCCGCCGCTCAGGCCGCCGATGCGCCCCGTGCGGGGATAGCTGCGTGCAGTTCGCGTGCCACGCTGGCTAGCACGCGTATGCCGGGCTCGATACGTTCCGGCGCGATCGACGAATAGCCGAGCCGGAAGCCGTTGCGTGGCGCTGGCTCGCCCATGAAGAACACGCTGCCGGGCTCGATCAGCACACCCTGCAGTTCGGCGAGGCGCGCCAGCGCATCGGCATCGAGCCACGCCGGCCCTTCGATCCAGCACGACGCGCCGCCGGCGATTGGCACCGGGCGGAACTCGGGCATATGGGCGGCCAGCGCGGCCAGCACGGTCTCGGCGCGCGCCCGGTGCGCGGCGGACAGGCGCCGCAGATGCGCGTCATAGTGGCCCAGCGACAGGAACAGCGAGAACGCGCGCTGGATATACGCGGACGGATGCCGCAACATCAGCCGGCGCGCGCCGCGCAGTTCGGCAATCAGTTCGGCGGGGCCGACGATGTAGCCGATGCGCAGCCCCGGTGCGAGGCTCTTGGACAGGCTGCCGACGTAGATCACGCGGTTGTTGCGGTCCAGGCTTTTCAGCGTCGGCGTCGGGTCGCCTTCGAAGCGGCTCTCGCTTTCGTAGTCGTCTTCGATCAGCACGAAATCCGCCTCTTCCGCTTGCCGCAGCAGCGCCTGCCGGCGCGCCAGCGGCATGGTGACCGTGGTGGGGCACTGGTGGCTTGGCGTGACGTAGACGTAGTCGCATGCGCGCAGCGCATCGGAGGGAATCACGCCTTCGGCGTCGATCGGCAGTGGAATCAGCTTCGAGGTATGGCGGCCGAAGATATTGCGCGCGTCCGGGTAGCCCGGTTCCTCGATGCCGACTGGTGTATCTGGGCTAGCCAGCAAATCGGACAGCAGGTAGAGCGCCTGCTGTGCGCCCACGGTAATCACGATCTCGTCAGCGCCGGCCCACACGCCGCGGCGCGGCAACACGCGCGTGCGGATCTGCTGCACGAGCGATTCGTCGTCGCGCACGATCATGTCCTGCGCCCACTCGTGGATATCGAGCACGCTCAGTGCCTTCAGGCAGCACTCGCGCCAGTCGGCCGTGGGGAAGAGGACGGGATCGTACTGACCGTAGATGAACGGATACGGGTAATCGCGCCAGTTGTGGCGCTTGACGATATTGCGCTGGTGGGTCGGGCGGAACACGAAACGCCTGTCCCAGTCGGGACGGGCGCTGACGTGCGTGTCGGGTTGCGGCGTGCCGCGCAGCGATGCCACGCCGCTGACGCGCGTGCCCAGGATGTCCGGATTGACGAAATAGCCGCTGCGCTCGCGGGAGATCAGATAGCCCTCGTCCACGAGCTGCTGGTAGGCCAGTACCACCGTATTGCGGGCCACGCGCAGCTGCGCGGACATCTCGCGGCTGCTCGGCAGCGGGACGCCCTGCGGGAGCTGTTCATCCAGGATCGCGGAGACCAGCATCTGGCGGATCTTGCCTTGCAGGCTCAGGCCGGAGTGGGCGTGCTGCTGGAAGAGCTGGTCCCACATGGGGGGCGTCAGCTTGGAGGTCATAGGGCGGCTGTCTTGAGGGGGCGGAAGACAGGTTACCCCATCTCCACACCCTTTCCCATCCTCAATCAATATTCATGCAAATCCGGCCGAGGCATCTCCGCTAGGGGCACGACCTGTTGGACGCCACGCCGAAACAGATGCCGCACGATATAGGCCGATACCAACAGTCCAAGGCTAGCCACGCCCAGGGCCAGCGGCGTCCGCTGATCCGGAATAAACGCCATCGCCACTACAATCGCCAGCATCCCGAAAATCGCCAGCCACGTCAGATACGGATAGCACCACATCCGCACCTTGAGCAGGTGAGGCGCTTCGCGCTCAAGCCGCGCACGCAACCGCAACTGAGACACCGCGATCAGGATGTACACGAAGATGGCCACCGTGCCATACGAGTTCACCAGGAATGCAAAGACCTTGTCCGGCGATACATACGACATCACTACCGCGCCGTAGCCAAACAGTGTGGCGACGAGGATCGCGCGCGTCGGCACGCCGTTGCGGCTGACGCGGGCGAGGGAACGCGGTGCGTCGCCGCGCTTCGTGAGCGCGAACAGCATGCGCGACGAGGCATACAGGCCGGAGTTCAGCGCCGACAGCACGGCGGTCAGCACGATCGCGTTCATGATCTGCGCGGCTGCCGGAATCCCCATGACGTTGAGCGCGCTGACGTACGGCGTGGCGATGCCAGTGGCGTTCCACGGCACCAGGCAAACCACCAGCAGCACCGAACCCACGTAGAACACGAGTACGCGCGTGATGACCGAGTTCGTGGCACGGGCCACCGCCTTCTGCGGCTCGGCGGTTTCGGCCGCGGCGATGGTGACGATCTCGGCGCCGAAGTAGAAGCCTGTCGCCGCCACCGCGCCGGTCAGCACGGGCACGATGCCGTTCGGCATGAAGCCGCCGTTCGCGGTCAGGTTGGCCACGTTCATGCCATGGGCGCCGGGCGCGAGGCCCAGCACGTACACGCCGGCCACGAACAGGAACACCATGATCGCCGCGACCTTGATGGACGCGAACCAGAACTCGAACTCGCCGAATGACTTTACCGAGATCAGGTTGGTCAGCGTGAGCATGACCAGCAGCACCAGGCTGATGGTCCAGTTCGGCACGTCCGGCAGCCAGTAGCGCACCAGGTCAGCCCCTGCCACGGCTTCGAGCGCCACAACGATGACCCAGAAGTACCAGTACATCCACCCGGTCAGGAAGCTGGCCAGATTGCCGACTGCGGGGCGGTCGCTCCAGGCCTCGCGGGCATACTCATAGAACGAGCCGCCGCCGGGCATGGCGCAGGCCAGTTCACCGAGCATGCGCATTACCAGCACGACAAGGAGGCCGGTGATCAGGAAGGAAAGGACCGCGGCGGGCCCGGCGGATTTGATGACGACGCCACTGCCGACAAAGAGGCCGGCGCCGATGACGCCACCCAGGGCGATCATGGTCATGTGCCGCTGCTTGAGGCCGTGCGATAGCCCTGAGGAGGGCTGCGGTGTTTGGGTCATGTTGTGTCTCCTGTACTGCTGACTGCTGTACTGTCAGCCGCCACGGCGTCTTTCTCTGTAATAGTCGGCCCTGCGCTTGGTTGCAGGCCTGTGCCGTGGTCGGTCACCCCAATTTGGTACGAAAAGGGGCGGTGGCATCATCCATCCATCGATTTGTGTCTCCGAGTCGCCTTGTAAAACGGAACAGATTGTTCCGATAAATGTATTTGTATTCGGAATGTAGGTCTTCCTGAGCCGAAGGTCAACCCGGAATTTCAGGAATTGATATGATTTGTATCTGAAACTGAAACTTGACTATGATGGGAGCCAGGCATGAACGAATTGCGTCTTGCCAAGAGCGATGCCAGGCCTGACGGCGACACGCCGGCGCTGCGTCTCTTTGGCCTGCTGGAAGTCATTGCCACCAAGGATCACCCCTTCAACCTGCAGGCGCTGGTGGAGGAAACCGGCCTGCCCAAGCCCACGCTGCACCGCATGCTGCAGCAGCTCGAAGCGGCCGGCATGGTCCAGCGCAACGGCGATGGCCGCCACTACGGCACCGGCCTGCGCCTGCGGCGGCTGGCGGAAAACCTGTTGCTGAACAACACCTCGCACGGCGCGCGCCACATGGTGCTGCGCAAGCTGGTGGAAGAGGTCGGCGAAAGCTGCAACCTGACCGCGTTTTCGAGCGGCGAAGTGCTGTACCTGGACCGCGTGGAAACAGCGGCGCCCTTGCGCTTCTACCTGCACCCCGGCTCGCGCGTGCCGGCGCACTGCTCGGCCACCGGCAAGCTGTTCCTGGCGCAACTGACGCCAGCACAGCGCCAGCGCCTGCTCGCGCATGCGGAGCTGGAACGCTACACGGCCAACACGCTGACCGACCACGTGGAGCTGGAAGCGGAGATCGAGCGCGTGAAGCGCGACGGCTACGCGATGGATGACGAAGAGTTCCTGCCCGGCCTGCTGTGCATCGGCGTGCTGGTGCCGGCGGTGGACGGCGGGAAATCCAACCTGGGGCTCGCGTTGCAGGCCCCGGTGATGCGCGTGACGCACGAAAAGGCGCTGCAGATGCTGCCCGCGCTGCAGCGCGCGGCCAGGGCGCTGGCGGCCATCGAGGCCGAGAGCGGTACCGCCTGGGGCGGCGCGGACGAGGACGAGTAGCGGCGGATCGCGCAGGCTCCCGGCTTGTCTGCTGTCCGCCACAAGAAGGACACAAGCAAGGCAAGCAAGAGGAGCAAGACGTGACGCAGAAGGAGTTTGGCAGACCGGACCGCATGGTGCCGGTGCGCAGCCTGTTCGGTATCGATTCCGGCCTGATGGTGCCGGCGTTCAGCGAACGCGATGACCATGTGCCGGAGATCGATCCGGCCTACCGTTTCCAGCCCGAGGTGACGCTGGCCATCCTGTCGGGCTTCATGCGCGACCGGCGCGTGATGGTGCAGGGCCTGCACGGCACCGGCAAATCGACGCATATCGAGCAGGTTGCGGCGCGCCTGAACTGGCCGTGCGTGCGCGTGAACCTCGACGGCCACATCAGCCGGCTCGACCTGGTCGGCAAGGATGCAATCGTCATCCGTGACGGGCAGCAGATCACCGAGTTCCAGGAAGGTATCGTGCCGTGGGCGCTGCAGCGGCCCGTCGCGCTGATCTTCGACGAGTACGATGCGGGCCGGCCCGACGTGATGTTCGTGATCCAGCGAATCCTCGAACGCGACGGCAAGTTCACGCTGCTGGACCAGAATCGCGTGATTCGTCCGCATCCATCGTTCCGTCTGTTTGCGACGTCCAACACGGTAGGCCTCGGCAATCTCAACGGGCTGTACCACGGCACCCAGCTCCTGAATCACGCGCAGATCGACCGCTGGAACGTGGTCGCCACGCTCGACTACCTGCCGCATGCGGAAGAGACAGGCATCGTGCTGGCGCGCGTGCCGGAACTCGACAACACCGACGGCCGCGAACTGGTCGATGCCATGGTGGCACTGGCCGCGCTCACGCGGCGCGGGTTTGCCGCGGGCGATGTGTCAGCCCTGATGTCGCCGCGTACCGTGATCAGCTGGGCGGAGAACTGCCAGATCTTCCGCGATCCTGCACTCGCGTTCCGCCTGACCTTCCTGAACAAGTGCGACGAGGCCGAACGGCCGGTGGTGGCGGAGTACTACCAGCGCTGCTTCGGCAACCTGCCCGGTGAAGCGGCGGGGCAGGCGGCCAGCAACGCGACCCGACCGGAGCCGGCGCAATGAGCGCGGCGGCGGCCGCGCAACGGCTGCGCCGGCGACAGCGGCAGGATGCGCTGTCGGGTGCCGCCGTGCGTGCGCTCACCGGAGATGCGGCGCTGCATTTCCGCGACGGCCGGCTGTGGCGCGAGATGCGGCCCGTGCCGCAGCATGCGCCGCATCTGCGCACCGATCCGGACATCGACAGCGCGGCCTGCCTGCGCGGGGCCGCCGATGGCGCCGCGCTGCGCCACGCGCATTCCGATGCCGCGTTGCATCGCAGTCTTTGTCCAGAGGACGCCGTCGAGCGGCTGCTGTTCGAAATGCTGGAACAACTGCGCTGCGAAACGCGCGTGCCGCGCGGCATGGCCGGCGTCGAAGCCAACTTGCGCCATCGTTTCCTGGCGTGGTCGCGTGCGTTTCATCGCTCGGGCCTGACCGAGGGCCAGCTTGGCATCCTTCTCTACACGGTGGCGCAAATTGCTTGGTCACGCCTGAGCGGCGAGCCCGTACTCGATGAAACCGAGGACTTGATCGAAGCCACGCGCGCCGCGATCGTACCCGTGTTGGGCACATCGCTCGCGGGCTTGCGCGCGCATCGCCATGACCAGCCTGCGTTCGCCGAGCACGCACTGGCACTGGCCCGCGCGGTGGCGCAGATGGTGCGCAGCGAAGCGCCCAATGCAGGCGAGGATGATGACGACGCCGCATCCGCCGCGCGCGCCGGGTTTGCGTTGTGGCTCGATTTCGAAGAAGAGCAACCGGAGACCTTCGCCCTCGCTGACAGCGGCCACAGCCGGGTGCTGGCAGAAGCGAAAGACGGCTATCGCGCCTTCACCACGCGCTACGACCGCGAGGTGCGTGCCGCCACGCTGGTGCGGCGTGCCTTGCTCGATGAATACCGCACGCAGCTTGACGCGCGTATCGCGCGTGCCGGCGTCAACGTGGCTCGACTTGCGAGACGCCTGCGTGCCGCGCTGGCATTGCCGCGCGTGGACGGCTGGTCCTTTGGCGAGGAAAGTGGGCGTATCGATGGCCGCCGCCTCGCGCAGCTTGTCAGCTCGCCGGCCGAACGCCGCCTGTTCCGGCTGGAAGCGCACCGGGCCCATGCCGATTGCGTGGTCGGCTTCCTCGTGGACTGCTCGGGATCGATGAAGGCACGGGCCGAGCCGCTGACGCTGCTGCTGGACTTGCTCACCCGCGCGCTCGACGAGGCTGGCGTCGCCACCGAGGTGCTCGGTTTCACGACCGGTGCCTGGAATGGCGGCCGCGCCCGCGCCGACTGGCTCGCGCGCGGCCGGCCCGCGCATCCGGGCCGGCTCAACGAGACCTGCCACATGGTGTTCAAGGACGCTACGCGGAGCTGGCGCCGTTCCCGCACCGACATCACGGCCCTGCTCAAGCCTGACCTGTTCCGCGAAGGCATCGACGGCGAGGCCGTGGAATGGGCCTGTGCCCGCCTGCACGCGACCGGCAAGGCGCGCCGCATCCTGCTGGTGCTGTCGGACGGCAGCCCGATGGATACGGCCACGGGCCAGGCCAACGACGCCAGCTACCTCGACAACCACCTGAAGGCCGTCGTCGCGCGGCACGAGTTCTTGCGTGACGTGGAAGTGCTGGGGCTCGGGGTAGGGCTCGACCTGAGCCCATACTACAGGCATGCGCTGGCGGTGGACCTGTCGCAGCCGGTGGATATGGCGATGCTCGACGAGGTGGCGAACTTGCTGGCGGCACGGCGGCGTTAAGCCAGCCGCACCGATGAGGCTCAGGCGCTCGACGAACACTCGCTCTGCGGGGCAGGGGCATTTGCACCCGCCTGCGCAGGGCCGCGCGCCATCTCACGCGGCTGCCACGACACGGCAATATCGCCGCGGATAAACGTCTGGCAAGCCAGGCGGAAGCCGCCGGCAAGTTCCTGCTCCGTCAGCAGCTTCTTTTCCTTCGGCTTGACCGCGTCCGTATGCTCGTGGCCCGTTTCGATGCGGCATTTGCAGGTGCCGCACAGCCCGCCGCCGCACTTGAACGGAATGCCGCCCTGTTCGCGCAGGGACACGCGCAGCAGGTTGCTGTCGGGCGGTGCGCTGACCGTCTTGCCGTGGTTGGTGAGGAAGGTGATCTGAATCATGGCGATGAAGGGTTTGTGCGCCGGAATGGCCGCGTGCTCAGGGCTGTCCGCCAGCGGTGACGGGCGTGGGCACGAGGGCGATGTCCATCGTGCCGAATTGCGCCAGCTCGCGTAGCGCCGAGCGGGCCGCATCCAGCGTGTCGTACTTTTCTAGGAACTTGGTCGGCACCAGGTTGACGATGCCGGGCGGCGTTTCCTCCTGCACCCGCACCTTGGTGTCGGCGGCCAGTTCTGCAATGACGAAGCGCGCCGTGCGCTTGCCATAGAAGACGTAGTCGTACGCCTCCACCGCTGTCATGCCATCGGTGGGCTCCGTGCGGAACTGGCCGGGGCGGCTCGTGAGCAGGACGAACATGTCAGGCATCCACGCTGTCGGCGGGCACGGCAACGGTGCCTGCGGTAGCAGATGCGGGAGCGGGCAGGTCGTCCTGCGCGAGCTCGATGTCATGCTCGATCCACAACTGGCAGGCAAGGCGATAGCCCTGTTCGAGCCGATCACCCAGTTGCTTCTTTTCCTTCCAGTTCGGTGGCGGGAGGTGCTCGGCGCCGGCGATCACGCGGCAGGCGCACTTGGAGCACTTGCCCATGCCGCACTCATAGCGCAGGTTGGGGTAGGGGAACTGGCGGATGCCCGCGCGCACGACAAGGTTGGTCTGGGGTTTGACCTCGTCGGTGTAGGTCTGGCCCTGCTTGTGGAAGGTGACTGTCGGCATAGTGCGGATCCTGCGGATTCAGAATGAGTTCGGAAACGTCTTGAAGCGCCTGCTGCCGCTTACGACCACAGCAGCATCGCGGCGACCGTCGAGCAGGTCAGCCCGATCAGCACCGGAATCAGCAGCGCACGTACCGCTTCAAGCACCGGCACCCGGGCAAAGCCGGCCACCGCAATCAGCGAGGACCACGCCACCAGCGTGCCGCCACCGGTCCAGACGGCGCCCATCTGGCCGACCGCCGCCAGCGTGGCCGGGTCGAAGCCGACCACCGGGCCCAGCGCACCGGCCAGCGTGCCGGTCAGCGGCAAGCCCGCGAAGCCCGAACCGTCGATGCCGGTGATCATGCCGACCAGCAGCACGCCGAACGCGACCAGTACGTGGTTGTCAGGGATGGTGTGCTGGTACGCCTGGATCAGCTCGAACAGCAGGCTCGGTGCCTTGCCGGGCGGCAGGCCGAGAATCTGCGCGGCGGTCTCGCCCGCGCCGACGAAGAAGAAGCCCGCGATCGGCAGCACCGAGCCCATCGCCTTGAAGGCGAACACGAAGCCGTCGGTGATGTGTTCCGGGCAGACATCGAGCATGCGGCGCGGGCCTTCCGCGGCCAGCGTGGCGAGCATCATCAGCACGGCCGCCACCCCACCAACCAGCGCGGCCGCGTCGCCGCCCTTGAGGTCCTGCACGCCGGTGCCAAGCTTCGGCAGCACCATGATGGCGACCACTGCGAGGAAAGCAATCGGCGTGACGATGGCGAAGCATTTCGACCACTTCACGCGGCGCCGGGCCACCATCGACAGGCTGGCTTCGATGTTGCTGTCAGTGGCCAGCGGTTCGGAATGGGCGGTGCCGCGCGCGATCTCTGCCTTGTCGAAGGTGCCGCTGCCCTCGATGTGCCCGGCTTGCGCTGCGGTACCGCCGGCGCGTGCCTGCCAGCGGTCGAGCAGGGCGCCGCTGGCAGGCACGATGTGCTTGCGCATCGTCAGGTAGGCCAGGCACAGCGCAATGGAGCCCGTGATGATCGACAGCGCCAGCGCGCGATCGGCCACCACCGCAGCGCTCACCGCCGCACCGGCGGCCTTGGCGCTGATGCCGGGCGCCACACCGATCACATAGTCCGACGACAGCGCCATGCCCTGGCCGGCGATGGCGATGGCCATTGCGCCCGCCAGCGGCGGCAGCCCCGCGGCGATGGCCGCCGGCAGCAGGATGGCCGATACCAGCGGCACGGCCGGCGTCGGCCAGAAGAACAGCGAGATGACGTAGGTAATGCCCGCCAGGATGAAGAAGGCCGAATGCCCGTTCTTCATCACCATGCGGAAAGGCTCGACCATGCGGATGTCCGAGCGCAGCGTCTTGAGCGCGTTGAGCAGCGCGGTCATGAACGCGATCACCAGAAAGATATTGAACAGCTCTTTCGCGGCAACCAGGCTGGCGGAGAACACACCAGCCAGCGCCGATACCGGGCTGCCAGTCAGCGCGAAGACCACGAGCGCAGTACCCACGATCGAAGGCACTACGACATTGGCACGCAGGATCATCGTCAGCACGATGACTGCTACCCCTGCCAGATATATCCAGTGCGCTGCACCGATCACGACTTGTTGTGACATGAAAACTCCCTGGGGGCCGAGGGGTTGTGGGGGCCGGTTCTCGTCGGGGCGTGAATCGGTGTTGGTATACTATATTCCGAAGTGGGTGCGAGCCAAGCAGATTTTCATCGGGACTTACGCGAAGCCCAATACGGTGCAAGGTACTGTGACGTCGCACTGTTGTTGGGATAGGGGCTTTCCCGGCACCCTTTTGGTGGCGCGTCGAGCGTCTGTGTTATTTGCTCGCTGGCAGTCGTCTATGTAGACTGTATACCGTTATGCAACTGGACGGAACAGCGTGCCTCACGGATGAGCATGAGGCGTGCCTGGAACCAGACCCCGGTCTTCCGTCCTGACAACCCAAACCCAACCAGCGGAGCCCCCATGCAGCACATCACAGACGCGATGATCGACGCCCACGTCAGTCCCGAAGACGCCCGGCAAGTCATGGAAGCGGCGTTTGCCAGCTTTGGCCGGGGCGATGCGGCCATGCAGGAGCGCATCCGCACCGAGGCGGGTGGCGTCAAATTGTCCACGCTGGGCGCGGTGATTCCGCAGCAGGGTTTTGCAGGCGCCAAGGTTTACACCACCATCAACGGCCAGTTCTCTTTTGTCATTCTGATCTTCTCGACGGAGGACGGCCGTCCGCTTGCGTCATTCGATGCGGGCGCCATCACGCGCCTGCGGACGGCCGCGTGCACCACGCTTGCGGCGCAGCGGCTTGTGCGGCCGGGCGCGCGCACGCTGGCGCTTTTCGGCGCCGGCACGCAGGGCGTTCAGCACGCGCGCCAGCTCAGCGCCACGCTGGGGCTCCAACGCATCCTCGTGTCCGATCCGCATGCCGATGCCGGCATGCCCGCACGCCTGTCGGCGCAATGCGGCATTCCGGTTGTAGTGTCCGAGCCCGATGCTGCGGTGGCCGAGGCCGATATCGTGGTCACCGCCTCGCGCGCGACCACGCCGCTGTTCGCGGGTGCGTCGCTGCGGCCGGGCGCCTTCGTAGCCGCCATCGGCTCAAGCCTGCCGCATACGCGCGAACTCGACGACACGGCGCTGCGTCGGGCCGCCGCCGTGGTGGTCGAGTGGCGTCCGCAATCCACGCGCGAGGCCGGCGACATCGTACTGGCCGATCCACAAGCGCTGCCGACGGAAAAGATCGTCGAGCTCGGCGACGTCGTGCTCGGCAAGGTTTCGCCGCGACAGCGCGACGACGACATCGTCATCTACAAGTCCGTGGGTGTCGGCCTGGAGGACGTTGCGTTGGCCGGTTTTGCGTGGTCGCGCATTGCCGGCGCAGTGGAGCTTCGCGTCGCCTGATTCATCTACGGCTCGGGTAAACCCCGGCGTGACGAGTCAACGAAGCGCTTACCGTCCCACATTAACTGTATATAGTATACAAGCATGCCGATGCGATCGATTCTCTGACGACCACGGCATTCCAACCCACCGAATCGCCCCACATCCGCCAACAGGAGCCTCCGCCATGGCCGAACTGATGAACCGTGAAGCATTCCGAGCCGCCCTTGAAGAAGCCATCAAGGGCAAGAGCGCCAACAAGGCGCCGTTCAGCGTGGCCTGGGCCAGCGGCAAGCTGACCCGCGCCCATCTCGCACGCTGGGCAGAGAACCACTATCACTATGTCGGTCCGTTCGCGGATTACCTCGGCTATATCTATGCGCGCACGCCGGACCGGTATACCGAGGCCAAGGATTTCCTGCTCGCCAATATGTATGAGGAAGAAATCGGCGGCGACCGCCATACCGACCTGCTGATTCGCTTCGCCGAAGCTTGCGGCACCACGCGCGAACGCGTGATCGACCCGGACAACATGTCGCCGACCACGCGCGGCCTGCAGAGCTGGTGCTACGCAGTCGCCATGCGCGAAGACCCGATCGTGGCCGTTGCCGGGCTGGTGGTGGGGCTCGAATCGCAGGTGCCGTCGATCTACCGCAAGCAGACTCCGACGCTGCGCGACAAGTACCAGTTCACCGACGAGGAAGTCGAGTTCTTCGACCTGCATATCGTCTCCGACGAGATCCACGGCGAGCGCGGCTACCAGATCGTGCTCGAACACGCCAACACGCCCGAGCTGCAGCAGCGCTGCCTGAAGATCTGCGAGATCGGCGCGCAGATGCGTCTGCTGTACACCACGGCGCTCTATCACGACTACGTCGCGCACGAACTGCCGCTGCCCGAACTCGAGATGGCCGCCTGAGCGGCGCCCCCCCAACCCGGACCGACGATGAACGTATTCCTCAACCATATCGACGGCGAATGGACGGCCTGCCAGTCGGGCCGCACCTTCGACAACGTCAACCCGGCCGACACCGGCGATATCGTGGGCCGCTTCCAGGCGTCGTCGGCAGTGGACGCGCAGGCGGCCGTCGCCGCGGCGGCGGCCGCGTTCGCCGGCTGGAAGAAGACTCCGGTCGGCAAGCGCGCTGCTGTCCTCAACCGCGCCGCCGATCACCTGGAAGCCAATGCCGACAGCATCGCGGCCGAACTGACCCGCGAAGAGGGCAAGGCGCTGACGCTGGCCCGTGACGAAGTCCTGCGCTCGGCACAAACGCTGCGCTTCTACGCGGTGGAGGGGCAGACCTTTACCGGCGAGGTGTTCCCGAACGACGACCCGGACCAACTCGTCTTCAGCCAGCGCGAGCCGCTGGGCGTGGTGACGGTGATCGCGCCGTGGAATTTCCCGGTGTCGATCCCGGCGCGCAAGATCGCTCCGGCGCTGGTGACGGGCAATACGGTGGTGTTCAAACCGTCATCCGAAGCGCCGCTGTCGGGGTATCGCCTGGCTGAGGCGCTTATCAAGGCCGGCCTGCCCAAGGGAGTGCTGAACTTCATCACGGGCAGTGCGGCCGAGATTGGCGCCGCGATCACCGAGGCGCCGGTCGTGCGTGCGATTTCGTTCACCGGCTCGTCGCGTGCCGGCGAGCAGATCCACCGCGCCGTGCCGCTGACCACGCGCACGCAGATGGAGCTGGGCGGCAAGAACCCGCTGATCGTGATGGAGGATGCCGATCTCGACCGCGCGGTGGACCTGACCATCAAGGGCGGTTTCTCGTTGTCCGGGCAGGCCTGCACCGGAACCAGCCGCGTGCTGGTGGCGGAATCGGTCAAGGCCGCCTACACCGAGCGATTGCTGGCAAAGGTCGCCACGCTCAAGGTCGGCAGCGGCATGACCGCCGGGATGGACCTGGGGCCGCTGGCATCGCAGAAGCAGATGGAAACGGTGCTGCGCTACATCGACATCGGCAAGTCCGAGGCGACGCTGCTATGCGGTGGAGAACGGCTGACCGGCGGCGAGTTCGACAAGGGCTACTACGTCGCGCCGACGGTATTCACGGACGTGACGCAGCAGATGCGCATCGCACGCGAGGAAATCTTCGGGCCGGTGATCGCCATCCTCGGCTTCACCGATTACGCCGACGCCATCGCCAAAGCGAACGATACCGAGTATGGCCTTGCCGCGGCCATCGTCACCAGCAATCCGCGCTACATCCACCACTTTGCCAACGACATCGAAGCGGGCACGGTCAAGATCAACCGTACCACCACGGGCAACCTGGTCAACGCCCCGTTCGGCGGATTGAAACGATCGAGTACCTCAACCTTCCGCGAATCGGGCCGCACCGGGCTGGAGTTCTATACGCAGATCAAGACGGTCTATCGGGGCGCCTGAGCGCGGCCGTCGCAAGGAGTCACAGAGATGAAGAAAGCCATCAAGCTGGAACTGCGCGAAGCGCGCCACATGGTTGCCGCAGCCATTCGCCGTTCCGAAGAAATCGGCGTGCTCGAGTCGATCTGCGTGGTTGACGAGGGCGGCTATCCGCTCGTGCTGGAGCGCATGGACGGCGCGCGTATCACCGGGCCGCAGATTGCGTGGAACAAGGCGTTCACCGCCGCGGGCCACAAGCGTTCGACACACCTGTTCACCACGCCGCCGAATGGGCCGGCATTGCCCGGCAACGAGGCGTTCGGCATCCAGTGGAGTTTCGAAGGCAAGTTCGCCGCGTTCGTGGGCGGCTTCCCGATCGTTGTGAATGATGAAGTGATCGGCGGCATCGGCCTGTCCGGCGGCAACGGGGAGCAGGACACGCAGGCCGGCGTGGCGGCGCTGCAGGCGCTGGCGGAACTGCTGGCGCCGCAGGACCTGAAGGTCCTGGTGCAGGCCGATATCAAGAAGTAACGCAGTCATCTTGCGCGGAGGTTCCATGTCGTACCGCATCCAGATCGCCGAGACGCAGCAGGTCTTTTTTGTCGAACGCGGCGAAACGCTGCTGCAGGCCGCCGGGCGTGCGGATATCTCGCTGCCGCATGACTGCCAGCTCGGTGGCTGTGGCACTTGCCGCATACGTCTGCTCGACGGACAGGTGCGGTATGACGAAGAACCGTTCGGGCTTGCGCCGGACGAGGCTGCTGCTGGCTATGCGCTGGCGTGCCAGGCACAGCCGCTCGCCGACCTGGTCATCAGTACCGCGCGTGAAGACGAAGCGTGCGCCGAGCCGGCGCGGCATCAGGCCATCGTGCGCGGCGTGCGCCCGTTGTCTTTGGACGTACTGCATGTCGAGCTTGAGGTGCCCGATGCCGGTACGCTTGCGTATCGCCCGGGCCAGTACCTGAAGCTCGTGACGGGTGACGGCCTCGCGCGCAGCTTTTCGATGGCGTCGGTGCCAAGCGAAGGGCGGGTTGACCTGCATGTGCGGCGCATCCCGGGTGGCGCTTTTACCGACGGCATCCTGCCGAGGCTGAAGGCCGGTGACGCTGTCGATGTCGAATTGCCGCTTGGCACCTTTTTCTATCGTGCGAAAGACTATCGGCCATTGTTGATGGTGGCCACGGGCACGGGGCTGGCGCCGATCAAGGCGATCCTCGAGTCGCTGATGGACGATCCCGACTGTCCGCCCGTGTCGCTCTACTGGGGCATGCGCCAACCCGAAGACCTTTACCTGCACGCGGACATCCCGGCATGGGGAGAGCGGCTTTATGACTTCCAGTACGTGCCGGTGCTATCGCGCGCCGGCGATGGCTGGCAGGGTCGGCGCGGCTACGTGCACGACGCGGCATTGGCCGACCTGGGCGATCTGAGCGAGCATGCGATCTACCTTTGCGGATCTCCGAACATGATCCGTGATGCCCGCGCCGCCTTCATCGCGCGGGGCGCCAGTCCCGAGCATCTCTACGCGGACAGTTTTACCTTCCAGCGCGATTGATAAGACATTGCGGTATACAGTCGGAGGCTTGGTATACAATGAGGGCCAGTTCGTGTCCTGCTTCGCTTCCGTTCATCCATGGCCCTCACTTCGCCCACTGCCTCGACTGCTCCGACTGCCGAGCCGCTTAGTCTCGGCGCCAGCCATTCGCCGCTGTTCGCCCTTGTCACCGACAAGCTGCGCGAGGGCATCCTGAACGGCAAGTTCGCGCCGGGGGAACGGCTGGTGGAGAACAAGCTGTCGGCCGAACTCGGGGTGTCGCGTATTCCGGTGCGCGAGGCGCTGCGCGCGCTCGCCAGCGAAGGCCTGGTACTGATCGAGCCACGCCGTGGCGCCTCGGTGGCGAGCCTGTCGCCGGTGATCGCGCGCGAGATGGTCGAGGTACGCGCCACGCTGGAAGGCCTCAACGCCAAGCTCGCCGCACAGCGCCGCGACCCGGCGCTGGTCGCCGAACTGGAAACCGTGCTGCGCCAGGGCATGGACGCCGCCGCGCAGGGCCGCGCGGATGAACTGCTCTCGCTGAATTCCCGTTTCCACGAGGTGCTGGGTACGATTGCTGCCAACAGCGTGCTGCAGGAAATGATGCGCTCGCTGCGCGAGCGCACCGCCGTGCTGTTCGGGCCTGCAAACGTGGTCCGTGCGCGCCAGAACTGGGATGAGCACGCCCAGATCCTGCAGGCGGTGATTGCGGGGGACGCTGATCTGGCTGCCTTGCTGGCGGCGCGGCATGTTTATAGTGCTGCGAAGGCGGCGGATTTGCCGGTGGAAGGGCAGGGTGGTGGGGTGCAGGTGCAGGTGGCTTGAGGGTTTTGGCGGGATCTTTTGGATGCTTCGGTGAATGGCGGGGCGTCGTTCTTGGCATGCGCCGCTGTTTCGCCGGCGTAGCCGGCGAGTCACTTTCTGTCCGAGCGCAGAAAGTAACCAAAGAACGCGTCGCCTGGCGGCTGGTCATCAACGGTACGCTTCTTGTTATCAAGTGGCTTTGGTCTCGCGAGGCGTGGTAATCGTTCAAGCCTGCTCACGCTATGTGATTCAGAACCTGTGCCTGGCGCGGCACGGCTTTTGAACGATCCCCAAGTTGGACTCGGGTACAGCGTTTCAACCCGGTCAGTGGTGGGACGCCTTCGGCTGCGCTGCGCGCACGTCGTCGTCTGGGTGCAAGCTCATCAACGATGCTGACGCCCGAGGTCCGCTTTCTTCCCTCTCCCTCCCACAGTCTCTCTACTTCGCATGCAATGCCCTGGCCTGTCACCGCGGCGTGGTTTGCCCTGGGCCTTTCGCGCTCAGACTTGAGCTCTGCGCGTAGCGCAGCCGAAGGCGATCACACGATATCGCCAGCAGCAGGGTCCACGGACAGTTTCGGGGCTCGTTCAATCAGCGCTGTAATTCTGACCACGGTGGTGCACCACGCGGCAGGCAGCCAGAAAGACTCTGAAGCCCATACCCGTACAACACCCTCAGCCCACTACGATAAATATTCGCCCGTTAGGGCAAGCCTGACGCGCTTTTGCCTCCTTTTGTCGCTCGGACAAAAGGAGGTCGCCGGCTACGCCGGCGAAACAGCGGCGCCTGCCAAGAACGAAGGCCCTAACCCCCAGCAATCGCCAGACATTCAATCTCAACCCTTGCACCCAACGCCAGCCCATTAGCCCCCAACGCACTCCTAACCGGATAAGGGGGCTCAAAAAACCCCTTATAGACCTCGTTAAAAACCTGCCATTCACTAATATCCGCGAGCATGATCGTGCATTTAGCGACATCCCGCATCGTCAGCCCATGGGCTTCCAGCGTCGTACGGATATTCATAAGCGCCTGCTTGGCTTCTTCCCGGATGCCGCCCGGCACGAGGCGCGTACTGCCCGGCACGATACCCATCTGCCCTGACAGGTAGACAACATTGCCAATGCGGACGGCTTCGGAGAACGGCAGTCCTGCGGGCAGGACCTTGCCGGAATTCAGGAATTCCATGTCGCCCCTCCATGGTGGATGTGCGGCGCGCCGGAGCGCCGGCGCGTGGAGCATCCAATGTAGGCGCCAAAGCCAAACCGCTCAAGGCGTGGGGACAACAGCGTCCGGCACTTCTCGGTCGGCGGCGCGCCGGAGGCAGTCGAGCATTGCGGCGACGGCGGAACGATTGACCGAATCTTCGCGCCAGTACATCGACACCGAGCCAAACCCGGCGAGGCGCAGCGGCACAATGCGCAGCGCGCCAAGTTCTTCCAGCCGGCGCGCGGTCCGGTGCGAGGCCAGGCCGATCATGTCGCTGCTGTTGAGTAGCGTGAGGTTGAGAACCGTGGAGTTCGATTCCACGCAGTCCGCCGGCAACGGCCGCCCGGCGCTGGCCAGCGCCGCCTCGAGCGCATTGCGGATCGGCGTGCCGCGCGGCCAGACGACCCAGCGGTAGCTTTGCAGCGCCTCCCAGGTCACCGTGTCCTGCGTGGCCAGCGGGTGGCGTGGCCGTGCCACGAAATGGATCGGTTCGAGGTACAGCGATTCGCCAATGGTCTGCGCGTCCTGGAGCTCGGGCGCGGACCGCCCGACCACAATGTCCAGCTCATTGTGCGCAAGCTGGTTCATGAGCCGGTCCATGGTCGTTTCGACGAGCCGAACCTGCGCGCGCGGCATGCGCTGCAGCAGTTGCAGCACGGCCAGCGGCACCGTGTCGGCAGCCGACGCGCCCGACGTGCCGACCACCACCAGCCCGCTACCGCCCTCCCGCATCGCTGCCAGGTCATCGCGCGCCGTGTCGAGCTGCGCGGTAATGCGGCGCGCGTGCTCGATCAGCGACTCGCCGTAGGGGGTCGGCTGCAGTCCGCGCGCCTGCCGCTCGAACAGCGGCAGCCCGATGTCGTCTTCCAGGTCCTTTAGCCATTTCGATAGCCCCGGCTGCGTGGTGTTGAGCAGCGCCGCAGACTGGCTCATGTTGCCGGTTTCGGCGAGGCTGAGGAGCATCTGCAGGTTGCGCAGACGCAGGCGCTGGGTCCAGTCCATGTGTGATCGCTTGGTTCACCTATACGATGGATCGTATAGATAAGAGGATTTATTCATTTCAAATCTTATATCGAGGGACGTATAACTCCAAGCAACAGCCTGGCAACACGCCGGCGAACACAAAAAGCCACGGAGACAGCATGTCCGAACACTCGCCCGATCCCGCCCGCGTCGCGTACTACGAGCGCATCGGCCACAGCCATATGACGCCGCTGTGGGAGTCGCTCCACAGCCTGGTGCCCCCGCAGCCGCGTCCGCAGATCATCCCGGCCATCTGGAAGTACGACGCGATCCGCCCGCTGGTCATGCAAGCCGGCGCGGTCATCAGCGCCGAAGAGGCCGTGCGCCGCGTGCTGATCCTGGAGAATCCGGGGCTGCCTGGCAAGTCGAGCATCACGTCGACGCTCTACGCCGGCCTGCAACTGATCCTGCCGGGCGAGATCGCGCCGAGCCATCGCCATACCCAATCAGCACTGCGCTTCATTGTCGAAGGCAAGGGGGCCTGGACCGCCGTCAACGGCGAGCGCACCACCATGCATCCGGGCGACTTCATCATCACGCCGTCGTGGACGTGGCACGACCACGGCAACCCGAGCCTGGAGGACGGCGGAGAGCCGGTGGTGTGGCTGGACGGCCTCGATATCCCGCTCGTTCAGCAGTTTGATGCAGGTTTTGCCGAGAACTACCCTGAGTCGCAGCAGCCCGTGACACGCCCCGAGGGCGACAGCTTTGCGCGCTTCGGCCAGAACATGGTGCCGGTGCGCCACAAGGTCACCGACCCGACATCGCCCATCTTCAGCTATCCGTACGATCGTTCCCGCGAAGCGCTCGACAAGCTCTACCGCAATGGCGAACTGGACGCGTGGGACGGCGTGAAGCTGCGCTACGTGAACCCGGCCACGGGCGGCTGGCCGATGCCGACCATCGCCACCTTCATGCAGTACCTGCCGGCCGGCTTCCAGGGCAAGACCTATCGCAGCACCGACGCCACCGTCTACAGCGTGGTGGAAGGCCGCGGCACCGTGCGCATCGGCGATGCGCAGTTCCAGTTCGAGCCGCGTGATGTGTTCGTCGCGCCGTCGTGGGCACCGGTGCAGCTCGGCGCGATGGAAGACGCCGTGCTGTTCAGCTACTCCGACCGCCCGGTGCTGTCGGCGCTGAACCTGCTGCGCGAATCGCGCACCTGAGCCCCTTTCCACCCGATTCATCCGATTTCATATGCCCGGGTGCGCGCATAGCGCGGCACCCAGGCCCCCGCACACCCTTCTGACTGAACCGACCATGTCCTACGTCTTCACGCCCCCCGCTACCGTCGCCATTCCCGTTGTTGGCAGCGATGACCAGTTCGCCGTGCGCCGCGTCTACTGCGTCGGCCGCAACTACGCCGCCCATGCACGCGAAATGGGGTTCGATCCCGACCGCGAGCCCCCGTTCTTCTTCTGCAAGCCGGCCGACGCCATCGTGCCTGTGGCTGACGGCCAGACGCTGGAACTGCCCTACCCTGTACAGACGCAGAACTACCACTATGAAGCCGAGCTGGTCGCGGTGATCGGCAAGGCCGGTTCCGACATTCCGGTCGAGCAGGCGCTGGAGCACGTTTGGGGCTACGCCGTAGGCCTGGACATGACGCGCCGCGACCTGCAGATGAAGATGCGCGAGATGGGCCGCCCGTGGGAAATCGGCAAGGCCTTCGACGCCTCGGCACCAGTCGCGCCGATCCATCGCGCTGCCGATATCGGCCACCCGCAAGAGGCTGCGCTCTGGCTGACCGTCAACGGCGAAGACAAGCAGCGCAGCAATATCACGCACCTGATCTGGTCGGTGGCCGAAACAGTCGCTTACCTGTCGCAGTTCTTCCGCCTGGAACCGGGCGATGTGATCTTCACCGGCACCCCGGAGGGTGTGGGCGCGGTCAAGGCCGGCGACACCATGGTGACCGGCGTCGACGGCCTCGGCGAACTCAAGGTCCGCGTGGTCTGATATCCACGCCGGCAAGCAGCGAAGCCATCATGCAGCTCTATAGTTTCTTCAACAGCTCCACGTCCTACCGCGTGCGCATTGCACTGGCGCTCAAGGGCCTGCCGTTCGAGACCCTGCCGGTCAACATCCGCACCGGCCAGCACCGCGAGGCGGAGTACGTGCAAGGCATCAACCCGTCTGCGTGCGTACCCGCGCTGGTGGACGGCGACTTCACGCTCGGACAGTCGCTTGCGATCATGGACTACCTTGACGCGCACTACCCGGAACCGCGGCTGCTGCCGCAGGACGCGGAGCCGCGTGCGCGCGTGCTGGAACTGACCAGCCTGATCGCCTGCGACATCCATCCGGTCAACAACCTGCGCGTACTGCGCTACCTGCAGGATGTGCTCAAGGTGACGCCGGAACAGAAGGATGCCTGGTACCGCCACTGGGTCGATGAAGGCATGGCCGGTGTGGAACGCCTGCTCGCGCTGCACGGCAAGGGCCCGTGGTGTTTCGGTGACAAGCCGACCCTGGCCGACGTCACGCTGGTGCCGCAGATCGCCAACGTGCAGCGCATGGGCTGCGACCTGTCGCCCTACCCGCGCGCCATGGCGGTCTATGCGCATGCCACGGCGCACCCCGCGTTTGCCAAAGCTGCGCCCACGCAGCAACCCGATTACACGGCCTGATTCGCTGACCCGGCCAGGAGACAAGCATGAATACATCACAAGACACGGGCCGCAAGGTTCTGATCATCGGCGGCGGCATCGGCGGGCTGGCAGCGGCGCTGGCGCTCGCGCGCAAGGGCATCCGCATCGAACTGCTGGAGCAGGCCGAGCAGATCGGCGAAATCGGCGCCGGCATCCAGCTCGCGGCCAATGCGTTCGCAGCCATGGATGCGCTGGGCGTCGGTGAAGCCGCACGCGGCCGCGCCGTCTTTACCGACTACCTGAGCCTGCGCGATGCAATCGACACGCATGAGATTGCGCGCGTCGATGTCGGCACGCCCTACCGCGAGCGCTTCGGCAACCCGTACGCGGTGATCCACCGCGCGGACATCCATCTGTCGATTCTCGAAGCGGTGAAGGACCATCCGCTGATCAGCTTCCGCACCGCCACGCGCGTCGAAAAGCTCGAGCAGGACGAGCGCGGCGTCACCGTCATCGACCAGCGCGGCGCGCGCCACCAGGCCGAGGCCGTGGTCGGCTGCGACGGCGTCAAGTCCGCGATCCGCGACGCGCTGATCGGCGATGCGCCGCGCGTGACCGGCCACGTGGTGTATCGCGCAGTCGTCGAAGTCGAAAACATGCCGAAGGACCTGCAGGTCAACGCCCCGGTGGTGTGGGCCGGTCCGAACTGCCACCTCGTGCACTACCCGCTGCGTGGCGGCCAGCAATACAACCTGGTCGTGACCTTCCACAGCCGCGAGCAGGAAACCTGGGGCGTGCGCGAAGGCAGCAAGGAAGAAGTGCTGTCGTACTTCGACGGCATCCACGCGCTGCCGCACCAGATGCTGGACCGGCCGACGTCGTGGAAGCGCTGGGCCACCGCCGACCGGGACCCGGTCGAGCGCTGGAGCTTCGGCCGCGCGACCCTCCTCGGCGATGCCGCGCACCCGATGACGCAGTACGTCGCACAAGGCGCCTGCCAGGCACTGGAAGACGCCGTCACGCTGGGCGCTGCGGTGGAAGCTGCGGGCAATGATTTCGAGGCCGCGTTCAAGCTGTATGAGCAGGCCCGCATCCCGCGCACGGCACGCGTGCTCTACGCTGCGCGCGACATGGGCCGCGTGTACCACGCCAAGGGCGTGGACCGCATGGTGCGCAACTCGCTGTGGACTGGCCGCACGCAGACCCAGTTCTACGATGCGCTGCAGTGGCTGCATGGCTGGCGCGCCGAGCGCTGCCTGAGCGCGACGCCCTGGCTCTGACACCCCGCAAACCCAAGCAGTAACCGACAAGGTGACTGGCGGCCCATCCGGCCGCCGGCCCGAGTTCGTCCCGAAACAGGCAACGAGGAGGAGACAACCCATGCCTGCCAGCCAGACCATCAATATTTCCGCGTTCATCGACCGCCAGCCGCTGTCGCCCTTCCAGGTCATGATCGTGGTGCTGTGCTTTCTGATCGTCGCCATCGATGGCTTCGATACCGCCGCCATCGGCTTCATCGCGCCGGCGATCCGCGCCGAATGGCAACTGACGCCGGCGCACCTCGCACCGCTGTTCGGTGCCGGACTCGGCGGCCTGATGGCCGGCGCTTTCCTGTTCGGCCCGCTTGCCGACCGCTTCGGCCGCAAGAGCGTGCTGGTGTTCTCCGTGCTGTTCTTCGGCGTGGCAAGCCTCGCTTCCGCGTGGTCGGGCGGGTTGTGGGAGCTGATTGCGCTGCGCTTCCTGACTGGCCTTGGACTCGGCGGAGCCATGCCCAACACCATCACGCTGACGTCCGAATTCTGTCCGGAGAAGCGCCGCTCGTTCCTGGTCACGACCATGTTCTGCGGCTTCACGCTCGGCTCGGCGCTCGGTGGCCTCGCTTCGGCGGGATTGATCGAGGCGTATGGCTGGCGTTCAGTGCTCGTCGTTGGCGGCGTGCTGCCGCTGGTGCTGTCGGTGCTCCTGGCCCTGCTGCTGCCGGAATCGGTGCGCTACCTGGTGATGGCCCGCCGCGCGCCGGAACGCATCGCCGCAACGCTGCGGCGCATTGCCCCGCAGGCCAACCTGGATGGCGCCACCTTCACGGTGTCGGAATCCCGCAGCACCAGCTCGCCGGTGCGCCACCTGTTCAAGCCCGAGCTTGTACGCGGCACGCTGCTGTTCTGGCTGACCTTCTTCATGAGCCTGCTGGTGATCTACCTGCTGTCGAGCTGGCTGCCGACGCTGCTGCGCGGCACCGGCCTGTCGCTGCGCACCGCGGCGCTGGTCACCACCATGTTCCAGGTCGGCGGCACGCTTGGCGCCATCGTGCTGGGCTGGCTGATGGACCGATTCAATCCGCACTACGTGCTGGCGATCAGCTACGCGCTGGCCGGCGTGTTCGTCGCCGCGATCGGCAGCCTGGCCGATACTCCGATGCTGGCAGGTGTCGCGGTATTCCTCGCTGGCTTCTGCGTCTCGGGTTCGCAGGTCGGCGCCAACGCATTGTCGGCCGGCTTCTATCCGACCGACTGCCGCGCGACCGGCGTGAGCTGGGCCAATGGCGTAGGCCGGATGGGCTCGGTGGTGGGCTCTGTCGGCGGTGCGACGATGCTGTCGATGGATCTGGGCATGCCCACGCTGTTCTTGCTGATCGGCATCCCCGCTCTGCTGGCAGGGGGCACCATGCTGTCGCTTGGGCTGGCACGCCGCGCGCCTGTACGGCAAGAGTTGGCCGCGAGCTGACGGCCGGCAGCGTCAGTGAGCCCGCAGCGCATCGACGATGTTCATGCGGGCCGCGCGCAATGCCGGCAGGAAGCCGCCGATCAGCCCCATCGCCATCGAGAACAACAACGTCCGGACCACGACGCCCGGTGTCAGGATGAAACGGAACGACAGGTCGGCGAAGGTCTGGAAGTTGGTGGTCGAGAACGAGGCGAACTGCATCAGCGCGGCGCAGCATAGCCCGGCCACGCCACCGATGAGTCCGAGCAGCAGCGCCTCGATCAGGAACGCCGCCAGCACGTTGGTGCGCCGGAAGCCCAGCGCACGCAACGTGCCGATCTCCGCCACGCGGTTGGCCACCGACGCGTACATCGTGATCATGGCACCAATCATCGCGGCAATCGAGAAGATCGTGGTCAACGTCAGGCCCAGGATGTTGATGAACGTCGACAGCGCCTTGGACTGGTCGCTGTAGAAGGTCTGCTCGAGCTTGGCCTCGTTGGCCAGCCGGGGATCTACGTCGATGTCGGCGCGCAGCCGTGCGAACGCATCTGGCCGCGTCAGCCGTACCACCATCGACGAATAGCTGCTGCGGCGGAACGACTGCATGAGCTGGTCGGCATCGCCCCAGATCTCCGAATCGAAGCCGCTGCCGCCCGCATCGAACACGCCGACGATGGTCCAGTCGCGCTGGGCGAAGCGCAGGCGCCCGCCTGGCTGCGCACCGGTAAAGCCGCCGGCCACGCTGCTGCCGACGATAATCTCCGATGAACCGGGCCGGAACGTGCGCCCCGTCACCATCCGGATCTGCGGCCGCAGTTCCAGTCCCTTTGGCGACACGCCGCGAATCACCACGTTGGACGGCGTATCCGATCCGCGCTTGTTCAGCGAAATCAGCACCACGGCTTCTTTCGACGCCATCGGCCGGCCGTTGCCGTCCATCGCGACCGATGGGTGCATCTCCATGATGCTGGCCTGGTCGCGGCTGATCGCGCTCTGCACTTCGGTCTCCGCGCCCTTGCGGATCATGACGACGTTGTCTTTCTCGCCAGTGGTGACCAGCGTGCGCTTGAGCCCCGCGTCGAGCATCAGCATGGTCGCGAACACGAACACTACCAGCGCGAGGCCGCCCGCCGTCAGCGCCGTGGTCAGCCGACGGGCCCACAGGTTGCGCGCGATATAGCTGAGCGGGATCGCCATGTGATCCCTAGCCGATCGCCCGCAGGCCTTCGACGATGCGCACGCGTGCGGCCTGCACCGCCGGCACCACCGCGGCGAAAAGCGCCACGACGAGCGCGCAGGCCGCCTGCATCCACATCGTCTCGGGCGACACCGTGAAAACGGGGAAAACGCCGCCCACCGACTGCTTGAATATCGCGGCCATCGGCGGCGTGGCCAGCATGCCGATGCCGCCGCCCACGAGGCAGATGAACATCGATTCGCCGAACATCAGCAGCGCCAGGAAACCGGGCCCGAAGCCCAGTGCCTTGAGCGTGGCGTACTCCACCGTGCGCTCGCGCGCGCTCATGGCCATGGCATTGGCCATCACCGCCATGATGATCAGGATCACGACGTACGACACCACACGGATTGCCGCGATGATCTGGTTCGACATCGCCACGAAGCCGAGCTGGAACGCCTGCTCGGTCTCCGTCAGCGTCTCGGCGAGCGAATTGCGGAACACGGCGTCCACGTTTCTTGAAATGGCTGCGGCATTGTCCGGGTTGTCGATACCGAGGATGTACACACCGACCTGGTCGGCCTGCTTCGGCGAGCGCTTGCGCACCGTCTCGTTCAGGTATTCCCAGTGGAACACCATGTGGCGCGTGATCGTGCTCTCATCGCGCCCTTCCATGATGCCGCGCACGATGAACTCCCACGTGCCCGGATAGATCGTGCCCTTGATGGGGACCACGTCGCCGACCTTGAAGCCATACTGGTCCGCAAGCTGCCGGCCGATCAGCGCGCCCTTGCGATCGCGCGCGTAGTCAGCGCGCTGCTGTGCAGTGACGATGAATTCCGGATACAGGTCCAGGTAGTTGTCCGAGACCGCGAACTGGGCGAAGAAATTCTTGGGATCGCGATAGATGCCGCCGAACCAGTTGGAGCGCGCCACGACCGTCACACCGTCCACGCCGCGGATGCGGTTCTCGTAGCTGAGTGGCAGCGGGAACACCAGCGAGATGGCATTGCGCGTCACCAGCCGCCCGCTCGAAGCCGCTGCGGCACCCGCATACCATGCATCGACCACGGTCTGCAGCAGCCCATAGGCCAGCACCGCGACCACCAGGCCGGTCACGGTCAACACCGTGCGCAGCTTGTGGCGCAGTGCGTTGCGGGCGATCAGCTTCAGCACGAACATGGCGTGCAGTCAGCGTGGTTCAGGCGCCGTTGCCATGGATCAGCTCTCCCTTCTCCAGGTGCACGAGCGACCGCGCCGCATTGGCGGCATGCGCGTCGTGCGTGACCATGATGATGGTCTTGCCCGCCTCACCATTGAGCCGCTTCAGCATGGCCAGGATATCGGCGGCGGCGTTGCGGTCGAGGTCGCCGGTGGGCTCGTCGGCGACGATCAGCATCGGGTCGGTGATCAGCGCGCGCGCAATGGCCACGCGCTGCTGCTGCCCGCCCGATAGCTCGGACGGATAGTGGTCCATGCGGTCGGCCAGGTTGACCATGCCGAGCACCAGCTCCACGCGCGCGCGGCGCTCGGCGCGCGACAGGCGCGTCAGCATCAGCGGCAGCTCCACGTTCTCGAACGCGGTGAGCACCGGCATCAGGTTGTAGAACTGGAAGATGAAACCGACATTGGCGGCGCGCCACGCGGCCAGCTCCGACTCGGCCAGCCGCGTGATGTCCTGCCCGCCCACCAGCAGTTCGCCGCTGTCGGGCCGGTCGATGCCGGCGATCAGGTTCAACAGCGTGCTCTTGCCGGAGCCGGACGGCCCCATCAGCGCGATGAAGTCGCCCTCGGCAATGTCGAGCGTGATATCGGTCAGCACGGGCACGGTCTGCATGCCGCGCCGGTATGACTTGGCGACGTGGCGGATGCTGACGAGCGGGATCGCGGCCACGTTACTTCTTCGCCACGGTGACGCGGGCGCCGTCGTGCAGCTTGTCACCGGGCGAAAGCACCAGCACATCGCCCGCGGCCACGCCGTGAACGGCCACCAGTTCGCCGATGCGCTCGCCGGTCGTCACGGTAGTTTCATGCGCCTTGCCGTCGCGGACGACGAACACCACCTTGTGGCCGTCACGCGAGGCAATCGCGGCCGGCTGCACGGCGATAACGGCCTTGCGGTCCTGATTGGCCAGCGGTTTGGACAGGAACGCAATCTTGGCGCTCATGTCGGGCAGCACGCGCGCGTCGCGGTCGACAAAGCGCACCTTGACCAGCACGGTCGCCTTGGAGCGGTCCACGGTCGGCACGATGCGCGACACTTGGCCCGCGAATCGCATATCGGGCAGCGCATCAAGCTGCAGCAGACACGGCTGGTCCGCGCGGATCTTCGCGATATTGGATTCAGCGACGTCGGCCTCGACTTCGAGCGTATCCATGTCCGCAATCGTCACGACCGCGCCCTTTGTGTCGGACGCCGACGAGAACGGCGTGATGTTGTCGCCCACGTTGGCATGCTTGATCAGCACCACTCCGTCGAACGGCGCGCGAATGACCGTCTGGTCGACCGACACTTGCGCAGCCTGCGCATTCGCCTGCGCGGAGGTGATGGCCGCACGCGAATTCGAGACCGACGCCTGCGCCTTCTTGAAGCGGGCCAGGTCGGCATCATACTGCTGGACCGAAATCGCCTTCGGGCCCAGCAGTTGTTCCGAGCGGCGCAGGTTCACTTCCGCGTCGCGCAGCTCGGCGAGCTGCAATTCCAGATTGGCTTGCGCTACCTTCACCTGCGCGGTCGCCTGCGCAAGCGTGGCATCGACGTCCCGGCGTTCTATCCGGGCGATGATTTCGTCCTTCTTTACGCGCGAACCTTCCAGCACGCCCAGCCACTCCAGCCTGCCTTGCGCCTTGGAGGCGACAGCCGCCTTGCGTTGCGGCACGACATAGCCGGTAGCGTTAAGCAGGGTGTAGTTTTGGGAAGGATAGGCGGACGAGACCGTGACGGTTTCCACCGCGGCGGGACTGGCTACCTTGAAGGCGATAGCAGCAGCTGCAGCGAGCGCCACGGCGATGGCCACATAAAGCAGCCACCGGCGGCGGCGCGGCGGGGCCGCGTGTGGACCGCGGTCGATTTTCAGCCGGGAGAGGTCTTGGTCGGCCAATCGGGTCATCCTGCTGGGAGAGGTTGTCAGTATAGCGCTGGGGGCACTTTGGGCTCGTTGTCGCGGGGCAACCGCACGCCACCTAAAAAATTCCCTTGACCATTTCCCTATACCCATCATAATTGCAAACGTTTGCTGCAAACGTTTGCAAAGGAGATGAACAATGCAGACCATCCAATACAAAGAAAACGATCTGCGCCTGATCGAAGACGAGCATTCCGTCACCCAGATCGTCCAGGCCGCCATGGCTCAAACCAGCAGCCCGCGCCTGCGCTTCGTCATGGGTCTGCTTGTCCAGCACCTGCACGACTTCCTCCGTGAAGTGCGTCCAACAGACGAGGAATTTGAAAAAGCGCTGGAGTTCGTCGCCGCGCTGGGCCACGCAACCCACGCCACCAACAACGAAGTGGTGCTGGCCGCCGACGTGCTGGGTCTCTCCACGCTGGTTACCGTGATGAATAACAACACCACGGACGGCCGCACGCCTGGTGCGCTTCTCGGCCCGTTCTACCGCGCCAACGCCCCACGTTACGACTGCGGCGACTGCGTGGTGCAGGATGACGCACCAGGTCTGCCATTGTTCGTGCGCGGCACCGTGCGCGCGACGGACGGCACACCGTTGTCCAACGCACTTGTGGAAATCTGGCAGGCATCGCCCGTCGGCCTGTATGACAACCAGGACCCGCGCCAGCCCGACCGCAACCTCCGCGGCTGCTTCCAGACCGACGCAGAAGGCGGGTACCACTTCCGTACCGTGCGCCCGGCCGGCTATCCGGTGCCGACCAATGGCCCGATCGGCACACTGCTCGACGCACAGCAACGCCATCCGTACCGCCCAGCGCATATCCACTTCATCGTCGCCGCACCGGGCTACCGCACGCTGGTCACGCAAGTGTTCGTGGACGAGCCGCGAGCGCTCGAATCCGACGTGACATTCGGCGTGCACCGACAGCTCGTCGGGCAACTCGAACTTGTCGACCAGGGCCGCAGCCCATGGGGCGACCAGCCCGCGCCGTTCTACACGATGGACTTCGACTTTACGCTCGAACCGGGCGAGCAGACCTTCCCTAAGCCGCCGATCGACTGACGACCCGGTCCTCCACATTTCCACGCAGCACAACTGAACACCATGAGCCTCTCTTCTCTCTCCGGCAAGGTTGCCGTGATCCTCGGCGGTACTGGCGGCATCGGCCTGGCGACAGGCACTGCGCTGGCGCAGCTTGGCGCGAGCGTCGTCCTGACCGGGCGCAATCGCGATACCGCGGCCAGCGCGGCGGCTTCGCTGCCGGCCGGCAATCACATGGGCGCAGTGGCCGAGATCGGCGACACCGCATCGCTAAACGCGCTCGCCGCCGAAGTCGCTCACCACTACGGCCGCGTCGACATCCTCGTCAATACCGCAGGCTTCACGCAGGCCATTCCGCACGCCGATCTCGACGCGCTCAACGATGCACTGATCGACGAGCTGTTCGCGATCAACTGGCGCGGCCAGTTCGCGGCGATCCGCGCATTTGCGCCGCATCTTCGCGCCAATGGCGATGGACTGGTGGTCAACGTAGGCTCGATCGCGGGCCGAACGGGCCAGGGCAGCAACGTGGCGTACTGCGCCGCCAAAGCCGGTCTCGATGTCATGGCCGTGTCGCTGGGCCGCGCGCTTGCGCCGGCCATCCGCGTACTGAACGTGTCGCCGGGCGTGGTCGATACCGGCTTTGTGCCCGGCCGCGACGACACCTTCAACGAACGCGCGGCCAAAACCACGCCGCTGCGCCGCATCGGCCAGGCACAGGACGTGGCCGACGCCATCGTCGCCTGCGCGACTTCGCTGCGCTTTGCTACCGGCACCACCATCGTCGTCGATGGCGGCCGTCAGCTCGGCTGATCCATTTCCACCCTTAGCCCAACGCAACCATGCACGCTCGCAAGACCATCATCACCTGCGCGGTGACAGGCAATATCGTCACGCCTGAGCAGTACCCCGATCTGCCGGTCACGCCCGAGCAGATTGCCAATGCCGCACTCGACGCCGCCGAAGCCGGCGCCGCTGCCGCGCACATCCACGTGCGCGATCCCGAGACCGGCCGCCCGTCGATGTCGCTCGACTACTACGCCGATGTCATCGACCGCATCCGCAAACGCAACCGCGCACTGATCATCAACCTGACCACGGGCCCCGGCGGGCGCTTCGTGCCCAGCGAGGACGAGCCGCGCGTAGCCGCGCCGGGCACCACGCTGCTGCATCCGTCCAAGCGCGTCGAGCACATCGCGGCACTGCGCCCCGACGTGTGTTCGCTCGACCTGAACACCATGAACTCAGGCGGCGACGTGGTCATCAATACGCCGGCCAACGTGCGCAAGATGGCGGGCGTGATCCGTGCGGCAGGCGTCATGCCGGAGCTCGAGATATTCGATTCGGGCGACCTCAACATGGCGCTCGATTTCATCCGCGAAGGCGTGCTTGACGGTCCCGGTCTGTGGACCTTCGTGCTCGGGGTGAAGTACGGCTTCGCGCCGACGCCCGAAACCATCTTCTACGCACGCAACATGCTGCCGCCCGGCGCGCACTGGTCAGCGTTCGGCATCGGCCGTGCGGAGTTCCCGATCGTCGCGCAGGCATGGCTCGCGGGCGGCCATGTGCGCGTCGGCCTGGAAGACAACATCTACCTGGAAAAAGGCGTACTCGCGCCGAGCAATGCCGCGCTGGTCGCCAAGGCGAGCGACATCGTCCGCTCGCTGGGCGGCGAGATCGCCTCGCCGCACGAAGCGCGCCGCGTACTTGGCTTGCGCGAAGCCTGAGCATTCACAACACCGAACACTGAACGAGGAAGACACCATGAACACGATTCGCGTCAGCGAGAAAGCCTCAGGCATCGATACCCTGAAACTGGAACTGGTGGGCGCACCGCGCCCTGAAGCCACCGATGGCCAGTGCGTGATCGAAGTGGCCAGCGCCGGGGTCAACCCCAGCGACGTCAAGGCCACGCTCGGCCTGATGCCGCATGCAGTCTGGCCGCGCACGCCGGGGCGCGACTATGCGGGCGTCGTGGTCGACGGCCCGACCGGCCTGATCGGCCTGAAGGTATGGGGCAGCGGCGGCGAACTCGGCATCCGCCGCGACGGCACGCACGGCAAGTACCTGCGCGTCAATGCGCAGTCGGTGCGCGAAAAGCCGGCCACGCTGTCGCTGCTCGAAGCCGGCGCCGTTGGCGTGCCTTTCATCACCGCGTATGAAGGCCTGCGCCGCGCGGGCATGCCCAAGCCGGGCAGCGTCGTGCTGGTGGGCGGCGGCAACGGCAAGGTCGGCCAGGCCGCCATCCAGATCGCCACCGCGCTGGGCGCGCGCGTGTTCGCCGTAGAACGCACCGCCGAGCCCTACCGCGGCCACGCGAACGCACCGGTGCGCATGATCGACGCGAGCAGCGAATCGATTTCCGCCGTGGTGCGCGACGAGACCGACGGCCATGGCGCCGACATCGTCTACAACACCGTGGGCAGCCCGTACTTCGAGCAGGCCAACCAGGCCATGGCGATCGGCGCCACGCAGATCTTCATCTCGACCATCGAGCGTCCGGTGCCGTTCGACATCTTCACGTTCTATCGCGGCCAGCACACCTACGTGGGCGTCGATACGCTTGCGCTTGACAGCGGCGCGGGCGCAAACATCCTGGACCAGCTCGCGCCGATGTTCGCCTCTGGCGCGCTGAAGCCGTTCCCTGTGCTGCCCGAATACACGTATGCGCTGGCCGACGCCGCCGACGCCTATCGCGCCGTGCTGCAGGGCGCGACCGAACGCGTGGTGCTCAAGCCATGAACACGACCCGCTTCGCCCAGGCGCCAGCCTACTTTCCGCCGAACCACGACGGCATGCACTGCCTGCGCCTGCAGGGCCACGAGGCCGGGCCGTCGGAATCGCTGTGGATGGGTGTGTCGGTGCTGCTGCCCGGCGGACATACCAGCATGGATGCATCCACGGTGGAAAAGCATTACGTCGTGCTCGAAGGCGAGGTCTGCATCCGCACGTCCGACGAAGCCGTGACGCTGCAACAGTTCGATTCGGTGCGGCTGGCACCGGGCGAAGCGCGGCAGGTGTCGAACCCGGGCAACCGCCCCGCCATGCTGCTGCTGGCCATGCCTTATCCGAAGGCCTGACCGGCAGCCTTAGCAGCAAGCAGTATCCGGCGCCCCGGCATGGCGCCGTGCCCGCGCATCGGTGCGGGCGCCACTTCCACAACAAGCACACAGAAACACAGAAGCGGGAGACTACCCATGAAACGCGTTCCCATGCGAAGCGCTGTCCTGACCCTGGCCGCATGCTGCATAGCCGGCGAGGCCGCGGCGCAATCGTCGGTCACGGTGTATGGCCGCATCAACACGGCGCTCGAATACTCCAGCGCCAGCACGGCAACGGACGGCACGCATCTTGGCGGCACGGGCCGGCTGACCAACAACCGCTCGGTGTTCGGCCTGCGCGGAGAAGAGGATCTCGGCGGCACGCTCAAGGCCATCTGGCAGATCGAAAGTAATGTCTCGCTCGATACAGGCCAGGGCCAGATTGCCGGGCGCAATGACCGCATCGGGCTGCAGGGCAAGGCCGGTACCTTCTTCATGGGCCACTGGCAGACACCGTACACCGTGTCGACGATGGGCTATGACCCGTATTACCCGACCACCGCCGGCTACATGGCGCTGATCGGCAACGGCTCGGCGTCCAGCTCCGACAACGTGCAGGACACCAGCTCGTTCGACCGCCGGCAGAAGAACATCATCGTCTACCAGACGCCATCGTTTGCTGGCTTCAGCGGCTCGGCGGCGTGGGGCATCAACGAGGAAAAGCTGACGGTGCCGCGCAACCCGGGCCTGTACTCGTTCTCTGCCGCGTACGACAACGGCCCGCTCAATGTCGCGCTCGCCTACGAAATCCACCAGAACTACCAAGTCAAGGGCCGCAACGACGATGCCATGAAGGCCGGGGTGTCGTACCGGTTCCCCAGCACGACCGTCGCCCTGCTGTACGAACGCCTGCATTACCGCACCGCGACCGGCGATCTCACGCGCAACGGGTACTACGCATCGCTCGTGCAGAAGCTCGGGCCGGGCAGCGTGAAGCTGGGCTTTGCGCTGGCCAGCAACGGCACCGGCAACGCGACCGAAACCGTCGGCTTCTTCCGCAGCGGCGCGGATACCGGCGCCACGCAGGTGACCATCGGCTACGACTACCCGCTGTCCAAGCGCACGACGCTGTTCGCGTACTACAGCCGCATCGATAACAAGAAAAACGCGATCTACGACTTCGCCATCAACGAACTTGGCGTGAGCGCAGGCGCCGACCCGCAGACCTTCGCGCTCGGCATGCGCCACTTCTTCTGAATTCACCGGTTGTGAGGAGACAAACGATGTATCGCCCCCTTCGTCGCAAGACTCTGTTCACCCTGTCCGCCGCCGCACTCGCCGTGCTGGCCGCTGCTCCGCCCGTCATGGCGCAACCGCAATACCCTGCCAAGCCGATCCGTCTCGTGGTGCCGTTCTCGGCCGGCAGCGCGACCGATATCCTGGCCCGCATCGTCGGCACGAAGATGGGCCAGAACGCTGGTTACCAGGTCATCGTCGACAACCGACCGGGCGCCGGCGGCACGCTGGGCGCCACCGGCGTGGCCAAGGCCGCGCCCGACGGCTACACGCTGATCCTGGTGTCGGTGGGCCACGCCATCAACGCCACGCTATACCCGAAGCTAGGCTATGACACCGTCAAGGACTTTGCGCCCGTGTCGCTGGTGGCGAGCGTGCCGAACGTGCTCGTTGTGAATGCCACGAGCAAGTACAACTCCGTGCGCGACATCGTCGCCGCAGCCAAGGCAAACCCGGGCGCGATGAACTTCGACTCGGCCGGCTCGGGCAGCTCGACGCACCTCAGCGGCGAGATGTTCAAGATGCAGGCCGGCATCGACGTCGTCCATATCCCGTACAAGGGTACCGGCGAAGCGCTGACCGATGTCATGGCCGGTCGCGGCGACATGATGTTCGCACCGACCGTATCGGCGATGCCGTTTGTGCGGCAAGGCAAGCTCAAGGCGTTGGCCGTGACCACCGCGAAGCGGGCCGGCTCGCTGCCCGACATTCCGACCGTGGCGGAATCCGGCCTGCCCGGCTATGCGTTCGATTCGTGGTTCGGCATTCTGGCGCCGGCCGGCACGCCGAAGGAGGTCATCAACACGCTCAATGCCGAGATCGGCAAAGCGCTGGCGTCGCCCGATGTCAGGGAAAAGCTTGCGGTCCAGGGCGCCGAGCCGCGGACGTCCACGCCGCAGGAGTTCTCCAGCTACATCAAGACGGAGATCGCCAAGCTGGCGCCGGTGGTGAAACAGTCGGGCGTTCAGGGCGGCCAGTAACGGGGCGGACAGCGCCGCACGGGGCTCGGGTGGCGGCCGCCCGGGTCCCTTGCCTTAGAATGGCGTATTGCCGATTCCGATCAGCGCCGAGCGCCCACGGCGCCGCCGCCCCGCTTCCCGCCGACATGTCCGAGCGCAAACGCCTGACCCTCAAAGACCTCGCCGCCGAAATCAATGTGCATTACTCGACGGTGTCGCGCGTCATGAACCCGGCAACGCGGCATCTGGTGGCAGACGACGTGGCGGCGCGCGTACTCGCGCTGGCCGACGAGCGCGGCTTCCGCCCAAACCGCATTGCGGCAGGGCTGCGCACGCAGCGCTCGGGCCTGGTCGGCGTGGTGCTGCCTGATATCGCCAACCCTGTGTTTCCGCCGATCCTGGCCGGCATTGAATCGGTGCTTTGCCAGCAGGGTTATGTGCCGATCGTGGTCAATGCGGGCACCGACAAGGAACGCCAGCGCTTCGTGATCGACCAGATGGTCGGGCGCCAGGTCGAGGGCCTGCTGCTGGCCACCGCCGAGCGTGATGATCCGATCCTCGACTATTGCCTGGCCCAGCGCATTCCCGTGGTCATGGTGAACCGCGGCGAAGACACTGGCCGCGCATCATGCGTGGTCAGCGACAGCCTGCTGGCCATGCGGCTGACCGTGGACCATCTGATCGGCCTTGGCCACCGCCGCATCGGCCATATCGCAGGCCCCGCCACGCTGTCGACCGGCTTCCTGCGCCGCGCAGGATTCCTGCGCGCCGTGCGGCACCACCGCCTGCGGCGGGAGCAATGGCAGGTCATCGAAGCCCCAAGCTATTCGCGCGAAGCGGGCCGCGAAGCCTGCGCGAAGCTGCTGGCCGAGTTTCCCGGCATGACGGCCATCGCCGCCGGTAACGACCTGATCGCCATGGGCTGCTATGACTACCTGCGCGAGCGCGGTCTGCGCTGTCCGGAAGATATCTCGGTGGTCGGCCACAACGACATGCCGTTCGTCGATGCGCTGACACCACCGCTGACCACCGTGCGCATTGCCGTGCACGAGATGGGCGAAGAAGCCGCAAAGCTGCTGCTCAGGAAGATCAGCGAGCCCGACGCCGATGCCGTGACGGTCGAGCTCAAACCGGAACTGATTGTGCGCGGATCGACGGCGGCGCCGGCGTCCGCCTGAAACTGGCTGCCACCACCGCCAGAAAAACGCGCGGATTCGAAGTCCTTCTATAGTTTCCGTGGCTGCGGAACCCTAGTCTACGACCCGAAGATCCGCAGCATTCCACGTCGCTCGCCATATTCACGACTGAAGCCAGTCTCCCGGACAGCCAGGCTGGCCGTGGGCAGGTGTTTGCCGCGGATCGAAGTCCTTCGATCAACCCTGGGCACCACCATGAGATTGACTATCGCTTCGCTGACGGCCACCGTGGCATTGACGGCCACGATCCTTTCCGGATGTTCCACCACCTCCAGCCACCCCACCAACCAGGGCACGTCCGCCAACGTCGTATTCCCCGACAAGGCAAGTGCCTGGCCTGAACAAGGCACGTTCCCGAACCTAGACAGCCTGCGGCTGCTGCAGCCGGGCATGACCAAGGACCAGCATTACGCGCTGATCGGCCGGCCGCACTTCAACGAAGGCATGGCCGATGTGCGCGAGTGGGACTACCTGTTCAACTTCCGCACGGGCAAGCCGGCCCCGAACGATGTCGTGCAATGCCAGATGAAGGTGCTGTTCGACACGGCCATGGCGTCGCGCTCGTACTACTGGGCACCCGAATCGTGCGCGGCGTTCCTCCGGTATCCCGAAACGCCGGCTGCAATGCCTGCCATCGTGCAGACCACCGCCACCACCACCACCACGCTCGGCGCCGATGCGCTGTTCACGTTCAATGGCTCGACTGCCGCGGAGTTGGTGCCCGATGGCCATGCCAGGATCGACGCGCTCGGCCAGCAGCTGGCCGGCATGAAGATGCTCAAGCATGTGGACGTGTACGCGTACACCGATCGTCTTGGCACCGACGCCTACAACAAGCGCCTGTCACAGCAGCGCGCCGACACGGTGAAGTCCTTGCTCGTGGCACAAGGCGTCGACAGCCGCCTGGTAACGGCGCAGGGCATGGGCAAAGCCGACCCGCTCAGCCATTGCGGTGCGATGCCGCGTCCGAAGCTGATCACTTGTCTGGCGCCTGACCGGCGCGTGGAGATTCGCTCCGCAGGCGTGAAGTAGTACGCCGCGAGGCCGGCGTGAACACGCCCGGCTGATTTCCTCCATACACGAAGCTTCTCAAAACATGCCGCAGCGTGCGGCAGGGGCGGACTCGTGCCGCATTTCCGCGACGCGGCTCCGATGAGGCGCTGGCCGCCGCACGCCATCTCTGACTCAAGGGAACAGGAATTTCATCATGAACAAGACTTACCGCAGCATCAGGTCCACCTGCCGGTTAATTGCCTGCGCAACGCTTGCTGTCACTGCTGGATTGGCAATGCGAACCGCCTTCGCCTTCACGCCTATTGGCGATGGCGCAAGCGGCAGCTCCTCCGACTTGGTCATTGGCGACAACGCCAAAGGTGACACCACGCCAACCTACTTCTGGATCGTTCCCGATAAGGATCCCGCCGGCAACGCAATACCTAGCGTGGGCTCGACGATCGTCGGCAACTATGCCAACGCTAACGAGTACGCGGGCGTGACCTTGTTCGGCGACCATACCTACGCGACCGGCAACGGTGCGGTAGCATTCGGTCCCAATGCATCGGCTGGTACGGTTGCGACGGCGGTCGGCAATGATTCCATGGCCTCAGGCAAATGGAGCCTGGCTTTTGGCGCGCGCTCGTATGCTTCGGCCGATGCGTCCGTGGCGTTGGGCGGCATGTCGACCGCGTCCGGCGCGTATTCCAATGCCGTGGGGGTATATGCCAATGCCTCCGGCTATGGCTCGTTTGCGGGGGGTTTTGCCTCGGCCGCAGGCTCGGGTGGCATTGCCATCGGCCTGGGGGCCACGCAAACCGATGACAATGGCGTCGCGCTCGGGGCTTTGGCCAGTGCAGGCGGGACGTCGTCGGTGGCCATCGGCTACGGCGCGCGCACGAGCAGTGCCGACGCCATCGCGCTGGGCAAGAACGCCTCGGCACTTGGCAATCGCTCCATCAGCATTGGCACAGGCAGCACCGTGACAGGCGCACGGTCTGGCGCGATCGGCGATCCGAACACCGTCACCGGCTCTGGCAGCTACGCACTCGGCAATGACAACAACGTCGGCGCCGACAACGCATTCGTGATGGGTAACAACGTGACCGCACCGGCCGGCCTGAACGGCGTTGTCGTACTGGGCAACGGGTCGACCGTGTCAGCCGCTACGCCGGTGCCGGGCATGACGATGAACGGCGTCGCCTACACCTTCGCCGGTGGCTCCCCGGCAGCCGGCGATGTCGTGAGCGTCGGTTCCGCGGCCGCACCGCGCCAGATCCAGAATGTGGCCGCCGGCCGCATCAGCGCCGACAGCACCGATGCCATCAACGGTTCGCAGCTGTACGCGACCAACCAGGCGGTGAACGAGAACACGCAGGACATTGCCAACCTGAACCAGCAGATTGGTGGCAACACCCAGGCAATCAGCAACCTGAGCAACCGGATCGACGGCGCGCAGCGCGATGCCAATGCGGGTACGGCGTCAGCCATGGCCCTGGCGGGCCTGCCGCAGTCGGTGCTGCCGGGCAAAGGCATGGTTGCGCTGGCGGGCAGCACTTACAGCGGACAGTCGGCGCTGGCGCTGGGCGTATCGAAGCTCTCGGATTCCGGCAGGTGGGTCTTCAAGGGTGGCGTGACAAGCAATACGCGCAGGAACGTCGGCGCAACCGTCGGGGCCGGCTTCCACTGGTAGGCGCAAAGCCGTTCACTTGCCACCGTCGTTCCCGCCTGTGCGGGAATGACAGTCAGGGAGCGATCATGACTTCAAGCCGTGCTTCTGTGCATAATCGAACAGCTCGGCATCGTTCGACACCCCGAGCTTGCGCATGGCATTGGTCTTCTGGGTGCTGATCGTGTTGATGCTGCGATGCAGGTGCCGCGCCATCTCCGACGTCGACATGCCATTGACGTACATGCGCACGACCTCGGTTTCACGCGGGCTCAGCTGGCGGGCGGCATGCCGCTGCGACATCTGGTGTTCCCATTGCCTCAGGTCCTCGTGCACGGACGTGCTCAGCAACCTTCTGCGCCGGAATGCTGCCGCAATCACCGCCGGCAATTCCGACAGGTCGTCGCGCTTGTTCACGATGCCGAGCACGCCGACATCCTGCATGCTGACCATGAGCCCGGCATTCTCGAGCATGGTCAGGACAACCACCCTGACATGGGGAAACCGCTGCCGCAGGCTCGTCAGCATCGCCAGGCCATCTGGCGTTGCGCCGCAGGGCATGGAAAAGTCCGTTACCAGCACATCGCATGGCACGTTGCGCAGCAGTTCGGTCAGTGCGCCGGGGTCCGGGGCGTCCGCTACCACGCGAATGCCCGGCGCCGAAGCAAGCGCCTGCCGTACGCCAAAGATGATCAGCGGATGGTCATCCGCGACTATTACCCTGATTGCCATTGCTTCTCCCCTCTCCAGATTCAAGGCCGCCATGGGAATCGCCCATCGCGCATTCGGCACGCGACAGCATGCAATTCCGGCAGTTCACTGGCGGCTGCGCGCGCGCTTCGGCATCGCGTGTGTCCTGCGCCAGCGCCTGCGTCAGGTGGGCAATCGCGTCCAGGACGGGGCGGCTGGCATTGCGGATCCTGTCGCCGTTACCGCGTTCCACGGCCCGCTGAAGGCTGTCGATGATGTCGTCGAGGTGAGGCTGACCAAAGACGGAGAGCGCGCCCCGCATGCGGTGGCACCATGCGCGCAGCACCGGCGTCGCGCCCGTGGCAAGGCCATCTAGCAGGGCCTTGCGGTCTGCCTGCAGCGCAGTGATGCACGCTTGCAGGCCGGCTTCGCCCGAGCCCGGGACAAGCACAGCCAGCAGGTCATCGCGCCTTACGCGTGTTGCGTCGAAGCGCGGCGCATCCGTTGCCTCCCACTGTGGCCGGCGACTCCCGACCGGTACGTTAGCGCTGAATTCCGCGTGCATTGCGCTCGCAAGTCCTTGCCGCAGCGACGCGAGCGTGATCGGCTTCAGTACGCATGCGTTCATGCCAGCCTCGAAGCCGCGCTGGTGTTGCTCCCGCACGGTGGTCGCCGTGATCCCCACCACAGGTAGCGCCCGCAACGTGGCGTCCCGGCTGTTGCGCAGGGCTTGCGTCAGCGCGAAGCCATCCATGCGCGGCAGGTGGAAGTCCGTCAGCAGCAGGTCGAACGTGCCGGCACACAACGCGTCAAGCGCTGCCTCGCCGTTGTCAACCACCGTGGGCGAGTGGCCCAGCACCACCAACTGCTGGCGGATGACTTCCTGGCTGATGTAATGGTCCTCGGCCACCAGGATGCGCCAGCAGGCCGGCATCTCTGACATCTCTGTTTCACCCACGCTTATCGCCTCGCTCTGCCCCATCGGCATGGGCGGTCCGGATTCCTCAGGCATGACCGGACACGGCACACGCAAGGACGCCGTGGTGCCAGTGCCTTCCTCGCTGGTCAGCACGAGGCTTCCGCCCATCATCGCCGCCAGGCTTCGCGAGATGGCAAGTCCGAGCCCCGTGCCGCCCATGCGGCGTGTCACGCTGCGTTCGCCCTGCATGAACGGCGTAAAGAGCCGGGGCATGTCCGCGCTGGCGATACCGATGCCCGTGTCCTGCACTTCCAGCAGCAGCGCGGCTGTTTCGCCGTCAGACGTTTCGGCCGAAGCGTGAAGCGTGACGCTGCCGCGATCGGTAAACTTGATGGCATTGCCAAGCAGGTTGAACAGGATCTGCCGCATCCGGATGCCATCGGCGCGCACGGTCGCGGGAACATCGGCGCTGACGTGTACGCGCAACTGCAGGCCCTTCTGCTGCGCCTGTGGCAGCAACAGCGACGAGACGCTGTCCAGCAGCTCGCGCAGGTCCACCGGCGCCGGCACGATCGCAAGGCGGCCGGCTTCGATCCTCGCGTAGTCGAGGATGTCGTCCAGGATCTGCGCAAGCGCATGGCCGGACTCATGCGCGAGCGTCAGCATGCGATGCTGCGCCGGCGTCAGTGCAGTGTTCCGCAATAGTTCGACAAGCCCGAGGATGCCATTCATCGGCGTGCGGATTTCATGGCTCATCATGGCTAGAAAGCCTTCTTTGGCTCGCAGGTCTGCCTCGGCCGCGTCCTTCGCCTCATGCAGCGCCTCGGCTTGCCGGTGCACGTCGGTGACATCGATAACCACGCCGTTCCACACCGTGCAGTTGCCGTCCCGTCTCGGCATGGCGCGGACGCGGATCCATCCCGGTGCCGGCCCGCGATTCAGGCGCCCTTCGACATCCAGCGGCTGGCATGTACGCGCGCTCTCGAGGATTGCCGTGCGCAGGCGCGGGCGATCCTGCGGACAGAAGGCCGTGCTGTCGGACGGCGCGGCACCGAGTGCGGCAACCGTATCGATGCCGCGCCCGACACCATCGCCGGCGGCATACGTGACCTCCCAGCCGCGGTCCGATGCATCCTGCGGCAGACGGCTCTGGAATACGGTGACAGGCAGGCTGTCGACCACGTCCTTGAGCCGGCGCTCGAACGCCTGCGCGCGCTCGCGCGATTCATCGATATCCGTCACGTCGAAATGCACGGTCACGATGCCGCCGGGCATGCCATCGGGATTGCGGAACGGCAACGCCCAGAAGTTCACCCGGCGCGACTGGCCCGATGCGTTCCTCATCTGCAGCCGCGCCTGGCGCGGTTCCATGGTGCGGATGGCTTCGTCCTGCAGGCCCAGCAGGTCGCCCGTCATCCGCTCCCGCAAGGATTCGACTTCCAGCGCGTGCCTGCCCATGGCATCCGCCTTGGCGATGCCAAAAAAGTGCTCGAATGCGGGATTCAGTTCGATGTAGCGGAGATCCGGGTCTTTCGCTGCCACGGGTTCCGGCAGGCAGGCCAGCAGCGCCTTCCTGAGTGCGAGTTCATGGCCAAGCTTGGCCTCGGCTTTGGTACGCTGCGTGATCAGCCGGCGCATGCGCAGGTAGCCGATGGCCAGCACACCGCTGGCGAACATGAACGGCAGCAGCAGCGGCCATACGGCACGAAGCATGCCGCCCCGCTCCGTCATGACCTGCGCCGCTTCGTCGAGCAGGAACAGGAACAACCCTCCTGCGAACAGCGCACGACCGATATGCAGCCCCAAGGTGCTCCCCTTCTGTCTCCATGGCGATCCGCGTTCGCCGCATTGTTTGTTCGCGTCTGCGCGAAAGCATTTATTGCTGTCGTCCGCGGGTATTGGCGACAGCGTGGAAAAGTCTAGGCTCGGCACATCGTGCACGGCTATAGAAGGAATTCGATTCTTCAGACAATCCTGATGCAGTCCCGACGAACGGGTTCGCCTGCAGCTTCAACGGCGTGCGAATGATGAAGTGGGGAACAGGACCGCTCATGATGCTTTGGCGTTGAACCATGCCGGCGCGCGAAGCGCGAAGCGGGTGTCGAAGCTGACCGGCGACGTGGTGTCACACCGTGTTCGAGGAAAAGCCGAGAGCCATTCTAGGACTGCAGGCTGGGGACGCCTTGCGGTGTGTCAGCGTTCCGTGCAGGGTATCGCCGCGGCCTTGCACCGCCGGCGTTCGTGCTGCGCGCTGCGCCGACAGGCGCGGCACAGCAAGAGGATGGCAAAGGGATGCATTAGGCCGGAAGGAACCGAGGGCAGGTGCCGACAGCCATTCCGACCCCAAAATGCGCCTGCGCTATCCGGCCTTTGCCGAACTCTCGAAGCTGGCGAATACGCGAGCCTGCACCGCGTCCATGATTGCAAGCACCTGCGCGTCGGTCTGGCCGCTGGCCGCCACGCCTGTCGCATGTTTCGGCTTGGCGCCGGGAGGATAGAACACAAAGGCGGCGTCGCTGGTTCCGGCCAACTCCTTCTTCAGCTGCTGGTTGAGCGCCTTCAGGTACTGCTTCTTGATCGTCTTCGACATGAGTGACCCGGCTCCGTTTGCTGTGCTGTTTCCGATGATGGGCTGCCATCCTTGAAGGAAGCATGACCCGGTGCGGCCATGGGGCTCCACTGCCTGCTGTGATGCATCCTTCGGCCGCCATACGACCGGAGGGAACCTTTGCATAAAAGTGATTTACGAATAACCCAGAGAGGAGATCGCCCCTTTCGAGTGTACGCCCCGGCGCGAGGGCCGCTCGGTATGGCTCCGCACGTCGCGCCTTCGGTTCAGGTCAGGGTGGCCAGCAGCACGCTCTGTGCCGATTCCCCCTGGCGCGAGCGCTTGCGCCGGTAGCCGCCGGCGGGTTCCATTTCCCAGGCATCGCGCTTGTCATGCAGGTACGGCTTCAGGCCTTCGCCGATCACGCGCTTTTTCAGGCGCGCATCGAGCACCGGGAAACAGATTTCAATCCGCCGGAACAGGTTGCGGCCCATCCAGTCCGCGCTGGACAGCATGACGTCTTCGGCCTTGTCGTTGTAGAAGTAAAAGATGCGCGAATGCTCCAGGAAGCGGCCGATGACCGAGCGCACGCTGATGTTCTCGGACAAACCCGGGACACCGGGCCGCAAGGCACAGGCACCGCGCACGATCAGGTCGATGCGCACGCCGTCACGCGAGGCGTCATAAAGGGCCTGAATCAGTCCCGGCTCCAGCAACGCATTCATCTTGGCAATGATCCAGCCCTTGCGCCCTGCCTTCGCATGCTCGGCTTCGCCGCGGATCGCATGCATCAGCGACTTGTGCAGCGTGAATGGCGACTGCCAGACATGCGCCATCTTGCTGGTCTGCCCGAGTCCGGTCAGCTGGGCGAAGACATTGGCGATGTCCTGGGTGATTTCAGGATTGCAGGTCATCAGGCCAAAGTCCGTATAGAAGCGCGTCGTCATGCTGTGATAGTTGCCAGTACCCAGGTGCGCATAGTGCCGCAGGCGTCCACCTTCGCGCCGGACCACAAGCACCATTTTGGCGTGCGCCTTGTAGCCAACCACGCCATAGACAACATGCGCGCCCGCCTCTTCCAGCTGCGCGGCCCAGCCGATATTGGCTTCCTCGTCAAAGCGCGCGAGCAGTTCCACGACCGCCGTGACCTCCTTGCCCTTGCGCGCGGCCTCAGTCAGCGCCGACAGCAGCACCGAGTCGTGGCCGGCCCGATAAACGGTCTGGCGGATGGCCACGACATCCGGGTCCTGCGCAGCCTGCCGGACAAAATCGACCACCGGCGAGAACGACTGGAACGGGTGGTGCAGCAGCACGTCCCCGTCGCGGATCGCTCGGAACATGTCGCTCTGCTGCTGCAGCGCCTTGGGCAGGCCCGGCCGGAAAGGCGGGTATTTGAGATCGGGCCGGTCGACCTGGTCGGGCACTTTCAGCAAGCGCACCAGGTTGACCGGCCCGTTAACCGAAAACACCTCCGTTGCCGACAGGCCGAACTGCTGCTGCAGGAACAAGGTCACGGCCGGCGGGCAGTTGTCTGCCACTTCAAGCCGCAACGCATCGCCGAAATGCCGCTGTGGCAATTCACCCTGCAATGCTTCACGCAGGTTCTTGATTTCTTCATCGTCGACGAACAGTTCGCTGTTGCGCGTCACTCGGAACTGGTAGCAGCCGCGCACCGTCATGCCGCTGAACAGCTCGCCGACATGTGCATGCAGGATGGAAGACAGGAAGACGAAACCATGCCGGCACCCGGCCACGTCCGGCGGCAAGGCAATGACGCGCGGCAATGCACGCGGCGCCTGGACGATGGCGTTGCCGGAGCGGCGCCCAAATGCATCCTTGCCTTCCAGCTCCACCGCGAAATTCAGGCTCTTGTTCAGTACGCGCGGGAACGGGTGCGCGGGATCTAGGCCGATCGGCGTGAGCACGGGCATCAGTTCATTGAAGAAATACTCACGGATCCATTCCGCCTGTGCCGGGTTCCACGATGGCCGCCGCAGAAAACACACGTCTTCGGCGGCCAGCGCGGGAATCAGGACATCGTTGAACATCTGGTACTGCAGCGCGACCAACTCGCGGACCCTCGCGTTCACGAGGTCGTAGAGCGTCTGCGGGGACAGGCCATCGGGACCGGTGACCGGCGACTGCACCAGGCACTGCTCCTTCAGCCCCGCAACCCGGATCTCGTAGAACTCGTCCAGGTTGCTGCTGAAGATGCACAGGAACTTCAGCCGTTCCAGCAAGGGCGTACCCGCGTCGGCGGCCTGCATCAGCACGCGCCGGTTGAATTCAAGCTGACTCAGTTCCCGGTTGACGAACCATGCATTGCCGTTGGGCCACGCCGAAGAAGCGGCGTCCGACGCGTGCGCGGCCTCGATACCGGCCGGCGGCGGCAGCGCGCTCAGTGGAGTGATCGAGTCGTCTTCCATTTGGCATCCGATCAGAAGAGGTTCCGCCGCACGCACGCTGTTCGCGGCCGACGCCAGCACCAACACAAGGAATGCCGGCGCGGGCCCGTTTGGATTCTAGTTCACGACGTCATGGAAATCGCGTTCGCTGCCCTTTTAGGATCAGCTCGGACGAGCATTGAATTTTTTTGATTAACTTGTTTAGTATCGCATCCGGAATCTGGCCAATTACGCGTCTATTCTTCCGTCATGCAGGGAGACGTTTCATTCAACGAATTTCACGCTCACCCGGTTAATCTCAACTTTGGAGCTTGTCATGACCCCCAGCCTTTCCCGCCTGTACCCCGCCGGCCGCGCCCTGCTGGGCGTGCTCTTCCTGATTTCCGGAGTCCTCAAGATCGGCGGATTTGCGGGCACTGCCGCGTGGATGGCGAGTGCCGGACTACCGTTGGCGAGCGTCCTGCTCGTATTGACGATCGTGATCGAGATCGCCGGCGGCCTGACGCTCATTACCGGCTGGAACGCACGCTGGGGCGCGCTGGGCCTGGCAGTGTTCCTGGTACCGGTGAGCCTGGTTTTCCACGGCTTCTGGAGCGCGGACGCCGCGACGTTCCAGAACCAGCTCAACCACTTCCTGAAGAACGTGTCGATCCTGGGCGGGATGCTTGTGGTGTATGCGCTGGAGTCGCAGATCCGCGGTGGTACAGCCAAGGCACAGTGACGGTATGGCGCAGGCCGCGTGTTCGTGGCCTGCCATTGCAGGTGTCTCAAATGAAAAAACCCGCGCCATGACCAAGCGCGGGCTTTCCATTAAACAGTAGGTTTCGCTTACGCAGCCGCCTGATGCGCGCCTTCGCGATACTGCGCAAGCAGTGTGTCGCGCCGTGCCTGTGCCGCATGCAAACTGGCCTCCTTCACATGGCCGAAGCCCCGGATGTCGTCCGGCAACGTCGCCAGCGCGATAGCGCTATCGAGCCGCTCAACGCTTAGCGATTGCGCGAACTCATCTACCATGGCCAGGTACTCGGCGATCAGTTGCCGTTCGGCGCGGCGCTCTGCGGTCTTGCCAAACACGTCGAGCGCGGTGCCACGCAACCCCTTCATTCGGGCCAGCAGCCGGAATGCCGTCATGGTGCGCGGGCCGAAGCGGCGCTTGAGCAGGCGGCCCTTGTCGTCGGTCTTCGCAAGCATCGGCGGCGCCAGCCAGAAGTTGAGCTGGTAGTCGCGGCCCGGTTCGCCTTCGAACTGCGTACGCAGCTTGTCGAGGAACGCGGGATCGGTGTAAAGACGCGCGACTTCGTACTCATCCTTGTAGGCCATCAGCTTGGCAAGGTTGCGCGCAACGGCTTCGGTCAGCGCCAGCTTGCGGCCCGCGCCGAGCTTCTGCTCGGCGGCGCGGACACGCTCGACCGCGTCGCGATAGCGGCCCGCATAGGCGGCATTCTGGTAGTCCGTCAGCATGGCTTCGCGCTTGCGGATCAGGTTGTCCACCGTCTGCGGCATGGCCACGACCTGCTCGCGCCGCGGAGACGGCAGCAGCGCCTGCACTGCAGCCTCGCCATGATGCGCGAGATAGCGGCCCCACTCGAACGCCAGGCGGTTCTTCCCGACCGAAACGCCGTTGAGTTCGATCGCGCGCACCAGGCTGTCGCGCAGCAGCGGAATCCAGCCCTTCTGCCAGGCAAAGCCCAACAGCAGCGGGTTCGAGTAGATGGCGTCGGCCAGCAGCGTGACCGCCCATGCGCTCGCATCGACAAAGGCACAGGCATCGCCGGCGCTCGCGCGCAGGTCCTGTTCCGCGCTGGCGCCCGGGAACTTCCACTTCGGGTTCTTGATGAAGTCGGCGGTCGGCGTGTTGGCGCTATTGACGACAGCGGCGGTCACGCCGTGGCGGACCTTCGATAGCACCTCCGCCGAGGCGGAGACGATTGCGTCGCCGCCGATCACCAGCCGCGCATCACCGGTGGCAATGCGCGTGGCGTGCAGTTCGGCCGGGCTCGGCGCAATCTGCACGTGGCTGATCACCGCGCCGCCTTTCTGCGCCAGGCCCGCCATATCCAGCACCGTTACGCCCTTGCGCTCCAGATGTGCGGCCATGCCCAGCAGGCCGCCGATCGTCACCACGCCGGTGCCGCCCACACCGGTCACGAGCACGCCATAGGGACGCTCGAGCGCCGGCAGCAAAGGCAGCGGCAGCGCGTCGAAATCCGCACCCACGCCCTTGCCGCCGGCAGCCGCCGGCTTGCGCACCTGCGCGCCTTCAGCCGTGACGAAGCTCGGGCAGAAGCCGTTGACGCAGGAGAAGTCCTTGTTGCACGACGACTGGTTGATCTTGCGCTTGGTGCCGAGCTCGGTTTCGAGCGGCTCCACCGACAGGCAGTTGGACTTGGCCGAGCAGTCGCCGCAGCCTTCGCAGACCGCATCGTTGATGAACGCGCGGCGCGCCGGATCCGGATAGGTGCCGCGCTTGCGGCGGCGGCGCTTTTCCGTGGCGCAAGTCTGGTCGTAGATCAGGATGGTCACACCCGCGGTATCGCGCAGGTCGGTCTGCACCTGGTCGAGCTGGTCGCGGTGGAACACCGTTACGCCGGACGGCAGCATGCCGCCATCGCCGTACTTCTCGGGCTCGTCAGTCACCACGACGAGCTTTTTCGCGCCTTCGGCAAGAACCTGATGGGCGATCTGCGGCACCGTCAGCACGCCGTCGATCGGTTGCCCGCCGGTCATCGCGACAGCGTCGTTGAACAGGATCTTGTACGTAATGTTCGCGTTGGCCGCGATCGACGCACGGATCGCCAGCAGCCCCGAGTGGAAATAGGTCCCGTCGCCGAGGTTCGCGAACACGTGCTTGTCGTTCGTGAAATGCATCTGGCCGGTCCAGGCCACGCCTTCTCCGCCCATCTGGCTGAAGGTGTCGGTATTGCGGTCCATCCACAGCGTCATGTAGTGGCAGCCGATGCCGGCCAGCGCACGCGAGCCTTCGGGCACGCGCGTCGACGTGTTGTGCGGGCAGCCAGAGCAGAACCACGGCTTGCGCTCCACCGCGATACGCGGCTGCGCCGCCTCGCGCTCCTTCGCTTCGATCAGCGCGACCCGCGCGGCAATACGTGCGCGGACCTCTTCGGGCAGGTCGAAGTGTTCCAGACGCCGTGCGATAGCCTTGGCAATCAGCGCCGGCGACAGTTCGTAGTGCGCGGGCAGCAGCCAGTTGCCACGCGGCACCGACCATTCGCCGCCGTCATTGCCACGCTGGTCGAACTTGCCGTAGACCTTTGGCCGCACGTCCTCGCGCCAGTTGTACAGCTCTTCCTTGAGCGCGTATTCGAGGATCTGGCGCTTCTCTTCGACGACCAGGATCTCTTCGAGACCGGTCGCGAATTCGCGCGCGCCGTGCGCTTCGAGCGGCCATACGCAGCCGACCTTGTAGACGCGGATGCCGATGCGCTGGCACGTATCGTCGTCGAGCCCCAGGTCGGCCAGCGCCTGGCGCACGTCCAGGTAGGCCTTGCCGGCGGTCATGATGCCGAAGCGCGCATTGGGCGAATCGAGCACGACGCGGTTGAGCTTGTTGGCGCGCACATAGGCGAGTGCCGCGTACCACTTGTGGTCGAGCAGGCGGGCCTCCTGCTGCAATGGGGTATCCGGCCAGCGGATATTCAGGCCGCCCTCAGGCATGGCGAAATCTTCGGGAAGCACGACCTGCACGCGGTCCGGATCGATATCAACCGAAGCCGTCGACTCCACCACGTCCGTCACGCACTTCATCGATACCCACAGGCCCGAGTAGCGGCTCATGGCCCAGCCATGGAGCCCGTAGTCGAGGTATTCCTGCACGTTGGACGGATAAAGCACCGGAATGCCGGCGGACAGCAGCACGTGCTCCGACTGGTGCGCCACCGTGGACGACTTGGCCGCATGGTCATCGCCGGCTAGCAGCAGCACCCCGCCGTGACGCGACGAGCCGGCCGAGTTGGCGTGTTTGAGCACGTCCATGGAACGGTCCACGCCCGGACCCTTGCCATACCACATCGCGAAGACGCCGTCGCGCGTGCCGTTCGGGAACAGGTTGACCTGCTGGCTGCCCCAGACCGCCGTAGCGGCCAGGTCCTCGTTGACGCCCGGTTGGAACACCACATCGCTCGCGGCCAGGTGCTGTTTCGCCTTCCACAGCGCCTGGTCGACACCGCCCAGCGGCGAGCCCCGGTAGCCGGAGATGAAACCCGCCGTATTGAGGCCAGCGGCACGGTCGCGCGCCTTCTGCAGCATGGGCAGGCGCACCAGCGCCTGCGTGCCGCTCATATAGACGCGGCCCTTGTCCAGGGTGTACTTGTCGTCCAGGCTGGCATTGGCCAGCGCCTCGCGCAACGCGTTGGGTAGCGGGGCATTCATGGTGTCTCTCTCCGGGGGATATCGGGGGATATATCGGGCTTATCGGGGCAGTGTAGAAAGCACCGCGGCTATCGTAAAATCATGAAATACGAGAGCTGATATCTGACAAACGAATACCGGAGAGCACGACCATGGCAAAGGCTCGCGAGACGCCCGAACGTCTGGCCAAGGAAATCACATTGCGGCAGTTCCGCTACTTCGTTGCCGCGGCGGAAACGGGCCAATTCTCGATGGCCGCGACGGCCGAACATGTGTCGCAATCAGCCATCACCAATGCGGTACTGACGCTGGAACAGCGCCTCGCGGTACGCCTGTTCGACCGCCTGCCCCACGGCGTAGCACTGACGGCCGAGGGCCACCTGTTCCACCAGCACGCGCGGCAGATCCTTGATTCGGTCGAGGACGCGCTGCGCGAGCCGCGGTTTCAGGTACACGGGTTGAAGGGCAGCGTACGGCTGGCCGCGTCGTACACCGTGCTCGGCTACTTCCTGCCGGGGCTGCTGGCGCGCTTTCGCACGAACTACCCCGATATCGAACTCGACCTGCTGGACATGGATCGCCCCGAGATTGAAAAAGCCGTGTTGTCCGGCGACATCGAGCTCGGCATCGCGCTGCTGTCCAACCTGGAACGGCCGCAGCGCTTTTCACGTCACACGCTGGTCCGTTCGCGGCGGCAGCTATGGACATCGGCCACGCACCCGCTGCTCGCTATCGACCGCCCTTCACTGCGCGATATCGCGGCTCATCCGTACATCCTCATCACCGTGGATGAGGCGGAAACGTCGACCATGCGCTACTGGCGCAGCCGCAAGCTCGCGCCGAATGTTGCGTTCCGCACCAGTTCGATGGAAGCGTTGCGCGGGCTGGTCGCGCATGGCTTCGGTGTCACAGTGCTGTCCGATATCGTGTACCGGCCCTGGTCGCTGGAGGGTAAGGAGATTGCCGCACGGCCGATTGCGGATGCAGTGCCGGACATGGAGGTCGGGATGCTGTGGCAGCCCGGGCGCAAGCTGGAGAAACCGGCGGATGCGCTGCGGGAGTTTTTGATTCATGCGTGTGGGAGCTGACGAGGTGACGCCTCCTCCCTTTGGCTAAGCTCAACCTTTGGTCTCATACCGCACCAAGAGCCTAAGCCCTTCAGCCAATGTTCGTCCACGTACAGAACGCGCCTAATGTGCCCACGGTGAGCACCGGATCGACAAGAACTCTTCGAAACTTGCTAAACGGGGGCGGGAATGGACACTTCAATCGGATCGAGCAGCAACAACCTTCTGTTGCGTCAGCTTCCGGAATCGGAATGGACGGCACTGAGGCCGTATCTGGAAACCGTGGCATTGCGAGGCGGCCAATTGCTGTGCGACGCCGGCCAGCGCGTGCGGCACGTCTACTTTCCCAAGGACGGCGTGGTCTCGCTGCTGTCGCTCCATGCGGACGGCTCCAGCGTGGAACTGGCGGCGGTCGGCAAGGAAGGCCTCGTCGGCCTGCCGGCGCTGACGGGCGCGGAATCCATGCCGCAACGCTGCGAGGTCAGCCAGGCAGGCATGAGCTGGCGCATTGCCGCCGCCGACCTGCGCGACCTGTATCCGCGCTTGCCGCACATGCAACGACTGGTCATGCGCTATATGCAGCTGCTGCTCACGCAGGTCGGCCAGACGGCGGCATGCATCTGTCATCGCACGTTGATGGAACAACTCTGCCGATGGATCCTGCAGACGCTGGACCGGCTTCAGAGCAACGAGCTCAGGATCACGCAGCAGCGGATTGCCGAGATGCTCGGCGTGCGGCGCGAAGGCGTGACTGAAGCCATGGGCAAGCTGCAAAACCTGCGGTTGATCGAACACACGCGCGGCAAGATCGTCGTGATCGACAGGATCGGTCTGGAGTCCATGTCGGGCGAGGCCTATACGATCGTTTCGGCGGAAGTGCGGCGGCTGGTCGGGGATGCCAGCGCGATGGCGCGCTGAACCGAAGCATCGGGCGATGGCCGGGTATTGGAAGGACGGGACTTTATCCCCGCTTCTGCCCGGTCACATCCTGCGACGCTCCCACCATCGTAAGTGCATTTCCATCCTCGTCGAGCGTCACCTCGCCTTCCTCGTGGATCTCCCGCCGACTTCCGTCCGGTAGCAAGATCGCGTAATCCACGCGGTACGGCTGACCGTCGACAACGGCCGCGCGGATAGCAGCCTGGACTCGCGGGCGGTCTTCTTCCACGACGGATGCCAGGAATCGCTCCATCGTGACCTTGAACGCCTGGGGGGCCCAGCCGAAGATGCGATAAGCCTCGTCGGTCCACGCGCAGTCGTCGGTCTGGATATTCCAGTACCAGCCGCCAAGGTGGGCGATTTCCTGCGCCTTGGCGAGCAGCGCCTCGCTCTGCCGCAAGGCCGCCTCGGCCCGGCGGCGTTCGCTGATGTCGAGGCTGACGCCGATCATCTTCGTGGGACGCTGGCCAAAATCGAACACCAGGGTCGCGCGGGATGAGATCCATCGCGTCGCGTTTTCGTGCACGACGCGAAACTCCCACTCGTGCATCTCCTGCGCCCCCAGCGCGCGCTGCAGCACCTCGCGCAAGCGGGCCGCGTCGGACGGATGCACGCAGGCCCAGAAGTCCTCCATGGTCCGGATATGCCGGCCGAACAGCGTGATGTCATTCGACGAATAGGTCACGCTGTCGGTCAGCACGTTCCATTCCCACGTAACGATGCCCGAGACCTCCTGCGCGAATTTCATTCGCGCTTCACTCTCCATGATCTCGGTGAGGTGCTTCTGGCGCAGTTCGCGCATGTGCGGGTCGCTGACGCTGCTGGCCTCCAGATCCGCAATGGCGCGCTCTCCGTAACGGAGCCACAGCCAGTTCACGCCGAGGAACTTCGCGAGCGCGAGCAGTCGTTCGTATTCGATTTCGCCGCCGCGTGTCCATTTGTGGACCGCCGATGGCGACACCGCCAGTGCCTCGGCCACCTGCTTGAGCATGATGCGCTTGCTCTCGAGCACGCCCTTGAAGCGGGTGGCGAACGTGTCTTCCGTCATCGCTTTCCCTGATATCTGATTAACCATCGGTGAATTTTACAGCCAGAACACTACAGCATCCGGCACTTTTTAGCTTTTTGATAGAAATCGATGATCGCAGCCCTCCTAGCGATTGTTTTTTTGAGGTTGATTCACTGGCATCGAAGTCACTAGACTTCGCCTCACATCACCAATGGTTATTTACTTAACCATCAGTGAATCGCCACAACAGACGAATAATCCTTAAGGAGACAAGCCATGCAACAAGCGACTGCCCCCGTCTGCCCCGCCCCCGGCGAACTCGGCTACACCTTGCCCGCGCACTACTACACCTCGCAGGACATCTTCGAGCATGAAAAGAAGACCATCTTTGCGCGCAACTGGATCTGCGTGATGCATCGCAGCCAGGTGGCCGAGGCGAACCAGTACGCGACGGTCAGCGTGGCCGGCGAGAACGTTTTCGTCGTGCGCGGTCGCGATGGCGTACTGCGGGCGTTCTACAACGTATGCCCGCACCGCGCCCACGAGTTGTTTCCGGAAGGCGCCGGCAAGGCGAAGAACGTCATCACCTGTCCCTACCACGCCTGGTCCTTCGGCCTGGACGGCAAGCTGATCCACGTGCGCAACGCCGAAAACGTGCCGGGCTTCTGCAAGGACAACGCGGGGCTGACCCCGGTCCGCGTGGAAGAGTTCTGCGGCCTGATCTTCGTCAACCTCGATATGAACGCCAGGCCGCTGGCCGAGCTGGCGGCCAGCCTGAACGACGAGATCCGCGCGCGCTGCCCCGACGTCGACAAGCTCGTCCCGGCGCGCAAGCTCACCTACGAAATGAAGGCCAACTGGAAGGTCGTCGTCGACAACTACCTCGAATGCCTGCACTGCCAGACTGCGCATCCGGCGCTGGTCGAGTCCATCCGGATGGAGACGTACAAGCACGAGGTACGCGGCATCTACACCAGCCAGGTCGGTCAGACACGCTCGGGCAGCGACGCGTTCACCTACGACAGCGACGCCCCCAACACTGACTTCGCCGCGTACTGGCTGTGGCCCAACGTCACGCTCAACGTGCTGCCTGGCGATGGGAATTACGGCGTGTTCTACATGTTCCCGGTCGACGCCGACACCACCATCCAGCACTTCGAGTTCTACTTCCGCGACGCCACGCCCACCGCCGAGCAGGAGCAGCTCATCGATTACTACAAGAACGTACTGAAGCCCGAGGACCTAAGCATCGTCGAGTCGGTGCAGCGCGGCCTGAAGTCACGTGGCTATCGCAATGGACAGGGCCCGTTGCTGGTCACGGACGACCGCACGTCCGCCATCGGCGAACACGGCGTGCAGCACTTCCAGCAGATGGTGCTCGACGCCCTCGCCGCCTGAGGCGAACCACCCATACAAGAAGGAACAGGACATGATCCAGACCCAGCTTTACATCGACGGCCGTTGGCAGTCGCCGCTCGAAGGTAGCACGCGCGACATTCTCAGCCCCGCCGACGAATCGGTGATCGCCCAGGCCGCCGAGGGCACCCGTGCCGATGCCCGAATCGCCATTGCCGCGGCGCGCCGAGCTTTCGACGGTCCCTGGCGCCAGACCACCATCCGGGATCGGGCCAGGCTGCTGAACAGGATCGCCGCGCTGATCGACCGCGACGCAGAGGAACTTGCCAGGTTCGAATCGCTGAACACCGGCAAGACGCTGACCGAGAGCCGCACCGATATGGGCGATATCGCCGCCACGTTCCGCTACTTTGCCGGACTGGTGGCCTCGGAGTCCGGCGCCGTCAACGAAGCGCCGCACCACGTCATCAGCCGCACGCTGCGCGAGCCGGTCGGCGTTTGCGGGCTGATCACGCCGTGGAACTATCCGCTGTTGCAGGCCGCATGGAAGATCGCCCCGGCACTGGGCGCGGGCAATACGGTCATCATCAAGCCGAGCAACCTGACGCCGCTGACCACGCACCATTTCACGAAGCTGATCGCGGAACTGGACCTGCCGGCCGGCGTCTTCAACCTCGTCACAGGGGGAGCTGAAGTCGGCGCCGAGCTGGCCGAGAGCCGCGACGTCGACCTGGTCTCATTCACGGGCGGCGCGTTCGCGGGCGAGAGCATCATGAAGGCCGCGACCGGCAACTTCAAGCGCATCGGCCTGGAGCTGGGCGGCAAGAACCCCAACATCGTTTTCGCCGACGCCGACCTGGACGTAGCGGTGGACTACGCGCTTAACGCCGCCTTCTTCCATGCGGGCCAGGTCTGCTCTGCCGGCTCGCGCCTGATGATCGAAGACAGCATCTACGACGCCTTCGTCGCAAAGCTGGCCGAGCGCTTGCCGCGCATTGCAATTGGCAACGGTTTCCACGCCGAAACGCAGATGGGGCCGGTCCAGTCCGCTCAGCAGCACGAGAAGATCCTGCGCATGGTGCAGGCGGGCGTCGCGGAAGGTGCCCGACTGGTCTATGGCGGCAAGCGGCCCGAAGGTGACGTATACCGAAAGGGTTATTGGCTGCAGCCGACCCTGCTCGCCGACGTGACCGCCGACATGAACATTGCAAAGGACGAGATCTTCGGCCCGGTGGTGACCGCGGAACGCTTCCGCTCCGAGGACGACGCGCTGCGTGCCGCCAACGACACGCCGTATGGCCTCGCCGCCGCAGTCTGGACGCGTGATCTCGACAAGGCCAACCGCATGTCGCGCGCGCTGCGCTTCGGCACGGTCTGGGTGAACGACTACCATCCGTACTTCCCGGAAGCGCCTTGGGGCGGCTACAAGGCCAGCGGCATCGGGCGCGAGCTGGCGCGCATCGGCCTGGACGAGTACACCGAACTGAAGCACAGCTACATCAACCTCGCGCCGAAGGCGATGGGGTGGTTCGGCGCCTGAGCGCCGGCGTCGCCCACATCACCCATCAGGAGGAGACAGCTCGATGAGTGCAATCCACGAATACGACTACATCATCGTCGGCGCCGGGTCGGCAGGCTGCGTGCTGGCCGCGCGGCTGACCGAAGACGCCGATGTGACGGTGCTGCTGCTCGAAGCCGGCGGACCGGACTGGCGGCTCGACTGGCGTACGCAGATGCCGGCAGCGCTGGCCTATCCGCTCCAGGGCACCACCTACAACTGGGCTTACGTCACCGAGCCGGAGCCGCATATGAACGGCCGCCGCATGACGCAGGGCCGTGGCAAGGGCCTCGGCGGCTCGTCTCTGATCAACGGCATGGTCTACATCCGCGGCAATGCGATGGACTATGAGGATTGGTCGCAGAACAGGTCGCTGGAAAACTGGAGCTACGCAGACTGCCTGCCCTACTTCCGCAAGGCCGAAACCTATGACAAGGGCACGAACGACTATCACGGCGGCAATGGCCCGCTGCATGTCACCACGCCCAAGGCCGGCATCAGCCCGCTGTTCGATGCGTTCATCGCCGCCGGCGAGCAGGCCGGCTACGCACGCACCGAAGACCTGAACGGCTACCGCCAGGAAGGCTTCGGCCCGATGGACCGCACCACCACTGCGAAGGGCCGCCGCTGCAGCACGTCGCTCGCCTATCTCGACCAGGCGAAAGAGCGCCCGAACCTCACGGTGCACACGCGCGCACTGGCCGACCGCGTACTGTTCGACGGCGCCCGCGCCACCGGCGTTTCCTACCTTCAGGGAGACTACGTGCGCGAAGCCCGGGCGCGCCGCGAGGTGATCGTCAGCAACGGTGCCATCGCCTCGCCGCAATTGCTGCTGCGCTCGGGCGTGGGCAATGCCGACGAACTTCGCGTGCTAGGCATCGACCCCGTCATCGACCTGAAGGGCGTGGGCGAAAACCTGCAAGATCACCTGGAGATGTACCTGCAGTACGAATGCACAAAGCCTGTATCGCTGTACCCCGCGCTCAAGTGGTGGAACAAGCCAGGCATCGGCATGGAGTGGTATCTGCGCGGCACGGGCATCGCGGCGTCGAACCACTTCGAGGCGGGCGGTTTCATCCGCAGCAGCGAAGAGTTCGACTTCCCGAACCTGCAGTACCACTTCATCCCGCTGGCGATGAACTACGACGGCAGCAACCCGGTCCAGTCGCACGGCTTCCAGTGCCACGTAGGCTCGATGCGGTCGCCCAGCACAGGCTTCGTCAAGCTGGCCAGCCGCGACCCGCGCGTCAAGCCGCGCCTGCTGTTCAACTACATGGCGCACGACGTGGACTGGCGCGAGTTCCGCGCCGCGGTCCGCCTGACGCGAGAGATCATCGGCCAGCAGGCCATGGACCAGTTCCGCGGCCGCGAGATCAAGCCCGGCTTGATGATCCAGTCCGATGCCGAGATCGACACCTTCGTGCGCGAGCACGCGGAGACCGCACTGCATCCGTCCTGCACCTGCAAGATGGGCAACGCCTCCGACCCGATGGCCGTGGTCGACAACCAGGGCCGTGTGCATGGGCTGTCCGGGCTGCGCGTGGTCGACGCGTCGATCATGCCGAAGATCGTGACCGGAAACCTGAATGCGCCGACGATCATGATGGCAGAGAAGCTCGCCGACGTGATTCGCGGACGCGCACCGTTGCAGCGGTCAAACGCACCTTACTACAAGGCGACGCCGATGCGCGGGCACGCGGCAAACCCGCAGGACGCGCGAATGCGGACAACGGCGACACCGATGTTCGCGCCTGCCTGACGACGGCGCGACGCTCGCGGGTGTAACCCGCGCCCCCTCCGACGAACGATGACACCGGGACTGCCAGTCCCGAAGGACACCGCACGCCCGGAGGCTGCGTCGCGCCCCTGCGCTACGGGCAACCCACACCCACCCATCTGACAAAGGCCGGCCAGCCACCCCGAAGGACACAAGACAAGGACCGGCCAAGGGGAGACACTCATGCTTTGCAAGCGTTCAGCAATCCACCACAAGCCTTGCCTGGCCGCCGTCACCGGCGCGCTGCTGCTGTGCCAGGCCGCCGCCGCGCACGCGCAATCCGGCAGTGCGGACACGACCGTCGCCGTCGCGCCCGTGCCGCAGGTCATGGCCACGGTGCCGCCGGAGCAGGCGGCCTCGCCGTCGCCGCTCAGTGCCAACATGACGCTGACCTCGCAGTACGTGTCGCGCGGCTTCCGCCAGACCTGGGGAAAGCCGGCTGTGCAGGGCGGCGTCGACTACGCCCATCCGAGCGGCTGGTCAGTGGGCACGTGGATGTCGACGATCAGCGACAAGTTCATCGAAGGCGGCACCGTCGAGTGGGATCTCTACGGCGGCTACACCGGCACCATCGGCGACTTCGTCTATGCGGGCCAGATCTACTACTACCTTTACCCGGGCGCGAAGCTGCAGTCCGCGCAGACCAAGTACAACTACGGCGAGGCCGTGGCGTCGCTGACCTACAAGTGGATCAACGTCAAGTACTGGCTGACCTATACGCCCGACTACTTCGGCTACAACAGCGCGTCCATCGGCACCGGCAGCGGCCTGCACAGCCGCGGTTCTGGCTACCTCGACATCAACGGCACCTTCGATCTCGGCTACGGCGTCTCGCTGCTGCTGCACTACGGACAGGAGCGCGTGCGCAACTTCGCCGCCTACGGGTTCCGCGACGTGCGCGTGGCGCTCTCCAAGGCCTTCGACGGCGGCTGGACGCTTACCGGCGCATATACGCGCGGCTGGGGACGCTCCGATGTCTATGACCACTACACCACCGGCGCGCTCGACTCGGCGGGCAACCCGTCCGTGTCGAATCCGCTCGAGAACACCTTCCTGGTCTCGCTGACCAAGACGTTCTGACGCGCCACCGACTGCTTTCACTGCCTCAACCCATTTACATCATGGCTTCACTGGGTCTTACCGATGCAACCGGTCTTGTCGGCGTCGCCGCCTACGTTGCCGCGCACTTCGCCGTGCAGGTCCTGCACAAATCGCCGACCGGCAGGCTGGCCGTCGCCCTCAATGTCATCGGGCCGGTCTGCATCCTCGTCTCGCTCACGGATGCCTTCAACCTCGCCTCTTTCCTGACGCAGTGCTTCTGGCTTGGCCTGACGCTGCTGGGCTGGTGGCGGAACCGCCGCAGGAAGCGCCGCGCGGACAGGCCCGTGGCAATGCCAGGGGAAACGCCCGCACGCGTGGCAACGCACCGCCCCGCGTCGCCTCACAACGTCTAGATCACTTCATCGCCAGGTGCCCGCAGGGAAACGATTTTTCGCGACATCGCAACCCCGGATTGACAACAGGAGACAACGATGACGACCGCCCCCACAATACCGCTCAAAGGTTTCCAGGCCGTCCCCCATATCGGCTCCCCATGAAGAAGGTGCCAACGACGCTTCCAGGCGTCCAGCACAGGCATCCACCAGCCCAGACGGCAGACCGCGGCGGAGCACCGCTCCGCACAAGCGGCAACCGGGAAACCAGGAGACAACGTGTTATCACAAAAAGATGTGCTTTCGCTCGGCGCCGATGCGCCGACCGCTTCATCCGCCCCTTCGCCCCAACATCACGAACTGCAGCGCACGCTGACGTGGAAAGACGCGTTCTGGGTCACGAGTGGCGTGCCCGCTGGCGTGCTGTTCACCATCGGCGGCGTTTCGGCCACGATCGGCAACCCGGCTTGGGTCATCTGGATCCTCGCCATTCTGGTGGGCTTCGCGCAGAGCTTCGTCTACGCGGAGATCTCGGGCCTGTATCCGCACAAGTCGGGTGGCGCGTCGGTCTATGGCGCGCTCGGCTGGGTACGCTACAGCAAGTTCGTGGCGCCGGTATCGGTGTGGTGCAACTGGATTGCCTGGTCGCCGATGCTGGCGCTCGGCACGAGTCTCGCGGCGGGCTACATGCTGAGCTGCCTGTTTCCGCCCGATTCAGTGATCAACACGTGGCAGATCACGCTGGTCGACCTGGGCTTCATCAGCCACGGCCTGACGCTGCGGGTGAACTCGACGTTCCTGCTGGCCACGGCGTTCCTGCTCGTCACGTTCAAGCTCCAGCACAGCGGCGCATCGTCCGCGGCGACCACGCAGCGCATCCTGGGCATCGCATCGCTGACGCCGCTGGTTGTCATCGCGCTCGTTCCGATGTTCACGGGCGACATGCCGTCGACGAACTTCATGCCGCTGCTGCCGCTGACGCACGACACGTCCGGCGCCGCCGTGCTCGGCAGCTGGAATGCGGCCGGTATCAGCACCGCAATGGGCGCGATGTTCCTGGCCTGCTGGTCGACCTTCGGCTTCGAGACCGCGGTGTGCTACACCCGCGAGTTCAAGGACCCGCAGAAGGACACTTTCCGTGCGATCTTCTGGTCCGGCGTACTGTGCCTGTTCATGTTCATTGCGGTTCCGATCGCGTTCCAGGGCTCGCTCGGGCTGCACGGCATGCTTGAGCCGTCCATTGTCGACGGTACCGGCGTGGGCGCCGCCATGGCGAAATTCGTGGGCGGCGGCGCGGTGGTGTTCAACGTGATCGTCGTGATGCTGGTGCTCGCGATCCTGCTGATCGTGATGACCTCGATGATGGGCTCGTCGCGCACGCTGTACCAGGCCTCGGTCGACGGCTGGCTGCCGCGCTATCTCTCGCACGTGAACGAGCACGGCTCGCCGACCCGCGCCATGTGGACGGACCTGGTGTTCAACCTGTTCCTGCTGCTCATGTCGAACTACATGGCGGTGCTGTCCATCTCGAACGTCTGCTACATGATCTTCGTGTTCCTGAACCTGCAGTCGGGATGGATCCATCGGCTGGACCGCGCCGAATGGCCGCGTCCGTACAAGTGCAAGAACTGGCTGCTGGCCCTGGGCGCGATCTGCGGCTTCCTCGACCTGGCCTTTGTTGGCGCCGGCGCCAATTTCCAGGGCGAGAACACGCTGCGTAATGGCCTCATCGCCACGTTTCTGATCGTGCCGGTGTTCGTGTACCGCCATTACGTGCACGACAAGGGCCGCTTTCCCGAGTCGATGCGCCGTGACATGGAGCTGCCCCATGCCCGCGCAGCGTGGCTGCCCTACGCCGCCCTGGCCGCGGGTGCGCTGGTGGTCTGGCTGGCCGCGAAGCTGACGGTGATCGGCTGACGCCGGGACGCCTTGCGTCCACGAGGACCGGTACCGCGCCGGTCCTCCCTCCACTACATACATTCCCGAGGTTCCGCAATGAACGACACCCTTCGCGTGCGCATCGGCCGCATCGAGCAGCTTGCCGCCGGCATCAAGCGTTTTACCTTGCAGCCGTGCGACGGCGACGCGTTGCCCCCATTTGAAAGCGGCAGCCACGTCGTCGTCCACATGGACAACGGCCGCTACCGCAACGCGTATTCGCTGACCAGCGCGCTCGACGACGACAGCCATTACCAGATCAGCGTCCGTCTTGAGGAAGCCTCGCGCGGCGGCTCGCGGTTTCTGCATGAAACCGTGCGTGAGCACGACGAGCTGGAGATCGGTCGTCCAGGCAATCTGTTCTCCCTGCACCGTGGCGCCAGCAAGCACTTGCTGATCGCCGGCGGCATCGGCATCACACCGTTCATGACGCATATCCAGACGCTGAAGCGCCAGGGCGCCGCTTTCGAGCTGCACTACTGCTTCCGCAACCGCGCCAGCGCGGCATTTCTCGACACGCTGTCAACCGCGCTGAATCAAGGCCAATGGCAGCAGTACGAGAGCGACGCCGGCATCCAGCTCGACATCGCGGCGCTGATTGCCCGCCAGCCCACCGATGCCCACGTCTACGTCTGCGGCCCTTCCGCGCTCAACGACGCCGTCGTCGATGCCGCCCGGGCCGCCGGCTGGGACGCATCGCGCATTCACTTCGAGCAGTTCCGCAACGAGGTCGACGCGACCGGCGGCGCCTTCGAGGTAACGCTGCGCAAGAGCGGACTGACGCTGCAAGTCGCACCGGACGACACGCTGCTGCGGGTGATCGAGAAAGCCGGCGTCAAAGTCGATTGCATGTGCCGCGAGGGGATCTGCGGATCGTGCGAAACAGCCATCGTTGAGGGCGAGGCGGATCACCGCGACAGCTACCTCTCCGACGAAGAGAAGGCGGCGCAGAAAACGATCATGCTCTGTGTTTCGCGGAGCAAGGCACAGCGGCTCGTCCTGGATCTCTGAGCGAGCCTGATGATGCTTGCAGGCTGACTCGGGTAGGTCTGTGCGGCGGCAGGCAGCACGGTCACAGCGCTGGCTGCACCTCGGCGGGCGGCCGGAACGTGAAGCCCTGCGAGAACGACTCCCGCAGGTACTCGACAAAGACCTGGGAGACGCGCGACGCGTGTGCGGAGTACGGCCGGATCGCATAGAGCCAGTCTCCAAACGCACCAGTCGCGCGCCATTGCGGCAGCAGCTCGACCAGTCGTCCGCTTTCCAACGCCGACTGCGCACTGAAGTCCGGCAGCAGCGCGATGCCGAGCCCTTCGATGGCGGCGTCACGCAATGCCTCGCTGTTGTTGACCGCGAGCGGGCCGGCCACCGGGACCGTAACCGGATCGGCATGCGTCGCGCCTGCGTCCGGCGCCTCCGGCACGAACGTCCATGTGGCGGTGCCCTGGCGCCGCGGATAGTGCAGGCAGGCGTGGTCGGCCAGCGCCTCGGGCGATTCGGGCGCGCTTCTCGTCCTGAGGTAGGAGCGGCTTGCCACCAGCACTGTGCGCGTTGGGGCCAGCGTCCAGGCAACATGGGTTTCGGGCGGCGCGGATGTATGCCGCACGGCAATGTCGAAGCCTTCCTGCGCGAGCGGGCGCAAGCGGTCAGACATATCCAACTCGACCTGGATCTGCGGATAGCGGCGCAGGAACTCCGGCAGCCGCGGCACCAGTTGCTGTCGGGAGAATGCCACCGGCGCGGTGACACGCAGGAAACCACGCGGCGCGCCCGCCAGATCTCGAACATTGGCGTAGCCCGTGGCAATTTGTTCGAAAGCCCCGCGCATCGAATCAACCAGCTGACGGCCGGCATCCGTCAGCGTCGCGCTGCGCGTGGTGCGCTGGACGAGCATGATGCCGGCGGCCTTTTCCAGATCGGCAATGTGCTGGCTCATCGAGGCCTTGCTTACGCCTAACCTTGCGGCGGCCTTGCTGAAGCTGCCCTGCTGGTGCAGCACGACCAGCCAGTGCAAGTGCTCCCAAAGATCCTCTACGTTAGCTTTCGTCATTTAGGGAGACCTCCTGCGTCACTTTCGGCGTTTATTTTTCGATATTCATAGCATGCCACTATCTAAAAATCCTGAACAGTGAGTTCGGCGGCGGATGGCTACCCGCGCGCGGCCCGTCTTTCTACACTCGCCTCATTCCCAGACACGGCGGGCGACGCAGGCCCGCAGACCAGCACAGGAGATCCCCATGACGGCGCCTTACAACGATTCCGCTGACGTCATCCACTTCGTTTCCGGCGAGCTTTACGCCGGTTCGGGCACGCGTTCGCAGGCCGTGTTCAACCCGGCGACGGGCGCCGTGGCGCGGCAGCTTCGGCTCGGCACGGTCGAGGATGTCGATGCGGCAGTAGCCAGCGCGCTGGCGGCATTCCCTAAGTGGGCCGACACGCCGCCGATCCGCCGCGCGCGCGTCATGCTGAAGTTCCTGGAGCTGATGAACCAGCACAAGGACGAGTTGGCCACCATCATCACGGCCGAGCACGGCAAGGTACTGAGCGATGCGGCCGGCGAAGTCAGCCGCGGCATCGACATCATCGAATTCGCCTGCGGCATTCCGCAGCTGCTCAAGGGAGATTTCACGGACCAGGTCTCCACCGGCATGGACAACTGGACGCTGCGCCAGCCGCTTGGCGTGGTGGCCGGCATCACGCCGTTCAACTTCCCGTGCATGGTGCCGTGCTGGATGTTCCCGGTCGCAATCGCCGCCGGCAACTGCTTCGTGCTGAAGCCGAGCGAGCGCGACCCGTCGGCGTCGCTGTTCATGGCAAAGCTGCTCAGGCAAGCCGGCCTGCCCGACGGCGTCTTCAATGTCGTGCAGGGCGACAAGATCGTGGTCGACGCACTGCTCCATCATTCCGATGTCAAGGCAGTGAGCTTCGTTGGCTCCACGCCGATCGCGAACTACATCTACGAGACTGGCGCGCGGCTGGGAAAGCGCGTGCAGGCGCTCGGCGGTGCCAAGAACCACATGGTCGTGATGCCGGACGCCGACATCGATCAGGCCGTGGACGGGCTGATTGGTGCGGCATACGGCTCCGCCGGCGAGCGCTGCATGGCGATCTCCGTCGCGGTGCTGGTCGGCGACGTGGCCGACAAGATCATGCCGAAGCTGGAAGCCCGAGCGCGCGAACTGGTGATCCGCAATGGCATGGACCCCGCGGCCGAGATGGGCCCGGTCGTCACGGGCCAGGCGCTCGAACGCATTGAGAACTACATCGCGCTCGGCGTGAAAGAAGGCGCGAAGCTGGTGGTCGACGGCCGCAGCTACAAGGTGCCCGGGCACGAGCAAGGGTTCTTCACGGGCGGCACGCTGTTCGACAACGTCACGCCGGACATGCGCATCTACAAGGAAGAAATCTTCGGGCCTGTGCTGTCATGCGTGCGTGTGGATGACTTCGCGCAGGCCGTAAAGCTCGTCAACGACCATGAGTTCGGCAACGGCGTGGCTTGCTACACGCGCGATGGCCAGGTGGCGCGCGAGTTCGCGCGCCGCATCGAAGTTGGCATGGTCGGCATCAACGTGCCGATCCCCGTGCCGATGGCGTGGCATGGCTTTGGCGGGTGGAAGCGTTCGCTGTTTGGCGATATGCATGCCTATGGCGAGGAAGGGGTGCGGTTTTACACGCGGCAGAAGAGTGTTATGCAGCGTTGGCCCGAGGATGTGACGCGGGGGGCGGAGTTTGCGATGCCTACGGCGAAGTAGAGGGTTCTCGGGTGGAGCCGGGGGGGTGGTGGGGATTGTGTGTCGCTCTTAGCTCCTCCGGCCTGCGCACATTGACTGTATATTCATACAGTTGCGAAATCCCCGCCTGTTTGCGCCTTGTCCGCCACCCAAACCGCCCCACCCCGCTACACCGTCGCCGTTCGCACCTTATGCGAATTCACCGCCAAGGCCGGCGACCTCGACCTGCGCTTCACGCCGTCGCCCACGGGGCAGGAAGGCGTTGCGGGCCATGGCGTGGTCACCAGCCGCCGCGGGCCGGGCTACGAGTCCGAGGTAACGCTGTCGGGTGAATTCGAAGGCCTGCGCGTCCGCGGCCGTGCCGATGGCTACGATCCCGTGGCGAACCGCGTCGAGGAAATCAAGACCATACGCGGCGACAAGGCCGAGATCCCGCAGAACCATCAGGCGCTGCACTGGGCGCAGGCAAAGATCTACGGGTGGCTGCTATGCGAAGCCCGCAATCTGCAGAAGATCGACGTGGCGCTCGTTTATTTCGACATCCTGAGCCAGCGCGAACGCGTGCTGAAGGAACGCTATGACGCCGCGACGCTGCGTGCCTTCTTTGAAGACAGCTGCCGCCGCTTCATGCACTGGGCCGAGCGTGAAATCGCGCATCGCAGCGATCGCGATGCGGGCCTGCAGGCGCTGGCCTTTCCCCATGGCACATTCCGCGACGGCCAGCGCCTGCTGGCGGAGTCGGTCTACAAGGCCAACGCCTCGGCACGTACGCTGCTGGCGCAGGCGCCTACCGGCATCGGCAAGTCGATCGGCACGGTGTTTCCGGCCTTGAAGGCCATGCCCGCGCAGCGCATCGACAAGATCTTCTTCCTGTCCGCACGGTCGACGGGCCGCGCCGTCGCGCTGCAGGCGACTGCACAACTGCGCGGCAAGCCCGACGATGCGCCGCTGCGCGTGCTGGAACTCACGGCACGCGACAAGGCCTGCGAGCATCCTGATCTGGCCTGTCACGGCGAATCCTGCCCGCTGGCGCAAGGCTTCTATGACCGGTTGCCAGCGGCGCGCGATGCCGCGAGCCGCGTACCGCTGCTGGATCGCCACGCCGTGCGCGAGATCGCCCGTACGCATACGGTGTGCCCGTATTACCTCACGCAGGAGATGATCCGCTGGAGCGATCTGGTGGTGGCCGACTACAACTACTATTTCGACCGCAGCGCGATGCTGTATGCGCTGACCGCGCTGAACGAATGGCGCGTGAGCGTGCTTGTGGATGAAGCACACAATCTGGTCGAACGCGGCCGCACCATGTACACCGCCACGCTGGACCACGCGGCGTTCCGCGGCGTGCGGCTGTCCGCGCCAGGTGCGTTGAAGTCGAAGATGAACAAGGTCTATCGGCAGTGGAACACGCTGGCCAAGTGGAGCGAGGCGGAGTACGAAACGCACGACGAAGAGCCCGCGGCATTCATTGAAGCGCTGACGCAGCTGTGTACTGCCATCATCGACGACATGAGCGAGCATCCGCAGCGGCACGACGCCACGCTCGAACGCTTCTATTTCGATGCGATGCACTTCTTGCGCCTGGCGGAGCAGATGACGGAGTACGGCGGCAAGCATTCGCTGTTCGATATCACGCGCACACCGCGCGGCCGTTCCGGCGTGGATGCCGCGCTGTGCGTACGCAATCTGTTGCCTGCGCCTTATCTCGCGCCGCGCTTCGCGGGCGCACATTCGACCACGCTGTTTTCCGCCACGCTGCAGCCGGCCGACTATTACCGCAACCTGCTTGGCATGCCCGCCAGTGCGGTGTGGGTCGAAGTGCCCTCGCCGTTCCAGCCCGAGCAGCTCGACGTGCACGTCGCACGCCATATCTCCACGCGCTATTCCCACCGGCAACGCTCGCTGCCGGCAATCGTGGAACTGATTGCCGGCCAGTACGCGCGGCGTCCCGGCAACTACCTGGCCTTCTTCAGCAGCCATGATTATCTGCAGCAGGCCGCGGCGCTGCTGGCCGAATGCCATCCTGGTATCCCGACCTGGTCTCAGGCACGCGGCATGACCGAGGCCGGTCAGGCCGCGTTCCTCGACGCGTTTGCGCCGGGCGGCTGCGGTATCGGCTTTGCGGTGCTTGGCGGCGTGTTCTCCGAAGGCGTGGATCTTCCGGGCGACCGGCTGATCGGCGCGTTCGTGGCCACGCTGGGGCTGCCCCAGGTGAACCCGGTCAACGAACAACTGCGCGAACGGATGGATGCCGCATTCGGCCGCGGCTATGACTACGCCTACCTGTATCCGGGCCTGCGCAAGGTCGTGCAGGCAGCCGGCCGCGTGATCCGCACCCGAGAGGACCGCGGCGTGGTGTGGCTGATCGACGATCGTTTTGGGCGGCCGGAAGTGCGGGAAATGTTGCCGGCATGGTGGGAGATATCACCGATGGATGATCGGCAACGCAACGTTCGCGAACGACAGCCCGGATCCTGACCTGCAAAGTATTGCCATGCCCCTGTTGCCGCCGCCCGCCTTGCTTCAGCAGACGCTGCGCGCCGTTGCTCGCCGGTATCGATTGCCTGCTCTATCCGAGACGGGAGAAGCAGGTCCCTCTGCCACGCTGGCAACCGTGATCGAACAGGCGCGCCTGGCGTTGGCTCGCGGCGAATCTCCGGACGCTACGCTCAAACGCCTGTTCGTCGATGCGCTCGCCCGGCTGATACACGACGCAATGCGCGTGGATGCCGGCGATCCCGTCTTTCAGGCCATGCTGCTTCGGCACCGCGTGACGCATGTTCGCGAGTATGCGTCGCTGTCCGCGCGTGCCGAGCAGGATCGGCGTCCGGTCCTCGCAAGCGTCAATGCGTTGGCCCATCCGCGCAAGCCACAAAGTGAGGGGATGGCGAAGCTGCATGCGTTGGCATCATCGTCATCGTGGTCAGCGCTGCACGACGCAGTGCAACAGCTGCTGGATCTGCCGGCGATCCCAGACGACACACCGACCCGGCATCGTTTGTCGCGGCTCGCCGACAATCCCGAACTGGAACGCTTGCGGCGCCTCGAAACGCTAGCGTCCGATGCGCTCGTGCGCCAGTACCGGACGCTGTGGGACCGACATGGTCCACGCTCCGGCACTGCCGCGGCTGCGGCCCAGGGCGTTGACGCGCAGCGGCGTGGCACTGCCGTCGAAGCACTCACGGCACAGGCGCTTCAGGCCTTGGCGCGCGGACTCAATGAGGCAGATGGCACCGGGGCTCCATACCGTGTTGTCACATCGATGCGCGTACCCGCATCCATGCCCGCAAAGCACGAGCGCGCCAAGACCGAATGGGATGCGGTACTGCTGAGGCAGGCGGAAACGATCGACGATGCACCGGCCTGGGACATCTGCCTGCTCGCAGAAGCGAAGGCCTCCGCCGATGCGGCTACCACCGACTTCCCGCGGTTGCTGCGCGGCATGCGCCTGCTCGCGCAAGCGGACGCTACCGTGATCTATGATTTTGAAACGCGTGAAGGCGTGGTCAGGCTGCGCGGCGCTTCGTTGAGCACGCTACCTACCGACGAAACCGCGCTCGCCGATACGGTGCTCTACTGCAGCAATGCCCCTGCCGAGGCGACGCCGCGTTTGCTCAGTGCGGCCAGCCGGATGCAGTTGCTGTCCGCGCAGGCCAGCCTGGACTTCGCGGCTTGCGTCGCGGAAACGCAGCACGCAGACACACGCAGCCTCGAACCGGTGTGGCAGCAATTGGTGGAATCACCGCGCTGGGCTGCAGTGTTGAACCAATACGCGGTGATGCGCGAGGTCCGCGAGTTGATGGTCCATCCGGAGGACCTGCTCGCTGCCATCGACAGCCCGGATTAAGTCCGCATTCGCCTCACGGCTAATGTGGCGTAGGCCTTGGACGCGGAGTCGGATAAGGGGGATTCGGTCCGCCGCCGGGCACTTCGATATACGGCGCGACGATGATTGGATACTGCGCAGCCCCATTGGGCTGCGAAGCCTCGGGTGCCATGTACGGCTGGCCTCCTGCGGCGCCGCGACGCGAAGGCGGTGCTGTCTGAAGTCCGGTGCCGCCGCTCTTTCCGTCGTGGATGCCGCCTTGCGTATCGAGGACCAGCGGCTGGCTGGTCGAAGGTGGCGCGGCAATAGCCGAGGAAGCCGCGGCCAGCAGCAGCGCGGTTGCCGCGGATTGCAGTAAGACGGACACAGCTGAACGCATGAATGCTCCGTTGGACCAGGTAGAAGGTGGCTGCCGGCTTGATTTGGCGCGATCAGGACGGCTCGTTGCCATCGCTCTATGGTAGCCCAGAGACTTTCTGGCAACACTGAATTACCCGGCGCCGCATACCGCGCTGAAAACGTACGTTGAAAATCTCTTTGCCTCGCTCTTGCTATTCTCAATATATGAGAATTAATCTCGCATATTGATAATTTCTTCGAGGCAGAGTAATCTTCGTCCACGGGCGCGGCCACCGAATCCCGCAAGACCGCCCCTGCTGCCCATTCCCGACACAACAGAGGGCCGGCAGCAACGCGCCACCCAAGGAGGCTCAATTGGCGACAAGGAAACTCAAGGCCGCGATCATCGGATCCGGCAATATCGGCACGGACCTGATGATCAAGATCCTGCGCCATGGCAAGCACCTCGAGATGGGCGCCATGGTCGGCATCGATCCGGCATCGGATGGCCTGGCGCGTGCTGCCCGCATGGGTGTGGCGACCACGCATGAAGGCGTGGAGGGGCTGATCAGCCTGCCGAATTTCGCCGACATCGACGTCGTCTTCGACGCCACCAGCGCTGGCGCCCACGTCAAGAACGACGCGCGCCTGCGCGAAGTCAAGCCGGGCATCCGCATGATCGACCTCACCCCGGCGGCCATCGGCCCGTACTGCGTGCCCGTGGTCAATCTGGACGACCGCCTCGACGCGCTGAACGTCAACATGGTCACCTGCGGCGGTCAGGCGACCATCCCCATGGTCGCGGCCGTGTCACGCGTCGCAAAGGTCCACTACGCCGAAATCGTTGCATCGATCTCCAGCAAGTCGGCCGGCCCGGGCACGCGCGCCAACATCGACGAGTTCACCGAGACCACGTCGAAGGCGATTGAAGTGATCGGCGGCGCCGCCAAGGGCAAGGCCATCATCGTGCTGAACCCGGCCGAGCCGCCGCTGATCATGCGCGACACGGTCTACGTGCTGAGCGCCGCCGCCAACCGCGCGGAGGTGGAAGCCTCCATCGAGGAAATGGCCGCCGCCGTGCAGCAGTACGTGCCCGGCTACCGCCTCAAGCAGAAAGTGCAGTTCGACGAGATTCCGGCCAGCGCTCCGCTCAATATCCCGGGCCTCGGCAAGTTCAGCGGCCTGAAAACGTCGGTGTTCCTGGAGGTCGAGGGCGCCGCCCACTACCTGCCCGCCTACGCCGGCAACCTGGACATCATGACCTCCGCCGCGCTGGCCACCGCCGAGCGCATGGCGCAGGCCGCACTGACTGCTTGAGGAGACACCCGCCATGCCTTTCAACCCCGGCAAGAAGCTCTACATTTCCGACGTGACGCTGCGTGACGGCAGCCACGCCATCCGCCACCAGTATTCGATCCAGAACGTCAAGGACATCGCCCGCGCGCTCGACAAGGCCCGCGTCGATTCCATCGAAGTCGCCCACGGCGACGGCCTGCAGGGCTCCAGCTTCAACTACGGCTTCGGCGCCCACACCGACCTGGAGTGGATCGAGGCCGTGGCCAGCGAGATCTCGCACGCGCAGATCGCCACGCTGCTGCTGCCCGGCATCGGCACCATCCATGACCTGGACAACGCTTACAAGGCCGGCGCGCGCATCGTGCGCGTGGCCACGCACTGCACCGAGGCCGACGTCTCGCGCCAGCACATCGAGCGTGCGCGCGAACTGGGCATGGATACGGTCGGCTTCCTGATGATGAGCCACATGACGACGCCGGAAAACCTGGCGGTCGAGGCGAAGAAGATGGAAAGCTACGGCGCGACCACGATCTACGTGGTCGATTCCGGCGGCGCGCTCAGCATGGATGATGTCCGGGCCCGCTTCCGCGCGCTCAAGGCCGTGCTCGACCCGTCGACCACGACGGGTATGCACGCCCACCACAATTTGTCGCTCGGCGTGGCCAATTCGATCGTCGCCGTCGAGGAAGGCTGCGACCGCATCGACGCCAGCCTGGCCGGCATGGGCGCCGGCGCCGGCAATGCGCCGCTCGAAGTCTTCATCGCCGCCGCCGACCGCATGGGCTGGGACCACGGCACCGATCTGTACACGCTGATGGACGCCGCCGATGACATCGTCCGTCCGCTGCAGGACCGCCCGGTGCGCGTCGACCGCGAGACCTTGGCACTAGGCTACGCAGGCGTGTATTCGAGCTTCCTGCGCCACTCCGAAGTCGCCGCCAACAAGTACGGCATCAAGACCGTCGACATCCTGGTCGAGCTTGGCAAGCGCCGCATGGTCGGCGGCCAGGAAGACATGATTGTCGACGTGGCGCTGGACCTGCTCAACAAGGCATAAAGCGATTGGGCCTGCGTTCGGCCTACGCGCGCGCGAAGTGCCGCCGGACACCTCCGGCGGCGTTACACTTGCCGGCATGACCGACACCACCAATCCCACCCGCGCCCTCGCCAGCCAGACGCTTTTCCGCGGCCTGGACGTGGTCGATGCCGTCGCGGCCGGTTCCCAGACCGTGCAGGACATCGCGAACCGCACCGGACTGCCGTTCAGCACCACGCACCGGCTGGCGTCGGCCCTAGTGCAGGCGCGCTACCTCCATTTCGAGCCGCGACGCGGCTACCGGCTGGGCCCGCGCCTGCTGGAACTCGGCTTCGCCGCCTACCGCGACTCGGACATTACGCGCAGCGCGCGCGCCGGCATGGAAGAACTGGCCGAGCAAACCCGGGACACCATTCACCTCGCCCAACTCGACGGCGACGAGATCATCTACCTCGACAAGATCGGCGGGCAGCGCCCGATCAGCGTCAATTCGCGCATTGGCGGCCGCAAGCCGGTCTGCTCGACCGGCGTGGGCAAGGCGCTGATCCTCGACGAGACCGAGGACAAGTGGAAAGCTCGCTACGAATACGATGCGAAGCGGGGCAACGTGCAGCTTCCTCTCGATCGGTGGCTCGCCGGCATGCGCGTGTACGCGCAGGGCGGCTATGCCTTTGACCTTGAAGAAGACGCGCCGAGCATCTGCTGCGTGGCGGTGCCCATCCGCGATGCCAGCGGCCAGACGGTGGCAGCCATCAGCGTCACGGGGACGACCGATTACACCGACGAAGCGCAACTGCGAGCGCTGATTCCGGTGGTGCGGCGGGTCGCGCAATCCATCAGCGAGAAGATCGGCGGCAGGCTGGGGTGAGGGCCTGTCCGGGGCAGCAGGGGTGAACCTGCCCGAGTTTTTGTCGTACTCCCGAATCGGACATCACCCGACCAACGACAGCCGCGCAATTTCCGAGGCGAGTCCGCCGGCGAAGTCGTCGGTGCCATGACGCTGCGCCAGTGCGACGCTGTCCCTCCACGCCGTAGACGGTCGTCGCAGCGAGCGGCATCGAGTTCTCTTCCACAGGCGCTCCGGCGCCTCTCGGCGCTTAGTGCCGACCTTCGGGACCGTCGGGCGGCAGCAAGACGCCGCACCGATATCTGCATAGCGCGATCAGTCCTCGCCTTCCACCTGGCAAAGGATCCGATGCGCCAGTCGCAAGTGGGGACGGTCAATCATGGTCTTGCCCAGCTTCACCACGCCCGAAGCGCCCACCTTTGAAAACGCCTCGACCACCTCTCGTGCCCAGCGAATCTCTTCCACCTGGGGCATGAAGGCTTGATTGATCGCTTCGATATGGGAGGGATGGGCGGCAGCCTTGGCAGTAAAGCCGTCGCGCTTTGCCTGCGCCGCCTCGTGGCCGATCTCGGCGTCGTCGGACAGATTGGTGCTGACCGCGTCGATGGCGTCGATCCCAGCCTGTGCGGCTGCCATCAGGCACATCGTACGTGCCACGGAAAACGGTGCGGTGAGTTCCCTGCCCTGGTGCGACGAGCGCGCCCCAAGGTCGGCCGCGAGATCGTCCACGCCCCACATCAAGGCGCGCAGGCGCATCGGGGCATTCCGGTATGAAGACAGGCCAAACACCCCTTCCGATGACTCGGTGGCCATGGCAACGATGCCGGTCTCCCACGCGCTGTCGAGCAACACGCACTCGAGCGCCGCGAGGAAATCGCACAGGCGATGAACATCGGCCACGCCCCTGCACTTGGGAAGCACGATCGCATCGGGACGGTGAGGCACGACAGCGGCCAGGTCCTGAAGAATATGTCCCGACGCCAGGCCGTTGACCCGCACCATCACCGCAGCGTCCATGCCTTGACGGTTCTCCCCAAGAAATGCCGCCAGCTTGCGCCGCGCCTCTTCCTTGCCATGCTCGGGAACGGCATCTTCGAGGTCAAAGACCAGGCCATCGGCTCCCGTCTTGAGTGCTGCGGCGAGTTTCCTGTCGCTGTCCGCGGGAACGAATAGCAGGGAACGTAGACGTTGTGACATGTTGGCGTGCATGGTCGCTTGCTCCTGGGAAATTGCGGCAGGTATCGCTGAGACTGGGCACGGGTATGGGCATCGTGCTGATGCCTAACGATGCCAGTGATTTCCGCGAACAACAAATTGCCATTTCCGAAAGGGCCATTCGCGAAACGCGAACGGCTTGCTGGCATCGGGGCATCACCGGACCGCGGCACACCTACACCACGACTGGCAAAGGTGCGGCGAATGAAAGTCCGTTTCGCCTGATCTCCGACCATTTCGTCGGAGTGATCTGCTATGCGCTCAGCCTACGAGGCGCGAGCGGCCGGATACCCGCATGAGCATGTACGGCAGTTCGGCTACCAGTTCCCGGTCAATAGTTCGCAGAGCGGACCGTGGCATGGGTGTGGGGGCAGTGTTGGAGTTCGATATGTCTGGTGAAACACGCAGTCTTCTCCGTGTCGCGCTCCCCACATGGCAGCAAATGCTAAGCCAACTGTGTGCAATGCAAATCAAGCCGGCCGTTAATTCCCTATATTGCTTCCGTTGAATCCGACCCGGCATGAGGCGATCGCCGCTCGGCCGCCGCTTGATTTGGTCAATGAAAGGAGGAAGTGATTAGTGAGTCTTCTGAGAGAAATAACGTCCGCCGCTTATATGCTTTGGGGCCAACACGCTGCTGCCAGAGCGAGAACCCTGGCGCGGGATATTCGATCGCTGATGCACGAAGCAGGCACTACCCCAAACGACGTGAATGATCACCACGGCGTGAAATCGAAAATCTGGCGCAGAACGCGTCATTGCTCCCAGAAGGAGCTGCTGTTTCTCTATGCAGTCGACAAGGAGGTTGCCATGCTGTGCGAACAGGTCGCGCGACAGCACCTCCTGCCGGATCTCGTGTGAGCGTAAGTCTCCACCTGCAGCCAGCACATCATAGCCGCCACTGACGTGACCGTTAACTCATGATCGGCGCCATCGCGGCTTCGATTCTGGACAGTTGGTTTCCAGTGATCATGTTGCTGAGAACCTGACTGAAGCGCGGCTCCTGAACGCCGGAGATGATGTACTGCCACCTGTATGCCGCCAGCAGGCCGCTGCGCACGGAATCCTTCTCGGTCATCGACAGCGAGCGGCCGCAGATCATCGCGAAGTAGTCCGCGTCAGCACTCGCCTGGGACTGCAGGATGCCATCCACGGCGGCGACCAGTTCGATCAGATCGTTAACGGCCGTGTCGCGTTCTTCAGGTGAAAGCTTCGCGTCTTCGCGCTGCCATTCGAGTTCGTCCAGAATCGCGTGCTGCGATTCCTCGCGCCAGTGAAAGAGGAACACATCCTTCCATAGATCGGAGGAATTCATGTCCCCGTCGATGCTGCCTCGATAGTGCGCGAGCACGAAGAGTTCGATGTGGCAGGTCAGGGCGAGCACCGCCCAGGTGGACTTCGCTAGTACAAACGATGCCACACTGTTTGCTTCCGGCAGGAACGTGTAACCGTCCGGCATGCCTTCGGCGCACATGTGTTCGATGCGGCGAAACAGCTCCTGATGCTTGATCTCTTCATCGCTGAACCGCACGAGCGCTTCGAGTGCCGTCTGGTTGCCGAGTCGGTGTGGTCCGCTCATCTCGAGCACCTTTGCTGCGATGAAGCGTTCGACAAGTCCGAACATGTTCGCGTAGGTGCGACCCTGGACCTGGCTGAGCAGACGTTTTTCGTCCTGCCCAAGAAAGGAAAGCGCGTCGACCTTCGAGAGCGCATCGGGCAGAAACTTCTTCGAATAATCGAAGCTTCGACCGCGAATCACATCGCGGTCGATATCCCAGCGCACGCGCTTGGACGCAGCGATGCACTTGGCGTAGCGGTTGATAGTCGCACCATCGAATTCGGTCATGATTTCCATTTGGCACATCTCCTTCCATATCTCACACACCCCGTGGCGGCCGTGGGCGTCAACCGTCTTCCCACCCGCACGGATCAAACGCCGGGCTGTCCGGCATCCTGCGACGGTAGTACTCGCCTTTCGCAGCGCTTCGAAGGGGAAGTCCACGTTGGAAATGCAGCACCATCACGCTTCCGACTATCGGCGCCTGACGTCATGAATCCGTGATCAGGGGTCGGGTCCGCGTAAAAACGCCGTAAAAAATGCTCATGCAGTTGGGCTCGTGCCTCAGCGCAACGAGGCACGGACATCTGGCCTGACCGGGACGCTCCAATCGGCGCCGTAGAAAGTGACCCATGAAATACGGCGCTGCCGCAGGGGCGCATGAAAGTTGCGCCGGGCGGTCTAGACTCTTTGAGAGCAACGCTTCACCTCACGAACGACATGACCCGGCTCAAGATCGACGTTCTCGGCGGCCTGCAGATCCGGCTGGCCGGGCAACAGGGATCGCCGGCTTTTCCCACCCGGAAAAGCAAGGCCATCCTGGTCTACCTCGCCTTGTCGCCGGGCATGCTGCGGTCGCGAGCGCAACTGGCAAGTGTGTTCTGGGAGCGCAGCGCGGAAGAGCAGGCAAGAGCGAGCCTGCGCCAGACGCTCTCGAGCTTGCGCCGGATCCTGCCGAACGCGCCGCCACTCCTGCGCGCGGAGTCTGATGCCGTCTGGCTCGACGAGCCCTCCGTGGAAGTCGACGCGCTGCAATTCCGGCGCCTTGCAACTGACCGGTCTGCGGCTTCCCTGGCAAACGCGGTGGCACTCTACCGGGGCGTCCTGCTCGATGGCTTCGGTCTTCGTGAAGAACCGTTCGAGCAGTGGATGATCCTTGAGCGCCGCTGGTTTCATGAACGTGCCGTGGACGTGTTGACCGAGCTTGCCGGCCACTACGAACGATCAGGCGAGATGGACCACGCCATTGCTGCCGCAAGCAGAGTATTGACCCTTGACCCGACCCTCGAATGGGCTCATGCGGTGCTCATGAAACTCTATGCGAGGACGGGACACCGCAACGCTGCCGTTCGCCAATACCAGGAATGCGTACGCGCCCTCAATATTGAACTCGGGATTGCCCCGGCGGAGAGCACGCAGCGGCTGGCCGCTCAGATCCAGCGGGATGCGCATCGCGAGCCTGCAGGTTCGGCCGTGGTGATCCAGAATCTGGACACGCAGACAGCGAGTGCGTCGCGCACTGGCTACGAGGCAGGCAACGCAACGATCTTGCCAGCGGAGCGAAAGCACCTGAGTGTGCTGTGCGCCCGCGTGCGCCAGCCAGTCAGCGTGACGGATCACGAAACGGCACTGGAGCGCGTCGACGCCGTGCTGAAAGCGATGGCCGATGCCGTTCAGCGATTCGGCGGCCTGGTCACCCAGGTCAGGAGCGATGGTGTGACTGCCCTGTTTGGCGCCCCTGTCGCGCAGGAAGAGCATGCGGTAGAAGCCTGCTATGCCGCGCTGGCGATGCGCGAGCGCATCTCGGAGCTGATTGGCCGGTCCCTGGAGGTGCGCATTGGCGTACATTCCGGCGAAGCTGTCGTTCGCGCGATTGGGGAAGGCGGGTCGCAGCACTATGACGCACTCGGCGCCGTTCCGCAGGTCGCGAATCAGATCGATGTCGCGCTCGCTGCCGGAGAAATCGGCGTCAGCGCCGACACCGTCCGGTGTGCCGAAGGTTTCATCCAGCTATCGGACGATCGTGCGAGACCGCTCCCCGGTGCGGCGCCTCCCATCGAAATCTTCCTGTTGCGCACAAAGTCCGATTTGCGCCTGCGCTGGAATGCCCGCACGGTGCGCGGCCTCACGCAATTGGTCGGTCGTGACGCGGAGATGTCTGCTTTGCGGGGAATGCTGGGGCGCGCCGGACGCGGCGCAGGCCAGGTATGCGCAATCGTCGGGGAGCCCGGCGTCGGAAAGTCCCGCCTCGTGCATGAGTTCGTCAACTCGGAACAGGCGGCCGGGTGGACCATAGTCGAGACAGGCGCGACATCGCGCGACACGAGGGCGATCTACCTTCCGCTAGCCAATTTGCTCCGGACATGGTTCCGGATCGCGGCCCGCGACTCCCTGGACGAGGCAGCCGGCAAGCTTCGTCGCGGCGTCGAAGCGGTCGACCCCGCGCTCGCGTCGGCCTGTCCCGCATTGTCCGCCATGCTGGACTTGCCTCCGGATGATCCGCAATGGGACATGGCGAGTCCACCGCAAAAACGCAAGCTGACGCTCGAAGCGCTTGCCGCTTTCGTGATTTGTGCGAGTCACACCCATCCATTGATACTCGTTGTCGAGGATCTGCATTGGATCGATGAGGGCACGCAGGCGGTTCTCGATCATCTCGTCGACTTTATCGGTGCTTCACGCATCCTGCTTCTCGTGACCCATCGCCCCGAGTATCGGCACACATGGTTCGGAAAGAGCTATTTCTCCCAGCTTCACGTTGACAACCTCGACGCCGAAAGCGCGAAGGTGCTGCTGCAGATGCTCCTCGGCGACGGCAGCGAGCTTTCCACCCTGAGGCGTCGCCTGATCGAGCGTACGGGGTGCACGCCGCTCTTCCTGGAGGAGTCCGTTCGCGCGCTTGCAGACACGGGCGCACTGGTTGGCCGGAAAGGCGCATATCAAATGGCGCGGACGATCGACACGCCCGACATTCCATCAACGGTGCATGCCGTGCTCGCTTCGCGGATCGATCGCCTGCCGGCGGAGGAGAAGTCGCTGATGCAAATGGCGGCCGTGATTGGTCAAGAGTTCTCCGTCGATGTGCTGCAGCCGATCGCCGATCTGGACCGCGAACGGCTGCTCGATCTGCTCACTAATCTGCAAGCAGCGGAGTTTTTGTATCAGACCCAGCGTTTGCCGCATCAGCAATACACCTTCAAGCACGCGCTCACGCACCGCGTCGCCTATGCAAGCGTGCTCAAGGAGCGAAGGCGCTCCATGCATATACGGCTCGTGGATGTCATCGAGCAACTTTACGCGCAACGTCTTGACGAGCATGTTGAACGCCTCGCGCATCACGCCATTGCCGGCGAGCTGTGGGACAAGGCCATCCATTACCTCTACCAGTCTGCCGGCAAGGCGCTCCAGCGGTTCTCCTACCAGCAGGCGCTTGATCACCTGATCCAGGGACTCGGGATCATCGGTACGCTATCTCCTTCTCCTGCGCTGCTAAGGCAAGAGCTCGAATATCAAAAGGTACTCGGCGTGACCATGATGGCGGCGAAGGGGTGGGCGGCGAAGGAAGTCCTCGACGCCTATACGCAGGCCAGAACGCTCTGCGAGGCGCTTGGCGACAAGGGCGAGCTGTTCACCGCACTGCGGGGCGAAGGGCAGTACCGAATGATCCGTGGCGAATCGGAGATCGCCCGTGAACTTGGCAATCGATGCATCGCTCTGACCGCGGATTCCCATGACCACGGGATGCAGATCGAGACGCATCACCTGTTCTGGACCAACAGCTTTTTCATGGGCGAGTATGCGACGTCGGAGTTTCACAGCAGCAAAGGAATAGCGCTTTACGAGCGGGAGCGGGACCATGCGCTGACATTCAAGTACTCCGGACATGATCCTGGCGTGTGCTGCCGATGCTTCACCGCGTTGGCTGTGTGTTTGCGCGGATACCCCGACAAAGCACTGTCGGTTTGCCACGAGGCGTTGGGACTCGCGCAGGATCTCGCTCATCCGCTGACTACGGCACTGGCGTACTGGGCCTGCAGCTTCGCGCATATCCTGCGCGGCGAGCCGGACCAGGCGAAGCACTGGGCTGAGCGGGAGATTTCAATCTGCGATGAGTACATGTTGCCCCTGCTGCTGTCGCAAGGCCAATTTCAGCTTGGCTGGTCAGTGGCACAGACCGGCGACCTCGACGAAGGGATCGAGCGGATGCGGGAGGGCATCTCGGCAATCAGTGCGACCGGTGCAGAAATGGGGCTGCCCTTCTTCAATGCGCTGCTGGGCGAAGCGCTGGGCCGCGCAGGCAAGCCGGAGGCAGGGCTTGCAGAGATCGAACGTGCGCTTGCGATTGTCAACCAGCGCGGCGGACGCTTCCAGCTATCGGAAATCTTGCGTCTGAAAGCCGAACTGCTCGCAACCGGGGACTTTGCACAACAAGACGAAATACTCACGATCCTCCTTGAGGCGATCGCGATTGCACAAAGACAGGGTGCAAGTCTGCCCGCGCTTCGCGCGGCGTTGAGCCTCGCCCGCCAGCTGGCAGCAACCGGCGACATGCGGAATGCATACGCCGTGTTGCAGCCTGCCTGCGACAGCATCATGGAGGGCGGCAACCTCGCCGATATAGGTACCGCGCGAAGGCTCCTCGCTGAGATCAAACAGCGCTAGCTTTCTCCGTGTGGGGGTGACCGCTCAGTTCGGCGCGATGCCGCGCGACAACACCTCGTGCGCCCATGTCACTGCCGCGCGTGCGGGCGCCTGGCGCGTCGACTCCACGCGCTGCGCCAGTCCGAGTACACGATCGCGGATACCAGCGACTTCGTCGCGCAGGGCGGAATCGTCGACGCCACCGAGGTATTCCCGCGCGCAACTTACGATGCCGCCGGCATTGATCAAGAAATCGGGCGCATAGAAGACGCCGCGCTGATGCAGGGTGTCGCCCTCGGCCAGCGAGGCAAGTTGGTTGTTTGCGCCGCCGGCGATGATCTGGAAGCGGCAGTTTTCGGCCACGGCCGCGGTGATGACGGCACCCAGCGCGCAGGGCGCGAATATGTCGGCATCCACTGCCGTAATGGCTTCCGGCGATACGACGCGTGCGCCAAATTGCTGTTGCGCCCGCGTCGTGCGCCCTGCGTCGATATCGGCCACGGTCAGGATGGCGCCCGCTTCATGGAGGCGGCGGCAGAGTTCCCAGCCTACCGACCCCAGACCCTGAACCGCCACAGACAGGCCAGTGAGCGACTTGCGGTCCAGGCGGTACTGCGCCGCCGCTTGAATACCGACGAACACGCCGTAAGCCGTCCACGGCGAAGGGTTGCCACCGAATCCGCCATCGCGCGGCATGCCGCTGACATAGCGGGTCTCGGCCTGGACAGCGCGCATGTCGTCCACCGTCGTACCCACATCTTCAGCCGTGATATAGCTGCCGCGCAGTGACTCGACCATGCGGCCGAAAGCGCGGAAGAGTTGTTCGCGGTCTGTCTGCGCAGGCGAGCGCAGGATCACCGCCTTGCCGCCGCCGAACGGGAGCCCGGCGAGGGCGTTCTTATAGGCCATGCCCTGCGACAGGCGCAGGGCGTCGGACAGCGCCTCGGTCTCGGCTGCATAGGTCCAGTACCGGCAGCCGCCGAAGGCAGGACCGAGTCTGGTGTTGTAGATCGCGATGATGGCCTGCAGGCCGGATTCCGGATCGGTGGCGAGCGTCACGCGCTCGTGAGACAGGCCTTCGCCGGTGCCGAACAGGCGGACAGCGGCCGCTGCGTGGGTACAGTCGTTCAACTTCTTCTCCATGACGTGGGGAATGCAAAGCTGTAGCTCTGCCTTCCTTGGCACACCGCCTGGGTCGCAGTGCGGTGCGGCTTTGACAGGGCGCGGAGCCCCATCGCGTCCGGCGCGGGCGATCGTGTCGCGCCAGCGCCGGGTTGGCGTCCTACCGGGATTCCATCGTTGCCAGGCAAACGGTGGCGTCCATGTGTGCGCTTACAGGTGGCCCCGCGCGCTACCTGCTGCCTTCGTGTAGCACCGCATTGCGGCGCGCGTACAGGAAGTAGACCGATAGTCCGATCGCCAGCCAGGTGAGAAATGCGATCCAGGTCAGCGCTTGAAGGTGTGCCATCAGAAACAGGCAGAAGCCCACCGATAGCAGCGGAACCACCGGCACGCCGGGGCATCGGAAGGCCCTATGCAGTTCGGGACGGGTCCGGCGAAGCACCAGCACCGCGATCGAAATCAGCGTGAAGGCGGAGAGCGTGCCGATATTGATCAACTCGGCCAGCACATTGAGCGGCACGAATGCGGCGATCATCGCGAATACGATACCGACAGTCCAGGTGGCAAAGAATGGCGTGGCGTGTACCGGGTGTACTGACGACAGCCTGGCGGGCAACAGGCCGTCGCGCGACATGGCGAAGATGACGCGAGTCTGGCCAAAGGTCATGACCAGGATCACAGTGGTCATGCCGAGAATCGCGCCCAGGTCGACAAAGCCGGCCACCCAGTTCTGTCCCGCGTACTGCAGAACCAGCGACACCGGATGGTCGATGCCGGCGAACTTGGCGAAGGGAACGACGCCGGTCATGATGGCCGCGACAATCACGTATAGCACTGTGCAGACCGCCAGCGAGCCGATGATGCCGACCGGCAGGTCGCGGTGCGGATTGCGTACTTCCTCGGCGGCCGACGTCACCGCGTCGAAGCCGATGAAGGCGAAGAACACCAGCGCTGCAGCATTGAAGATGCCGGATACCCCGAACGGCGCGAATGGCTGCCAGTTGGCCGGTTTGACGTGCCAGACGCCGACTGCGATGAACAACACGACCACTGCAACCTTGATCGCCACCATCACGTTGTTGAGGCGCGCCGACTCACGCACGCCGCAGGACACCACCCACGTGGTAATCAGCATGATCAGGAAGGCCGGCAGGTTGAACAAGGTCTGCACGCCCGGCACTGCGCCTGGAGCTGCTGTCAGCGCCGCCGGCAAATGCAGGCCGAAACCTGCCGCCAACGACTGGAAGTATCCCGACCAGCCCACTGACACCGCCGAGGTAGCGAGGCCGTATTCGAGCAGAAGATCCCAGCCGATCATCCACGCGATGATTTCGCCCAGCGTCGCATAGCTATAGGTGTAGATCGATCCCGACACAGGGATGGCGGAGGCGAACTCGGCATAGCACAGTGCGGCGAAGCCGCAGGCCATGGCGGCAATGACGAAAGATATGGTGAGTGCGGGACCGGCGGTCAAGGCGCCCGTTCCGGTAAGCACAAAAATGCCGGTCCCGATGATGGCACCGATGCCCATCAGTACAAGGTCCACCGGACCCAGGACCTTCTTCAGGCCGCCAACGTGGCTGTTCACCAGCATGGCGTCAATGTCTTTGGTTCGAAACAAGCTCATATAGGTGTCTCCTGCATGTGCTGCCGCGCGATCGCACTGCCCGCGCCGGAGATGGCCACGGGTCATGCGGGTGTGACGGCATCCGGGCAGCGTGCTGCCGGGGTCGACGGCACGCTTGCCGGCACGCGGGTAGCTCACCGGTCCCGGTAGTTGTTGGAATTTATCCAGACCGCGATTTGAGAACCGCGGCCAGCCTGATTGCGTCAGACCTATTGCTGGGTCAATGGCTGCGAACAGGTGGTGTTCCTTCTTTTGTTCGGAGGAGTGTAGGAAGCGCCCTCGTCATCGTAAAATCAAAAATTCCGACACCTGATATCCGGGAAACAGATAGCGCAAAAGTGGTCACGGCCGAGTCTCTGGACGCCCATTTTCACCGTCATTCTTTTGTTGATGGAGCCGCCTCCACCGCCCGCAATCCAGTTGCCAGCCATGGTGGCGGTGCGCGCAACGATGATGGTCTCGTTGTTAGGAGATCGACCTGCTCCTTCCATTGCGACGAACCGTGCATCGTCGTCAATGACACCCTTACGGAACGATTCGAGCACCAGATCCATCGCCACGTGCCCGCCCCGCGAAAACCCGATCTGTCCAATTCGTTGCGGATCGATACGCGGATCCGTACTCAGCAGTTTCAGGGCAAATAGTGCATCGGCGTCGTTGGCGGCAGGGCTCAGCTGCGACTGGTTATCCATGGTGTTGGCAATCCCGCGCCCGCCAAACGAATCGACCACGAACGCTGCCACTCCCATCTGGTTGAACACACGTACCCAGCGGTCGGTGTCCTTGTCCTGTACGCCCGCCGACCCATGGGAGATCACCATGGCGGGAACCCTGCCTTGGACGTTCTCGGGCAGGTACAGCATGCCCCAGATGGTTGTCGGCTTCGGGTCGTACTTGCGATGGACCAGTTCCCATTTGCTCTTCGGGGTGACGCTGTTGAAATAGATCCTCCCGGACGGCCTGGACGCGAGGTCGTTGTAGATTTCCTGCGCCAGTGCCGGCAACGAAATTGCTGCGGCGAGGCTGATCGCGAGCAACTGGCGCAGCAAGCTGGCTTTAAATAGGGGCCTCATGGGTTTTCCGCGTGGCAAGGTCGCCCACTCTACCGCAATTGAGGGCGACCGAATGCTCCAAGCGGATTCATCTGCCGGTTGGATGAACTTGAGCGCTGGATGGCGTTATCGCCCTAATCAGTCCGCGACACGCTGCTCAGCAAACGCCAGCAGCGCCAGCAGGCTCGCCGTGCCGCAGCCGAGCACATACCACGCGGGTGAAAGCGGGTTCCCTGTCACGCTCAGCATCCACGTGACGATAAACTGAGCAAAGCCTCCGAACAGCGTCACGCCGCAGGCATAGATGATCGCCAGCCCGGTGGCACGCACGCGGCGCGGGAAGCTTTCCATGATGAATAGGAAGCCGGCCGGCGCCCCCAGCGTAGCCAGCATCATGACACCGCACACCAGCACCAGTGCCGACCCGAGTGACGGCGCATTCTGCACCAGCAGGAATCCCGGCAGTATCCCTAGCAGCGACACCATGCGCAGCGTCAGCAGCAACGGCTTGCGGCGGCCCAGGCGGTCAGCGAACACGCCCGCCAGCGGCGATACCAGGAGCATGATCGCCCCGGCCGCGCAACCGGTGAGCAGCGACGTGGCGGCCGGCATGTGGAAGGTCTTGACCAGCCAGGCAGGCGTGAAGAATACGACTACGTACATTTCGGCAGTGCCGCCGAGGATCAGCAGCGTGCCGAGCAGCAGCTTGCGGCCGTGCTGTTGCACCGCCTCAGACAGCGCGCTGCGCTCGCGCGCTACGTCCTGGTGAGTCTCGTCGAGGTGGCGGCGGATATAGAAGCCGACCGGGCCAATAAGCAGGCCGAGCAGAAAGGGCACACGCCAGCCCCAGCTTTCCAGCGCGGCCTGCGGCAGGCCGTGGATCAGCAGGGCACCGCACAGGGCGCCGGCCAGCGCCGACGCACCCTGCCCGGCCATCTGCCAGCTCACCATGAAGCCGCGGTTGCTGCGCGTGCCGGACTCCATCAGGAAGCTGGTAGCGGCGCCGATCTCGCCGCCGGCCGAGAAGCCCTGTAGCAGCCGGCCCGTGACGACCAGCAGCGGCGCGGCGATGCCGATCTGTGCATAGGTGGGCGCCAGACCGATGATGGCCGTGCCGAGCGCCATCAGGCCGATCGTCAGCGTCAAGGCCGGCTTGCGACCGGCGCGGTCGGCGTAGTTGCCGATCACCACGCTGCCCACGGGCCGCATGACAAAGCCGATGCCGAACGTCGCCAGCGCCAGCAGCAACGGGCCATATTCGCCTTCTACCGGAAAGAACAACTTGCCAATCAGCCCGGCGAAGAAGCTGAACACCGTGAAGTCGAACAACTCCAGCGCGTTGCCGAGCGAGGCCGCCACTATGGCGCGGCGCTGCCTGGCGAACGTTGTGGCGTCAGCCCGCGCGGTCGGCGAGCCAGGTAAGACAGGGCCCGTCAGGGCCGCATCGAGTCTTTGCTCCATACAGCATCCTCCCTTTTCAGGCGGCGACGAGGTAGCGCTCAACCAGCCGCGCCCACATGCTTGCGCCCAGCGTCAGCGCCTCGTCGTTGAAATCGTAGCCGGGGTTGTGGACCATGCAGCCGCCCTGCGAGCCGCTACCGTTCCCGAGCAAAACGTAGCAGCCTGGCACTTCGTCGAGCATCCACGAGAAATCCTCGCTGCCCATTGCTCCCTTTTCCATGTCCTGCACGCAATCCGGGCTGACGAGGTCCTGGATGACACCGCGGATGAAGCGCGTTTCGTCTGGCGTATTGACCACCACGCTGGTGACCTTGTGATAGTGAATTTCCGCACTCGTCCCGAGGCTGCGGGCCTGCAGGTCGACCACTTCGCGCAGGCGGGCCTCGAGCGTGTCGCGCACAGTGCGGTCGAGTGCGCGCACGGTCAGGAGGATTTTCGCTGTCTCGGGAATAACGTTGTGCGCGGCGCCGGCCTGCAGTGCACCCACAGTAATCACTCCGGCATCGGTGGCCGACAGGTTGCGCGCGACGATTGTCTGCAGCGCCATGACAATGGCGGCAGCCGCCACCACGGGATCGCGTCCGTACTGCGGCATGGCGCCGTGCGCGCCTTTGCCGGTCAGCGTGATGGTGACGGTATCGGCCGAGGCCAGCGTCGGCCCCTCATGCACCACGAAGTGCCCGAGCGGCACGCCGGGCGCATTGTGCAGGGCGTAAACCGCGTCGCACGGGAAACGCTTGAACAGGCCATCCGCCACCATGCGCTGCGCACCGCCCTGCCCCTCCTCAGCCGGCTGAAAGATCAGGTTGAGTGTGCCGTCGAACCGGCGCGTGGTGGCGAAGTAGTGCGCGGCGGCAAGCAGGATAGCGGTGTGGCCGTCGTGGCCGCAGGCGTGCATTTTGCCGTGGTGGATACTGGCGTACGGCAGGCCGGTAGCCTCGACGATGGGAAGCGCGTCCATATCGGCGCGGATGCCGATGCGGCGCGTACCGTTGCCGAGCTTCAGTTGCCCGACCACGCCGGTTCCGCCCACGCCTGTCGTCACGTCGTAGCCCCACTCCGCCAGCTTGTCGGCCACCAAGCGGCTGGTGCGGACTTCCTCGAAGCCGAGTTCCGGGTGTGCGTGGATATCGCGGCGCAGCGCGACGAAGTCCGCCTGATGGGCGTGAATTTCGGGAATAATGGCGGCGCCTTGCGACATTTGTGGGTTCCTGTGGAGATGGATGCAGAAGGCCCATGGTAGGGAATCCCACGCCACAGCAGCAAAGCACGAAAGTTGATAACCATAACCGGGGGTTATTCAGGTAAACCCCTGACCGGGTAGACCCGCATGAAACACCACCACCTGCGCGCCCTCGTCGCCATTGCCGATCACGGCAGCATCAACGCCGCCGCGCGCGCCCTTTGTCTAACCCAGCCGGCCATCACCAAGGCCATGCGCGAGCTGGAGACCGAGGCCGGCGTGCCGCTGCTAGCGCGCAACTCCTGGGGCGTGACGCTAACGAACGATGGCCAGGCGCTGCTAGCGCGAGCTCGGCTGATCGTCTGCGAGATCGAACGGGCCGAGGCCGAGCTGGCGCAGCGGCGTGGCATCAACGAGAGCCGACTGCGGATCGGGGTGTCGCCGCTGCCCGGCATCTCGCTGCTGCCGCCGGCATTCTCGCGATTTCGACGTGTCATGCCTGACGTGAGCGTCGACTTCCTTGAATTCGACCCGCCGCGACTGCAGGAACACTTGCGCAACGGCCAGGTCGACTTCGGCCTCACCGCCACGCAGGTTCTGGCCGCCGATCCGTTCCTGGAGTACTCCGAACTGTCGGTCTATCCGACATCGTTCGTAGTGCGCGCCGGCAGTCCGCTGGCCGGCGCCACCTCGCTGGCGGACCTACAGGACGCGGAATGGCTGCACCAGGATGCGAGCAACAGCTACCCCGTATATCTCGCTGGCCTGTTCGGCCGGCACGGACTGCCGCCGCCGCGACGCGTCACACGCAGCACGTCGAACGTCCTGTTCAGCACGCTCATGCTGGAGACTGACGCGGTGGTGCCACTGTCGCTGGCGTCGGTACGCTCACCCTATATCGCCAGCCTGTTGACGCCTCTCGCGCTGCCGGAGAATCCTCCGGATATCCAAGTGGCCTTGGTGCTTCGCGAAGGTGCGATCCTCACTCGCACGGCGGACTACTTCATCCACTGCATCCGCGAATCCACCGGTCTTGGGAACGGCTCGGAGCCCAAATGACCACCTGCCGTCCAGTGGACGTCGAAACTTGCAGTCCGAACGACCGCAATACCCAGGACTCCTGACGGTGGTCCGTCCATACCTCGACACTAGGCACGCCGACGTTCGCGACCAACGCCGGGGGGGAGAACAGACTGCAATGTGATCCTAGCCGCAGGCTCTTACGCCGCAAGGCTCTCGACAAAGAGAATGGCAATGGGGCCCAGCTCCGCGATCAAGCGCGAGACAAGACACGGGCGTCCGATGTCCCGTGCCTCAGTCGCCATGACCGAAGCTGCAAAATTGTTCCTGGAGTTACCGCTCGCGGACAAAAAATAAGGGCGCGCTGCAAGCCGGAATGAGTTCTGTCCCAATCGAAGGCCATGGAATGCGCGTCACGAAGAACAAGGTTGGCCTCGCTGTCCGCAACTTTTGTCATTCTGCGCAAAAAATGAACGACCATGTTGGCATAATCCTTGCCGTGCGGGTATAACCGAATCGCAAAACCCAACATTCTTGCAAGACAGGAAAGGACCGCTGACATGGCAACGGATCGCGCGCTCGGCGTGCTGACACTCTTCTCCCTGGACAAGCCAATGTGGACGGTTGACGAAATCGGCGAGCAGCTAGGGGTTTCGTCCAGCAGCGCCTATCGGTACCTCTCCAATCTCTTGGAGCTTGGGCTCGTTGCAAGTGCAGGTGCGAAGCGCTATGTGCTGGGCCCTGCGATCATTCAACTGGATCGGCAGATCCAATTGACCGACCCGATGTTGCAAGCTGCGCGCCCGGTCATGGCCGAACTTGTTGATTTCGCGCCCAGTGGATCCGTGATGTTGCTATGCCGGGCCTTTGGTGATTCCGTCCTGTGCGTCCATCAGGTACTCGGTAAAGGACCTCAGTCAATCGTGAGCTACGAACGAGGGCGTCCCATGCTCATGTTCCGGGGCGCGACGTCTCGCATCATTCTTGCCTTCCAGCAGACGCGAATGCTGCAAGCAATCTACGAAAAACACCATGTCGAGATTGCCGCTGCAGGGCTCGGAGATGATTGGAGCACCTTCCGCCTTGGCCTGAGCCGTCTCCGGCGTATGGGTTATGCCGTCTCGCACGGCGAAATCGACCCAGGCCGGGTCGGTATCGCGGCGCCTATTCTTGGCGAGGATGGTCGCGCGGCTGGCAGCTTGAGCTATGTGGTGGCGGAAGCCAGCGTGGATCAAGGCTCCATCGCAAGGTTGTCCCACATTCTGATGGGAGCTGCGCACGAAATCTCGATCTCGATGCTTGCCCAAGGCAAGGACGGTACAAGCGCCGCCGACGCACAGTCTGCCGGACACTAGCACACCTACTTCCCATTCAGGGCCCCGCCTCTTCTTCGAGCCACCGGCAAAGACGCATGGGGAGATCCCCTCCGTCTTAACCAATGCGCTCGAGCGCCTGACGTGCTGTGCCAATGCTCGCGCGCGCACCTCGTAGATGAGAGGAGCGCTGCAGCGAACTGCTACGGACCAAGCCCTTCGCGGCGCCTCTTCCATGACGAACCATCCTCAGGTCTCGCGCGGCTCACGCGGCGCATGCGCAATATTCATTTTCCCCACACATATCTCTTATTCCGCAACTCTTAACATAGTACTTTATCTTTTTTCTCACTATATGCGAAAATAGAACACATAAAGACGCTGCATTCCTGTTAGCGTCTCCTCGCAAAGGAGAGAAAAGTGAAACTCGTAAGCTTCGAACATGCCGGAAGGGCCTCTTTCGGAGTCGTCCTCGGAGACGCAGTGCTGGATCTGGCCCCCCACGCTGCTGCCGTCGGTCAAAGCCTTCGCGAAGCCCTCAGCAAAGGTACATTGGGCTCGATTGCCGAAATCGCGAAGGATGGAGGGACGACGATTGCGTTGGACAAAGTCCGCCTGATGCCCGTAATTCCCGACCCGGCGAAGATTCTCTGTGTCGGCATCAACTACGCGTCTCACGTCAAGGAAACAGGTCGCGAGATGCCGAAGTACCCCATGTTCTTCACACGCTTCGCCGACTCGCAGGTCGCGCACGACCAACCCATTATTCGCCCCCGTGCCTCGCAAAAGCTGGACTTTGAAGGCGAGCTGGCCGTGGTGATCGGACGCACGGCCCGCCATGTCCCTGCGGAGCAGGCATTGAACTATGTTGCCGGCTATTCCTGCTACAACGACGGAAGCGTTCGCGACTGGCAAAAGCACACCATTCAGTTCACACCGGGCAAGAACTTTCCCCAGACCGGCGCGTTTGGCCCATGGCTCGTAACAACCGATGAGATTCGCGATCCGTCCGCGCTGTCGCTGACCACGCGGCTCAACGGCGAAGTGGTGCAGGCCGCCACGACGGACGACCTCATCTTCAGCGTAAGCGAAGTGATCGCCTATTGCTCAACCTTCACGGAGCTACGCGCTGGCGACGTCATCATTACCGGAACGACAGGCGGCGTCGGCGCATTCCGTGAGCCTCCGCTATGGATGAAGCCCGGCGACGTGGTGGAAGTGGAAATCTCCAAGATTGGCGTGCTGCGCAACACAATCCAGGACGAATGACGCAGCCGTGGGCGAACGCCGCACGATCCAGCGGTCGTCCACGAAGGAGACAACCATGCAAGACGCGAACGCGCTCAACACATCCGTGTTGATTGTCGGCGCCGGCCCAACCGGGCTTACCCTCGCCAATATCCTCGGCCAGCAGGGCATTGACACCATCATCATCGATCGCAAGCCGTCCACTGTAGGGGAACCGCGAGCGGTTTCGATCGACGACGAATCTCTGCGAACCATGCAGGCAATCGGCCTCGCTGACGACGTATTGAAAGACGTGGTCAAGGGCTACGGCGTGCACTACTACACCCGCCCTGGCGGCATCTGCTTCGGCAAAGTGGAGCCCACGGCAAGCGAGTACGGCTTCCCGCGCCGCAACGCATTTCGCCAACCGCTGCTGGAGGCCACGCTCCGCAAGGGACTTGACCGCTTTGCCTGTGTTCGCGTTCTGTTCGAGCACACGCTAGTTGACTTTACGCAGGATGCAAACGGCGTCCGTGCAAACGTCGCGTGCAGCGATGGCCCGAAAACCATTGCGGCAGCCTATGTCGTAGGCACCGACGGAGGCCGCAGCGGAGTTCGTCAGCAGATCGGCTCGACGCTCGTCGGCTCATCGTTCAACGCAAGATGGCTGGTGATCGATATCGAGAATGACGACGACTCGTTCTGGCAAACACGAGCGTTCTGCGACGCGGACCGTCCCGTGGTCGACGTCCCGGGCCCCAACCGCACGCGCCGCTACGAGTTCCTCCTCAAGCCCGACGAGACGGACGACGCCATGCTGAAACCAGAGCGCATTCGCGAATTGCTTCGGCCTTTCAAAGATGACAGGCCCGTAGACGTCGTCCGCAAGACCGTCTATACGTTTCACGCGCGCGTGGCTGACAAATGGCGCGTCGGCCGGGTGTTCCTTGCCGGAGACGCTGCACATCTGACCCCGCCGTATGCGGGTCAAGGCATGAATAGCGGGGTTCGCGACGCACACAATCTCGGCTGGAAGCTTGCTGCCGTGCTCAACGGCATGATTGGGCCAAATGCACTGGACACCTACCAGCAGGAGCGTCGCATTCACGCCTGGGCGTTAATTCGTCTTGCGTTACAACTGGGTTTCGTCATGGCGCCCTCAAGCCGCTTTCAGGCATGGAGCACCTCCGCATTCTTCCGAGCGACGGCCATCGTCCCGCCGGTGCGTGATTTTTTCCTCAAGATGAAGTTCAAGCCGAAGCCGCGCTTCCGCGAAGGGCTCGTTGAAATTGAACATAGCAAACATCCGCGACTAGTCGGCTCCATGGCGCCCCAGCCGTTGGTTCGGGTAGAGGGCGGCGAAACCGTCCCCCTCGACGATCTCATCGGGCACCACTTCGGTCTACTCGCCATCGATGTCCCCACCGTGGCACTGCGATCTGTCTGCGACCTCCCTCTCTGGACGCAACTGCAGGCAAGCAAGATTGTGCTTTGCGCGAATGGGATTCGTACCGGTGCAACCTTGGGTGGTTTCTCAACTGCGGCTGTCGACGAATTGCCAGCGAGTCTGGCGACTGCAAAGGGTTGCTTCATCCTGCTGCGTCCCGACCGATATATCGCTGGTGTTTTCGATGCAGACGGCGCCGAGCCGTTTGCGAAAAGCTACCAGCAACGAGCTCAGTCCAGACAGCAAGCTCCAGACCTCATTTCGACTTTTCCACCAGCTCGCCAACCGCAATTGGTTGTGGCCGACTGACGGAGCCAATCATGTCAACACTCCAGACTGACACGCCGCTCTCCCTGCATCATCTGCACGTCACCAGTGAAGCGCCGCAAGCCTTGGCCAGCTTCTATGCCGATCTCTTCGACCTCCGGCTTGTGCCATATGCCGGAGATGCAATCGCACTGGGTGGTGGCTCTCGAGCCATCGTGATCCACGAGGGTCGTTCCGGTGAACTTGCCGCCGCCGCCTACGCAGCCGGCGACGAAAGCGCCCTCGCACGGCTGACTGCACGCCTCGGGGACACGGCGATTCCCGCTGGCCCGGAAGCGATGATCTTCTTCAAACGAGGGGCCATCGCCGTCGAGGATCCTCAGGGCCGTCGCCTGATTCTAGGTGTTCCTCGTGAGACTCGCAGTGACGATCCCCTTCCCGCCCGGCTACAACATACCGTGTTCCAGACAACCGAACTCGAAAATGTGCTTGATTTCTACGTGCATCGACTTGGCTTTGTCGTCTCTGATGAAGTCGTCGACGATGAAGGCCGCCTGACAACGTGCTTCCTGCGCTCGGACGACGAGCATCACTCGCTCGCATTCTTCCGCGGATCGCAGAACGCGTGGGACCATCATTGCTATGAGACGAGTTCCTGGAATGACATCCGGGACTGGGGCGACCGATTTGCCCGGGTACGCCGATCCATCTTCTTCGGCCCCGGTCGGCATGGCCCCGGAAACAACCTGTTCTTCATGGTCACGGATCCTGACGGCAACCGGCTCGAGCTGTCCGCCGAACTCCAGAAGGTGAAGGCGGACCAACAACCGGGCTTGTGGCCGCACGAGGAATACACGCTCAATTCCTGGGGCCGCGGCTGGATTCGCACCTGAGTCTGACGGCGCGACAATGATGCGCCGGATGACCGGCCGCCCAAGTCGGGCTCGCTCAATGAAGCATACGAATCTTGTCGAGTTCGGCCTTATACAAGTTAATAACGGAAGCGTCATAGTCGCGGGCAATGCGCGCAAGCACCGGTCGGGCTCGCTCGCCTAACTTCCTGAGTTCGGCGGGCTCCATCTCATTGATACGCATGCCTTTGGCTTCAAGCTCCGCACGCATCCTGGCATTCTCAGCGCGAATCAGGCGCCGCTGATACTGGCCGGCCTCCGCCGCGGCGTCGCGCAACAGTGCCTGGTCAGCCGGCGCCAACGTGTCCCAGAAGCGCTTGCTCGCGATCAATGTCATGGCACCGTACGAGTGGTGGGTGACACTCAGGTAGGTCTGGACCTCATACAGTTTGCCCGTCACTATCTGGGAATAGAAATTGTCCTGCGCTGCGACGCTCCTGGATTTCAACGCGGCATGCAGTTCAGAAAATGGCAGAGGGACGGGATCCGCCCCAATTTCCTTGAAGCTTTCCATGAACAAAGGCGAAGGGATGACACGAATCTTCAAGCCAATGAAGTTGTCCGCATGGAGGATGGGACCAGTAGAAGTCGTCACATGCCGGAAGCCGTTCTCCCACCATGCGAGTCCGATCAGATTACGGCTTGCCAGACGATCCAACAGGGTGGCGCCGAAAGGTCCGTCGAGCAATGCATTGGCCTGATTTTCATTGCTGATCGTGAACGGAAGATCAATCAGACCAAAGCCCTTCTCGACATCAGCCAGCCCGATCGTAGCTTGAAGCATCAATTCTGGCGTTCTGCCATCTCCTGCCTGCAAGGATGCGATCTGGACTGATGGAGATTCCGGCATGGAATCTGCGGAGGCCTGCACGAGTATGCGGCCACCACTTCGGGCTGCCACCAGTTCTGAAAACTTGTTCATGCCACGGCGCACGGGGTGATCCGCCGAGAGATATCCACGGTAATCGGCGATATGGATGATTCTCACCCCCGGCATCGCGGCGGAGAGAGGGTCCGCCACCGCTGCGGTTGCCAGTACGGACAATGGGATGCAACAAGCGAGTCTGGCAAGACTCCGCCTATACCTTGATGACACCAGTAAGGTAAGCAGACCCACTACGGATGAATGCTTGGGCATTCCTGTCTCCTTGTGATGCACGACGATGCGCCATCCTGATTTCTTGCAAAGCAGTAAGAAGCGTGACATCCGCTTCTTTCCCCACCTTGCTTCTCACAGCCAGGGCGTCTGGCTCAGGCATTTCTCAGCCCGCCACCCATGCAGCCATTGCAGCGAGTCGTAGAACTGCGACTGCGTGCGGCCCGTCCACAGCGAGTTGCGCACGTGGCGGTCAACGCCCTTGGCGTGATAGATGCGGCCCATGTCGCGGGCGGCATACAGCACGCGCGCGGTACGCGGGATGCGGGCCTGTTCGTACAACGTAAACGCGGCCTCAAAGTCGCCATTGGCTTCCTGCACGGCTGCGCCGAGCGTGACGGCGTCTTCGAGCGCCTGGCAGGCGCCCTGCGCGACGTACTGGGTCATCGGATGCGCAGCGTCGCCGAGAATGGTTGCGCGGCCGAAGCTCCAGCGTTCGACCGGTTCGCGGTCGGCCGTAGCCCAGCGCTTCCACGACGATGGCCGGTCGAGCATCTGGTGTGGGAGCGGATGGATAGCCTCGAAGTATGACAACACCTCTTCCTTGCTGCCGTCTTTCACCCCCCATTCTTCCTTCTCGCGGCTGTGGAACGTGACGACGAGGTTGTACTGCTGACCGCCGCGCAGCGGGTAGTGCACAAGATGGCAGTTTGGGCCGGCCCAAACCACAGGCGCGTTGACTTGCAAGTCCTTTGGCATGTCTTCTACATCGACGACGGCGCGGTACACGACGTGGCCGGTCACGCGCGCCTCATCGCCGATCAGCGTCTGGCGGATAGCGGACTTCACGCCATCGCAGCCCACCACGGCATCAGCCACGTGGCATTCGCCGCGCTGGTCGATCACCGTCACGCCGCGCTCGCCCTGCTCCAGCTTTTCCACGCGGGTGCTGGTGCGAAACGTGATGAGCGGATGGTCCTGCACGGCTTCCAGGATTGACAGGTGGATGTCGGCGCGATGAATGACCGCATACGGGTTGCCGAAGCGCTCTCGGTACCGTGCGCCCACATTGACGACGGCCACGTCGCCAGTGTCGATCGCATCCTTCAGGATCATCTGTTCAGTGAACACTGCCCGATCGCGCGCAGCCTGGCCAACGCCCAGCGCGTCAAGCGCGGCAAAGGCATTGGCGGCCAGTTGGATACCGGCGCCAATCTCGCCGATCTGGTCAGCCTGCTCCAGCAGCTCGATGCGGATGCCCTGCTTCGCCAGCGCCAGCGCCGCGGCAAGACCGCCGATGCCGCCGCCGATGATCAAGACTTTCCTGTCGGATTGATTCGATTGCATGTGTCGTCTCCTATGCCCGGGCGCTCTTGCGCTCAGGCGGTGTAGTCGGGCTGCCGCGCCGGGGCGGCCAGGGCGAAAGCGGGGTGCGCGCTGGCGTGGGCATACACTGCCATCGCCTTCGGGTAACCGGAAAGATCGCAGCCCATGCGTAAGGCATTGGCGATCTGCGGCACGAGGCAGACGTCTGCCAGCGTGGGCTGGGAGCCGAAGCACCACGGCCCTTCCCCATACCGGGAAAGCAGGCGCTCGACGCCGGCCATGCCTTCATCGATCCAGTGGCGATACCACGCGTCCTTCTGCTCGGGAGACACCTTCAGCTCGCTTTGCAGATACTTGAGGATGCGCAGGTTGTTCACCGGGTGCATGTCGCAGCTCACCAGATATGCCAGTTCGAGCACCCGCGCGCGGAGATGGCCGCTCGCCGGCAGCAGGCGCGGCTCCGGATGGCGCGCGTCGAGATAATCCACGATCGCCAGCGACTGCCCGAGCGCGAAGTCGCCATCGATCAGCGCCGGTACCGATGCCGACGGGTTGATTGCGTTCACGTACTCCCCGTCGTGATGTTCGCCGACGCGGATGTTCACCGGCAGGTACTCGTACGACAGGCCCTTGAGCGCGAGGGCGATGCGCACGCGGTACGACGTGGAACTATTGAAAAAACTGTAGAGCTGCATGTCGACTCCCGTGAATTTCCGTCAGACCACGCGCACGGTCAGTTCGCCGAGCCCGTCCACGCCCGTCACCATCGTCTCGCCGGCCTTTACCGCACCCACGCCTTCCGGCGTGCCGGTAAAAATCACGTCGCCCGGCTCCAGCCGGAAGAACTGCGACAGGTACGCCACCGTCTCGGCCACCGACCAGATCAGGTGCGTGATATTGCTGCGCTGCTGGTCTTCGCCGTTGACGGTCAGCCAGAGCGCAGCCTCTTGCGGGTGGCCGATATCGGCAGCGCGATGGATCGGCGCGACCGGTGCCGAGGCGTCGAAGGCCTTGCCGATCTCCCACGGGCGGCCCATCTCGCGCATCTTCATCTGCAGGTCGCGGCGGGTCATGTCCAGGCCCACGGCGTAGCCCCAAACATGCTCGAGCGCCTGGTCGACGGGGATGTCGGAACCGGCCTTGCCGATCACGGCCACGAGTTCGGCTTCGTAGTGATAGTTGGTGGTCTGCGCGGGATATGGCAGTTCCAGCACCTGGCCGTCCTGCACCGGCATGATGGCGTCGGCGGGCTTGCAGAAGAAGAACGGGGGCTCGCGGTCGGGATCAAAGCCCATCTCGCGCGCATGGGCGGCGTAGTTGCGGCCGACGCAGTAGACGCGGCGCACGGCGAACTGGTCGTCGCTGCCCGCGACAGGGATGGAGACAGTTGCAGGCGGCGTGAAGATGTAGGACATGACAGTCTCGGTTAAAGATTTGGCAAACGCAGGTTGAGCGGGTCCGAGGCAGCGCCTGTGGCGGCGCGGCCTGTTGGCTTTTATCGAAAGGAAATCGGATCAGGTGCGCGATTCGCGCAGCAGGTTGAGCGCGGACAGCACGGGGCGGTCGGAGTAGCTGAACAGCACGGTTTCGTCCAGCGCGGCGAGTTGCACCGGAGCCCAAGAGGGAACCACGAAGGTATCGCGCGGTTCGAACTGGAATTGTTCGTCGCCAATACGTACCGTGCCGCGCCCCTCGACCACGCTGTAGACGGTTGCGTCCGTGCTGCGGTACGTGCGGCCCTGGAAGCCCGCCGGCAGGTATTGCATGAAGGTCGCGATGGTCGGCATTGGCCAGCCGCCCGTGGCAGGGTTGACGTAGCGTAGCTTCACGCCGTCCCAGGCATCGAGTTCGCCGTTGCGGTAGAGCTGGTCGAGCGCCTCGCGGGAGCGGTCGTACGGGTAGCTGAAAATCGGCGAGGTCGGGTCGGAAACATTGTGGCGCACCGGCACCATGTTGTGACCAAAGCGGGCAAAGCTGTCGCCCTCGGGCCGCGTGACCGGCTGCTGCGCCTCGGGGTAGTTCTCGGCAAAGCCGCCGTCGAAGAATTGCACCAGCGGAATATCGAGTCCATCGAGCCAGACCACCGGCTCACCGCCGTTCTCGACGGCCGGATTGCCGTGGTCGTGCCACGTCCACGAGGGCGTAATGATGAAGTCGCCGGGGCGCATGGTGGTACGCTCGCCATTCACGGCGGTCCAGGCACCTTGCCCCTCCACGATAAAGCGCAGCGCCGACTGCGTATGGCGATGACTCGGCGCGACCTCGCCCGGCAAGATCAGTTGCAGCCCGGCGTAGAGCGAGCCGGTGATGCTCGATTTGCCAGGCAGGCCCGGATTCTCCAGCACCAGCACGCGGCGCACGGCTTCCTGGGCACTGATGAGATTGCCAGCCTGCATCACCAGCGGACGGACCTGCCTGTACTTCCAGATGGCCGGCAGAATCTTCGGCTGGGGCTGCCGCGGCACCAGCGTGTGCAGCGATTCCCAAAGGGCGCTCATGTGGCTTCGGCCGATATCGGCGTAGTAAGCAGCACGATCGGCGCCGGATTGGCGTGCGTCCATAGTATCTCCGTAATGATTGTTGTACATGGCGGCGCGCATCGGCCGCATTGGGACCCATGCGTTCAGGGCCGCCTTCGCCTATGCCCACGAGCGACCACGCGCCACGGCAGCAGCGCCCGCTCCAGCATGTCGAAGCCAAGCGAGAACAGGAATCCCAGCATCGCGCTCGCGGCCAGTCCCACGTACATCCTTTCGACTTCAAACACCTGCCAGCTATTCCAGATCAGGAAGCCGATGCCCGACTTCGCGCCGACGAACTCCGCCGCGACGATGACCAGCAGCGCTACACCAAGGCTGATTCGCAAGCCCGCAAGAATCTGGGGAAGCGCCCCCGGAAAAGCGATGTCCCGAAACATCATCAGGCGGCTCGCTCCGAAGTTGTGGCCGACGTCGAGATGCAGCGGACTGATGTCGCGCACTCCCTCGTATGTATTGATCAGCACCAGGTACACCACGGTGACGGCGATGATGGCGTACTTCGACAACTCTCCCATGCCGAACATCAGGATGAACAGCGGCAGGATCGCCACCTTTGGAATAGGAAACGTCGCGTTCACCAGCGGCTGGACCAGCGCGCGGACGACCGGCGACAGACCCATCGCTAGCCCGATCAGCACGCCCGGGACCGCGCCGAGCAGGAAACCCGCGAGAATCCGGGTCAGGCTGATGCCGACGTGCACGAAGATCTCGCCCGTCGCGATGAGGTGCGTCAGTTCCTCCAGCACGGCCGAAGGCGGAGGGAAGAAGCCCGTGTTCACCCAGCCCGCGCGGCACGCACCCTCCCATATCGCCAGCAGCAGCAGCGGGGACGCGATCGACAGCAGCGCGTAGCGGCCTGGCATCAGCGCGCGCAGGCGTCGCCACGGCGGCGGCTGGTGCGCCGTTGCAGGATCACCGGATTGCATGGCGTCGGCCATGTTTCGCTGCGCCTTCATTTCCCCATCTCCCGGCCGTGGGCCATGACTTCCTCGCGCAGGCATCCCCAAATGCGCCCGAAGAGATTGCCGTATTCGGCGCTGCTCTTGACCTGCTCGACATGGCGCGGGCGCGCGAACACCTCGCTGATATCGATGACCTCCTTCACGCGTCCCGGCCGATTGGTCATCACCAGCACGCGATCGGCCAGCACGATGGCCTCGTCAATGGAATGGGTGACGTACACCACGGTCTTGCGCGATGCTTCCCAGATATGGAGCAGTTCCGCCTGCAGGACCAGCTTGGTCTGCTCGTCCAGCGCCGCGAACGGCTCGTCCATCAGCAGGATCTCGGGATCGTTGGCGAACGCGCGGGCGATGCTGACGCGTTGCTTCATGCCGCCTGACAGTTGGTGCGGATAGGCGTCGCGGAACATCTGGAGACCGACCTTGGCGATGAAGTCCTCGGCGATGCGGTAGCGGTCCTGCTTGCCCATGCCGCGTGCCTTGAGGCCGAACGCCACGTTGTCCCGCACTGTCATCCACGGAAACACGCCGTGTTCCTGGAACACCATCGAATTCAGCCTGCGCTTTCCCTTTTCCTCCGACGTGGCATTGCGCGTCACCTCCACGTCACCGGCCGATGGCGTCTCCAGATCGGCCAGGATACGAAGCAGCGTCGTCTTGCCGCATCCGGACGGTCCGACGATGCAAAGGAACTCGCCTTCCCGGATGTCAAAGTCAAACGGCGCCAGCACGGGCACCTGGCGTCCGTTCAGCGGAAACGACTTGCTGACGCCGCGCAGCCTGACCTTGGCCGATGTACCTGTGGGCGTAGTTTCCCGGGCTGGCAAGGAAGCCGTAGCCGTCATGCCGGATTCTCCCCGGAGTATCGCCGTGTGGCCGCCTGTCATTTCGCACGCCCAAGCCGGCCGATCGCATAGTCAACGTAGGCGGGATCGAAGACCTTCGCTGGCTCGACCACCTTCTTCTGCACTCCGCTCGCGATAAAGAATTTCTGCACCTGCACCTCGGCGAGCGCCGCCGCATTGCTGGCGCCGTTGGGTTCGGCATTCGGCAGGCCGATGGCACGCAGGAGGTTCACGTCCTTCACCGGCGTATGCGCCTGCAGCGACCGGATCAGTTCCTCCTTCGCCGGTCCGCCGCTCGCGCTCGCCCGAATGAATTCGCGTTGTCCGCGCAGCAATGCGGTGACGAATCGGCTGACCGCTTCCTTGTTGGCCATCGCGAAATCGCGATTGGCGAACAGCACGATGGTGGGGAGCGGCGGCGACGTCTGCCCCTGTGGAATCGCCATCACGGCGGCGCCGCGCGCTTTAGCCAGGCTGATGAACGGCTCGACCTGGAAGGCGGCGTCCAGCGACTTGTTCGTGAGCGCAACCACGGCGTCGGGAAACGACAGCGTCGTAATATGGACGTCGGTTTCGGACAGGCCCGCCTGTTGCAAGGCGCGCAGCACATTGAAGTGCGCATTGCCGCCGAGCGTCAGCACGCCGATCCGCATGCCGCGCAGGTCCTGCGGCCGCTTGTACTTGCCTGACTCAACCAGATCACGGCGCACGGCGATGCCGCTCGAATGATCGTTGGGTCCGACCGTGTTCAGTGGCAGCAGCCCCACCACGCCGATGCCTCGGTTCAGCGCATTGAACAGCGCGGCGCTGAGCGACATCGAGCCGAGATCGAGTTCGCCGCCGGCAAGCTGCGCCAGCGTATCGGAGCTTGAGTTCGCGCTGGCTGTGGCGACCAGTTGGACATCGAGCCCCTCCTCCTTGAAGTAGCCCTTATCGTAGGCCAGGAACAGACCGCTTTCGGCGAACAGGCCGGCGGTATTGATGCGGATCTTCACGGGAGGATGAAGAGCCTGCGCGTGGGCGCCGCCAAGCGCGGCACCGAGCGCCACTCCAACCATGCACGCGAGGCGCCGCAACATGCCGCGTCTTGTCATATCCGTCTCCGTTCGGTGGCCTTGATGGGGAAGCAGCGGGGTGGCCAAACCTGTTTTGTAGGCTAGATATTATTCAATTATGAATTCTTAATCAAGAACTGCTGCGTGAACAGGGTGCAGCATGAACAGAGATGCTCGCGCATCGAGGCGGCCCATGCAGTACGCAATGGCCGATCGCCGTGGCGGGGGAGAAGTCAATCAGCCGATGTTGCCCAGTCGGGCGCGGCATGCTGTCAGCAGGCGGGGAGCTGGGGGACCGAGGGACATCTCGCTGACAGCGTCTGGTACATGAGCGCGAGCGTACGCGCCCAGGGCAAGCGCGACTCCAGACAAGAGTGCGGGCCGCATCGGCAACCTGGTGCTGCGGCCTTCGAGCCGTACTACGACAGCTTCCTGTTCGAGAACCGCGGTCTACCCGCGCGGCATCACGCGGGTTCTCAGGCGAGCTACAGCCCGCGCGCGTCGATCCTCGCCAGCATCGACGTCAGAATCTTCTCGCGCTCGCGTTCGAAACCGCGGATGAGTTGCGCACGGTCCCGTTTCGACATGGCGGCCAACAGCGTATGTTCAAGGTGCGCGGTCCGTTGTTCGCCCGGTACCCTCACCTCCGAGGCCAGTGCCCGGTAGCGGTCGGTCAGCCTGATCAGGCGAATCGCCTCGCGCCGCAGGATCTTGTCCGGTGACAGGTCAAACAGCAGTGCATAGAAATCCTGGTATTCGTCGATCCACTCTGCGCGTTGGCCGCTATCGAGGTAGCTGTCGAGCCGTTCCAGCATCGCCTTCAGTGCCTTCATCTGCGTGCTGTCCGGCCATTCGACGGTCTTCAGCAACTCCCGCTCCAGCAGGAACCGGTAGCGGTAGAGCTGGCGGGCTTCGTCTGTCGAAAGCGGAGCAACGAAAAAGCCGCGGTTAGGATCATGTTCAATGATGCCCTCGGCCGCCAGCAGCTTGAGCGCCTCTCGCACCGGCACCCGGCTGATGCCGAAGCGATCGGCCAGGTCTGACTGGCGCAACTGGAGCCCCGGGGCAAGGGTGCCGCGATTGATCAGCTTGCGGACCTGTTGGGCGATCTGGGCCGGAAGATCTACGCCCTTGACTTCTACATGGTTCATGTTCGGCAGCGGATGGACAGACGGGACGCCTGCAATCATGACAGGTTCATGCGACTGTACACCGGTTGAACCTGCTCGCGCATGGCGGCGACGTTCGTCATGTACAGCGCCGATGCCAACAACAACACCACGCCGCAGGTCGTCAGCGCAGCCGGCGTGCCGACGTACTCCGCCGTCCAGCCCCAGAACAAGGCGCCCACGGGTGAAATGCCCAGGAACGCCACGACGTACAGCGACGCGACCCTGCCGCGAAAGCCATCTGGCGCCGCGAGCTGGATCAGGGTATTGACTGAAGCCGCTGCGAGCATGGTACCCATGCCGACGAGAAACAGCATCACGAACCCCATCCAGACCACCGGCGCCTGGGCGAACCCGATGGCGGCGCAGGCAGCCATGACGGAGGCGAAGCCGATCGTCGCCAACAGCCAGCCGACACCGCGCCGCATCGCCAGATACAGCATCCCGGCCAGCGCGCCAAGCCCCGCCGCGCCAAGCAGCATGCCCAGCGTGCGCGAGTCCCCGTGGAAGCGCTCCCGCACGAACCACGGCATCATTGCGGCATGGGTCTGGATGGTAAAGCTCATCGTTGCCAGCAGCCACAGGCTGTTGCGGCAGGGCGTGAAGCGATTCGCATAGCGCAGCCCAGCCGCGAACTGCCTGAGCCAAGGCTCCGGCTGCGCCGCGCGCTGCGCCGGCGCCACGCGCATGGCGCGCAGCGCCGCGATGATCGAAAAGCGCAGGATCGCGTTGGCCGCGAACGCCCACACCTGGCCGAACGTGGCGATGATCGCCCCAGCGATCGTCGGGCCGACGAATCGGGCACCCGCCATCATGCTGGAATTGAGAGCGATGGCGTTGGCGAGATCTTCCTTGCGCTCCACCATCTGCGACAACAGCGATTGCCGCGCCGGCGAATCAAACGCATTCACGATGCCGAGCACCAAGTTCGCCACCACAATATGCCAGGGCCGCAGCAGGCCGGTTGCCACCAGCGACAGCATCGCCACCGACTGCATGCACGCGACGGCATTCGCTACCATCAGCACGCGCCGGGTATCGAGACGGTCCAGCAGCGGCCCCGTCACCGGGGCCATCAGCAGAAAGGGAATCTGCAGCGCGAAGGCGGCCAGGCCAAGAACCAGCGTCGAACCGGAGAGCGCATAGGCCAGCCAGGACGTGGCAATCAACTGCTGCCAGTTGCCCACTTGCGCGGCACCCTGCCCCGCCATGAACAGGCGGAAGCTGCGGGAGGAGAGTGCGCGGAGGCCGTGGGGTAACTGCATGTGGGACACCATAAGAAAAAAAGAGCGACAGCCGTTTCCAGGCGCCGCCCAACTCTCGAGCACGAGAAGTCAATAATTAATGATCAGGCATCGGCGTTGCCACGCTTCGCCCCGCGGAACGGCTTGCGCGGCTATCCTTGACGAACATCACGAAGACGTAGAGCCATGCCGCTATCAGCGCAAAGCAGTCGCGATAACGCAGCGGACGATAATCCGCATAGCCCAGCCCGGTCGACCCGATGCACGCGGCGAGCGTGATGAGCAGACAAATACCGACAGCAATCCACATAGGCTTCTTCATCGCAGTCTCCCGGTTCAGGCGTCAGCCTGCTGAACCACGCGCGCCCGACCGGCGCCTTCGCGCGATCGCACTAGCGTCTTCCATCCGTCCCACAGCCATACCGGCTCGGCCTTGGCCTGCAGGATCGTCGCGTAGTGCCCGCCATACGCTAACAGGAGCGAGACGTTCATCAGCAGTTCCTGCGGGCCGGAAAACAACTGGCGCGGCGTGCCCACGATAAACGTGTTCATCCAGAAGATGTTGAAGGTGGTCGGCATCTCCAGCACCAGGGCCAGCAGCACGTTCCGATTGGTCACGAGCAAGATCCCACAGAAGCATTCGAGAAACTTGATGCCCTGGTAGATGTAAATGGCCTTCGCCGCATCCACATAGACGCCCGCGGCTCCCGGAATCTCCGGAATGAACCCCGTGGCGATGTAGCGAACGCTTGAATAAATCAGGTTGGCGCCATAGTAAATCCGCAACCAGGCGACCACGTATTTCCAGGGGGATTGCGCGTCCCTGCTCATTTGATGTCTCCTCTGCTTACCCTATTGTTCCCGTCAATGGCTTACCGTCGCTTGTTCGCCGCCGGCAACTGCTGAGCCGGCGGGCGTCAAGGTCACACCGGCGTGCCGATGCGACTGCTACTCACGATTTGTTGCTGCGGCGATCCTTGATGAGGGTCACGATCAGGAAGAGCCACGACACTCCCAGCGCGAAATAGTCGAAATTGCGCAGCGGGCGATAGTCCGCATAGCCCAGCCCTGTCGAGCCGATGCATGCCGCCACGGACAAGAACACGCACATGGCCACGCCAATCCACATCTCTTTCTTCATTGCAGTCTCCGGTTCAAGCTTTTGTTCATGCTTCGATCTGTTGGACCGAGGTGGGAGCGCCGTCACCGCGTTCACGCGCGCTTGCGACCTTCTTCAGTCCATCCCACAGCCACATCGGCTCGACCTTCGCCTGCAGGACCGACGCGTAGTAACCACCGTAGGCAAGCAGCAGCGCGCCATTCATGAAGAGCTCCTGCGGGCCCGTAAAAAGTTGGCGCGGCGTCGCGACGATGAAGGTGTTCAGCCAGAAAATGTTGACCGTGGCCGGCATCTCAAGCATCAAAGCCAGCAACACGCCGCGATTGGTCAGCAGCATCAGACCAAGCACGCATTCCATGTACTTGATTAGCTGGTAGATGTAGATGTCCGACGCGGCGGCAACATAGGCGCCGCCAATGCCCGGTATCTCGGGAACGTATGACGTCAGGATGAAGCGGGAGCCCGAATAGAAAAGGTGCGCTCCAAAATAGATACGCAACCACAGGATCGCGTACTTCCACGGTGATTGATTGGCCCTGCTCATGTCTGTCTCCTAGATCAACACGAATTGAAATCCTGGCGGGGTCGGGGGCGCCCTACAGGTTGACCACCCGCGCAGGACGGCCCTCGGTGCGAATCTGCCCGAGCAGTGCCTCGTTCAGTTCCACGCCAAGGCCCGGACCGTCGCCGGGGGATACATGGCCGCGATGGAATCGCGCGCCTTGCAGGGCAAGGTCCGCGCCCTGCGGGATGTCTTCGCTATTCCAGACGCCATGCACAGCCAGCGGCCCCGTACTCTCGCTGATGAACTGGCAAGCCCACTGGTTCGCCACCCACAGATGCGCGGTCGGACAGGCCTCCACGCCAGAGCCGATCAGCGTGCTGCACATCACTGGCAGGTCGAACATCTGGGCCACGGCGAGGAAGCGCTGGGCCTTCAACAGGCCACCGACCTTCTGCACCTTGAGGATGACGCCGTCGGCCGCGCGCCGCTCGGCGATTTCCTTCAGGTGATGCAGCTCCTGCGCTGCCTCGTCGGCGTACACGGGCGTGTCGATGCGCTGTCGCAGGCGCGCCATGCCTTCGATGTCCCAGTGCGGCAGGGGTTGCTCGACGAAGTCGAGTCGATACGCATCGAGCCGTCGGATCGTGCGCAGGGCCTGCTCGTAGTTCCATGAGCCATTGGCGTCCAGGCAGATGCGCGCGCTATCGCCCAGCGCCTTGCGCACGGCTGCGGCGGTCGCCACATCGTTGTCAAAGGTGCCGCGCCCCACCTTCAGCTTGAAGGCGACAAAGCCCGCTTCCCGGGCCGATAGCGCGGCCTCGGCCACTTTGTCCGGCTCGCCGGCCGACAGCACCCAGCCAAGCGGCGCCGATTCGCGTGTGCGTCCGCCGAGCAACTGGTAGACCGGCACGTTCAGTACCTTGCCCTTCAGGTCGTGCAGCGCGCAGTCGACGAGACCCTTGGCCTGGTTGTTGTCACGCGCCAACGTGTCCATTGCGCCGACAATTTTTTCAATGTTGCACGGGTCTTCACCGAGAAGAATGCGCGGCGCAAATATGTCGCAGATCATGCTGACCATCGAGGCCTGGCTTTCGCCGCGGTACCACGAAGACGTATCGCCGGATTCGGCGATGCCCACCAGGCCCGTTTCGGTATGCAGCCGCAGCAGCAGCGTATCAAGCTTGGTAATGGTGACATTCGGCAATCGCAGCGGCTTCTTCAGCGGCATCGATACCGGAATGCATTCGACTTTGGTGATTTTCATGGCGGCCTCACTTCCTTCTGGCGTCACGGAGCAGCGCAACCACGGCAACCACGCCCGCGGCCAGCGGCGGGCCGTAGTCGTAGATTCTCAGCGGTCTTGCGCCGAAGCTGGTGGAGACAGCCATGACGATGAGTATCGTCACCACGATCACTGCCACAACAATGACTAGATCCTTAATCACGTTTATCTCCTCGCACCAAATCGGCGATGCATGCCAATCGGGGGGTTATATGAATCGAAGTGTTGACGACATGCCCGCCTGCCGGCCGCTTTTACTCTCCCGCCTGAGCGCGTGACGCGTGCGACAACCCGTCCCAAAGCCAGAACGGTCTGGTCTTGATGCGACAAAAGTTCGCGTAGTACCCGCCGTAGGCGAGCAAGAGTGCGCCGTTGAGAAGCAGCTCCTGGAGCCCCGTGAACAACTGCCGGGGCGCGGGGGAAATGAAGAGATTCAGGTAGATGATGGTGACGCTGATGCCAGCCATCACAATCAGCGCGAGCGGCACTGCCAGGTTGAAAAGCAACATCGTCCCAAGCACGACCTCGAGGTATTTGATTACCTGGTAAAAGCCGATATCCGCCATGGCATGAAGATACGGCCCAACCCTTCCGGCATGACTGAAATCCGGAACGAAGTTGAAGATGACGTAATTCAAGCCTGAAGCCAGATAGTGAATGGCGAAGTACAGCCTGAGCCACAGGACAATATATTTCCATGGCGATTTTTCAGCGGCATGCATTGGCAGTTTCCCTTTTTGCGGTCAGACAAAAGCGGAGGCGTGGGCGTGGCGCGGCATGGCGCCGCGGATCAGGAGGCGCGACGCTGCGTGGCAACCTGGAGCGCTCGCGAGACGCGCACCAGCAGGCACACGGCTATGCCGACAGAGACCACGTAACACGCCACAAATGCATGGCCGAGCGCGTTTGGGCCATTGAAAAGCAGCCGCGCCACCAGCGCACAGACGGTGGGGCCGAGCGCCAGTCCGAGCAGGTTGGTGATGAGGTAATAGAGGGCCGTCAGCTTGCCCATCATGTTGCCTGGCGTGAAATTGGCCATGGTGGCGCCGCCAGCGACCGCAAAAATCGCGAAGAAGAACGTCTGCGCGCCGTAGGCGATGGCGCCGAGTTGGGCGCTGTGAATCAGCGGAAAACAGGCGGTGATAAGCGCGGCCACGGCAGTCGAGCCGATCGCGACGCGAACCGGTGCGTCACTCCAGCGCTTCTGCAGTTTGTCCGCCACACTGCCGAAGAACAGCAGCCCCAGCGGCGAAGCCACCAAACTGATCGCGCCAAGCGTCTTGCCGATCTCGGGGCGTGCGATACCCATCGAGCGGTTGATGATTTCGGGCAGCCACGCCAGTTGGCTGCCGATGGCGATACCGTAGAGGCAGATGGCGATCCACAGCGGACCGTATACGGCACGCTGCTGCCATGCAAAACGCAGTGCAGCCGGATAGGTGACGCGGTCCGCGTGAACGACGGCATCGCGTCGCGGCGGCTCGCGCAGCAGCAGCGTCAACGCGGCGAGCGGCACGCCAAGCAAGCCCGGAACGATCAGGACGAATTGCCAAGGCTTCAGCGCTCCCAGCAACGGCACGCCCGCCAGCTTTCCGCTGGCCGCAAACGTCAGCAGGAAGCTGCCGAGCACCAGCGCCAGCCCGGTGCCCAGCAGCGGTCCGATGTTGTAGATACCGAATGCGAGCCCGCGCCGCTCGGGCGGAAAGGCGTCCCGGATCATCGACGATGCCGCGGGCGGCAGCATGGCTTCCCCTACGCCGAGACCGATACGCGCGAGGAACAGGTGCCAGTACGTATTGCTCAGTCCGCACAGCATCTGCACGCCGGACCACATCAGGATGGCGCCGCTCAGCAGATACTTTCGCCGGTACAGATCGACGAGGTAGCCGGCAGGAATGCCCAGCACGCTGTACAGCAGCATGAACGACAGCCCGAGCAGCCAGCTCACTTCCAGGTCGGTGGCCCCGAGATCCTGCTTGATGGGGCCGACCACCAGCGAGATGGCCCCACGGTCTATGAACGACACGATATAGACCAGGGTGAGCACGCACAGCAAAGCCCAGCCGCCTGGCGCCACCGCCGATTTCGCCGGCGTCGGCGCGGCCACCGCGGAGCTGCGGGGCGGCGACTGGATTGTGGTGGGGCTTTCCAACATGATTGTCTCCGTTTATCGGTTCTTCGAACTCTCGTTGCCTGGGACTCAGCGGTCCCAGGCGTCTTCTTCCAGGGCCGCGCGCGCGGCGGTGCGGCCCGACACGATGAACTCCGCGATGTCGCCCATCGAGTTGTAGTAAGGCCCCCACAGCGAGCCGCATTCGCCGATGGCGTACAGCCGTGGGATGGGCGCGCCGCGCTGGTCGAGCACGCGCTGGCGGGCGTCGTGTCGGGGGCCGCCGTGCGTGTTCAGGAAGGTCGGCAGCATCGGGCCGATGGCGTAGTACGGACCTTTATCGAGCGGCACGAGGAAATTCTTGCGGCCGAAGTCGGTGTCCTCGCCGGCTGCGCATTGCGCGTTGTAGCGCGCCACGGTGGCCTTCAGCGCTTCAGGGTCGAGATGGCCGGCGGGCCAGGCGCCGGGCTCCGCATCCCAGCGGCACTTCAGCGCCAGCTCCTCCAGCGTGTCCGCCTGGAGGATCCAGCCTTTCTCCAGTTCGGCGAGGTTGTCCTGGCTCCACGGCGGGGTGCGCGAGTTCAGCGTCGTCATGGCTGCGCCGCCCGAGCGCACCTTCTCGTCGAAGATGTGGAAGGCAGGCACATTGATGAACTCGGGCACATCGGGGTTGGTGGCCAGCCAGGTGGCGCGGTTGCTGAGGCCGTGGCGGACATCGGCCGTATCGGTGGTCTCGTTGTGGAAGCGTGCCGCCTCACGGTTCACCCAGATCAGGCTGCCGCCGTCCTTGAACGCGCCCGAGTTGTAGCCGAAGCCCGCTACCTTGTTGAGGTCGTACGTCACGTACACCCTGCCGCCGTCCACCCTGATGCCCCAGTTCAACGGCCCTGCCACGGCATTCATGTGCCAGAGCTGGGCACCGACCTCCTGCGCCATGCGGATGCCGTCGCCGGTCAGGTTCGGGCTGCCAAGGAAATGGATCGGGCACGGTGTCAGGTACTGCCGGCACATCTCGGCATCGAACTCGAAGCCCCCGCTGGCAAGCACTGTCGCCTTGCGTGCCTTCACGGCGATGGTGCGGCCTTCAGCGGTGCGGGCGAGCACGCCCAGGATGCCTCGCGACGCCGGATCCTGCACGAGCTGCGTCACCGTCGTATTGCACTGAACGCGCGCACCATGCTTTTCAGCTACCGCCGCGATGGCGTTGTATAGCCCTGCCCCGCCGGGCGCGGCCACCACGCTCATACCGTGGATGCTCGCGGCGCCTGGCGCGCCCGGAAACTCAGGAAAGAATCCCGGCGCGCTGAAGGGCCTGGGGTTGTCCTTCAGCGGCAGCTCCAGCTTGTGCTGGAAGGCCGGGATGTCCTTCAGGCCTGTGACAAAGTTGCGCAGGACCGGCTCGTCGGTCTGGCCGGCGCACAGCCAGTTCATGTAGTCGAACGTGGCTTCCTCGTCGGACGAGGTCATGATGAGCCCGCCCGCGACGCAAACCGAATTGCCGCCGCCGCGATCGCCCTTTTCCAGCACCAGCACGTCGGCGCCGGCCTCTGCGGCTGCGAAGGCAAACGTTGCGCCAGCGCCGCCGTAGCCGACCACGACCATGTCGGCCTCGTCGTCCCAAGCCGGCGGCGACCAGTTCACTGCATGCGTCTTCTGTTCCATCTTTCTATCTCGAAATCCTGTCGGTCACAACGATTCAGGCCGGTTCGGCAACCGGCTTCTCGACGGCCAGCAGACGCGCATAGATCTCGTTGTAGCGGACCACCGGCTGGTCCATCGGGAGCAGCACGAACTTGCGGCCGGGCGAACGATGGATCATGTCCTGTTGCGCCTCGATGATCCGCTTGTCTTCCTGGAAGGCAGCGTCGGCGATGCCGAAGCAATGCTGCTTCAAGTCGGCGGCGGCGGCCCACGGCCCGAAGTTGAAGAAGAAACGCGACTTGTTCTTGCTGATCGGCGTGATCATCTGGCAAGTGCAGCGCTTGAAGATCGGCGTCTCGGTTACGTCGCCGCCCTCGCTGCGCTCGAGCACGCCCGGCTCGTAGGAAGTGATGGTCAGGATAAAGACGCCGGGCACCAGGAACAGGCTGACGACGTGGTCGTCGCATGGGCGCGCGCCGAAGTACGGGTTGGACTGGCGGCCCAACTGCCAGCGGTCGGCCAGCACGCCGCGCTCCAGTTGGGTGACGCCACGCTTCGTTTCACTTTCTTTCATCATCTTCAGCGCGACAGGATCGCTGGCGCCGAAGGTGGCCTCGTGCACGAACGGCGCGTGCGAAAGGTCGAGCAAATTGTCGGAGATCAGCTCGGCATTTACGTCCATGTCAAAGGTCGAGCATTGCATCGCCCATTCGGCGTTGTCCGGCCCGATGATGGGGGGAACCAGCGCCTCATCCGCCTTCTCCGCCTCGCCCATCCAGACCCAAGCAGCGCCGTGCTTCTCCACGATCGGGTAGGCCCGCACGCATACGCGCGGCGAGATGCGGTCCTGGCCCGGCACTTCCGTGCAACGCCCATCGGCGGCAAACTTCAAGCCGTGGTACATGCAGCGCAGTTCGTCACCTTCCTTGCGGCCGACCGACAGCGGCGCGAGGCGGTGGCAGCAACGGTCTTCCAGCGCAGCCAGGCTTCCATCGGTCTTGCGATAAATGGCCAGCGGCTCATCCATCACGGTAAAGGGCACGATGGCATCGGCCGTGAAATCCGTGGACCATCCAACCATGTACCAGCAATTGCGAAGGAACATTTCTTTACTCCAGTTTGTGTTTTGAGGAACGGCTACCCGTGCTGCGTGCGGGTCACGCACTTCGTTGTTCTTCCGGGCTTGTAGCGAAGACAGCAGCCGGCAGGCGCCTGAAGTCATCGAGACGCCCCGGTGATGTGCGGCACGCCAGCATCGGCAAGTAGTAGCGCAGGTACGCGAGAATCAGGATGACGTTCAAATACAGGCACCACACGCTCATGGACGTGCTGACCAGCATTGCAAACCGCAGGTTAAGGACAATGGCGTTGAAGAAGACCATGAACGAGATCGGCAGCGTCATCGCCAGCGCGAAGGGGACGAACAGGTCAAGCAGGAGGAGTAAGCCTGCTATCAGTTCGCAAGCCTTGACGATATCGAACACACCGGTTTCGATCAGCGTGACCAGCATCGCGTTGGAAGCGGGCAGGGTGCCAAGCGGCTGAGGGAAGATCGGCGGGAACCCAAAGTTCGTCAGCCAATGGCTCAGGCCGCTGTTGATCATCCAGGCGCCAAGGGCGAGCCGCATCAGGGTGATGACCAGACGGCCGGCGCAGGCAGCGTCCAGCCTCCGCTTCGCAGGGGACGTTGTATTCATTTGGCATCTCCGGAATGGGTGGTCTTGGCGGCCTCGCCGGCCGGCGGGAATTGGACGAAACGCCGCCTTTCGGCGATCCGGCCCGTATAGGCGCCTGTCTTGAACACGTCAAGCACATCGACAGCCGGCTGGCCCCGCGCCGCCTCCACACGGTGGTAGACAGCGACGACCAGGCCTTCGGCGATAACCTGCCGGATCTCATGGCGGATCGGTTCACCGTCGCGAAGCTCGATCGAGCCGGGATTGTGGTCGACCATCTTCGGCGAGAAGTACCCCTTTGCGGCCTCGGCGCCCCGACCCGTGTCGTAGGCCTGCTTCATATAGTCCAGCACGATCGTGCGTGGAAGCTTTCCCACGCCGGGGCCGTTATCGCCATACCAGCGCGGATTGAAATGCAGGCTGTAAGCAAACGATAGTGCGATCGCAATCCCGACTCCGATGGAGGCCGCGCGGGTCATGCAGGCATTCGTTGCAGTACTCGTTTTCATCGATAGACTCCGGCTGCGTCAGAAACGGTGATAGATGCCCGCGCCAAGCGCGTTCACGTTTTCGTGCAACTGGGTCGGCGCAGCGAGCCCGCCCGGCGGATAGATGGTTTGCTTTGACGAACCGCGGTTTTCGAGGCGCTTGAAGAAGGCGTAGAGCGTCGTGCGCTTGGATAAGTCGTAGGTGTAGCCGATGGCCCAGGCGGCCACGTCCGCCGTCGGCGTGTTATCCGGGAGGCCGTTCGTCACTCCGCTGTCGCGCATGCCGTAGGCAAGCTTCAGATTACCCGCCGCACCAACCGGAATGGTCGTACCGACTTGCCACGCCGAGTCATGCGCTGCGCCCAGCCGATAGCGCAATTGATAGTTCACGTAGAGCGTTGCCCAGGGCGTCTCGTAAGATGCCGCGAACGCGTGCTCAAGCTGACGGCTGGTGTCCGGTGTCAGGTTGGTCGTTCCCGTGGCGCGCGCAAAGCCGTAGCCGGCGTTCAGCTTATTGGCCGAGTAGAGGAACGTGACGATGTCGTAGTTGCGATTGACCGGCGCGCCCGCATTCTCGCTAAACACATGCGCTGCCGAAACCGTCACGCCGCCGAAGGATGGCGAGTTGTAGCGGACCGCGTTATCCGAGCGGGCCGGATCATTGAGCGGGTTGAACATCCACGGATTGCTCGACTCGCCGGTGAGCGACGCTGCCACCGAACCCGGAGCCATCAGTACGGGATCGAAAATCGCGGCGAAGTCGTAGCCCGGCGTGGGCTGTCGTCCCAGCGCGATCTCGCCATAAGTATTGCTGCGCATACCGACAGTTGCGCGACGTCCGAACAGACGGCCGCCCTGCGCGTTAGTACCGGTATCCATGTTGTAGCCGCCCTCAAGCACAAACACGGCCTGTAGATCCGCCGACAGGTCTTCCGTGCCGCGCATCCCCCAGCGCGAGCCAGCCAGGCCACCGCTGTTCAGACTCGTGACGCTCTTCTCCGAATTGCTGAAATAGCCGATAAAGCTGTCTGCGACCCCATACAGGGTTACGCTGGCGGCAGATGCGGCAAGGGGGAAAAAGCCGGCAACCGCTACTCCGGCAAGTCTTTTGTCCACGTCGTCTCCTTCTAGTCGTTATGTTCTTGCCAGTGGGCTGGCATTGGGGCTACATACTCTGGCCAACGGCGTCCGTAGCCGTTGTGTCCGAATGTGCTTTTGATCCGAAAGGCGGATCGCTCCTGGTCCTCTCAGTCCAAATATTATTCAATTTAGTATTGCGAATCTTATACAGCGAAAAGCGCCACTTCAATCTTTTCTTTGGCTTTACGGGGTAAACCCCGTTCCACCCTCACTGCACCCAAAAAGCGGGCGAGCGCCGTCCCCGAGCGCGTGGTGACGAACAAAGGATTCCAGCGTAGAGATATGACTTCAGAGAGCGCGCGCGGTCAGCGACGCCAGCAAGCGCTTTTCCACCGCGCTGCGGTCGCGGCGGTAGGCATCCAGCAACGCCTCGCGGTCTTGTGCGGCGAGCGTCTCGACGAGATGATGTTCCGGATCGGCGGGGAAACGATAGCCGGCAATATCTGGCGCGGCCATGGCGCGATATCGATCCGTCTGCCGCATCAGTCGCATCACTTCACGCCTTAGCACCGCGTCGGGCGACAAGGCAAAGATGGCACCGTGGAACTCCCGGTGTGCGCGCACCCACGCGGCCCGGGCGCGCTCCGTCAGATGGTGGTCGAGCAGCGCGAGCCGCGCGCGCAGGTCCGCCAGTTCGCTGGCGTCGGGCCATCTCACCGTCGACAGCAGTTGCGTCTCGAGCAGATGTCGTATGCGATAGAGTTGCCGCGCCTCGCTACTCGACAGCGGCGCAACGTGGAAGCCGCGATTGGGGTCGTGGCAGACCGCAGCCTCGGCAACCAAAAGGCTCAGCGTTTCCCGCACCGGCACGCGACTGATGCCGAATCGCCGGGCCAGGTCCTGCTGCCGCAACTGCTGTCCGGGCGACAGTTTCCCTTCGTTGATCATTTCGCGGATATCGGCCGCGAGCCGCGACGGCAAGTCGGTATCGGTGGCGCGTGGCGTCAGGCCCACAGCAGGATCGAACACTTCGCGCCGGCCCATCTCAGCGCGTTCCCCAGTACACAGCATGCGCGGTGTCGTGCAGAACCTTGCGCTGGTCGGTTTCAGACAGCAGCGACACCGACTCCTTCGCCAGCGCCACCATCTGCGCGTAGCTACCTTTGGATTGCGCGACGTCGGACCCCCACATGACGCGATCCGCGCCGAACTCGCGTACCACACGCTCGACCATCGGCGCCGCCGCCATCTGCGCGGCGGCGAGTTTGCCGAGGTTGATCATGGAGTACAGCAGGTAGACGTTGGAATGCTCCACCATCTCGAGCAGCGTCGCGTCGACGCCGTGGTCCGGGGCGCCGCTTTCGCCGACGATATTGGAGAAATGATCCAGTACCACCGTAGTCTGCGGAAACCGCTGCAGTACCGGCTTGAGCGCCTTCAGGGCAGCCTCGCGATTCCAGCGATAGAAGTGCAGTCGCACCGAACCGCCCAGTTCCGACACGGTTTCCCAAGCTGCCATCGCCTCAGGCGAAGCGAACCAGGACGGGTCAGCACCCTTGAACGGTTCAGTCAGGCGGATGCCGACCGCGCCGCGCTCGCCGACCCAGTGCCGCACTTGCTCACGGATGTTCTGGTCAAGCGCGTCCACCATGCCAAGCGCGCGCAGGCGTTCCGGGTAGCGCTGGGCGGCATCGCACACATAGGCGTTATTGAAGCCGTAGATATGCGCCCGTTGCACGGCCAGCGCGCGCTCAATGCCTTGCTCGTCCATCAGCGCAAGAAGGCGCTCCGCTGTCACCGGATTGTCGAGAGCGCCGGGCTCCAGCTCGCCGCTCAGTGGAGAAGTCGGATAGCGTTCCACATCGGCGGAAATCAGGTGTGCATGACTGTCGATCATTGACTTTGTCTCCTGTAAGTAATGAAGTGAAGTGATGTCTGACGCCTTGCGCTCCGCTCGCTCAACCTCGAGAGGAGCGCGAGCCGTTCACTTCCAAGGATCCACCGTAACGTGGACGGCGCCCTCCACGCCGCGACCGGCAGTGGCAAGGATCGCCTCGTGCGTCTGTGCCAACCCGAAGGTATGCGAACACACTTCATCGAGCGGATAGCGGCCTGAGCCGATGTAGCGCAGGGCGAGTTCCACCGCCGCGTAGCTGCGCCCGCGCGGAGCACGCACGGTCAGGTAGCGCTTCTTGATCTCGCCGATCGGTACGCTCTGCGCCAGGCCGTTCAGGCTCAGGTACGCGCCCTTGGCAGCCAGGCCAATGGCAAGCTGCGCCACTTCGCCGGTCGGATCGCCAGTGGTATCCACCACCACGTCGACGCCGCGACCATTGGTCAGGCGCATGACTTCGGCATGGAGATCCTGGTTCTGCACGTCGATGGCATGGTCCGCACCGAGGCGCAGCGACAGGTCGAGCCGGCTGCGATCGCGGGTCATGCCGGCGAGGATCACCATCAGGGACCCTGCGGCCTTGGCCGCCAGCACGCAACCCAGTCCCTGCTGTCCGGGACCGAATACCAGCACTGTCTTGCCGGGCCCGGCGCCGCCGTCATTGCATGCCCACTGCACGCCGTTGCCGAACGGCACCGCGAGGGTGGCGTGGACGGCGGGCATATCGGGCGGGATCACGTGCATGACCGTATTCAGCGGCAAGTGCATGTACTGCGCGTAGCCACCCCACAGGTGCGGTGCAATGGTGCAGGTCGACATGCCGAAACGCAGCGTGTTGAGCCGGTCCTTCACATTGAAGAAGTCCACCTCCATGCACAGTCGGAAGTCGCCCTTCATGCACCATTCACAGTGCCAGCACGGCAGGTATTCGTGCAGCGCCACGCGGTCGCCGGCCTTCACGCCCCAGCGTTGCTGCGCAATGGGGCCAAGCTCGACGATGGTGCCGACATTCTCGTGCCCCATGATGACAGGAGCGTGCTCGGACTTGCGATACAGCTCCGGATCGCTGCCGCCAACGCCGCTAGCCTCCACCTTGAGGATGCCTGAGTCCGGCTGCACTAGTGGGTAGTCGAACTCCCTCAGCTCGGTCGTCTCGACACCAGTCTTGACTGCCGCGAGTACTTTCCTTGTCATATCAAATCTCCTTCCAAAATATACGGCGCGCGGTATCGCCAAGGATGGCCTCGCGAACCACTGCCGGATGGTCGAGGAGGCATTCGCGCACTAGCGCCAGGGCATTGCCATAGCCTTCACGGCTGCTCACCACCGGAAAATCGCTACCCCACATCAGGCGCTGCGCGCCGAACGCTGCAATGGCGGCCTCCAGCAGCGCTGCCGCCTCACCGCCGAACGTGGGGCCGTCCCGCAGCGCGCCGGGCGCACGAGGCGCCAGTTCCCCGAGGCCGGGAACCTTGAGGCACACATTGTTGAAGCGGGCCAGCCGCAGCACCGTGTAGCGCAATTCGCCATCGGCCACGGTCTGCATCGGCTTGCTGGTGTCGCCGAGATGCTCCAGCACGACCGTCAGGCCCGGCACCGCCTGCAGCAGATCGGCAAAGGCTGGCGTGGTAAACGCTTCGGCATTGCCGACGCAACTGACCGGCAGGCCGCAAGCTTCTGCGGCCCGCCAGATCGCCAGCGGATCGTCGCCGGGCGAGCGGGCTCCCGGGCGCAGGCGCACGCCGGCGGCACCTTCGTCCGCCAACCTTGCAAGCGCGCGCGGAGCGTCCGGCGCGGCCGGGTCAATCCAGACCACGCTGGCGAATCGGCCTGGATGCGCGCGTACGCAATCCGCCTGGTAGCGGTTGTCCGCCTGCCCGATCATCTGCGTCAGCACCGCACGCGCCACGTCGTGACGCTTCATCTGGCAGAGCAGCGTCTCCACCGGCTCGTACCAGACCTGCGAGACATGCGCGTGGCTATCGATCAGCATCGCCGCGTCAGGCCGTCAGGGCCACGTCCGGATTGAGTGGGACCTCCTGCTTCCACGTGCGCTCGTTGCTGAAGATCACCGTCGCCGCGCGAATCTGCGGGAACGGAATCGGCGCGGTCAGCACGCTGGGCGCCTCGCCGCGTTCGGCCAGCGCGCGGGCAGTGCGGATCATCTGGCGGCGCCAGGCCACCACGGCCACGTCGGACGTGCCGAGGTGTTCCTTGGTACGGTCCAGGATGCGGCCCTGCGTTTCGCTGACCGCGTGGTCCTGCGTCAGGATGCCCTTGATGCCCGACATCGACCCGGTCTTCATCCACTCGCGGTCCTGCTGGTACCAGTTGTCGATATTGAGCTTCTTGCGGAAGTTCTCGTCGACCCAGTGGCCGCCCTCCTCGATGCGATAGGCAACATCCACCGGTTGGGTGTCGTCGAAGAACCACTGGACGTGCCACGTGGATTCGTCGTCGCGCGGCACGAAGGCGTTGGCCATGCGGCGGTTCTTGCGCACGCCGAAGCCGTCGGGCGGGATCAGCGTAAAGAAGGGCAGCACCACTTCGGTCACGCGCGCATGCAGCTTGCCTTCTTCGCGGAAGTTGCGCACGCCCGCGTAGCGCAGGCCGTACTTGGTGTATTCGACTTCGATCTTCGGTTGCAGGTCGCGCTCATGGTCGTACTTCGCGGGCGCGCTCCACGGCTGCTCGCGGTGCAGCACACCGGCATGGGCCGAGTCGATGGTACCTTCCACCGCCTGCGCGTAATTGCAGTCTTCCAGCACCTTGAAAGGCACGGCGTTGACGGCCGGGTACGACAGCCACTCGAATTCCGGGAATTGCGGCTCCTCGGCGGCGGGGCCCATGTAGGTCCAGATCACGCCGCCCGCTTCCCGCGTCGGGTAAGCCTGCGCGCGAATGCGCGAGCAGAAGGCGGAACCGGACGGCTCGGTGGGCGTGTCCAGGCAGGTGCCGTCGGTGGCGAACTTCCAACCGTGGTAGAGGCAGCGCAAGCCGCCGTCGGAGTTGTCGCCCAGCGCCAGCGACGCGCGGCGGTGCGGGCATTGCTCGTCGAGCAGGCCCACCTTGCCATCGGTATCGCGGAAGGCCACGAGATCTTCGCCGAGCAACCGCACGCGCACCGGCTTGCCACCGGGCTCTGCAATCTCGGATGCCAGAAGCGCCGGAATCCAGAAGCGCCGGATCAGTTCGCCCATCGGGGTGCCGCGGCCAACCTGGGTCAGCACATTGTTGTCTTCGCGAGTGAGCATAGGTCCTCCTATCTTGAATCGGTGTATCGTCTTTGTGGGAAAAAACGGCCTGCGCCGGCTTCAGTCCAGAAGCGCGATGGCGCGGCCGAGTCGTTCACGGGCGGCAACGGTGTCTCCGTCGTTGCCAACCAGGTCATGTGCTTCGATCACCAGCGAGCGCATCGCCTCCAGGCGCTGCAATTGCTTTGCGCTGCAACCGTCGCGAGCAGCATTGGCGACGTCGGCGTCGAGCAGGCGCCAGACCTCGTCCAGTTCGGATTCCCGGTAGATCATGTGTTCCACTTCGCGGGAGACCGCCATCCGCTCGCAGATCGACGACAGCGTGGCGGCCGAGTAGTCGTCGATGGAAGTCAGTTCGTCGGCATGCATGGGGCTTTCCACTCGGCGCGCCGTTACCGGCCCTTCGGGCCGAATTTCGAGGGCTGCAGGCCAATGACCGCACGTCCGTAGCTGGTCATGGCGCTGTCCCACGTAAAGGCGAAGTGCTGGGCGGCGGAATTTACGTCGCGCCAGATTCTCTGCAACTCGGAACTGTTGTAGATACCGGACCCGCCGGCTGCTTCGAACAGCGCGTTTACCGCGTAGCGCGCCTTCTGCGCGGCATAGGCCCAATCGCGTGGAATGCGTGCCCAGTCCAGGTCGCTGATCGAGCGCGGATCGTCCGCACTGTCTACACGTCGCGCATCCTCGCGCACCACGGCCAGCGCCGCGTCGATCTCGGCCACCGATTCCGCCACCCGTGCGAACGTGGCCGATTGCTCGGCTGCCTGTTCACTGCTGAACGTGGCCAGGCGCGCCGCCAGCCCGTCGGAGAATGACCGCACCGCCGCACGGGCCATGCCTAGTGGCGCGCCCACGAGCGAAAACGGCGTGACGTTCTGGAACGGCATCCGGTAGATCGGTGCGCGCACCGATCCGGTTTCATCGGCCATGCCCGACATCATGTCCTTCACCGATACCGAGCGATGCGCCGGGATGAACGTATCGGCGATTCGGATCGAGCGGCTACCGGTGCCGCGCATGCCTGCCGTGAACCAATCGTCAACGATCTCGATATCCTCGCGCGGCACCACGAAGAAGCGCGGCTCCGGCGGTTGGCCCTCACGCTGCACCGCATTGCCGACAATGACCCATTGGACATGGTCGATGCCGGAACAGAAGCGGCCGTCGCCGTTGACCAGCCGATAACCGCCGTCCACTTCCGTGACGGTGCCGCCGAGACGGAACACGGTCGCGGTCAGCACGCGGTCGGCGCTCATCACTTCGCGCTGCGCCTGCAGCGGGAACAGGTTCAGCATCCAGCTATGGCCGGCCAGGACACCATAGACCCAGCCGGTCGAGCCGCACGCGGAGGCGATCTCGGCAGTCACGTCGACCAGCGTCGCGAAGCCCAGCTCCGAACCGCCAAACATGCGCGGCGTCACGACGCCGAACAGGCCGGCTTCCATCAGCTCGCGGATGGTCTCGGCAGATACGATGCGCTCGCTTTCGGTGCGGTCGGCGCGCGCGCGGATCTTGTCGTGCAGCGCACGCGCCGCGGCAATCGCGGCATCGTGGCTGGCCAGTACGGGGAGGCTACCGGAAGCGGTTGCCAAGGGGGATGTGCTCACGTCTTGTCTCCTTTGTGAGGACGTACGCCTCCGCGCCGCGCGCCGGTGACGCCGCGGCGAGGCATGGTTCGTCGTTTCTGAATGGTTCGGCCGGGGCGGCCGTCAGGTGCCGGTGCGCATGCGGTCCTCTACCTTCTCGCGCTCGTCGGCTTGCAGGAACCAGCGATAGTGGCCGCCCTTCGAGATGGGGGGCAAGTTGTCGGCAACCGTGTACCAGTTCTCGCCACCGTCTTCGCTGGCGTAGGTTTCGCCGGTCGCGGTGCCGGCCAGCAGCATCACCTGGTCGGCCCAGTGATACAAGCCCATGCCTTCGATATTGCCGATAACTTCTGCCGGCAGGCCGTTGCGGATTTCCTGCCACGTTGCGCCGCCATCGCGGCTGCGCAGCACGGTGGCATCGGCACTGCGCTTGGAGCCCCAATCACGCGGCGCGTTGCCGGGCCCGCCGAGGTACAGCACGTTCTCGTCGCGCGGGTCGATAAACATGGCATCGGGGTAGCCAATACGGTCCGCACGCGTCATCAGGTGTGTCCAGGTCTCGCCGGCGTCGGCGCTGTAGTGCAGGCCTTCGCCACCGCACATGAAAAGCTGTGCAGGGTTCGACGGACGGATCAGAACGCGGTGGTTGTCGTGATAGAACTTGTCCTGCGCGGACTCATAGCTGCGCGGCTCGGTCCAGGTGGCCCCATCGTCCGTCGTCTTCAGCAACGCGCCCTGCTCGATGCATACGTACAGCGTGCCCGGTTGCGCCGGATGAAAGGCCACGTTCTTGACATGTGCGACGTGCGGCGGCGGCGGGAACGTCCACTTGTCCTGGTCCGGCACAGACAGCATGGCCGAGACTTCCTCCCAGTTTTCGCCAAGGTCGTCGCTCCGATACAGGGCTGAGGGCTCGGTGCCCAGATAGAGCGCCACACGGCCGTCGCGCTGCTGTGCCGCCAACGTGTAGACGTGTTCGCTCTTCAGGCCATTGCCACGCGGTTCCCACGTGACGCCGAGGTCGCGACTGACCCACATGCCGCCCTTGCCGTGCGCGCCGGCAAACAGCAACCCTGATTGCGGCTCGAACAGCAGCGCGCTCACGTGACGGTCTTCCAGCGCCGAGCGGGTCCGCTGCCAGGGCGCGCCTTGCCCTGTCCGCTCGAATACGTGCATGCCACGCAAAGTGGCGACGAAAAGTCGGGTGGCCGGGCCGCTGCCGTGTGTGACCGTGCCGCCGTTGCAAGAGAGGACTGCGATCAATTTGTTCTCCATTTCCATGTGACGCGGACGGTGCTACTGCGCTGCACGATGCCGCTGCCGGTTTCCGCCAGTGATGTGCCCCTCGGGCCGATGCCCGGGAAAGTCCACGCATCAAGATGCTTTGACTTTTTTCTTGTTAGTCGAAATAATATGCAAAAAAGAATTTCGCGTCAACGACGAAGCGAGCGACAGCGGGCCTCTCCTTATCGGTCCCACGCCGCACGCTTCGGACACCAGGCGCCGGCAGGAATATGCCTCGCCGCATCACTGAACGTCGTCACTGGAGACACACATGAACGACCTGCCCCAGTTCACGGGCGCCCTCCTTGAGTTGCGCCTGGAGTCGATTCAATTCCTCGCCCGCGACACGCTGCTCTACGCCTTCGCGTCTCCGGTGGGCGCCGCGCTGCCGCCGTGCGAGCCGGGTTCCCATATCGGCTTGCACCTGCCCAATGGCCTGGTGCGCCAATATTCGCTGCTCGAAGGCGGCCGCGAGCCGCGGCGCTACCAGGTAGGGGTGAAGCGCGACCCCAAAAGCCGCGGCGGTTCCAGCTTCATGCACGAGCAGTTGCGCCCCGGCGCGGTGATCCAGGTGGAGCCGCCGCGCAACAATTTCCCGCTGAATGAAGAGGCCGAGCATTCGGTGCTGGTCGGTGGCGGCATCGGCATCACGCCGATCCTGTGCATGGCGAGGCGCCTGAAGGCGCTGGGCCGCTCGATGACACTGGTGTACTCGTGCCGCGACCGCGTCGACGTCGCCTTCCTCGAGGAACTGCGCAGCTATGAGAACCTGCACCTGCACATCGACGCAGAAGCGGGCGGCGTGCTCGACATCGCCGAAGTAGTGAAGGCGCATCCGGCCAACACGCACTTCTATTGCTGCGGCCCGGGCCCGATGCTGGCGGCCTTCGAAGCAGCCACGGCCCACCTGCCTGCGGCGCAGGTCCACGTCGAGTATTTCACCGCGAAGCAGGAAGCCGCGCTGGACGGCGGCTACACGGTCGAACTGAAGCGCAGCGGCAAATCTCTGCAGGTACCGGGTGGCAAAACCATCCTGCAGGTGCTCAAGGATGCCGGCGTGGAAGTGGCGCACTCCTGCGAGGAAGGCGTGTGCGGCGCCTGCGAGACGCGCGTGCTATCCGGCATTCCCGATCACCGCGACGCCATCCTTTCCGAACCGGAGAAGGCGGCCAACAACACCATGATGATCTGCTGCTCGGGTTGCAAGGGCGAGCGGCTGGTCCTCGATCTGTAAGTCATTTCATCCCAACCGGAGACATCCCATGATCATTGACTGCCACGGCCACGTCAGCCCGCCCGCCGAACTCTGGGTCTACAAGGCTCACATCCTGTCGCATCGCGGCGAGCACGGGCGCAAGATGCCCGAGGTGACGGACGAGGAGATCCTCCACTACGCCAATCGGAAGGAGATGGGGCCGGCCGGGCACATCGACCTGCTTGACCGCGTGGGCACCACCGTCCAACTGCTGTCGCCGCGTCCGTTCCAGATGATGCACAGCGCGAAGCCGGGCAAGCTGGTGCACTGGTTCACCGAGGAGACCAACAACATCATCGCCCGCACGGTAAAGCTGCTGCCCAAGCGCTTCATCGGCGTGGGTGGGCTGCCCCAGGTGGCTGGCGACCCGATTGAAGTGGTGCTCCCGGAACTGGAACGCTGCGTGAAGGAACTGGGCTTCCGCGGCGTGCTGCTCAACCCGGACCCATTCGAGAACAACGGCGCTGAAGCGCCACCGCTGGGCGACCGTTACTGGTATCCGCTCTACGAAAAGCTGTGCGAGCTCGACATTCCCGCGCACATCCACGCCACCGGCTCACACTCCGCACGGTCGCCGTACACCGTCCACTTCATCAATGAAGAGACCATCGCCGTGTTCGGCCTGGTGAACTCCGACGTGTTCAAGGACTTCCCGTCGCTGAAGATCCTGGTGTCGCACGGCGGCGGCTCGATCCCCTACCAGATTGGCCGCTTTCAGTCGGGTGCCGCGCGCGCGGGCCGCGACTTCCTGGCCGGAATGCGCAACCTCTACTACGACACCGTGCTGTATTCAGAGGAGTCGCTGCGCCTGCTGATCAAAACCGTCGGCGCGGACCGCTGCCTGTTCGGCGCCGAGTGCCCAGGCGTCGGCTCGCAGACCAATCCGGCTACCGGCCGCACCTTCGACGACATCAAGCCGTTCATCCAGGGCTTCGACTGGCTGTCGCCGGAAGAGAAGGACCAGATCTTCTTCGGCAATGCGCAAAAGTTGTTCAACCTCGACCTGGCGGCGTACCGCTAAACGCGCGACGACGCCCGGAGGAGAGCAAGCATGGCAGAAATCGTACTCGGCATGGGCACCTCGCATGGTCCCATGCTGGTCACGCCGCCGCACACATGGGGCTCGCGCCTGCCCGACGACCGCCGCAGCCTGCATCACTACCAGGGCCGGACATGGACGTTCGATGAGCTGGTGCAGCATCGCGCGTCGGGAAACCTGGCCGCGCAGATTACGCCGGAAGTGTGGGAAGCCCGGCACACCCGCTGCATGCAGGCCATCGAACGCATGTCGCGGGTGCTCGCGGAAGCCCGCCCCGATGTGGCAGTGATCGTCGGCAACGACCAGATGGAAATCTTCGACGACATGCTCGTGCCCGCGTTCAGCGTGATGTGGGGCGAGACCATCGTCAACAACATGATCAGCGACGAGAAGCTGTCGCGGCTGCCGCCGGGCGTGGCCCACGCCATGCCCGGCTACATGCCCCCGGAAGCGACATATGCCGGCGTACCGGCGCTTGGCCGCCACCTGATCGAACGCACCGTGGCCGACGGCTTCGACATCACGGCATTGAAACACCTTTCCGCCACGGAGACGCCGCACGCCTTTGGCTTCGTATTCCGGCAACTGATGAAGGATCAGGTGATTCCCACCGTGCCGGTGCTGATCAACACGTTCTATCCGCCCAATCAACCGACGGTTGGCCGTTGCCACGCGTTCGGACGCTCGTTGGCGCGTGCCATCCGGTCATGGGACAGCGACGCACGTGTGGCCATCATCGCCTCTGGCGGCCTGACCCACTTCGTCATCGACGAGACCGTCGATCAGTTGATCCTCGACAGCATGCGCGCGCATGACTTCGCGCCCGTGGAGGGGCTGGGCGAGGCGATCTTCCAGGCCGGGACCTCCGAGGTCAAGAACTGGATTCCCGTGGCCGGCGCGATGGACGAGCTCGGCTTCGGCATGGAAGTGATCGACTACGTGCCGTGCTACCGCAGCGAAGCGGGCACGGGCAATGCGATGGGCTTCGCCTGCTGGCGGCCCGACAACAACAAGGAAGCCATTCGATGAGTACCCCCGACGAATATGTGCGCCGCCTGCGCCGGCTGGATTGCTGCGCGGTGTCCGACACGCTCGACAAGCTCGGCCTTCCGGGCGTGGTCAGCGGCGTGCGGCAGGAAGCCGGCGAGGGCCGCATCGCCGGTCGCGTGATTACCGTGCAGCTCGGCACGGGCGCGCCGCCACCGGGCGAGCCCCGCCACTTGGGCACCACCGCCATTGAGGCCGGCGGCGCCGACGACGTGATCGTCGTCGAGCAGCGCACCGGCGTCGAGGCGGGGAGCTGGGGGGGCATGCTGTCGCTCGGCGCGAAGGTGAAGGGTATCGCGGGCGTGGTGGCCGATGGTCCCGTGCGCGACATCGACGAAGCGCGCGCGATGAACTTTCCCATCTTCGCCTCTTCCCTCACCGCCCGTACCGCGCGCGGCCGCATCGTCGAGAAAGGTACCAACGTGCCGATCCGCGTGTGGGGCATTGACGTCGATGCCGGGGACTACGTTCTCGCCGACCGCAGCGCTGTCATCTTCATCGCCGCGGCGAACATCGACCGGGTGCTCGAGGCCGCGGAAGGCATCGTCGCCCGCGAAGCTCGCATGGCCAAGGCCGTTCTGGCCGGTACACCGATCAGCCAGGTCATGGGCGGCAACTACGAATTCATGCTGAAGGATTAAGTCATGTCAGAACAGATCGAAGACCGCAACGTCGCTCGCGCCGGCAGGCTCGACACCGCCACGCTTAGCGACGCCATGGACCGCCTCGGCATCGTCGGCCAATGCCGCGCCATCAAGCCGCGCGATGCCGGCTTCCGCATGGCCGGCCGCGCCTTCACCATCCTCTACGGCCCCGCCGCCAGCCCGCCGGGCACCGTCGGCGACTTTATTGACGACGTGCCACCCGGTCACGTGATCGTGCTGGACAACGGTGGCCGCACCGATGCCACGGTCTGGGGCGACATCATGACGGAGATCGCCCATCGCCGCGGCATCGCCGGCACGGTAATCGACGGCATCAACCGCGATGTGCATCTTTGCCTGTCGCTCGGCTACCCCGTGTTCTCGCGCGACAACTGGATGCGCACCGGCAAGGACCGCGTGCAAGTGGAGGCCACTAATGTGCCGGTAAATATCGGCGACGTGCGCGTGGCACCGGGGGACATCCTGCGAGGTGACGCAGACGGCCTGGTATCGATCCCACGTGATCACGAGGAGCGCATCCTGGCGGCCGCCGAAGAGATCGAAGCTGCGGAGAACGCCATTCGCAAGGCAGTCGCCGGCGGCATGCGTCTGGACGAGGCCCGCGCCGAGTACCGCTACCATCAACTGCAGACGCGCGCCGAAGGAGCGAAAGCATGACATTGTCCATCGACCGCATCGATCCGCGCGACACCACGCAACTGGATTTCGCGCGTACCGCTCCGCAGATCGTTGACGCCGCCCGTGCCGTCCCAACGGCCACGCTGCACGAGGCCGGCGGGAAGATCGGAGCGTTTCCGTCCGCGATCAAGCCCGTCGCACCGGGATTCAGGCTGTGCGGCCCCGCCGTCACAGTGCATGCGCCGGGCGGCGACAACCTGTGGCTGCACCGCGCCATCTATGCCGCGCAACCAGGCGACGTGCTGGTGGTGTCGGTCAGCGACGCTTTCGAGCACGGCTACTGGGGGGAGGTCATGTCCACCGCCAGCCAGGTGCGCGGCCTCGCCGGCCTGGTCATCGACGGCTGCGTGCGTGATGGCGTGCTGCTGGAAGAGATCGGCTTCCCGGTGTTCGCCCGCGGACTTTGCATCCGCGGCACCGGCAAGGATTTCGGCGCGCGCGGCTGGATCAATGCACCGACCGTGTTTGGCAACGTCACCGTCCATGCTGGCGACCTGATCGTCGGCGACGGCGACGGCGTGGTCTGCATTCCGCGCGACAGTGCGGGCAAGGTGGTGGACGCCGGCCTTGCGCGAGAAGTGAACGAGGCTGATCAGTGCCGCCGACTCCGTGCAGGCGAGGCCACGCTCGACATCTTTGGCTGGCGCTGAGGAAGGAGGCAGACGACATGAAGGAAAGCATCGACGACAAGACGACGATCCGCACGAGCTGGATCGACATCCCCGCAGCCGATGGTCGCGCGTACCAAGGCTATCTCGCGCTGCCGCCAGCGAGAACGGGCCCCGGGATTGTCCTCTTCCAGGAAATCTTCGGCGTGAACCGCCATATCCGGGCCGTAGCCGAGCAGTACGCGCAACTGGGCTTTGTCGTGCTCGCGCCCGACGTGTTCTGGCGGCAGGCGCCGCGCGAATCGTTCGGCTATGTGGGCGATGAAGCCGCTCGCGCGCGTGACATGCTCATTCGCGCCGACATGGCAGAGATCGAGAGCGACCTGGAAGGCACCGTGCGATCGCTGCGCGAGCGTCCCGAAGTGACGGGCGGCGTGGGGGCGCTCGGCTTCTGCATCGGTGGCCGCCTGGCCTATCTGGCCGCCGCTGCGGGACTGGTGGACACCGCCGCGTGCTACTACGGCGGCGGCATTCAGGACCAGTTACAGAAGGCGTCGGCTGTGCGTTGCCCGATGCTGTTCCACTACGGCGAGACCGATCCCATGATCCCGGTCGCCGCAGTCGAGCGGGTCAAGGCAGCCTTTGCCGACCGCGACACGGCGAAATTCTTCGTCTATCCCGGCGCAAGCCACGGCTTCAACTGCTGGGAGCGTGCCAGTTATCAGCCGCTCGCCGCGATGCAGGCGCACGGTCGGACGGTGCTGCACTTCGCCCGCCATCTCGCCGCAGCCCCCACGGTCGCATAGCCTCCGGACGGAGAACTCGCATGAGCATCGACGCCAACCAGTTCAGGACAGCGATGCGCTGCCTCGCCGGACATGTCTGCCTGATTACCACGTTGTCGGCGGACGGCTCGCGTGCGGGGCTAACAGCCACGGCCGTCTGCTCGGTCTCGGCCGATCCTCCCACGCTGCTCGCCTGTGTCAACCGCAACAGTGCGTCGTTCCACGCGATCCAGGCATCAGGGATCTTTGCGGTGAACGTGCTGGCGGTGGAAAGCCGCCGGCTGGCGGACCGCTTTGCCAGCCCCATACCGGCAGAGGAAAAGTTTGCCGACGGCGTATGGGGACGCGCCAGCACCGGCGCGCCAGTTCTCCGCGACGCGTTGGTCAGCTTCGATTGCCGAGTGGCCAGTGCGTTGGACGTTGGCACGCACGGCATTCTCTTCGGCGCCATCGACACCGCAACGCCCCGCGCCGACCGCGCCCGGCCTCTGCTGTACGCGCACGGCAGCTACGGCGAATTTTCATCGACCGACGCTGCCGCAGCTCCAGAACTGCTCTGGATTCCGACATGGGACCCGGAGCCTGCTAGCTGAGGCGGACCCTCGCAAATCTGCCGGTCGACCGAAACCGGCCTGCTCCCCTGCAGGGCAGGCACCACAACAATAAATTCCAACCACGGAGACACGGAATGGCTTTTCGGAAGAAAAAGCTGGCAATGGCACTTCGCCATCTGTCATTTGGCATTGCAATGACAGCCGCGACCACAGTGACGCACGCGCAGGGCAGCGTCACCATCGGCGGCCTGCTGGACGAAAGTGTCGCGCTCTATCGAGACAACGGCGGCCATTCGAACGTCCGCATGCAGGATTCCGCGATCTACCCATCGAAGTTCTACGTGCGCGGCACCGAGGACCTCGGTGGCGGCCTGCAAGCATCGTTCAGCCTGGACTCGATGATTTCCCTCAGCACCGGGGCGCTCGATCCGCAATCGCGCGGCGCATTGTTCGAGAACTCGGCTTGGGTCGGCATGCGAAAGGTTGGAATCGGCAGCTTACGCCTCGGGCAGCAGAACGACTTCGCGTTCGACTACTTCCTGATCGGCGCGATCGACCCCGCCACCGGCATCGCGGGCGGCATGCTGAACTTCCGCACCGGGAGCTTCGGTGCGGACCTGCTCGGCCTCAAGGGCCCTGCGCAGATCGGCGCCGGTCTTGCCGCCGGTGGGCCATACGCGCCCTACACCAATGCCGCTGGCGTGCCGGTGGGCATGTCGGCCATCAACTGGGACCGCGTGGGCGGCAAGCGGATGTCAAACGCCGTCAAGCTGACGACCGACGAGATCGCCGGCTTTTCGGCCGGCTTGATGTACAGCTTTGGCGAAGTGGCGGGAGACTTCCAGAACGGGTCCGGCAAGAGCGCGGCGATCGGGTATCACCACGGAGAAACGCGCGCCGCCATGGTCTATACCGAGCAGAACTACGGGGCGGTAAATGGGGGACAGAGTGGCATCGCCAACTTCCTCGCCGGCGCCCGCACCAAGGTATCGCGCTTCGATTTCTCGGGCATGTACAGCCAGGCGCGCAACACATTCACCGGAGCGAGGATCTACGCGGTGGCCGGCGGCATCGGTTATGAACTGACGCCGGACCTGATTCTCGGGGGCGCCTATACCTACGAGAACGGCAACGAGCAACTGAAGAACGTGATCATTCACCAGGGCGCGCTCCAGTTGACGTATACCTTTTCCAAGCGGACCGCCGTCTATCTGGTGGGCGTGTATCAGCACACTAACGGCGCCTATGCCGCGGAAATCGGCAACATCCTGGCCAGCGGGAAGATTCAATCCGTGGCGGCAGTCGGCATGATGCACCGCTTCTGACAGCGGTGCACGGGGGGCTAGAGCGCTCCCCGCTTCATACGCCGCGCGCCGCGAGGATCTGCATCAGCCCCTCGGCCACCATCTTGCGGCCTTCGGCGTAGGCATCCAGCAACATGTCCCGATTCTTGGTACTCAACGCTTTCACAAGCTTCTGTTCGATGTTGGCGTTCAGGTGCTGGTCGCGCAGCGTGATATCGGCGGCCAACGCGCGGTAGCGGTCGGTCAGCCGCATGAGCCGCAGCGCCTCGCGCTTGAGCACCTTGTTCGGGGACAGCTCGAACACCGCGTCGTGGAACGCGCGATGGTGCTCGATCCATTCCGAGCGGTTGCCGGCCGAGAGCAGTTCGTCGAGTTCGGTCAGCATCGTCTTGAACTGCTTGAGTTGGGCGGGCGTGGGCCACTCGATCGTGGACAGCAGTTCCGCTTCCAGCAGTTGACGCATCAAGTAAAGCTGGCGCGCTTCGTCAGTCGACAACGGCGCGACGAAAAAGCCCCGGTTCGGATCGTGTTCGATGATGCTTTCAGCCGCCAGCAGCTTCAGCGCCTCGCGCACGGGAACGCGGCTGATGCCAAAGCGGTCGGCTAGGTCGGATTGCCGTAGCTGCAACCCGGGCGGCAACTGTCCGCGGTTAATGAGCTTGCGGATTTCCTGGGCTATCTGCGCGGGAATGTCGATGCCTTGTAGTTCTGCGGTGGACACGGTAGGGCTAAGTCGGAATTAGATATGCAATATTGAATGCAATCATACCTCCAAATTACCTTTCTAAGGCACGATCCGCAGTTCTTTCGGTAGCAATGCGCGCTCATGGCCGCACCTCGTCAAACGCTCCCGCGCTCTGCGGATGAAGTAAGCACGCACCCTATTGGACGCGCTTCAGCTTCGACGGTAGAGCCGATGCAACCTTCCCGCATGCACTGGGAAGCCTGCGGCGGAACCTCGACTGTCGCCCCCCGAAGTGTCTTGAAAGCAGACGTTGATAGGATGAGTGTGCGGATGGCAGCTATGGGTCGGCGGTAGTTGCCTTCGGCGTCCAACAGCCGGCGCCGAAAGGGAGGAGGGCAGAGTTCGGCCAGATTCTGTCACTCGCCTTCGGCCGGCAAATGACCGTACCGGCCAATGATCTGCCTGTCGAGTTCGGCGAGGGCCACGCCGCCCGACTTCAGTCGATCCTGTATCGCCCTGGGGAGCCACACAGGAACACATGAGCGGTTCTACGCAGCCGTGGCCCACTTCGCTTGCTGCCCGGCCGACGTTAGTGGCGAATCAAGCTGCGCCCGCGATCGTACCGGCGCGATCGATTCTGCCCCCCATAGCCTTCAGCCCGATGCCGGCAGCCAGTGCAATAACGGCGACACCCGTCAGGTAGAGGCCAGGCGCAGCCGGAGATCCCGTCGCGTGCAGGAGTTGTGTCACCAGGAAGGGCGTGGCGCCCGTGAATATGACCGTGGCAAGGTTAAGCGAAAGCGCAATGCCACTGAAGCGGACTTCAGTGGGGAAAAGATCCGCCAACAGGAAGGCGTAGGACCCATTCACCAGTCCGCCTATGGCCCCAATGATCGTGAAGGCCGCGATCACGTCGAGCCTCTGGGCGGTGAGCAGTGCATAGAATGGGTAGCTTCCTGCCAGCATCAGGATTGTCCCGAGCCGATGCCAGTGTCGAGACGCGATGCGGTCACCCAGGCAGGCAAAGAGAAGGAGCGACACGCACATCGTGGCAATCCCGATGTTCTGCCCCTCGCTGACAAGACGCGGATCCGCATGCAGTACAAGCGCCATGTACGACGGCAGCACCACGAACAACAAGCTATTCGACGCGTTAACGATCCCAGCCACTCCCACGCCAACAACGATTTGCTTCGGATATTCAGCGAGCACACGGCGGAAGGGGCGCTTGACTTTGTGGCTTCTGAGTTGCTGGAACTCGCTGGACTCCTCGAGCGAGGTCCTCAGCCAGTACGACAAGAGGCCGATGACGCCGCCAAAAAGGAAGGCAATGCGCCACCCGTATGTCAGGACATCATCCGCCGACAGTGTTGAATGAATGACCAGGCTGACGAGCGTCGCGATCAGGATACCCGCAGCGGCACAGAAAATGACAAGCCCACTGACCGTGCTCGCGCGGCCGGGTACCTCCTCTACCACATACGTGATCGAGCAGGGCAATTCCCCCGCCAGGAAGAATCCTTGCAGGAGGCGGAGCATCACGAGCAACACCGGTGCGGCCATGCCAATGGCCGCATAGCCGGGGACCAGGCCAATGCCGATGGTCGTGGCCGACATCGCCAGCACCGAGACCAGGAAGACCACGCGCCGGCCGAATCGGTCGCCCAGGCTGCTCAGGATGACACCGCCCAGCGGCCGGGACATGTATCCGAGCGCGAAGACGCCGAAGGCGCCGATCAGCGAAGCGACGGGATCTGTCGCGGGAAAGAATTGCGTGGCGATCTCCCGCGCGAAGACGCCGTAGATGATGAAGTCGTACAGTTCCAGCGAACCGCCAAGGCTCGCCAGGATAACGGTTTTCCACTTCTGCCTGAGCATGGGATGGTGCGCTTGCAACGCGAGGTCGATTGACGTCATCACTTGTCTCCAATCGGTATGGTGCCGCGCTCTCCGTCGCGTCGCTAAAAACTTGTGGCGCACGGCCAACATCGAGGTCCGACCGTTACCCTCAGGCTAGGGTGCCGAGAGCACGCAGACCAGATACGCGGGTGCGGGCTTCGAGAACCAGTAGGCCGTGAGCCAATCACAACGCCAGCCTTGGCTGGCGGGAGCTACGCCCCCTTGATGCCCAAGCGCCTGATGATGTCTCTGTAACGCGTCGACTCGCTGCGCATCCGTTCTGCGAATTGCGCGCCCGGCATGCTGACCAGATCCGTCCCGAGGGCCAGGAACCTCGCCCTGGTGTCCGGGCGCTTGAGCACTGTGAACGCTGCCTTTTCAAGCTGGGCGACGACGTCCGCGGGCGCGCGCGACGGCACGAGCAGGCCGTACCACGTCACGAAGTCGTCCTCCCGCATGACGCCCATCGCCTCGCCGAGCGTCGGCACGTTCGGCAGCAGTGGCGAGCGGCGGGGCTGCGTGGTCGCCAGCGGCACCAGCTTGCCGGACGCGATATGCGGCAACAGCGGGGGCGCGCCGACGAGCGCGAAGGTCACCTCTCCGCCCAGCGCGGCCACGGTTGCAGGGCCGGCCCCCTTGTAAGGAACGTGGACGATGTCGAGCCCGGTACGTGCCCGCAGCAACTCCAGCGCAATGTGCTGCGGTGAACCGTTGCCAGGTGTGCCGACAGTAATACCGCCGGGGCTGCGTTTTGCCGCGTCGAACGCCGCGTGCAAGGTCTTCGCGCCGATCGAGGCATTGGCGACGAACACGTTTGGCGACTGCGAGATCAGCACGACCGGCGTGAAGTTGGTGATCGGCGCATACGACCTCTTCGCCTGCAGCCACGGCGTAATGGTCAGTTCCGGATTGCCGGCAACGAGCACCGTGTAGCCGTCCGGGGAGGCCTTGGCGGCTGCCTCGGCGCCCATCATTCCGCCAGCCCCGGGACGGTTGTCAACCACGAAGCTCTGCCTGAGTTCGTTGCCCATCCCCTGCCCGAGTAAGCGGGCGATGGCGTCCGCCCCGCCCCCGGCCGCGTAGGGCACAATCATCCTGACCGGCGCGTTGGGATAGCCCTGCGCCCAAGCCGGTTCGAGCGTGGCGAGCAGCGACGCGCCCAGCGCACCCATGAAGGTTCTGCGATGCATGTGGATCTCCAGGCTAGTCGAATATCCGGCCGGGATTCAGTATGCCGGCCGGATCCATCGCCTGCTTGATGCACCGCATCAGCGCGATCTCTTCGGGCTTGCGCGATACCAGGAGGTATTCCTTCTTCAGCCGGCCAACGCCATGTTCGGCGCTGACGGTGCCCCCGCGGCCCTTCAGTGCAGCGTAGGCCAGTTGGTCGACGAGGTGCACGCCGGCGTCGTCGACGGGGCCGCTGATCAGGTGGATGTTGTTGTCGCCCAGATGCCCGAGGAACAGGTGTTCCGCATCCGGCAGGCGATCCCGCAGCGCGGCTTCCAGTTGCCCGATGTAGCTGGCAGTCTCGCTCCACGGCAGGCCGAGATCGAGCGTCGCAGCCGGCTTGAGATGCGTGAGGACTTCCGGGATTGACTCGCGCAGACGCCAGAACGCTTCACGATGCGACAGCGATGCCGCAAATGCGCAGTCGGTGATCTCGCCGGCTTCCAGCGCATCGGACAACGCTGCTTGCAGCGCATCCTCCATCGATTGCCCGACATTGCCGGCCGCCTCGATCAGGACATGCCATGGCGCTGCAGCGACTGGCGCCGGCTGCCCGGTCAGGCGCGACGCAAGACTGACGAAACGGTCGGACATGAATTCGAACGCGCACATCGCCGAACCCAGGCGGCGCTTGAGCGCACGCAGCAGTTGCGGCAGTGCCTCGAAGCGGGCGGCCGACACCCACGCCGCCGCCAGATCGCCCATCGGCGGATGCAGCCGCAGGGTTAGCCGTGTGATGATGCCCAGCGTGCCTTCGGTTCCGATGAACAGGAACCGTGGATCCAGTCCCGTGCTGTTCTTTACCAGGCGGGAGAGCGAAGAGACAGCAGTGCCGTTGGGCAGCACGGCCTCGACGCCGAGCACGGAGTCGCGCATTGTCCCGTAGCGCATCACGCGGATACCGCCGGCATTGGTCGATGCATTGCCGCCGATCTGGCAACTGCCGCGTGCGCCGAGGTCGACCGCGAACATCCAGCCCTGATCTGCCGCCGCCTCCTGGACCTGCTGGAGCGTCGCGCCAGCCTGGACCTGCATCACGCCTTCAAGAGCGTCGATCTCTTCGATCCGGTTCATGCGTTCGAGGTTGATCACCACGTCACCCTCGCCGGGCACCGCACCGCCGGCCACCCCGGTCAGGCCGCCCTGCACCGTGATCCGGCGCCCTTCCTCGTGGCAGCGGCGCACGATGGCCGCGACTTCCGCGGTCGTGGTTGGGCGATACACTTGGGCGGGTCGTCCAACGGCGAGTCCGCTCCAGTCCCTTAGAAAGCGCTCATCGATCTCGGTCGACGATGCGAGTTGAAGCTGGTCGTCCATGATGTCGCTCCCTGTCTTATGCAGCGGTCTTTGCCGTCACGGGCGTGGATGTGGACGAGCCGAGCGTATGGGCCATATCGGGGCCGCCGTAGTGCTCGATCAGGGCGGCTTGATCACACTTGGCCTGCCGATCAACTGCATCGGGGTCGCAGATCGCCAGCAGGGCCTCGTGCATGCTGGCAAGGACCGGGGCGTATGCCGGATCGCCAGCCAGATCGGTCAGTTCCTCGGGGTCTGACTCCAGGTCGAACAACTCCGGGCGGAAGCCAACGTAATGGTGGTACTTCCAGCGTCCCTTGCGCAGCATGAAGCCACCCGCATTGCTGCCTGCCGCGTGGTACTCGCTGAGGATGACCCGATCCGGTTCCGGCGCCGAGCGCGCAAGCTCGAACAGGGAGCGGCCGGGCCGTTCATCGATCTCCGTCGCCGGATCGACACCCGCGCCTTGCAGGATCGTCGGGAACAGGTCCAGCAGGTCGACAGGGGTGTTGCACACACCGGGCGTGACAATCGGGCCGGCCAGCAGCATCGGCACCTTGACGCTCTCTTCATAGAGGGTCGACTTGCCCCAGACACCACGCGCGCCGAGGTTGTCCCCGTGGTCGGAGGTGTAGACGATGTGCGTGGTGTCTTCCAATCCGTTGTCGCGCAGCGCCCCGAGGATCTGGCCGACGTTGTGGTCGAGCCAGGTGCAGAGCCCGTAGTACGCGGCGAAGGCGCGCAGGCGTTCGTCAGCATCGGCGAACTGCCGTTCCGACGCCATGAAGTCGCAATACTCCCTGACCCAGGGATGCTGTTCGTAGCCGGTACGCGGGTGCAGCTTCGGCTCCGGCAGGCCGTCGGTCGGGTAGAGGCTGTAAAACTCTTCAGGTACGACGAAGGGGAAATGCGGCGCGACCAGGCCGACGTACAGCACAAAGCCGGCTTCCTGGCGCTGTGCCGCCTCCTGCAGCCATTGCACCGCCCGTTGCGTTACCGCCCGGTCGTATTGCGTGTACGACGACTCGCCGGGGCCGATGTGCTCGCCCAGCATACGCGGGCCGTTTTCGCGTGGACGAAACGGATTGCGGATCGACGCCCAGACCATGCCGTGGCCACCGACCACGTGCATCGGCAGGTGCTCCGCATCGAAGCCCGCCGGATCTTCTTCATTGCGGTAATGCAGCTTGCCGATACTTTCGACGCGGATGCCCCGGTCCTGCAGCACATGGCCCCAGCCGCGCTGCTCGCCCGTATACGGCATGGCGTTGTCCCAAAGCCGGACCTGATGTACCCGCCGGCCGGTGGCAAAGGCTGCACGGGCCGGGACGCAGATCGGGCTGGGTGTGTAGGCGCTGGAGAAGCGCACGCCGCGGGCGGCCAGTGCATCCAGGTTGGGAGTTTTCACGAAGGGATGCCCGGAGCAGCCCATCATTCTCGGGTCGTGCTCATCGGACATGATGACCACAACATTCTTGCTTGCCATGCTTGTCTCCATCGAAGGCGTCTCAGTGCGCTCTGGAGACAACTCTAATCAACCCGCTGCGCCGAAACCAATACTGTCTCGGACTAGGAAGGTTTCATTTTTTCTTATAGGTCGCCCCGACCGTCCGGCCGGGCAGCGCGCCGCGCTCCACGAGGTCACCGACAATGTGGGCGATGAGGTCACGGATTGCCGCGGCAGCAGGAGACAGGGGCCGGTCCCCTGGCCAGACCAGCGCCTGGATGCGGGTCAGGTCGGGTTCCGTCACCGGGCGTCCGACAATGGATTTGGCCGCGACGGCCTCGAGGCAGGCGCTGGGCGGCATCACAACGTACGCGAGTCCGTCACGTGCCAGCGCGATCAGCATCTGCGGGCTGTTGAGTTCGTACCGGACATCAAGGGAACGGCCGATGGCATTGGCCGCACGCTCGATGATCTTGCGCAGGTCATGCGCGCCATCCGGCGCGGCCAGTGGCAGTTCTGCCACCTCCGCGAATGTCATCGTTTCTGGCTTGCGGCGCATAGCGGCACGCGTGCCGTACAACATGAAGCGCTCTTCGTAGAGAGGTATAGAGGCCATTCCCTGGATTTCCGAGGGGCTCGGCATGAGGGCCAGATGCGCCTGCCCCGACTCGACGAGCGCGCGCGATTCGAAGGACATGCTTTCGCGCACGGTCACTTCGATGCCGGGATACTCGCGTGCCACGGCGCCAAGCAGCGGCGCAATGACGGCGCCGGCAATGGATCCGGCAATCGACAGACGCACACTCCCGGTCGGAAGGCTTGCGCGTCCGTCGATGTCGTCCTTCAAGGCGTCGGTACGAGCGAGAATGTCGATGGCGCTCGTCAGTAGCCGCTCACCGGCCGGCGAGATTTCGACGCCACGAGCATGGCGCTCGAACAGCTTTGCGCCCAGGCTGTCTTCCAGTGAGGAGATATTCTGGCTGAGAGCGGGCTGGGCTACCCGCAACCGCTCCGCGGCGCGCGAAAAGCTGCGGCTCTGCGCGATCTCCACGAAGTACCTGAGTTGACGCAGCGTGATGTTCATATGGCCCGTCCCTCCCGTTTCAGCCGGTACTCTTTCGCCAGCCTCTGGCGTGCCATTTTAAGCACTTATTGCGGTGAACTGACGAGAAGAAAGGCAAGTACATTGGAAGGCGCACACTGGGCCGAAGTCTTCCCAGAACTCAAGGCTCGGGCCTTGACCCTCGATCGACCGCAGCGACGCTTTACGGGTTTCACAGACTCACGCCGTCATCCGAACGACACCTTCTCCCACGATACCGGCCAATGGCTTACGAAGCGCGAGTGGCCGACACGGGTCGTGGATTCAACCCGTCGATGCAACACTAGACGCTTCGTGAGCAGTGGAGGTGTTGCAAATGAAACAGAGGCGCAGGATCTACTACACCGAGACTCAAAAGGCACTGATGTGGGAGCGGTGGCGAAGTAAAGGCGCTAGCGTAGCGTTTCCCTCAGCGCAACCCGCAAAAATTCCCGCAGGCTTTGCGTCTGCGGGTCTGCTCCGGCATCGAGCCGCCAGATCAATCCGACGTCCATGGACGGCACCCTGTCAGAAAGGCCGCGCCGCAGAATGCGCTGCCCTTCAAGCGACCAGGGTCGGTAAACGAGATCGGAGAGGATCGATACGCCGCGCCCCGACGCCACCAGACTGCGCACGGCCTCGATCGAACAGCTTTGCAGCCGCACGCTGGGCGAAAGCCCGTACTGTCCCCAATACTTGATCACGGTGGCGATATGTTCGTCCATGTCCAGCAAGATATAGTCGTGCTGCGCCACGTCGGACAGGCTTATCTCTTCCTGCTGCATCAGCGGATGGTCCGGATGCCCCCAGAGCTGACGCGCCGAGCGCAGCAGCGTTTCGCAGCCAACGTGCTGCATTTCAGGCAGGTTGGAAACCAGTAGCAAAGCGAGGTCGAGCTTGCCTGTCTCGATATGCGCCTCGATATCGCCGCGCGGTCGCTCCAATATCTGCAGTTCCAGTTGCGGAAACTTCTGTTCGAGGGCGGGCAACAGCTTGGGCAGAACGTATGCCGTGATGGTCTCTGTGACGCCGAGGCGGACGACGCCTGTCAGCGTTGCAGGGGCGACCGCGGCCGCACTGACTGCCTCGCGCACGGCCACGTCGATCTGCTGCGCATGGCGCAAGAAGCGAATGCCCGCAGCAGTCAGCTTTACCCCGGCGGCGTGCCGCGAGAACAGCGGCGCGCCCACGACCTCCTCCAGCGCCTTGAGCGATGCCGTCATCGAGGACTGCGAAACGTGGCAGCGCTGTGCGGCGCGCGACACCTGTCCGGTCTCGGCAATGGCAACAAAGTGCTGTATCTGTTTCAGTGTCGGCAGCATCGATTTTTCCGATATTGCAATGTCAAAACTATGAATTAGCTATAACGCTCCATGCTAGCTAGCATCCAGCTCGAAGACAAGTTGCTGGGATCTGGCGATGAGCGAAGTAGAAAAGAAGGGGTTCTGCACGTTGTGCCGTTCCCGTTGCGGTACGGTCAACGTCGTCGACGGCGAGACGCTGGTCGCGGTCCGCCCCGACGGCGATCACCCCACCGGCAAAGCGATGTGCCTGAAGGGCAAGGCTGCCCCGGAACTGGTGCACAGCGCCGATCGGATCCTGTACCCGATGCGCAGGACCCATCCGAAAGGGGCGGACGACCCGGGCTGGGTACGCATTTCCTGGGACGAGGCGCTCGATGAAATCGCCGCGCGCCTTCTGCACGCGCGCGCCACGCGCGGCGCCGAGTCCGTCGCGTTCGCGGTGACGACGCCTAGCGGTACAGCGCTGTCGGACAGCATCGACTGGATCGAGCGCTTTGTCCGCCTTTATGGCAGCCCGAACATCTGCTACGCCACCGAGATCTGCAACTGGCACAAGGACTTCGCACACGCCTTCACCTTCGGCTGCGGGATGCCGACGGCGGACTACCGCAATGCCGGGCTAATCTTGCTGTGGGGGCACAATCCGACCAATACGTGGCTGTCGCAAGCCGAGGCAATCGGCGCCGGTCGGGCGGGCGGGGCCAGGCTTATCGTGGTGGACCCGCGGCAGACAGCCCTGGCGGAGGACGCCGACCAGTGGCTGCGCGTCAAGCCCGGCAGCGATGCTGCGCTGGCCATGGCGCTGGCCAACCTGATGATCGAAGCCAATGCTTTCGATATCGATTTTATCAGGCGCTGGACCAATGGCCCGTTGCTCGTGCGCCAGGACAACGGTGCCTTCCTCCGTGGGGGCGACATCGGCCTGGCGGATACGGATGCCCTGCTGGTCTGGGACGCACGCCAGCGCATGGCGGTGCCGGCCGGCAAAGGCGTCGATGACGCGCAGCATATCGCGCTGCGCGGTACCTTTGCCATCCCGCGGATCGGCGGCGGCGAGCGGAAGTCGCTGCTGTGCCAGCCGGCCTTCGACTTGTATGCCGCGGAGTGTGCACGCTATACGGTAGAGCGCGCGGCCGCGCTCACGTGGATCCCGGAGGGCGATATCCGGCATGCGGCGAGCCTGATCGGAGCGGCGGGCCGCATCGCGTATCACGCCTGGTCCGGGGTCGGTCAGCATGAGAACGCCACACAGACGGAGCGCGCCATTGCGTGCCTGTATGCGCTGACGGGCAGCTTCGATCGCCGCGGCGGCAACCGTGTCTATAGCAAGCCGCCGTTCAACGCGGTAAGCCGGTTCGACTTGCTGAGCCCGGATCAGGCGCACAAGGCGCTGGGGCTGGATGCGCGGCCGCTCGGTCCACCGGCGCAAGGCTGGGTCACGGCGCCGGACCTCTACCGCGCGATCACGCATCACGCACCTTATGCGGTCACGTCGCTGATTGCATTCGGCACAAATACGCTGTTGTCGCAGCCCGATGTGGCCAACGCAGAGCAGGCCCTGCGTGAGCTGGAGCTCTACGTGCATTGCGATCTCTTCGAGAACCCTAGCGCCCGGCACGCGGACATCCTGCTGCCAGTGAACACGCCCTGGGAACGCGAGGGCCTGCGAATCGGCTTCGAGGTGTCCGCCGACGCCGAGCAGCTCGTGCAGTTGCGCCAGCGCATGGTCGCGCCGCGCGGCGAATCCCGCTCGGACAACGACATCGTGTTTGCACTGGCTGCGCGCATCGGACTCGACGAAGCCTTCTTCGGCGGCAGCCTTGAAGCCGGCTGGAACCACATGCTGGCGCCGACGGGGCTGACCGTGGCGGCGCTGCGCGACGCCCCCGAAGGGATACGCGTGCTGGTCGAGGATGTGGAGATGAAGTACGCGGCCGGCACCGACGGTCAGCCTTTCAACACGCCGACGGGGCTGGTCGAGCTCTACTCCGAGCGCCTGCTCCGTCATGGCTATCCACCGCTGCCCGGCCTGCCAGAATCGGCATGGAACGATGCAGGACAGACCAGTGCATCGTTTCCCTATCTGATGACGTCGGCGAAGAACGGCTACTACTGCCACAGCCAGCAACGCGGCGTGGCGTCCTTGCGCCGCAAGGCATTGCTGCCGCAGCTCGATATCTCCAGCGACATCGCCGCGGCCAGGAACATCCGCACGGGAGATCCCGTCCGGGTGTCGACGCCGGCCGGCAGCGCGCGATTTACCGCGCGGGTCCAGCCAGGCCTGCACCCCGCCGTGGTGGTTGGGGAGTATGGATGGTGGCAAGGGTGCGACCCCATGGGGCAACAGCCCACCGCCGTGCTTGGCACGGAAAGCGCAAACTTCAACGCACTGATCGATGCGACCCGGCAGGATCCGGTTAGCGGCTCCTCGCCGCTGCGATGCTGCCACTGCAACGTGGAACGCGACGCCACGCTCGACATACGACGCAGGCGCTGGGAAGGATATCGACCGTTCCGCATCGTCGGGCTGCGCAAGGAGGCAACCGATGTGACTGCGGTGGACCTGGAGCCGGCCGACGGCGGCCGGCTGCCGGACTACCTGCCAGGCCAACACGTGACCATCAGGCTCTGTGTTGACACGGGCCAACAGGAGGTGGTTCGCTCGTACTCGCTGACCGGGCCTGCTGTCGTCGCCGATCGCCGCCGCTATGCGATCGCCGTGCGGCATGCGAGGGCGCGGCTCGCCAGCGGCGAGGTCGTGTCCGGCGTCGCCTCGTCCTTCATCAACACGCGACTGGCGATCGGCGACACGATCGAGCTGCGCGCACCCGCTGGCACATTCGTCATGCCAACGCGTACAGCAAGACCGTTGGTCCTGCTTGCCGGCGGCATCGGCATCACCCCGTTCATCAATCTGCTGGAATCGCTCGTCGGTCAACAGGACCCGCCCCGGATGCTGTTGCTGTATGCGAACCAGAACGGCACCACGCACGCTTTCAGGGACCCGCTGCGCGAACTGGAAGCGCTGATCCCCGCACTCAAGGTGATCAATTTCTATGACGCTCCCGCGGACGGCGACATCCTTGGCAGCGACTTCCAGGTGCATGGGCGCGTCACTGCGGCGGCTGTGCCGGACGCGCTGCTGGCCTCGCGTCCGCTGGTCTACATGTGCGGGCCCGACGCCATGATGACGGCGTTTGCCGCCGGGTTGGCCGCGAGAGGCGTGCCGCGCTTCGATATCCAGAAGGAAGTTTTCCGTTCGCCGACGGTGCGGCGAATCGAGGCGAGTCAGGCCTTCCAGGTTCAGTTCCGCAGGTCTGACATCACGCTTTCGTGGCGCTCCGAGCATGGCCCCCTGCTTGGCTTCGCCGAGGCGCTGGGCATTCGGCTGCCCAGTGGCTGCCGCGTCGGCCAGTGCGAGAGTTGCGCCGTCCGGATCGTATCCGGAACCGTACACCACTTGCATGGCGAGGCGCCCGATGACCCCGGCGTATGCCTGGCGTGCCAGGCGGTGCCTGCCAGCGACCTCGTCATTGACGCATGAATCACCATTCCCATTTTCTTGAAGAGTTATCGCCATGCTGAACATCGATGCGCCCACCACGCGGGCGTCCCTGCCATTCGACCGCCTTGTCGCAGCCCTGAAGGACGCGTTCGCATCGGGTTGCGAGGTGCCGCTTCGGCACAGCCATACGGTCACGGCCGCGCCGGGCGAGCCAGGCACGCTTTTGCTGATGCCTGCGTGGAATGCGGCAAGCGGGTACATGGGCGTCAAGACCGTGTGCGTTTATCCCGGCAACCACGGTCGCAAACTACCGGGGCTCTATTCGACCTACATCCTGTACCGTGCGGAGACAGGCAAGCCGCTGGCGTTGATCGACGGCAATGAGATTACCTCCCGACGGACGGCCGCGGCGTCGGCCCTCGCGGCGTCCTTCCTGTGCCGCGCGGATGCGAGTTCCATGCTGGTGCTTGGCGCCGGCCGCGTGGCCGGTCTGCTTCCCTATGCCTATCGCACCGTGCGCCAAATCCGGCGCGTCGCGGTGTGGGATATCGACACGGACCAGGCCCATCGGCTCGTTGCCCGCCTGTGCGCCGACGGCTTTGATGCCGATGTGGTCGACCGGCTCGATATCGACACCTGTGCCGTCGATATCGTCAGCGCGGCAACGTTGTCCACCGAGCCGCTGATCCGCAGGGAATATCTGCGCCCCGGCACCCACGTCGACCTGATCGGGGGCTTCACCCCTGCCATGCGAGAGGCCGATGACGCGTGCTTCGATGGCACGTCGGTGTTTGTTGATACGGACGAGGCCTTCCGCAAGGCCGGTGACTTGCTGTCGCCTGTCGCCAGCGGCGTGATCGGCCCCGAAGAGATTCTCAGCGACCTGGCCGGCCTGTGCAGGGCCGAGCATGCAGGAAGGCGCTCGGCGCAGGAGATCACGGTGTTCAAGGCGGTGGGGACCGCACTGGAAGACCTGGCCGCGGCCGCCATGTGTTTCGAAGCCGTGACGAACCATTAGAACGATATAGGAAACTGCCAAAGGAGTTCAGCATGAAAGAGACAACAAGCATGGCATTCCCGGATGCCGGGAAGCTGCAACAAGGCGGACTGGAACGCCTTGCGATACGGGTGACTGACTGGTCCGAGCGGTGGTTCCCGGACTCGTATATTTTTGCGGCCATCGCCGTGGTCGTGGTGGCGTTGGGCGCAATGTTGGTGGGCGCGCCAGCGCAGGCCGTGGCGAAGGCCTTTGGCGACGGCTTCTGGAGCCTGATCCCTTTCACCATGCAGATGGCAGTGGTCGCGATTGCCGGCTACGTGGTGGCGGTGTCGCCGCCGGCAGCCATGCTGATCAACCGTCTGGCAGCCTTGCCGCGGACAGCGCGCGGTGCCGTGGCTTTCGTCGCGCTCGTGAGCCTGTCGACGTCGCTGCTCAACTGGGCAATCAGTTTGATCTTCAGTGGCTTGCTGGTACGCGCAATTGCCAGGCGGCGCGGCTTCCGTGTCGACTACAGGGCAGCCAGCGCGGCAGCCTACCTTGGCATGGGGGCAACCTGGGCACTGGGACTCAGCTCCTCCGCCGCGCAGCTACAGGCAAATGCCGCCAGCCTGCCCAAATCTCTGCTGGATATCACCGGGGTCATCCCGTTCTCCGATACGATCTTTCTTTGGCAATCCATGGCGATGACCGCCGTATTGATCGTCGTGTCCCTGGCGGTGGCGTACTTCTCGGCCCCTACCGAGGCGCGTGCTCGCACGGCGGCCGATATGGGGGTTGACCTGAACGATGCCGATGAAGCGGTCGCGCGGCCATCTCGGCCAGGTGAATGGCTGGAATACAGTCCGATCCTGACGTTGGTTCTGGTCGCCATGGGCGCGAGCTGGCTCTATCAGGAGTTTTCGACCAAGAATCCGATTCTCGCCATCTCCAACCTGAATACCTACAACTTCCTGTTCCTGCTGCTCGGCATGCTGCTGAACTGGCGTCCGAAGCGCTTTCTGCGCGCCGTCGCGAAGTCCGTGCCGTCCACGGCCGGCGTCCTGATCCAGTTTCCGCTGTATGGCGGCATTGCCTTTATCCTGACCAAGGCGACCGGCGGCAACGGCGCCCCGCTGTCGCACCATCTGGCGTCAGCCTTTGTCTCCATGGCGACCACGGAGTCGTTCTCCGCGGTCATGGGAGTGTATTCCGCCGTGCTCGGCTTCTTCGTACCGTCCGGCGGCGGCAAATGGATCATCGAAGCTCCTTACGTGATGCAGGCCGCCAACGAACTAAAGGTACACCTTGGCTGGGCAGTACAGGTCTACAACGCCGCTGAAGCGCTGCCGAATTTGATCAATCCTTTTTGGATGCTGCCGTTGCTCGGTGTGCTCGGCATCCGGGCCAAGGACGTGGTCGGCTTCACCTTCACCCAGTTGCTGGTGCATACGCCGTTAGTTCTGCTCATGTTATGGGCTTTCGCCGCGACGCTTTCCTACCATCCTCCGGTGATGCCCTGAGGGCGACCGGACCTGGCGAGCGCCGTGTGCGCGCGTCATGGCGCCCTCTGCCCGCGCTGATCTGGGACCGGGAAGATTTGTTGGCAGCGCGCTCACACGACCGCCTGATCCATTGTTGCGCGCACGGCGGCTTCTGCTGCATCGCCGAAGGCGCCGATGAACACCAGCGCCGATTCGCTCATGCGATCGGTGCATGCCAGTCGGCCGATACGCAGACGTCCTCCGACCAGATGGACTTCGTGCAGACACACATCGCCGGCCAGCCGCACTACCCCTTTGGCGCGCAGCAGGCGCACTGGCAAGTTTTTGAGTGCCTGGCACAGGCGACTTTTGTCAAACACGCGGCCGGTGCGGTATGCGAGAGTGCGTATGCCAGCGTGCTGCGCCGCCCCGGACACGCTATGCCAGCCTTCTCGACCGTCTAGCAGTCCCGGTGAGACAGGCCGAGGCTCGGCCACGTCCGCAAAGACTTCCCACGGCACGTCGCCATGGTGTGCGACCAACACCGTCGCCTGCGGCGCGATTTCCGCCATTAGCGCCCTCGCCCTTTCAAGGCCTGTCGGCCCAGCCAAATCCGCCTTGGTCAGCACTACCGCCGACGCCCCAGTGATCTGCCGCCGCACCATGTCGCCTACGAGCGGATCGGCCAGACGCTCGAACACGCTTTCAGCGTCAACCGCCACCACGACGCCGTTGAGTCGAAGCGCTGCATCGAGCAATCCGACCTGTGCAATCCGCTGCGGGTCGGAGACCCCGCTCGCCTCGATCACCAGCAAGTCAGGGCGCTTCTCGCGCTGGCCGATTTCGACCAGCGCGGCGGCCAGCCGTCCTCCAATCGAGCAGCAAATGCAACCGTTCTCCAACTGAATCACGTCGTCGCTGCGCGAGCGAACGAGTACGGCGTCGATATTGATCTCGCCAAAGTCGTTGACGAGCAACGTGATGCGCCGGCCCTCGCCGTTGGCCAGCAGACGGTTCAGCATTGTCGTCTTTCCCGCCCCAAGATAGCCGCCGACGACGACCATCGGCACCGGCGCGCGCTTATTCATCGCGTCGGCGCAGGGAAAATACGTCCCCCGAGCACTGTGCCCCACACGCGCGTATCCTTGAGCCGTTCGGCGCCAAGCGCAATCGGGTCGTCGTCGAGCACGGCAAAGTCGGCCAGCTTGCCCGGCTCGATGCTGCCGATCAGGCGGTCGAGCTTCAATGTGTATGCCGCGCCGAGCGTGACCGCGTGCAGTGCCTCCTCGAGGGACAGTCGTTCACCCTCGCCGAGCACGCGCCCCGCCGCCGACTGCCGCCACGCCGCGCACCACGCGGTAAAGAGCGGATTGAGCGGCGTGATCGGCGCGTCTGAATGCACCGACAGCGGGATCCCGAGCTTGCGTGCGGTACCGGCTGGGTTCATGCGCGCCGCGCGCTCGGGGCCGACGGTCTGCGTCGAGTGCGCCTCGCCCCAGTAATAGAGGTGGTTGGCGAAGAAATTGATGCACATGCCAAGGTCCGCGGCACGGCGGAGTTGCGCTTCGTCGGCCAGTTGGCAGTGCTGGAGCGTGTGGCGATGGTCAGCGCGCGGGTGGCGGGCGAGCAGCGTCTCGATGGCGTCGAGCACGACTTCGGTGGCTTCGTCGCCATTGGTATGAATATGAAGTTGCAGGCCGGCCCGGTGAAATGGCGTGAAGGTGTCGAGCAACTGGTCAGGCGGGATCAGCCACAGGCCGTTCTCCTGGCCGCCCGCGTAGCCGGGGGCGCGCAGTCGCGCGGTAAAGCCCTGGATCGAGCCGTCGACGATGAACTTGACAGGACCGAAGTGCAGCTTGTCTGAGCCCCCTTCCTGCGCCGCCGCCACGCGTGCGAGGCCGCCTTCCGGATTGCGCTGCGGCGCAAACGCGGGCACCACGCGCAATGGAAAGTTGTCGGAACTCGTGACTTCGCGCAGTGTGTGCAGACCAAGCGGCGACAGGTCGCTCACAAGGTCGGTCGCAGTCGTCACGCCTGCAAGTTGAGCCACGCGACCGAATCGGCGTACCGCTTCCGGGTCCTCTGCCGCCGCCAGCGACAGGCCCTTGCCGAGCACACGATGGACCGGAAACATGGCCGCAAACTCCTGCAATTCGCCCGTGGGCTGCCCGTCGGGAGCCCTGTGGATACCGTCGATGTCGGTGTCCTCGTTGATGCCGGCCAGATCCAGCATGGCCGAGTTGACGTTCATCAAGTGGACGCTCGCGTGCATCACCGCGATCGGTCGCGACGCCGACACGCGGTCCAATTCCCGCACCGACAGCCGATCGGTGCCGAAGTAGATCGGATCGAAGCCCCACGCGAGCAGCGGCTTGCTTGCCTCCTTCAATTGGCTTTCGGCGCCCGCCAGGCGGTCGATGACCTGGTCGAGCGTGCGCAGCCCGCGCCAGAGGCGTCCGTCCGGGTCGCGCCGGTCGAAATAGCCGACGTAGACCGCGTCCCACATCGCACCTTCCATCAGATGGCAGTGGGCTTCCACCAGGCCCGGCATGAGTACCTTGTCGCGGAACGTGTCGACCGGCTCGGCGTCGGGCCACGGGGCCATTTCGGCGGGGCCGCCGACCGCGAGGATTTTGCCGCCCCGCACAGCCACGTGGGTGGCCTCGCGCTGCGCGGGATTCATCGTAAGGATCTTGCGTGCTGCGAAGACCTGTGTAGTCGTAGTCATGATCGGTTCGATAATTCAGGCGGCCTGCACGCGGGTGAGGCGCGGGGCATAGTGGACGAAGGCGCTGACGAGCACGTTGACGGCGAGCGCGATGAGGCCGATGTTCACGCCGCCGAAGTCAGCCTGCTGCAGATAGAGCGCCATCGCCAGGATCTGGCCGGTCAGGATGCCCGCCCCGATGGCGAGCGGCCGGACGCGCAGACCGAAGAGAATCACGATCACGCCCGGGAAGAACTGCGTCACGCCGTAATACGCGGTGTTGATCAGCGTGAGCATCAGGTTGGGCGTGGCGAGCGTCATGCCGATCGACAGCACCAGATACACCACAATTACCACCTTCGCGCCCCGCTTCTGCTTGCTTTCTGGCATCCCCGGCAGCAGATTGCGCGTGACGATCGGACCGATTGCGAGGCAGATCCCAGCCAGCACCAGCAGCCCCGACAACGCTGCGCCCGCCCCCACCAGACCGAGCAGCCATCCCGGCAGCAGTCGCACCGCCGCCGCGAAGAACGCTTCGTTCGGCGACGCGAGGTGCAGGTTCTGGCTGATTGCGTAGTACGACGCCAGCACGAGGAACGGGTACATCAGCATGTACAGCGGCATGTAGATCTGCGTGCGGCGAATCGTGTCGGCACTTTTCGCGGTGAAGAAGTTCTGCACCGCGAATGGCATCACGTAGAAGCCCATCGCCTGGAACAGCATGGTGCTCATCGAGAAGCGCAGTTGCGTGTCGGTCATCTGGTTGCTGACCTGCACGCTCGCCACGTGGAACACGTCTCCCACGCCCGCCTTCATGCCCACGGCCACGCCGGTGGCAACAATGGCCACCACCATCAGGATGTCCTTGAGGATGGCGATATAGGCCGACGCGCGCACGCCGGAGATGGCGATGTATGTGAACGCGAGCGCGGCCGAGATCATCACGAGATAGACCGGCGAGAACTCCCAGCCGAGGCCCTTGAGCGCCGCCACCAGGCCCGTAAATTGAAGTTGTCCCCAAGGCAGGAGAAACAGGATCGATGACCCTGCCACGATCAGTTCGAGCGTACGGTTGCCATAGTGGCCCTTGAACAGATCGGCCATCGTGATCGCATTGAACTTTGCGCCTGCGCGCCAGATGCGCGGACCGAGAAAATAGCCAAGCGGATACGCGAGCAGGATGTAGCCAAGGAACCAGACACCATAGGTCGGCCCCTTGGCGTAGATACCGCCCGGAAAGCCGACCATCGTGCCAATGCTGTAGATCTCGCCGGCGGCGAGGAAGAACACAAGGAAGGCGCCGAACTGGCGCGATGCAACGAAGAAGTCGTGCATGCTCTGTGCGCCGTGGCCCTTCTTCGAGCGAATGGCAAGGTAGAGCGACAGGACGAGAAAGCCGAGGAATACCGCGCTGGTCATGTTGGCTCCTTCAGCAGGGGTCGGCCGCGGGCACGACCTCGGTGTCAAGCGAATCGGCGCGTCGGTCGAACAACCACCAGCACGCGAGCATGCAGCCCGACGTCAGCACAAACCACAGGAAAATCCACGCATAGATGAAGGGCACCCCGAGCACGAAGCGCTCGACCGACGCTACCCACGGCAGCATGCCGATCACGCCGATGTACGGGATTCCCAAGCCTATGAACAGCTTGAGCATGTCTGTCTCCATTTCGATGTTGAGGCGGCTGTCGGGAGTCCGGCGCCGTCCTTTCTTGGTTCTCATGTTCGATTTCTTGTTGTCTGGCCATCTTAGGGAGTCCAGAGGTATGATTCAAATGCAAATTAATAACGATTTCCATAACATCGACGCATGGATACGCAAAAGCTGCTGCATCTGCTCGCGGTGGTCGAGCACGGGACGTTTTCCGAGGCCGCGCGAGCGGTCCACCTCACGCAACCGGCATTGAGCCGCAGCATCCGGTCGCTGGAAGACGAGGTGAAGGCCCCGCTATTCGACCGCGGCGCGCGGCGTGCGCGGCTGACGGTATTTGGGGAACTGGTGGCCGAGCGTGCGCGGCGCATCCGGCTGGAGGAGCGCCAGTTGAAGCGCGACCTGGACCTGCTGCGTGGTGGCGAGGAAGGTTCGATCACGGTCGGCATGGCGCCTGCGCCGGCCGCGCTGCTGCTCACGCCATTCCTGATCCACATGGCGAGCAGCCACCCGCGCATCAAGGTGCGTATCGAGACAGGCGCCACCAGTGCGCTGCTCGACAGGCTGCGCAACGAGTCGATCGACGCCATCGTGGGGGACGCTTACGTGTTGCGCGCCGCGGACGACATCGACATGGATCCGCTCGGCGACCTTCCCGCGGGCCTTGTCTGCCGCGCGGGCCATCCCATCCTGAACGAACCGATGCCCGACATCGCCACGATCGGCCGCTGGCCGGTGGCCACGACCACGCTAAGCGCGGTCATCAGCCGCCAGCTCGCCGATCTGTGGGGACCAGAGGTCAACCCCGACACGTTGTTCACACTGATCTGTGACAATCTCGACATGCTACGCAGCGTGACGCTCGCCACTGACACGCTGCTGTTCGGCGTATTGCCTATCACGCGCCATGAGCGCGCGACGGGGCAGATGGTTGAGGTGGCAATGCCTCCCGACCCCAGCCGTTGCGGACGGTATGCAGTGGCGCGGATGGGCGCAAGGTCGCTGTCACCAGCGCTCGCCGCGCTGTATGGCTTCACGCGCACGCACTGGCAGGAATTGTCGCAGGATCCCGCGTAAGCGGAAAAATGGACACTTTGTTTGCCAGCCGTCGCATAGCCGACCGGCAACATCAGCCGTATTATCCAGCCGCCGGGCATCGTAGTTGCGACGGCCAATGAGTCATTTGGCGTTGGCCTATCAACGTGTAACCGGGTCGCGCCCACCAGTGCCGCCATGCCACTCGGGGCGGTTCTCACCGCCGATCTTGAAGGCGAATATCTGGCTCAGGTGCCGGTACCGCCGGGTGTTGAGCAGATCGTAAAAGGGCGCGAGCCGGGGCCGCTGATCGGTCGGGTCGACCAGCATCGACAGGTTCTTGGCGTGACTGTCGTATAAAGCGCATGACGAGACGCGCAAGCAATTCCGTGCCGCCATGTGTCATGCACCGGAATGGCGACGCGCACAAGGGCTTCTTAATGCAGGGTGTAGAGAGTCTGCCGCCCCTCGACATAGAGGGCCATGGCGATCTTCAGGATCTCATTGCGATGCCGGTCGAAGGAGGCCAGCACCCCGGCTTCGTCAGAACCGAGAGCGGAGTCGAAATTCATCAGTACGCGGTCTTCCACAAGGAAGGTAATTTCGCGTGCGTTGTCGTAACCCCAGAACCACACGCCATGCCTGGTTCCATCATAGCTGCGGCTGGGGTTGGGAAAACTGAGTGCCATGTGTCGTCCTGCGTTCTACGCCTTTGATGGACCGGTTTGCACGCTCACTACCAACGCGAAGCGCTCCCGCTAATGCGTATCGCCTTTCATGCTCTCGGCTTCCATCGCGGCATGCAATTCCTCATACGCCTCGATTGGCTCCATGTCCTGATCGACGAACGCGGCTGCGCGCTCTGCGGCGGCCACCGCGTCGGGCGGGCTGTCGCTCTGGCTGTCGTCCTCGGTACTTGGCGGCAGCAGCATGTCCTCAAGCATCCCGCGTAGCTCCGGGGTATTCCATGGCTTGCCCAGCCTGGCCTTCCTGTTCAGGTAGTGACGGATTTCCGAGTCTTGCTCGGCGGTGAGCGGAAGCCCTCGGAAAGTGGGGTCCGTGTTGTGATGAATCATGATGCGCCTCCCGATGCGGTCTGCGCTTTCAATGTAGAGATATCGATTCCCTGCGGTGAACGTTACAAGTTGCGTGTGATCACTGTGCCGCGTGTCCGCGGCCAACCGATTCACGTCTTCTTCTTGGCGACACCTTCGTTCCCAACCCGCGAATGAGCCGTGCTGAACGGGGTTGCCGGCACTGACGGCTTCTTGGGCTGCTTGGGCTTTTTCGCTTCGCGAGTGCTGCGTAGTTGACTCTTGGCCATGGTGTTGCTCCTAGTGCGTTGCTTGCCAAGGTGGCAGTCCCAGCATACGCGCTTAGAAGCGCTAACAAAATGACTTTCATGAGATGGCGCCAGCAGATGATGCAGCAAGCGATTTTCAGGAAGGCTTCATGTATGAGGGCGAGTCTCTCGAAGCGAACTCGCAGTCGAGTGAAATTGTGCAACCAGGCGATCGTTCGTTCCACAACCCAGCGGGTCTTGCCAAGGCCGCTGCCGTGCAGCTGGCCCCAGCGGGCGATCTCCGTGGCGATGCTGACGGCATGTAGGGGCTTGCGCTATTTGTCGTGGTGGTATCCGCGATCACTCTGCAAGATGCTGGGCTTGGATAGGGGACGACCACATTTGCCACGGTTCGGAGGAATGGCCTCGATCGGCGGCAGTCGGGTGACGTCGTTGCGGTTGGCGCCCCAGTCAGGATCCTGACGGGCATGCGTGGCAATTTGCCGATCGAACCAGGCGATTTCCTGATTAAGCGCTTGCCACTGTGCCCAGGCACACATCATGTCCAACTGCAGGCCCGCGTCGGCTACTACCAGGCCCTGGTCGCAGTAGCCAACAAGCACGCCAGCATTCTTTGGGCCATCCTCGCGAAAGGGGAAAAAATTCGAATCCACATCCCTGGAATTGACCTCGCCTCATCCGCTATCTTGAACCGAAGAGGAGGTGCTCATCATGCCCAAGAGCCTCCGCAGCGCGCTGGGCTATTGCTTGCCGCTTGTCTGCGAACAGCGTCAAGGCCGAAGCACAACGAAACGCGCTCGCCAGCGAGTTGTCCACCGCCGGACGGCGTCGTGGTCGGCAGCGGCGACCCCCCGCCCGCCCGCGGACAACTCGCGCCACGCCACCACAAACCGATCTTGCTATAGGGCGAGGCTCCTTATAGGTGGATTGGCCCTGAACTCACCCTTTCTCAAGGAGCGCAAGCATTGATCGCATGATGGCTAACAGGTTGGACCGGGGCGAGGAAAACCCGATAGGGAAAGTGAGCAGCTTCATGCTCGGTAATCAGATGGGGACCTCGTCAGCGAATTCCATATGGGCCAGCAGGCTAGATCCTTCATGCTGCCATGTATCGCAACCACGCACAGGTCACTTGCGTGGCGGCCGTAATGCGCTATTTCCCCTCGTCCGGCACGTTATACATCTCGCGTAGCCGGCTGGCGAACGGGCGGATCATCTCCAAACATGCGGCGCTGTTGCCGCCTTCCATGGTTGACAGACTCCAGTTGCAGCCCCCGGCATCTGCGGCATGCCAGAGCACGTCGCCAAAGCAAGCGCCCTCACATTCAGAAAATTTTGCCTGTTCCGCGCGAAGCATGGCGCGCAGTTCGGCCTTGTGCTTGAGCTGTCTCGACATTATGTCCCCTCTTTCTCTCTCGATCGGAGCCTATGGCATGGCCGCCGGGACTACCTCACCTCGCCTTGACGAAGGTGGACATGCCGTCAATCGCATCCCTGGCCGACGACAAGGCCAGCGCGGTGGCAGCGTGCGGCGCACTGGCGAAATGCTGGATCACGGCTGGCAGCCGTCTGCGCGAACCCATTCCTGTACTCACTTGTGTAATCGTTACGGTAGCGAGGAAGCGCGACTGAACCCGGTCCCCGCCGGGGACTGCACCGGGTGCGTGACGCACCCTCGCAGATACCCTGAAACCTTTGTAGATTGCGTTGTTCTGCGACATGTCGGTCTCCTTTCATCACCGAGCATACGCGGATATGCCGGGATGTGTCCGATTTACTTTTGGCGACAAGGTGGCAATGTCATCGCGCGCCTTTGCCACTCCATGGTCAAGCGCCGCATCGGCGCTGCGAAAGTAGTCGGTGCCGTCAATGAGATCGTAGGAATGTACGCTGAGAAGATCGCCTCTGATGGGCCGGCAATCCGGACGGGCAATCGAGTAGCGTACTACGTAGCCAATCGCTCCGGCCAACTGGGTGGTACCGAGGTGTTGCTCAGCTTCGATCAACACTTCATATTCACCAATCGTGACGCGTCTTTGCATATCTGACCTCCGCACTGGGCCTCTGTTCATTCGTCCATTCCAGGAATAACGTCCACGGCCGCCTTATCGTTCAGGCTGCCTAACGTACGTTTCCGGGAGCGCATTGGCAAGGCCAATCCGAAGCGGCAGTCATTGCCATCTGAAATTCGGCATCAGGTCACTACGCTCGTCGACCCCGACCCCGCCCAGTTCGTTGATGAGCTGCTTCAGGGCTTCTTTCGATCTCGAATCGCAACTGACGATCATCAGCAATTGGCCCGGTGCGAGTTGCGCATTCCGCCGCCACAGTGCAAGGCGAACGATCTTGCCGCCGACCAATCCGCAGACCCACCATCCGATCATCGCGCCAAGCATGACAGCACCAACATACGCAATAGCAGTGGCGCCGGCGCCGGCTGAAGCGCCGTATCTGAAGATGACAAGCGCTCCAACGAGCGCGCCGACGAAAATTCCTGTGATCGCCGCCTCTTCCCGGTACGTAGTCTGACCGACGTCGATCGTTGGCAATCCGTCGACGGGCTGATTGTCGCGCTGGACAAACCACGGCCCTGCGACGAGTGCCTGGGTACCGGCGAAATCGCCCAATCGCACTTTTGCCAGTCGCGCCGTGGCGGTGTCTCTCAGACTAAAATACAGCAACGTACGCATGAAGTTACCTCACGCAATCTCAGTGCCCATTTCCGGCGAGCCGGCGGATGCTTGCTTGATGACTACGGCCGATGCTCCTCATGGCTCTGGTTCGGGTGCAGGACGGTGACCGCAGGTCTGGCCAGCCTTCGTTGACAGCACGATCCCAGTCAATCAGCAGCGTGATTGCCTGATGCCACTGGGACGCTGCCAATCGCATGACTCCGAATCGCTGGGTATTTCCCTTCGACGGCCTGCCCACCTGGCGGTCGCGTAAAAGGCGCGTAACATGTATAAACCGGTAAGTGGTCTCTGCAGATTCTTTCGGCACGATATCTTCCTTCATCGCTTGCCACGCTGGCATAGTGATGGCAGTGTTGAAAAATTGTCATCGTTGTGGGCACCGATCTTCCATTGCCAGCGGGTAATCATTTCCACCCATATCGCGTTGCTGGAGATCGTCACGGCATCTTCATCACGATGAGAGCACGGCTCCGCCAGCCCGAAACGCGGGAGAGCAGCCACAAAGGCGGAAGCCAACTTTGCAATCGGTCTTGCGGAGAAGCGTCTCCCTTGCCAGACATCGGTTGCATCGATCCCGGCGAAAGACTGACTTATTAATAACTGACGATTGGGGGGCTGGGCGAACGGCGGTCGCCGCGTGGCATCTTGCATGAATTTTCCAGGAGTCCCCATAAGTGACTTCAGGAGTCACCAGTCCTAAGACGTCATCGAGGGGGAAGGCCCGGAAACGAGTGATCGGCGGATCAGAGGCACTTGGCTTCCGAAACGCTACAACTAGCAGTATAGGGGGCCGATGCACACCGTCCTATCTCCCTTACAAATTGGGCGCCGCGCAACTGCTTCCCAGCTAACGCGGACCGGTCGACCGCTTCTGGCGCTACACTGAATTAGAAGGTCCGATCCGTTCCTGCGGCCGACACCATCTCCCGCCTCCACATCGCACAAGGTCAGCAATGAACCGCCTTCGGTACTCGGTGAACCTGTCCTACGAGATCTCGGATCCCACAGGAGACTTTCTGTTGATTGTCGAAGCTGCGAAGACCGCAAGACAGTCCGTTGTCTCCGAGCGTCTGGCACTCACGCCACCGACTCACGCCGCTCGCTACACGGACCCACTCGGCAACCGGCTGCTCAGGATACGTGCGAATAAGGGCCCCTTGGCCATCCGCTATGAAGCTGTGGTGGACATCGATCATCGTCTGGACGATGGCATGTCGCTAACGGAGGTACCCGTCGCCGAACTCCCTTCGATGTACTGTCGTACCTGGCGCCGAGCCGGTATTGCGAATCTGACCGCATGATGGAGTTCGCCATGCGCGAGTTTGGCAGCATGCGCCCCGGCTATTCGCGCGTGTATGCAATTCGGGAGTGGGTGCGCAACCATGTGCGCTTTCTTTCGCGATCCACCAATGAGCGCACCTCTGCGATCGATACGATTGTCGAGCGCACCGGCGTATGCCGGGATTTCTCCCACCTGATGATCGCGATCTGCCGCGCCCTGAGTATTCCCGCCCGTATGTCCAGCAGCGTGGACTATGGCGCGGACCCCGCCTTGGGCGCGCCGGACTTTCATGCGGTCGTCGAGGTGTTCCTGTCAGGCGGATGGTACCTGCTCGACCCCTCAGGGGTATCCATTCCGACTGGCCTGCTGCGCATCGGCACCGGCCGGGACGCAGCCGACATTCCGTTTGCTGCCATATTTGGCAAGGTCGAGTCGAAGCGGCCCTTTATCGAGATCCAGCCAATAGCCGACCCGGTTGCCGGGATTGGCCTGCCGCTCGCAACGACAAGCGCCATCTCCACGTGGTAACCAGCATTAGCGCACTTCGCCTGTCATCCCCTCGATTTCCAAGGCGGCGTTCCAATCCTCATATGCCGCAACCGGATCCATCGCCTCATCGACGAACGACGCCGCACGTTCCGCGGCAGCCGACCGCCCTAGGAGTACATCTTCCTGACCGCCCTCCTCGGCCTTCGGCGGCAGCAACATGTCTTCGAGCATCCCGCGTAATTCCGCGGTATCCCATGGCTTGCCAGGCCTCGTTTTTCTGCTCCGATAGTGGCGAACCTCCGAGTCTTGTTCGGCTGTTAGTGGCAGGCCTCGGAATGTAGCGCCTGTGTCAGGATGGATCATGGTGCGCCCCCCTCAACGATCGGCATTCGTTGAATGAAGAGGTATCGCCCAGCGGCGATATCGCGCCTTGCCTGGCATTTGCCCGGCTTACGACTTCCTCTTGGCGAGACCGTCGTTCCGAACCCGCGACTGAACTGTGCTGAACGGGGTTGCCGGTACGGAAAGCTTCTTGGGTTGCTTTGGCTTTTTCGCTTCTCGGTTGCCGCGTAGTTGGCTTTTTGCCATGAGAACTCCTGCTGCATTGCTTGCCGGTTGGCAACCCCAGCATACGCGCTGAAGCGGGCCTGTCAGAAATTTTGTGTTTAGGGCATAACATGTCACCAAGGAGCATGTATGCCACGCAAAACCAAGACGAGCCAAGCCGCTGACCGCGAGCTGCCGACCATTCCCGAGGACCTGATCGCGCATTTCGTCAAGGGTCCGATGACCGCTGAGGCGGTCCAGGACGCCTCGATGGCGTTCAAGAAGGCCCTGATCGAGCGCGCCCTGGGCGCTGAACTGGGCCATCATCTAGGCTACCCGGCTGGTGCTGAGCGCCCAGCCGGCACGGCCAATCAGCGCAATGGCAAGAGCGCCAAGACGGTCTTGACCGATGACGGCCCACTGCGGGTGGATATCCCACGCGACCGCGATGGCAGCTTCGATCCGATCCTGATTCCCAAACACGAGCGGCGCTTTACCGGGTTCGACGACAAGATCATCGCCATGTACGCCCGCGGCATGACCGTGCGCGAGATCCAGGCGTTTCTGGCCGAGCAGTACGGCACCGAAGTGTCGCCCGAGTTCATCAGTTCGGTGACCGACGCAGTCATGGATGAGGTAATCACCTGGCAGTCGCGCCCGCTGGAGGTGATGTACCCAGTGGTGTTCTTCGACGCGCTGCGGGTCAAGATGCGCGAGGACGGCGTGGTGCGCAACAAGGCTGTCTACCTGGCCTTGGGCGTGCTGCCAGATGGCACGCGCGACATCCTGGGCCTGTGGATCGAGACTACCGAAGGCGCCAAGTTCTGGATGAAGGTGTTCAACGACCTGAAGACCCGCGGCACGCAGGACATCCTGATCGCGGTCACCGATGGGCTCAGAGGCATGGAGCAGGCATTGAATGCGGTGTTCCCGAATACGACGCTGCAGACCTGCATCGTGCATCTGATCCGCAACAGCCTCGAGTACGCCAGCTGGAAGGAACGCCGGGCCGTGGCGGCAGCGCTCAAGCCCGTGTACACGGCACCTACTGTCGAAGCTGCGCTAGCCGAGTTGTCAGCCTTCGAGCAAGGGGAATGGGGTCAACGGTACGCACCCATCGGCGCATCCTGGCGGCGCGCCTGGGATCAGGTGATTCCGTTCTTTGCGTTCCCGCCGGCAATCCGCAAGATCGTCTACACGACCAACGCCATTGAGAGTATCAATGCCCAATTGCGCAAGATCATCAAGACGCGAGGTCACTTCCCCAGCGACGAGGCGGCAACCAAACTGCTCTGGCTGGCGCTGCGCAACATCACCGGCAAGTGGGGAAGCTCCACCCATGACTGGAAGGCGGCGATGACCAGTTTGCGATCCTCTACGAGGAGCGCTTCACCCATCCGCATCGTTGAGATAATGCTGGCTCACCGCTCAATCGACGGTGAGCCTTTAACTGCCTGCACACAAAAAAACTGACAACCCCGCTGAAGCTTCGGCAAAGGAATTTTTTCGTCCAACCCATGACTTTGTATGGGCTCCAAGGCGTGAGCGTCCATGTCCCTGGCATCGCGACTGAACCCTTCCGCCTCGCGGCCCGCCGCCAACTCAGTCAGATTCAGGTTATAGCGATGCAACACACTACGGCGGCGTGAATTGGGTACATCGCAAGCAGAGATATCCAAAAGTGGTATCATCCAATTTCGTCGATACCCATCGACGCCAAATGCGCTGTCCGCAAGACATTATCATTAGAAGAGTATCAGCGGCAGCACGGGCGTACACCCGAATCTTTCGCGGCAACAACCGGCCGCAACCTTTTCCGACCCGCGGCACGTCCGCTCCGCAGCCACTGCGCATGTACCAGGCGCGCTCGCTGATGCAAGAACGGTCAATTTCACACCAGTTTCTCCACCTGCACTAGAGCGCGGGACTCGACACTGATTTTTCCAATGGCAACCGATTGCGGGGACCACGCGCGCACCGCTCCCACAAGGGAACACCAGACGCCCCCCCCGAAACGAGCGCCTTCCGAACAGGCAACAGTTTGAATCACAGCATGACCCCGTTCACCGTTTCGGTGTACCCCATCCAACAAGAGCCCGGCGTATGGTTCGCGAATTACATGATCTCCGAGTACAAAGACGGCGCTGAACGCATCGTCGCCAACGTCTCGATGCGCCATGCCACACATCACACCGAAACCAAAGCGCGGCAAGCCGCCCGTCGCGCAGGGGAAAGCGCAGTCGCGCGCATACGGTTGCAACCATCCGCGCATCGGCATACGGCACTCGCTTCCACGTTGCCGCGTGGCATTCGATAAAACTTAAAGGAGCATCCTTGGCAAAAGAAGAACTGGTGGAGTTTGGCGGAAGGGTCTCCGAAGTCCTCCCGGATAGCCGTTTTCGCGTCACCCTGGAGAATGGCTTCGAAGTCTGGGCCTATTCGTCCGGGCGGCTTAAGAAGAATCGCATACGAATTCTCGCCGGAGATCGCGTCACGCTCGAGATGTCGCCATACGATCTGACAAAGGGTCGCATCAACTATCGTCACAAGGTCTGAGCGAACGCTGTTGCCGTATTCCTAATCTGAGCTGGCATGGTGCAGAGGTTCCTCCAGACAGACACCATGCGAGCGCGCGGCTTCCCGACGCACCGTCGCTCGCTATCCCGCATCCCCAATACCATCGCGTTTTTGCAAGCCAATTTCGGGGCTTATGGGACGCTTTGACTTCGTAGCCGAAAGTAAATCGGACACGCCGCTGTCGTGAGCGTATGCTCGGTGATGAAAGGAGACCAACATGTCTCAGAACAACAGCATCTACAAAGGCTTCAGGCTATCTGCGAGCGTACGTCGTGCCTCCAGTGGCATCCCCGGTGGCGACTCGGTTCAGCCGCGCTTCCTCGCTACCGTAACCATCATGCAAGTCTGTTCAGGAATGGGTTCCCGAAGACAGCTGCCACCGTTGCTCCAGCATTTCGCAAACGCGCCGCACGCTGCGATCACGCTGGCCCTCTCGTCCGCCAGGGACGCGATCGATGGCCTGTCTACCTTCGTCAAGGCGAGGTAATCCGTCGGCCATGTCGCGGGCTTAGATTAAAAGTGTGGTGGCATGACATTTTGCATGGATTCTCCGAGCCCCCTTAGGCGTCTTCAGGAGTCACCGTCCTAACGCCTTGTGACTGTCGCCGTTGTCTCCCGGCCTGGCGAGGCGTCACGCCCCCCTATGCCGGGAGTCTTGACAAGCCCTACCAGTCTGCGGTTGACGTTTCGTGTACCTCGCGATGGAAGGGGACAAGGCGGGACAGAGACCGCTGGCGGTCGGATGGCGCAGACGCCGAAGTCCCGGACAGCAAGTGGGACGAATTGCGTCATGACGAGATTGCACCGGATAGAGGAGATGATTTTTGTCGTGAGACTACACCAGCATGTCTCGGGACGGTGCCACGCCGTCAAAGGATTAACACAATCCGCTTCTCAGCGGCGGGCCGGATCGCGCGTTGTGTGCCACGCCTTGCGGCGCTGAGGATATGTCCCGAAAAACGATCGCACCCCTACCGAGCGGCCACTACTGGGCCACGCCCCACGCGCCCTTTGCGCTGGACGGTCCGAACGGCCACGACGAAGTGTTTCCTGGCGCCCACTGCGTCAGCGACGGCAAATGGGTCACCTTCTATAAGAACGGGGAAGAGGTATGGGCGTGCAATGCCATGTATGCTGCCGCCCATTTCGACGTTCCGCCCCTTTCCAGTGCCTGCGCGTCGACGGCCGACTTAGGGGCGCACGACTCCGACCGGCAGGGATACCCGCCGCATCTGACATAAGCGCCGCCCAACAGCAATTGCGCGATAGCAATTTCTCTCTGATCGGGTGTGTGGTGGATGGCTTGCCATCGACGCTGCCCCATGTGAAAGTGGAAAGCTGAAGCCGCTTGCCGTCACCAGTGCGAAGCGCATTTCCGTCTTGCCGGACGTTCCGACGGTCGCGGAGTCGGGATTGACCGGTTTCGAGATGGTTTCCTGGTATGGCTTGTAGGGGCCGGCGAGAATGCCCGCAGAACTGACTCAACGTATTAGGAATGAAGTCGCGAAGGCGTTGGCTTCGGAAAAAGCCATCAAGGTATTGGGCGATTATGGATTCAGCTCCACCGCTTCCGAGCCGGCGGACTTCACCACATACATCAAGCAGGAGAAGGCCAGATTCAGCACCCTGATCAGGGAGGCAAATATCACGCTCGACTGAGCGGCACTTGGAGGGCCACGATGAGCACATTTACCGCACGCGACCGAGCCAGCGCGGTGGAACGCATCCATGGTCGCGCTGCCGGCACGCTTGAGTTGGACTACGAGAACGCTTGGCAGGATGCGGTTGAGCTTGAGCAACTCGGCCGACAATTCGGTGTCGACGTCCAGTACCGCGCCGTCGAGCATGTCTCCGTGGCATCCCCCGAAGCATTGGTGCGCGGCCTGCGCATGGAAAAGGCCACATTCAGGCAGCGCTACCTCTACTGCAGGTTTGACATGGCCGCGCTGTCTGAGGATACGCTGCGCGATCTGGAAGATCTTGCCATTGAACACGGCGACTACCTCATGCCCGCTAACCTCTTTACGGAGGCAACGCTGACTTGGATGTGAGCGGCCAGTGGCGCTTGAGGATGAGCTGACACGGATACTACATTTTCCTAACGGATCAATACCTTTCAGCGGCGCATATGTCGCATAAGGCATATCTCGATCGAAGGCCGCGTTTTGAGGCTCGGCCGGAATTCGTGAAATTTTCGCCAAATATGGAGGACGCTGCCCCTCCCGAACGGCACAGGCGAGCGCCCAACGCCATCGCCCGCGACAAGAGAAAACGGAGGTCAGAGACGAATCTTCCTTGTCCCGCCTGCACGTCCCATGTACCGTGGAAGCGAGCTTTTTAGCAGGTACCACAAGGCGCGTCCGCATCCGGTATCCGTGCAGGCGGCCGCGCGCCCGCGAAGGCCCGCAAACAGGAGCTGCCATGATCGAAATCCTGGAAGGCTTCCCGGGCAACGTCGTCGCGGTGCGTGCGTCCGGCGAAGTCACACGAGATGATTACGAGCGGGTTCTGATTCCTGCCGTGGACGCCGCGATGAAGGGGCACGACAAGATTCGCGTCTACTATGAGCTCGGGCCGGGTTTCACGCGGATGTCCGCGGGTGCGGCATGGGATGACCTGAAACTTGGGGTTGCCCATTACTGGCATTGGGAAGCCGTAGCCGTGGTGACGGATCATGACTGGATCCGCCGCGCTATCGATGTCTTCCGCTTCGTGGTGCCGGCCCACGTCAGAACTTTCCCGGACGATCAGGCGGCCGAGGCGCGGGACTGGATCGTGAGCGCTCTCGACAAGCCCACGACTCGCCCGAGCTGACCAGGCCGCGACGGCAAATCAGGCCGCACTGGCGCGCCGAGGCGTATGAAGGACTGACACTGGGCGATTATGCTAAGCGATGGGTGTCCACAGGTCTGGATCTAGCAGTAAAGGGGGGCAACGTGTCAGAAGATCTCAATCAGGAGAAGCTGCGCCAGCTCGCTGCCACCGTAGCCACCCAGATCGCCGAAGAGGACCGGTCCGCTGTCCTCGCATTAATGCGTCAGCTCTTAGTGATCCGCGACAGCGCACTGCCCCGGTATGAACAGGCGCGCGCGGCTTACCGAGCGACTGCGCAAAGTGGCGGAGCCTGGGCTCTCGCGAAGATGGCGGCTGGGGCTCTCAAGGAATACGCCTGGGACAGCCGTAGCACGTCCACTCGGCTTGGGCTTTCAGGTCTCGCCATCGTCGCGGCCGCGTTCGCCCGTCGAGGCTTAGGAATTGCGGCGGTGGGGGCGTTATTTGGCGTCCCCCTCTGGATCGTGTTCGGCGCCGGCGGCCAGTTCCCTGACCTACTGATTGAGGAACTCTCTAAGATGGAAAAACCAAACGGCAGGGACGACGCGCAATAAACAATATCCTGCATATCGCTGCCCTGGTTCTTATCAGTACCGCTGTCGAGATTCACGTAACTCTGAACTTTGTTCGCTCAACTCTGAACTCTAGCGGCGCACGTACGTACCGGTCGTGGTGGGGCGAGCCGGTTCGGTAACGTTCCGGACGGGCTGCAGTCACTCGAGGTCGCGGAGAGGACGACCATGTAGCAGTCTTGCTCGCGCGGTTGTCGAACGGCTGAGCTTGGACTCCCGATCCTGACCCTGAGCCTGCGGAAAGGTGGCAGCGGTCAGGCTTCAATGAAGGAAAGCGAGGGGGGGCTATAGAGAACGTGAAATTATGGCTCCCAGCCGTATTTTCGCATAGCGATCTCCCGTAGATGCTGAAAGTGGATGGAGTCGCGCCGCCGGCCCCTGGCATTGGCCGCGATGGCACGACGCAGGAGAAACTCAACGCTTGCGTGGACGATCGGGGCGTGGGGGTCGCCTTCGTATTCCTCTAGCATCGCGGCGAGGTAGAGCATCGCCAGCGCCTGTGGCGCGAGTTCGCCTCGGGCCTGAACGCTGAGGCACATCAGCCGGTGGTGGATCTCGTCTGTGATCCGGAGACCATAGTATTTCCAGAGGAGGTCTGCTGCTTTCGCGCTTCGACGGTAGATGACATACGCGCGAAGGTAGTCAACCAACCTGCCCATATCGTCCCCGCCGCGAATTGTGAACGAAATTTATCTGGTAACACCCGGCAGCGGGGAGAGGCGCAAGGTGGACATCTGTGGGTTTCCGAACAGGGCGTGAGCCAGGTATCGCAGGGCATCGATGGATTCACTCAGATCATCCTTCCTATGTTGTCCTTGCCGGTTAGTCGGCGCCCGTTTTTTGCGCGGTCTCCCGGCCTTGCAGCAACACGGCTTGAGGGAAATTGCGAATCTCAGCTGTGGCGCGGAATAACGCGCACTGCAAGCGCGTGATCGGTCTGCTCCGGCGAGATCGTGCTGGCCGTGGCGATCACCGAGCTGGGCAGCGGCTCTGACACGAAGGCCTGCCGCCAATGCCGTCAGCCCACCACTGGTCCTGGCGCGGGAGGCAGCCTTCTCCAGGAGGCGCCGCGCTGTGGCGCGGAACTGCTCGTGATCCTACCGGCTCGAAACGTGCCGGAATCGAAATCGCAATCAATGCTGCCCCTACGGTAAAGCGTGTCGCGCAAGAACTCGGGGGGATGTCCCCGTATCTGGCACCGGTGGGGCCATCCGACCCGGAAAACCCCCACACTCAGCCCCGCATTGACCGTCCGCCGCAGCCACGAGGGCATTTCTCCCTGCCCGTCACTAAGGCACGTGCCTTTGCGCGTCCGAATGTGCGCGCAGCGACCAGGATCGAGCCGATCTGATCGTCGCGACGCAAGTTGAGTAAAACTCCGCAATGCGGAGCTTTTTACAGGCGCGATTGTCGCCTCCAGTGAAATAAGGCCGGCCCTGGCCTCACAAGAGGAGTAGAGTGGGGCATGGAAAGCAAACCGCAAAAGCCCAGAGCAAGTCATGGATACTTACCCGAGTGCCACTTACAAGGGGTATGACCTTTACCCTCTGGTGTATAGGGATACTGTGGAGCGTGCTTGGCGCGAGCCTAGGCCTGACCGGTCCTTCAAGGCCGCAGTGGTGATCTGCCGTGAAGGCGGACGTCCCGAAGGCGAGCAGGCACGCACCTTTCGTCTCAACGCAACGCCGTGGGACAATGTGGGCGAAGCACGGCGCGCCGTGCTTCGCTACGCCGAGGACATCATCAACGGACTGGTCGCGGGCGAATCCGTGGTTTTGCTCTAGCACCATATGCTCGTATCCGGGCGGACCATCATCTGTAGCTTGCTAGGGGTTCAGGCATGAGCAGCGTCGACGCGTCATCCAGTTTCCTGTGCACGCTGCCCGGCGTAGACAAGGGGATTGCCTACCATGTTGCCGTCCTCTTTGTCGATGCGGCCCACCCGAAGGGCGTCAGGTTCACCAGCTTTGTCGGCGGCGGCAGGCGTTCATTCGAGGTACTGACCGAGGTAGCTTCGCTTCAGGGTGCGATTGCCTCAAGCTGTGAGGGACTGTGTCGCCTTGCGATCGGGCAGGCGATCCGGGACCACCTCTACGAGAAAACCAGAGAAGGCGACTATTTGCTGGATCCGGATGCCGCACCCTGGGAGGGCGAACTCAGACCGGTCGGAGTGGGAGCCACGCCACGCCGACCACGACAGCACTTCCCAGGCTGAGTCCATGCTCTGCCGTAGCTATTGCGGCACGGCGTGGAGAGGGCGAGTGCGAGTTGCCCAAGAGATCATGTTGACCGACGAGGAGCGAACCAGGTTGACGAAGCTGGTTCGGTCGAAGCTCACGAGCGTGAGGCGGGCGCAGCGTGTGCGTATCGTGCTGCTGGCCGGTATCGAACGCGACTTGCCGCGCGGTGCGCCGCCGTTGAAGGTGGACACGGCGCGGCTGGTGGAGCTGACCACGCAAGGCAAGCCCGTTGCGGCCACGCACTGGAGCACGCGCAAGCTCGCCGCCGAGTTGGGCGTGAGCGCCAGCACCGTCATGCGCCCATTGGCACGCCCATCCACCCAAGCCGCTCGGCATGGTGTTGTCGGTATTTGCGCTGGTATTGGTGTCGATGGCCAGCCACGAGTTCATCTGGAAGGGTGCGCTTCTGAACGGCGTGGAGCCCGTGCGGATCAGCACGGGCTCCCTTCGTCTACGGCATCAATCTTCAGATGCCGGTTTGGCCGGCCTTTATCGCAGGCTAAGGAGACCGCCACATGGAACTGCTATCCAACCTGGGCTTAGGCTTCGCGACTGCCCTGTCCTTCCAGAACCTGGCTTATGCCTTCCTCGGCTGCGTGCTCGGCACGCTGATCGGCGTGCTGCCGGGTATTGGGCCGCTGGCCACCATCGCCATGCTGTTGCCGGTGACCTACACGCTGCCGCCGGTGGCCGCACTGATCATGCTGGCCGGTATCTACTACGGCGCGCAGTACGGCGGCTCGACCACCGCGATTCTGGTGAACCTGCCGGGCGAATCGTCCTCGGTGGTGACCACCATCGACGGCTACCAGATGGCGCGGCGCGGCCGCGCCGGAGTGGCGCTGGCCACTGCCGGCCTGGGCTCCTTCTTCGCCGGCTGCGTGTCCACGCTGATTCTGGCCGCCTTCGCCGGGCCGCTGTCGGAACTAGCATTCAAGTTCGGTCCCGCCGAGTACTTCTCGCTGATGTGCCTAGGCCTGATCGGCGCCGTGGTGCTGGCCTCGGGGTCCTTGATCAAAGCCATTGCCATGATCGTGCTGGGCCTGCTGCTGGGCCTGGTCGGCACCGACGTGAACTCGGGCGCCGCGCGCTTCTCCTTCGATGTGCCTGAGCTGACCGACGGCCTGAACTTCGTCTCGGTGGCCATGGGCGTGTTCGGCTTTGCTGAAATCATCGCCAACCTGGAGCAAAAGGAACATCGCGAGACCTTCACTGACCACATCACGAGCCTGTGGCCGAGCAAGGCGGACTTCAAGCGCATGGCCCCGGCCGTGCTGCGCGGCACGATATTGGGTTCGGCGCTGGGCATCCTGCCGGGCGGCGGTGCTGCACTGGCGTCGTTCGCGGCCTATTCGCTGGAAAAGAAGACCTCCAAGTACTCGCATGAGTTCGGCAAGGGCGCCATCGAGGGCGTGGCGGGTCCGGAGTCGGCCAACAACGCGGCGGCGCAGACCTCCTTCATTCCGCTCCTGACGCTGGGCATCCCGCCCAATGCGGTGATGGCGCTGATGGTGGGTGCGATGACCATTCACAACATCCAGCCCGGCCCGCAGGTGATGACCAGCAACCCGGCGCTGTTCTGGGGCCTGATCGCGTCTATGTGGATCGGCAACCTGATGCTGATCATCCTGAACCTGCCGCTAATCGGGGTGTGGGTGAAGCTGCTCAAGGTGCCCTACCGTTACCTGTTCCCGGCCATCCTGGTGTTCTGCTGCATCGGCGTGTACTCGGTGGGCAATACCACATTCGACGTGTTTCAGACCGCCGTCTTCGGTGCGATCGGCTACCTCTTCATCAAGATCAAGTGCGAACCGGCGCCGCTGCTGCTGGGGTTCGTGCTGGGGCCGATGATGGAGGAAAACTTCCGCCGTGCCCTGTTGCTCTCGCGTGGTAACTTCAGCGTGTTCGTGACCCGTCCGCTGTCGCTGGGCCTGCTGATTGCCGCGGCAGCACTAGTGCTGATCGTGGCGATGCCGACGATTAAGAACAAGCGCGAGGAAGCGTTCCAGGAAGAATAAGCAAAACAAGAGCGCCGGCCGCAGGGCGGCCGCGCAACGCCAGTTCATAGGGGCAGCCGGCACCCTTTATTACGGTTGACATCGACAACGCCCCGCAGACGCCGACGGAAATCGAATGGCTGACGGATAATGGCACAAGGTGCTTGCCGGTTGAGGTGCACGAGAGCGAGGCGGACCCACTCGAGCATTATTGAGCGGGGCGTCAGCCCCCCCCGCAGAGGATCCAGTGACCGGCGGCGAGCGGTCATTCAAGCGAAGGTCCGCGGTCCGTGGTCGGCCATAGCAGTCCTACGATTTCCGTGATCGCTTTAACCGCCTGGATAATCAGTGCTTGTGCAGGTCGGTGTACGGCAGCAGCGCGAGGAAACGCGCGCGCTTGATGGCCGTATTGAGCTGACGCTGATAGTGCGCCTTGGTGCCGGTCAGGCGAGCCGGCGTGATCTTGCCGTTGTCGCCGATGAAGTCCTTCAGGGTGTCCAGATCCTTGTAGTCGATCTGTTCTACACCAGCCACGGTGAAGCGGCAATAGCGCTTGCGCTTGAAAAGAGAGCTTTCCTTTTTGAAAGGCTTCTTCTTTTTGTCGCTACGTTTGATGAATGCCATGATTCGATCCCTTGCGGATACAGTGGGGATAGCGTATTTGCATGGAGCCTCCTGCCAGAGTCAACAGTATCGGCAGCAGCCCTCGTCGTCGAAATTTTCTGTGCTCAGGGGTCGCTACCCCCGCGGTCACAATTCTGGGTGCTCGCAGGGTTGCGGATCCAGGGCCTCTGCGCACCAAGAGCGAGCCGACGCCCTTACCGATGCCACACGCCATCTCATACGGCGCTCACGATCCTCGGCGGATAGCGGCATCGGAGGGCGCACGGGACACCGTCCATCCCCCCAGCCGGCGTTGCGAAGCCGCCGGGATGATCGCCCGGCCCACCTATCCTTGTTACGTGACTACTGATGCCACGAAAGGAGCGAGCCGTGACGACCATCTGGACGCTAGCCGCAGATGGCACCCATGCGCGGATCTTCCAGATGCACGGGATGGAAAGGAATATGGAAGAGATCCAGGACGTTGTCAATCCGGTTGGTCGGGCCAAGGATGGCGAACTGCGCGACGACGCGCAGGGGCGCTTTGCCGGCAAGGGCGAGCCCATGCCGCGGCGTTGGAGGGATACCATCGTTCAACGTACGACCGGAGCTGGTCATTGAGCACGGCCGTGGAAGCCCAGTATTCACATTCCGCGCGCGGCGTGCCGGTTGATGCTGGAAGTGGCCGACGTAAGCGTGGAGCGGCTGCAGGTCATCAGCGAGGCTGATGTTCAGGCGGAAAGCGCTATTTGTGGGCCTTTGCCTCCGATGAGGTTCAACTTGCACGGTTGCGATCCAGACGATGCATCCATGCGCTCCCGTTACATCCACTTGTGGACTCATCAACGGCGCCGATTCATGGAAGGCCAACCCGTGGGTGTGGGTGGTGGAGTTCCGGAGGGTTCAGCGTTGATCCTCGACCCACGCTTTCGCCCATGCGATGCCTGCCGCGACGGCAAGGTCGAACGTTGGGTAGTAGCCCAAAGGCTCAGACGCCTCCAGAACGAGATGGTCCTTTTGCACGGTGCCAAAGGCTTCGAACGAACCATCGCACATTTGCTTCGCAAAGCCACGAACTGTGTAGTCCTGGTAGCTCTCAATGCCCATGGTGGTACCTCCCTGTTTTGGAGGATCGTAGCATGACCAAAGAACACGCTATCCTCTTCAGTGGTGCCATGGTGCGCGCCATCCTGGACGGCGGGAAGTCATCGACTCAGCGCCTGGGACGCCTGCAAAACAGCCGAGAGTCATGTTCATCAGCGCAGGAGAAACGATACCGCCTTGCGGTGTACCAGCCTGCGTTGAGTGAAGAACACGGTTATGAAGGTAGCCTGCCTTCAACCATTTTTGCAGTATCGCCTTGTCCGTAGGGATGTTGGCGACAAGCCAGTCGTGCGAAATTTCGTCAAAACAGCTGCGGATATCAGCCTCAAGCATAGCGCATGCTCGCACTAGGACTCCGCAAAACAGGAAGCAGATCAGGAACAAGGCCGGGCCCCAAAATAAAAAAAAGCCCGCGCGGCGTAAACCGGGCGGGCTTTCGAATCTGGTTGCGGGGGCAGGACTTGAACCTGCGACCTTCGGGTTATGAGCCCGACGAGCTGCCAACTGCTCCACCCCGCGGGCCGCACTATACGCGGATTGGCAAAACATTGATACAGCTAAATGCAGAAAGCCCCGCCGGCGTGATCCGGGCGGGGCTTGGCTGAGCCTTGGTGAAATCGCACGCTGTATGGGGGGCGGCAACGCCGTGGCCTCGTTTTGTCCGGGCTTCGTGGAACGCATTGTCTACCTGCTGGTGGAGAAAGTCGTGCGCGGCCAGTACTGCCGCAGCGCGGCCGGCGGCGACCCGATGCCTGGATACGTGAGCGAGCCAGGCATCCGAGAGCGCGCCAAAGCGGGGGCTGATAATGCGGCAAGGCGGCGATCTTCATCTCACAGCGACGGAGGGATACCATCGTTCAACGTACGACTGGAGCTGGTCATTGAGCAAGGCGGTCCGGATTTGTAGGAGGTTGTGCGCATGCCGGGGCCGCCAGGCCATCTGCTGCGCTTGACGAACCGCTTGCTGACCACCTGGTTGACGGCTGACTCGACGAACCCTGATGCAATGGGCTCCCCATGTCGATAGCTGTCACCGTTCACGATGCAGCTCCCAGTTGTTGTCCAGGTAGACGATGAACGCTTCGAGTTTGCCGAGCACCGGCACTCTGCCTGCGCCATCGTGTCGTATGGACGGGAGGATCAGATCGAGCGCGGCTCAATAGATCGCCGGTTCCCCCGAGGGCCGATTCTTGAACCGGCGATGCACCCAATAGTACTGCTCGGGAATTCGCAGGATTTGCGCTTCGAGAAACGCGTTCATCTGTGCCGCGTCTGCCGTTACGCAGGCCGACGGAAAGCCTGGTAGCGGCTTGAACACCCGGAGTTGGTAGCCGCGATAGTCGGGCAAAACCTCGGTTGTAAAAGGCACGACCTGGGCACCTGTGAGCCTGGCGAGGCGGGACACGGAGATCAGTGTGCAGGCCGCGACGCCGAAGAACGGAACGAATACGGAGTCTTTCAGGCCGAAGTCCATGTCGGCGGCAAGCATGACCGGTACACCCTTGCGCAATGACTGAATGACCTGCCTTGCGCTTTCGTTACGCGGCACCATGACCGCGCCAAATCGCTCGCGCTGCGTTCTGGCAATGGTTTCGAGCGCCCGGTTCGACATTCTGGTGTAAAGCGACGTTACCGGGCTGCCGGCCATCGAATAGAACATGCAGCCGGCTTCGATGGCGACGAAGTGGAAGCCGAGAAAAATCGTCGGAGTACGCGAGCACGACGACAGGTCTATCTCGGATTCCAATCGCAGCAGGCCATTGAGGCGATCGCGGTCGCCGAACCATTGCACGCCTCGCTCGACGTAGCTGCGCATGACGTGGCGAAAATGCAGCCGTGCCAGGTCGCGCCGTGCAGCATCGGACAGATCGGGGAAACACAGCGACAGGTTGGTATGGACAATGTTCCGCCTGCGACTCGGGATGCTGTAAAGCAGCGCGCCAAGTGCTGCGCCAATGTGGGCGGACCATCGATACGGCAGCGCGGCGAAGGCCTTGAGCAGCAGGGTGAGCAGTGCCGCGATGAGGCTGTCGATCATGTGGGGGGGATAGCGGAAGTCGCTGGCACACTGGCCCGACGACTAGCATTGATGTACCTGCACTGTAGCACGCCGGCCCGATTCCCTGCGGCGGGACATAGGCGAAGCCGGCACCAAACTCAAGCAGGATACTCATGATGTGATTGACCAGTGCTACCTCGAGGTCCTGCTCACTCGACCACTGCCCAATTCCAGCTGTCAACGGCGAGCGCTTCGGCACTTGGGGATTGAGCTAACCTCCCCAGGATTCATTTGCAACATTGAGTCTCCAAACTCAGTTCCTCAATGAGGGCCGGCCGGGATACGCCCCCTCGAGCAGGCTACCATTTACCGTCGTGATCGAGCATTCCCAAGTATTCGCATGCTGGCATCGATGCCAAGCTCTCAAATGAACAAGGGCCCCCGAAGGAGCCCTTGTCAGTAACTTTTCTGTTTCGAGGTCAGTTACAACCCAAGGCGGCTGTTAGGCGGCCAATGCGAACTTTTCGTCGTTAGCATTTACTTCGATTTAGTTTTAACGTCTTCTCTGACGAGTTGCCTCACGACCCTATCTCCCCCTGTCGAAACCAGGTCAGGCCCATCAGAAGTGCACTGCCCGTGCAATGTGCTTCTGGTGGACCTGGGCGGAATCGAACCGCCGTCCAGAAGGCCTTCAAGAAGAAGGTTCACAACCATTATCGGGAACCTTGCAGCCCCCGACGGTCCAGATTCTACGCGTCCTGCCGGCAGCGTCAAGGCAGTTTGCGTGGGGCTTTACAAGGACCCGACCCGGTAAAACTCCACGCTCTGCCCCGCATTGACTCCCCGCTTGAGCCACGACGGCATCTCGCCCTGCCCGTCCCAGGTCAGCCCGTCCGCGTTGCGGTAGCAGAACTACCAGCGGGGGTAGGGGCCTTCCAGTCGATGACCCCATTCAGCGCTTTCCCGTAATGCCTTTCCCCAAGTGCTACTGATTGCAGTTGTACCCATACTGGGGACTCGCCTTTTCGCGTGGCGATCACTTTTACCCATGGAATCTGCCGCCATGCTTGCAATTGTTGCCTGGATCACCTGCTCCTTCGCGGTTGGCCTTTTCGCCAACGCCCTGGGACGCTCCGGCGCCACATGGATTATCTTCTCATTGATCCTGAGCCCGTCGCTTGGGCTGATGGTCGTCGCCGTGCTCGAGAAGATGTGGACCAGGTCAGCTCGCGTGGTGACTGCCATTGCACCTGCAGCGGTGTCAGTGCCCGTATAGTCGGCCGACAGGACCTTTTCGGGATCATCGCTGACCCTACACTCCGGAAAATGTAGGGTTCGTCAGAATCTGAAGATCCACCTAAAGCGGGCCTTCGGCGTGTGGTGCGGCCGCTGGAAGCCGCCCGCCCTTACATCAGCGTCTTCAACCGGTTGTTCGCCGCATGCCCGCCTTCGGTAACGGGATACTTGGCCACGACCTGTTCCAGCGTTTTGCGTGCGGCCGCCTTCTGGCCGGACTCGAGCTGATTATTGGCAACCGCGATCATGGCGTCCGGCACCTCAAGCGCGTGGCTCGCCTGATGCGTGAAGCGGGCCTGCGCGGCGTAAGCCGGCGCCGCTGGGTAAAGACCACGCGGCGAGCACCTGGCGCACGACCGGCTCCGGATCTGGTGCAGCGCCACTTCCAAGCTGACGCACCGAACCGTCTGTGGGTCGCCGATGCGACCTACATTCCAACCGCAGCGGGCTTCTTCTACCTCGCGGTGGTGTTGGATGTGTTCAGCCGCCGGATTGTTGGCTGGGCCATGGGCAGCCATCTGCGTACCGAGTTGATGCTGCAGGCGCTGGATATGGCGCTCGCACAGCGCAACAGCTTCTTCAAGACCGTCTCACATCCAGTGACCGTAAGCGTGCTATAGGCGACATCTCCCAAGGTATTCGCGAGCTGCTGCCAAGGGTCGGGTAGCGCCGACCGGCGCCCTCCCCCCGGACACCTGAAGTCAGCATCGACCACTGACCAGCGCATTCAAGATGGATGCGCGATTACCGGCCCGCACCTTCAAGCGCATGATCAGCATGCCGGCGGCCCAGGTCAGCGTCCTGCGCAACTCGTCGTTATTCAGCCGATTCGTTCAAGCTTCCAGCAATCAGCGGCCCTACACTGGCGTCTCGTTTCAACCGAAAGGAGAGCCACCATGAATACCGCCACCCAATCTACGTGCAACTGTGTTGTTTGCCCCGGTGCAGGCTGTGCCTGCGGCTGCCAGGGAACTGCGGAGCAAAGAGCGTGTGCCTGTGGCCCGCAATGCCCCTATGGACCGCGATGCGCCTGCGGGCCACAATGCCAGTGCGGCGCTGAATCCACCTGACATAGAAAAACGGCAGGAACAAAGTCGATGGGGTCTCGAGCAAAAAAGAACGCCGGCCTCCTCTAAGAATGGAGGCAGCTTGCGGACCGTCGAATACCACTTTTCGACCATTTGGCGCATCGATGCGCCAGTGCAGGAAGTATGGGCAGCAATCCAGGATTCGGCGCGCTGGCCCGAGTGGTGGATTAACGTCGAGCGAGTGGACCAGCTAGAGGCCGGTTCCGATCAGGGCGTGGGCGCCATACAACGCTATACGTGGAAAGGCTGGTTGCCCTATCGACTCGTGTTCGATATGCGGGTAACGCGCATCGATCCGTTGGTCGCGCTGGAGGGGGAAGCTAGTGGCGACGTCGAAGGCGCCGGTCGATGGAGCTTTTCGAGCGACGGACGCAACCTTACCGTGGTCCGCTATGACTGGTGCGTGCATACGAACCGCGGATGGATGAATGCATTGGCGCCGTTGTTGCGACCGGTTTTTCAGTGGAACCACGATGCAGTGATGCGCGAAGGTGGCGCGGCGCTAGCGCGGCGGCTAGACGCGCGCCTGCTCGGCATCGAGCATGGATGAAGCGTACCCGGCAACGGATTGAACGCTCTGCAACGTCTCCCCCTTTACCTCGGTTGTTTCTCTTGGCATCGAGGCAGGTGATGGGCATGAGATGGTGGAGCACACTGAAGTCGGGTGCCACCGGATGGCGATCCATCATTCGTCCCTGAGCGGCCAGAAGCAGACTATCGACCACGGTATCAAGCTAATATGTGGACGACGCAACTACATCAATACCGGCCATTTGGAACTCACTCGTCTCCCTCGACGTGGGAGAGGATTCGATGCGGTAGTCGTAAGTGCCGCCGATCAATCAAAGCGTTTTCAACGCCTCGCCAGACCTGAAACATTGACGCTTGAGAACTTACTAACAATCTCCCTCGCCCATGTGAACTTTTCCTTATGGGGCATAAAGTGTTTGCCATGCTTTTGCACGGCGTCTTCAATATCGAAGAGGAGGACCGCAGTGGATTGGGCAAGGCCGTATGCATTTTTGTTGATCTTCTGAGGTGCCCTGGTTGCCTGGCAGCCAGCACTACTGCTTCCTTCAACTCTGATCACATCGACCGCGGGAATCCCCAGCTACTCATTCAACAGCCTTGACCATGTCCTCGACCACCTTCTTGGCGTCGCCGAACACCATCATGGTCTTGTCCATGTAGAACAGCTCGTTGTCGAGGCCGGCGTAGCCGGCCGCCATCGATCGCTTGTTCACGATGATGGTCTTGGCCTTGTACGCCTCCAGGATCGGCATGCCCGCGATCGGCGACTTCGGATCGGTCTTGGCCGACGGGTTCACCACGTCGTTCGCGCCAAGCACCAACACCACGTCTGCCTGGCCGAACTCGCTGTTGATGTGTTCCATCTCGAAGACCTGGTCGTAGGGCACCTCGGCCTCGGCCAGCAGCACGTTCATGTGGCCCGGCATGCGGCCCGCCACCGGGTGGATCGCGTACTTCACGGTCACGCCCTTCTCGGTCAGCTTTTCGGTCAGTTCCTTGAGTGCGTGCTGGGCGCGCGCCACTGCCAGGCCGTAACCCGGCACGATAATCACGGTCTCGGCATTGCCCATCAGGAACGAGGCGTCATCGGCGGAGCCCGACTTTACGTTGCGCTGCACTTGCGAACCGCCTGCTGCGCTCGCTCCCGCATCGCTGCCGAAGCCGCCGAGGATCACGTTGAAGAACGAACGGTTCATCGCCTTGCACATGATGTACGAGAGGATGGCACCGGACGAACTCACCAGCGAACCGGCAATGATCAGCATCGGGTTGTTCAGCGAGAACCCGATACCGGCGGCCGCCCAGCCCGAGTACGAGTTCAGCATCGACACCACCACCGGCATGTCGGCGCCGCCGATCGGGATGATGATCAGCACGCCGAGCACGAAGGCGATGGCAAGCATGACGAGGAACGGCGGCCACTCCTGCGTCATGAAGAACGCAATGCCGAAGCCGACCATGGCGACGGCCAGCGCCAGGTTCAGCATGTGCTGGCCCGCGAACACAACGGGGGCACCCTGGAACAGGCGGAACTTGTAGCGACCTGCCAGCTTGCCGAAGGCGATCACGGAACCGGAGAACGTGATGGCACCGACGAAGCAGCCGATGAACAGTTCGATGCGGTTGCCCATCGGAATCTCATGCGAGCCCGCCGGCGCGATGCCGAAGGCCGAAGGTTCCGCCACCGCGGCCACCGCAATGCACACCGCCGCGAGACCGATCAGCGAGTGCATCGCCGCGACCAGTTCGGGCATCTTGGTCATCTCGACCTTCTTCGCCACATAGGCGCCGATGCCGCCGCCGACGACCAGGCCAGCCAGGATCAGCGCAAGGCCAGACCCGGCTGTCGTGCCGCTACCGGCAGCGAGGAACTCGTTCTTGAGCTTGAGGATCAGCGCCACCGTGGTGAGTGCCGCCACCGCCATGCCGATCATGCCGAAGGCATTGCCCTTGCGGGCCGAAGCCGGGTGCGAAAGCCCTTTGAGGGCCTGGATAAAGCAGACCGACGCGCCCAGGTAGAACAGCGTCACGGTATTCATGGACAGTCCGTTCATCGCGGCATCTCCACCAGTTCTCCGCCGGCATGCGCGGGCGTCTTTGCGGGCTGCGCCTCGGCCTTCACCTTCGGCGCCTTCTTGCGGAACATCTCGAGCATGCGCTGCGTGACGAGGAAGCCGCCGAACACGTTGACCGCAGCCAGTGCCACCGCAAGCGTGCCCATCGCGCGGCCCACGCCGCCTTCAGTCAGGCCAGCGGCCAGCATCGCACCGACGATGATGATGGCCGAGATCGCATTGGTTACCGCCATCAGCGGCGTGTGCAGCGCGGGCGTGACCGTCCACACCACGTGGTAGCCCACGTAGATCGCCAGCACGAAGATGATCAGGTTGATCACCGTGTGGTTCACCATTTCCATGGTTGTCTCCTTAACCGGCCAGCGCCGCTTCTTCGCGCCGCGTCATCAGGCAAGCTGCGACGATGTCGTCTTCGAGGTTGAGCGAGAACTGGCCGTCCTTGTCGATGACCAGCTTGAGGAAGTCCAGCACGTTGCGCGCGTACAGCGCCGAGGCGTCTGCCGCGACCATGCTGGCCAGGTTCGTATGGCCCACGAAGATCACGCCATGGCGCTCGACCACTTCGTCGGCCACGGTCAGCGGGCAGTTGCCGCCTTGCGCGGCGGCCAGGTCGACCACCACCGAGCCCGGCTTCATCTGCTGCACGGTGGCTTCGTGCAGCAGAACCGGTGCCTTGCGGCCGGGGATCAGCGCGGTGGTGATGATGATGTCGGCCTGGATCGCACGCTGGTGCACCAGCTCGGCCTGGCGCTTCATCCAGTCCGGCGGCATTGGCCGCGCATAACCGCCGACACCTTGCGCGATCTCGCGCTCTTCGTCGGTCACGAACGGCACGTCGAGGAACTTGCCGCCGAGCGATTCGATCTGCTCCTTCACGGCCGGGCGCACGTCCGAGGCTTCGATTACCGCACCGAGGCGCTTGGCCGTGGCGATGGCCTGCAAGCCCGCCACGCCGGCACCGAGGATCAGCACGCGCGCGGCCTTGACGGTGCCCGCGGCGGTCATCAGCATCGGCATGAAGCGCTGGTAGTGATGCGCTGCGACCAGCACGGCCTTGTAGCCGGCGATGTTCGCCTGCGAGGACAGCACGTCCATGCTCTGCGCACGCGTGGTGCGCGGTGCCGCTTCGAGCGCGAAGGCGGTGATGCCGGCGGCGGTCATGCGCGCGTTGTTCTCGGTATCGAACGGGTTGAGCATGCCCACCAGCACGGCGCCGGACTTCATCTGCGCCAGTTCGGCGCTCTCAGGTGCGCGCACCTTGAGCACGAGCGGCGCGCCGAGCGCGTCGTCGGCGGTGCCGATCGTCGCACCGGCCGCCTCATAGGCGCTATCGGGCTGGCTGGCACGCAAGCCCGCGCCTGCCTGCACCACGACCTTGTGGCCTTGTGCGACGTATTTCTTGACTGTCTCCGGCGTAGCGGCGACGCGCGATTCGCACGCATGCGTTTCTACGGGCACTCCGATATTCATTTGCGCTTAATTCTTGAAGTTGTTCATGGTCGTCGTGACTCCCTGACAGCGCGGCGCTTACTTAGCATCACGGCCTCACCCGCGCAACAGCGGACCTTTTCGCCGCCTCAGATTGTCAGGCCACCGTCGACTACAATGCATTCGCCATTGGTATAGCTCGAAGCATCCGACACAAGATAGAGCACCGTGCCGGCCATTTCGCGGGGCTCCGCGTGACGACGCAGCGGGATCTCGGCGAGCCATCGCTCATAGATTGCCGGGTCCTCGAACAGCGCACCCGAAAATTTTGTCCTTGTGAGGCCAGGAAGCAGCGCGTTCACCCTGATGCCGAGCGGCCCGCACTCCTTCGCGAACGCCTTCGTCATGTTGACGACCGCGGCCTTCGTGATTGAGTAGATGCCCTGCTTTTCGCCTGGCTGCAGCGCGTTCACCGACGCGGTATTGACGATCGCGCCGCCGCCTTGCGCCTTCATCATCCTGCCGGCTTCGACTGACATGAAGAAGTAGCCGCGCACGTTCACTTCGACCGTCTTCTCGTAGGCGCCAAGATCGGTGTCGAGGATGTGGCCAAAATAGGGATTCGCCGCCGCGTTGTTAACGAGGATGTCGAGACGGTCGTGCTTGCTGCGGATATGCTCGAACACCGCGGCAACATCCTCCATCCGCCCGACATGGCACGCCAACGCCTCCGCCTGGCCGCCCGCCTTGACAATCTCGTCGGCGACAGCCTGACAGTCATCAAGCTTTCGGCTCGACACGATCACGTACGCGCCCTGCTCAGCGAGCAGCTTCGCAATTTCCTCGCCTATGCCTCGGCTCGCGCCGGTCACGAGGGCGGTCTTTCCGGTCAAGTCGAACAGATTCGTTGCCATAAATTGTTCCTCCAATTGGTTCGAGATTCGATGAACTGCGTCGATACCGATCGCGGAGGTCGTGAGCGACCTGCATGTCAGCCTCGCGCATCGATCACGCGCACGGCCTCTTCGGCCAGCATGCCCGCCATTTCACCGACTTGCAGGGCAGCCGTGCTGGACGCATTGCCCTTCAGCGCGCGAGCCTTCACACCCTGCGCGATCGCAGCGAGCCTGAAAAAGCTGAACGCAATATAGAAATGCCAGTCGCGGATTGGTTCGATGCCGCGCAGCTCGCAATAGCGCGCGACAATTTGCGTTTCCTGCGGCACGCCGAGCTCAACGCGATCCCTACCCGCAAGTCCGGGGACGCGGCCGTCGGACGGCAGCCGCAGGCACATGCAGAAGTACGCGAGATCGGCGAGCGGATTGCCCAGCGTCGACAGTTCCCAGTCGAGGACCGCCTTCACGCGGTAGCTATCGCGCTCGAACATTACGTTATCCATCCGGTAGTCGCCATGCACAAGCGTCGGCGGACCAGCGTCTTCGGGGCACGCACTTGGCAGCCAGTCGATTAGGGTTTCCATCGCGTCGAGCCGCTCGGTCTCTGCCGCTCGGTACTGTTTCGTCCAGACGCCGATCTGGCGCTCGAAGTAATTGCCATGCCGTCCGAAGTCAGCAAGTCCGACGGCTTCAATGTCGATGTCATGGAGCACGGCCATTGTTCGCAAAACTGCGTCGTAGCAGGCGGCGCGATCCTGCTGCGGCAACTCAGGCAGGGACGGATTCCAGAAGATCCGCCCATCCTCGAAGCTCATCACATAGAACATGCTGCCAATTACGTCGCAGTCCACGCAAAGGTGATACGGGTGCGCGACAGGGACCTTGGTCCTGGACAGGGCGGTCAGGACTCGAAACTCACGATCGACAGCGTGGGCGGACTTCAGCAGTTCGCCAGGAGGCTGCCGCCTGAGCACATATCGACCGCTGCGCGCTTGCAGCAGAAAGGTAGGATTCGACTGGCCGCCGGCGAACTTCTCAGCGTGCACAGGTCCGTCGAAACCAGGCAGGTGGTCTTCGAGATAGCGCGCCAGAATTGCGGTATCGAGTGGATCGGAGATCTTCTTCATCGTTTCTTTCCATTTTCCATGCCGTAGCGCTGCCGCGAATGGTAGTCAGTATGACAAACGCGCACCTTTGGGCTGAGCAGTCATTGCCAAGGGTGGTGGATCAACGTGGTGCCAAAGGGCGACTCGGCAATGATCACCTGACGATCTCCGGTGGCTCGAAGCAGGTTGTCGTCGGTAGAACCCCGGCATAGCGCTCGATCTGGACAAGGCATGAATTCGCTGCGCTGCCCTGCGCGATTTCCGATGTGCCAACATCGCGCGTCAACACATTGGGGTTGCCATGCTTATCCAAAGGTGGACCATCTCCATCACCAAAGGCCAGGTCCAGCCAAGCGCCTGTGGCCATTTGCACCACCCCAGGAATCACGTCATCGGACACCACCACACCCGCGAGACAACTGCCTCGCGCATTGAATACGCGAACGATCATTCCGTGTTCAATGTTTCGGCTCGATGCATCGATTGGGTGAATGCGTATTGGCTCCCTGTCAGAGATCTTCAATTTCCTGCTGTGCGGCGCATGGTCATATTGGCTGTGCAGCTTGGATGCTGGCTGGTTCGAGAGTAGATGCAAAGGAAACTCGAGCACCTTAGGAGACCCCAGCCACTCCTCGGGCTCGATCCACACCGGATGCCCGGGCTGGGCCTTGATCCCGAAGTCGTGAATGGTCTGTGAAAAGATCTCAATTCGACCAGACGGCGTCTGCAAGGGCTCTCCCACCGGATCACGGATGAACTCCGAGAAAACGGTGTGGGATTCTCTCGTCGGAGCCTCAATCATTCCCTTCGCCCAGAATTCATCGAAGTGCGGGAAGCTCAGGCCCTGTTCGTCGCCCTGCTCTTTGATCCGTGCATAGAAAGATCGCAGCCAATCCTCCTCGCTCTTTCCTTCCGTGAACTTCTTCACAAATCCAAGTCGGGCGGCGAGCTCGGAAAAAACCTCATAATCATTACGCGCGTTGGCATGCGGTTTCACATGTGCTGCTGACGCGATAATGAAAGGGTCTGTACTGGTGCCAGCGATATCGTTTCGCTCGTAAGCGACTGTCGTAGGGAACACGATGTCCGCGTGCTTTGCGGTTGCTGTCCACCAGGGCTCATTGACGATGATGGTTTCTGGCACCGCCCATGCCTTTCGGAGTCGGTTCAGATCTTGATGGTGATGAAACGGGTTGCCCCCGGCCCAATAGATGAGCCGTATGTCGGGATAGGTCAGGGTCTCGCCGTTGTAACGGTAGGATTGCCCCTTGTTGAGTAGCATGTCCGAAATGCGCGCCACGGGAATAAACGAATCCACATGGTTCTTGCCCTGCGGCAGCGCGGGGATCTTCACCGTGATAGAGTCAAGCCCGATACCGTTGATGGCGGCATAGCCGAACCCAAATCCGCCGCCATCCAGGCCAATCTGGCCGATCATCGATGCAAGGGCCACTGTCATCCAATACGGTTGCTCGCCATTCTCGGCCCGCTGCAGCGACCATGACATGGTGATCATGGTCCGTTGCTGTGCCATATCACGCGCGAGATGCGTGATGCCCTGTGCGGAAATGCGGCATATGGACGATGCCCACTGCGGCGTCTTTGGCACACCGTCGGACTCGCCCAACAGGTAATGCCGGAAGCGGTCGTATCCGACCGTGTAGCGGTCCAGGAAGGCGCGGTTGACCAGGTTCTCGGCTTCCAGAACATAGGCCAGGCCAAGCATGAGGGCTACATCAGTCTGCGGACGTATGGGAATCCATTCGCATGGTGCGCTGGTGTCATCCTGGATCGGGCTGATAGATACCAGGCGCACTCCTGCCTGTGCGAGTTGCCCGAGTGTGTCGCGGTAGTGATGGCGTGTCACGCCACCGGAATTCATCTGAGCATTCTTTTCCGGCAATCCCCCAAACGCCACCAACAGTCGAGTACTTCGAACCATGGATTTCAGCGAGGTGTGCCTGTCCGCCAAGCTATGCATGGAGCCCACCACTCGGGGAATGATCACCTCCCCTGCGCCATAGCTATATGAATTGACCGACCGCGTATAGCCGCCCAGAAGGTTCAGAAAGCGGTGAATCTGGCTTTGCGCGTGATTGAATCGCCCGGCGCTCGCCCATCCATAAGAGCCACCGAAAATCGCCGAGTTACCGTACGATGAGCAGACTCGCTGTAACTGCCCGGCGGCCATATCAAGGGCGGTATTCCAATCCACCTCGACAAATGGCTCGCGCCCTCGGCCCTCACCACTTGCCCGATGCTGCTTGTCGAGAAACGACTTTCGTATGGCAGGTGAGGCAACCCTCAACTTGGTGTGAGATCCATCGAGCTGCTCCCAGATGGGGGCCGGAGCAGGGTCGCCAGGCCAGGATCGAATGTTGGACACACGGCCTTGGTCCACGGTGACGTTGTAGGTGCCCCAATGCGTGGAGACCCACCGATTTTCTTGAACGGGCAACATGGAAGACTCCTTACTGCAGGGCAGGTGAAAGCTGATTCATGCGGCAGCGTGCGCGGCTGACTTGGTGGGGTCGCCTGACGTCCCAAGGCCCAATTCTTCGTCGGCTACTGCTTCCAGCGAACGGTTGGTGGTGCGCGGGCCGAAGATAAGCACGGGGATGGCGAAGGCGATGTAGATGGCGGCGGCGGTCCACGTTACGTACTTCAGGCCACCCGCAGTGACCAGCGCCGCGCCCATCACGCCGGACACCACGCCGCCGACCCGCGCACCCGACATCACGATGCCATTGCCCAAGGCACGCAACTGCGTTGGCATTGTCTCGGGGATATATGTGTAGTAGGCGTTGAGTACGAAGCCACTGAAGATGGCGAGCGCCCCGCCGATAACGGCCACGGCCCAATAGCTGGTTGAGAGGCCCAGCACAACCAACGCGAGCGCGCAGAACACCGACATGCAGAGGATGGTGTTCTTGCGTTCCCACCGATCCAGCAGTCGCATGGCAATGAAAGGCATTACACCGTAGACCACGACCCAGATGAACATGATGAAATATGCGTCCTTCTGGGGGTATTTGAGACCATACACCAGCGCGTAGATGCTCCAGTTGATCCAAGTGTAGTACGCCAGGTACACCCCGAAATAGGACACAAACAGAACGATCAGGTTGCGCAAGACCCCCTTGTTCCGCAGCAGGTCCCGCAAGGTGGCATTCGCTGCGCCGCCTTGCGCTGCCAGCGGATTGGGGTCGTCGAGCGGCCCCTTGCGCGACGCGCGCGCTTCCAGGCTGGCGACAATCTGCGCTGCGTGCTCGAGCTTCCCGCGAGAGACGCACCAGCGCACTGACTCCGGCAGATAAAAATACACGAGGGGCGCAATCAGCAAGCCGATGCCGCCGGCCAAGAACAGGTACCGCCAGGTGTTCGGTCCGCCCGTAGGCAGGTAAAACATGGCCAATGCCGCCGCAATCACTGCCGAGGCTGTGTAGCCCATCGTCACGAGCGAGAGAAAACGTCCGCGTGCATGGCGTGGGAACATCTCGGCGACGTAGACGAGCAGCACCGACGTGGCCGCCTGCACGCCCAGTCCAGTCACGAAGCGGGAGGTCAGGATCATCTCGTACCCTGGGACGAACGCCGTCACGATCACGCCGAGCGAGTACATGACCGTGCCCCACACCAGCACTGGACGACGCCCCACCCTGTCGGAGAGCCAACCGCCGGCCAGCGCGCCAATCACCATCCCCACGTAGAGGGCGCTGCTGATAACCCCGATCTGCTCGGTACTCATGCCCGTGTGCGCCTTGATGGTCGGCGCAGCGTACGAAAAGATGGCGTTGTCGTAATACTCCAGCATCAAGTTGATTGCCAGCAATGCCGCCCAGGCGTAATGCGTGCTCATGGTTGGCAAGCGGTCGAACCGCGCCAACAGATGGGAGGAGCGGGAGTTACTGTCTGAGAATGACTTCGTTCCGTCGATGTGACTCACGGTGTGTCTCCGGTTGGCGCTGTCGCCGTTATTGGTCTTCGGTACTTCAGTGATGCGGCCACCTCCACACGGAATGCGGACACAACCGCCCTCCTCCCATCAAACGATCCTGGTATCAACGCAGTTGTGTGCACCATGCGGCGCGAAACGGCTCACCTGGCATCAGCGAGGGATCATTGAGCGCGCTGATGTCGTAGGGGTAGTTGCAGCCCCCGGTCGGCAGCGGCCGGTAGAAGAGCTTGTCGCCGAAGAACCGGTAGACGAGTGTGTGGCGATCGGGGCAGTCCGCGCTGACGGGGGCGCCGCCGTGCAGCGCACCGGAGTGGAATACCAATGCGTCGCCCAATTCCAGGTCCCATGAAAGAACATCCCACGAGTTCGGATCTTTCGCCCGTTCCGCCTCGATATCCGGAAGATCCGGCCAGTCGGTGTTGAGCCACAACGGCTTAGTGGGCTTTCCCGGGTCTGTATAAGAGTTGCCGTTGTACTGAATGCCGAGATGCGAGCCGCGCACGACTTCGAGCGCGTTCTTGCGAGGTATCCGTTCAAAACAGGTCCAGATGTTGAGCATCTGCGGCCCGCTTACTGGTGTGTACGAGTTGTCCTGATGCCACGGCGATCGCCCGGCCTTCCCGCCCTTTTTTATGAAGATCTCCTCGCCTTTGAACCATACATGCTGGGAGTCCCATAGCGACGCCACGAATTCATCAAGCACCAGTGCCTTGATCGTCGCGATATGCACATCGCGGTTGGCAATGTTGCCGTAGTCGTTGAAATGCTCGTCCGGCGTGCCTTTGAAGATGTAGCCGTGCTGCGGACTCGGGTGTTCAATCCCATAATCGAAAGCCTCGCGCATCCGCTTGAGCCCTTCAGGAGAAAACAAGCCTCGTGCAACGAAGGCGCCGTCCCGTGCCAGGTCCAGCTTCATTTGTTCAGTCACCTGCATGTGAGCCTCCCCAGTCAATCGGCACCGCAGCCGGCCACCGCGACGGCGCGAACTTCGACAAGAAACGCCGGATTCGCCAGTTGGGTCACGCCTACCGCAGTCCAGGAGGGGTAGCGCTCAGGCAGGAACTCGTCCTTCGCCCTCACGAACGCTTGAATGTCCGGGCCATGCAGGTCGATGTGGAAAGTCACGATCTCGACGATGTCCGCCATCGTCGCACCCGCCTCCTCCAGCACGCACTTCAGGTTGTTGAAGGCCAGTCGAGCCTGCTCGGCCATGCCCTCGCCCGGCTTGCCAGTGGCCACATCAAGGCCCACCTGACCCGACACCCAGATCATGTCGCCGACACGGGTGGCGGACGAGAAATGCAGTTGGTCGTAATGCCGCTCCTTGAATGGCGCGGGGTTAATCATTTTTCGCTTCACGATGTTGGTACTCCGTAGTGATATCAGACCCCGGCAACCTGGCGGAAGACCGGCGAGCGGAACGCATCGCCCTGATTGAGCTTGGCCATTTCTTTCTGGAAGAGCGGGCCGTTGCGGGCGTACTTGGGGTTGCAGGTGGGCAACTCGCGAAAGGTGGCGTCGTCACCGAAGAAGCGCAGCACCAGTGTGTGGCGGGTCGGGCAGTCGGCATCGACCTGTGCACCGCCATGCAGAGAGCGCGGGTGCAGCAAGACGATGTCGCCAGGATTGATGTCAAAGGAGACGATGTCCCAGGAATTGGGATCCCGAGCAAGCTCGTTGTCGATGTGCGGGAGACGAGGATAGGTGCCATCGCCATAGAGCGGATCGGTCGGATCCTCGGCACTATCAAAGCTAGCGCCGTCGTACTGGATACCCAGATGTGAACCGCGCACGATCTCCAGCGAATTCTTCTTGGGCAGCTTCTGGAAACTGATCCAGGCATTGCCCCAATGGCGGCCGGCCCACGGCAGGTTCGCTGTGTCCTGGTGCCAGGGGCCTCGGCCGCTTTTTCCCCCTTCCTTGGCGAAGATCTCCTCAGCGAAGTACCAGACGTTTTTCGAGCCCCACAATTCCTGGAAGATCTGGCCGAAAGGCAATGCGGCCGCCAGGTCATCCAGCTCGGACTTGGCTTCGGGGTTAGCAATGTCGATGTGGGTGTGCAACGTGGTGCCGATGAGACCGCCCTTGTAGACGTGCGGGCCGGGGTTAGCCATGTCCCACTTGAAGCCGTCGTAGCACTGGGCCAGTTGCGCTTCGTTGAGGCAGTTCCTGAAGATAGTGACACCGTCGTTGCGGAACTGCTCGCGCATCTCGGGGGTGGTCAGCATAGTGAAGCTCCTTGGTGGCTTGGACGGCACACACTCCCGTCTCTAAGATGATTCACTTTAGTCCTCGCCAGAGGTTAACACAACAGCCGTTTTGTAAATACATTCCCATATTTGCACAACGTACGTTTTGTGATATCGATCGTCATTGAGCGGCGGGCTAATGGGAAGTACTGGGCGCGTGCGGGAAGCCGCGTTTGCAACATCGCGCACTGCCATGCTGACGAAGAGCCTCCGCAGGGAATACCCTCATTCTTCGTTAAACATAACGACTGTTATTCTAAATTAGCGTTCGCTTCCGGACTTCCTGTCAGGGGATGTCGACAGGGATGCGGCCGTGCGGGAGTGCTGTGACGGCTACGCAACTGCCCGGATCAGAGGATCAACCGTGCATGAGTGCAAGCGCGAAGTTTTTCCCGCGGATCGAGAACCTGTCATTGACGACTGTCTCAACCAAGGAAGCGCTGGCGCTGTGCAAAGTGGCGGCGTTCAGTCCAGGTATCGAAGTTCGTGCAGTGGCGGCGGCCGGCTTCGGTAAGACCGTCGAGTAAAGGCAGTCTCGGTTCACATGACGCTATGTGCGCGCGACGGAGGCTCTTGCGCGCACCGGGCCCAATCCTATTTGAACGGAACATCGAGCATGAAGAAGAAATGGCTGATCGCGCTAACCACACTTGGCACCGTAGCAGGCGTAGCCCAAGCTCAGTCCAGCGTCACGTTGTACGGCGTGCTGGACACGAACGTCGAAGTCGCCACGAATATGAAGGCGCCGAGCGGTGGCTCGGGTACCCGCTACGCGCTGAATGGCGGCGGCCTGTCCAGTTCGCGCTGGGGGCTGCGTGGCAACGAAGACCTGGGCGGCGGTCTGAGCGGTATCTTTGTTCTGGAAAGAGGCTTCAGCGCGGACGACGGCAAATCTCTGCAAGGCGGTCGTCTGTTCGGCCGTCAGGCATTCGTCGGCCTGCAGAACGCAACCTTTGGCAAGGTCACCTTCGGCCGCCAGTACACGTCGATGCTGGATGCATTGGCCCCCTTTTCGCCCGCTGCGCTGGCAGTCTTGTATGAGCCAGTCATCGCCCTGTTTGGCGCCGCCTACCGGCAAGACAATACGGTCAAGTACACCGGAACATTTGGGCCGCTTATGGTAGGTGCCCACTGGTCATTCGGTATTGGGCCCACCTTCAGCAGCCCGGGCGGCGTCAACATCAGTGGCAGCGGGGAGGTTCCGGGCCAGATCCGCCGCGATAGCGGCTTCGGTGGCCAGACAACTTATCGTGCGGGCTCGTTCGGCGCCACGTTGTCCTATGATCAGGTCAATCCGAGCATTACCCGTAACGGTGCGCTCCTTGATATCGCCACCAGCAAAAAGGCTGCCGCCGCGGCCAGCTACGCCCTTGGCCCTATCCAAATCATGGGCGGCTATCGCTGGGGCAAAGCAGTCGCGTCCGGGCAGACGCTGGTGCGTGACGACTTGTATTGGGCAGGGGTTTCCTATGAGGCGGCACGTTCTCTCAGCTTGACGCTGGATTACTACTACCAAGCTTTCCACTCTTCGACAACGCCCGCATTGAAGCCGCCAGGCAACCCTTGGCAAGTCGCGTTCATCGTCGACTATAACTTGTCCAAGCGTACGGACCTATACTGGACCACGGTGTACGCCAAGAATTCCGGCCTGTGCCTGGATACCGCCTCCATTGGTTACGCTAATGGGTATCAGCCGGGAGGCACCAGGAACAATATGTTGGGGGCTGCTGTGGGCCTCCGCCATAAGTTCTGAAAATAACTGAAGCACGGATGCCATCTTACTCGGGCACGTATGTGCCCTTTTCTTACAAGCAGCAGAGGTCCCCTTATCGCAGATCCGTTGCACGGCCACTGCGACTTGGCAATCGCGTAGGCTCCGCTACATTGCACAGATCGCTGCGGGAGTTCCAGTTTGCGAGGGACCCTTTTCCCATTGGAGGCTGGTTCATGGCAAAATTGACCGTCTGCCACAAGGCCGTGCTGATATCTCCTGTGCCATGCATCTGCAAACGCCTATCGACTCATTGTCGATGACATGTCTTGTCGCTCTAGAGTCGGCGCAGTCCTTTCCTCAGTGCCCCATTGACGTGCCGGCTTTCCCGCAATGCGCGCAATGACGGCGTATTGATGAAACGAATGGTCAGAAGGAATGAGTACGCACGCGCCCCGTTGTTTGTGGATTCCCGACAGATGCCAGAGAGAAAAATCAAGCCAAAACACGACGATAGTCGGACCGATCAAGTCACGACCCGTGGCCGCCCTGCCGGTGACCGTGAAGCGAAGCGCCAGGAACTGCTGAAAGCCGCAGCATTGGTGATAGCGCGGGAGGGGTATGCAAAAGGATCATTGCGCTCAGTGGCACAACAAGCGGGTCATACGACCGGCGCCGTGACGTACTATTTTGCAAATAAGGAAGAACTCGTCGTTGCTCTACTAGAAAGCGCATTTGATCGCTACGATGCCATGCTCGAGTCCGTTCGGCAAAGCGGCGATATTCATTCGCTTCTGGGTTGCTGGCTGCGACTGAATCAGCGCAGCGAAAGTTTCTTGCCTGAACTCTCCGAGTTGCTTGCGCAAGGCCGGTATGAGCCCGTCTTTGCTGACGTCATTGCCAGACGCTACGCGCACTATCGACGAGTCTACGCGTCGATCCTCAAGACCGCACAGGAGCAAGGGACCGTTCGCCGCGATATTTCGGCTGACGTGCTGGCCGATCAACTGTGCGCCATGGGTGATGGCTGGATCCTAATGTACCCGGTCGAGCCAAAGCGATTCACACCCAAGCGTATCCAAGCGTTGATCGAAGCCTTAGGTGCCCTGATCGCCCCCCCTTTCGCTCACCAGCCTCCCGCGAATGGCAGCTAGTCAGCGAGGTACTTAGATCAGCACTATATCGGCGCAAGTAGTCGAACTGCCTGGGCTGTACGGTGACGGTCGTTCCAGCGCGAAGGAACTACGCCAGCCGTCGGCTTCCAAGGCGATGTAAACCTGTAAGGCCTTCTCGTCTGATAACCGGATCGAAGAATTGCCAGCGCGCTGGGGGTTATGTTTGATGGGTACGCAGCATTGTCCGCATCAAGTAGCGCTGCGCGCACCGGGGTATGTGGATGTGCAACGAGGGCGACGGCGCCCACAACGCCCGACCTGGATGCTCTGTGCGGAATGCATTCCGAGCTATGCAGGTTTCCGAGTCCGCATTCGTTCCAAGGCAAAGGCAGAGATCGCCCAATGAAGGTTGCAGGCACGCACGCTCCTTCGCGGGCGGAGTGCTATCTGAACGTCCAAAACGGACTAGGGGCCAGCTTACCCACTCGGCGTGCCCTCCTACCCCAACCAGCCGCCCGCGTCACCAGCAATCGGCCAACAGGAGCCACGTGGGAGCGGCCCTCGCTCCGGCGAACGGCCGCGGGGATGCACCCGACTTGGCGCGGTACCGAAACGTCACGGCCTCGCAAGTCGTACGACGCACTTCTGCAAAGTGGCCGCGCTATACTTCGCGGCGATGCGTCTAGCGCATCCCCACCCCGCACCGCGAGAACCCGCCCTCATGACCGAAGCCACCGCCCTGACGCCCGACGAACTCCAGGAGCTTGACGATCTGCTGGACGACCTGCGCCAGCGCGCTGAGGAAATCCCGCAATGGGAGTTCTGCGACGGCTTTCTCACGGCCCTGGTCTGCACGCGCCGCCGCATCCCGGCTGCCGACTACCTGCCCATGCTGCTGGGCGACGGCGCGGCGCTCGACGTGGCCGAGGGCAGCCCGCTGCCGTTGCTGCCCGCGTTCCATGAAGCGGCCCAGCAGACCCGCTTCATGGAGCTGTGGCAGCGTCGATGGAACGAGGTGGAGCATCAGCTCGACCAGCCCGTGGAGACGCTGGAGGACGAACGCACCTTCCATCCCGAAGCCATGGACATGCGCGGCGCCATCTTGAGCCTGCCCGAGGAAGAGCGCGCCGAGATTGACGGGCGGGAAATCCCGTCGTTTGGCCAGGTGTGGGCGCTGGGCTTCATGTTCGCGGTAGAGAACTGGCCCGAGGAATGGGCCTCCCCACGCGACAAGGAAGCCGCCCAGTGGTTGGACGACGCGCTCGACGCCATTGTCGCCCTGACCGAGGACGACACCGGCCAGCCCGAGGTCTGCATGTACAGCGAGGATGGCCCGCCCAGCACCAGCCAGGCGCGCGTGGAAACCTTCGGCGAGGCGATCTGGGCGGTCTACGACCTGCGCCAGATCTGGAAGAGCCTGGGCCCGCGCGTGGAGGCCGTGGTGAGGGGCGACCAGCCCGGTCGCAACGACCCGTGCCCTTGCGGCAGCGGCAAGAAGTTCAAGAAGTGCCACGGGAGATAAGGGATTCAGCCAGAATTGGCCGATTGTCTGCCCGAATTTCTCAGGCGAGTCGACATGAGGGTGGCTGGTCGCCGCCGCCCAAAGTCGAGCAGCCGGCGACTTGCTCGCAGGGGCCGTGTCCGGCCCAGAAGGAGACGTTGAACTGACCCGTCCAAATCGACGGCAATCGCGCCTCCGCAGACTCGCCCAAGCTCGCCCGCTTTGACGTCTCACCTGGCATACGCCGGGGGCCGCCTTAAATCCACTGGTCGTTCTCGACAGTACGCTCGCCCGTCGCGCCGTCGCCCGTGTTCACCACGCCTCGCGGCTCGATCAGCAGCAGCTTCACTTCTGCGCTTGCACGGGGCTTGTGCTCGACGCCCTTCGGTACCACCGCCATCTGACCGGCACGCAGCATGATCGAACCGTCGCCGGAGGGCCCCGCGCGAAAATCGATACGCAACTCGCCTTCGAGCACGATGAATGTTTCGTCGGTACCGGCATGTCGGTGCCACTGGAACTCGCCTTTGACCTTTACGACCTTAAACTGATAATCGTTCATTTCAGCGACAACGCGCGGTTGCCAGTGACCGTCGATCTGCGCGATCTTGCCGGCCAGGTCGATGGCCTGGCACTGGCCGCGCTCGGCCGGCGCGATGGTGTGGTTCGAGGATTGAGACATCGTTCTCTCCGTTCAAAGGTCAATGCGTCGAGGATACGCACGCGCCCTGCGGCCGTATTGAACGATCGTGGGAGTTTCAGCCGCGCTGGGAGCGGTTCGCGACCTGGAGCCAGCGCCCCGGCGTCAGCCCGAATGCCCTTGAAAAGTGGCGCGTCATGTGACTCTGATCAGCAAAACCCGCGGCGGTAGCGGCGTGAGCGAGCGAGGTGCCAGTGAGCAGCATGCGGCGCACCGCATCGAGGCGCCGCATCAACCCTTGCCGACTCGACATTCCCGGCTGCATCGCTAAGAAAGACAGCGGCCGACCATCGGCCGGCAGCCAGTCCGAAGCTGGCGGGCCATGCCAGTGCGGCGGTCGGCCGCATCAATTTCGGAACCAAGTCATCCGGTGAAGCCGGCCCCGCTTGGGCTCTCGATCTTGTTATCGATCTTCCTCTCCAGTTTCAGGTACGCATCGGCCGCGACCAAGCCAAACACCACATGTGCCAGGAAGCTCAGCGCGCTTCGCGCTTCGACAAACCACGGGAAGACCTGGGTCATGCCATAGAAGTTGATCCAATACACGGCGACGCCGAACACAGCGCCGGCAAGCGATGCCATCCCCACACTCGAATCGAAGCTAAACGGTGCCATGATCACCGCCAGGATCAAGCCGAGCACGATGGACAGCGCGAAATGCACGACCAGCCCGACAAGCATGATGCCAGCGCCCGGCGCGGCTTGAGACACCACGCTTGGCCCCATGACGATTGCGCCGATCATCCGCGGCAGCCCCCAGGGGCTCTCGCCCATCAGCCACAGTACGACCATTTCGACCACCAGAAAGACCACTCCGGCGGCAAAGCCGGCCATCGCGGCGGCACGCCAGTCAGGCATTCGCCGCGTAAAGTGGTGCGAGTGCATATGAAGTTCCATAGTGCCCTCCTGTAGATGCGGCCTGATTGGGCCGCTTCCGAGAAACATTTTAGGAAATGTGCCACCAGGTGCAACCCGGCCCCGACTCGCTGAGGCAGCCAAGGTTGCAACGTAACATGGCTGTTCACGCGGAAGCAGGGACATGAGCCGGCTCATGCACATGGGAGCGGCCTCTGACACTCTTGGCTGTGGGACTTCGTCGCGATACTTTAGACAACCCGTGAGGAAGGCCGCGCCGGCCCTCGATGGTGTGATCCTCCGGTTTGCGTAGACGAGTTCGATCGCTCGTTGTATCTCGTCGCGCGCATCCACATCCGGCGGCGCGTTCACCTGTGCATCGACCGGTTGAATCCGCAGTCGACCAGCGACGGCCGCAGCTTGGCGGTGGGCAGTCGGCAGAGACCGGCCAGGAAGCGACTTTCGCCCCATACGTCGGCGAGGCATTCAAATGGCAACTTCACTCTGTAAGGAGTCGTTCGCCGAAAAGCGGCGTCGCGTTACGGCACCCGCCGACCGCCGGACTTCGGCAACCAGCCGCATTCGGGAATGCCTCGAGCGAGTCTCCAATGCTCTTCCCTCCCAAAACGTCGCCATGACCGTCGAACTCGAGGTGAAAAATGCGGGAGCTACGTTGACATACGTAGATTGAGCTATAAAGAAGATTGCAACGCCTCTACAAATACTCGCACAGCTATCGTCTGTTCACGACCTTTTAGCAACGCCAGCGAGAATTCGGCGCTATGGCTTAGAAACGCGGGATGTATCGCTCGCATCAGGTCTTGCTTGACCCACTGCAAGGCATAATGCTCCGGAAGGAACCCGATAAAGTTGCCTGACAAAACGAGGGTCGCGACCGCTTCCATGTGATGGACGGTGGCCGCTACTTTAAAGTTGCTAGCGTCGCTCAGCTCCCTGGATTCGCGCATATAACCCCGCGCAACGTAATCCAGCTTCTGCAAATCCTCTGTGTTGATGTCATTCGGAGCCGAATTGAAAAGAGGGTGGAGGTGGCTGCAGTAAAGACGTAGATTCTCTGTATAAAGTGGCAGGTACTTCAAACCTGGATGCATAATTCGGAAGGGTCCAATGCCAACATGTATTCTCCGCTCAAGCACCGCAGCCTCGATCTCGTCTGGGGATTTGATTTCCATTTTCAAAAAGAGATCACCCCCTTTTTTCTTGACGGCGCGGATCGCATCCGTAATTTTGGCCTGCACGTCGGTGATGGTGTTATCTACAACGCCAATTGCCAACTCGCCGCTAATCTCATGACGTATGGCCCCGATGTCCGCCCGGAATTCTTCCACTGAGTTCAGCAAGCTCTCGGCCGCCTGATAAACAGAATAGCCCTCTTCGGTCAGATGGAAGCCCCGCCGACCGCGCTCGCATAGCCTTAGGCCCAGTCGCTTTTCGAGATCCGTCATGTGGGAGCTTATGGTGGACAGATTCATATTGAGCGCAGATTCCGCTGCTGAAAGACCTTTCAAGTCAGCAACCGTTTTGAATATGCGCAACAACCGTAGATCGACGTCGGTCATTCTGATCATACTGATACTCCTCCATCCGCTGTCCGTGGGCTTGCACTAGTGGCTCCTACAGCTTACGTCGCATCGCCCCATGGACAGCCTAGCACGGCCGCCGACCTTGAATGGCAGATTGGAAAGGTTCGAGGAATCCAAAACTAAAGTTCGAGAAGTTCTGATTCAACATGTGTCACTCGCGTGCAAGACTAAATGGACGCCTATGGCGGATGGCCGGACCACAGCATCGGAGCGCCGGTTCCAATCGTACTAACTGCGAGGACCTTACTCATGGAAGAAAAAATGTTTGCGCCGGTCACCGGTACAGTGACGCCACGTTATGCCGGTTTGGCTACATTGATGCGGCTGCCGCACATCGAACTGATGAGCGAGAACATTCCAGATGTGGATATCGGGTTGATTGGGGTGCCATGGGATGGTGGCACCACCAATCGTCCGGGCGCCCGACATGGCCCTCGTCAGGTGCGTGATATCTCGACGATGGTGCGCAATGTCAACCGAAGCAGCGGTATCAAACCATTTGAGATCTGCAATTGCGCGGACCTAGGGGATACGCCTGTCAATCCGGTGGATTTGATCGATTCGATGAATCGCATCACCGCGTTCTACGACGCAGTGTGCAGGGCTAATATAGCGCCACTATCGGTGGGTGGAGATCACCTGGTAACGTTGCCGATCTTGCGGGCGCTTGCAACGGACGGGCCCGTTGGTATGGTTCACTTTGACGCGCATACAGATACGTGGAATCGCTATTTTGGCGATAACCTTTACACACATGGCACCCCCTTTCGGCGAGCGATCGAAGAGGGATTGCTGGATCCGAAACGGACCATACAAATCGGTATTCGCGGGGCGTTGTACAACGACAGTGAGAATGATTGGGGAGAACGTCAGGGCATTCGAGTCATCGACATGGATGAATTTCGGTCGATGGGTGTCGAAGCCGTGATCCAGGAAGCCTGGCGTGTAGTTGGAAACGGCCGCACGTATGTGACCTTCGATGTCGATGCACTGGATCCCGTATACGCCCCCGGCACTGGCACACCGGAAATCGGTGGGCTGACAACGATCGAGGCCCAGCACATGATTCGTGGACTACGGGGCCTGAATCTCATCGGAGGTGACGTGGTTGAAGTGTCGCCGCCGTTTGATCCAACTGGCAATACGGCATTGGTCGCTGCCACGTTGATGTTCGAGATTCTATGTGTTCTAGCTGCCAACATCAGCAAGCAAAAACGCCGCTAGCCTCCGAACATCTAGTCAGCGCCCAAAGAAATAGACTGCCAGCCGTCGACTGAGATCGACAGCTAGGTAAGCCTCTACGCAGGAGACAAAAATGGACACTTCGAAATTCGGCACAGAATCCTCGGCAATCTCACCTTCAGGGCCGAACCTAACCTCAGGTCAGATCTCCTCCCGGCTCATTGAACGCCGCTCGATTGACTTTATCCCAGAATCGGAAAGGCATGGCAGCCTGGCCAGTCAGTTTACTTTATGGCTTGGCGCCAATCTTCAGATCACCGCTGTGGTAACGGGTGCACTGGCAGTGGTGCTTGGCGGCGACGTGTTCTGGTCCCTCATCGGCCTCCTGATTGGCCAGATCCTAGGTGGTGCAGTCATGGCGCTCCATGGCGCGCAAGGACCTCAGCTCGGGCTCCCGCAGATGATCTCCAGTCGAGTCCAGTTTGGCGTCTACGGTGCGATTGTGCCCCTGGTGCTTGTCTGTATCATGTACGCGGGATTCTCTGCGGGGGGCATGGTTCTGTCCGGCCAAGCGCTCAGCCATCTGATGGGCATAAGCAACGCCAGCTCGATTCTACTGTTCTCGGGCCTGGTGATCATGCTCGCGACATTCGGCTATCGCACCATTCATTTCATGGGGCGAGTCTCCAGCGTGATTGGCGTTGTGGCGTTCCTGTACCTGTTCGCCAGCCTACTCAAAGGGCAGGACGTTGGCGCGTTGCTGCAGAATCGCAGCTTCGATGTGGGGCACTTCCTGCTGGCCGTTTCCCTTTCCGCCTCATGGCAGATTGCCTACGGGCCATATGTCGCCGACTACTCGCGCTATCTGCCTCGCTCGACCTCGGCTTTCAAGACATTCCTCGCAGTGGGCATTGGTTCGGTGCTGGGTTCGCAGATCTCCATGGTCTTCGGAGTCTTTGCCGCAGCGTTGGCGGGCAACCAGTTCGCCGGACATGAGGTGAGCTTCATCGTCGACTTGGGCGCGACTGGGGTAGCTGCCATTTTGCTCTACCTGACGATCGTCTTGGGCAAACTCACGATCACCACGTTGAATGCCTATGGGAGCGTCATGTCGGTCGCCGCCATCCTGACCGGACTTGGTGGGCAACGGACCATCTCCGGCCGTACGAAATTCTTCTTCGTCGTGGTCATGGTTGGGTTTTCGACCGGGCTCGCTTTGGCGGCCGGGGAGCATGATTTTCTCAAGAAGTTCTCAGCCTTCCTGTTGTTCCTGCTTGCGTTCCTGACTCCTTGGAGCGCCATCAACCTCGTCGACTACTACTTTGTCACCAAGGAGCGCTACGACGTGCCAGCGCTCTTCAACCCCAACGGCCGCTATGGTCGCTGGAATGCCAGGGGCATGACGGTCTATGTGTTGGGTGTAGCGGTGCAAATGCCCTTCATTGCTACCAGTTTCTACACCGGTGCATGGGTGGAGGCGCTCGGTGGTGTCGACATATCCTGGATTGTAGGTCTGGTTGTTCCAGCCGTGATTTACTACCACTTTGCCAGTAAAGCGAACGTGCCGCAGGCTCTGATCCTGCCAGCCGACCACGCCGAGTCGTAGTCCGGCCAATCCGGCCTGCACCCGCGCGGTATCGGGTCGGTGCGCCTAGGTTACCCCCATCATGTCCGGAATGCCCTCGAGAGCCCCGATTGCTACCGCGCTACTCTGACCAAGTACCGACAAGGGCTTCCTGGCAGTTTGGCATCGCGAATTCAAAAGACGCATTCCGCTGCGTTATGCCCTTTGCCGCGATTTCAATTGTCATGGGCATAGCGGATTCGTAGTCTTCGACTCGGCAAAGCAACGGGTATCACCACGGTAGTTGATGTGGCCACCAGCCGCTGCGGCCATCATTGAAGTTCGCAATCGCTCAACGCCTTTGGGTACCAACACGATTTTGCCTGTAACACTCTGCTCTCCAAGCAATTCATGCGCCTGTCTTGCCTCAGCCAGTGAAAACCTTGCGGCGATCAGCGTCTTGATTTTCTTCTGTTGAAGCAAATCCAACAAGGCGATCAGGTCGTGGCGAAACAATGCTGGCCGCATCCGCTTGAGCCACTGGAGCCTCGGCAGCGTCCAATCCGAAAGGCATGGGAACAAGCTCACACTGCGGCAGACAGACGAACTCGGAATACGCACCGGTGATGGATAGTGCGGCGACCAACTGACCTGAATCCACTTCGGCAACTCCGGCACCAACTCGATCCACCAGTCCAATCAGGTCCCACCCCGGTGTGAAAGGCAAACGAGGCGTTTCAGGATGAAAGCCTTCGCGCATCATCAGGTCGGTCTGGCGCACACCGGCTGCCAGCACCCTTACCCGCACCTCTCCGTTCTTTGGCCCGGGACACTCTTCATCTATTACCTGAAGCGAATCCGGACCGCCGTAATGCGTGACGATGACTCGCGTGTTTCTCATCTGACGAGCTGTCTCGGTTGCAGAACCGCCTGGCGGATTACCGACGAACATTTAGCACACGACCAGGTCCGTGTGTCCGAAACCTTTCGAGTAGTCGAGGACGGAAATGACCGTGGGCGTCACGCGAAATATCCTCACGTCGTTCCGGGTAGGCATCGATACTGGCAACGTGGATTGCTGCGGATACTTGAGGGGAAGCATGTGCAGGACCTCGTCCTCCTCGACCGGGTCGAGGACGAGCTTCGCGCGCGCTGCCATAGACAGCCCAGTGATCGCCATCAGATCAGAGGCGTCGTCATCAATGGTTAGGGATACCCGGTCATCCTGAGCCAGGTTAGCTGCTTTCTGGCTGTTCAGGCCACACAGAAAATAGAGCACAAGGCCTTTGCTGACGTAGCCCACAGTGGTCGCCTGTGGCCAGCCATCCGGCCGGATCGTGGCGATCGTCATGATCCGGTGTTGATCCAGTAACGTCAGGATCTTCTTCCTGATCTCGTCATCCATGATGACTCTCCCTTTCAGTCAGGAAAGAGGGTACCCCTCGCCAACCCATGGAAGACGCCTCAAGGCAGGCCGGGGCCACCAGTCCGATGGCACCCCGCATGCAACGGCATGCCTGCGGTCGCGTGACGCCGCAGCCACCGATCCTTAGTTCAGGATAGAAACAGCAGATCCCTTGCCTGTTGACTTGCATCAATCAAGTCCTGTATCGGTCCGGGGCTCATGAGGTGAGATTGAGCAGCTTCCGATTCCTGCGGCCGTTGCTAGGCAGCGAGACCAGGGATCGTCACTTCCAGGTCAGCGGCCGTGCCGGGTCGCATAGTCCACGCCGTGCTCTTCGAGGTACTCGCGTATCAGGCGGCGCACCACCTGCGACGGCGTCTGATCTTGCGCCGCACACAGCGCCTCAAAAGCCTTCTTTTTTTCCGGATCAATCAACAGGGTGAGCCGGGCGGTCTTGGATTCCATACGCTCTGTATGATCATCATATGTTAATATAATGATCATTGTATACAACTAGTAGTCATCATCCGAAGTTCGTTGGCACAAGCCGATTTGGACGATCCGGAGTCTCGCTCACGAGTACAGTCGTGGCAGTTCCGGCCTCACCAGAGTGGCAGGCAGACAGCCGCGGCGCGCCTGGCCGTCCTCAATCGCGGGTGCCAGGATCGTCTGACGTGAATTCACTTGAAGGTGCGGTGGAAACAAGAACAGTTGAAATGGCCAGCCGCGTCGGCCTGCAGGGCAGCGGCTCCGCGCGAGTTGCGCTTGCCGCCAGCCAATTCCACAGCGAGATCCTGCTGGTCTGTCACGATTGCAGCGCAGATGCCAAGGATGTCATGGCGGTGATGCGGCTTTCCGCACGGGCCGGTACCAAAGTAACGATCCAGGCAGCCGGCCCCGACGAGGTGGCTGCGGTGCAAGCACTTGCCGCGCTCCTGGCAGCGTGACACTTTCTTGCGCATGTTTGATGGAACCCGGCTGATGAATTCCTCCCGCGCCTCCTTCGAAGCCTATTTAAACTTTCTCGCCGAGGCGACAGGCGACGGGTCACCCGTGTTGCTGGAAACTGAGCATGCGCTGTCGCTGCACTTTGACGTCCATGCGACCCAAAGCCTGATGTCCAGGCGCGATCCCAATAAGCTCGTACTCGGGTACACCCGGACGATGATGAGCTTCCTGCTGTTGCAGCCAGCTCCCACCCGAATATCTATGATTGGCCTGGGCGGCGGCTCCCTGCCCAAATATTGTTACCACCATCTCCCCCACACCAAGGTGGTGGCCATCGAGATCGATCCGGCAGTCATCGCCCTGCGTGAGACGTTCCTGATTCCGCCGGATGACGAACGCTTCGAAGTCATCTGTGCGGATGGTGCCGAGTACGTGAAAGGCCAGGATGCCCGGCCTGATGTGATTCTTGTCGACGGGTTCCTGGCCTATGGCATGCCGTCCCAACTTGGCACGGCGGACTTTTATGCCGCCTGTCATACGCGGCTCGCCGACAACGGCGTCCTGGTCGCCAACTTTCTCGAGAGCGACCAGGACATCCCGTTCTACTTGGAAGAGGTGCGCTCGGTGTTCGGAGAATCGTTCTCCATTTCCCTGTCCGAGGATAGCTGCAACTACACGCTGTTCGCCTGGAAGGGAACGTGGAAGCTGCCATCGCTGGACACGCTGCTCGCGCGAGCGCGCATTCTGGAAACCGCACACCCGCTGAAGCTACGCACGGCGGCGCGCCGGCTTAAGCAGGGCAAGCGGCTCGCGTCGGACCGCAAGTTCTGGCAAAGGCTGACGGGCTGACCAGGCCACACATCGACGCTGCCAGCCAAGACAATTACCGCACGCGACCATGCCCATCTCGTACCTGCGCCAGTTGACCGGTAAGGAACGCAGTCCTGAGGCCAACCGGGAACTGGCTTGCTATTTGTCCTTTGTCGCGGGCGCTGCCAACGCCGGGGGCTTTCTAGCCGTGCGGCAGTACACGTCGCATATGTCAGGCATCATTTCGGCCATGGCCGATAACCTGGCGCTAGGCAGCATGGGGCTTTTGCTGGACAGCCTCGGTGCTCTGCTGTCTTTCCTTGTCGGCGCCGCCTGTTCGGCCGTGCTCATCAACTGGGGCCGGCGGGAAAACTTGCAGAGCGAATACGCGCTCCCGTTGATGGTGGAAGCCGGACTCCTGCTCTGCTTCGGGCTGCTCGGCGGCAATCTGGAACATCACGAATGGTTATTCGTGCCGGCAACCGTGATGGTGCTTTGCTTCATCATGGGATTGCAGAACGCCATGGTAACGAAGGTTTCCAACGCGGAGATTCGCACGACGCACGTGACCGGCATGGTGACCGATATCGGCATCGAGCTTGGGAAACTCCTCTACTGGAACCTGTCGAGAACCCATGCCACCAAGCCGATGGTTCTGGCCAACCGTCACAAGCTGCGAGTGCTGACTCACCTGGTTGGGCTCTTCTTCCTCGGCGGTGTGGCGGGTGCGTTGGGTTTCAAACATATCGGGTTCAGTGCCACGCTGCCATTGGCCGCCCTGCTCCTTGCGCTTGCGGCGGTTCCGGTGCTTGACGACATGCGACTGCGCGTCTGGCGCCGGGATTTCTTGCCACACCTCGCCGAGCGCGGTCGTCGATGGGCCCGCGCGGTCAAGGCGGATGACCACGCGATCTGGCTCGCCACGCATGACGCGCGCACGCCCTGGTACGCGAAAGCACTGGGTCGGGTGGTTGCCGCATACGCGTTGTCTCCCATTGGTCTCATTCCGGATTTCATCCCGGTGCTCGGTTATCTGGACAAAGTCGTGCTGGTCCCGCTGGGTATCTTGCTGGTGGCCCGTCTGATTCCGGGCGAGGTCATGGAACAACACCGGGTGGCAGCCCGGCGAGCCGAGTGCCGGCCCAACAACTGGATAACGGCGGGGATCATCGTGGGAATCTGGATTTTCGCGTTGTCCGGGTTCGCACTCTGGTTCCCGCGGCTTGCAGGCTGGTCTTTGCACTCATGAACGAGACTCAGCGCCCCTGGTTGCGCTAATCCAGTAGCACTGCTTGGCCGGAAGCGGCCATAGAAAGACGCTCGCCCGAAGTGTTGTCGAGACCCCGCGGGCGCTGACGCACCCGCAGCATGGCCAAGTGGCGGTTGGTGGACGCCGCGATGCTGCTCGACCGCGTCAGGCTGACAACCGACTGGGCAGCAATGCGCAAACTCTTCATCATCAACAATCTGTGCTTCACGTTCGTGCCGTCCATAGCGGTCGCCCGAACTTGGGCGGCCGTTCAACGCCTCTGAACTGGCTTAGAGCGGAACCCGAGGACTGCGGAGCGCTTCATGTTTGGTTTGATCCGGGCGCAGCCGTGACGACAGCCTTCCGACCCGGATCATGACAGCTCCCTTAGAAAATGTGGCGGACCCCCACTGCGACGGCGGTCATCCCGCGTTGTCCCGGTGTCGGAAAGTAGCCGGTCGCAAAGCCCGTATTCGACGAATCGAAGTTCACGCCGGCATTGCGGGCGTACGCCGTCGTCAGGTAGACGTCCGTGCGCTTCGAGAACGCGTAGTCCGCCACGAATGCGACTTCCCACGGATTTGCCGGATTGCCTTCAGTAGCAGTTGCACCGAGTCGTAGAGACTTGATGTTCCAGTAGTAGTAGCCAAGTTGGAAATTCAGCGCAGTGGTAGCCTGATAGCTGCCGCCCGCCCACCAGAAGTCGTCGCGCGACAGCGTTGCTCCGTTCGCGAACTCAGTGGAACCCCAGCGGTAGCCTCCCATCACGCTGGCTGGCCCAATGCTATAACGGAGAGCGGCTGCCGCCTTCCTTTGCACACCGCTCTGGCCCGTTACGATTGCAGGATGCCATTCGTCGTACGCCAGTGCGACACCGAATCCGTTGGCGGAATAGGAAACGCCTGCGCCAAAGCCGGTATCGTCGCGGCCATGACCCGGTACCTCCCCCGCACCCGCGCCTGCCAATGGCGTCATACCGGTCAAGCCGACGCCAGTGCCAAAGGAGTAGTGGGCCATGGCGGTCAAGCCGCCGAAGGTGCCGGAATACTTGACGGTATTGTCGGAGCGGTTATCCAGCCCCGTCAGGGCCCCGACGGGCTCATAGAGGCTGGCATAACGCAGGGGCGCGAAGTTTGCCAGGGTTTCAAACAGCGGCGTGTATTGTCTGCCGAGCATGATCTGGCCCAGTTCTGATTGCAGCCCGACATATGCCTGCCGTCCAAAGAGACGGCCGCCGTTCCCGGATACTCCGGTATCCACCCCAAATCCACTCTCGAGGACGAAGATCGCGCGCTTCCCGCCGCCCAGGTCTTCCGTCCCACGCAGGCCCCAGCGCGGACCGGACAGTCCACCGATCGACCCCATTGCGAATCGACTCCCACCTTGCTGATAGGTGACTTGGCCGTTGTTGAGCGTTGGCGGACTACTCGCCATCTTGCTCACATACTCGACTGGGGCATCCAGTACCCCGTACAGGGTGACGTTGCTTTGCGCAGCCGCCGGCGTACAGAGCATCACCGATCCGACGATGGCTGCGGCGCATGCGAAGGCGATGCCATTTATCTTCTGACTCGAACTCATGGTTTCAGATTTCCTCCTCGTAGTTATGTTTGGTCTGCCCGCATCCATCGCCGGGCCCCATGTTGGGGCCCGGCAAACGACGAGCGTCTCCGCGCCCGGGACGCTTGCCGCGTGGGCGTTCGTTATGCACCGCTTCGTTGTTTGCCTGAAAAGCGGAAGAGACTGGCTTACCGCTGTGGATCCTTACACTATGCAGCGATGAGCTTCGCGCGGACCAGCGCGCTTGCGCCGGTCAGTTCGCCGAGCGGTCGCTCCGGTGTTATCAAGGGCAGCCCCTGCTGCTCCATGCGCTGGAGCTTTACCGCCTGCTCGCATTGGGCCAGTGCCTCTGCGCGCGACATGAACACAATGCCACCTTCGTCGGCGATGACGAGATCCCCGGGGGCCACTACCGCACCGCCACAGCTCACCGGCACATTCATGGCACCGCCGATCCCCTGAAGACGAGTAGTGATGCTGCTGAAGCCGCGCGCCCAGACGGGCAACGCGAGGTCCCGAATCTCCGCGGGGTCCGCGCAGGGGCCGTCGACAATCACGGCTGCGACCCCGGCCTTTGCAATGGCATAGGCGACGCCTCCGCCCAGGCATGCATGCCGGTCGTCGCCGAGCCGGTCGATCACCAGGACGTCACCGGGTCGCAACATGCCAACCGCGTGATGCAGCAGCGTGGAATCTGCCGCTGGTAATGCCAGGGTCACCGCTGGGCCAGCGATACGCTCGCGGCCAAAGAGCGGTCGAATTCCGGAATCCGGGAAGCCCAGCAGCCGGAAATGGCCGATCGTTGCCGGCTCCGCTTCCATCGCTGCACGATGAATCTCCGGAGGCAGTCTCTCCGGCATCGGTCGAATGTCAAACATGGGTAGACTCCGCTCGTCGCTTAAAGGACACGGTGTTGGCGCAACGGCATGCGCGCGCGGATCTGAGAAAGATAGGCTCGGTCGAAGCTTGCCGACGCGTGACCTTCGGTGTTCGACACCTGTGCCACGATTTGACCCCATGGATCGATGATCATGGAGTGGCCGAAATTCTTGTACTTGCCTTCGCCAAACGTGCCGACCTGGCCGGGCGCTACAAAATAGGTCTGCGTTTCGATGGCACGCGCACGCAAGAGGACTTCCCAGTGGGCAGCACCGGTTTCAAAGGTGAAAGCCGACGGCGCTACGATGATGTCGGCGTCACGTTCCACCAGGGCTCGATAGAGTTCGGGGAATCGCATGTCATAGCAGATCGAGAAGCCAATTTTGACGCCCTCCACTTCCACGCAAACGATCTCCTCGCCACGACCGACCAGCTTCGATTCCTTGAGCTCGGTACCATCCGCAAAGACCACATCGAAGCGATGAATCTTGCGGTACTTCGCCAGGAGATTGCCGTCTCGGCCGAACATGAGCGAGCAATTGAAGACGTCGTCGCCATCACGCTCCATCATGCTGCCGATATGGAGAACGATGTTGTGCTTGCGGGCTGCCCCGCTGAAGGCGCGGCAAGCCTCGCCGTCCGGCAGCGCTTCGGCGGAGTCGCGCATTTCCTTTGGCGACGCGCTGATGCAGGCAACCATTTCCGGCAGCACAACAAGATCGGGGGAATCAGCTTGCACCGCACGCTCGATCAGGTCGAGCGCCTTTTCAATGTTCTTCGGCTTGTCGTTGGTAGCGTTTAGCTGGATGACTGAGATTTTCATGGTTGGCTTGTAGTTGGACTTCGCGAAATTCGAGAAAAAGGGGGGCCCCCGCCAAGCGAGGACGCTTGGCGACTTTCGGCCCAGGTACTTTGGTGTGGCGGCGCAGACGCGCGCCGCAGGAATCAGGAAGACGTCGGGATTCTGGCGTCGATCCGTCAGGACATCGCGGCGGCCGCCCGGCCTCTCGCTACCAGCGTGTAGCTGGCAAGCACGGCGACCGAGATCAGCAGTGCGGTGCCGCCAACGACCGCGACGGACGTGCGCAGTGCTTCCGCGCCTTGCGGTACAAGCTTGGTCATCTCGCCCACCAGCAGCGGCCCGACTGCCAGTCCGCAAATATTTACCGCTAGGACATAGACGGCGGATACGCGGCTGCGGATGACAGCCGGGGTGCGAAGCTGAATCAACGCGGGAGCCACCCCGATCGAGCAAGTGCAGAGGGCGTGCAGTATCGCGGCAACGCCCAGCAGCAGCATTGGTGTGTTAGTGAGCGCAAGTGCGATAGCAAATGGCAGGCCGATGACTGCCGCGGTCAGGGGTACGCGCAGAACCCCTACCTCTGGTTGGTTGCTCTGGATGCGATCGGCCGCCCAGCCGCCAATCAGCATGCCGATGGAGCTGGCGAAGAGGACGATGAGGCCATAGGGTCGACCAATCTGGCCAGGCGTCCAGGCAAACTCACGGGCGAACATGGAAGGCAGCCAGGAGAGCAGCGCGTAGTTCATCGTCAGCAGACCAGACATGCCGACGAACAGCGCTGCAATAAAGGTCCTGTCCGACCACATGTATCGACCCGTGCTGACCTGTGCGGACACTGCCTTGGCATTGCCCCGATCGATTGCCACGGGCTTCTTCTCTTCGGTGCGCGACAGCACCCACCAGAGTAACGGGGTGAGCACCAGCCCCGGCAGGGCAACTGCCACGAACGTCTGCTGCCACGGTTCCAGAGTGCCAAACCATGGCGTGACGACCGGGCCGACGCCTTTGAGATAGTCATACATCGCGCCGACGATATAGAAGGCCGTACCCGCACCGACTACAGCACCTACCTGAAAGAGACTCAGGGCCCGATTGATCATCGTGCGGGGGAACTGATCGTGAATAATGGCGTAGGCGGCTGGGGCGAGCGCCGCCTCACCGGCACCGACCAGCATCCGCGAGGCCAGCAGCCCGACGAAGGTTGTGGTCAGTCCGCAAGCCGCAGTCGCCGCGCTCCAGATCAGTAGTCCGACGACAATGGTGCCCTTGCGCGACCACTTGTCCGCGAACCATCCGCACGGAAGACCCAACACCGCGTAGAAGAGGCCAAAGGCCAGACCTTGCAGCAGGCCAATCTGCGAATCGGAGATGCCGTACGCTTTCTTGATCGGCTCGATCAGCAGCGACAGGGCGAATCGATCGATGACTGAGATCACCATCGCCAGGGCGAGGACCATCGTGAGTATCCACGCCCAGCGTTGGACTTTCTTTACCACCGGCTGAATGATTGGGGAATTCATGTTGCGTATCCTGTTCCAGGAATCCGATAAGCAGCGCGACTTCGCTTACTGCTGGGAATGGCTTTGCAGCGTCTCGTTTGCCGTGGCCCAGATGGCGCTCAGCCCACGGTACAACGCTAGCTGCTCCATCGCGATGAACACGCGCTCCGCACCGTTCTGGATGGCGAAGGCTTGTTCTTCCGGGCTCCATGCCGGGAAAACCCACGATTTCCCCGCGGCCTTGGCGCTTTTGACGACGGACTCGATGTCGGTCCAGTCGCCCACCTGCCGTTTGTAGATGCCTCGACCACGCCGGATGGAGAGATCAGTCGGCCCAATGAAGACACCGTCCACGCAAGGCAGGTCCAGGATGGCCCCGACTTCCGCCAGCGCGTGCTCGTCCTCAATCATGGGATAGCACTTCGTGTTCCTGTCTTGCTGTTCGATCCACTCATCGGCGGGGTAGGCAAAATTCGTCGTTCTGCCGCCTGCGAGACTGCGATCGCCAAGGGGTGGCAGCTTTGCGTAGCCGCAAACGCGCCTGGCCTCTTCAACGCCAGAAATGTGGGGAATCACGACGGCATCCGCGCCGAAATCGAGGGCCTGCTGGACCGCTTCCCGGGTTGGGCCGAGCACCTTGGCAAAGACTTCATAGCCAAGTGCCTTCAGGAAAGGAATGAATCGGTCGAGCGCATCCAGATCAAAGGTGCCGTGTTCGATGTCCAGGATCGCCACGCTATAGCCGATGGTCTTGCCTATTTCGGCTGTGGCCACGTTAGGCCCGGAAAACCAGAGCCCAAGGTGGTTACGGGAAAGCTTCGTCTTCATATCGAGTTGGGGTAAATCGCTTTTCATGGAGAGGCTGCAACGCAATTGCCAAGTAGAACATTCGCCGCAGAGTGCTATGTGCATACTTCATGTATACACGACGTATGCAAAGATAGAAGGCGGAGCATGCCCGAGCAATCCGCGTTTACCCGGTTTCATGCCCAGTGGTCTCTGGCGGACAGACAGGCCGGGTATGCTTTTTCAGCTATGATGCGGTCTGACGGATCCAGTTAATGGAAACATGGAATAAGCGCTCGATATGGCACTTTTAGAAAGTCGCGCGCCTGAGATATACATGACGTACACAAGAGTTAGCCAAATGGGTACCGAGAGTTCGAAGACAACAGCCGCAGCACTTTCTGCCGCCGAGCGGGCCTACCAGCACATCCACAACCAGATTTTGCGGGGGCAGCACGCCAGCGGTGCCTTCCTTGAGGAAGAACCGCTGTCCGATGAAATAGGCGTGTCACGCACGCCGATCCGCGAGGCGCTGCGACGTCTGGCGGCTGAAGGATTCATCGAACTCATTCCTCGGCGAGGCGCACGCGTGCGCGGGGTGACCGCACAGGAACTGCGCCAGTTTCTGGAAGCGAGGTACGCCCTGGAAAGCCATGCCATTCGGACCATCTGCCAGCAGAAGCTTGCCGTCCCCGCCGAAATGGCGCGCATGATTGGCGAAATCAGTCGTCTGGTCCTGGAGCGGAACTTCTTTGAGGCCGCCGAGTTGGACCGTCAGTTTCATCGGGCCATCGTGTGCCTGGCCGGTAATGACTTGCTGGTCGAACTGTTCGATGCGCTTCGATTCCGTCATCTCCTGGCCTGCCTTTCCACACCGCCGGATCCAACGCAAGTTCGTCTGGTCGTTGACGAACACGTGGATCTGCTCGCCGCGCTGTCAAGCCATGACACAGCGCGGGCGTTGGACAACCTCGCGGAACATCTGGATCCGGAACGGGCCCCCCGGCTTCGCGCCTTATCCGATTAAAGGAACGGTCACTCCCCTGCCAGGCATTGAACAGTAGCCTCGGAAGCCGGAAGCGTTCAGGCGGCCTGCTCCACCGGGGCAAGTAGTTCAGGCGCCTGAAATTCATACCATTCGCGTGCCAACCATTGTGCGAAGCGCAGAGCCGCAAAGTCGCCGAACGCGGGCGCGATGATCTGCGCGCCGAAAGGCAGTCCGCGCGCGCCGCGCCCTAACGGAACGGCCGTGGCCGGCAGCCCCACCACCCCCGGGTATCCAGCCCAGAACATCGAATCGGTGCTCTCCTGCGGCTGCCCATTGACATCGAGCATTCGCTCCCAGCGTTCGCCCTTCTGATTGTGGGCGAAGGCCGTCGTGGTGGCGACCGGGCAGATCAGCAAGTCATAGTCGCTGAAGAATTGATTCCATTGCGTGCGTAGCTTCGAGCGGCGCTGGTCAAACGCGAACCAGTCCCGGTGCGTAAGCGTGCTGCCGCGATAGTGGCAAGCGCGATAGCTCATGTCGGCGGGGTCCAGCAGGCTCGTTGTGCGCCGTGCCACGTCGTAGGCTTCGTCGGAGAGGAAGGCGCCGGTCGCGGCACGTACCAGATGCAAGTACACAGCACGGGTCTCCCTGCTATCGACGGGGCGGTGATTCTCGCTGACAAAGGCAACCTCGCTACGCAGGAACGCAGCCAGTTCCTGCAGTCTCGAGACGATGACGCTATCGACGCGCGCCACCGGATCATCGGCAACGACAGCGATTCGCAGGCCCTCGACCGGGGGGCTGCGATCACGCCAGCGCGCGTCTTGCCAGCCGTGGCTGCCAAAGCAATGACCGGGCGACGTCAGGACGTCCATGGCCAGTTCGAGGTCGTGAGCGCTGCGTGCCATGGGCCCGGCCACTCCGATATCCACGGTATTCATGCATGCAATCCCTGGCAATGCGTGGCCGTCCATGGGTACCAAGCCCCACGTGGGCTTGTGACCATACACGCCGCAGTAATGCGCAGGGTTGCGAATCGATGCGCCAATGTCACTGCCAAGCTCGAGCGACGTGTAACCGGCCGCCAATGCGGCAGCCGACCCACCCGAAGAGCCGCCCGGAACGCGTGTGGCATCCCAGGGATTGCTGGTGGTCCCATATACCGGATTGAAGGTCTGCCAGTCGGCCAGTGAAACAGGCACGTTAGTCTTGCCAAAAATGATGGCTCCAGCATCCACCAGGCGCTGCACTGCCGCGGCATGGCAAGTAGCGATGTTGGTTCTGAACGCCTCATAGCCCCAGGTTGTAGGCAGGCCGGCGACGTCGAACGATTCCTTTACCGTTATCGGCAAGCCGTGCAAAGGCCCCAAACTCCTTCCGCGCGCCCGGGCTGCATCGGCTTCGGCGGCGCGCAACAGCGCGCGTTCCGCATCTAGTACCGCTACGGCGTTAATGATTGGATCGACCGCCGAGATACGCGCCAACTGGTTTTGCAGGACTTCGACGCTGGAGATTTCTCCGTGACGCAGCAGTCTCAGGAGTTCATGGGCAGTTGCATAGTTTTTCATTTGGACAGTTCCCCCTTTGATCAGCGGTTGACGGCCTGCGCGGGCATCAAGAGCACGGCGATGCTGCCCAACGCGATGCAGGCCGCGAGAATGCCCAATCCCAGCGATGCACTTCCGGTCGTCGCGAAGAGCCATCCAAACACCGAGGGGCTGGCAAATCCGGCGACCTGCCCAAAGGCATTGACAAAGGCAAGACCGACGGCGGCCGCGGCCCCCGACATGAACGCAGTCGGCAGATTCCAATACAGCGCGTTGGCAATCACGTTAAAACTGATGGCAACGGTGCTGGCGATCAGCAACAGCGTCGAGTTGTCGAGTGTCCACGGCATGACCGCGAGGCCGGCGGCGGCGGCAAAGCCGGGCAAGGCGCTGTGCCAGCGGCGTTCACCGGACGCATCGGAGGTCCGGCCCAGAACCAGCATGCCGATGACTGCGAGTACGTACGGGATGGCAACCATCCAGCCGATTTCCACCGTGCTTTTTACCCCTGCGTTGCGCAGCATGGACGGCATCCAGAAGGCCAACGTGATGCCGCAAAGGAAGGCGAAGTTGATGAACGCGAGCAGCCAGACCAGCGGCGAGCCAAATGCGTCGCGCATGCGGTGGGCGCTGGCATGTTGCGCGTCGCTGGCGACACGTTGCTGCAGAAGATGCCGTTCACCGGGACTGAGCCACTTCGCCTGCGCGATGGCGTCGGGCAAATAGCGAAGCGTGATCAGGCCGAGCAGGACGGCCGGGATTCCCTCGACCAGATATAGCCATTGCCAGGCAGCCATGCCTCCCTGGCCATCAAATGCGCGCAGGATCCAGCCTGACAGCGGACTGCCGAAAATGCTGGAGACCGGAATGGCCGCCATGAATAGCGTAATGACGCGGCCGCGCCGGTCGGCCGGATACCACTGCGTAAGGTACAGCATGACCCCAGGGAAGAACCCGGCTTCGGCAGCACCGAGCAGCAGGCGCAGCACATAGAAGTGCGTGGGAGTCCGGACGAACATGGTGGCCATGGACAGCAGGCCCCAGGTCACCATGATGCGGGCGATCCATCGGCGGGCGCCGAAGCGCCCCAGCAACAGGTTGCTTGGGACTTCCAGCAGGAAGTAGCTCACGAAGAATATGCCCGCCCCAAGCCCGAAGACGGCTTCGCTGAAGCCAAGGTCGGCTTGCATGCCAATCTTGGCGAAGCCGACATTGATCCGGTCCAGGAATGCGAAGATAAAACAGACGAAGAGGAAGCCGACCAGGCGCCGTGTCACTTTGGCGTAGACGGCATCCTCCCTTGCTGCGGGATTCTCGGTGGTGGAACCGGGCGGCACCAGAAGCCCCTCGGGGCTCTGGCAATTGACCTGCGGGCGCATGCTGTCTCCTTGGAGTGGGCGGCCCCCTTGGGGATCCGCTATGCCCAGCATGGTAGGAACACCGGCAGCTTGCCGCTACTGATAAGATTTCATAGTGAACCCTTTAGGTGTTCACTCTCCGTATAGCTATCAAGTCGGTGAGGACATGAAAAACAGTCAGTTGCGGGCTTTTGTCGCCACCGCCGAACAAGGAACTATCAGGGCTGCGGCCCGTTCGCTGGCGCTGTCGCAGACAGCGGTCACCAAGGCACTGCGAGAACTGGAGCGTGACCTCCAAGTACCTTTGCTGAGCCGCAGCCCCCAGGGCGTGAAGCTGAATGACGCCGGCCTCGAACTGCTCAGGCGTGCCAAACTGATCCTCGCTGAAGTGGACGATGCACGCGCTTCGATCCAGCGACTTTGCGGCCAAGGAACGCCGCACATCCATGCCGCAGTGACCCCCGCGTTCTCGCTCTTGTGCCTTCCCGATGCACTGCAGCGCTTTCGCAGCCGCTATCCCGAGGCCCGCGTGACCATTCGCGACGCTTTCCTGTCGGAGATGTTGCCCTTGCTGCGCGACGGCACCATTGACGTTGCGATCACCTCTCTCATGCCGGAAGTGTTGGGTAGCGACCTGAGCTTCGAGCCGCTGGGGCGTGTCGCAGTTGCAATGTCGGCCCGAGCTGGCAAGTTCGGGACTCGTACGCATCGCCTTGCGGACCTGGGCGATTCGGTCTGGCTGCTCGACAGTTCGCGCGGCGGCACGAGCGAAACGGTTCGACAGTGGTTCATGCGACATCAAGTACCGCTGCCGCGTCAGATCATCGAATGTCCGTCGTCCATGGCCTCGCTTGTGCTGACCACCAACGGCGATGCCATCGCCCCGGTTCCGCAGCCAGTGCTTTCCCTGCCATGGCTGGTCCCGCTGCTGAGTGAGATCCAACTCAAAGAGCCGTTGCCGACCATGCCGATCGGCATAGTCAAGCGCAAAGGCAATGTGCTGGACGCACCAGCCAACTGGTTTGTTGAATGCGCGCACCTTGCGATACGCTCGGTCCCCAATCTGAATCTATCCCCCTAGAGGCGCCGTTCGCTTCCTCGGCGTCGAGGTGGACGATGCCATAGAGATCGTGAAGCAAGCCAAGGGTATGAAAGCGAAACTGGTCGGTAACTCGTCGCGGCCACGAGCAGCTATTCCATCGAGCTTTCGAATGGACATTCGAGCGACTGCTTCGCCCCGAGGCCGTGTGGAAACGTCTCTCGAATCGGACTAATGCGCGTCTCCTCCGGGGCGTAGCCTGTCTTATCGAATTTTCGGCCAATCTGGTCATGGGACGACGCCGTAACGGGTGCGAACAGCGCTAGTGAGCTCCTGAGGGCGATCTTCAGCCCATTTTTTGGGCGCAAATGGGTGCTTACGCACCCACCAGGCGCATTGCCTTCATTGTTTTCGAGAACCCGAGAATTCGAAGGACGCGCTTCAGGTTGTACGCCAGAACATGCAGGCTCATTTCAGTACCTACATTCGGTAGCGTGCGCGTCAGGAAGTGCGTGTAGCCCATCCAATGTTTGAAGGTTCCGAAGACATGCTCGACGGTTCGCCTACGAACCGTCATTGCATCCGGCGTCTTGTCGAGCCGGCGCTGGACGGCCTCCAGCACTTCCTCATGCTCCCATCTGGAGATGCGCCGGTACGGACTCGGCGTGCAGTGAGATCGCATGGTGCACTGAGGACAGGCACTACTCCAATAGCGGCGTAGCTGCAGTCCATGTTCTTCTCTGGTGAAGCGGTATATCGCACGTTCACCGGCGGGACATTGATATTCATCGTCCCGGGCAATGTAGATGAAGTCCGCCCGATCAAATCGACCTCCCGCCTTCGCGCTGGACGTCGTTGGCTTGGGCAAGATGGCAGCAACTCCCGTATCCGCGCATGCCTTGATCTCCTGCGCGCTGAAGTAGCCACGATCAGCTATGGCTTTAAGCCTGGTCTTACCCATCGCATCGCGAGCGGCTCGAGCCATCGAACTCAGTTGCGCCCGATCATTGCCAATATTGGTGACTTCATGAGCGACGATCAGATGGTGCTTGGCATCTACGGCCATCTGTACGTTGTAGCCGACCATTCCGGAGCCCTTGCCACTTGTCGCCATCGAACGCGCATCAGGATCGGTCATCGAGATCTGACCATCTGGAAGTGTCTTGAGCTCTTCCTTTATCTGGCCAAGGCTATGCATCTGCTGACGCAGTTGCGCAATCTTCTCGCGCAGTCGAGTTGTCTTGAGTTCCATCTCCGCCGGCTGCGTGCGATCGGCAGTCTCCAGCGCGCTCAGATACCGCTGGATGCTTTCCTCGATTTGCTGCTGGCGTTTGTCGACTTTGCCAGCCGTGAAATTGCGGTCCCGAGTATTGACTGCCTTGAACTTGCTGCCGTCGATGGCGACCAGGGCCTGCGAGAACAACTTTAAATCGCGGCACAGAACTATGAAACGACGGCAGACATTGCGAATGCCCGTGCTGTTATCCCTGCGGAAGTCTGCAATCGTCTTGAAGTCCGGCGCCAGTCGGCCGGTAAGCCACATCAGTTCTATATTGCGTTGGCACTCGCGCTCCAGACGGCGGCTGGACTGGACTCGGTTGAGGTAGCCATAGATGTAAATCTTCAACAGGACGGCAGGATGATATGAGGGGCGACCTGTAGTCGAAGGATTGGCACCTTCGAACCCGAGCGACTCGAGATCCAACTCTTCAACGAACGCGTCGATGATCCTGGCGGGGTTATCCTCGGCGATGAAATCATCGAGGCATTCTGGAAGCAGCGTAGCTTGCTTGCGGTCTTCTCCCTCTATGAATCGCTTCATCCGGTCCCCCAATCTGAATGCGTTGATCCAGTCTAGGTGATCGAACCGTTTTCACACAGCCTCCCCCGGAAGCTGTCGTCGGTTAAGCGTGCGGTCCAGTGGCTGTAGTGGGTCGCTAGCGTTCCCTTGAACCATCGAGACCGAAGCCAGGAGGGCAACTCCGCGGCCCCCGCCTTCTGTGAACTCAATCCAACGGTAACGGGATCCCATTCTCGGCGAATACCTCCCGTACGACGGACAGTCCGTTCAACGCTGCCGGAAATCCTGCATAGACCGCCATCTGCATTACCGCTTCCACGACCTCGGCCGGCTTGCAACCGACATGCAATGCGGCATGGACATGCACACGACCACCATCGTCGCGTTCAGTGAATCGACGGAGCGCACCTGATTGAGCCGGGTCAGCGACAGCAGTACCGCCGTCCCGCTGGCATCCGGCACGCTGCCCCCCAGGAGCGAGGTGTTGCCGCCCTGCGGCACCACTGGAATGTCATTCCGGTTGCAGTACGCCACGACAGCGCTTACCTCCGCGGTCGACGCCGGCCTGACGACCGCCAGAGCCTGACCACGGAAAACACCTCGATAGTCGGTGGCGAAGGACTGGACGTCCTCGCCGACCAATACATTGGCCGGGCCGACGATGGAGATGAGATGGTTCACGTGGTGGTTCGACATGCGGGCTCCGACGGTGAGAGGGTTCTCGTGACGCCGGAAGGATCTGCATTGAGTCGTCCGACACAGTCCGAAGCATATGGGCCGTCATGCCGTCCGCATACCTATGTGTCATAGGAGAAATCGCAGGAATTTTCACACTGCCGGGCATGAGCGGGCGGCGGATTGTCCTGTCAGCCCCTTTCGCAGGGCCCCCCGACTTCCAGGGCTTTTGACGCAGCGATGGCCTGTTCGAAGTCGAAGGCCGAGTGACGGATCGCAAGCCTCAGGACGTTGCGCCACCGAGCGGCCAACGGCCCATACCGGCGAACGAACTTGCGTATCCCTATCGGGAATGCCCCGGGGGTGGCGAATCACTGCAGGCCCTTGTGGGACTTTGCATCGGCGCAGGCTGGAGCGGCGAGGTCTGCAAGCGGCTGCCATCCGGTGAAACCTGTGCACACCTGCGCGAAATACTGGGGGAAAACACCGATCACAGCAGGCGTGGACGATGCAGAACGTTCGGCACGTGTCATGCCGAACGTGCGGTGATGTGACCGCTGAAGCGCAGGCGTCAGACCACGGAGGCCTGTCCGCTTACTGCCTCAGTCGTCGAGATCCCACATCTGGTGAAGGTCGAGCCTGAGCCGGCTGTCGGCTTCCAGCGCATCGACCCGTGCAAGCCGTTCGGCCAGCAGCGCCTCCGCAAGGCTTCGGCGGACCGCAAGCAATTCGGCCAGGCCAGATTCGCCTGCGCGATAGGCGCGCGTGGCGCGATCCGACGCGATCCGCTGCAGGCGCGCGGCCTCTGCCTGAGCCTGCGCTGTCGAGCGTTTGCCAAGCAGATTCCGGTACTGCACGTCGAATTCCGTGCCGAGCCTGCGCTCGGCTGCCATTCGGCTGCGCGCCGCGGCCTCGGCGTCCGCTGCTGCTGCCGTGGCGACCGCGCGGCGATGTTCGCCGCCAAGCGGCATGGCCACGCTGACGCCAAGGATGCGCTCGGCGCCGCCACGCTCAATGGAAACAAACATGCCCACCGTCGGATCGGGCTTGCGCTCCAGATCCGCGCGGGTAGCCTGCCGTAGCGCCTGCGCTTCCTGCGCCATCGCGAGCCGGTACTCATGGCTGCCGCGCACGTAGTCCATACGTAAAGCCTCGGGCGGGTCATGAGGCGCAAGTGACAGCGCTGTATCTGCCAGCGGGCCGGGCTCTCCCAGCCCCGGAAACCGCCCACGCAGTTCGGCCAGTGCGGCCTGCTCCGCGGCCGCGGCCGTCGCTAGCGCGGCCTGCGTACGTGCGTGATCCGACGCAGCCAGCTCTCCGTCGAGCCTCGCGGCGTCACCCATTTGGATGCGGCGCGCCGTCATGGCCACAAGTTCGCCGGCCGCCCTGGCGTTATCCTGCGCGGCAAGGCGAGCCTGCCCGGCACGCATCACGGCAAACCACAGGGCAAGGATCTGGCGCGACGATTCGTGCCGCGCGTCCATCACGGCAAGGTTCGCGGCTTCGCCAGTCGCATCGGCCAACCGCGCATCGGCATCGGCCTTGCCCCATAGACGCAGCGGTCTTTCCACTGCTATCTGCCCTTCGGCAAAACGCTGGGACGGCTCTCGAACGCTGCGGCCCTGCCCAATCGCCCGTACCACCGTTTCAGCGGTGCCCGCGCGGATGCCGACGGCGCGCGCAAGCGCGGCATCGCGCCTGGCTTGTGCAGTCATCACGTCGGGAGAACCGGCAATCGCTTCCCGCACCGCCGCTTCGTCCGGCAGATAGCCGCCTGCGCTGCCCGCGTGCGCAGCAGCACTCCAGACCGTCATCGCGACGGCCGCTGCAAGGCGCTTGACATACAGGTCGCGTTTCATCGCGGCTCTCCCTGCGGGATGGACGGCCGCGGTCCCGACACGCCGAATCGTTCGAACAATAGTGGCAGCAGGAGCAGCGTCAGTGCCGTCGAGGACACTAGGCCACCCGAGACAACGATCGCCAGTGGGCGCTGGATCTCCGATCCGGGGCCGCTTGCCAGCAACAGCGGGATCATCCCCAGCGCAGTGATGCAGGCGGTCATCAGAACGGGGCGCAGGCGGTCACGTACGCCGGTCCGGACAGCCTGCGCAATGTCGATTCCCGATTCCAGCAACGTGTTGAAGTGCGACACCAGCACGACCCCATTGAGCACTGCGATGCCGAGCAGCGCGATGAATCCGACCGACGCCGGAACCGACAGGTACTCTCCCGACAGCCGCAATGCGGTAATACCTCCGACCAGTGCGAACGGAATATTGGCGATCACCAGTACGGCCTGGCGCACTGAGCGAAACGTCAGCATCAGCAGGAGAAAGATCGCTGCCAGCGCCATTGGCACCACCAGTGCCAGGCGTGCCGCGGCGCGACGCTGGTTCTCGAACTGCCCGCCCCAGATGATGCGCAGCCCCTTGGGGAGTGCCTTGAGATTGGCGACAGCCGACTGCGCTTCCTGCACGAAGCCGGCCAGGTCGCGGCCTTCCACGTTGGCCTGGATCACCGCGAACCTGGCGCCATCCTCATGATTGATGCGCACCGGGCCGTCCACGCGCTCGATGCTCGCCAGCGACGTCAGCGGCCAAGCGCGGCCGTCGGGCGCTGTGACCAGCAGGCTGGCAAAGGACTCGGGCGCCTGGCGCAATGCCGCGCCGCCACGCAGGATCAGCGGCGTGCGGACGATCCCTTCAGGCACCACGCCGATGCGGTCCCCTTCCACCAGCGCGCGCAATTGCGCCTGCAGGGCATCGCCGGTGAAGCCGGCCCGGCCCGCGGCGGCACGGTCGAGGGACAGTTTCAGGTATTGCACACCGCTGTTGCTGGGGGCGATCACCTCGGCCGCCCCCCTGATGCCGCGCACGGTCGTCGCGATGACCTGCGCCGCCGCGTCGATGGCCGCAAGATCACTGCCGAACAGCTTGATGGCAACGTCGCCGCGCGTGCCGGTCAGCATCTCGGAGACACGCATCTCGATAGGTTGGGTGAATCCATAGATCACGCCGGGAAAGCGTTCCATCACGCGCCGGATCGCTATCGCAATATCCTCTTTGCTGCCGCGCCACTGGTCCTTCGGCTTGAGGACCAGGAAGGTGTCGGTCTCGTTCAGGCCCATCGGATCGAGGCCCAGGTCGTCGGAGCCGGATCGCGCCACGATGGATCGGATCTCCGGGACCTCCTTCAGCAGGGCCTGCTGTACACGCTGGTCCAGATCCAGCGATGCCGCGAGCGATACTGATGGCGCCTTCTGGAGCTGCACGATCAGATCACCCTCGTCCATCGTCGGCATGAAGGTCTTTCCCACAGACAGGTACAGCACCGTGGCACCGGCCAGCGCCGCGCCTGCGACCCCAAACACGGTGCGGCGGTGCGTCATGCTCCAGTCCTGCATCCTTGCAAAACCCGCCGCCACCTTGCGCATCAGCCAGGGCGGTTCATCGGCATGCGAGAGCAGCAGCCACGATGCCAGTGCAGGGACCACCGTGAAAGCGATCACCACCGAGGACCCCAGCGCCAGCACGATGGTAAGCGCCACCGGCGCAAACAGCTTTCCCTCAAGACCTTCCAACGACAACAGCGGCAGGAACACGATGGCGATGATCGATACGCCGGCCAGCATCGGCACGGCCACGGTCGACACCGCGTGCCGAATGGCCGCGCCACGCAGCGTCTCATCGGTCTTGTGCGCTTCGGCGCGTGCCAGGGCAGTCTCGATGTTCTCGACGACGACCACGGCGGCATCCACCAGCATGCCCAGCGCGATTGCCAGGCCGCCAAGGCTCATCAGGTTCGCAGTGAGCCCGGCGTAGCGCATCAGCAGAAAGGTGGCGAGCATCGATAGCGGCAGCGTGGCCGCCACGACCAGCGCGGCGCGTATACCGCCGAGAAACAGGTACAGCGTGACGACTACCAGCAAGCCCGCCTCCGCGAGCGCACGGATCACGGTGTTTGCAGCCCGTGTCACCAATTCGCCGCGGTTGTAGAAGACGCCGGTCGACATGCCTTTCGGCAGGCTTGGCGCCAACTCGTCCAGCCGCGCCTGTACTGCCCGCACCAGCTTGCGCGCATCCGTGCCACGCAGCCCCAGCACGAGCCCCTCCACCGCCTCGCCCTGCCCGTCCTTGCTGACCGCGCCGTTGCGCGTCGCCTCGCCAAGCCGCACCGTGGCCACATCACCGACCGTCACGGCCGGCGCCGCGGAAACGTCGTGCGGGGCAGACACCACGATGGCACGCAGGTCATCGAGCCCCCGTACGCCCCCTTCCACACGCACCACCCAGTGCTCGTCGCCGCGATCGAGGCGACCGGCACCGTCGTTGCGGTTGTTCGTGTCCAGCGCCTGGCGCAGCTGGTCCAGTGTCACGCCGCGCGCTCGCAGGCGGGACGGATCGGGAATTACCTCGTAGCTTCGGACCTCGCCGCCAAGTGCGTTGACGTCGGCGACGCCCGGCACGGTACGCAAGGCCGGCCGGATGATCCAATCAAGCACGCGGCGCCGCTCCGCAAGCGAATAGCCATCACCCTCCACGGTGAACATGAACATCTCGCCCAGCGGCGTGGTAATGGGCGCCAGGCCGCCCTGGGCGGTCGAAGGCAGGTCCCGCGCGAGGCCGGCGATCCGCTCCGATACCTGCTGGCGCGCCCAGTAGACATCCACCCCTTCCGCAAAATCCACCGTCACGTCGCTGATGCCGTACTTGGATACCGAGCGCACGATGGTCTTGTGCGGGATGCCGAGCAGTTCCTGCTCGATCGGCGTCGATACGCGCTGCTCGACCTCCTCCGGCGTCATGCCGGGCACTTTGAGCACCACCTTGACCTGAGTCGGAGAAATATCAGGGAAGGCGTCAATCGGCAGGTTTGCATAAGCCCAGGCGCCCGCGGCGGCCAGCACACAGGCGGCGATCAGGACAAGAACGCGCTGGCGCAGGGAAAATTCGATCACTCGGGCAAGCATTACCGGTCTCCCGCCAGCAGGCCTTTGAGCGCGCCGATGCCCGCAACCGCTACACGCGTCCCCGCCGGAAGATTGCCGCGGACCACCGCGCTGGCTTCATCCATGCCCTCCAGCGTCACGGGCTGGAAGCGGAAGCCCTTGTCCGTAGCGATGAACACGCCCGGCACTCCCTGCCAGTAGGCCACCGCTGCCGCCGGTATGCGCACCCGGCCGGCAGTACCCTTCCCGTCCTTGCTTCGCAGTTTCAGCGTGACATTGACGCTCTCGCCGACGCGCAGGTCACCACGGCGGTCCAGCGAAGCGCGCACGCGAATTCCCGCCGTTCCATCGGCGGCGGGCGCAACGCCAACCACCGTGCCAGCCGCGTCGCGTTGCGGCACCTCCACCCGCTCACCTGGCGCCGGCACTGGCACATCGCGGCCCAGCAGAAGATCGAGTTCCAGCGCATCAGGGTCGACGACGCGGAACAACGGCGTCGCGGCTTCCACGCGCGCGCCGGGCACGGCGTTCACTTCCGACACGATGCCGCCGTGGGCGGCCACGAGCTGGGCCTCGTCGCCCGCAGCGGAAAACACCACGCCCGACGATGCCATCTCCGCCCGTCGCGCCTTTGCCATGGCGGCAGCCTCGGCGGCCCGCGCCTGGGTTGCCTGCCAGCGGCTGGCAGCGATAATGCCGTCGTCATAGAGCGACTGGTCACGCACCAGGGCCTGTTGCGCGAGGCGGCCCTGCGAATTCGCTTCGGCCAGAGCGCGCCTTGCGTCGAATAGTTGCGGGCTCAGGAAGCCGGCCAGCGGCTGGCCTGGACGCACGGTCTGCCCGATGGCTACCAGCACACGCGGCACGATGCCCGCATACGGCGCCGCCACGACATACTGCGCGCCGGGCTTGAATACGACCCTGGCGTGCGTGCCCACGTCAACGGTTTCGGCGGCGGAGACGGCGCTGGTGCGCACGCCAAGGGCGCGCGCATGCTCCGCTGAAAGCGGCACCGCTTGTGCCGCGGTCTGCGCGACAGCGATGTTCGAAAGCGACAAGCAGGTCAATGCGATCCACGCACGGACCCTACGAAGGTGTCTGAATGACATTCCTGACTCCAACATGCAGGAGAGATTCGCGATCCACGAACGAACCGCGTGAACGAACACCGGCAAGGCGCCGGACAACGGGAATCAGGAGAACTGCGGTGGCGCTTGCGCGGGCGGCGGGCGACTGAAGCGGTAACGCCAGCGTGGCGCTGGGGCGCGATAGAAGGGAACGCGTCGCGAGACATCGCTCGCAAGTGCCGCCAGCAATACGAGCGTCAGGATCGACAACCCGGGAAGTACTGCCGGCTGGATCAGCGCGCCCAACACCAGGCGTCCGACCCCGGATTCGACATCCACTTCTAACGAATCGCCACTAGCCAGCGACGAATCGGCACGAGCAGCGTCATCACGCATTTGCGACGCCGCTGCAGGGAAATGGGAATCAGTTTCGGCAGGTAGGCCAGCGTGCACGTGCAGGCCAGTCTGTATCGGAGTTCCGAAATGGCCGTGCAGGAGCGGGGTCAGCAGCTGCGTCAGTATGAAGAGCACCAACACGGCGCCCCGGAGCGAGGCTCTCGGTATTGCACGTGACATGCACGCATTGTAATTCAACAAGTGCCGAGCGCCCGGCCGGCTTGTGCACCCATGATTGCCGCCCCCCAAAAGCCGGCCTTCGCGGTTGCTAAATTTCTACCAATTCGACCCGTCCTTGCTCGGGCTGTCGGCGTGATGCCTCAGAAAGCTCCGGAGGTGCTCGACGAAGTAAGAGACCTTGGCAGACTGGTTCAGGCGTTCCAGATAGACAGCGTAGATGTCCGCGGGAGGCGTGGCATAGTCAGTGAGGACCTGGACCAACCGCCCGCTGCGCAAGAACTTGGCGACATCCCACTCGGCGCGCATCAGGATGCCGTGTCCTTCCAGCGCCCAGTTGAGGGCCACTTCTCCGTCGTTGGTGCTGAGTTTGCCGTGAACCTTGATGGTCTCGGTCTGCTTCCCACGGGTCAGCCGCCAGTTGCCATAGGCGGTCTCGTTTTGCCGCAGCACGATGCATGCATGCTGCGTCAGGTCGTGCGGCAAAAGCGGTTCGCCCGCAGAGCGCAGATAAGCCGGTGACGCGCAAAGCAGACGCCGGTTCGGCGCAATCCGCTTGGCGATGAGCCGGGAATCAGGCAGGTCGCCGAAGCGGATCGATACATCGATCGCTTCATCGGGCAAGCTGATCGGGCGATCCGTCAGCTGGAGCTGGACTTCGACGTCCGGATAGGTCTTCGAGAACCCCGAAATGGCCGGACCGATATAAGAGCGCCCGAAACCCAGCGGCGCATTGACACGCAACAGGCCTTTCGGCGCCTCGCGACTGCTCGATACCAGCCTCTCCATTTCATCGATATCGCCGAGGATGCGCATCGCGTTCGCGAAATAGACCTCCCCTTCGTTAGTGAGACTGATCCGTCGCGTCGTGCGGTTCAGCAGCCGCACTCCCAGACGCGCTTCCAGTTGTGACAGCCGCCGCGATACAGCGGGCGGCGTCAGATTCAGCTCACGCGCTGTGGCGGCAAGGCTCCCCTGCTTCACGAGCAGGCAGAAAAAGGCGAGCTGCGAGTCCGAATCCATTAGTAAAAATTTTGCAAGGATGTCTTAACTTTACATCGATTCATCGCCGCACTGAAGCGAATAACCTTCGATCACACCAAGCAAGCGCGCTACCAGCTAACGCAGCGAGCCGAGAAGTGGCATTTCCGCACCGATCGGGATTCATCAACAAGGAGACACCCAGTGCAAGCGGATATCGAGAAGCGGACCTTGCGCCGCATTAGTTGGCGCATCGTGCCGTTCATCATGCTGTTGTATTTCATCGCCTACATCGACCGGGTCAATATCGGCTTCGCTGCCCTGACGATGAAAACGGACCTCGGCTTCACCGCCTCGATTCTCGGCTTCGGCGCAGGCATCTTCTTCTGGGGCTATTTCCTGTTCGAGGTGCCGTCCAACATCGTGCTTCACAAGGTAGGCGCGCGCCTGTGGATCGCCCGGGTAATGCTCACCTGGGGACTGATCTCGGCCTGCATGGCTTTCGTCCAGGGTCCGACCAGCTTCTACATCGTTCGCTTCCTGCTTGGCGCAGCAGAGGCCGGCTTCTTCCCCGGCATCATCCTGTATCTGAGCTACTGGTTCCCCGCGCGTCACCGGGCCGGCGTGACGGCGTTCTTTATGGCCGCTGCGCCGATCTCCACCGCGCTGGGCTCACCGCTCTCGGCCGCGCTGCTGGAAATGCACGGCGTGATGGGCCTCGCAGGCTGGCAATGGATGTTCATCGTGGAAGCGATTCCGGCTGTCATCCTCGGCGTCGTGGTCTTTTTCTATATGACCGATCGCCCCGAGCAGGCAACCTGGCTAAACGAGGACGAGCGTGCCTGGCTGGTCAGGGAAATGAGCCAGGAGGCCGCCAGCAAGCGGCATCACGGTGACCACAGCGTCCTGCGCGGCCTTGCCGACCCCCGGGTGCTGGCCCTGGCGCTGATTTACTTTGGCACGTCGGCAGGTCTCTACACGCTGGGCATCTGGGCGCCGCAGATCATCAAGCAACTGGGCGTTTCGTCCATCACCGTCGGCTTTCTCAACGCCATTCCCCCGATCGTTTCGGTCATCGCCATGGTCTTGTGGTCCCGCCATTCCGACCGCACCGGCGAACGCACGTGGCACGTAATTCTGGCCTGTGTCGCCGCCGCAGTGGGCCTGGTGGTCGCGGCAAGCGCCAATAGCATCGTTGGACTGATTGCTGCGCTCACGCTTGTCAACGTAGGGATCAGTTGTGCCAAGCCGCCCCTGTGGACGATGCCGACGGCGTTCCTGTCGGGCGCTGCCGCCGCGACTGGCATTGCCACCATCAATTCGATCGGGAACCTCGGCGGCTTTGCCGGCCCCGCCATGATTGGCTGGATCAAGGACCAGACAGGCAGCTTCGCGGGCGGACTCTACTTCGTCGCAGGCCTGCTCGTGCTTTCCGCAGTGCTGACCCTCGTGCTGGCCACCTCGCAGAAGTCGAAGGTGACCGCCTCCAACGCGACAGCGCACTAACCACGTTGCGCCTCTCATAACCCCCGCATATCGAAAAGGAGTACCACATGGACACGGAAGCTGCAGTCCAGTCGCTGACAGACACCATGGCGAAGTTCACGGCTTACATCGGCAAGCGTCTGCCCACCGATGTCAAGAAGAAGCTCGCCGAACTGCGCACGATGGAAACCAATCCGCTGGCGAAGTCGATCTACGATTCGATGGCCGGCAACCAGGAAGCTGCGGACAAACTTGATCGGCCGAGCTGCCAGGACACCGGTGTCATCCAGTATTTCGTCGAGGCCGGCGCCAATTTCCCGCTGCTGGGCGAACTCGAAGAGATCCTGAAGGAGGCCACCGCCGAGGCCACCCGCATGGGGCCGCTGCGCCATAACGCCGTCGAGACCTTCGATGAGAAGAACACCGGCACCAATACCGGCACCCAGATCCCGTGGCTGGACTGGCGCATCGTCCCAGGCCTGGATAGCTGCACCATCGACGTCTACATGGCCGGCGGCGGCTGCACGCTGCCCGGCGCGGCCAAGGTCCTGATGCCGGGCCAGGGTTACGAGGGCGTGGCGGAATTCGTGATGGACGTCATCACCGAACGCGGCGTCAATGCGTGCCCGCCGCTGCTCGTCGGCGTCGGTGTGTCGACATCGGTCGAGACTGCCGCGCGGCTGTCCAAGCTCGCGATCATGCGGCCGGTCGATTCCAGGAGCGCAAATCCGCGTGCGGCGCTGATGGAAGACCTGCTGGAGCAAGGCCTCAACGAGGTCGGAATCGGGCCGCAGGGCCTGACAGGGAATAACAGCGTCATGGGCGTCAACATCGAATCGTCGGCGCGTCATCCATCGACGATCGGCGTGGCGGTCAACACGGGCTGCTGGGCGCATCGCCGCGGCAAGATCCGCATCAACGCCGACATGTCTTACGAAATCATTTCCCACGAAGGAGTCGTCCTGTGAAAAAAGTCCTCACTACCCCCATCAAGGACGAAGATCTTGCGGATCTCAAGGTTGGCGACGTCGTCTATCTGACCGGCCGCCTGGTGACCTGCCGCGACGTGGCACATCGCCGCCTGATCGAACAGGGGCGCGAACTTCCGGTCAACCTGGAGGGAGGTGCCATCTTTCACGCCGGCCCGATCGTCCGCAAGAAGGAAGACGGCGGCTTCGAAATGGTCTCGATTGGCCCGACGACCAGCATGCGAATGGAGAAGTTCGAGCGCGAGTTCATCAAGCAGACTGGCGTGAAGCTGATCGTCGGCAAAGGCGGCATGGGTCCGGAAACCGCAGCCGGCTGCCAGGCAAACGTGGCAGTGCACGCGATATTTCCCGGCGGCTGCGCCGTGCTGGCGGCGACGCAGGTGGAGGAAATCGAAGGCGCGGAATGGCAGGACCTTGGCATGCCCGAGACCCTCTGGATCAACCGGGTCAAGGAATTCGGACCGTTGATCATCTCGATCGATACCAAGGGCAATAACCTGATCCAGCAGAACAAGGCCGAGTTCAACTCGCGCAAGGCCCCGATCCTGGAGCGGATCAGCAAGGAACTGAGTTTCATCCGGTAATCGGCCCCGGCTCGACAACATCTGCGATGACCTGACAGCCGGGTGTCAGGCCAGAGTTGTACCTGCCGGCGATCGGCGCCGGGGCATTGCAGCAGGTCAGCGGGGCGTGACACCGCGTCCGCAGGCTTTGCGCGCCGCGCAACGCAGACTTGCTCTGCGTTGTGATTCAAATTGCGCTTTTACGCTCCTAAGCTTGGGGCACTGCAACCTGATACCCCAAGCCATGAAAACCACAACCTCCCACGCGCCGCATACTGCCGATCACGCGGCCGCGCCAATGTCTGGCGCGCTGGTCGGCTTGTTCGCCCTGTGCGCAGGCGTCCTCGTCGCCAATCTCTATTACGCACAGCCGATCATCGAACTGATTGCACCGGCCGTTGGCCTGTCCGCGCAAAGCGCCAGCGTGATCGTATCGCTGACCCAGATCGGCTATGCGGTCGGCCTTTTCTTTCTGGTGCCCCTTGCCGACCTGCATGAGAACCGGCGTTTGCTGACGATCAGCGGCGTCGCGGCCGCAATCAGCCTGGCAGGCGCCGCCACCGCGTCGCAACCGGGCGTGTTCCTGCTGGTGTCGCTGCTGCTGGGCCTGAGTTCGGTGAGCGTGCAGATTCTGATTCCGCTGGCCGCGCACCTTGCCCCTGAGGCGCTGCGCGGGCGGACTGTCGGCACCATCATGGGCGGCCTGCTTTCCGGCATCCTGCTGTCCAGGCCACTGTCGAGCATGCTTGCGCAGTACTTCGGCTGGCGTGCCGTGTTCTACATCGCCGCCGCGACGACGCTGATCACGGTCGGCATCATTACCACGACGCTGCCTCGGCGCACGCCGCAGCATCGGGCCACCTTTGCCGAACTGCTCGTATCGTTGTGGCATCTGTTCACGCGCTTTGCAGTGCTGCGTCAGCGCTCGCTGTACCAGGCCCTCCTCTTTGCGGCCTTCAGCCTGTTCTGGACCGCTGCACCGCTCGAACTCGCCAGCCATTACGGGCTGTCGCAGTCGCAGATCGGCGTGTTTGCCCTGGTCGGCGCACTGGGCGCAGTCGCAGCCCCTGTTGCGGGCCGGCTGGCAGACGCGGGGCACACGCGCATTGCCTCATTCCTTGCGATGATCGCGGCAGCCATCAGCTTTGTTCCGGGCATTGCCGGTGGCGCTGGCGGCCTGTATTGGCTGGCACTCACCGGCATCGTGCTCGACTTCGCCGTGCAGATGAACATGGTGCTGGGCCAGCGTGCCATCTATGCGCTCGATGCCGCCAGCCGCGGACGGCTGAACGCACTGTATATGACTGCCATCTTCGCCGGCGGCGCGGTGGGATCCGCGCTGGCCAGCACGCTGTACACGCATCTCGGTTGGGCCGGCGTGGTCGCGGCAGGCAGCGGTCTTGCGACGGTCTCGCTGGTGGCGCTGGCGATCGCTTCGCGGCGCTGAGACCACGCCGCCGCGGCACGGGCGAGCGATCAGTCCCGACGCCGGGTCGGCCCTGGCAGCGCTGCGAGGAAATCCATGAACGCCGCGATTCTGCGCGAACCGCGCTGGTTCGGCAGATATAGCGCGGAGATTGCGGAACTGGCCTGATCCGGGTTGACTGACCATGCATCGAACAATGGCATCAGTCGTTGGCTTTCGATATCTTCATCGATCAGCCAGTCCGGCAGAAGGCCGATTCCGGCGCCCGCGAGCGCGATATCGCGCAAGACGTCGATGTTGTTGCTGCGAAAATGTCCGCTGACGGGAACTTTGGTCTCGCTGTCGCCCTGGCGAAATGTCCAGACCTGGTCGCGCGTGCCGTAGCTGAACCGAAGGCAACGATGGTTGACCAGATCAACGGGATCATCGGGACAGCCCCGGCTTTCCAGATAGGCCGGACTGGCGACCACCCGGCGACGAAAGCGGCCGATCTCACGCGCGACGACATTGTCATACGACGCAGGGCTGCCGAGCCGCACGGACAGATCGACGCGCTCGCCCACGAGGTCGACGATATCGTCGGTCAGCGTCACGTCAACCTCGAGCTGTGGATACTTCGCCAGCCAGCCGCCAAGATACGGCGCGATGCACCGCCGCCCGAAGGCCACCGGCAATGACACGCGCAACTGCCCGACCGGCTCCTCGCCTCGATCCGCGATCAGCGCATCAGCCTCTTCTACGGCATCCAGGATCCTGCGAGCCCGCTGATAGTAGGTGGCGCCGGCCTCCGTCACCGTGATCTGCCGCGTCGAGCGGTTCAGCAGCACGGCGCCGAGCGACGCCTCCAGTCCATCAAGCGCACGCGTCACGGACGACGTCGCCAGGTCCAGCCTTCGCGCAGCGGCCGAGAATCCCTTTGCGTCCACGGTCTCCACGAACATCTTCAGTGCAAGCAGTTTGTCCATCCTTGCCGTGATCCTTGTTGATTGAATTGGCTTGTCCGTACCCAAGGCACGGACAGATTATGCCGAGAGATTCGCGTCAAGGATCGCGACGCGGTCGCTTTGTATCGGGCTGGTCACTTCACAGGCCCGATCACGCCCCCATCGGCCCGCAAGGGTTAACACCGAGATTCGCGCCCCTTGGTCTTCTGCGCGTTCCGCCCTATTATTTATCAACCGATCACTGATCGATCGATCATTAAAGGAGACAGCGATGGCACTGACCAGGCTGGCACATTTTTCCATCCGCACCACCGACCTGGAGCGGACTTGCGCGTTCTACGAACGCATCCTGGGTTTCCGACGCGGATACCGGCCCCCGTTCGACTTTCCGGGTGCGTGGCTCTACATGGGCGATGACGAGCGCGACTATGGAACCGTGCACATCATCGGCGTCGACCCTGACAACCCGCAGGGCCTGTCCGCCTACCTTGGTGACAAAGCCCTGCCCGCATCGGGAACCGGCACGCTGGACCACATCGCCTTCCTTGCCACGGGTGTCCGGCAGATGTGGGCGACTCTGCGCGCGGAGGGCATCGCCTGGCGCGACCGCACCGTTCCAAGCCTTGGCCTGCACCAGGTGTTTATCGAGGACCCGTCTGGCGTGACGATTGAATTGAACTATCCGGCCGCCGAGGTGGAAGGCCTGGAACTGCCGAAAGCGGCGCAAGCATGAACCGGAGTCATGGCATGAATAACGTACTGCAACAACGACCCAGGGCAATCATCGTAGGCGGCTCCCTCGGCGGACTCTTTGCGGCCAATATGCTTCAACGCAATGGCTGGGACGTCACGATCTTCGAGCGCACGCCCGAGACATTGACCGGCCGCGGCGCTGGCATCGTCACGCATCCGGAACTGTTCGAAGCGCTCGCTGCTGCCGGCGTGGCGATCGACGACAGCATCGGGGTTCGTATCCGTACCCGCGTCACGCTCTCGCGCGACGGCTCGACTGTATCCGATCGCGAGATGCCGCAGACATTGACGGCCTGGGGCAAGATGTATGACGTACTGGGCCACGCATTTTCCGGCGAGTATCGGACCGGTGCCACGGTGACGGACGTCGATTCGCGCAGCGACCATGCAGTGGTCGAGCTGGAGGACGGCTCGACGCACCGCGCCGACCTGGTCATTGCTGCAGACGGCTTTCGCTCCGGCGTGCGCGAACGGCTGGTGCCATCCGCGGCCCTGGAATACGCCGGATATATCGCCTGGCGTGGTCTTGTTGATGAAGCCCAAATTTCGCGCGAAACGCATGCGGCAATCTTCGACAAGTTCGCCTTCTGCCTGCCACCGCATGAGCAGATCCTCGGCTACCCCGTGGCCGGCGACGGCAACAGCACGACGCCGGGCCAACGCCGCTACAACTTTGTGTGGTATCGCGCCACGCGCGAGCACGACGAACTGCCCGACCTGCTGACCGATGCCACCGGCAAGGTCTGGAACAACGGCATTCCGCCGGCGCTGATCCGCGCGGACGTGCTCGCCGACATGGAAAGCGCCGCCGCCGACCGGCTTGCTCCGCAGTTCGCGGAAATCGTGAGCAGCACTGCGCAGCCGCTGTTCCAGCCGATCTTCGACCTGACCGTGCCCCGCATGGCCTTCGGCCGGATCGCGCTGCTCGGCGATGCCGCCTTCGTGGCGCGCCCGCATTGCGGCATGGGTGTCACCAAAGCCGCCGGCGACGCCATGGCCCTCGTCCGTGCGCTTGCCGGACATGAGTCTGTTGAAACGGCGCTCGAAGCGTACAGCGCGGAACGCGTCCAGGTGGGACAGGCAGTCGTCGAGCATGCCCGCCATCTCGGCGCATACATGCAGGCGCAACTCAAAAGCGAGCAGGACCGCGAGATGGCCGAACGCTATCGCACCCCCGAGGCGGTGATGCGTGAAACCGCAGTTTCGCGTCGCTTCTGAAGGATCTGGAACCACAAACATTCGGAGACAAAGCATGCCTCAAACCGCCCCCGCCGCTTACTCAACCGATCTCGGCACTGCCGGGATCGATCCGCCGTTACCACACCCCGTGCTCAGCGAACCCGCCTTCGAGCGCCTGCACCGCATGCGACGCCGATTCTCCTGGTCGCTCACGGCAGCCATGCTGGCCGTCTACTTCGGCTTCATTCTTACGCTGGCGTTCCGGCCGGACCTGCTTGCCGTGCCGTTGACTCCCGGCCAGCCGATGAGCATCGGCATACCGGTCGGCTTCGGCATGTTTGCCTTCACCTTTGCCCTGGTGGCCATTTACGTGCATCGCAGCAACACCGTCTACGACAAGATGATCGCGGACATCCGCAAGGGACTTCAGCCATGAAACGCCTATTGATCACCGCTGCCGCGCTGGCAGCAACCACCCCGGCCTTCGCGGCGACGCCTCCGGTCGGCCAGGGCCTCAACCTGATTGCCATCGGCATGTTCGTGGTATTTGTCGCGGCGACGCTCGGCGTGACGCGCTGGGCAGCACGGCGCAACCACAGCGTTGCCGACCACTACGCGGCGGGCGGCAAGATCACTGCGATGCAAAATGGCTGGGCCATCGCCGGCGACTATATGTCGGCAGCATCGCTGCTCGGTATCTCGGCGCTGGTCTTCACCAGCGGCTACGACGGGCTGATCTACTCGATTGGCTTTCTGGCCAGCTGGCCGATCATCCTGTTCCTGATCGCCGAGCCGCTGCGCAACCTCGGGCGCTACACGCTGGCCGATGTCCTGTCCTATCGCCTCAGGCAGCGGCCAATTCGTGGTTTCTCGGCATCGAGTTCGATCGTCATCGTGCTCCTGTACCTGGTCTCGCAGATGGTCGGCGCCGGCAAGCTCGTGGAATTGCTGTTCGGCTTCAACTACACCTCGGCGGTCGTGCTGGTCGGCGTGCTCATGGTCGTCTATGTGTTCTTTGGCGGCATGCTCGCGACCACCTGGATCCAGATCATCAAGGCGGTCATGCTGCTGGCCGGTTGCGCATTCATGGCTTACATGGTGCTCAGCCGTTTCGGCTTCAGCCTGAACAGCCTGTTCGACCACGCCATTGCCGCGCACGGCAAGCACGAGGCGATCATGCGTCCCGGCGGTCTGGTGTCCGATCCGGTCTCCGCCGTTTCACTGGGGCTGGCGCTGATCTTCGGTACGGCTGGACTGCCGCACATCCTGATGCGCTTTTTCACCGTCGGCGATGTCAAGGCCGCACGCAAGAGCGTGCTTTATGCGACCGGCATCGTCGGCACGGGCTATGCCATGATCATCGTGATCGGATTTGGCACGATCGCGCTGGTTGCGCAGGATCCGCTGTACCACAATGGCGCGGGCGCAGTGATTGGCGGCGTGAACATGGTGGCCGTGCATCTGGCTCACGCAGTCGGCGGCAATGTGTTCCTCGGCTTTATCTGCGCCGTGGCGTTCTCGACCATCCTGGCTGTCGTGGCAGGCCTGACGCTCGCCGGATCTTCGGCGATCTCGCATGACCTCTATGCAACGGTCATCCGCAAGGGGCAAGCGTCCGACAAGGATGAGCTGCGAGTGTCCCGCATGACCACGCTGGTGCTTGGTGTCCTGTCGATCCTGCTCGGCATTCTGTTCGAGAAGCAGACCATTGCGTTCATCGTCAGCCTGACCTTCTCCATCGCGGCCAGCTCCAATTTCCCCGTGCTGCTTCTGTCGATCTACTGGCGCGGGCTCACCACGCGCGGCGCCGTAGTCGGCGGCATGCTGGGCCTCGTGACGGCGGTCGTCCTGACGATCCTCAGCCCAACGGTCTGGGTACAGGTGCTGGGACATGCGTCCGCAATCTACCCGTACGAATATCCGGCGCTGTTTTCGATGCTGGTGGCATTCCTCGGCATCTACGTGTTCTCCGTGACCGACCGATCGCCTCGCGGCGCGTGGGAACGCGATGCCTACCAGAACCAGCGCGTAGATGGCGAACTGGGGCTCGGCAGTAAAACCGCCGGCTGACCGTTCCCCCATGATGAGAAGCGACCCGCGCAGGCTTCAGCGGGCCCGTCTTCTCATTTATCGCCCGATTGGTAGAATCCTGACATTATCCGCATCACCACTGCGAGAAGAAGCGTCATGGAGACCAGCACTGCATCGGCCGGGGAAGATACGCCCGTCAAAGCGTCCAGGCGGCTGCTGCCCGAGGAACGCGAACAGCAGATTGTGGAAAAGGCGATCGAGCACTTCACCCGGAACGGCTTTGGCGGAAGTACCCGCGAACTGGCACGGCAGATCGGGGTGACGCAGCCGTTGCTCTACCGCTACTTCCAAAGCAAGGATGCATTGATCGAGCGCGTCTACAACGAAGTCTTCCAATGGCGCCCAGGCTGGGAAGGGCAGATCGCAGACCGCTCGTTGCCGCTGACGGAACGGCTTCACGCCTTCTACCTCGACTATTCGTCGGTGATCCTTCGCGAAGAGTGGATTCGCCTGTTCATCTTTGCCGGCCTCACGCACGAAGGCATCAATAAAAAATATCTGAGCAAGTTGCGCAGCAAGGTGTTCCTTCCGGTGCTGGCCGAGGTCAGAGCGGAGTTCGGCATTCCCGCTCCGCGCAATGCGGCAGAAACCGAAGCCGAGATCGAAATGATCTGGAGCCTGCACGCGGCCATTTTCTACATCGGCGTGCGCAAGTGGATCTATGGCCTGAAGGTGCCGGCCGACATGGACGCCCTGATCCGGCGTCAGGTCGATATGTTCCTGAACGGAGCCGCGGCGGCCATACGTGCGATGCGTGCAGGCACGCCTTGAGCCGCCACAGTTTGTTGTGTGACTGGCTACCCCTGGTCAAGAGAGGAGCCGGCCAACCCGCTGCGCGACGCGCCGTGCTATGGCTTGCTGCCCGCCCGCACGGGCAACCAGGCAGCATCAGCCAGCCGCATGCGGCTGCCATCCGCCACCGAGCGCCTTGAATGCCGCAACCGCGGCCCGCGCCGATTCGGTCCGGGCCTGAGCCCTTGCATCGGAGGTTTGCAGGAGCCGCTCGTCGGCATGCAGGACCTCGATCAGGCGGACGACGCCTTTCTGGTAGGCGGCAAACGATGCATCGCGCGCCTGGGACAGCGACGCCTCCCCGCGTGCCAGGGTCTGTGCCTGGTTCTCGCGCTTGACCAGCGCGGAGAAGGCGTTCTCGACATCTTCCGTGGCGTGCAGCACGGCCTGGCGATACGCGGCGAGCGATTCCGCCTCCTGTCCCTGCGCCTGTTCAATCTGCGCGTTGATGCGGCCAAAATCGAACAGGCGCCAGCGCAAGCCCGCTACGCCTGCTGCCTGGCTCGCGCCAGCGGAAAAGAGATTGCCGCTGGCCACTGTGGTGGCGCTGCCCAGCAACGCCCCCAATGAAAATTTCGGGTAGTACTCCGCAATGGCGACCCCGATGCGTGCATTGGCGGCTGCCAGCCGCCGCTCCGCGACGACCAGATCGGGCCGGCGCCGCAGCAGGTCTGCGGGCGACCCCGAGCCAGTGATCTCCGGGGCCGCGGGTATGTCTTGCACACCCTGCAGTTCCGCGCGATATGTGCCGGGCGGAACGCCGAGCATGACGTCGAGCGCGTTCAGCGCCGCATCCAGTCCGGCCTCGAGTACCGGTATGGTGGCCTGAACCTCGGCCAGCGCGCCTTCGGCCTGCCGCACTTCCAGTTCTGCCGCGAGGCCCTTGCCATACAGCAGGCCAACAGTCGACACCAGCTTCTGTTGCGTCTGCGCCTGCCGCGTGGCAATGGCAAGGCGGGCCTGCAGGCCGCGGACCGTGATGTACAGGTCCGCGGTCTGCGCGGCCACCGCAAGCCGCGTGGCCATGGCGCCCGCTTCCGATGCGCGATAGTCAGCGAGCGCAGCCTCGCGCCCGCGCCGCAAGCCGCCGAACACGTCCAGTTCCCAGGACGCGCCCAAATTCGCTTCGTAATTGTTGCCATACCGGTCAAAGCCCTGCGTCGCGCTTTGCAGCCTCCCCAGCGGTGTTTCGATCGACTGGTAGCTTCGGGCCGCCTGTGCGCTGACGCCGGCCGAAGGCAGCAACGCCGCGGTGGCGGCACCGAGCCCGGCGCGAGCCTGGGCGACGCGTGCCGTCGCCTGGGCCAGATCCAGGTTCTGGTCGAGTGCGACCGACACCAGGCGGGTCAGTTGCGGATCGCCAAACCCCTCCCACCAGTTCACCAGTTCCGCCGTGGATGCGGCCCGGCGCTGCTCGACCTGCGGCTGGCCCAGGTATCGCTCCGACAACGGGACATCCGGCGCGTGATAGTCGGGGCCGACCGCGCAGCCCGCCACGACGGCGGCACTCAGTAAAGGGGCGAGGAGACGGGCAGAACACATGGCAGCGGACCTTGAAAGGATGTTGTGACTATTTTATAAATTGGTCACATGTTGTCAACTCCCAATTCGCGCGGTACCCTCGTACCATGACTGAGACCACGACCACCACGCCGGCCCAGCGCGGGCCGTCCGACCACGCCATCCGCACCCAGATCGTGGAGGCGGCCACCAAGCATTTCAGCCTCTATGGCTACGAGAAAACCACGGTGTCCGACCTCGCCAAGGCGATCGGCTTCTCCAAGGCGTACATCTACAAGTTCTACGATTCGAAGCAGGCGATCGGTGAAGTGATCTGCGCGAACTGCCTGACCGCGATCGTCAAGGCAGTGGACGAAGCGGTGGCGGGTGTGCCGTCGGCCGCTGACCGGCTGCGGCGTATGTTCCGCGCGCTCGTGGAAGAAAGCGTCCGCCTGTTCTTCCAGGATCGCAAGCTCTACGCCATCGCCGCGGCCGCCGCTGCGGAGAGGTGGCCGCCGGTGAAAGCCTACGAAGTCCACGTCAGGCAGCTGGTCCTGCAGATCGTCCGCGAAGGACGGGAATCGGGCGAGTTCGAGCGCAAGACACCGCTTGACGAAGCCACCAGCGCGATTTACCTGACCATGCGCCCGTTCTTCGATCCGCTGCTGTTGCAGCACAACCTCGATCTTGCGGAAGAGGCGCCGGCCCTGCTTTCGAGCCTCGTCCTGCGCAGCCTGGCGCCTTGAGCGCCGCTTTCTGTTTGTGACCATTGACTAAATTGGTCACAAGAACAATACTGAGGTCCTGCCTTCCAGGAGAGACCTCATGCTTTCGCGTCGCCTTGCCTCTTCCGCCGCAAGCTGCCTTTTGCCCCTCGCGCTAGCCGCGTGCGGCGAAAAGGCCGCGCCCGACCCGCGTACCCAGCCTCCGCTAGTCCGGGTCGAAACTGTCCGGACCACATCGGTCGGTTCCCGCTCATTCACGGGAACCGTTGCCGCCCGCGTTCAGGGCGATCTCGGTTTTCGCGTTTCCGGGAAAGTGCTGGAGCGGCTGGTGGATGCGGGGCAGACAGTCCGCCGCGGGCAGCCGCTCATGCGGATCGATCCCAATGACCTGAAGCTCGCGGCCCACGCGCAGCAGGAAGCCGTCGCGGCGGCCCGTGCACGGGCCAGGCAAACCGCGGAAGACGAGGCGCGCTACCGCGATCTGGTCGGCTCGGGCGCCGTATCGGCCTCTGCCTATGACCAGGTGAAAGCCGCGGCGGACTCGGCCCGGGCCCAACTCAACGCGGCAGAGGCCCAGGCCGACGTGGCCCGGAACGCGACCAGCTATGCGGTACTGGTCGCCGATGCCGACGGCGTGGTCGTCGAAACGCTGGCGGATGCAGGCCAGGTTGTCAGCGCCGGCCAGATCGTGGTGCGTGTGGCGCACGCCGGTCGCCGCGAGGCCATCGTGCAGCTGCCCGAAACCCTGCGCCCGGCCGTGGGTTCCGTCGGCCAGGCAACGCTCTACGGCAATGACAGCCTGACCGTGCCGGCCAGGCTCAGGCAGCTTTCGGACGCGGCGGACAGGCAGACCCGGACCTATGAAGCGAGATATGTGCTGGAGGGCCCGCTGGCCGACGCCCCGCTCGGCGCCACCGTGACCATCCGGCTCCCCGAAAGCCATGCAGCGACGGCGCAATCGGACCTGCAGGTGCCGATCGGCGCGCTGCACGATGCCGGCAAGGGCCCCGGGGTGTGGGTGATCGATCCAAAGCTCAATCGTGTGAGCTGGCGTCCGGTGACGGTTCGCGGCCTCGGTGACGACACCGCGCGTGTCGCCGGTGAGCTCCGCACCGGCGACCGTATCGTGGCGCTTGGCGCCCATCTGCTGCGCGAAGGCGAGCAGGTCCGCGTCGCCGCCAGCGAAACCGTGGCCGCCCGTGAGGCGGGCCGTGGAGCGCAGCAATGAGCGGCTTCAACCTATCGGCGCTCGCCGTCCGCGAACGGTCCGTCACGCTGTTCCTGATCATCCTGGTATCGGTAGCGGGCGTCATCGCCTTCTTCAAGCTTGGCCGGGCAGAGGATCCCGCCTTCACTGTCAAGACCATGACCGTCGTCACCGCATGGCCGGGCGCAACCGCGCAGGAAATGCAGGACCAGGTTGTGGAAAGGCTGGAAAAGCGCATGCAGGAACTGCGCTGGTACGACCGCACCGAAACCTATACCCGTCCGGGCCTGGCCTTTACCACGGTGACACTGCTCGACAGCACGCCGCCTGCCGAGGTGGAGGGAGAGTTTTACCAGGCGCGCAAGAAGCTGCGCGATGAATCGGCCTATCTGCCCCCCGGCGTCATCGGGCCGATCGTGAATGACGAGTACTCAGACGTGACATTCGCGCTCTTTGCGCTGAAGGCCAGGGGCGAGCCCCAACGTCTGCTGGCCCGCGACGCCGAAAAGCTGCGACAGCGCCTGCTGCATGTAGCGGGCGTCAAGAAGGTGAACATCATCGGCGAACAGCCGGAGCGCATCTACGTGGCCTTTTCCCATGACCGGCTCGCGACGCTCGGCATCTCGGCGCAGGACATCTTCACCGCGCTCAATAGCCAGAACGTCCTCACGCCGGCCGGATCGATCGATACCGCAGGCCCGCAGGTCTTTATTCGTCTCGATGGCGCGTTCGACAAGCTGCAGAAGATTCGCGACACACCGGTAGTGGCACAGGGCCGAACGCTGAAACTGTCGGATATCGCCACGGTCGAGCGCGGCTACGAAGACCCCGCGACCTTCCTGATCCGCAACAACGGCGAACCCGCGCTGCTGCTCGGCGTCGTGATGCGCGAAGGCTGGAATGGCCTGGACCTCGGCAAGGCTCTCGAAGCCGAGGCCGCGACCATCAATGCCGGCCTGCCACTAGGCATGAGCCTGACCAAGGTGACCGACCAGTCCGTCAACATCAGTGCGTCGGTCGACGAGTTCATGGTCAAGTTCTTCGTCGCACTGCTGGTTGTCATGGTGGTGAGCTTCCTGAGCATGGGCTGGCGCGTCGGGATTGTCGTGGCGGCGGCCGTGCCGCTGACGCTGGCCGCCGTGTTCGTCGTCATGGCGGCCACAGGCAAGAATTTCGACCGCATCACGCTTGGCGCGCTGATCCTTGCGCTGGGCCTGCTGGTCGACGACGCGATCATCGCCATCGAGATGATGGTAGTGAAAATGGAAGAAGGCTACAGCCGTGTGGCCGCCTCCGCCTACGCCTGGAGCCACACCGCCGCGCCGATGCTGTCGGGCACGCTGGTGACTGCGATCGGCTTCATGCCCAACGGCTTTGCTCGCTCCACGGCTGGCGAATACACGAGCAATATGTTCTGGATCGTCGGCATTGCGCTGATCGCGTCGTGGATCGTCGCCGTCGCCTTCACGCCTTACCTTGGTGTCAAGCTGCTTCCGGAAATCCGCAAGGCCGAGGGCCATGGCGCTGTCTATGACACGCCGAACTACAACCGTTTCCGTGGTTTGCTGGGCCGTGTGATCGGACGCAAATGGATCGTCGCCGGCATCGTGGTGGGCAGCTTCGTGGTCGCGGTGCTTGGGATGAGTCTGGTGAACAAGCAATTCTTCCCGACGTCGGACCGCCCCGAGGTGCTCGTCGAAGTGCAGATGCCATATGGCGCCTCCATCGGCCAGACCAGCGCGGCTGCGGCCAAGGTCGAAGCATGGCTCGCGCGGCAGTCCGAGGCAAAGATCGTCACGGCCTACGTCGGGCAGGGGGCGCCCCGCTTTTACCTGGCGCTTTCCCCCGAGCTGCCGGATCCCTCGTTCGCGAAGATCATCGTGCTGACCGGCAGCCAGGAGCAGCGCGAGGCCCTGAAGCTGCGGCTGCGCAAGGCGATCAACGACGGACTCGCACCGGAGGCGCGAGTCCGTGTGACTCAGCTGGTGTTCGGCCCATATTCGCCCTTCCCGGTGGCGTTCCGTGTCTCGGGCCCCGATCCCGACAAGCTTCGCGCCATCGCCGCTGACATGGGCAAGGTCATGGAGGCCAGCCCGCTGATGCGCACCGTCAATACCGACTGGGGCACGCGCACGCCCGCGCTGCACTTTACGCTGCAGCAGGACCGGCTGCAGGCCGTCGGCCTGACCTCCAGCGCGGTCGCGCAGCAGCTGCAGTTCCTGCTCAGCGGCTTGCCCGTCACCGAAGTCCGCGAGGACATCCGCTCGGTGCAGGTGCTGGCGCGCGCGGCGGGGGACATACGACTGGACCCGCAGAAGATCGCCGGCTTCACGCTGATCGGCGCTGCGGGGCAGCGCATCCCGCTTTCGCAGGTAGGCACCGTAGACGTGCGCATGGAAGATCCGATTCTGCGCCGGCGCGACCGTACACCGACCATCACGGTGCGCGGCGATATTGCCGAGGGGCTGCAGCCGCCCGACGTGTCGACCGCCATCTACAAGCAACTCGCGCCCATCATCGCCAGGCTGCCTGCCGGCTACAGCATCGAGCAAGCGGGAGCCATCGAGGAATCGGCAAAGGCCACCAAGGCGCTGCTGCCGCTGTTCCCCATCATGCTGGCCTTGACCCTGGTGATCATCATCCTGCAGGTGCGCTCGATCTCGGCGATGGTCATGGTGCTGGCCACGAGCCCGCTGGGGCTCATCGGCGTGGTGCCGACCCTGCTGCTGTTCCGGCAGCCGTTCGGCATCAATGCCCTGGTCGGACTGATTGCACTGTCAGGCATCCTGATGCGCAATACGCTGATCCTGATCGGGCAGATCCACCAGAACAAGGCAGAAGGGCTCGCACCGTTCGACGCCGTCGTCGAAGCCACGGTGCAGCGTGCGCGTCCCGTGATCCTGACCGCGCTGGCGGCGATGCTGGCCTTTATTCCGCTGACACACTCGGTGTTCTGGGGAACACTGGCCTACACGCTGATCGGTGGCACGTTCGCCGGCACGGTGCTGACGCTGGTGTTCCTCCCGGCGATGTACGCGATCTGGTATCGGATCCGGGTACCTGTCGACAAGACCGGGCGCATCCCGGAAACTCGCATCCCCATGCCACCCGCTGGCGACACGCGCGGCCGGAACGCCGACACGCCCGCTGCCACTACGTGAGCCGGCGCGACGTCCCGACTCCGGCGAGCCACGTCGGGACGTCATCACGGGAGCACAGGCGCTCAACATGCGTTGCTCAAGAATTGCTGATGCCTGCCCTCGTCTGCAGCCCTGTGAGTGGCCATAGCTCGTATGGGCAGGCATCGAACACGCCTCGCGGGAGGTGTCAAAGTTCGAACACCCTGTTCAGCAAAGCGGCATCACAATGCGCTGGACTCCCCGGTGAGAATGCGGTCTTCATGAGGCTTAGCCCTGAGGTACCAGGCGAGGGACAGCAGGGCAACCCAACCCGCACCGATATAAAGCGCTACGCGCGTGTCTTCTACATAGCCCAGCACACAGATGACAAACAACATGAAGGCAATTGCAAGCGCCGGACCGACAGGCCACATTGGCACTTTGAACTTGAGCGCGCGAACCTCTTCGGCCGACAGGCGACGCCGCATGGCAACCTGAGACAGAAGGATCATGAGCCAGACCCATACGGTCGCAAAGGTCGCGATCGACGCAATGATCACGAACACCTGCTCGGGAATCAGGTAGTTCAGCACAACGCCGCCGAGCAATGCGGCAGCCATCGCCAGCACCGTCACCCAAGGCACACCTTGACGCGAGGTGATCGCAAAAAGACGGGGTGCCTGGCCCTGCTCTGCCATGCCGAACATCATCCGTCCGGCACCAAAGATGTTGCTATTGATTGCCGAGATGGCGGCGGAAATAACGATCAGGTTGAGAATCGCTGCGGCAGACTTGATGCCCAGTCCCGAGAATATCTGTACAAACGGGCTGCCCTGACCGCCGATGCCGGTCCACGGAAAGATTGCCATCAGGACGACCATCGTCAGTACGTAGAACAGCAGAATCCGTGCAGGTACGGCATTGATCGCCCTTGGAATGACCTTCTCCGGCTCCTTTGCTTCGCCGCCGGTGATGCCGATGATCTCGATGCCACCGTACGCAAACATCACCACCGCCAGCGAGGCGATCAGCCCTCCTGCGCCATGCGGGAGGAAACCGCCGTGCGCCCACAGATTGGTCAGGCCCGGAGAGTGTTCGCCATTCATCTTGACGCCTAGAAACAGGATCAGGGTGCCGCCAATGATCATCGCGCCGATGGCAAGGATCTTCACCAACGCAAGCCAGAACTCCAGTTCCCCGAACACCTTCACGTTGCACAGGTTCAACCCACAGATCAGCATGACGATGCCGAGCACCCATATCCATTGCGGGACTTCCGGGAACCAGAATCCCATGTAGATGCCGAATGCGGTCACGTCTGCGAGGCAAACGATGATCATTTCGAGGATATAGGTCCATCCGGTGAGAAAGCCTGCGAGCGGCCCAAGGTACTCGCTTGCATACCGTCCGAAGGAACCGGATACTGGCTCGCGAACCGCCATTTCGCCGAGCGCGCGCATGACCATGTAGACGGCCGCTCCGCCCAGGATATAGGCCAGAATGACGGCCGGGCCAGCGAGTTGGATGGCCGATGCGGAGCCATAGAACAGGCCCGTGCCAATAGCCGAGCCAAGCGCAAGAAAGCGGATGTGCCGCGCGCCCAGGTTACGTTGCAGGTGTTTCAAGCTGTCTCCAGAAAGATATCGAGATGGGGACCGGCAGTCCCATGGCGCGCAGGTCTTAGCCCGCTCAGCGCCGGTGTAAGCGTTTTGCGTTCTTCTTAGAGGCTTGGCAGCATGCCCGCAGGCAACAGGGCCGTGAGGTGGCGCTCGGCGATCAGTGCGCTGGCCCCTTCAATGTCCGGAGCGAAGTAGCGGTCCTTGTCGTAGAACGGCACTGACTGTCGCAGAAGCCCACGCGCGCGCTCCAGCGCCTCAGAAGACTTTGCCCCCTCGCGGAAATCGAGTCCCTGGCAGGCAGCGAGCCATTCGATGGCAATGATGCCCTTCACGTTGCTGGCCATCTCCCAAAGACGCTTTCCGGCGTTGGGAGCCATGGACACGTGGTCTTCCTGATTCGCGGAGGTCGGCAGGCTGTCAACGCTGGCAGGATGTGCGAGCGCCTTGTTGTCCGACGCCAGGGCAGCCGCCGTGACCTGCGCGATCATGAAGCCGGAGTTAACGCCGCCGTTGGCGACAAGGAACGCCGGCAACTGCGACATGTGCTTGTCCATCATCAGTGAAATGCGCCGCTCGCTCAACGCGCCAATCTCAGCCAGTGCCAGCGCGAGGTTGTCCGCTGCCATGGCCACCGGCTCCGCGTGGAAGTTGCCGCCCGAGATGATGTCCCCTTCCTGCGCAAACACCAGGGGATTGTCGGAAACCGAGTTCGCCTCGACGGCAAGCACGTCCGCCGCATTGCGGATCTGCGTCAGGCAGGCGCCCATGACTTGGGGCTGACAGCGCAGGGAATAGGGATCCTGGACCTTTTCGCAGCTTGCATGGGACTGACCGACCTCGCTGGTCGGCCCCAGCAGGTGACGATAGACCTCCGCCGAATCGATCTGCCCTCGCTGGCCGCGCGCGGCATGGATACGTGGATCGAACGGCGCGCGCGAGCCAAGCGATGCCTCGACGGTCAGCGCCCCGCAGACACTCGCCGCGGCAAACAGGTCTTCTGCCTGGAACAATCCCTGCAGAGCGTACGCAGTGGAGACCTGCGTGCCATTGAGCAACGCAAGCCCTTCCTTGGCTGCAAGCGTGAGCGGTTGCAGATCGGCAAGGGCAAGCGCTTCACGTGCGGGCAGCCATTCGCCGCGATAGCGTGCCTGGCCTTCGCCGAGCAGCAGCAGCGACATGTGGGCAAGGGGCGCCAGATCGCCCGACGCGCCGACCGACCCCTTCAGCGGGATGCGAGGGTACACCTCGGCGTTCACCAGAGTGATCAGCGCGTCGATGACTTTGCGACGGATGCCGGACAGTCCCCGCGCCAGGCTGTTGATCTTGAGCACCATGATCAGGCGCACCAGGGCGTCGTCGATCGGCTCGCCTACGCCGGCCGCATGCGAGAGCACCAGCGAGCGCTGTAGGCTCTCCAGGTCCTCGCGCGCAATGCGCGTCTGTGCCAGCAGGCCGAAGCCGGTGTTGATGCCATAGGCAGTGCGGCCCTCGGAGATGACGCTCTCGACGCACGCCACGCTTTGATCGATGGCCGCGAAGGCACGCTCGTCGAGCATGATCCTGACGGGATACTGATGTACGGCACGCAGTTGCGCGAGCGTCAGCTCACCCGGTTGCAGATGGAGGGCGGTGGCCGGCTGGTTTGCTTGATATGACATGTTCAGGTTCACTTGGAGGTGCCGAGCATCGGCAGGTTCAGACCGGCTTCGCGTGCGCAGTCGATGGCGATCTGGTAGCCAGCATCGGCATGGCGCATCACGCCGGTGGCAGGATCGTTGTTCAGCACGCGGGCAATGCGCGCGGCGGCTTCATCGGTGCCGTCGCAGACGATCACCACGCCCGAATGCTGCGAGAAGCCCATGCCGACACCACCACCGTGGTGCAGGCTCACCCAGGTCGCGCCGCTCGCGGTGTTGAGCAGCGCATTGAGCAGCGGCCAGTCAGAGACGGCGTCCGAGCCGTCCTGCATGGATTCGGTCTCGCGGTTCGGGCTCGCGACCGAGCCGGAGTCGAGGTGATCACGACCGATCACGATCGGCGCCGACAGCTCGCCGCTGCGCACCATCTCGTTGAATGCCAGACCCAGCTTCGCACGCAGGCCCAGCCCGACCCAGCAGATCCGCGCCGGCAGGCCCTGGAAGCTGATGCGCTCGCGCGCCATGTCGAGCCAGCGGTGCAGGTGCTCGTCGTCGGGAATCAGTTCCTTGACCTTGGCGTCGGTCTTGTAGATGTCCTGCGGGTCGCCCGACAGCGCAGCCCAGCGGAACGGGCCGATGCCGCGGCAGAATAGCGGGCGGATATAGGCCGGCACGAAACCCGGGAAATCGAAGGCGTTGTCGACGCCCTCTTCCTTGGCCATCTGGCGGATGTTGTTGCCGTAGTCGAAGGTCGGCACGCCCATCTTCTGGAAGTCCAGCATGGCCTTCACGTGGGCGGCCATCGACGCCTTGGCGGCCTTCACCACCACGGCCGGCTCGCGCTGCGCGCGCTCGCGGTATTCGTCCCAGCCCCAGCCCGCCGGCAGGTAGCCGTTGAGCGGGTCATGCGCGCTGGTCTGGTCGGTGACCATGTCCGGACGCACGCCACGGCGCACGAGTTCGGGCAGCACTTCGGCGGCGTTGGCGCACAGCGCGATCGAGATCGCCTTGCCTTGCGAGGTATAGCGGTCGATGCGGGCCAGCGCGTCGTCCAGGTCCGTGGCCTGTTCGTCGACATAGCGCGTCTTCAGCCGGAAATCGATGCGGCTCTGCTGGCATTCGATATTCAGCGAGCACGCGCCGGCCAGCGTCGCGGCCAGCGGCTGCGCGCCGCCCATGCCACCGAGGCCCGCGGTCAGCACCCAGCGGCCCTTGAGGCTGCCACCGTAATGCTGGCGGCCCGCCTCGACGAAGGTTTCATACGTGCCCTGCACGATGCCCTGGCTGCCGATGTAGATCCACGAACCGGCGGTCATCTGGCCGTACATGGCCAGGCCCTTGGCGTCGAGTTCGTTGAAGTGTTCCCAATTAGCCCAGTGCGGCACCAGGTTGGAATTGGCGATCAGCACGCGCGGCGCGTCGCGGTGCGTGCGGAAAACGCCAACCGGCTTGCCCGACTGCACCAGCAGCGTCTCGTCATCTTCCAGGCGGGTCAGCACCTCGACGATGCGGTCATAGCATTCCCAGTTGCGCGCGGCGCGGCCGATGCCGCCGTAGACCACCAGTTCCTTCGGGTTCTCCGCGACCTCGGGATCGAGGTTGTTCATCAGCATGCGCAGCGGCGCTTCGGTCAGCCAGCTCTTGGCGGTCAGCTTGTTGCCACGCGGGGCACGGATCTCGACATCGCGGAAACGGGGGTTCTCACTCACGGCACAACTCCTTCGGAATTTCGGAACAACTGGCCCACGGCACGGCCGGGAAACGTCATCTTATAGTGGTGTATAGTGTTGTATATACAAGCATAGATGTATTGGGGTATTCCCGAGGACTAGCAGAGATCTATGCCTGGAAGTGACTGCGCCCGGACTTGGCCGGGCGCGAGGGTCGGGTGGGAACCGCCCAGGCACCCACTACAACGGGGGCGTCGGTGAGCCCCCGCCTTCTGTTCGCTGGATGTAAGCCTGGTAAAGACGGGAGATGTAATGCGGTCACGAAATACCGTCTGATCTCACCCAACGGTTCGAGCGACGACTTTTGTACGACCCCAGTCTCGAGCGGCACCGAAGCGGGGAATCACGGAACTCGGGGATTCCGTCGTCACCGTAGAATTCAACCACGAAGCCAAATTCAGTGGCCGCCCAGCGCTTCTCATATGCTGCAACGAAATAACAGTGCCATATGCACCACATTAAGATGTGTCAGGCGTTCCGAACCGCATCGATTCGCTTAGCAAGATCGGCTTAAGAACAAAAAAGCCTCGAAACCGGTATAGATACCGGGCTCGAGGCCAATTCTTCAATCACTTTTTGGATTTAATCTATCGCGGGTTTTGAGCCTTTATTGTCCGTGCACAAACACGGAATGCCCGACCCGCTACCGTCCTTACAGATACTTAAACAAATTCATCCCTTGAATTTGCATGAACGATTGCTGCGCGCCCTGCAATGCAGTCTGTCTCTGGTAGTACTCGGTAATCGCTGAAGCGTAATCCAGATCCTGAAGGCCGGACAGCGTCTCCGTGTAGTTCAGACCACGGTTCGTGCCAATGGTGTCCAGCGCGTCCAGTTCCTGCATGCGCGAACCCACGGACGCGCGCACCGTCAGCACGTTATCCAGCGAATTCGAGAACTGGCGGATGCCGGTGGCAATGACGTTGTTCAGGTTGGCACTGTCGGCGTCGGAATGCACCGGCGCGTCCAGCGCGTCGATCACCGACTTCAGGTTCGCGAACATGTCGGTGCCCGCCTGGCTGGCCGGCTGAATGCTGATGGTGTCGCCCGTCTTAGGCGCTCCCTTGACCGTGAAGGTGACACCCGCGACGGCGATCTGTCCTGGGTCGGTGTAGGCGAGCGGCGTACCGCCAACGGGGTTTCCGCTCGGATCGGTGATGGTGTACTGCATCGAGCCGCTGCTGTCGTCGAACGTCAGCGTGAGCGGGGTACCGTACAGCGGATTGGTCGGATCGGTGGTCGATACCTGACCGTAGGTAGCACTGCCCGTGTTCGCGCTGTTGCCCTTGAGCACATAGCCAGCCGAGCCCTGCACGCTCTGGAATACCTCGCGGCCGTTGCTGCCTGCCGGCATCTGGCGCGCTACGTCGACCTGGTACTGCTGTTGCTCGGTATTGCCGATGTACTGGACGCTGCCTCCACCCTGCACGAACGGCGGCGAGCCCGACAGCGTGCCGCCGAACAGGTACTGGCCGTTGCCGTCGTCGGCGTTGGCCAGGCCCAGCAACTGCTCGTACTGTCCCTTGAGCGCGGTGGCCAGCGAGGCGCGGTCCACATCGCTCAGCGTGCCATTTCCGGCCTGTACCAGCAGCGTCTGGATGTTCTGCGTCACCGTGGTCACGGTCGACAGCGTGTTTTCCTCCATGCCCAGCGAAATATTCGCCTGGTTGCGCGAGGTGGTGTACTGGTCGTTGATCGCGCTTGCCTGCGTGACGCCAAGTGCGCGCGTGGCGGCCACCGGGTCGTCGGACGGCGTGAGCACCTTGCGGCCGGTGCCGAGCTGTTGCTGGATATGCAGCAGCGACGACTGCTGCATGTTCATCGAGGCCAGGCCTTGCTGGTAGAGCGTGGAGGTTGCGACGCGCATTGTCTGTTCCTTCTCGGATTCCTGGTCGGTTCGGCTTACCGGCCGATGCCGATGATGGTGTCGAACAGCGTCGAGGCCGCCTGAATCACCCGTGCGTTGGCCTGATACATCTGCTGGAAGCGCAGCATGGACACCGTTTCCTCGTCCATGTTCACGCCCGATACCGACTGCTGCGCAGCGGTGATCTGAGCGGTGATGCTGTCCTGCGATGTCGAGGCGATCTGCACGGACTTGGCTCGCGTGCCGACATCGTTGACAAGCTGGGCATAGGCATCGTTGAAACTGGACACGCCGCCGATGGTCTTGGCGCTCTGCAGCTTGGCCAGCGCGAGCGCGTTGCCGTTGTTCTTCACCGCGCCCGCATTCGAACCGAGCGTGAACGAATCGCCCGCCTTGGGCGTGCCGCCAAACGTGAAGGTCAGGCCACCAAACGTGTAGTCGGTGTTCGCACCGTTCGCCGCCGTGCTGTCCGGGGTGATCGCCGCACCGGACGCGTCCGTAAAGGTGTAGCCGGTACCGTCGTAGGTGGCGATGATCTTGCCGGTCATCGGGGTAAAGCCCGGTGCCACGCTACCGAGTGCGGCGGTGCCACTGCCCTGGTTCGTGCTGCCGGCATCGACCCCTGCTGGCGCTGCCGCGGCAATCTTGGCCGGATCGGAGATCGCCATGTCGAAGCTGGCCGCGGCGTTGCGCGTCGGCTGGATCAGGAACGAGTCATGAGCGCTCGGGGTGCCGTTCAGCTGCACGGAAAAACCATCGAACTGGATCGGGTCAGTCGGAGCGAAGGTTTCGACGTGCTTGTCCGACATGCGGGTCAGCTTGTAGTTGGTACCGTCGAACTCCAGCGTGTAATCGCTCGTGGTCAGGGCCGATGCGTCGGTGACCGTGGCCTGCGCGATGGCACTGCTCGTGTTGTTGGCGTTGGACAGCGTGGTCGCGCTGCCCAGTTTGAACATGTCGGTGCCGATATCGCCGTTCATGTCCATGCCCAGCTTGTGCTGGTCATTGAAGGCCTGGCCGATCGCAAGCGACAGGCGGCCAATGGAGTTCTGCGCGCTATCCAGCGTTTCGCTGCGGAACTGCAGCAGGCCGCCCAGCAAGCCGCCGGTGATGGCGCCGCTCTCGCTTTCACGCAGGCCACCGCCAGGCACCGTGTAGGCGACCACGGTACGGCCAGGATCGGCCGCCGACGCGACGGCCTTCAGGTCATAGGACTCGTTGCCCATGACCAGCGGCTGGCCGTTGCCGATGAACACGTTGTAGGTACCGCCGTCCTGCACCACGACCTTGGCGCCGACCAGCTTGGTCAGTTCGGATACGGCCTGGTCACGCTGGTCCAGCAGGTCGTTGGGCGGCTGGCCGCCCGACAGTGCCTTCAGCTTCGCGATCTCGCCATTGAGGTTAGAGATCTGCTTGGAGTAGCTGTTGATCTGATCGACGGCAGTGCCGATCTGCTCATTCACGCCGGACTGCAACTGCTTGAAGTAGTTGCTGGCCGAGCGCACCTGCCCCACCAGCGCCTGGCCTGCCGAAAGCATGCCTTGGCGAGCTGCCGGGTCAGCCGGCGTATCGGCCACGGCCTGCACCGCCGAAAAGAACTTCTGCATCAGGGGCGCCAGGCCGCCCTTCTGGTCGGCCAGCAGGTTGTCGATCTGGCCGATCTGGTCGGAGTAGGTCGACAGCGCCGAACCGGCCGACTGCGCACCGCGCAGCTGGCCGGTCAGGAACTGGTCGTACACGCGGGCCACGGTGGTCGTGTTCGACCCCATGCCAAAGAAGCCCTGGCTGGTGTACTGCCCGCCAGCGGAAGCCACGATGGTGTTCTGCCGCGAATAGCCTTCGGTGGCCGCGTTGGCGAAGTTGTGGCTGGTCGTCGTCAGCGCGTTCTGCGCGGTGTTCAGGCCGGAAAGACCAATGCTGAAGAGAGACATGTTGCTCTGACCCCGGATGCTGTTGATGCCTCCGGCGTACTGGGTCGGAGGCAGGGAATGTGAGAGTTATCGGCAATTTACGCGGGAGACTTTAGGGTCATCCGCGCTGGACGAGCGGTGTCGCAACTGCGTGCGCCAACCCTTCAACTCCGGCCCCTCTCCCGAGAGCGAGAGAGGGAGGGACTCGTCGACGAGCGCTTACGCCGACACCTTCTTCATGATCTGCACCAGCTTCTGCCCGTAGGCAGGATCGGTGGCATAACCCGCGCGTTGCAGGCCATGCGCTGCTTCGTCGGCAGAGCCTGCCGACACCACGGCCGCGTAACGCGGATTGGTGGTCAGCAGCCGTGCGTAGTCGGCACACGCCTCGTCATACGAGCCATAGGCGCGGAAGCGCGCGCGCACCTTCTGCGGCTGGCCATCGACATACTCGGTCGTGGTGACTTCAGCCACGCGGCCCTTCCAGTTCGCGCCGGCCTTGATGCCGAACACATTGAACGTGGTGCTGCCGTCGGGATGCGTAATTTCGCGGCGGCCCCAGCCCGATTCCAATGCCGCCTGACCGACGATCAGCCGCGCCGGCACGCCGCTGACGCGCGAAGCTGCTTCGGCGGGTGCGGACATGCGCGATACAAACGCGCTCACGTGCGCCGGTGCATCGTCGGGCAACGGCCCGAGATTGCTACCGCCCTGCCCTTGTCCCTGCCAGGCATAGTCCTGCTCGCGGTATTGCCGCAGGCCCGCCGTCGGGTTCCAGCTCGCGCCCGGCACCACGGTGCCGATGGCCGGTGCGTCGCCATCCTGAGCAGTCGCCGCGCCGGCGCCGCGGCCGTCCAGCAGCCGTGCCATCTCGGCATCGGCTGCCGCGGTGCCGGTGGCACCCGGCGCGGCGTTGGCATTGATCATGCCCGGCGGAACCTGCGCACCCGTGGCGCGCGCAAGCTGACGCACCATCACTTCGGCCAGGCCGATGCCGCGCGAAGACATCTGCTGTGCAAGCTGCTGGTCCAGCATCGACATGTAGAGCTTGCCTTGCTCGCTGTCGAACACACCGTCCTGCGGCGTGGCATCGCGCATGCTCTTGAGCACCATCTGCGTGAAGACGGCCTCGAACTGCTTCGCGGCGGCACGCAGCGTGCCTGTGTCAGCGCCGCTGCGCGCGCTTTGCTTGAGCGCCTCGAAGCCTTGCGTATCGAGGGCAAAGCGCTGCGATACATCCGCCTGCGCGGAGAGAGCGCTGTCCATCAGATAATCTCCAGCTCGGCGCGCAGCGCCCCGGCCGCGCGCATCGCTTCCAGGATGGTCTGCAGGTCCGCCGGCGTTGCGCCCAGTGCATTCAGACCCTTGACCACGGCCGCCAGCGAAGCGCCGGCCTTCACTATCTGCAGCGAGCCACCCTGCTGCTTCATGTCGATCTGCGACACGGGGGCAACCACGGTCTGCCCGCCGCTGAACGGCGCGGGCTGGCTGATCACCGGCTGGGTGTTGATTACCACCGAAAGATTGCCGTGTGCCACTGCGCAGTCTTCCACAGTCACGGCCTGGTTCATGACGATGGAACCCGTGCGCGCGTTCAGGATCACCTTGGCCGCCGCCTTGGCCGGCGTCACGTCCAGGTTCTCGATGCGCGCCAGGAAACCCACGCGTGCCGACGGCGATTGCGGCGCACGTACCTGCACCACACGGCCATCGAGTGCCGCTGCCACGCCGCCGCCCATCGAGCGGTTGATGGCTTCCACCACGCGCTCGGCCGTGCCGAAATCCGTGTCCTTGAGTTCCAGGTTGAGGACCCCACCGTCAGGCTGAAAGGCCGCCACCGCACGCTCGACAATCGCGCCATTGGCAATACGGCCCACGGCCAGCTGGTTGACCTGCACCTTGCTGCCATTGGCCGATGCACCAGCGCCGCCCACCAGCATATTGCCCTGTGCAATCGCGTACACCTGTCCGTCAGCGCCCTTCAGAGGCGTCATCAGCAGGGTGCCGCCGCGCAGGCTCTTGGCATTGCCCATCGACGACACCACGATGTCCAGCTGGCTCCCCGGTTGCGCAAACGCCGGCAGCGTGGCGGTGACCATCACTGCCGCCACGTTCTTGAGCTGCATGTTCTTCCCGGCCGGCAGCGTGATGCCGAGCTGCGAGAGCATGTTGGTCAGGCTCTGCGTGGTGAACGGCGTCTGCATGGTCTGGTCGCCGGTATTGTCCAGGCCGACCACGAGGCCGTAGCCCACCAGCGGGTTGTCACGCACGCCCTGGAACGTCGCCAGGTTCTTCAGGCGCTCCGCGCGAGCGAAATTGGCGGCGAAGCCGAACGCCACCACCACCGCCAGCGCGGTGACGCTGGCCTTGAGCAGGCTCGACAGGAAACGGGCAAGCATCGGAGCGGACATGGGCGAATCAGAGCAATCAGAACGGTGAGACATTGAGGAAGAAGCGCTGCAGCCAACCCATGTTCTGCGCTTCGTCGATATAGCCCTTGGCCGTGTATTCGATGCGGGCATCGGCAACCTGGGTGGACAGCACCCCGTTGTCGCCGGTGATGGTGCGTGGGTTGACCACGCCCGAGAAACGGATGAATTCGGCGCCCTGGTTGATCGCGAGCTGTTTTTCGCCCGAGACCACGAGGTTGCCGTTGGCCAGCACTTCCAGCACCGTCACGGTGATGGTGCCGTTGAAGGTATTGGCCGCGCTGGCGCCGCCGCTTGCCTTCAGTGCATTTGCGCCATTGATGCTGGCGTTCGAGCTGCTGCTGAACAAACCGGCCAGTGCCTTGGGCACCGCGTCAAATGCCATGGAGGTGCTGCCGGTGCGGCTGGCATTGGTGCCCGAATTCTTGGTAGCGTTGACGTTTTCGGTAATGACGATCGTCAGGATGTCGCCGACGTTGCGCGGACGGCGATCCTCGAACAGCGGGTTGCCGGCGTATGAGGACGCGAAGATCGAACCCGTTGCCGGGCCCATCGGGCGCGGCTCGGCGCGCGCGGTGGTCGGCAGTTGCACGAGCGGCTCGCGCGGCATCAGCGCGCAGCCGCCGCTGGCCAGCAATGCCAGGCCGGCCAGGCAATACAGAACGCGCGCGCCTAGGCGGGAAAGCATGTTGGCCATATCCACTCCGTCAGCCCATTTGCGTCAGGCGCTGCAGCATCTGGTCGGATGTCTGCACTGCCTTGCTGTTGATTTCATAGGCGCGCTGGGTCTGAATCATGCTGACCAGCTCCTCCACGACGTTGACGTTCGACGCTTCCACGTAGTTCTGCTGCAGCACGCCCGCGCCGTTCAGGCCCGGCACGGTGGTGTTGGGCGCGCCGGAGGCATCGGTCTGCACGTACAGGTTCTCGCCCATGCTTTCCAGGCCGGCCGGGTTCATGAAGGTGGCGAGCTGCAGCTGGCCGACCTGCACGTTGTTGCTCGAGCCCGGCTGGGTCACCGACACCGTGCCGTCGCGGGCAACGGTCATGGAAGTCGTGTTGGCAGGAATCGTGATGGCCGGCTGGATCACGAAGCCGCTCGACGTCACGAGCTGGCCGTTCTGGTCGACCTGGAACGAACCGTCACGCGTATAAGCCGTGGTGCCGTCGGGCATCGCGACCTGGAAGAAGCCCTGGCCGATGATGGCCACGTCCTTCGAATTGCCGGTCTGCTGCGGATTGCCCTGCGTGTGGATGCGCTCGGTGGCGACCGGGCGCACGCCGGTGCCGAGCTGCAGGCCCGAAGGCAGGGTGGTCTGGTCCGACGACAGCGCGCCCGGCTGGCGGATGTTCTGGTACATCAGGTCCTCGAACACCGCGCGACCACGCTTGAAACCGTTGGTGGACACGTTGGCGAGGTTGTTCGAGATCACGTCCATCTGCGTCTGCTGCGCATCGAGGCCGGTCTTGGCAATCCAGAGAGAGCGGATCATGGTATTCCTTGGAATCCTGTGCAGGGCCGCATGGCCCCGCGCGTCATGCGTTCATGGGTGCGGCGGCGCCGCTTCAGTTGGTCGAGAGCAGCTGGTTCGCGCGCTGGTCGTTGGTGTCGGCGCCGGTAATCATCTTCATCTGCATCTCGAAGCGCCGGGCATTGGCGATCATGTCGACCATCGCTTCAGTCGGATTCACGTTGCTGCCTTCGATCGCGCCCGAAACCACGCGTACGGTCGGGTCGGCTTCCAGCGGCTGCGCACCGGGGCGCAGGCGGAACAGGCCGTCATCGCCACGCGCGATCGAATCGGCGGGCGGGTTCACCACGCGCAGCTTGCCCACCTGAGCCAGGCCCGCTGAGGCTTCGCCAGGACCACGCGCTGTGATGGTGCCGTCGCTGCCGATCGTCACCTGCGAGCCAGGCGGCACCGACAGCGGGCCACCGTCGCCCATGACAGGCAGACCCGAGCTGGTCTGCACCTGCCCGTCCTGCGCGATCTGCAACGAGCCGGCGCGCGTGTAGGCTTCGCTGCCATCGCGCGCCTGCACCACCAGCCAGCCGTTGCCTTGCAGGGCAACATCCAGCGGGCGGCCGGTATAGGTCAGCGGACCCGCGCGCATGTCGGCGCCCGGCGTCGACGCCAGCGTGAAGGCACGCGTGGGCGACTCCTGCCCCACCACCGGCACCGCGCGGTACATATTGACCTGCGCGCGGAAGGCCGGCGTCGAAACGTTCGCCAGATTGTTCGACACAGCGGCTTGCTGGTCGAGAATCTGCTTGGCGCCCGACAGGGCGGTGTAGATCATGCGGTCCATCGACTTGCCTCAGCTTGCTTGCTCTTCACGCTCTTCACGCCGCTCACCATGCTTACATGTTCATGAGCGAATTCATGACCTGGTTCTGCGTCTCGATGGTCTTGGCGTTGGCCTGGTAGTTGCGCTGCGCGACGATCAGGTTGACCAGTTCGCCCGACAGGTCGACGTTGGAGGCCTCCACTGCGCTCGACAGCAGCTGGCCGCGGGCGCCGCCCGGCGCGCCGACGATGGCCTCGCCGGACGCACCGGTCGCTGCCCAGGTGTTGCCACCTTCCGGCTTGAGGCCCTCGGGGTTTCCGAAGCTCGCCAGGACGACCTGGCCCAGCACCTGCGTCTGCTCGTTCGAGTAGCTGGCGCGCACGGTGCCATCGCCCTCGATTGCAAAGCCCAGCAGCGCGCCCGATGCATAGCCGTCCTGCGATGGGCTCATCACGTCGTTGTCCGACCCGAACTGCGTCGTGCCGGCAAGATCCAGCTTCATCGACAGGTCGGAAGCACCATTCGTCATGGTCTTGGTCAGCGTGATCGTGGCAGGGCTGGTGGACGTCAGCTTGCCGTTGCTGTCGAACGCGAGCGTGATCGGCGATCCGCCCATGACGTTGCCGGCGGCGTCCGTCACGTTCATCGTCCAGTCGGTGCCACCGGCAACAGTCGGGCCGCTGGAGGACTTGCCGAAGTACGCAACCAGCTGCTGCGAATTGCCGAGCGAGTCATACACCGTCATGCTGTTGCTGTAGCTGTACATGTCGGAAGTCGGCAACGCTGCGGGGGTCGGAGGCGTCGCGGTCGGGTCTGCGGCCGTGCTGGAGAATGCCGTGGCAGGCACGCTGCTGCGCGAATCGAGGTTGTAGCCAACCTTGATATTGCCCGTCGGCTTCGGCGGCATCTGCGCGCTCGAGACGACCAGCGGCTGCGGCAGTGCGCCGCCGCCGGAACCAGCTGGCGGGAAGCCGGTCAGCTGCAGGCCTTGGGCGTTGACGATGCGGCCGTCGTCGGTGCGGGCAAACTGGCCGTTGCGCGAGAAGTGCACCGAACCATCCGTCCCGACCAGCCGGAAGAAGCCACTGCCGTTCGTGATGGCCACATCCAGCGAGCGATTGGTCGCCTGGATATTGCCCTGCGTGAACGATTGCACCACCGAGTTGACCGTGGTACCCAGGCCGATCTTGGTGCCGGCGTACACGTCTGCGAACTGCGCAGTCGACGCCTTGTAGCCGACGGTGTTGGAGTTTGCGATGTTGTTGCCGATCACATCCAGATTCGCTGCGGCGGCATTAATGCCGCTTACGCCTTGACCGAAACCCATTTAGTTTCTCCTTGATACCTGTATTTCGTTTGTCGCCAGCGCGCTGCCGGCAGGAATCAGGGCCGCGGCCCCGCGTTCAGAATCAGAGAATGCGGCGCACGTCGTCCACGTTCGCCTGCTGCCCGTTGCCAACATCCACCAGCACGCCAGACGAATCGCCGCTGATGCTATTGACCTTGCCGTAGACCAGTGCCACCGGCTGCACCGAGGTGCCATTGGCCGTGGCGCTGACCTTGAAGCTGTAATCGCCGTCTGCAACCGCCACCCCGGCATCGTTCTTGCCGTCCCAGGCGATGTCGTGCACGCCGGCCGTCTGGCCCTTCATGTCGATGGTGCGCACTACGTTGCCGTGGGCATCGAGCACGTTGACGGTCACCGCATCGGCCGTCGACGGCAGGTCCACGCCGAACTGGCCAGCCACGCCGTCCTTCACCGAGAACTGCGAACCCGGCACCATCACCGTACGGCCGATCAGCGCAGCCGAATCCATGGCGCGGCTTGCGCTCGTCTGGTTCAGCAGCTGGGTCAGCGTGGAGTTCATGGTCTGCATGCTGCTGACCGTGGAAATCTGCGCGAGCTGCGAAGTCAGCTGCGCGTTGTCCATCGGGTTGAGCGGATCCTGGTTGTTCATCTGCGTCACGAGCATCTTCAGGAAGTTGCTCTGCAGATCGGCGGCGCTGGCGCTGCCGCTCTGGAGCGCCGCATTGACGTTCGTGGTGCTGCTGGCGCTGCTGCTGTTGTTGACCGAGGAGGTAGTAGTCATGTCGCGTTGGATGAGTCCGTTGTCGTTACTGGCCGATGGTCAGCGTCTTGAGCATCATGTTCTTGGCGCTGTTCAGCACCTCAACGTTGGCCTGGTACGAGCGCGAGGCCGAAATCATGTTGACCATCTCCTCCACCGGGTTGACGTTGGGCATGACCACATAGCCTTCCGCATTGGCCATCGGGTGCGTGGGGTTGTGGACCATACGCGGCGGCGACGGGTCTTCCATCACACCTTGCACCTGCACGCCACCGACGTCGCTCTGGCCGGGCGTAGGCGCCATGCCGAAGATGACCTGCTTGGCCCGGTAGGCCTGGCCGTCGGGGCTGACCACGCTGTCGGCGTTGGCCAGGTTGGACGCAGTTACGTTCATGCGCTGCGATTGCGCAGCCATGGCCGAGCCCGCGACGTCGAAGATGTTCATTGCTGGCATGTGTGTCTCCGGCGCTTACTGCTGGATCGCGGCCAGCATGGTCTTGATCTTCGAGCTCACCACGGTCAGGTTCGATTCGAAGTGGACCGAGTTGTCGGCGAAGGCCACACGTTCGGTGTCCATTTCGACCGTATTGCCGTCGACGCTCGACTGCAGGGGAATGCGGTAAGCGAGATCGGCGTCGTCGCGGGTCGGTGCTTGTGCCGGCAAGTGGCGCACGGAGGTCGTCGACAGCGACACGCCGTCGGGACGGCGGCCGCGCTCCATGGTCTGCGCCAGCGTGCTCGAGAAATCGAAATCGCGGGCCTTGTAGCCGGGCGTATCGGCATGCGCAATGTTCGAGGCAATCACCGACTGCCGCTGAGTCCGCAGGCTCAGCGCTTCCTGCTGGAAGCGCAATGCCGAGTCGAGTCTGTCAATCATGTATGCATCTCCGCTTGGAGCAACTTGGAGCGAACGACGAAGGGCGACCTTCTTCAGGGATCGCATCTTAGGTTCAGCCCTGTCACGCCAATCGGATGAATAAGAACGGGAAATCCATGCAATTCGGAGGGCTTGCCCGGCAACGGCTGCCTACAATGGGACCCGTTTCCTTGCGTGCGGCCGCACAAGCGGCTCAGTTGCCACCGTGGCCGCCGCGTCGTCCTTGCTGGGATGAAGACATGAAGAAGATCCATCGCGCCGTCATCAGGCCGGCGCTGGCCCTGCTGGCAGGAGGCGTCCTGTCAGCCGTGGCCGGCGAAGCCCTGGCGGCGCCTGCGCAGGTCACCCCGGTGGCCATGCAGGCGACCAATCCATTCCCGGAAGACCCGGTACGCGCGGCCGTGGAGCAGTTCCTGCTGCGCCAGACGGCCGGCCTGCCGGGCAAGGCCACCGTTCAGGTGCAGCCGCCGTCAGGTGGCCGCGCTCCGGAATGCGTGTCGCCCGATCCGTTCCTGCCTCCGGGCGCTTCGCCATGGGGCCGCATTTCGGTCGGCGTGCGCTGCGGCGGCGAGCGGCCGTGGATCCGCTATATGCAGGCACGCGTGTCCGTGCTGTCGGACTACTACGTGGCCGTGCGCGCGCTCGGCCCGGGCGAGCCGGTGACGCCGGCCGACCTTGAAGTGCGGCAGGGCGACCTGTCCACGCTGCCCAAGGCCGTGATTACCGACCCGTCTCAGGTCGTGGGCGCAGTCACGGCCAACCGCGTCGCAGCGGGCTCGCCCATGCGCACCGATCTGCTGAAGAAATCGATCGCCGTACGCTCCGGCCAGACCGTGACCGTCGCGGTGGAAGGCGACGCCTTCCAGATCACCAGCGAGGGCAAGGTGCTCGCCGATGCCGCCATCGGCAACTCGGTGCAGATCCGCCTGCGCAACGGGCAGGTAGTGAGCGGCCTAGTGCGCAGCGGCGACACCGTCGTGCTGCAATAACGTCCGACAAAAGTGCCTCATGGGACACTGGAATGCAGGATCGGCGACCATGCGACAATGCGTGCCAGTCCTGCCGTCGGGGCGAGATTTTCCTAAAGATTTCGCCAAGGCGTCCGTAATGACAGTGGAACCCAGCAAGGAACGCCCGTGAAGATCAACCATTCCACCTCGTCCAGGCCGGCCGACGCCCCGGCTGCGGACAGCACTGTCCGGCCGCAGGCGGGACAGAGTGCCCCCGTCGCCACCACGAGCGGCGTGAGCGTAAGCCCCCTGGCCTCGCAGGTCCGCGAAATCGGCAGCCGCCTGGCCAACGAAACCGACGACGACATCGACACCGCCAAGGTCGAAGAGATCCGCCAGGCCATCGCCGAAGGCCGGATCAAGATCGACCCGGGCAAGATTGCCGACGGCCTGCTCGCCACCTTGCGCGAACTGAGCCAGGGCGACATCCACTGAAACAGCCATGAGCCAGCCCCTGATCCAGAGCCTGCAGAAAGAAGCCGAAGCCGTCACGGCGTTTGGCCAACTGCTCACCGAAGAGCGCGACGCCCTCAAGGGCGGAGACTTCCAGTCCCTGAGCGGACTGCTCACGCGCAAGGTGGAACTGGGTCAGGCGCTCTCTCGCCAGGTAGCTGCGCGCGAAGCACAGATGGGCGCGCTGGGCCTGCGCCCGGGCCCGCAGGGCCAGTTGCTCGGCCGCAATATCGATCCCGCCGTGGGCGATGCCTGGCGCAAGCTGATCTTTGCCGCACGCGCCGCGCGCGACAACAACCAGCTCAACGGCGCCATCGTCGCTGCGCACCTGGACCACACGCGCGAAGCGATCAATGTGCTGCGCCAGCACAGCGGCGGCGACTCCGGGCTTTACGGCAAGAACGGCAAGGCATCGGCCGGTGCGGGCGGCGTCAGCCTGGCCAGCGGCTGAAGCCGCCTGCGTTCAATCGTCGCAATACTGTTCGAGCACGTTGAGACCGCGCTGCGGGTCCCGGACAAACGGATTGGAACGGTCCCACGCGTAGCCGGCCAGGATGGCCGAGATCATGCGGCGGATCTCCGGTGTGGCGTTGGGATGAAAGACCAGCTTCTGGAAACCTCCGGCGTACCACGCATCAACAAATGCGCGGAAGCAATCGACGCCGGACTTCAGTATCTGCGCATAGTCGGCTTCCCAATTCACCGATTCGCCCGCGAATTCACGCGCGATGCAATCGGCGGCCAGACTGGCTGACTTGAATGCGATCGTCACGCCTGAGGAAAAGACCGGATCCAGGAATTCGCCCGCGTTGCCAAGCAGCGCGTAGCCGTTACCCCAGAGCGACTTCACGTTAGCCGCATAGCCCGCAATATGTCGCGCGGGGGTATCCCACACGGCATGGGCCAGCAGGCCGGCAAGAGCGGGATCCTCGTTCACCAGCGCCTGCAGCCGTTCGGTGTCGTTACCGGCATAGCCATCAAGGAATGCCTTTTCGGCAACGACGCCCAGCGAACAACGTCCGTTCGAAAACGGAATTGTCCAGTACCAGACATCCACGTGCTGCGGATGAATGCCAATACGAATCTTGTTGCGATCGAAGGTACCCGGCATCACCCGGTCTTCGACATGCGTGAAGATGGCGCTGCGCACGGGAAACCCGGATGGCGACTCGAGCTGCAGCAGGCGCGGCAGGATCCGTCCGAACCCCGATGCATCCAGCAGGAAACGGCTGGTGACGCGATAGCTGTTGCCATCAGGGTCGAGCACGGTCACAACCGGTCGCGCACCTGACACGTCGACGCCCGTCACCAGATGCCGGAAGCGGACTTCGGCACCTTGCTTCTCCGCTTCGCGTATCAGCACATGATCGAAATCCGCGCGCTGGACCTGGTACGTCGTACCCCAGCCCGCCGAGAACTTATCGCGGAAGTCGAAATCGACATAGCGATCTCCACGCGCAAACGCGGCACCGTTCTTGTATTGGAAGCCAGCCTCTACCACTGCCCGCAGCATGCCGGCCGCTTCAATGTACTCCATGCTCTGCGGCAGCAGGCTTTCGCCGATTGAAAAGCGCGGAAACGTCTCCTTCTCGAGCACCAGCACACCAATACCACGACGACGCAGCAAACCCGCCGCAACAGAACCTGCTGGCCCCGCGCCGATGATCAGCACGTCTGCGAATTGATCTTCCATTCCAACCTCCAACACGCCTGGCGTATCGCCAACGCTTTCGCCCAAACCAGTGATAAAGCCGGCCCTCCCGGCAGGATATCGCGTCCTGCAGGATCCGGCGGAACCGCTACGGAAGGGATTGGCTACAGAAAACCGCGAAAACTGTCAGGGAACAGCATGGGCACATGCTACCGAAGGATTGGCAGCGTGGAAACCGGACATTCGGTGTGCGCGCCGGCGGAGATTGCGATGCCGGTTGTTGCTCGGCGGTTGCATCACATCGCCGGGCCGGTACGCCCGGCCGTGGTCAGAGGGATTGAGCGTCTTATCGGAACCCCACAACCACCTGATTGCTCTTGCCCTGCAGCACCGGCGCCACCGGGCCCTGCCCCGGCAGCCGAAACGCAAACACAAAACCCTGGGTTGCATCATCACCGTCGAAGGCGTCGGTCTTGCCTTCGGCCTGTGGCAGCAGCACGCAGCGCGTGTCGTTGCAGAGATAGGCCTGCAGATCCGTGGGCGGCGTCGCGGCAAAACTGTAGCGCCAGCGCACCGAGGTAATGACGCCCTCCGACTGCGGCAGGTTGCCGCTCGGCAGGATCGGGCGGGACACGGTACGCAGCCCGCGGCCATACAGCGCCGGGCCGTTGACCGATGCGCTCCAGCTGTGGTTCGTGCCGTCATCGGGCGCGGCCCACGTAATCGTCGCCATCGCAGCAAGCAGCGCCGCGATGGCATGCATGGCAACCTGACCTGAGCCGTGCCGCCCGCGCATCAGAGCAGCCCGCGCAGTTGGTTGCGCAGGCGCGTAATGGCTTGCCCGCGGATCTGGCACACGCGCGATTCGGTCACGTCGAGCACGGCGCCGATTTCGCGCAGGTTGAGTTCCTGGTCATAGCACAGTGAAAGCACCAGCTTTTCGCGCTCGGGCAGGCGCTCGATGGCGCGGATCAGGGCTGCGCGCATGCCGTTTTCCATCAGCTGCGTGAGCGGGTTGCCGTCTTCGCTGCCGCCAAGGTGGCGATCGAGGAAGTCCTCTTCCCCGGAGCGCTCGAAATCTTCATAGTGCAGCAGCTGGCAGCCATAGACCTCGTTGAGCAAGGTCTGGTATTCGTCCAGCGGCATTTCCAGTTCCTGCGCAACCTCCGAATCCAGCGGTGCACGGCCAAGCTTCTGCTCGAGGCCGCGCTGCGTGCGTTCGATACGGCGCGTGAACTGCCGCAGGCTGCGCGACTGCCAGTCGTTGGCGCGCACCTCGTCGAGCATGGCGCCGCGGATACGCTGGCTGGCGTAGGTTTCGAACCGCGCGCCATGGGTGTCCTCATAGCGCTTGGCCGCGTCGAGCAGGCCGATCATGCCGGCCTGGATCAGGTCGTCGATCTGCACGCTGGCCGGCAGCTTGGCCGCCAGTTGCAATGCGATGCGGCGCACGAGCTGCGCGTGGGTCTTGACCACATCGGCCTGTTCGAGCTTTCCCTGGATCGTGTACATGGTGGAATTCTCGTGAATGCTTGCTTGCAGAACCTGCCCGTTTTTGCGGGCCGGCGGCTCAGGGTCTTCGTCAGTTTCGAATAGTCACGGCATCAGGCCGCCACGGCAGCGTGCGCAGCCGATGCAGCCGGCTCGGCACGCAATGGCCATGCGCCGATGCCGCTGGCAATGCGGCGCAATCCGGTCGTCGCGGGCGCTGCGGGGTAGGCTTCCACCACGCACCGTCCGAGCTCCACGCTGCGCGTGACCAGCGTGTCCGCCGGCAACCAGCCGGCACAGCCGATCTCGACGCCCAGGTACTGCCGTCCTGTGCGCGCCAGGTTCCCTGTGATCGCCTGAACGGTGGCCTCATTGGCCGCCATGTTGACCACCAGATGGAAATGCCGGCAAGCGTACAGATGGTGCAGCCGCTTGATGCAGGCATATGCCGCGGTAATAGACGCCAGTTCCGGCCGCATCACCACGAGCACATTGTGTGCGGCCCCCGCCAACGGTGAGAGCGCACCGTCGCCGTCCCTAGCGGCATCGACCAGCACCGTGCGAAAACCCGACAGTGGATCCGCCGATGGCGCACCTTGCTGCGTTGCCTTGCCAGCCGGCAGCACCGCGACGGCACTGGCCGGACGCGCACCGAGTGCGGTCTCCAGCGTCATGCGGCCAGCCTGCACGTCGGCAAGCGTGCCGGCTGGGTCGGCCCCCGACAGGCGCACGGCATGGCCCGCGTTGTCCTCATCGGCGAGCAGCACGCGTTCGCCCTGCATCGCCAGCGCATGCGACAGGCCCAATGCGATCGTCGTCGCACCGGCACCGCGTTCGCTGGCCACCACCGCAATGCGGCGCGTGACACGCGGCGCCAGCATGCGTCGCAGGCTTTCGGCCTGGTCCATTGCGAGCGCGCTCACGACACGACTCCCGGCGCCATGAGTTGGGGAAGTCCCACCACCACATTCGATTGCGCTTGCACGTCCGGCTCCGCAGGCGCGTCGGCCTCGGCGGCGTCAACGACCGGGCGGCCCGGATAGTTTTCGAGTACATCGAGCAAAGCCAGCAGGCGCCCCATGCCTTCATTCAGCACTGATCCCGGCACCGATGCGCCGCCGGGCTGTCTCGCAGCCGTGCGGCCGGCAAGGCGGGCCAGGAAGGCCGGGGCAGTAGCCGTGGGCGCGTGTTCGAGGCGCAGCACCGTCAGACCGAGCTGAAGCGCGGCCACGCTGCCGCCAGCGGCGCTTTCGCCATCCTGAGCGAAATGATCGAGCGCATGGCGCAGCGTGCGGAACTGCGCATCCGCGTTGTCGGCCCACAGCGCCCAGCGTGCCGTGTGCGCGGCCTGGCCTGACAGCTGCGGGTCGCACAGCAGGTAGCGCGTATCGAACAGTTCGCCCGAAGCGTGGTCGACCATTCTTGCAATCACGAGTTTCGCGTCGATGCCGCCTTCCGGTGCACCGCGGCCACGCACGGGGCCTTCCGGCACACGGACATCCGCCGTGGCGAGCCACTGCACGGCCTCGCGGCCACGCACGGTGAACTCGCCCATGGCGTGGAACGTCAGCGTTTCGGCCAGTGCATCAAGCTTCCACGCCGCGCCGCCGCTGATCACGCGCGCCGTCTTGCGTGTGGCAGCGACCCAGCGCTCGCCGGATTGCTGCCAGCGCGCCAGCGTGGCCCCGGCCGGTAGCGCATCCAGCATATGCACGACGGGCCGCGCCGCGCCAAGGGTGGCGCGCAGCGTGGCGACCTCGGCGTCGGCTTCGCCCATGGCCTGGCCAGCACGTCCGGCAGGCGTAACCGTGGCCGCCACCGGCATGCCGGTGCGGTCGCCCAGCCACAGCGTATGCAGCATCGACTGCGGCGCACGGCGTCCCGGTACTGGCACCTGCAGCGTGGCCGTCAGCGACAGCACGAAGTGGTCGCATTCGCGGTTCACGTCGCGGCAAACCGCTTCGCGCACCTGCTGCGCCATCGGCCGCAGTGCGGGCGTATCAGCCGTGCGCTGCTGCCAGAGCTGGCGCGCCAGGTCGAAGCCATGCTGCGCGGCATTGAGTTCATTCACGCACTGGCCCAGCGCGTCCGCGCTGTCGGTCAGCGACCGCAGCACATCGTCGGCGCCGCCCTGGCGGCCCGGCGCTTCGTCGAGGGTGCCGGCCTGGCGCCGTGCAGCATCTGCATCGGCAAACACCGAACCACGGCGCGGCGTCAGGAACGCACGCTCGACCAGCGAGGCGCCTTGCGCAAGCTCGAGGTGTTCCGGCACACGCTGTCCGGTGGACACGTAGAACACCGGCAAGCGATGGCGAATCACGACGTCGAGCACGGAGCCCAGATGCGTGGCTTCGTCGAGCTTGCTGATGATGCAGCCGTCGACGCCACCGCCTTCCGGCACGGCGTCATGGCGGTAGGCATGCACCACCTCGTTGAGTGTGTCGCCATGGCTGGCGCCATTGAGCAGCAGCACACGCTGCACCGGCGCCTGCACGCCGGCAAGCATGGCGATCTGCTCCGACAGGTTGCGGTCCCGCTGGCTCATGCCGACGGTGTCGATGATCACCAGATGCTTGTCCTTCATCGCCGCGAGCGCGAAGCGCAGATCGGCAGCATCTTTCACCGCATGCACGGGCACGCCGAGGATATCGCCATAGATGCGCAGCTGTTCATGCGCGCCGATACGGAAGCTGTCGGTGGTCAGCAGCGCCAGGCGCTCGGGACCATGGCGCAGCACGTAGCGCGCGGCCAGCTTGGCCGTCGTGGTGGTCTTGCCCACGCCGGTCGGACCGATCAGCGCAAGCACGCCGCCCTGGTCGAACAGTGTGTCTTCGTTGTCGAGTACGGGCACCTTGCTGGCCAGCTCGCCGCGAATCCATGTCATGGCAGCGGGACGGTCGTAGCCAACCGGCAGCCGCGCCAGCAGCGTGCGCGAAAGCTGTGCCGAGAAGCCGGCCCCGACCATCCAGGCGAACAGCGATTCGCGCAGCGGATCGCCATTGGAAACCGCGCCAGCGGCAGCGGCGGGGGCCAGCCCGGCCAATTGCCGTTCGAACATGGCACGCATGGACTGCAGTTCGCCGCGCAGATCGTCGATGGCAGCCGGCTCGGGCGCTGCTACGACCGGCGCGGGCGCCACGTAGACCTGCGCGCCGGCCGATGCGGCGCTCAGGTCGGTGTCGCGCATGGCTACGATTTCCACGCCGCCATCGATGGTGCGGTTGGACAGCACCACGGCATCGGGTCCCATGGCTTCGCGCACCTTGCGCATGGCTTCACGGCCGTTGGCCGCCACGAATTTCGCTACGCTCATCTTGCGTTCCTCACGCACCGATCATTGCGGTAATGCGGATATTGCGGTTGTCCGGCACTTCGGCATGGGACAACACCCTCAGCTGCGGCATGGTGCGACGCAGGAAGCGCGCCATCAGCGGGCGCAGTTGCGACGGCACCAGCAGCACCGGATCCAGGCCCATCTGCTCCTGGCGGCTCACAGCGCCCTGCGTCTGCTGCAGCAGCGCGTCGGCGAGGCCCGGCTCGATGCCGCCGCCATTGGTCAGCGCCTGCGACAGCACGCGCTCCAGGCCCGCGTCGAGGCCGATCACCTGCAGGTCGGCGCCATTGGGGAACAGCTGCTGCGTAATCGCGCGGCCCAGCGCCTGGCGCACCAGTGCGGTCAGTTCGTTCGGATCGCTGATCTTCGGCGCATGCTCGGCGAGCACATCCAGGATGGTGCGCATGTCGCGGATCGGCACGCCTTCGTCCAGCAGGTTCTGCAGGATCTTCTGCAGCGCCGTCAGCGAGATGGTCTTGGGCACGAGGTCCTCGGTCAGCTTGGGCGCTTCCTTGGCGATGCGGTCGAGCAGCATCTGCACTTCCTGGCGGCCCAGCAGTTCGGCGGCGTGCATGTGGATCAGGTGGTTCAGGTGCGTGGCGACCACGGTGCTCGCATCCACCACGGTGTAGCCGAACGCCTGCGCCTGCTCCTTCATGCCGGCGTCGATCCACACGGCTTCCAGGCCGAACGCCGGGTCGCGCGTGGCCGTGCCCGGCAGCGTACCGCTGACCTGCCCGGGGTTGATTGCCATCCACTGTCCCGGCATGGCCTCGCCACGCCCGATCTCCACGCCCTTGAGCGTGATGCGGTAGGCGTTGGGCTTCAGTTCCAGGTTGTCGCGGATATGCACGACCGGCACCAGGAAGCCGATTTCCTGCGCCACCTTCTTGCGGATGCTCTTGATGCGGCCCAGCAGTTCGCCGTCTTGCGCGCGGTCCACCAGCGTGATCAGGCGGTAGCCCACTTCCATGCCGAGCGGGTCCACCAGCGTGACGTCGTCCCAGCTCGCTTCGGTCGATTCCGGCGCGGCGGCGGGTGCGCGCTCCTCGCGCTGCTTGGTCTGCTGCGCGGTGGCCTCGCGCTGCGCCAGGTAGCGGCCCAGCCAGATCAGGCTGCCGGCCAGCACCAGGAAGGCGAAATGCGGCATGCCGGGGATGATGCCCATCATGCCGATGATGCCGGCGGTCAGGTACAGCACGCGCGGATTGGCGAAAAGCTGGCCCGTGAGCTGCTCGCCCACGTCCTGCTCGTTCGACACGCGCGACACGATCACGCCGGCCGCGGTCGAAATCACCAGCGCAGGAATCTGCGCGACCAGGCCATCGCCAATGGTCAGCAGCGTGTAGTTGTGCACGGCGGTGCCGAAGTCCAGGTCGTGCTGGACCATGCCGACCACCATGCCGGCGGCGACGTTGATGAACATGATCAGCAGGCCGGCGACGGCATCGCCGCGCACGAACTTGCTGGCACCGTCCATGGCGCCGTAGAAGTCGGATTCCTGCGCGACTTCCGCGCGGCGCTTCTTGGCCTGATCTTCATTGATCAGGCCGGCGTTCAGGTCGGCGTCGATCGACATCTGCTTGCCGGGCATGGAGTCCAGCATGAAACGCGCGCCCACTTCGGCGATACGGCCCGCGCCCTTGGTAATCACCATGAAGTTGATCACCACCAGGATCGCGAACACCACGATACCGACGGCGAAGTTGCCACCGACCAGGAAGTGACCGAACGCCTCGATCACCTTGCCGGCCGCGTCCGGGCCGGTATGGCCTTCGAGCAGCACCACGCGCGTGGACGCCACGTTCAGCGACAGACGCAACAGCGTGGTGAACAGCAGCACGGCAGGAAACGCCGCGAAATCGAGCGGCTTCTGCGTGTACATGCTGACCAGCAGCACCATGATGGCCAGTGCGATATTGAACGTGAACAGCAGGTCCAGCACGAACGCCGGCAGCGGCAGGATCATCATGCCGAGGATCATGACGATCAGCATCGGCCCGGTCATTGCCTTGAGCTGGCCCACATTGCGCAGGCCTGGCAGTTTCAACAGGGAGTTCAGAGCGTTCATGCGCGGCTTTCCGGAACGGCGAGTTCGTCCGGCACCAGGAGATCGCTGGGCGCCGACGGCTGCGGGCCTTGCGAGTAGTGCCAGTGTTTCAGTTGATAGACCCAGGCCAGGACTTCAGCCACGGCGGTGTAGAGGCCGGCCGGGATTTCCTGCCCCAGGTCCACATGGCGGTGCAGCGCGCGCGCCAGCGGCGGCGCGGACATCAGCGGAATACGGTGTTCGGCGGCGAGTTCGCGGATGCGCGCGGCCACCTCATCGGTACCCTTTGCGATCACGCGCGGCGCGCTCATGCGGCCTTCCTCGTAGCGCAGCGCCACGGCGAAGTGGGTCGGGTTGGTCACGACCACATCGGCCTTGGGCACTTCCTGCATCATCCGGCGCCGCGCCATGGCGCGCTGCTGCTGGCGGATGCGTCCCTTGATGTGCGGATCGCCTTCGCTTTCCTTGAATTCCTGCTTGACCTCTTCCTTGCTCATGCGCAGCTTCTTGAAGTGCTCCCAGAACTGCCAGGGCACATCGATGGCTGCAACCAGCAGCAATGAGAGCACCACGGGCACGCAGCAGCGCAGCACCATGTCGAGCATATGCAGCAAGGCTTCCTGGACCGGGGCGTTCATCAGCGCGATGGCATCGGGCAGCCGGTGCCACACGACCCAGGCGCCGACGCTGCCGACCAGCAGCGACTTGGCGATGGCCTTGACCAGCTCCGCCACGGAATGCACCGAGAACATCCGGCCCAGGCCGGACATTGGCGACATGCGGCCGAAGTTCGGCATGAGCGCCTTGGTCGAGAATGTCCAGCCGCCCATCAGCAGCGGCGCCGCTACAGCGGCCACGCCGAACAGCAGCAGCAGCGGCATGAACGCGAGCAGGCTTTCCCAGATCACGTTGGCAAAGCGCGACAGCATGCGCGACGTGTCGAAGGCGGTGGCCGGCTCGAAACGCAGTGATTGCCGCATGACTGTGTCCAGCGAGCGGCCGATCGTGCCACCGAGCGTCCAAAGGCCGATCACGCCGGTCATCAGCATGATGAACGTGGCGAGTTCGCGCGAGCGAACGACCTGCCCCTCCTCGCGCGCCTTTTCCAGGCGCCGGGGTGAGGCGGGTTCGGTCTTCTCGAGATCGCTTTCGTCGGACATCCACGCTCCGGTGACAGGACGGTCAGGCGGCACGCAAAGGCCGCCATGGGTCAGCGAGGATTATCGAAGCGCGCCCGGACAGGCATTAGGCGGAAAAGGCGGGGGATTTCGGTGCTGTTTGGAAAATGAGCACCGGCAGGGAGTTAACGGCACCTGACAGCACCGACTTTAGGGCGGGAATGGAGAGAGCGGCACCGGAAGGTCCGGCCGGCAAGACCGTTCCCCCCTCTTCCATGTGATGGAAGAGGGAGAAACCAGAAGATACCGCTCAGAAGCCGCTCAGAAGCCGCTCAGAAGCCCAGGCTGGCCAGCAGGTCGTCGACCTGCGACTGGTCGGAAACGACGTCCGCCTTGCCTTCCGGGTTGATCTGCGGGCCGTTGAGCAGCGTTGCGGCTTGCGCTTCCGAGCGTCGCTCGCTAGGCACGTTCTCGATCAGGACCTGCAGCAGCTCATGCTCGAGCGTGCGGATCATGTCCATCATCTTCTTGATGACTTGGCCGGTCAGGTCCTGGAAGTCCTGCGCCATCATGATGTCCAGCAGATGGCTGCCGGTGGCGCGGGCCTGTTTCGGCACGTCGGTCAGGAATTCGCGCGTGTCGAGCACCAGGGCGCGGGCATCGCCGAGCTCCACCGGCGTTTCGAACCACGCGTCCCAGCGCTTGTCCAGGGCTTCGGCCTGCTGTTCAAGGCTGGCCTGGATCGGCTGCGCCAGTTCCACGGCATTGAGCGTACGCTCCGCCGCTTGTTCCGTCATGGCCGCAATGTAGTTCAGGCGGTCACGCGCATCCGGAATGGCCTGGGCGGCGCGCTCGATTTCCTTGTCCAGGCCGAGCTCGCGCATATTGTCGCGCAGCATCCGCGTCAGATTGCCGATGCGGAGGATCAGTTGCTCTGCGGAATCGTGGGGAAGAGTCGCAGTCATGGGACGCTCCTTGGCTTCAGCCGCCCAGTTTCTCGAAGATCTTGGTGATCTTCTCGTCCAGCGTGGCGGCGGTGAACGGCTTGACCACATAGCCGTTGGCGCCGGCCTGTGCGGCGGCAATGATGTTTTCCTTCTTGGCTTCGGCGGTCACCATCAGCACGGGGGTCTTGCCGATGGCGGCGTCGGCGCGGATCGCCTGCAGCATGCTCAGGCCGTCCATATTGGGCATGTTCCAGTCCGAGATCACGAACTGGAAGCTGCCGTCCTTGGCCTTCTCCAGGCCGGCGGCGCCGTCTTCGGCTTCTTCGACGTTGTTGAAGCCCAGTTCCTTGAGCAGGTTGCGGATGATCCGACGCATGGTCGGGAAGTCGTCGACCACTAGGATCTTGATGTTCTTGTCCACTTTGAAGGCTCCGGTAGATGCAGTTGTGGAATGTCGTTTGGTTTTCAGGCCAGCCCCGCCGGGGACAGGCCTCGACCTGTTATTTCAGACCCGTTGCGCGCGGGTCCCGTAAGTGGCCAGGCGCGCCATCACGCGCTGGGTCATCGAGTGCAGGGGCACTACTTCATGCACGCCGCCGGCGGCGATCGCCTCCTTCGGCATGCCAAACACGATGCAGGTACTTTCGTCCTGCGCCAGGTTATAGGCACCGGCCTCGCGCATGCGCAGCATGCCCTTGGCACCGTCCTTGCCCATGCCGGTCAGGATCACGCCGATCACGTTCTTGCCGCCATGCTCGGCGGCAGAATCGAACAGCACGTCCACCGACGGACGATGGCGGTTGACCGGCGCTTCTTGCGACAGGTGCGCCACGTAGTTGGCGCCGCTGCGCGCCAGGCGCAGGTGCGAATCGCCGGGCGCGATATAGGCATAGCCGGGCAGCACGCGTTCGCCGTGCTCCGCTTCCTTCACCGTGATGCGGCACAGCCCATCGAGCCGTTGCGCGAACGAGCGCGTAAAGCCGGCAGGCATATGCTGCACGATCAGCACGGCGGGGCTGTCCGGCGGCAACGGCATCAGGAAGTCCTTGATCGCTTCCGTTCCGCCCGTCGACGCGCCCAGGATGATCAGCTTCTCGGTCGACAGCAGCGGGCTGCGCAGCATCGGCGTGGCCGGCGTGCCGGACGCGGCCTGCGGAGCCTGGCGTACGCGCGCACGCGACGCGGCGCGGATCTTGTCCGCGATGGTGTCGGTGTACTCCATCAGGCCGTCGCGGATGCCGAGCTTGGGCTTGGTGACGAAGTCGACGGCGCCCAGCTCCAGCGCGCGCATCGTGATTTCGGAACCGCGTTCGGTCAGCGACGACACCATCAGCACGGGCATCGGGCGCAGCCGCATCAGCCGCTCGAGGAAATCGAGCCCGTCCATGCGCGGCATTTCGACGTCGAGCGTCAGCACGTCGGGGTTCAGCTGCTTGATCATCTCGCGCGCGACGAGCGGATCGGGCGCAGTCCCAACCACTTCCATGTCGGGCTGGCTGTTGATGATCTCCGTCATCAGGCTGCGAATCAGCGCGGAATCATCCACGCACAACACCTTGATCTTCGCGGCAGTCATAGTCGTTCTGCTTTCGATTCGTTCAGGATGGCGTCCGGGACGCCGATGGGCGCGTAAAAAGCTCGCCACCACGCGACGGCGCCGTGCCGGACGTGGCGATGGCGCGCGCCAGCGCGCGCTCGTCGCGCTCTACCGACACCTGGTCGTCCTGGCGCGTCAGGCGGCGCACCAGTGCCAGGCCGGTAACCGGGAAATAGCTCACGCGCCGCGCATGCGGGCCGCGCAGGTCCTGCGCCGCAACGCGGATTTCCTCTGTCTTCAGATAGCGCAGCACGAAGTCCGCGTTACGGTCGCCAATGTTCAGCGTGGTCATGTTGGCCAGCACCGCGCCGCCACCAAAGACCTTGGCCTCCAGGCGTTCGCGCCGCGCGCCCATCTTCAGCAGCTCGTTGATCAGCACTTCGAGCGCATAGCAGCCATAGCGCATCGACGCGGACAGCATGCGGTCCGCGGTGCCGCCCTCATCGTCCGGCAGCATGAAATGGTTCATGCCGCCCACGCCGGCCTTCTCGTCGCGGATGCACGCCGCCACGCAAGAACCGAGTACTGTCGTCAGCACCACGTCCTCGCCGGTCACGTAGTACTCGTTGGGCAACAGCTTGATGGCCTGGCGGTCGAACTCGCGGTCGAAATACTTGCGCGTGGCAATGGCTTCGGGAAGATGAGGCGTACGCATCAGGCCCGTCCCGCACGTGCGGCGTCGGGCGCCAGTTCGTACACGGTCTGCCCGCGCAGCTGGAATGCGCGCGTGACGTACGAGAAGTTCTCCGAATGGCCCGCGAACAGCAACCCGCCCGGCTTGAGCAGCGGTGCGAAGCGCTCGAGGATGCGGCCCTGCGTCGGCTTGTCGAAGTAGATCATCACGTTGCGGCAGAAGATCACGTCGAAGCGGTCGCGGATGCCCCAGTCAGGCGCGAGCAGGTTGAGCGGCTCGAACGCAATGGTCGATGCAAGCTCCGGCTTGACCTTGACCGCGCCGGCGCGCTGGCCCGTGCCCTTCAGGAAGAAGCGCTTGAGCCGTTCCTGCGACAGGCGTGCGATCTGTTCCTCCGTGTACACCCCCGCCCTCGCCTTGGCCAGCACCTGCGTGTCGATATCGGTGGCCAGCACCGTCGCACCGCGGTCCCCCAGCGCCTCGGCGAGCGTGATGGCGATAGAGTACGGCTCTTCGCCGGTCGATGCCGCGCAGCACCAGACGTTGTAGGGCCGGCCGGTCTTCTTGGCGTGCTCGGCCAGCAAGGGGAAGTGATGCGCCTCGCGGAAAAACGACGTCAGGTTGGTCGTCAGCGAGTTGGTGAAATATTCCCACTCGGACGATGTGTCATCCGCTTCAAGGATGGCAAGGTAGCTCGCGAAATCGGTCAGCTGCAGCGCGCGCAGCCTGCGGGCCAGACGCGAATACACCATCTCGCGTTTGTGGCTGCCCAACGAAATACCTGCGCGGCGATGGATCAGCGCGCGGATCTTCTCGAAGTCGCGCTCCGTCAGCAGGAAGTCGCGCGACTCGTCGCGCCGCAGGGCAGCAGACGCCGCGCTGGCGGCGGCCATGCCTTGGGCAAAGCTGGCGGCGTTACGGTTGGGCGTCATGGGTTCGCGTGGCAATACGGGTAATGCGGCAAGATGCGGATCGCGCGTCGGCCGCTCAGGCGGCCTCAGCCTCGATCAGCTCCATCTCGGGGCTGGTGATCAGGCGCTCGATATCGATCAGCACCAGCATGCGGCCTTCGACCGTGGCCAGGCCTGTCAGGTGCTCGGTGGACACCGACACGCCGAACTCCGGCGCCGGCTTGATCGCTTCGCCGGTCAGCGTGAGCACGTCCGACACGCCGTCCACGACGATGCCGACCACGCGGCCCGCCACGTTCAGGATGATCACGACGGTCTGGTGGTCGTAGCGCACGTTGCCCAGTCGGAACTTCAGCCGCAGGTCGACGATGGGCACGATCACGCCGCGCAGGTTGGTCACGCCTTTCATGAAGTCGGGCGCGCTGGCAATGCGCGTCACGGTCTCGTAGCTGCGGATCTCCTGCACCTTGAGGATATCGATGCCGTATTCCTCCGTTCCCAGCGTGAAGACCAGGAACTCCTGGCCCGAAGCTTCGCTTCCGGGGGTATCGATCTGTCCGATGCCGGCCATGATGTCTAGTTCTCCTTTGGTTGGACGATTACAGCGCCAGCGTCGTTTCTTGCCGGCGCACGCCGGTGCGCTGCAGCGCACCGACATCGACGATCAGCGCCACGCTGCCGTCGCCGAGAATGGTGGCGGCGGAAATGCATGGCACCTTGCGGTAGTTGGTTTCCAGGTTCTTCAGCACGACCTGGTGCTGGCCGATGAGCTGGTCCACCAGCAGCGCGAAGCGCTTGCCTTCGGCCTGCAGGATCACGGCGATGCCCTGGGTCGGCTCCTGCAGCGCGTCAGCCACGTTGAAGACGCGGTGCATCTCGAGCAGCGGCAGGTATTCGCCGCGCACGTGCATGACGCGGTCGGCGTTGGCTGCGGTATGGATGTCCTCGGACTTCGGCTGCAGCGACTCCATCACGCAGTTCAGCGGCAGGATGAAGGTTTCCTCGCCGACCTTCACCGACATGCCGTCGAGAATCGCCAGCGTCAGCGGCAGCACGATGCGGATCGTGGTGCCCAGGCCCGGACGGCAGCTGATCTCGACATGGCCGCCCATCTCCTGGATGTTCCGCTTGACCACGTCCATGCCCACGCCACGGCCGGAAACGTCGGTCACGACTTCTGCCGTAGAGAAGCCCGGCGCGAAGATCAGTTGCCAGACTTCTTCATCACTGATGTTCTCGGACACCGGCAGGCCGTTCTGGATTGCCTTGGCGAGAATGCGCTCGCGGTTCAGGCCACCGCCGTCGTCGCTGACCTCGATCACGATATTGCCGCCGTGGTGCTGCGCGGAGAGGATGAGCTGGCCGGTCGGATCCTTGCCCGCGGCGACGCGCTTGTCCGGCGTCTCGATGCCGTGGTCCAGGCTGTTGCGCACGAGGTGGGTCAGCGGGTCGATGATGCGTTCGATCAGGCTCTTGTCGAGCTCGGTCGCCTTGCCGAACGTCACCAGGTCGATCTGCTTGCCGAGCTTGCTGGCCAGGTCGCGGACCAGGCGCGGAAAGCGCGAGAACACGTAGTCCATCGGCATCATGCGGATCGACATCACGGCTTCCTGCAGGTCGCGCGCATTGCGCTCGAGCTGGCCCATGCCGGAGAACAGGCGATCGAACAGAACCGGGTCGAGCGACGACGCGGTCTGCGCCAGCATCGATTGCGTGATAACGAGTTCGCCCACCAGGTTGATGATCTGGTCGACCTTCTCGGTCGGCACGCGGATCGAGCCCGACTCCTGATTGTGGGCGGCCGCTGCGGCCGGCTTGGTCTTCTCCTTGGCAGCGGGTGCCGGCGTGGCGGCGACCGGTGCGGCCGCAACCGGCGCTGGCGCCGCAGCGGCAACAGGCACCTCGGCCAGCGCGGGAGCCTGAGCCGATGCGCCGGCTGCCTCGACCACGATCTGGTCGGCATCGATCACGAAACAGCAGACGGCAATGATGTCGTCAGCGCTGCACTGGCTGTTGAGCCAGATCGCCAGTTCGCCGTTTTCTTCGTGCTGCCCGGTGATCTCGCCAAGGTTTGCAAGCTCTTCGCGCAGCAATGCCTGGTCGGAGGCAGACACCTTGATCAGGCGCACCTTGAGGCCACCGCCGGCAGCGGGCGCCGCAACGGGCGCGACTACAGGTACCGGTGCCGCTGCGGGAGCCGGAGCGGATCCGCCTGCCGTGCCATTCGCCTCCTGGGCAAGCTGCTGCAGCACGGCGCAGATGCGCACCAGTGTTTCCTGATCGGGTTCGGTGCCGTTGCGGTAGGCGTTGAGCTGATCTTGCAACACGTCCTTGGTTTCCAGAAAGGTGTCGATGATGGTCCGGGACAGCGCCAGTTCCTGGCGGCGCGTACGGTCCAGCAGATTCTCGAAGATGTGCGTGGTTTCGGTCAGTGCCGCAAACCCGAAGGTAGCCGCACCGCCCTTGATGGAGTGCGCGGCACGGAAGATCGCGTTGAGGTCTTCCGGGTCGGGCGACTCGATGTCCAGGCCGAGCAGCAACTGCTCCATTTCAACGAGCAGTTCTTCCGCCTCTTCAAAGAAGGTCTGGTAAAACTGTGTGATATCGATATCGACAGACATTGGCGTCCTGACTCACTAAGTTACTGCGCTAAGCATCGCCGCCATGCCAGCGGCCACGCATCATTCTGTCTTTGCCTTCGGCGCCGCCGGTGCTGCCGGTGCTGCCGGTGCCGAAGCGGCCAGCCCTTCGTGCATCGCGCCCGCAACCTTGCCGGCCTGTGCCTTCACCGTGACGTCCGCGGCGCTCGCGTTTTCCGCTTCGAACTGGGCCTGCGCCTTCTGATTCAGCACCACGATACTGATGCGCCGGTTAACCGGCGCCAGCAGGTCGCTCTTGTCCAGCGGCATGGTGGCCGCCAGGCCCAGCACGCGCAGCACCTTGCCCTCTTGCATGCCGCCGGCGATCAGCTCGCGGCGCGATGCGTTGGCGCGATCGCTCGACAGTTCCCAGTTGCTGTACGTGCGCTCGCCGTTGGAGTAGTTCGCCGAGTCGGTATGGCCGGACAGGCTGACCTTGTTGGGCAGATCATTGATCACCGGGCCGATCTCGCGCAGGATGGCACGCATGTACGGTTCCACCTCTGCACGGCCGGTACGGAACATCGGGCGGTTCTGCGTATCGAGGATCTGGATGCGCAGTCCTTCGCTGGTGATGTCGAGCAGCAGTTGCGGGCGGAACTGCTTGAGCATCGGGTTGTTCTCGATGATCTGCTCAAGCCGGTTCTTCAGCGCGCGCAAACGCTGGGCTTCCTGAAACTCGTTGCGGCGTTGCTCGGCGGACGGATCGTTGTCGTGCGCACGCATGACTTCACCGTCCTTGCGCATCACGTCCATGCCGCCGCCGGGAATCACGCTGGGCGTCTGGCTGCTCCTTTCACCGCCGACAACAGCCACCTTCAGCGGCATGCGGAAATACTCGGCAATGCCTTCCAGGGTCTTCTTGTTGGCGCTGGACAAAAGCCACAGCACCAGGAAGAGCGCCATCATCGCCGTCATGAAGTCGGCGTAGGCGATCTTCCAGCTATGGTTGCCGTGCGGTTTGGCGTGCGACTTCGCCCTGCGGACGATGATCGGACGCATATCGTTTGCGCTGCTCATGACGGTGGCTCGGCAGGATCAGCTCAGGCTCTTGACTTCGCGGACGTGGTCGTCCAGCTCGAGGAACGACGGCCGCACCGTGGAGTACAGCACCTTGCGGCCGAACTCGACCGCCACCAGCGGCGCATAACCGTTGAGCGAGGCAAGCAGGACCACCTTGATGCATTCGTAGACCTTGACGTTCTCCGACACCTGCAGCTCGATGCGCGCGGCAAGCGGCGAGACAAAGCCGTAGGCCAGCAGAATGCCCAGGAACGTACCGACCATCGCGTGCGCGATCAGCGCGCCCAGTTCGGCCGGCGGCAGGTCGGCCGAAGCCAGTGCATGCACCACGCCCATCACCGCGGCGACGATGCCGAAGGCCGGCAGTGCGTCGCCGACGCGCGACAGCGCATGGGCAGGGATTTCGGCTTCGTGGCGGAAGGTTTCGATCTCGTGGTCCATCAGGGCCTCGATCTCGAACGCGTTCATGTTGCCGTTGACCATCATGCGCAGGTAGTCCGTGAGGAACTCCATCACGACCGGATCGGACAGGATGCGCGGATACTGGCTGAACACGCTGCTCGCGGCGGGATCGGCGATTTCCTTTTCGAGGAACAGGATGCCTTCGCGGCGTGCCTTGGACAGCAGCACGTACAGCAGCGACATGACGTCGAGGTACAGCTCCTTTTTGTACTTGGAGCTCTTGAACAGGCCCGGCAACGCCTTGAGCGTTGCCTTGAGCGCCTTGGTGGTATTGGTGGCGATGAAGGCACCGGCGGCAGCGCCACCGATGATCACAAGTTCCGCCGGTTGATACAGCGCGCCCATGTGGCCGCCGGTCATGGCATAACCGCCAAGCACCGCCGCTACCACGACGATATAGCCAAGAACTACTAGCACGATCGGATCCCCGTCAAAAAAGCGCGTCAGTCACGCACGATTGCCCGTTGCACGGGCGGACAGGGATGATCCGGTCCACCAGTGCTGCGCAGCTTGCCAGCCTGGCGGACCTCAACCAGGATCAGGCTTCGGTCTGCAAGGCGGCGGCGTTCTTCGAGGGCTTCTTCACCTTCCCGGCACGCGAGGGCGGACGGCACAGGCTGCACACGAAATTCGCGTGCGGCTCATAGGCGTGCGTCACGAACTGTCCACCGCAACACGTGCAGCTGGACAGCTGCAGCATATTGCTCTCGAAGAACCGTACTAACGTCCAGGCACGGGTGAAACTTAAGACTATTTCGCCGCCGAGCAGCGAAACATGCTCGAGATACAGACGGTAAGCGGCCACTACGGCGCGAATACCCACGGTTTCGCCCTCTTGCACCATGAACTGGTACGCGGAGAAGAACAGCGACGAATGGATATTCGGCAGCCAGGTCGTGAACCAGTCTGTCGAGAACGGGAGCATGCCCTTGGGCGGCGAAACGCCCCGCAGCTCCTTGTAGAGACGGATCAGCCGGTCGCGCGAGAGCGTAGTCTCGGCCTCAAGCACCTGCAGGCGCGCACCCAGGCCGATCAGCTCGATGGCGAGCTGGGTCTGGTTGGCATCCTGCAGTACGCTCTTGCGGCTTGGAACGGGCGCGGTGGTAACGCTGCGCGCCGAAGGGGCCTGCAGGAGCGCGGTCAATTGAGCGACTCCACAGGCTGACGGGCAAGCAGGATCGCAGCGTGCATCTGCTGCATATCGTGGTTCTTGGCCGTATGAGTGAGAGTGGACAGAAGCGCGTGGTCGTCAAATCGGAACCTGCAGAGCACCATGTTCGATGCCGCGAGCTTCACGAGTTGCGCCGAGGTCAGCTTAGCGAGAATGTCGGCAATTTCCTTGCTGACACCAAGTCTGAACATGGCTTCCACCTGGTTTTCCCGCACCAGGCGCTGGGCGAGCAGAAGATAGGCGAGGTTAACCTCCCTGATCTCCTGGAGAACTTCACTGCTTTCCAATTTTTCCCCGCTACCAAAAACCTGCCTTGCGCTTGTCCGGCGCTTACCGGCGGCCCAGTAGGGGGCTTCCGGCGACCAGATCGTTTACATGCGTGTCAGGCAGGTACTACGTACGACAATAGGAACTTCAGCCCGGTCGCACTTACTTCCTCGTACCGACTCGTTACAAGTGTTACAGAGTGTAAGTGAAACTGTTACGTTTATATCGGCAATCCGCCCGCAATGCCAATCCCTACTTACGCGGGGGAAACCCCAATGTCGCACGGAAGATACATGGCTGTACGAATTTTGTAACAAATCGAGCGTGCAACAATTGATGTAACGCAATAGTGGAACGGATAAGTCATTGCATGCGCTGACTATCACCCACTACCGGGATTCCACTATTGACGAATTGGAATGTGACGAATTGAACAACCGTCTGAGCCAGGCAGCCAATCGTGCGAATACATCGTCCGGGGCGTCCTGGAACAAATGTGGCCGTGCCCGGGCGGCTTGTTCGAGCACGCGGTTGGCTTCTTCAAGCTGGATAGAGCCGTATTGCAGCGCCAGCGTCAACGTCGCACGCAGTTCCCCGACGCGCGACCGGCCGAGCGTTTCATTGTCCTCGGTCTGCAACGCATACATCAGGTCATACGCGCGCTGCCGCAGGCTTTCGGCCAGCACCCAGGCCGGCGTTCGCATGCGTTCCTCCAGCACGCGTACATCTTCGGCCGACGCGGCAACCTGAGACGCCAGGGCGTCCGTGAACGCTGCATCCGCCCCGCATTCGGCCAGCACCTGGGCGGCCCATTCGCGTGCGTGCTCGAAGCGCTGTTGCGGGTTCCAGTCTGACTGCACGGCGAGGCCGAAGCCAAAGCGTCGCGCATCGCGCATCAGCGACGACAAGGCGTTGGGAAGCTGCTTGTCGAACACCTTGCGCGCCCAGCCGTATTCCCCGCTGGCCAGCAGCCGCATGACGGCGCGCTCGGTCAGCGGACCATCATGCTGGAGCAGCCGCGCGCGCAGGAAGTCGTTGAATTCAGGCGGCAGGAAGTCCTTGTCGAAACCCGTCGACAGGCTGACGAAGTCGTCGAACTCCCTGCGCAGCCTGGCCACCTCGTCTGGCGACAAGGCCAGGGTGATATTGGTATTCATGGCATCGAAGGCGAAGGCGGGCGGCAGGCCGTAGCAACCGATTGCCGCCCGCCGGGGCTCAGAACGCGCTCCAGTCCCCGTTGTCCGCGGCGGCGAGAGCGGCCGGGCGCGGTAGCGCACGGGCCTTCGCCGCCGGCTGGCTCGTCGGCTCCGCGGCATCTGCAGTCGGTGCGGGCTTGCGCGCCGACGCGAGTGCGGCCTTGCCGGTTGGGCGTGCCGTGGAATGGGCTGCGGCAGGCCGTTCGAAGCGGGCCGAGGCTACCGAGCCATCCGCAGCCAGACGGAACGTGGCGACCACCGTCTGCAGGCGGCCGGCCTGGTCCTGGAGCGAGCCTGCGGCGGCTGCAGCCTGCTCCACCAGTGCCGCATTCTGCTGCGTCACCTCATCCATCTGCGCCACGGCCTGGTTCACCTGTTCGATGCCCGAGCTCTGCTCGGCCGAGGCCGCGCTGATCTCGCCCATGATGTCCGTCACGCGCCGCACAGCCTGCACGATCTCGTCCATGGTCGTGCCAGCCTGACCCACCAGCGCTGTGCCGTTGTCCACGCGCGCCACCGTGTCGCCGATCAGGCCCTTGATTTCCTTGGCGGCATTCGCGCTGCGCTGTGCAAGGCTGCGCACCTCGCCTGCCACGACCGCAAAGCCACGACCTTGTTCGCCCGCACGTGCGGCTTCCACCGCCGCGTTCAGCGCCAGGATATTGGTCTGGAACGCAATGCCTTCGATCACGCCGATGATGTCCACGATCTTGCGCGACGCTTCGTTGATCTCTTCCATCGTGTTCACCACGCGGCCGACCACTTCGCCACCGCGCACCGCGGTTTCCGACGCATTCGCCGCCAGCCCGCTCGCCTGGCGCGCGTTGTCTGCATTCTGGCGCACCGTGCTGGTCAGCTCCTCCATGCTCGATGCCGTCTCTTCCAGCGACGCCGCCTGCTGCTCGGTGCGCTGCGACAGGTCGTTGTTGCCCGCGGCAATCTCGCGCGATGCCGTGGCGATCGACTCAGCCGACTCCTTGAAGTCGCGCACCATGCCCGACAGCTGCTGCTGCATCTGCTTCATGGCGTGGACCAGGCTGTCGCGATCGCCGGCACGCGTCTTCACTTCGGCGGAGAAATCGCCATCGGCAATGCGCGAAGCAATGGCCACGGCGTAACTGGGCTCGCCGCCGAGTTGACGCGACAGCGCGCGCGCCAGGAAAGCGCCAAGCAGCACCGACAGCGCCAGGCCGCCGAGCACGAGGCCGAGCATCCACAGGCGCGTGCTCGTATAGACGCTGCGCGCCTCTTCCATGTTGGAGCGTGCGCGGTCATCGCGGCGCTTGACCATCGTGGCCATGATCGCTTCAAGCGCATGGCTGTCCTTGAGCAGGTCTGCGCTCTCGCTGAACACGCTGCTTTCGAACTGCGAGGTATCGAGCGGCTGCTTGCTCACGAGCTCCGTGTACTTGCCCATGCGTTCGCGGAACGCCGGCGCCAGCGTCTGGTATTGCTTGACCAGCGCCTTGCCCTCCGGCTGTTCGAACTTGTCGGCCACCTGCTTCACGCGCTCGTCCATGGCGGCGAGCGACTTGGTGATCTGTTCCTTCTCGGTGCTGCGCTCGCCCATGGTCGATGCCGACAGCAGCGCGATCTGCGCACGGCTGGCATAGACCAGATTGATATTGGCGTCCTGCACCGCTTTCAGCGCCTGCAAGTCGTTGTTGTAGATCTTGCCGGTCCAGTCGGCCATGCGCCCCATATTGACGACGCCGAGCAGCCCCATGAAGGCACCGATCACTGCGACCACCAGGAACCCGCCAACCAGCCGGGTCGTAACCCGCAGTTGATTGAACCAATGCATAGAAATCCCCCTTGTAACGAATGATCCGGGTACGCCCCACCGGCGTGCGGTAGCACGCGGCCGTCGCGCCCTGCCTGTCTCAAGCCTGCGCCAGCGACAGCACCCCTTCTGTATCGGCGCGGCGCGGCCGCTGGGGCCGCACCTCTGCCTGCATGCTGACGCGGAAGGTCGCTACCGCGTCGCGCAAGCGTTCCGCCTGCTCTTCGAGCGAACCGGCCGCCGCTGCAGCCTGCTCGACGAGTGCCGCGTTCTGCTGTGTCACTTCATCCATCTGCGCCACGGCCTGGTTCACCTGTTCGATGCCCGAACTCTGCTCGGCCGAGGCCGCGCTGATCTCGCTCATGATGTCCGTCACGCGCTTGACCGCCTGCACGATCTCGTCCATCGTCGTGCCAGCCTGGCCCACCAGCGCTGTGCCGTTGTCCACGCGCGCCACCGTGTCGCCGATCAGGCCCTTGATTTCCTTGGCGGCATTCGCGCTGCGCTGTGCAAGGCTGCGCACCTCGCCTGCCACGACCGCAAAGCCACGACCTTGTTCGCCCGCACGTGCGGCTTCCACCGCCGCGTTCAGCGCCAGGATATTGGTCTGGAACGCAATGCCTTCGATCACGCCGATGATGTCCACGATCTTGCGCGACGCTTCGTTGATCTCTTCCATCGTGTTCACCACGCGGCCGACCACTTCGCCACCGCGCACCGCGGTTTCCGACGCATTCGCCGCCAGCCCGCTCGCCTGGCGCGCGTTGTCTGCGTTCTGGCGCACCGTGCTGGTCAGCTCCTCCATGCTCGATGCCGTCTCTTCCAGCGACGCCGCCTGCTGCTCGGTGCGCTGCGACAGGTCGTTGTTGCCCGCGGCCACCTGGTGGGTCGCCGACGAAATGCTGGCCATGCCTTCCTGGATCTCGTGCACCACGGACAGCAGGCTGCGCTGCATGGTCTGCATAGCCTGCGCGAGTGCGCCGACCTCATCGTTCGCGCGATGTTCAAAACTGGTGGTGAGGTCCCCTGCGCCCATGCGCAGAGCAAAGTCGAGCATTTCGCGAACGGGACGATGCACGCGCGACAGCAGCATCGTGCCGGTCGCGAAGGCGGTCACGACCGCCAGCACGAAGCCGCCCCACAGCCAGGGACGTACCGCGGCGACGGCGTCGCCACCGAATGCTTCGGCGGCCAGCAGCGCCGCCAGGAACCACACCAGGCCGCCCGCTTGCGACCACAGGATGCGCCGGCGCAGGTTCAGGCGCGTGGCACGGCCGACCCATCCCGCCATGCCGGTACGCACCACGGCCCCCTCGCGGATGGCCAGGCCGCCCGCGCGTCCTTCGCGGAAGCGCGCGTAAGCGGCGCTGGCCGCCTCGACCTGTTCGCGTGTGGCCATCGAGCGCACGGAGGTATAGCCCACCAGGCGACCATCGATATGGGTCGGCGTGACCGTCGCGCTGACCCAGTAGTAGTCGCCGTTCTTGCGGCGGTTCTTGACCACGCCCACCCACGAACGGCCTGCCTGGATGTTCTGCCACAGGTCGGCAAAGGCCTCCGGCGGCATGTCGGGATGACGCACCAGGTTGTGCGCCGCGCCCAGCAGTTCCTGCGCGCTGAAGCCGCTTGCCTCAACGAACGTACGGTTGGCGAACGTGATGCGGCCTTTGAGGTCGGTACGCGAAATCAGGTAGTCGTCAGGGGAAAGCTTGTATTCGTTTTGCGTGACGGGTTGGTTGTTTCGCATGTATGACATTAACTGCTTGCTTTGGGCACGGCGGCTGCGATTGCGGCACCACTCAAAGCGGTTTGGCGGGGGTGCGGCGGCACGGGTGGGTGCCGGCTCCGCTGGCCGGGCGGGCTTGGGGCCCGCGGCCGGAGCGATCAGCGTTCGGGCGTGGCTCAGGCCAGCGCTTCGAGCGCGGCGAGCTCTTCGGTATTGAGGAGCTTTTCGATATTCACCAGGATCAGCATGCGCTCGTCGACCGAACCCAGCCCGCGGATATAGTCGGTGGCGAGTTCGCTGGTGAAGTGAGGCGTAGGCTTGATCTGCGCCGGCGACAGCGTAAGCACGTCGGACACGCCATCGACGACGATGCCGGTGGTGCGGTCGCTGAGGTCGACGATGATGACGACCGTGTACTGGTCGTAGCTGATCTTTTCCTGGCGGAACCGGATGCGCAGGTCGATGATGGGCACGATGGTGCCGCGCAGGTTGATCACGCCCTTGATGTAGTCCGGCGCATTGGCGATCTGCGTCACGGACTCGTAGCCACGGATCTCCTGAACCTTCAGGATGTCAACGCCGTACTCCTCGCGCCCGAGCCGGAACGTCAGGAATTCTTCGCCGGCGCCTTCCGCCTTGTCGATCTGTTTCATCGTTGCTTGCCCCCGGTTGGCTGCTGGTGACTCGTGTCCGCCGATGCACCATGCAGGCGCCGGCGGCACGGGGACCTTTTCACTTTGTCCCCCCGTTATTTACGGCAGCGCGGCGAGTGCCTGAAGGGCTACGCACGGCAATTCGACCCCTTCGTTAGTGGGGGATTGCGTGAATGGCCGTTCAGTTGCCCAGCTCGGCCACCGCGGCCATGAGCTGGTCGGGATCGAAGGGTTTCGGCAGGAAACCCGATGCCCCGGCCTCGCGGGCCTGCTCGCGGATGCGGTCGTCGGCTTCGGTGGTCAGCATCAGGATGGGAATGCCTGCATAGCGTTCGGTCGCTCGCAGATGGCGGATCAGCGTCAGCCCGTCCATGCCCGGCATGACCTGGTCGGTCAGCAGCATGTCGAAGCTCGCTTGCGCCGCGAGCGCCTGTGCCTGGTCTCCATCGGCGGCCTCGGTCACTGCATAGCCACCGGCACGCAGGCATGCGGCAATCATGCGGCGCAGGGACGGCGAATCATCGACGACGAGGATGCTGGGAACAGACGTGGCAGGCATGGTGGCTCCGTGGACGCACGGCGGTTGGATCCGACAGGGGCATGGCGCGACCGGCGGCGGACAGGCCGGCGCGGGCTGCGGGGATTGCCGTCAAGGCAATGGCGGCCTGCCGCATTGGATATCGGCAGGCTTGTGCAGCAGCTTGAGGGAATCAGGGAATACGCGGAGCGTGTTGTGGCCGTCGCACGCCCCTGATGCGCTGCGCGTCAGCGCACCGCCTGGACTTCGCGGGCGGCCGCCTTGTGCTCGAGCGCCTCGGCAAATCCCGCGGCGTCCAGCGGCAGCGACAGCAGGTAGCCCTGCACCTCGTCGCAGCCCATCTCGTTCAGGATCTCGAGTTGCGACGTCGATTCCACGCCTTCGGCCACCACCTTCATGCGCAGCTCGTGCGCGAGCGCCACCATGGAGCCGACAATGGCCCGGCCCTGCGCATCGGCATCGAGGCCACCGATGAGCGTCCGGTCAATCTTCAGCGTGCCGACGCGCAGTCGCTTCAGGTAGCCGAGGCTCGAATAGCCGCTGCCGAAGTCGTCCAGCGCCACCTGGATGCCGAGCGATTGCAGTTCGGCCAGCGTTTCGAGCGACTTGGCGATGTCCTTCATGGCCGCCGTCTCGGTGATTTCGAGCGTGATGGCCGACGGCGGAATGTCGTGCTGGTGGATCTGCTCGAGCAGGTATTGCGGGAAATTGCGGCTGGCGAAGCGCAGGCCCGATACGTTGATGGCCACCGGCACTAGCGGCAAACCGGCGTCCTGCCACTGGCGCACGTGCCGGCATACGCTGGCAATGACCCAGTCGTCAAGCTTATCGATCTGGCTGGACTGCTCGGCCACGGCAATGAACTCGGCCGGGCTGACCTGGCCAAGCGCCGGGTGGCGCCAGCGGCAAAGCGCCTCGGCGCCGACCACGGTGCGCCGCCGCGCGTCGAACTTCGGCTGGAACTGCAGCGACAGCGCATCGTCCTGAATCGCCGTCCACAGGTCGCGCCGGATCACGCGCGTGCGGCGCGCGCGCTCGCCGGCCGCACTGTTGAACAGGCGCACCTGGTTGGAGCCGCTTTCGCGCGCCTCGGTCAGGCTCACGCGGGCGGCCTGCATCAGCGACTCGGACGTCTGTGCATCGCGCGGATAGATGGCAATGCCGATGTTCACGCCGATCTGCATCTGCAGGCCGCGCGACGCCACGAACTCGGCCAGCGAGCCTAGCACGCGCGAGCCCAGTTCCTGCGCACGGCCATGGTGGACCATTTCGGGCACCCCGACCGCAAATTCGTCGCGCGCGAGCCGGGCCAGGAAATCGTGGGGTTCCAGCGCGGCCTGCGCCAGCGCGCCGGCATCCTGCGCGAGGATGTCGTCCGCGCGCACTTCAAAGACTTCGTCGACTTCGCGGAAATCCGCGACATGGATGAGCAGGACGGCGCAGCTGCTTTCGGCCAGCCGCGCCTGGGCGATCGCCTGGTCGAGCCAGCGCCCGAACGCGACGCGGTCCGGCATAGCGGTAGCCACGCTGTACTCGGCCACTGTGCCCTGGCCCCGCGCGCCAGGCCGCACGACCAGACGCCCGGGAATCCGTCCGCTACGCCGGATCTGCCGCGACTCCACCACGCGCAAGGCGCCGGCCGCTTCGTCAGACAGTTCGTCGGTAGCGCCAGCCGCATTGCGCCTGGGACCAGGCACCCAGCCGCGGGACTGCGCCTTGTGGACGAGCAACATCAGCAGGCACAGCGCGGTCAGCCCACCCGCCAGCCAAGCCGGATGCGGCAATCCCGCCGCGTCGATGCACGCGCGTGCGGTCATGGAGCCTGCGCCACAGACCCGGCCAAGCCGGGTACCCGCGACCGCCACCAGCCCGGCGCCGGCCAGAGCCGAGGCAATCGCCGCGCCGCGCCAAAGCCGCGCGCCCTGCCTGAGCCACGCAAACAGCAACTTGCCCGCCGAGGTGGCCGCCGCGGCAACGGCAAAGGCCGCAGCGATCTGTGCGGTTTCATTGGCCGCAGGCACCGCGCCGGAGCTGATCACCACCACGAACGGCAATCCGACCGTCAGTTGCGACAGCAGCGCGGCGGACCACGTCAACGCGCGCAATGGACGGCGAGCCCCCACCTCCGGCCGTGCCTGGCGACCGCCGAGAACGGCGGCCACGCCGAGCAGGGCGGCCAGCAGCAAAAGGGCGGTACTCAAGGCGATCATTCGATTGCGCGGAAATTAGAAGAATGCGCGAACAGTCGGGCAATCCGAGGCAAACCCCGAATCATGGCACTTTGCGGTCGCTCTGTGAACAAGGCAATACTTCATCCGTGCTAGAAAGCGCTCCAGTCGTCGTCCGCGCCACGCTGTACCGCCGCAACCGCGCGGACAGGACGTACCGTGACGGACGAGCGGGCCAGCGTTGCCGCCGCGCGCGGCCTGACCGGCTTGGCCTGTGGCGTGCGTACGGCGACCTGCGCAACTGTACCGGCTCCGCCGCCTACATTGAATACCGAAACCACGCTCTTGAGCTTGCGAGCCTGTTCTTCCAGCGAACCGGCGGCCGCGGCCGCCTCTTCGACCAGCGCGGCATTCTGCTGCGTGACCTGGTCCATCTGGGTGACGGCCTGGTTCACCTGTTCGATACCGCTGGTCTGCTCCTGCGAGGCAGCACCAATCTCGTTCATGATGTCCGTGACCCGGCGCACAGCCTGCACGATCTCGCCCATGGTCTGGCCCGCCTCCGCCACCAGGCGCGTCCCGCTTTCCACGCGCTGGCCGGATTCACTGATCAGCGCCTCGATTTCCTTGGCCGCGGTCGCCGAGCGCTGCGCCAGGCTGCGCACTTCGCCCGCGACCACCGCAAAGCCCCGCCCTTGCTCGCCCGCGCGGGCCGCTTCGACCGCGGCATTGAGCGCGAGGATATTCGTCTGGAACGCGATGCCTTCGATCACGCTGATGATCTCGACCACCTTGCGCGACGCGTCGTTGATCTCGTTCATGGTGTCGACCACGCGGCCGACCACGTCTCCACCCTTGACGGCGATCTGCGAAGCCTCGCCAGCCAGTATGCCGGCCTGGCGGGCATTGTCTGCGTTCTGGCGCACCACGGTCGTCAGTTCTTCCATGCTGGCCGCAGTTTCCTCGAGCGAGGAAGCCTGCTCTTCCGTGCGTTGGGACAGGTCCAGGTTGCCGCTGGAGATCTGTTCGGTCGCCGACGCCATGGAGTCGGCGCCGACACGGACCTCCGACACGATCTTTTGAAGGCTGTCCTGCATGGCCGCCAGCGCCTGCATCATGCGTCCGACTTCGTTGCGGGACACCGTGCTGATGCGCGAGGTCAGGTCGCCGCGCGCGATCCGCTCCATCACCGTCAGCGCTTCCTGGACCGGGCGCACGATGGCGCGGTTCAGCGTCACCGTGCACAGCGCCGCGATGGCAAGCCCGGCGACGATCAGCACGATCGACAGAATGCGGATCCGCTCGAAACGAGCCTGCGCCGCGTCGAAGTTGTCCTGGCCGGCGGTCAGCTGGAATTTCTGCAGCGCCTCATGCGCTGAAGACATGGCACGCTGCAGTTCGGGCAAGACCTTGCTGGCCAGCCTAACCGCCTCTTCCTGGTTTCCGGCCAGTGAAGCCTTCTGCAACGGCTCGATGCCATGCGTCATGAAGTCGGCGCGCTTGCGTGCGAGTTCATCGGCGAGCGCCTTCTCCTGGTCGTTCTGCGGCAGGCTCGCATAGCGCTTCCAGGCCGAATCCGAGGCTTCGACGAAGACCCTGGAGCGGTCGACGTTGACCCTGGGATCGTCCAGTTCGCCCTGCATAACGTTGCGGTCGAGCGCCAGGCGCATGCGGACCGTGGCCAGCATGGCGTCGCTCAGCGCCATCGTCGAGGCAAGCTGGTTCGAATACGTTTCCTTCAATGCGTCATTGCTCTGAGAGATTCCGTGCAGCCCCGCGCCCCCCATCAGGATGAGCAGCAACGACAGCGTGGCCATGGCGCCCCTTAACAGGGTCTTGATCTGGATATTGTTCTCAAATGACATGATGAATGCGACGGTAGGCAATCCGCAGGACACACCCTTGGTCCCGGTACGGCGAACCGACACCCCGACGATCCGCCCTGCCCGGATAACGGCTTGCACACTTGGTTCTTGAGACAATCCAAATCCCGCGGGACGTCGTCTTGAAATGTCGGATATACCGCACGTGACGTATTTCCGACATCGCCTTTCATGCGAAAAATGACATTTCGGTCAAGTTTGTCGCCGCCCCATGCGGGATTATCTGTATTTCAATAGCGAAGACCGGCGCGCACCGGCGGGACAAGAGCGAGAAAAAACAATTGACCCATTTGTCCCAGTTCCACAGGGCCGCTGCGGGCGGGGAATTCGCCAGCAAGTGCAGGCCAAACCGGCGAACAGATGGCGACATGGCATGCCCCGAAAAGTTCATGACAAAACCGCTGGAGAATCTTCCTAATTTTGCATGCGAAACGCAGGTGAAGGATTTGCAGCGGCGCGGGAGCCCGATATAATGCTTTTCGACATACCGCACCCACCCGATACCCGAGGATCAAATGGCGACTTATCAGGAAATCGTTCAGAAAATCAACGAACTGCAAAAACAGGCCGAGGAAATCAAGGCACGCGAGCAGGCCGCAGTGATTGCCGATATTCGTGAAAAAATCGACCAATATGGCCTGACCGCGGAAGATCTCGGTTTTGGCGTGAAGGCCGTGGCCGGCAAGAAGGCGACCAACCGCAAGGTACCCGTGCGTTATCGCGACAGCGCTGGTAACACCTGGACTGGCCGCGGCAAGCGTCCGGGCTGGCTGACCCAGGCCCTGGCGGCCGGCAAATCGGTGGACGATTTCCTGATCCGCTGATCATTCGGTTGCTTCTGCCAAAGCAAAACGCCACGGAAACCTCCGTGGCGTTTTTGTTTTCTCAGCGTTTGCCGCAAACCGCGGCAACGCAGAAACGGGTACGCCCCAGATTTCAGGCGTCAAAACCATTGGGGTTGGTGGACTGCCAGCGCCACGAATCCTCGCACATGCGATCAAGGCCGTGACGCGCGCGCCAGCCCAGCAACTGGTGCGCCAGCGCGGGATCGGCATAGCACGATGCAATATCGCCGGGGCGGCGCGCCACGATCTCGTAAGGCACTGGGCGTCCGCTCGCCCTCTGGTACGCCGCCACGACCTCCAGCACGCTGTAGCCACTGCCCGTGCCAAGGTTGACCGTCATGCTCTGACCGCGGTCGCGCAAACAGACCAGCGCGGCCAGATGGCCATCAGCAAGGTCGCAGACGTGGATGTAATCGCGTACGCCGGTGCCGTCCGGCGTCGGATAGTCGCCGCCGAATACCATGAGTTTTTCACGGCGGCCGCCAGCCACCTGCGCGACATAAGGCATGAGGTTATTCGGGATCCCGCGCGGGTCTTCGCCGATCAGCCCGCTTTCATGCGCGCCAACCGGGTTGAAATACCGAAGGTAGGCAATGCGCCACTCGGGATCCGATTTTTCGAGATCGCGCAGGATTTGCTCGCCCATCAGCTTGGTCTGGCCATAGGGGTTGGTGGCCGACAACGGGAAATCCTCGAGAATGGGCACCGCATGCGGATTGCCGTAGACAGTGGCTGACGAACTGAACACCAGTTGTTTTACCCCGGCGTCGCGCATGGCCGCGCATAGCGTAAGCATGCCGTCCAGGTTGTTGCTGTAATACTCGAGCGGCTGGCTGACGGATTCCCCTACCGCCTTGAGCGCAGCAAAATGGATTGCGCCGGTGATGTCATGTTCGGCGAACAGGCGGTCCAGCAGCGCGCGGTCGCGGACATCGCCCTCGACAAAATGCGGAGTCTGCCCGGTAATGGTTGCCAGCCGGTCTACCACCACGCGGCTGCTATTGCACAGATTATCGAGCCCGATCACCTTGTAGCCGGCATTGAGCAATGCGACCCAGGTATGGGAAGCGATATAGCCAGTAGCACCGGTAAGCAGCAAGGTCTGGGACATGGAAATTCAGTAATCAATCAGAAAAACGATGGGCGAACATCGACCATCGGAGGGCCGACTCAGCGCGTTGTGTGCAGCACAGCACACGCCGGAACAACCACTATTATCGCCGACGCTGGCGACGGCTTGCCTGAATCAGCCGCCCGCCGCGGCACTTGCCGGCAGCAGGCCAGCACGGGCCACCCACGCTTCGTGCGCGGCGCGCAGCCGCCAGCCAGACTCGAAATCGCGCATGCCGAGCCACTGCGCCACCATTGCCGGCGATGCACCAGCCTCGAAATGCATTGCGCCGCAGGTGTTGCGCAGGGTCTGCGGCGAGGCGCGTTCACTGCGTGCCGACAGCACGCCAGCCTCGTCCAGCAGCAATTCCACCCGCCGATAGACGGACGCCGCATGCAGCGGCCGCCCGCTCGGCATGGCCGGGAACACCAGGTCGCCGAGCGTTCCCGATGCTTCGCGCAGTGCAAGCCAGGCCATCAGCGGCCGGTGAGCAAACGCAAACAGCGGCGTTTCATAGGTGCGACCGCTCTGCGGCTTTGCCATGCGCAGCATCACGCGCCCGGTGCGGTTGCTGTCGATGGCCATCGTACGCAGCGCGCGGACTTCGCCAACCTTCAGCCCCGCGCCCAGCAGCACCGCCACCAGCGCGGTATCGCGCGCACGCTTCCATTCGGTGGGCGAAACGCCGGCACCATCCGCGGCAGCTTCGCCGGCAGGGCCGAGCACGCGCGCGATCAGCAGGTCGCGCTCGCCGGGCAGCAGGAAAGCCGTCGGATCGTTCTCGCCCTCGGCCAGATGCGCGCGCACCGCCTGGCTCGCGGGGTTGTGCAAGCCATCCTGCAGCCGGGCGAGATGGTTGTAGATCCGCTCGATCAGGCGCGCATAGCGGTAGCGATGCGACTTGTGCAGGTCCTGCTCGTCCAGGAACTCGCCGATCTGGCTGGCGGACCAGGACAGCGGCGCCAGGCCGCGTTCGGCCGACCACCGCAGCAGTTTTCCCCACATCGCTCGATAGACCACGCTGGTGCCATGGCGGAAACCGTTGCGCGCAAGCCAGCCGTCGAACGCACGCTCGGGATGGCTGTGCCAGCTTGCCAGGTCGGCATCGAACAAGGCTGCCTGGGGTCCATCCGCGCTGGACTCGCTGTGCTGAGTGGTCACTGACTCTCCGGCAGAAGATAACGGCAATGCGCTAATTGTAGACAACCCGTCACTGCACGGGCGCTCGGCGCCCGTGACTGCGCTGCACACGCTTGCGGGTACGTCCCGCTCATGCTACCTTTCACTCGTCAATGCAACTGGTTGCATAGTTTCAATAACTTGCCGACCAGCAGAACGAGGAGACCACCGCCCATGAACGCCGCCCTGATTCCGAACGCCCAACCCACCCTGGCCGCCTGGCACGAGATGCTAGCCACCCATTCATTCGAAGGACTGGGCGAGATCATGGCCGACGACGTGGTGTTCCGCTCGCCGGTCGCCCATACGCCATACCCGGGGCGCGCCGCCATCGTGCTGGTGCTGACCACGGTCAATCGGGTATTCCAGGAGTTCCGCTACCACCGGAGCTTCGCCAGCGAAGACGGCCACAGCGTAGTGCTCGAATTCAGCGCACAGGTGGACGGCAAGCAGCTCAAGGGCATCGACATGATCCGCTTCGACGCGCAAGGCAAGATCGCTGAGTTCGAGGTCATGATCCGGCCACTGAGCGGCCTGCAGGCACTGGGCGCCGCCATGGGCGCACGCCTGGCCAGCCAGAAGCAAGTACTCACCGGGGCGGCCTGAAGCCGCCCGTCAACGCTACCTCGCCCGTTTCCATCAAGGAGTTCCGCATGTCGCTTCCCGTCCAGCTGAAGAACCGGCTCTCGCTGCCGGCCGTATGCTCGCCGCTGTTCATCATCTCCAATCCGGACCTGGTCATCGCCCAGTGCAAGGCCGGCGTGGTCGGTTCGTTTCCCGCGCTCAACGCACGGCCGGCGCCGAAGCTCGAAGAATGGCTGGACCGCATCACGACCGAACTCGCGGAACACGATGCCAAACACCCGGACCGTCCGTCCGCGCCGTTCGCGGTCAACCAGATCGTGCACAAGTCCAACGACCGGCTCGAGCATGACCTGGAGCTGTGCGTGCGCTACAAGGTGCCCATCGTGATCACCTCGCTGGGCGCGCGCACCGAAGTCAATGAAGCCGTGCATTCGTACGGCGGCATCGTGCTGCACGATGTCATCAACAACACGTTTGCGCGCAAGGCGATCGAGAAAGGTGCCGACGGCCTGGTCGCCGTGGCGGCGGGCGCGGGCGGCCACGCCGGCACGCTGTCGCCGTTCGCGCTGCTGCATGAAATCCGCGAATGGTTCGACGGCCCGCTGCTGCTGTCAGGCGCCATTGCCAGCGGCGACGCCATCCTGGCCGCGCAGGCGGCAGGCGCGGACCTGGCCTATATCGGCTCGGCCTTCATTGCGACGCAGGAAGCAAATGCCCAGGACGCCTACAAGCAGATGATCGTGGACAGCTCGGCGAACGACATCGTCTACTCGAACCTGTTCACCGGCGTGCACGGCAACTATCTGCGCGGCAGCATCGAGCGCGCGGGCCTGGACCCGCAGGCCCTGCCGGAATCGGATCCGTCGAAGATGAATTTCGGCTCCGCCAGCGCCAAGGCATGGAAGGACATCTGGGGTGCCGGCCAGGGCGTGGGCGCGATCAAGCGCGTGGTGCCGGCTGCCGAACTGGTGCGCCGCTTTACCGAGGAATATGCGCTGGCCCGGCGCCGCCTGGGGCTGCCCGATGCCGCGCTTGCGCAGCCGGCGCGCACGGTGGACGTCGCCTGACGACGTCGGAAGGGTTCATTCCTGGCGGTTGCCGGACGGCGCCGCCAGCAGGGGCAGCAGGTCGTTGCCCCACGCCACCCAGTCCTGTTCGAAGCGAATGCCGCGACGCAAAAGCGCGAAGCGCAACTGCTCGCCGCGGTCCGGGCGCGCGCCGGCGAAATCCCGGCGCTCGATCGCCTGATAGGTTTCCAACCGCGCCTGGTGCAATGCAATCAGCCGGCGCATTTCATCGGCCAGGCCCAGCGGGCCGATCGCCGCATCCGCACGCAGCTTGACCAGGATCTCTTCGCGCTGGTCCAGCCCGGCGCCGGGCTCCAGCACCCACCGCACCAGTTCCTCGCGGCCTGCGGGCAACACGTGGTAGACCTTCTTGCGGCTCTTCTTCTCTTCGCCATTGGCCGTGGTGTTGCCATTGGCATCGCTGCCCTGTTCGTTGTCTTCGGCGGCAATCCATCCATGTTCGGCCATGCGGCCCAGTTCTCGGTAAATCTGCTGGTGCGTCGCGTGCCAGAAATAGCCGATCGAACGGTCGAAACGGCGTGCCAGGTCATAACCGGACGACGGTTTCTCGATCAGGGAAATCAACAAGGCGTGCTGTGTCGACATTCGCTGGGAAGGTAGCCATGTGGGCGGTTGATCGGCCGGGAAGCGATACGACTGCGGGTACGACTGCGGCCTCACGGTGGATCGCGCTATGGTAGCGCAAGGCCTTGCGCGGCAACCGCCGAACGCATATCGACAGACAATGTCTGACGCTCGGGGGCGACGACAATTGCTACAGAATCGCTAAAACCAACAATTTTGATAGCGCATGCCTCTTAGAATTAAAAAATACTGAATAGCATTTCTGCGACGCATGGCATACATTGCGAACATTACCCCCTGTCTGCGCGAGACTGGCATCGCCTCACCCGCTCGCGCCCTGTTTATCGGAGCCAATGGAAATGACGAGAGGACACGATCTTGCAGAAGACCGTGACGTCGCCTGGGAGGCGGATACCGTGCAGCTTCCGGCCGACGCCGTGGCACTGATGCCGTCCCGCCCACCGGTTTACTACCGCCTGCCCGATACGCCGGACGGCCATCACATCAAGGAATACGCGAGCGGCCTGCGCCAGCTCGTGCGCTTCGTCGGCGTTGAAGAACAGGTGGTGAAGTACTGCCTGGGATAGCCAAAGCTCCTCCGGGATGACCTCGCCGGTTGTCTCCTCCGGGCCTGCCTGTGGGCACGGATTGAACCCGCCGATATGGCGGGTTTTCTTTGGCCCCGACGATCGCCTCCCAATGCAAAGAGCCGGCCCAGGGCCGGCTCTCGTCAAGGCAACACTGCCGTGAGGATCAGTCCACGGTCGCGCCCGAGGACTTCACGACCTTCGCCCACTTCGCGGTTTCGGACTTCATGAACGCGGAGAGCTGCGCCGGCTTTTCCGGATACGGCTCGGCGCCCTGGTCGGCCATCTGCTTCTTCACTTCCGGCATGGCCAGGATCTTCACGACTTCGGCGTTCAGGCGGTCGACGATGGCTTGCGGCGTGCCGCCGGTTGCGTACAGCGCGAACCACGAAGTGGCTTCATAGCCGGGCACGCCAGACTCCGCCACGGTCGGCACGTTCGGCAGCGCCGGCGAGCGCTTGGCCGAGGTCACGGCGATCGCGCGCAGCTTGCCGGCCTTCACGTGCGGGTACGACGACGGCATGTTGTCGAACATCAGGCCGATCTGGTTGCCCAGCAGGTCGTTCACGGCAGGCGCGCTGCCCTTGTACGGGATGTGCTGGATGTGCAGGCCGGTCATCGAGTTGAACAACTCGCCCGACAGGTGCATCGACGAGCCGCTGCCCGACGAACCGTAAGACAGCTTGTCCGGATTGGCCTTCACGTAGGCGACCAGTTCCTTGATGTTGTGGACCGGCACCTTGGGGTTCACCACCACCAGGTTCGGCACCATGGCCACGCGGCTGATCGGCGCGAAGTCCTTGACCGGGTCGTACGGCAGCTTCGAGTACAGCGACTGGTTGATCGCGTGCGTGCCGATGGTGCCCATGAACAGCGTGTAGCCATCGCCAGGCGCCTTGGCCGCCAGCGATGCGCCGATATTGCCGCCTGCGCCCGGGCGGTTGTCGATCACCACGGGCTGGCCGAGCGCCTTGCCCAGTTGCAGGCCGACGATACGGGCAAGGATGTCGGTGGTGCCGCCTGCCGAGAACGGCACGATCATCGTGATCGGCTTGGTCGGGTAACCACCCTGAGCATGTGCGGCACCGGCAAAGCCGGCAATGGTGGTAGCCAGCGCAACGCCTGCGGCCAGCAGGCGGCGGCGGGTCGTGGAAGTCTGGGAATCGAGTCTCATCGGTTTACTCCGGTTGTCCTTGTTGCCCGCGCGCACCATGTGCCGGTCGCAGGCTATTGCCAGATAGCGTGATTGCTGCCCTGAAAGAAGACAGCGCGGTGGCGCTGTCCTCGCCGGATGTGGCCCATGGGAAAAGGATCACATCCTGATATGACGTTTTAATAACGTCTGTTCTATTTGAATGCTTGAGCAGGCGTGCGCCTCAGACCGGTGCCACGCCAAGCGTGGTGCCGCCGCACACGTAGAGCACTTGCCCCGTGACGAACCCGTTGTCGGGCGACAGGAAGAACAGCGCGGCGCGTGCCACGTCTTCCGGCGTGCCCATGCGCTTCACGGCGATGCTCGCGAGGATGCGGCGGGTCTGCTCGCTGCCTTCGGGATTGCTCTTGCGGAACAGCTCCGTGGCGATCGGGCCCGGCGCCACCGCGTTCACGGTGATGCCGTCGCCGCCGAGCTCCATGGCCAGCGTACGGGTCATGCCGATCAGCCCGGCCTTGGTCGCCGAGTACACCACGCGCTCGGGCTTGCCCAGCGCCGCGCGCGAAGCCATGTTGACCACGCGGCCGAACCCGGCGGCGCGCATCGCAGGCAGGCATGCCTGCGTGAGCAGCATGGCCGCCTGCAAGTGCAGGCCGACGACATAGTCGAGGTCGGCCACGGTGGCCGAATCGGCCGTGCCCGGACGCGTGGCGCCCGCGTTGTTCACGAGCCGCGTGACGTCGAACTGCGAGGTGACCTGCTCCGCCACGGCGCGTGTCGCCTCGGCATTGGTCAGGTCAGCCTGGAAAAAGGTCATGTTGGGGTGCGACCAGCCCGGCTCGGTGTAGTCGATATTGACCACCCGGGTATTGCCGTCTGCCAGCAGCATTTCGCTGATGGCGCGCCCGATACCGGAACTGGCGCCGGTGACGATCGTGGCGTTGGGAAGAGACATCTTCAACTCCGCTCCGGCCGCTCGTGGACCGGATCTTGCAAACAATCGCGACTTCACTCACTACATGCCGCCGGACCGGCGAGCCTGTCGGCCCTGCAGCATGGCTCCGTCACGGGGGAGGGAGACGATACTGCGCCGCGTCCCGTAGCGGGCCGCGGCGCATGCGCTATGCCGAAGCGTCAGACGCGTTCGATCACCATGGCGATACCCTGGCCCACGCCGATGCACATCGTGCACAGCGCGAAGCGGCCGCCGGTGCGATGCAGCTGGTACATCGCGGTGGTCACCAGACGCGCGCCGCTCATGCCGAGCGGGTGGCCCAGCGCGATCGCGCCGCCGTTCGGGTTGACGCGCTTGTCGTCGTCGGCGATGCCCAGTTCGCGCAGCACGGCCAGGCCTTGCGCGGCGAACGCTTCGTTCAGTTCGATCACGTCGATCTGATCCAGCGTCATGCCGAGCTGCTTCATCAGCTTCTGCGTGGCCGGTGCCGGGCCGATGCCCATCACACGCGGTGCCACGCCAGCCGTTGCCATACCGACGATGCGCGCACGCGGGGTCAGGCCGTGTTGCTTGATGCCGGCTTCGCTCGCGAGCAGGATCGCGCAAGCGCCGTCGTTCACGCCCGATGCATTGCCGGCAGTCACGGTGCCGTCAGCACGGACCACGCCGCGCAGCTTGCCCAGCGCTTCCATGCTGGTCGCACGCGGATGCTCGTCACGCTCGACGATGATCGGGTCGCCCTTCTTCTGGGCGATCGTCACTGCGGTGATTTCCTGGGCCAGCGTACCGTCGGCCTGTGCGCGCGAGGCCTTTTCCTGGCTGCGCAGCGCCATCAGATCCTGGTCTTCGCGGCTGATCTTGTAGTCGGTCGCGACGTTCTCGGCGGTCTCGGGCATCGAGTCAACGCCATACGCAGCCCGCATCGCCGGGTTGATGAAGCGCCAGCCGATCGTGGTGTCGAAGATCTGCGCATCGCGCGAGAACGCGCTGGTGGCCTTGCCCATCACGAACGGAGCGCGGCTCATGCTTTCCACGCCGCCGGCGATCATCAGGGTCGCTTCGCCGGCCTTGATGGCGCGCGCGGCCGTGCCGGTTGCGTCCATGCCGGAACCGCACAGGCGGTTGATGGTGGCACCCGGCACGTCCTGCGGCAGACCGGCCAGCAGCGACGACATGCGTGCCACGTTGCGGTTATCTTCGCCGGCCTGGTTGGCATTACCGTAGATCACGTCGTCGACGGCTTTCCAGTCCACGTTCGGATTGCGCGCCATCAGCGCTTTCAGGGGCACCGCGCCCAGGTCGTCCGCGCGTACCGCGGACAGGCTGCCGCCGTAACGGCCGATGGGGGTACGGATGGCGTCGCAGATAAAGGCTTCGGTCATGTCTCTCTCTCGGTCTTGATATCAGTGGTCAGCCCTGGATCAGGGTAACGCCGGTCAGGCGCTGCAACTCGTCAAAGCTCAGCCCTTCCACCAGGTCGCGCGCAACCAGCCCGTCGGTGGTTACGTCGATGGTGGCCAGATCAGTGTAGATGCGCGTCACGCAACCGATGCCCGTCAGCGGATAGGAGCACTGCGGCACGATCTTGCTTTCGCCCTGCTTGGTAAGGTGTTCCATCATCACGAACACCTGCTTGGCCCCGATGGCGAGGTCCATCGCACCGCCAACGGCGGGGATGGCGCCCGGTGCGCCGGTGTGCCAGTTGGCCAGGTCGCCCTTCTCGGAGACCTGGAACGCACCCAGCACGCAGAAGTCGAGGTGGCCGCCGCGCATCATGGCGAACGAATCGGCGTGATGGAAATAGGAACCGCCAGCCTTGATCGTCACTGGCTGCTTGCCGGCGTTGATCAGGTCGCCGTCTTCTTCACCGGCCGCGGGCGCGGGGCCCATGCCGAGCAGGCCATTCTCGCTGTGCAGCAGGATTTCCTTGTCTGCGGGCAGGTGGTTGCCCACCAGCGTGGGCAGTCCGATGCCGAGGTTCACCACGGCACCTTCGGGGATGTCTTTGGCCACGCGGGCGGCCATTTGGTCGCGGGTCAGTTTTTGCATGTTCGCTCTCCTTCGCTCAGACCTTCACCACGCGCTTGACGAACAGGCCCGGCGTCACGATGTGCTCGGGATCCAGCTCGCCCAGTTCCACCACGTGGCTCACCTGCACGATGGGGCACTTGGCAGCCATGGCCATGATCGGGCCGAAGTTGCGAGCGGTCTTGCGATACGTCAGGTTGCCCCAGCGGTCGGCCTTGTCGGCCTTGATCAGGGCGAAGTCGGCGTGAATGGGCTTTTCGAAAACATAGCCCTGGCCGTCGATGATGCGCGTTTCCTTGCCTTCGGCCAGCGGCGTGCCGTAGGCCGTGCGCGTGAAGAAACCGCCGATGCCGGCACCGGCGGCGCGGATGCGCTCGGCCAGGTTGCCCTGCGGCACCAGTTCCAGTTCGATTTCGCCAGCGTGGTACAGCGAGTCGAACACGTACGAGTCCGTCTGGCGCGGGAACGAACAGATGATCTTGCGCACGCGTTTGGTCTTCAGCAGCGCGGCCAGGCCGGTGTCGCCGTTGCCGGCGTTGTTGTTGACGATGGTGAGGTCGCGCGCGCCTTGGGCGATCAGGGCATCGATCAGTTCAGCGGGCATGCCTGCCATGCCGAAACCGCCGATCAGGATCGTGGCGCCGTCGTGGATGCCGGCCACCGCCGCTTCCACCGAGTCGAATAGCTTGTTGATCACTTGCGTTCCAGTCCGGGTAGAGGTCTGGCAGGTGCCGGAACCGGCCGCAAGGCGCGGCGCGCAAAAACTGTCTCCGGGCATGCCTGCCGGACGGGCGTCTGGCGCAAGCACCGGTGATGGCGCACTAGCCAAGACGTGTTCCAACAGAGTGCGTCAGTTTTGTTCTAATTACGAACTTGAATTCGCACTATGAACAGAGTACACCTCGCGACAAATGCGGGTCAAGACAACGGTAAAGAGCTTGTCCGGTAATCGGCCGCACTCGATTTAAGGAGGCCCATACATGGAGGGTGCGATACACCGAGGGCCTCATTCAGCGCCTGTAGGACAGAGCCGACGCCACAATCGGCCCGGCTTCGATACGGCCGCGGATCCCCGTTGCCTATGCTTGCCTCAAGACATGCCACATGGCAACCGCCATCGGACCACCCGGCACGCCCCGGCAAGTCTGAAGACAACGAGTCAGGCCCCCAGGGCCTGACCAGAACAGCCAGAGGAGTCGGACATCATGGCACGCGCAATCGCCATCCCGCGCCACCCCAGTCCCTCAAGGACCTTCAATAATAGTCATCACGATGCGCTGGAACGGATTCTGCGTACCACGCGGCAACACTGGAAGCTTGACGTCCCGCCAGCCGAGCCGGCTCCGCAAATGCCCACGCCGCGCACGCGTGTGCGCCTGCCGCGCCTGGCAGCCCGCGCGTTCGAAGCGCAGATCATGGCGATCCGCTGTCAACAGGTCTTCACGGCCTGACCCCACCATCGCGATCAGGGCAACTGCATCACCGCGCGACTGCCCGCAGCGCCAGGCTTGACTTCGAGCCGAACGTCGATGCGTTCGCGCAGTTCAGCGACGTGCGAGATGATCCCCACCAGCCGTCCGGCCTGCTGCAGGTCCAGCAATGTACGGATCGCGAAGTCCAGGCTTTCCGGATCGAGCGTACCGAAGCCTTCGTCGACGAACAGCGTGTCGAGCTGGATGCCGCCCGAGCGCGACTGCACCACGTCGGCCAGCCCCAGCGCCAGCGACAGGGACGCGAGGAACCCCTCGCCGCCCGACAGCGTGTTGGCCGGCCGCGCCGCGCCGGTGTCATAGTCGAACACTTCCAGATCGAGGCCGCCGGCCGAGCGCTGGTCGGTCTGCTCGCGTACGCGCTGCAGCGTATAGCGGCCCCGGCTCATCGCCAGCAGGCGCACGGACGCCGCTTCCAGTACCTCGTCGAGCAAGGTGGCCAGCACAAAACGCTGGAACGTCATGCGGCGCGGATTGTTGCCGTTGGCAACCTCCGCCAGGCGCCCGAGCACCGCGTAGCGCGCCTCTATCTCGCTGTTGGCGGCGGCCAGTGCATCGAGCTGCCGCTGGCATTGCAGCAGGTTGTCACGCATGCGGCCCCGATCGGCTTGCCGCCGGACCAGGTCTTCGACGCCGGCGGCGGCGGTCGACGCAGCAGTACGCAAGCCATCGATGTCCGGGGCCGATAGCCCTTCGGCCGCCGCAATCGCACGTGAAAGGCCGTGCGCGGCCACCGCGAGTGCTTCGTCGTACCTGCGCACCGCATCATCCAGCCCTTCCATTGCCGCGGCATCGAGCCGTGCCGCGCTGAATGCCGCCATGTCGGCAAACCCCGACGCTGCCAGCATGGCATCCGCCGCGCTGCGGGCCTCTTGCAGACGTTCGCCTGTCCGGACCTGCGTCGCCAATGCGGACTGGCTGGCCGCTTCGGCGCGCGCCAGCGCCGCAGTGGCGTGCTTGTCGGCCGCCTGCGCCGACTCAAGAGCGGCGACAAGCACGGCCATCTGCTTGCGCACCTGCTGAAGCGCGGCTTCGATCGCTTGCGGAACGCGTAAATCTTCCGGCAACTGGGCACAGGCTGCGCGCCACTCGCCCTGCAGTTGGGCAAGCGCCTGCGCCGCGGATTCCACCGCCGCGCAGGCCTTGCGGTGGAGGTCATCAGCGGTAGCCAGCGCTGAACGCCGTTCCTCAATGACCGCCGGCATGCGTTGCAGCCGGGCAGCCGAAGCCTGTGCCGCCGCCAGATCGCGCTCAAGCTCCGCCGTCTGTGCCGCCAGGGCCTGCGCCGTCGACTCCACGGTGCGCAGCGCACCATCGCCGATATCAGCTTCGAGTTCCGCGAGTTGCTCTGACAGCCGCTCGACGTCCGCCTGCGCGGCGTGCCGGGCATTAGCAGCGCGCAGCACGAGATCATCGGCCTCTCGCGAGGCGATCCGCGCATGTTCAAGCGCATCATCCGATACCAGTTCGCCGCTGTGTTGCGCCAGCGACGGATGATCGGTGCCGCCGCACACGGGACATGTGTCCCCCGCTGTCAGTGCGGCAGCCAGGCGCGCAGCCTGTCCGGTGCGCCATGCCGATTCGGTGGCGGCCAGCACCGCGCGCGCGGACTCACGGCCGGTTGCGGCACGCGTAGCCGCAGCGTCGCTACGCGCAAACGCCTCGCGGGCTTTTGCCACCGCCTGTCCGGTCTGCCGGTAGCGGGCAATCTGCTTTGCACGCGCCTGCACAGCCTGCAGTTGCAGGCTCAGCGCCTGCGCCTGTGCGGCGAGCATCTGGGCGCGCCGCTGTTCCTCTTCGGACGAGGCCAGCTCCGCTTGCCGCTGCGCCAGCGACTGCGCGGCACGATCCCGCGCGGCGACGGTATCGCCCTGCTGCTTCTGCGCCGCATCAAGTGACTGGCGCAAGCTGCCGAGCTGACGCGCGCGCGGCAGCAGCGCCTCGAATTCCATCACGCGGCGCTGCGCGGCTTCACGCGCGTCACCGCGCGCAAGCTCTGCCTGCAGCCGTTCGCCCGAGTGGGCCGCCTCGGCCTGCTGCTGCCGCAGCGCGCCAGCCGCCTGCTCCACGGCGCCCTGCGCGGTTTGCTGGTCTCGTTGGGCAGTCTCCATCTGCTGGACGGCAGGCCACGCCTGCGCGGCGCGCCGCGCCGCCTGCAAACGCACGCGCTGTTCGTCGACCGTCGCCTTGCGGGCCAGCAAGGCATCGTGAGCAGCTTGCGCGTCGGCACGTTCGCGCAGCCGCGCCTCGACCTGCTCGCCGGCCTGCAGCGCCGACTGCGCAGCAGCCAGCGTGGCACGCGCAGCCTGTTCCTGCTGTTGCAGGTCGCCCAGTTCCTGCTGGAGCTGGGCGATGCCTGCAGCCAGCGTTTCCGTCGATTCCATCTCGAATTGCCCGAGCAGCGCCTGGCGCTGGTCGCCGATGCGCTCGGCTTCGCGCTTGATGCCGGCCGCTTCGCCTTTCAGCAACTCTTCCACGCGCCGGTACAGCTCGGTGCGGAACAGGCGCTCCAGGATCGATTGCCGCGCCTGCGAGCTCGCGGTCAGCAGTTCGCGGAAGCGTCCCTGCGGCAGCACGATGACCTGGCGGAACTGTGCGCTGTCAAAGCCCAGCAGTTCGCGGACGGCCTCGGTGACCTTGGCCGGCTGCCCGGCTTTGCTGACCCAGCCGTCACCGTCCCATGCGTCGAGCTGGGCCTTCGGGGTCTCGTTGACCATGCCTTCGCCACGCTGCTTCGGCCGCTCCTGCGCGGGAGAACGCACGACGCGGTAGCGCTTTTCGCCAAGGCTGAATTCGAGCGCGACTTCCGTGCGCAATCCGGGCGCGGCGTTGGCGCTGCGCATGGCCTGCGCGCTGCGTTCGCCGCCGGAAGTATCGCCATACAGTGCGAAGCAGACCGCATCGAGCAGCGTGGTCTTACCGGCACCTGTAGGCCCGTGAATCAGGAAGAAGGCCTGCTCGCCCAGGCGCGTGAAATCGATTGCCTCAGTGCCGGAAAACGGCCCGAAGGCCTGCATTGTCAGGTGCAGGGGTCTCATGCGGACTCCCGCTGTGCCGCGGCCATGCCGGCCAGCACCTGTTCCAGCGCGCCACGCTGGCCATCATCGAGTTCCGCATCGACCACTTCGCGGAAGAAGCTCGCGAAGAGCTCGCCCGTGCTTTGTTCGCGCAGGCGCCGCGCCGCATCGCCGGCTACACCGCCGCGTGCCAGCACGGTGCGCTCGACCGCGAGCGCGTTGGGATAAGCCTGCCGCAGCTTCGCCATCGGGTCCAGCAGCGCGCCGGTGTCCGTCAGGCGTGCATAGACATAGTCATCACGTCGCGCGTCATCGGCGGCAGCGGCGATCAGCTCGCTGAGTTCGCCTTCCACGATACGCAGGTCGCGTAGCGGCCGCAGGGGCATGGGCGTGATTTGCACGCTGCCGTCAGCGCCAAGGTCGATCATCGACACGGATTTGTCGTGACCGCATTCCGACAACGAATACTTGAGCAGCGAGCCCGCGTAATGCACCCGCCCGTCGAGGGTCTGGGGCCGGTGCAAGTGGCCCAGCGCAACAAGGTCGAACCCTTGGAACGCTTGCGCGGCAACAGCGCCGCTGCCGCCCACCGATAACGGCCGCTCGGATTCGCTGACCGCGCCGCCGACCACGAACGCATGGCCGACCACCACGGAGCGCATACCGGCCGGATGGCTCGCACGAATCGCGTCGAGCTGCGCGCACAACGCCGCCTCATGGGTGGGCAGTTCGGCACCGAGCGCGTCGCGCACGACGGCCGGCTCCGCATACGGCAGCGCATAGAGTCGCACTTCGCCATGCGCGTCATGCAACGACACGCAGGCCGGTGTGGCGGACGTGCAGCCGGCAACGTGCAGGCCCTGCGACTGCATCAGCCGGGCGCCGAATTCCAGCCGCTGCGCGCTGTCGTGGTTGCCGGCGATCAGCACGACAGGAACGCCCACGTCCAGGATGATCCGTGCCAGCACGTCATCGAGCAGCGCCACCGCTTCCGGCGGCGGCACGGCACGGTCATAGACATCGCCGGCGATCAGCACGGCGTCGGGCCGCTCGGTGCGCACCAGTTCGACAAACTGGTCGAGGATGTAGGCCTGGTCTTCAATCAGGCTGCGGGCATGAAAGAGCCGCCCGAGATGCCAGTCGGCGGTATGCAGGAAACGCAATGTAGATACCTGGTCTGCGGTGTGGGGGTGGCGTGTCCGTCACGGCGGCACGCGGTACAGCCGGCATCATAACTGTGCGCGCGGCGCACAGGTGCCGCCTGTCCCTCAGGAAACCACAGCGCCGGTGAAAACCGTCAGCACGCCGGTGTAGCCGTACAGATGGTCGCGAGCGATCTCGCCATTGGCAAAGAAGCCCGCCATCGGCAAATCCCCGAGCGCACGGCGCACGATCTGCAGTTCGGCACTGGGCGCGCCGAAATGCGGCCCACCTCGTCCGGAACAGCTGATATAGAGCGCGCCGAGCGCCTTGCCGGCTGCGCCTCCCTCGATCTCGGCCCGGATCTCCGTGGCGATGCGCGTCAGGTCCGTGCGCGCCGCGGCTGGATTGCGCGTGCAGAACGCCAGCCGCATACCGGTTTCGGGAACATCGGCCAGCGCGAGTACGCGATGCTGCACGTCCAGGCCGATCAGATGCCGCACCACGGTTTCTGCGCCGAACATGCCGGGGAGCCTTGGCGCATCTTCGGTACCGGCGCTCAGGCCGGCTAGCGTTCCCGACAGCGCCTCGGCCATGGCCTTGGTCGGCGCATCGCGCTCGAGCCCGAGATCCTTGAGCACGCAGTCGAGGGCGGGTTCATGGTCCAGCGTGAACACCACGTTGCGTTCCGCGCGCGTCACCGTTCGCGCAGGCCCGATGGGCTGGCAGCCCTGCGTCACGCGAGAGATCAGGCCAACGCCAGGGCCGAACAGTACGCCCGACAGGCCGCCCGTGAAGATGCCGTCGGCGATCTGCAGTGTCTGATTGCGTGCCGACGACAATCCGCCGAACAGGTAGCCGGTCGCCGTGCGTTCGCTCAGTTCGCGCAGCAGGTCCTGGAGGTCTGGCGTCGACCCCTCCGCATGCACGAGCGCGGTATGAGGCGTGAAGCCTGAAGTGGCTGGCGGCAAGGGCTTGCGCCCCGAGAACAGCCGGAACGCGTCCCGCGGCAACGGCGCCATCATCAGCGCCAGTGCGGGCTCATCGATGTACTCCACCCCGCAAGCCGATATTCCCATTGCCGCCGTACCGACCCAGGCCACGCCGGGCCATTCCTGCTGCAATGCATCGAGAATGCGCTCGGCGGCCGTTGCGTAGTAGTCGCTCAGGTAGCACCAGCCAAGCGTCAGGGCGACCGCGCTGCCCAGCCGGGCGTGTTGCACTGCAAGCTGGGCCTCCAGTTGCTGGCGGCAGTCCGCCAGCGCGTCCTGCCAGCGGGCATTGGCCGCGTGGGCATGTACGAAGGCAACGTCATGCATGGTGGATCCTCCATTGCGCCTTCGTCGAGTGGCTGGCAGCACAGGTTGGACACCGGCGCGCGCACAGCGTTCTTGCCGTGCGGGACAGGCCGGATCATTCCATACCCTTGCTCGCCAGTTCACCGCGCAGCAGCTTCTGCACGATCCGTTCGTGCTGCGCGAGCGCCGCTTGCAGCGAGCTGGCCCCGTAGCTGCGGTTCCCGCCGGGATCCGCTGCCCCGGCCACGCGCGTGATAAATAGCGGCGTGTCCACCGGCGCGGCTTCCGACACCCCGCGGAAGCGCGTGGTCACCGTGCTGCCGGCAGCCTCCAGCACGGTACGGCGGAACACGGGGTCGTTCTCCTCCATCCAGCGCGACCATTCGCCATGGCCAGCCACCTGGACCGGCTCATTGCGTTCATCGAGGATGTAGAAGCGGGCCCACGCCTCGTTGGACCTGGTGCGGGATTTCATAGGCGGTCAGCATCGCAGCCCAATACCGGACCTCGCGATTGGACTGCGCAACAACCCATCGACGCCAACACGTTGTGGGACTGGCGAGCGAATACGACAAGGCACTGATCGGCGAATCGCACTTCGACGTGAAGGAAATCCGCCTGCCGTTGGTGGCCGCTCAGGTCACGCGAAAGCCGATCTTCAGCGTCACCTGGAAATGCCCGACCTTGCCGTTCTCGATATGGCCGCGCGTTTCCACCACTTCAAACCAGTCAATGTTCTTGATGGTCTCGCCGGCCTTGGCGATCGCATTGCGAATGGCGTGGTCGCTGCCGTCCGGCGATGAGCCGACGATTTCGACGAGCTTGTAGGTATGGTCGCTCATGTCCGTCTCCTTGGCCGGCTGGCACCCGGCGCGGTTTATCCATCATAGGCAGCACCACGGTGAAAACCCAGTAGACGCATGCGGTGAAAAGGACTGTTACACACGCGCGGCTTGTCCGGTGCGGAGCGTGCTGCTACGCTGCGGGCCCGCATTGCCGCGCGGCGTGGCAATGCGGGCCTCCGTTCCCGAACCGAATCGCACCGTGACTCACCGATCCAAGCGCGCGGCCCTGTCCGCCCTACTGCTCGCCGCATGCGCAACCGGCCTGGCTCATGCCCGCTCCGCCTCGGCGCTCGACAGCATCACCGATACCATCAGCAGCACCTTCAACGACGCAATTGCAAAGCACATGCCCGACATCCCGGGCCAGAACGCGCGGCAGGATGCGTCGGCCCGTCCGGTCAACGCCAAGCCGTTTGCGTCGGGCAGCGGCTATACCCTGTGCTTCGTCCCCGACGGGCTGAGCTGCCAGGACCTGCTCGTCAATGCGATCCGCGGTACGCGCCGGCGGCTGCTGATCCAGGCCTACTCGTTCACCAGCAAGCCCATCGCCGAAGCCGTGGTGCAGGCGCACAAGCGCGGCGTCGATGTACGCGTGATCGTCGACAAGAGCCAGGTGAGCGAACGCTACACCAGCGCCACCTTCCTCAAGCACGCGGGCATTCCGGTCGTCATCGACACCAAGCCCGCGATCGCCCACAACAAGGTCATGGTGTTCGATGACCAGGCCGTATTCACCGGGTCGTTCAACTTCACCAAGTCCGCCGAAGAACGCAACGCCGAGAACGGCATGCTGATCCGCGGCGACTCGGCGGTGGTCAAGGCCTATACCGAGAACTGGAACGCGCGCTTCCAGCAGTCGTCCGCGTACTGAGCCGTGGCCGGCGTGATCTGGCCGGCGGTGGCACACTTGCGGTTTGCCCATCCTTCATCCGTCACCAGGAACCCGCCATGCCAGCCACTCCCAACAGCAAATGGATCCGTGTCGACAGCGACGCCGGCAGCTTTGACGCCTACCTGAGCCTGCCGCCTGCAGGCGTGCAGCCCGATGGCCCCGCCATCGTGCTGCTGCAGGAAATCTTCGGCGTCAACGAACATATCCGCGCGGTAGCCGACCAGTACGCGGCCGACGGCTACACCGTGCTCGCGCCCGATGTGTTCTGGCGCGATGCGCCGCGCATCGAGCTGGGCTATGCCGGCCCCGACATGGAGCGCGCCATGGCGCTGCGCAAGTCGGTCGACGTGGAAGCCGCCGTGCGCGATATCGCCGCGACCGTGCGCACGTTGCGCACGCACACCGGTGCAGGCAGCAAGGTTGCGGCGGTTGGCTATTGCTTTGGCGGCCTGCTCGCCTACCTGAGCGCGGCGCGCGGCCTCGTCAACGCCGCGGTGCCCTACTACGGCGGCGGCATCCAGAACAACCTGCAGGAAGCGAGCGCGCTGAACGTGCCGGTGCAGTTCCACTACGGCGCGCTCGACGCGCATATCACGCCCGATGCGGTCGCCAACGTGCGTGCCGCTGTCGCCGGCAAGCGTGGCACCGAGGTGTTCGTCTACGACGGCGCCGACCACGGATTCAACTGCTGGGCCCGCGCGAGTTACCACCAGCACAGCGCAGCGCTGGCGCACGGCCGCGCACTGACCTTCCTCGCGCAGACGCTGTAATCCCGCGCCCCTCGCCGGAGGGGCCCGCCTTGCCACCGGCGTGCGGCACGCCGTATGCTGAGCTGTCGAGCTTCAAGACTTGCTGGATCCAAACCACGATAACGGAGACCACCATGCAGTCAGAGCAGCAGCGCGCCCTGCGCAATACCATCCCTGACGCCGTCGGCCGCGCCGTCCGGCGCGATCCCGACAAGACTGCCATCCGCTTCGGCGCCCGTAGCTGGACCTTCCGGCAACTGGACGAAGCCGCGGCATGCGTGGCGGGTGCGCTCGCGCAGTGGGGCCTGCGGCCCGGCGACCGCGTCGCGGCCTTCGGCAAAAACTCCGATGCCTACGTGCTGCTGTGGCTCGCGTGCTTGCGATCCGGCCTGATCCACGTACCGGTGAACTTCTCGATGACGCGAAGCGAAGCCGAGTACATCGTCACGCAATCCGGTGCCAGCGCGATCTTTGCCGATCCTGCACTGGCCGAACGCGTGCAAGGGCTACCCTGCCGGGTGAGCGGCACGCTGCATGGTGGCGGTGATCACGACATCCTGATGGCAGCCGCGCAAGGGCCCGCGGCACCGGTGCTCGCGGAACTGGCCGACGACACGCCGGCGCAGATCCTGTACACGTCCGGCACCACTTCCGCACCGAAGGGCGCCGTGCTTACGCATCGCGCGCTGCTGGCCGAGTACGTGAGCACCATCGCGGCATGCGACGTGCGTGCATCGGATTATTCGCTCGCAGCGCTGCCGCTCTACCACTCGGCGCAGATGCACGTATTCCTGATGCCGCTGCTGCTGAGCGGTGGCACCACGCTCATCGCCGACAGCCCCGAGGCCGGCTTCTGCCTGCGCACCATCCACGACGAAGAGATCACGAGCTTCTTTGCGCCGCCCACGGTGTGGATCGCGCTGCTGCGGCATGCCGATTTCGATCCCGCGCGGCTCGGCACGCTGACCAAGGCGTACTACGGCGCCTCGATCATGCCGGTGCCGGTGCTGCTCGAACTGCAGGCGAAGCTGCCGGCGCTGCGCTTCTACAACTGCTACGGCCAGAGCGAGATCGGCCCGCTCGCCACGGTGCTCGGTCCCGACGAGCATGCGGAGCGCCCGGCCTCTGCGGGACGGCCCGTGCTCAATGTGGAAACCCGCATCGTCGACGAGAAGATGAACGACGTCGCGCCCGGCACGCTTGGTGAAATCGTGCACCGCTCGCCTCAGTTGCTGACCGAATACTGGGACAAGCCGGAACAGACCGCCGAGGCATTCGCCGGTGGCTGGTTCCATTCCGGCGACCTCGGCTACATGGATGTCGCGGGCTACCTGTATGTGGTGGACCGCATCAAGGACGTGATCAACTCGGGCGGCGTGCTGGTGTCGAGCCGCGAAGTCGAGGAGTGCCTGTACACCCATCCCGCTGTGGCCGAGGTGGCGGTGTTCGCGCTGTCGCACCCGAAGTGGGTGGAAGCCGTGACCGCTTGCGTGGTGCTCAAGCGCGATACTGCAGCCACCGAAGAAACACTGGTCGCGCATGCACGCGATGCGCTGGCACCGTTCAAGGTGCCCAAGCGCGTGGTGTTCGTGGCCGACCTGCCGCGCAATACGGCAGGCAAGCTGCTCAAGCGGAAGCTGCGTGAAGACTATGCGGCGCTGTTCAGCGACGAGACAGGCGGAACGGGACGATAGCGGGACAGTCTGCGGGCAAGGTGTGTCTGGCGGGGCCACTCGCCAGATACGGCGCCCGCCGCATTGACGAGCGCCTGTCTCGGCCTCAATACGGCACGGCTACGCCATTCTCCACCCGCACCCGGTCGCCATTCCGCAGTTGGTACGGATTGGCCTGCGTCACGGTCAGATAGGCATTGTCATTGGTCCGAACGCGCACGCGATAGGCGGGCGGCACCGCGCTGCCGCGCTTCTCCACTTCGTTGCCGGCCAGCGCGCCAGCCACCGCGCCACCGATGGTCGCCACGGTGTTGCCGCGTCCGCCACCGACCTGGTGGCCGAGCAGGCCGCCAACGATGCCGCCGACCACGGCACCGGCACCACTGGTCGAAGCCGCTTGCCCCGACACGACTTCGATGGACTCGACCCATCCATAGCGGACACCATACTGATCGGCGCCGGTGCTGCCGTAGCCGCTGTCGGCGGGATACCCCTGCTGGTAGCCGCCCTGCTGGGGATAGCCTTGCTGCGGGTAGCCTTGTTGCGGGTAGCTTGCCTGCGGATATCCCTGCTGGGGATAGGCCGCCTGCGGATAAGACGACTGCGGATACCCCGTCTGCGTTACCGCACCGGAACCATAGCCTCCGGAGTACCCACCCGAATAACCGCCCGCGTATCCGCCATAAGGCGCAGTCACGCAACCGGCGAGCGCGCCGGCACCGAGCACCGCAAGCACAACGGAACGAAAGGGGATGGACATGGAAACGGCTCCTGCGGATTTCGCGAGTTGGGAATGCGCGCGAGTCTAGAGCCGGCGGAGCGCGGCGGGTGTCACTACAAATTGTGATTGGTAACCGCCTGTAACGGCCCGGCCCCAGCCGTGGCGTGGCGGCCTCAGCCGCGTTCGGCTTCGTCGTCGTTGAACGCCGTGATGCGCGCCACGCGGAAAGTACCGCGCAGCGACTCCAGTTCAGTCCGGTGCAGCATGGCCAGCCGGTTCAGGCAGCGCTCGCCCTTTGCAAGCAGGTGCACCTGGACCACGCGGCGGTCATCAGGGTTGAGCTTGCGCTTGACCAGGCCAGCAGCCTCGCAGCGGTTCACCAGCGCCACCACGCCGTGCTGCTGGGCCTGCAGCCGCTCGGCCAGTTCGCCGATCGATGCCCATTCCTTGCCCGGGCAGCCCCGGATATGGAGCATCAGCAAATACTGCTGCACGGTCACGCCTTCGTTGCGCGCGGCGTCTTCGGAAAAACGCAGGAAGCGGCGCAACTGGTAGCGGAAATCTGAAAGTGCCTCGAAGTCCAGCTTGCTGAGCGGCGACTGTTTCGCGGAGGCGGACTTGCTTGGCATAGGCAGGGAAGGCAGACGGTAAAAGCGCGATCGCGCAAGGCTTGGCGGGCGTCCGGATTCGGACCGTCGCAATTATAGGGGCAGACCTGCCGCATCGCGGAATGCGAAGCGGCGCCGTCATGGCATCCGGCTATGGCAGAATCTGTGCGGTTGCAGACACCTTTCCCACCGCCACGGAACCCTGACCGATGTTTACGGAAATCGCCCTATTCCTGCTCGATACAGTCTTTACCCTGTTCGGCATGGCCCTGTTGCTGCGCGTGTGGATGCAGATCACGCGCCTGCCCACGCGCAATCCGGTGTCCCAAGGTGTATTCCAGGTTACCGATTGGCTTGTACGGCCGTTGCGCCGGGTCATTCCTGGCTTCGGCGGCATCGACTGGGCCACGGTGGTCGGCGCCTGGCTGACCGCGGTGGCGTTCCTGCTGCTGGTGACAGCGCTCACCGGCGGTGCCTTGCTCGATTTCCTGCCCATGGTGCTGCTGGGCGGCGTGCTCTACGTGCTCAAGTGGGGCATCAGTCTCGTGATGTGGGTAACGCTGCTGATGGCGATCCTGTCGTGGGTGAATCCGCACTCGCCCGTCACGCCGGCCATCAACTACCTCACGGCGCCGCTGCTGCGCCCGATCCAGCGCGTGGTGCCGCGCCTGGGCGGCTTCGATATCTCGCCGCTCGTGCTGTTCGTGATCGCCCAGATCCTGCTGATGATCATCGCCCGCCTGAGCGTGGGCGTGTTCGGCATGCACTACTGAGCAAAGCGGGGCGAAACGGAGCGCGCATCGACATTGTCCAGCTTATTGGACAGTGTGTCGGAGATTGACGCTTTTTCCGGGGTCTTCGAAGTCCTACATTACAGGCATCGTGGTTGACGCCACAAACCCTGACAAGAAGGACATGATCATGAAGACCCTTGCACAACGCCGCAACCTTGCCACTTCCGTGCTCTGCGCACTCGGCCTGACGCTGGCCGCCGCTTCCGGCGCACACGCTGCCTCGCCCGTTTCGGACCTGGCCCGCCTCGACGGCAGCATCGGCCGCGTCGGCAATGTCGACCCCTACCTTGACGGTGCCAAGCTGGGCAAGGTGGACCCGTACACCGACGGCGCCAAGCTCGGCAAGGTGGATCCGTTCACCGACGGCGCCAACCTCGGCAAGCGCGACCCGTACACCGATGGCGCCCGCACCGTGCAGGAATCCCGCGACGCCTTCACCGACGGCGCCTGATCCTTTGCCGCAGCCCTGAACGCCCCCGCATCGCAGCCCGGTCAGAAAGCCGGGCTCGCTCCTTCCTCGGAGTCCTGTTCCAGTTCGGGCTCCAGCATCGACTCGATTGCCTCCATGAACGCGCGCACCTTGCGCGGCTGCAGCCGCCGGTCCGGCAGCAACGCGAACGCGCGCAGCGGCGGCAACGGATAGTCGGGCAACACGCGCACCAGCCGGCCCTGCGCAATTTCCGCCTCGCAATAGTTCACCGACAACTTGGCAATGCCCAGTCCCGCCAGCGCGCCCTGCAGCCGCAATTCCGCGTTGTAGGTCTGCATGCGCGGCCGGATCGGCACCGTGATGCTTTCGCCGTCGCGCTGGAATTCCCATACCGTGTCGCCCGGCGTCGTGAGCGTCGGCATATTGACGAGGTCTTCGGGGCGCGCCAGCGGCGGCAGGCTGGCGGCCAGCGCCGGCGCGACAAAGAGACCGCGCTCCACGTGGTAGATGCGGCGTGCCACTGTACCGGAGTCGGGCAGGTCGGCGTCGACGATCACGAAAGCAACGTCAAACCCGTCGCGGATCGGATCGACAAGGCCTTGCGTGATTTCCACCGACACATCGAGCGCCGGATGCGCGGCCAGCGTGCGGCAGATGATGCCGCCAAGCTGCTGCGCGCCGAATTCGTAGGGGGTGGCGATGCGCAGCACGCCCTGCACGCCTTCCTCGCGCGCGAGCGTTTCCTGGCGGATTTCGCGCAGGCGCGCGAACAATGGCGCGACATCGCGGTAGACGGCGCTGCCGGCATCGGTGAGCCGCATGCGGCGCGTGGTGCGCTCCAGCAGCTTCGCGCCGATCGCGGTTTCGAGCCGCGCCACGGCAGCCGACACGCGCGATTTCGGGCAGTCGAGCTGCTCCGCCGCTGCCGTAAATGTGCCCTGCTCGACCACGCAGCAGAACGCCTCCCAATCATTCCACTGGATTGTTTCGTTCACCGGACAATGTTTCCCTGACAAGCTGTAGTTCCAGACAGCAGGCGACATTATGCTGTAGCGATGCAACAAACGTCTGTCCCCGCTGTTTCCAGCGTCCCGGTCGCGCACAGCGCCACCACTTCCCCAAGCCAGGCCACCATGGCTACCGCAGCCCCCGCCCGCCCTCGCATGCAGATCGCTAGCCATCCGGAGATGGGCCACTGGCGGCTGTCGCTGTTCGGGCTGACGCTGGGCCTCGTGACCGGCATCGACTTCTCCTCCACGCTGATGATGGGCGTAGCCAGCCAGCACATCCAGGGCGGCGTGGGCGCCGCGCCCGAAGATTACCTGTATGCGGTCTCGGCCTACGCGGCCACCGCGGTGCTGATGAACATGGTGCTCGACCAGATCGCGCGCCGTACAACGTACAAGCGCTTCACCATCGCGTCGCTGCTGATCTTCATCGTCGGCTCGCTGCTGTGCGCCGAAGCCGCCAGCCCGGCCGGACTGATCGGCGGCAAGGCTGTACAGGGGTTGGGCGCCGGCGGATTGTTCGCGGCCTCGCGGATCCTGGTGCAGCTGGTATCGACGCCGGCCGAGCGCGCGCCGCTGATGCTGCGCTTTGGCGGCGGTGCGTTCGCCATGCTGGCCATCACGCCATGGCTCACCAGCATCTTCCTTGACGACATCGGCTGGCGCGCGGTGTTCCTGTTCCAGGCCGGGATCTCGCTGCCGGTGCTGCTGTCGGTGATCGCCACCTATCCCACGCGCGCGCCGCGCGATCCGCATCCGCCTGTCTCCACGCTGGACTGGCCGGCTGCGATCGCCGCGGCACTCGGTGCGCTGGTCTTCCTGCATACGCTGCAGGAAATGCGCTACACGCGTTTTTTCAGCTCGCCGCAGATGCCGCTGGCCGCGTTGCTCGGCGTGGGCCTGTTTGCGTTCAGCGGCTGGCGCCTGTACCGGCACCCGGACCCATGGATCGACTTCTCGCGGCTGGCCGGCCGCCAGTACCTGTACGGGCTGGGCTTCTATACGCTGTACTACCTGCTGTCGTCGGCGTGGGCATTCCTGTTGCCCACGCTCACGCAGAGCGGCCTGCGGCTGACCTTCCGTACCACGTGCATGCTGCTCACGACCAGCGGCACGGTTTCCGCCATCGGCGCGGTGCTGATCACGCTGGGTATGGCGCTGGTCTTCCGCAAGCGCCGCGTGATCGCGGTCGGCTTTCTCATCTATGCAGGCGCGGCCATGCTGTTGTCGTACCAGTTGATGCCCGGAGCGCCCGACTACGCACTCGTGCCGGTGGTGCTGCTGGAAGGCCTGACGCCGGTCCTGCTGATGGTGCAGGTCGCTTCGATGACCTACCTGGACCTGCCGGTCGAGGACTTCTCCCACGCGTACCAGTTCAAGAACGTCTGCAAGCAGATCGCCTCGGCCTCCGGTACCGGTCTGGCGAGCGTCTTCATGCAGGACGGCCTGGCGGCGCACCGCACGCACCTGGTCGAGCACGTCACGCGCTTCACGCCGTCGCTGCAGATGCCCGATGCACTGTCCGCGTCGAACCTGGCAAAGATCTCGCTGGAAATCGACCGACAGGCCACCCTGCTGGCCGGCATGGACATGCTGCACGGCTTTGCCGCGCTGTGCGTGGTCATGGCCATTTTCGTGCTGCTGCAGAAGAGCTTCCGTTGATCCGGGTAACCCGATAACGGTGCAGGAGACAGCATGGCGGCGGCGCCCCGAACGGCGGCGCCGCCAGCACGTGCGTCGCTGCGCACTGGCGAAACCGGCGTATTTCCTCTACGCTTTCGGCCTTTGCGAGCCAATCCGGCGACCCGCGCCGGTGCCCGACAGATGGCCAGTCCCGCCGATCCCTCACAAGCCGCGGAAACCGCCGCCACCTCCGCCGCCACGCCCGAAAAGCCCAGCGACAGCTATGTGCAGTCTTTTGCACGCGGCCTGGCCGTGATTCGCGCGTTCAACGCCGAGCACCCGGCCCAGACCCTGACGGAAATCGCCCAGGCCAGCGGCCTCACGCGCGCCGGCGCGCGCCGCATCCTGCTGACGCTGGTGGGCCTTGGCTATGTGCAGGCCGAAGGCAGGCTGTTCCGCCTGACCCCGAAGATCCTCGATCTTGGCTTTGCCTACCTGACCTCGATGCCGTTCTGGAACCTGGCCGAGCCGATCATGGAGGCGCTCTCGCAACAGGTCCACGAAAGCTGCTCGATCTCAGTGCTCGACGGCACCGAGATCGTCTACGTGCTGCGCGTGCCCGCCCGCAAGATCATGACCATCAACCTGTCGATCGGCAGCCGCTTGCCGGCCTATTGCTCCTCGATGGGGCGCGTGCTGCTGGCCGGCCTGCCCCCCGATGAACTGGACCGAGTGCTGCGCAACACCGAACTGCGCGCGCGCACCAGCCGCACCGTGACCGATATCGATGCGCTGAAGACCGTCATCGCCGATATCCGTACGCGCGGCTGGGCGCTGAATGACCAGGAACTGGAAGAAGGGTTGGTTTCGCTGGCCGCGCCGATCCGCAACCGCGCGGGCCATACGATTGCCGCCCTCAACATCAGCGGCCAGGCCAACCGCACCAGCGCCGCGGAAATGCGCGAGCGCTTTCTGCCTTCGCTGCTGGAAGCGGCCGACAAGATCTCTGGGCTGGTCGGCCTGCGCACCTGAGCGCCACAGGCCCCGCCCCGGGCACGCTTAAAGCTCGACGCTGCCGAATTCGGCCGAACGCGTGCCGTCCACGGGACGATTGCTGGCGCCGAAGTAGGCGAACGCCACCGACAGCTTGACTGCATTCGAGCTGTTGCGGCCGGCGGCATGGAACAGCCGGCTGTCGAAGAACAGCACGTCGCCACGGTGCAACGCCAGCGACGCCGCGCTCTCGAGCAACGGCTGACTTGCCGGGTGGGCCTCGATCAGGAACTCGGCCGGATCGAGCTGGCCCGGTTCCAGCACGGCCTTGTGCGAGCCGGGAATGACGCGCAGGACGCCGTTACTCTCGTCCTCGTCGCCAAGCGCCAGCCACACCGTCACGAGTTCCGGGCTGACGAACGACCAGTAGCGCGTATCGCGATGCCAGCCGGTCTGGCTGCCGTAGTGCGGATGCTTGGTCATCACGCAGTTATGGTGGGCCAGCGTGATGCGCGGGGCTTCGCCCAACAGCGCCTGCACGATAGCTGTCAGGCGCGGGTTCGCCGCCCAGTCGCGAAAGACCTGATCGCGTCCATAAGCCTGCCGCAATCGCCTGACGGTGCCGCCGCCGGCGGCATCGCGCGTGGCGGGTGCGCCGGGATAGCCGAGGTCGGCCTCGAACTCGACCGGTGGAACGGCCGTGGCCAGGTGGCTGCGCGTCACCGCTTCCAGCGCAGCACAGGTCTGCTCCGGCGCGAAGCCGCGCAGCACGATGAAGCCATCCTTGTGGAACGCCTCGGCGAGGTGCTTCAGCGCGGCGGAATCAGGCTCGGTGGAGGTGGCAGACGGGAAGGGGGATGCGTCCAGCGGGGCAGTCATTGCGGCAGAGGGAGATCCAGGCCAACATGTGGCCGATACGACGATGATGCCAGAAGCCGGCGCCGCTCGCGCGTCAAGGCCGAAGAGGCAGGAAAAGCCCGACCCGCGCATGGTTGTCTTCGTGCGGAAACAGACTGTGCCGAGCAAGGCGCACGCCGCTACAATGCGCGGATTCCCCGTCTCCCAGCCGAGGCCAATGTGACTGCTCGCCCGAGGATCGTCGCTACGCTCGCCGAAGCCCAGAACCAGCTCGGCCGCATCGTGCTGGGCAAGCCGCGCCAGATCCGGCTGGCCCTGGCCTGCATGCTGGCCCGCGGCCACCTGTTGCTGGAAGACCTGCCCGGTGTCGGCAAGACCACGCTGGCGCATGCACTGGCCCGTACGCTTGGCCTGCAATACCAGCGCGTGCAGTTCACGAGCGACCTGCTGCCCGCCGACCTGATCGGCGTATCGGTCTTCGTCCGCGACACGAGCGAGTTCCGCTTTCATCGCGGGCCCGTTTTTGCGCAAGTGGTGCTGGCCGACGAGATCAACCGCGCCCCGCCCAAAACCCAGAGCGCGCTGCTCGAAGCGATGGCCGAAGGCCAGGTCACGCACGACGGCGCCACGCATGCGCTGCCCTCGCCATTCTTTGTGATTGCGACGCAGAACCCGCTCGAGCAACTCGGCACCCACGCTCTGCCCGAGTCGCAGCTCGACCGCTTCACCATGCGGCTGTCGCTGGGCTATCCCGATCCGGCGTTCGAACGAGTGCTGTATCTGGGCGGCGGCACGCCACCCCAGGACGAACCCGTCATGGATGCCGCACAGGTCCTGGCGCTCCAGGAAGCCGCGGCACAGGTCTACGTCAGCCCGGCACTGGTGGACTACGTGCTGGCATTGGTGCATGCGACACGCACCAGCAGCGCGTTTGCCGCCGGACTGTCGCCGCGCGCGGGGCTCGCATTGCTGGCGTGTGCGCGGGCATGGGCACTACTCGATCAACGCGAATTGGTGCTGCCCGAAGACGTACAGGCGGTCTTTACCGCCGTGGCGGCGCACCGCCTGGAGCCCTCCGGAACACGCGCCGGCGCCGATAGCCTGTCCACGCTGCTGGCTGGCGTACCGATTCCCTGACCGCCATGCCGCGCGATCCGTCCGCGGCAACCCGCCACGCCGCGCTGCCGCTGGCCGGTGCCTCGCCATACCGGCGGCGCTGGTTCCGGGCTCCGCAAGTCCAGGCGCAGAGCGACGTGCGGCTGGATCGCCGGCGTCTCTACATCCTCCCCACCCGCAGCGGCGTCGGCTTTGCCGTGCTGCTGCTGGCCATGCTGCTGACATCGCTGAACTACAACATCAGCCTCGGCTTCGGGCTCACGTTTCTGCTGGCGGGCATCGGCATGGCGTGTATGTGGCTCGCTTATCGGAACCTGCTGGATGTGTCGGTGACCGCGGACCCGGGCGCTCCCGCGCAGGAAGCGTTCGCCGGGCTGAATGCGGGATTTGCGCTGCGGCTGTCCAATGCCGACGAGCAGGCGCGCATCGGCATCGAGGCGCGCGTCGCGGCCATGCCAGAGGTCGAGACCGCGAGCGTCACGCTCGATGCCGCAAGCAGTGGCACGCTGACGTTGTATGTACCAGCCGCGCGGCGCGGCTGGCTGCGGCTGCCGCGCGTCACGCTGTCGAGCCGGTTTCCGTTCGGCCTGTTCCGGGTCTGGGGCTATGCGGACCTGGGCCTGTCGGTGCTGGTTTTCCCTGCGCCGGAAACCGCCGCGCCGCCACTGCCACCACTGGCTGCCGTGGACAATGGCGACGATGGCACCGCCGGTGGACCGGCCACCGACGGAGGCATCGACCAGCTTCGCAAGTACCGCAGCGGCGACCCGCTGCACCGCATTGCGTGGAAGCACAGCGCGCGCACCGGCCGCTGGATGAGCCGGGCGGGCGAGCCGCCGGCACGGCCGACGCGCTGGCTGGACTGGCATACGCTGCCAGCCAGCATGCCGACCGAAGCGCGCCTGTCCAGGCTATGCGCATGGCTGCTGGCCCTCAGTGACACCACCGAAGTCGGCCTGCGGCTGCCAGGTGTGGAAATCCGGCCCGGACACGGCGCCGGCCACCGCCGCGCCTGCCTGGAAGCGCTGGCACTGTGGCGTGCGCCCGGCCGAGGAGCCCCGACATGAGCACGGCGGCGCGACCCCTTGCGCACCAGGATCACGGCGTCCTGCTCGGACAGCTCGCGCTGGTACTGGCGCCGCAGGCGCGTACGCTGCCGATGGCGGTCAGCCTGCTGCTGCTCGCGCTGCTGTGCTGGCGCTGGCTGCTTTGGCGCAAGCGTGCGCCGCTGCCATCGCGATGGGTAGTTGGCGTGGCCGCCCTGCTGGTGCTGGGAATCGCCGCGGCGCTGATCTGGCAAGACGGCGGCGGCGCCATGCGCGACCTGGCCGTTGCGTTGCTGGGCGCCTTTGTCGTGCTCAAACTCCTCGAATGCCATAGCCTCGCCGATGCCACACTGGTCACGCAGCTCTCGTTCTACCTGTTGCTGACGCTGTACCTGTCCGACCAGCCGTTCTGGCTGGCGTTGTACAGCATGGTGATCGGCGCATGGGTTCTGCGCAACTGGCTGCTGCTCCACCACCCCGAAGCGCGCGGCCGGCTGGCCATCTGGCCGCTGCTGGGGCGCATGGCGCTGATTGGCCTGCCGTGGGCGCTGGCGCTGTTCATCCTGTTCCCACGCCTGGAACATCCGCTGTGGCGCCTGCCGCAATCGACGCCGACGTCGCGAACGGGCCTCAGCGACGTGATGCGCCCGGGCAGCGTCGGGCAGCTCGTACGCTCGCCGGAAGTTGCGCTGCGCGCGGAGGTCGAGGGCGATCCGTTGCCGACCGGTGCGCTCTACTGGCGTGCGCTGGTGCTGTGGCAATTCGACGGATCCGCCTGGCTGCCCGCGCGGCAACGCCAGCAATTCACGATGCCGGCCGCGCCCACGCCGCCCGCTGGTACACCGCGGGCCGGCGGCGTTGACTACACCGTCACGCTGGAACCAAGCCAGCAACAGTGGCTGTTCACGCTGGACCGTGGCGTGGCGATGTCATCGGATGCGAATACCCGTGTCACCGCGGATGGCGAGTATTTCGCGTCGGTGCCAGTCGACCAGCGTATGCGCTACCGGGCCCGCTCCACGCTGGGTCCATCGCCCGAACCACTGTCGGCACGCACGCAGGCACTCGCGCTGAGCCTTCCGCCTGGCAATCCGCGCGCACGCGAGCTGGCTGCGGGCTGGGCGGCCAGCTATGCCGACCCTGCACTGCGCGTGCAAGCCGCGCTGCGACTGTTTGCCTCGGCGCCGTTCGGCTACACGCTGCGGCCGCCCCCACTGGGCACGCAGCAGGTCGACAGCTTCCTGTTCGAGACACATCGCGGCTTCTGCGAACACTATGCAAGCAGCTTCGTCTTCCTGATGCGCGCGGCGGGCGTGCCCGCGCGCGTGGTAACCGGCTACCTGGGCGGCGAGTATAACCCCCTCGGCCGCCACTACATCGTGCGCCAGTCCGACGCCCACGCATGGGCCGAGGTCTGGCTGGAAGGACGCGGCTGGGTGCGTGTCGACCCGACCAGTGCGGTAGCGCCGAGCCGGGTCGAACAAGGGCTCGACGCCGCACTGGATAGTCAGGAATCCGGCGTCTGGTCACCGGGCCGGGACGCCGGCTGGCTGCGCAACGTGCGCTGGGCCTATGACGGGCTGACCTACACGTGGCAGCGGTGGATCCTGCAATACGACCGCGGCCAGCAGGAACGGCTGTTCGGCAAGCACCTGCCCGGCATCAGCCTGGCGCAACTGCTCGCGTTTGGGCTCGCCGCACTGAGTCTGCTGGCACTGCTGCCGCTGTGGCTGCGCCGCCGGCGTATCGATCCGGTGGAAGCTTCTTATGCGCAGGTGTGCCGCATGCTGGCACGCCGTGGCTGCGAGCGCGGCGCGGCCGAAGGCCCCCAGGCATTCGCAGCGCGCGCGGCAGCCCGGTTGCCGCATGCCGCTGCGGCGATCCATGCCTTTATCGCCACCTACATCGGCCTGCGGTATGGCGCCATGCCGGAGGCGCGGCGGCCGCAGGAACTTGCAAGGCTGCGCGCAGGCGCGCGCCGCGTGTCGGCGAGTCTTCGCATAAGGCACGCCGACAACGTCCGGGCTGGCGAAATTCGTCCCGGCTGATATAATTTCGTCTGAAACTATCTCAGATGAAATCATCTGTGCCACTATCCTGCGGCGCGGATGCCTCCCTCGCCATGTCCTTCGAACAACGTATGGATCGCTACTGCGCGGCGCATCCGGATGCCCCGCGCGACCTGATCCTGGCATCCCGGCTGCTACTGCGCACCGCACGCCTGCTGCGTGACCACATCAACCGGAGCCTCGCGCAGTTCGACCTCGACCTGAATCAGTACCTCGTCCTCAGCATGCTTGCCGTCGATGAGGGACAGCCGAGCATGCCTTCCGAACTGAGTGCCACGATCGACGCCACGCGTACGCAGATGACCCGCCTGGTTGACGGCTTGGAGGCTCGCAGCCTGGTGCGCCGGCAGGCTTCTGAACAGGACCGCCGCAGTCTGGAATTGACGCTCACGCCGGCTGGCCGGAGGCTGCTCGAGCGAGCGCTGCCGCTTGTGCATGCGGCCTATGCCGAAGTGTGGGCGCCTGTCGGGGAAAACGCGCTGGCGTCCAGCACGCGCGTGCTGAACCGCCTGCACCAGAGCCTGCTGGCGTTACAGCCATGAGCGTCGGCTCTCGCTGGCAATCGCTCTGGCAGCTGCGCCTGAGCGTGCGCTGGCTGCGGTGGCTCAGCCACCGGCAGCGGCAGACGCTGCTGATGATGCTGCTGGCCCTGGCCACCGGCGTGGAATTCCTCGAGAACATCATGTTCGTGTTCGCGTCGAGCCACATCATGGGCGGTCTCGACGCGGATCCCCGCAGCTTCGCGCTCGCGCAGGCCGCGTACGCCGTGGGCAGCATGCTCATGATCCTGAAGCAGCAATGGCTGTCACGCCGCTTCGGCTACCGCTATTACCTGACCGGTGCGCTGCTGATCTTCATGGCGGGCACGCTGGGCGCCGCGACCAGCCACTCGCTCGCCCAACTGGTCGGAGCCCGCTTCGTGCAGGGTTTTGGCGGCGGCGCGCTATTCACGAGCTGCCGCATCCTGGTCGCGGTGCTGTTCGGACCCGCCGACCGGCCGCGCGCAAGCCGCATCTTTATGACCGGCATTTTCGTGGCAAGCGCGCTGGGGCCTGCATTCGCAGCCGAACTGGTGGACCACGGCGTCTGGCAGGACGTGTTCTACGGTGCCCTTCCTTTCGCCGCGCTGGCCGCGCTTGGCGCGTGGGTGCTGCTGCCCGATGCGGAGCCGCGCCGCCCGGCACCGAGCCCCGGGCTCGGGCCGCTGCTGCTGTTCGGCGCTGCGGTAGTCACGCTTCAGGCGGCACTGACCGAAGCGCGCTTCGACATTTTTTCGCATCCGCTCCGGCTGGCGCTGATCGCGGCCGCAGGCCTCGGTCTGCTTGCCGTGTTCCTCTGGCACCAGTGGCACCACGAGACCCCGGTGCTGCATCTGCGCGCGCTGCGCAATCCGATCTACCTGGCCGGGATCGGCATGTACTTCGTGTACTACATGATCAACAACCTCAGCGCCTACGTGTTTCCGATCTACGCGGAGCAGGCACTGCGGATTCCGCTGGCCACCACGGGCTGGCTCAACACCTTTGCCGCGATCGTCAGCCTTGTCGGGGTCATCATCTACCTGCGCTACGGCTCGAGGCTGACCCGCAAGAAGCCGCTGATGGTGACCGGCCTGATGATGATGGCCGCCACGGCCTGGTGGTTTTCGCGCATGCCGCCGGACGCAGGGCCGCCCGCGCTTGCTTGGGGTCTGGTCGGCAAGGGCCTGTTTGGCGTGATGGTGATCATCCCGATCGCCGGGCTGACGTTCCGCTCACTGAGCGGCGAGGAATTCGCGCATGGCTACCGCAGCAAGAACCTGATGCGCCAGATCGCCAGCTCGTTTGCTTCGGCCATCGGGGCAGTGCTGCTGCAGAACCGGCAGTTTGCCGTGCATGACAGTCTCGTGCACGCGCTCGGGCAACGGGTCGCGGAAACCCAGCTCTGGATGCAGTCGGTGCAGGCGGCGTTGGCCGCTCGTGGCTTTGATGAAGCGCAGGCTCGCCATGGCGCGATGGCGCAGCTTGCCGGGCTGGTCGAACAACAGGCCCGTCTGATTGCTTGCGAGGATATCTACCGTCTGATTGCGGTGCTGGCGCTGACCGCTGCGGTGTACATGCTGCTGCAGCGCCGCCTGGACTAAGGCGCTACGTGTGTGGGTGCCATCGATCGGGGCACCGGGCGGGAAATCAGAACAGCGTCAGAACGTCATCAAAACAGCGAAAGCTGGCGCATGCCAAAGCCGACCGTCTCTTCCACGCGCGCGCGCGCATGGACCAGCGATCCTTCCGCGCCGGAGTAGTTGCCCGCGGCCCAGTGGTACACCACCGGCACGTCGCCACGGTCGGACAGGCGGACTTCTCCCAGCTTCTCGCCGCGCTCGTTGCGGTAGAAGTGCGAACGGTAGCCGCGCTCCCAGTGCGGAGGCGCTTCCTTTTTGCGCCGCCGGGGGCTCGGCGCAGACTGAGCGGTGGGCGCAACGCGCCGCGCTCTCTCAGGACCCGGAGTAATGGCTCGGGTGAAATCCAACTGCATAGACTTCCTTGTTCTATCGATTCAGCAAGAACCAGGGTCGGCGGGCCGTGCCGCCGCATGCTTCATGCATCGCAGTCGAGATCATACCTGCTGGCGCGGTTTCTGTAAGCCCTTCCTTGCGCGGAAACCCGCTTGCCGCAAGGCTTCGCGGGCCGTATACCGGCTTCGTATACGGCCCGTATACGCTTCGTATACGCCGCCGTTTACCCCCCTGCATACGACCCGCGAACGCCCCCAAAGCCTTATCGGTAAACGCTTGCAGCGATCAGCCGAGGTCGAGCGGAATGAAGATGCGCGCCTCATCGCGCTGCACCAGGAGTGCCACCTGCTTGCCGGATTTGGCAACCAGAGCGCGCAGTTGGTCGGCCGACGTAATCGGCGTGCCGTTGAGCGACAGGATCACGTCGCCCGGCTGGATGCCCACGCGCGCAGCCGGGCCGGCGACATCCTCCACCACGAGTCCGCCATCGATCCCGCTTTCGCGCCGTTCCGAAGGCGTCAGCGAGCGGACGGCCAGGCCCAGCCGTCCGCCGGCCTGACTGTCGTTACCCTTCTGCGCGACCGATTCCTCCTTGGCGGCGCCCACCTTCACCGCGAGCGTCATCGGCTGGCCCTTGCGGATGATCTTCAGCGTGGTCTGCGTGCCCGGCTTGATATCGGCAACGTGCTCAGGCAAGTCTCCGGAGTGGTCGATCACGTCGTCGTCGAGTTGCACGATGACATCGCCAGGCTTTACGCCCGCCTTGGCAGCGGGGCTGTCAGCCTCGACCGAATTCACGAGCGCACCCGACGGCTTGGGCAGGCCGAACGACTGCGCGAGCGCTTGGTTGACTTCCTGCACCGAGATGCCTAGACGGCCGCGCGTGACCTTGCCGTGCGCCACGAGCTGCTGTTCGACCTTGGTCGCGACGTTGATCGGAATTGCGAACGACAACCCCTGGTAGCCGCCGGTCTGGCTGTAGATCTGCGAATTGATGCCGATCACCTCGCCGCGCTGGTTGAACAAGGGGCCTCCGGAATTGCCAGGGTTCACGGCCACGTCGGTCTGGATGAACGGCACATAGGTGTCGTCAGGCAGTGAGCGCGACTTGGCGCTGACGATACCGGCGGTCACCGTGTTCTCGAATCCGTAAGGCGAGCCGATGGCCAGTACGGGCTCACCAACCTTCACGCGTGCCGGGTCGCCGAGCCGGACCGTGGGCAGGTCTTTGGCATCGATGCGGATCACGGCCACGTCGGTCTGCGGGTCCGTGCCCAGCACCTTGGCCTTGAACTCGCGCCGGTCGGTCAGCTTCACAGTGACCTCCTGCGCGCCATCCACGACGTGCGCGTTGGTCAGGATCAGACCATCCGGGCTCACGATAAAGCCGGAACCCAGGCCCTTGACCAGTTGCTGACCGCTCTGCGGCCCCTGGAACTGGGGCCCAAAACGCTTGAAGAACTGGAACAGCGGATCGTCGGGGTCCATGCCGGACGGTGCCTGCATAGCGGTGCGCTGCGCACGCGCGGTCACGCTGATATTGACCACGGCTGGGCCATACTGGTCGACGATGCCGGAGAAATCCATCGGCGTCGCCACCGCAGCGGCTTGCGCGGGTGCGGCCGAGACCGCCGGCGCGGATGCGGCGTACCCCGGCGTTATGACTTCCTTCTGCAGGTAGGCATAGCCTCCACCAATGGCGGCGAGTGCAGCAATGCCAATGGCGGTACGTGCAATGGTCTGGCGAATCATGGAATCTCCTTTCCCCGATCTGTTCCTGCGCCGTTGCCGATAGCGGCGTGGCGCGACACGGTAGATGCTAAACAGCAAGACTTAAGACAGCCTTAAAGGGCGAAGTTACGTATTCGCTACTTCGAAAAAAGACTTCAAATTTATCTTGCACACAATTTAATTGTGTCTAATATATGTGCATGGACGACACGAACACGCAAGCCAAGCAGAACCTGCTGTTGCTGGACCGGCAGCTGTGCTTTGCCCTGTACTCGACTTCGCTGGCGATGACCAAGGTCTACAAGCCGATGCTGGATGAGCTTGGACTCACTTATCCGCAATATCTGGTCATGCTGGTGCTGTGGGAGCACGAAGGACTGACGGTATCCGAACTGGGCAACCGCCTGGCGCTGGATTCGGGGACGCTGACGCCATTGCTGAAGCGGCTCGAAGGCGCCGGACTGGTCAGTCGCAGGCGCGACGCCGGAGATGAACGCCGTGTGCTGGTCGCCCTGACCGATGCCGGCCGCAAGTTGCGGCAGTCAGCGGTCGGCATTCCGGAAAGATTGCTGTGCGCGACGCAGTGCCCGCTCGACGAGATACAGGCACTGACGGAGCGCCTGCATGCATTGCGGTCGACGCTCGAACAAGCGCGAACGATTTCTGGGCTACCGCATGAGGATGAAGCGGTCGCTCACATGCCCTGATGATGGGCTACATTACCTCTGGAGCTTTCATGAAACTCGAAAAAGTCCTCTACACCGCCCATGCCACTGCCACCGGTGGCCGCGATGGCCGCGCTGTGACGTCCGACGGGCAACTCGACGCCAAGCTGGCGCTGCCGAAAGAGATGGGGGGTAAAGGTGACGGCCTGAATCCCGAGCAACTGTTCGCCGCGGGCTACTCGGCCTGCTTCATTGGCGCCATGCGGCATGTCGCGGCCCAACAGAAAATCGTGCTGCCGGCGGATACGTCGATTGAAGGATCGGTTGGCATTGGTCCGATTCCGCAAGGTTTTGGCATTCAGGCCGAACTGAAGATCTCGGTTCCGGGCTTTGAGCGCGAGGCAGTGGAAAAGCTGGTTGAGCAGGCACACCAGGTTTGCCCGTACTCGAATGCGACGCGCGGCAATATCGAAGTGACCTTGACGGTCGTCTGATAGACCGGCATCGAAACGGAAAGGCGCACGCTGCGGCGTGCGCCTTTTTCATTTCATGTTTCGGGCTGCTCAAGTTTCGCGCAAAATGCGATCTTCTGCGCCGAACTCATACGCTTCGTCGCCAATTCGGCTTTCAGCGCTTCGGACTTCGAGGGAAAGGCGACCTGGCCGAGCACACGCAAGGGCTTGCGCGACCGGGTGTACTTCGCACCTTTTCCGGCTTGGTGCTGCGCGAAGCGTCGCGCCACATCGGTAGTAATGCCGGTGTAGATTGAACCGCCCGTGCATTCGAGCAGATAGAGATACCACTGGCGCTCAACGGACATGCAATCCTGACACTTGAAAACGATCAGGCGATGTTAAAGCGTGAGTGCCGGCCGCGAAAGTGGGTGTCGCGGGATTATTGGAATGTCCGCGCGCAGCCACAAAAGACAAAACCCCTCGCAGCACACGCTGTCGAGGGGTTTTGGGTATAAGAGCCTGGCGATGACCTACTTTCACACGGGTATCCGCACTATCATCGGCGCGGAGCTGTTTCACGGACCTGTTCGGGATGGGAAGGGGTGGTTCCAGCTCGCTATGGTCACCAGGCATGAGGGGTTGTGAGGCTGACGCGGTCAACCTCACCAATTCGGGATGTAGTTTTGTAGCGTTGGGTTGTGCTGTATCGGCACAAGGCGATTGACTCACCAGGCTAAAACACACTGGTTATAGGATCAAGCCTTACGGGCAATTAGTACTGGTTAGCTTAACGCATTACTGCGCTTCCACACCCAGCCTATCAACGTCCTGGTCTCGAACGACCCTTCAAGGAGGTCAAGCCTCCAGGGAATCCTCATCTTCAGGCGAGTTTCCCGCTTAGATGCTTTCAGCGGTTATCTCTTCCGTACATAGCTACCCTGCGATGCCTCTGGCGAGACAACAGGTACACCAGCGGTACGTCCACTCCGGTCCTCTCGTACTAGGAGCAGCCCCCGTCAAGATTCCAACGCCCACGGCAGATAGGGACCAAACTGTCTCACGACGTTTTAAACCCAGCTCACGTACCTCTTTAAATGGCGAACAGCCATACCCTTGGGACCGGCTACAGCCCCAGGATGAGATGAGCCGACATCGAGGTGCCAAACACCGCCGTCGATATGAACTCTTGGGCGGTATCAGCCTGTTATCCCCAGAGTACCTTTTATCCGTTGAGCGATGGCCCTTCCATTCAGAACCACCGGATCACTATGTCCTGCTTTCGCACCTGCTCGACTTGTCGGTCTCGCAGTTAAGCACGCTTTTGCCATTGCACTTTAGGTACGATGTCCGACCGTACCAAGCGTACCTTCGAACTCCTCCGTTACACTTTGGGAGGAGACCGCCCCAGTCAAACTGCCTACCATGCACTGTCCCCGACCCGGATTCACGGGCCAAGGTTAGAACCTCAAACAAACCAGGGTGGTATTTCAAGGACGGCTCCACGTGAACTAGCGTCCACGCTTCAAAGCCTCCCACCTATCCTACACAGATCGGTTCAAAGTCCAATGCAAAGCTACAGTAAAGGTTCATGGGGTCTTTCCGTCTAGCCGCGGGGAGATTGCATCATCACAAACACTTCAACTTCGCTGAGTCTCGGGAGGAGACAGTGTGGCCATCGTTACGCCATTCGTGCAGGTCGGAACTTACCCGACAAGGAATTTCGCTACCTTAGGACCGTTATAGTTACGGCCGCCGTTTACCGGGACTTCAATCAAGAGCTTGCACCCCATCATTTAATCTTCCGGCACCGGGCAGGCGTCACACCCTATACGTCCACTTTCGTGTTTGCAGAGTGCTGTGTTTTTATTAAACAGTCGCAGCCACCATTTTATTGCAACCCCTTCACCCTTCTGGCGCAGGCCAGTCAAGCTACCAGGGCGTACCTTATCCCGAAGTTACGGTACCAATTTGCCGAGTTCCTTCTCCCGAGTTCTCTCAAGCGCCTTAGAATACTCATCTCGCCCACCTGTGTCGGTTTGCGGTACGGTCTCGTATGACTGAAGCTTAGAGGCTTTTCTTGGAACCACTTCCAATTGCTTCGCGAGCCTAGCTCACTCGCCCCACAGCCTTGAATTACGCGCCCGGATTTGCCTAAGCGCCTTCTCCACTGCAGGGACCGGGACTTCCAACACCCGGACAACCTTCCGCGATCCGTCCCCCCATCGCATCATACGACGGTGCAGGAATATTAACCTGCTTCCCATCAGCTACGCATCTCTGCCTCGCCTTAGGGGCCGACTCACCCTACGCCGATGAACGTTGCGTAGGAAACCTTGGGCTTACGGCGAGGGGGCCTTTCACCCCCTTTATCGCTACTCATGTCAGCATTCGCACTTCCGATACCTCCAGCATCCTTTACAAGACACCTTCACAGGCTTACGGAACGCTCTCCTACCACGCACATTACTGTGCGTCCGCAGCTTCGGTATATGGCTTAGCCCCGTTACATCTTCCGCGCAGGACGACTCGATCAGTGAGCTATTACGCTTTCTTTAAAGGGTGGCTGCTTCTAAGCCAACCTCCTGACTGTTTTAGCCTTCCCACTTCGTTTCCCACTTAGCCATATTTGGGGACCTTAGCTGGCGGTCTGGGTTGTTTCCCTCTTGACACCGGACGTTAGCACCCGATGTCTGTCTCCCGTGATTGCACTCTTCGGTATTCGGAGTTTGCTATGGCGGGGTAATCAGCAATAGACCCCCCAACCATGACAGTGCTCTACCCCCGAAGGTGACACACGAGGCACTACCTAAATAGTTTTCGGAGAGAACCAGCTATTTCCAGATTTGTTTAGCCTTTCACCCCTATCCACAGCTCATCCCCTAACTTTTCAACGTTAGTGGGTTCGGTCCTCCAGTACGTGTTACCGCACCTTCAACCTGGCCATGGATAGATCATCTGGTTTCGGGTCTACACCCAGCGACTAATCGCCCTGTTCGGACTCGCTTTCGCTACGCCTGCCCTAATCGGTTAAGCTCGCCACTGAATGTAAGTCGCTGACCCATTATACAAAAGGTACGCCGTCACCCCTTACGAGGCTCCGACTGTTTGTATGCATGCGGTTTCAGGATCTATTTCACTCCCCTCCCGGGGTTCTTTTCGCCTTTCCCTCACGGTACTGGTTCACTATCGGTCGATCACGAGTATTTAGCCTTGGAGGATGGTCCCCCCATCTTCAGACAGGATTTCACGTGTCCCGCCCTACTTGTCGTACACCTAGTTCCACAACGCTGTTTTCGCATACAGGGCTATCACCTGCTACGGCCGGGCTTTCCATCCCGTTCTGCTAACAACACTGCTAAAGAGTACAAGGCTCTTCCCATTTCGTTCGCCACTACTTTGGGAATCTCGGTTGATTTCTGTTCCTGCAGCTACTTAGATGTTTCAGTTCGCCGCGTTCGCTTCCCTGACCTATGTATTCAGTCAGGGATGACCCATTCGGGCCGGGTTTCCCCATTCGGACATCTCCGGATCAAAGCTCGTTTGCCAGCTCCCCGAAGCTTTTCGCAGGCTACCGCGTCCTTCATCGCCTGTGATCGCCAAGGCATCCACCACATGCACTTGTTCGCTTGACCCTATAACAAGTGTGTCTCAAGGACACCGTCTCGCTACAGGTTGAGTTCTCGCATTTGTGCCGTATTCCAAGTCATCTTTCGATCACTTAAATACTTTGGTTGATACAATCACAACCCGGTATCGCGTTATACAACTGAGCGTCTCATCAACGCTCGCGCGACACCTTTACTACATCCCATATTGTTAAAGAACAGCCGATCTTGCGATCGCTTGGCAAATGCCAAAGGCAAGCGCTCAATGCTAAGCGCTTGCCTTTGGCCAACCATTCTGGCTGCAACAACAAACAAACCGATAAGTGTGAACGCTTGACTTGGGATGCACACTCTGGAAAGGAGGTGATCCAGCCGCACCTTCCGATACGGCTACCTTGTTACGACTTCACCCCAGTCATGAACCCTGCCGTGGTAATCGCCCTCCTTGCGGTTAGGCTAACTACTTCTGGCAAAACCCACTCCCATGGTGTGACGGGCGGTGTGTACAAGACCCGGGAACGTATTCACCGCGGCATGCTGATCCGCGATTACTAGCGATTCCAGCTTCACGTAGTCGAGTTGCAGACTACGATCCGGACTACGATGCGTTTTCTGGGATTGGCTCCCCCTCGCGGGTTGGCAACCCTCTGTACGCACCATTGTATGACGTGTGAAGCCCTACCCATAAGGGCCATGAGGACTTGACGTCATCCCCACCTTCCTCCGGTTTGTCACCGGCAGTCTCTCTAGAGTGCCCTTTCGTAGCAACTAGAGACAAGGGTTGCGCTCGTTGCGGGACTTAACCCAACATCTCACGACACGAGCTGACGACAGCCATGCAGCACCTGTGTCCACTTTCCCTTTCGGGCACCTAATGCATCTCTGCTTCGTTAGTGGCATGTCAAGGGTAGGTAAGGTTTTTCGCGTTGCATCGAATTAATCCACATCATCCACCGCTTGTGCGGGTCCCCGTCAATTCCTTTGAGTTTTAATCTTGCGACCGTACTCCCCAGGCGGTCAACTTCACGCGTTAGCTACGTTACTGAAGAAATGAATCCCCAACAACTAGTTGACATCGTTTAGGGCGTGGACTACCAGGGTATCTAATCCTGTTTGCTCCCCACGCTTTCGTGCATGAGCGTCAGTCATGTCCCAGGGGGCTGCCTTCGCCATCGGTATTCCTCCACATCTCTACGCATTTCACTGCTACACGTGGAATTCTACCCCCCTCTGACACACTCTAGCCTTGCAGTCACAAGCGCCATTCCCAGGTTAAGCCCGGGGATTTCACGCCTGTCTTACAAAACCGCCTGCGCACGCTTTACGCCCAGTAATTCCGATTAACGCTCGCACCCTACGTATTACCGCGGCTGCTGGCACGTAGTTAGCCGGTGCTTATTCTTCCGGTACCGTCATCCCCCCACCGTATTAGGGCAAGGGTTTTCTTTCCGGACAAAAGTGCTTTACAACCCGAAGGCCTTCTTCACACACGCGGCATTGCTGGATCAGGGTTGCCCCCATTGTCCAAAATTCCCCACTGCTGCCTCCCGTAGGAGTCTGGGCCGTGTCTCAGTCCCAGTGTGGCTGATCGTCCTCTCAGACCAGCTACTGATCGTCGCCTTGGTGGGCTCTTACCCCACCAACTAGCTAATCAGACATCGGCCGCTCCTATCGCGCGAGGCCGTTACCGGTCCCCCGCTTTCACCCTCAGGTCGTATGCGGTATTAGCTAATCTTTCGACTAGTTATCCCCCACGACAGGGCACGTTCCGATGTATTACTCACCCGTTCGCCACTCGCCACCAGGGTTGCCCCCGTGCTGCCGTTCGACTTGCATGTGTAAGGCATGCCGCCAGCGTTCAATCTGAGCCAGGATCAAACTCTTCAGTTCAATCTCTGTGTGGTGCCGAAGCACCTCGCTCTTTCGAGCGGTCGCTCACTCTCAGAAAACTGACTGACCAGATCCGTAGACCCAGTCACGTTTTGCTGTGCGAGCACTGATAACTTTTGAGCTAAAAGACCGAAGTCTTTCGCATCCAGTATCAAGCGCCCACACTTATCGGTTGTTTGATTGTTAAAGAAGCCACCCTTTCGGGTTACGCTCACCGGCTTTGCCGTTTGCGTTGCTGCGTCAGCAGCAGAGAAACAAGACTTTAAAGTATTTTCGACGATTAATCAAGCATTTTCGCGAAATTTCTTTTTTCCTGAACTGCTCCGCTCTTTTGAGTGATTAATCCCGGAAAGTCTTTTTCCTACCCCGTTTCGCAGTACTCTTGCGAACGAGGGAGCGAATACTAATGCCTCGATGGCAGGAATGCAAGTCTTTATTGGAAAAAGGACCGGGGATGGCTTTTTGAGCACCCCTCCCTCGACGCAGCCTACGGCTTCATGAACAGCGGGATCAGCGGGATCAGCGGGATCAGCGGGATCAGCGGGATCAGCGGCCCAATCCTCTCCTCAATCCGTTGAGCACGTAAAGTTCGCAGCGATTCGGCGCCGGCATGCTCTGACTTCCCCGAGCAGATCACTGAGCCTGGTATCGCCTGCGGCGTCGGCCGCCGACACAAGCGGCGTATCGGAAATAAATGCCATGATGTCCTGCAAGGTGATGAGAAGTTATCGGCGCGAAGCGCGATCCCAGGGCAGGCGCAGTAAGTTCCTCGTTCGGGCGCAGCGATACCTGCGGCAAGGGCTGGACTTCGCTTTATGCGCTGTCTACGCTAAGCATCAAAATCCCGTCGCCCATGGCATCCGGGATGTCTCCACAATTGCGGGAGAGCGTAGATGCAGAATACGTCAGGCTTGGCGCCGCGCGACGCGGGCGCGGACACGGACCATCCCGAACTCACCCCGGATCGCCTGCTGCAGCTTGGCATGGGATTCTGGGCATCCAAGACCATGCTGTCCGCCGTCGAACTAGGCGTGTTCACTCGCCTGGCGGCGGGCCCTCTCGGCGCCGCGGAACTCATTTCGGCGCTTGGACTGCATCGCCGATCGGCGCTTGATTTTCTCGACGCGCTGGTCGCACTGAAGCTGCTGGAACGCGAACAGGGGAAATATCGCAACACACCCGACACCGCTCTATTTCTGGATGCGGCGAAACCCAGCTACGTGGGCGACTTGCTGGAAATGGCCAACACCCGGTTGTATCCGTTCTGGGGCTCATTGACCGAAGCGCTTCGGACCGGGCAACCTCAGAATGAGGCCAAGCGCGGCGGCAACCTGTTCGAAGCCGTTTACCACGATGAACATGCGTTGCGGCGCTTCTTGCGGGCGATGACCGGTGTCAGCCTGGGCGCGGCCAAGGCAATGGCGCAGAAATTCCCTTGGCAGAACTACAGCACATTCATCGACATCGGCACAGCGCAGGGAGCATTGCCCGTGCAGATAGCACTGGCGCATCCCCACTTGCGCGGCGGCGGCTTCGATTTGCCTGCCGTGGGTCCAGTGTTTGAAGAATACGTGGTCTCGCACGGCTTGCAGGAACGGTTGCGCTTCCAGCCTGGCGATTTCTTCAAAGACCCATGCCCGACGGCGGATGTGCTCGTGATGGGACACATCCTCCACGACTGGGACCTCGGGCAGAAGCTCGAACTTTTGAAGAAATGCCACGCGGCGTTGCCTGACGAGGGCTGTCTGATCGTCTACGACGCGGTAATCGACGACGAGCGCAGGCAGAACGCATTCGGGCTTCTGATGAGCCTGAATATGCTGATCGAAACGCCCGGCGGCTTCGACTACACCGGGGCGCAATGCTGCGCCTGGATGAAGGAGGCGGGCTTCACGCAGGTACGCGTCGAGCCGCTGGCCGGGCCGGATTCAATGGTGATTGGCATCAGGTAGGCGCCCTGATTCAAAGCGCTTCCGTACTCGCCTTGGTTTTCGACGCTCCAAAAGCAAAAACCCCTCAGCTCGAGGGAGCTGAGGGGTTCTGCATTATAAGAGCCTGGCGATGACCTACTTTCACACGGGTATCCGCACTATCATCGGCGCGGAGCTGTTTCACGGACCTGTTCGGGATGGGAAGGGGTGGTTCCAGCTCGCTATGGTCACCAGGCATGAGGGGTTGTGAGGCTGACGCGGTCAACCTCACCAATTCGGGATGTAGTTTTGTAGCGTTGGGTTGTGCTGTATCGGCACAAGGCGATTGACTCACCAGGCTAAAACACACTGGTTATAGGATCAAGCCTTACGGGCAATTAGTACTGGTTAGCTTAACGCATTACTGCGCTTCCACACCCAGCCTATCAACGTCCTGGTCTCGAACGACCCTTCAAGGAGGTCAAGCCTCCAGGGAATCCTCATCTTCAGGCGAGTTTCCCGCTTAGATGCTTTCAGCGGTTATCTCTTCCGTACATAGCTACCCTGCGATGCCTCTGGCGAGACAACAGGTACACCAGCGGTACGTCCACTCCGGTCCTCTCGTACTAGGAGCAGCCCCCGTCAAGATTCCAACGCCCACGGCAGATAGGGACCAAACTGTCTCACGACGTTTTAAACCCAGCTCACGTACCTCTTTAAATGGCGAACAGCCATACCCTTGGGACCGGCTACAGCCCCAGGATGAGATGAGCCGACATCGAGGTGCCAAACACCGCCGTCGATATGAACTCTTGGGCGGTATCAGCCTGTTATCCCCAGAGTACCTTTTATCCGTTGAGCGATGGCCCTTCCATTCAGAACCACCGGATCACTATGTCCTGCTTTCGCACCTGCTCGACTTGTCGGTCTCGCAGTTAAGCACGCTTTTGCCATTGCACTTTAGGTACGATGTCCGACCGTACCAAGCGTACCTTCGAACTCCTCCGTTACACTTTGGGAGGAGACCGCCCCAGTCAAACTGCCTACCATGCACTGTCCCCGACCCGGATTCACGGGCCAAGGTTAGAACCTCAAACAAACCAGGGTGGTATTTCAAGGACGGCTCCACGTGAACTAGCGTCCACGCTTCAAAGCCTCCCACCTATCCTACACAGATCGGTTCAAAGTCCAATGCAAAGCTACAGTAAAGGTTCATGGGGTCTTTCCGTCTAGCCGCGGGGAGATTGCATCATCACAAACACTTCAACTTCGCTGAGTCTCGGGAGGAGACAGTGTGGCCATCGTTACGCCATTCGTGCAGGTCGGAACTTACCCGACAAGGAATTTCGCTACCTTAGGACCGTTATAGTTACGGCCGCCGTTTACCGGGACTTCAATCAAGAGCTTGCACCCCATCATTTAATCTTCCGGCACCGGGCAGGCGTCACACCCTATACGTCCACTTTCGTGTTTGCAGAGTGCTGTGTTTTTATTAAACAGTCGCAGCCACCATTTTATTGCAACCCCTTCACCCTTCTGGCGCAGGCCAGTCAAGCTACCAGGGCGTACCTTATCCCGAAGTTACGGTACCAATTTGCCGAGTTCCTTCTCCCGAGTTCTCTCAAGCGCCTTAGAATACTCATCTCGCCCACCTGTGTCGGTTTGCGGTACGGTCTCGTATGACTGAAGCTTAGAGGCTTTTCTTGGAACCACTTCCAATTGCTTCGCGAGCCTAGCTCACTCGCCCCACAGCCTTGAATTACGCGCCCGGATTTGCCTAAGCGCCTTCTCCACTGCAGGGACCGGGACTTCCAACACCCGGACAACCTTCCGCGATCCGTCCCCCCATCGCATCATACGACGGTGCAGGAATATTAACCTGCTTCCCATCAGCTACGCATCTCTGCCTCGCCTTAGGGGCCGACTCACCCTACGCCGATGAACGTTGCGTAGGAAACCTTGGGCTTACGGCGAGGGGGCCTTTCACCCCCTTTATCGCTACTCATGTCAGCATTCGCACTTCCGATACCTCCAGCATCCTTTACAAGACACCTTCACAGGCTTACGGAACGCTCTCCTACCACGCACATTACTGTGCGTCCGCAGCTTCGGTATATGGCTTAGCCCCGTTACATCTTCCGCGCAGGACGACTCGATCAGTGAGCTATTACGCTTTCTTTAAAGGGTGGCTGCTTCTAAGCCAACCTCCTGACTGTTTTAGCCTTCCCACTTCGTTTCCCACTTAGCCATATTTGGGGACCTTAGCTGGCGGTCTGGGTTGTTTCCCTCTTGACACCGGACGTTAGCACCCGATGTCTGTCTCCCGTGATTGCACTCTTCGGTATTCGGAGTTTGCTATGGCGGGGTAATCAGCAATAGACCCCCCAACCATGACAGTGCTCTACCCCCGAAGGTGACACACGAGGCACTACCTAAATAGTTTTCGGAGAGAACCAGCTATTTCCAGATTTGTTTAGCCTTTCACCCCTATCCACAGCTCATCCCCTAACTTTTCAACGTTAGTGGGTTCGGTCCTCCAGTACGTGTTACCGCACCTTCAACCTGGCCATGGATAGATCATCTGGTTTCGGGTCTACACCCAGCGACTAATCGCCCTGTTCGGACTCGCTTTCGCTACGCCTGCCCTAATCGGTTAAGCTCGCCACTGAATGTAAGTCGCTGACCCATTATACAAAAGGTACGCCGTCACCCCTTACGAGGCTCCGACTGTTTGTATGCATGCGGTTTCAGGATCTATTTCACTCCCCTCCCGGGGTTCTTTTCGCCTTTCCCTCACGGTACTGGTTCACTATCGGTCGATCACGAGTATTTAGCCTTGGAGGATGGTCCCCCCATCTTCAGACAGGATTTCACGTGTCCCGCCCTACTTGTCGTACACCTAGTTCCACAACGCTGTTTTCGCATACAGGGCTATCACCTGCTACGGCCGGGCTTTCCATCCCGTTCTGCTAACAACACTGCTAAAGAGTACAAGGCTCTTCCCATTTCGTTCGCCACTACTTTGGGAATCTCGGTTGATTTCTGTTCCTGCAGCTACTTAGATGTTTCAGTTCGCCGCGTTCGCTTCCCACACCTATGAATTCAGTGTGGGATGACCCATTCGGGCCGGGTTTCCCCATTCGGACATCTCCGGATCAAAGCTCGTTTGCCAGCTCCCCGAAGCTTTTCGCAGGCTACCGCGTCCTTCATCGCCTGTGATCGCCAAGGCATCCACCACATGCACTTGTTCGCTTGACCCTATAACAAGTGTGTCTCAAGGACACCGTCTCGCTACAGGTTGAGTTCTCGCATTTGTGCCGTATTCCAAGTCATCTTTCGATCACTTAAATACTTTGGTTGATACAATCACAACCCGGTATCGCGTTATACAACTGAGCGTCTCATCAACGCTCGCGCGACACCTTTACTACATCCCATATTGTTAAAGAACAGCCGATCTTGCGATCGCTTGGCAATGCCAAATGCAAACACTCTTGCGCAGAGCGCTTGCATTTGGCCAACCAAACCAAGGTACTTCCGTCCCGCTCGTAAGCGGTGGTGGAGGATGACGGGATCGAACCGACGACCCCCTGCTTGCAAAGCAGGTGCTCTCCCAGCTGAGCTAATCCCCCCTCGGATAACTTGGTGGGTCTGGTAGGACTTGAACCTACGACCCCCGCCTTATCAAGACGGTGCTCTAACCACCTGAGCTACAGACCCTTGGCTGTAACAGCAAACAAACCGATAAGTGTGGACACTGAGCACGCAGAACGCGCGCCTCTGGAAAGGAGGTGATCCAGCCGCACCTTCCGATACGGCTACCTTGTTACGACTTCACCCCAGTCATGAACCCTGCCGTGGTAATCGCCCTCCTTGCGGTTAGGCTAACTACTTCTGGCAAAACCCACTCCCATGGTGTGACGGGCGGTGTGTACAAGACCCGGGAACGTATTCACCGCGGCATGCTGATCCGCGATTACTAGCGATTCCAGCTTCACGTAGTCGAGTTGCAGACTACGATCCGGACTACGATGCGTTTTCTGGGATTGGCTCCCCCTCGCGGGTTGGCAACCCTCTGTACGCACCATTGTATGACGTGTGAAGCCCTACCCATAAGGGCCATGAGGACTTGACGTCATCCCCACCTTCCTCCGGTTTGTCACCGGCAGTCTCTCTAGAGTGCCCTTTCGTAGCAACTAGAGACAAGGGTTGCGCTCGTTGCGGGACTTAACCCAACATCTCACGACACGAGCTGACGACAGCCATGCAGCACCTGTGTCCACTTTCCCTTTCGGGCACCTAATGCATCTCTGCTTCGTTAGTGGCATGTCAAGGGTAGGTAAGGTTTTTCGCGTTGCATCGAATTAATCCACATCATCCACCGCTTGTGCGGGTCCCCGTCAATTCCTTTGAGTTTTAATCTTGCGACCGTACTCCCCAGGCGGTCAACTTCACGCGTTAGCTACGTTACTGAAGAAATGAATCCCCAACAACTAGTTGACATCGTTTAGGGCGTGGACTACCAGGGTATCTAATCCTGTTTGCTCCCCACGCTTTCGTGCATGAGCGTCAGTCATGTCCCAGGGGGCTGCCTTCGCCATCGGTATTCCTCCACATCTCTACGCATTTCACTGCTACACGTGGAATTCTACCCCCCTCTGACACACTCTAGCCTTGCAGTCACAAGCGCCATTCCCAGGTTAAGCCCGGGGATTTCACGCCTGTCTTACAAAACCGCCTGCGCACGCTTTACGCCCAGTAATTCCGATTAACGCTCGCACCCTACGTATTACCGCGGCTGCTGGCACGTAGTTAGCCGGTGCTTATTCTTCCGGTACCGTCATCCCCCCACCGTATTAGGGCAAGGGTTTTCTTTCCGGACAAAAGTGCTTTACAACCCGAAGGCCTTCTTCACACACGCGGCATTGCTGGATCAGGGTTGCCCCCATTGTCCAAAATTCCCCACTGCTGCCTCCCGTAGGAGTCTGGGCCGTGTCTCAGTCCCAGTGTGGCTGATCGTCCTCTCAGACCAGCTACTGATCGTCGCCTTGGTGGGCTCTTACCCCACCAACTAGCTAATCAGACATCGGCCGCTCCTATCGCGCGAGGCCGTTACCGGTCCCCCGCTTTCACCCTCAGGTCGTATGCGGTATTAGCTAATCTTTCGACTAGTTATCCCCCACGACAGGGCACGTTCCGATGTATTACTCACCCGTTCGCCACTCGCCACCAGGGTTGCCCCCGTGCTGCCGTTCGACTTGCATGTGTAAGGCATGCCGCCAGCGTTCAATCTGAGCCAGGATCAAACTCTTCAGTTCAATCTCTGTGTGGTGCCGAAGCACCTCGCTCTTTCGAGCGGTCGCTCACTCTCAGAAAACTGACTGACCAGATCCGTAGACCCAGTCACGTTTTGCTGTGCGAGCACTTTGTAACTTTTGAAGCTCCGAAGTCCGAAGACTTCGTGCGTCCGCTACCCAGCGCCCACACTTATCGGTTGTTTGGTTGTTAAAGAACCCGCCCTTTCGGGCCACGCACCGGCTTTGCCGTTTGCGTCGCTGCGTCAGCAGCAGAGAAACGAGATTATGCAGAACTTTCTTCGTTTCGTCAACCGGGTCAGCACTTTTTTTTACTTCGGTTCGTCGCGCTAACTCTCTCGCTCCGAACCACCCAGTTGCCCCGCAGCCCTTGTCAGCCCTGCCTTGCAGCGCCGCGTTGTGTTGCGAGGGGGCGAATAGTACGGCAGCAAATCACCCTTGGCAAGCGGTTTGGTGAAATAAATCGCCAATATCGAAAGGCGCCGCATTAATCACTGAAAATGTCGCAGTTCGTACATCTGTATAGAATCGTTACTCCCGGGCCGCGCTCCGGCCCACTCCCGTACGAGGACGTTCGATGACTATCCAAGCGACATGGCAGCCGAGCCAGGACAATACGCTTTGCAACCTGACCAATGGGCAAGCGCGCTGGCAAGCGGATCTGGATGACACGGCGGGCGGCGACCCGCAGTATCCCAGCCCGCATGACTTGCTCGATTCGGCGCTTGCGGCATGCACGGTGCTCACCCTCCAGCTTTATGCCAAGCGCAAGGGCTACGCCGTGGATGGAATCCATGCTTCCGTCAGCCACGAGGAAACCTCCGGCCACTACGCGATGAAGCGCGAAGTCCGCGTCACTGGCAATCTGGAACCCAAAGTGCTTGAGGATCTGCTGCGCGTGGCGAACAAGTGCCCCGTGCACAAATCGTTGTCGGCCGAGGTTGCTATCGACACCACGATCTCCGGCTGAACCGGCCCGTCATTCTCCTGACCCACACCTTGAGGTACGGTAGCAAAGAGTCAGTCGCCCGGCGCGTGACCATGCCGGCGGCTGACAGCGGGAGGCACCGCATTCGTTCGCTGTCCCACCAAGCTCATGGCATCGAGAGCCTGATACGACACTTTTGATTTTGTCGGTGTCCGGGGCTGCGGCTTACCATGAAGAAAAAAAGAAGCTGGCAGCACCTTTATCGCAGTGGAGCGGGGACACCTTGACGAACTACATCGAAGAATATTGCGCCCAGATCCGGCGCATGGGATCCGCTGGGCTAATCGCCAAGCCGATACTGGTCGATCAGGACGGCACTTACACGATGACGTATGTGCCGCACGAGCACTTCAACCTGGGCGCACGCCTGGTACTAGTCAGCACGACGCCAGGGCATGCTCACGTGCGGCTTGCCGCAGCGGTGACCGAGGAGCTGCTGCAGGCGCGTACGCCGGGCCGCGTGATCCAGCGCGAGAACAAGCGCCGCGTGGAACTTGGCGGGCAGCTGATACGGCCCAATCTGATCCGCATGCTCGATCATTTCCGCGCACCGGAGCTTGTGGGGCTGCCCCACGCGGCGGCGCTATGGAACGAGGGTTTCGAGCAGTTCCAGCCATTGGCCTTGTTACCGTGCGCCACCACGCGCCGCGGCCTTGCTTTCAATGGCACGCTGGAAGACCTGCTTGCGGCGCCGATGCTGCGCGCCGCATTCGAAGCCCACTTTCTCGGCGCGCTTCGCCAGATGCGTCCCGACGCGTTCTACATTGCGCTAGGCCGTACCGCATGGTCCGGACTGCGCCATGCAGCAAGCCGGCGGCTCCTGGCCAAACACCAGCTTCTGGGGATGATGCCGGTTCCGGCACGGGCTGGAAACATGGTGCGCTATTTCCTGCGCGAGATTTCAGCAAACGATCTGTCGCCGAACGATCCGGTCCGGCACCGCGTCGACTGGCTGGACGCAGCACATACCGAACTGATGGCGAACGTGCAGAAAGTGCGCGCTGCCAATATGCCCCCCGAAGGCCCAAACTACCTGATCGCTTAATCGGACGATGCGAGGCAGCCCCTCCCAAAGAGGGGTCTCGATGCGAGACGCTGCGCCGATAACGCCTCTTGAGGAAACTGACCTCCTCGCATTCCCGATTAGCGGCCCCTGTGCGGGCCGCGATTTTTTTGGGGGCGTGTAACACGCGACCCCTTGCGCCCCGAAGCTGCCACTACCTGCTGAAGTATCTCTCGGTGCCAGACGGAAAATGTCCCGCCTCACTACAATGCTCCCATGCCCAGTCACCGGAGCGTTTGCGTCATGCCACCCCTCTCACCCCGGTACGCACACAGGCAGACGCAAGCGCTATGGCGCGGCTTGCTGTGCGCGGCCGTCCTGCTTGCAACCCCGGCGCAGTCCGCGCAGGGCGATCAACCCGGCATCGCATTTTCCGCAATGCGTCCCGGCGCTCAGTTGCCGGACGATTGGAAGAACCTGCCTGTCGTGCATGGTAAGGCGATGACCCGCTATACGCTCGTGGCGGATGGCAACACCACCGTGCTGCAAGCCGATGCGAACAGGTCCGCTTCCGCGCTGATGCACGAGGGCAATATCGACCTGGACCGCACGCCGGTTGTCGCGTGGCGCTGGAAGGCGCAAGCGCCAGTCGAAGGCGCCGACAACAGCGAGGGCGCCAAGGAAGATGCCCCGGCCCGACTGGTGTTCTTCTTTGACGGCGACAAGGACAAGCTGTCGTTTGGCGATCGCGCGGGCATCCAGCTTGCGAGGAAGCTCGGCGGCGAAGACCTGCCCTATGCCACGCTGATGTATATCTGGTCGACGACAGCCGCGCGTGGCAGCGTTATCGCCAACCCGCACACCAACCGCGTGCAGATGATCGTGGTTGCCGGCAAGCCCGGCGATGCGGGCCAGTGGCAGACGCTGCGCCGCAATATTGCCCAGGACTACGAGCAGGCGTTCCACGAACCTCCCGGCAAGATTACGGCCTACGGCCTGCTCACCGATACCGACAACACAGGCGCCACCACGCGCGCGTGGTACGGCGACATGCTGTTCCTGCCCGCGCGATAGCAGACTATGCGCGCGGCGGCACCGAAGCGGCCACGCTTGCCCGCAACGCTTCGAGTACCCGCTGCGCCAATGCTGCCTGATCGTCGTTGGCTGCGTTCATGGCCTGCTGTACGCTGACCACCTTGTCGGCATCGTAGTGCCGGCCCGTATCGGCCTCGGCCTCGAAATCATTGGCGCGCTGCGTGATCGACACCGGATCCGCGCTGACGAGCAGCACCGCATGCGCGAGTACCACATGGCGCTGGCCATCCGGCGCCTGCGCGGCTGCCGGTGCCCGGCGCCAGTACTGGGCCGTGCCAGCAATCTTGCGCGCCTGGCCCGGCGGCCCCCAGGCCAGATTGAATCGCCCGTCGCAGAACGATCCCTCGACGGCCTGCCAGTGACTGTCGACATCAAGGTTGCACAATGCCCCGCCGACGACCTCGCACAGGTGCAGGTACACCGCCTCGCTCAACGCGCCCGGTGGCCCATCCACACGATAGGCGAGACTCAGGTTCATGATGCCGGGCCCCTGCGGCACCAGTCCGCCGCCCGACATGCGCAACCAGACAGGGCAGCCACGCCGGGCAAAGCTGTCACGCGCGGCCTCGAACTTCGGATAGCGCAGGTAGCTGCGGGGCACCACCAGCGACACCGGGGCCTCCCACAACTGGGCGACTTCGCTGCCGTGAGCGGCAGCGTCCAGCAACGCGAGTTCGTCCTGCAGCGGATCTTCGCGCGCAGCGTGGGGTTCGACAAATACGAATGGCATGGAATTCGTCCTGGCGGTGACCTGCCACACGATAGCAGGCCGGCGCGGACGGCGTGGCCGCCGTCCGCGATCCGGCATCAACCGGCCAGGTGTGTGCGCAACAGCGCATTGAAGTCGCCGGCCTTTTCCATCTGGCTCATGTGTCCGGCGTCGTCGAACACCTTCACCGTGGCGCCTGCCGGCGCGTTCTGCGCGTGGGTACTCGGGATGATCTGGTCCTTTGCGCCCCACACCACGAGCGTGCGCTTGCCCGTATCAGCCAGCCGCTGCGCCGGCTGCTCGCGCTGCCTGCCTCGCGCGAACAAGCTGTAGCCGATCGCCGACAATGCTTCCTGCACGCCGTCGAGCCGCTTGTAGCGCAGCAGGTCATCGAGCATCTGCCGGCTGACGAGGTCCGGGTTGGCGAACAGCAGCTCGATCACGGGCTTCAGGTCCCGGCGCGACTGCGCGTTGACGAAGCCTTCGGTATAGCCGCTGTTGATCTCCTCGCCCATGCCGACCGGCGAGACCAGCGCCACCGAGAGCACGCGCTGCGGCGCATCGACGGCAAGCTGCGCGGCAATGCCCCCGCCCATCGAATGCCCGACCACATGCGCCGCGTCGATGCCCGTCACATCCAGGAAGCGTGCTACAAAGCCGGCCATCTCCGCCAGCGTCGTACCCGCGAGCCGCGGCGACGTCTGTCCGTGAGCGGGGAGGTCCAGCGCGACCACCGTGTACGCATCGGCAAGGGCGTCAAGGTTGAACAGCCAGTTATCCAGGTCACCGCCAAATCCGTGGACGAAGAGCACCGCCGGCCCCGCGTCGCCCCTCCGGGCGTAGCGGACGCGGATGCCGTCGACGTCGGCGTATTGGTACGCGGGTTCGGCTTCCTCTTCGTCGCCGTCGTCCGCCGGCGTTTCGTAAGCCGCAATATAGGCATCGATTTCCGCATCGCTCACCTCCGCAGGCGCCAGCACACCGAGCAGGGCCTTGACCGGCAGCACGTCCCCCACGCTGGCTACCTTGCGGCGCAAGGTGCCGGCATCGGGCGCCTCGACGGCGTTGGCGATCTTGTCGGTTTCCACATCAAGGATCGGCATGCCCACCGATATTTGGGCGCCCTCGTCGACGAGCCACTCGTTGATAGTGCCTTCCTTCATCGACAGGCCCCACTTGGGCATCACGATCGGGGTAATTGCTGCGGCCATCAGTGCTTGCCTCCCTTCATGGTCTTGCGCACCGCTTCCACGACGTGCGCGGCGCTGGGGATATACAGGTCTTCGAGCGTCGGCGAGAACGGAACCGGCGTGTGCGGCGGGCACACCATCTCGATACCGGCCTTCAGCGCACCGAATGCCTGCTGCGCAACCTGCGCCGAGATATCAGTCGCGATATTGCAGCGCGGGCTAGCTTCGTCCACGACGACAAGCCGTCCGGTGTTCTCGACCGACTCGAGCACCGTATCCATGTCGAGCGGCGACAGCGTGCGCAGGTCAATCACTTCCGCTTCGATGCCTTCCTTCGCCAGCGTCGCCGCCGCGTCCAGCGCGCGATGCACCATCAGCCCGTAAGCGACGATGGTCACGTCCTTGCCGTCGCGTGCGATATTGGCCTCGCCGAACGGAATCGTGTAAGCGCCCTCCGGCACGTCGCCCTCAAGCCCGTACAGGTTCTTGTGCTCGCAGAAGATCACCGGATCGTTGTCGCGGATGGCCTGGATCAGCAGGCCCTTGGTGTCGTACGGCGTCGAGGGGCACACCACCTTGAGGCCGGGAATGTGCGTGAACAGCGGCGTCAGCATCTGGCTGTGCTGCGCGGCCGCGCGAAAGCCCGCGCCTACCATTGCGCGGATCACCACCGGCGTTTCGGCCTTGCCACCGAACATGTAGCGGAACTTGGCCGCCTGATTGAAGATCTGGTCGAAGCACACGCCCATGAAGTCGATGAACATCAGTTCGGCGATCGGTCGCATGCCGCAGGCCGCGGCGCCGATGGCCGCCCCCACGTAGGCCGACTCCGACAGTGGCGTATCGAGCAAGCGGTCGCCATGCTTGGCGTACAACCCCTTGGTCACGCCAAGCACACCGCCCCATGCGTCCTTTTCACCGTCCGCGCCGGCGCCGCCGACAATGTCTTCCCCCAGCATGATCACGCTGGGATCCCGCGTCATTTCCTGGTCGATCGCCTCGTTGATCGCCAGCTTGATGCTCAGTTTGCGAGCCATGGTCTGTCTCCTGAAATGTGGATAGCAGTGTCGGGTTGGCGATTCAGTAGCTCACGTAGACATCAGTCAGCAGATCCTCCGGACCAGGCAATGGCGCGGCCTTGGCCTCCTGCACGGCGTGCTCGATCAGCGTCGCGACTTCGCGGTCGATCGACTCGAGTTCCTCGCGCGAGACCACGCCCGCTTGCGTCACCGCGCGCGAGAACAGCTTCAGGCAGTCCTTGTTGGCGCGGATGTCGTCGAGTTCGCCCGCGGCGCGATAGGTTTGCGCGTCGCCTTCGAAGTGCCCGTAGAAGCGGACCATCTTGCATTCGAGCAGCGACGGCCCACCGCCTTCACGCGCGCGGCGGATGACTTCGCCGGCTGCCTCATGCACCGCGAAGAAATCGGTACCGTCCACCGTCACGCCGGGAATGCCGAAGCCGGCCGCGCGATCCACGTAGCTGTCCACCGCGGTGCCGTAATCGCGCGAGGTCGATTCCGCATAGCCGTTGTTCTCGATCACGAAGATCACCGGCAGGTTCCACACGGCGGCGAGGTTCAGGCTTTCGAGGAACGTGCCCTGGTTCGATGCGCCGTCGCCGCTGAACGTAATGCCGACCTCGCCCTTGCCGCGGAACTTCGCGGCCAGCGCGGCGCCGCAGATCAGCGGCGCGCCGGCGCCCAGAATGCCGTTTGCGCCCATCATGCCCTTGGACAGGTCGGCGATATGCATCGACCCGCCCTTGCCATTGCAAGAGCCGCCCTTCTTGCCGTAGATCTCCTTCATCATCGCCACCGGGTCGACGCCCTTGGCAATGCAGTGGCCGTGACCGCGGTGCGTACTGGCGATGCGGTCGCCATCGTGCAGGTGGTGCAGGATGCCCACGCCCGCGGCCTCCTCGCCCGCGTACAGATGCACGAAACCGGGAATGTCGCCGCGGCCGAAGTCCACGTGCAGGCGTTCTTCGAACTCGCGGATGGTGCGCATCTTCCGATACACCGTCAGCAGGGTCTCCTTGTCGAGTGGCAGCCCGCTTGGGCCGGCTTGCATGGCACTGGCGCTCATGGTTGTCTCCTTGGTTGGGGTGGTACGGCTTGCTCAGTGATTAGCGAGAATGGCGGCTGGACTGCTGCGCATCAGCCGCTCGCGCGCGGCATAGCGCATGCACGCCGCCACGTCGATGCTGCGGAAAGCGTGTTCGTGCAGGGTGACGGTGACTTCGTCATGCGGCCCGAAGGCCAGTTCGCGCTCGCCATCGAGCGCGACGATGCCTGCACGCTGTCGCACGCGGTGCGGCCGGGCATGCTCCAGGCGCTGCCAGCCAGCGATGGAGACCTGGCTCAGCAGGCCGGGCGCGATGGGCGCGCGCAGCTCGAACTCGCCCTGTCCCGGGGCGGCCAGTTCGATCGCAAGGCCGCCCGCTTCGCGCCGTCCGAGTGGTTCCAGCAGCCCGGCGATGGCGGACAGCCCGATCGCCTGCGGATCGGCGAATGCCACGTACACGGCAGCGAGCGTGTCGGACTTCCACAGCGCGCGCGCGCCGATGAAATGCTCATGCGCGATCACTGCGTCGACAAGCGCGATGTCGCGCCGGAAACCGCCGTCAGCATCGCGAATGACGATATCGAGTCGCTTGTTCGATGCGAGCGCGTGCGATGCCGGCACCTTGCCCGTCGCATACAGTCCCGACGCGAGCCCGGTAATGGTGGCCTCGCGCATTTCCGGGAACGCATTGTTGGTGCCGGTGGACAGCCCGGCGATCGGCACGCCGCCGCATTCGCGCACCACGGCGCGATGCGTGCCATCGCCGCCGAGCACGATGATCACTTCCACGCCGGCGTCGGCCATATGGCGCGCCGCGTTCAGCGTGTCATCGACGCGCGCGGTGACCGGCATGTCGATGTACTCCACTGCAGGCAGTCCCGCGTCCGGACCCTGGTGCCGGCTCAGGTGCCGAGCGAGCATGACGCGCAGCCCTTCGCGGTCCGGCATCATCATCACACGGTCGATGCCGCAGGCCGACAGCGCGGCCAGCAGGCGCAGCACGATATTGACGCGGTCGGCCAGTTGCAGGCTGTTGGCGTTCGCAATCACGCGGCGGATGTCGCGCGCTGATACCGGGTTGGCGATGATGCCGACCAGCGGCGCGCCGGCGAACCGTGCCTGCCCCATGGCCTGTCTCCTTTGTCTTTGTGGTGACAGGCTCATTGCAATGGCTGTGCCAATGCGCGCGACATGCGGAAAGACCGCCGGGAACGCGGAAAATTGCGGGATTACCCGCAGGAAGCGCGGGTCAGAGGGCCACCAAAAGGGGCCTGGCGGTGCTCACGGTGTGACAGGTGTCACAGCGCAGGTGTACAGCACTGGACAACCGTATCGGGGCGAGCGCTACTGCAGCGGCCCTTCGCCATCGCGGCGGTTCGGAGACTGGATGCCGTAGCGCTCCATGCGGCGGTACAGCGTCATGCGGCTGATGCCGATCTGGCGCGCTACCGCGCTCAGGTTCCAGCCCGACGCGCGCAGGTACTGCATCAGCAGCATGGCTTCCGGCGGCATCGCCTTAGTGTCGCCCTCTTGCTCTTGCGCGGGTAGCGCCTGCACGGCTGTCATTGCCGCCGGAGCGCCAAGGGCATCGGGAAGGTCGTGCAGATCGATGTAGCCGTCCGAGCAGACCGCACGCGCGTACTCGAGCACGTTACGCAATTCACGCAAGTTGCCGGGCCAGCGATGGCGGCAAAGCTGTTCGCGCGCCTGCGGCGACAGCGCGATGCCGCGCTGGCCGCCAGCGTCGAGCATCTTCTGCACTAGCCAGTCAAGGTCCGTGCGCTCGCGCAGCGGTGGCAGCGCGAAGCGCGCGCCGTTGAGCCGGTAGAACAGGTCTTCGCGGAAGCGTCCTTGCGCGACCAGATCCTCCAGCCGATGATGCGTGGCGGAAATCACGCGCAGCCTGACCGGTATCGGGCGTGCCGCACCGATCGGCAAGACCTCGCCCTCGGCCAGCACGCGCAGCAGACGCGACTGCAGCTCGCGCGGCATGTCGCCGATCTCGTCGAGGAACAGCGTGCCGCCGTCGGCTTCCTGGATTAACCCGCGCTTGCCGCGCGGACCGGCCCCCGAGAAGCTGTTGGGCAGGTGGCCGAACAGCTCGCTTTCGATCAGCGTTTCAGGAATCGCAGCGCAGTTCACTGCAACGAACGGCTGGCCGCGCCGGGCGCTCGCCTGATGCAGCGCCTTGGCGAAGTACTCCTTGCCGCTGCCGGTCTCGCCATTGATCAGCAGGTTGATCGGCGAATCGACCAGGCGCGCCGCGCGCTGCAATTGCTGCTGCAGCGCGGCATCGCCGCCACTCAATGCCGCGAGCGGCTCTGGAAACGGCGCGAGGCGTTCTTCGCGGGCGCCGGCCTGCCAGCGCAGCGCGGGCGGCATCACGCTCAGATAGAGTAGCCCCCCACTGCGGTTCAGCGCGACGAGCCGCTGCTCGCTCGGGCGCGAGTAGACATAGCGGCTCAGGTCTTCCAGCCGCGCGTTGAACAGCGTCTCGAACGACTGGCCGAGCACCGTGCCAGTGGATAGCTCCCCTTCCAGCATGCGCCGCGCGCGGTGGTTGTGCCCGACGATGCGGCCGCAGTCGTCGAGCGCGAGCAGGTATTCCGGATTCACGTCGACAAACTCAGGCGCCACGTTGAGCTTGAGGATCCAGTCGCGATGATGCACGCGCAGGAAGTTCGCATTCTCGATATGCGCCGCATAGATGCGCACCATCTGCAGCGCCAGGCCCTGGCTCTCCTTGGCATGCGGCGAAGTCAGCGCGGAAATGTCGAGGATCGCACTGAGATTTCCGCGCGAGTCGAACAGCGGCGCCGCCGTGCAAGTGAGCGGAATATGCGTGGCGTCGAAATGGTCGGCCTGATGCACGGTCAGTGCTTCGCCAGTGACCAGCGCCGTGCCGACCGCGCAGGTGCCGGCTCCGCTCTCGCTCCATTCCGCGCCCAGGTACAGGCCGGCGTGGCGCAGATCGGTATCGGTACGCGCGTCGCCGATGTAGTCAACGGTCACGCCCTGCGCGTCGGTCAGCAGCACCACGTAGCCCAGCCCTGCCACCTGCGCATACAGGCTTTCCAGCCCATGACGCGCAATGCGCGCGAAATCGTCGATGCGTTGCTGGTGCTCGCGCAGGCGTGTCTGCGGCAGGATGCGCGCTTCCTGCATGCGCGAAGGATCCAGTCCGTACTGGTGCACGCAGCGCCGCCATGAATTCTGGATCACGGCGTCGTGCGTGGGCCGGTCCGCGGGCAAGGCAGGCGGGGGCAGGTAGCTGGTGGCCTGGACTACCGTCTCGATGTGATCGCGTTGCCGCAGGTCCATCGCTGTCTCCTGGTTGTCTTCGCTGCGGTCTGCGCCATGCGCCGCGGGCGGCACTTTGGCGAACTGGCGAACCGGACACGTCGTCGCGCGCCTCTGTGCTGGCTACTGTATCCGACACGGTCGGAGCGGTGCAATCCGGCGTCATCGTTGCGGCAAATTTGTGCATTGAACGGCATTTCGCAACCGGACAATAGGACATTCTCAAGACAGCGCGGAGCCCGCCGTTAGGGGTGCCAGTGTCACGCCGGCGGCCATGGCACCCGTCGCCTTGCCGGCTCTACCTCGTGAATCGGCGTGACCGGCCGAATTCAGACGGCGTGTGCACCACTCCCTTTTTCCTACCGCCGAAGACGATGAATCGCATTACGCTCAACACCAAACTCTGGGCGGCACTGGCCGTGATCTGGCTGGCGCTGCTCGGGCTCGGAACCTGGAACGCGTTCCATACCCGCAGCGTCATGATGGACGAGCGCCGCGACAGCGTGAAAGCGCTCGTGCAGGCGACCGAGGCCATCGTCTCTGCTTACGCGGAACGTGCCGCCAAGGGCAGCATGACGACCGAAGCCGCGCAGCAGGCGGCCAAGGACGCCGTACAGGCCATCCGCTTTGGCTCCAGTGGCTACCTGCTGCTGGTCAACTCGAAGCCGCAGATCGTGCTCAATCCCGGCCGCCCGGAAATGAACGGCAAGGACGTCGGCGACTTCAAGGACCCGGACGGCGCGCCGATCTACCAGCGCATCGTGCAGGCGGGCAAGTCCGGCGCCAGCGGCGGCGATGGCTTCACGACCTATCGAGGCCGCCTGCCCGGCACCGAGACGGCCGAACTCAAGCTGACCTACGTGCGCTACGTGCCCGCGTGGGACTGGCACGTAGCCACCGGCGTCTACATCAAGGATGTCAATGACCCGTTCCGCGACAGTCTGATCCAGGCCGTCCTCGGCACGCTGCTGATCGGCGCCATCGTATCGGCCGTGATGCTCGCGATCATGCGCGTGGTGAACCGCAGCCTCGGCGGTGAACCCGCGTACGCCGTCGAAGCGGTAGCGCGCATTGCGTCCGGCGACTTCACCCTGCCCGTGCGCGCGCGCGACGGTGATGAAACCAGCGTGCTGGCCGCCATGCGCCAGATGCAAGAGCGTCTTTCCGCCACATTGCACGGCATCCGCGATGCAGCGGATTCGATCGGCTCGGCGACGAGCCAGATCTCGGCGGGCAACGCGGACCTGTCTCAGCGCACCGAAGAACAGGCTTCCGCACTTGAGCAGACCGCCGCGAGCATGGAAGAGCTGACTGGCATCGTGCGCCAGAACGCGGACAATGCGCGTCAGGCGAGCATGCTGGCGGTCAATGCCTCCGAAACCGCGAATCGCGGCGGAGAAGTCGTCGGCCAGGTGGTGTCGACCATGGGCGCCATCAGCAAAGCTTCACGCCAGATTGTCGACATCATCGGCGTGATCGAAGGCATTGCGTTCCAGACGAATATCCTCGCGCTGAACGCCGCGGTGGAAGCGGCGCGTGCGGGCGAACAGGGCCGCGGCTTCGCCGTCGTCGCCGGCGAGGTGCGCACGCTGGCCCAACGCTCGGCCACGGCCGCCAGGGAGATCAAGTCGCTGATCGACAACTCCGCGGCACAGGTCGAAGCCGGCACCGCGCTGGTTTCCCGCGCGGGCCGGACCATGGGTGAAGTCGTCGACGCGGTGCGCCGCGTGACGGACATCATGGGCGAGATCAGCGCCGCGTCCGCCGAGCAGAGCACGGGCATCGAGCAGGTCAGCCATGCCGTGACGCAGATGGATTCGGTCACGCAGCAGAACGCCGCGCTTGTGGAAGAATCGGCCGCCGCCGCGCATGCGCTGGCTGAACAGGGCCAGCGCATGATGCAGGCAGTCGCGGCGTTCCGGCTCGCGGGCGCCTGATACTCAGTCAGACTGCCGGCGCGAGCGTGCGCGCCGCGTCGGCGGCGATTTCAAACGAGCGCAGGCGCGCCGCGTGGTCGTAGATCTGGCCCGTCAGCATCAGTTCGTCCGGATGCAAGTCATCGACGAAGCGCTGCATGCCGGCGCGCACGGCTTCCGGATCGCCCACCACCGAGCAGGCCAGCGAACGGCGGATATGGTCCGCCTCGCTCTCGTTCCACAGCGACTCGATATCGTCCACGGGCGGACGCAGCTGGCCCGGCGTGCCGCGCACCAGACCCAGGAACTGCTGCTGCAACGAGCTGAACAGGCGCCGCGCTTCGTCACTGGTCTCTGCCGCGAACACATTGAGGCCGAGCATCACATAGGGCCTGTCGAGCTGCGCGGAAGGCCGGAACGTGCGCCGGTACAGGTCCACCGCCTGCCGCATGAAGCCCGGTGCGAAATGCGAGGCGAACGCAAACGGCAAACCCATTGCCGCCGAAAGCTGCGCACTGAACAGGCTCGAGCCGAGCAGCCACAGCGGCACCTTCAGGCCCGCACCGGGCACGGCGCGCAGGCGCTGGCCGGGACGCACGTCATCGAAATAGGCCTGCAGCTCCTCGACATCCTGCGGGAACGTGTCGGCCGTGTCGTGCGACAGTTGACGGCGCAGAGCACGTGCCGTTGTCTGGTCCGTTCCGGGTGCGCGGCCCAGGCCCAGGTCGATGCGGCCCGGATACAGCGAAGCCAGCGTCCCGAACTGCTCGGCCACGACAAGCGGCGAATGGTTGGGAAGCATCACGCCGCCGGAGCCCACGCGAATCGTGCTGGTGCCATTGGCCACATAGCCGATCAACACCGCAGTCGCGGCGCTGGCAATGCCGGGCATATTGTGGTGCTCGGCCAGCCAGAAGCGGCGGTAGCCAAGACGCTCGGCGTGCTGCGCAAGGTCCAGCGAGTTGCGCATGGCCTGGCCGGCATCGCTGCCTTGCGCGATGGGCGCGAGATCGAGAACGGAATACGGGATCGGGGTCGTCATGTAAGCTGCCTTGGCGCGGCTGGGCAGGCGTTTGCCAGCCGCCGCGCGGGAAAATCGAAACGTCCGCTATCTTAGTGAGACCCCGGCAATCGTGCTGGCGACCGCCACGCGGCCATGCCGTCGGCGTGGTTATCGCCGTGACGCCGGATCCACCGAAGGATTGAGCACAGCGCCGCTTGTCCCGTACCATGCTGCCCCATGCGAAGCAGGAAATCGGTATGACACTCAAGACACTGGACGGCGCGCTGGCCTTGCTGACCCACTTCACCGTGCGGCAGCCGACCTGGGGCGTGCGCGAACTCGCCAAGCACAGCGGCGTGCACTATGCCGTGGTGCACCGCGTGCTGGCGACCTTTGCCGCCAACGGCTTCCTCGTGCAGGACGCGGCCACCGGCAAATACTCGCTGGGCTTGCGCCTGTTCGAGCTGGGCCAGGTCGTGCGCAAGAGCTTCTCGCCCGACGAGATCGTGCGGCCCGTGCTGGAAAAGCTGGCGGCGCAAAGCGGTGAGACGGTCTTCCTGTCATGGCTCGATGGCCATGAGGGGCTATGCGTTGGCCTGGTGCAAAGCCAGCACCAGTTGCGCTTTTCGATCGAACTCGGCGAGCGCTTTCCGCTGTATGCGGGCGCGCATGCCAAGGCCATGCTCGCCTTCCAGGACGACGCGTTCCGCGACGAGGTCTATCGACAGGGCATGGAAAAGATGGGACCGCACACCACGCTCGACCGCGATACGATCGAAGCGCAGCTCGCCGAGGTACGCGAGCAGGGCTGGGCCCACACGCGCGAGGAAGCCGCCGCGACCGTGGCCGGGCTGGCGCTGCCGCTGCGGTCGCGCGACCACAGCACGGTGATTGGCTCTGTGGCCATTGCCGGCCCGCAGCAGCGGCTTGGCGAAGACGCGGTGCCGCGCCTGCTCGAAGCCCTGCGCGATGCGAGCGGCCGGCTCGAGGATGTGATCGGGTTCGTGCGCTGATACCGTATCAACCGGCCAGCAACGCCTGCCCCACAGCACCGCTGAACACGCGCTGGCCGATGACGTGGCCCAGCGCGCGGTAGCTTTCCCACTGCGCCTCATCGAAGAACTGGTCCGACGTCGCTTCCTGCGGAAAGGCCGGATGGCCGGCGCCGTACTGTCGCACGTCGGCCGGCGCCCATGCCGCCAGGCACGGCTTGAGCAGCACGATGCGGCAGACCGGTTCGCGTTGGTCCGCACCTGGTCCCGCGCGGTACACGTTGAGCAGCACCGCGCATTTGCCCGATGCCGCGCCAGTGGCGCCCGTACCAAAATCTTCCGGCGTACCAAACACCTGGCTCAGCACCGGATGCGTGGTCGCGGCGTCAGTATCGACCTCGATCTCGAGCGCGTGGTCGATCCGTGCGAGCCGGATCAGGTTGGCGAGGTCGCCGAAGCGGTAGTCGATGTCTGCACCGGCATCGCACAGCACGATCAGCGATACGTCGCGGCCCGGGCGCAGCAGTTCGTACACGCCGGTGTTGTCGAAATGCCCGCCGTCCGACAGGTATTGCCAGCCGCGCCGCATGCCGTGAAAGCGCGCGGCCAGTTCGCAGCCGAGGCAATACTGCGTGCGGAACAGCGCGCTGAAGCGCGCCAGCAGCGGGTGCGTGGCGCGTTCGGGCTGGCGCTTCGTAGCGGGCACGGCGCCCGCGTGGCGCGGGCCGTCGTGCAGGTAGGACGGCCACCATGTGCCAAGCCGAAGATTGGCCAATCCCATCAGCAGCGAAGTCCCCAGCGTCGTTGCGCGCCCCAGCCCGGTCGACAGCGTCGCGCCGGAGATCGCGATCCAGTCGCCCACCGTGCGCGATTCCGCGACGCGCGCGGTTCCCGGACGCGACAGGTCTGGGCAGCACGGCCGCCCGTCGACCAGAAAGCGTGCATAGGCGTCAGCGGGCAGCGTCTGCGTCGAGCCGGGCTGCACCACGCTAGGCCCTGGGCCGAGGCACAGCGGCTTGCCCTTGCGGTCCCGCTGCACGAGTTGTTCGGCCGGATCGACGGTCTGATTCAGCGTGATGTTGATCAGGTGCAGCGGTGCCAGCACGCGCGGATCATAGTAGGTGTTCAGGCTGAGCTGGTCCCCAGGCACGGGTTCGGCCACGCTGAAGCGATCGCGCGCATGGCGGCCCGGTGCAGGCGTGGCGAAGCGCTCGCCGTTGGATGCGCCGAGGTACGCGCGCGTGAGCCGCGCGGCATAGAACGGCTGCAGCGTCGACAGGTTCAGAAAGCCCGTGAAGCGCCCTGCCACGACCGCCAGCGCCAGCGACACCAGCACCAGCACGGCGAGCACCGGTCCGGTATAGGCATTGCCGTACACGAGCCAGTCGACCGGCTCGCGGCCGTTCCAGCGCACGTAGAGGACTAGCCACGACCACAGCACGTACACGAGCAGCGCCAGCAGCGCGGCCAATGCGCCCGCCAGCAGTGACACCGGCAGGTGCGCGAGCAGCGCGCGCCATGGCGTATCGGCGCTGTCGTGCCTGCCTTCGTCGCGCAGGCCGGCAACGTAGCGCACCATCCAGACCAGCGCGGCCAGTGTGCCGATGGGTGCGCCGGTGCTCCAGAGCGAAGCCATCATGAACGCGTAGAGGAATGTGGTGCGCGCCACGGTATCGGCAAGGCCGAGCGCCAGCAGCCACAGCGTCAGCGTCATCGCGCTGCGCAGCGCGCGCGTTGCGCGCACGCGGTAGTCCGACACCGTACGCGGCGCAGATGCCAGCATGAGCAGGCAGCACAGCACGGCCAGCAGCATGAGTCCCCCAACCGAGGCAAGCAGACAGGCCAGTACCAGTCCTGGGCCCAGCCACACGACCCACCGTGCCGCCAGCAGCAGCAATACGGCGATCAGTGTGGCGACGATCGGCCCCGGGCTGAAAAAGCGGGCCGCTGCCTGCGGGTCGCTGGCGCGCGGGTAGACCAGCCAGTAGGCCAGTCCTGGCGGTGCGGCCAGCAGCAGCAACGAGCCCAATGGCAACCACAGCAGCGCGCTCCACCAGATCGCCCACTGTTCCTGATTGAATGCCTGGCGTGCGTCGTGCAGCAAATCCATCTCGTATCGGCCAAGGCCGTACGACATACCCACGGCCACATACTGGCCCAGCGCCAGCACAGCCAGCAGCACGAGCAGAGCGCTGCCGATCACGTAATGCATGGCCACCCAGTTGCGCAGGACCATCACGGCCGCATAGAGGTTGTCGCCTGCGCCGGTCGGCGACAGATAGCGACCGTTCTCGCGCAGCCATGCCACGGCGCCGCGTCCCGGGTCGGCGGCATAGGACACCGAGGTCCGGATGCGCCCGGGTGGTTCGCATTGCAGTGTGTGGTACGCGTCGGCCGCGGCCTGCACAGCGTTCGAGCCGCGCCGCAGCCGGCCTGGTACGAAGAGGCTGGTGAAGAAGGCGCCGAGGTAGCCGCCGCCGCTGACCGTGGAAAGGTAGTCGAACTGCGCCAGCAGCGACGACATCGGCGCCGGTGCATCGGGCGGCTCGCGCTCCGGTTCGGGTTTCGGTCCCGGTGCAGCGTCGGACTTCGGCCGAGGCGTGCGGGCCAGCGCCTGAAGCACCCCAAGGCAAAACGTAGCGCTGCGGATACCGCCGCCGGACAGCGCCAGGGCCCAGTTCCGCGCATCGCCACCGGGCCGCGCCGGGATGCTGAGTTGGCGCCGCCTTTGTGCGATACGAGCCGCTTCATCGCCGAATCCGTGGTCATCTGCCGGCATGCACGCCTCCGTTGCGGATGGTCAGTGCCAAGTATAGGTCGCTCGCCAACCTGTGCCGGATCCGCCGCCCAACGTCGCCTACGCGCCGGCACTCCCACCTTATCCGCGTTAACCCTGATTGTTCGGTAGGCCTACCGACGCCTAGCATTTCTCTCTATCAGAGACGTTGTCTCTATATAAGAGACACAAGGCAGTCGAAATGCTCAAGACCCTCGATGGCGCACTGGCGCTGTTGACCCATTTCAATGCGCGCCAGCCAAGCTGGGGCGTGCGCGAACTCGCCCGTGAAAGCGGCGTGCACCACGCGGTGGTCCACCGCGTGCTGGCGACGTTCGCCGCCAACGGCTTCCTGGTGCAGGACGCCGCCGGCCGCTATGGCCTTGGGCTGCGCTGGTTCGAACTCGGTCAGGTCATGCGCAAGACCTTCACGCCGGCCGAAGTCGTGCAGCCCGCGCTGGAAGCGCTGGCGAGGCAGAGCGGGGAAACCGTGTTCCTGTCGTGGCTCGATGGCGAGGAGGGCCTGTGCACGGACATCGCCCATAGCCAGCATCAGTTGCGCTTTTCGATTGAGGTCGGCCAGCGCTTCGCGCTGGATGCCGGCGCGCATGCCAAGGCGATCCTGGCGTTCCAGCCGGAATCCCTGCGCGAGCGCGTGGCGCACCGCGCGGGCCTGTCCGTGCAGGAGCTGGAAGCACGCCTCGCGCGGGTCCGCAGCGATGGCTGGTCCTATACCTGCGAGGAATCCACGGCCACCGTGGCGGGCCTGGCAGTACCGCTGTACAGCCGAGATACGCGAACCGTAATCGGTTCGCTGGCGATTGCAGGTCCGCTGCAGCGCCTGGACGAACAAGCCCTGCCGCGCCTGCTCGATGCGCTGCGGGCCGCACGCGACACCATCGGGCCGGTGACGGGATTCCTGCGCTGACAACACACGGCGCGCCACCGGCCGGGCTGGCAGGGCGCGCGAAACGAGACAACACTAGGGAGGAAAGGTAGACATGACGCCTATGCAAACAGAACTGAACGCGCCGGGGGTGGCGCAACCAGCGGCAAGATCGCGCTTCATGGAGCCGTTCCTGCTGCTGGTTTCCGTGGGGCTGTCCGTGTTCGGCGCGATGATCGGCATGCAGTTGATCGTGTCGCTGGGCATCTCCGCCAATACGTCGATCATCGGCGCGCTGATCGCCATCGTGTTCTCGCGCATTCCGCTCGAGGTGACGCGGCGCTTCCGCGTGCTGGAGCGGCAGAACCTGGTGCAGACCGCGATCTCGTCGGCCACGTTCGGCGCGGCCAATTCGCTGATGATCCCGATCGGCGTGCCTTACGCCATGGGCATGCCCGAGCTGGCGACGCCGATGCTGATCGGCGCGGTGATCGCCATGTTCGTCGACGGCGCGATGCTGTACTTCCTGTTCGGCAGCAAGATCTTCCCCGCAACCGGTACCTGGCCCGCGGGCATCGCTACCGCTGAGGCGATCTGGGCCGGCGACCGCGGCGGCCGCAAGGCGGCGTTCCTTGGCCTCGGCATCGCCGTGGGCGTCGGCGGTGCGTGGTTCGGCGTGCCGATGTCCGCGTTCGGCGCGGCCTTCCTTGGCAATCTCGCGGCGCTGACCATGTTCGGCATTGGCCTGCTGGTGCGCGGCTATTCGGTGACGCTGACCGGTATCGACATCGCCAAGGCCTACATCCCCCACGGCCTGATGATCGGTGCCGGCATCGTCGCGCTGTTCCAGGTGGCCAACGAAATCCGCCGCGCACGCAACGCGCCGGCCGCCGATGCCCGCACGATCGAAGTGCCCGCCTCGCGCGCCAGCCGCATCCTGTCGGGCGGCTTCCTGATCTACCTGGCGATCGCGCTGCTGATCTCCGTGCTCGCGGGCCACGTGTCCGACATGTCGCTCGGCATGCTGGTCGTGTTCGTACTGTATGCCGCGTTCGCCGCCTATGTGCACGAGCTGATTGTCGGCATCGCCGCGATGCACTCGGGCTGGTTCCCGGCATTCGCGGTGGCCCTGATCACGCTGACCATCGGCATCCTGATCGGCTTCCCGCCGACGGCGCTGGCGGTGCTGGTGGGCTTCTCCGCCGCCACCGGTCCGGCCTTCGCCGACATGGGCTATGACCTGAAGACCGGCTACCTGCTGCGCGGCGAAGGCCGTGACATGGAAGCCGAACTCGCCGGCCGCAAGCAGCAGTTCCTGGCCGCCATGATCGGCTTCGCCGTGGCGGCGGTCGTGGTGCTCGTGTTCCACGGCACCTTCTTCTCGCAGAACCTGATCCCGCCTGTCGACCGCGTCTACGCCGCGTCGATCAAGGCCGGCTCATCCGCCGAAATCGCGCGCAACCTCATGATCTGGGCGGTTCCCGGCGCGCTGCTGCAACTGCTCGGCGGCTCCAAGCGCCAGCTTGGCATCCTGCTGTCGACCGGCATGCTGATTGCCTCGCCGCTGGCCGGCTGGGCCGTGCTGGCGGGCCTGCTGATCCGCTTCGTAGTGCAGCGCCTGCGTGGCGACCAGTACATCGCCGAGATGAGCGCCTTTGCCGGCGGCGTGATCGCGGGCGACGCGCTGTTCAGTTTCTTCGGCTCTGTCACCAAGCTGCGCAAGTAACACGAGTCACGCAAGCCACACACCTTCCCTGCATTACCAGAGACGTTCCATGGATATCCAAGCGATCCGTGCCGGCACTCCGCTGACGGCCTCCACCATCTACCTCGACACGGCCGCGGCCTCGCTGCCGCCCGACGTCGTGCTCGACACCGTGCGCAGCTACCTGCTCGACACCGGCCATGTGGGCATCTACCTGCCGGCGTTCCGCAAGGAAACCTATGCACGGGTGGACGTCGTGCGCGGCAAGCTGGCCGCGCTGCTGAATGCCGCAGCCGACGAGATCGCCTTTACCAAGAACGCGACCGAAAGCATCTCTCTGGTCGCACGCGGCATCGCCTGGCAAGCCGGCGATGAAGTGCTGGTGGCCGACACCGAAATGCTCAGCAACCTGCTGCCGTGGCGCAGGCTCGAGCAAACCCACGGCATCGTGGTGAAGATGGTCGCCGCCAATGCCGAAGGCCTGCTGTCGCCCGACGCCTTCGCCGCCGCCATCACGCCGCGCACGCGCTTGCTGACGTTCTCGCATCTGCCGAACTCGACGGGTGCGGTGCAGCCCGCGGCGCAGATCTGCGCCGTGGCGCGTCGGCATGGCGTGCTGTCGCTCGTCAATGCCGCGCAGAGCGTCGGCATGCTGCGCTCGGACGTGGCCGAACTCGATTGCCATTTCCTCGCCGGCTGCGGCCGCAAGGCGCTGCGCGCGACCGAAGGCTCGGGCTTCCTGTATGTGCGCCGCGCGCTGATCGAGCAGATCGAACCGTCCCTGGTCGGCTGGTGGAACGGCGCCTATGACCGCGCGACCGGCGCGCTGTCGCTCGTCGCCGGCGCGCGCCGCTTCGAGGCGGGCTGCCCGATCGTGCCGGCCATTCTCGGCATGGGTACCGCAATCGACTACGCAATGCAGATCGGCATCGACGCGATCGAAGCACGCGTGCGCGACCTGACCGAGTACGCAGTGGCGAAGTTCTCGTCAATCCCGGGCTTCGAGCTGTACGGCCCGGCCGACGTGTCGAACCGCATCGGCATCGTGCCGTTCAACGTGCGCGGCGTGGACCCGGCCAGCATCGTCGCGGCGCTCGAAACGCAGCAATGCATCATCGAAGCCGGTAATTTCATGGCGGACGCGATCCTGGCGCGCTATGGCGTGTCCACCATGGCGCGCGTGTCGCTGCACTACTTCAATACCCACGAGGAAATCGACCGCGTGGCCGCGCTGATCCGCGCCGCCATTGCCTGATCTCCGATCCGAATCCTTGAAGGAAACCCAGACATGACCCAACGCATCCTCCTGATGAGCAGCTCGCGCAAGGACAACCTTGGCTACCTCGAGCACGCCAGCGAACAGATCCACACATTGCTCAAGCGCGAGCCGCGCAAGGTGCTGTTCGTGCCGTTCGCGGGCGTGACGTTCAGCTTCGATACCTATGAAGGCATGGTCAAGCCGGTGTTCGAGAAGCTGGGCTACGCGCTCGAATCGATCCACCACAACGACGATCCGCTGCGCGCGGTGAACGAAGCCGATGCCATCGCCGTGGGCGGCGGCAACACGTTCGCGCTGCTCAAGCGCCTGTATGACGCGGGCATCGTCGATGCGATTCGCGCGAAGGTGCGTGCGGGCACGCCGTACGTGGGCTGGAGCGCCGGCAGCAACGTAGCATGCCCGACCATCCGCACCACCAACGACATGCCGATCGTGCAGCCGCCGTCGCTGCGCGCGCTTGGCCTGGTGCCGTTCCAGATCAACCCGCATTTCATCAGCGGCAAGCCCGCTGGCCATAACGGCGAAAGCCGTGAAGAGCGCCTGGCCGAGTTCCTGCACATCAATGCGCCGGAACAGGTGTTCGCGCTGCCGGAAGGCTCGGCGCTGTACAGCGACGGCACCCATGGCACGGTGCTCGGCGAGCGTCGTGCGCTGTGGTTCCCGGCGGAAGGCAAGGTCGAGACCATTCGCGAAGGCGAGACCTTTCCGCTGTCTCGCATCACCGGCCCGGCCGGGATGCAGGACTGGCCGGGCTTCGCTATCTAAGCGCCCGCCCCGCTGACCCCGCCGGGTCGTCAAGGCCCGGCCAATACGTAGAAACAAATACCGACGCAGGCCGCGGTCATCCGCCACCTGCGCGGCCCCCCTTTTACCCTCTGGAGGAGAAACCACAATGAGCCAACCGTTCCGCCGCGCCGCCCGCGTGGCCCTGCCGCTGCTGATGAGCCTGCCCGCCGCCGCCATGGCGCAGTCCGGCCTCACGCTGTACGGCGTCGTCGACAGCGCGCTGACGTACCAGACGCATTCCAATCCGGCTGGCGACGCGGTGCTCGGCCTGCAGCAGGGCGGCGAAGGCTTCCTGTCAGGCAGCCGTTTCGGCCTGCGCGGCAGCGAAGATCTTGGCGGCGGCCTCACGGCCGGCTTCGTGCTCGAGAACGGCTTCCTGACCGATACCGGCAAGCTGGACCAGCAAGGCCAGCTCTTCGGCCGGCAGGCTTACGTGAAGATCGGCAACCGGTGGGGCGAGCTGGCCATGGGGCGGCAGTACACCACGGCCAACACCATGCTGTACTACGTCGATCCGCTCGGCGTCGGCGCGGCACCGTCGAATTCGTGGATGGTGTACCTCACCGGCCAGCGCTACGACAACGCGGTCAGCTATACCGGCAACTTCGGCCCGGTATCGGTCATCGCCGAATACGCACTCGGCGAGACGGCAGGCAAGGGATCGGCGAGTTCGTCGGTGTCGCTCGGCCTGAAGTACGCGGCCGGCCCGATTACCGCGATCGGCGACTTCCAGCAGACCCGCGATATCCAGAGTCGCGCGGCGCGCATCTACATGGCTGGCCTGAATGCCGCCGTGGGCCGCGGCAACCTGTTCGCCAACTACATCTACAGCGACCGCGACGGCGGCTTCGATTCGTCGCGCGGCGGCACCGACACGGCCACCATCACGAGCATGTCGACCGCGCCCACGCCGACCAACCGCGCCGCCATCAACGCGGTCTTCAACGGCAGCCGCCGCGACGACTTCTTCACCGTCGGCGCGAGCTACCCCGTCACCGGCAACGTGACGCTGATCGGCAGCGTGATGCACAACCGCACGCGCGCCGACAACTTCAGCGGCAATCGCACCACGGCCTACGGCGTGGCCGACTACGCGTTCAGCAAGCGCACCGACGCCTACCTGGCCGTCGCCTACGACTGGGTGCGCGGCGACTGGTCCGGCCTGTTTGGCAACAACACCACGAACTGGACCGGCGACAGCGGCCGACGCCTTGACGGCCGCGACAACCAGACCACGGTCATGGTCGGCCTGCGCCACAAGTTCTGACCGCATTTCCCGCCGCGCACCACCGCGTGCGCGGCACTACGCAATTTCATTTGGAGAAAGCCATGGCCCTGCAGCAAACGCTGGTCATTCATGAAGCCCTGGACAGCCCGAACGCCAATGGCGCGGTCGTCCAGGAACTGTTCGCCCCCTACGCCGAAGCCGGCGTAACGGTCGAAGTGACCACGGTGCACAACGCGCCGCCCGAAAACACCGCCAACACCAGCGACTTCATCACCATCGTGGTGCCGGGCACCGCGGGTAAGCGTGCAGGCGGAAAGGCGCCGACACTGGGCGTGATCGGCCGCAACGGCGCCATCGGCGCGCGGCCCGAGCTGGTCGGCCTGGTCTCCGACGCGGACGGCCCGATCGGCTGCCTGGCCGTGGCGCTGAAGCTCGCCCAGATGAAGGCACGTGGCGACCACTTGGCCGGCGACGTCATTGTGACGACGCACCTGTCGACCAATGTGTCGATGCAGCCACATGACCCGGTGCCGTTCATGGGCATGCCAGTGTCGTCGGACACCATGAACGACTACCAGGTGCTGCCGGAAATGGACGCGATCCTGTCGATCGATGCGTCCAAGGGCAACAGCATCATCAAGCATCGCGGCTTCGCGATCTCGCCGACGGCCATGCAGGGCTACATCCTGCGCGTGAGCCCGGACCTGGTCGCGACGATGGAATCGACCACCGGCTGCCCGGCCGTCACGTTCCCGATCTCGCAGCAGGACATCACGCCGTACCACAACGGCCTGTACCACTTCAACAGCATCATGCAGCCGCACGTGGCCACGCAGGCGCCGGTGGTGGGCGTGGCGGTCACGGCACAATCGGTCGTCTCGGGCAGTGCCACGTCGGCCAACCATGAGATCGACATCGCCGAGGCCGTGCGCTTCTGCGTGGAAGTGGGCAAGCGCTTTGGGGCCGGCAAGTGCCAGTTCTTCAACGTTGCCGAGTGGGAGAAGATCCGAGCGGTCTATCCGGACCTGTCGGTGTTCCAGACCGCCGGCAAGCGCTGACAGCTGCCGCCCCCAAGGGGGGCTCAGCTGGCTGCCGCGTCATTGGCGGCATGGGCCGCGTGCAGCGGGGCGTCATCGCCATGCAGGCGCTTCCATTCGTCGAAGCCGCCTGCCAGGGCCCAGGTCTTGCCGTAGCCGGCGACTCGCAGCCGTTCCGCCAGGATGGCCGCCGATATCTCATTCGGGCAGGCGCAGTAGACGACGATATCGCGCGATTCGAGCTGCCCGCCCAGCGCATCGAGCGGCCCATGCATGTCGACGACCACGGCGCCCGGAATGCGCTCGATCGGCACCGGCCCATGCGCGCGCACGTCCAGCACCAGCGGCAGCGTACCGGCGCGGCGGCGTGCTTCGAGTTCATCGACAGTCATGCGCGGTATCCGCCGCGTACGGCGCAGCATGTGGAAACGCCACCACACGCGCCAGGCCAGGAACAGCGCGAATGCGCCCAGCAACGCCATCACCGCCAGATGCCCGTAGGCGCTGAATGCCGCAAGAATGACATCGACAAAATCGCTGAATACCACGCCGATGAGCAGCGCCGCACCTGCCCATACCAGCGCGCCGAGGGCGTCATAGAACAGGAACACCGGCAGCGGCGTAGCGGTCATGCCAGCCATGGCGGTGGACAACGCACCGGCGCCGGGCAGCAGTTTGGCGAATACCAGCGAACGCGGCCCCACACGAAGATAGAGCGACTGGGTCTGGCGAATGCAGGTATCCGGCGACATCGACACCTTGCAGATCGTGCGCAGCATCGGCTGGCCCAGCCGGCGGCCTGCGAAATACCAGGCGGTATCTGCGATCAGGCAGGCCGCAATGACGGCTGCCAGGACCGCCCCAATCGACGGGCCGGTTTCTTGGACGCCCAGCGCACCGGCCACGAACAGCATCGGATACGCCGGAATCGGCAGCCCTGCCTGTTCCGCCAGTACGTTCAGGAATACCAGCATCAGCCCATGGTGTTCCAGCATGGTCTGCAACTCGCCCACAGCCGTCTCCCTGTCCAGTCTCGAGCATTGATCAGACCGACAGTGTGCCAGCGCCGGTGTCGCCTTGCACGCGCGCCGTCTGCACGGGATATTCAAATTCCCTGAGCCTGCGCCACCGGCAACGACTGCTACTGGACCAACCGGCAGCGGCGGGCGAAATCCACCAGTTCCACGAGCGAGCTGACCTGCAGCTTGGTCATGATGCGGGCCTTGTAGCTACTGACGGTCTTGTTGCTGATAAACAGTTCGCCGCTGATGGTCTTGTACGAGAGGCCACGCGCCAGCATCTTGAGCACGACCAGCTCCTTGTCGGACAGGCGGCGCAGGTTCTCGTCGTCGCCGCACAGCACGGGGCCGGGCGAGCCGCGCCGCGCCAGCGCCGGGAATACCGTGTAGCCGGCCAGTACCGATTCCACCGAGCGCAGGATTTCCCGGATGTCCTGCGTCTTGCTGACGAAACCCTGCACGCCAGCCTGCCACGAGCGCGACACGAACACCGCCGGATCGAGCGCCGTCACGACCAGGATGCGTACCGGAGGGTGAATGTCGCGCACCCTTGTCGCCACATCGAGCCCGCCGATGCGCGGAATGTCGAGGTCGAGCATCACCAGTTCCGGCTTGTGCTGGCGGACGGCCTCGATCGCGCACTGGCCGTTGTCGGCTTCAAGAATATGCTCCACGCCGAGCAATTGCGAAAGCTGCGATTTCATCACCAGCCGCAACGCGGGGTGATCATCGACGATCAGGACGGTAGCCATGCTTGCCTGTCTGTTCCTCTGTATCGGTATCGGTCAGGAATGCGTCGGGCGCCGGGCGACCGGCAACCGCGGGATAGGAAACGTGCATTCGGAAACGCGCATTGGGAAACGCAGATCGGGAACGCGAAACACAAGCGGGAAAGTATAGGCAGGCACCGCCGTCGCGGCTTGGAGAGAACTCTGCTTCAGGGCGAAGCAATTTCCTTGCGTTCTTTGGGCAGATTCGTCTTCAGATTCGCGGATTTGCTACCTAAAGTCGGTCGGCCGCGCGCCGGTTCGACGGCCTGCCCCTTCCGATTGCAGGGGAAAACGCGCTTGTGCGACAGGTGCTACTCTATTTCATTGGTGTCATCCAGGAGAGACGACCGTGTCCCGCAAAACCCCCATCGAGCGCTACCGCAACATCGGCATCAGTGCCCATATCGACGCCGGCAAGACGACGACGACGGAGCGTATCCTGTTCTACACCGGCGTCAATCACAAGCTGGGGGAAGTGCACGATGGCGCTGCGACCATGGACTGGATGGAGCAGGAGCAGGAGCGCGGCATCACCATCACGTCGGCGGCGACCACGGCGTTCTGGAAGGGCATGGCCGGCAACTACCCCGAGCACCGCATCAACATTATCGACACGCCGGGGCACGTCGACTTCACCATCGAAGTCGAGCGTTCCATGCGCGTGCTGGACGGCGCGTGCATGGTCTATGACGCCGTGGGCGGCGTGCAGCCGCAATCCGAGACGGTCTGGCGCCAGGCCAACAAGTACAACGTGCCGCGCATCGCGTTCGTCAACAAGATGGACCGCGTCGGTGCGGACTTTTTCCGCGTGCAGACCCAGATCGCCGACCGCCTCAAGGGCCGTGCCGTGCCGATCCAGATCCCGGTCGGGGCGGAAGACCATTTCCAGGGCGTGGTCGACCTCGTCAAGATGAAGGCCGTGGTCTGGGACGATGCCAGCCAGGGTGTGCGTTTCGAGTACGTGGACATCCCGGCCGAGCTGCTGCCGGTCGCGCAGGAATGGCGCGACAAGATGATCGAAGCCGCTGCCGAAGCCGACGAGGCGCTGCTCGAGCAATACCTGGCCGGCGAACCGCTCACCGAGACGCAGATCAAGCAAGGCCTGCGCAAGCGCACGATCGCCAACGAGATCGTGCCGATGCTGTGCGGCAGCGCGTTCAAAAACAAGGGCGTGCAGAGCATGCTCGACGCCGTGATCGATTACCTGCCCTCGCCCGCCGATGTGCCGGCCATCCTCGGCCACACCGAGGACGACCGCGAGGCCGAGCGCCACCCGAGCGACGACGAGCCGTTCTCCGCGCTCGCGTTCAAGATCATGACGGACCCGTTCGTTGGCCAGCTCATTTTCTTCCGCGTGTATTCGGGCGTGGTGAATTCGGGCGACACGGTCTACAACCCGGTCAAGGGCAAGCGCGAGCGGCTCGGGCGCATCCTGCAGATGCATGCCAACGTGCGCCAGGAAATCAAGGAAGTGCGCGCCGGCGACATTGCCGCGGCGGTCGGGCTCAAGGAAGCGACCACCGGCGATACGCTGTGCGATCCGGGCAAGGTCATCATCCTCGAACGCATGAGCTTCCCCGAACCGGTGATCTCGCAGGCGGTGGAGCCGAAGACCAAGGCCGACCAGGAAAAGATGGGCATCGCGCTGAACCGCCTGGCGCAGGAAGACCCGTCGTTCCGCGTGACCACCGACGAGGAATCCGGCCAGACCATCATCTCCGGCATGGGCGAGCTGCACCTGGAAATCCTGGTCGATCGCATGCGGCGCGAGTTCGGCGTGGAAGCTTCGGTCGGCAAGCCACAGGTGGCTTATCGCGAAACCATCCGGCAGGGCGTGAAGGACGTCGAAGGCAAGTTCATCAAGCAGTCCGGTGGCCGCGGGCAGTACGGTCACGTGGTGCTCAATCTCGAGCCGATGCCGCATGGCGGCGGCTACGAGTTCGTCGATGCCATCAAGGGTGGCGTAGTGCCGCGCGAGTTCATCCCGGCGGTGGACAAGGGCATTCGCGAAACGCTGACCGCCGGCGTCCTGGCCGGCTATCCGGTGGTCGACGTCAAGGCCACGCTGGTGTTCGGTTCGTACCACGACGTGGACTCGAACGAGAACGCGTTCCGCATGGCCGGCTCGATGGCGTTCAAGGAAGGCATGAAGCGCGCCAGGCCGATCCTGCTCGAGCCGATGATGTCGGTGGAAGTGGAAACGCCGGAGGAATTCACCGGCAACGTGATGGGCGACCTGTCGTCACGGCGCGGCATGGTGCACGGCATGGAAGAGATCGCGGGGGGCGGCGGCAAGGTCGTGCGCGCCGAGGTGCCGCTGGCGACGATGTTCGGCTACTCGACTTCTCTGCGCTCGCTGACGCAAGGACGCGCGACGTTCACGATGGAGTTCAAGCATTACGCCGAGGCGCCGGCCAATGTGGCTGAGGCAGTGATTAATGCGAAGAAGGCGTAGCGAACTGCCATGGCTCTGACAAAGGCCGCGAATACATCGCGGCCTTTTTTTCTTGCCGTCAGACAGCCGCCGTCATCTTGAAAATCCCCTGCGCATTGCCAGCATCAAACCCGAGGTCAACACGCGGGCTGGCTGCAGGCGCATCGGCAAAGCGGTCACGCGTGATGAACTCGTAGAACGAACCCGGCACATCGCGCTCTACCGTCTCGCCTTGCGCGCCAATGAACTGGCGCCGCACCGTATCAGCACGGAACGCGGTCTGCTTCACGCGGCCACTGCCCGAGACCTCCACCTTGTCCTTCATCGGCCGGCCCAGCGCTTTTTGCTGTTCAGACAGCGCGAACACGTCGTCCACGCGATCGGTGGCGTGGTTGAAGGCGTTGCCTTCGGTGGCAATCCACGCCATCTCGGCCGATTCCCGCAGCAGCGTTTCGTAGTCCGCCAGTCTCGGGACACCATGCTGGCGCTCGAAGCAAGGCACGAGCAGGCCGATCAGTTCGGCGCCGTCAGCTACCGCCAGCACGCCATCCCGATCCAGTTGCCACAGCAGCGTCTGGGCACGCGGCGTCAGCGGATCGGCGGAGTTGCCGGTCACGCGGCCAACCGCCTCGCGGAAGGCGTCGCTGAAGCGTTCCGGGTGGAACTCGCTCACAAAAAACTGCGCGATCCCTTCGGGCGCGTCGGCATGGGCATAGGAGCGTCCCGTCATGCTGATGCGATCCAGCGGATAGTTGCCGTTCAGCCGATAGCCGAGCGGACGCAGGATGCGCGTGAACGCGGCCTCGCCCTCGGGCAGCGCGCCATTGTCGCGCCACTTCACCGTGCGCAGCGCGCCGTGATCGAACACCACCTTGCCGCCGGTCGCGGCGACGTCATCGGTATAGGCACGTCCGGTCGGCACGCGGTCCAGGATGCCGGCGAACAGCACCATGTTCAACGCCTGCGCAATCTCGGCACGCGTGGCGCGGCCTTCGGCATCGGACGGCAGGCCGTCGGGCACGCTGACGAGCGACAGCAGGTGGCGGGTTCGGGATTCACCGAGGTTAGCGGACAGCAGCGTGGCGATATTCGGGTGCATGGTGATTGGGGGAAGGCAGGAATTTGCCGGGGCAGCATAGGACCGGCACGGTGACGCGACAAGCGCGGAATCCGCACAACATTGTGCGTGCCGCGCACGAAGTGCCGCCCCGGCAGCGGGCGCTATACTGAGCGCCCCCGCGCCGTCCGCAGTCATTCCCATGAGAAACGACATCCCCAACCTTGGCGCGCTGCAGGCCTTCGAGGCTTCGGCGCGGCTCGGCAGCTTCACGCGTGCGGCCGACGAACTGGCGCTTACGCAAAGCGCCGTGGGCCGGCAGGTGGCGATGCTGGAGCAACGGCTGGGCGTGGCGCTGTTCTCGCGCGTGCGCCGGCGCCTGGTGCTGACCGACACGGGCCGCGAGTATGCGGCCCGCATCCGCCGCCATCTGGATCATCTTCAGCGCGATACGCTCGAAATCACCGCTGGCCGCGTCATGGGTTTCACGCTGGAACTCGCAGTCGTGCCCACCTTTGCCACGCAATGGCTGATTCCACGCCTGCCCGACTTTGCGCGGCGGCACCCTAACATCACCGTCAACCTGAACGCCCGCTCGCAGCCGTTCTCGTTCCAGGAGTGCGCTTACGACGCCGCGATCTACTTCGGCGACCAGTTCTGGCCCGGCACGCGCGGCGGCATGATTTTCCGCGAAGGCGGCGTGGTGCCGGTCTGCAGCCCGGCGTTCCTTGAGAAGAACCCGGTCGCTGATGCCGCCACGTTCTCGCGTTGCCGCCACCTGCACCTCAGCACGCGCGCGCAGGCATGGCGCGACTGGTATGCCGTGCAGGGCTGGGACTACAGCATCGCCGCATCGCGCGGGCCGCGCTATGAGCTGTTCACGATGATGACCGCCGCCGCCGCGGCCGGCCTCGGCATCGGCCTGGCGCCGCGGCTGCTGGTCGAGCGCGAACTGCGCAGCGGCGAACTCGTCGTGCCGGTCGAGCGCGTGCTGGATGAACAGCAGGGCTACTACTTTGCCTATCCCGAGGGCCGGCCGCCGTCGGAAGCACTCGAGGCGTTCCGCGAATGGGTCCTGGAGCTGCCGCGCGAAACGACTTCGGCGACGTAAGCGCCCTCAGCCGAGCTGCGCCGTGCGCTGCTCCAACGCGCGGATCACGGCCGCCATGTCATCCTGGCCGAGTCCCAGCGCTTCGGTCTCGCCGTACAGCGCATGGCAGACATCAAGCAGCGGCGATGCCATTCCCGCTGCCCTCGCGGCCTCGGTAACGAGCCGGCTGTTCTTCAGCACATCGGTAATGGCGGCCTGCACCGAGAAGTCGCGCGCGGCCAGCTTTGCCACCTTGAAGCGCGACACATCGCTTGCCATCGGACTCGCATTGGCCACGGCCATGAAATGCGCCGGGTCGAGCCCGTGGCGTTCAGCAAAATGCATGGCCTCCGCCAACCCGGTGACCATCGTGATCAGGAACACGTTGACCGCAAGCTTCATCGTCAGCGCGTTCGGCACAGCGCCGCAGGAAATCGCCTCACGGCACATCGGCGCTAGCAGCGGCCGCACCTGCTCCATGGCTGCCGGGTCGCCCGCGAGCATGGCGACGAGCTGGCCGGCCTCCGCCGGCTTGCGCGAGCCCGACACGGGTGCTTCGACATACTGGCCGCCCGCCAGACGGATGTCAGCCTCCAGCCCATGCGAGTACGCAGTCGAAGTGGTCCCCATATGCACGATCGTTCGTTCGCGAACCCGTGCGGCAAAGTCTGGCGTGCCGCGGCCCAGTGCCTCGTCGTTGGCCCGGTCGTTCGCCAGCATCAGGATCACCACGCCGGCGCAAGTGAACACATCCGCCGGGCTGTCCGCCACCGCGGCGCCCGCCTCGACCAGAGGCTCGTATTTCCCGCCCGAGCGGTTCCACACCACCAGCGGCGTGCCGGCTCGCGCCAGATTGAGCGCCATGGGCTGCCCCATGACACCGAGTCCGATGAATCCCACCGCCATGTGCGTCTCCGGTTAGCGTTAGCATTGGTGCAAGCGTACAAAGCCATGCGGAGACTGTCTTGAACGATTGTGCAGGCGACAGCGGTGCGCCCCTGCGAAACCGCATGCGGTTCGGGCCCGGTGCAGCGGGCATCGAGCGTGCCGAGGCGCAGTTCCATGATCACGCGTTCGCCCCGCACCGCCACGCCACCTACGCCATTGGCATCACGCTGAGCGGCGTGCAGACATTCCGCTATCGCGGCGAAACCCGCCACTGCCTGCCCGGGGAATGCCATATCCTGCATCCTGACGAACTGCACGATGGCCGAGCCGGTACGCCCGAGGGCTTCGGCTACCGGATCGTCTATGTCGATCCGGCGCTGGTGCAGCAGGCGCTGGGCGGACGCGCGCTGCCTTTCGTGCCGGATCCGGTGGTCGGGACGGCGCGGATCGCGGAGTGCCTCGCCACCGGCGTATGGAACCTTGACGATGCCGTCGACGCGCTGAGCGGCGTGGATATCGTGGCGTCGGTCACGCAATTGCTGCTCGACGCCGCCGGGCACCCATCCGATGAACGCTCCCGCGCGCTGGCGCTCCCGGCGCTGATGCACGTGCGCGAGCTGATCATCGGCGACAGCCAGCGCGAACTCGACATGGAAACGCTGGAGCGGGCCGCGGGCCTCGATCGCTGGACTATCGCGCGACAGTTCCGCGTGCTGTTCGGCACCAGCCCGGGGCGCTTCCGTACGCAATGCCAGCTCGCCCGGGTGCGGGGTCTGCTGATGGAAGGCGCCTCGCTGAGCGCCGCCGCGATCGAGGCGGGATTCGCCGATCAGAGCCATATGACGCGGCAGTTCAAAGGCGCTTTCGGGGTGACGCCGGGAAGATGGGTGGAAGCGCTGTCTGGCAGGGCCGGCTGACCCAACACATGAGGATCCCCGTCCTCGCGAAAAAACCCAAAACTCACTTGTAATGAGATCGATTCCCATTTACTATATCATCACTGTCTGACGCAGCAACAACGCGATACAGACAATCCGGCTAGCCTGGCACCGTCGCGGTACGCGGCGTGAGCAGCGTGCCTGCCGGAAAGTATTTCGGATCGTCGCCAGCAGGCGGCATCCCGTTACCGACTTTTGTGGGGACCGCTCCGTAACGCGGAGCGTTTGGCAGTAGCCAGTCGCCGGATGGTCGGGAAAGCAACCAGACCCCGCTTTCCCGACCGCGTCATCCATCGACAAGCCAAGCCGCCTTTTTATTCCGCGCGCCGCCCAGCTGTTCCGGCACGGCGCCACGTCCGGGACGCACCGCAAGGGCGTTCCGGACGTCTTCCAGCCTGATTTCCAGCGATTTTCGCGACGCCATTTCTGGATGGCGCCTGTAGCCACATGCCATGCCAACTGTGATGTCCGATCCTGCCCACCTGAAGCGCGCTGGTCTCAAGGCGACGTCGCCGCGCATGCGCATCCTGGAGGTGTTCCGCACCAGCGACCGGCGCCATCTGAGCGCCGAAGACGTTTATCGCATCCTGCTCACGCAGGACGACGACGCCGGGCTGTCGACCGTGTACCGCGTGCTCAACCAGCTCGTGCAGGCCGAGATCGTGCTGCGCCACAGCTTCGAGTCGGATCATGCCGTGTTCGAGCTCAACGAGGGCGGCCATCACGACCATCTGATCTGCGTGAACTGCGGGCGCGTCGAGGAATTCCGGGACGAACGCATTGAGCAGCGCCAGCGCCAGGTGGCTGCCGACAACGATTTCGCGCTGCGTGAGCACATGCTGGTGCTGTATGGCATCTGCCCGGCATGCCGGGCCGAACAACCGGCCGGCTGACATGCACGGCGCGCCTTAGCAGGAGCCGATCATGGACCGACTGACCAAGCCTCTGTCCGAACTGAAGCGTTTGCTCAACCTGTGCCTGCGCCAGGAGCCGGGCTGCCAGGACTGCCAGCTACGTGCGCTGTGCGTGCACCAGCCGGACCACACCGGCTGCAACTGGAGCGCCGAAGTCGATTTCCCCGAGCGCTCCGAGGCCGATGCCGTGCGCAACCTACGCCAGGCGCGCCGCGTGGTAACGCTGGTACGTGAGCGCTACAACGTAGTGACCGGTGCCTGAAGGTCAGCCACGCGCGGGTTCGGGCTGTGCCAGCGGCCTGGACGGCCGCAACACCAGCCACACTGCGGCACCGATCAGCGCGCCACCCGCCAGGTGCGCCCACGACAGCGATTCGTGCAGGAACAGCGCGCCCCAGACCATGCCGAACGGCGGGATCAGGAACGTGACCGTCAGCGAACGCACCGGGCCGAGGTCGGCAATCAGCCTGTAATAGAGGATGTAAGCCAGCGCGGTGCATACCACGCCGAGGCCCAGCATGGCCGCCCAGACCCCGGCGCCCGCATCGGGCAGCGTGTTGTGCTGTGCCAGCGCGCCGACGCTGAACGGCAGCAGGAACAGCGTTGCCCCGATCAGGCTGCCGGCAGCGACGAGGCGGCTGTCCAGCCCGCCCCGCTCGGTGATCCACCGGCGCGTCAGGAACCCAGCCAGCCCATAGCATGCTGTGGCCACCAGGCAGGCCAGCGCCCCAAGCATCACATGCACGGAAAACGCCACCGGACCGGTGCGCGTGAGTACCGCCACACCGGCAATGCCCAGCAACACACCCGCTGCCTTGGCTCGCGTCAGCCGCTCGGCAAAGAACAGCGCGCCGATCAGCACGCCCATCAGCGGCGTCATGGCATTGAACACTGCGGAATATCCGGCCGGCAGCCAGAGCGCCGCGACGGCATACATCACGAACGGAATCCCGGAGTTCACCACGCCGAGCATCAGGACGGCCGGCCATTTGCCGCGCATTTCCCAACGCAGGCCCAGCACCGGCAGGCAGGCGGCCAGTGTGACCGCACCGATCAGGACGCGCACGAAGGCGGTCGGGAATGGCCCGAGGATAGGGGCCCCGATACGGAGAAACAGGAAACTGGCGCCCCAGAGGGCGGCCAGCGATAACAGGCGGACGAGATCGGCAGGTTTCATGATTTGGTGACTTGCCATCGGCATGGGCGGATTAGACGCCAGCACGAGGCCAAGCCGCAAGCTGTTTTCGGACGTCTCCATGACGGCAGCAGGCCCTGATTTGCGCCTTCGAAAATGCGAATAAATCATCACAAAAGTACGATTTTCTTGCGATTTAAGGCGCCAATCCCACAATCAGGACAGTTGCACGCAACACGACCTTCCGAAAGCCTTACAGCGACACCCCACGGTAGAGGGGGATATACGTCAAGCGCGTGACAACGCCACTTCGATCAAACTAAAATCTGGTCTGCGCCAGAGTTAATTGACCCCTCCGACGCATTCCCGACAAGCCGCCAGACTCTGGCGGCTTCTTTTTTGCCGAAACGAGGCGCAAGCTATCAGTTCCGGCATGCCACCCCAGTTGTTGTGACCTCCGTGTCAGGCGCATGCTTCACATTGCGCAACTTGCGTCAACCAGCTTTCCCCGTTCCGCGTTGCCTGCCACATGAAACGACAGTTCCTGGGCTTGCTCGCCCGCGTTTACGTCCTGCAGTTCGCCATGGAAGTCCCCGCGACCGTGGCCATGCTTGCAGAAATGTTGATGGAATACGGCTTCCAGGTCGATATCGGCACGGTGCGGCCTCTGCTGCGCGCGTTGCAGATGGAGGGGTATCTGCAGTCCGTGCTCCGGGATGGGATCGGGCGAGTCTATCTGCTCACGGAGCAGGGACGCGAAGAATTGCGGGCCAGCCGGGAGCGGATTGACGATCTGTATCGGCGCTTGCACGCGCCCGATGCCGTAGGTAGCGAGTCTGTGACCGGGCCGGCCTGAGACCAGCTTGCGCCAGGTCTTCCACGATTTTCTTCTTGCTTCCGCCGGCACCCGGCGCGTACCTGTTTCTGCGGGCTACGGAGCCGACAGACCGGACATGGAAGAACGATCCGGTCCCTGAAGTGCCACTCGAAGGGCACGGAGCCGTGTACGACGACATTGCAGGGACACGCTAGCGTCGCCTATGCTGTCCATGCGGCAGGCACAAAGTGCTCGCGACGCGATGTGGCAAAAGAAGAAGACGAAACACTCCCGCAACGGAGTGCCGCGCACCCGCGCATAGAGACGCGGCGCGCTCAATGGGCGTTAGTGCAGTCAAGGGGTAGTGACTATCGCACACGGGCGATGCATGCTCGTGGGCAGGATAATCCGGTGACCCATGGCAGATACTTTCCTGTTCAGCAAGCCGTTCACATTTCTTGCCTGTCCGGGCATGTCGGAAATCCGGGCGGGTGTCGAGGCGCTGGAAGCCCTTCCGGGGCATTTGTTCTGGCTCGAGAACGAAGATTTCATCCGCCGGATTCACGTGGCCGATTTCCGCGAGCAGAGCCGCGCGGCGCTGGACACGGCCATGCCCGGTGGCGTAGCGCTGATCGATGCGCTGGCGGACGAGATCCGCGGCAACGTCAATTTGCTCCCGGCCCTTCAAGACCTCGATACCGAAGTCGCCGCCCTTGCTCACTCGTATTGCTATTGGCACTACTCTGCCGATGTGCTCGGGCGCTCCCAAGGCATTCCACGCAGTTCGATAGAAAGACAATTCGAGCGCGCAGTCGCGCCGCGTGATGGTGCGCACAAGCTGCAGTGGATGTGCCCGTGTTGCGATGGACGGGCACACTACCAGGTCGACGGCTTGCTCGCGACCCAGAGGCCGGCGCGACAGGGCGGCTTTGCCATCGAATGTCCCCACTGCGGACATCAGGAGCGGCTCTATGCGGGATTCCTGCATGCGGGGCGGCTGGAATGCAACTGCGCGGTTTGCAAAAGCGTCGTCCAGACGCTGGCTCTGCAGCTGGCGAGGCCCGCACGCAAGCTGTCGGAGAACCTCGAAGCCTATGCGTGGCGGCATGCCGCAGAAACCGCCGCGGAAATCAGCGAACTCAAGGAAGTCGCCACCCAAAGGCTGGCGCGCGGTGACAAGCCGTCGGAGAACGCGATGGCTTTTGCATTGGCCGTCCTGTCGAATGAGCATCGCCCGATGCCGGAACTGCTGGCTCAGGTAGATCCCACCCTCGAAGGCAGGCTCGCAAAGAATCCGAGAGCCTGGGCCCTGTTATGCGAGCTGCTGCAGCAGGGTGCGATCGACTGCGAATGCCAAATCTATGATCAGGACGGATGCCAGCGCGCGGCGCTGGAAATCTCCGTGCTCGACGATGATCGTGCGGCGGGGACCGCTATCGCGCAGGATGCGCTCGCGTGTTTGCTAAAGGGTTATCAGCCCTCCGATCGCGACAGCTTCGTCAACTGGATCAAGGCACTGAAGCGCTTGCGGCTTTGCACCACAAGGTCCAGCGCTGCCGTGGACATCAGCTGGAAGCCCAACCTGGGTCATTGCCGTATTCTCTCCGCCCGGCAGCCTTCAGCTGACGATGTTCCGTATGTGTATGCAAGCGGATCGCAGCTGCTGGTCGGGCAGCATGCTCCGGGGCGGGAACGTCCGGTGTACCTCGATGCCGAACTGGAGGCGCTCAGGCTGCTGAAATCGCTTGGTTATATTGTGCTCAGTCCAGAAGATATCCGGTGGCAGCATAATCGCTTGGAAGATCTGCTCTGATCGGACTTAGCGGGATATCTCCGGCGCGTTTTGTGGTTCTTGCCGGATTGCGCGGGTGATGGCTCCTGGCCGCCGCCTTGTTTCACCGGCCGAGAGCGATGACCCCCGGCCAGCCCCATCTTCAACGCCCCTTACTTTTTCTCCGCCTTCCCTTCATACCGCTTGCTCCATTCCGTCAGGATGCGGTCACGATTCGCGCTCGCCCACACAAAATCATTCTTGATCAAGCGCTTCTCATAATCGGCCGGCAGCAAGGCATCCGGCTTGGCAATCCCAGGTACCGCCAGCACCGCGAAGTTCTTCTCATACAAGCCCATGGCCTCACGAGAGGCCGAGAAGTCAGCCAGCTTGCGCGCAGCCTCGAGATTCTTCGTGCCCTTGATAATCGCCGTGGCCTCGATATCCCAGCCCAGGCCTTCGCTCGGCAGCACGATATCGATCGGCGCGCCTTCCTTCTTCGACTTCATCGCACGATATTCAAACGCGATGCCGATCGGGAATTCACCCTGAGCGGCCATCTTGCACGGCTTGGAGCCGGAATGCGTGTACAGGCCGATGTTCTTGTGCAGGGCGTCCATGTAGTCCCAGCCCTTCTTGTCGCCCATCATCTGCAGCCACGCGCTCACATCCAGGAAGCCGGTGCCCGACGACGCCGGATGCGGCATCACGATCTTGCCCGCGTACACCGGCTTGGTCAGGTCCGCCCACGAGCTCGGCTTGGGCAGGCCCTGCTTCTGCGCTTCGACGGTGTTGAAGCAGATTGCCGCACCCCACACATCCATGCCGACCCATGCCGGCGGATTGGCCGCGCTGCGGTACTGCGCGTCGATCGCGGCGATGTTCTTCGGCGCGTACGGCTGCAGCATGCCTTCCTTGTCGAGGATGGCAAGGCTCGAGCCAGCGAGACCCCACACGGCGTCGGCGCGCGGCGCGGCCTTTTCGGCCAGCAGCTTGGCCGTGACGATGCCAGTGGAGTCACGTACCCACTTGATCTCGATATCGGGGTTCACCTTCTCGAACGCGGCCTTGTAGGCGGCGATCTGGTCGGCTTCGAGCGCCGTGTAGACCGTCAGCACGGTGTTGGCGTGAGCCTGGGCGGCGGCCAGCAGCGCGAACGCTGCCAGTGCGGTGGCGGTGCGGGTGATGCGGGACATGGTTTCTCCTTTGGGTAAGCCTTGGGTACGCGATTGGTTCAAGCCGGCCGGCGCCAGGCCTGTGTGCGGCGCAGCCAGCCGGCGGAGGCGGCGTGCAGCAGCAGCGCGGCGACGATGGCGGTCAGCAGGATCAGCGTCGACATGGCAGCGGCGGGCGCGGTGTCGCCCGCGTCGTCCATGTTCAGCACGGAGATTGCGGCCAGCACGGTGTCGGAGCTGTACAGGAAGATCACCGCCGAGACCGTGGTCATCGACGACACGAACAGGTAGCGGAAGATGTCGAGGATGGCCGGCAGGCAGATCGGCACGGTCACGCGCCAGCACGTCACCAGCGGCGCCACGCCGAGTGACAGCGCTGCGGCTTCGAATTCCGTGTCGAGCTGGCGCAGCGCGGCCGCCGCGGTCAGGTGGCCGGTCGTGTAGAAGTGCGTCACATTGCAGAGCACCAGCAAGGCCATGGTGCCGTACAGCCCATGCAGCGGATTGTCCGGGGCATTGAAGAAGAACACGTAGCCGAGGCCGAGCACGAGGCCGGGCACCGCCATCGGCAGCAGGAAGCCGCCTCGCAGCACCGCGTGCAGCCACGCCGGGCCGCGCGTGCGCTCGGTCAGCCACGCGCCGAGGAAGATGATCGCGGCACCAGCGATGGCGGTCATCAGCGACAGCTTCAGGCTGTTGCGATAAGCCAGCCAGCCGCCGCCATCCATATTGTCGAAGTCATAGTGGCCGAGCGTGAGCTGCAGGTTGTACGGCCACAGCTTCACCAGCGACGCGCCCACTGCCGTCGCCAGCACGGTCAGCAGCGCCGCGCTGACGGCGGCTACCATGAGCAGGCAAATGGCATCGCGCACGCGGTCGGGCCTGGGCATATAGACCTGCGCGCGGCTGCTCATCTGCGCGCGCTGGCGGCGCTGCATGGCCATGTCGACGCCAAAGGTCAGCAGCGCCGGCAGCAGCAGCAACATGCCGATCAGCGCGCCCGTGTCGAACTTCTGCTGGCCGACCACGGCCTTGTAGGCCTCGAGCGCCAGGACCGGGTAGCCGCCGCCGACGACCTTGGGCACGCCGAAATCCGTGATCACCAGCGTCACCACCAGGCAAGCCGCCGCGAACAAACCCTGGCGCGCGCCGGGCAGCGTCACGGTGCAGAAGGTGCGCCACGGGCTCGCGCCCATGGCACGCGCGGCCTCGTAAAGGCGCGCATCGGCCAGCGACAGCGTGGCGACCAGCACCATCAACGCATGCGGAAAGGTGTAGAAGGCCTCGCCGAGCAAGATGCCCCAGAAGCCATAGATGCCGCCTGCGCCGAAGACCTGCCTGAAGATGCCCTGGTTGCCGAACAGATAGACCAGCGCGATGGCCGGCAACAGCGACGGCGCAAACAGCGGCAGCAGCGCAATGCCGCGCCACAGCGGACGCACGGCGATGCGCGAACGCTGCAGCGCATAGGCGAAACCGAAGGCGAGCGGCACCACCACCGCCACAGTCGCCAGCGACACCGCCACGCTGCGGCCCAGCAGTGGCAGGAAATTGGGATTGGCGAACAGTTCCGCCAGCCGGGTGCCAAGCGCCCACTGCCCGGCACCGTCGAACCATGCCTGGCGGAACAGCGCCACCAGCGGCAACAGCAGCGCAATGGCCCCGCCCAGCAGCCACAGCCATTTCATGGCGGCAGGCGCGCGATGGGCGAGCCCCGCTCCGGTGGCGCGCTGCGGCACGGAGGCGTGGTCAGCCACGGGCGCGGCAGCGAGGCCGGTAGTCTCTTGAGCGACCCGGTTCATGCGAACACCCGCAGGGCCGCCGCCGGCAGCGAAATCCAGAACTTCTGCGCGCCCGCGTCGGGCAGGAGGTGGCGTTGCGCGCGCGGCACGTCGGCAAACAGGATCGTGCCCGGCAGGCGTTCGGCTTCCAGCGCCACGCGGTAGCGGCTGCCCAGGAACGTATGGTCGACCACGCGGGCCAGCAGCCGGTTCGCTTCGCCGTCGGCGGCGTGCAGGCGCACGGCCTCGGGGCGGCAGCACAGGCGTCCGGATTCGGGCATGCCATTGGGCAATGCCACTTCGAGGTCCACGGCAAGGCTGCCGCCCCCGACCACGAAGCGCCCCGGGGCGCCGCGCCGGCCGTGCAGCCAGTTGGCCTGTCCGACAAAATTGGCGACAAACGCCGAGGCCGGCTGCTCGTAGATCTGCACGGGGGTGCCTGACTGGACGATGCGCCCGCCGTCCATCACGGCGATGTGGTCGGCCATGGCCATCGCCTCTTCCTGGTCATGGGTGACCATCACCGTGGTGATGTTCAGGCGGCGCTGGAGCTGGCGCAGTTCGGTGCGCAGGTGTTCGCGCACGCGCGCGTCGAGTGCGGACATCGGCTCGTCAAGCAGCAGCAACGACGGTGCCGGCGCCAGCGCGCGGGCCAATGCGACGCGCTGCTGCTGGCCACCGGAAAGCTGGCCGGGGAACTTGTGCTCGCTGCCGGGCAGGCCGATCAGGTCGAGCATTTCGGCGACCCGGGCATCACGGCGGGCGCGGCCCATACCGCGGCCGTGCAGGCCGTACGCCACATTGGCGGCGACGGTCAGGCTCGGAAACAGCGCGTACGACTGGAACAGGATGCCGTAGTCACGCGCCTGCGGCGGCAACCGGGTCAGGTCGCGGCCACCCGCGTGAATACGGCCCGCGTCCTGGCGCTCAAGCCCGGCAATGATGCGCAGCAGCGTGCTCTTGCCGCAGCCCGAAGGCCCCAGCAGGCACAGCAACTCCCCTTGTCCGACCGACAGCGAAACGCCGTCCAGCGCCGCAAATGCGCCAAAGCGCTTGCTGACCTCATCCACCGCCAGGAACACCCGGCCCTCCCCGGGCTTGCCTGCCTGCATCACGCCATCTCCGCCAATCCATTGAAACGGACGCCAGCTTAGGCAGGCGATATGCCAGGCGTGTGGCAGAACGGCAAACTTATCCGATGGGGCTATCGGCCGTTTTTTGGCTTCGGAGGATGCGGCTCAGGCGGGGTCGCGGTCAGTACCGGTTTCGGCGCTCGCACCGGTCTCGGACCAGGCGTCGGCGGGCAGCATGCGCTCGAAGCCGCTGTCGAGCACCTCGCGCAGCGTGTCGGGGCCGACCGCGCGGCAGAACAGGTAGCCCTGCAGCGCATCGCAGCCCTGGGCGCGCAGGAACTCGAACTGCGCCATGGTTTCCACGCCTTCGGCCACGACCTTGAGGTGGAGCTGGTGGCCCAGCGCGATGATCGCCGCCGCGACCACCTGGTCGTGTCCGGGCGTGGCCACGTCATCAACGAAGGACTTGTCGATCTTCAACCGGCTGATCGGCAGGCGCGTGAGATAGTGCAGGCCCGAATAGCCTGTGCCGAAGTCGTCGATCGACAGCTGCACGCCCAGTTCGCGCAGCCGCAGGAAGGTGTCGATCGTGGTCTCGCCCCCTTCGACAAGGATGCCTTCCGTCACTTCGATGGTCAGGCTGCCCGGCGGCAGGCCTGCCTGCTGCAAGGTGCGTGCAACGAGGTCGGGGAATCCCGGCTGGCGCAGCTGCAGCGGGGAAATGTTCACGGCCACCTCGATGTCGCGGCCGAGCGCCGTGCGCAAGGCCTGGATGTCGCTGCAGGCCGTGGCCAGCGCCCATTCGCCGAGCGCGCCGATCAGGCCGCATTGCTCGGCAATGGGAATGAACTCGGACGGCTGCATCATGCCGCGTTCAGGCGTATGCCAGGCCATGAGCGCCTCGACGCCGGTCACGGCCAGCGTGCTCGTATCGACGATGGGCTGGTAGCGCAGCGTGAATTCCTGTTCGTCGACCGCGCGGCGCAGCAGCCCTTCAATCGTCAGGCGCGCGAGCGAGGCTTCGGCCATCTCGCTGGCAAAGCGGCGCAGCTGCGCGCGGCCGCCCTGCTTGGCGGCATACAGCGCGGCATCGGCCGACTTGAGCAGGTCGGTCAGCGATTCGCCGTCGGCCGGGAACATCGCAATGCCCAGCGATGGCGTCACGCGCAGGCGCTGCCCGCCGATCTCCAGCGCTTCGGACACCCGCGCGAGAATTTTTGAGGCCGCCAGCTCCGCCTCGGTGTCATGGCGCAGGCCGCCCAGCACGACCGCGAACTCGTCGCCGCCCATGCGCGCGACCAGGTCGCCCTGGCGCACCGCGGCCTTGAGCCGGTCGGCAATGGTGCGCAGCACGTCATCGCCGACCGGGTGGCCGAGCGAATCGTTGATGTGCTTGAAATGATCAAGGTCGAGCAGCAGCAGGGCCACGCGCTCGCCGTGGCGCCGCGCGTGCAGCAGCACGGCTTCGCAGCGCTCGGTCAGCTCGGCGCGATTGGGCAGCCCGGTCAGCGCATCGTGCAGCGCCAGGTGGCGAATGTATTCATCCACGCGGTGGCGCTCGGTCAGGTCGCACGCAATGGCCTGGTACTGGCGCGGCTGGCCGTCTTCGGCAGGCAGTTCGCGCAGCGTGACCTGCACCGGCACGCGCGAGCCGCCCTTGCGCACCCACGTCCATTCACGTTCGTCGACCAGCCCGAGGCGGGCCTTGGCCACCAGCGCGGGCAGCCCCGGCGCGATGGTCTCGCCAAGCTCGCGCGTCAGGTCGCGCGCACGCTCGGCCAGTTCGTCTGCCACGTGCAAATCGGCATAGCGTATGCCTGCGCCCTGCGCCGGGCCGGGATACCAGAGCATGTGCTGGCCGGTGCGATTGATATCGGTGATGCAGCCGTCTTCATCGAAGGTGATGACGCACATCGGCGCGTGGTCGGCCAGGCTCGCATAGCGCCCGGCCTGTACGGCGGCCTGCTGGCGCGCGTGCCACAGTTCGTCGAGGTCGGTCAGGATCCAGAGCGAGCGGGCAGGCTCGCCGGCGTTGGCGCCGGGCAGGCGCGCCATGCCGGCCCGCAACGGGAAACGGCTGCCGTCCACACGCACGCCCTGGAGTTCGCGCTGTGCCGATGCCTGGGCAGACGGCGCGACGGACGCCATGGCGATGCCGGCCACGCCTGGAACCAGGTCGGCCAGCGCCCTGCCCTGCAGGCCGTCGATGCCGGCGCCGAAGAGCTGCATTGCGCGCGGGCTCGCGCTGAGCACCTTGCCGTCGGCATCGGTCACGAGAAAGCCGTCAGGGGCCAGCGCCATGCAAGCCTGCAGCATCGCATGGTCGGCGTCCCGCCGGCTATCGGCCGCCGCCGCGTCCCGCCGCGCCGCCTGGCCCCGGCGTGCGAGCGCAAAGGTCAGCAGCACCATCAGGAACGTGGCCAGCGCCCCGGCGGCGGCGGCCATGCGGGCGCGATCGCCGCCGTGGGCCGCTTCGAACGCCGGCCGGGTCGACGCATGCAGGGTCCAACCGCGTCCGCCATAGTCGAAATGGCGCTCGCCGGCCAGCATCGGCGTAGCGCCGTCGTCGCGCCGCTCGCCATCGGTGAGGTCGCCCGACACCTTGCTGCCGCGTACGCTGCCGGAGCCCTCGTGAAGCGACAGCACCAGCTCGCCGGCGCCGCGTCCCGCCACGCTGCGCATCAGGTCGCCCAGGCGCAGCGACGCATAGACGTAGCCGACAACCGCCGCGCGCCGCTGCTCGACGCTGCTCAGCGCCTCACCGCTGCCGTAAATGGGCACGAACACCAGCGCGCCAAGCTGGTGCGTCGATGACTCGGCTTCACGCAGCAGTTCCAGCGCGCTCGTGGCACGCGGCTCGCCGCTGTCGCGCGCGGCCTCCAGGGCGGCGCGGCGCGCCGGGTCGGACAGCATGTCGAAGCCCAGCACACGGGCGTTGCGCCCAGCCAACGGCTCGATATAGAAGACCGGGGCATAGAGATCGCGCGCGCCCGTGGGATGGATCGCGTAGTCGGACAGGCCGTCGCGGCGCGCGGCGACAGCCAGGCGGGCAACCCCGTCGCGCCGCACCACGGGGGCATAGCCGACGGACTGCGTGCCGGGCGGCAGTTCGTCGAGTTGGGCCGCATACAGGTAGTTGCGCCACTGGGTTCGCGATGTCGCCGGATTGGCCGTCATGAGGCCCGCCACGCCGCGCAGGAGCTGGTCGTTCTCCTGCAGCCGCGCGCGCAGCGCGACTGTGGCGTCGGTCAGCAGCGCGTCGAAGCGCTGCTGCGCCAGGCGCTGCTCGGGTTGCGCCACCTGCCGCCATGCAGCAACCGTCAATAGCGTACCGCCCGCGGCAACGAGCAGCGCGAGCAAGGCGGGCACGGCGGACGTCGGCAAACGCAGTTTCATGGCGGAGGGCATTCGTGGGATCGCCGCACGGCGCGCACCCGCGCCTGGCAGGCAACGGGCACTATACCTTGGCGCGCCGCAAAGCACAGCCCCGCATTGGAGCGTTTCCACACAGCGAGGGCACAGGCTGTCGGGGAAATTCCCCTCGCACCGCATTGTCAACCCCCACACATTGCCCACCTGCGGGGATCGTGCCGGGTATGGTAGGGTAGTGCCGCAGGCGTTCCGCCGTGCGCATCGCCTGCCCGGACCCTGGCCCCCGCGCGGCAAGCCGAATTCCGAACATCGCCCCCGCATGCCTGTCTTCTTGCCTTCGCTGAAAGCGCGTATCGCGTTGATCACCACGGTCCTGGCCGCGGTGTTCGGCACCGGCATCGTGCTGACGTCGCTGTTCGCCGCGCACCGCGACCTGCAAGACGTGCTGCAGGACGAGCAGGACTCCATCGTCAAGCTGTCCGCGGACCAGCTCGACACTGCCATGGAAGACCGCATCATGCTGCTGAGGCAGCAGGCCGCGCAGCTTGGCGGCCTGTTTGGCACGGCGCGCGGCGCGCAGGCCCCCGCGGCAATGGCGCAGGCGCTGGCGCAGGTACGACGCGCCATTCCGGTCCCCGGTGCGTTCAATTCACTGATGGTCGTTGACGCGCGCGGCACGGCGCTCGGCGACAGCGGGATGGTCACCGAGGTGGGCGACCGCACCTATTTCCGCGAAGCCGCACGCACGCTCGCCCCCGTGATCAGCCCGCCGATCCGCGCGCGCACCAACGACCGCCTCGGCGTGATCGTCGCCGTGCCGGTCCTGTCCGCGCAGGGACGCTTTGCCGGCCTGGTCGGCGGCTGGCTCGACCTGGCTCGTTCGAACTTCCTGGTCGAGGTGCTGCACAACCGGTTGGGCACCACGGGCTTCTACTGCCTGGTCTCCGCGGGCAGCCGCCCCGTCTACATACAGCATCCCGACCCGACCCAGGCGCGCCAGCCAGCCCGCGCGATCGGCGACACCTGTGGCCAGGACGATCGCGCCGCCACGTTGGAATTCCTGACACCCACGCGCCCCGTAGTCTCGCGCTACCTGATGTCCACGACGGGCTGGGAACTGGTGGCGCTGCTGCCCGCGCACGAGGCCTACGCGCCGCTGCACCGCATGCAGCAACGCTTCCTGATCCTGGCGGGGCTGGCGCTGCTGCTGGTGGCCGCGTCCATCTGGCTGGCCGTGCGCCTTCTGCTGGCGCCGCTGACGCGGCTGCATGAAGTGGTCAGGGACAGCGCGTCCGACCTGTCCGCGTTCGAGCGGCTGCCCGAGCGGCAGCACCGCGACGAGATCGGCGACCTTGCGCGCGCCTTCACCCGCCTGATGCGCGACGTGCGCGAACGCCGCCAGGAACTGGACCGCAGCGAGCGGCGCCTGCGCGCGGTGACCGACACGCTGCCGTCGCTGCTGGCCTTCATCGACACGGACGAGCGCTATGTGTTCAACAACATTGCGTACGAGCACACCTTCGGCCTGACGCTGGAGGAATTGCGCGGCAAGACCGTGCGCGAGGTATTGGGCGAAACGCGCTATGCCAGGGCCCAGCCTTTCCTGCAGCGCGCACTGGCCGGCGCCGTGGTGACCTTCGAGTCCGAGGAAAACGAACCCGAGTACCACTGCATGGAAACCAGCTACCGGCCCGAATGGAGCGCGGATGGCAGCGAGGTGGTCGGCGTGCATATCCACGTGCAGGACATTACGCCACGCAAGCTCGAAACCATGCGGCTATCGCATATTTCCAGCACGGACCACCTGACGCAGCTACTGAACCGCAGCGCGTTCGAAAGCCGCCTGCAGGATGCCATGGCGCGATGCCGCGAAAGCGGCGGCATGATGGCGCTGCTGTACCTGGACATGGACCGCTTCAAGGCGGTCAACGACATCCATGGCCATGCGGCCGGCGACCTGCTGCTGCAAGCCTTCGCCAAGCGCGTGCTAGGCTGCGTGCGCAAGCAGGATGCGGTGGCGCGGCTCGGCGGCGACGAATTCGCGGTGATCCTCGAGAGCGTTGGCCATGCGGCCGCGGCGCGCAGCGTGGCTACCGACATCCTGTGCGCGGTGGGCCAGCGCTTTCACTTCGAAGGCATGTTCGCCGATATCGACGTGAGCATCGGCGTGGCGCTGTACGATGGCGGCCCGATGCAGGAGCGCGAACTGATGCGCCTGGCCGATGTGCTGCTCTACCGCGCCAAGGGCGCGGGACGGGGCCGCTACGAGATCGGCCCCCCGGAACTGATTACCGCAGACAGCGCTCAGTGAACCGTGCCGCGCGGTGTGCCGCCCGAGCCACCCGCGTCGCCAGCATCCTCACCGGCGTCACTGCCGGGCTCATACGGCACATGGCGTCCGTCGCTGGACTGGTAGCCGAGTTGCGCGTCGGCGCCCAGCATCTTCTGCCACGCAATCATCGCCTCGGCCACCGAGTTCGGTTCGCCCTTGAAGACGACCACGTCGTTGCCGCATGCCGGACACTGCCCGCCAAAGACGGCGTCGATGCCGGGCAAGCCGGGCACGTCGAGCTCATCGAATTCCTGGAAGGCCGTCTTGCAGTGGCCGCAGACCAGTTGCGCCGGGCGCAGGGCCTCTTTCTTCGCGCGTGCCGCTTCGGCCCGCTCCTGGGGCGTACCCCTTCGTTTTGCCTCGCCCATGATGTCCTTCCTTTCCTGCCTTGGTGTGGAATGCCGCCTTTCCGATTAGAGCATGGCGGGGGGCGGCAAGTGCCGCTGCCCTGCGGGCTCCCGCGACATGTTCGGAGGCACAGGTCGCATTGTAGATCACTGCTGTGCAGCATACCCGTCCCGGCAGGACCCGTTTGCGCCTGCTATTGTGGATAACGGTTGCCTGCGGCATCCGTTCCGGTCACCGCGCGCGCCGTCTCTGTGTTGTCTCTTACCGCATGCCGTCACCGATCCCCCAAGGAGGACGCTCCCATGATCCGACCCACCGTGCAGGAAAACGCCGCCCGCTACGCCGACTGCATTGCCGCCTGCAATGCCTGCGCCGCCGCCGCGCTCAAGTGCGCCGCGGCATGCCTGGAAGAGCCCGACGTGCGCAAGATGGCGCGCTGCATCGCGCTGGACATGGACGTCGCCGGCATTGCGCAGCTCGCCGCGTCCTACATGCTGCGCAACAGCGAGTTTGCCCCGTTGGTCTGCGAAGACTGCGCCGAAGTCTGCAAGTGGTGCAAGGAAGAGTGCGAACGGCACGACGCCGAGCATTGCCAGGAATGCGCCCGTGCTTGCGCGGCCTGCATGGAAGCCTGCCTGAAGATGACGGCCTGACCGAGCCAATAGTGCGCGTGGCGGGTGCCGCTTTCCTCACACCTGCTGCGCGCTAATCCTCGGTTCTCTTCCCGGCTGGCTCCGCAAGCGAGACAAACGCATCGATGAGCCGGGCCTGCCGACGTTCGCGCAGGCAGTACATGTACTCGTGCAATTGCGGCGATCCGCCCGTGAAGTGCAGCACGCGCAGGTCCGCGTGGCTCGGCACTTCATGCAGCGCGATCACCGACACGCCGAGATTGCGCACCACGGCCTCGCGAATCGACTCGCGGCTGCCGATTTCCATCTGGGAACCAGGCACGACATTGGCCTCGGCCAGCATCTGCTCGGTCGCGATGCGCGTGGTGGATCCCGCTTCCCGCATCAGCAGCCGGCACCCAGCGAGTGCGGCGGCGGTGATTTCGGTTCGCCCGGCCAAAGGATGGGTGCGATGCACGACCAGCACGAGCGGATCCACGCCCAGCAGCAGCCGCGACAGGCGCGGGTCATCCACGAAATTGGACGACATGGCCACGTCCACGCGGTACTCCTGCAGGGCATTGAGCATTTCCTGCGAGTTGCCCATCTCGACCGTGACGTCGATGGCCGGATAGCGTGCGCTGAAGCGGCGGATGAGGTCCAGCACATAGTACGGCGCGGTGGCGCCGATGCGCAGGCTGCCCGTGCGCAGGTCGCCCGAATGGCGCAGGAAGAAATCGATTTCCGTTTCCTGCTGGACCAGCGTCTCGACCTTGGGCAGCAGCGTCAGCCCCGCATCGGACAGCGCCAGACGCCTGCCGCCGCGGTGGAACAGCTCGACGCCATAGGCCTCTTCGAGCGCGCGGATCTGCGCGGTGATGGTCGGCTGCGACAAGCCCAGCCGCTTGGCGGCCTGCGTCACGCTGCCGATGCGAGCCACCATGAAGAACGACTTGAGCTGGGCGATAAGCATGCTGGTGGCAGGGGAATGGCGTAAGAATGGCGTGAGTGCCGGTCACAATGAAGCACTATTCTAGAGGACGGCCACGTGACGGGCCGCCAGATGGCCATGCACCGCGTCCGTCTCTCTCTCCCTCGTAGCCAGGAGCTTGTCAATGTCCGCACCGTCTTCCTCCGCCACCCGCATCGAAAAAGACAGTCTCGGCGATGTGCCAGTCCCCGCCGACCACTTGTGGGGGGCGCAGACCGAACGCTCGCGCCAGAATTTCCGCATCGGCAATGAAAAGATGCCGCCGGCGCTGATTGAAGCGTTTGCCATCCTCAAGCTGTGTGCCGCGCGCGCCAACCGCGAGCTTGACGTGCTGCCACAGGAATTGGCAGGCGCCATCGAGCAAGCAGCAAGCGAAGTGATCGAAGGCCGCTGGCCCGATGAATTCCCGCTTTCGGTGTGGCAGACCGGCTCTGGCACGCAGACCAACATGAACCTCAACGAGGTCATCGCCAACCGCGCCATCCAGCTGCTTGGCGGGCAGGTCGGCAGCAAGAAGCCCGTGCACCCGAACGACCACGTCAACGCGAGCCAGTCGTCCAACGACAGCTTCCCGACGGCCATGCACATCGCCGCCACGCGCGCGATCCAGCAGAAGCTGCTGCCCGCGCTCGAGACGCTGCAGCAGACGTTCGCGCGCAAGGTCGATGCGTTCGCCGACATCGTCAAGGTCGGCCGCACGCACCTGCAGGATGCCGTGCCGCTGACGCTCGGCCAGGAGTTCTCTGGCTATATGACGCAGGTCGCCGATGCCCAATCGCGGTTGCAGCAGGCCATGCTTCGCGCGATGCCTGTCGCGCAGGGCGGCACGGCGGTGGGCACCGGCCTGAACGCGCCGCCGGGATTCGCCGCCGCATTCGCGCGCGCGCTGGCCGACTACACCGGCCTGCCATTCGAGCCCGCACCGAACCGCTATGCGCTGCAGGCCGCCCACGATGCGCTGGCCGACCTGTCCGGCGCCCTCAATACGACGGCCTCATCGTTCCTGAAGATCGCGCGCGATTTCATGCTGCTGGGCTCGGGCCCGCGCGCCGGCTTTGCCGAACTGCAGCTTCCGGCCAACGAACCGGGTTCGTCGATCATGCCGGGCAAGGTCAATCCGACGCAGGCGGAAGCGCTCGCCATGGTCTGCTGCCGCGTGATCGGCAACCACACCACGGTCACGCTGGCGAATGCGCTCGGCACGCTCGAACTCAATGCGTACAAGCCGGTGATCGTCTACAGCCTGCTGCAGTCGGTGACACTGCTTGCGGATGCCGCATCGAGCTTCGCCGAACACATGGTCGAAGGCGTGGAAGCCGACCGCGAGCGCATTGCCGAACTGCTCGAACGCTCGCTGATGCCGGTAACCGCGCTCAATCCGCATATCGGCTACGACAAGGCTGCGGAAATCGCCAAGCTGGCCGTCAAGCGCAACCTGTCGCTGCGCGAGGCGGCGATTGCTTCGGGTCATGTAACCGAGGAGCAGTTTGCGCAGTGGATCGATCTGAAGGGGATGACCAAAGAGGTGTAAGGCCTGAGAACGCCGGGGCGCAACTGTCGCTCCGGCAATACCTAACGATCTTGCCTACCGGGAACATCGAATTGTCTACCGACCTCGCCCAATCCTGGCTGACCTTCAGCGCACCGGTTGCCGCAGCGCGTGCCGCGGGTCGGCCGCTCGTCGCACTCGAATCGACGATCATCGCGCACGGCATGCCCTACCCAGAAAACGTGCGGACGGCGCACGAGGTAGAGGCACTGATTCGTGAGCTGGGCGCGGAGCCCGCGACGATCGCGCTGATCGACGGGCGCATCCGCGTCGGCCTGTCGGACGATGAACTCGAACGGCTCGGCCGCTCGGGCAAGGCCCACAAGGTCAGCCGCCGCGACCTGCCCGCGGTGCTGACCAGCGGCGAGCTTGGTGCGACTACCGTGGCGGGCACGATGATCTGCGCGGCGCTGGCCGGCATCGAGGTCTTCGTGACCGGCGGCATTGGCGGCGTGCACCGCGGCGCGCAGGAGACTTTCGATATCTCCGCCGACCTGCAGGAACTTGCGCGAACGTCAGTAGCGGTGGTGTGCGCGGGCGCCAAGTCCATTCTCGACATCGGCCTGACGCTGGAATACCTGGAAACGCAGGGCGTCCCCGTGCTCACTTGCGAGCAAGAAAACTTCGCTGCGTTCTACAAGCGCGACAGCGGTTTTCGCGCGGACTACCGGCTCGACGATCCGGCGGAACAGGCACGCTTTATCCGCACGAAATGGGATCTCGGACTTGCCGGTGGCGTGTTGCTGAGCACGCCAGTGCCAGAGGCGGCGGCCATGGCGTCGGAGGAAATCGATGCGCTGACGCAGCAGGCACTTGACGAAGCGCAGGCGCAAGGCATCACCGGCAAGGCTGTGACACCGTTCCTGCTCGCGCGCATCAAGGCGCTCACCGGTGGCCGCAGCCTGGCCACCAATATCGCGCTGGTGAAGCACAACGCCGAAGTCGGCGCACGGCTCGCACTGGCGCTGGCACAGGCGGCACGCGGCGCAGTGGCCTAGACGCCGCCTCGGGCTGAAATGGCTTCAGTCACCGCTCTTTTCGGGCGGGACTGCCTTGCCCAGCAGCTTGCCGAGCAACCCGGTCTTCGCAGCAGCCTGCCGATCCTTCGTCTTCGGCACGTTGCCGGCGCGGTTGGCACCTGCCTGCTTCATGTTGTTGTTGATCTTCAGGCCCTTGTTTTTTTCGAGGTCGGTTTTCTTCACGGAGGTCATCCCAGGAGTCGATGGGCTGCATTGTACGCAGTAGGGAGACCCCGGCGGCGTATTCGGACAGTGTCCGCCAGCCGGGACGGCCGGGCCTCAATCACTCGCCGTGAACCCCGACGCCTCCACCACGGGCTTCCACTGCGCGCGCTGCGCTTGAATCATCTTGCGCAGTGCCGCGCCGGACTGCCCGTTCATCTCCATGCCCAGTGCGGCCATTTTGTCGCGCACGTCTGGCGTCCGGATCGCCTCGAGCATCGCCTTTTCAATTCGCCCCACCGTTTCCGCAGGCGTGCCTGCAGCAACGAAGGCCGAGTACCAGCCCGATGCCGATTCAAAGCCCGGCGCACCGGATTCCGCGAGCGTCGGCACGTCGGGAAGCAGCGACGTACGCTTTGTGCCCGTAACGCCGAGGAAGCGGATCTTGCCCGCGCGATACAGCTCCATCTGCCCGGCGACGGCGTCGATGCCGAGCGGCAGCGTGCCGCCGATCTCATCGGTCAGCGTCATCACCGCGCCGCGGTAAGCCGTCGGCAACAACGGCACGCCGATTTCCTTGCCCAGCGTCAGCACGCCGAAATGGATCGTGCCGCCTAGCGTGACCAGCCCGACGCCGCCCTTGGCCGGTTCGCGCTTCACCCACGCCAGGTATTCCCGCATGGTGCGATAGGGCTGGTTCACGCTGGTCGACGCCACCAGCGGTACGTCGGCCAGATAGGCAACGGGGACAAGGTCCTTGTCGGGATCGTACGGAAGCTGCTTGTAGGTCAGCGGAAAGATCGTAAACGGCGGCGCAGGCGAGATCAGGATCGTCTTGCCATCGGCGGCCGAGCGCCTGACGGTATCCAGCGCAAGCCTTGCCGATGCGCCGGGACGATTCTCGACCACCACCGGCGTGTTCAGCGACACGCGCAGCTTCTCCGCCAGCGTGCGCGCGAAGATGTCGAGCGCGCCACCGGCGGCGAAGCCGACCACGATGCGCGTGGGCGTGTCACTGGCAGCCGCAACGGCGGCGTGGGGAACGGCACTGGCGCCGAGGGCCAGGCCCAGTATGGCCGCCAGGCGCTTCAGAACAATTCGGAACGGCATTTCGGCAACCTTGGGCAATGCGCAGTCGCTCAGGCGGCCTGCAGCGTGGTGTCGGTTTCGAGCGGATAGATCGGGCGCCGCAGGTTGCGGAATGGGAACAGGCTGTAATCCGAGCTGCAGACACCCGGGCCGGCAACGAGCACGATGTCCTTGGCGATCGGCTCGAACCCTGCGCGGAAATGCTGGCGCGACTTGATCAGCACGTACTTGCGGCGCGACAGGTCGATGCCGGCATGCGTGAATACGCCCGTATCGAACGGCTCCTGCGGCTTCTCGCAGATGACCACGAGCGTGCCTTCCACGTCGAGCACGACGGTGCGGCCGAGGCTCAGCTTCATGCCGGTGAACATCGGCCCGGTCACCTGGTAGTTGCCATCGGTGATGCACTGGACGCGTCCTGTCAGCGTCAATGGGCGGCCCTTCAGGCCCAGCGCCGGCATATCTGTCTTGCCGCCGACGCCGAGCGTCACGGTGCTGCCGACGCCAGCGTCGATCAGCCTCGCCACGGCGGCCGGGTCCCAGAATGGTCCCGCCACCACGCCCTCCAGCCCTTGCCGGAGCACTTCGCCGAGCACCGTCATCTCGTCGGTCGGACCGCCCGCGCCGCAGTTGTCGCCGTGGTCGACCAGGATCACCGGCCCGGTTTCAGCCGTGCGCGCTCGCGCGATCGAGTCCTCCATCGGCTCGATCGGGAACACGAAATCGGCGCGGCGTTCCCAGGCCATGTGGCACAGGTCATCGAGCAATCGGCGCGCGGCATCGGTATGCCCCGCATCGGCGACGATTACGACAGTCAGCCCGGTATGCGGGATGTCAGCCAGCGGGAAGCCGCCGAACACCGACGCGTTCAGCACCTCGCCGTCGCGCTCGGCGGCCATGGCGCGGTCCATGATGTCCTTCATCGGCTGCTCGCGCGGCGTCTGGCGCAGCATGTGCGTGAGCATCGGCAGCGTGCGCCAGAGCATGACGGGCTTGCTCTCGCCGCGCAGCGCCGCCATCAGCGTGCGTGCCGCGCGCGCGCCGGTCTCGTAGACGTCCACGTGCGGATAGGTGCAATAGCCCGCGATGACCGTGGCGTTGTCGATCAGCGCAGCACTGAAGTTCGCGTGGAAATCGAGCGAGACGGCGATAGGCACGTCCGGCGCGACGGCCCGGATGCGTGCTAGCAGCTCGCCTTCGGCATCGGGAAAGCCTTCGGCGACCATCGCGCCGTGCAGGTCGAGCATGACCCCATCGCAACCGTCACGCACGGCGTCGACGATGATGGCCGCCATCGACTCGAATGCGTCGGCTGTGACCACGCCGCTCGGCACGGCGTTGGCCATCAGCGGCATCACGAACTCGTCGCCCTGCTTCTCGACCAGGTCCATGAAAGCCGCCGCCGCGCTATTGGTGCCGCGGCATGCCCGCACCGCGTCTTCGCCGCGCAGCGGACCGTCAGTGGTGCTGCCGCGGTTGAATGCGCGCAGCGGCGTGGGGATCGGCGAAAAGGTATTGGTTTCATGCCGCATCAGGGCAATGACAAAACGCATAACAAAAACTCCGGTACGGGCGAGGCGTCAGTTGGATTCGAGATCGACAGTGCGGGCGATGGCGCCATAGCGCAGCGTCTCGCCCTGCAAGAAGCGCTTGCTCTCGGCGGGCGGCGTCAGCACGGACTCGTAGGCAAGCGTCTGCAGCCGTGCCTGGAAATCCGGCTCCTGGACACTGGCCTTCACTTCCTTGTAGAGGCGGTCGATCGTGTCCGCGGGCGTGCCGGCCTTGACCACGAGTGCCAGGTTGGCGCGGATCTGCAGCGCATCCTTGTCGTCCGGCTTCTGCAATTCCAGGTTCGGGAACTGCGCTACGGGCTTGCCCTGCAGCGCGGCCAGCGGCCGGGCCTTGCCCTCGGTCACATAGCTGATGGAGGAGCCGATTACGTCGACGTGCGCGTAGGTCTGGCCGCCGATCAGGTCCGACATCGCCGGCGGCGAACCGCGATACGGCACGATGGTGAAGTCGAGCCCGTTGCGGCGCTTCCAGTCCGCCAGCCCAAGGTGCGCGGCGCCGGCCACGGTATTGATGCTGATGGATACCTTGCCGGGGTTCTTCCGGATATAGGCCGTCAGTTCGGACAGGTTCATCTCTTTGCGGTCCGCCCGCGCAATGATCCAGTGCGGCACGGTGCTGACGATCGTGACGGGCGTGAAATCGGTGTCGGGGCGGTAACGCAGGCCCTTGATCGTATGCGGGTTGATGTTGAGCGTGCCGTCGCTCGCGAGCAGCAGCGTGTTGCCGTCCGCCTTCTCTTTCAGCACGGACATCGCCCCCGGCACCGTGGCGCCGCCGGCAATGTTCTCCACCACCACGGGCTGGCCAAGGCGCTGCTCGAGCTTGCGCGCCAGCGTGCGCCCGACGATGTCGTACGACCCGCCGGCCGGGAACGGCACCACGAGGCGGAGCGGCCGGTCGGGCCACGTGGCGGCGGTAGCGCACGTCGCGGCCATCATCGCTGCACCAGCAAAAGCCGCCTGAAGGATGGCGGAAAGCCTGCTCGTTCGAATCATCGGTCTCCTTCCGAGGTCTCGGTGCCTCGTCTGCATGTTGCGGATGCGGCCGACTATAGGGGATCCTGTCCTGCACCAAAAGCGAATTAAAATCTCGTCATATTGAGCAAATGGTTAACTTACCGAACGGGCCCATGCCATGGCATTCACCCCCACCGCTGACACGCTGGAATCCGCCAGCTTTCCACTGAGCCGCCTCAAGCTGCGGCACCTGCGCATCATCGTCGCGCTCGGCGAGATGCAGACCGCAGCGTCGGTGGCGGCGCGCTTTCATGTGAGTCCGGCGGCCGTGTCGAAAACCCTCGCCGAAATCGAGGACATCGTCGGCATGCCGCTGTTCGTGCGCGGACGCCGCGGGTTGGAGCTAACCGAAGCAGGGCGCGAACTCGCGACGCACGGTCAGGTGTTGCTCACGCAGCTGGGCCGGCTCGCGGACTCCATGCAGGCGGTACGCGCCGGGAACCAGGGCGAACTGCGGGTCGCGTTCCGGACCATGTCGGTGCAGCCGTTCCTGGCGCAGGCGATGAGCGATTTCTACCGCGACAACCCACGCGTCGAGATAAGCGTGATCGAAGGCGGTATTGGCGAACTGACCGAGCAGTTGCTGCAAGGCTCGCTGGACCTGCTGTTCGCTTATGACGATCCACGGCTGTCGCGGCCCGCGCTGCGCAGCACGCCCGTAGTGCCGGCGCAGAAGGTCGTGATCGTCGCCAGCCCGGACCACCCCTTGCTGGCGCGCCGCAAGTTCACGGCGCAGGCGTTGTCCGAACAGCAGTGGTGCATTCCGGCTGCAGGTTCGCGCATGCTGCATCTGCTGCATACGGCCTTCCATGCGCTCGGTGCGCCGGCGCCATCGCAAGGCATCCGCACGAGCGACGTCGCCGCGACCGCCAGCCTGATGCAGACCGGGCACTACCTGTCGGTGTTCCCGGAGCGCATTGCCGCGCAGCTCGCCTCGGCCAAGGTGGCGCGCGTGCTGCGCTTCGAACTCGACAGCCGTGTCGAACCGGTGGTCGCGGTATGGAACGGCCAGATCACGCCACGTACCGCCGCACACCGCTTTCGCGATTTCGTGCTGCAGCGAGCCACGCAGGACGTCTTGGGCGACGCGGAGCCACTGCTCGCGGCCCGCGCGGTGGCAGCGGCTGGCCTGGCACCGCGCCGCACCCACGGCTAAGCGGGCTGCCCGCCGCGAACGTCGCGACGATCAGAAGATATGCTTGATGCCCAGCATTGCGCCCGCCTGCGAAGCACCGGGCGGCGGAGTTGCCGCGCCATCGACCGCCACGGCCGACTGGCCGCTGTTGTCGACGTAGCCGACGGTGCCATACACCGATGTGCGCTTCGAGAAGGCATAGGTACCACGTAATGCGTACAGCATGGCCTTGTTGGCGCTGTGGTGGAAGCGCAGAGAATAGACCTGCCCGGCGACGTTAAAGGCCGGCGTGATGTCGTAGGAACCCCCGACGTACCACAGATCGCTGCGCGGCGTGGCGCTGCCTTCATTGTCGCGACGGATGACACCGGCGCCGACCTTGGCGCGGTTGGCAAGAATGGCATAGCCCGTGACCGTCGCGCGCCGGTCGGTCAGGCCGCTGTTTGTCAGCCCGCCGAACGCACCCGGGCCGCCGCGGTTTTCATCGTACGCTGCGGCCACGCCCCACCAGTCGGTCTGGTACTGCAGCAAGGCCGACCACTCACGGCATGCGCGCTTGTCAGCAGCGTTCTCGCCCGCGCAATTGGTCCCGGCGGGGCTGGGTCCAGCGCTGACGGTGTCGCGGCCAAAGCTGTACGTCGCACCGACGGTCAGGCCACCGAACGTGCCCTTGTACGAGACCGCATTGTCAGCGCGGCCGAACGTCATGTAGTTGTCCAGGCTTGCGGAGCCGAAGATGTTCGGGCCCAGGATGTCGGAATCGAGATAGGACCAGAACAGCATGGTGTTCTGGCGCCCGAACGCGATCTGGCCCCAGCGGCCTGACAGGCCGACGAAGGCCTGTCGGCCAAACAGGCGGCCGCCCATCGACGATGTTCCGCTGTCGGGAAAGAAGCCGGATTCCAGTACGAATACGCTCTTCAGGCCGCCGCCGAGGTCTTCGGTGCCGCGCAGGCCCCAGCGGGAGGGGACCATGCCTGTATTGCCCATCACGCGGAGGACATTGTCCTTGGCTGCGCCGATGTTGTTGACGTATTCGACGCCGGTGTCGACGACGCCGTACATGGTTACGGATTGTGCTGTTGCCAGCCCCGGCAGCAAAGCTGCGGCTGCGGCGATGCGCTTGATCGGTTTCATCGGGGTTTTGGCTCCTCCTGTCCTGCTCTTCATGTTTGCTCTTTCCCTGGTTGTTGCGGACGTTGCATGTCTTCTTTTATTGAATGACGTGCGATTTGTCTTTATCGCGTCCGTTTTGGGAATTTCGTTCAAACTGATAGCATTTATCAAGCGATTAAAATTAATTGATTTATGAGGATATTTGATTCAATTCTTTCGCCTGAATAAAAAACCGCAGTCAACTGAAATTTCAATTGACCGCGGAAACGGCATGAAGGTTTTTTGTTTGGATTTTGGCTTTGGCGCTTGGCAGACGCCAAGAACCACAACCCTCACTTAGCCAAGCACGTCCCCTTAACACACCTATCCCCTATCACCGCCACCGCCTGCACCTCAACCTGCATCCCCGGCACCGCCAGGTTAGAAACCGTAATCTGCGCGCTAGCCGGATAGTTCCCATCCGGGAACATCTCCTTGCGAACCTTCGAGAACGTAGCGCCATTGCGAGCATCCGTGAGATACGCCGTCATGCTGACCACGTCCTTGAGGCTGCCACCGGCGCGCCTAAGCGTCTGGTCAATCAACGCAAACACCGTCCGCGCCTGCGCCTCGAAGTCACCCTTGATGTCCTTGCCGTTGAGATCGGTGGTCGTCGTTTCCCCAGCCAGCCAGACGATGCGTCCCCCTTCGGTAACGACCGCAGGCGAGTAGGAACGGCCCTTGATGCGCTCGCTCTGCTCCATGTATTCGGCCGCCTGCGCGGTGCCAGCCAGTGCGCAGCACGCCAGCAGCGCTGCAGTGAACTTCGAAACCTTCATTGCTTGTCTCCCCTGTTTATATCTGAAGAAATGGATGCGCTCAGGCTGCACGCGCAAACCGACGCCGCAGCCCATGAATCGATGCCGCCGCATCGCTGACGATGGCGGATACATCGACATGCGTATGGCAGCCATTGCGCACAAGCACCCTGCCATCCACCAGCACCGTATCGACATTGGACGGCTGCGCCGAATACACCAGCGCATGCACAGGATCAATCACGGGCGCCACGTTGGCATCGGTCGTGCGCACCAGGATGATGTCGGCACGCTTGCCCGGCACCAGCGATCCGATACGCGCACCCAGACCCAGATCACGCGCACCATCGATCGTCGCGAGTTCGAGCAGGCGGCGCGGCGGCAGTGGCACCGTGCTGCCGAAGCGCTGCTTGTGCGACCACAGCAGCGCGCGCATGCAGCTGAAGTAGTCGGCATTCGCCGACGCGGCGGAACTGTCGACGGACAGGCTCTGCTGCACGCGGTGATCCATCAGCTCCTGGAACTGGATCTCGCCACGCGTGGCCTGAGCGTAGTGCATCTCGATCACTGGCGAGCACGAGAACGTCGTGCCGGAAGCGGCGAGCAATCTCGCCTCATCCGGCGATACACCCTGCGGATGAACCAGTTGGAGATCGCGTCCAAGCAGTCCCTCGTCGGCGAGCACCGAGACCACGCCGGGTCGCGCGTGCATGGTGATGGGTAGCCCGAGTGCGCGGATGGCGGCCATCTCCGCCTTGACCACGTCGATCGGCACAGCGCCGCGCGGATTCGAGACCGGCGTGCGCACGGCCGCGCCAAGCGTGAGCAGCGTGGAATCCGGCATGCCTTCACGCTGTACACGCGCCAGGTCTTCCAGGTCCATCATCTGATCCAGCGGCAACTCCTGCCCCCAGCCGTACGAGAAGCGGCCGCGTACACCCATCTCGTGCATCGCGCGCAGTTCCGCGTCCGCATGCTGCGGGCTCCGGGTGTTGTGCGACCAGTTGTTGACCGTGGTGATCCCCGAAGCAAGGCCTTCGGCCAATCCCAGCCGGATGGAGTGGTAGGAGTCCTCCGGCGAGAAGAACGGGCCGATCCGCAGCGTGGTCGGAAAGTATCCGTGCTCGGGATCATCGCCACGAACCAGCGCGCGCAGCGAGCTGTTCCACAGATGCCAGTGCGTATCGACCAGCCCCGGCATGACGATCATGCCGCGCGCGTCGATCTCCGCCATGCCGGGCTTGCCTAGCCCGACTCCGACCTCGACGATTTCCCCGTCGACGACATGCACGTCGGCCTCCGGCAGGTCGCCAAGCGTCGCGTCCATCGTGAGCACATGGCCCCCGCGTATCACGAATTCCGCTTCGCCTGGCGACGGCTGCTTGGTCGCGTTCGCACTGCTCGCATTCTTGAACATCGGCATCTCCCACTCTCTTTTTCTGGGTTGTTCTTGTTTGAGACTTTCCAGGCCTTTATTCGGCCTTGGCCCCGGTGAGCCGGATCAGTTTTTCCTTCTGGCTACGGTCAGCCTGGATGAACTTCGCAAATGCGTCCGGTGTGGAGAACACCGGATCAAACCCACGCGACCGCACGTAGCGCTCGATGAATGCCGGGTCCGCCGCCACAGCGGCGACGTCACGCGCAATTTTCTGCACGACAGGTGTCGGCGTACCACCCGTCACGAACAGGCCGAACCACGACTCATGCGGATCGATGTCTGCAAAGCCCGCTTCGGCCAGCGTCGGCACCTGGGGCATGCCCGGCAGCCGCTCGCGGCGCGCGATGGCCAGTGCCTTGAGCTTGCCTGCACGCAGATAGCCTTCCGCCGCCGGCACACCGGCCAGCGTGAGCTGGACTTCGCCGGTTAGCACGGCGGTAACCGCCGGCGTAATGCCCTTGTATGGAATCTGCGTCATCTTCACGCCACGGCGCGCGTTGATGCCCTCGAACAGCAGGTGTGGCAGGCTGCCCGAACCATAGGTGGCATAGCTGAGCGAATCGGGCCGCGCCTTCGCCAGTGCCACAAGTTCCTTCATGTCGGAGGCCGGCACCGATGGATTGGCGACAACCATCTGCGGCAAGCTCACCAGCTCCGAGATCGGTACCAGTTCGCGCGCCGGATCGTAGGGCAGCTTGTCGAACAGGTAAGGGTTGCTGGTGACGGTAGCTTCGCTTGTCAGTAACAGCGTATGGCCATCCGGCAGCGCCTTCGTCACCGCGACCGTGCCGATGATCGTCGACGCGCCCGGCTTGTTCTCGACGATGACGGGCTTGCCCCATTTCTGCTGCAGGCGCTCGGCCAGCACACGGGCCATGCCGTCGATGCCGCCGCCGGGCGCGTACGGCACGACGATGCGCACGTTCTGCATCGGGAACGACTGTGCCGCCGCAACCAGCGGCAATACCCACAACGCGGCCGCTACCCACTTGATGCTCTTGAATTGCATTGCTGGCTCTCCGCCCTTCTCTTTCAGTTCGTACGCGCGGCCGCAGCCAGTTGTTCGCGCAATTGCGGCATCACCCGGAAGGCGTTGTCGCGATAGACCGCCTGCAGGACCTGCGGCGACAGCCCTGATGCTTCCAGGCCCGTGGCGATCTTGGCCGGCTCGACCCATGGATAGTCGGAGCCGAACACGATCTGGCTCGGCGGCACGACCATCTTCAGGATGCCCATATGGATCGCGTCCGCCGCCGCAGCTGTGTCGTAGTAGAAGCGCCGGAACTGGTACAGGCGCGAGTCGGCCGGCGCTTCGCGCGCCAGCGATGCCGCGGTTTCGCCGACCAGGAAACGCTGCGCCCAGATGCTGCCGCCGCCGTGCGACCAGATGTATTTGATATCCGGCGTCGCCTTCGCCGTGCCACCCTGAACCAGGCTCACCATGGCGCGGGCGAGGTCGGATCCCAACTCGACGAAGGTCGGCAGGATGCCCGGCTGGAATTCCCACGCGCAGCAGCCCGGCGCCGTGGCGTGGATATAGACCACGGCCTTGCGGCGGTTCAGTTCTTCCCAGACCGGCCAGAACGACTTGTCGCCGAGCCACTTGTCGCCATAGCTCGACAGCAGGCCCACGCCATCCGCCTTGAGCGTGTCGAACGCGTATTCGATCTCCTTCAGCGTGGCATCGATATCCGGCAGCGGCAGCACGGCAAACTGGCCATAGCGGCCCTTGTGGTCCGACTTCATCGTCGCCGCGAAGTCGTTCATGTCACGCGCCGCACGCCGCGATTCTTCGACGTTGCCAAACCAGACGCCCGGTTGCGTGACCGACAGGAAGGCCTTCTCGACATTGCCGCGATCCATTGCTTCCAGGTCCCTGGCGATCGTCCAGCTCTTGAACTGGTCGAAGCCGAGTACGGGCTGGACCTTGTGCTTGGACTCCACCAGCCTGACCCACGCCGGCGAAAAGTAGTGGTGGTGGAAATCGATACGCCCGCCGCCGGGGCCGATGGCGTGAGCCCTGGCCAGACCGGTCGGCATCAGCGCAGCGCCTGCCAGCGCTCCCAGTGAGCCCAGAAAATGGCGCCGCGACTGGCAGCCGTCGTGATCACAGTGTGTATGCAAGATGCGTGTCTCCGTTGCGAGATGCGAGGCTTACTTCTCGCCGAACAGCGCGTAAGACGGATCGGCCTTGCCCAGGCGCGGCGCGACTTCATAGCGCTTTTTCACGTCGTCGGCGGACACATAGCTGATGCGGCGGTAGTCCGAGACTGTCTGGCGGCTGTCGAGCGCCCATTTGCCGTTGCGGCGCGACCACGTGTCGAGGTAGCGCGAATGCATCCAGCGTTCCTCGTACTGGTCGTCATGGCCCTCGCGCTTCACGAGCAGCGTGGCCGTGCCGGTCGATTCGCTCACGGCTTTGTCACCCTTCACCTCGACCAGGATGTTGCTGATGCGGTGGTTGTTGCCAAGCATCTCGGTGTGCGCCTTGATCAGCCAGTCCACATAGGCCGACCACGACGGGAATGTGCGCTTGCCGAACTGCATGCGCGCTTCCGGATGCGCGATCGACAGCAGCATGTCGCGGTCCAGCCGGTCGAGTGCGCGCGGGTACTTGTAGAGGAGTTCCGTAATCGCCTGTTTGCTGAGCAGTTCGTCGAGTTGCGCTGCCTGTGTCGCTTGCGCCGTCTGCGCATGCACGACAGTGCTCACTCCGCATGCCGCGAAACACGCCGCCGAGGCGAGCACGACGCCGAGCAGCTTGCGGCTAAGGGTACGTTGCATCTTGACAGTCTCCATGGGTTTCAGGGTCCGGCGCATCGCAGCGCGTGCCGGGCTCCGTGTTGTTGTGGCGTGTATTTCAGCGAATTCGAGTCCATTCAGCAAGCGATTAAATTTAATGGTTTAATAAGAAATACTTGTTCAAGATCGTCAGACCAGGTTTCAAGCGGGACCGCGGCACGGCGCCTGTATGCAGGGCCTTTCACGCGATGTTGCGAACCGGTGACACGCCGGCCGCAAGCTGCGGCACATCCGCTATGCTCCGGAACCAGTCAATCCGGCAGATTCATAAGAACCGCATATGAACGTGACCCTGCGGCAGTTGCGCGCCTTTGTCGAAGTCGCTCGCAGTGGCGGCTTTACCGCGGCCGCGCCCAAGCTTCACCTGACCCAGTCGGCCACGAGCCTGCAGATACGCGAACTGGAATCCCAGCTCGGGCTGCAGCTGATCGACCGCTCTACGCGGCGGTTCGCCCTGACCGATGCCGGCAGCGAATTCCTGATCAGTGCCATGCGCATCGTCGGGGATGTCGAGCAGTCGGTGGCCGATACGCGCGAGCTCGTCCACAAGCGGCGCGGGCGCATCACCGTGGCCACTACGCCGCTGCTGGCGTCGACGCTGCTGCCGGAGAGCATTGCGCACTTCCTCGACGCCTATCCGGCGATCACTGTGCGCATCGCCGACCTGCCGGCCGAGCAGATCGGCCGGCGCGTGCTGAGCGGCGATGTGGATTTCGGCTTTGGCGTGTTTCCGGAAGAGGACCCGCAGTTCGACCGCATTCCGCTGCTGCGGCATCCGCTCGGCGTGATGGTGCCGAGCAGCTGGCCGCTGGCTACGCGCAAGCGCGATCTGGTGTGGTCGGACCTGGAAGGCCAACCGCTGATTGCCATGTCGCACGCGACCGGTATGCGCACCCTGATCGACCAGCAACTGCACCAGGCCGGCGTGCAGGTCAATCCGCGTTTCGAAGTCGCGTATCTTGGAACGGCCGTAGGCCTGGCCGAGGCAGGCCTTGGCGTGACGGTAGTGCCCGCCTATGTCGGCAAGCTGATGGGATCGGACCGCGTGCGCTTCCGGCCGCTGCACAAGCCCGTGGTGCACCGGCAGATCGAACTGATCGTGCGCGCGGGGCGCTCGCTGTCACCGAGCGCCGCGGCGTTCCGCGATTGTTTGGCGGCGCGCTGCAAGATGCTGAACGGCTGATGCCGGCTTGTTGACCGACCGGCCGAGGTCAGACAGCGTTGCTCTCCGCGTCGAGCCTGAAGAACCGGCTCGCGTTGTCCGCGAGAATCTTCCGCTTCTGCGCCCCGTCCAGGAACGACACACCGCGCACGAGCCCGCCGACTTCCTGCTCGCCGAGCGGAAACGGATAGTCGGAGCCGAGCATCACGCGCTCGACGCCCATCACGTCGACGAGCAGCCGCAGCGCGCCTTCGTCGAAGACGATGCTGTCCACATGCAAGCGGTGCGCGTATTCGGATGGCAGGCGGGGGCAATCCTTGCGCACGATGTCGCGATGCTTCCACGCGTTGTCGGCGCGGCCCAACAGGAAGGCGAAACTGCCGCCGCCATGCGCAAAGCAGATGCGCAGCGACTCCGGGATGCGTTCAAGTGCGCCTGACAGGATCAGCGACATCATGCCGAGCTGCGTCTCCGCCGCCATGCTGACCAGCCACGGCAGCATCCATTGCTTCATGCGCTTGCCGCCACCCATCATGTCCCACGGATGCACCAGCACGGGAATGTCGTTCTCCGCACAGTACGTCAGGAAGTCGACAAGGTCTGGATGATCGAGGTCCTTGTCCCCGACATGGTTGCCGATCTGCACACCAACACAACCGTTGGCCACGGCGCGCGAAGCCTCGGCGCACGCAAGGCGCGTGTCCTGCAGCGGCACTTGCGCAAGCGCCTTGAGCCGGTCAGGGTGCCCCGCGCAGAACGCGAGCGCCTTGTCGTTCATCTGCGCGGCCCAGTCGGCGGCCTTCGCTGCGTCCCAGCCATAGCCGAACATCACCGGCGTTGCGCAGACGAGCTGCGTGGCAATGCCCTGTGTGTCGAGTTCGGCGATGCGGAAATCGGCATCCCACAGCGCGCGGTACACGGGCCGGAACGGCTGGTCGGCCAGCATGATCTGCCCGGTTTCGCCGGACGGATCCACGGCGAGCCATGGTGCGCGCTCCGCATCGACGGCCTGTGCTTCCTGGCGGCTGATGAGCGGGAGAAAGTGCGAATGGATGTCGATCATGAAGAGTGCCTGGCGAGCGTGCGGTGCCAAGCCTGGAAATCGCGGCCGGGGTGGATTTCGCCGCAGCCCGGGCAACGGCGGGCATCCTCGGAGCTGGCGTAGAACTTCTCGTACAGCGGCGGCAGGTCGGCCACGATGCTCTGCAGCGTCACTTCATGGCGCTGCACGATAGTGCCGCAGCTGGCACAGCTCCACTGGAACGCATCGTTCTGGCCCTGCGGCCGTTTGCGTTCGACCACCAGGCAGCGGCTGTCCGCCTCGGGGCGCTGCGGCGAATGCAGCGTGTGCGGCGGCAGCAGGAGCATGTCGCCCTCGCGCAGGTCGACACGCTCGTAGCGGCCGTCTTCCCACAGCAGCAGGTAGGCGTTGCCCTTGAACTGGTAGAACAGCTCTTCGATCGGGTCGTCGTGGAAGTCGCTGCGTTCGTTGGGGCCGCCGACCACGGTGACCATCATGTCGCTGTCCTGCCAGATCTGCTGGTTGCCAACCGGCGGCTTCAGCTTGTCGGCGTGGTCGTCGAGCCAGCGCTTGAAGTTCAGCGGCCGGCCGTATTTCAGGTCGAACATATCATGCCTCCTTTCTGGCCAGCGGCTTGTACGCCGTGCCCTTGATCTCGATAAGCAGGTGCGGATGCGGAAGCTGGTGCACCGCTACTGTCGTCCGTGTAGGCCCGCCGTAGTCGAAATACTCGGCCCAAACTTCATTGAAGCCGCCGAAGTCATTCATGTTGACGAGGAACACCTGCGTCTCGACCAGATCGGCCAGGGTCGCGCCGGCGTTCACCAGGATGTCGCGGATATTCTCGATCACCGCGCGCGTCTGCACGCGGATGTCGAGTTGGGTCACGCCCATCTCGTCGGCTTGCGCGCCGGCAAAGCTGTTGTCCGGCAGGCGCGAGCTTGTGCCCGAGATGAACAGGAAATCGCCCGCGCGCTTGCAGTGCGGGAAACGGCCCCGTGGCTTTGCCTTGCCCTGCACCAGATGCGCCTCTGTCGGCATGGTTGGTCTCCTGGTAGCTGTTGAATGCGTTGTCGATGCGGATACGGCAGTCAGTCTGGCATGCCCGCACGCGTAGTGAACGACACGCTGCCCAGCGTGTTGACGCCGCTGCCGATATGGCAACTCACATGCAGCCCCGCGCGCAACGCCTCGGCCGCGGTGGCCGCGCCGGCCATGATCAGCGAGCCCGCCGGCAGGCTGACCTGCGCCGCGTGCAGCAGGCGTGATGCCTGCACGACGGTGCGCAGCGGATGGCCGAGAATCGCGCCTGTCGAGCCGACCTGCACATCACGGCCATCGAACTGCATGCGTACGCCTAGGTTCGCAAGCCCCGCAAAGTCGCGCGACCACGCACCCACCACGAGTCCGGCCGACGAACAATTGTCGGCCACGACATCTTCCAGGCTGAAGCGGAAATCGCGGTAGCGCGAATCGATGATCTCCATCGCCGGCGCGACCGCTTCGAGATAGTCCGCCGCTTCCAGCGCCGTCAGCGGCGCGTCGATGGTCCGGCGCGTCACGAAGCAGACTTCGGGCTCCACGCGCGGATGGATATAGCGCCCAAGGTGCACCGTACCGCCATCTTCCTCGAGCATCGCGTCGGTAAGGAAGCCCCAGATCAGGCTGTCGACGCCCATCTGCACCATCTTCGCGCGGCTGGTGAAACCAAGCTTGATGCCCTTGACCTGTTCGCCGCGTGTGACGCGGTGCTGGATCGACGCGCGCTGGATGGCATACGCCGTCGGCAAATCGAAATGGCCGGCTTCGAACTGCGGCATCGGCTGCGCCTGCATGGCGGCGTTGTCGAGCGCGAGCGCCGCGTCGACGATCGTCTGGCTCATGTCGGTCATCTCAGGCATCTCCTTGCTGGCTATCGGCGCGGAACGCGGCGGTCACGGCACCGAGGCCTTCCATACGTGCGGTGAAAACATTGCCCGGCTGCACAGTCGCCATCGGGCCGAGTGCCCCCGTCAGGATCACGTCGCCGGCCTTGAGCGGCGCACCGACGCGGCTCATGGTGTTGGCAAGCCACACTGCCGCATTGAGCGGATTGCCCAGGCAAGCGGCGCCGGCGCCGACCGACACCGGATCCCCATTGAGCTCCATGCTCATGCCGCAGTTGGCCAGGTCCAGCGCGCCGAGCAATACCGGCCGCGTGCCCAGCACGAACAGGCCCGACGATGCGTTGTCGGCAATGGTGTCGGTCAGACGGATATCCCACCCGGCCACGCGGCTGCCGACGATTTCGATGGCCGGCAGCGCAAAGGCCGTGGCTCGGATCACGTCCGCTACGGTATTCACCTCATCTTGCAGATCGCGTTCGAGCACCAGCGCGACTTCGGCCTCGACCTTTGGCTGCAGGACATCGGCGCAGTCGATGTCTTCGCCGTCCTGTCGCGCCATATCGGCGAACAGCATGCCGAAGTCCGGCTGGTCCACGCCAAGCTGGCGCTGCACCGACTTCGCGGTCAGCCCGATCTTTCGGCCGACCAGACGGCGGCCGGCGCGCAGCGCGCGCTCGGTGTTGTACTGCTGGATCGCATAGGCCTGCGCGATCGGGTCCGCGCCACCGGCGCTGGCGTGTGCAATGGCATCGCGCACGGGCAGGCACGGCTGGCGGCGTTCCGCAGCGAACCAGAGTTGGTCCGCGGCCTCGATAAGTTCAGGGTTCAGCATGCGGGCTCACGGGTTGACGCAGATGGTGGTGGTGGACGAATAGAAGTCCAGCGAATGGCGCCCGCCTTCGCGCCCGATGCCCGACAGACGGGTACCGCCGAAAGGCGTGCGCAGGTCGCGCAGGAACCACGTGTTGACCCAGACGATGCCCACGTCGAACTGGCGCGTCACGCGATGCGCGCGGCCCAGGTCGCGCGTCCAGACCGAAGCGGCCAGGCCATAGCGCGAATCGTTGACGCGGGCCACCACCTCGTCGTCGCTATCGAACGGCGCGATATGGCAGACCGGGCCGAATACTTCTTCCTGCACGCAGCGTGCCGAATCGGGCAAACCCGTCCAGATTGTCGGCTGGACATAGGCACCGTTGTCGCGCGCGTCGCCGAACTGCGGCACGCCGCCGCCGGCGACAACCGTCGCGCCTTCCTCGCGTGCCAGCGCGAAATAGGACAGCACCTTGTCGCGATGGCCGTGCGAGATCAGCGAACCCATCTCCACGCCGTCTTCATCGGGATAGCCGATCCGCATGGCCTCGGCGCGAGCCTTCATCGCCGCGACGAAGCGCTCGAAAATCGGGCGCTCGACATACACGCGCTCCGAGCACAGGCAGACCTGCCCGGTGTTGGTGAAGCTCGAACGCGTGACGCCGGCCACGGCCTGGTCGAAATCGCAGTCGGCGAATACCACGGCGGCGTTTTTGCCACCGAGCTCGAACGACACTTCCTTCACGCCGTCGGCCACGGCCTTCATGATGGTGCTGCCCGTGCGCGACTCGCCTGTGAAGGTGATCGCGTCGATATCCGGATGGCGCGACAGGAATTCGCCCGCCGAGCCTCCGCCAAAGCCATGCACGAGATTGAAGACGCCCGGCGGCACGCCCGCTTCGTGCATGACTTCCGCGAGCAGTGTCGCGCTGCCCGGCGTTTCTTCGGACGGCTTGATCACCACCGCGTTGCCGCAGGCCAGCGCTGGCGCAACCTTCCAGGTCATCAGCAGCATCGGCAGGTTCCACGGCGAGATGATCGCGACCACGCCGTGCGGCTTGCGTACCGTATAGCTGAAGACGTCGCCGTCAGCGGCGCGCATTTCGAAGCACTCGCCACCCGCCTGGCCAGCCAGTTCGGCGAAGGTGCGGAAATTCTGCACGCCGCGGCGGATATCGAGCGTGCGTGCCTGGTGTTCGGGGCGGCCGGTGTCGGCCACTTCTGCCGCCACGAATGCGTCGAAGCGCTTTTCGATGCCGTCGGCGACCGCCTGCAACACCCTGGCGCGCTCGGCCGGGGTCGTCCTGCCCCACGGGCCGGCCAGGGCGGCGCGCGCGGCGCGCACGGCACGGTCGACGAGGTCGGCGTCGGCCTCGCACACGGTGCCGATCACAGCGCCGTTGACCGGCGAGATATTGGGAAAGCCTTTGGCGGACTCGACGAAGCGCCCGTCAACGTAGTTCCGATACAGGGTCGGGGATGGCGACAAGACTGTCTCCTCGCAAATATTTGCAGGCAGTGTATCGACGCCATCTATTCCTGAAAAATGAAACTTTCGGCTCCTGATATTCCAGTCTAGAATACCGGCCACGCCCGCATTGCGCCGAACCCAGCAGCGCGCCTCGCCCTTGCCCATGTCCCTGAATCCCACCTCGCTTGGCCGGAAATTGCGCTTCGCGCAGATCCTCGTGTTCGAACAGGTGCTGCGCAGCGGCTCGATCCTGCGCGCAGCGCAGGCGCTCAACATGACGCAGCCGGCGGTCACGAAGGTGATCCACGAACTGGAAAGCCACCTCGGCGCGCCACTGCTGATCCGCGGCAACCGCGGCGTGACCACGACCGAGTTCGGCGAGCTCGTCGCGCGGCGCGCCAAGACCCTGCTGGCCGAGCTGCGCCACCTGACTGACGAGATCAGCGCGTTCCGCGAAGGCACGTCGGGCCAGGTGCTGATCGGCACGCTGATCTCGGCGTCGGCGGTGCTGCTGCCACGCGCCATCCAATTGCTGAAGGAACAGGCACCGGCGGTGTCGGTGACCTTGCGCGTCGGCCAGATGGACCAGCTGCTGCCCGCGCTGGCGGTCGGCGACCTCGACGTGGTTGTCGGGCGCATTCCGGAAGATGTGTCGTGGCGGGCCACCGCACCCGGGCTTGAAGCCGAAATCCTGCACCGGGAGCCGCTGTGCGTGGTCGGCGGCGTGCATCATCCGATGGCATCGCGCGCGTCGACCACCCTGCAGGCGCTGAGCGACTATCCGTGGATCCTGCCCACGCGCGACTCGTCGCTGCGGCAGACGGCCGAACGCCTGTTCTACGACACGGGCCTGGCGCTGCCCGCGAACGTCGTGGAGTCGCTGTCGGTCATGACCAACGTCGCGCTGATGTTCGACCAGAAGACCCTTGGGCTGATGCCGCGCTCGGCCGCGCGGCAATTCGTCGATACCGGCAGCCTGGCGATGATCCCGCTGGAGCATGCGCCGTCATTCGGCGATGTCGGCTTCTTCGCGGTACCGGGCACGCTGGCCGTGCGTGCGGTCGAACTGTTCAAGGATTGCCTGCGGGCGGCCGCGCGCGAAGTCGGCTAGCACCCCGTCATTCGCACCGCTCGCGCGCCAGCGACTCCCGCGTAAAGCCATGCCGCACGCGCAGCTGGTGCTCGACCGCGTCGGCCTGGTCGAGGCAGGCGAACATCAGGTCGTCCTTCACACGCTGCGGCACGCCCTTTAGCCTCGGCGCCTCATACGAAATCCGCCGCGCTCGGCAGCGCAGGAACAGCAGGGTTTCGGTGGTGGCGGCGGCGAGCTGTTTCTGGTCGATGCGCTTGCATTCGACCAGATCCTGCGCCCGAGACGGCTCGGCTGCGACGAGCAGCAACAGACACATCCAGTAGCGCAGAGGACGGGACATCGGTATGTGAGTGGGGGACACTTCGGGACTCATCATTGTCCACCGGCACGCGCGTTGCAAGCCGGCCGGCGCCTCTGCTCACAGGCGTCCCACAAGACAGTGTGTCCACAGCGCGGAACAATCCGCCGCCAGCCCAATCGCCACGTAACAAATGTTGCATCGCAACAGGAAGCGCCACGCGGCCGGGGTGTGCAGGCAGCCCCGGTTCGCGGTAGGCTGTAAAACACCGACGCGTCGCAGCGTGCGCGGATTCACGCCAGTCAGTACGGGCAACATGCCCGCCCTTCTCCAGCCGCCCCGCCCCATCCCGGAACCCGGCGGCGTTCCAACCGGCGCGAGCCGCCCTGCGGCCAAGCTGACGCTGGCCAGCCGCCGGGCATCGCCCCTGACTGCAACACACAACAATGACCGATCTCACAGCCAACTCCAACCAGGCCACCGCGCCATCGGCTGAAGAGGTGCGCAAGCGCGTCTTCGCCATCGTTGCCGCCTCTTCCGGCAATCTCGTCGAATGGTTCGACTTCTATGTCTACGCGTTCTGCGCCATCTACTTCGCGCCGTCGTTCTTTCCCAAGGCCGATCCGACAGCCCAGCTGCTGAACACAGCCGGCGTGTTCGCCGCAGGCTTCCTGATGCGGCCGATCGGCGGCTGGCTGTTCGGCACCATCGCCGACCGCCACGGCCGCAAGAACTCGATGCTGATCTCCGTGCTGATGATGTGCTTCGGCTCGCTGCTGATCGCCAGCCTGCCGACGTACAGCAGCATCGGCAACTGGGCGCCGGCACTGCTGCTGCTGGCACGTCTGATCCAGGGCCTGTCGGTCGGAGGCGAATACGGCACCACCGCCACCTACATGAGCGAAGTGGCGCTGCGCGGTCGACGCGGCTTCTTCTCGTCGTTCCAGTACGTCACGCTGATCGGCGGCCAGTTGCTGGCTGTGCTGGTCGTGGTGATCCTGCAGCAGCTGCTTGATGAAGCCGAGCTCAAGGCCTGGGGCTGGCGCATTCCGTTCGTGGTCGGCGCCATTACCGCCGTCGTGGCGCTCTTCCTGCGCCGCACACTGCACGAGACCTCGTCCGCGGCAACGCGCGGCAGCAAGGAAGCCGGCAGCGTCGCGGAGATCTTCCGCAACCACAAGGCCGCGTTCTTCACCGTGCTCGGCTATACCGCCGGCGGCTCGCTGATTTTCTACACCTTCACCACGTACATGCAGAAGTACCTGGTCAACACCGCGGGCATGTCGATCAAGACCGCCAGCTATGTGATGACGGGATGCCTGTTCCTGTACATGTGCATACAGCCCGTGTTCGGCGCGTTGTCGGACCGCATCGGCCGGCGCAACAACATGCTGCTGTTCGGCGCGCTGGGCGCACTCGCCACGGTGCCGATCCTGACCGCGCTGCGCACGGTAAGCAGCCCCGAACTGGCGTTCGTGCTGATTGCCGTGGCGCTCGCCATCGTCAGCTTCTATACGTCGATCAGCGGCATCGTGAAGGCGGAGATGTTCCCGGCCGAAGTGCGCGCGCTCGGCGTCGGGCTGGCGTATGCCATCGCCAACGCGGCGTTCGGCGGCACGGCCGAATACGTGGCGCTCGGGCTCAAGACCATGGGCCACGAATCCGCGTTCTACTGGTATGTCACCGTGATGATGGTGATCGCGTTCCTGGTCAGCCTGCGCCTGCCGCGCCAGGCGAAGTACCTGCATCACGAGCACTGAGCCGGCTTTGCGCGCCATGCCGGCGGCCCGGCGACGAGGTGCTGGCGGCGGCGCGTGGCAATATACGGGGGCGGACGCTGCCGGCGGCAGCCCGCGCCCTGAACCGCCTGCCCCTTTTGCTCACCCATGGATCTCAACGCCCTGCGCCTGTTCGTCGACATCGTCGATGCCGGCAACCTCAGCGCCGCCGCGCGCAAGCTCAAGATGACGCGGGCCAACGTCAGCTATCACCTGAAGGCGCTCGAGGAAGAACTTGGCGTGCAACTGCTGCGCCGGACCACGCGCCACGTGGAGCCCACGCCCGTGGGTGCCGGGCTGTATGAACACGGGCGCAACATCCTCGGCGAGGTGGCAGCGGCCAACGCGCTGATCAGCAATATGGGCAAGAGCCTGCAGGGCCATGTGCGGCTTTCCGTGCCGACAGGCCTCGGCCACACCATGCTGTCGCCGCTGCTGGTGCAGTTCAAGCAGCGCTATCCCGACATCCTGCTCGACGTGGTGTTCGACAACCGCGTGCACAACCTCGTGTCCGAAGACGTCGACGTCGCGCTGCGCATCATCTCTACGCCGCCCGACTCGGTGGTCGCCACCGAGATCGGCGAAGTCGACTGGGTTGTGTGCGCCGCACCGGCCTATCTCGCGGCACACCCGGCGCCCACCGTACTCGCGGAACTGGACGGGCATGCCGTAGTGTGCGCATCTCCGGTGGGCCAGAAGCTCAAGGTGTCGGGCTTGCCGCCGCATGGCGTCGGCGCACGCGAACAGATCGTGCTGGAACCCACGCTTAGCTCCGACAATTTCGGGTTCTTGAAGGAGGCCGTGCTCGCGGGGCTGGGCATCGGCATCTTCCCGATCTACGCGATCGGTACGGAGCTCGCCAACGGCACGCTGGCATCGCTGCTGGATGGCTACCACGTCAGCGTGTTCGGCAGCCGGCTCTATATGCTGACCATGCCCAACCGTTACCAGACGCTCGCCACGCGCTGCCTGCTGACCTTCCTGAAGACCGAACTGCAGGCCGTGTGGCCGCGGCTGCACGGCACGCCGGCCCAGCGCCAGTCCTGACACCACCGTCTATAGTAGGAACACAAGGAAAACCCTTGATCCCGGCCGGTGCCCGGGGGGTGCCGGCCCCTGCATCCAGAGGAGCAACCATGGCCCTGGCAAGCACGCTGGCAACCTGCCTGAACAGCAAGAATACGCAGTACGACATCATCCATCACCCGTACACCCTCAGCAGCATGGCCACTGCCGAGGCTGCGCACATTCCTGGAGACCGCCTGGCCAAGACCCTGTTGCTCGAAGACGAGATGGGCTACGTTGCCGCCGTGATCCCGTCGAATCATCACCTGCACATGGCCGCGTTGTGCGAACAGACCGGCCGCAAGCTCGTGCTCGCGCATGAGGATGAAATCCGCGAGGTCTTCAAGGACTGCGACCTCGGCGCGATTCCGCCGGTGGCCATGGCCTATGGCATGCAGACCTATGTTGACGACAGCCTGATGAAGCACCCCGATGTCTATTTTGAAGCGGGCGATCACCAGGAACTGGTGCACATGAGCATGGACCAGTTTTCGAGCCTGATGTCGGATGCCGAGCAGGGGCATTTCTCGCGGCGCATGATGTAGCCGCCATTACCATCGCAACGCGCAACGGCCGGCCTTGAGCCGGCCGTGGTCATTTGGCGCTGCAGTCCAGCGTGTACTGGCCGACTACGGCATTGCCCTCCCGCAACGTCAGCCCGACCTCGCACTTGCCACCTCGCACCGGCGTTACCCTCATGGTTGACACCTGGCTCGGCTGGTTTTGCCCGACGTGCACCATGCCACTCTGCGCGACCGCCGACGAGCTGCCCTGCCCGCTATTGCGCAGCCGGATGTCGTACTGCAGGTCTGTCTCCCGGGCCGCGCTGACATAGGCGACGATCGTCGTCATGCCATTGCCGGCGTGGGATTCGAGCCAGGCCTGCAGGTTGATGTCGGCTTGCATGGTGGTCTCCGCGTCATGTCTCGATGGCGTTGCCTGGTCCGGCTGCCTCGTCCGGCAGGACATGCGCACTGTCGTCCTTGAGTGCGACGCCCGAACAACCCAGTGCCACAGCGCCACGCAACAGGAAGACGAGCCGGCTGGCCGCCCGCTCGTACGCCAGCCCTTCAGGCCGGATGTTGGAAATGCAGTTGCGCTCGGCATCGGTGCGGCCGATGCGCGGCGCATAGGTCAGGTAGAGGCCGAGGCTGTCCGGCGAACTGAGTCCCGGCCGTTCGCCGATCAGCATCACGACTTGCCGCGCGCCGAGCAACTCGCCAGCTTCATCGCCAAGCGCGACGCGAGATTGTTCCGCGATCACCACTGGCGCCACGGTCCAGTCATGCGGCAGCCGGTCGCGCACGGCGCGCAGCACGGGCACGCCGTGGCGCTGTGCGGCCAGCGCGGACAGGCCATCCGCGATCACGAACACCACATCAGGTGGCGAGTCCGCCCGCGCTGCGGACAGCCGGTCGCGGCTGGCGTCATCGAGCCTTCGGCCCAGGTCCGGACGTCGCAGGTAGTGCGCACGGTCGGGTGCGGCGCTGCGCACGGACAACGTGGCGAACCCCGCGTTGCTCAACGCGGATTCGACGGCAGCGCGATCCAATGGCAAGTGGACGGCATCGCGCGCCTGCGCATGGGCCAGTCCGAAGGCGAGTACGGTGTCGGTCGTCTGGCTGTGTCCTGCACGGCCCAATGCAATGCGTGCGCGCGTGAACTGGCGCAACTGTTGCCAGGGATTCTGCTGCGTGACGGTCGCTGGTGGCTTGGTCATGGCGGGGCTTACAGCGTGTGCGCCAGTTCGAGCAGCGGCTGCCGCTCAGCCGGTTCCAGCAAGCGGCCGCTGCCATCGGCGATGCCCATGCGCTGCAGCCACGCCTCGAATTCGGGTGCCGGGCGCAGCCCCAGCACTTCGCGCAGGTACAGCGCGTCATGGAACGACGTGCTCTGGTAGTTCAGCATGATATCGTCGGCGCCGGGCACGCCCATAATGAAGTTGATGCCCGCCACGCCGAACAGCGTCAGCAGCGTGTCCATGTCGTCCTGGTCGGCCTCGGCGTGGTTGGTGTAGCAGACATCGCAACCCATCGGCACGCCAAGCAGCTTGCCGCAGAAATGGTCTTCGAGCCCGGCGCGGATGATCTGCTTGCCGTCATACAGGTACTCGGGGCCGATGAAGCCGACCACGGTATTGACGAGCAGCGGCGAGAATCGCCGCGCCACCGCATACGCGCGTGCCTCCATGGTCTGCTGGTCCACGCCGTGGTGCGCGTTGGCCGACAGCGCGCTGCCCTGCCCGGTCTCGAAATACATCACGTTATCGCCAACGGTGCCGCGCGCGAGCGCCTGCGCGGCGTCGTGCGCTTCGGCCAGCAGCGACAGGCTGATGCCGAACGCCGCATTGGCGCGCTCGCTGCCCGCTACCGACTGGAACACGAGATCCACGGGCGCGCCCTGCTCCATCGCGCGCAGCGTGTGAGTGACGTGCGTGAGCACGCACGACTGCGTGGGAATGTCGTAGCGGCAGCGCAGGTCGTCGATCATGCGCAGCAGCGACACGATCGCACCGAGGCTGTCCGACACCGGATTGACACCGATGGTCGCATCGCCGCAGCCATACATCAGTCCGTCGATGATCGACGCGGCGATGCCCTTTGGATCATCCGTGGGATGGTTCGGCTGCAGCCGCACCGAGAGACGGCCCGGCAGGCCCACGGTGCTGCGAAAGCGCGTGACCACGTGGCATTTGCGCGCGACGGCGATGAGGTCCTGGTTGCGCATGAGCTTGCTGACTGCGGCAGCCATCTCGGGCGTGATGCCGCGCGCTACAGTTGCAAGCGTGGTGCTGTCGGTCTCGTGCAGCAGCAACCAGTTGCGGAAATCCCCAACTGTCAGCGATGCGATCTCGGCAAACGCGACAGCATCGTGACTATCCACGATCAGGCGGGTGACCTCATCGTCCTCATAGGGCACGAGCGCTTCAGACAGGAACTGCGTCAGCGGCACCGCGGCGAGCGCCATGCGCGCCGCCATGCGCTCTTCCTCGCTGGCGGCGGCGATACCGGCAAGATAGTCGCCCGAACGTGCGGGGCTGGCCTTGGCCAGCAGCGTGCGCAGGTCGGCAAAGACATGACGGTGCTGTCCGACGGTGTGGGTGAATGCCATGAGTGGGGGCTCCGGGGCAAACCACGCGATGGCATGCCGCATGCGCCATCGGGACCGGGCGATATTGCGCCGGTATCGTAACTATAGACCTTCAGGTTACAAGGCTTGCGCAACGACGCCATCCCGCGCAGTTCCCCCGCTCGAGTAATTCTCCCTGTGAAGTCTTTGGAGACCCGCCGTGTTGCGGAAGGCATCACGAAAACCGGCCATGTCCGGAATGACCCGATACCGCACACCGCTGCTCGCTGCCCATGTACTACGCAAACGCGCTCATCCGCGCCGCGCCGCCGTCCGGCGTCATCTTTCTCCTATAGCGATGTCGGCAATGCACCGACAGCGACCGCGTTTCCCGGCACCTAGGGCTACGCTGAACAAGCTGGGTAAATTGAGTGACGCAAGTTGATCAGGAGCCCGTTCGGCCGGAAAAATAGCTGTGGCGATGCGAATTTGCCTTCACGCGCCCCCAATTGGGGTGTGTTGACGGGGCGCCCGCCCCGCATTCGCCCTTTATGGGCGGACTGCTCCCATCAGATGCCCTCGACTCAAGTAGAGATTGGCCAGCGCCAGCGCCGTGAAGGCACGGCCGGCGTTCTTCTTCAGGCCACGGTAGCGGACTTTCGTGAAGCCCCACAGGCGCTTAACCACGGCGAAGACATGTTCAACCCGGGCCCGGATCTTCGATTTGTTACGGTTCTTCCCGCGTTGCACTTCGTCAATCTCCCCGTTCCTGCGGGTCCGCTGATTGGTGAAGTCCTTGGCGTGCGGCGCCTTCGATGCGATCAGCTCCTGCTGACTGGCGTATGCGCTATCACCGTAGACACGCCGCTCCTGCCCATGCAGTAGCTGGGGCAGCGCATGCTTGTCGTGAACATTGGCCGGCGTCACCACCGCGGAATGAGCCAACCCGCTCTGACTATCCACGCCAATGTGCAGCTTCATGCCAAAGTACCACTGCTGGCCTTTGCGGGTCTGATGCATCTCGGGGTCGCGCGACTTCTCTTCATTCTTCGTCGAGCTGGGCGCACCAATGATCGTGGCATCGACAATGGTGCCGGTCTTCAGCTTCACGCCATTGGCTTGCAGGCTTCGGCCAACCTCCGCGAACAGCCGTTCGGCAAGCTGATGTTTCTCCAGCAGCCGCCGAAACTTCAATACCGTGGTGGCGTCCGGCACCGGCTCACGACCCAGGTCAATTCCTACGAAGCGGCGCAGGCTGGCGCTGTCATACAGGGCCTCCTCGCAAGCCAGATCTGCCAGGTTGAACCAGTGCTGCAGAAAGTGGATGCGCAGCATCCGCTCCAGACCAATGGGCCGCCGGCCATTGCCAGCCTTCGGATAGTACGGCTCAATCGCGGCGCACAATGCCGCCCACGGCACGATCTGCTCCATCGTCGCCAGAAATTCCTCACGTCGCGTTGGCTTGCGGTGTTGCTCGAAACCTGCGCATTGGTCTGCACCCGCTGCCAACGTCATCTGCTTCATGTTCTTCTCTTTGCGCTCGTGATTCTTCAAATAACGCGCCTTCTCACGAACCGGAGGACTTGATCAGCATTGCCCTAGTATCCAGATGCCACCGCTTGCGGGACCACAACAAGGAGAAGCACCATGGACCGTCGCCAGTTCCTCAAGTGGGGGAGTTTCATGACTGTCTCGGTGGCAACCGGCGGGCTCGCCGGATGCGGTGGAGGTGGAGATTCCGATGGGGGGCCTACCGATACCGGCAACCCCGAGAACTTCAATTTCCTGCATGGCGTCGCCTCGGGCGATCCGAAGCCCGACAGCGTCATCGTATGGACGCGCGTCGAGGGCAGCAACGGGCAACGCCCCGTGGAAGTGCGGCTGCAGGTATCGACCCAACAGGACTTCGGCACGCTGCTGGTCAACCAGCGCCTGTCCGCATTGCCCGACTGGGACTACACGCTGCGCAACAAGGTGACGGGCCTTGCCGCAGCGACGCAGTACTACTACCGCTTCCTGCTCGGCGATCGGCCCAGCATGACCGGCCGGACACGCACCGCCGCCGCCGCCGGTACGCCGCTGTCGCAACTGCGCTTTGCCTTTGTCTCGTGCCAGAACTGGAACGTCAACCACTGGGCCGGCATGGAAGAGCTTGCCAACCAGGACCTGGAGTTCATTGTCCATGTCGGCGACTACATCTATGAAGCTGTACCGGGCGGCTCGCGCAATGGCAACGTGGAAGACCGGCACGGGGTACTGCAGCTTCCCAATGGCACTGGACTGCCGGACGGTTCCGTCTACGCGACCACGCTGGCCGATTACCGCTACCTGTACCGAAGCTACCGCAGCGACACGCGCCTGCAGGCGCTGCATGCCGCCTTCCCGATGATCGCGATCTGGGACGACCACGAGTTTTCCGACAACTGCTGGCAAGACCGCCAGACCTACAGCCCCAACGACGACATGACACCGCGCACGGCGCGGCGGCGCAGCGCCAATCAGGCGTGGTTCGAATTCCTCCCGGCTGATGTCACGATCGACCTCAACAATCCGTCGTTCCAGAACATACAGATCTACCGCTCCTTCACGTTCGGCAACCTCGCCACGCTGCTGATGACCGACGAGCGGCTGTACCGGGCCGACCACATCATTCCGGAGTCGTCGACTGGCGGCAACGTGGGCAGCAGACAGTTCGTTCCGGCCGGCAGACTTGCCTCAGCCGAAGCCGACAAGATGGCAGCCGCTGGCAATGCACTGACGCCGGTGTCCATGCTCGGTGACACGCAGCGCGCGTGGTGGCAGGACCGCGTGGGCGGCGCCAATACCACGTGGAAGCTGTGGGGCAACGAGCTTGCGATGCTGCGCATGCAAATCGACATGCCACAGGCGCTGGCCGACCTCATCTCCAGAGCGCTTGCGCAGGTCAACGGCGTACTCGCCCCGATCGTCGCCGACATGACGACCGCTCTCGCGAGCGACCTGCGCGGCGCGAGCGCGGCGGGGACTTACGTGGGACTCACCTACACCGCACTGCGCAACGTGGTGTCACGCGTCGGGATCAGCAGCGCGACCTTCGACGCGAATATCAAGCCGTTCATCGACAGCCGCCTGCCCCCGATCTGGCTGCTCGACCGCATCATCCTCAACGCGGACCAGTGGGACGGCTACAATGCCGAGCGCAAGAACCTGATGGCGTTCCTGAAGACCCACGGCATCAAGAACGTGGTGACACTGAGCGGCGATATCCATGCCTTCTTTGCGGGCCAGGTCATGGATGACTACGACGCCGCCACGCCGGCTCCTGTGATGGTGGACCTCGTGACGGCCGGGCTGTCGAGCAATTCGCTCCTTAGCGGACTGCGCCAAAGAATCGAGAACGACCAGACGTTCACCGCGGTGCGCGATCTCATCTTCAGCAACGTCGGCGGCACGCTGGTGAACACGCTGGATACCACGCTGCGCACGTTCAATCCCTGGCTGCGCCATGCCGAAACCAACGTCGAAGGCTATGCCCTGGTGACGCTGACACCCGACAAGCTCAGTTGCGCGTTCCACGTGATGAAGGAACTCCAGGGCACCACGGCACCGGCGCAGCCAGCCACGGCGAGCGTGAAGGTCTTTGAAGTGGCGTCAGGCGCCGTCGACGTTACCGCCGTGTAGAGCAGCTTCGGCGCGACCGCATTCATTCAGGCGTCAGTGCTGCCGCCGCGCCCGGCTGCCGGCGCTTCCAGGCTGCGCTCCAGCAGCGTCAGATCATCCCGCAGCATCTGCAGGATCGCAGCGGGCCCCGGCTTCTCCAAGGCGCGGCTGGCCGGCAGCTCCACCGAGCGCAGCGCCATGTCCGCGATCTGGCCCGCTACCTCGTCCATCGATACCTGTCCGGCAGGGTTGAACCACCACGCGGTCCAGTTGCACATGCCGATGATCGAGAATGCGGCGACCTTGGCGTCCACCACGCGAAAGGTGCCATGGTCGATGCCGAATTCGATTGCCTGCCGGAACTGTTCCAGCACCGCGCGGCGTGACTGCTCGGCCATCTTGCGCTGCTTGAGCGGCAGGTTGTTCTCGTTGCGCTCGACCACGCGGAACTGCAGCGGGTGCGACAGTATCAGCGTGGCGTGGCGCAGCACCAGGTGGCGCAGGATGCCGTCCGGCGTGCGCATGGCCTCGGGGATGGCCTCGGTGGCCAGCTGTGCCGCAGTGCGCGTGACCGCCGTGGTCAGCTCTTCGAGGATCGCTTCCTTGCTCTTGAAGTAGTAGTACAGCGCCGGACGGCTCAGTCCTACCGCGTCCGCGATGTCGTTGAGCCCGGTGCCATCGAAGCCGCGCTCGATAAAGAGGCGCGTTGCGACCTCCAGGATCGAGTCCCGCAGCGCGTCGCTCTTAGTCTGTGTCTTTGCCATGGACTGCCATTCAGTTTTTCGACGCAGGCGTCGACAAGCCACCACGATAAACAAAATGGCGGTAACACGCCACCCCGCGAGCCTGCCCGCCAGTCTCGGTGCACCTGTCTAGTGAATCAAGCGCCGCCCAGCAGGCCATTTCGACGCCTTCGCGAAAAAATTTACGCCTACGTCGAAAAATGGACTATTCTGTAAAAAACGGAGTGAGATGATGACAAGCCCCCAGACGCCCCCCAACGCTTCTCCCGCCGCACGCGGGCCGATTGCAGGTTTTCTGAACACCGACTGGAACCCCCGCGACGTGCCAGCCGGCACGGTCACGCGCAACGTCGTGCTGCGCACCGAGGACGGCGCGGCCACCGGTGGTTCGCTGTATGCCGCAGGCCAGCCCGACACGGTGGTCTGCATCATGCATCCGCGCGAGTTCATGGCCTGCCACTACCTGATTCCCGACATCGTGGAAGCCGGTTATGCAGCCTGGTCGCAATCGCCGCGCAGTGTCGGCAACGACCAGCGCATGGAGCACGAGTTCGCGCTCTATGACGTGGCGGCCGGCGTGCGATTCCTGCGTGAAGCGGGCTTCCGCAATATCGTGCTGCTCGGCAACTCGGGCGGCAGCGGCCTGTATGCGCTGTACGTCCAGCAGTCGAACATTGCACCCGAGGCACGCATTGCGCGGACGCCGGGCGGCCGCGCGACGAACCTTGCATCGGCATTGCTGCCGGCCGTGGATGGCGTGGTCTTCGTCGCACCGCATCCGGGACAAGGCATGCTGTTGCAGTCCTGCATCGACCCGTCCGTGACCGATGAGCGCGACCCGCTTTCCGTCGATGCTGCGCTCGATGCGTTCTCGGCGGCCAATGGATATGCGCCGGCTCCGCAGTCGTCCGCGTATCACGCCGACTTCGTCGCGAAGTACCGTGCCGCGCAAGAAGGACGCGTACAGCGTCTCGACCATCTTGCCAAAGCGATGATTGCCGAGCGCATGGACGCCCGTGCCGAAGTGAAGCGCAACCCGGGCACAGTCAGCGATGCCGTGCGCCGGCGCGCCGCCCACACGCAACTCTTCACCGTGTGGCGCACCGACGCCGACCTGCGCTGCTTCGATCTGTCGCTCGATTCGTCGGACCGCAAATACGGCTCGCTCTGGGGCTCTGATCCGTTTGCGTCCAACTATGGATCGGTTGGATTCGCACGCGTGTGCTCGCCCGAAAGCTGGTTGTCGACGTGGTCCGGCCAGTCGTCGAACGCCGCGCTGTCGCGCACGGCGCCTGCCATCCACCAGCCGACGCTGCTGATCGAGTACACGGCCGACCAGGCCTGCTTCCCCAGCGTCATCGCGGACATCTTCGAAAGCCTCGGCAGCGCCGGCAAACAGCATCACCGCGTGCGTGGCGACCACCACGGCCGCGCGCTTGCCAGCGGTGAGGAGCCCGGCCGCTACGCAGCGGGACGCTTGCTGCAGACATGGCTGCGCGAAACCTTCCCGCAGTAACGCCCTCAACACATACCGCCCCATTCCGATCCGGAGACACAACGATGTATGCAAGGACCGCCCCCCCCGACGCCGCCGCGCCGCTGCGCCTGCACGGTGTCGACCACACTGCCCGGCCCACCTGGCGCCTGAAGGAGACCGTCACGTTCTATCGCGACATTCTTGGGCTGCCGCTGATCCACACGATCTCGGCACGCGGCTGGGGGCCTTCGACGCACCCCGATTTCCTGCACTTTTTCTTCGACAGCGGCAAGGGCAGCACCATCGCATTCTTCTACTACCTTGGCAGTGACGCGCCCGAAGCGCTCGCGGGCCGCGACACCCGCCCGCCGCTGCCGGACGATCACGTGTTCGACGCGACCCACACGGCATGGCTGGTTGACACGCAGGAAGAGCTGCTGGCGTGGAAAACGCGCCTGGAAGCACGTGGCGTGGTGGTGTCCGCGGAAACCGCACACGAGGTGATCGAGTCGATCTACTTCCGCGACCCGAACGGCTACTTCATCGAGATCACGCGCAAGCTGCGGCCGCTGGCCGCGCTTGATGCGCGCGACGCCGATGCGACGCTAGCCGCCGCGATCGAACTGGAAGACGAAGCCCGTGCTGCGCAAAAGCGCGTGACGTCGATCGACGATATCTGGATGCGCAAGGCGGAGATTATTGGCCGTCGCCTCAACGTGGAGCAGGAGTGTCACGCATGAGCCAGTCCGCCCTGCGCATTTTTGTGCTGAACGTGCCCGAGTTCGCATCGCTGACGGAGGCCGCGCGCCGCCTGCCGGCATGCCGCCTCAGCGACGTTGGCGACTACACCGTGATCGCGTCCGATGAGCCGGTCGAGTTCGGGCGCCGCGCACTGGGCCTTAAGCCTGCTGTCTGGTATGGCCTCTTTACCGGCGGCCTCGACGGCAGGATCGAGCGATTCGACCGCGATATCGCGCGCATCGTGCCGCGCGATGCCGCGGCGCAATGAGTTCCGGAGGCCATCATGACCGGCATTCATTTCCCGATTGAAGGCGTGGCGTACTGCCCGCCGGCAGACGCTGAACGGTACTTCAGAAGCGGTGCATGGATCGACGACACGCTCGGCGGCGCACTGCGCAAGACCGCACGGCGCGCGCCGGACCAGGCCGCGTTCATCAGCGACGAGCGGACGATCACGTTTGCGGAACTCGATGCGCTCAGCGAGCGCCTCGGCGCCGCGCTGCACCAGCTCGGCCTGCTTCCGGGCGACCGTGCCATCTTCCAGATGGGCACCACGATCGACTCGGTCATCGCGCTGATGGGCTGCTACAAGGCAGGCGTCGTTCCCGTGTGCGCGGTGCCGCAATACCGTGAAGTCGAGATCGGCCAGCTTTCCGCGCTGTCGGAACCCCGCGCCTACTTCGTGCAAGCCGATTTCAGTGCATTCGACCTGACCGGCTTTGCCCGCGGCATGGCGCAGCGCCACCCGTCGATCGAACACCTGTTCGTCGCGCGGGGCGGCAGTCCTGCGGCACAGGGCCAGGTTGCCGAACATGGCATGGATGCGCTCATCGAGTCGATCCCTTACGAACAGGCTGTCGAAGTGCTGGCCGGCGTTCCGATCGGCAGCGAGGACGTGCTCAGCTTCCAGCTTTCCGGCGGCACGACCGGCGTACCGAAGATCATTCCGCGCTTTCATGCCGAATATATCGGCCATGCGCTGGCCTGCATGCGCCAGCTCGGCCAGACCGCGCAAAGCCGGCTGATCTGGTCGCTGCCGCTGCTGCACAACGCGGGACAGGTCTACGTGCTGGTGCCAGCGGTGGCGGGTGGCATGACGTCGGTGCTGATGCCGCGCGTCGATATCGCGCGGATGCTGGAACTGATCGAACAGCATCGCGTCACGCATGGCATGTCGATTGGCCCGGTCGCGCCGCAGATGATCGCGTACCAGGACATCGCGCGGCACGACCTGTCGTCGCTGGAGCTGTTCGGCACGATGACGCGCGCCGATGCGCTCGAAGCGCATCTCGGCGTGCCCTGCTTCAACCTGTTCGGCACCACCGAAGGATTGCTGCTCGGTGGCGGCGCGCGCTTCCCCTCCGCGATGCGACATCGCACCCAGGGCTTCTCTGGTTGCCCCGATGACGATCTCCGCCTGCTGGTGCCCGGCACGGACGAAGCTGCTGCACCGGGAACGCCGGGCGAACTCTGCTTCCGTGGCCCGTCGAGCCTGCGCGGCTACTACAAGGCGCCGGAGGCCACCGCGCAGTCCCTGACCGCGGACGGGTTCGTTCGCTCCGGCGACCTCATGACCGAGCACGTGATCGACGGCTACCGTTGCTTCGCATTTGAAGGCCGCCTGCGCGACAACGTGAACCGGGGCGGCGAAAAGATCGGCTCTGAAGAAGTGGAGGCGTATGTCAGCCGGCATCCGGCAGTCGCGGATGCCAAGCTCGTCGCGATGCCAGATCCGCTGTACGGCGAAAAGGGTTGCATCTACGTGATCCTGCGCGCGGGCCACGTAGCGCCCGATGTGACCGAACTCGCAGCATTCCTCGTAGAACAGGGACTCGCGAAATTCAAATGTCCCGAGCGAATTGAAGTTGTCGCCGAGTTTCCGGTGACGCGGGTCGGCAAGGTCGACAAGGCCGCCTTGCGCGCCATGGTCGCGCGCCAGCTTGAAAACGAAGCCACGGAATTGGGAAGGAAGTCAGCATGAAGAGCCGTACTTACCGAATCGGGCAGATCGTGCCCAGCTCCAACACCACGATGGAGACCGAGATTCCCGCCATGCTGCGCGCCCGGGAACAGATCCTGCCGGAGCGCTTCACGTTCCATTCGAGCCGCATGCGCATGCACCGCGTGGTGCGCGAAGAACTGGAGGCGATGAACCGCGAGGGCCTGCGCTGTGCCGCCGAACTGGCCGACGCACGCGTGGACGTGATGAGCACCGCGTGCCTGGTCGCCATCATGGCGATGGGTCCCGGCTATCACCGCCAGGTTGAACGGGACCTGCTGCGCGTGGCGCGAGAAAACCACTGCGAGGCACCGGTCATGACATCGGCCGGCGCGCTGGTGGCAGGATTGAAGGCGATGGGCGCGCGCCGCATTGCGCTGATGGCACCGTACATGAAGCCGCTGACGCAGGCCGTCGTGCAGTACATCGAGCATGAAGGCATCGAGGTGCTGGATGCGTTGTCGTTCGAAATCCCCGACAACCTCGAAGTCGGCCGCCGCGATCCCATGCAGTTGCTGGATGACGTCAAGCGGCTGAACACGGCCAATGCCGACGTCGTGGTGTTGTCCGCCTGCGTGCAGATGCCATCGCTGCCGGCCATCCAGGCCGCGCAGGATGCCATCGGACTTCCGGTCACGTCCACCGCGGTCTGCACGGTGCGCCAGATGCTCGAGCACCTGGACCTTGCCCCCATCGTCCCCAATGCTGGTGCGGTTCTGGCGCCGGCTAGCAAGTAAGAGGCTTACCATGAATGTCGTCGTCATCGGAGGCGGCCCCGCCGGCCTGTACTTCTCGCTGCTGCTCAAGCAGCGCCACCCGGAAGACCATATCGTCGTGCACGAGCGCAACGAAGCAGGCGCGACGTATGGATGGGGTGTCGTGTTCTCCGACATCGCGCTGTCGTTCCTGCAGGACGCCGATCCGGCGTTCTTCAAGAAGTTCACCGCACATCACCAGCGCTGCGACCATATGGAGGTGATCCACCGTGGCGTGGCGGTGCCGTTGCGCGGCAACCATTTCTCGCGTACCTCGCGCATCGACCTGCTGCGCGTGCTGCAGGACGCGTGTACCGAAGCTGGTGTCGAGATTCGCTACGGCAGCCGCGTGAACGATCCGGCGGAGTTGCCCGAGGCGGACCTGATCGTGGCGGCAGACGGCATCAACAGCGAGGTGCGCACGCGGCTCGCCGAACATTTCCAGCCGAGCTTCGAGGTTCGCCGCAACAAGTTCGCGTGGTATGGCACGCATCAGCTGTTCCATCCTGTTTCGCTGATCTTCCGCGAGACCGAGTACGGCGTGTTCATCGCGCACTCGTACCAGTACAGTGATGAACACTCGACGTTCCTGGTGGAGGTGGACCCGGATACCTGGCAGCGCGCCGGGCTGGACACGGCAACCGAGGAAGAAAGCCGCGCGTTCTGCGAGAACGTGTTTGCCGACGATCTCGGCGACCATGCACTGCTCGGCAATCGCTCGAACTGGTTCCAGGCCAGCGTGGTGCAGAACGCGCACTGGTCGCACGGCAAGGTGGTGCTGCTCGGCGACGCGCTGCGCAGCGTGCATTTTTCGCTGGGCTCAGGCACCCGCATGGCCATGCAAGATGCCATCGCGCTGTGCGATGCGGTCTGCTCGCATCGCGACGACGTGCCGGCTGCGTTCCGGGCATTCGAAGATTCCCGCCGGGACGCTTCGGCGAAGTTCCAGGACGCCGCCCGTCGCAGCCTGGACTGGTATGAGTCCGTCGACCGCAAGATGCATCTCGACCCCATCGCGTTCGCTTACGACTACATGCTGCGTACCGGCCGCGTGACGCACGAAGACCTGCGCGAGCGCGACCCCGAGTTCATCACCCGCGTGGAAGCCGCCGGCAACGCCGCGTAGTCCTTCACCGTCGCACAAACCCGTAGCACCCGCACAAGCCGCAGCATAGCGGCTGTGCGCTGACAACATCCCAGGAGACAACATGACCGCCCCATCCGCCCCCAACGGCGCGGCTCCCGCGCCTGCGCGCAACGCCGTCAACGTCCGCGAGTTCATCGACGCCGCGCGGCTTTCGCCCCTGCAGTTGCGCATCATGCTGCTGTGCTTTGCGATCGTCGCGCTCGATGGCTTCGACATCGCCATCATCGGCTTTCTCGCGCCCCATATCCGCAGCGAATGGTCGCTGTCCATGGTCGCATTGGGACCGCTGTTCTCGGCCGGCCTGCTCGGGCTGATGACCGGGGCCTTCCTCTGCGGCCCGCTGGCCGACCGCATCGGCAGGCGCCGCGTGCTGATCCTGTCGGTCGCCTGGTTCGGCGCGGCATGTGCTGCTTCCGCTGTGGCACCCGGCATCGGCTGGCTGATCGCGCTGCGCTTCCTGACCGGCCTTGGCCTTGGCGGTGCCATGCCCAATGCCATCACGCTGACGGCGGAGTTCAGCCCTTCACGTCGGCGGGGAACCTTGCTGACCGTGATGTTCTGCGGGTTCTCGCTTGGCTCGGCGATCGGTGGCGTGGTGACGGCCTACCTGATCGACCAGGTCGGCTGGCGTGGTGTGCTGGCGCTGGGCGGTGCGCTGCCGCTGGCGCTAGTGCCCGTACTCGCGCTGGCATTGCCGGAATCGGTGCGCTACCTCGCCACGCGTGAAGGCATGCAGGCGCGGATCGCCGCCATCCTGGCGCGCATCGACGCGCGCCGAATCACGGCCGACATGCACTACGTCGCCGACGAACCTGAAGGCCCTGGCTCGCCGGTCAGCCAGCTGTTCGCACCGCGCTACCGGATGGGGACGCTGTGGCTCTGGCTCGCATTCTTCTGCAGCCTGCTGTTGCTGTACCTGATGATCAACTGGCTGCCGATCCTGGTTCAGCGCAGCGGCCTTTCGCTGAAAGAGGCATCGATGCTTGCAGGCCTGCTGCAGGGCGGCGGCGTGCTCGGTGCCATCGTGCTGGGCATGCTGCTTGACCGGTTCAACCCGTATGCGGTGGTGGCCGGCGCCTACACGCTCGGCGCGATCTCGGTGGCATGCCTGGCTTCTGTGAGCGCACCGCTGGCGATGGCCGCGGCGATCTTCGTCACGGGCTTCTGCGTCAGCGGATCGCAAGTCTGCGCCAATGTGCTGGCGTCGGCGTTCTATCCGACGTCGAGCCGGGCAACCGGCGTGGCATGGGCGCTCGGCATCGGGCGCGTGGGCGCCATCGCAGGCTCCCTCGGCGGAGCCGTGCTGTTGTCGGCGGGATGGAGCAATGCCGCGCTCTATTTGCTGCTGGCGATCCCGGCCGTCGCCGCGGGGATCGGCATTTTCCGGGTCGGCCGCGTGCAGGTCGCCATAGGGGCCGAGGAGCGGGACACCACTTCGAACAATCCGCAGGACGTCGTGCAGGCCTGAACGCCCGGCAAATCGCTTCTTTTCAGGCGCGCCGGACATCACAGTCAGCGGCCACGCGTTTCCGGAAGTCCCACAGGGGCGCGATCCAGGCTTCACACCGGTCGCGGGTGAGTGCCCTGCCAAACACTGGGGCAAGCAGGTACTTGGGAGAACCAGCGCCCATCGACTAGCTTGAAAACCGTGGTTGCGTTTGCGGGGAGCCGGAAGTGAAGAGCATCATAGGGCGTCTGGCCACGATTGGGGCTGTGGCTTTCGCCGCGAGTCTTTGTGGTACAAGCGTCGCGCGCGCCTCGGACATCGACTGCAAATCGGCTGCCCAAGGTTCTTCGGTCCATTGTGAAGACCCGCATGGCGAAGGTATGCGTTGCAGCGTGGACACCAACGCGCCCCCATCGCGCGGGCGCCAAGCGCACCGGATCTGCGAGTCGGCCACGTTGGCGGCGCGCTACGAGCGCATCTACGCTGAACAGCAGAGGATGTTGCATAAAGGCACCATGCTGGACGCGGACGTTACAGCGTGGCGCGCCAAACGCGACGCCTGCGATTCGGTACGCTGCCTGGAAAGCCTGTTCGCCAGGTTCTGGCGGGAGCGAGATGCGATGCGAAACGCGCCGCGCCACCAGGTTTCACCACCCCCCGCTCCTACCGCTATGCCAGACTCGGTCAGGCATGAGCCGGTGCCGATGACTCCGCCGATACCGCAGGCGCAGGAAGCGCCAACGTCGACCCAGCCGCCTGCCACTCAGGCCACGCCAGAACCCACCGAGCTCACCCGCCCGAGCGCGCCGCCTATGGCAACACCGGCTGTCACACAAGCCCCTGCCAGCCCGCTCGCGAAGGACATGAACGACACTCCGGACCAACCTAAACCCGCCGCACTTGCTCTGGAGAGCCTGGCTTCCGGGCTTGCCATCCTGGGCGTGGGCGCGGGATTCCTATGGACTCGCCGTACCGCACGTGCACAGGATAGGCCGTGTGCCGCTGTCCCGGTGGCCATGGTTATCGCTTATGGCTTGCTCTTATTGAATGTACTGCTGCTGCCGTTCACGCTTGGATTGAAATAAGTGCGCGGGTCATGAGCGTGGCGCGGCCGCGTCTGAAACTGCCAAACGGTGCATGAACGGAAGGAAATCCAACGATCGCCTACGGGACCCGGGCGCGCGCGGAAGCCACCCGGCGCGCCATTCCGCTGTGCTTCGAGGGCGCCGAGCCCAATGTCTTCCACAAAACGGAGTGGGTGGATGCGGGACAGGTCCCGCAACTGTCTCCCACGATCTTCCTCGTCGAGCAGCCGCCGAACTCGGAGCATCCGCCTACATGCCTGCGTCCGTCGAGAATCGTCAATGCTGATGTGAAGACGGCGCACGCAGATCGGGAACCGTGACAGCCACCACTTCGGTCGCCAGGATCTTGTGATTGGGATCGGCAAGCTCCAGTCGGAGCTTGTGCGGTCCCGCCGGAAGGCCCACCACGATGACAGGATCCTCACTGGTATGCGCCCATGTGGCCGGGCCCTGATCGACAGTCACATGTAAGTGACCGACGCGCGGCGACACCTGCGCGGCAGCCTTGCCGAAGACGGGAATGACGCGGAAGTGCTCGGTCCGGAACTGGACGATCACGACACCGCGGGCCAGCGGCTCGGATAGCGGCGCGTACGCGAGCAGGCTGGGCGCCGGCTCTGATTCGAGCGGAAGAATTGCCGGCGGGCGGACGGTGTCTGGAGACGTCTGCGCAAAGGCCGTCACACAGAAGGCGGTGCTGACGGCGATCAGCAAATATCGGGGCAAGGTTCGCATGGTGTGTTTCCAATGAGGGACAAAGGTGCATTCACGTGTGATTCGGCGTGAATCGCACCGCTGCGAAGAATAGGCTCATGGAAACGCGGGCGTTGGGGCTTTTTGTACGCCAATGTATCAAGCGGGATTGGGAAACATGACGATACGTTTGGTGCATGCCGCTGCTACAGCCGCGACACATCCTGTTCCTTTAATGCTCGTCAGGCAGCCGACACTGTTCCACCGGAAAGCGTCTGCTGCCATCGGCTCACGAAAAGGCGACAGGCATGACAACGCAATCCATTTCTCATCGATCGATCCGGCTGGCAGGAACCGCCGCCGCGGCACTGCTCATGGGCACCACGGCAGGCCACGCGGCAAATAGCACGGCAGACAGCACCACAGCTCGCACGACAGGCGCGCAGGACATCCGGCCGGCACTGGACATTGGCCGGCTCGATATCAGTCCAGACATCCAGCTGCGGCGGATGGTGGTGCGCAATGCCAGCGCCAAGGGAACCGTGCTGCTCCTGCACGGCTTTCCGGAGACCGCGCTTGCGTGGCATGACATCGCGCTGAAGCTGGGCACCGACTATGAAGTCCATGCTTTCGACTGGCCGGGCTACGGCGAATCATCGCGTCCTTCCGCGGACAGGTTTTCCTATGCGCCACGCGACTACGCCAACATTCTGAAAAGCTATGTCGACGCCGCTGGCATCGACAAGCGCAATCTCGTGATCTATGCGACGGATATCGGCGCCCTGCCTGCGCTTCTTGCAGCGATCGACGACCCGGCCATAGCCAGGCGCATCATCGTTGGCGACTTCGCGCCGTTCAACCGGCCCCAATACATGCAGGAGCGCCTGCAGGGATTGAAAGACCCGAACACGGCGCCAGCCGTGCGGGCGGCCTTCAACCAATCACGCGACGAGATTCTGGAGAACGCCTTCACGCGAGGCCTCCCTGCCACCTCGCAATACAAGCTGAGCGCGGAGTACAAGGCCGATCTGGCCCGCGGCTGGCAGAACGGAACGCTGACATCGGCCGACGCGTTCTACCACTACTACGCTCACTTCACGCGTGACCAGAACGCCTTCGAGGCAACCCTTGCCAGGCTCCAGACACCAGTCAAGGTGGTGTGGGGTGAACAGGACATCTACATCCGAAAGGAAATGGGCGCGGAGCTTGCACAGAGGCTGAACGCGCCGTTGCACGTTTTGTCCGGCGTGGGGCATTACCCGCATCTGCAGCAGCCGGAACACACCATCGACGAAGTGCGCGCATCGTTCGAGTGAGCACCCGACGCCGCATCCGCCCGGCCTGCTTCGAGAACAAGCCGGGCGCTCGTCCACGCCCGATTGTTGCGCGGGCGCCATCCCCACAAGAGTAGGGAGCCCGGAATCGGGGCTCAGAATACGTCGGTCTGCTACGCTACCCCCAACTGCGAGAGCCCGCAGTCACGCCGTACCAAAAGCCTGGCGACCATGATCAGGCAAGGATATGAATCATCAGGCATAAGGGGGAGCCTAACCGTGCATGCGTCTGTCCAGTTCCACAGAGCCATGGAGGCAGTCGCGTGCATTGCCGACGAGACGCCGCCCTGGTCCGATATCCTGACCGTCACACGCGACCTGATCGGGGCCGATTCGGGCTCGCTGATCATGCTCGACGGTGACGGCGACCTGCTTCATGTCAGCCACATCGGGCTGGCCGACTCCACATTGCAAGCGTACGAGCAGCATTTTCACAAGGTGGATTTGCTCGCGCATGCCGCGGCAAGGCAGGACGCCGGCCAATGGATCGACACCGACGAAGCCATCGCGCGCCAGACGCTGCTGCGCTCGGAGTTCTATAACGACTACTTGCGCAAACACGGCCAGAACCAGATTGTCGGGCTGCTGCTGGAGCGCAGCAGCACGCGCATGACCGCGATGAGCTTCCAGCGCGCGACGATCGAGCCTGGCATTCGTGAGCGGCTGGGCAGCGGTCACATCGGCGAATATGTCCGTGCATTCCAGACAGCGCTGGCGCGAAAGCAGCAATTGATCGCCGAGGACGTCGGGCTTCTGGCGGAAACCTTCGATGCGTTCGGAGACGCAATCTGCCTGGTGTCACGCGGCGGCGCTGTCATTCGCATGTCGCCGCTGTGCGAAACGCTGCTCGACAACCGTCAGGGCCTGACTGTCAGGCGGGGCCGACTGTTCCATCCGAACGGTGCGGTGTACGCGCATCTGCTCGACAAGCTCGGCCTTGCGATTCAGGGCAAGATCCGCACGAAAGCAGTAGTCGGCCTGTCATCGGGAGATACGATTGTCGTCGATATCTCCCCGGCACCGAAGAAGCTGCAGATGGTTGGCGAACCGCTGGGGCTGGTACGCTTGCGCCGGAACACGGAAGGCCGGAACATCGATTTGTCCGCTCTGATCGCAACCTTCGGCATTACGCCGGCCGAAGCGCGCGTGCTGGCCGCACTGGTGAGTGGCCGTACGCCGCTCGAGTACGCAGCGGAACATGCGGTGTCCGAGAACACTGTTCGCAAGCAGATCGCCAGCCTGAAAATCAAGATGCACTGCAGCCGTGTTGTCGACCTGGTGCGAATGGCGATTCAGTCAGCGACCTGAGCAGGCATCTTGGCGTGGGCCCAGGCCTTTGGCAGCAGAAAGTACTCCACATGCGATGCGGAAGTCTGCGCGTAACGGTCGCCTGAAGTGGTGGATCGGCTTGACAGGCTGAACAGCTGGAGCGTGCCGCGCGCCGCATCGAGCGTGCCGGACATCGCCGCCACCGTGCCCGCGCCCGGATCGGCGACCGCCAGCGAGACGGCATGCCGCGAAACAGCGGTCCCGCTTCCACTGGTGATGAAACCCGTCACTGGCACTTCATGCCCTTTGCACGACAGCACGCCCGATACCTCGGCAAACCCCGCGTCAGGCAACAGGCCCGCAACCAGCTTCAACACCGTGCCGTCGCCACCGCACCATTCGCCAGCAAGAGGATGGTTCATGGTGGCAGCGGCAGGCCGCACGATCGCGGGCGCAGATGGCGGGTTGGCGCACCGCCGGTAACTCAGCTTGTCTATGTAGTGGCCCGCAGGCATCAGCCCGGGAAAATCGCCCGACGCCATCAGCAGATGGGACAAGGTCAGGACTTCCTCGCCATCCACCACGCTGAGCTGCCCGCTCAGGCCGGACGTCCACTGCCAGCTCGGATCGGCCTGCTCGCCGCCAAGCGAATGCCAGCAGATCGACAGCGCGACCGGCTGGCCGTGGTCCAAGCTGACTGCCTGCGCAGCGGCGAACCCCGCGACGAGATAGCTGCCGACAGAGCCGGTCGATGACCGGTAGAGGCCCCGCAAGGCTCCCGGGGCGACGCCGTCCCCGACCGAAAGGGTCATCAGCGACCCGTATTCGTTGCGCCATGTTCCAGCGATCGACATCCCGTTGTCTCCTCATGATCGGGGTGCGGACGGCGAGCACGTCGGCAACCGCATTCCCTGGCGAGCGCCGAGCATAGGCGAAGGAAGGGCAGCACGTCTTAGCACAGGCGGGTAGTCCGGGACCGGAAGGTTCGGGTGCCTACCCGAACGGGTAGTATCGTCAGGGAAGATGCTGAGGCAGGCGCTGCGCTGCCATGCCAAGCTCGCGGCACGACTCCCCCTCAGAATCATGCATACCGAAGACCGCGACGACGACAACCATGCCTGGATGTGGTTCGGAAAACTCGCGCCGCCGCATACGCAGCTCGAAACCGTACCGCGAGATGCCTTGCTGGCAGACATGCGCGGGCACGCCACATGTGCGCTTGCGCTACTGGTTTCCGCACCCGGTTTCGGCAAGACCACGCTGCTCTCGCAGTGGCGCAGGTGCCTGCTGCAGGCCTCGGACGGCGCGTGCGTCGCCTGGCTTTCGCTTGATGAAGCGGATGCCGAGGTCAACCGCTTTCTTGCCTACATGCTGCTCGCGCTGGAAGAGGCGGGGCTCGATATCGACGGCCTGTCCCCGCTGGCGCGTTCGCAGCGGCTTGACGAGCAGCCCCAGCGCACCGTGGCCGCGCTGCTGCAGGCACTGGCGCGGCACGGACGACCTGTGACGCTGATTCTCGACGACTACCATCGCGCGGAATGCGCCGCCGTTGACGAAGCGCTGCTGACGCTGCTCGAACGCGGTGGCCGCTGGCTGCGGCTCGTGGTGTCTTCGCGCAACCGGCCGTCGTGGCCCCTGGCGGCCCTGCGCGCGCGCGGACTGGTGCATGAACTCGATGCAGCGAGCCTGACGCTGTCGATGGCGGAAGCCAGCCAGATCTTCGGGGCTGCGCTGGAGGGACCGGCACTGGCCACGCTGCACGCCAAGACCGAAGGCTGGGCCGTGGCGCTGCAGCTTGCGCGGTTGTGGCTGGCACGCGGCAGCGGCTCGGCCTTCGGGTTGCCATCGTTCTCGGGCCGCGTGTCGGAGGTTGCCGAGTACCTTGCCGAGCAGATCGTCGACAACCTGCCGGCGGACTGCCGCGAGTTCCTGCTGGAAACGTCGCTGCTGGAACGCTTCAACGCCGACCTGGCCGACGTGGCGCGCGGACGCGACGACAGTGCCAGGATGCTGACCCGGCTCTCTCAGTTCGACGCGTTGCTGGTCCCGCTCGATCCCGGCCGCAGCTGGTTTCGCTATCACCTGCTGCTGGCCGACTTCCTGCGCGCGCGACTGCCTGCCGCGCGTGCCAGGGAAATCCATCGCGCCGCAGCGGGTTGGCTCGCGCGCAACGACGATCTGGTGCAAGCCGTCTCCCACGCGCGCGCCGGGGACGATACGGCCCTCGCACTGCGGCTCGTGGTCGACGCGGGCGGCTGGGAACTGGTGTTGCGCAAGGGCATCCGCTACACCGAGAACCTGCTGAGCCAGTTCGACGAACTGGCCACGCGCGCCGAGCCCGAGCTGACTCTGATGCATGCGTACCTTCAGGCCAAGCTCGGCAAGGAAGCGCTCGCGCTGGAACTGCTGCGGCTGGCGCATGTGGCAGCGCAGGATACGCCTGCGCTCAAGCGCGACTACGGCGCCATCGAAGCGGTGGTCCATGTCTACTTCGACATCTTTGACGATTACGAGCGCTGGCCCGTCAGCGGCAATGCCGCCCAGCAACGCATTCCGGACGACCCGCTGGCGCAGGGCATCCAGCTTTGCGCAAGGGCCGTGGGCTCGCTTGCATGGGGCCGCATGGACGATGTCATGCAGGCCGTTCGCGCGGCGCGCGTGCAGATGCAACTGATAGCAAGCCCACTCGGGGAAAACTACTGTCTGATGCACGAAGCGCTGGCGCTTGCCATGACGGGAGAGATGGCGTGCTCGCGCCAGCTCCTGAGCGACGCGCTCCGACAGGCCGAGGCGAACTTCGGCACGGACAGCTCGCTGAAGGGCATCGTCGGCTGCTTCTGGGCGCAGCACCTGTACTGGCAGGGCGAATGGAAAGAGACGCCGCCATGGATCCGCGACGGCAACGCGACGCTGGAACGGACCGATGGCTGGCTCGATGTGTTTGCATCCCATGCGGAGGTCGCGTGGCGCACCGCATTGCGCCTCGAAGGTCTGCAGCCGGCACTGTCCGTACTCGATGACGCCGCGCGCACCGGTCGCGAGCGCCACCTCGACCGGCTCGTGCATCTGGTGCAAGCGTGGCGCGTGGACCTGCTGTCGCAATGCGGACTCGCGGCACAGGCATTGCAGGAGGCCCGAGCCGCGGACCTCGAATCGGCTGCGGCGCACTCGCCCGTACCGGGCCTCGGGTGGCGGCGCCTGGAGGCAGTCACGCTGGCGCTCGCGCGGCTCGCGCTGGCAAACGGCGCCTCCGCGGCGGCGCAGGCACGCCTGGAAGCGGCAGCCGGCGTGTTCGAGCCGGCCGGCCTGATGCTGCCCGCGTGGCGGTTGCGGCTGCTCGCGCTGGTCGCGCGCCGCAAGGCGCAGGACGGCAACGTGGCACCCGCGCTCGTGGAGGCCGCCATGGCGCCCGTCGTCCGCTTCGGCTTGTCGGGGCTGCTGCTGGAGACAGGACCCGCGATCCTGCCGATCCTGCCGGATGCCAACAGCGAGGCGGGCCAGTCTCTTGGCGCTGCGGTATCGCAGCTGCGCGGCTGGCAGGCGCATCCGGTACGCCGGCGTGCGCAGTTCAGTGCCAAGGAGATGCAGGTACTCGCGCTGCTCGCGAGTGGCCAGTCCAACAAGGCGATCGCGCGCGGGCTCGATGTCTCCGAGAACACTGTGAAGTTCCACCTGAAGCAGATCTTCCAGAAGTTCGGTGTAGACAATCGAGCGGGGGCCGTGAGCCAGGCCATGCAGCAGGGACTGCTTTCGCCGTAGCAGGGCCCGAACGGACCGTCGCCCCGTTTCAGGGGTTGCCCTCACCAACCTACCCGGGCGGGTAGCCATCCGCCACCCTGCCGCAACTCCCACCTGCCGCCGTTGTTGAGCGGCTCCCCAGCTCTTCCTAGAGTGCCTGCCAACGGCCGGAACCGAAAGAGTTCCGCCTGTCAGGCAACCGGCGCGGCAACGCCGCCGCGCCCGAATTCTGCTAGGAGAAGCAATTGACGCAACAGCGCAATACCGTCCGCGTAGCCACCGACGTGGGCGGCACCTTCACTGACCTCGTCTACTTCGAGTTCGATCCTGCCACGGGCACGCAACGCATCCGCACGGCAAAGTCCGACACCACGCCGCCCAACTTCGAGCAAGGCATCCTCAACGTCCTGCGCAAGGCCGACGTCGATCTCGAAGAGGTCAGCTTCCTCGCACATGGCACCACCGTCGTGATCAATGCGCTGACCGAGCGCCGCGGCGTGCGCACCGGCCTCATCACGACCGAAGGCTTTCGCGATGTGCTGGAGATCGGGCGCGCCAACCGTCCCGACTTCTTCAACCTGAGCTGGGTCAAGCCATCGCCGTTCGTGCCGCGCTATCTGCGCCGCGAAGTGCCGGGCCGCATCCATTTCGATGGCGCAGAGCGCCAGTCGCTCGACCTGTCAGGCGTCGCGCAGATCATCCATGACTTCCGCAGCGAAGGCGTGGAAGCCGTCGCCATCTGCCTGATGCACGCATACGCCAACCCCACGCACGAGCAGGCCGTGCTGGCCGAGGTTCGCAAGCTGTGGCCCGAGGCCTCGGTCGTCGCGTCGCACCAGATCACGCGCGAATGGCGCGAATACGAGCGCACCAGCACGGCCGTGCTCTCCGCTTACGTGCAGCCAATTGCAGCGCGCTATCTCAGCAACCTCGAAGACGGCCTGCGCGCAAATGGCTATCGCGCACCGCTGTATGTGATGCAGTCCAACTGCGGCGTCGACACCGTGGCGCGCGCACGCGAAATCCCCATCACGATGGTCGAATCCGGTCCCGCCAGCGGCTTCTGGGGCGCGGCGGAACTCGGGCGCCTGATCGGCGAGCCGAACGTGCTCGCGCTCGATATCGGCGGCACCACCGCCAAGTGCTCGCTGATCGAGAACGGACAGGTCGCCATCAAGACGGACTACTGGATCGAACGGGACCGCACCAGCGCGGGCTATCCGATCATGGTGCCAGTGGTCGATCTGGTCGAAATCGGCAACGGCGGCGGCTCCATCGCCTGGACCGACGACTTCGGCAAGCTGCATGTCGGCCCACAATCCGCCGGCGCATCGCCGGGGCCCGCCGCGTACGGCAACGGCGGCACCCGTGCCACGACGACCGATGCCAACCTCGTGCTCGGCCGCATCAACCGCGACTACTTCTGCGGCGGCGAAATCCAGGCCGATATGGGCGCCGTCGATCGCGCGCTGCAGCCGCTGGCCGAGCGTCTGGGCCTGTCACGCGAGGACGTGGCCCGCGGCATCGTGCGCATCGCCAACGACAACATGGTCAATGCGCTCAAGCTGGTCTCGCTCAATCGCGGTCACGACCCGCGCGAGTTCACGCTGGTGGCATTCGGCGGCGGCGGTGCCATGCACGCGGTTGCACTGGGACAGGAGCTTGGCGTGAAGAAGGTGGTGATTCCGCGCGGCGCATCGGTGTTCTCGGCGTGGGGCATGACCATGTCGGATCTGCGCCGCGACATGTTCGCCAACCGCTTCTTCGAAGCGAGCCGCGACGGCGCGACAAGCTCGGCACAGGCTCTGCTCGAAGAACTCGCGCAGTCAGCACGGCAGCAGTACGCACAGGAGGATATCGACCCGTCCCAGGTACGCGTGGCCCTGCATTGCAGGCTGCGCTACCAGAACCAGGAGCATGCGGTGGAGGTGCAGTTGCTGCCCGGAGAGCGAGTCGATGCCGAGTGGGCGGCCATTGCCGAGCGCTTCCATGCGCTGTACGAGCAGCAGTACACGTACCGGCTCGATGCCCCGCTTGAGATCGTCGGCTTCCATGTGGTCGCGGTCGCCGAGATCGGCAAGCTCGACCTGGATGAACTGCCGCTCAGCGGCGCAACGCTCGACGCAGCCATCAAAGGCAAGCGGCTCGTCGACTACGCGCTCGAAGGCATCCACGAAGCCACCATCTACGACAGCGTGCACCTGGAACCAGGCATGGCCTTCGACGGCCCGGCGATTGTCGAAGACCCCGGCACGACCATCGTCGTGCATCCGGGCAACCGCGCCAGCGTCGACCGCCTCGGCAACCTCCACATCATCCTCTGAGGGCGAGGAAAACCATCATGAGCCGTACCGATATCTTCACGCTGGAAATCATCCAGAACTCGCTCCAGGCCATTGCCGACGAAATGTTCGCCGCCATGCGCAAGACCGCGATGAGCCCGATCATCTACGAGGTGCTCGACATGGGCACGGGCATCACTGATGCGCAGGGACAGATGGCGAGCTCGGGCTCCGGCATTCCGGCCTTCGTCGGCGTGCTGGACAAGGCCGTGCGCTGCGTGCTGGCGCAGTATTCGCAACCCGGTGACATCGAGCCGGGCGACATCTTCATCACGAACGATCCGCACACCGGCGGTGTCACGCACCTGAACGACGTGGTGCTGACCATGCCGGTGTTCGCCGGTGACCGGCTGGTCGCATGGACCGCCAATATCGCGCACTGGAACGACGTGGGCGGCATGGTGCCCGGATCGCTGAGCACCGATGCGACCGACATCTTCCAGGAAGGGCTGCGCCTGACCGGCGTCAAGCTGATCTCCGGCGGCAAGCCAGTGCGTCCGGTCATGCAGATCCTGCGCGCCAACACGCGCATGCCTGACTTCATGGAAGGCGACCTTTGGGCCGGCATTGCGGCGGTGCGCGGCGGCGCGGGACGGATCGTCGAGCTGACGCGCAAGTACGGTGTCGATGCCTTCGTCGCGGCGATTGGCGACTTCATGGACCACGGCGAGCGCGTCTCGCTCCATGCGCTTGCCGACGCGCCGCGCGGACGCTTCACGATGGAAGAACTGCAAGACGACGGCCAGACGTTCCGCGTGACGGTCGAACTCTCCGGCAACGAGATGATCGTCGATCTGTGCGACAACCCCGCCCAGGCGTGCGGCCCTACGAACCTGAGCCGCGACGGCACCATCGTGGCGACGCAGATGGCGTTCAAGGCCGTCACTGCGCCGCAGGCCGCGACCAATGGTGGCACGTTCCGTCCGCTGAAGGTGCTGACGAAGCCCGGCACGCTGTTCGACGCGAGCATGCCGGCCGCGGAGGGCTTCTATTTCGAGAACCTGATCCGCGTCTATGACCTGATCCTGCGCTGCCTTGCCGCGCACATGCCGGAACGCCTGCCCGCAGGCAATTTTGCATCGGTCTGCGCGACCATCATCGGTGGCGTGCATCCGGACACCGGCCGCGCCTTTACGCTGGTCGAGCCCGAGATCGGCGGCTGGGGCGGCGAGGCCGGCCGCGACGGCAACAGCGCGATGTACTCGGGCCTCCATGGCGAGACCTACAACTGCCCCGCTGAAATCTGCGAGGCCCGCTACGGGCTGTATGTCGATGGCATGGCCCTCAACGATGAGCCGGGCGGCCACGGCGAGTACCGCGGCGGACTCGGCATCCGCATCGACTACCGCGTGCGCGCCGACGACACCTTCCTGACCTGCGGCTACACGCGCTCGCAAGTCCCGCCGTGGGGCCTTGCAGGCGGCCGCGACGGCACGCCGAACTATATCGAGGTGCTGCGCAAGGATGGCCGCAGCGAGCGGCACGCCATGGTCAGCGGCCTGATGCTGCAACAGGGCGACGTCATCCGCGTGCGTACCGGTGCGGGCGGCGGCTACGGCGCCCCTGCCAGTCGTTCGCCCGAGGCCGTGCGCGACGACGTGCGCAACGGCTACCTGAGCGCGGCGCAGGCCCGTGAAATCTACGGCGTCACGGTCTGACATGGGCTGCGCCATCGAACCTATCGGCGTTCCCATGTTTGACAAGGGCGTCTACCGGGCACGCCGTCGCCAGCTGCGCGAGCGCGTCGGCACGGGTCTGCTGCTATTTCCCGGCAATGACCACTGCGCCATCAACTTCGCGCATAACCCGTATCCGTTCAGGCAAGACTCGACCTTCACCTACCTGTTCGGCATTCGCCGCCCCGGCCTGGCCGCATTGATCGATGCCGATAGCGGTGCGGAAACGCTGTTCGGCGACGACGCCACCGCTGACGATGAGCTGTGGCTCGGTGCACAGCCTCGCCTCCATGCGCAGGCCGAACGTGCGGGCATTGCCAGTGTACGGCCGTTGTCGGAGATCGAAGCCGTGATCAGCACTGCCCGCAGTCAGGGGCGCACCGTGCACTACCTGCCTTCTTACCGGCACCAAACGACGCTCGATCTCGCCCGACGGCTTGAGCTGCCGGCGGCATCCGTCGCGGCAAAGTCGTCCGTCGCACTGATCCGCGCAGTGGTCGCACTGCGCGAGATCAAGAGCGCGGGCGAGGTATCCGAAGTCGAGAAGGCACTCACCGTGACGCACGCCATGCACCTTGCCGCCATGCGCATGAGCCGCCCCGGCGTGGTCGAGCGCGAGGTGGTCGCGGAGATGCGCCGCATTGCGCAATGCCACGACGTGCAGGAAGCCTATGCACCTATCTTCACGCGGCGCAAGGAAGGGCTGCATGCGCAGGTCTATGACATGCAGCTTGCAGCGGGCGACCTCGTCATCAACGACGCGGGCGCCTGCAGCGCCATGGACTACGCCAGCGATGTCACGCGCACGCTGCCTGTTGGCGGCCGCTTCAGCGCCAGGCAGCGCGAACTGTACGAACTGCTGCTGGCGGCCCAGCTTGCCGGTATCGCCGCCATGCGTCCCGGCTTGCGCTATCTCGACCTGCACAAGGCGGTCAGCGCGGCGATCGTGCGCGGCATGTGCGAGATGGGCTTCTTTCGCGGCGAGCCGGAGGAGATCGTCGCTGCCGGCGCCCATGCCATTTGCTTTCCGCATGGGCTGGGTCACCAGCTCGGCCTTGATGTCCATGACATGGAGGCGCTGGGCGAAGACCACGTCGGCTACGACGACGAAGTATCGCGCAGCGGCCAGTTCGGGCTGCGCTACCTGCGCATGGGCAAGCGCCTGCGCGAAGGCATGGTCATGACGATCGAGCCGGGCATCTATTTCATGCCGGCCCTGATCGACCGCTGGCGCGCCGAGCAACGGCACGCCGCACACATCTGTTACGCGCGCTTCGACGCCTACCGCGATTTCGGCGGCATGCGCGTCGAGGATGTGGTGCATGTCGGCGGAAAGAGCGCGCGCGTGCTCGGCCCGCACATCCCGAAGACGGTGGCCGAGGTCGAGGCGGCCATGCCGTAGTCATTCCGTTCGTCGCAGCATCCTGCGGCCGCCCGGCCAATCCGCATGCCGCAGCGCTTTCCTACCACTGAGAGAGATCTTGAAGGCATCTTATTTGCCGCGCATTTGCGCGTCGGCCGCGCTCGTCCTGACGTCGGGCATTTCGGCCACTGCCCATGCCGACCAGTTCATCGGCTTCGGCCAGCCCGGCACCCCGGGATCGTGGGCCGTCGAGGCGTTTCCCGTCATCAACCGCAGTGCCGGCGGCAATGTCCGCGCCGGCGCCAATACCGTCCTTGCGTACTTCTCCAAGACCGGTTTCACCGGAACTACGCGCGACCAGATCGAAGTCTGGGCAGGCGCCATTCCGGGCTATGCCACGCCCGTCGGCGGCTCCGATACCGCAGCGGGCATTGCATCGCCGAACATCGGCCTCGAGTACTACTACAACGTCGTGGAACCGAAGGGGGAGTATGGCTCGCCCAACTACACCACGTTCTGGACCAGCCCGACGCTGATGATCGAGTTCCCCAACGGGAACAAGGACGTATCGGGATTCGGGGCGGGTGGCAACCGCTATGCATACAGTTTCAGCATCGCGAACTATGTGCAGGTCGGCAAGTGGGGCATGACATTCACGCCGGTGGGGCTGTACTACGCGGACCGTGCACGCAACGCAACAGACATGGGCAATGGCGACTTGCGCAGACTGCGCGGAGGCCTGAGCCTGTGGTTCGCGGATATCGCCGCCGGTTACCAGGTCACGCCGTCGCTGTGGCTGGGTGTCCACCACATCTACAGCATCTTCAACCACAGCGCGACTGATTTTGCCGAATCGCGCGAAGGCAAGATCGGTCCGTCTCTGACGTACACGGGGCTGTCGAAGTATGGCGTGGTGATCGCGGCCAACGTGAATTTCGGCTACTACCACTCGGCGAACCTGCCGCACGCGAATTCCCTGACCATGGCGCTCGTAAAGAGCTTCTGACCGAGGCACCAACGCATGAAGACAAACCAACCTGCACAGGCCGTTGATGTACCGGTCTCGGTGCGCTGTCTCAATCCCACCGGGTCACCCGCGTGCGAACAGCCAATTGCCGGGGCGTTCTGGCTGTTCAAGGGACCGGTGCCGGTCGCCCATGTCGTGCGAGCCTGATCCCACAAGCAAAGAGAAAGAGGAGACATCCCCATGAGCGATCTATCGCCAAGCGTGGCGGACGCGGTGCGCAATGCGCCGTCGCACCGCACAGTTCCAGCTACACACACAACGGACTCCATTGCCGTCGGCAAGCTGTTCGAACAATTTCCACTGACCCGCGAACACCTGAAGAGTTGCCTCGCGCTGTTCATGGTCTTTGCCATCGAGGCGTGGGAGATGATGATCATCGTCTACACCGCGCAGCTGATCGGCAAGGAGTTCCAGCTCGACGCCGCGGCGCTTGGCAACCTGATCGGCGCGATCTTTGTCGGCATGCTGATCGGCTCGCTGTGGTGGGGCAAGATCTCGGATCGGATTGGCCGCAAGCGCGCCATCATTCTGAGCCTCGTGCTCTACGGGCTGATTTCCGTTGCCAGCGCCATGGCCACGAGCTACGGCATGCTGTACGCGCTGCGCCTGCTCTCAGGCATCGCGGCCGTCGGCATGATGGTGGTGACGTTTGCCCATTTCGAGGAACTACTGCCGGTGAAGGTACGGGGTACCTGTACCGTGTACCTGGCATCGGGCTGGCCCGTCGGGATGCTGATGGCGCTGGGCGTATCGATGTGGCTGCTGCCGTGGGGCTGGCGCGGCATCATCGCGGTGAGTTCGCTTGCAGCGGTATGGGCGTTCGTCGTGGCGCGGTGGGTGGAGGAATCGCCGTACTGGCTGGCCGCGGTTGGCCGCGACGACGAGGCAAAGGCCGTGATCGGCAGGCTGAGCCGCGGCGCCGTGATCGTGCCGCCCTCGACGCGGCTGCACGTGGAAAAAGGCGCTCACGGTGGCACGCACCGCGAGTTGTTCTCCGGGTCGGCGCTGCGCATCACGCTGCTGCAAATCGCAGTCAACTTCACGTTCTCGTGGGGCTACTGGGGCCTGCAGACCTGGCTGCCAACGCTGTTGCAGCAGCGCGGCCTGAACCTGCCGCAGAGCTACGGCTTCATCGCGATCTCGGCAATCTGCATGATCCCCGGCTACATTGCAGCGTCCTTCCTGACCGGAAAATTCGGCCGCAAGCGCGTGATTGTCGGCTTCGTCGGCATGTCCGTGATTGCCGGCTACGTGTTCGCGAATGCGCAAACCATGGAAATGCTGTACGCGGGCAACTTCGCGCTGGCCTTCTTCAGCATGGGCGCGTGGGGCGTGTGGGATACGTGGATCGGTGAACTGTATTCCACTCGGTTGCGCACGCTCGGCTACAGCTGGGCGGTGTTCGCGCAGCGCGTCGCCAATATTGCGGCACCCAGCCTGATCGGCATGCTGCTGGTCCGTGGATGGTCCTTCAACACGACGACGACGATGATCAACGCATTCATGCTGGCGACGGTGCTGCTGGCGCTGTTCATGCCTGAAACTGAGGGCAAGGAATTGGACTAGCGTTGCCAGCGCAGCGGCCGCCGGCAGATAGTTGGCGCGCCGCTGTCGGCAGTCATCATCGCGCTGCGTCCTTCAGGAAAAGGGATGGAGCTTCGGCTGCGCCAGCTCAAGTCGATTGCCGCCCAGCGACTTCGCGCGATACAGCGCCTGATCCGCCGCAGCCAATCCTTCCACCAGCGCGGGCACCTCGTCCTCGAAATGCGCCAGCCCAATGCTGACCGTCGCCGGCACGCCAAGACTGTCGGTACGGCTCGAAGTCGTCTCGGCAAAAAGCCTGGCGACGCTCTCGCCCAGTGACTGGGCGCGCCCTGCGTCATGGCCAGACAGCACCGCGGCAAACTCTTCGCCGCCGATACGGGCGAGAATCGCGTCGGCGCCGACTACGCTGCGGGCAGTCTCGGCGAATGACTTCAGCACCTTGTCGCCGGTCTGGTGGCCGTACAGGTCGTTGATGGCCTTGAAATGGTCGAGATCGAACGCGAGCACGGAAACCGGGCCGCTTGCGCCACCGTCGAGGATGCGGCTGCCCTGTTCGAAGAACCACCGCCGATTGCCGAGACGGGTCAGGTAGTCGGTCTGCGATTCGAGCAGGAGCTGGCTGTGGGTTTCCTCGCGAATCAGCCTGATCAGGGCCATCGGCAGCAGCACCGAGTACAGCACGCCCTCGTAGAGCGTGACATTGCTCGCGATCGCGCTGACGGAAGGCCCGTACGCCCCCACAAGCCAGGGCAACACGAACGACCGGCCCGTGTAAAGCACGGCGTGCACGCCGGTCACCGCCACGACAACATACCGCGCATGCAGCGACTTCATCGCCTCACAGCGCAGCATTTCCCACGCCGTCGCGGCGCTCACGACCGCCAGCGGGAATGCGCTGATGTAGCTCCAGATGATGTCCTTCCAACGCGCACCCGCAACGATCCACACGAGTGCCATGGCCACCAGCAAGCCGGATGAGGCGGCACGGTAGCGCCGCCCGCGCAACGAGGCGACGCCACCGAGGACAAGCAGGTAGCCGCTGAGCATGACGAGATTGGCGACGGCTGAACCGAGCACCTCGGGCAAACTGCGGCGAACCAGCACCACCGCGCACCCTGCGGCGAGCGTCGTGAACCCCGTTGCAAGGATCCGCAATGACCTGCTGCGCCCGGGATTGGCCCTGCGCTCCCAGAACATCATTCCGGCGCTAGCGAGGAGTGTTCCGATTGCCAGAAAGTAAAGGGTGAGAAGATCGACGTGCATCCCAAATGTAAAGACATTGCGCCGCCGGTACATGGGCGGCGGCAGGGAGATTCTACGTGGGAAATATGGCAGGCCTCGCGGGCGGGGCATCTTGGGCGACAGCCCCCGTCGGAGCGGGTTCTGCGGAATCTCCAAAAAAATCTCCCGCCGATGTCACACCCAGGGGGCCCTGACTCGTCATGTCGTCGTAACCCTGACCAAACGGAGATACCACCATGACCGCCAGTTTCGACCCGTTCGCCGCCGCCCCCGCCCAGATGAAATCCTGGATGGGCATGTCACTCGCCGTAGCGGGCAGCCTTGAACCGAGCCTCGTGTCGCTCGTTGAAGTCCGCGCTTCCCAGATAAACGGGTGCGCGAACTGCATTAACATGCACACTGTCGACGCCCGCGCGAAAGGCGAGACCGAGCAGCGTCTCTATCTGCTGTCCGCGTGGCGCGAAGCACCGTGCTATACCGAGCGCGAACGCGCAGCACTTGGCTGGACCGATGCGCTGACGCGGCTGTCGGAAGGCCATGCGCTCGACCGCGCCCGCGCCGCACTCGACGAACATTTCTCGAAGGAGGAGCAGGTGAAGCTCACGCTCATGATCAACGTCATCAACGGGTGGAACCGCCTTGCGGTCGGCTTCGGCATGTGGGTCGACCCGGCAGCGGCCAAATCGGCAGCCAAGGCAGTCGCCTGATGACCGACGCCAATCTCGCCGACGCCGCGGCAAGTTTCGAGCCGCTGCGGCGCACGCTGATCCGGGTCGGGTACCGCATGCTCGGCTCGGTCGCCGATGCCGAGGATATCGTGCAGGACGCGTTCATCCGCTGGGTGAACGCCGAGCGCACCGAGGTGCGCGTGCCCGAAGCGTTCCTGCGCCGCATGGTCATGCGGATGTGCCTGGACCAGCTGAAGTCCGCGCGCCACCAGCGCGAAACCTACATCGGCCCGTGGCTGCCCGACCCTGTCGTCGAGGAAGACGAGCAGGAGGACGTCACGCTGCCACTGATGCTCGCGCTCGAACGGCTGTCACCGCTCGAACGCGCGGCGTTCCTGCTGCACGACGTATTCGGTCTGGAATTCGACGAGATCGCGGCGACGATACAGCGCGAGCCCGCCGCGTGCCGGCAGTTAGCAGCGCGCGCGCGTACCCATGTGCGCGAATCGCGTCCGCGCTTCCAGGTCGAAAAGCAGCGCGGCATCGAACTGGCAAAGGCGTTCTTCGACGCGTCGCGCAGCGGCGACATGAGCGCGCTAGGCGCCATGCTGGCCGCTGATGTGAGCCTGCAAGCCGACGGCGGCGGCAAGCGGTCGGCAGTCGGACAGCCGGTATTCGGCTTCGACGATGTGATGAAGCTGCATGAAACCCTGTCGGCGTACTTCCTCAAGAACGGCTCGACGTTCGTGCGCGCGGGATTTATCAACGGGCTGCCCGGCATCGTCACGCTCGAGGCCGATGGCGAGCTCCAGACGACCGCGCTCGACATCGAAGACGGCAAGATCACGGCCATCTATGTCATGCGCAATCCGGACAAGCTGCGGCATCTGCATTAGCGTGTGCTAACTGGTGGTGTGCGCACGCTGCCGCCAGTTCAGGACGCGGCTTGTGCCTGCGGAAACTTCCAGCGGCCGTCGAGGATCTCCGCATGCGGCAAGTAGAAGCGCACCATGTAGTTCCATCCCGGCATCGTGGGCAAACAGTTCGGAGTATCCGGTGCGCAATTGCCGAAGCGGATCGACACCGCGCCGTCTGGCCCTGCCTTCGCCGTCAGGTTGTTGATGGTGTACGCCTGCTGCGCATTGGGCTCGAAGTACCCTGCCGCGTTGTAAACGCTGATTGACCAGAACCCGTCCACCGGTACGCGGGGGACGTCCAGGCGATAACCGGTCTTGCCGTCGTTGCGCGCGGGATTGACGATCAGGTAGAACGCGTCGCGTTCCGGTATGCCGCCCCAGGCAATCGCGCTGCCCACCAGATGGCGCACGGGATCCACCTTGCCGGGCGCGCCGAACATGCCGCGAGAATCGGGTACGGTGGCGCCGAGCGTCACCAGCGCATGTCGAAGGGCATCCTGGCTGGCCATGTTCCACGCGGGGATCTCGAAGCGGCCAGGGCCACCGGGCTGGCTGACGGCAATGGCGTCCTGCATCGCGTGCGCAAGCCGTACATCGTCGGCGCTGCGGGGATCCACCATCGTGCGCACACCAACCAGCGCATAGCGCGTGCCGACGTTTTCCTTCGACAGCACGTAGCGCCCGGCACCGTAGTGCACTGCCGCAACGTAGTGATCTTCGTTGAACACCGACATGGACATGTAGCGGTGCCCTGCATCGGGCATCGACACCGTGACAGGTCCGGCATCCAGATCGAATACCGCGCTGGAGTAAAGCGTGTCACGATTCCCGCGCACCACGGTCTGCGCCTCGACCGGCATCAGGGTTCGCGCGTGCATGAAGCGGCCGAGGGCACCGCGCTTCACCACGCGATCGAAGTAGCGGTCCGATTCGGCACGCGCGAAGTTGTCGACCGTGACCGCCACTGGCGCCGCGGACTGTGCGTGGGCCGTCAATGCGGCCGCACCGATCAGCGTGGAAGCGACCACGCCGCGGAATCGTTGCTTCATCTTTTCTCCTTTCGGACGGTTTATCCGATGCGCCGCAAGCGCCCTTCTTCCTCTGCCCTGGCTAGTCAATCCGGACAAGCGCCGGTGGATAGGCATTGCCGTTCGCGACCTCGGCATCCGGGCCGTAGTACCGGAACGTCAGGTTGTAGCGGCTCCCGGCGGGAGTCGGCAGCCAGTTCGATCGCGGCGTACCTGACGGCAGCGTGGGGGCGTAGACGATCGTCAGCGAACCGTCCGCGTTGTACTTCAGCGCCGACTCCTTGTTGAGCAGGAAGCGGCTGATCGGATTCGGAATGACCTTGAAGTCCTGCGCATCGACCGCTATGACCGACCAGAAGTACCGTGCATGCTTTGACGGCAGCGCTGCGGCCGGGAACGTCTGGGAATACGCCTGCCCGCCATCGAGCCCGCGGTTGCCGAAGTAGGTCACCTCGGCACTGTTGTTCGCCCAGATGCCGACCAGGTTCACGGCCGTCCGTGTCTTGTAGTCGTCGCCGTAGTTGCCGACAATCGACGGCCGCACCCAGCCGTTGCGGATGGTGCCGAAGTCTCGGATTTGAGCCTGGAGCGCCTGCCAGGCCTGCTCGCGGACCGTGCGTTCGACGCGTGCCCGTCCCTCAGCACCAGATCTTGCCAGGGCGGCAACGGAGGCAACCTGCGCGCGGATCGGCGCCATGCCCGGATTGATATCGGGCTCGCCGCGCAGGATTGCGTCGGTCCAGTCGAATACCTCGGCACCGGGCAGGCTCTTGTTAGTGAAGACCGGCACCTCGGTCGGCGGATCGATCTTCGGCTGTCCCAGTGGCGTCAGCGTGAACCGCCGCTGAAGGCGCGCAGCGGCGGCTGGGTCCGCGCCCAGCTCGATACGCGCCAGCACGCGGAACGTCTTTCCCGGCAGGTCGATACGCTGCAGGCCCGCCGGCACGCTGACGGCAGCGCCCTTGAGGCAAAGGGCATAGCTGCCGTCGGGATGCGTGGGATACGTGCGCTCGTTGATATTGACGGCGGTCTCGCCCCAGCCATTGAGCATCTGCCACGTGTAATAGCGCCCGCTTACCTTCGGCATATCGAGCCGCACGCACGTCTTTTCGTCAACCGCCACCCATGCTTCCGAATACGCGACGTCCAGGTTCGGATTCGCCCACGTCACGCCACCCGGCTCGCGGTAAACAAGGTGATTCCACTGAAATCCCTCGCGCTCGAAGTCGAGCCGCTGCTGGCGCAGGACCAGCACGCGGCCCAGCAGGTAAAGGTAGGCGTCGCTGATCTGCTGATCCGTCAACGCGGCGGCCTGTTGGACGGACGGCTCGCCTGCATTGCCTTGCGGCACGGAGGACGCCGTACAGGCCCCAAGCACGATCAGTGCCGCACTCGAAATTGCCGTCGTACGCAAGGTCTTCATCGATAGGCTTCTCATTGCGCGCAATACCCTCCATCGACCATCAGGCTCGTACCGACGATGAACGATGCATCGTCGCTCGCGAGAAACAGCACGGCCTTCGCGACCTCATCGGCGTGACCCAGGCGGCCAATCGGATGCGCCGCCACCAGGCGCGCACGGGCTTCCTCAGTGGCACGTTCGATCAGCGGTGTTGCCACGAAACCCGGACATACCGCGTTGACGCGTATGCCGTCCTGTGCATGCGAGACGCCGAGAGAGCGCGTGAGGTTGACCACGCCGCCCTTTGCCGCGTTGTAGGACGCCGCGCCCGGCATCCCGACATGCCCGAGTATCGATGCCATGTTGACGATCGCGCCGCCGGTGCCCTGCTTCTTCATCTGCACAATGGCAAGCTTGTTGCTCAGGAAGACGCCGGTCAGGTTGACGTCGATCATCTGCTGCCATTGCTCGACACTGACATCCTCGACTGGTGCAGACGGATGCGCAATGCCGGCATTGGCGACCATGATGTCGAGCCGCCCGAAGCGGCTCACGGTGTCATCGATGAGCCTGCGCGTGTCGTCCTCGCGCGACACATCGACTTCGCTGTAGTGCGCGGCCAAGCCGCTTTCGCTCAGTTCACGCGCGAGCTTCTCGCCGAGTGCCGAGCGGTCGGCAATGACGACGCTGGCACCTTGGGAAGCGAACAGCCGAACCGTTGCCTCGCCAATACCGCTGGCACCGCCCGTTACGATGGCGACCTTGTCCTTGAGCTTCATGTCGATGTACTCCATTCAGTCTGTGGTTGCCGACTAGGCCGCCGTGAATCCGCCGTCCAGCACCAACTCCGCGCCGTTCATGTAGGACGACTCGTCCGAAGCGAGGAACAGAGCGAGGCCGCCGACTTCATCGGCCGTGCCCAGTCGGCCCATCGGCGACATGACCTGGCCCAGATCCTGCTTGCTGCGTCCCGCCGTGCCCGAAGCGTAGTCGGCCATGGCCGTATCGATAAGGCCGGGATGGATCGAATTGACCCTCACGCCCTTCGCCGCATACTCCAGTGCTGCGCCCTTCGTCATGGCACGCACGGCACCCTTGCTGGCGCTGTACATCGTGGACCGCGGCGAGCCGACCAGGCCGGCGACCGAAGACACGTTGATGACCGAGCCCTTCCCGGCGCGCGCCATCAGCGGCATCACGTGCTTCATGCCAAGGAACACGCCCGTGACGTTGATCGCCATGAGGCGGTTCCACTCGTCCAGCGTCGTTTCGGCAAGCGGCTTGAGCACGAAGATGCCCGCATTGTTGAAAAGAACGTCGACCGTGCCGAATGCCTCGACCGCAGCGTCGACAACTCGCGTCCACTGCGTTTCGCAGCCCACGTCGTGCGCCAGTGCCATGGCACGCCCGCCGGCTGCGTTGATCGTGTCGGCGACTTCCTGCGCGCCGTCGCGGTTGATGTCGGTCACCACAATGCTCGCGCCTTCGCGCGCGAAACCAAGCGCGGTAGCGCGGCCGATACCGCCCGCAGCACCGGTGAGAATCGCAACCTTGCCTTGCAGTCGCATGTCAGTACCTCTTATCGGTTGTCGCTCTGGAACGCCGCCGCGAGTGCGGCTGCCGTGTCGTCGAGTGCCTGCCGGCCCTTGTCGAGTACGCCCGGCATCCAGCAGAAGCCGTGGATGGTGCCGTCATACCGCTTGCATTCCACCGGCGTGCCGGCCTCTGCAAGCCGGCGCGCGTAGGCCTCGCCCTCGTCGCGCAGCGGATCGAACTCCGCCGTGACCACGAAGGCCGGCGGCAGGCCGCGATGGTGATCGGCGCGCAATGGCGAGGCGTAGGGATGCGTGCGGTCGGCATCGCCCACGTAGTGGTTCCAGAACCAGACCATGCTGTCGCGCGTGAGCAGGTAGCCCTCGGCGTTCTCGCGGTACGACGGCGTGTCGAGCGTGCCGTCGGTCACCGGGTAGAGCAACACCTGGAAGCACGGCTGCGGCGCGGCGCGGTCGCGCGCCATCAACGCGACGGCTGCAGCGAGGTTGCCACCGGCGCTGTCGCCACCCACGGCGATACGTGTGGCGTCGACCTGCTGCGCGCGCGCATTGCTCACCAGCCACTGGAACGCGGCGTAAGCGTCCTCAGTGGCGGCGGGAAACCGGTGTTCGGGTGCCAGCCGGTAGTCGACCGACACGACCACGCAAGACGCGCGGGTAGCGAGGCGACGGCATGGCACATCTACCGTGTCGAGGTCACCGACGACCCAGCCACCACCGTGGCAATACACCAGCGCCGGAAACGGGCCTTCACCGTCGGGGGTGTAGATGCGGACGCGGATATCGCCGGCGGGGCCGGGAATCGTGACTTCCTCGATCTGAGCCACGGCGTCCGGCACGCCGGCCAGTGGCCGGAAATCGAACGACTGCCGCGCCTGCTCCGGCGTGCAGGTATGCAATGGCGGCCGTCCTGCCGACGCAATCATGTCAAGGATGTAGCGGGCCTGCTCGTCGAGCGCCATGGTCTCTTGTCTCCGTCGTAGTTGTTGTGGCCCGGCTTACGCCTGCAGGAAGCCGTCGTACCCGTTCGCCGCCACGCGAGCGCACAGCTCGCGATAGACGCTGATGCCCGCCAGGTAGATCGGGAAGCTCATCTTCTTGCCTTCGACGTTCGAGCCGTTGTACCAGGATTCGCCCTTTGGGAAGAGTGTGGCATCGGCGACTTCATGGCAGTGCCGGCTCCATGCCGCTTCGGCCTGCGGCTTCGCTTCGATGACAGCGGTACCGTTCTGCTCCATCTGGCGAATGCACGCATCGATCCACTCGACGTGCTGTTCGATTGACCACACCATGTTGGACAGCACCGACGGGCTTTCCGGGCCGGTGATCATGAACATGTTCGGGAAGCCGGCGGTCGCCAGGCCCAGATAGGTCTGGATGCGCTCGCCTTCCGCCCACTTCTCGCGCAGCGTCATGCCGTCCTTGCCGCGGATGTCGATCCGGAACAGTGCGCCCGTCATGGCGTCGTAGCCGGTGGCGAAGACGATGACGTCGAGCGGATACTCGGCGTCGGCGGTACGCAGGCCCGTCGGCGTGAATTCGACGATGGGCGCGGCCTTCACGTCGACCAGCGTCACGTTGTCGCGGTTGTAGGTTTCGAAGTAGCCGGTATCCATGACCGGGCGCTTCACGCCGTACAGATAGGTCGGCGTGAGCTTTGCGGCGATTTCCGGATCCTTCACGACCGTGCGGATCTTGTCGCGGATGAATTCGCACACGGTCTCGTTGGCGCTCGCGTCGGTGACGAGATCCTTGTACAGGCCATGCATCCAGCCGCCTTCGGTCCAGGCCGCCTCATAGCGCTGCTGGCGCTGGGCTTCGGTATCCTCGAACGTCGATCGATCCGGGCGCGGCCGCGTCGTCGTGCCGCCCCAGGACTTCAGGACCTGCTGCCTGAGCGCGGGATAGTTCGCTTTGACCTGCGCCACGTATTCGCTGTCATAGGGCCGGTTGGCCGCTGGCGTGCTGTATTGCGCGGTACGCTGAAACACGAACAGGTGCGTGGCCTGCGCGGCGATCTGCGGGATGGCCTGAATGCCGCTCGAACCGGTGCCGATCACGCCGACCCGCTTGCCGGCGAAGCTGACCGGCTCATGCGGCCACGTTCCCGTGTGGTACTGCTCGCCTCGGAAGCTGTCCAGGCCCTTGAAGCGCGGTGTGCTCGATGTGGACAGGCAACCCACGCCCGAGATGAAATACTTGGCCGTGGCCACGCGGCCATCGTCAGTCTGCACCCGCCACTTGCCGGCGCTGGCGTCGAAGTGTGCCGAGACGACGCGCGTGCTGAACTCGATGTCGCGGCGCAGATCGAAACGGTCCGCCACGTGGTTCAGGTAGGCAAGGATCTCGGGCTGTTCGGCATACCGGCTCGTCCAGGTCCACTCGGCGAGTAACTCCTTCGAGAACGTAAAGTTGTAGTAGATGCTCTCGACATCGCACCTGGCGCCCGGATAGCGGTTCCAGTACCAGACGCCGCCGACGTTGTCGCCGGCCTCGTAGACCCGTGCCGACAGGCCCGCTTCACGCAGGCGATGCAGCATATACAGGCCGGAGAATCCGGCTCCCACCACAATGGCGTCGTAGTTGTCCATCTTGTTGTCTCCTTCTTTCTGCGCGACTGGCCCCCGTGCGGGGACCATGCGTGTCGTTTGGCTTTTTATGCTCGCACCCGCGCGTCGGCACTGTCCAATTCAACTTTTTCCGCCGTATTCCTCAAAGTCATACCTCGCCAGAACGGGCGGCGGCGCGCCGGCCCTGCCTCGCACGGATCCGGTTGACAGGGCTGTTCACCGCGTCCGTGGCAAAATCACCAATCATTGAAGTCCGGCCAGCATGGGAGAGGTTGCAAATGGATGCTCGTCTGAAGCAGGCCGTCGCCGTTGGCAGGTTCGGCTCCTTCTCGAAGGCAGCGGAAGCGGTCAATGTGACCCAGTCGGCCGTCACCAAAAGCGTCGCGGAGCTGGAGCGGCGCCTCGGCTTCCCTATTTTCATCCGCACCTCGCGCGGCGTAGTGCCGACCAGCGAAGGGCGCGCGTTCCTGGAGCGCGCCTCACGGCTGATTGCGGATACCGATGAACTGCTGAGCGGGGCGCTGCGCACCGACCCGTTCAGCGGGAGCCTGCGCATCGGGATCTTTCCGACGACGTTCGAGTGGATGCTGGCAAAGCCGCTCGAGGTGCTGGTGCAGCGTCATCCGCGGCTGCTGCTGGACATTACGTCAGGAACGAAAGAACGCGGCGTGCAACTTCTTGACCAGGGCGACGTCGATGTTGCCATCGGACTCGAGTCGGCGTTCGGGGACAAGGCCCGCTTCAAACTCGAATACATCGCTACGATCTCGGCATCGATATTCGTGCGGCGCGGGCATCCGCTGCTGGAGCTGGAGGCGCCGGTGGCGTCCGATATCGCCCGGTACGACATGGTCCTTCCGGGCCAGCTCTGGGATCTGTCGCTGTACCCGATTCTCAGCCAGATCTACGGTCAGGCCGAGGCAGTCCGGTTCCACAGGATCGAAAACTTCTCACTGCAATGCAAAGTCATCGAAAACACGGATGCGATGGGCTTTGTCGACCAGGCCATCACGAGGACAGATTACTTCCAGTCGCGCTTTGCGGTTCTGCAGGGCCTTGAAACCGCCACCACGGCCGGCATTGTCTGTGCCGTTCGCGAACAATGGACGCCCAAAGCCGGTGTCGGGGCACTGGTCGACATCTTGCAGCGTGTGCATGCGGAGGGAATGCTGAACAGCGACATCCAGAACCGGCTGTTCGGACATGAATGCGCGGCGCTGGCGGCCGAAGCGGTGCCGCACCGGGGTTGATCCCGAGTTCTTTTTCCGACAAGCGGTGCACATTGCATTAAAGTGGCACCCTTTCCGCGATGCGACTCCCGGCCGCCAGCCGACGTTCACGCGGCTCCAAACGCTGGTACGCCAGTCCTGCCGCAGGACGCTGTCGCCCACCGATATGTCGAACGCCTTTGCTCACCGCCATGCACGCCTGCGGCGCAGCGCCGCGCTGGCCACCGTTTTACTTAGCCTGACAGCAGCCTGCACCACGCGACCGTTCCAGCCGTCCCCGCCGGCATACAAGCTTTGGGCCAAGGCAGGCGTCAGCGAGCAAGGCGTACGCAGTGCCATGCTCGATTGCGGCTTTGCCGATTCCGCCTATGTCGACGGTACCGTGATGACGAACAATGACTACGCTCGTGCGCAGTTGTGCATGATCGACAAGCGCTTCGTTTATCAGGACCGCCGGATTCTCTGCGCCGACATGCCGGAGCTGCCGGCCTGCGCCAATGTGCCGCGTGGCAAGACGTTCGGCTCGGATCCTGACATCGACCCTGCACGGCTAGATAGCCGCCCGCCGCGGGCCCCGGCGTACACCTACTGGAGCCGTCCTGGCACCGATACCGAAGGCGTCAAGCACGCCATGCTGGCATGCGGCTACACCACGGTGATCGAGCCCATCCACACCATGCTGCTCAACGACATTGCCGCGGCCGAGCTATGCATGATCGACCAGCAGTTCAGGTATGCACGGCCTGCCAACGCACTGTTGTGCAAGAATCCGCCGGGGTTGCCTGCCTGCCGCAATCGCAAGATCGATGCGCAGCAGTGCTGTGCGCCGCCGGCGCCGGCGGGGGCCCGCTGATGAGGTAAACAGGCCTGCGCGCTTTCAGGACCTCGCTGGCTTGCGCCGCGATGGAGGATTCGACCTGCTATGGCTTCGCCAGATCGGGAATCTTGATGCCGGCCCATTTCCACGACCAAAGCCCGTCGCGCCGCAGATCGGCAACGACTTGGTCGCCGTTGTCCTTCGTGGCCGTCGCCTGAACCAGTGTCCAGCTTCGATACGACACGTCGTACTTCAAGGCGTCCTTTGCCGCTTCCTTGCGGGGCGCTTCCGGTGCGGGTGCGGGCGCCGGCGATTGCGGTGCCGGGCTCCCGGTTGCCGGCTTCTCGCCGGCCATCAGCGCCATGACACCGGCCGGCGACACCATGGTATCCACGATCGTGTTCACCATGGCGAGGCCGATCATCTGCCCGAGTCCGGCAAACGGGTTGTCCTTCAACGCCGGCGATTGCATCTGGCCCTTGAGCGAAGACTGGAGCTGGCCCTTCAGGTTTTCGCGCAGCGCGGGATAGTCAGCGTATCGCGAGAACTTCTCCGCGTCATGCGTTTCGATGGCGGAGCGCATCTGGTAGATGGTCCAATAGGGGCTCGCGTAGCTTGTGGCTGCACCAATCGCGATCACGGCGATCGCTGCGGCCATCCATTTCCTGTTCAATATCTCCTCCGGCAGTGCGCATGGGCACGTTGTCCATGCGCGGATCAAGTCTTGAAGACGACTCGAAATTGTAGCCGTGCATCACTGGCACTGGCTGATCGCACCCGCGGCACCACTGTCAGCCCCACGGAACCCCAGCCATGAGCCGGCTCCCGTGGGCGACTTGCGCACGACGGCAGCGGAGCCGCTTGGCGGCTGTTGCCCCGGAACATAAACATCGAAGGCCTGGTCATTGGCCAGCATGTATTGCATCCACACTTGCTGCTGGGTACTTTGCGCCCACTTCTGGCCGATACACTGGGCGGCGTCCTTGGGCGCCAGCTTGCTTTCGCCGATGGCGCGCGTGTCTTGCGTTGGGGGTGGGGTGTAGGGAGATGTGACGCAGCCGGCGAGCGCGGCAGTGGTGATAGCGACGATGAACGGATATTTCATGTTATTGGCTCCATATCGAATCGCGAAAGCACCGACGATGCCGCATGAGTCGATTCGTCACCTTCCGGTGCCGCTTACGTGACCTAAGATGGGTGAGGCGACCCGGTCCGTACAAGCTCCAGTCTAGGCGCCAGACGCCGGATGCGGCAAAGGCGCCAGACAGCACTCGGCGCTGCCCGCAACAGGAGCGCGGCCTGCACTTTTCCGTCATGTTCCGGTCATCGAACCTTCCACCTGGAAACCACAATGCGAGCACATCCGTTGCGCCTCTGTCCCGGCGATGATCTGCGTGGCGCACTGGAAGACATGGTGCGCCAGCGCCAAGTATCGGCGGCATTCGTGATGCAGGGTATCGGCAGTCTCAGCGTCGCCCGGTTGCGATTCGCCGGAAACGAGAGTCCCGCCGAACTGCGCGACGATCTGGAAATACTGACGCTCGCGGGGACACTGTCGGCGGATGGCGCGCACCTTCACATGTCGGTCGCCGATTCACGCGGTCGGGTGTTCGGTGGCCACGTGGCACATGGTTGCCTGGTCCGCACGACCGCCGAGATACTGCTGGCGATTCTTCCTGAACATCGTTTCTCGCGCGAGTACGACGCTCGCTCCGGCTTTGCGGAACTCGCAATACGAAAGGAACTGCCACTGGAGTAAGGGGCGGCTGAGGCGTACGAGAAATGCAGGGGACGACAAAGATTGAACTGAGCCGTCAGGATGATGGTCGGCGGCTAAACGTTATATCCTTGATAAACGGGGCCGACAGGCGTCATGGCCCTTGTTTCTCCGTCACGGCACGGAAAGTGTGGCATTGACAACATGTGGCCCAGACACGCACCGATCGTGCTTTGCATCATGTTGGCCGCCTGCGCATCGACCGGCGTCGACGTCAGACCCGAGCAGATGTCTAACTTCCTGCCCGGTTTCTCCACCATCGACGATGTCACCACACAGCTCGGGACACCAACCTCCCAGGTCACGATGAAGAGCGGATCCACCGTCCTGATCTATTCATTCGCGACTTCCAGGCCGCACCCTGAAAGCTTCATCCCGTTCATTGGTCCGCTCTTTGCCGGTGGCGAAGTCCGGTCGTCGACCGTGCTGTTCGAGTTTGACGAGAACGGCGTCCTCAGCAGCCTGCGCAGAACGACGTCGAGCGGTGCGTCTGGCTGGAGTGTGTTGCCTGCGGAGGCGATGTAGCCGCGTACGCGTGCGGCAGAAGTCATGCGCTCGAACGGGTGAGTGGGCAAAGTGAGCGCCGCGCACCAGCAGCACCACTGGCTACTTCCGATGTGGGACAAGAACGGACAAGCCTTTCAGCCTGCGCAGCAGCCACCGCGCATGTTCGCCGCAGTAGATTGAAGGTATCTGGTACGACTTTCAAAGAGGTAAATCATGTCCCTACGCTACGCAACTTGCCTCGCCGTTGGCCTGCTCGCCACAGCGGCCTCGACAGCCACGCTGGCGCGTGACTATGTCGAAGGTGGCCCTGTCTACGTCCAGCCCGCCCCGCAGCCCGCACCCGTGGTCGTGGCCGAGCCGCGCGTAGTCGTCGGCTGGCATGGCGACCGCTATTGGGATGGTCGCCGCTGGTGGGCCCGCGACGAGTGGAATCGTCATCATCACCACCATAATCATCATTACGATAATCAGCACTACGATCACCACGACGAGCACCACGACGAGCACCACGGTTAAGGCGTTCGATGAAGGCGCGAGGCTAATGCAACTTCCGGCATCGAATGTCGCGCGCCCCGCGCCCACCCGGAACACGGCCGCCCCCGAAAAGGGGCGGCGTCATTTGCTTGCGGCCGATGACTGCGCGCTTGCCGAGGCGGAGTTCAGTCCATCGTTGCAGTTACTGGGGCATGTCTGACGCCGTCGCGCCTCAGCATTGGCCTTTCTTGGCCTTGCCTGGCGGACAGAACGATTCATTACCGTACTGGTCGACGCGGCAGTTCCCTTTCTTTGCCTGCCCTGGCGGACAGCCAGGGCCGCCGCCGTGCTCTTCGTAAGGCGGCGCCACCACGCAGCCGCTTAACAGTAGCGAGCAGCCGGCCAGGATCATCAGAATCGCTCTCATGAGGTCTCCTTCCATTGTCGATGCTCGCGATTATGAAGCAAGGACACGTGGCCGACCAGCGATAATCTCACGGCCCCTGGTGACTACGCCAAAGCATGCCTTGCCTGGCTATCCTGTTGCCGGCATCCGGCAACGTTTTGGCAGGATATTTATTTAATATATATTCTGGCTCCAGCCATGCATTCGCGTAAATCCGAGCGCGCCGGAATGTGAGTTTTTAATATAACTGAGGTCGCTCGATTGATCAGTGAGGATCTGTCGAATTCGGCATCATTTCGTGTGCAATGGTGGACCCGGCTCTTCGCCCGGCGTCCAAAATAAACGACCCCGAGGCGCTGCTCGGGGTCGTTGCTGGTTTTAAGCCTTGATGGCCTCGTCTGTAGGACCCTTGCACCATTTGATTACACACATCTCAGTCGTCAAGTTCACGGGCGTACCTGAGGCCTGCGGCGAAATCCACCGCTCGCTGCAGGCCTTGCCAGATAGTCTTGACTCCGGGTTCGCCGTCGCCTTTGCGCGCCAGGAAGCCGCCGAGCATAGCGACCAAGCGCACGACCTCATTCAGACGCGGTGACGTCTTCGGCGGCTTCTTCTTGTTAAGAATGAATGCCGCGCGCCATTCATCGCGCTCGAACAACAGCCCTGCATCCAAGTCCGGGCAAGTTCGGCCCAGTCGCATCAACCGAGCGATGCGCCATGCCACCACCATGAACAGCGCCAAGGCACGCTCAAGCCGTGCCATCGATGCGAGTTGCAACGCCTCGACCCGACAGCCGTTCTTGAGCACGTGAAAGAATAGTTCCACTTCCCAGCGCGCGCGGTACCAGTCAATAAGCTGTGCTGCCGCGTCAAGGTCGTCCACCTCGCGATTACTCAGCAGTCGCCATTCAATCGGTTTGACGCCGGCCGGCGGGTCGACCTCCCGGGCGACGATGCAAGTGGCACTTACCACGCCGCCTGCAGCATCAGGCAACGCGACACGTTGTGCCCACACCTGCTGCCGTACCGCGCGCGCCGGCTGAGCCTGACGGGCTGCCAGCGTAAAGTGAATCCTGCCCACTGGCTCACCCGCAGTCACTTGGTCCCACAGCTTGCCGCCGCCAGGCAAGGTGCGATTGTGCTGCGAGCGCAGTAGCCAATCCGCCGGGTGGCCCAACTCCTTTGCCTTGACCATCAGCGCCATGATGTCCGACTCCCGGTCAGCCACATAGACGAGTCGCGTGGCAGGCAGTGCGGCCGCCTGTTCGGCGACCCGCTCATATCCTTCGGTCCAGCGGGTACTTTCCTTGATGCCGGGGCGCACGCCATCCGCACCCTTGGGCTCGCGCGCCCACATGTAGGCGTCAAGCACGCCCAGCGGTTCGCGCGCTGGCGTTACCGCGTAAGTCGGGTGCAGATATAGCCCGCGTTGCGCCTCATACGACAGCGGTCCCAGGCCTGCGATGGCCTGGCCGTTAAAGTCCAGCTCCGTGGTGTCTTGGATGCATAGCACCACTTCGCAAGCTCGCATCCGCTCGGCTGAACTCTGCCAGTGGGGCGCCAGAATATCGCGCCAGTCCAGTTCATCCTGAGCCAGGAAGCGGTACGCCGCAGCCGTTTCCGCCCAGCCGCCGCATGCACTGGGTATGCTTGCCGTCGGCTTCTCTGCGAGCCGCTCCGCTAGCAGTACCGCCCGCTTGTTCAGGCGCTGGTCGCCCAAGTCAATGTCCTTAAATTCTGCCGCCGCCCAACTCGTTGCCTCTCGCTGCATGTGCCGCCCAAAATGCAAGAGTGAACGACAATCCGAAAGAGTTTACAACCCCACCCGCTATGTCATTGACCGTAAACGACTTTCTGCGGAGCACCAGCCGCCAGGAGTTGTGTGTAACGAGGTGCCCTTGCACAGGGCGCTCCAGAATTGCCATCGTGGCGGCTGATTCAAGCGCCGTCGGTGAAAGTATCCCGCTTGTCCACCACACGCGATCCGTCGGTGAAGACGTCTCGCCTGTCCACGACTCTCGTTCCATCCACGTAGACATCAAATTTCTTGCTTCCGTCGCCATATGGGTCCCGTGGCCCCATGACAGTGCTGCCGTCCGTGTAGATGTCTCGTGGCCCGGTACCGGCCTGCGCCACCCCGGCGCCAAGCGCCGCGCTCGTTCCAATGAGCAGCAAGAGTGCTTTCAACATCGCTTCACCCCCTATTTCCTTCGGTTGAGAATTCCGGGCCGAATGAGTTTCGTTCCGGTTTGACGAAGCCGCTTTCTGTTTTCTGGATTGAAATGTATGTCGCCCCAGGTAGTGGGTGAATCAGGCGCGCGTCCGAAAAGTAGCTAGTGGATTTCCCTATTCGAACTGTGACGCAAAAGCATTAAAGCAATCCAGTCGCTCGGACCACGCAGCGCAACTGCATGCGCGTTGAATGTCCGGCAGCACATTTTCGAACATGTTCGGAATATAAGCGCATAAGTGCCATAAAAATTTTGGACTTTGACACTTCCAGTAGTATTGTCATTTTGGCTAGCAAAAAAAGTGACGTGCCAAAGCCTGTCCCAAGAATTCGGGGTGAAAAATGGTCAGCTTTCCGCACAAGTCGAGGCTCAGCATCCTCGTGCAGACCGGAGCTGTCGGACTGACGTATTTCGCCGGTGCAAAGCTGGGGCTCACGTACGCCGTCGTGGGCGGCGCAGTGTCGCTGGTGTGGCCTTCCAGCGGAATCGCACTCGCGGCGCTGCTCACAATGGGCTACGTTGTCGCGCCGGGCATTGCCATCGGTTCCGTGCTGGCCAATGTGTCGGTGGGCGTACCTCTGCATATCGCGGTGGTGATCGGTCTTGGCGCAACGGCTGCGGCTTTGGCAGCCACATGGTTGTTGACGCGCGCGGCCCGGTTCCATATCGCCTTGGACCGCATCAGGGATGTGCTGGCTTTCCTGATCGTGGCTGCGATATTCAGCACGGCAGTAAGCGCCCTGGTCGGTGCGACCGTACTGAGAGGCGGTGGGCTGCTGGCAGGCAGCCAGTACGGACGCGCGATGCTCGAATGGTGGCTCGGTGACATGATGGGAGTGCTGGTAGTGGCGCCGCCATTGCTCACCCTGTTCACGTATCGCAGCGCTCTCGGCTCCGCACCGCAAGCCGTGGAAGCATGCGCACTGGCGGTGGCAACCCTTTCGGCAAGTTATCTGATTTTCGGCGCGCCCCAGCTTGCCGGGCATGGCTACTATCCTGCGGCCCTGGCGATTTTTCCCTTTGTCGTCTGGGCAGCGCTGCGCTTCGATCATCCGGGCGCCAGCCTCTCGACCCTGATGGTCTCGATCATGGCCATCTGGGGTACCACTCAGGGTACCGGGCCGTTTGCTTCCGACCATCCTGTGGACAGCCTCGTGAGATGGTGTGCTTTCGCCAATGTCGTCGCAATCACCGGCTTGCTGCTTGCGGCTGCGCGTGCGCAGGAAAGGCGCATCCACGGGATCCTGCTGGCATCCCAGGCCGAACTGGAGCGCCGCGTGCAAGAGCGAACCCAGGATCTGCAGCAGGCGAATACCGAGCTGAAGCAAGAGATGGCGAGGCGTCGCCAACTGGAAGCGGAACTGATCCGGATCGGCGATCGTCAGCAGAGGCTTATCGGCCGGGAACTCCATGATGGCCTTGGGCAACACCTTACCAGCCTGGGCTTCTATTGCGCCTCGCTCAGCCAGGAACTGCAGAAGCATCGCCATCCGGCTGCCGCTGACGCGGCAACGATCGTCGAGCTGGTCAGGCAGGCGTCCCTGATGGCTCGCAAGATCGCCCATGGCCTGGATCCGATCGCCCTGGAATCTGGCGGTCTTTCCGCCGCCCTGGAAACCCTGGCGCAGACTACCGGCACGCTGAACGGCATAGACTGCCGGCTTCGCATCGGGTCAGAGGTGGGACAGATGGATTCGCCAGTGCAGATCAACCTTTACCGGGCCGCACAGGAAGCCGTCAATAACGCGCTGAAATACAGTCATGGCCAGCACATCTGGATCGATCTGGAGTTCGAAGCCGGCGTGCAGAGGCTTTCCGTCAGCGACGACGGCGTGGGGATGGATCCGGCACAGATGGGGCATACGTCGGGACTCGGATTTTACAACCTGCGTCACCGTGCGAGCCTGCTCGGTGGTGCATGCGCGGTGACCCGCAACGCCACGGGCGGAACCACGGTTATCATCAGCTATCCAGTCGCGCAAGGTCCCGGCCATGCCAGGGAAATCATGTAGCAGCAGCCCGGGCCGCCCGGCCAGGGTCCTGATCGTGGATGACCACCCCATCGTCCGCGAGGGCCTGGCCCACCTGCTGAATATGCACGAGGAACTTCAGGTTTGTTGTACGGCCAGCAGTGCTGAAGAAGCGTTGCAGGAGATGGTCTGCGAGCCTGACATGGCAATCGTGGATCTCAGCCTGCATAAGGACTCAGGCCTGGATCTTGTCAGAACACTTCGGCAACACCACCCGGAACTCGCGATCCTTGTCCTCAGCATGCATGACGAATCCTTGTTTGCCGAACGCGCACTGCGGGCCGGAGCAAACGGATATCTGATGAAGCTCGAGGCCACGGAACATATCATGAGCGCCATCCAGGAGGTACTCGCAGGGAATATCTATCTGAGCGCGGCCATGCATGGCAGACTCGCCCGGGCCCTGACGGCTTCCAGGAACGTCACGGCCGGTTCGGTGGCGAGCCTCTCCGAACGGGAATTCGAGGTCCTCCACCTGATCGGACTCGGTTTTGGCACCCGCGAGATCGCGAGGAAACTGAACCGGAGTATCAAGACCGTCGAGGCGCACCAGGCGAACATCAAAGAGAAGCTGGACATTCATAGCGGAAAGGCGTTGATCCGTTTCGCTATTCAGTGGATCGAGAACCAGTAGGCGGTCAGCCCGATGGCCGCTGTCACAATGGCGTCTTGCCGACGGGCTTCCGGCGCGAAGTTCCCGAACTTGCCGAGGACGTGGCAGCCTTTGCCGACGACTGGGCCGGCAATGCGATCACAAATGCCTGTTCGCACGTTTCGAAGTGCTTGCCTGGCCGCACCTCAACCCCGAAAATCGACCTCCAGCACGCTCGCAGCCTTTGGCGCATTCATCCTGCCCACAAAGCTGCCGAGGCACTCATCCACGCCGGAGCCCCAGATGCCCCATCAACCCCCGCCACCCACCCCCCGCCTGCTCCCGGCAGCCTGGTTCACCGTGGTCGGCGCCTCCTACCTTCTCACTGTTCTCGCGCTGTGGACGGTGCTCCAGGCCAATCTCGTCGCCGCCTTTTTGTCCGGCCTGCTGCTGTATTCGCTCGTAGACGTCCTGGCCCCGCGCCTGAAGGGCCTGAACCATCGGCACGATGCCGTCGCGGTCGCCATCCTCTCCTTCGTGATCCTGCTGGCGCTGTCGCTGGGAATTTGGGCACTGGTCCGGTTCGTCAGCGGCGAGGGCACGCTGGACGCCCTGCTCAACCATATCGCCGACATCATCGACCAGTCCCGCGGCCAGTTGCCCGACTGGGTCAGCGGCGCCTTGCCGACCACGGTGGAAGAACTTGCCAACACCCTGATCCACTGGCTTCGTGAACACGCGCAGATGGCGCAGAAGCTGGGCGCCGAGGTTCTGCGCACGCTGCTGCATATCATCATCGGCATGGTCATCGGCGCCATGGTGGCGCTCTACCGCGCCGTGTCCCGCCCCAACCGCCGGCCGCTGGCGACCGCGCTGGTGATGCGCGCGCGCGCACTGCAACAGGCCTTTGCGCAGTTCATCTTCGCGCAGATCCAGATTTCGACCATCAATACGATGCTGACGGCGATCTACCTGCTGGTGGTGATGCCGCTGTTTGGCGTTCACCTGCCGTTGTCGAAGACGCTGGTGGTCATCACTTTCGTGGCCGGGCTGCTGCCGGTACTGGGCAACCTGATCTCCAACGCGGCCATCGTGGTGTCGTCACTGGCGGTGTCGCTGCCGATTGCGGTGGCGTCGCTGTTCTATCTCGTGGTGATCCACAAGCTCGAGTATTTCCTGAACGCGCGCATCATCGGCGCGCGCATCCAGGCGGCAGCCTGGGAGTTGCTGATCGTGATGCTGCTGATGGAAACGCTATACGGCATTCCGGGCGTGATTGCGGGGCCGATCTTCTATGCGTATCTCAAGCGAGAGTTGTCTACTGCCGGGCTGGTTTGATCCAAGACGGAGCCGCGTGACCCCTGCCATGGCCGCGCGCTAGTCCACGCTCCTGTCCGCCCCGCCCCCGTTCTCCACCCACGTCCGCACGAAATCGATATGCGTCTGCATCGCCGTGCGCGCTTCTTCCGGGCGGCGCGCGCAGATAGCGTCGCACACGGTACGGTGCTGCAGCAGCAAGAGCGCCGACGTGGCCTCGCCCTCTTCGCGCAGGCCGGTGCCGCTGATGGTGATGTGTTCGCGCAGCATGCTGATGACGCTGGTATGCAGGTGCAGGAACATGGTGTTGTGCGAGGCCTGCGCGATGGCGTCGTGCAGGCGCGTGTCGGCCTCTGCCTCGGCCTGTTTGTCGTCAACCATGCGCGCACGTTCAAGTTCAGCCATCAGGCCGCGGATGCGCTTGCGGTCTTCATCGTCGCCACGCAGTGCGGCGAAGTAGGCCGTGGCGCCTTCCAGCACGCGGCGGAATTCGAGGATGTCGTCACGCAGCGCCGGATGGTCGGCCACGAGCTGGCCCCATGGCGAGGCGATGCCTGATCTCAACTGGTCGGTCACGTAGACCCCGGCGCCGCGCCGGCTTTGCAGCAACCCGCGTGCGGCCAGACGCTGAATGGCTTCGCGCACGGTATTGCGGGCCACGTCGTATTGCTCTGCCAAATCGCGCTCGGCCGGCAAGCGCGCGCCCGCGGGCCAGGTGCCATCCAGCAAGGCGGTTTCGATTTGCCGCATTACCGCTTCGACGCGTCCCCTGCCCCGTCCGTGCGATTGCGTCTGCGTTGCCATTCCTCTCCCCTTGCCGATCCCCGTCATGCCAATGTGATGTCCGCTTGAATTGGTCCAACCAATTTGTACTGTAGCGCGGAAGCGGGAATTATGCGCCCGAACGTGCGATTCCAGCGCGATGCGGAGCGAGACATGAAGGACAGGCAATACCCCACCACTGCCCCGACGCAGGTCTACCTGTTTGCGACCTGCCTGGTCGACCTGTTCGTGCCCCAGGCCGGGTTCGACGCCGTGCGGCTGCTCGAGCGCGAAGGCCTGACCGTGCACTTTCCGCGCGCGCAAAGCTGCTGCGGACAACCGGCGTACAGCAGCGGCAATCCGGAGCAGGCACGCGACGTTGCGCGCGCGCAGCTCGACCTGTTCAGCGAACCGTGGCCGGTCATCGTTCCGTCCGGCTCCTGCGCCGGCATGATGCGGCACCACTGGCCGCAGCTGTTTGCCGATGACCCTGTCTCCGGCCCCAAGGCGCGCGAACTGGCAGAACGCATCTACGAACTGGGCGAGTTTCTGCTGAACGTGCTCAGACTGGACTTCAGCGAGGCACTGTCGGGCCGTCAGGCTGACGAGCGCATCGTGCTGCATACCTCGTGCGGGGCGCGTCGAGAAATGGGTACGCGCCAGCACGGCGTGGCGCTGGTCGACGCGCTGCCCGGCGTGACACGCGTGGAACATGAACGCGAATCGGAGTGCTGCGGCTTTGGCGGCACGTTCTCGCTCAAGCACCCAGACATCTCCGGCGCGATGGTGCGCGACAAGGTCGCCTCCGCCTGCGCCACGGGCTGCGACCGCCTGGTTTCCGCCGATTGCGGCTGTCTGCTCAATATCGGCCACACCGCCACGCATGACGGCGCGTCGCTGCAGGTCGAACACCTTGCCAGTTTCCTGTGGCGCCGTACGGGAGGTGCAGCATGAACGCCCTCACTGCGCGCGAACGCATGCTGGGCCGGCTGCGTGCTGCCGCGCCGGCCACGGTGGCTACGACCACGGCGGAAATCGATAACCGCATCGACGCGCACTACGCTGGCCGGCAATCCACCGCACCCACACTGGACGAACGTGTTGCATCGATGCAGGCCGCGCTCGAAGCCTCGCACGCCGAGGTTTGGCGCACCACCACCTCGGCATGGCCTGCCCTGCTCGCGGACAAGCTCGCACAGGCCGGCGTACGGCGGCTGTTGCTGGCCCCCTCGCAAGCCGCAGGTGCAGCACTGAAGCAAGCGTTGCCGCAGCACATCGAAGCCATCGGCTTCGACCGCCCTATCGAGCAATGGAAGGCGGAACTGTTCGACACCGTCGATGCCGGCTTCACCGTCGCGCGCTCCGGCATTGCAGCCACAGGCACGCTGATCCTGGCGCCGGATACGTCCTCGCCGCGCACGGTGTCGCTGGTGCCGCCGCTGCATGTGGCGCTGGTCTACGCATCCACGCTGCATCCGGACCTGCATTCAGCAGCGCACACCGAGCGCTGGCGCGACGGCATGCCAACCAATCTCGTGATGGTCTCGGGCCCGTCGAAGACCTCCGATATCCAGCAAACCCTGGCTTACGGCGCGCACGGTCCGCGCCAGCTCTGGGTCGTGATCGTCGATGACAGCCACGCAGGGAGCCCGGCATGAGCGAGACCACGCTGCACTTCGTCCCGACACAGGACTTCAAGGCGCGCGCCCGCGAGGCGCTCGACGATCCCAAGCTGCGCCAGAGCTTCCGCGGCGCGATGGATTTTCTGCAGGGCAAGCGCCGGTCGCAGTTTCCGGATAGCGATGAGCTGGAGCATCTGCGCGATATTGGCGAGGCGATCCGCCAGCACGCGCTGGCCAATTTGCCCGACCTCCTCGTGCAGCTCGAAAGCAACTTGACCGCTGCCGGCGTGCAGGTGCACTGGGCCGAGACCGCCGAGGAGGCCAACGCGATCATCCATCGCATCGCCGAATCGAAGCAGGCGAAGCGAGTGATCAAGGGCAAGTCGATGGCCAGCGAGGAAATCGAGCTGAACCATTACCTCGCCGAGCGCGGCGTGGATTGCATCGAGTCGGACATGGGCGAGTACATCGTCCAGCTTGCCGGCGAGAAGCCCTCGCACATCGTCATGCCGGCGATCCACAAGACCAAGGGCGACATCGCCACGCTGTTCGAGCAGCATATCCCCGACACGCCCTATACCGAGGACGTCGACGCGCTGATCCAGACCGGCCGCCGCGCGTTGCGCCAGGCGTTCGTCGAGGCCGATATCGGGCTGTCCGGCGTGAACTTCGCCGCGGCGGACACGGGCACGCTGTGGCTCGTGGAGAACGAGGGCAACGGACGGCTGTCGACGACGGTGCCGGACGTGCATATCGCCATCATGGGGATGGAGAAGGTGGTGGCGCGGCTGGAGCATATCGTGCCGCTGTCGAGCCTTCTGACGCGCTCGGCCACGGGGCAGCCCATCACGACCTACTTCAACCTGATCTCGGGCCCGCGCCGTGAGGGCGAGCGCGATGGGCCGCGCGAGGTGCATCTGGTGCTGCTCGACAACGGGCGCACGCAGGCCTATGCCGATGCGCAGTTGCGCGCGACGCTGCAGTGCATCCGTTGCGGAGCCTGCATGAACCATTGCCCGGTTTATACCCGGATCGGCGGCCACGCTTATGGCACGACGTATCCGGGGCCCATCGGCAAGATCATCTCGCCGCATCTGCTGGGGCTGGAGGCGACGGCCGATCTCGCTACGGCGTCGAGTCTGTGCGGTGCGTGCGGGGAAGTGTGCCCCGTGCGCATTCCGATTCCGCAATTGCTGGTGCGTCTGCGTACCGAAGCCAACCGCAATCCCGACGAGCAGGTCGAGCATCCGCTGCGTGGCCAGGGGGCCAAGTACAGCCGTGGCGAGCATCTGATCTGGCGCTTCTGGAGCGGCGCGTTCTCGCATCCGAAGGCTTATCGCATGTTCCGCTGGGCGGCTACGCGGATGCGTGCGCTGACGCCGGCGAAGCAGATGGGATGGACGCAGCACCGGACGCCACTGACGCCGGCGAAGCGGAGCTTGTCGGATTTGCTCAAGGATAAAGGCCAGCCGGAGTAGGAGTCCGCCTGGTTCCCCCGTCTCCCGCTCGCGGGAGAAAAAAAGAACATCGTCGCGACGGACACGGCCGCGTGGCGCCAACAACAACAAGGATTTCCCGAAACACCATTGAAGTAGGAGACGAGCGTGCAACCCTGGACCCAAATCTATATGCCGCTGGGCAGCCTCTGGCTGTCCTCACTGGCGGCAGCCATCCCCATCCTGTTCTTCTTCATCGCGCTGGCCGTGTTGCGCCTGAAAGGCCATGTCGCGGCGGCGGGAACGCTGTTGCTTTCGCTGGCCGTGGCGGTCTTTGCGTACGGCATGCCGGCGCAGCAGGCGCTTGCTGCAGCGGGTTTCGGCTTTGCCTACGGGCTGTGGCCGATCGCATGGATCATCGTGACAGCGGTGTTCCTCTACAAGATCGTGGTCAAGACCGGCCAGTTCGACGTCATCCGCGCGTCGGTGCTGTCGATCACCGATGACCAGCGCCTGCAGATGCTGCTGATCGGCTTCGCCTTTGGCGCGTTCCTGGAAGGTGCGGCGGGCTTCGGTGCGCCGGTGGCCATTACCGCTGCGCTGCTGGTGGGCCTTGGCTTCAATCCGCTCTACGCGGCAGGCCTTTGCCTGATCGCCAACACCGCGCCGGTGGCCTTCGGTGCGATGGGCATTCCCATCATCGTCGCCGGGCAGGTGACGGGCATCGACGCCATGCACATCGGCGCGATGGCCGGGCGCCAGCTTCCGCTGCTGTCGCTGATGGTGCCGTTCTGGCTCGTGTTCATGATGGACGGCGCCAAGGGCGTGCGCGAGACGTGGCCAGCCGCGCTGGTGACGGGCGGCAGCTTTGCCGTGACGCAGTACTTCACGTCGAACCATATCGGGCCCGAGTTGCCGGACATTACCTCGGCCCTGGTCAGCCTGGTGTCGCTGGCGGCCTTCCTGAAGGTGTGGCAGCCGCGCAGCGCGTCGCAACGCGCTGGCGGCAGCGTTGGGGGCGGCGCCATGGCGATGTCGGCATTCGGCGGCGGCGGCTTCAGCAACGGCGTGCAGAACGGCGGCAATCGCAAGTCGCCGTACACCACGGCGCAGACAATCCGTGCGTGGGCGCCGTTCGGCATCCTGACGGCTATCGTCACGGTATGGAGCCTGCAGCCGTTCAAGGCGCTGTTCGCCGGTAACGGTGCGCTGGCCGGTACGGTGCTGAAGTTCAAGGTGCCGGGGCTGGACCAGCTGGTCCTCAAGGCCGCGCCGATCGTCGCTTCGCCCAAGCCGTACGAAGCTGTGCTCAAGCTCGACCTGCTGTCCGCCGTTGGCACCGCCATCCTGCTGACTGCGCTGATCTCGGCCGTGCTGCTGCGCATGAAGCCGCGCGACCTGGTGACCACGTTCGGCGAAACGCTGGTGGAATTGGGCCGCCCGATCCTGTCGATCGGACTGGTGCTGGCGTTTGCGTTCGTGGCCAACTACTCGGGCATGTCGTCCACGCTGGCGCTGCTGCTGGCCGGTACGGGCGCCGCATTCCCGTTCTTCTCGCCGTTCCTCGGCTGGCTCGGCGTCTTCCTGACGGGTTCGGACACGTCGTCGAACGCGCTGTTCTGTTCGCTGCAGAACACTACGGCGCATCAGATCGGCGTGTCGGACACGCTGCTGGTCGCCGCCAACACCACGGGCGGCGTGACGGCCAAGATGATCTCGCCGCAATCGATCGCGGTGGCCTGCGCGGCGACGGGGCTCGTCGGCAAGGAGTCCGAACTGTTCCGCTTCACCGTCAAGCACAGCCTGCTGTTCGCGGTGATCGTCGGCATCATCACCGTGGTACAGGCGTATCTGCTGCCGGGAATGATCCCCGGTTAAGCCTCTCCGGCCCAGGGCGGGTTTCGTCGCATCCGACGATGCCCGCCGACTATGCGGCCTCTTAGCATGATCTGATCCGCCCGAGCACAAGGGCCGGCTCATCCATCCTCAAAGGAGACAGATCATGCCTTTCACCCCCTTCGACCTTACCGGCAAAGTGGCGCTGATTACCGGCGGCAACGGCGGCATCGGCCTTGGCATGGCCGAAGGCCTGGCCCAGGCCGGCGCCGATATCGCGATCTGGGGCACCAATACGCAGAAAAACGCAGCCGCCGCCGAGCGGCTCGCGCAATATGGGCGCAAGGTGCATACCGCGATCTGCGATGTGAGCAACGAGTCTTCCGTGGCTGCGGCCATGGATGGGACGCTTGCGGCGCTGGGTCGCCTGGATGGCTGCTTCGCCAATGCCGGTGTCTCGGCGCGTGGTACGCGCTTCGAAGAAATGGGTACGGACGATTGGCATCGGGTGATGCGGGTCAATCTGGATGGGGCATTTTTTACGCTGCGCGCGGCGGCGCGGCAGTTGCTGGCGCAGGGCGATGGGGGTGTGCTGGTCGGGACGGCTTCTGTCGCCGCTATCGAGGGCGCTGCACGCAACGAGCACTACGCGGCCACCAAGGGTGGATTGATTTCCATGATGCGCGCGCTGTCGGTCGAGTATGCGCGGCATGGGATCCGCGCGCACTCCGTGCTGCCGGGGTGGATCAAGACGGAGATGACCAGCAATGCGCAGGCCAATGCCACGTTCCAGGAAATGGTTGGGAAGCGGGTGCCTATGCGCAGGTGGGGGGAGGGGGCTGACTTTGCCGGGATTGCGGTGTATCTGATGAGTTCGGCATCGGGGTATCACACGGGGGATACGTTTGTGATTGATGGGGGGTATACGTTGTTTTGAGGGTTTTGGGGTAGTTGGTTCTTGGCATGCGCTGCTGTTTCGCCGGCGTAGCCGGCGACCTCCTTTTGTCCGAGCGACAAAAGGGCAAAAGCGCGTGGGCCGCGGTTCCGAACTTTGCTCGGCGATGCACAACGCGCATGCCATGTGGGAACACCTTCAGGCGGAATCAGCCACCCCGGCTTGATCGCCGCTTTGCCTCAGGACATCTACAAGAGCGGTGACATAGTTTCTCGATCCCAGCACATCTCGCCGCACACACAGGCTGAGCGTCCGCCTGGCCCAGGCGTCGCTGAGCGCCACGACGCGCAGGCCTTCCACATTGATCGCCGCCAGGGCCGAGCGCGGCACGATCGCTACCCCGACTCCCGATCGCACCATGGAGGCCACCGCGGCGAATCCGGCTACCTGGATCCGCACGTCGACGCGTCTGCCCTGCTCGCTGGCCTTGGCTAGCAGGAAGGAGTGAATAGCGGAGCCGTTCTGCTGGCTGACGAAGGGGAAGGACAGGCAGTCCAGGAATGCGACGGGCTCGGTTTTGGTCCACGGCTGCGTTTCCGCCAGGAGCAGGACGATTTCGTCTTCGTGGTACGGGAAGTAGACCAGGTCCGGGTGCGGCTCGTCCTTGGTCAGGATGCCGATATCCGCGCGCCCTTCCACGACGGCGACCAGCACGTCGCGGCTCAGGTGTTCTTCCAGCGTGATTCTTGCCTTCGGATGGGACTGCAGGAAGCCCTGCAGGTCGCCGGGCAGGAACGATGCAATGGCGCTGCTGTTGGCATAGAGAACCAGCTGCGCATGCACGTCTTCCGAGAATGGGGTCAGGCTTGCCTGCATCTGCTCGATCTCGGTCAGGCAGCGCCGGCTGTGGTCCACCATGATCTGTCCCGCCCGGGTCAGGGACACGCCGCGCGCCTCGCGCCGGAACAGCCGCGTGCCCACGATCGCCTCCAGATGCTTGATGCGCAGGCTCGCGGTCGATGGCGCGAGAAAGCAGACGGCGCCGCCTTTCGACATGTTCCCCGCGTCGGCCACGGCAACGAGAAGCCTCAGATCCATGATGCTGCAATGCATCAGCTTTTGCATTTCTCAAACCCTGGTATTGGAACAACTCGTTTGTCAGAACCCCGTGATAACGCCAAAGTTCGCTCAGGCGCCATTCTGCTCGAGCCTTTGCAAAACACAAATACGGGAAGACAAGTATGAAGAAAGCCATCGAAGACCCCTCATCGCGAATCGCCACCCTCGCCAGCGCTATCGACGCGCTTCTGGCTTCCGAGGCGTGCTTTGATCCTCGCGTTATCCAGCGGATGATTCGCGACGCATTCCCGTCGGGAAACTGGTTGCCGGAGGCCATGTGCAAGCCGAACGAACAGGGCTATGTGCGCCATGTCCTGCACAGCGATGCGGCGGACCGGTACACCATCGCGGCGCTGGTCTGGAGGCAGGGACAACACAGTCCGGTCCACGCACATCACACGTGGTGCGCGCTCTCCGTCGTCGAAGGGGCATTGCTGGAGGAGTACTTCGACTACGACGCGCAAGGCGCGGCAGCGGTGCCTGCTGGCAGTGCTTGCCGGAACGTTGGCGAGGGAAGCTCCGGCACGGCTGGCCTGCATCTGATCCATCGGGTCGGAAACAGTGAGGCCCGCACCGCCATCTCCGTGCACGTCTATGGCGTCGCCACGTCACGGATGTCCAACGGGATCAACCACGTGTTGCCGGTCGCCGAGACGACAATCGCATAAGGGAGACACGCAATGAAACCGATGGACCATTGGCGTCGCCTTGAGGCGACCTTGCGTGGAGAGCCTGCCGACCGCGTGCCGGTTGCGCTCTGGCGCCATTTTCCGGTGGACGATATGGACGCCGGCAAGCTGACAGCCCTGACGCTGGCGTGGCAACGGAAATGGCAGTTCGACCTGCTCAAATTCATGCCGCCCGGCACGTATGGCGTGGAAGACTGGGGCGCGAAGACCGCCTATGCCGGCGCAGCAAATGGCGCACGCGTCGTGACCGATCCCGTGGTCAGGCGAACCGAAGACTGGGAAAGGATCCGCTGGATCGATCAGCGACTCGGCGCTTACGGGCAACAGAACATCGCGCTCGGGCAGACGGCACGCAGTCTTGGCGGGACGGTGCCAATCCTTCAGACGGTTTTCAGCCCGCTCACTACCGCGCGCAAGCTTGCGACCGAGCGCCTGTTTACGGACATCCGGTGCCATCCGGCGGCACTCCACGCAGCCTTGCGGATCATTACGGACGTCACCATCGATTTCTGTATCGAGGCGCTGAGCGTGGGCGCACACGGCATCTTCTTTGCCACGCAATTGGCATCGCATCGCCTGTTGACGACGGCCGAGTACGAGCAGTTCGGCAAGCAGTATGACCTGGAGATCCTCGATGCCATTCGCGGCCGTTGCCGCGTAAACATGCTGCACGCCCACGGCGACGACATCATGTTCGGCCTGCTATCGGACTACCCTGTCGAGCTGTTCAACTGGCATGACCGGCTGACCGACCCCGATCTGAGCCGCGCGCGGCGCCATTTTCCCGGTGTGCTTGTAGGCGGGCTCAATGAACACCACACGCTGCTGCATGGGGGACGTAATGCGATCGCCGATGAAGTGCAGGATGCCGTGGCTCAGACCGATGGACGCAAACTCATCATCGGACCCGGCTGCGTGCTGCCGGTGGAGACTTCCGATGCAGCCATTCAGGCGGTACTGGACGCTGCGCGGAATACGGAAGCGCAAGCGGCTTAAGCAATCGATGCATTGACGCCTGCACCGCCAGGCTATTTCACGGAGAAGAAGATGCTGAAGCACATCATCAGGATGAGCGCTGTAGCGGCCCTGCTCCCCGCCAGTCAGGTCAGTGCTGCCGACACGTGGCCGGAGCCATCCAAACCCATCATGCTGATCGTCCCGGCGCCCGGTGGAAGCGGGACCGGCGACACGATTGCACGCGTCCTGGCGCAGCGCCTCAAGAAAGAATTGGGTACGGCGGTGATCGTGGACAACCGCGGCGGCGCCAACGGCAATATCGGCGCCGGCGTGGCGGCGGCGTCGGCTCCGAACGGATACACGTTCCTGCTCTCCTGGGCCGGCACGCTCGCAGTCAATCCCAGCCTGTACCGGAATCTTCCGTTCAATCCGCAAACGAGCTTCGAGCCAGTGGCCCTGATTGCGGACGTGCCCAATATTCTGGTCGTGAACAGCACGCTGCCCGTGAAGTCGCTGCAGGACTTCATCGCCTACGCCAAATCACACAAGGGGGAATTGAACTACGGTAGCTCCGGCAACGGCAGTTCCATGCACCTTGCCGGCGAGCTGTTCGATCGCGAGACCGGGGTGGAGATGACGCACGTTCCGTACAGTGCGCCGGGTACCGCGACTACGAACCTGCTAGCCAATGATATCCAGGCCATGTTTCAGCTGGTCCCCGGCATCGTCAGCCAGGTGAAGTCGAACAAGGTCAGGGCGCTGGCGATCATGTCCAGCCGACGATCGCCAGCGCTGCCCGAGGTACCGACCACGACCGAACTTGGCTTTCCTTCGTTGCTGTCGTCCACGTGGTTCGCAGTCCTGGCGCCGAAAGGAACGCCGAACGACATCGTGCGCAAGATGAATGTCGCGATCAACAACGTCGTGGCGGACCCGGAAACCGTGAAGGTCTTCACGGAGATGGGTGCCAGCCCGCTCGGAGGTACGCCGGAGCGGGTGGCGTCCGTACTGTCAGCGGATCTGCTCAAGTGGCGTGCGGTCGTGAAGCGCGGCAACATCCAGATGCAATGAGCCAGCAGCACCGCATCGCAACAGGGGCGTTATCAGTCTTCCTTCGGCAGGAACTGGTCGCCTTCCGTCAACGGCGCGAACCGGTACGTCGCGGGCGTGCGGCTCAGCTTCACGGGGGCGCCCAGCCCCTTGTAGCCCCCTTCCATCTCGACCACCATTTCACGATGCACGGTATGCGGATGCTGCAGGGCATCCGGCACCGATAGCACCGGCGCGCATGGCACGCCGGCCGCGACCAGCGTATCGGCCAGCACCTTGCCGTCCAGCTCGCGCATGCGCGCTTCCAGTTCGGCCTTCAGCGCCACGCGGTTGACCGAGCGTCCGCCTGCCGTGGCATAGCGTTCGTCGTCGGCCAATGCAGGAATCCGCAGATGCTCGCAGAGGATGCGGAACTGCCGGTCATTGCCCACGGCGAGGAAAATCGGATCCGTGCCGGTGGCTACCGTGTCATACGGATAGATGTTCGGATGCGCATTGCCCGTCCGCACCGGCGTCTTGCCATTCATGAACCAGTTCGCCGCGTGCGGATGCAGCAGCGACAGGCCCGAGTCATACAGCGCGGCTTCGACGAACTGTCCGCGCCCGCTGCGCTCGCGTTCCTGCAGCGCCAGCAGCACGCCGAGCACGGCGTTCATGCCCGTGACCATATCGACGACCGGCAGGCCGACACGCAGGGCATTGCCATCGGGCTCGCCGTTGATGCTCATGAGGCCAGCCATGGCCTGTACAGCGGCGTCATAGCCGGGCAGGCCGCCGAGCGGGCCATCCGCGCCGAAACCGGAAACCCGGCAGTGAATCAGACGCGGAAAGCGAGCCGACAGCGTGTCGAAGCCAAGCCCCCACTTCTCCATGGTGCCGGTCTTGAAGTTCTCGACCAGCACATCAGCATCTTCCAGCAGCGCGAGCAGCACGCTGCGGTCCGACTCGGCCGTGAGATCGAGCTTCATCACGCGCTTGTTGCGGTTCAGCCCGAAGTAATAGGACGCGACGCCATCCTTGAACGGAGGGCCCCAGGTACGCGTGTCATCGCCCTGCGGCGGTTCGATCTTCAGCACGTCGGCGCCGTGGTCGCCGAGAATCTGCCCGCAGTACGGGCCGCCCAGGATGCGCGACAGGTCGACCACGCGGATGCCGGCCAGCGCGCCCGTCTTGGATTGCGTCATGACATCGCTCCTTGTCAGTCTCAGTCGAGTTGCGCGCCAGACTTCTGCACGACGGTACGCCACTTGCTGACTTCGGACTTCACGAAGCCGCCGAGCTGATCGGGCGTGGTGGACGGCGCGAACTCGAGCCCCTGGGCCAGCAGCGTCTTGCGGACTTCGGGCTTCTGCAGCGCTTCGGCGAACGCATGGTTCAGCTTGGCGATGACCGGTGCGGGCGTGCCGGCCGGGGCGACCACGCCGAAGAACACCGACACGTCGAAGCCATTCACGCCCTGCTCGGCCACCGTCGGCACATCCGGCAGCGCCTGCGAGCGGGCCTTGGTGGTCACGCCCAGCGCGCGTACCTTGCCGCTCTTGATAAATGGCAGCGCGGTCAGCACGTCGGTGAAGGTCATGCTGACCTGTCCGCCGAGCAGGTCATTGAGCGCCGGGCCGGTGCCCTTGTACGGCACGTGCTGGAAATCGGTGCCGGCGAGGTTGTTGAACAGCACGCCGGCCAGGTGCGACGACGCGCCATTGCCCGACGATGCGTAGCTAAGCTTGCCCGGGTGCGCTTTGCCATAGGCGATCAGTTCGCTCACGTTCTTGGCCGGCACGCTCGGGTTGACCACGAGCACATTGGGCAGCTGGCCGATCTGGATCACCGGTGCGAAGCTCTTGACCGGGTCGTAGTTGATCTTGCGGTACAGGCTCACGTTGATGGCAAGCGGCGCCGAGGTGCCGAACATCAGCGTGTAGCCGTCAGGCTCGGCGCGTGCGACCGCTTCTGCGCCGATGTTGCCGCCGGCACCGGCGCGGTTCTCGACCACCACGGGCTGGCCAAGGCTGGTCTTGAGCGCAGCGGCGAGCGTGCGCGCCATGGCATCGGTCGGACCGCCCGGCGGGTAGGTCACGACCATCATGATCGGCTTCGAGGGATAGTCCTTCTGCGCGAAGGCGGGAGTGGCGCTCACGCAAAGCGAGCAGGCGGCGATGGCCGCGAGGCGGTGCCAGAGTTTCATGGCTTGTCTCCTGGTATGGGTCGTCTCGCATCGCCCCGGGGGATGTCGGGCGATGCGATGGGCGGCACCGGGTTGCGGTGCCACCGGGGGCTGATGTCGGGTGAAGCTGGAGAAGGATCAGAACACGTTGACCTGATCGACCGCACCGGCTGCGCGCACGGTACCGTCGGCAGGCGGTGCCACGGTCTCGGCGAGCCATTGCGGCTCGGCCTGGCCGGACAGCGGGTCTTGCGGCAGCACGCGGTGGCGCAGCACGAGCTGCGCGAGCCGCATGCGGCGCACCGAGCCGATGCGCCCGGCTTCCCAGGCCATCGCCACGGCGGTCGTGACGTTGTACAGGCCGGAGGCGGCCTGGCGGGCCAGCAAGTCGCCTTCGGCGCCGGCTTCGGCCGCGCGCGCGGCGAAGGCCGATGCGCGTTCGATGGCGGATTCGAAAGTGGCGCGGGCGGTCGGATGCAGCGGCGTATCGGCCAGCAAGCCGGACAGGTGCGCGCGCAGCGCGGGTAGCGAGCCCTCGCGGCGGATCGCACGCAGGACGTCGAGTGCGACGATATTGCTGGTGCCTTCCCAGATCGAGCCGAGGTGGGCGTCGCGCACGAGGCGCGCATCGCTCCATTCTTCGATGTAGCCGCAGCCGCCGCGGATTTCCATGGCATCGCCGGTGACCTTGCGTGCGTCACGGCACGCGCGGAACTTGATCAGGGGCGTGAGGATGCGCATCAGCGGATAGGCGCCGTCCTCGCCGGCGTCGGCGCGGCGCAGTGCTTCGGCGGTCTGGAACACCATGGTGCGCGCCTGCTCGGTCGGCAGCGTGAGCTTCAGGAGCTGGCGGCGCATCAGCGGCATGTCTTCGAGGCGCTTGCCGAAGGCCTTGCGCTCGTGGGCGATGAACAGGCCCTCGGTCAGTGCGCGGCGCATCAGGCCGGCGGCGCGCACGCCGTTGGACAGGCGCGAGTTGTTGATCATGTCGGCCATCTGCACGAAGCCGCGGCCGAGTTCGCCGACCAGGTAGGCGCTTGCGCCTTCCAGCCGGATTTCACCACTGGCCATCGAGCGCGTGCCGAGCTTGTCCTTCAGGCGGATGATGCGGTACTGGTTGGCGCTGCCGTCGGACAACGTGCGCGGCAGCAGGAACAGCGACACGCCCTTGTGGCCGGGCACAGCGTTGCCGGCTTCGTCTTCCACACGCGCCAGCACCATCGCCAGCGCGGCGTCGGGGTTCGAGCAGAACCACTTGTCGCCGCTCAGGCGCCAGCCGCCTTCGGCCTGCGGGTCACGCACAGCACGCGTGGCCGTGGCGGCCACGTCGGAACCGGCGCCCTGCTCGGTCATGAACATCGCGCCCTGGTACAGGTCTTCGAACACCTGCGTGGTCAGGTTCGGCAAGAACTTCTCGACCAGTGCCGGATCGCCGAACTTGCGCAGCGTGCGCGTCAGCGAATCGGTCATCGACAGCGGGCAGCACAGGCCGAACTCGGCCTGCACCAGCATATACGTGAGTGCGTACTTGGCCGCAGGCGGCATCGGCTTGTCCCAGCCGAACACACCGCCGCGATGCGAGACCGCAGCGAGCCCGAACTCGGAGAACGCCACGCGCTCCAGTTCGACGTAGGCGGGATGCTTGTGCACGCGTTGCTGGTCGATGCCGCTGCGGGTGCGGTGGGTCAGCGTCGGCGGATGCTGATCGGCAGTCAGGGCCAGTTCGTCCAGCACGCCGCCAGCCAGCTCGCCCATACGCTCCAGATGCGGCTGCAGCAGGTTCAGCAAGTCCGCCGGCAGGTAAAGCGGCAGCAGCGCGCGCAGATCCGGATCGGCGGTGTACAGGCTGCCGCCCTTGCGGTCGGGCACGGGGTGCTCCGCCGGCGATACAACGGGGGCTTGAGGGGCAGCATGGCGCACAGCACTGGTCATCTGGGTCTCCTGGATGGGCTGGCCCGCCATTCGCCGGGCTGGCTTGCCGGCGCGCGGACCTGTTTGCACCATTATTGGATTCCCATGGATTCGCGTCTAATTCTAAAATTGGCTTGATCCATATATTTTTTGTATCGCCATGGAATTCCGACACCTGCGCTACTTCCTGGTCCTCGCCGAGGAACTGCACTTCGGCCGCGCCGCGAAGCGGCTGTCGATCTCCCAGCCGCCGCTGTCGCTCAATATCCAGCAGCTGGAGGCTTCGGTCGGGGCAAAGCTGTTCGAGCGTGACAGCCGCGGGGTGCGGCTGACAGCAGCCGGCCGGGCATTCCGCGAATCGGCCAACGCGCTGCTGGCGCAGGCCGAAGCGGCGCGCGTGCTGGCGCGCGAGATCGAAGCCGGGGCGGTCGGGCGGCTGCGCGTGGGCTTTGTCGGGTCGATGCTGTACCGGGGGCTGCCACAGCACCTGCGCGACTTCCAGGCGGGCTATCCGGGCATCCACGTGGCGCTGACCGAACTCAACTCGCAGGAGCAGATCGACGCGCTGCTGCACAACGAACTGGACGCCGGGTTCGTCCATACGGGCCGCCTGCCCGATGAACTGAGCGCCGTACTGATCCATAGCGAGCCCTTCGTCTGCTGCGTGCCGCAGGACCATGCGCTGGCAGCACAGGCTGAGGTAGCGCTGGTGGACCTGCGCGCCGAGCCGTTCGTGCTGTTCTCGCGCAAGGCGTCACCCGATTACTACAGCCGGATCTTCGATATGTGCGCGGCGCAGGGCTTCTATCCGCAGATCCGGCACGAGGTGCGGCACTGGCTGTCGGTGGTGTCGCTGGTGTCGCAGGGGATGGGGGTGGCGGTGGTACCGGCGGCCCTTGCGCGCTCGGGCATGGCTGGAGCGGCGTTCCGGCCACTGGCCGATGCCACGGTGCCGTCCGAGGTTTACTGCGCGTGGAAAGCCGCGCCCGACCATCCGGCGCGCGATCATTTCGTGGCGATGGTCCGGGCAGCCACGGCAGCACAACCGGCCGACGCCTGAACGGATTCCGGACCCCAAAGAAAAAGCCACCGACCCAAAGGCTGGTGGCTTATGAAGTACGCGTGGAACGGGGTGTTCAGCGTGAGTGCAGCTTAACCCCGCAGCCTTTGTCCTACCAATAACACAAATGTAGTAATCGGAGGCGGCCCTTCCACGGGGGTAATGACTCCCCGCGAATACAGGTAAGCCCGCCCCACCGCATGGCAGGCCATCGCTCAGAACTTGTGGCGCAGCCCCAGGCCGAAGGTGTTGCCCGGGTTCAGCGTGCTCACCTTGTCATACCGCCAGGCGGCATACATGTCGGTGCGCTTGGAGAACGGATAGTCGTACGCCAGCGTCGTAGTGTCGCGACGCGCCGAGCCGATGATCTCGTTGCCGCCCTGCCACGTGCGAACCCAGGTGGCCATCAGCGAACCGGGACCCAGAGGAGCGCTGGCGCCGACCTGCACGGTCTTGTCGCGCTGGCGGCTCTGCGCGTTGAAGTTGTTGTCCGACTGCGCATACTGGCCGAACAGCTTCACCACCTTGAAGTCGTACGAAGCGCCGGCCAGGTAAGCCATCTGGTAGCTGGCGCCGGACGCGGCGAACTCGGGCGCGTTCACGGCCACGCGCTGCACGGCCAGCGTCGCACCGAAGTTGCCGTTGAAGTACGTGGCATTGCCGCCGTAGTTCTGCTTGCCCTGGTGGCCGGTGGTCTCGCCGGTCGAGTAGATGGCATTGAAGCGCAGGCCGCCGAAGCCCGGGCTCTGGTACAGCACCGAGTTGTCCCAGGCGGTGTCGCCGGCCACCGAGTTACCCACGGGCGAACCCGGCGGCGTGGTGTAGGTGTGCAGGAACATCGGCGAGAACGTGGCCGAATCCGCGAGCGGGTTGAACAGCAGCATCGACACGAACCACGGCGTGGTGTTGCGGCCGAGCTTGATGGCGCCGAAGCCGCCGTTCAGGCCGACGTAGGCATTACGGCCGAACATGGCATCGCCGTCGAAGCGGCCGACCTTGCCGTTGTCGGTGCGGAAGAAGCTTTCCAGCGCGAACTCCGCGTTGAGGCCATTGCCGAGCGCTTCCTGGCCGCCGATGCCCCAGTAGGACGTGGTCAGGCCGGAGCTTTCCACGGCGGCGGTGCTGTGGGCGTCGCCACTCGCGCGTACCGAGCCGACGAAGGCGTCGACGGTGCCGTACAACTGCACATTGCTCTGGGCGCTTGCCGCGCCCGCGGCAAGGCTGCCGGCGGCCGCCATGACGGCCAGCAACTTACGTTGAGACTTCATTGTTTCCTCTTTCTCTCTTTTGGTGGATGGGGTCTGACGGGTCTGACAATCAGCCACCAATCAGCGCGAGCACGCGCAGCGGGCTACCGGAGCCGTTCTGGATCTTCAGCGGTGCGGCAACGATCACGGCCCCTGTGGCGGGCAGTTGGTCCAGGTTCTTCAGGCACTGCAGGCCGTATTTGTTGGCGCCGTGCATCAGCGTGTGGCACGGGTACGGCACCGGCCATGCGTACGACTGGCCTGCGTCGGTGTTGATGGTCTCGACGCCGAAGCCGTGGACGTCGCGCTCCCGGATCAGCCACTCGACCGCTTCCTGCGTCGGGCCCGGCGTGTGGGCACCGTCTTCGCGCAGGCCGAGGAATTCCTGCGGGTCGGTCTTCTTGCTCCAGTCGGTGCGCAGCAGCACCCAGGCGCCGGCGGGGATCTGGCCGTGCTTCGCTTCCCAGGCCTGCAGGTACGGAACCGTCAGCGTCCAGTCCGAGTCTTCGGCGACCGGGCCGCTGGCGTCGATCACGACTGCCGGAGCGATGAAGTGCTTCGCATCGATCGTGTCGACCGAGTTCTGCGCGTGATCTTTGCCGCTGATCCAGTGCACAGGCGCGTCGAAGTGCGTGCCGGTGTGTTCGCCACAGGAGAAGTTGTTCCAGTACCAGCCGGGACCCTTCTCGTCATACTGGCTGATGCGTTCCATCTTGAACGCCCAGACCTGGCCGAACTCGGGCGGCAGGACGAGGGCCGGGAAGTCCGGCGACAGCGTTTGCGTCAGGTCGACGACTTTGACCGCACCGTTGGCCATCTCAGTGGCCAGTTGCATGAGGCTGTTGCTCATGGATGTACTCCTCGTTCGTAGCTCAGTTGGCGTGTTGCGCCAGTCGCGTGTAGCGGCCTTGCCAGTACAGCAGCGGGGCTGGCGCTTCTTGCGCGACGCGGATCTCGCGGACACGGCCGATGATCAGGTAGTGGCCGTGGCGCTCCAGCAATTCGTCGACTTCGCAGTCCATGGCCACAACTGCATCGGCCAGCACCGGTGCGCCATCTGCCAGCAGTTGCGTCCACGCATCGCTGCCGTAGCGCTCTATCCCGGCTTCACCACCGAAGCCCGTGAAGCGCTGCGCGATCGCCTGTTGCTCTTCCCGCAGCAGGTTCACGCCGAAGCGGCGCGTGCGCTGCAGCAGCTCCGCCGACGAACTCGTTGCCTTCATCGACGCCACCACCATCGGCGGCGTGGCCGAGAACGACGAGACCGACGTCGCCGTGAAGCCGCTGCGCTCGGACTCGTTCAGCGGATCGGCCACCGTCACCACGCTCACCGCGCCGGCGAAGCCGCGCATCGCCTGCTTGAACGATTGCTGCAGCGCCTCCAGCGCCGCCGGCATCTTGTCAGTTCCCATGCTTCGATCCACCGGGCTTGCGCAGCCCGCGTGCCTCCAGGATCGGCAGCACCGTGTCGCGGAAGTACGGGAACTCCTTCACGTAATCCACGAACGACAGCGTCGTGCCTTTGAAGCCGGCTTCGGCCAGTGCGCAGATGCCATCGGCCACTTGCTCCGGCGTGCCGACCAGCGGGAAGCCACCGTGGCCCGCTGCCATGCGGTCGCGGATCAGTGCCAGCAGGTCGTGCGGGAACGATTGGGCATTGGCGAACTGCAAGGCCACGAGGTTGTCCACCGCGGCCCAGTCCGCATTGTCCTGCGCGAAGTGGCGCAGGTAGTCGCGCGCTTCCTGCTCGGTCGGGCGGCACACCACGTGCGAGAACGTCAGCACGTTCACCGGCTTGTTCGCTGCCTTCGCCTTCTGCTTGAGTTCGGCCACTTCCACCTTCGAGCGCTCCAGGTCGATCGCCGGCGTGAACAGGAAGTTCGCGTTGTTGATCGCAAACTCGCGGCCTTCGCCCGAACCCGCAGCGTTCAGGATCGGCGGACGCTCGCCGTTCCACGGCTTGGGCAGGCCGTAGATGCCCTTCAACTTGAAGTTCGCGCCGTCGTAGTTGAACGCGCCGTCGCGCTCCCAGATCTGCTTGATCACGTCGAACCATTCGCCCGCAAACGCGTAGCGCTGGTCGTGGCTCACCGCCAGGTCCTGGCCCATCGCCTCGTACTCGGGGCGGTTCCAGCCCGCCACGATGTTCAGGCCCGCGCGGCCCTGGCCAATCTGGTCCAGCGTCGCGATCTGCTTGGCCACCACCGCCGGGTGGTTGCACGCCGTGTGGATCGTCGCGAACACCGTCAGGTGCTTGGTCTGTGCCAGCAGCGCCGCTGCCCACGTCATCGTCTCGAGCACCGAGCCGTGGAAGTCCGTCTCGCCGCCGTAGCCGATCCAGCGCGCGATCGGCAGCATGAAATCGATTCCCGCCTCGTCCAGCATCTGCGCCAGCTTCGCGTTGTTCTCCCACGAGTTGTCCCAGCGCTCGCCGATCTTCGTCACCGACATCCCGCCCGAGCAGTTCGTCGCAAACGTCCCCAGGACAAAGTCCTTCGTGTTCAGAATTTTTCTCATGCCGTCACCATTCAAAGAGTTGGGGTTGGGGTGCAAACGGAGGCTGCAGCACTCCGTACAGGTTGTCTGACGCGTGATCCGTCGCCTCGCGCCGTTGTATGAATATGATTATGTTTATATATAAACTATTCCATAATCATGGTTTACCCCCGAGGCGTTTTTAGTGCGTGATGCGGTACCTGCAGGCACCTTCAAGGTGCGTTTCCAAGCGAGCGTTTCGCCGTCTCGGCGCATGTGCGCAACGGAGTGGCCTCGTGTCGTGGTATGTTCTTGGCCGTCCCGCGGCCCGCAAGGCCGCTTACCGCCTGCCAATACGCATGAACGATCCGAAAAAGACCCAAGACGAAGCGGATTTCGTCGACGACTACACCCCCGCGCTGCTGGCCCAGGCCAGCCAGCTGATCTCGGGGGAATTCCACGTTATCGTGCAAGCCAACGGCTTCACCATCTCGGACTGGCGCGTGCTGTCCTCGCTGTCGGGCGGCAAGGCGCTCAGCATTGGTGAACTCGCGCAGATCTCAGTGACCAAGCAGCCGACCGTGACGCGCCTGCTCGACCGCATGGAAGCGCAGGGCTACGTCAAGCGCATTCCGCATGAAACCGATCGCCGCATTACGCTCGTACGCATTACGCCGCGCGGGCAGAAGCTGACGTCGAGCCTGATCGAACAGGCCCGCAAGCACGAGGATGAAGTGCTCGCGCCGCTCGGCAAGAAGAAGGCCGACGAGCTGCGCGCAACGCTCAAGCTGCTGATCGACCTGCACCGCCCGGCCAACTGAGGTCGTGCGCACTTACATGGGGCGGCGCATGTGGAACAGCGTCGAGTGGCTGACCTCGAAGTAATCGCCGAGGCCGCCGCCGCGCAGGATGGGGCGTGCTGCCGCCGTGTCGTAGACGCCATCTGTCAGGAACGCGCGGTCGATATGCACGCCGACCACCTCGCCCAGCACCATCCACGTATCGACCAGCTCGCCGTCTGACTTGCCGAGCTGCATCACGCGCGTCACACGGCATTCGAACGACACCGGGCTTTCCTGCACACGCGGCGCGGCGACAAGCCGCGATGCGACAGGTGTCAGGCCCGCCAGTGCGAACTCGTCCTCATCCGGTCCCACACCCGCACTGGTCATGTTCATGCGCTCGGCCAGCGGACGCGTCACGAGGTTCCACACGAACTCGCCGGTCGCCTCCGCATTGCGCACCGTGTCCTTGTAGCCGACGCTCGAGAACGCCACGATCGGCGGCGTGTAGTTGAACACGTTGAAGAAGGCGTAAGGCGCGAGGTTCGCAACGCCTGCCTTGTCCATCGTGGAAATCCAGCCGATGGGCCGCGGCCCCACGATGGCCGCCAGCGGGTCATGCCGCAGGCCATGGCCGCGCGTGGGTTCGTAGAAGTGGATATCGTCCATGCGAGTCACAAACAACAACACGCCGTCCCCACGCAGGCGGGGACAGCGTCAGTTCAACAAAGGCGAACGGCCAGATCAGTACTTGCCGCTGAGCAGCTCGCCGCAGCCCTGCACTTGCGCGCGCAGGCCGAGCTTGCGCAGCATCTGCCACGTGGTCGCCACGGCAGCCGACACGGTCGGGATACCCGACTCTTCCTGCACCTTCTGGATCGACGGCAGCGACTGCATCTGCACACAGGCCGACAGCACGATGGCATCGACGCCTGTCGTGTCGATGCGCTTGTAGATCTCCAGCAGATTCGCCGGATCCTGCGCCGCGACCTGCAGGTTATCGGGGATCTCGAGCGCGCAGTAGTCCTTGACCTCGATGTCTTCGCTTTCGATGTACTCGACCACCATCTTGGTCAGCGGCTTCATGTACGGGCACACCACGGAAACGCGCTTGGCGCCCATCGCTTTCAGGCCGTCGATGAGCGCACCTGCGCTGGTCACGACCGGCGCCGGGTTGCCATTCTCGACCGTGCGTTGTGTCAGGCGTTCCTCCGACACGCGGTGGTAGCCCTTGCCCATGCTCATGATCGCAACCAGGCACGCATAACCAAGCACATCGACGCGCGCGTCCGACAGCTCGATCGCGCAGCGGTCGCTGTCGCGGTCCATGGCTTCGAGTTCTTCCTTGACCACCTTCTTCATGCGCATGCGGCTCGAATGGAAGGTGAAGCGCTCGGCGAAGTCGAGTTCGCGCGCGCGGAACATGGCGGGGATCTCGGTCTCCATCGTGGTGTTGGACGACGGCACGATCTGGCCGATACGCAGCGGCTTCTGCGGGGTAAAGATTGGGGACTGCATTACTTGGTCTCGGTCAGTTCGAATGCGTTGAGTTCGGCCTCTTCGGCTTCCATGTCGATCTGCGCCGCCATGCCGTCGAGGAACTGCGCCGGCTGCAGCGCGCGGCGGTTCACGCGCAGGTCGAAAATGTCGAAGCGGTTGTAGTGGCCGGTGATGTCATGCATCTGGCGCGGCTGGATGCAGCGCGACAGGTCGATGTCGGCGTAGACGATGCCTTCCTCGTCGATCAGCGGCTCGCCGATCACGCGGCCGTCCGGGCCCAGGAATCCCGAGAACGCGCTGTTGCGGCGCGACATCAGTTCCCGTGCCTTCGGATTGAGGGCTTCCATCGCGGCGATAATTTCCTCCGACACGGTCGAGCACGACACCGCCGTGAAGACCTTCCCCTCGAAGCAGTGCGCAGCGGCGCGCACCTTGATCGCTTCCGCCATGTCGTAGTCGGCCGGTGCCACGGGCAGCGAGATATAGCTGGCCACGTGCATCAGCTCGCCCTGCGACAGCAGCGAAAAGCGCGCGAGGGTGTTGGTGTTCTCGCCGCACGCGAGCGAGCCCAGCGGACCCACGCTGGTCTGGTGGACGCGCAATGCCGATGCATCGCCATTGGCCCACGTGAGCTTCTCGGCCCACGTCGGCACGAGCTTGCGGTGGCGGCCCAGGATGCGGCCTTCCTCGCTGATGGTCACCAGCGTGTTGTACAACGTGCCGACACCGGTCTTGCTGCGCTCGTTGACGCCGACAACCACGTTGATGTGGTTGGCCCGCGCAGCTTGCGCGATCTTGCGGATCTCGGGGCCGGGAATTTCGATCGAGGCCGAGACCAGCTTTTCGAACCACGGGCTTGCGTCGACCGGGTTGGTCAGCCAGCTCCAGTACGGGTAGCCGGCGACGAACACTTCGGGAAACGCAACCAGCTTTGCACCATTGTCGGCGGCTTCCTTGATGAGGCGGCAGACCTTGTCGACGGTGGCGTCGGCATCAAGAAAGACCGGCGCGGCCTGCACCGCAGCGGCCTTGAACTTGGGCAGGTTGAGCATGGAGTTCTCCGTTCTGCTCCCCGCTCCTCTACGGAACGGGGAATCGTTCATGCGAGGATGTCGAGGCTTCAGACAGCGACCACCGGGTGGCGCAATTCACCAATGCCTTCCACCTTGGCCACCACCACGTCGCCCGGCCACAGCCATTCCTGCGGCGCACGGCCCGCGCCGACGCCATCCGGCGTGCCAGTGGCAATGATGTCGCCTGGCTCCAGCGTCATGCCCTTGCTGATGTCGGCGATCAGCGCGTTGACGTTGAACAGCATGTGGCGCGTGTTGGAGCTTTGCTTGGTCACGCCGTTGACGGTCAGCGACAGGTCCAGCGCGTGCGGATCGGCGATCTCGTCGGCGGTGACGATGACCGGCCCAAACGGTGCGTAGGTGTCCTGGCCCTTCGAGTAGATCCACTGGCCGGCGCGGCGGCAGTCGCGCGCCGAGATGTCGATCATCACGCTGTAGCCGAACACGTAGTTGAGCGCGTCAGCTTCCTTCACGCCCTTGCCGCGCGTGCCGATGACCACGGCCAGTTCGACTTCCCAGTCCATTTGCTGGGTGATTTCCTTGTTGTGCTCGATCGCATCGCCCGGGCCGATCACGGTGGTCGGCGGCTTCGAGAAGATCACCGGCTCCTTGGGCAGTTCCTTCGAGGTGTCCAGGCTGCGGCTCGATTCGGCCACGTGCTCGACGTAGTTCAGGCCGATGCCCCAGATGTTCTTGCGCGGGCGCGGGATCGGCGCGAGCAGCTTGACGTTCGATGCCGGCACGGCCACGCCGAACGGGAAGCGGCCCTTGTACTCGTTGAGCAGCGCACTGGTCGACTTGACCGCTGCCGGGCCAAGGTCGATGAACGACAGCATGTCGGACGGAATGCTCGCGCCGACGGCTTCGCCGAAACGGGCCAGGTCGACGACATAGCCGTCCATGATGGCGCCCAGGCGGGCGGCGGCGGCAACTTCAGTGCGGAAGGTAACGAGACGCATGGTTTTACTACTCCAATGAGAATTCAGTAATCAGGGATAAGGGGGTCGCGGGATCAGGCCGGGCGTTGATGGCCGTCGTTTTCCGCCAGCGCTTCCTCGCGGTACAGGCCGAGCGAGCGCATCACCGGCAGGTCGTTGAAGCAGAACAGCACGGCGTCGTCGCTGGCCGATGCGTTTGCGTGTTCGTGGAACGCCCACGACGGCACGCAGAAGATGTCGCGCTCGGTCCAGTCGAAGCGCTGGCCGTTGATGACCGAATAGCCGCTGCCCTTGGCCACCTGGTAGATGAAGCTGCCGGTGTGGCGGTGGGCCTTGGTGGCCTCGCCGGGACGCAGCAACTGCATGCTCGCGCCGATGGTCGGCATGACGGGGCCGCCGGTGACCGGGTTCACGTAGTGCATCAGCACACCGTCGAACGGGCTGCCGTCGGTGACCTTGCTGTAGCGCACCAGTGCCTCGTAGGTCGGCGCCCATTCGTACTTGTACAGCGGCGAGTACGGCTTGCTCCACGACCCGCCATGCGGCTTCAGGCCCTTGCCGCCCCAGATAGCGGGCATGTCGTCGACAGGGTGCGTGACGACTTGCTGCAGGTTCGGGTGCACCGCATAGAAACCGGCTTCCATGGCGTTGACGAGCGGAATGTCGAGGCCGTCCTGCCAGATGCAGGTGGTGCCTTCGGCCGACACCCCGTGCTCGTGCCACGTGCCGTTCGGCGTCAGCACGAAGTCATTGGCGCCGAGCGTCATCTTGTGGCCATCGACGATCGTGTACGCACCACTGCCTTCCATGATGAAGCGCAGCGCCGATGACGAATGCGCGTGCGCCGATGCGGCCTCGCCCGGATGCATCACCTGCAGGCCCGAGTAGAGCCAGCCCACGGCGGCTGACACATCCTGGCGGCCGGGGTTGTTCAGGTAGATCACGCGGCGCCCTGCCTTCTCCGGCGTTACCAGGTCTACCGAGCGCAGCACATGGTCGCGCAGGTCGCGGTAGCGCCACAGCACCGGCACCGACTCGGATTTGGGTTGCCACGGCTCGATCCTGTTGGCCACGGTCCACAGCGCCCCGGTCTTCAGCGTGTCGAGTTCCCTGTAGTAGGCCACCAGTTCCGGGGTGTCCTCCACATCGGCGCGGCCGGCGACGCTTTCGCGGTAGGTGTCGTAGTTCTCAGCCATCTTGTCTCCTTCTCTCAGGCGGCGGCGCGCTTGATACTGCGCTCGAGTTGATCCTTGGCGAACAGGTACTGCCTGGGCCATTCGACGCGGCGGAAGCCCAGTTGCGCGGTTTCGCGCAGCACCCACGCCGGGTCGGCCAGGTGCGGGCGCGACAGAGCGCACAGGTCGGCGCGGCCCGAGGCGATGATCCCGTTCACCTGGTCGGCCTCGGTGATCGCGCCGACAGCGATGGTCGGCACGCCGGCTTCGTTGCGCACGCGATCCGCAAACGGCGTCTGGAACATGCGGCCGTAGACGGGCTTCTGATCGGGCGTGACTTCGCCGGACGAACAGTCGATCATGTCGGCGCCGGCTTTCTTGAACAGGCGCGCCATGTCGACGGCGTCGTCCGCGCTGTTGCCGCCCTCGACCCAGTCGGTCGCCGAAATGCGCACTGAAATCGGCTTGTCCTGCGGCCATGCGGCACGCACCGCGCGCAGCACTTCGAGCGGGAACGCCATGCGGTTCTCGAGCGAGCCACCGTATTCATCCGTGCGCTGGTTGGTCACGGGCGAACTGAAGTTCGACAGCAGGTAGCCGTGGCCGGCCTGCAGTTCGAGCCAGTCGAAGCCGGCGGCGGCAGCGCGGCGCGTGGCAGCGGCGAAGTCGTCGCGCACGCGGTCCATGTCTTCACGCGTCATCTCGCGCGGCGTCTGCGAGACGCCCGGCAGATACGGCAGCGCCGATGCGGAGATCAGCGGCCAGTTGCCGTCCGCCAGCGGGTGATCCATCTTTTCCCAGCCGACCTGCGTGGAGCCGCGACGGCCCGCATGACCGATCTGCACGCCGATGCGCGCGCTGCTGTGCTCGTGCACGAACGCCACGATACCGGCGAAGGCCGCAGCCTGTGCGTCGTTCCAGAGGCCGGGGCAGCCCGGGGTGATGCGGCCATCGGGCGATACCGAGGTCATCTCGACCATCACCAGCCCGGCGCCGCCCAGCGCGCGGCTGCCGAGGTGGACCATGTGGAAATTGCCCGGCACACCGCTCTTGCATGAGTACATCGCAGTCGGCGATACCACCACACGGTTCTTCAGCTCCACGCCGCGCACGGTGAACGGCGTGAGCATCGGCGGAACAGCTGCGGGCTTGGTGCCCGCGCGCTCGGCCAGCCAAGACTCGTAGCCTTCCAGCCATTCCTTGTCGCGCACGCGCAGGTTCTCGTGCGAGATGCGTTGCGAGCGCGTCAGCAGCGAGTATGCGAACTGCTCGGGCTCAAGGTCCTCATAACGCTTGACGTTCTCGAACCACTCGGTGGAGTTGCGCGCAGCGTTCTGGATCTTGAGCACTTCGACCGAGCGAACGGCTTCGTAGTGCCTGAGTGCCTCTTCAAGCGAGCCATCGACACTCTTGATTGTGCGTGCGAGTTCGATCGCATCTTCGAGCGCAAGCTTGGTGCCCGAGCCGATCGAGAAGTGCGCGGTGTGCGCGGCATCGCCCATCAGCACGACGGGTACGCGCTTGCCGCCGATCTCGTTCCAGTGCACCCAGCGCTCGCAGATCACGCGCGGGAACTGGATCCAGATGGCCGATCCGCGCAGGTGGCCGGCGTTGCTGATCAGCGGGTTGCCGTCGAGGTACGGGGCGAACAGCTTCTCGCAGTAGGCGATGCCTTCTTCCTGGCTCATCTGGTCGATGCCCGCCGCCTTCCACGTCTCTTCGGGCGTTTCGACGATGAAGGTCGAAGTACCGTCTTCGAAGCGATACGCGTGCGCCTGGAACCAGCCGTGCTCGGTCGGCACGAAGATGAAGTTGAACGCATCGAAGACCTTCTTCGTGCCGAGCCAGACGAAACGGCACTTGCGGGTGTCGATGTCGGGACGGAAGGTGTCAGCGTAGCGCTTGCGCACCACACTGTTCAGGCCGTCGGATGCGATCACCAGGTCCGCGCCGTACTTGCGCGCGATCTCCTGGTCATCTTCGATGAAGGTCTCGAACACGAGTTGCACGCCAACCGCTTCGCAACGCGCCTGCAGGATGTTGAGCAGCTTCTTGCGGCCGATACCGATAAAGCCGTGGCCGCCACTGCGCACGGCGCGTTCCTTGAAGTGGACCTCCACGTCGTCCCAGCGGTTGAAGGCATCGCCGATGGTTTCCGCCGACACGGGGTCGGCTTCACGCAGGTTGCCCATGGTGGCGTCGGAAAACACCACGCCCCAGCCGAAGGTGTCGTACGGGCGGTTGCGTTCCACCACCACGACGTCGTTGGCGGGATCCTGCAGTTTCATCAGCAGGCCGAAATACAGGCCGGCGGGACCACCGCCGATACATACGATCTTCATTGCAGCTTCCAGTCAAATGCTAGGGTCGGGATGCCTTGCCGGGCGCGGCGCGTACCACCCCTTGTTGGGTCTGTCGCGCCCTCAGGCCGCGGCCGCCATGCGCGCTTCGATCGCCGCATGCAGGTCGTCGGGTACGGCAATGGACAAGTGCGTGTCGAGCGAGGTGACGACAATGGTCTGGGTGACCGCCATCCTCAGGTCCCCGTCCTTGCCGGTGCAGCGCCAGGCCAGGGTGATCGACTTGGTGCCCAGGCGCATCACATCGAGCGACAGCGTGACGTCGTCGCCCATGCGGCTGATGGCGCGGAAATCCGCTTCCAGGTGAACCGTCGGCATGCCGGTGCGGCGCTGCACGATCAGGCCCTCGAATCCTTCCGGCAGCATGTCGTCGATCCATGCTTCCATCAGGTTGTTGAACATCACGAAGTACTGCGGGTAGAACATGATGCCGGCGGGATCGCACTCCGAGAAGCGGATGCGATGCTGGCGTTGAAAGACGGTCTTGCTCATGGCGGAGAATCCAGCGGTAAGTTCAGGCGAGCGCGTGTTGCGCGAGCAGCGCGTGCAGCTTCTTGCCGTGCTCGTCGGCCAGCGCGGCTTCGCGCAGTTCGCGCAGCGTGGCCGGCGCCAGGTGCGCACCGGCGCGCACGACGGCGCCCATCAGCGTCTGGTAGTTGGTCAGGCCGCGCACATGGGTGTCGCTGTAGCCCTTGACCAGGCGCTGGCACTGCACGACTTCGAGCGCGAGCGCCGGGTTGATGCGCGCAGCGTCGAGCACCTGGCGCAGCCAGCCTTCGATGCGCTCGGTTTCAAGCGCGTAGCGCAGCGTGCTGCGGCGAATTCCGCGCAGGCGCGCGACGGTCCAGAGCATCAAATAGCCGCGCAGCGAGCTGGTCGTGACCACGCGGCCCGCCTTGGTGAAGCGGCGCACGAGGCGATGCACCCAATGCGGTTTGGCAAGCCAGCGACCGAGACCTGCGGGCAGCGTCTCGCAGATTTCTTCGAGACGCGGATGCATGAACTCGTTGATGGCCAGCAGCTGGTTGTCTGCGGCGCGCACTTCGCCACGCACCCGTTCGAAGCGCGTGCCGCGGATCTTGAGGTCGGCCACGCGGATGGTGTCTTCGTACGACATCCACAGCGCGAGGTGTCGCGCGGTCTCGCGCAGCAGCACGGTGTCAGCCTGCGGCATGGCGCGGCGCACGGCAGCCAGCCGGTCGAGGTACAGGCCGGCGTAGGCGACGTCCTGGTAGTCGATCATGCGGCGCACGCCTTCGATCACGATCGGGTCGATCTCGGCTGGCTGCTCCGCACGGACGCGGCCGAGGACCTTGGCCACCGCGGCATCCTTCGGCTGGGCAAGGGGCACGCCCTTCGGCGACTCGGACGGGACGTCGCCGGATTCCGTCTTTGCGAACGCAGCGCCGAACGCCCGCAGGCTCGGCTTGACGCCGACACCGCCGCGCTCGATGGTGGCTTCGAACTGCGCGCGGCTGAACGGCAGGACGCCGGTGCCCGCAAGCGCTCCGAACAGCACCGCGCTGATCACGCTGCCATTGGCCTCGGCTTCCTGCGCCATGTCGAAGCGCACGTAGCGCTTGGACGCCTTGGTCGCGTGAGCAATCAGTTCGTGGCTGTCGACGCGGCCATCGCCCATCGCGGATTTCTCGGCGATCGAGTAGACACGGTGCGTCGACGACACCAGCGTGGTGCGGTCCGGCGTGACAAGCCCGCGTTGGACGGCGCGACCGGCTTCCATCAGTTCGGAAGCGAGCACTACGTCGACATCGCCCGGCGTCGGCATCAGTGCGAGCACCGGCGTGCGACCGGCACGCTCGGCGACTTCGCGCGGGAACAGCTCGACGTAGTAGATGGTGGCGCCGGTGCGCTGAGCCACGCCCGGCACCGAAGTGGTCTGGGCGATGTAGCCGTTGTGCTCGCCGAGGTCGACAATCCAGTCGGCCAGCACGCCGCCGCCTTCACCGCCCATGGCGAGAATGGCGACCTTGATGGGTTTTGCGTTGATCATGTTCGGGCCTTCCAGGTTCAGAGTGCGTAGCGCGCGCGGCGGACAGCGTCGCGCTGCTGCAGGAAGCCGATGACGGCATCGCGCAGGCGCTGGCGCAGCTTGTCCCAGCGAGTCGGGTTGCTGACGATCTGCGCACGGTAGAACGACGGGCACAGCACCGCGGCGTGCGAGACCTCGCCGCACAGGCCGCAGCCCACACAGCTGTCGAGCACGGACGCGACCGGGTCGGTACGCAGCGCGTCAGGGTTCGGCTTGATCGAGAGCGACGGGCAGCCGGACAGGCGGATGCACGAGTGGTCGCCGGTGCAGGTATCCGAATCCACGCCGAAACGCTCGCGCACCACACGCTCGCCATTGGCGATGGCCTTGCGGACCTTCGGCTTTTCTCGGCGCTGCTTGTTGAGCATGCATTCGCTCTGCGCGATCAGCACCTTGGGGCCCTTGGTGCCAGTGGTCAGCGCTTCCTTGAGCGTTGCCTTCATCGACTTGAGGTCATAGGTGCGGCGGATCGTGCGGACCCACTTGACGCCTACTCCGCGCACCGCATCCTCGATCGCATGGCCGGTGCTGCGCGTGTCGTTGTGCGCGGTGGACGACAGGATGTCCTGCCCGCCGGTCGCCGACGTGTAGCTGTTGTCGACGACGATGGTCAGGTTGTCGCTCTTGTTGAAGACCGCGTTGGCGATGCCGCTGGTCAGGCCGTTGTGCCAGAAGCCGCCATCGCCCATCACGGAAATCGCACGCTTGCCGGCCGGCGCGTTGAGCGCGGCTGCGCTGGCGCTGCCGAGACCGTAGCCCATGGTCGTGTTGCCAAGGTTGAACGGGGGCAGGATCGAGAACAAGTGGCAGCCGATGTCGGCGCTCACGTGGTGTTCGCCGATCTCGCGCTCCACCAGCTTCATCGCGGTGAAGATCGGGCGTTCCGGACAGCCGGTGCAGAAGCCCGGCGGACGCGCATGCACGCTTTCATCGACAATTGCCTTCGGCTCCAGCACTTCGGCGGCCACTGGGTCGGGCGTCGCCTGCACGAGCGGGATCACCTTGCGTACGGGTACGGGCTGGGGCAGCGGCTCGATCTTCTCGTACTGCTCCAGGAATGCGCGCAGGCCCTTCAGGACCGTGGCGGTGTTGTACTCGCCGGCCAGCGGCAGCACATCCTTGCCGTGCAGCGCGGCAGTAGTGCCCGCCATGCGCAGGATGTTTGCCGCGTTCTGTTCGATGAAGTTTGGCTGGCCCTCTTCGAGCACGAGCACGGCGCGCTTGTCGGCGCAGAAGCGCTCCCACTCGCTGTCGATCAGCGGGTATGCGACGTTCATGACGTACAACGGAATCTTCGATTCGCCGAACACGTCGGCCAGGCCGAGTTGCTCGAGCGCACGGATCAGCGTGTTGTAGCTGCCGCCCTGCACCGCAATACCGATGTCGGCAAAATTGTCGTCGTCACCGTCGAAGAACTCGTTGAGCCTGCGCGCTTCGATGAACTTCACGGCGGCGGGCCAGCGCTGCTTGATCTTTTCGTGTTCGTGCAGGAAGCTCGCCGGCGGCAGCACGATGCGGCTGACGTCGCGCGTGGGGTTCTCGAGCGCGTCCTGGATCGAGAACCTGGAACGACGATTGTCGGATGCGACGAACTGGCCATGCACATGGCACGAACGCACGCGCAGTTGCAGCATCACCGGCGTGTTGGACGCCTCGGACAGATCGAAGCCGTCCTTCACGGCCTGCACGATGCACGGCAGATTCGGGCGCGGATCGAGCAGCCACATCTGCGACTTCATCGCGAACGCGTGGCTGCGCTCCTGCATGATCGACGAGCCCTCGCCGTAGTCTTCGCCGACGATGATCAAGGAGCCGCCGGTCACGCCACCCGAGGCCAGGTTGGCCAGCGCGTCGGACGCGACGTTTGTGCCAACCGTGGCCTTGAAGGTCACCGCGCCGCGCAGCGGGTAGTTCACCGATGCCGCCAGCGATGCGGCGGCCGTGGCTTCGCTCGCGCTGTTTTCAAAACGGATGCCGTTCTCGGCCAGGATGTCCTGCGCGTCGGCGAGCACGTCCATCAGGTGCGAAATGGGCGAGCCCTGGTAGCCGGCCACATAGGCCACGCCCGATTCCAGCAGTGCCTTGGTCACCGCCAGGATGCCCTCGCCGCTGAACACTTCGCCAGCGCCGAGGCGCAGCTTCTTCACTTCTTCGACAAATGACCGCTCTGCCATGGCCCTTCCTTTTGAGTCTTTCGGGGGAACCGCCCGGCGCACCGCGCCGCGTCTGGCTTCCTATAGTTTAGATTTGAATATATCCAAAATCATAGATTAGGACGGACTGGGACGACAAGGATTTCGTGTTGGGCCTCGCGTTTACCCTAGGAAATGTGCCGTCAGATGGCGTCTGCCAAGAGGGCGAGCACGCGCAGCGGGCTACCGGAGCCGTTCTGGATCTTCAGCGGTGCGGCAACGATCACGGCCCCTGTGGCGGGCAGCTGGTCCAGGTTCTTCAGGCACTGCAGGCCGTATTTGTTGGCGCCGTGCATCAGCGTGTGGCACGGGTACGGCACCGGCCATGCGTACGACTGGCCTGCGTCGGTGTTGATGGTCTCGACGCCGAAACCGTGGACGTCGCGCTCCCGGATCAGCCACTCGACCGCTTCCTGCGTCGGGCCCGGCGTGTGAGCACCGTCTTCGCGCAGGCCGAGGAATTCCTGCGGGTCGGTCTTCTTGCTCCAGTCCGTGCGCAGCAGGACCCAGGCGCCAGCGGGGATCTGGCCGTGCTTCGCTTCCCAGGCCTGCAGGTACGGAACCGTCAGCGTCCAGTCCGGGTCTTCGGCGACCGGGCCGCTGGCGTCGATCACGACTGCCGGAGCGATGAAGTGCTTCGCATCGATCGTATCGACCGAGTTCTGCGCGTGATCTTTGCCGCTGATCCAGTGCACAGGCGCGTCGAAGTGCGTGCCGGTGTGTTCGCCGCAGGAGAAGTTGTTCCAGTACCAGCCGGGACCCTTCTCGTCATACTGGCTGATGCGTTCCATCTTGAACGCCCAGACCTGGCCGAACTCGGGCGGCAGGACGAGGGCCGGGAAGTCCGGCGACAGCGTTTGCGTCAGGTCGACGACTTTGACCGCACCGTTGGCCATCTCAGTGGCCAGTTGCATGAGGCTGTTGCTCATGGATGTACTCCTCGTTCGTAGCTCAGTTGGCGTGTTGCGCCAGTCGCGTGTAGCGGCCTTGCCAGTACAGCAGCGGGGCTGGCGCTTCTTGCGCGACGCGGATCTCGCGGACACGGCCGATGATCAGGTAGTGGCCGTGGCGCTCCAGCAGTTCGTCGACTTCGCAGTCCATGGCCACAACTGCATCGGCCAGCACCGGTGCGCCATCTGCCAGCAGTTGCGTCCACGCATCGCTGCCGTAGCGCTCTATCCCGGCTTCACCACCGAAGCCCGTGAAGCGCTGCGCGATCGCCTGTTGCTCTTCCCGCAGCAGGTTCACGCCAAAGCGGCGCGTGCGCTGCAGCAGCTCCGCCGACGAACTCGTTGCCTTCATCGACGCCACCACCATCGGCGGCGTGGCCGAGAACGACGAGACCGACGTCGCCGTGAAGCCGCTGCGCTCGGACTCGTTCAGCGGATCGGCCACCGTCACCACGCTCACCGCGCCGGCGAAGCCGCGCATCGCCTGCTTGAACGATTGCTGCAGCGCCTCCAGCGCCGCCGGCATCTTGTCAGTTCCCATGCTTCGATCCACCGGGCTTGCGCAGCCCGCGTGCCTCCAGGATCGGCAGCACCGTGTCGCGGAAGTACGGGAACTCCTTCACGTAATCCACGAACGACAGCGTCGTGCCTTTGAAGCCGGCTTCGGCCAGTGCGCAGATGCCATCGGCCACTTGCTCCGGCGTGCCGACCAGCGGGAAGCCACCGTGGCCCGCTGCCATGCGGTCGCGGATCAGTGCCAGCAGGTCGTGCGGGAACGATTGGGCATTGGCGAACTGCAAGGCCACGAGGTTGTCCACCGCGGCCCAGTCCGCATTGTCCTGCGCGAAGTGGCGCAGGTAGTCGCGCGCTTCCTGCTCGGTCGGGCGGCACACCACGTGCGAGAACGTCAGCACGTTCACCGGCTTGTTCGCTGCCTTCGCCTTCTGCTTGAGTTCGGCCACTTCCACCTTCGAGCGCTCCAGGTCGATCGCCGGCGTGAACAGGAAGTTCGCGTTGTTGATCGCAAACTCGCGGCCTTCGCCCGAACCCGCAGCGTTCAGGATCGGCGGACGCTCGCCGTTCCACGGCTTGGGCAGGCCGTAGATGCCCTTCAACTTGAAGTTCGCGCCGTCGTAGTTGAACGCGCCGTCGCGCTCCCAGATCTGCTTGATCACGTCGAACCATTCGCCCGCAAACGCGTAGCGCTGGTCGTGGCTCACCGCCAGGTCCTGGCCCATCGCCTCGTACTCGGGGCGGTTCCAGCCCGCCACGATGTTCAGGCCCGCGCGGCCCTGGCCAATCTGGTCCAGCGTCGCGATCTGCTTGGCCACCACCGCCGGGTGGTTGCACGCCGTGTGGATCGTCGCGAACACCGTCAGGTGCTTGGTCTGTGCCAGCAGCGCCGCTGCCCACGTCATCGTCTCGAGCACCGAGCCGTGGAAGTCCGTCTCGCCGCCGTAGCCGATCCAGCGCGCGATCGGCAGCATGAAATCGATTCCCGCCTCGTCCAGCATCTGCGCCAGCTTCGCGTTGTTCTCCCACGAGTTGTCCCAGCGCTCGCCGATCTTCGTCACCGACATCCCGCCCGAGCAGTTCGTCGCAAACGTCCCCAGGACAAAGTCCTTCGTGTTCAGAATTTTTCTCATGCGTGTCTCCGGCAAAGTAAAATTTGTAAATCGCACGCCGCTTATAGAAAAATGATGCGCGGCTTACATCGCTTGAAATTCAATGCGCCACATTCAGGCGCTTACCTGACAATGACCAAACCCGAGCAGGAATCCGAAAAATCCGAACGCGCCGCACGGCAGCACCGCTGGCATCTGGCCACGGATGATTTCGGCGTCGAGATCACCGATCTCGAATATGCCGTGATGCGGGTTTATCAATCCTTCCTGCGCTGGCAATCCGAATGCCTGGCGGCCGTCACCGGCATTAACCTGAGCGGGCAGGAAAATACACTGCTGCACATTATCCGGATGCACGATCGGCCAAAGACCATTCGCGATCTGGCGCAAATGACCAACCGCCAGGACATCCCGAATATCCAGTACGACCTGCGGAAACTGCTCAAAGCAGGGCTCATCGACAAATACGGTACTGCCCGTACCGGGATTTATTACGTCACGACCGAACAAGGTGTTCGCGTGTGCGAGGATTTCGCTAAGCTGCGCAGCGATATATTGCTGGAATCAGCCCGGCCGGAATTTGATTCCAAACCGGACGCCGGCAATATCACGGCCCGCCTGGAACAGCTGGAAAAGGTCTACGAAACCGCCACGCGCGAAATCACCACGTTTCACCGGCGCCGCTAACGGGTTATCGCTTGTACCGACATGAGGCTGACTCCTTGTTGCATGCGCTGTCTCACACACATCAAATAAATCATTACATTGAATTTTTATTTGATTGAATCGTAGCGCATGCGGGCGACCATCGCCAAGGCTTTTGGGGTAGGGGAAAACACCAAGCCCCGCTGACCGCGAGCGGAGCCGGTCAGCCAAAGAGACGTTTACTGCGCCAGGTCGGCCGCGACCGCTTCGCCGAGGGCATGCGGCTGGCCGGAATACGGGTATGCCGGCACGGCCCGCCTTGGGTAACATCACAACTTTTCTACATTGCATGCCGCAATGTGGACTGCAGACCTCCGCTGGCGCACGTTGCCGGCGCATCGGCGCCGACACCATGGCTGAGTTGAGATACAATGAAAACGATTTTCATTTACGTACCCTGGCGCGAGCTTGCTGTCCGTGCGGCTGCAGGCGCGCCTTCGGACTGGAAGCATGATGCGCTTGTCTGAACTTCCGCGGCGCACGCCCGCCGTTGTGCAATCGGTGGACGATGCCGCGCCGAACGACCCGGTTGCGCGCCGCTTGCGCGAACTGGGTTTCGTCCCTGGCGAGGCGGTACAGGTGATCGCCTTCGGCCCCTTCGGCATGGATCCGCTCGTGGCTCAGGTTGGCTTCACGCGCTTCGCGCTGCGCCGCTCGGAGGCCGCCCGCATCGGCGTTGAAGTCGTCAGCGCCACCGTTACCAGCATCGCGCCGGCCAGTGAATCCGCCGGCCAGCCTGATACCAGGGCGGCGCAACGCACCGCCTGAGTTCTTCCGCGAATATGTCTGCAGCTCCTTCTTCCTCCGCCTTGCGTATTGCGCTGGTGGGCAACCCCAACTGCGGCAAGACCGCGCTGTTCAACCGCCTGACTGGCAGCCGCCAGAAGGTGGCGAACTATGCCGGCGTGACGGTGGAGCGCAAGGAAGGCTTCTTCGTCTCGCCGGCCGGCCGGCAGATCCGCATCCTCGACCTCCCGGGCGCATACAGCCTGCACGCGGCGAGCCTGGACGAGGCCATCACGCGCGACATCTGCATGGGCAAGCGCCCCGGCGAGCCGAAGCCCGACCTGCTGGTCTCCGTGGTCGACGCCACCAACCTGCGCCTGCACCTGCGCTTCGTGCTGGAGTTGCGCCGCCTTGGACTGCCGATGGTGGTGGTGCTCAATATGAGCGATGCGGCGGCCAAGCGCGGCATCCATATCGACCGCGACAAGCTTGCGTCGGCGCTCGGCGTGCCGGTCGTGCAGACCGTGGCGATCAAGCGCGAAGGCGCGGCGGCCTTGCTCAGCGTACTCGATGGCACCCTTCCTCCCGCGCCGCAGGCCTTGCCTCCGGCCGATGACCTGGAAGTGCACGCAGAGGTCAACCGCCTGTTGAACACGGCGGTGACCATGCCTGCACGTACAGCCGCGCTGGATGACCGCCTCGATCGCATCGTGCTGCATCCGGTCCTGGGCCTTGTGCTGCTGGCCGTGCTGCTGTTCCTGATGTTCCAGGCGGTGTTCTCGTGGGCCGCGCCGCTGATGGATGGCATCGAGGCCGGCGTGCACTGGTTCGGTGAGATCGTCGGCACGCATATGCCCGACGGCATGCTGAAAAGCCTGCTTGTCGATGGCCTGATCGCGGGCCTGGGCAGCGTGGTGGTGTTCCTGCCGCAGATCCTGATCCTGTTCCTGTTCATCCTGACGCTCGAGGAATCGGGCTACCTGCCGCGCGCGGCGTTCCTGCTGGACCGGCTGATGATGGGCGCCGGGCTGTCGGGGCGCTCGTTCATCCCGCTGCTGTCGAGCTTCGCATGCGCGATCCCGGGCATCATGGCCACGCGCACCATCCAGGATCCGCGCGACCGGCTCACCACGATCCTCGTCGCGCCGCTGATGACCTGCTCCGCGCGGCTGCCGGTCTATGCGCTGCTGATCGGCGCATTCATCCCGCAACGCACGGTGATGGGCCTGTTCAATCTGCAGGGGCTGGTGCTGTTCGCGCTGTATGTGGCGGGCATCGTCAGCGCGCTGGCGGTGGCCTACGCGCTCAAGTATTTCCGCCGCGACCGCACCGACCATCCGCTGCTGATGGAGCTGCCGTCGTATCGCATCCCGAACCCGCGCGACGTGGCGCTGGGGCTGTGGGAGCGTGCCCGAATCTTCCTGGCGCGCGTCGGCAAGGTGATCCTGGCGCTGACCGTGCTGCTGTGGTTCCTGGCCACCTTCCCGGCGCCGCCGGACGGCGCCACGGGGCCGGCGATCGACTACAGCTTCGCCGGCATGATCGGGCGGGCACTGGAGCATGTGTTCGCGCCGGTGGGTTTCAACTGGCAGATCTGCATTGCGCTGGTGCCGGGCCTGGCCGCGCGCGAAGTGGCCGTGGGTGCGCTGGCAACGGTTTACGCGCTGTCGGGCAGCGACGACGTGGTAGCCGCGCAGCTTGCCCCGATGATCGCGCAGCAATGGTCGCTCGCCACCGCGCTCGCACTGCTGGCCTGGTACGTGTTCGCGCCGCAGTGCATTTCCACGCTGGCGGTGATCCGCCGCGAGACCAACTCGTGGAAGGTGATGGCCGCTTCGGCGGCCTATCTGGCGGGCCTGGGCTATCTGGCCGCGTTTATCACCTACCGCGTCGCCCTGATGTTCAGCTGACGCCATGAGCCTCTATCACGCCGTCGAAACCCTGCTGGTCCCGCTGATCGTGCTGGCATGCGCGGTGTCGGTGGCATCGCGCTACGCGCCGCGCACGCGCGAGCGTATCAAGGCCGGACTGGCCGCGCGGCTTGGCGGCCAGGGAGCCATCGGCTGGCGCGCGCGTATGGTGCGCTGGCTGGCGCCCCAGGCCGCGGCGGGTTGCGCCAGCGGCTGCGACGACGGCGGCTGCAATACCTGCGCTTCCAATACCGCCACTGCTACGGGCACGCCGGGCCAACCTGCCGAACAGGTCATCCAGCTGGTGCGCAAGCGCTGATTTTCGCGCCCGGACACCCACTTTTCCCCTTCGAATTTGCACGCAGAAACGGGTACGCTCCGTGGCTTTGTCACGTCCGCAGCGGCCGTTCCATGCGACATGCGATGGCCAATTGGCCGCAATGCGGACGCTCGGGCAGTCGCGCTGAGGGCTTTCTCCCTTGCATTCAGGCACGCAGAAACGGGTACGCTTTGCCTGTCTCGCAAGTAGCGACCCTTGCCTTTTGCCTCTCGGGACCAGCAAAAAAGGCGCGTTGCGAAGCGTGGGGCCGCAAGGTGCGGATGGTCGCTGGCCGGCACGCAGAAATGGGTACGCTCGTCGTCCGCCCGCTGCGTTTCTGGCACCGTCACCGGCACCCCAAATGCAGAACGCCCTCCACAGGAGGGCGTTCGGTGCTGCGGGATTTTGTGGTTCGTGCTTGTTACTTGACCGTGCCCACCAGCTTCAGCGTCATCAGCTTGCCGTCGGCAACGTTGGTGCAGCTCACCGTCAGCGTGAAGTCGCCGGCAGCCGTCCCCGTCACGAGTTGCTGGTTCGGGCCGACGCCGGAGCCGCCCAGCAGGACCGGCCCGGTCGAGGTCCAGTTCCAGCCCGTGCATGCGCTCGAAGGCGTGTCATTGCCGAAGTTCTTCAGGCCCACGGTCACCGGAATGGGGATACCGAGCATCGTCAGAACGAGCGGTTGCTGGACATCCGGCATCAGCGTCCACTCGGGGTTCTCCACCACGTTGAGGGTAGCGGTCGGCTTCGCTGCCAGCTTGGTGCTGGCAGCCGTCACCGTGAGCGTGCCCTGGGTCGGGCCGGCGCCCTTGGCAAGGCTGGTGCTGACGGTCACGTCGTGCGTACCTGCGGCTTCAGATGCCGACAGCGTCGGCGATGTCGCAACGTACGTCCAGGCGCCGTCGAAGTCCGCGGTCACGTCCTGGTCGTCGTTGCGCAGCACGCGGGCGGTGAACTTGGCCGGATAGCTGCTGAGCACCTGCAGTGCGTTGACCGGGTCACCGTTCTGCGTCGTCACCACGCGGTACGTGGCGCTGCCGTTCTTCTGCACGGTGACGAAGATCACGCCGCCGAGCACGCGGCCATCGGGCGCAGTGACCGACACCGACACATCGGCCGCGGCAGCTGCGGTGGTCGAACTGTTCGACGCCTTCAGCGAAGCGCTGTTCAGGCTCGCCGTGACCTGCACCGCGGAGCCGCTGCTGGACCAGGCCCAGCCGCTGCCATTGGCGGACACGTCGTTGCCGTTGTTGTCGACCAGCGATACCTTGACCGGGAGCGTCTGGCCGTCGGTCATCGACAATGAGGTGTTAGGCACCGACAGGCTGTAGGTCGTGGCCGATGCCGGCACCACAGTGATGGTCGCGGTCTGGGCAGGCAGTTGCACGGTCGAATTGTCGGCGGCCTTGACGGTGGCCACGACTTGCACCTTGGTGGTACCGGTATTGACGCCGGTGACCACCGCATTGCCGACCGTGGCGGTGCTGCCGACAACGGACGCCACGGCGTTATCCATGGACGTCCAGGCAAAGCTTGTCGACGACGTGACATCGTTGCCGTTGCTGTCGACAGCCGCGGCACTGATCGTGATTGTGCGGCCAACGCCGACCTCGGCGGTGGTGATATTCAGTTTTGCTGCGTAGTTCACGGCCGTCGCCGCGGTCGGCGTCGAGCTGCCCGAGCCCCCTCCTCCGCCCCCGCACGCCGCCACGAGGAACGTCGCCGCCGCGCATACGAGCCCGCCAAGCCAAGACCTCGCCTTCATGATGGTTCCCCCCTGAGTCATCTATTTTTTCCCGCGCTACCAGACTATGCGGAACGGCGGCGGGGCAGTACCGGCCAGACGGCTGAGCGCTAGCGCACATAGGCGGGGAATCTCATCCTTTGGCAGAGGCTGCGCCGGCCGCCGGCGTCCCTGGCACGGTCAACCACCGCCGGCAACAGGGGTATCCCATCCCTTTGGATCAGAGGGCAATCCCGCACGCGATGGCCGGCGCAACAGGCCGGAAGCAGGGGGAACGGATGGGTAGGCACGCGAAGAAGCGGGAACGGGCGGTACGCCGGCCGCGCCATCAATGGGGCCACGGAAAAGAAAGCCGGTGTGCCCCGCCCCCACGGGGCACACCCGGAAAGACGTCCTTGGGGACGCCCACGACATGCCTGGGACCGGCCGCTACGGCTGACATGAAGCGGCCATGACGCAGAGGTTAAGGCCGCCCTTGGAGCCGCGCCACGAATAAATCCGCATGTGTTTAGAAGGTGCCCTCGCGCGTTGCCGATGTCGTCTGCGCGCGCAAGGCGGTTGTGGTGTCATCGCGACGACCCTACACGCGATAGGGTTGGCCTTGTCCGCGGTCAATGTCGTGGCATAGCCGCTCGGCCAAACTGGCGGCGATTTACTACCAGACCAAAGCAAGAAACCATGAACAAGCTCTCTCTCCTGACCCGGGTCGCCTGTACTGCCATCGCCGCGATTGCCATGTTCGGCGCCGTCTCCACGCCCGCCCTCGCCGCCGACGGCGAGACCCAGGGCAACTGGATGGTGCGCCTGCGCGCCACGTACCTCGACATGGCCGACAAGTCCGATGCCATTCCCGCGCTGGGCGTGCCGTCGGATGCCATCACGGTCAACAACAAGTGGATTCCCGAGCTCGACGTCACCTACTTCTTCACGCGCAATATCGCCGCGGAACTGGTGCTGACCGTGCCGCAGAAGCAGGACGTCTACCTGAACGGCAACCGCATCGGCACCTTCAAGCACCTGCCACCCACGCTGCTCGTGCAGTACCACTTCCTGCCCGAAGGCACGATTCGTCCGTACGTGGGCGCCGGCCTGAACTTCACGCGCATCTGGGGCGCCGACATCGCCAACAACACGCTGCAGCTCGACAACTGGAGCGTGGCACCGGCGCTGCAGATCGGCATGGATTACAAGCTGACCAAGAACTGGTTCCTGAACGCCGACATCAAGAAGGTCTGGCTCGGCAGCGACGTAAAGGCCGGCGGCGAGAAGATCTCGAAGGTCAATCTGGATCCGTGGCTGTTCAGCATGGGCGTGGGTTACCGGTTCTGATCGGGCTCGTCCGAGTCTGCGTGAAACGAAAAAAGCCAGCGCATGAGGCGCTGGCCTTTTTCATTGCGAAGCCGCTGTCCGTACAGTGCGGCGGGAATCGTTCAGCGGAATGCCGGCTCGTCGAAACTACGCAGCTTGCGCGAATGCAGTTGCTCGACACCGTTCTCGCGCAGGATGCGCACCGCTTCGAGACCGATGGTCATGTGCTGGCTGACGCGCTGGCGATAGAACGCATTAGCCATGCCGCGCAGCTTGAGTTCGCCGTGCAGCGGCTTGTCCGAGACGCACAGCAGCGTGCCATACGGCACGCGCAGGCGGAAACCATTGGCCGCCACGGTCGCGCTTTCCATGTCGATGGCAATCGCTCGCGACTGGTTGAAGCGCGCGTACAGTGCCTTGGATTTCAGCTCCCAGTTGCGGTCGTCCGTGGAGACCACCGTGCCCGTGCGCATGCGCGTCTTCATCTCGCCGCCGGACAGGCCAGTCACACGTGCCACCGCTTCCTGCAGCGCCACCTGGATTTCCGCGATCGGCGGCACCGGGACCCACGGCGGCAGGTCGTGGTCGAGCACGTGGTCGTCGCGCACATAGGCGTGGGCGAGCACGTAGTCGCCAAGCTGCTGCGAGCGCCGCAAGCCGCCGCAATGGCCGATCATGAGCCAGCAGTGCGGGCGCAGCACGGCCAGGTGGTCGGTCATGGTCTTGGCATTGGACGGACCCACGCCGATGTTCACCAGCGTCACGCCGAGCTTGTCCTCGCGCACGAGGTGGTAAGCCGGCATCTGCGGCAGCGCGCGGGGACGCACGGCGTCGTCGGGCTCGGCGCCGCCAAGCTGCTGGATGACGTCGCCGGGCTCGACGAAGCGCGTGTAGCCGCTGCCATCGCTGCTGGCCATCAGCGATCGGCCGAGCGCGATGAATTCATCGACGTAACGCTGGTAGTTCGTGAACAGCACGAAACGCTGGAAATGCTGAGGCGCGGTGCCGGTGTAGTGATACAGGCGCTGCAGCGCGAGGTCCACGCGCTCGGCGGGGAACAGCGACAGGGGCCACGCCTCGCCGGGCACCGGTTCGTAGGTGCCGTTGGCAATGGAGTCGTCGATGCGGCTCAACTCCGGCAGCACGAAGGATACTTCGAGTTCGCGCGCCTGGGTATAGCTGATGTCGGTCGTCGAGGCCTCGATCACGAACGGCAGCGGGATCGGCCGGCGGCTGAGGCCCACCACCACGGGCACGCGGTGATAGCGCATCAGCCGTTCGATCTGGTCGCGGTAGTAATCGGCGAGCAGGTCGGGACGCGTCACCGTGGTGCCATAGACGCCCGGATAAGCCACCGTGCCCCATGATGGCCGGCTGTCGGTCACCATGGTTTCGATGTTCACGGAAATGCCCAGGTACGGGTAGCACGCATGCGCCGCCGAAGGCAGCGGCTTGCCGCTGGCGAACGCGTCAAAGCGCGCGCGCACGGCGCTGACCGAAGCGTTGTAGATCTCCTTGATGCGCGCCAGCGCAGCGTCGGCATCGGAGAATTCGGCCAACTGATCGGCCGGGTGGGCAGAAGAGAAGATCGGGGCGTTCATGAAAGCCATCATACCGCGCTGCAGCGCGAGAGGCAGCGGTTGATGCGCCGGCACTGCGTACGTGCGGCGGCAAATTGACGTGTCTGCCCCCGCTCGCTACACTCCGCCAATTGCGCGGCCGGGCTTCCCGTGCCGTACTCGACTCGCGGCACCCCCCGGCAGTGGGGCGGCGAGGGGTTGTACATGCTTTTGCTAGGGGAGCCGCCGATGGAAATCCGTAATGTGTTGCCTGGAGACATCGAGGCTGCCAGGCAACTACTGATCGCCAACGGCTGGAACAACCGCGTAGGCAGCGCCGAACGCTTCGCTCGCCTGGTTGCCAATTCGCAGCGCGTGGTCGTGGCAGTGGACAAGGGTGAAGTCATCGGCTTTGCGCGCGCGCTGTGCGACGACGTTTCCGATGGCTTCCTGTCGATGATCGTGGTGGCGCCCAACTACCGCCGTCAGGGCATCGGCCGGGCGCTGGTGCGCCAGGTCATGGGCAACGATCCCGACATCATCTGGGTACTGCGCGCGGCGCGCTCGTCCGAAGCGGCATTCTTCGGCCAGCTCGGCTTCACGCCGTCGATGGTGGCCATGGAGCGCCGCCGGCCCTGAGCCTGCGGCTCACGCGCTAAAGCTCCTCTCCCTCTACTGCGCGCCCATTTTCCTGCGCATTTCCTCCACGCTTCCGATCTGCCGGAACAGCGGCCCGCCAGGCGCGAATTTATCCGCACTGGCCAGCGGCCCTACCACGACCGGTTCAAACCCCGCATCACGCACAAGCTGCTCCGCCACGCGCAACGCGGCCGCGTCGTCGCCGGCAATCGGCACGGCCACACGATCGCCCTCGCGATGGTGTTCCTTTGCGAAGTTCGCCGCCCCCATGAAGTTGAATGCGCGCACCACGCGCGCGCCGGCCAGGTATTTGCCCGTGGTAATGCCAATGCCGTTGCGCTGCGCCTCGTCGGCAATGGCACCGTCGCGCTGCGCAATCGCATTGGTCGCATCCAGCACGATCTTGCCTTTCCACGCGCCCGCGTTCTGCTCGCTCAGTTGCGGCAGCGCGTTGTAGGGCGTGGCGAGGAACAGCACGTCCGAGAACGCGATGGCGTCGGCCACCGTTCCCGCGCGCGCCAGCGGGCCGAGTTCGCCGACCAGTCTTTTCAGCGACTCGGGATGCCGCGAGGAAAACAGTACCGGATGGCCCGATTTCACCCAGAGGCCACCGATGGTCCCGCCGATCCGGCCCGATCCGACCACGCCGATCTTCACCGGCTGGCCGTTGCCACGACTGCCGGCGCCACCGTCCTGCGCGCATGCGCCAAGGCCCGGCACGGCCAGCGCCAGCATGGCAATGGCGCCGGCACCAAGCAGGCGGCGGCGGCCGGGGTCGACGGCGGGTTCGGTGATCGGCATGGGCGGCTCCTGCTGGTTCGGGATTCGGGAGATTTCGAAGTAGGCAACGCCGGGCGCAACCCCGGGGCCACTTGAAAACTCTAGGCAAAAATGGCGCATAGTGGCGGACAGGCCGCCGCTGCAACTTGGCAGTACCGGACCGCTGGACTAGATTAGGTAGCATTTGCGCCACTCGAAGTCATCCGCGACCGTGCCTGCGCGACGCAGCGCAACAAGGGGACCCCATGGCCCGACGCCGTTGCCGCACCCGTCCGCTGCGGGTGGTGCCGTGCCTGAGCGCGCTGGCACTGTCCGCGCCCGGGTCCGCGGCGGCGCAGCAGGCTACCGGCGAAGCGGCCGCTGACCAGGTCCGCAACCTGCAGGAGGTCACAGTCGTCGCACCCACCCCGTTACCGGGCTTCACCATCGAGCGACAGGCCTTTGCCGGCAATGCGCAAACCGCCACCGACGGCGACCTCGAGCGCGTGAAGGCGCCCAACCTGACAAGCTTTCTGGCGGAGACCATGACTGGCGTAGTGGTCAACGACGCGCAGGGCAACCCGTTCGCGCAGGACCTGCTCTATCGCGGCTACCGGCTGTCGCCCACGCTGGGGTCGGCGCAGGGCCTTTCGCTATACTTGGACGGCGTACGCCAGAACGCCGCGCTGGGCGACGTGATCCAGTGGGCAGCCATCCCCGAAGCTGCGCTCAGCACCATCACGCTGGTGCCAGGCAGCAACCCGCTCTACGGGCTCAATACGCTGGGCGGCGCGCTCGCGCTCCAGACCAAGTCCGGCGAAACCCATCCGGGTGTGGAAGCCGACCTGAGCATCGGCAGCTACGGGCGCGCGCGCCTGGACGTCAGCGCCGGCAAGGCGCTGGGCGACGGCTGGCACGCCTACATGGCAGGCACGGGATGGCGCGAGGACGGCTGGCGCGACCGCTCGGACAGCGACCTGGGCAACCTGTTCTTCAAGCTGGGCCGCTCGACCAGCGGTACGCAATGGAACGTGAGCGTACTGGGCAGCAGCAGCCGGCTGTCCGGCAATGGCCTGACACCGGACAGCCTCTACGCCGCCGATCGCCGCGCGATCTACACCGCGCCCGACGAGACGCGGTCGCGCTCGCTGCAGGTCGTGCTCAACGGTGCGCACCAGTTCAACGCGCAGGACCAGCTTCAGCTCACGCTGTACCTGCGGCAGACCCGCACGCACGCCAACAGCGGCGACATCAGCGATGCCTACCTCGACACCGTGCTCGATTGCCAGGGCCAGGCCGGGAGCGGCGATTGCGAGGCCGACGATGCGCCGCCCAACGCCGTGCTCAACAGCGCCACGGTGCGGGAAACGGGCTATGGGGCCTCGGCGCAGTGGTCGCATGATGGCGATACCCACCGTTTTGCGTTCGGTGCGGCGCTCGACCTGAACCGCTCGCACTATACGCAGACCACGCAGCAGGCCAGCTTCGACAGCGCCCGCAATGCCGTGGCCGATGCCGGCGCGCCGGTAGTGACCCAAGCCGCGCTGGACGGCCGCGACAGCACGGTCGGGCTGTTTGCCACCGACACCATGCGCCTGCTGGAAGGCACCTTCCTGACGCTGGCGGCGCGGTGGAACCAGGGCCGTCGCCACACGCTGCTCAATCTCCCTACGCAGTCCGACGAGAGCTTCACCTACTCGAAGCTAAACCCTTCCGTTGGCCTCACGCACCGGTTGCTGGACCGGCTGGTGGTGTTCGGCTCGGCGTCGCAGGGCACGCGCATGCCGACGGCCATCGAGCTCGGCTGTGCCGATCCCGCCAACGCGTGCCAGCTTCCCACCGGATTGCAAGCGGACCCATTTCTGCGCCAGGTCGTCACCCGCACGCTGGAATTTGGCGGACGCTGGCAGCCCGCCGATGCCACCGAGGTCACGCTGGCGCTGTACCGCAGCGACAACCGCGACGACATCGTGTTCCAGCGCTCTCCGGTCAGCCCGCTCGGGTACTTCTCCAACTTCCCCAAGACCCGCAACGAAGGCGTGGAACTGGGGCTGCGCCAACGTCTTGGCCGCCTGACACTGCGCGCGGGCTACAGCTACACGCGCGCGACTTACCAGGCGCAGGGCGAGCTGCAGACGCCGTTTGCGGCGCCCGTGGCGGTACAGCCCGGCACGCGCATGGCCGGGATCCCGCTGCACAGCTTCAGGCTCGGCGCCGACTGGCGCGCCACAGCGGCGCTCAGTGTCGGCGGCGACCTGCTGGTGTCGTCGTCGCGCCCGGTCGCCGGCAACGAGGACGGCGCGCTGAGCGCGCAGAACCCGGCGCTGTCCGATACCGGCGGCTACCTGCTGCTGAACCTGCGCGCGAGCTGGCAGTTCTCGCCGCGCTGGCAGGTCTATGGCCGCATCGACAATGTGTTCGACCGGCGCTACGCCACCTATGGCCAGGCCGGCTATAACCTGTTCGCAGGCGGATCGCTGCTGCAGCCGGGCGCGGCAGTGCCGGTGGAGCGCTTTGTCGCGCCCGGTGCGCCGCGCCTGTTCCTGGTCGGCGTGCGCTACGAATGGGACGGCCGCTGACCGACGTTGCCCGATTCACGTGAAAGGAACCGCCATGACATTGCCATCGACATCCTTGCGCGCAGCCACCGTGCTGGCGCTTGCCTCGGTGCTGGCCGGAACCGGCCAGGCCGGCGCGGCACAGGCTTATATCTCCACCGAGAGCGGCGGCATCGCCGTGATCGACCTGGAGCGCATGGAGCGCCTGCCCGGGCTGAGCACCGCCGGCAAGGGCCCGCGCGGACTCGCCCTCACCACGGATGGCAAGTTCCTGCTGGCGGCGAACAAAGAAACGGGCGATATGTCGGTGATCGACGTGGCGGCCGGCAAGGAAGTGAGACGCGTGCCGATCGGCCAGAACCCGGAATTCGTGCGCGTCGCCGGCGACCAGGCGTTCGTCACGTTCGAGCCCGGCGAGCGGCCCGGGCCGCCGGGAAAGCAGGCCGCGTCGGCAAAGGACGCCGGCAAGGACGTCGACAAGCCACTGCCGGCTGAAATCGCCGTGGTCGACCTCAAGAGCTGGCGCGTGGTGCGTACTGTCCGCAGCGGCCTGGAAACCGAGGGCATCGAGTTCTCGCGCGATGGTCGGCTGATGCTGGTCACCAACGAGGGCGACGATACGGTCACCGTCTACGACAAGGCCAGCGGCCGGCAATTGCAGCAGCTGCACATGCCCGCGGGATCGCGTCCGCGGGGCATCCGCGCAAGCCCCGACGGCAGCCGCTATGTGGTGACGCTGGAATCGGCCAATGCGTTCGCGGTCCTGGCCGCAGACGACTACCGGGTGCTGCGTACCGTACCCACGCGCACGGGGCCGTACGGCGTCACATTCGATCGCAGCGGCGGGCGCCTGTTCGTGGCGGCGTCTCGCGCGGATACGCTGCAGGTCTTCGACGGCCAGAGCTATGCGCCAGTGGCCGATATTGCCGTAGGCAAGCGCTGCTGGCATTTCGCCTTCACGCCCGACGATGCGCGCCTGCTGGTGGCGTGCGGGCGTTCCAACGCGGTACAGGTGTTCGACGCACGCACTTACCAGCCCGTGCAGCAGATCGACGGTTTGCCGCTTGCGTGGGGCATCGTGACCTGGCCGAAGAGCATCGGCACGATCGACGCGCCCTGATCGCCGAGGACTACTGGCGCGCGGCCATCATCGCCGCAACGGCCTTTGCGCCGGCCTGCTCGGCGATCTGCCGCGCGGTCAGCCCGCGATCATCGCGCAGCGACGCATCGGCGCCACGCGACAGCAGCAGTTGCACCACATCGCCCTTGTCATAGCCGGCGGCCCACATCAGCGCCGTCAGGCCATGCTGGTAGCGCGCATTGACGTCGACACCGGCATCGAGCAACTGCTTCACGATGGCCGCCTGGCCCTGGCCCGCTGCGTAGACCATCGCGGTCTTGCCGATCCGGTCAGTCGCGTTGAGGTCTGCATGGCGGGCCAGCAGCATCGTGCTGATGTCCGGGTAGCCGCCGAACGCGGCGGCCATCAGCGGCGTGACGCCCTGCAGGTTGGGCTGGCTGACGTTGGCGCCGTGGTCGACGAGCGTGCGCGCCATGCCGGTCAGGCCGCGCTTGGACGCCGTGATCAGGGCCGTGTCGCCGATGCGGTTGCGCGAATCGACGGCGGCGCCCTGTTCGAGCGCGCCACGTACGCCGGCCTCGTCGCCAGCGCGCGCCGAAGCGAGCAGACGGGCGTTGAGGCTGACGTCATCGTCGGCCAGCACGGGCGCTGACTGCAGGCACAGCACGCCCAGCATCGTCAGCCCCAATAGGGAAACGCTCTGCAGTACGCGGTTCATCTGCGGCTCCTTCCGCTTCGGGCCGGTGTCGTTGCCGTTAGTGTGGTGTGCGCAAAGCACAAATTCAAGCCACACGCGAAATGCTGCAATGCACGCGGATCGCGCGTCCGGAAACGCACCGCACAACCGGGTGCGTACTGGTTGTCTTGTGCACATTCTTGCCTATACTGCCCTCACCTCGGGCCACATCGACGCGCGGCCGGGCCAGTCTGTGCGCCGCGCCGATGCCGGCCCGCGCGCCGCGATCCGGCGCACGAGGCTGGCGCCACCGGGGCTACAAGATTCGAAGAAAAGGAGCGACCATGCTCTCTGTCCCTCGCCTCTCCCGGCAAGCCCTTCCCCTGCTGCTCCTGGCCCTGTTTGCGTCCGCCGCGTACGGCGCCGACGAGATCCAGGGCGGCGCGACCACCGCTGGTGCGCCGATGTCCAGTGCGCTGCGTCCCGTCACGCAGGCGCAACTCGACGGGGCGCTCACGAACAGCAATGACTGGCTGCATTCGAACGGGTCGTACGGCCAGACGCGCTATTACGCGGGCACCCAGATCAACACGAAGAACGTCGCCAAGCTTCGGCCCGCGTTCGTGTTCCAGACCGCGGTGATGGAGTCGATGGAAACCGCGCCGATCGTCGTCAACGGCGTGATGTTCCTCACGACCTCGTACAACCACGTCTACGCGGTGGACGCGGTGACCGGCAAGGAGTTCTGGCACTACAAGCACAAGATGGGCCCGGTCACGACCTTCTGCTGCGGCCCGAACAACCGCGGCGTGGCCATTAGCGGCGACCGTCTCTACATGGGAACGCTCGACGCGAAGCTGGTTTCGCTCGATGCGAAGACGGGCAAGCTGCTGTGGGAAACGCAGATTGCCGATCCTGAACTGGGCTATTCGGAAACCATGGCGCCGGTCGTGGTCGACGACAAGATCCTGATCGGCACGAATGGCGGCGAATACGGCATCCGCGGCTTCGTCAAGGCCTTCAGCGCCAACGACGGCAAGCTGCTGTGGACCTTCTATACGATCCCCGACAAGGGCCATGAAGGTGTCTGGGCCACCAAGGACGCCACCGGCCGCGACATGAAGCGCAATATCGCCGCGGAAAAGAAGATGCTTTCCGACAAGGGCGGCGACTTCTACAAGACGCTCGGCGGCGGCGTGTGGATGGCCCCGGCCGTTGACCGCGCCAACAAGCTGGTGATCTTCGTGGTCGGCAACCCGTCGCCGGACCTGTATGGCGCGATTCGCCCGGGCGACAACCTGTACACCGACTCGATGGTCGCGGTCGATCTCAACACCGGTGCGTACAAGTGGCATTCGCAATATATCGCCCATGACGTCTGGGACCTGGACGCCGTGAGCCCGCCGATCCTGGTCGACGTGCGCGATGAAAAGGGCAACATGATTCCCGGCGTGATCCATGGCGGCAAGACCGGGCACGTCTACGTGCATGACCGCCGCGACGGGCGCCTGATCCGCTTCTCGGACGCGATGATCCCGCAGGAAAACATGTGGACGCTGCCAACCGCGCAAGGCGCACGCATGCTGCCCGGCGCCAACGGCGGCGTGGAATGGTCACCGATGGCGTTCAACCCGAAGCTGCGCCTGGTCTATGCCGCCAACCTGCACCAGCCGATGACGTACCAGGTGGAAGACGCACCGTACCCGGGTGGCAAGCTTTGGCTCGGCGGCGCGTTCAAGACGATCCCGAGCGAGCAGCAGTGGGGCAAGCTGTCGGCGGTCAATATCGACACCGGCAAGGTAAAGTGGGACTTCAAGACCGAGCAGCCGCTCATTGGCGGCGTGCTGGCGACCGCTGGCGGGCTGGTGTTCAACGGGGAAGGCAATGGCTGGTTCCGCGCCTTTGACGCAGCCACCGGCAAGAAGCTGTGGGAATTCCAGTGCGGCGCGGGCGTCAACGCGCCGGCGGTGTCCTACATGGTCGGCGGCAAGCAGTACATCGCCGTGGCAGCGGGCGGCAATACGCAGCTCGACTTCAAGCGCGGTAACAGCGTGTTCGTCTTTGCCGTGCAATAACGCGATCATCGACGGGGGCACCATGGCAGGCGTCAGCCCGGTTCCAGCGCGGCGCCTGCCCGCGCTGATGCTGTTGCTATCCCTCTGCGGCGTGGCCGGCCAGGCCATCGCCGATGCCGCGGCCGGACAGGCCAAGGCGCAGGTGTGCGTGGCCTGCCACGGGCCGCAGGGCAACTCGACCAATCCGGCCTATCCGGAACTGGCGGGCCAGACCGCGCGCTATCTTTACCTGCAGCTGCGCGATTTCAAGGAAGGCCGCCGCAGCGACCCGGCCATGTCGCCAATGGCCGCACCGCTATCGCGCGAAGACATGCAGGACCTGGCCGATTACTTCGCCGCGCAGAAGCCGATACCGTCCACCTACAAGGTCGAGGCCGCACGCGTCGAAGCGGGGCGCAAGAAGTCCGAGGAAATCCTGTGCACGATGTGCCACCTTGGCGGCTTCTCGGGCCAGAACGAGATCCCGCGCGTGGCGGGACAGCAGTACGCCTATATCGTGAAGCAGCTCGAAGACTTCCGGGCCAAGCGCCGCACCAACGATGCGGGCAACATGACCAGCGTCTCGCGCAACCTGAGCGACGAGGATATCCGCAACCTGGCGAGCTACATCACGAACCTTAACTAGCGTCCTGGTCTTTACGCCGGTTCAGCCTCGCTGTCGGCAATCTGATACTTGCGCATCTTCTCCCACAGCACCTTGCGGCTAATGCCCAGGCTGGCAGCCGTATCCTGACGGCGCCAGCCGTTGGCGTCGAGCGCGGCCAGGATACGGCGGCGCTCATCCGCGTCGTTGCGCCAGTCGGCATGGCGGTCGCTGCCATCGAACGCGCCCGGGTGCAGCATGCTGAAAAGCGGGCGGATTCGCTCAGGGTCCCAGTCTCCGGCTTGCCGGACGGCAATGCCAATGCGCTCGGCCAGGTTCCGAAGCTCGCGCACATTACCGGCAAAGTAAGCCGTGCCGACGGCGCCCTTGATCCAGTCCGGCATCGGCGGCAGGGCGTCCAGCGCCGCCGCCCCCATCATGTGCCGCAGGAAGGCGGTCAGCAGCGCCACCTTGTCGGCCATGCCGCGCTCTTCCAGGCTCGGAATACGCATCTCGATCACCGCCAGGCGGAAGAACAGGTCAGCGCGAAAACGCCCCTGCCGTACCGCATCGCGCAGATCCTTGTTGGTCGCGGCAACCAGGCGGAAATCGAGCTTTACGTTCATGGTCGAGCCCAGCCGTGTCACCACGTTCTCTTCGAGCACGCGCAGCAGCTTGACCTGCTGGAACAAGGGCAGGTCGCCGATCTCGTCCAGGAACAGCGTGCCGCCGTTGGCCTGTTCGAAGAAGCCGCGGTGCGCGAACGATGCGCCGGTGAACGCGCCCTTGGCGTGGCCGAAGAATTGTGACTCGAACAACCCGTCCGGTATCGCGCCGCAGTTCACGGGCACGAACGGGCCCTTGCCATATGTCTTGTTGCGCTCGTGGAACAGTTGCGCAATGCGCTCTTTGCCGGCCCCGGTCTCGCCGTACAGCAGCACATTGCTGCCGAAGTCCGCGAACGTATCCACCTGCGACAGCAGTCGCTGCATGGCGGGCGAACCTGCTACCAGTTCGGCGTGCCGGTCGCCGTGGTCGTCTGTCGCCATCATCTGCGGCAACAGCTTGCCGATCTGGTTGCGCAGGTCGGCGCCGGTAAAGTCATCGGGCAGGATGTGGGCGTATTCGGGCGGGAAGCGTCCGGGATCCGACTCGCGACCCGGTGCGGCGACCCAGATCACCGGCATGCCATGCGCGGCTTCCCAGTCCAGCGCGGTGAAGCGTGCCGCGCCGATCACCGAGACGCTGATCACCGCCAGGCACGGTCTGGTGCGGGCTCCTTCGGGCAGGGCTTCCAGCGCCCCCGCGCGGATCACTTCCACACCGAGCGGCGTCAGGAAACGCGTCACGCGGTCGGCAATCTCGTACTTGCCTTCCCAGACGTAGACTTCGAGGTTTTCGTAGGCCCAGCGGTCGGTTTTCATTCGATTCCTGCCATCAGGCGAGAGGTCGCGATCATGGCTCAGTACACCAGTTCGGCGTTGTTGCAGTCGATGTTGTGCAGCCAGAGGTCGGCGGTGCCCAGTTGCAGGCCAAGGCTGCCCAGCAGTGGTACGAGCGCGCTGTCGAGTGCGGTGCCGAGCAGTGCCAGTATCGGTGCAAGGAAGCTCAGGTCGATCGCTACCGGCAAGCCAAGCAGCGAGGTGGCCTGCAGATTCAATGCCGCCGCGTTAGCGAGTACACCACCAACGGGGTCGCCACTGCTTACCTGCACATGTCCGCCAGGCGCCATCGTGACATCCGTACCTGCGCCGGCCACCTGCTGCGGGTTGTCATGTGCCCATACATTGAGCAGCCCCAGGCCGATCACACTGACCGAACCGATGTTGACCGCCGAGCTGGCGCATCCCGTACCCGCCGCATTGGCAAGACACGCCTTCACCAGCGATGGGGCGACGTGCAGCGTGGCACGCCGGTCCGCCGGCCCCGCCGCGCACTGCAGGCTGGTGAGCGACGCGTCCGCGCGTGCCGCTTCGACATAGAGCGGCACGTTGAGATTGACGACGCCCGTGTTGACACTCGCCGACAACGCCAGCCCCACCTGCGCCGTATGCGCCGCGGTCTGCCAGGTGACCGGGCTGTCGCTGAGCTTGCGCGCCGGCCCCACTGCCATCACGGGCGGCTGGATGATGCGCAGCCGCGCGCTGAGCCCGCCAAGCCCCGCCGGCAGGGTGCCGGTGACGGGCACCGTAACAGCCGAGTTGCCATTGGCGAGCTGGGCGCCCGCCAGCAACAGGTTCGCCACGTTCAGCCCGACCTCGGCCGCCGAGGACGCCGCGGGAGCCAGCACGCCGAGGTCGATTAGCTGCCCTAGCGTCATGCTGGCCGACGCGCCGCTCGCGCCGAGCTGGGTTGGGGGGCTGCCGAGCGCCGTGCTCAGCAGCGCGTCCTTGCCCGCGGCGCCGAGCACCAGCGCGTCAAACTGCTGCAGTGTCAGCCGTGTATTCAGCAGCTCGGAAACCGTGCCTACGCCGAGTTTGAGCCGCAACTGGTCCAGCGTCACATTGGCATCGACGAGCCCCTGCCAGTCAACCGCCGAGAAATTGACGGAATTCCCGAGCAGCAGACCCAGCAGGCTGTTGGCCGAGCTGAAGCTCGCGAGACCGCTGCCCAGCGAGAACGCCGCGACCGGCGGGCTACCGCTGGCAATGGCTTCGGCGTGCAGCTGGCGCGACTGCCCGCCCGGAAACACGAACAGGATCGGCACTGTCTGCGTGGCCTGCACGCGCACGGCATTTGGCGACAGCTTCGTGGCGTCGTATGCGGCATTGAAATGCCGCGCCGTATCGCTACCGCTGTTGTAAACCGGGTCCCACACGCCAAGGCAGGCCGTCATGGCGTCGGCGCTGCCGGCCGCCGCGTTGGCGCAGCCCATGGCGATGCCGGACGGATAGCCATTCTGGCTGCCAATGGTCTGCACGGTGCCGAGCACGCCGGCACTCTGTAGCGCGGCGCTGGTGGCCAGCTTGAGTTGCTGCGCACCGGACAGCGCGGACAGGTCCACCATGTTCTGCAGCTGGCGTTGGCGCATGAACACATGCCCCACATCGATGGACAGCAGCGCCACGAATGCCACCGTGGCGGTGAGGATCACCGCCACGGTACTGACGGCCCCGCGCTCGCGCGCCGTGGTGTGGTCCCTGCCTGTTGTCATCGGCCGATCGGCTGGCCGGCGGAGCCAGAGCGAACCGTGCTGGCATTGGCCTGGCCGGTGTAAAACTCCGGCAGGGCAAAGCGGAAGCTGTCCAGATAGCGTTCATAGCCCAGCGCCGCCTGCTCGCCCGTCATGGGCACCAGCGCGCCAGCCTGCGTACCCTCGCGCTGGATGGCAAGGATGGCGCGGGTGTTGGCGCCGACTTCGCTCGCCGCGGGCTGGCCGGTTGCCTCAGCAGACATGCCCGGGCGGGCGGCTGATTGCGTCGCGCCGACGTCCTGCGCCAGCGCTGGCGCGGCAAGCAGCGCTGCGGCCACAGCCAGGCCCGACAGTTGTGTGCGGAACATTATGGGGTGGCTCCTTCCTGTGTGGCTACGGCGGCCCTGGAAATCGAGGCGACGGCCGTTGCCGTGGCAGCTTGGGCGTTCGCGGCCGGTGCGCGCGCCGCGGGGCGGGGCGGGTTGCGGTCGTGCGCCGCAGCCGCGCGGGCCACGCGGTCGGCTTCCTTGCGGATGGCGCTGCGCGTGGATTCCGGCAGCGCCGCGCGCTGCATGATGGCCGTCGCCTGGGCCCGCTTGCCGTCGGCCATCAGCCAGACCGCGGCATTGCTGATGGCGCGCGGATTGCGACCATCGAGTTCGAGCGCCTGCATGACGGGCACCCGCGCTTCCTGCAGCGCCCCCGCGCGCATCAGCGCGTAGCCGAGGTCGCCGGCGATCTGCGGATTGACCGGGTCGAGCGTGGCCGCTTCGCGCAAGTCGACGATCGCGCGCGGGAAATCGCCCTGGCGTGCCGCAATCAGGCCAAGGCCATGATGCGCATGCGCAGCCTGCGCGCCTTGGGCGGTCCTGATCAGTTGCCGGTACGCATCGGCCGCGGCGGCGTCCTGCCCGGTCTCGCGCAGTGCATCGGCGCGCATGACGAGCATTTCCGGATCGTTGCCAAAGCGCTGCCGGTAGACGTCGATATGCGCGAGCGATGCAAAATAAAGCCCCTCCTCCTGCATCTTGCGGATCAGCCCGAGATAGACGGCCTGGTCGTTGTACTCGGCACGCGCGGTCTTGTCGCGCAGCTTGGCGAGCTCGACCTGTACTTCGGCCTGCTGGTTCATCATCGCGGCACCGTTGTCGTTCGCCGCGCACGCCGCCAACATGAACGGCATGCACAGCATCACGGCCCGGCGGAACGCGGGCACGCCTGCTTGCGTCATTTCGCTCCTCCCATATGTGCGAGCATGCGGATCACGCCCAGAAAGCCCGGGCCCGCGGTAATGATCAGCAGCACGGGAAGCATGCTGACCACCATGACCGCAGTCATCTTCACGGTCAGCCGCCCGATCTCGTCCTTCATGCGCGACTTGCGTGCTTCCTGCATGCGCTGGCCGAACAGGCGCAGCGGCTCCTGCACCGCGCCGCCGTGCCGGTCCACCTGCGTGAGCAGCGTGATCAGGCTCTTCAGGTTCTCGCTGTCGAACAGGCGGCCGATGCGCAACAGCGTCTGCTCGCGCGAGCGGCCCGAAGCAAACTGCTGGTTGGAAAGCGCAAGCTCGGGGCCCAGCACGCGCAGCATGCCGCCGAATTCGGACACGATGATCTGCAGGCTCTGGTCGATGGAAAGGCCCACGCCCTGCAGCAGCCGCAGCATGTCGATCACGATCGGCAGTTCGTCTTCGACGCTGCGCAGCCGCGCCTGCGCCCGGCGCCTCAGGTAGTGCTTGGGCGCCAGGTACGAGACGGCGAACGTGGCGAAGCCCCACGCCAGGCTCGCCGCCAGCCCCTGGCCGACATGCCAGGCCGCCGCGCAGAGCGCCAGAAGCACCGGCACGTTAAGCCGCAGCGCGCCGAAGATGGCGCGGGCGCGCAGGCCATGCCAACCGCATTGTTCGAGCAGCAAGATTTCCTCGGCGGTGACCACGGCGCGGCCAAGCGGCGAATCGAGCCAGCGCAGCCAGTGCGCGTCGACGCGCCCGCCCAGCCGCGCACCGATCTGCGCGGCCGAGCCGGCCGGCGCGGAGGGGGTGCCCGGTGCCGCAACCCGCGTGGCGGCAGGCACCGCGCCGTCGCCGCTCGCGGGCGTCGCAGCGGCCGGCTTCGCGGCGCCGGCCTGGCGCACCAGCGCGGCATCGAGCGTGCGCGCGGCGAGCCGGCGCTGGCGCCATTCCCGCAGCAATGGCAGCGCCAGCACCGCGACGCCGCATGCGGCGGCCAGCAGGCTGAGCGAAATGAGCGTGGCGCTGTCCATGGCGGCTCCTAGATCGACTTGGCCAGCCGGTACAGCATGAACGCACCGGCGATCTCCAGCGCAAGCGCGGTCAGCAGCATGGTCTTTCCGGTCGGGTCCCGCCACATCATCAGCACGTAGCCCGCGTTCAGCACGAACAGCCCCCCGCCCACCACCAGCGGCAACAGACCCAGAATCCACGCGGACAGGCGGGTTTCCGCCGACAACGCCATCAGCTCGCGCTGGGCCTGCTCGCGGTCGCGCATGAAGGCCGCGGTGCGCTCCATCATCACATCGGCCCGTCCGCCATAGCGCACCGACAACCGCAGCACGGAGGCCAGCAACACCAGCTCCTGGAGGTGATAGATGCGGCCCATCTGCAGCACCGCCTGATCGAGTTCCTTGCCCGCACGCTGCAAATGCACCGCCTGCACCAGGCACTGGCGCAGCGGCGCATCGGTGTTCGCGATGGAATTCTGGAACGCCGCCGGCACGCTGCTGCCAATGGTCATCAGGCGCACCACGCCATCGAGAAATCCAGGCAGTTGCAGCAGCATCTTCTGGCGGATGCGCCGCACCCGGTTCCACAGCACGAACGCGCTCACCGCGACGCAGACCACCGCCATGGCCGCGGCGCCAAGCACGCCGCCTGACGCGAGTGCCGCCAGCGTGAGCAGCACGCAAGGCCCGCCCCACTTCACGTAAGTGCGCCGGTTCGGTACCAGGTCGGCGCGGCGCAGGAAGTCCTCCCAGCGGCGCTTGAGGTCCCTGGCCGGTTGTTGCAGCTGGGGATCCTGCCCCGCCGCGTAGCGCAGCCGGACCTGCTCCGTCTGCGCGCGCACGAAGGCATCGGCCTGCTCCTTGCGGGCGCGCGCCTGCGCGTTGGCCAGCAGCAGCAACCCCAGGCTGGTGACACCCAGGGCCATGGCCGCAAGCAGCAGCGTGGCGCTAGACATCGAAGCGGTCATCCATCATGAAGCCGCCGCCCGGCGGCCGCATGCGCGCGAGCTTTGGCGAATGCGGCAGGATGCCAAGAGACAGCCAGCGGTCGGTCTCGGTGCCGTCCGGTCCGGTGAACGGTTCGTGGCGGTAAAGCTCCTGTGTCGAGACGATGTTGTCGCCGAGCCCCGTGACCTCGGTGATCGAGATAATGCGGCGCTTGCCGTTGGACAGGCGCCCGATCTGGACGATGAAGTCGATGGCGTTGGCAATCTGCCGGCGCAGGCTCTGCTCGCTGCCCTGGAAGCCGGCAAAGCCGGCGAGCATCTCGAGGCGGTAGAGGCATTCGCGCGGGCTGCTGGCGTGGATCGTGCCCATCGAGCCATCGTGGCCGGTGCTCATGGCCTGCAGCATCTCGAGCACTTCGCCACCGCGCACTTCGCCGACGATGATGCGGTCGGGACGCATGCGCAAACTGTTGCGCAGCAAGTCGCGGATCGTCACCACGCCGGTGCCCTCGAAGCCGCCGGGCCGGCTTTCCAGCCGCACCACGTGCGGATGGTTCAGCGCGAGTTCGGCCGTATCCTCGATGGTGATCACGCGCTCGCCCGCAGGCACGAACGTGGCCAGTGCATTGAGCAGGGAAGTCTTGCCGGAACTGGTGCCGCCGCTGACCAGGATGTTGCAGCGGGCCTTGACCGCGGCCTCCAGCAACTCCGAAATCTCCGGGCTCATGGTACCCAGGTTCTGCAGGTCCGCGGGCGTCAGCGGGTCCTTGCGGAACTTGCGGATCGACACCACCGGGCCTTCCAGCGCGAGCGGCGGCACGATGACATTGATGCGCCCGCCGTCGGGCAAGCGCGCGTCGACCATGGGCGAAGACTCGTCCAGCCGCCGCCCGATCGGCGCCAGGATGCGGCGCACGATCCGCAGCAGGTGGCCGCCGTCGGCAAACCGCACCGGGATGCGCTCAAGCACGCCGTGCCGGGACACGTACACATCCCGGTGCCCGTTGACCAGGATGTCCTCGACCGCAGGGTCGTTGAGCAGGTCTTCGATGGGCCCGAAGCCCGCCAGCTCCTTGGTCAGCGCCTCGGCGATCTGCCGTAGTTCCGCCTCGTTGATCGGAATGCGCCGCAGGCGCGTAAAGCTCTCTAGCTCCAGGTCGACGAAGCGCTGGATCGCGGTGCGCGACCAGCGGCCGAACTCCGCGCCCAGTTCCTCGATACGAGTGAGCAAGTGTTCGTGCGCCGCTTCCTTGATGTTGTGAAATTCCTGCGAGACGGGGAACGGTGCGGGGGCGTTGTCCGAGAATTCGATCGCTTGCGTCATGTCAGTTTCCTGGCAGTGCCGCGCGCATTGCACGCAACGCACGCAATGCATGGGGCAGCTTGTTCTTCACGCGGGTCAGCCGACTGCGCTGCACGGGCCTCACGGTGGCGTAGCCAGCGGCGGCCAGCAGATCAGCCAGCGCATGGACGTAGGGGTCTTGCGGCGAGTCATCGGCGAGTACAGCGGCGCGATTGACCGACTGCACCAGCGCTTCGCGGCGATCGGGGAGCGTGCTGACGGTAGACAGGCCCACGCGCCTGCGGATCATTTCGGCATCCAGCCCCAGGCGCATGTCGAAGCGGGAAACGAGCAGGTGCAAGTCTTCCCGCCCGATTTCGCGCGATTTCAACTCGTGCAGCAGTTCTGCAGCGGAAACGATCGCGCCCACGCTTTGCTCCGCGACCAGCATCACCGTGTCCGCCGCCTTGACGATTTGCGCGGTGAACTCGATGTTCGTGAAGCCGCCCAGGTCGATGATCTGCAGGTCGAAGTACGCGCGCAGGCGGTCCAGCAGCGCGGTCGCTTCCGAATAGGAAATGTCGCGCAGTTCGGCCAGCGATGGCGGCAGGGGCAGCACGCACGCCCCGTTGGCATGCCGGGACAGCGCCGTCTGCACGAATACCTGGTCGAAGCGGCGCTGGTTACGCACGGCCTCCACAAAGTGGAATCCCGGACTCAGGTTGAGATACAGCGCCCCGTCACGCGCCGGGAGGCCAAGATCGAGCAGCAGCACCTCGGCGCGCCCATCGGCGTGGGCGCCCGCGCGGACCTCTTGCTGGTTGCGCACGAGCTGACGGCGCGCCGTGGCCGCCAAGTTGACGGCGAGCGTGGTGACGCCGACACCGGGGCGCGCGCCCAGCAGCGCGATGATCTTGCCCTGGCGTGTGCCTTCCGCACGGCACACCTGTTCGCGCGGCACCATCAGCCGCCGCACCACGGCCATCGCGTCGGCCGGCGTGTCGCGCAGATCGATGAAGTCCCTGACGCCCATGCGCAACGCGGCCAGCATCATGCCGGGCTCGTCGGCGTCGCCGACGGCCACCAGGGGCAAGCCGGGAAAGACCTGTGCGAGCTGCTCCCCCAATCGCGCCGAAGCCGCCGCGAGCGCGGGGCAGAAATGCAGGAACACCAGCCCGGGGCGCAGTTCGCCGACGCGCTGGAGGAACGCCTCCTGGGAGCGGCTTTCAGCCTGCAACGTGCCAGCGCCACCCAGCACGTTGCCAAGCCATTCGCGTACGTCGTCCCGGGTTGCATGCAACAGGAATTGGTCCATGATTCCGTCTCTTTCATGTCCGACATAACCTTCCAGGAACCGGGCCGGCTAGCGCGAGAACCCCGGCAGCGACGGATCCACGTACTCGCCCGCCACGAATTTGCCCCATACCGCCGGGTCGGCGCTGGTGCGGCCGTCGCCGCCGATCGCAGCGACTGCCGGCGCCGCCCGGGCCAGCGGCTTCACCAGCCGTGGGGTGACCACGATCATCAGTTCTCTGTCTTCCTGGTGGAAGTTCAGGTTCTTGAAGAACGGTCCGATGACAGGCAGGTCGCCCAGGAAGGGCACCTTGTTCACATTGCTGACGGTATTGCGGCTGACCAGCCCGCCGATCACGAAACTCTCGCCGTCGCCCAGCTCGATCGTGGTATCGGCACGCCGCGTGACAATGGCCGGCACGATGGCACCGTTGATGGCAATGCCACGCGACGGATCGAGGTCGCTTGCCTCTGGCGCCACCTTGAGCGCAATGCGCTGGTCCGACAGAACCGTGGGTGACACCGTCAGCCCGATGCCGAACGGCTTGAACTGGATGGTGGTCGTGCCGAGGGCCTGCGGCACCGGGATGGGGATCTCGCCGCCGGACAGGAAGCTTGCGCTCTGGCCGGACAGCGCCACCAGGCTCGGCTCGGCCAGCACGCGCGCGAGGCCATTGGCTTCAAGCAGGCTGATGTTGGCGAAGAAGCCGTGCGACAGGGAGGCCGCGACCAGGTTGAAGGCATTGCTGATCGGCGTCGTGATGTCCGCGCTGAAACTGCCGTTGGCACCGCCCGTACCGGGCGTAAAGGTGAACTTGCTAAGCGTTGACGGCGAGAACGAGCCGAAGGCAAAGCCGGAATTGTTGCGAAAGAAGTTGATGCCGACTTCCTTGAGCACGGTCTTGCTGATTTCGACGACTTTCACGTCGACCTGGACCGTGTTGCTGACCGGCACGGTGGAGCGGTCCACCACTACCCCGCCCTTGCCGGATCCCACGCGCGCCGCCGTCTGTGCGCGGGCCGCGGCGTAGGCGTCACGCGACTGGCCGGTAATGGTGGCGCCGACGGCCGAATACGCGATATTCGCACCGCCGGTGTCCGGGGTGATGGCATCCACCTGCACCGTGTACGTCTGCTGCGCAGCGCCCCTTGGCCAGATCATCAGATCGGTGACGCCCGGCTGTTTGGCCACGACTAACACACCTGGCGGCCCGCTGCGCTGCTTGATAAGCAGCGCGTCGGCGACGGCCGGATTGCCGACCGCGACGCGCTCGATCGGCTGCGCGGGGCGGATCTCCTTCTGCGCGCCGGCCATCAACCGCAGCGTAGACGGCGCCGGCGCGGCCTCTTGCGCTGTGGCGCGCGGGATCGCTGTCACTAGCATGGCCGTGGCAAGCATGGCTGCAAGCAGCGTCTTCATCATGGCATCGCGAATCATGGAGTCAGGGAGCAGGATGGCGCCTACGCTTCGACGGATCATGAGCGTCTCGCTATTCGATCTCGCGCTTGCCTGCGCGAATCACTTCCACACCCGCAAGCTGCCGTTCCGGCCGGCCCTGTCCCGCTACAGGCGCCACACTCTGCGGCCTGACTTGCGGTGCCGCCGTGTTCGGCGCACGTGCCGATGGTGTGCTGCCAGCCGCCATGCCCGCCAGCATCACGCCGGCCACTGCCTTGTCGGCTGCGGCGCTTGGTGCGTCGGCCGGCACGCCAGCGCGCACGGCCAGCGCTGGCGGAGGCTCGGAGAACATGCCGTCGCTGGGAATGAGTTCATCGTGCGGATTGCGCAGCGCCATCAGCAGGCGGCCGGAGTGCTGAGCCATGGCCAGCTTGCTGACCTGTTCCAACGGTACGGACAGCACGGCGGTCTTGGCGCCTTCGCGGCGCGTCATCATCTGTTCAGGCTGCTGCTTTTGGGGTTCGTTGACTGCGCCGCTGCCGTAGGCAAGCACGCGCAGCCTGGGCAGCAGCATGCGGGCCTGGCTGGCGCCGATCTCTTGGCTGTCGCGCCGCAGGACCAGAAATACGTCGACATAGTCCCCCGGCTGTACCTGGTTGCCGACGCCAATCACTTCGTCCACGGCGATCGCCACCGCGCGCTCGCCTTCGGGGATCTGCGCGGCCAGTCCCGCGAGCAGCTGGCTTTCGAGAACCGGGACGTTCGCGCCGATATTGACCAGCGGCACCTGTCCTGCCACGCGTGTCACCTCGGCATAGGCGCCCGTGGGCTCGATCGGCAGCATTTCGACCTTCAGCGCGTCGGCAGGCAGGGGCTTGCCCGCTTCCACCGCACGCGCCGTCACGACCACCGGATGCGGAACCGCCGCCGCGGCCCGGGACACCGGTGGGGGTTCTGGCTGGCGTCCCACCTGCCAGGCCAGCAGCGCGAGCAGCAGCGCCACGCTGAGCAGGGCAATGGCGACAATCCGTATCTGCTTACTGGTCATGGTCGGCTTCTCCCGGCTGATGGGCTGACGATCGATGCGCGGACGTCAAGACGCGAATACCTTGGATAGCTCGGCACATGCGGCGGATGCGAGCCTGTTCACGTATCCGGGGAAAGCTGGACCATGGCCGAACCGGACAGCGTGGCCGGCACCGGCACCATCGGCACGGACGGAAGGATGCGGGTTGTCGGCAGGTTCAGGGTGACCCGCACGCAGACGTTGCCGGAGGCCGACGCGCAGGTAACGGCCTGGGCCACACCGGTCTGGGCGACAAGCGCGGCAAGGGAGGTGGGCAAGGTGGACAGCGCGGTTGCCGCAGCGGCATTGACTCGCAATGCCTGCGTGGCGGCAGCGTTGTCCGCCGACGCGCCGCTGGGGTAGCGCAACGCGGCACGCGCGCCCTCTTCGGCAGCCAGGGTCAGCACTTGCTGCAATGCCAGGACCATGCCGTAGTAGACAATGCCGATCACGATCGCGACCAGCGCCGGCGCCACGATGGCGAATTCCAGCGCCGCAATCCCTTCACAGCGCCGCCGCCACAAGATTTCATCCTGCGCACGCATGCTTCACCCGGTCCTGTTCATGTGGGCGCCGACCGGCGGCGCCATCTCGCTGCAAGGACAGGCAACTCATGCACGCGTGCCCATCCATACCAGCATGCCTGCGGCAAGGTAGGCGGCATATGGAATGCCGCGCACCTTGCTGAACTGCCGACTGCTTTGCGAGGCTGGCCTGATCGCGGTGTGCACCCGCAGCGCAGCCGGCATGCGCTGCCGAAGCGCCGACAGCGGACGCGAATCCAAGGCATACGCCAGCACCGCATGCACCAGTCCGAGCAGGCTGCCGACAACCCATACCGTGACCAACCCTTGCGGGCCCGTGAAGAGCCCTGCCACGGCCAGGAACTTGACATCGCCCGCCGCCATGCGCCCGAGGGCGTAGACGGGTAGCGTGACAGCCGCGCCAAGCCCTGCGCCGAGCAACCGTGCAGAGATCGCCGGCTCCGGCGCGTTGCCAGTCAGCAATGCCAGGCTGAGAGCCACCAGCACCGCCGCCAGCAAGGCGTTCGGAACACGTCGATATGCCAGGTCGGTCCAGAGGGTCGCCGCGCAAAACAGCACGGCGATCATGGCCGGTTCAGGTCAGGGGGTTGGTGTGCCGCCGGTGCCCGGCAGCCATGCCGCCACGCGCGTGGCCAGGTTGGAGAAACCGTTCTTCAAATTATCGCCAAGCGTGCCGGCCGAAGCCGCAATGGCGAGGGCAATGAGGCCGGCGATCAGGCCGTACTCGATGGCGCTTGCGCCACGGTCGTCCCTGATAAAGCGTGTCAGCATTTTTTTCATGATCTCGATTCCCCAGTGATCCTGTTTCCGTTGATCACGCTGTCCCGTTCGATATCGCGGCGCTCTGCGGCCCCGCTCCTTTGTGGTGTCGTCACGCTGACTGCACTCTCCTTATAGGGCACCAAATGTATCAACAATACCCCACGTTCGGGTGGTGTGCTCCCCCATCCGGGCTAGTACATGCGTTTGAAACGCAGATAGGGTTCCGAGCTTTCCCAGGTTGTCAAAGAGCGTTTGCCACGGCCGGCGCGCCGGCCTGCAGCCTGGCATTGCGGCGGATTGGGGCAGCAATGCCAAGCGGTGTAAAAGGATGCGCCACGACGGGGTAGTGACGACGGCGCACCGTGAAAGCCGAAGGAGGGATGAGACATTCAGCGGGGGAGTCCCCGCGCGGGCGGCGTGCCCTTGCCATCCTCTCCTGTTGTGTATTTGGTACCGGCGGAAGCCAGGCCCGCCACTGGTCCCAACACCGGTGCCAGGAGGCCGGCACTGTTGGCGCCGTGCTGCGCAGGCGTGCCAGCCACGGCGGCGACGAGTGTGAGGCCGACCAGCAGATTCGGGGCGCATTCATTGCCACCCGGGCCGCCATACTTTCCGCCACCGCTGGCTAGCGGCAGCGTGTTCAGGAGGCCGCCGAGCGGATTGCCACCGCCTGAAGGAGTGCCATGCACCAGCCCGCCGGCAACGGCCACCGTCCTGCCGGTTTCGGTGACTGCGCCGCTGAGGCCGGACACCGCCGGGGCAGGGCTGTTGGCCAGCAGTCCGGCTCCGCCCGCGACGTTGTGGCCGGCCCTGAACAGCAAGCCGTCCACCGGCATCCCCAGGCCGGTCGCCCCGCCCACGGTCTGCGTGGTGTCGGTCAGCCTGGTCGTCAACGGCACGATTGCCTTGCTCGAGGCTTCGGTAAGCTGCGCGACCGGGCCTGCGGAAAGCGCCTCGCCCAGCTTGACGCCGCCATACGACACGGCCATGCCGACCTTCTGGACAGCGCCTCCAACCGGCGCCGTCACGGGTTCAAGCGGTGAAAGCCGGTCCGTGCCGACGCCGCTGATCAGTTGGCCGGCACTCGTCACGGTGTCTCCTGCCTCCTGCACGACGTTGCCGGTGCTGGTCACGGTGACGCCGACAGGGTTATAAACCGAGCCCATCTTGCCCAGGCCGTCGTGAGCGGCGGCGCCCAGGGCACCGATGGTCTCGCCGGCATTGATGACCACGCCGCCGGCGCCATAGCGCGCTTGCGCCGGCAGAAGCGGAATCGGCGCATCCTGAATCTGTTTGCCGATATCGCTGACGGCATTGCCGGCGGCCATGACGGTGTGGCCCGTGCTTTCGATCACCTTCGCAGCCGGTGTGCTGTCGGACGCCGACGCCGGCGGCTGCTGCGGCGGCGGATTGGCCCCGTCACCCTTGGGGCCGAGCCCCGAATCACCGCCACCACCCGATGCGCAACCGGCCAGCAAAGCGAGTGCCGAGATGCAGATGCCTGCCAGAGATGCCAGAGGACGCTGGACCCGATTGTTGTTGTTCATTGTGCTTCTCCCGTTGTCATAGCCACGTCCGTGGCCGCGGTAAACCTCCGCGAATCGTTATGTCACCCCGTCAGCACGGGCGGCCTTGTTGCTGCCAGGGCGTCGCCGCTGTCGGAGATGGAATGGCAAGCCGCGTGCCAGCCCGGCGAGCCAGACCCGGGCGACGTGTCGTCACGCTTGCCTCGCCGCCTGCAAACCCTTTGCTGTCACCGCTTTGCGGCCAGTGGCGGGGTCCGTCCGCGTGGCAGTGGGGCGCAGTCCGCCGCGGGTTCGCCCGTGTTACGTGCTACGTAACGTGTTCCTTCCCCGTTGGAACATCGGCGGCTTCGCGCGGGGGGTCCACGCATGGCTGGCGGCGGCCGGCACGGGACTTGTTCCGGCGCGCCTTGTTCCCATCCCGCCGACACACGTTACGTAACGCGTAACGCGACGGAACCTGCGCTGCGCGAATACGAGGCCTGCGCGAGACGCCGCGCCCTCACCCGCAAAGGCAAGCCCTGCAAGGCCGTTGCGGACCCTTTCCCTACCTTGCGGGGGGATGTCCGTCTGCCAGCGCACACACTGGCACGCCCATTGCGCCATACACGCTGCCGACGCACGCAGCAGACATAGGCGGGCCGGCCAGGCGACTTAACGACGGGACAAAGGAACATCATGCGTACACAACAACTTGCCATCGCAACTCTGGTCACCACCCTGCTGGCCCTTGGCGGTTGCGCCAGCGGCAGCGGATCCACTTCCATGGGAACGGCCGGAACCAAAGCAGGCGCGGGTGGCAGCGGGGACATTGGCGCAACGGGCAGTGACGGCGCAGTGGGCACGAAGAGCGCATCAGGTGGTGACGGCGGCAATTCCGATCCCGGCGGCGGCAACACAGGCAACAACGACGGCGGCACGCAGACGCCGGCTTCGCTGACCCCCACCTCCGAGATCATCAGCAAAGGAAGCACGATCGTGACGGCGGCCGGCGGCGCCGTCAGCGACCTTGGCCAGCAGATCGGTGACGCCGGCGTGCCGCTGCTGCCGTCGCAGACCCAGGGCGGCCTGGGTGGTGCGGTCGCGTCAGCGGGCGATGCCATCAGCGCACTCGGTACGGGCCTGCAGTCTGGCCTTGGCAATATCCCGAATACCTCCAATCCTGTGGGCACCACGCTGGCCAGTACCGGCGTGGTGGTGACAGATCTCGGCAATGCCGTGGGCAGCACCGGCAGCGCGGTCAGCGGCCTCGGCACCGGACAGTTGTCGCCGCTCTCGCCACTGACGTCGACGCTGGGTTCCGTCGTGACGCAGCTCGGCGGCACCGTCAGCAACGGCGGCAGCACGCTGAGCACCGCACTATCTGCCAGCCCCGTGGAGCAGCTGACCTCGGGCACAAGCAAGCTCATCGTGCCGCTCACCACGCAACTGACCAGCAGTACCCAATCGCTTGGCGCAGCCACCAGTTTCGGAGCGCCGACCACGAGCCTGCTCGCCACAGTGGGCGGTGCACTGGCTACCGCCGGCACCGCGCTGACGCAAACCAATACGCCCGTGGTCGCGGGGCTGGGCGGCGCCGTCACGGGCACCGGCAATACTGTCGCGGCACTCGGGGGCGCGGTAAACGGTCCGTCTGCCAGCAGCCCGCTCGGTACGCTCAGCCCTGCCGTTGGCGCAGTACTCGGCCCGGTCGCGTCGCTGGGCAGCGCAGCCGGCGCGGGCAGCACCTCATCGCCGCTGGCGCCCGTGACGGGCCTGGTGAGCAGCCTGTCCGGCGGACTGGCCGCGGCTGGCACCGGCGGCGCCACGGCACCGGCGCTGGCGCCCGTGACCAGCGTTGTCAATGGCGTGGCCAACACGGTCTCCACCGTCGCCTCGGCCGCCGGCACTGCCACCCCTTCGGGCGGCACCAGCGCGCTGGCACCGGTCACGGGGATCGTCTCTGGCCTCGCCGGCGGCTCCGCCACCAAGACACCCGTCACGGGCGCCGTCGCACCGGTCACCGGACTGGTCGGCGGCCTGCTCGGCGGGCTGACCGGCACGCGAAAGTAAGCCAGCTTTCCACAGCCTGCGCGGCGGCCACGAAGCTGTCTGACAGGCGCCGGGGTAGCGGCAACCCCGGTGCCAGTGGCCTGCCCGCCTATAGCCGCAATGTCTTGTTGACAGGGGTATTGCCATGCATGCACGTCATCGTGTCGCCGCGCTGCTGGTCGGCGTCGGCGCGCTCCATTCCAGCCTCGTCCTTGCCGATCCGCGCAGCCCGGTCCAGGGCGATCCGACGGTAACGCTTCCCAAGATTGCGCCGGCTCGCCCGGAAAGCAGTGTCACGATTGAAGTCGCGCGGCCGGACGCGGCGCTGCAGAACCTGCTCAACGCGCGCCTGACGCCGAAGCACTTCCAGATCGAGGGCGTGAGGACGCTGCCCTTTGCGGACATCGCGGCCCGGTTTGCCCCGCTGGCAAACCAGGAGATCACGATTGCCCAACTGCTGGAAGCCGCCAATGCTGTGACGAAGATGTACGAGGCGCAGGGCTATCCGCTTTCCTTCGCCTTTGTGCCCGCGCAGAGCTTTGAAAACGGCAATGTGCTGATCACCGTGGTGGAAGGCTATGTCGCCAAGGTCACGGTGAATGGCAGTGCCGGCCCCGCCGAAAAGCGGTTGCGCGACATCGCCGGCATGCTCGCGAAAGACCGTCCGCTGCGCCGTGAAACCTTCGAGCGCTACGTGAACGTCCTGTCGCAGCAACCCGGCATGCAGGTTGCCGCGACGGTACAACCGCCCAGCACCACCGATGGCGCCTGCGAGATGGTGCTGGACGTCAAGCGCAAGCCGTTCGCCTTTGGCACCGCCATCGACTACCTTTCGCCAGGACTACGTGCGATCGCGACGGCGACGACCAACAGCCTGACGCCACTGGGCGAGCAAGTCTCCGTTTCGGCCTTGTTTCCCAAGGGCCGCGACAACGAGGAGTACTACGCCGCTTCCTACGCGCAGCCGATCGGCACCGAAGGCATGCTCGCCAGGCTGACCGCTTCGCACTATCGCGGTGTCCCGCAGAACGCCACGCTGGGACCGCTCGGTTTCGATCCGCGCTACGTCAACGACACCAAGCGCATTGGCGGCCAGCTCAGTTATCCCTTGCTGCTGTCCAACGCGCACGCACTCACGCTCACGGGTGGGGTCTACGGCGCCGATCAGTTCGAACGCTATACCCATGCCGCCACCGGCACGGCGGTCACGCTAGGCACCAATGTGCGCGTGGCAACCGCTGAGCTGACCTACGTGCAGCGGCGCGAAGGTCAGACACAAAATGCGCTGCTGGGCCTGTACAAGGGCGTCGATGCACTCGGGGCCAGCCGCCGGAACAATGCGAACGACCTAGACTTCTGGCGTACGCGCCTGCTCGTCTCGCAATCCAATGACCTGCCGTTCGGCTTTGGCACCAGCCTCTCGGCCGCCGGCCAGTACAGTGCCAACCGGCTCGCATCGGGCGAGCAGATCAGCTTCGGCGGCCGCTTCTTCGGGCTCGGTTACCCGGCGGGCGAAGTGGCGGGCGACAAAGGGTGGGGGGCTTCCGCAGAGCTGAACCACCTGTTCAAGCCGGATGTGGAGTACCTGCGCACCGTGCAACCCTACCTCTGGATCGACGTGGCGCGCGTCTACTCCAACAGCGTGAGCCTGTCGCATCGCAAACTGTCGTCGGTAGCGATAGGCGTGCGGCTGTCCGACAGGAAGTACTACACGCTCGACGTGTCGGTCGCGCAGCCTGTTGGCGACAAGCCCACCAATGCCACGCACCGGTCGCCCCGGATCAACATGACCTATTCCTACCAGTTCGACTGAATCGGGCTTCAGGCCCGACTCGACGCTACCGTTGCGCCCTGCGGCACAGTTAGTGCCGCGGCGTCGTTGCGACATCCTCGCGGACCGGCCCATATTCCACCGGTACCCACTCATATCCGGCCGTCTCCCGCCGCACGTGTCCAATACCCGGGAACGGCAGGTGCGCACCGCCCACCCACAACCTGCCCTTCGCCGCATCGGCAAAGATCCGGCTGCGCGTGATTGCCGCGGCATGGCTGTCGACATCGAATTCCATCGACACCGACGGGCGGCGGAATTGCACGGCATGGTTGTGGACGATATCCCCCCACAACAACAGGCTGGCCTTGCCCGAGGTGAACAGGTAGCCGGTGTGGCCCGGCGTGTGGCCATAGGCTGCCACGGCACGAACACCGGGTACGGGCTCCGCGCCGGTGGCCGCATCGAAGGTTCGGAAGCGGTTGGCGGCCTGGTACGGCGCCACGGCATCGCGCGCCATGCCGAACAACGCCTGGCTGTCTTTAGGGGCGGCGGCGGCATTGGCCTCGCCGAGCCAGTAGTTGGCGTCTGCCTTGTCGACGTAAACCGTGGCGTTGGGGAACACCGCCTGGCCGTTGGAGACGAGTCCGCATGCATGATCGCCGTGCAGGTGCGTGAGCAGCACGGTATCGACCTGTGCCGGCTCGTAGCCCGCCGCGCGCAGGTTGTTGACGACCTGGCCCAGCGTCGGGCCGAAGCAGCTTGCCGTGCCGGCATCGACGAGCACGAGGTTGCTGCCGGTGTTGACCAGATACGCGTTGACGGCGGTCTGCATGCCTGGCGTCGAGGCCACGAACATGCGCGCGAGCAGGCGCTGCACTTCACGGGCGCTCGTGTACTTGAAGAGCTTTGGGTCGAGGTCGATGTAGCCGTCGTACAGCGCTGTTACCTCGAACTGGCCCACCATCATGCGGTAGAAACCGGGCGCCTGGGTCCTGACCTGCGCAGGTGGTGCGGCGTGCGCGATGGGCACCGCGTCCGGCATTACCATGCCGGCGAGGGCGGCCGCAGCCATCATGGAGCCGGCAAGTCGAGAGGTCAAAGCATTCGGCAGCTTCATGTCACGTTCCTGTTTTTCGATTCGCGTTCTGGACGCAAGCGGCTGGAATGACCGGTCTGGCGCAGAAGCGCAGCGTGTCAGTCGGGCAAACGCGTATCTTAAGGTGCGACAAGGGCTAGCGGTAAGCGCGAAGGCAAAAGCGTACCTACTTCTGCGTAAGAAAAACGGGGCCGTCGGCCCCGTTGCAAGCGCGATTGCGGCTTAGCCTATTCAGGCTGGATATTCGCGGCCTTGATGATGCGGCCCCATTTGGCCGATTCCTGCTGCTGGAAGCGCGCGAGTTCAGCGGGCGTGCTCGTAAACACTTCGGTGCCCGTACCTTGATAGAAACTTGCAGCGGTGTCGCTGCGCGCAGCCTTCACCAGCATGGCGTTGAGCTTGTTAACTACCGCGGGCGGCGTACCGGCCGGTGCGTATGCCGCGAACCAATAGCTCATCTCATAGCCTTTTACGCCCGCTTCGTCGATGGTCGGCACGTCCGGCGCCAGCGGCGAACGAGTCTTGCCGGACACGCCCAGCGCGCGCAGCTTGCCGCTCTTGACCTGCGGCAGGCCGGTCGCGGTATCGGTGATCATCATCTGGATCTGGTTGCCAAGCAGGTCGGTCACGGCCAGCGGGTTGCTCTTGTAGGGGACGTGCAGCAGTTCGACATGCGCCATCTGCTGGAACAGCTCGCCCGCGATGCGCGACGACGAGCTGCCGCTGCCGAAGCTCAGCTTGCCCGGCTGTTTCTTTGCCAGCGCGATGAACTCGCCCACCGTCTTCGCCGGCACCTGCGGGTTCACGACCATGATCTGGCCCCCGCGGCCGAGCGCGGTAACGGGCGTGTAGTCCTTGACCGGGTCGTACGGCAGCTTGCGGAACAGGTGCTCGTTGGCGGCGTGCGTGGTGTTGGTGGTAATGAGCACGGTGTAGCCGTCGGGGCTGGCCTTGGCGACGTCGCTGGCGGCAATGAAGCCGTTGGCGCCGGGCTTGTTGTCGACCACGACGGTCACCTTACTGTCCACGGTCACCGCTTGCCCGACTGCGCGCGCGAGCTGGTCGGTGGCGCTGCCGGCCGCAAACGGCACGACGAAACGGATCGGCTTGTCGGGGTACTCTGCCAGCGCCTGGGCCGCAGGCAGCGCGGTCAGGGCGAGTACGGCGGCGGTCAGGATCCTGTGGATTCCAGGCATGGATGTCTCCGGTTGAGGGGTCTTTTTGATGGTGGAAGCGGGTGAAGGGGCAATCGTGTGCTTACGCGCCCGCCGCGACCAGGCGCGGCGGCAATGGGATCGGCAACTGCAGCACGCGGAACGACAGCGCCTTGCCGTGTGCGTCGAGATTCAGCGCGTCGTTGACGCCGCCATCGAGCACGCCGTCGATCACGAAGTTCATCGCATGCAGCGACGGCACCAGATAGCGCGTGACGGCAGTCGGCTGGCGGTCGCGGAACTGCGCGCGCACGGCGTCTTCGGTCACATGCTCGACGAGATGCGCAAAGTCGCGCGCGTCGTAGGCGATCACGCTGATGTTGGAACGGTTGCCCTTGTCGCCGGTGCGGCCATGGGCGAACTGGTAGAGCATTGCGGTGGCGGTCATGTCGGGGCTCCGCTCAGTCGATAAAGGTGTGGTCCGGCGTCACCGCATCACGCGGAACCAGGCAGGACATGGCGTTGAGGCGCGCGCGCTGCGCGGTGCGTACGCCACCGCCGCCCGCAGGCCCGCAGGTATACAGCGCGTTGACTTCGCGCAGCAGGGCCTGGGCGACTGTCGGATCTTCATGCGACAGCGCTGCGCGCAGGCGCACGTCTTCCGCTGCGGCTTCGTGCTGGCCCGGCTGCGCAAGCATCCGGCCCGCATCGTCGGCGAGCACACTGAGCACACCGATCAGGTCGAAGCGGATCGGTACGTCGTGTCCAAGCAGCGCCATGCGCTTGCGCACGATATCCGCCGCCAGGCGCGCGCGCGCCGCGGCATTCGGGCCGGCGTAGGAGATCTCGCCTTCCGCCATCCAGCCGCCATGGAAGAAGAGGTTGGCCTTGAGCTGTTCCGGCCGCGCATGGCCGCGCACGTTGCGCACCGCCACGCGGTCTGGGCCGACTTGTGCAACGGTGACCTCGCTGATGTCGGCCACGACATCGGGCGTCAGGTACGCGGCGGGATCATGGACCTCGTACAGCAGCTGCTCCTTGACCGTGCGCAGGTCGACACAGCCGCCCGTGCCTGCCGCCTTGAAGATTTCGATCGCGCCGGTCTCGTCGAGCTGCGCGATCGGAAAGCCGACTGCATGGACATCCGGCACGTCCTTCATGCCGGGATCGGCGAAGTAGCCGCCGGTGACCTGCGCGCCGCACTCGAGCAGATGCCCGGCCATCGTTGCCGCAGCCAGGCGGTCCCAGTCCTGCCAGGACCAGCCGAAATGCGCCATGGCCGGACCCACGGCGAGCGCGGGATCGGCGACACGGCCACAGACCACGACCTGTGCGCCGGCCTGCAGGGCATCGGCAATGCCACGCGCGCCGATGTAGGCGTTGGCGCAGACGAAGAGCGCTTCGGGAAACGCGGGCCCGACGATGTTGCGCAACAGTGTGCGGCCGGTGTCATGCGAGAGGTCATCGCCCTCTACCACGGCCACACGCGGTGCCGGCAGTCCCAGTTGCTGCGCAAGCTCCCGCACACGGGCTGCCGCGCCCCGCGGGTTGGCGGCGCCGAAGTTGCCGATGATCGGAATGCCGTTGGCCAGGCAGAGGCCCAGCACGGGCGTCAGCAGCGCATCGAGGAGCGGTTCATAGCCGGCCGCCGGGTCGTTGCGCCGGGCCAGCTGCGCGAGTGCCAGCGTGCGCTCGGCCAGAGTCTCGAAGATCAGCGCGGCCGGCCCGCCTGCGGCGACCAGGGTGCGCACGACGGGTAGTGCGGCATCGGTGCGGTCGCCGGAGAAGCCAGCGCCGGAGCCGATGAGCAAGGGAGCGGTCATGGTGTCTTGGGGCGGGTTGGTCGATGTTCCAGCTCATTCTAGGCCGGCATCAGTCAACCAAAAAATGGATTATTTGGATTAATCTAGCGACTTCCAAGATGAATCTGCCGGGCGGCCATGAACCTTTCCGTCAAACACCTGCGCGCCTTCGTGGCGCTTGCCACTCACCGCAACTTCACGCGCGCGGCGCGGGCGTGCCATCTGTCGCAGTCGGCATTCAGCGCGCTGGTCCAGACCCTTGAGGAACAGGCCGGCAGCCGCCTGTTCGAACGCACCACGCGGCACGTGGAACTGAGCGCCGATGGCATGCGATTCGAGGAAACCGCGCGGCGCCTGCTGGGAGATTTCGAGGCCGCCTTCGAGGACCTGCGGGCGCACGCGGAGCGCCGCAAGGGACGCGTCAGCATCGCTGCACTGCCTTCGATCGCGGGCGGCGACCTGCCGCCGCTGCTGGCGGCATTCCGGCAGCGTTATCCGGGGATTGCGCTGGAGTTATTCGACCAGCTCGCCGATGGCTGCATCGACCTGGTACGGCGTGGGCGCGCCGACTTTGCGCTGGCGCCTGCGCCCGTGCAGGACGATGACCTGCGTGTCGAGCCCTTGGTGCATGACACCTTCCATCTGGTCTGCCCGACCACGCACGTGCTTGCGCGCAAGCGCCGCATCACGCCGCAGATGCTCGCGGGACAGCCGTTCATCCACCTGTCGCGGACCAGCAGCGTGCGCCAGCATCTGGACGCCGCGCTGCATCCGCTCAAGCTCAGCAGCGTGATGGAAGTCGAGCACCTGGCCACGGTCGCCGCACTCGTGCAGGCAGGCCTGGGCGTGAGCGTGGTGCCGTCGCTGGCGCTGTTCCAGTTCCAGCGCGACGGTCTGGCGGTCCGGCCGCTGCAGATGCCGTCGCTGGTCCGGGACATCTGCCTGGTGCGGCTACGCGACCGTGGCGACTCGGCCGCGGCGGCGGCGATGATCGATTGCCTGCATGTCCACTACGGCCGGCGGCGCACTTGAGGGTACGCAGAATTGGGTACGCTTTGTGTGGATTGGCACCGCTTCCACGCCTTGTCCGGTGCGGCATTGATGGCAGGGCGAAGCACCACGCAGAAATGGGTACGCCCTGCCGGCTGGCGCTGTGCCGGTCAGCGGATCAGCTTGCCTGTGGACGACACGATCGACATCTCGACAAACGACGACCCGGTGTGGCGGCTCGGGCTGTAACTGATCAGAATGCCCCCCATGTCGTAGTCGCGCAGGTTCTCCAGCGCCGTGACCAGGCGCTCGCGGGTCAGGTCCGGCCCCGCGCGGCGCAGGCCTTCCACGAGCACCTTGGCGGACATGAAGCCTTCCATGCCGGCGTTGGTCAGCGTCACGCCCTGCTGCCGCGCCAGGCTGCGGTATTCGCTGGCCAGCGTCATCTGGCTCGAGTTCGTACCGGGAACGATCTGCGTGATGATGAGCCCGCGCGCATCATCGCCAAGTTCCTTGATGAACGAGTCGGCCGCGTTGTTCGACAGCGTGACGAACTGCGCCTGGCTGCCCGCCTTGCGCATGTCGCGAATCACGCGCGCCGCTTCCGAACCCGAACCGATGACCAGTACCGCCTGCGGATCGGTCTTGTTCACGGTCGCGACCTGCTGCGTGATATCTCCCATCGGCCGTGCAAAGCTGGCCGCCGCGGCCGGCTGGGCGCCGCGCGCCTGCAAGGCGGCGGTGAAGCCCTCGTATACGTCCTTGCCGAAGCCGTCGTTCGCGTAGACGATGGCGATGCGGGTCATGCCCGAAGTCGACAGATGGTTGACGGCGCGCGCGACTTCATCCTGATATTTGGCGCGCACATTGAACACGTAGCGGTTGACCGGGCGGTGCAGCGTGATCGCGCCTGTCAGCGGTGCCACCAGCGGTACCTTCTCCGCCGTGATGATCGGCAGGATGCTTTCGTTCTGCGGCGTGCCGCGCACCATGAACAGCGCGAAAACCTTCTCGTCGTCGATCAGCTTGCGCACGTTGTCCGGCGTGCGTTTTGCGTCAAACCCGTCGTCGAGCGTCACCAGTTCGATGCGGCGGCCCGCGACGCCACCGTTGGCGTTGACCGCGCGCAGGTACACCTGTGCGCCTTCGATCTGTTCCCTGACCGATCCTGCCACCGGGCCGGACACGCCGGCCGATTGCCCGATGCGGATCACGGTCTTGCTGACGCCCGGCTCCGCCAATGCCGCAGGCGCGGCGATCCCAAGCGTGGCGGCCAGCATGCCGCACGCAAACCATGTTGCCTTCATTGTCCTGACCCCTCCGCCCTAGTGGCGTGCTGTAGTTGTAGCGTGGCTGCCGACTGCGCCATGCATGCGTTCATGCGACAGCGCCAATGCGACGTTTCGCAAATTACCCGAAGCACGGTACAGGAGCAAACAGCGGATGGGGAGGGTGTTGCTGCGACATCACACCGGAACCGGATGCCGGCACCGGTGTGAGTGAGGGACGCGCGCGCCGCTCAGGCGCGCGGCAAAGCAAACGGCGTAGCGCGCTTCAGGGGAACGCCGGCACGGCCGGATCCAGGCCCGCAAACGCGGCTTCCGGATGGGCCTTCTGCAGCATCATTTCGATTTCCTCGACACGTCCGCGCGGCACATCGACCATCAGCAGGATCTTGCCGGCTTCGATGTCCTTCTCGAACGCGCGCAGGCGGCTGTTGGGCGCCGAACTGCCGATCATGCTCGAAGCCCACGCACCAAATACGGCGCCGAGCACGGCCAGCACGCCGACCAGGCCCCACTGCGGGGTGTCGCTGACGATCGGGAACATGGCCACTACCGCGCCGGCCACCACGCCCACGCCGCCACCGACCATCAGGCCCATTTCAGCGGCATGGATGATATCGGACGTCTGGAACAGGTTGGCTTCGTGCAGGCCCGTCATATCAGAACCGTCGCGCGCCACGAAATGGATATGACTGTTCTCCACACGGGCCAGCAGGAGGTCGTCCATGGTGCGTCGGGCACTGACCAGATCGGGCAATAACCAGAAGATGCGTTTGCGCATGTCTGTCTCCTCTATCAGGCCGTCCCGTAAGTGGGGATACCGTCTGTGGGACGGGGGTTATTTCTTTGTACGCCGTTCATGCAGCGAGTGCAAGACAGCTTTCCCACTGGCCTGCCGATGTGACGCGCGCGTTGGTCACGCGCGTCACACACGCCGGAGTTGCGCTTCAGAATGTGATCGGCAGACGCACATTGACCTGCAGGTCGGGCGTATCGCGCGTGAGACCGGCACCCACCGACAGGTTCAGCGTGTAGCGGTTGTTGAAGCGATACGAGTAACCCACCAGCAGCGTGCCCTGCGTCACGCGCACCGAGCCCGGCACCGTCTGCCCGTTCTGCTTGGTCGGCCAGATGATGGCCTGGTCGTAGCCAATCGAGAACGACGCATGCTCGTTGAGCGCAAGGCCCATGCCGAAGCTGAACTCGAAGATGTCCCCCGGGGCGATCTTGCCCAGGTCCTCCTTCTCGCCATTGAGCACGGTGCGGCTGACGTTGTCACGAGCAAAGTTGTGCAGATAGCTGAAGGTGCCGAAGAAAACTGCCGGGTCGGTCGGCAGCAGCCACGTAATGCCGGGTTGCAGGGCCTGGAAGCCCGTACCGGTGGGCAAGCCCAGTGGCAGGCCGGTACCCGTTGCATTGCCGACGCAGCGCGTCACGCAGTCGGTCACAACTTCGAACGGATCCTTGCCGGTGTTGGATTTGTATCGCAACCAGCCGATGAAGTACGGCATCTTTTCTGTGCCGTAGTTGAGCTGGTACCGCAGCGTGGCTTCCACATCCCCAATGCCGCTGCCGCTGGCGTTGAACACGTTGTCGACTGCCGTGCCCGTGAATATCTCGCGGCTGACGGTAGAACCCGAGCTGTGCACGTATGGCACCTTGGCTTCGATCTCCAGGCGCTTGGTGATGCCGTAGCGCAGCGCGACTGAAGCGAGGTACGTGGTCGTCTTGACCTCGCGCACGTCGACCAGGCCGATCAGGATGGCAGGAATCACCGTGTACCCAACCAGCGCAACACGGTTGTTGGACGAATAGCCGTACTGGAAGCCGGGCTCGACCACGAGCTTGCCCTCGCCGGTCAGCACGCCAGGCTGGTCGGTAATCGGCGCGATTTCTGGTGGACGAGTGTCGCGTTCGGGCGGGCGGCCAACGGGTTCGTCGGCGGCCACTGTTTGCTGGTCGGTCGATTCACCCTGCTGTGGCTGTCCCGACTGAGGCTGGGCCACCATTTGCGGCGGCTGCTGCGGATTTGCCACGGCGTTTGGCACGCCTTGCGTGGCACTGGAGGCCGCCGCCGCCGCGGCCGCGTTGGTAGCGTTGTCCGAGGGCGTCACGCCTGGACCGGCCCCGCCGCGCTTTCTCGCCAGGACATCGTTGCCGATGACACTGCGCAATTCCTTGATGACGGCCTCCTGCTCGGCCAGCGCCCGCTTCATCGCTTCCAGTTGGCCCTGCTGATCGGCCAACTGGCTTTGCAGGGCTTCCATCCCCGTGGCAGGCGATGGCCCGGAGTCCGGGGAAGTCTGTGCGTGCGCCAGCCCCCCAAGCAATAGCAACGTCGAGCATCCGGCGTTCCGGATGCCCTGCATCGACCGCTTCTTCATTTCGTCTACCCTCCCCCGGGACGGCGGACTGATTATCCAGGAGTCCGCTACCTGTACTGCGCTATGCCTTCGCTACGACTACCTCATGCTGGCGGCCCGCATCAACGCGCTGTTCAGCGCTGTGTTGGCCAACTGTGACCGGAATGCCTGGAGTGTATTCACGCTGGCGTCGATTGTCATCAGGCTCCGGATGCTCTGGTTGTTCAAAGAGTTCTGGATCACGGTTGCCGGCGAGCCTGCCAGCGCCCCTATGTTCGCCACGTTGCCCGCGCCATTCTGGATAATGGTCAGGGCCCCATTGGTAATGACCTGACCGGTCCCGGTGGCAATGGTCGTTATCGGCGCGCCCGTCGTTGCGGAGCTTGCGCCCGCACTGCCTGCCGCCGTGCTCGAGGCTCCTGCCGCGCTCGCCGTCGTCGCGGCGCCAGTGCCACCGCTGCTGCCGGCATTGCTGGCACTACCGCCCTGCGATCCGGCCGTGGAACCCGCCGTGGCGGGATTGCCGGCTAACGCACTGTTGACAGTTGCCTGGGTCGCGCTCACGATCGACGGCCCAAGCGTGGAGGCCAGCCGGGCGGCCTGGTCAGTCGTAATCCTTCCCACATCGGGAATATTAAGGGTGGTCGCCACAACCAGCGCACCGTTGATATACACGGCGCGTTCGATTCCGAACGAAACTTGCAGGCCGCCGGCATCGAAACCGCCCCGCATTTCTTCCAGGCGCTCATGGGCGACGGGCTTCCAACCCGCCATGTCGCCACGAGCAGCCGAAGGCGCCGAACCCGCCAAAGCAGGGCTTTCCACCGGCGTATCTTCGGTAGCCAGCACAGCCTGCGCCGGCAATACGCCTGCATCAAATACATCCGGCAAGGATTGTTCAACCGCATGCACGGTACCCGTACATGCCATGCCGGCCCCGACCAGCAACATGGCAGTGGCCTGCCCTGCCATGCCGGATCGCCGCACGGTCAGGTCAGTGAATGAATCAGGTTGTTGGAGCATGATGTGTTCCTCAGAAATCGCCAGCGCCATGCTTTGGCATGACGGTGAAGAACAAGCTGTCCCGGCTAACTCCCATCCAGTAAGGACCCATCGGCGCGACACGCCAGTCAGCCGCAAGGTTGAACCGCGCCCGCTCGGTGCGGTTATGGATGACGAAAAGCAACTGGCTCTCCCAGATGCTTTCAAAATGCTCTCGGGAAATGGATCGCGTGCCGCGCGCAGGATCTCCGATCAGCACGCGGTCCCCCTTGACCCCTTTGACAACCACGAAATGGTGGTAGCCCCCTTCTGAGATCAGCACGATCGCGGGAATCTGTGTTTCTTCGAGCTTGGACAGCGGCAACTCATAGCCATCCGCCAGGAAGCCCCGCGACTCCAGAAAGCGCTTCATGTCCAGCAAGGAAAAGCCCTCTTGCCGAATCTTGTTCTGATCGCCGTTGACGAACATGTTGGCAAATGCCAACTCTTCGCTCACGGGATCGCCGTATTGGTAGGTCAGCAGGGTCGCCACAGCGGCTGACCCGCAACTGAAATCGTATTGCTGCCGGACCGTCGTCTTGAACCTTGCCTCGCGCAGGCTGGTTACCGGCACGTTGTAGGCTTCGCCAACCGGCCCGTATAGCGTCATCCGGTCTGCCATCGCGGGCGACATCCCGCCCAAGGCCAGCAGAAACGGTATGGTCCCCAGCACCCGTCGGAAGATCGTCATCACTTGAACTGGACGTTGATGATGGTCGCGTTCTGGATCAGCACGCTATTGCCGCTGTTCTGGATAGCGGTCGGCAAGCCTGCCGCATTGGCAAATGCGCCGTCGGAGATGAGATTGGTGCCGGTGATCGGGTTGACCACGGCGTTGTCGGCAACCGTGCCGTGCAGCCGCATGTCGTTCACAACCACTTCGGTGCCGCCGCGCACGCCATCAAGTTTGTCGCTCGCGACTGCCGCTACCGCCGAGCCGAACGGATTGCGTTGGCCGCTTGCACTCAAGTCCGTCTTTGCGACGGCCTCGGAGCCCATACCACTTCCAATTGCGCCTGCCCCGCTGGCCTGCGTGGCCGCGGAGGCAGCGTCCGCCACAGGATCCGCCTGGGCTTGAGCGAAGGGCCAAGCCAGAAGTGCAGTCGTCAGAACGGTGACTGCGGAGCGAATCGGTCGCATGGTGCGTCTCCTTGTTGCTCGCTGTGGTCCGGCCCCATCCGGCCGGTAGCGGCGATACTCCCAGGCTGACAAGCCAGTGGACTGGCATCATTCCGGAACCTTCCCCGGCGATACCAGCTCCTGGCCGCGTGAAGCTTTCCATCGGTGTGCCCGGCCTGCCAAGATCACAGCCGGCCGGGCGTTCCACTCAGACTTCAGTGGCCGACATTCAGGTTAGCCTGCACGTTGACGCTGTGCTGCACCAGGGACGCCGCACCGTTGTTCTGCGTGGCGATCATGATGCCGGCCGCAGTCTGACCAACGCTGGTCATGACGTTGGACATGGCGAACGAACCTGCGCTGACGGCGTTATAGCCGCCAGAGCCGCCGGCGCCGCCGACTGCACCGTTGCCGACGCCGCCAGTACCACCGGCACCTGCGCCGCCAGCACCGCCTGCGCCGCCTGCAGCGCCCACCGCACCGTTACCGGCCGTGGAGCTACCGTTGCTGGCAGAACTCGTCGCGCTGCCGTTCGTCGCAGAACCGCCTGCGCCACCGGTACCGCCAACGCTGGCCTGCGTGCCGCCTGCGCCGCCCGTGCCCGTGGTCGCGCCCGTCGTCGCCGTCGCGGTCGCCGTGCCACCAGCACCGCCAGCGCCGCCCGTGCCGCTGCCGGCACCGCCGGTCGCTGCACCAGCCGTCGAGGTTCCGGCGCCGCCGGCACCACCACCAGCCGTGGCTGCACCGCCCGTGCCCGAGCCAGCACCAGCCGTACCGCTGGCCGTCGCCGCACCGCCCGCGCCGCCTGCGCCAGCGCTATCGTTACCAGCGCCATTCGCCGAGGTGGCTCCGCCAGCCGAACCTGCCAGGCCGCCGAATCCAGCGCTCGCGCCAAGGGCGCTGCCGCCGCGGCTGAAGGCCCCACCACCACCGCCACCAGCACCAAGCGAAGCGCTCAGAGCACCGCCGCCACGGCCAGACGCGTCACCACCGCTACCACCGCGGGTGCCCGCTGCGCTGAGCGCGCCGCCGCCCGTAGCCCGGCCGTTGCCGCCGTCGCCTGCCCAACCCACTGCACGGCCGCCATTGCCGCCATCACCAGCCTGCGCGCCGTAGTTGGTCGCGCTGCCGTTGGTGGCGCTGCCGTTGGTCGCCGTACCGCCTGCGCCGCCTGCACCGCCCGCGCCGCCTGCGCCGCCGACCGCGCCGCTGCCATTACCACCCGTACCGCCATAGCCATTGCCACCAGTGCCGCCCGACGCCTGGGCGTTACCGCTGTTGGAGGCGTAGTTGCCAACAGGCGCAATGCTGTTGCTGGTCACATAGCCGTTCAGCTTGCTGACCGCCACCGCCTTGCTGTGATTGAACGAGTTGGTCAGGTTGGCGACCGCGGTGCCGCCATTGGCTGCTGCAGCGTTGCCATATCCGCCCAATTCTTGATCAGCGCGGGTGATGGTCCGGGTCGACGTCCTTGTGGAGGTGCTCGTCCGGGTCGATGTCCTGGTGTCAGTGGCAGTGTTGCCGCTGACATTGAGCGAGCGTGAATTCTCATTCGCCTGGGCCCCCCCGCCGCCCTGCGTCGAGGTGGCGGTGGCAGTCTGCGTGTTGGTCGTGCCACTATCGTCGTTGTTGTTTGTCGGATTTGCCCATGCCGGCCCTGCGAACGCGAGGGCGACGGCAGACGCAAGAAGTGTCTTTTTCATACGATGCTCCCAGGAGAATTTCACACAGCGGCTCAGCCTCCGCCCAACGCTCTGCGAAACGATGGCTGGAGGTTCAGGTCCGGCACCGTGCCAAACCAGACCCCCTCTGCGCATAATCGGTGCCAGCTTCGTCACCCCAAACCGCGACCCCTTGCGGCATAAGGGCTTGGCAGACATTTCCCGGGAACTTTCGAATGCCGGGGGCAATCTCACCCCACCCTCGTCGCAGTGCATCACAAGCGACATGTCACACCGCTGTGACAGGGACTTCGGCCTTCCTGCTGAGGGCCGTTACGCAGTAGTCAGGAACCCTTTAATTTTCAGTGGTTTAGCGCGTGGCTCGGGGAACCCTCGATGCGACTGGGTGCGTATCGACACTGAAACAGGGTGCCCGCCGACGCACAGGCCGCTGGAATCCTTTCGGACCCGCCGGGCGGCAGAATCGCCTCGCGGTCGCATGCCGCGAACCCCGCCTGGCAGCGGCGCCGGCCAGACATGGGGCCTCCCATGGCTGTCCGGGGAGCCACCACTCCGGGCTAGATGCATCGCTGCAACAGATCGATGCCCGGCAGCATGCCGAAAGCGGCTCATCGCACGGTCCCGCTAGGACTTATGTCTGATCTACAGTACATTAGAGGCATTACAGACTTGTCATGTCTCCCCAAGCGAAACCATGAGCGAAGCCGTCGTTCCCCTGTATCACCAGATTTACGTGGTACTGCGCCAGCAGATCGTCGAGGGCCGCTTTGGCCAGGGACCCCTGCCGGGCGAAATTGATCTCGCCAAACAGTTCCACGCATCCCGCGTGACCATGCGGCGCGTGTTCGACCGGCTGGTCCAGGAAGGGCTCGTGCGCCGTCACCGCGGGCTGGGGACCTTCGTCAACCCGCACCCGGTCAAGGCCGCGGCTTCAGCCGAAGAGCGCAGCGCCAGCCTGCTCGACAACATCATCGACATGGGCCAGAAGACGGCCGTGAAGGTGATCTCCATCGATGAGGTCCACGCCACGCCGGAAGTGGCTGAGGCGCTCGATCTCTCGCCCGGCGATCCCGTGGTGAAGATCGTGCGTGTGCGCCACTACCGGAACCGGCCGCTGTCCCATATCACGGTCTATCTTCCCGCCGAACTAGGCCGGCCGATCACGCGCAAGTCGCTCGAGGAACAGCCGGTGCTGCGCCTGCTGGAAAGCGGCGGTGTGCGACTCGGCCGCGCCAGCCAGACGCTGTCCGCGCGCCTGGCCGACGTGGTGGTCGCTCCGCTGCTCGACGTGCCGGTCGGGGGCGCCCTGCTCGCGGTGCGCCGCGTGGTCAAGGACAGCGACGGGCGCCCGGTCCAGTTCCTGCTTGGCCAGTACCGGCCGGACCGCTACGAGTACCGCATGGAGCTCTCTCCCGCCGGCGTCGACAGTGCCAACGTCTGGGTGGAGAACGAAACCCGCCCCGGCCTGCGCGATTGAACTGACCCGGCCGGCGCAGGGCGCCCAACAGCCCTGCGTGCCCAACGGGATCGCTCCATGCCGCGCGATCCCCGGCGATACTTCGCATTCGTGATCACTTCCCGCCAGGAGTTGCTGTCATGCCGTTGTTTCGTCCACGCTCGCCGCTCCGGCCACGCGCGCTGAGCGCCGGGCTGCGCAATGCTGCCCGCGCCTGCGTGCTGGCTTGGTGTGCGGTGCCGCTCGCCGTGCACGCTCAGATCGCGGGCGGCAAGGCTGTCCGCATTCTCGTGGGCGCCCCGGCCGGTGGCACCACCGACACGCTGGCCCGCACCATCGCGCAGGAAATGTCCCAGCAACTGGGGCAGCCCGTGGTGGTGGAGAACCGGCCCGGCGCAGGCGGCAACATCGCCGCCGATCTGGTCGCCAAGAGCGCGCCCGACGGGGCCACGCTGCTGATGAGCTTCACCAGCCATACCATCAACGCCACGCTCTACAAGAAGCTGCCGTTCGATCCGGTGCACGACTTCACGCCGGTCACGCTGGTGGCAACCGTGCCCAGCGTGCTGGTGGCAAACCCGCGGTTACCCGCCAACAACGTGCCGGAACTGCTCCGCCTGGCCCGCGCGCAACCCGGCAAGCTGAACTTCGCCATCGGCTCGGTCGGTTCGTCGGTGCACCTGGCCGGCGACATGTTCAAGATGATGACTCACACCTACATCGTGAACATTCCGTACAAGGGCACTGCGCCGGCCATCACCGACCTGCTCGCCGGGCAATGCGACCTGATGTTCGCGAGCACGCTCAATGTCCTGCCGCATGTGCGGGCCGGCAAGCTCAAGGTACTGGGCGTGACCAGCCCCGCGCCGCTGCCGCAGTTTCCGGGCGCGGCGCCGATCGGCGCCACCGTCAAAGGCTTCGAGTCGAGCGCGTGGTTTGGCCTGTTCGGGCCGGCCGGGCTTCCGGCCGAAGTGACGCAGGCCCTCTACCAGGCCGCCCGCAAGGGGCTGGAAGCACCGGCCGTGCGCAAACGCCTGGAAGCCGATGGCGCACAGCCGCTCGGCACCTCGCCGGAATCGTTCGCCGCGTTCGTGCGGCAGGACGTCAAGCGCTGGGCCGAGGTCGTGAAATATTCAGGCGCCACGCCAGAATGAACGTCGCCGCAGCATCCGGGCACATCCCTCCCGCCACGCTGGCCCAGAAGCTGGTGGCGCGAGCCGCCGGGCTCGCGCACGCCGAGCCCGGTTCACTCGCGATGTGCCGCGTCGACCTGGCGATGTCGCACGACTCCAGCGGACCGCGCCGCGTCGCGCCGTTGCTGGAGGCGCTCGGCACGACCGTGTGGGATCCGTCGCGCTACGTGGTCGTGACCGACCATTTCGTGCCGGCCTCCGATCCCGCTGCTGAAGCCATCCTGCACTTCACGCGCGACTGGACGCGCAGCAGCGGCGCGCATCTGATCGACGGAGAAGGCATCTGCCACGTGGTACTACCCGAGCACGGCCACGTGCTGCCCGGCCGCCTGATCGTGGGCGGCGACAGCCACAGCCCGACCGGTGGCGCGTTCGGCGCGTATATGTTCGGCGTGGGCGCCACGGAGATGGCCGGCGTGCTCGCCACGGGCGAAATCTGGCTGCGCGTGCCGCAGACCATCCGGCTGCAGTGGGACGGCGCGCTGGCGCCCGGTGTCTGCGCCAAGGACATGATGCTGTTCCTGTGCGCGAAGCTGGGACTGGGCGGCGGCCGCTACGAGGCGATCGAGTATGCCGGCAGCGCCGTGGCCGCGCTGCCCATGCAGGAACGCATGACGCTGGCCAATATGAGCGCGGAGCTCGGCGCGCAGACCGGGCTGGTCGCGCCCGATGTCGTCACCCTGGACTGGCTTGCCGCTGCTGGCGTACCGGCGCAAACGCTGGCGGAAATTGACCTCGCACACTGGCGCAGCGATACCGATGCGCCACTGCTGGCGAATCATGTCTTCGATGCCGCCGCACTGACACCGCAGGTGGCCGCTCCCCATTCGCCCGCCAACAGCGCGCCGGTGGATCAGGCCGCCGGCGAATCCGTGCAGATCGCCTACCTTGGCGCCTGCACCGGCGCCAAGCTCGAGGACCTGCGCATGGCCGCCAGCGTGCTGCGCGGACGCCGCGTGGCGCCAGGCGTCAGCCTGCAGGTAGCACCCGCTTCCGCGCGCGACCAGCAGCAGGCGCAGCGCGAAGGCACGCTGGCCGTACTGGCCGACGCGGGCGCCGACCTGCTGCCCAATGCCTGCGGAGCCTGCGCCGGCTATGGCGCGGCACGCTTTCCCGCCGGCAGCCGGGCGATTGCCTCGACCGCGCGCAACTTCTCCGGGCGCATGGGCGATGCCGGCAGCGCGGTGTGGCTCGCGTCCCCGCTGACTGTAGCGGCCAGCGCCGTGACCGGACGCATCACCGACCCACGTACCCTGCTCTGAAGCCGTATTTCCATTTCCGCATGACCGAGCCTTCCGTTCCCGCGTCTGCCGGCCGCATCTGGCGCTTTGGCGACAACATCGACACCGACGCCATGGCACCCGCGGTATGGATGAAGGCCGCCCCAGAAGTCCTTGCCGCGCATTGCCTCAAAAGCCTGCGCCCCGAGTTCCCGGACCAGATGCAGCCAGGTGACGTGGTGGTAGCAGGCGCCAACTTCGGCATCGGCTCTTCGCGCGAGCAGGCGCCGCAGGCGCTGCGCCAGCTGAGGGTGCGCGCCGTGGTGGCGCCCTCGTTCGGCGGGCTGTTCTACCGCAACGCCATCAACCTCGGCCTGCCGGTGCTGGTATGCCCCGACACCAGCCGCCTGGCGGATGGCATGCTTGCGACGCTGGATCTGGACCGTGCCGTGCTGCAGCTCAGCGACGGAACAACCGTGGCGTGCGAACCCGTACCGGCATTCCTGCGCGAGATCCTGCAGGCAGGCGGCTTGATTCCCCACCTGAAGGCGAAGCTGGCAAGCCGTTGACGGGTTAGCCGGCGCTTACACCGCCCACATTGCCGCCTCGCGCAGCAATGCCAGCGCCTCGTCGTCGCTGGTCTGGGTGAAATCCAGATAGAAGGCGCCCACGGCGCCGAAGTTCGCCGGCGTGTTCAGGCAGATGACCCGGTCCGCGGCGGGCTCCAGGCTGGCCAGCCCGTCGGCCGAGCCCACGGGCACGGCGGCGATCACCTCGGCCGCACCGGCCATGCGTACGCCTTCGAGCGCGGCGCGCATCGTGGCACCCGTTGCCACGCCATCATCGACGACGATCACCGTACGGCCGGCCAGGCGCGGCAGCGGTGCGCCGCCACGGTACCGCTGCTGGCGCCGCACGATCTCGTCGAGCTGGCGTCCGCGCTCGGCGTCGAAGCTTCCGCTTTCCACGGCGCGGTGCACCCATGGATCGTCGTTGATCACGGTATGCGGATCGCGGCCCGCGTCGCCCTCCACCACCGCGCCGAGCGCCAGTTCCGGGTAGCCGGGCGCGCCGATCTTGCGCACGAGCAGCACGTCGAGCCGCGCACCAATCGCGCGTGCGACTTCATACGCCACCGGCACGCCGCCGCGCGGCAGTGCCAGCACCAGCGCCGGAGTGCCCTCGCGTGGCTGGCCGACACCGAGTTCGGCCAGGTGGCGCCCCAGGTACTGCCCGGCCTCACGTCGGTCGGCAAAGCACGGCGGCATGGACATGGCGCGCTCCTGCAGGATGGTCGGCGTGTCGGCACATGGAGTGGGTTCGGAGACCCCTCAGCCACTATAGTCTGTCGCCGGCGCTCCGCGCTGCTGGCTTCGGCCGGTCACGCATTGGTCGCAATGTGGCAACAGTGTGTTGCAGTGCGGGAGGCTGATCGCGGGTGCAAGGCCCGTTAGCATGTCTCTCAGGCGGCAACACCGCCCGTGTGATGAACCGGCCTCAGCGGCCGCACCAACCGTGAACCTGACATGACTTCGCAACGCCCCGCCAGCAACGAACAAGACGTCTCCCGCCAAGATCACGAACTGGACATTCCGTTCGGGTCGCTGGACGCCGCCGCCATGGTTGAACTGCCGTATACCTTCCGCCAGGCCGGCACCTGCACGCAGTACTTCCGCGAATTCTTCAGCTGAGCGATTCCCCGCTTGATCCATGGGTGCCGTTTGCGCCCATGGCCTGGTCACACAGCGCGATCAGGCGCCCCATCATGTCGCGCGCGGCGGCAGACGGCTCGGGCTGGGCATGTAGTGTCAGTTCGATGGCTGGCACTGCGCCGAGCCATGGTTCGTCATCGAGCAGCCGGTGTGCCGCCGAAGCCAGCCGGCGCGGCAGCAGGCTGATGCCAAGGCCGTCGGCCACCGCTGAGCTGATGCTGGCGAGGCTCGCACTGACGAAGCCGATGCGCCAGCGGCGTCCGCTCGCATCGAGCGCATGCGTCATCTCGCCGCGGTAGAGGCCACCGCTCGGGAATGCCACCAATGGCACCGGATCGCGCGCCAAGGCTGGACGCGTGCGGCTGTCTATCCACGCCAGCGGCTCGGGCCAGCACGCCACGCCGGCGGCATGGCCCACGCGCTGCTTGACCAGCGCCAGGTCCAGTTCGCTATCCTGGAAACGTTGCCAAAGGTCATGGCTCAACCCGCTGGTCACTTCCAACCGGATACCGGGCCAAGTATCGGCAAACCCGGCCAGCACCGCCGTCAGTGGCTGCGCCGCAAAATCCTCGGGCACCCCCACCCGGATCTCGCCCTGGCCTGAAGTCTGGCGCACCTGTTCCACCGCCTCGGCCATCAGCTGCTGCAAGCGCCGCGCGTAGCCGAGCAGCCGCTCGCCCTCGGGCGTGGTGGTGACGTAGCGGCCGCCCCGGTCGAGCAGTTCGCAGCCAAGCTGTTCTTCCAGCCGCCGCACTTGCTGGCTCACCGTCGATTGGGTCAGGTGCACGCGCTGCGCCGCGCGCGTAAAGCTGCCGCTTTCCGCAACGGCGACAAAGCTCTGGAGCAACGCAGGATCGAGGCGGGCGTCATGCACGGCGGTCAGGTATTTGGTTTTCCACTACTGACGATTTCATCATTTAATTTCCCAATTGCAAAGGCCGGGCGTAGATTGGCGACTGTCCCTGTCACGCCTATTGCCGCATGGTACGTGCGCTGCACGCCATACGGTGAGCCGGCGCTTGCTTAGCTACGCTATGGCAACCCACGAACATCTGATGCGCGAGGCGGTCGAACTCGCCGTGACCAATCTGCGCCGCGGCGGCCGGCCTTTCGGCGCGGTACTGGCCATCGACGGCGAAGCCGTGGCCACCGGCGTGAATGACATCGTCCACAGCCACGACCCCACCACGCATGCCGAGATGGAGGCCGTGCGTGCGGCCGCCCGCAAGCTGGGCCGGCCCGACCTCAGCGGCAGCGTGGTCTACGCCAGCGGCCATCCGTGCCCGATGTGCCTGGCGGCGATGACCATGGCCGGCGTGCAGGCGGTGTACTACGCCTTCGACAACAACGACGCCGCACCCTATGGGCTGTCGAGCGAAGCCGCCTACCAGGCGCTGCGCCTGCCGCTGATACCGCCGCCGCTGCCACTGCAGCGCGTGCCGGTCGATATCTCCGCCGCGCAGCTCTACGGCACGCGCCAGCCCCGTGGCTGAGCGCATGGCAGTCGGCGCGCATGACGCGGATCGGGCGCCGGCACGCTGGCTGGTCCTGGCCGCGGTCGTGGCGATTGGCCTGAACCTGCGTCCGTTCCTGACGGCGGTTGGTCCGCTTGCCGCCACCATCCGCGCGGGCACAGGACTGGACTACGAAGGCATGGCGTGGCTCACGCTGCTGCCGATGCTGCTGATGGGCCTCGGTGCTTTTGCCGCGCCGGCCATCCGCCAGCGGCTTGGCGCGCGCCGGGCGGTACTGGGCGCGCTGGCCATGCTTGGCGCAGGATCGGCCTTGCGCGCGCTGGCGACGGACGGCGCCTTGCTGGTGGCGACCGCGGCCGTGTGCGGCCTTGGCGTTGCCGTGGTGCAGGCAGCCTGCCCGGGCCTCATCAAGCAGGAATTCCCGCGGCGCGTCGCACCGGTCATGGGCCTGTATTCGGCCGCGCTAATGGGCGGCGGCGCGCTTGGCGCGCAGATCGCACCGGTCATCGCCAACCTGTCCGGCTCATGGCAGCAGGGCCTGGCCTGGTGGGCGCTGCCGGTCATGGCAGCGCTGGGCCTCGCATGGCGGGCGTTGCCGGCGCCGGCCGGCCCGGCACCGGCCACACGTGCCACGCACCGGCCCGCAAGGCAGCTTCTGCGCCGGCGCCGGACGTGGATGCTGATGGTGTGTTTCGGCGTGATGAACGGCGGCTATGCCTCGCTCGTTGCGTGGCTGGCGCCGTTCTACCAACAGCACGGCTGGAGCGTCGCACGCAGCGGCAGCCTGGTAGCCGTGATGGCGATCGCCCAGGCGGCGGCCGCCCTGCTGTTGCCCACCCTGGCAGCGGCCCGCCAGGATCGCCGCGCATGGATGGCGGCCGCGCTCGCCATGCAGGCCGCGGGCTTTGCCGGCCTGGCCCTGTGGCCGGAATGGTCGCCGTATGCCTGGGCTGCGATCGGCGGTGCCGGGCTCGGCGGCTGCTTTGCGCTGTACCTGGTGGTGGCGCTGGACCATCTGCCCGATCCGGAAAGCGCCGGCGCACTGGGCGCATTGATGCAGGGTGGTGGCTTCCTGCTGGCGTCACTGGCGCCGTGGATCACGGCCGCGCTGCATTCGCGCACCGGCGATTTCATGGCGGGCTGGTGGTTCCACCTTGGCTGCGTCGCGTTCGTGGCCGCGCTCACGCTGCGCCTGAACCCGGCGCGCTATGCCGTGTCGATGACGGGCGCCCCGTCGATGGCCCGATAGGTCCTGCACGGCAGGAACTGCATCGCACTGGCCGGGCTCCACGTCAGCGCGGCGTAGCGCGCTCGATGATTGCGCTGACGTCGGCGGAATCGGGGTCGGCGGCCACCGGCAGCGCAAACAGCGCGCCCGCCGCGGGCGTCAGGCCCTGCACGATACGAAGGGCGATCAGGATAAGCATGACCGGCATGGCGCCTCCCTGCATGGTTGCCCGGGAATGCCGCAAGCAGCGCAAGCTTCGTGCCACAGCCCCGACGCCTTGCGGGCCATATGCGGCATCGAGGCGGCACCAGTCCGGCACCGGCGCCGGGAAAGTGTTGCCCCATCCCGAGGCAGGAATGCCCCAAGCGTACCCAATTCTGCGTACTGCGGTACAGCCCCACGCGTCATGTCGTGGGGCGGCCGGGCGAGTGCGCCACCCCAAATCCTTTGCGAGATCTATTTCCGATGTAACGCCACATTACCTTTCGCGGACGAAAACGGGCCGCTTCTGCCGCCCCGGCGCGCAGCCCGCGAACCCTTGTGCGGCAAGGGCTTGATGGCAACGGAGTGAAGCCGCGCAGGACTCGGAGCCTCGCATGCGTCATGTGAGACAGCCTTACAAGTGCAACCACTCAGCGCGGGGCCGCGTCGCTACATTGAAGCCGTGTTCAACGCGAACCGTCCGGAGCCTCACATGAAACGCGCCCTCTGCCTGGCCGTGCTGCTGTCCACCACCGCAGCGCTGCTTTCCGCCTGCATCGTGGTACCGCCTCGCGGCGGGCCGCCGCCCCGCTACCACTACTACCACGACCGCTACTGATACCGCCGGGCCGTCCACCAGACACCAGGAGAACCAATATGAAACGCCAGATCCTTCTCGCCGCAGCCGTTCTCGCCGCCGGAGGTACCTTCGGCCTGCTCAGCCCCGCACAGGCCCACGATGGCCCGCCCGCCTACAGCTATGGCCACCCGCCGCCCGCGCCGCGCTACGAGCCGCGCCCGCCGGCACGTCCGGGCCAGGCGTGGGTGCCGGGCCACTGGGTCGCAAGTGGCAGCCGCTACGACTGGCGCGGCGGCTATTGGCAGGCACAGCGCGCAGGATACCGCTACGTCCCCGACCGGTGGGTGCAGAGCCCTCGCGGCTGGGTCATGCGCCCAGGACACTGGGTGCGCTGACCGAACGCCAGGTTGGTGGCAAGACCCCGGAGCAGCAGTGCCGCACGCTGCTCCGGCCTCATCCCGAGAGGGGAATCCCCCCTCCTCCAGAAGCACTAGATCGCGTGTCCGCGCAAGCGCTTCAAGCGCCGCTGATATCGAGAAACATTGTCATCGGATGACGTTTCATAATTGCGCCATTGAATGAATCGGGATTTTCTTTTACCCCCCGAAGGGGTTATAAAATCCGTACGCAACGACACTAAATAACGGAATCGGTTTCAACCCTGCAACCATCCGGCAAAGCCGTGTCTCAGTTGTGATACGGTTGCGAACCCTTCGGGAAATGACGTCTTCAAGACAATACCCCTCGGTATGGCGGGATTTTCGGAGGGTATTATGAAGGCTGATTCATTCCCCCCTTGTCCGATGCCGTATTAGCCCCGCTTGCAATCCATACCACCACCCCATAAGATGGTTTTAAGCCGATTTAGGAGCGAGAAACTTTCGGGTTCGGGTTCGGGTCATCTTCCAGCCGCCGACAAGTTCCGAGCAGAAGAACGGAACAGGCCGGACATGGAAGCACGGGGGTCAGGGCAGTCAGCGGGCCGCAGCAGCGCGTCCGCTTGCCATGCAATGTCTCCCCATACGCAAAGCGCCCGCATTCCCTCCCGAGTAACGGGGAGTGAAACAATGAACGCCTTGCTGATCGAGGAGCATCCTCTGCTCCGGCTCGGGCTGCTGCAGATGCTCGAGAACATCCAGGATTCGGGTCACGTCGCGGCGCTTGCGCCTGACGAACTCGGGAGAATCGACAACGTGCCGCACAATGCCGACCTGCTGGTGTTCGGCATGCCGGCGGACACACGCATCGGCTGGGGGCAACTGCAGGTCGCACGCGAACTGCTGTCGCCGCAGCGCATCCTGATCCTGGCCGACCAATTGCCACTGCACATGCCAGATGCGGACAGTGCGCGCAGCGTCTGCGGCTGCCTGCCAAAATCGGCTTCGCTGGCAGTGATCGAGGCCGCCATCCGGCTCGCAGTATCAGCAGTGCAAGGCCTGCTGTTCAGCGCGGAGATCGGCACCATGCCGTCGGCATCGCGCCCGGCGCTGCCCGTCACCCAATCGCTCGCATCCGCCGCGCCGCTGCCGCCAACGGCCCAGGCCGACCCGCTGTCCTCGCTGGCAACGTGCGCCAGCGCCCCGCGCGGCGCACTGCGCAGCAGCGTTGCCGTGCGCGACCTGACTGGCCTCAGGCCCGGACAGCCACTGTCCGGCAGCTCGCGCCCGAGCGAGCCGCCCGCCGACGCCGAGCCAAGCTATGACGAAGCCGAGATGCTCAAGATCACGCCGCGCCAGTACGAGGTACTGGTGCTGCTGGCACGCGGCTATCCGATCAAAACCGTCAGCCGCATGCTGAACATCTCCGTGGCCACGGTGAAGAGCCATGCCTGCACGCTCTACCAGCGGCTCAAGGTCCGCAACAAGGGCGAGGCCGTCTACGCCGCCCTGCAGCGCGGCGCCACGCTGGAATGGGTCAGCGGCGACGAGCGCGTGACGCGGGACAGCAGCATGCGCCCGGTAGTTGCGCGCCACAGCGAAACGGCCGTCTACGAGGCCGCCAGCCCGACGATCTGAACGTCAGCACCAGCGCCGCGCCCGCGTGACAAGACGGGCCGGCGCTGCCCCGGGCATCCCGGGACCGAGGGGTCAGCCATGCCAGCCAGCACTTTCCTGCCCATGTTTTCCGTGTGCGTCTGCACGCGCGACAATCCGGACGGCCTGCGGCAAACGCTGCAGTCGATCTTCGAATCCACCATGCCGCCGCACGAGATCCTCGTGTCGGACGACAGCAGCAACTACGACACGCGGCAGATGATGCGCGAGTCGTACGCCACCATTCCGTACCTGGAAGGCCCCAGGCGCTCGCAGGCTGCGAATCGCAACCGGCTCGTGCGCGCGGCGACCGGCTCCCACGTGCTGTTCCTCGACGACAGGACGCTGCTTGGCCCGACGTTCCTGCAGCAGATGGCGGAGCGGATTGCGGATGACTACATCCATTGGGCACAGGCTGAGGATGGAGGGACGCCGCTGATTCTGACGGGGCTGGTGTTGCGGGACGGGCTCTGTTGCAGGCCGTGCAAGGTGTCGTTCCTGGGCTATCCGTTGCCCGAACATAGAAATGGCGAACGGATTTGCTCGGTCGTGCTGCATGGCGCAGTGTTTCCACGCGATCTGTTCGCGACCGAATGGTTCAATGAGCAACTCGCGCCCGACTATGATGTCAACGAACTGGTGGATCGCGCGGTTCATATGTGGAGGCATCGGATTGAACTAGTGCCAAGTGCGGTGAACCGAAATCTGGCCATTGCAGCCTCGCCCGAAGAACCCGTGCTCAACGATGCCTCGCGGTTTTACGCCATGTTTCGTGGCTACAAGAGCCTTCAGCATCGCCCCTTCACGGCATTGGCGTTCGCCTTGCTCGCATGGACCGAGATACTATGGAGGTGTGTAAGGACTGACGGCGTGCAAGGGGCAGCCACCGCTTGGCGGACGATTGGCCAGCTTCGGAGACTGCTGCGCGAATGTAGCAACGAGTATCCGGGACTCAGCGACCGGGCAAGGTTTCCGGGCACTGCGGCCTGACGGCCCTATCGCGAGCAAGCCTCGCTCGCGGCGAGGGTTTCTTCGACGCCGTCATCCAGGGCGTCTGCGATGTCGCGTCTATACGCGGGGAAATACCCCTTCAAATCAGACAGCACGGACTCATCGCCATCGCATAGCCGCACATATCGCTCCGGATGGACAACCACTCGCTGAGTCTTGAAAACATGGGTGTCGGGAGAGAATCCCCGCTTGAAATTGAACAGAGAGTCCGCGGACGACCCGCCGACCCCGCCACCCAGGTGTAGGCGCTTGAGGCCTCGATCCCGCCCCCAATTGCGTGCCGCTTGCGCAATAACTTTGCTGGGGTACCGGTGCTGGTATCGCTGGTCTGTCCCAACGAGATGGTATTGGATGATTCCGGCTTCCCACGCCACCGAAAACAGCGTGGCTCCGATGATTTCCCCAGCCTCTTTCGCCACGAAGAGTCTCAGGTTTGCGCCTGCCTCTGCAACCAGCGCGTGGTAGTAGCGTTCGTCAAAGAAGTAGCTTGGCTCAGCGCCCAAGCGGCGCATCGTTTCATTGTAGAGGCGGATAAACGTCGGCAGTGCAACAAAATCTCTATCGATATGGACCGTCACGCCAGCCTTGACAGCCTTGACGATGTTTCGGCGATGATTGATGCGCGTCTCACGCCAGTGTTCTTCCTCGGTCTTGGTCAAGTCTATGGACACAGTCATGCCTTGCTCAACGATCTCCCCGACAGAACTCTGCCAGTCGGCATTCAGCAATGGATGCAATCGAATGAACCACGAGATGCAACCCGTCTTACGCAAGCGGCCGACGATTGCGCGCAAGGCTTCGTCGATGAAATCGCTGGAGGTAGCTTCGCTGAAGATCGGACCGCCATATCCGTACGGCGACACCGCGTCCCACCCTTCGGCGTCTACCTGCCTGCGAATGATCGGCACAAGCAGTTCGCTCTGGCCGTCGGTAGCGTAGACAGCGCGGGCCTTGCCCCCGTCGCTGAACTCGGAGGCTCGCATCCAACCGGGCAAATGGTAGCAATCGTGCGCGCACCGCTTGAGCAGAGCCGCCCATTCTGAAGCCGAGGTGTCCAGGAAACCGACTCGTACCATCTTCTCCCCCCGATAAGCGGCATGATGCGCTCACACGGTGAGCGGGTGCGAACGCTTCCACGCATCGGCGCACCGGCTGTAGCAGCCAGTGCCCACTGGGGGACGTCGCACTGAAGGATCGACTCCAGTCTCACGATAGCAGACCGACCTCGCCCTTCCCATCATGGCTTCACCTGATTCTTATTGCAGACATTAATCTACGGACCGCCGCAGGACGCGGAATGGCAGTCCGCTATCGCGGTCGCGACCCAACGATGCATGCAACGCAGATCGCGGCGCCCATCACATCACCCGTCCACCGGCGCACCGCAGGCCACTGCCTGCGATGCTACCCGCGAGGCGACTTCTGCGGTCTTGCGCATCTGCGCTTCCGTCAGCGTGGGATGCACCAGGAACATGAGGCTGGTTTCGCCAAGCGCCCGGGCAGCAGGCAGCCTGTGCCGAGGTCTCAATCCGGTACTCTCGAACGCCTTCTCGAGATAGACCTCCGAGCAACTCCCGGCATAGCACGGAACGCCCTGTGCATGGATTTCCGCAATCATCCGATCCCTTGTCCACCCATCGCGTAATGCTTCGGGACGCACGAAGGCGTAGAACTTGTACCAGGCGTGCTGCATATGGGAGGGATGCTCGGGCAGCCTCAATGCCGAACATGACTTCAAAGCCTCCGTCAGCATCGCTGCGTTATCCGTGCGTCGCGCATGCCATTGCGGCATCCGGCCAAGCTGAATACGGCCGATCGCCGCCTGAATTTCCATCATGCGCCAGTTCGTGCCGAACGAGTCGTGGACCCAGCGGAACCCGGGCGGGTGATCGCGCTCGTAGACGGCCTCCCAGCTCTTGCCATGATCCTTGAATGACCACATGCGCGACCACAATTCCCTGTCGTTCGTCGTCACCATGCCACCTTCACCGCCCGTGGTCATGATCTTGTCTTGACAGAAGGACCATGCGCCGATGTCACCGATCGTGCCCACCGATTGCCCCTTGTATCGGGCGCCGTGGGCCTGAGCGCAATCCTCGACCACCTTCAGCCCATGCGCTCGGGCCAGCGCCATGATTTCATCCATCTCGCAGGGCGATCCCGCCAGATGCACACACAGGATGGCTTTGGTACGTGTGGTAATTGCCGGCGCGATCGTTGCTGCGCAAATGTTCCCGCTGTCTTCATCCACATCGGCAAACACCGGAGTCGCGCCAGCATTGACCACGCACGATATGCTGGCGATGAAAGTCCGTGGCGTCACGATGACTTCATCGCCCAAGCCGATGTCAAGGGCCTTGAGCGCAAGGTCCAGCGCCAACGTGCCATTGGCCAGGGCAATTGCATACCTTGCGCCCGACCAGGCCGCAAACTCGGATTCAAACTGACGACACTCTGTCCCGGTCCAGTAATTCACGCGATTGGACAAGAGCACCTGGCCAACCGCTTCAGCTTCTTCGGCAGTGAAACTCGGCCAGGGTGAAAATTGCGTGTCCAGCATAGGATCCTCTCCATCGTTCCTATCAACGCAGCGTCTACCTGCTCCGCAGTGAGGCTTCTTCGTCTGTGACAAGGCTTCCGGCAGCCACAGCACTTCAGTTTCTTATCTAATCAGAGTTGGACGGCTCCATGAAGCTAGCCAAGTGAATTAGAACGCCCGGCTGATGCCAGCGATGCTGGGAAAGTAACGATTCCGATTCTGCGCCTCATCGGTGGCACGCTGCGTTCGGCAGCGAACACAGAGCCGCTTCTGGTGACAGGCAACGCATGAATAATGTCCCTAACGAAGGCAGATCCAGGCGGACTGCTTCCGCAACGTTCCTGTACTCGCCTTGACGCCACCGATGAGTCAGCTGTCGCGCTCTGCAAGACGGCGACTGGACTTCGGGGGCACTTTGGAACCCGAAAGCGAGCGGTTCGACTGAAAGCCCCGCTCAAGGTCCAGTAGAAAAGAGCTCCCGAAAATGAGGATCTACCCTCCCGTCTGGCTAACGTCCCTTCCTCGTCGTCAAAAGATTGCGCTGATGGTCTGCGCGGACCTGATTGCCCTTCCCGTGTGCTTTTCGCTGGCGCTGTTCCTGCGTGCCGGCAATACAGAACTACTCCACCAGTACGGGTTCTTGCCTTCACTGATCATCTCGGCCTGCACAATTCCGGTGTTCTCATACAGCGGACTGTATCGAATGGTCGTTCGATACTTCGACCTCAGGGTCCTGTGGGTCTCCGGTGCAAGCCTGGCTTGTCTGGTTGCCCTGACTTACGCGCTATCTTATCTCGTGACTATCGGCCACCTTCCCAGGACCGGCCTCCTCATCTACTGGTTCATCGCGTTCTCATACGTCGTCATCTCGCGCTTCCTGGCGCGGGCCGTCATCACGCGCGCGCAACAGCGCAAACAGACAGGCGACCGCGATGTCCTGCGGGTTGCCATCTTCGGTGCTGGTGAAGCAGGGGCGCAACTAGCCACCGCCATGCGCGCAAGCTCGGGCCACCGACCTGTCTGCTTCTTCGATGACGACATCTCACTCGACAAGAAGATCTTCTCCGACCTCCCTGTGTACTTCAGCGACAACATGAAGGACCAGATCAACCAGTTGGGCATCAACGAGGTCGTGCTCGCAGTTCCCTCTCTCTCCATCAAGCGTCGCAAGCAAATCGTTGACAAGCTGCACCGGTACGCAGTCAGTGTGCGAACGCTCCCGACACTGCTTGAGCTTGTCGACCGCAAGATCACCATGCAGTCGGTGCGAGACATCAAGATCGAGGATTTGCTGGGCAGGGATATCGTGCCGCCGCGAGAAGAGTTGTTTGCAAGATGCACCCACAGAAAAGTCGTGATGGTTACGGGCGCAGGAGGTTCCATCGGCAGTGAATTGTGCCGGCAGATCGCCAGCCGCCAACCCAGCAAGCTCATACTGTTCGATCATTCCGAATTCGCGCTATACGTCATAGAGCAGGAGCTGCGGCGCACGTTTCCCGAGTTGCAGATCGTCGCGCGCATCGGCTCTGTCTGCGACGTCGAAGCCGTGGCGGCCGCCATGCGGGGTCAAAGGATCGATTCGGTCTATCACGCCGCGGCCTACAAGCATGTACCGATGGTTGAGGCCAACATGCCAGAGGGCATACGCAACAATGTCCTTGGGTCCGCAACGATCGCCAACATGGCCGATCATTTCGGCGTAAAGACGTGCGTCTTGATTTCCACGGACAAGGCGGTACGTCCAACCAACATCATGGGTGCCAGCAAGCGCATTGCAGAGTTGGCGTTTCAGGCTGCCGCGTCACGGCCGAATACGAGCACCACGTTTTCGATGGTTCGCTTCGGCAACGTACTGGGCTCGTCCGGCTCGGTGGTTCCACTGTTCCGCAAGCAGATCCGCGCCGGCGGCCCGGTGACCATCACGCACCCGGACGTCATCCGCTTCTTCATGCTGATTCCCGAAGCGGCACAGCTGGTCATCCAGGCGGGCGCCATGGCCCAGGGCGGAGAGGTCTTTGTCCTCGACATGGGCAAGCCGGTCAGGATTACGGATCTTGCCCGCACCATGATCGAGATGTCCGGGCTTGTCGAGAAGACACGCAAGAATCCCGCTGGCGATATCGAAATCAAATTCGTGGGCTTGCGCCCCGGCGAGAAGCTCTACGAGGAGTTGCTGATCGGTGGGGAAGTGACGCCAAGCGAGCACGAACGCATCATGTGTTCGCACGAGCCCTTCCTGGAAGAATCGGAGTATCGCGAGAAGCTTGGCAAGCTGTTGGCAGCCTGTGAATCCCGTGATGATCTCGCGATCCAGCTGGCGGTGCAAAACCTGGTGCCCGAATACGCTCCCTACAGCTCGCTGGACACGCCGCGTGACAGTACAGCGGTTGCGGACGAGTCCCGGCAGCCGACGCCATTGCCAGTGCTCAATCTGAAGCCCGCGCAAGCCGGGATCTCCGGAATCTCTGGCGGCTCCTGACGACAGTCACGAGTACCAGTCCCGCTTGCCGCGTGCACCACGCGGCCAAGGACACCGTTCCGCTGGCGGCAGCCGGACCTGGACCTGGCACACCGCACTCACGCGAAGCCCAGCCGCCATCAAGCGCTCCGCGTTTGTACGCCAAGACACGAAGCCCTGCGCACAGGGCGCCGCATGCCCACGATAATTCTTTAAAAGTCCCACATCCATGCCGCCGCCAGGCCCACTCACCACGGAGATTTTGGTCATGGACCTCAGCAACGCAAAGATCGCCATCATCGGACTGGGCTATGTCGGCCTGCCGCTTGCAGTGGAGTTCGGCAAGCAACGCCAAGTCGTAGGCTTCGACATCAATGCCGTACGCATTGACGAATTGCGCAGCGGACAGGACTCGACGCTCGAGGTAAGCCATGATGACCTGCGCGGCGCACGCTCCCTGAAGTTCTCCTGCGATCCGGCGGATCTGAAAGACTGCCAGGTATTTATTGTCACGGTGCCAACCCCGGTGGACCGGGCAAAGCGCCCGGACCTCACGCCGCTGATTCGCGCCAGTGAGACGGTGGGCCGGGTCATGGGACAGGACGCTGTGGTCATCTATGAGTCGACGGTGTATCCCGGCGCTACAGAAGAAGTCTGTGTACCGCTTCTCGAACAGCACAGCGGCTTGAAGTTCAATGTGGATTTCTATTGCGGTTACAGTCCCGAACGCATCAATCCGGGAGACAAGGAACACCGGCTGCCGGACATCCGCAAGGTCACCAGTGGCAGCACGCCCGAGGTCAGCGTGGCTATCGACGAGCTGTACCGCAGAATCATTGTGGCAGGTACGCATCGCGCCAGCAGCATTCGTGTAGCGGAGGCCGCAAAGGTTATCGAGAATACCCAGCGCGACGTAAATATCGCGCTGATGAATGAACTCAGCCTGCTTTTCCACAGGCTGGGCATTGACACGCTGGAGGTGTTGAAGGCAGCGGGCACGAAATGGAACTTCCTGCCTTTCCGGCCGGGGCTGGTGGGAGGACATTGCATAGGTGTAGATCCCTACTATCTCACCCATAAGGCGCAGGAAGTGGGCTATCACCCGCAGGTCATCCTGGCGGGCCGTCGTATCAACGACCGAATGGCCATCCATGTCGCGGATGAGCTGGTGAAACTGATGCTGCGCCGGGGCATTTCCGTGCTGGGCAGCCGCATTCTCATGCTTGGTCTCACATTCAAGGAAAACTGCCCCGACGTTCGAAATACGAAGGCAGTCGATATCGTGACCACACTGCGCGGCTACAACGCCACGATTGACGTCTACGACCCCTGGATCGATGTGGAGGAAGCCGAAGCGGAGTATGGGCTCGCATGCCTGCGTGAACTTCCGCGCCATGATCAATACGACGCCATCGTACTGGCCGTGCCCCATCATCAGTTCGTCACGATGGGGGTGCGGGCGATCAGGGCCTTTGGCAAATCGCACGCCGTGCTGTTCGACGTAAAGGGCATTTTGCCGAGGAACGATGTCGACGCCCGCCTCTAGAAGCGCACCGCCACGAAGAGCTCACATGGAATCCATCACCTACGCGAATCTGAGGACCAGTCTGGTTGCCAATCCGTGCACGTGGCTGGTCACAGGAGTGGCCGGATTCATCGGCAGCAATTTGCTGGAGACCTTGCTGCGCCTGAACCAGCGCGTGGTCGGCCTGGACAACTTCTTGACCGGCCACCGCCGCAACCTGCATGAAGTGCAGGCGCTGGTATCTCCCGCGCAGTGGGAGAACTTTCAATTCATCGAAGGCGACATCCGGGACCTTGAACAGTGCCGGAGCGCCATGCGCTTTTGCTCCGGGGAGCGCGAAGGAACGCACGGCGCGAGCAGCCATCCGGTCGATTTCGTGCTGCACCAGGCCGCGCTGGGCTCCGTGCCACGCAGCCTGGAGGACCCCATCGCGACCCACAGCGTCAACATCAGTGGCTTCCTGAATATGCTGGTCGCTGCGCGCGACGCCGAGGTACGCGCTTTCGTTTACGCGGCGAGCAGCAGCACCTACGGCGATCACCCCGGCCTGCCCAAGACCGAAGACAGGATCGGCAAGCCATTGAGCCCCTACGCGGTCACGAAATACGCGAACGAGTTGTATGCCGACGTCTTCAGGCGCTGCTACAGTTTGCGTGCCATCGGACTACGCTACTTCAATGTATTCGGTCCACGCCAGGATCCGAACGGGGCATACGCAGCCGTGATTCCGCGGTGGATTTCCGCGTTGCTGCGGCGCGAGACCGTCTACATCAATGGCGACGGCGAAACGAGCCGCGACTTCTGTTACGTGGCGAATGCTGTGCAGGCCAACCTGCTTGCCGCTCTCAGCTGCAGCGGAGACGCGGAAAGCCAGATCTACAACGTCGCCGTCGGTGACCGCACCACGCTGAGTACCCTGTTCCAGCTTCTGCGCGACGGGCTTCGTCCTTATGGCATCCCCGCGGACACGCAGCCGACCTATCGGGCCTTCCGTGCGGGCGACGTCCGCCACAGCCAGGCTGATATCGGCAAGGCACAACGGTTGCTCGGATATCAGCCCACCCACCGCATCGGTGACGGGCTGGCCGAGGCAATGCACTGGTATGTGCAGTTGCACCGGACGCAGGACGCCTGAGCAGCACCGAAGACAAAACGGAAGAGCGCGATGTGTGGATTTGCAGGATTTCTTGGCGGTATACCGGGTTCCCTGGAAGATCGTGCGATCTTGCTGACCCGTATGGGACAGCGGATCCTTCACCGGGGTCCGGACCATGGCGACCTTTGGTGCGAGCCCGGCGCGCCTTTCGGCTTTGCGCACCGGCGCCTCGCAATTGTCGATCTGTCCCCGGCCGGTCGACAGCCGATGATTTCGGCGAGCGGCCGCTACGTCATTGTGTTCAATGGCGAAATTTACAACCATCCCGAAATACGCGCCGAACTCGAAAGCGCAGGGGCCGCGCCGCGTTGGCGAGGGCACTCCGACACCGAAACGCTGCTTGCCGGCATCGACGCATGGGGAGCCGATGCCACGGTTCGGCGAACCATCGGGATGTTTGCCTTTGCCGTGTGGGACCGGCAAACGCATTCCCTGACGCTGGCGCGTGACCGGCTGGGTGAGAAGCCGCTCTACTATGGCTGGCAGGGCTCAGGCCAGGCGCGTGCCTTTCTATTCGGATCAGAGCTCAAGGCACTGCGCCCTCACCCGGCATTCGACGGCAGCATCGACCGCAACGCCCTCACCTTGTACATGCGCTACAACAATGTCGGTGGCGGGCATTCGATCTACCAAGGCATCGCCAAGCTTCCACCTGCGCACTTGCTGACCGTGTCGATGCTGGCGCGCGAGCCTGTTTTGCGTGCCTACTGGTCGGGGTCCGCGGCAGCGCTGCAAGGTAAGCAGGACCCTTTCACGGGCGGTCCCGAAGAAGCCGTCGACAGCCTCGATGCGCTGTTGCGAGATGCTGTCGCCCGCCAGATGATGGCTGACGTGCCGCTGGGCGCATTTCTCTCCGGTGGTATCGATTCGTCGACCGTGGTCGCACTGATGCAGTCCCAGTCCACACAGCCGATCCGCACGTTCTCGATCGGCTTCCACGACGCCGGCTACAACGAGGCCGCACACGCCAAGGCCGTCGCCCGCCACCTCGGCACCAGCCACACCGAGCTGTATGTGTCCCCCGAGCATGCCATGGCGGTGATTCCGCGATTGCCGGAGATCTACGACGAGCCATTCTCCGACTCTTCGCAAATCCCCACGCTGCTTGTTAGCGGACTGGCCAGGCAGCACGTGACGGTGTCCCTCTCCGGCGACGCGGGAGACGAGTTGTTCGGTGGATATAACCGCTACCAGATCACGGCAGAGCTTTGGGGCCGGCTTGCCCGCATCCCCGGTCCGGTGCGCGCCGCGGCGGCCTGGGGGCTGACCCGTCTTTCTCCGCACCAGATCAATCGCGTCGCAGCGCTGCTGCCAATGGCATCGCGCTGGTCCCATGTGGGGGAGAAGGTCCACAAGGGCGCGGGCGTCATGGCCGCGCACACCGTGGATGAACTCTATCGCGGCATGGTCTCCCAGTGGCAATGTCCGGATGCAATCGTCATGGGCGGGGCGGAGCCGGCAACCTTGCCTGAGCCCGTTGCAAGGGCGCTGGCGATGCTCGGCGACGTGGAACGCATGATGGCGGCCGATCTGCTGACCTACCTGCCCGACGACATCCTCACGAAGGTCGACCGCGCGGCCATGGCGCGAAGCCTTGAAACTCGCATCCCCTTCCTCGATCACCGCGTGGTGGAGTTCGCCTGGCGGCTGCCGCTGGCCTACAAGATCCGGCAGGAGGACGCCGGGCACACGACCAAATGGGTACTCAGGCGCGTGCTTGACCGCTATGTGCCACGCGAGCTGATCGAGCGGCCGAAGATGGGATTTGGCGTCCCGATCGACGCATGGCTGCGTGGTCCGCTGCGCGACTGGGCCGACGATCTTCTGAGCGAGGAGCGCCTGCGTCGCGAGGGCTTCCTGAATCCGCAACCCATACGCCAGCGTTGGACTGAGCATCTGTCCGGGCGGCGCAACTGGCAGCATCCCCTATGGTGTGTGCTCATGTTCCAGGCCTGGCTAGGGCACGAGACAACAGAGCGGACCGCACCGCCGCTGACTGATATCCCGACATCCGATAGGAGGCTGGCATGCGCTTTCTGATGATCGCGAGCTACGCGGAGTCGCTGATCGCGTTTCGCGGGCCGCTGATGGAAGCATTGCAGGATAGCGGACTTGAAATGCATGTCGCGGCGCCGGGGCTACTGGAAGGACATCCCGTGCGCGTCGCGCTGGAGGCACGCGGCGTAGTCGTGCACCATTTCCCGCTCGACCGTACCGGAAAGAACCCGCTCGCCGACTTTCGCACGCTCTTCGCGCTGTATCGGCTGATGCGCGGCATCCGGCCAGACTGCATGATGAGCTATACGATCAAGCCCGTGATCTACGGCATGCTGGCCGGATGGCTTGCGCGCGTGCCGCGCCGCTTCGCGCTAATCACAGGGCTGGGCTACACCTTCCGCGATGCAGAGGGCAGGAACAGCCTGCGCGCCGTGGTCCTGCGGCTGTACACGCTGGCGCTCAGGCAGGCCCATATCACCTTCTTCCAGAATCCCGACGACGAGGCATTGTTCCGACGGTCGGGAATACTGGCCCGCCACAAGCGGTCCTGTATCGTCAATGGCTCCGGCGTCGATATCGCCAGCTTCCAGGTGGCTCCGTTGCCCGACGACGGACCCCGCTTCCTGCTGGTCGCCCGGCTGCTCGGCGACAAGGGCGTACGAGAATATGCAGAAGCTGCCAGGCGAATCCGGGCACGCCGCTCGGGGGCTCGCTTCGGCCTGGTTGGCTGGATCGATACCAGCCCCGACGCGATCGCCCAGCATGAACTGGACGCGTGGGTGGCGGACGGGACCGTCGATTTCCTTGGGCGGCTGTCTGATGTACGTCCCGCGATTGCCGGCTGCAACGTGTTCGTCCTGCCATCCTATGGCGAAGGCACACCGCGCGCCGTGCTGGAAGCCATGGCGATGGGGCGTCCCATTATCACGACAGACGCGCCGGGTTGCCGCGAGACGGTCGTCGATGGCGACAATGGACTGCTGGTGCCGGTCAAGTCCGCCAGCGCGTTGGAAAACGCGATGATGCGTCTCATTGAGGACTGGGAACAGGTGGAGCGCATGGGCCAGCGGTCACGGCAGATCGCAGAGCACAAGTACGACGTTCACAAGATCAACGCGGCAATGCTGCGTGAGATGGGATTCGGCTGAGCGCAGACGGCGTCGCGGGTTAAGGCGTTTGGCCTGACCCGTGTGCCCTCAGTTCATGAAATGATGAAGGCGCGGCGCTTCAATGCGCCCCTCCGCCGGAGTCATCGCTGGATCACAGGGACCGAATAACGCGATATATGAGAACATCATCTTCCCGATGTTGCGGCCTGCGAGAACATGTTCGCAATTTTCGGGATTACCGTCTGCACGCAATATAGGCTTTCGACGAGTCCACGTCCCGCGGTGCCCATGGTGCGCCGAAGGTCTCCGTTATCCAGCAACTGCGATAGCTTCGAAATCCACTCATCTTCGTCTCGTGCAAGAAAACCATTGACGTTGTCCCGCACGATCTCGTTGTTGACACCGACCGGAGACGCGATCACCGGCAGCCCGCATGCCATGTACTGGATCAGCTTGTACCCGCACTTTCCCCGTTCCCACGGGGAATCAAGGAGAGGCATGATTCCTACATCACACTCCGCGATACATTGCGCCTCTGTATCTTCCGTCCACGGCAGGCATTCCACGCGCACACCGGAGATCGTGACGCTGCCGCCTATGACGCGAAGCATGAATTCATGGCGTGCGCTCAGCGAAGCCAACGCCGCTCCCAGCGTAGACAAATATCCTACCGTAGAGGGGGAACCGATCCAGACAATGCGCAATGGTGCAGCCGGATCCTCGCTTAACCGACGGTGGACACCGTAGCGATTCAGGTCAACGACAGTCGGAACGGTCTCGACCCAGCTCGCGCCTGCGCGCCTTGCGCGCTCCGCAAGATATTCGTTTCCGGCTGTGACCAAGCGCGCTCCGGCCATCAATGCATCCAGGCGACGACCGAACCAAAATCGAACAAGCGCCGAATGATGAAGATCGTAAACATGGAATTGCGCGTCATCGTAGTCGAGAACGTAAGGCACGCCCTTTAGCAGTCCGCGCTCAAGCCAGGCCGGCAACCACGGCAGCGCTTCCTTTTCGATCCAGATGAGATCAAAGTCCCGTCGCCGGACCAGCGCAAGCACGCGCCGTGCGTAAGCATGGAAAAGTGGCGCCAACCCGTAGCCCCCTCCGGTATAGCGCTGACCTAGCAACGCGTCGGAAAGCAGTGGCTGCACGGTCAGCGACAAGCCGGCTTGCTCCAGCCAGGGGCGAAACTGCAGGCCTCGCAGACGCGAAGATGCACCAAGCCGCCCGTACTTCGACAAAACCAGAACCCGGACCGTGCTGGCTTCCACTTCCAATTGAGCCGAGAAGTCCCGATTCCCGAGATTGGCTGCAAAAGTGCTGTATTTCATAGACAGGGCATGGTGCGTGGCGTGAGTCCTTTGGCTCGGCCTGTAGTTCGACCTGAGGCTCTTGTTCTCCGCAGGTTACCGTTCGAAGCCGCCGTCCTTCAATACCGGTGGGTGGGTTGCCGAACGCATCGGTCCTTCTTGATGCATTCCTTCGGTCCATAGAGAAAGTGGATGAATTGATGCTTGGCTGCAACAGCCATCGCACCAGCGCAAGCCTGCTGCCACAGGGTCGGTCGCGCTCGGGCAGTGTGCGAGAACGCACCGAAGCATGGTCGAAGCCTTCCTACGATGCAAAGGCGGGCATGCACTGGGCGCGATGCCCGGCCGTACTCAAGAAGGAGACTGCTATGAGACCGATCCCTGAAGGAAAGGAATCAGGCGGGCTGGGCCTGGTGAGGCACTGCCATGCCACCGCGTCGAAGTTAGCCGCGATTGTCGTGGTCATGTTGTTGGGTGCATGCGCGGCGTCACCCGGCATGTACTTTGATTCTAAGGCGAAAGTTTCAGCGATCGGGCCCGACGCCGTGCCGAACGTGACTCCGATCACGCTGGATTTGGTGCGCGAACTGAAGACCAAGCCAAAGGTGGTGAATGAAAACGTGGAGCAATTGTTCGCAAAGCCCGAGCCCTATCGGATCGGCGCTGGCGACATCCTTTCGGTGGTGGTGTGGGACCACCCAGAAATGGTCTTTCCTACGCAAACGTACAGCATTGCCGCAGCGTTCGAGGTCCCGCAATCCAGCGGTGGGTCCAATATGCCTGGGTACGTTGTCAGCGCACAAGGTGACATCCAGTTTCCCTACGCTGGCGTGATGCATGTGGCAGGCCTGACAGCAGGTGAAGTCAGAGACCGTATGGCTCGCGTTCTCTCGCGCGTAGTGAGGGATCCCCAGATGACCGTCCGGGTGCTGGGATTTCGCAGCCAGCGTGTGTATGTCGACGGCGAGGTAAAGACTCCCGGCATGCAGGCTATCGACGATGCGCCCATGACACTGGTCGAGGCACTCAACCGCGCCGGGGGCGTACTGAACCAAACCGGTGATAACAGCCGTGTGCGTGTTACCCGGGGGGAGCAAAGCTGGTTTGTCAACATCCCGGCACTGCTGGCCAAGGGCGTTGATCCCGCGCACATCCTCCTTCGGTCCGGCGACATTGTTCGCGTAGAACAACGGGAAGACAACAAGATCTTCGTCACCGGGGAAGTGGTGCGCCCTACCTCGCTGCTGATGCGAAATGGCCGTATGACCCTGAACGAGGCATTGGGGGACGCTGGCGGTGTCAACCCCGGCTCTGCCAACGCTGAGCAGATTTTTGTGATCCGCAAGATGGCCGACGGGGAACCAAAGGTGTACCACCTTGACGGAAACTCGCCGGTTGCGCTTGCTATCGCCGAAGGCTTTGAGCTCGAGCCCAAGGATGTCGTCTATGTCGACGCGCGTGACCTTGTGCGGTGGAGCCGGGTGATCAATCTGCTTCTTCCCATCACGCAGCCAGTGGTCGGCGCAGCCAGCGTTGTCAAATAGCCAAGTGCATCGCCATGATCCGGTCAATCCTTATCATCTGCACCGGCAATGTCTGTCGTAGCCCCATGGCCGCATGCCTGTTCAGGCGCGCCCTGCCCGACTGCAACGTCGCTTCCGCGGGACTCGCCCCGCCGGTCGGAGCCAAAGCTGACCCTCGTGCGGTCAGGCTTCTCGCGAGTGAGGGGTGCGACCTGGGCACCCACCGCGCACGTGCCGTCGATGCGACCATGGTGGACACCGCCGACCTGATTCTAGTGATGGATGCCGAGCAGCGCCGGAAGCTGGAGTTGCTCTTCCCGCACGCCCAGGGAAAGACATATCGAATCTGCGAGTTTGTGTACGCGGACGTACCGGATCCGTACGGCTGTTCCGCCAGCATGTTCAGTATCGTGCTCGAGTTGATCAAGCACGGTATCGAGACATGGCTAACGCAATTAGAGGCGGATTCGACTGCCGCTAAACCGATGGAGATCCACCATGAGAACGGTCGATATGCACGATGAAGCGTCCGGCGGCCGGGACATCAACGGCACATCGATGGACGTTACAGCTTATCTTGACGTCCTGGTGCGCTTTCGCTGGACGTTCCTGATTACGGTGGCTCTGGTGGTAAGTGTCGGGGTTCTCTACGCGTTTCTTGCGCGCCCGATCTACCACAGCGACGTGATGGTTCAGGTGGAAGAGTCGAATGGCAACGCCAACACCAATAACGGCAAGCTCAATGCCGGGATTTCGCCAATGCTGGACCTGAAGCCCACGGCCAGTGCTGAAGTCGAGCTGTTGCGTTCCCGTATGGTCGTTGGCAAAGCGGTCGACGTCCTGCAGCTTTACATCGAGGCGAAACCTCGCTACTTCCCGTTGGTGGGCAACGTCATTGCCCGCTTCAATCCCGAACTGTCGACGCCGGGCCTGTTCGGCTGGGGTGGCTTTGCCTGGGGCAATGAATCGATCACCGTCCGGCAACTGGACGTGCCGGCAAACATGGAGGGCCGCAAGATCTTGCTGACCGCCCTGGGAGACCACCAGTACCGGGTCAGCTTTTCCAGCGACAACGCAACCGCAACGGGCACAGTGGGAGAGCCACTGTCGATTTCCACTGCCGCGGGCCCTGTGACGCTTCTTGTCAGCGGACTGGACAGCAAGGCAGGTGGGGCCTTCACGCTGCGGCGGCTCTCGCGCAGCGATGCGATTGCGCAACTGCAGGTGCGGCTGACCATTGCCGAACGAGGAAAGCAAAGCGGGGTCATCGGGATCTCCCTCGAAGGCGAGTCCCCGGATACGATCGCCGAGATCCTGAATGAAATTGGCAGCGCCTACGTTGATCAGAACGTTCGACGCAAGGCAGCGGAAGCCGAGAAATCCTTGGCATTCCTGGAACAGCAGTTGCCGGAACTCCGGCAACAGGTGGAGACCGCGGAGACACGGTACAACGCCATGCGCAACCAGCGCGGGACCGTGGACCTGAATGAAGAATCCAAGCTACTCCTGGCGCAACAGGTGCAAATCCATACGAAACTGCAGGAGCTCAGGCAACGACGGCAGGACCTGGCATCGCGCTTCACGCCAGGCCACCCTGCAATTGGCCTGATCGACAGCCAGATAGCCGGCCTGACCGGCGACCTCAATAGCCTTTCCGGTCGCATCCAAAAGCTTCCGGACGATGAACAGAAAGTGCTGCGCCTGATGCGCGATGTCAAAGTCAAAACGGAAATGCTGCAATCCATGCTCAATGATGTCCAGCAGTTGCGGCTGATGAAGGCCAGCAAGGTCGGGACCGCTCGCCTGGTCGACCCTGCGGAGGTCCCGGTAAAGCCTGTGCGGCCCAATCGCAAGATGATCAGCATTCTTTCGGTCGTAGCTGGTCTGATAGCCGGACTCTCGCTGGTCATCTTGCGTCAGCTGCTGAATGGTGGCGTGGCCGATGCGGAAGAAATCGAAGAGAAGACCGGGATGATTGTGTACTCCACTATCCCGTTTAGCGAACAGCAGTCGCGGCTCGATCCCGCCGATAGTAATCCCCCGGGACTGCTCGCCAGCGAGCACCCCGATGACCCTGTCACCGAAAGTCTGCGCAGCTTCCGGACCGCACTGCAGTTCGCCATCACTGGCAAGAACAACAAGGTGGTGGTCTTTGTCGGGCCGGCGCCGGGGGTGGGGAAGTCGTTCGTCTGTTCGAACTTCGCCGCCATTGCGGCCTCCGGGCATCGTGTATTGCTTATTGACGCAGATCTGCGCCGCGGGGAACTGCATCGCCGCTTCAACGACAAGCGCAGCCCCGGCCTGAGCGAACTGCTGATGGGTGCGCCGCTGGATCGCGTGATTCGGCGCCAGGTGGCACCCGGACTCGACTTCATCCCTACGGGTACCGAACCACCGCGTGCAGCCGACCTGCTGTCAGGTCCAGGCATGGACCCGCTACTGGAGGAACTCAAGTCACGCTATGACCTGATCTTGATCGATACGCCGCCTGTACTGGCGGCCTCCGACGCCGGTATCCTGGCCAGCAAGGCAGGTGCTGTGTTCATGGTCGTCCGCGCGGAAAGCACCACGATCAGCGAGCTGATCGCATCGCGACGGGAGATCCAGCAAGCAGGCGCAGAGATAAAGGGCGTCATCTTCAATGGACTGATCGTCGAAGGACGCTGGTACCGGGCACACTACTACTTTGGCAAGTATCGTTACCCTGGCGAATATGGAAGCGTGAATTCAAAGCGCGCGTGATGCGGTCGTCGTGTGCCTGGTGGAATAGGCAGAACGAAGATTTTGTATAGGTCCCCCGCCGGAGCCCTCCCAGGGCCCCGGTGACTGACGAAGGCGAGGTCGCCATGCCACTCATCACTGCAACCTCAGTGGCCTCCATTGTGATAGCCGGGGCCGGCGGCCTGGGCCTGGAGCTCTTTGATTACCTGGACAGGGAAGCCCTGGATGGCGGACCGCCGGTGGTCGGCTTTATTGACGACACGCCTGGCAAGGTGCCGGATGGCGTGAACCGGCCCAACCTCGGCCCGATCCGGCAGTTCGTTGCCGCGCCACAGCAAGGCGTCATGGTCGCAATTGGTTCACCCGCAGCACGTCAAGACGTATTCCGCTGGCTATTGCAACAACGCGTCATGATGCCGTCATATGTCCATGCCACGGCTTTGGTTTCAACATCTTCCCGTCTGGGCATGGCCGCGTTGATCTTCCCGTTTACCGTCGTGAGCCGCGATGCGACGGTGGAGGACGGCGTGGTAGCCAACGCGTTCTGCGGAATCGGGCATGGGGCTTCTGTCGGTCCCTGCTCGGTGCTTTCCCCTCATGTCGTGCTGAATGGCAATTCCTCCGTCGGACCCGGCTGCTTCTTGGGTACCCGCGCGACCCTGTATCCCGGCGTCAAGATCGGCGCCGAATGCACGGTGGACTCTCACACGGGCGTGTCATCCAACGTCAAGGACCGGCAGTTCGTCACGTCGGGGGCTTACCAGATTGCATCACGCCGTCTTCGGGACGAATAGGACTGCCACCTGTCCCGCGATACTGGCATCTGCGTCAGGCGCTGCTAGGAACGTAGACGCCACTGGACACTAATGGTGACGACGGTTGCACCGGAGATCGGATCAATACCGATCCTGCGCGAATACCGCTCGGTGACGCCAAGCCAGTCCAATCCCCGCGACCACAGTTGAATGCGGATCGGGTAAAACGATACGGGGACCAGCACGACCAGAAGCAGGCCCAGCACAAGGCTATTCAGTGCGGGCGCCCGCACAGCCGCAACCTTCCTGCGGGAAGGACGCAGATTTGCCCATGTCACAATGAATCCGACTCCCATGCCAATCAGCGTTTCTGCCACCGTGTGATAGTGGCCCGCAATCAGTGCAAGGGCTGCGAGCACCGCCACGCCAATGCCGATCCTCGTTCCAGTGCGAGCCGCTCTTTCGCCCCAGATAGATCCAAGTACTGTCAACAACACGGGATAAACGCAGGCGGTCAGCATGGCGTGTCCGCTGATGCTGTAAAGGTTGGCAGCAGGGACGGACCATCCGCCGAACTCAAAAGCCAGCTTTCCTGCGACGATCACGGCCGAGCCGGCGCAGAGCGTGAAGAGCCAATAGAAAGCCTGCTTCCACAAACCTTGGTATGCAAGACGAACTGCAACAAGAGCCGCGAGTGGAAACAGGAATGAGGCCTCGCCAAACCGCGCGACAAGAAACCAGGGAATATGCACTATTGCTCCAGCTTGTTGTTGTCGTTCACTCCTGCGCAATGCTGAATCGTGCCCTTAGTTCACGCAATATCGGCATTGTGAGCGCTCGGATTGCTGCCCCGGAAACGTGGCGCCGAGAATTCTCCCACCGCACTAATGCCATCGCGCGCCAGCACCTTTCTGACTGTTCGCCAAAGAATCACAATATCCAGCCACACGGAAGCATGGTCGACGTACCAGACATCCAGCCTGAACTTCTCTTCCCAACTGATCGCGTTGCGGCCGCTGACTTGCGCCAGCCCCGTGATTCCGGGCCGAACGTCATGGCGGCGCGCCTGTTCCTGCGAATACAGCGGCAAATACTCCATCAGCAGCGGACGAGGACCAACCAGGCTCATCTCACCTTTCAGGACATTCCACAGTTCCGGCAGCTCATCGAGACTGGTCGCGCGCAGGAATGCCCCGAAGCTTGTCAGGCGGTCCGGGTCCGGCAACAGTTCCCCATCCGCACCCCGGGCATTCGTCATGGTCCGAAACTTGAGAATCTGAAAGGGCTTGCCGTGTATACCCGGCCGCACCTGCCGGAAAAAGACCGGGCTGCCGAGCTTGCGGCGGATCGCGCAGAACAGGATGGCCAGCGGAACGGCAAGCAGCAAAAGACCCAGTGACGACAGAACAACATCAAAAATGCGCTTCATGGCGATCTCGCATTCCAGTCGAGCCGGCAGGCCACGATGCCGCCGACAGTCATGCTCTGATGCTACTCGCACAGGGCTTGCAGTCTGTGGGAGAGCGCACCGAAAGCCTTCGAACGGATTGCTAGTGTGACAGCAGGGGCATTGAAGGGCATTGAAGCGTGCCGAGGACATGATGAAATCAACGACCGTACCCAGCGAAGGCGGTGGCGGACTCGACGCCACCACGCGAACCTCCGTTCAACCCCACCCCCTGCACGGCCCCGACGCCACCTGGCAGGAAACCAATTGCTATATCGACCTCTGGATCGAACTGCTGCACGCCTGGGGACTCGACCCGCGCGCCGCGCTGCCGTTCACCGTCGCGCAAGATTTCGAAGGCGACCACTTCACCTTCTTCAAATACCCGCAAGCCGACCTGGAAACGCTGTACGGCACCGTGGTGCAGGAGATGGCGGTCTATGACACGCTGCAGGCCCACGTGGTGACACAGGTCGAACGCGGCCATACGGTGCTCGTCGAGGTCGACAGCTACTATCTGCCCGATACACACGCGACCGCTTACAAGCGCGAGCACGTGAAAACCACGGTGGCGATCGATAACATCGATCCTCACGCGCAACGGCTTTCGTACTTCCACAGCCTCGGTTACCACAGCGCGCACGACGAAGACTATCGCGGCCTGATGAGGTTGTCGCGCGAACTGAGCGGCAATGGGAACATCCTGTTCCCATACGCCGAATGTGCAAAGCGCGTGCGCCCCGCCCTCACCATGCCGGCCATGGCGGACGCGTCCGTTGCGCTGATGCGCCAGCATCTGGACAGGCTGCCCGCCATCAATCCGGTCACCTTGTGGCGAAGGGAATTCGACGCGCACATGGACACGCTGCTGGCGCGCGACGACGCCTATTTCCACCTCTACACCTTCAACCTCCCACGTCAGCTTGGCGCGAATTTCGAGATGTTGCATCACTGGCTGCGATGGCTCGACGAGCAGGGCCGCGGCAACCCGCTCGCGGCCCGCGCCGCGGAGTCTGCCGCCACCATTGCGGCCGAAGCCAAGGTCCTGCAGTTCCGGCTGGCGCGTGCGGTCGCACGCCGCCGCGCCGACCCGTGCACGCAGAGCCTTGACGTGCTGGAGTGCTGCTACGACAAGACCGTGGAAGGATTACTCTCCGCTTTCGGTGACACACGGCTTGCTGCCGCATAGGCAGACGGCGCCAGGCAAACACCGGCGACGTCCCTGATGTCGCCACAATCAGCCCACAATGAGCCCACAATCAGCCGTCGTAGCCCAGCGAGCGCTCGGCGTTGACGGCGTAGATCTCTCCTGACGGCACCGCATCGACCTGGCTTGTGTCTGCGCTATCCCGCATGAGGCGCACGCGCCGGCTGCATCCCGGGCCAAGATGAAACCAGTTCTCGGTGGCCTGATAGGCGTGGTCCTCGATGTGTACCCAACGTGCAAAACGGCGGGCTGTGATGGTCAGCCACCAGTCGTCATCCACACGTTCGACCTGCGCCTGCAGTTCAGGCGGCTTCAGCGCGGCCGCGCGGCGGTCAGGCAGGTACACGGCCTGGCTCAGCGGCTCGCCGCCGTTCTCGTCCATCAGCGTCGCGATCACCACGTCGTGCGACGGCGGACCGAAGCGGTACGCATAGGTGAAGTCGACAAAGCGATCGAGCAGCGCGGCGGCTTCCACGCGTTCCGCGCCGTGAGCCGGCAACCGAAGAGAATGCCGGACCTTCTCCACGACGATCTCGCCGTCACGCAGGCAACACAGCTCCAGCAACAACCGGCGCGGCTGCGGCGTCTCGTTGAGCACGTGCAGGTGCAGCCCGTTGAGGCCTTCGTCGGTGATGAGCACCTGCAGCGGTTGCCACGCCTGCTGCAATGCATGCCACGCCGATTTTGGACGCCCGCGTGCATCGACGATACCCCAGCCCGCACCGGGCACCAGATCCTGGAATTGCCAGATCAGGCCGCCCGCGCAACCGGAGCCGACGCGCCGCCATTCGGCGAACACATCGCTCATCACCTCGGCGACCACCGCGCGCGACAGCATCAGGTAACGCTGCGGCTGCTCATAGCGCAGACGCGACGGATCGACATCGTAAAGCGTACGCAGGTAGTGATCGCGCACGTCCTCGAAATCCCACGGCGCGCCGGCGTCGCGCGGCACCGTGGCCTTCCAGCGCGGCGAATGCAGCGGCGGCGACCCCATCTCCGCAAGCGTGCGGTCACACGGCACGTTGGAGAAGGCCAGACATTCCGATGCGAACCGTACCTGGGCCAGGCGGGCATCCGCGAGCGGACGCTCATAGGCGCCTACGCCGTAATAGTGGCTGACCCCGCCATCGGGCTGGAATGGCCATGCGCCGCCGTTGGGCGAATTGCCGACATACACGATATCTGGTCGATGAGCCGCAACGAGCTGCGGAATCAACGTGTCGAACAAAGGCTGCTTCCATTCGCTGCGCGAGGTGCCGAGCATCGCGGCTTGCTGCTCCGCTTCACTGCCGCCACAGGCCACCGCAATGCTCGGATGGGCCCGCGTCGATGCCAGCCACTCGCCAACTTCGCGCGTCGCATCTTCGGTGAGGCCAACACCCGGCCCAATACTGCCGTAGTCGAAATTGGCGAACATGAAGTCCTGCCAGACCAGCAGTCCGAGTTCATCGCAGTTGCGATAAAAGGCTTCACCCGGATAGCATGTCACGCCGCTGATGCGGACCATGTTCATGCCGCCCGCGCGTGCGAGTTCGAGCCAGCGCCTCGACGCCTGGTCGGTATCCGCCAGCCCCGTGAGATCGATGCTGGAAAAGCAGGCACCTCGGCAGAACAGCCGTTCGCCGTTGATGCGCAGCGTGAACGCTCCGGCTTCTGCCGGGCACTCCGTCGACACACTGCGAAAGCCGACACGTCCGCAAGGGATCGAACGACCGTCGATGGTGGCATCGACACGATAGAGGCTTGGTTCGCCATGCGTATGCGGCCACCATAACCGCGGGCGCTCGACATGGATGGTGCCCGCCAGCGTGTGCCGGTCGATACGAACCAGCGCGGCCTGACCTTGGCAGCCGGCTTCGTCGCTGAGCTCCACGGCGCCGGTGGCAGGCGCCGACGCAGCAAAATGCAGGCGCACCGACACCTCGCCATCCTGCTCGTGCAGCCGCGCCCACAGGTCTGCCCGCAAGCCATGCAGGATGTCGCTGCCCGTGGGGTCAAGCAGTTCAACGGGCCGCCAAGGTCCGACAGCATGAACCGGCGGGCACCATCCCGGCATATGGCCAAGCAGCGTCGCGCGCACGGTCCGCAACTGCGGCGGCACGATCATGCGGGGCTTCCATCGTACCGGGCCCCGCTGCCTGCGCAGCCATGGATCGAGCGCCCGGAAGCAGAGATGAAGCAGATTGCTGCCGGCCAGATCCACCTCAACCTCGTGGGCAACGAACATGTGCCGTGTGCTCAGCACAAGCCTGCCGTTCAGCCAGACTTCGGCGAGCGTGGCCAGGCCGTTGAAACGCAGCACGCGCCGGCCGTCGCCGGTAAAGACAACCCGATACCAATGGTCATGTACGTGCAACGGCAGCGGCGCAGCGTCGTCCCAGCGCCCCGCTGCGCGCAGGGCGCTGGCGACAGTGCCCGGCACGGGGGCAGGCAGCCATGCCAGCCCCGGGCTCAATGCCGCGGGACTGTCTGCGGCACCGGGAGGGGTCTGGGTCCACGTCCACTCGCCTTGCAGCGCGGCATCGACCACGGCAATCCCCGGGCGCTCAATGCGCGGGGATTGCCTGCCAGGCGCGGCAAGGCTTGCATCCAGGCAAGTCTGCAGCTTCATGAGACCGTCTCGGCGGCGCGTCAGAGGGGTCAGAGGCCTCCGAGCACTTCACGCACTCGCTTGGGCCATTTCGCCAGTTCAAAGCCATGGTGGCGCAGCAGCGCAAGCGTCAAGCGCTCGATGCCGAATCCCACGCACCCCGTATGGGCAGGCTCCCCATCCGCAGTACGCAAAGGCCATGCGTGAGCGAAATGGTCCATGTGGTAGTTGAAGCTCATGCAAGCCGTAGGCGGCGCGCCATCGTTGATCGGGACCAGCAACTCGAACTTGAGCTTCAGCTCGCGCTGGCTGTCGGCCACGATCTTTCCGCCGCGGCCAAAGAACGGATCGTTCGCCAGATCGACTTCATGGGGCAGTTCCAGCATGCCGGCAAGCTTCCTGCCACGCTCCATCCATACCTCACGGAACGCGACGATCTGCTCGGCGGTGCCAAGCCGCACGTATTCGCGCTGACGGAACATCTGCATGCGAGCCGGGTCAATCGACGGCTCATGGCGGAAGCAGTAGGTCAGCACGTCGACCACCATCCCGTCGGCGGACATCGGCCCACGCGCGGCGATCACGGGGTACACCGGGTAGCAGGCTGCCGGCGCGAGCACCACGTCCGTCGGGCGCTGCTGATCGGCCCAGTCCTCGCCCTGCTCCAGCCGTGCCAACAGGCGGTGGTGGTCGCGATCGCTGCCGCAGAAGCAGTGCACCGTGCCCGCCAGTTGAGGAAAGCTCTTGAGGTACTCGCTGGCCTCGAAGTCCTTGCGGGGCATCGCCGGGGGGAACCGCATCACTTCCGCATGCTGGTCTGCGCCGAGCTTGCTGATCGCGGCGTTCAGGCCGTCGGCGATGCTCTCGAAGAGCCCGCTGCGGCCATAGATACCCTCGACCGCGCTCGGATACAGCACCCGGGCATCGACCAGCGCCTGGCGAAACGCCCGGCGGCCGACGTCAGGGTCTTGCGTTGTTTTTGGCGCGGCATAGCTGCCACCGGCCGCCGTATCGTCACCTGGTTCGTAAGCGTTGCTGACATCTTCCATTGTCGGCTCCTCAGGCGGACCGGTCCGCCAGCAGCAGGTTGGCGGTGTTGGTCAGGATGCGATCATTGTTGATCATGAGCGGCGCCGACCACAGGTCCCGCAGGTGGCGGCCCAGGCTGAAGGGCGTGCCGTGCTTGTATCCGGCCATGCCGCACACCAGCATTGCGATGTGCACAGCTTCGAGCGCCATGGCCGACACGCTGGTCTTGAGGCCGTTCATTTCCGCTGCAAGGTTGAAGACCGCCGACATGCTCTGACCGCTGGCGTCAGCCTGGCGCTGGCGCTGGTGGGTCAGGGCGAGTTCCAGCCGGCCTTCCAGCATCTGGATGATCGCCACGGCCTCCGCCACACGAGTGGCCGAGGGCGGCAGCGTGCCCGGCCGGGCGCGGGCCTGGCCCTGGAAAAGGGCCTTGGCACGGTGCACGGCATCTGCGGCAATGCCAGTCCACAACGCCGACCACAGGATGTGCGACACAGGGGTCATGGTGACATCGGCGATCTCGCCGAACGGCACCGGAATGACCTGGTCGGTATGGCCACGCGCTTCGAGCCTGAAGCCGTTGCTGCATGTGCCCCGCATGCCCAGCGTATCCCACGCGGACAGGCCTTCCAGCGCGTAGTCGGGCTTGAGCACGCTGACCATCACCTGGTCCGACGGCGACGCGTCAGGACTGCGCCGTGCAGTCACGAGGATGCCGTCCGCGTGCGCGCCATAGGAGATGGTCGGCGCCATCTTGAGCAGGTGCAGGCTGGTGCCGTCGACATTGACGGCACAACCGCTGTTGCGCAGGGCGCCGCCGATGGCTTCTTCGGACGTGGCCGAGGCCAGCAGCAACTGTTCGCCGGCAAGGCGCCGCAGCAGCTGCGCATGCCATGCGCTGCCGCTCGCATGGTTGACCAGGCACGCGACCTGGATCTGGTGCATGGCGTAGATCATCCCCGCCGACGCGCACGCGCCGCCGATAACGCGGCAAACAGCCGCGATGGTTTCCAGCGACGCGCCGCCTCCGCCAAAGGCGACAGGCACCATGGCACCCAGCAGTTTCTGCTCGCGCAGGACCCCAAAGGCTTCGTGCGGGAATCGGGCTTCGGTATCGACCTGGTCCGCAAACCGGGCGGCCTCGGTCGCCGCCAGATGAGCACCGGTCAGGCACTGCGCGGCGTCCATGGCCTGCGCATGCGAATGCGCCAGTTCCACGCTGGCGAGAGCGGGCTTCATGCGGCCTCCTGTTCTTGCTTGATCTGCTCGGCCGCGGCGGCGAGCGAGCTGATGCTGCGGAACAGCTGACGGGTCAGCAGGCGATCGGGAATCTCGATGCCAAGCGTGTTCTCCATCGCGAGCATTACATGCACGGTTGCCAGCGACGAAAGCCCTGCGGCATACAGGTCGGCCTGATCGTCCAACGACTCGACCGGTACATCAAGCCGGGCAACTTCCGAAAGGATGGTACGTATGGCTGCTTTCATGCTGGCGCTCCCGTGTCGGGTTTCTTCCCGGTTTATTGGCATTAGGCCAAAAGAACGGGGCCGAATCGGTGCGCTTCCCCACCAACGTTGCATTTTGGAAGCAGCCCGTTCCATCTTGGTAACGTCGTTACCGAAGGAGGGCGCATTCGCTGGGCAAAGGGAGGAACCTGTCGCGGTGCCAGTCTCGGCTGCGCGACGTATCGCATCCCCGTCGCGCCCCGCAGAAACGGGTACGCCCGGCAGGGCCGGGCGTATCGCTGTGGCGTAGTAGGTCAGGCTTTTCCGGTCGCGTCGACCTCGGCGGTCAACGCCGGATGCTTCGCTTCGGCGCGTGGCAACGGCATCCCCAGATACGGATTGATGCTATTGAAATCCGCCCGATTACTGCGCCGCTGCACCACCCCATTGAGTATGCCGCCGGCCAGCCGCGCATCGGCGCGCGCCAATCGCTTGAGCGTTTCATTCACCTGATCCGCCGGCGTGACGTCCGCGCGAATGACCAGCAACGTCGATCCGGCCAGGCTGGCGACCAGCGTCGCATCGGCAACCGCCATGACGGGCGGCGTGTCGACGATGACCAGATCGAAGCGCCCTGCGCACCGGCGCAGGTTGTCGGCCAGCGTCGGCAACATCAGCAGCTCCGACGGGTTGGGCGGCGTCTGCCCGTGGGTGAGGATGAACAGGCCATTGACCACGGTCGGCCGGACAGCTTCGGCAATCTGCAGGCAGCCAGACAACACCTCCGCGAGCCCGCCTTCAGGTGATTGGTCAAACCACTCGGCAATCTTGCCCCGGCGCAGGTCAGCGTCGACGAGCAGCACGCGCTGCCCCGCCTCCGCGAACAGCACCGCGAGGTTGACCGCGGAGAACGTCTTGCCCGCGCCTGCCGCAGGACTCGTCACGGCGATGACGCTATCGGGTGCCACGCGCAGCGAGAAATGCAGCGCCGCGCGCAAGGTGCGCAGCCCTTCCACCGCGAGCGAGTGCGGCGCCCGCCGGGCCAGCAGGAAATGATCGTGCAGTCCCTGCCTCAGGAGCCGTTCGCTTTCCGCGTATTCGCTGTCGGCTTCGTCGACGCCCGATGCATCGACCACCGAGGTGCCCGGACGCGGCGCCTCCAGGCGGCCGTTTGCCTGCAGGGCAAAACCCGCAGCAATACCAAGGCGACGCTTGGCTTCGATCTCGCGTTCGAGTTCCACCTGTTCGTCGCTGAACGCGACATCGCCGAGCATGGCGATGCCGAGCCGCTCTTCCGCGTCGTTGGTCGTCGCCACCGACGGCTTCAGCCGCTGGCGTACGCCGACACCGACCACACCAAGGCAAAGCCCCAGCAGCATGCCACTGGAAACGAACGGCCACGCGCCAGGCCCTACTGGCCGCGTCGGGACAATCGCGGTGTCGACCACACGCATCTGGCTTGAGTTGTCCGCGCGCAGCAGGGACAACTGCTCGACCTTCGTGCGCAGCGTCATGTACATGTCTTCAGCCACCTTGACGTCGCGTGCCAGTGCCACCGATTCGCGCTCGGAAGCCGACAGGCTCTGCATGCGCGCATCGATCTCCGCGCGCTCGCGTGTCATCTGCTGGATCTGGCTGTCGACGGTCTTGACCTCGTTGGCGTCCGTGGTGAAACGCTGCAGCAGCTTCGTGCGCTCGAGCCTGAGGGCCGCAATCTGGCGCTGGTACTCCATGCTGTTGTTCAGGAACGATTGCGCGTCGCGGCTGGGCTGCATCGAACCGGTGCGGGCGCGATAGCGGCTCAGCGAATCCTCAGCACGCGCGAGTTCGGCCTGCACGCGCGGCAACTCGCCGGTCAGGAAGGCAAGCGTGTCGGCGGCGTCGCCGCGGCGCTGCGCGGTCTGCCCGTTGATGTAACCGCGTGTCACGCCGTTCACGAGCGCGGCGGCGGCATCCGGGTCCGGGAACTGCCATGCGATGCGTACGGTGCTGCCGGCTGCGTCCGCGCTTTCGTTTTCGACGGCAAGGCCCAGCCGGATCGCGTCGGCGGTACGCGCCGGGTCATGGCGCGTGAGCAGGAAGCGCGTGCCGGGCGCGGCATCAATGCGCGCTACCCGCAGTTCCACGCCATTGCCCGCGGCATTCTCGCCGACGACGCCCTCTACCAGCTTTGTGTCCTGGTAGCTGATGCGGTAGCTGCCATCGCGCAACACTTCGAACAGCATGGGCTGGTCCACCAGCCTTTCGGGCACCGCAAGGCTGTCCAGCTGCAACCGTTCACCGCCCCATGCATAGCCCAGCCAGCTGCCGCGCGGCTGTCCCGGCGTGGACCACCGCTCGACGAGCCTGCCAACAAGCGGCGCGCGCACGGGCCTGGCGGAGATGTCCAGGTGCAGTTGTTCGACCACCGGCGACACCACCGCGCGGCTGCGCAGCAGGCCCGCGTCAAGCGGTGCGCCCTGCGGCGTCTGCGCGACGTTGCCGATGTTGCGTACCGCGCCGTCCTTGCCCTCCACCTGGACCAGCGCCTGGGCGCGGTACTCCAGCGGGGACGACAGTGCGATCACGCCGCCGATCGCCGCGCCAGCCACGCCGGCCGCGACGATCCACCCCATATGGTCCAGCAACGCGCGCGCCTGCAAAGCGCGCGGCGCCGGGGCTTCACGCCGGGGGGCCTCCCGGTCGGCCGGTGCACCGGCATATGACAGTCTGCTCACGGACACTGCTCCTCAAAACCATGAAGGCCGGATACCGCAGCGCAGGCTGCGTCACCGGCCATACCTGCTCACTTCCGGCTTTCCGGTCTCAGGCATGCGCCAGGGCGGGCAGCAGGCGGTCGTATTCGCGCTTGACCAGCTTGTAGCACTCGCAAGAGTGCTTCTCCAGCCCGCATCGGTCGAGCACCGTGATGTGGCCGCGGCTGTGATGGATCAGGCCGAGGTCTTCGAGCTTGCCCGCGGCTTCGGTCACGCCCTCGCGGCGCACCCCCAGCATGTTGGCGATGACCTGCTGCGTGATCACCAGCTCGTTCGAACTGAGCCGGTCGACGGCCAGCAGCAGCCAGCGGCACAGTTGCTTGTTCAGGGAGTGGTGGCGGTTGCACGCCGCGGTCTGTGCGATCTGCGTGAGCATGGCCTGCACGTACAGCAGCGTGACGCGTTGAAGCGTGGGCGTGCGGGGCAGCTCGGAACGCAGCAGGCGAGCGGGGATGCGATAGGCCAGGCCCGGGCTGCGCACTTCCACGCGGCACGGCATAGTGTCGCCACCGGTGACTACGGGAACGCCGACCAGGCCTTCGTTGCCGACCGCGGCGATCTCCACGGTGGCGCCGTCCTCGAGCAGGGACAGCAGCGACACCACCGACGTGGTCGGGAAATACACGTGGACGATGCGTTGTCCGGAATCGGTCAGCAACTCGCCGGCGCGCAGGCGCACCAGTTCGACGTGCTGCGCCAGCGATTCCCATTCGCTGCGCGGTAATGCATTGAGCAGATAGTTGGCATTCAGATCCGAGCGATGCGTGATCATTTCCTACCCCCCTGTCCAATCCCAAGCCCGTCTCCGGGCAAGAATCTACCCGCCGGCGCCGCGCACCCCCAACTACTCTGCCGCAGGGCCCGGCCGCACCAGACCGGTCTGTCGCCTGCCAGGATCGCAGGCCCGGCGTTTGCGTTCGTTTTCCCGTCAGCGTTGCCGCGGACCCCATCCATGCGGCAATCGAGCTGGTCCGGTGTCTTTATTAAGCTCCATGGAACGTCAATGGGACAGTAGGCAGACGGTTGGTGCCCCGTCATCCATTGGTAGGTTGGCCGGATAGCGGACATGCTTGCCGCACGCACGCGGGGGGTGGCCTTTGGGCAGGAACAGAAGCGGAAAACGCTACGCCCCGTAGTGGACGGGCGCGTCCTGGTTGAGTGCGCGGACCTTTCCAGCGGGGCACATGGCAGGATGAAGGGCATGCCCGCCTTCATGCAAAAGACGGATGCGGATGCGTCCGCCCGGTGCAAGGTGAAACCAGTCCTGCGACGGCTGAAGCACGTCGTCTTCGATATGCACCCAGCGCGCAAAATGCGTGGCCGATATCTCAAGCCACCACTGCTCCGCATACCGCTGCACTTCGACGTGCAGGCCGGCTTGCGGCAACGCGTCGGCGCGGCGATCGGGCAGGTGCGCGGCCTGGCTGAGCAGCTCGCCACTGCGAGCGTCCGACAGCGTGGCCAGCACGACATCTGCCGCTGCCGCCGCTGCGCCCTGTTGTGGCTGCGGCGCCAGCACAAGCACAGCGCGCGCTTGCAGGCAAAGCACATGGTCGGCCTCGGCGTGTACCTGTGCGCCGTTCCGGATCCAGCAAACCCGCACGCGGACCTCACGCGGCGCGGCTGTTTCATTGGACAAGTCCAGCCGGATGCTGTCGCTGCCGTTGCTGCCGTTGTTACTGATCAGCACCTGCAACGGACGGCATGCCGCACGCATGGCATGCCAGCCGGATTTCGGGCGGCCGCACACATCAACCAGGCCTGTGCCGTTGGCCAGCAGCACATCGTGCAGCGATGGCGCCAGCGCCAGTCCCGCGCTACTGCCGTCGCGACGGCAACCGGCGATGAGATCATTCACGAGATCGGCAGCGAGCGCGCGCGACAGGCGCAGGTAGCGCTGCGCATCGGTCCGGCGCAGATGCGGGGGATCCACGTCATACAGCGTGCGCAGCTGGCGGTCGCGCGCATCCTCGGCATCCCATAGCGTGCCGACCGGATGCGGCACGCTGGCCTTCCAGCTCGGATCGGCCACGGCGTGCGACAGGCCGAGCGCTTCAAGCGTACGCGCGCACGGCACGCCAGCGATCTCGGGCAGCCATGCGGTGTCTGCCGGAGCCATGCCGTCGCGCCAGAGCAGCATGCCGGCGGCCTCGCACGCAGCTCGAATATCCGCGGCAGGCGCGCCATCGCGATCGAGATACAGCACGTTCAGGCCCGCGCCGCGCGCGAGCCGCATCCAGCGCCGCGTGGCCAGCGGCGATGCTGCCAGTGCGGCCAGTTCCTCGGCGGCCAGTCGCGCGCCGCGGCAAAACACGGGCACGTCATTGATGCGGGGGTACGGCATGTGTCCCTGCCTGTCGCGCCGGACGCTGCGCAAACCGATTTGCCCGCAGTCGAGTGCATGCGCGCCAGCCTCGGCCACGATGCGATAGCGGGCGGGCCGGCCGTGGGTATGCGGCCACCATGGATCGGGATGCGCAAGACGCACCTGCGCCGTCAGCGTGAAGGCATCTTCGCGCGTGAGTGACGCCTGGACTGCGCGTCGCGCATTGCCGACGTTCAGGGTTGCCCGCAACGGTGCCTCGCCATGCAGGTGCAGGCGCATGCGGACCACGCCGTCGCCGTCTTCCAGTCCGGCGGAAAGGTCCATGGCAGCATCGGCAAGGACATCGCCACCGGCGACGTCAAGCACTTCGACCGGCTGCAGCACGCCGACGGCATGCAAAGGCTTCCCCTCTGCCGCCGCATGTCCGATCACACCGGACATCGGGAACGCACCGGCCTGGCGCCAGAACAGCGTGGCGCGCGCGCCATGCAGCCGCGGCACGGTCGCGCGAAAGCACAGGTGCAACGTGTTAAGGCCTGCCAGTTCGACCTCGGCATCGCAGGCATCGCCCGGCGCTTGCGGAGCGGAAATCTCGCGGCCATTCAGCCATGCCTGCGCAGTGCCGGCCAGCCCGCGCAGGCGCAGGACCCGACGGCCAGTCGCGGCGAAACGCAGGCGGTACCAGTAGTCGTGGCGATGCACGGCCACCGGCGCCGAGTCGCGCCAGCGTCCCGACACGCGCATCGCGTCGGCCACTGTGCCCGGCACCGGCGCCGGCAGCCACGACGCGCGTTCGTCGAGGCACGCGGGGCTGTCGGCGGCGCCGGGCAGGGTCTCCAACCACGACCAGTCGCCCGACACGCGCCAGCCGCCTGGCACGCGCTTGTCGCCGCGTGCGATCGTGGCCGGAACCGTCACGCCGTGCTCCCGCCGAAATGCCGCGCCAGCACTGGCACGCAGGCCTGGTACGAGGCTTCGAGCTGGTCCAGGCAATCTTCGCAGGTATCCGGCTTGCGGCTGATCACCGCGCGCATCAGCCGGAACTGCATGACCATCGCTTCCGATGCCATGGTGTAGCAAGCCTCGGCCGTCTTGTCCGGCACCTGCTCACCTTGCATGACCAGCCAGCGCAGATAGCGCGCCAGCAGTTCGAAGTTGGCGCCGAGCTGGCGCAGCACGCCGGCCGCGTAGTGATGAAAGCCAGGCTCGCCGCGCGCCATCAGGCGATCGAGATGCTCGGGGAACGCCGCGCGGAATGTGCTGACCGGGTTGTCGCGCGGGCGGTTGGCCAGGTGAAAGCGGAAGAGTTCAAGCGACGCCTGCAGCAACGATGCCTCGCTGTGCGTGCAGGGATTGCGGCGCACGACGTCGGCATGGGCATAGAGCTGGACTTCCGGTATGCGCCCTCCCGGCGCGCGGCCGAAGAGCGCGGTGTAGTCCTCGCCGCTGGCGGTGTGATAGCCATCGGAGTGGAAGTAACCGACGGCCAGCGCATCGGGAATCATCACGTCGATGCCAATGCATGAGAGCGTGCGCTGTCGCTGGTAAGCCGCGCCCGGCGCGGGCGGCAACTGGGTGCTGTCGACCTCCATCACCACGATATTGCCGCGGCAGGTCTGCGCGGCGACGTGGCTTTCGAGCGAGTCGTATAACGTCAGGGCATGGATGCTCAGGCCGAACAGCCGCTCGAGGTCGGCATCGGGTATCCGGCACTGCGTGAAATGGTCGGCTTCAAACGCCTGCCTGACCGTGCAGGGCAGCGCGGCCACCGGTGGCAGGTCCAGGCCATGCAGCAGTTCAATCCAGAGATCCACGTGGCTGTTGACGTGAGACCAGACCGGATTCCCGCCTCGCAATCCCGGACCGCCACGTCCACGCATCTTCGTGTCGCCGTACACTATTGGCCTCCGCGCGTGCCAAGACGTTGCGTTCGCGGGCGCGCACGGTCAGGGTTGCCGGCGCACCTACGCGCCAGCAACTCGATTGTCCGTGCATTCACTCCTGTCCTGCGCGCCTTCCCCCAACCGTGTCCGTTGCTTTCGCGACCGGTTGTGCTGGCGATCATTGCGCGGCGTGTTCCCGCCAGTCTGTTGGACGGCGCACAAAGTTCTGCAGCCCTGTGCGCGGCGGCTCGCGCAAGGCGTTAGAGACCCCTCCGGTAGGGTTGAGGCATGGATGAATACTTGGTGCGCGGGGCCGCACGCATGATGCTTCTGGCTAATGGAGCGAGTGACGGCGATTGCCTATCGTCGATGAGACGTGCAAGCGCTACATGCCTTGCACGGTTCAAAGCCCGCATGGTCCCCCGGTCGGCGGGCTTCTTTTTTGGAGGCGTCCCATCGGGATTGCGCGGGGCGTGTGAAACCGGGGTACGGCATGGCAGATGCCATCTCCCCGAACCGTCTCCGGGGGTGCATTGCGCAGAAAGTCCGCCGAAAGGACCGGACGGGACCAAGGACGAGAGTCAGGGCACGAACGATGGCGGCAGGCGGTGCCGGTGCTGCGCGACGATGAGTGCCTTCAGGCTTTCCACGCGCAATCGCGCTTCGCGCTCGCCTGCTTCGCGTGCCGCCTCGGCCGCAGCCAGTTCGCAGTCGAATTGCCGGCCGTGCAGTTCACCGCGATACAGCAGCGGTTCATCGCTTTGCGTTGCCAGCCGGATTTCGAAGCAACAGGCCCACTTGCCCCGTCCTTCACGCACGGCGAAGCCGCGCACGACGAGGAATTCCAGACCGACCTCCATACGACCCCCTTGCACTCCCGCGACGGCGGCCTCTGAAACGGGCCAGCTTCTGCCGCAGGCATCTCAAGCATAGCCGCGCAACGGCTGGCGCGCCCTCATCCGGTGGCCGTAGTCCCAGCCGGACAAACGAGTGAGGGCTGAGGCGTACCCGTGGGCAGCGTAACAGCGGTGCGCGGGAAACACTGCCCGCCGGCCCAGACCAGCGCCGTGGCGGCACACACCAGATCATGCGATACGGGTGCGGCAAGGCAGCCGCTCGCACCGAGCAGCGCGGCATGAAGCATCAGCGAGGCATCGAGGCGATCGGAGATCACCAGCCAGCGCCGAGGCGCGAGCCGCGCATGCAGGCGGTCAAGCACCGCGCGCGGATCGCCTTCGACGCCGCTGCAATCAAGCAACGCGATGTCGGCGGGATCTTCGGCATGCTCGGAGGACATCGACACTTCGGCCTCATCGAGCCAGCGCAGCGCTCGCCAGCGGATCGGGCTGGGCAGGTTGAGCGCCTGCAGGCGGCGGGCCAGGACCCGGCACATCACTTCGTTGCTGGCAATCAGATAGGTCGACATTGACGGTGCGTGGCCCGTGCCTGGCCACAGATGCGGTACCACCGTTGCAGGAACAAGGCGCGGGGCGCCCCGGCTTTCCGACACGTCAGGCGGGCGGCGCCACACTGTTGCGCACAAGTGCCTGCCGGTCCCTTTACTGAGAACGTAGCAACCCGCCTCAATATCCGCCTCATGCTTTTGGATGAGACGGGGTCGCCAGAAGGATGAGTCAGCCTGGCCGCACTGCACGGCCAGACCCCGCAAGCACTATGCCGCGGCCATTCCGAAGCCTGCCGGCGCCTGCGAGGGGCTGGCCGGTGGCGGGCCAGCCCAGTTCAGCGTGGCGCCGCGCTGCAGTGCGACGTAGACCGCCTCACCCTTGTTGCGGACATGCAGCCGCTGGTACAGCGTGCAGGCGTGCGTCTTGGCCGTGGCCACGGAGATGTTGAGAACGCGGCTGACCGTCTTGATCGGATAGCCGCGCGCCAGCAGCGCGAGCACCTCGTACTGGCGCTCGGTAATGTTCAGCAGGTGCGCGCCCGCCGCAGGCGTTTCCTGGCCGCCAGCCTGCACTGCAGGTGCCATTCGTGGCGCCGCTGATGACGCAGTGTGCGCAACCAGCGCCGATTCGTTCCGGACGCATGCCCCGGCAGCGGGTACAACATGGGCCCGCGGCAACGCCACGACGTGCCGTTCGTCGTCGTCAGGCACCACGTCGGCCAGCATGCCCTGCGTCGCTACCTCGTCGTCGATCACGGCGCATGGGCTTTCGAGCTGGACACGGGACGGAAAGCACTCGCCGCCCGCCAGTACCAGCCGCACCGCGGCGTCAAGCGCCGCTGCACTGCTGTGCTTGTGCATGCAACCACGCACGCACTCGGGCAGCGTTGCCGCGACGAGTGCGGCGGCCGGCGATTCGGCCAGCACGAGCACGCGCTGCGGCTGCAGGCGTGCGCACACCTCGGCAAGCAAGGCGCAGCCGCTGCCGTGATCGGACGGCAATCCGAACACCAGCAGCTCCGCATCATGCAGCCACAGGTCCGGTTCAATCGGTGCCAAGGGATCGATATCGATCAGGTCACCCGCGATGTGCGCTTGCGCCAGGAGATGGCGCAGCCCCAGGCGCAACAGTGGATGAGGCTCAATCAAGAGGATGGTGGCCATGGCCGCTCTCTTTTTATAGCGGCAAGCGCGGACCCTGCGACGACCCGCACTTGCTGTTGGAAACAGCCTCGCTATCTTGCGAGATGCGGCTTCCATACGATCCGACAGAGCTCCAGCGCCTTCAGCCTTCCCGTCCGGCCGGCTGACAGCCCTTCCCGTGGAGGTGTCGAAATCGCCCCGTTTGCGTCTATCCGACGCTTATGTCCCGCAGGCGCTCTTAGACGCCATTGAAAACAGATGTAAGAAAATGTAATTCCGGTTTCCAGCTTATGAAAGGGTCGTTGGGAAAGCAAGGCAGCAGCATCCCGGAGGGGTTTTCCCTATGGACTGTTTGATGGATGCGCGCAGGCGAAAATCGGCGTAACGCGAGGCGCGAATGTGGCGCAAACGCTGCCACATGGCAGTATGACTAGTCCGTGCGGCCTGCGTTGTGAAGTAATCGTTGCCTGGCCAGGCGCCAGCGAAGGGAAAAAACCCCTGATCGGGTGAGAGGTGCTGTGTCATGCAAGCGCGCTCCCCGCTGAAGAGGGGTATCGCCCTTTGGACTAGGGTTGACGGTGCACGAACGGCCGCCAGGGCTTGGCGGCCGCCGAGGCGACTAGAACTGCGCCCACTCCTCCGTCGCCAGCGCCTCGGCCCTGCCGGGGCTGCCAGCAGGCCGGCTGATGGCAACGCTGACCGCTGGCGTCGCGGCGCGCGGGGGCATCGCTGGCGATTTCACCGGCGCGGCTACCATGGCGCGGACAGGTGCAGCGGCATGCGCATTCAGCGCCGACGGGGACAACCGAGCGCCGCCATCGATCCGGCATGTCTGGCAGACGGCCTGAAGCGATGGTTCATTGCAATCCGCAAGGCGGATTCGCGCGCCGCCACGCCGGACGTTCATGCCAGCGAAGCGAAAGGAAGGGGCGTGCTCATGGGAGTCAGTGAAATTGGCGCCCACACTGTCGCCGTGCACTGGCTGACGCCAGCAAGCGTCAACGCGCGGCGGATCGCTTCCCGTGGAGGATGCACCAGGCCGCGCTGCCGATCGCGATTCCCCAGAACGCAGAGCCCAGACCGAACATGGTCATGCCCGAGGCCGTGGCCAGGAACGTGATGACCGACGCTTCGCGGTGATCGTCCTGCGTGATGGCCTCCATCACGTTGGACATGATGGCACCGATCAGCGCGAGCCCGGCCAGGATCGCGACAAAGGCGTGGGGCAAGGCATCGAACAGCAGCACGATGGTGCCCGCGAAGGTCCCGCCCACGAGATAGAACACGCCATTGGCAACGCCGGCCACATAGCGGCGCGCAGGGTCTTCATGTGCGTCCTTGCCCGTGCACAGCGCGGCAGTGATGGCAGCCGTCACGATGGTGATGCCGCCGAAGCACGCGACCGCGGCACTGGCCAGGCTGGTCGCCGCAAGAATGGGCCGTGCCGGCGTGTGGTACCCGGACAGGCGCAGGATTGCCATGCCGGGCAGGAACTGCCCTGTCAGGCTCACGATCACCAGCGGAATGGCAAGACTCAGCGTCGCGCTCAGCGACCAGTGCGGCGCGATGAACACCGGCCTCGCAACGGCCAGATGCAGATCGCCCGCATGCGTGAGCCCCAGCGCCGCAGCCGTCGCGACACCCACGGCCAGCACCACCACCATGCAATAGCGCTGCAGCCAGCGCCGGCACACGAGATACGTAGCGATCATCACGCCCGCCAGCAGCGGCATGGTTCCCGCCGCCTTGAATGCGCCCGCACCGAACTGGAACAGGATGCCCGCCATCATGCCGGCCGCGATGCCGCGCGGGATCCGTTGCACGAGCCAGTCGAAACTGCCGGAGATCCCGATCACGAACAGGATCGCCGCGGCGCTCACGTAAGCCCCCACCGCGTCCGCAAGGCTCATCTGCGGAAACAGCGTCACCAGCAGCGCCGTCCCGGGCGCGGACCACGCGGTGATGATTGGCACACGGAGCCACGCGCTCAGCAGCAGCCCCGAAACGCCAGCACCGATCGAAATCCCCCACACCCATGACGTGACCATGTCGGCGGGCAGGTTGGCAGCGTGCGCGGCCTGAAAAAAGATCACCAGCGGGCCGGAATACGAAATCAGGACCGCGAGGAAACCTGCCGTGATCGCGGAGAGCGACAGTGGATTGCCGGCGCGATCCGCATGGTGTTGCGGAGCCGGAGAGATGAGGGGTTCTGGCATAGGGCGATTGAAGGCGGTGGGCCTTCCTGTCTCCGTTCTGGCCCAACACGGGGGCCGGATGTTATTCCTGGGCTGCGCCGCACTGACGGTGCAACCCATGGTGCACCTGCCGCTCGCGTCTTGTGCGGTGGGCGCGAACCGAGAATAGACAAGGATCGCGTGGAGCGTCCAACACTGATTGGGTATTGGGTTGATACGCCGGAGGTATGGTGGTGAAAGGGGCTTTTCGTTAGGGTAGGGCTATCGCGTGAAGCGACCGTTCCTCACGATCCCTGGTGAATCACGGCTTCGCTGGGTATCCAGCCCTTCGTCAGAACGTTTTTTTCTTTACCTGCCAAGCGACGCCCGCACTTGCTGTCGTAGCAGATGCAAAACCGATAGTGAATGTAGTAGGTGATACGGCAGCGATATACGGCCTGGCATTCGCTGCCTCTCGGTTGGTCGCTGTCAATACGATCTCGCTCTTGGCCGGCGTATAGCTCAAGCCATGCTTCACCGTGATGGCAGATGCATCTGCTGCAGCTATTGCCTCGCCACTTCCCTCGGTAGCGAACCCCAAGTTGCTTTCGACCCTGGCGAATAGCGTAGATATCCGCAGTCCCCCAGTATCATTTCGACTCACGCTGTTGCTACTGTCACCATCCGCCGACTCAATAATCGCCGTCGTGGCAGGCGAGCCCGCCCCCCGAGCCAGTGTGTTCTCGTTAACCTGGAAGCGTGTGCAGCCAGCAAAATCGACCCCAAACCGTCTAAAGAAGGAAATCGTACAGTGCACCAGGAATCCGGAAGCCACGCCCCGCAGCCTTATGCAATCAGCTCCGGCACCGTTTGAATGGTTAAGTGCTGAAATAAAGCCGATCTTGAGGTTTCGCGTGGGGTCGCCGTTGCTTGCCAGGCTGACATCCAACGCGGGATTAGATCCCCCCCCACGAAGCTGGCGACTCGACAGGTAGCACCCACCGTTGATCTCGGCGCCGTCAACCCCACGTAGGACCACGGGGGCATCACAATAATCAATGACCGCTCCCCCTGTGATTGTTACCAAATCAGTTCCCTGCGAATAGACGCCAATTGCACAGCCGATGGCGACACCGCCATTGATGACAAGACCAGCAGAATAAGGGCCGTAGTCGCCGTCATCATTGACCATGTACGCGGTATTCTTCCAATTGCAGCCTATAAACTGCGTATTAACTGTCCTGACACGATAAACGCCCTTGTTACCAAACGCACCGTCAAAGGAACATCCAACTAGCGCCCCTTCGCGCACCCCATCGAGATACACGCCGTAGTCGGCATTCATGAATTGGACGCCGTCCAGCAAGAAATCATCGTATTGAGTAGTGCTGGTGCCGGTCACCCACCTGACGCCGATACCCCGTCCAGTGAATCTGCCACCGCAGATTGTCAGCTTCTTTCCGTGATCGCTTTTCCTTAGAGCGCCCTTGCCTTCCGTGGCACATATGATTTCGGCCCCGTAGGCAATGAGCGTGACCGCCTTTCCAGACAGGTCCACCTCCGTCAGCCTGTAGCGACCGCCGGCCGGAAACACTAACGTCCCGCCATCCCTGATCCCAGCCACGGCAGCCACGACGGCAGGCGTATCATCGGCAACACCATCTCCCCGTGCACCAAACCTCCTAACGCTTGTCGGTTCCTCCCCCGGACCACGCGACGGAGACCGCTCCTCAGTGCCTGCGAGACTTGTTTGCCACCGGAGCAGTGAAGCACCGATGGCCGTTGCAAACCCTCCGAAAAGGATCCTCCGCCTTTTACTCATATCCTGGCAACTCCATACTCATTTGCCACCGCCCGAGCGCGGTTCAGGCATGGATCGCGCAACAGCAGAACAAGACAACTTTCATGGCCGGCTTGCCCTCATCAATATATCGCCGAGATCTGCAATCAGCATACGATAGGCCATCCATGTATTGCGAGCATCATCAACTCTGCCGGCGATTAGCGAAAAACCTATCCGACTTAACGGCTCCAGGCAAAGGGTCACAAAAACCAACGTCCACGCAGGAATCCGCTTAAAATGTTTGAACCCGTAAAGCAAGCGGCTACGCAAAGAGTAAAACAACCGATGCCCCTTTACCTGTTGCGAAGTGCCGCCACCGGCATGGTACGCCTGGACGTCAGCTATATACATACTCCTGAATCCGGCTTGACGAGCACGCAGCGATAAATCGACCTCCTCAAAGTAAACAAAGAATCGCTCGTCAAATCCGCGCAGTGCCACAAACAGGTCACGGCGCATTAAAAAGAAAGCCCCTATCACCTGGTCTACTTGCCTGTTCGAATCGTGCGGCCATTCCACCATGGCTTGCGTCCATCGCCTTAGACCCGGAAGGCGATTGAGTCCGGTAGCGTTAGCAAAAAAAGATGCCATCGTCGGAAAACGCGAGCAACTGCGAGACACTTGATTCTTCTCGTCCACAAGTGAAACGCCGACAATCCCGACGTCCGCCGCCCCCGGTTCCCTAAGGTAGGTCAGCGGTCTAAGCAACGATTCGGCAAATATTCTCGCATCCGGATTCAGGAAGAGCACAAATTCTGCCCTGGCAAGAGCCGCACCTTGGTTGCAGGCCGCCCCGAATCCGCGATTCGAGGTATTGACTATTACCTTTACATCAAATGGTGAATTCGTCGCCGAGGCTTTCGCCAACGACAGAGAATCGTCACTCGACGCATTATCGACAATAATTACCGATTCAACCAATCCGCCGTGATACTGCATAATGCTTTCGATTGCATCCGAGAGCTGCCCGCGGCTATTCCAGTTCACCAGAACAATATCAAGCATGACCGAGCCCTCCCTTTTTCCAGCTGAATCGGTGCGGCGTCGTAAGGAGCCAATACCAAAACCAGACCTGTATCCAGGTTGACAGCAACGAAAAATACTGGTCCTGGAAGAACTGCATCACCAGCGGATACACCGATGCTGAATAATAGAAGATCCAGACTCCACCGCGCGCGCGCGCTCTCCTGTATAACCAATAGTGCACAATCAAGAACACGGGCGGAATTAGCACGCCGAGGTACGAAAAGTCGCGGAAATAAACTTCATATACCGTATACACATTTGTTGGGTCCGGGACGAACGCATATCCCTTCATCAAGGCTACAGGCGCCAGAGTTGAAATACCCAAAGCGTACTGAATGGAAATCAACAAGCGAAACGTATTCTCGCCCCAACTTAGATCCGGATTCCATTCCACAAGCCGGGAAAATGCAAGCAAAGGCGCAATCGTATAGCCCTTCATGCTTTCGAGAAACGATTCTACATTTTCCACAATACCGTCATCCGCGGAAATCCCCTTGGCAGTCATCCCCGCCACAAATACTGATAATGCAATAAATATGATCAGCGTAATGAGTAACCCGCGCATACGAATTGCGCCAACATTCATCAACGGAACAAGGGCCAGACACAAAAAGAACAAGATATATGTCCGACCAGTGCTGAGATAGCAGTAACAAAGACTCACCGCAACCGAAAGCCACAGGCGCCCAAATCCCAAATTGGATTGCCGATAAAGAAATATTGACACGGAGGTAGTCACAAACGAAAGTACCCACAGGTATGCCAATATCCCATAACCCTCTCCATCCTCCGTCATCGCCGCACGAAGTTGTATATAACCCAACACGGTGAAAACGCTCTCACCACCCGCGATTTCCGTAGCCCGCGCGTAGACGAGCGGCAGAGCAATGATCGCGACCAGCTGAGCCAGGTCAATAAATCGAGTCTTTCTCGCAATGACCCCGTGCCGCCGGATTTCTGGGCCTCGCCCCTGAAGCCCGCGACAGCATAAGATCATGATAAGCAATGCCAGAAGCTTCGCGGTCAGAATAAGAAGGACAAATTCCACCGACATCGAGATAAAAGAATCCCGGGACAAGTAATATCCAAGGAGCAAAGAGAACCAAACGAAGAAATAAATCTGGAAGGGGTTCCCAAACCCCAATGGCCGCCGACTCGCTGTCAGCAGCCCTGCGAACGTAACGAGCAGCAATAACTCAAACATTCCGCATCCTGGAATAGTATGCGAGCGCGCTGGCGTCAAAAATCATACGACCCACCCAGGCCCATGCCGCACCGTGAATACCGTATGTATTTAGGAGAAAATATAGCGAAACAACAAAAATCGGTAATTCGATCATGTGCAATGTGGCGGTCAGACTCGCTCGCCCGTCTGCCTGAATCAACGCGTAAAACATGGAGCCGATCGCATTAGCAAAGACTCCGAGACACAGCACTTGACCGATTACAATCGACTCGGATTTCAGATGATCCTTTATCCACCACAAGAGTACATCCGGCAGAAGCAAGGCCATCAATATGCTCACGACCGCCATCAATCCAACCATGATGAACAGCCAGCGACGAAAATAGGGGCGCCACTCGCCAGGACGCTCGCGCATCAACTGGCTCAAGGTTGGAAACATTACGGACGACACCGAGCTTACCAATATCAGGCTTTGCGTCACCATCTCGTACGGCAACACATAAACAGTCACGGCAGCAGCGGAGATGACCGAGGCAATAACAAAGCGATCCGCCTGGACCAGGATCGGGCTGACGATGCTACTGACCGTCACCCATCCGCCGAAGGCGAACAGTGATCGCGCGATTCTTGAAGAATAGGCGCCCTTATATCCAACCCCACCATTCCGCATGCATCGGGCAGCCAGGTAATCAAATGCGAACAAAGCAAGAACCCTGCTGACAACTAACGTTGCAATCAGCCACGGAAGTTGATTGGTGTAGAGTGTTACCAGATACGGCCCACCAAAATTGATTACGCCGAGTCCCGCGCGCAATAGACTGATGCCTTTGAAGTTCAGGAAGGCTTCATTCATTCCGCGGTACGTGGCACTCATCGCCTGCGCCGGCAACGCAATGGCCAGCAAGATCATGGCCGAGCGGATCTCAAGAGGGGGAGTACCATGCGCGTCGATCCAGGCGTATCCACCCAGCAACGCGGTCGCCGCGACCAAAATGCCACCGACCAGTCCGGCCACAAGAGTGATCCGCCGTGCTGTCGCCAACACGTCCGGAATATCTGCCAGGTTGTCTGCGCCCCGTAGACTGGAGACCAATTGCGTCAGCGCTCGACCGATGCCGAGATCCAGCGCCCCCGCATAGCCGATCAATCCCCATGCCAGCGCCAGTAACCCAAACCGTTCGTTCCCGAGTTTCTGTATGAGTTGCGGGACCGTGACAGCTGCGACGAGTAATGGGAGCGTTAATCCAGCCAGATTCCACGAAATATGGGATAGCCGCATGATCTAATCATTTGGTTTCGCAAGCGGATCATGGCCGCAGACGGTGCTTCCCAATTCTCAAAGCTCCCTCACTAGACCAGCTACCTTGCTATTGCGCAAACTTCGCACCTTTCACCGCGCGTCCAGGACTGGAAGAGCGTCTTTGCTGTTTGCCGTGCCACGCACACGCCACGCAATAATTCATCGATCGGCCGGAATGATTTGCGGGTGATAGCCCAGTTGGCGTCTTCCTTTGCTTCAAGCAATTATGGGCGGTGCTGGCGGCGCGAGAGAGTAGCTATGTGCGGCACCCCATATATGCATTTCGACAGCGCCGCGTTGACGTCGTTGTCGACGTACGGTCAGCGAGGTATGTTCGCGTGAAGGTCCAGCCGGGAGTTAATGCCCGCGCGGTCCGCACGTGGCGCTTCGCCCATATGTCAGGGCCGCCCCACATTGGGGGTTTTCAATAGCGGAGTTCGCCGCAGTCACCGCCCAAGCGACCCCTTTCATCACGAGTCCAGGTTGCGGATTGCGCTTTCGATTTCAGCGCTGAAATACTGTGAACGAGCAATCGCAGCACTGATGTGTTTGCACGATGAGGGCGCCGACCTGCGGCATGGCGAGGAAGCCCTCGCGTTCGCCAGCGGGCGTGAAATGGCCCTGATCCCGGGTGCCCCCTGAAACCTGTCCGGTCTGAAACACCGCCACCGCCGCGGACAAATCCCGCACACGCTCCTGCAGCGATTCCGCGGCCGCCGCTTTGTTCTTCGCTCGCCCGTCAGGTCCCAGTCGCGCTGCAAGTTGCCTCGTATTCGGCCTTGCCGACATTGAGCTGCAGTTCGATCAGCGCGCTGAGGTCCTTTCGCGTGGGGGGATAGAGCGCTTTCATCGGACCACGCACGATCGCATCGAGACGCTGCGCGTCCCGGGCGCGCAATGCCGCCAGCGCCGGCGTGATCCTTCGTCTCGGAACTACTTGATGCTTAAGTCGTTCACCGAGATTTTCCTACGCTGTCCGTGACCCGTTCCCTGCCGGCGAAGGCAAGTGCTTGTCAGGCTGGTTCATCGCCAGCCTTTCCTTGATGGATGCCTGTATCAGGCTTCCGGTTATCGTCAGGCGCAGGCCAGATTTAAGGCTCGCTTTTGGTGCAGTCGGGGAGTCGCCTCGCGCGTACCACGCCCGAGGCCTGACGCGAAGGAACCGTGCGCTTCAACGCGATGCCGCGAGTGTCTTGCGGCATGCATGCAAGGGGGAGAGTAGAACTACTCAGCGGCGCAGGACTGCGTCGGCGTCGGCGCGTCGACGAACTTCAGCGCGGTCGACAGCGACGACAGCAGCGATTCAAATTGGTCCATGAACGCGGATAGCAGCGCTTCGTCGGGCCGGTCGTCGAGGAGCTGGCGCTCCAGCGTGCGAAGCATCGGGGCGAGTTCCACCGCGCCGAGCGTGGCCAGGATCGCGTGCATATTGTGCGCAAGCAGGCTCGCATCGCGGTAGCGCGCTTCGGATACGGCCTGATGCAACTGCCGGTGGAAGTCCATTCGCTCGGCAAGAATGCGCTGCACGAGCCCGACGTAGATCTCGCGGCGTCCCTGCAGCCGTTCGAGTGCCGGCCCGACATCGAGCGCCGGGATCGCGCGCAGCGATACGATGCACGGAACTTTCGCGACGGCTTGCGCTGGCGTGCTCATGATCGCCGCGGCGCTTTGCAATGACTGTGCATCGCCGCCCACAAGCCGCGCCATGACCTGGTAGAGCTTCCGGGGCTCGATCGGCTTCGACACGTAGTCATCCATGCCGGCCGCCAGGCAGCGCTGCCGGTCATCTTCCAGCGCACTGGCCGTCAATGCCACGACCGGCATCGAGGCGTGCCGCGGATCGCGGCGGATGCGCTGCGTGGTTTCGAGCCCGTCCAGCATGGGCATCTGGACGTCCATCAGTACCAGATCAAAGCGCCCTTGTGCGAGCAGGCCCAGCGCATGCTGGCCGTTGTTCGCTTGCGTGACCTGCATGCCGGCCTGCGTCAGCAGCGCCTGCGCGACTTCCTGGTTGATCAGGTTGTCCTCCACCAGCAGCACCGTGCGTCCGCGCAGGGCGTGCGGTGTCGCGGTGCGTGCAGCGCCAGGCAGATCGTCGTGCACGTGTTCTGCCGAAGACTGGACGGCGTCCTGTTTTGGCGTGACGGCCGGCAGGCGTGCAGCGCGGCCTTGCCATGCGGGCGGTTTCGAAACGCCAAGACCGATCTCGAGCGTAAATAAGCTGCCCACACCTGCTTGGCTCTGCACGGTGATGCGACCACCCATCAACTCGGCAAGTCGTTTGCTGATCGCCAGGCCAAGGCCCGTTCCCTCGAAGCGCCGCGCGGCCGAACTGTCGGCCTGGTGGAACGGGCTGAACAATACGAGCAAGGCATCTTCGGCAATGCCGATTCCCGTGTCGCTGACCTCGAAGCGCACGGCCACGGTGTCGTCATCGGCATTGCATGCGCGCACCCGCAAGCGGATCTCGCCGGCATCGGTGAACTTGAGCGCATTGCCAAGCAGGTTGATCAGGATCTGCCCGATGCGCTGGGAGTCCCCGATGACATGGAGCGGCAGCGCGGGATCGACCTCCATCTGCAAGACCAGGCCTTTCTTGCGGACCTGCTCGCGGAACAGGGACAAGACATGGTCCAGCAGGCGCGCAAGCGGGAAGCTCGCGGCATCGACTGCCAGCATGCCTGCCTCCATCTTCGAGAAATCGAGGATGTCATTGACGATACGCTGCAGGTGCTGGCAAGACTCCTCGATGCGCGCGAGGTATTGCCCCTGCCTGCCGCTGTCCGGCTCGCCGATCGCGAGATGGGTCATGCCGCTGATGCCATTCAGCGGGGTCCGGATCTCGTGGCTCATGTTCGCCAGGAACTGCGACTTGGCCCGCGCCGCCGCTTCCGCCGACTCGCGCGCCTCCATCAGTTCGCGCGTGCGCTCGGCCACTTTCCATTCGAGCGTGCTCGCCAGGTTTTCCAGCGCCTGGCGCGTCCGTTCCTGTTCGGAGATGTCGGTCACCACGGTGCCGACGCCCATGATGACTGCGTCATGGCGGCTGCGGACCGGAAACCTCGCGACGCGGTAGACCCGTTGCCCGTGCGCGCGCACATTCAGCGTATGCTCGTCCACGTGCGTTTGGCCTGTGCGCAGCACGTCGGCATGGCCGCGCTCGCAGATGCCTGCGACGCGCCGGTCGGGCAAGGCCGTCCACGCGTTCCTACCCAGCAGGTCATGGAGGGGAAGGCCGGCGAATTCGCAGTAGATATCATTAGCCATATCGACCCTGCCGCCTGGGCTCATGTAGGCGAGGCCCGCCGGCACGTTCTTGCGAAAGGCCTGCCAGCGCTCCGCGTTCTGGCGCATTTCCCGGCGGCTGCGCCAGTGCAAGGCGGTCAGCGCAAGGATCAGGCAAATGGCGAGCGCGGTCAGCGCGATGATTGCCTGGCGCGCCAGATGGAACGAGCGGTACGCTTCATCGGTGTCGAGTTCGACAATGACACCCATTGCGGTGTCGGGAAACCAATGGCCCACGCCGATGACGCGGCGGCCGCGATAGTCGAGGTAGTGATCGAATACGCGCGTCTCGCCGTCCCTGGCATCGATCAGCGCAGCAGCCAATTCGGTCAGTTGTCCGTTACCGTCGGCAGGCACCGATGGCCCGCCACCGCGCGGCCGGGTCGGGACTTGCGCCCACAGGCCGAAGGGCGCTGATACCCATGGCTTCGCCGATGGCTGCAATGCTCTGTCGCCAGGCAGCCCGGGCGACAGCAGGCGCCCTGCGGCGTCGATGACATAGGCCTTGCCGCTCTTGCCAGACCAGCCCACGCGCAGGATCTCGAACAGCCGATCCTGGGGGTCCGTACGCAGGCAAAGGAAGGCGATTGGCGCCTCCGGCGTGCCGATGCGGGCACAGACCTGCTGGAACAAGGTGCCCGGGGGCTGTTCGCCCTCGGCAGTCAGGATCGGCATGGGCGACCGGTTCGGCCGTGTCGCCGCGTAATCAGCGTGCTGTGCGCGAGCCAGCGCTTCGATCACCACCGCGGTCGATACCGGCCTGCCGACATAGGCGCGGCTGCTGGCAGCGACAATCACGCGCTGCGGCGAGATCAGGCTATAGCCCTCGAAGCCGCGGCTGCGGAAGACGGGCGTGATCCACGCCTCATACTCGGCGCGCAGGGCCTGGTCGCCCGGCGCGGCGGCAATGCGGCGAGCGAGGTCGATCTGGTACGGGTTCTCGATGATCGTCCGCAGCCGTGTCTCACCGTCCTCCCTCAGCATCCCGATCATGCGCGTGACGGCATGCAGCGCGGCCTGCCGTTCGGCCTTCACGCGAGCACGCTCCTGCGAATGCAGCGTCTCAAGCACATGGGCGCTCAAAAGAAGAATGAGTGCAATCGCGGCGCAAGTCATGCCCATCGTCTTTCGGACATCAGCAGCAGGAATTTTCCCGGCACGCTGCCAGAGTCGCCCGAGGCCTTGCCTGACCTGGCCGGGCGTGAAAGAGAATGAGTTCACGGTAGATGGAACGTGGGTGCGGTGGTGCCGGCGGGGCCGAAACTGGGAGCGCGTGCGACTGGCGTAGATAGTCCATTTCGCGCCCGCCAACGTCGCGCGCCGCGGTGCATTATCCGAACCGCGCCGCGTCGGGGGAATCCGGCATTGCCCGGCATAGGACTCCGCGATGAATTGCGCCAGAACCCGCAGGGTTCCTACGAAGAAATGGGTACGCTCTGGCGGACTTCAGCAACCGGGGTGGTGATTTGTGCGCCCGCCGCACCGTGCGGAGACTCACTGGCACTTGCGGAAGTGTGGTGATTCGCACAAAAATAATTTACATTAACTTTGGTGCGGCAAAAGTGGCCTGCTCGGAATCCACTTTGGATAAAGTTGTTATAGTTCAGTCACTTACATGAGATCGGGCAATGAGTGAAGACGGCGGCGCATCGGGTGCCACCAAGCTGACGCGGACGGAATTCGCAGTCGTGCGCGCGTACGCGCAGGGCATGAGGCCGGTCGATATCGCAAACCGGTACCTCACCGATCCGGACGACGATGACGTGCTGACCGAGCACCAGGCGATCACCCGGATCCTTAGTCTGCGCGACCGACTGGTCCAGTTTGCGTTGCAGCACGACCGGCCCGAGATCGCCGAGATGTTCGAGGCGCTGCGCGGGCGCTCCGACGTCGGCATGACCCGCCGCGTTGACGCGCTTTCCTCTCTAGAGGGTCTTGGCCAGGGGCGTCCGTCGTCGGGACATGAGGTAGGGCTATGGTTCGGCCCGAGCCTGGCCCGGCGCCTGACCTCAGCCGGCATCCACAAGATTTCAGATCTGGCCGACCTGGCTAATGCTCGAGGCAGCAGCTGGTGGCGCGCCGTTCCTCGCATTGGCCCGAAGTCGGCGGAGGTCATTACACGGTGGTTGATCCAACAGCGAGCCGCACAAAAAGATAATAATAAGGCACTTATAGCGCCGTATATCGTCGCACCGTCGGACGTCTCGCGACGTCCTTCCCTGGTCCCCCTTGCACTGGGCCTGGGCATGACGCATCCCGTACCGCTTGAACTTATGTTGCCGCATAGCGACGCGGGGCCAAACGCTGAGCGATCGGATCTGGAACTCGTTCGGCAATGGCTGGACGCCAGGCCCCGATCGCCCCATACCCGAAACAGCTATCGCAAGGAGGCGGAGCGGCTGCTGCTTTGGCTGGCCCAGGAACGACTGCAACTGAGAAATATGACGACGCAAGCGCTGCAACGCTATGCGGCTTTCCTGCGCGCACCGGAGCCGGCGTCGTTCTGGTGCGGCCCCGCAAGCCCGCGCGACCGGGTTCACTGGCGCCCATTCGAGGGGCCGCTCGGCGCAAGCTCGCAGGTTGCAGCGCTGCGCGTGGTGCATGCCATGCTCAAGGCACTGTCCCGCGCCGGACGGATAGGCGATGTCCGCGGGATGCTCGATGCGTCCGTTGCGCGGGCCGACGTGGTGGTGTCCGAGGCACCAGAAGCATCCGACGCAGCAAACGCTCCAGACGCGCTGAAGCGAAATGACATTGATGAATTCTTCGATTGGCTGAGGTCGCAACAAGACGCGAAGTGGCAGGCAGCGCTTGCAGCCGGCCTGCTGGTGCGCGATGGCTTCAGGCTAAGCCACCTTGCCAGCGTGACATGCGGCGCTTTGCGAATGGATGGAGACGGGGCCCGTCTGGATGAGGATGGTGCGCCATCGGTCGCTGCCGTGGTTGCTGCCGACACCCTCGCAGCGCTTCGGAAGCATTGGGTACGGCGAGGATTTGAAGGCAACCCGCCTGCTAGCGCGGCGCTCCTTGGGCCGCTCGAATTTCCGCGCACCCGTCGTGGCCTCGCGAAGCGCCTGGCAGGCAGTGCTGCCGGGTATGGGGCCAGCGGTCTCGATCAGTTGTTGCGAACAGCGTGGAAGACTTTCGCGACAGCGAAGGCACGCGAATTGCCGGCATTCACGCCGAGACAGATCCGTACTGCGACAGCATGAAGCCCCTGCGGGCCGGCAGGGAGGAGAAGGTCATTCCCCTCCCCGCGTTACACGGTCTTCGCCTCAGCTGCGCACTACGTCAGAGCAGCGTCTTGTCGAGGCCAAAGCGCGCCTTGAGCGCCTCCACCAGCGCCTCGCGCGCGCTGCGGTCGCTAAGCTGAACATCCAGCATCACCCGCCCGGAATCCCATTCCTTGATCGTGCCGAGCAACTGACCAGCATCTGTACGAATCTTGTACTGGCGGCTGATCTCCTTGACCTTGCGCGACTTGCCTTCCTGCGCCTGCTTGCGGATTGACTCGACTTCACGGCTGGACAACCCATCCGTCATGATGCGCGTCGCAAGTTCACGCGTGCGATCCTCACCCGCCAGCTTGAAGTACAGCGTCAGTTCATAACCCGCAGCGATGCCGATCGCGTTCGGCCGTTCCCGCATGACAGCCAGAACCGACTCGGGAAGGCGCAACAATGCGAGAGTCTTGTTTACCGTGCCGGCGGAGATACCGGTCAACTCGCAGATGTCCTCCTCCTTCTGCACCTTGCCTTCATCGAGCAACTGGCGCCAGGCGATCGCGTTGTCGAGCGCGGACTGATCCGACCGCTGCTCGTTGAGCATGAACGACAGCCGGTAGAAGTCGAGGTCGCTAAGATCATTTTCGACAAAGCATTCCATCTCGAGCTTGCCGGCAGATGCCAGGGCGCGCTTTCGATAGTGGCCGTCGATCAGGATGTAGTGGCCCGGCCGGGATGGATCCGGCGCGGCAAGGCCTGGCGTCTTCTGTCCGTGGGTGGCAATCGATGCGGCCCGCTCCTGCACGACGGCAGGATCGTAGATGCGGCGGGCATTTAGCGGATTGTCATGCAGGTGGGTCAGGAGAATCCGGACCAGCGCACGGGAGTTCTCGGTTTCCGCGCTTTCAGCGCTGAAAGCCGTCGGTGGCTCCGGCTGGCGCGCCTGCAGCAGGCCGTTCGGATGCTGGGAGATCGCCGCCTCGGCGCGCGCGAATCGATCGAGGGAATCGCTGCGATTCTTCTCGGCCGCCATGCCGGCCAGCATGCCCGCCTTCAGGCTCTTCAGTTTTGTAGCCATGCCTTAATGCTCAATCAAAGACAACACTTCATCAACCATCATGTCGACCTCCTGAACCGCTTCGCGAGCGCCGGCGACGCCGTGGACGGTACATCCGATTGCCTGGCATTCGCGGAATGCCGAGCGCGACCCGATCATCGAGTTCAATAGCGGTACCTCGCCGTCGTCGCCAAGGATTTCGATGGCCTGCCGCGCGATCGACACGCGTCGCTGAACCATATTCGCCATCACGCGGATCAGGAGCGTTTCGTTCTGGACTTGTGCATGCTGGGCCAGCGTCTTCGCCGCCACGGCTGCCCACAAATCGGGGGGCGACGGTACCACGGGAATGATCGCCAGATCCGAAATCAGCAGTGCGCTCGACGGCGCCGCGGAATGGACCGCAGGCGGGCAATCCACAACGATGTAGTCGTAGTCCTGCACGAACTTGCGGACTTCCCGATGCATGGCACCGCCCGACGGCGCCAGGCCAATAACGGAGGCGGGAAAAGGGCGTTCATCACTAGCCTGTGCCGCCCATCGCGTCGCAGTGCCCTGTTCGTCCATGTCGACCAGCATCGAACGGGCGCCACGCAGACCGAGCGTCCCGGCCAGATGCATGCTCACCGTAGTCTTGCCGCACCCGCCCTTCTGGTTGAAGACCGTGATGATTTTTGCTGCCACAAGGACCTCTCTTTCAGCGCTGAAAGCGCAGTTAACTTTAGGCGCAACTTTAGCCAAAACGACGTGACGTATCAACCCAGTTCGTAAATTTTATAAAATATATAAACATCCCTTGCGCTTTCACTGCAAGAGCGCTTTTTGCGGCCGCTTTGGCAAAAAGCCCAAAGCTTGATATTTCTGCTTGAAATGCGTCAGACAATCCGCCTAAAGTATCTGTAGTGCGCTCTACGGCGCACATGACACGCCAGCACAATCTGGTTATGATGCGCCCTACAGTCGAGTCAAGTCGTGCCAACCTCGTCGGCTTCCGTTCGGTATCTACGAGAACTCAACGTGCTTGAACGGTTGTTTACGTGGTGTAAGAGAACTTGCTTCGAAAAGGAAATTCCTATGGCAACCGGTACGGTCAAGTGGTTTAACGAGACTAAGGGCTTTGGCTTCATCACCCCGGACGACGGCGGTGCGGATCTGTTCGCGCACTTCTCCGAAATCCAGGGTTCGGGCTTCAAGACGCTGAAGGACGGCCAACGCGTGACCTTCGAGGTCAAGCAAGGTCCGAAGGGCCTGCAGGCATCGGCGATCAAGCCCGCCTGATCTTGCGGCAGCCACGCAGTTGATGCGCGGCTGTCGTTTGAAAGCAAAAAAGGCAAGCTGCGTGCTTGCCTTTTTTGTTGACCCTGGCAGGTATCAGCCGAGCTTGCGGACGCTGGTCCTCGACGGTTGCAGGATCAGGGCCTTTGACGAGTCCGCGTCGACCTTGGCACCCGGATACACCACGAGCACATCCTTCAGCGCCTTGCGGAACAACGCGCGAAACTTGCGTTCGCTCTCGGTCTCGGTGCCGAACTGCATTTGCAGGGCCTCCCAGGGGATCTCCGTACGCCGCTGGATCGTAAAGAACCGGTACGTCAGCCAAGAGTAGACGTCCAGCGCGAACGGCGACTGCTTGAGCGCCTTCAGTGCGCGCATATCGACCGGCACGGGTCGGTTGACCAGCTCGTTGAAGAAGGGTTCGGACAACACCACAAAGCTCTCGAACATGGAGCCCTGCCCGGGCTGCATGGGATCCCACCACGTCGACAGTTGATCAGCCAGCAGGTAACCAACGCGATCGATCGACAGCGGTTCGTGGTTGCTGGTCTGATTCTGGCTCGGCATCGACTTGTTCTGCACGATCGCAATCGTGGCCGAGAACAGCCGGATCATCTGCTGGCGTACCAGCGTCATGGTCCCGCGCTTGCCGCCAGTGGCCATCGGAATGCCGAGGTTGTACATGAACTCCGACAGGGAATTGCCCAGCGAGATGCGGCGGTCCTCAACCGTGCCGGTGAATTCGCCCCGCTTCTTCTTGGCCATGATCTCCTTGCCGATCCAAGCAAGCATCAGGCGAGGATAGGAGCCATAGGGGTAACCGAGCGACACGGTTTCCGACACAAGTTTCTGCCGGCCATTGCTGGCGCGCTCCGACCGCTGCTGCGTGAAGTAGCCAGGCTGGATCATCAGCGAGATGTTGCCGCTCGTACGCGTCCACACCGGCGGCGCGCCCTTGGGCGCGCGATAGGGCAACGTCACCTGGACACTGGCCCGGCTCAGGAAACCGACTTCGCCGCTTTGCCAGGCGTCTTCGCGCTCCATGGCCTGCGCCTCGTCGAACAGGCGTTGGAATTTTTCGGACGGAACCAGGTTGTTCTCGTTGCCGGGAACAATGATGCGGGATGGCTCGCCGTCCATATCCAGGACGGAGCGATCCCCCGCGGCGACCGGGGAGCGTTTGATGGGCATATTGGCGTGCTTCGGATTACCCGCCTTTGTACGCGAAGCCGTAAACCTTGTCACGCAGAAACGGGTACGTATACGTTCCGTTACGTTTCCTGTGGCGTTTCCCTGTATGCCAATTGGGTTGAGGTGCCGTGTTTACCTGGCTGGCAGAAGGCTGGCATGTCGGTGGGCAACCCGGGAGGGTTGTCCACGGAACGCCAGACCTTGGCTACAAGTAAACGATACCGATACGGGTTAACTACTTGTAAACCGTATACGGAGGGGTCAGCGCCTTGATTTCAAAAGAGATTTGTCCCGCCCGCGAACCCGAATCTGCGGAGGAACGTACTCGATTCTGCGAAGCCCCGAACCCGAATCTGCGCAAGGACGAACCTGTTTCAGCGGGTGGCCTGAACCGGTTTCTGCGTGGATAACTTCTTGTTCACACAGGCTTTTCCACAGCTGGAGCGTCCATTTGCGTACCCAATTCTGCGGCGATGTGCCGTTTTGATCGCCAGGAGGCGTAAACGCGCTCGCCGGCCGGAGTTATCCCCGCAGAAATAGGTACGTTCCGCGGTATACGCCTTGCCTGTTAACGCTTTGGCGTACCTGTTTCTGCGAAAGATCGATCCAAAGCGTACCTGATTCTGCGCTGCGGCGGTTTACACAGCTGTGCGCTCGTTGTCGTACCCATTTCTGCGGCGTACCTGATTCTGCGACGCGCCGGCCCAGGCAGATCCTCAAGTTCGGCGTACCCATTTCTGCGTGTTTAACAGATGCGCAATGGCGAAGTGCGTACCCGTTTCTGCGAGTCGTCTCACGTTCGCGCCGCAGCCAAACAATAACACTTTCCATTATACACATGCCTTTCCACAAAAGCTAGCGCTCACATTTATACGTATACGTGCGTTTGGCGGCACAGGCTGCGAGTACCCGTTTCTGCGCACGTTTGCGTACTGAGTCTTCGGTGAGCGACAGGCGCAAGGGTTGGCTCTGCTCGGTGCGTACCCATTTCTGCGTACTCGGACCAATCCAAACGCCAGGGGACCGCGTACCCGTTTCTGCGAACTGGTCCCAAGGGGGCTCGCAGCGGAAAATTCTTGCGCTGCAACAACACCCGTACCCATTTCTGCGCAGGAAAAATGCGGCACGGCAACAGAAAGAGGGGCTATCTACGCGTCGTGGCAATCACGACGGGGCACGAAAAAAAATTTCTCGCCGTACCCGTTTCTGCGGGCGTGGAATCAGGGGCCGGACAGGCGTTTCCGGTTTGCGTACCTGTTTCTGCGGGCCTGAATCGGAGCGAGCGTACCCATTTCTGCGTGCTGCGCTGCGGAAGGTATGCGGCCGGACTCCCCAGGGACGGGGATTGCGTACCCGTTTCTGCGTGCCGGAGGCCGGCACTTACGGATTCGGTAGGAAGAGGGGGAGACCGTCCTCCGGCCTTACTGGAGGGATGTGGCAGTGAAGGCGCGACAGCGGCAGTCGCGACCCCAACAGGCGTAAAAAAACCCGCCTCAGTGGGCGGGTTCCTTGTCGTAGCGCGCCAGGCGCGCCGCGCGCTCGCTTACAGCGGGGTGATGTTCGCGGCTTGCAGACCCTTCGGGCCGTTCTTGACTTCGAACGACACGCGCTGGTTCTCTTGCAGCGACTTGAAGCCTTCCGAGCGGATTTCGGAGAAGTGGGCGAAGAGGTCGTCACCACCTGCGTCCGGCTTGATGAAGCCGAAGCCCTTGGCGTCGTTGAACCATTTGACGATACCGGTTTGCATGATTTGCTTTCCAGAAAAAATAAAAAAAGCGAATGGCGAAACCGCCATCCTACATAGAACTCAAGGAAAGGACACCATGGACAACCGAAGTACCAGACGGTGGCTAACGAATGAACTGTTGCCTCGTCGCTTGAATCTAGGCCGATTTATACGGGGGTTCGATGCCACCGTCAAGCTGGGAGTGATCCCGGGGTGGGGCGGACATCACTTTTCGGCGCTGTGCGATCATCACGCCTTTTGCATGTCGTTCATGCGTCGGCCCCGCCACCTGCGTCACGATTCTGTACCAGCGTACGCTTGCCGCAACATGGGCGCGGTATACCCATGCCCATGCGGCGGCCAGGATGTCCCGGCCATATCGGCCATTGCGTCCGGCGCACCGATGCACCAACGATAGACAGTCAGGAGACCATTCATGTCGATACCGGAACCCGCCTCCACGCCACCGGGCGGCCCAGCCGCCGGCCAACCCGCGCCGTCGCTGCTTGAGCGCCTCTTCGGGCTGTCGGAACACCAGACGGATGTCCGCACCGAAGTCCTTGCCGGGATGACGACCTTCCTTACGATGGCGTACATCATCTTCGTAAACCCGTCCATCCTGGGCGATGCCGGCATGCCGAAGGACGCGGTTTTCGTGGCCACTTGCGTGGCTGCGGCGATCGGTACGCTGATCATGGGCTTCTATGCCAACTATCCGATCGCAATGGCCCCCGGCATGGGCCTGAATGCTTACTTTGCGTACACCGTGGTGAAGGGCATGGGCTTCGCGTGGCAGGCCGCGCTCGGCGCGGTGTTCATCTCCGGCTGCCTGTTCCTGCTGGTCACGCTGTTCCGCGTCCGCGAGATGATCGTCAACGGCATTCCGCATTCGATTCGCGTGGCGATCACCGCGGGCATCGGCCTGTTCCTCGCGATCGTGGCGCTCAAGAACGCGGGCATCGTCACGGCGAGCCCCGCTACGCTGGTGACCATCGGCGACCTCCACCAGCCGTCCGCGGTGCTGGCGATCGTCGGCTTCTTCGTCATCGTTTCGCTGGACCAGCTCAAGGTGAAGGGGGCAATCCTGATCGGCATCCTGCTGACCACGGTGCTGAGTTTCTTCTTTGCAGGAAATACGTTCCACGGTGTGTTGTCGGCACCGCCGTCGATCAGCCCGACGCTGTTCAAGCTCGATATCTCGGCTGCGTTGTCGATCGGCATCGTCAACGTAGTGCTGGTCTTCTTCCTGGTGGAACTGTTCGATGCTACCGGCACGCTGATGGGCGTGGCCAACCGCGCTGGGTTGCTCAAGGCCGGCCGCATGGACCGCCTCAACAAGGCGCTGATGGCGGACAGCACGGCGATCATGGCGGGCTCGTTCCTGGGCACGTCGTCGACCACTGCCTATATCGAAAGCGCATCGGGCGTGCAGGCAGGCGGACGCACGGGGCTCACCGCCGTGACGGTCGCGGTCCTGTTTCTGGCGTGCCTGTTCATCGCGCCGCTCGCGGGCACGGTGCCGGCCTACGCGACCGCGCCCGCATTGCTCTATGTGTCCTGCCTGATGCTGCGCGAACTGCTCGACATCGACTGGAACGACGTCACTGAAGTCGTGCCAGCCGTGCTGACCGCGCTCGGCATGCCTTTCACCTATTCCGTCGCCAATGGTGTCGCATTCGGCTTCATCAGCTACGCCGTGCTGAAGCTGATGACCGGCCGTGCGCGCAATGTCCCGGTGATGGTGTGGATCATCGCTGCGGTGTTCGTCTTCAAGTTCTACTACCTGCCAGGCCACTGAGCGGTGGGGGTCGAGGCGGGTCCGCGCCGCCTCAGTCTGCGTGCCGAGAACCCTCAAGGCGTACCCGTTTCTGCGTGACCGGCCGTGGCAAGGCGTACCCGTTTCTGCGAGCATCGGGCGCGCTGGCGCATGACCGCAGAAGCATGCCATGCCGATGGATGAGAACGGTGAGGCGCTTGCCGCAGGCTTCATCCCAATGGATGAGTGCGGCATGAGTTTGGTCGGACATCCCCCACTCGGGGCTGGACAAACCGCCGCAAATGCACTGAACTATAGGCGTGGCAAAGAGAGGGCGCATGAAAGCGCCCTTTCTTGACTCCGGTTCATCGGGAAAGGCGCCATAGAGCGCACTGAAGCAGCTTCGGCAAGTCCGCCTGCCGTGGGACACGTCCGACAAGACCGTTTTTCAATACGGCATCGCCACCACGAAGACAGAGCGCGCGGACACACGTGCGCCAAGCAAAAAACAATTTAAAGACAGAAAAGTGGTAAACGCGAACGTGTAGTGCCGGGGGTGTTGTACAACGGGGATCAGATCATGACCGCAGGAGAAATCCGGCGAACCGCCATCGGGCCCATCAGCGAGTCCGCCAGTCGTTCCATGCATCGCACCTGGGCTGCACTGGGAGAAGCCGCGGGTGAGTCAGCCACCCGCAGGATCCGCCACGACGGTGCGGCGGTGTCGGGCGTGACCGCGTTGCTCCAGGACGGCGAGCTGTCGGCGGGCGCGCGCGAGGCGATCGAGAACTTGCTGCGGCGCCATCGGCTGCTCGAGGCCGAACTGGTGCGCCAGCGTGAGCTGCTGCAGGAATGGATCCTGAGCCAGCAGACCTACAAGGCTCTCTACTATCAGTATTCCGGACAGACGCCCGAGGCTCCGCGCGTTGAACTGATGCGCGAGCGCGATGCCGTGCGGCGGCGTCTCCAGGAAGAATTGCATCTTGGCAGCGATCCGCTTGCTGTCATGGATGAACCAGCACGCAGTCAGTCCAGTTCGTGACACCGACGTCAAACCCGCGGCGGCAACGGCCGGGAGGGCCGGAACCGATGCGCCGGGAAACCGGGATGAACAATAAGCCCAACGTCCGGGAGATCGTAATGGACCGACTGTGCAAGGCGCCGACACGCGCCGCGCAGGTCGTGGTCGTGTCGCGTCATGAGGATTTTGGTTTTACCCCTGCCCAGTTCGGGCCGGGTTGGGACGTGCGCCGCATCCAGCAGGTGCGCGACCTGGAGCGTATCGTGCGATCGAGCGCGCCCATGGCGGGCGTGATCGACCTGCAGACCGAGTACAGCGATGTCGAGCTCGGGCAGCTGGAGCAGGGGCTGCAACACCTGCACGTGACGTGGGTGGCCATCACCACCGATGCACGTCTTGCGGACCAGCGCATACGCCGGCTGATCCGCGACTATTGCGTCGACTATGTGCGCACGCCGTTCTCGCATGACGAACTGCTCTACACGCTCAAGCATGCGCATGGCATGGCGTGCCTGCATCACGGGCGCACCACCGAGATGGCGCCGCATGGGACCATGATCGGCGAATGCGCGTCGATGCGTGCGATGTTCCGCTCGCTCGCCAAGGTGGCGCACAACGAGGCGCCGGTGTTCATCTCGGGCGAGTCGGGCACGGGCAAGGAGCTCGCAGCACAGGCCATCCATGAGGCATCGAGCCGGCGCAAGGGACCTTTCGTTGCGATCAACTGCGGCGCGATTCCTTCACACCTCGTGCAGTCGGAGCTGTTCGGCTACGAGAAGGGCGCGTTCACCGGCGCGAACCAGCGCAAGATCGGTTGGATCGAGCAGGCGCAGGGCGGCACGCTGTTCCTCGATGAAATCGGCGACCTGCCGCTCGAAAGTCAGGTGGCGCTGTTGCGCTTCCTGCAGCAGGGCACCATCACCAGGCTGGGCGGACACCAGTCCATTCCGCTGGATCTGCGCATCATCTCGGCCACGCACGTGGACCTGGTGGCGGCGCAGGCCGATGGCCGCTTCCGCGCGGACTTGTTCCACCGGCTCTGCGTGCTCACGCTGACCATCCCCGCATTGCGCGAACGCGGCGAGGACATCCTGCTGCTTGCCAATGCGGTACTGGCCGAGCACGGGCACGAAGCCCACCGGCGCATCCGCGGATTCTCGCCATGCGCCACGCAGGCGATGATGCAATACGCCTGGCCGGGCAATGTGCGGGAGCTGATCAACCGCGTGCGGCGTGCGATCGTGATGACCGACAACCGCAAGATTACCGCAGAGGACCTGCAATTGCATGGTGGCGCCGAGTTGCCGCGCAAGACGCTCGATGCGATTCGCGAGGAGGCCGAACGCGAGGCGATCCGCAGTGTCATGGCGAGCCACGGCTTCCATGTCGTGCCCGCCGCGCGCGAACTCAACGTGTCGCGCGTGACGCTGTACCGGCTCATGCACAAGCACAACATCCGCGTGGAGACGCAGCAGACGGCCGGCGAGTAAGCCGGCGAACGGTTGAGCCGACTGGCCGCATGCGCGCGCCAGGCGCTCCAGGGAAAGGGGAACTGGCGACGTCCGCTCGCCGGTTCCCCCTTCCCCGTGCCTTGCGGCACGTCAGCGCACAACGGCGACCGGCACGGGTGGCGTGCGCACCGGTCCGGCAGCTTCGGTCCCGGCGACGGGAGCCGCCGCCAGGTTCATGCTGATCTTGCCGCGCGGGCGTGGCGGGGCGTTGCCGCCGCCGTCATTGTGGCGGCCGGGCGCCGCGTCGCGGCGGTCCAGGCCATCGCGTGCCTGCCGCTCGTTCGGCGTCGCGGCGCCCGGGTCCTGCTTGAACTGCAAGTCGCCCCATGCCCAGCGGAAGCCGCGCACGTAGACGTCGCTGCTCACGGCCGCATGCGAATTGTCACTGGCGTTATCGGGCCGGTCAAAATAGGCATAGCTGGCCGCCAAGGCGCTGGTCGAGCACAAAGCCAGGGCGGCGACAAGGTATCCGGCTTTCATGGTGGCTCCTCCCTTGGTGGAAAAAAGTGCCCGCCGGGGGACGGAGCACAATTCCTGCTGGCTTGCGGCGCTTGCTGCGCTATAGCGGCTGCGCCGTGGCCATATCTAAATATATCTAATGTCCAGTGCGGCGCCGATACGCCGAGATCGCAAGCGCCCGGCTCCATAACGCGCATGGCGATGCGGGCTGTGTTGGCACACGCGGATGCGGCAGCAACGGCGATGACAACAGGTCCATGACAGACGGCGGCGGTCCCGCCAACCGGTGCGAACGCCGGCGTGCCGTCATGCGTGCTGGCGGATGACGCATGGCTGGGGGCTCCTCTTGCAATCGCGCGTAATGGCGTGTGGTGGCGTCACGGATTTTTACTACTCCCTGTCAGACAGAGAGCGACAAGTGTGCCAATGGCCGCAAGCGCTTGTTTCATGCGGCTTCCAGCCCGATGCAAAGGCTGTATGGTCATCTTGTGCCGCGGTCGCCGACGATTCCGTTACGCCGATGCAACGGAAGCGGCCCGCGTGGCGCGCCGCGCCCCCGCCACGCGTGAGCGTTACATGCCGCGATGCCGCGTCCCAGGCGGCATTGCGCGCCGCGAGGGGGTCCGCTGGTGCAATTCCGCCACGGTTGCAGCGCTGTTACACGGGCCACGCGTATATCACTTGCGCGCACGCCGGCGCCGCACGCAGAAACGGGTACGCCGGGTTAGCCAGGACGCGGGGAGACGCTCAGCGTGCCGGGGCTGATTGCTGTGCCGGAGCCGGCGACTGGCCGGCGCCGCTGGCACCCGCGCCGGAAATGGGTTTGGGTCCGGGTTGGCTGCGTTCGCAGCCACCACAAGCCAGCAGGCTCAGTCCAAGCAGCAAGATGACGGCCAGCGGCCGCCCTGGGATCGTGCGGGTCACAGTGGCTCCTTTCGCGGTAGTTGCGGCGCAGATGCCGCGTCACAGGCGCGGGCAGGCATGCCTGTTTTTACTGTAGCAGGTCGGTCGTGTACTGCCGGATGCGGCTCCAGGCCGGAAGAGTGCTCCGATGCGAAGTATCATGAACGCAGGTGTCGCGTCGGCTGCGGCTGCACCAGGCATGGCAGCTGGCGCCACGTTCTGTCCGTGGTGCTGCGAAGGTCTCCCGAGCATGACTGCTGATGAGCACAACCTGTCCGATCCAACGGACCGCCACGCCCGCCGTCCGCACTTTGGCCTGCGACGCTTCCTGCCTGATCGCCACACCGGCCAGCGCACGGTTCGCGTGGTGGTTGCCGCGGTTCAGTCGTGGTTCGCGCACCGTGCTGCCAGCAAGGGCGCCGCACTCTCGTTCTACATGCTGTTCTCGCTGGCCCCGATACTGGTCCTGGTGATATCGATCGCCGGCCTGTTCTTCGGCGCAGAGGCCGCGCGCGGCGAGATTTTCGAGCAGTTGCAAGATCTGGTCGGCGAACAGGGTGCGAGTGCGATCCAGAGCATCCTGGCTGCCACGCATCGCGCCGGGGGCAGCGGGGTGGCCGCGATCATCGCCACCGGGATCCTGTTTGTCGGTGCTACCAGCGCCTTTGCCGAACTCAAGAGCAGCCTGGACGATATCTGGCACGTGCCGGTGCCGGCGACGGCGGGCTGGCAGCAACTGCTGCGCTCGCGGCTGCTCTCGTTCAGCCTGGTGCTGGTGCTGGCGTTGATGCTGCTGGTTTCGCTGATCGTGAACGCGGCGCTTGCCGTGATCGATCGCTTCTGGGGCGCGCTGTGGACGCAGTCCTGGTTCGCGCCCGTGGCCGATGTGCTGTCGACGCTGTTCTCGTTTGCCGTGGTGACGGCGTTGTTCGCCGTCATCTTCAAGATGCTGCCCAACGCGCGCATTGCCTGGCGCGATGTCACCATGGGCGCGATCATCACTGCAGTGCTGTTTTCGGTCGGCAAGCGCCTGATTGGCCTTTACCTCGGCAACAGCGCGGTGGCATCGTCGTATGGGGCCGCCGGCTCGGTCGTGGCGCTGATGCTGTGGGTGTATTACTCTGCACAGATCTTCTTTTTCGGCGCAGAACTGACGCGCCAGTACGCGCTGCAGTTCGGCAGCCTGCGCGGCCAGCAGGCGGATGCGTTGCCCGGCCAGGGCGGCGAACCGGTAAAATAGCGCCCCATTCCCTTTCGTGCGTGCCCGCAGTGCCGGCTCGACCGCCACCCTGCGGTCCTCGTCGTTGCCCGGTCGGCTCCCGCATGCCGGGCCCTGCAATCTACCCGATCCCTATCCGCTGCCGTGAGCTCGCTCGTATCCGAAATTGCGCGTCGACGCACCTTTGCCATCATCTCCCACCCCGACGCGGGCAAGACCACTCTGACCGAAAAGCTGCTGTGGTTCGGCGGCGCGATCCAGGTGGCCGGCGAAGTGCGCGCGCGCAAGGCTGACCGCCATGCCACGTCGGACTGGATGGAGCTGGAAAAGCAGCGCGGCATTTCGGTGACCTCGTCGGTGATGCAGTTCCCGTACCGCCGCGAAGCTGCCGACGGCAAGGCCGAGGAGAACATCGTCAACCTGCTCGACACGCCGGGCCACGAGGATTTCTCCGAAGATACCTACCGCACGCTGACTGCCGTGGACTCGGCCGTGATGGTGATCGACTCGGTCAATGGCGTGGAAGCGCAGACCATCAAGCTGCTCAACGTCTGCCGCCTGCGCGCTACGCCGATCCTCACCTTCATCAACAAGCTCGACCGCGAAGGCCGTTCGCCGATCGAGTTGCTCGACGAAATCGAAGACGTGCTGCAGATTCAGTGCGCGCCGATGACCTGGCCGATCGGCATGGGCAAGGCCTTCCGGGGCGTGTACCACCTGATCGACGACAAGGTGCAGCTGTTCGATCCGCACGGTGACAAGGGTACGGCGGCCATTCTCGATGGCCTCGACAACCCGGAGCTTGACCGCATCCTTGGCAGCCAGGCCGACGAGCTGCGCCTCGAGATCGAACTGGTGCGCGGTGCCTCGCACACGTTCGACAAGGAAGCGTTCCTGGCCGGCAAGCAGACGCCGGTCTACTTCGGCTCCGCCATCAACAACTTCGGTGTGCAATCTCTGCTCGACGCGCTGTGCCAGCTGTCGCCCCCGCCGCTCGCGCGCAATACCGAGTCGCGCGTGGTCGAGCCGCAGGAAGGCAAGTTCACGGGTTTCGTGTTCAAGATCCAGGCCAATATGGATCCGCGCCACCGCGACCGCATTGCCTTCGTGCGCGTGTGCTCGGGCCGCTTCGAGCGCGGCATGAAGCTCCTGCACGTGTCGCAGGCCAAGACCGTGGCGATCAACAACGCCATCACGTTCATGGCGCAGGACCGCAACACGACGGAAGAGGCCTACGCGGGCGACATCATCGGCGTGCCGAACCACGGCACCATCCGGCTGGGCGATGTCTTCACCGAGGGTGAGCCGCTGAAGTTCACGGGCATCCCGTCGTTCGCGCCCGAGTTCTTCCGCCGCGCGCGACTGAACAACCCGCTCAAGGTCAAGCAACTGCAGAAGGGCCTGCAGCAGCTCGCGGAAGAGGGCGCCACGCAGATGTTCCGCCCGCTCGCGTCGAACGAACTCGTGCTTGGCGCGGTCGGTATCCTGCAGTTCGACGTGGTGGCGCACCGGCTCGAGCACGAGTACGGCGTCGATGCCATTTTCGAGTCGCACGAATGCGCGACCGCGCGCTGGCTCAAGGGCGCGCCGGCCGAGATCGAAAAGCTCATTGCCAAGGCCGGCCACAACGTGGCGCTCGACGGCGCCGGCGACCATGTCTACCTGGCGCCCAGCATGGTCAACCTGCGCCTCACCCAGGAAAAATTCCCGGACGTGCAGTTCCTGGAAACGCGCGAGATCGTCTGACCCGAGCGCATTCCGGATGCAAAACGGCCCGCAGCGTGCGGGCCGTTTTGCATGGAAGTGCCGTTTTGCGCGCATTGGCGCCTGGGATAGCAACGCGGCGGGTCAGAGAGCCCCTCTCTTCACGCCGTGTGCGAATGTCGGCAGCTGTATGCACGCGATCCACCATGCCGCCGTAGAATAACGCTCTTTGCCCTAATGGCGCGCTGTGCAGCCGGATGCTCCGCAGCTGGCCGCTCCGCAGCTAGCCGCAAGCCACGCCATCCATCTCCCTGACCGGCACCCGCCGCCGCGACTGCTCCCATGTCTTCCCCCGCCGCCACCACTGCCGAAGCGTCCGACAGCGTCTTCGGTGATGCTTCATTCCGCCGTTTCTGGTTTGCGCGCCTGTGCACGACCATCGGGTACCAGATCTTCACCGTGGCGGTTGGCTGGCAGATGTATGACCTGACGCGTGATGCGTTCATGCTCGGGCTGGTGGGGCTCGTGCAGTTCCTGCCGTCGGTCGCGCTGATCCTGATGTCGGGCCATATGGCGGACCGCTTTGACCGTCGCCGCATCGTACGGACCTGCCAGGCGCTGGAAGCGCTGATCGCTGTCGCGATGGCAGTGTCCAGCCTCTCCGGGCGGATCAATCCCGAGCACATCTTCGTGTTCGTGGCGCTGATCGGTGCGACGCGGGCGTTCGAAACGCCCACACTGCAGGCTTTGCTGCCGAGCGTGGTAACGCAGCGCCAGTTGCCGCGCGCGGTGGCGCTGTCCAGTTCCGCGGGGCAGGCGGCCATCATCATCGGCCCGGCCATCGGCGGCTTCGCTTATGTTGCGGGGCCAGGCGTGGTGTACGCGCTGAGCGCCACGCTGTTCGTGTTCGCCGCGATCCTCGTCAGCGGCCTGACGCTGCGCCAGCCGGTGCAGCGGCTAACGGCGCCGGTCAGCGTGAAGACGCTGTTTGCCGGGTTTGCCTATATCCGCAGCCGCCCGGTGCTGCTTGGCGCGATCTCGCTGGACCTGTTCGCGGTCCTGCTCGGTGGCGCGACGGCGCTGCTGCCGATCTATGCGCGCGACATTCTCCACACCGGCCCGTGGGGGCTTGGGCTGCTGCGCTCGGCGCCCGCGATCGGGGCGCTGGTCACCGCGCTGTGGCTGGCCCACCATCCGCTCAACCGCCGTGCGGGCAAGGTGATGTTCGGTGCCGTGGCACTGTTCGGCGCGGCCACGCTGGTGTTCGGCGTATCGCACTGGCTGCCCCTGTCGATGGCCGCGCTGGTGGTGCTTGGCGCATCGGACATGATCAGCGTGGTGGTGCGCTCGACGTTGGTTCAGCTCGATACGCCCGATGACATGCGCGGACGCGTCGGCGCCGTCAACTCGGTCTTTATCGGTGCATCCAACCAGCTCGGCGAGTTTGAGTCGGGTGTGACGGCGGCACTGCTGGGGCCGGTCGGCGCGGTGATCCTCGGCGGCGTGGGCACGCTGCTGGTGGTGGCGGTCTGGATGCGCCTGTTCCCGGCGCTGACCCACCGCGACCGCCTGCACGACCATCCGGCCTGATGACTGGGGCCCCGAGGCCCAGAGCGTACCCGTTTCTGCGTGCATGTGTGGTGTCGTCCGGCAACGTCGGGCGGGCGATCGCGGTATAGTCGCCAGGCACTCTTCAGACACGTATGGCCGCTCCTGACACCAGCCTCCACACCGGGAATGACCCGCTGCGACACCATGCGGTGTTCAACGCGCTGACGGGCTCACGTGCCTCGCTGGAACGCGCCGCCGCGCTTGGCGATGGGCTTGGCCTCGCGCTGTGGCGCAACGGGCATGACGACACCGCCTACGCGCAACCGGGCCACCATACGCTGTCGGTTTACCTCGAGGGCGGCCATTCGACGTACCGGCTCGATCAGCCCGGCAATCTCGGCGCTCCCGGCCGCCTGTGCCTGTTGCCCGCGGATCATGAGTCGCGCTGGCATGTCGGGGGTACCCAGCGCTTCCTGCATCTGTACTTCGATCCCGGCTACGTCGCCTGGCATTGCGTGCGGCTGCTCGATCGCGAGCCGCGCGGGCTGCAATTGCGCGACCTGACCTTCGCCGAGGATCCGCACCTGTTCGCGTTCGGCCAGCGCCTGGCCATGCTCGACTGGCAGGCGCCCGATGCGCGCATGGCCGGCAACGCGCTTGCGCATGATGCCGTCACGCATCTTCTGCTCAGCCATGCCACCCATCGCGCAGGCACCGACTGGCGAGGCGGATTGTCTGCAGCGGCGCGCCGCATGGTGCGCGACTGGATCGAAGCCCATCCCGAACAGAATCCGACGCTCGGTGAGCTGGCAGCGCTGGCGGGTTTGTCGGAATACCACTTTGCGCGCATGTTCCGCGTGAGCTTCGGCATGCCGCCGCATGCTTGGATCCTGCGAGCGCGGCTGCAACGCGCGCTGCGACTGCTGGGCGAGCCGGGCCTGTGCTTGCGTGAGATCGCTATGCGCGCCGGGTTTGCCTCGCCCAGCCACTTCAATAACCGCTTCCGTTCAGCGTTCGGCGTCACGCCTGGCGCGTGGCGTGCCGACCGCGTACGCTGACGCGGCTTGCCGTCCGGCCGTCGATGCCGGAAACCAATTCCCTTTCCGGCTGTCCTCTGAAAAACAGCGTAATCCCGCCTAATGGCGCCATTTGTCGGTGAATGTCTGACATTTTGGCCTGACAACGCGCCTGATCCGTTGCTTCACATTGCGCCTTGTGTCGCATAACGGCCTGGCATACGCGCGCAGAAACGGGTACGCCCCGACCTGGAGCCGCTTCTCATGAACTGGAATATGGACGCCGTGAAGCTCGATACCGCATGGAACTACCTGGTGCAGCTGGCCGTGCATCAAGGCATGAACTGCCTGGTCGCCGTACTGATCCTGATCGCGGGATGGTGGTTGTCGGCGTGTGCGGCCGAATCGGCGCAGCGCGCGCTGGGCCGCACGCACCTCGATGAAACCGTGCGGCCGATGCTGGCCAACACGTTCCAGTGGATGGTGCGCGTGCTTACCATCGTGCTGGTGCTGTCCCAGTTCGGGGTGCAGACGGCCAGCATCATCGCCATGCTCGGCGCGGCCGGCCTTGCGATCGGGCTGGCGCTGCAGGGAACGCTGCAGAACATTGCAGCCGGCCTCATGCTGGTGCTGCTGCGGCCGTTCCGCGTCGGGCAGTACATCGATGCTCAAGGGGTTGCTGGCACGGTCCGCGAGGTCAGCCTGTTCATGACCGAGCTGACCACGGCTGACGGTGTCTGCCTGCGCGTGCCCAATGGCAAGCTGTGGGGCAGCGCGATCACGAACTACAGCGAGAACGCGTCGCGCCGCATCGACATCGAGACCACGGTGGCGTTCGGCGGTGACATGCACAAGGGCCTGGACGCACTGCACATGATGCTGTCCGCCGAGCCGCGCCTGTTGCCGGAGCCGAAGCCCGAGGCGATGGTCGTCAACTACACCGAGCAGGGCGTCACGCTGAACCTGCGCTGCTGGACTTCGAGCGAGGACTACTGGACGGTGCGCTACGCGTTCTACGAGCGCATCAAAAAGGTGCTCGAGGACGCGGGCTGCAAGCTCGCATCACCGATCCAGGAGGTGCGCATGCCAGACCCGGGCGCCACGCCGGTCACCACACCGCCGACCGCAACGCCCGATCCGCGCGCCAATCCGTTGCGGCGCGCGGGCTAGTTCGCTGAGTCAGTCGCGCGCGTCTTCGTCGGCGAACAGCGTGCAGGCGCCCGCTTCGGCATCACTGACGTTGCGGCGGAAGGTCGCGAACAGGTCGCGTCCGACGCCATGGCGATTGGCCCGCAGGTCGGGGCGTGCGGATTCGCGCGCGTCCCACTCGGCATCTGCCACCAGCACGGTCAGCACACCGGCCGGCGCATCCACGCGCACCATGTCGCCGGTACGCACGCGCCCAATACCGCCACCGTTCAGCGCCTCCGGACAGACGTGAATGGCCGCCGGCACCTTGCCCGATGCGCCCGACATGCGTCCATCCGTCACAAGCGCGACATGGAAGCCTCGGTCCTGCAGCACCGTCAGCGTCGGCGTGAGCTTGTGCAACTCCGGCATGCCGCATGATGCCGGGCCTTGCCACGGCAGCACTGCGACGAAATCGCGCTCGAGCTCGCCGCGCTTGAATGCCGCGATCACGTCGTCCTGGTGCTCGAACACGATCGCAGGCGCTTCCACGACCTGGTGTTCCGGCTTCACTGCAGAAGTCTTGATGACCGCACGCCCGAGCCTGCCGTCGAGCACCTTGATGCCACCGTCCGCCGCGAACGGCTGCGCCGGGCCGCGCACGATCGTGTCGTCGAGCGAGGCCTTGGGCCCATCCGTCCATTCGAGCTTGCCATCGCGCAGCACGGGCTCGCGCGTATAGGCCTCCAGCCCGCGGCCGACCACCGTGTTGACATCGTCATGCAGCAGGCCGAGTTCGAGCAGACCGCGAATCACCACCGACAGTCCGCCGGCCGCCTGGAACTGGTTTACGTCGGCCTTGCCGTTCGGGTAGACGCGCGCGAGCAGCGGCACCGCGGCCGACAGTTCATCGAAATCGTCCCACGTCAGTACGATGCCGGCCACGCGTGCCATGGCGATCAGGTGCAGCGTGTGATTGGTCGAACCGCCCGTGGCCAGCAGGCCCACGATGCCGTTGACGAAGGCGCGCTCGTCGAGCACGTCGGCCACAGGCGTATACCGTTCGCCGCCATGCACGAGGCGCAAGGCCTGCCGGGCCGATTCGCGTGTCAGCGCTTCGCGCAGCGGCGTGTTGGGATTGATGAAGGCCGTGCCCGGCAGATGCAGGCCCATCATTTCCATCAGCATCTGGTTGGAGTTGGCGGTGCCGTAGAACGTGCACGTGCCGGGGCCATGATAGGAACGTGTCTCGGCCTCGAGCAGCTCCTTGCGGCCGATCTTGCCTTCGGCATAGAGCTGGCGCACATGCGCCTTCTCGTCATTGCTCATGCCGGTGATCATGGGGCCGCCCGGCACGAACACCGCCGGCAGGTGGCCAAACGACAGCGCGCCCATCACCAGCCCTGGCACGATCTTGTCGCAGACGCCGAGATACAGCGCGCCGTCGAACATCTGGTGCGACAGTGCCACCGCCGTGGCCAATGCGATCACATCGCGCGAGAACAGTGACAGGTCCATGCCGTCCTGGCCCTGGGTTACGCCGTCGCACATGGCAGGCGTGCCGCCGGCGAACTGCGCCGTGCCGCCGGCTTCCAGCGCGGCCTCCTTGAGCCACTTCGGGAAGGCCGCCAGCGGTTGGTGCGCCGACAGCATGTCGTTGTAAGACGAGACGATCGCCAGGTTGGGCCGCTCGTCGGCCTTGAGCCGGATCTTCGCCTCGTCCGGCATAGCGGCGATGGCGTGCGCGAGGTTGGTACAGGAAATCTGGCTGCGCTCGACTTTCTGGCCCGCCATGGCGCGGGTGCGGTCAAGGTAGGCCTGACGCGAAGGGCCGCTGCGCGAGACGATGCGGGCCGTGACCCGTTCGAGTACTGGGTGACGTGGCATAGGTTTCTCCTGCGGGGTTGCTTCCAGCCTAGCGCACTTCGCGGCACGCTGCACGGTGGAGCGACGCAGCCAGTGGGCACGCAGAAACGGGTACGCTTTGTGGCCCGCTCGCCTCGCCAAGCGGCGGGGACTCACGTAAACTGGCCGGAACTTATGGGCCGCTGCGGGACACTCATTGCATGCGGCCGCATCGGGCAGGTGCCGCGCATGCGCGCGTTCTGACCGCCATCCTCATGCCTAGGAGCCCACGGTGAGCATGCCTGATTTCGACATGGTGCTGTTCGGCGGCACCGGCGACCTGGCCCGGCGCAAGCTGTTGCCGTCGCTTTATGAAGCCCACCATGCCGGGCTGCTGCACCCGCGTGCGCGCATTCTCGCGACGGGCAGCCAGCCACTGAGCCAGGAAGACTACATTGCGTCGCTGGAGCAGGGCGTACGGCCGGGCCTGGCGCATGCGCCGCCCGAGTCATGGGCCGCGTTCCTGGCCCGCATCTGCTACGTGCAGGCCGACGCACGCGTGCCCGCGCACTTCGATGCACTCGCCGAAAAGGTGCTGTCGCGCCGCCCCGAAGTGGTGGTGTGCTACCTTGCAACGGCGCCACATCTTTTCGTGCCGATCTGCGAGCAACTGGCGCGTACCGGGCTGAACACGCCGAATGTCCGGATCGTGCTGGAAAAGCCGCTGGGGCACGATCTCGAATCGTCCGAAGCGATCAACGCCGCAGTCGCGAAATTCTTTGCCGAGGACCAGATCTACCGCATCGATCATTACCTCGGCAAGGAGTCGGTGCAGAACCTGATGGCAATCCGCTTCGGCAACGCGCTGTTCGAGCCGCTGTGGCGGCGAGAGTGGGTGCAGGATGTGCAGATCACGATCGCCGAGGAACTCGGCGTCGAGACGCGCGGAGACTTCTACGATCGCACGGGCGCCTTGCGCGACATGGTGCAGAACCACCTGCTGCAGCTGCTGTGCATGGTGGCCATGGAGCCCCCGAGCAGCCTGTCGGAAGACGCGATCCGCGACGAGAAGATCAAGATCCTCAAGGCGCTCAAGCCGATTACGCCGCAGGCCGTGGCCGAGAAGACCGTGCGCGGCCAGTATCGCGCCGGCGCCATCGGGGGCAAGCCGGTGCCGGGCTACCTCGACGAGAAAGGCATTGCCGCCGACAGCCGGACCGAGACCTTTGTCGCGATCAAGGCGGAGATCGCCAACTGGCGCTGGGAAGGCGTGCCGTTCTACCTGCGCACGGGCAAGCGCATGCAGTCGCGCGTGGCCGAGATCGTGGTGCATTTCCGCGATGTGCCGCATGCCATCTTTCCGCGGCCGCTGACGCTGTCGCCGCAGAACCGGCTCGTGATCCAGCTGCAGCCCGAGGAAAGCATCCGCTTGTACTTCCTGGTCAAGCAGCCTGGCGACACGCTGGAACTGACGCCCACCTCGCTCGACCTGGACTTCGCCAACTCGTTCAAGGTGCGCCGCGCGGGCGCCTATGAACGGTTGCTGCTCGACGTGATCCGCGGCAGGCTGGGCCTGTTCGTGCGGCGTGACGAGCAGGTGCAGGCGTGGCGCTGGGTCGAGCCGATTCTCGACACATGGGAAGAAAGCAACGTGCCGCCCAAGCCGTATACCGCGGGCACGTGGGGTCCGGCGGCGTCGTCGGCGCTGATGTCGCGCGACGACTCGCTGTGGCACGAGGAAGCCTGACTGGAGATACCGCCATGCGCGAATTCGAGCATGCAAACGCGATGGACCAGGCCGAGGCGCTGGCCATTTCCATCGGCAATGCACTGGACCAGGCGATCCGCGTCAACGGCTGGGCCGTGCTCGCGGTGTCCGGCAGCCGCTCGCCGGTGCCGATGTTCGAGCGCCTGCGCTACCGCCCCGTGCGCTGGGACGCAGTGACCATCACGCTGGTCGACGAGCGCGTGGTGCCGCCGGACCACCCCGACAGCAATGGCGGGCTCGTGCGCGCACACCTGCTGCGCGAAGCCGCGGCCAGTGCGGCGTTCGTGCCGCTGATCGCGGATGCCGCTGAGGTCGCGGACCCGGCGAGCGCCGTGGCGCGGCTCAACAAGGCATTCCGGCAACCCGACGTCGTGGTGCTCGGCATGGGCGAGGATGGGCACACCGCATCGCTGTTCCCGGATGCGCCCGAACTGCAGACCGCACTCAGCGACCCGAAGCCCGGGTACCTCATTACCCATCCGTCGAGCGCGCCGCATGTGCGCGTGACGCTGAACCTTGCCGCGATCCTCGCTGCCGAGCGTGCTTTCCTTGCTGTCGCAGGCAAGGTCAAGGCCGAGGTGCTGGCCCGCGCAATGCAAGGCCCGACGCCGGCGCTGCCGGTCAGCATCGTGCTGGCCAACCAGCGCCGCGGCTTCGACCTTTTCCGTGCATGAGCAACGCCATGGCTGCTTCCGCCGTGCCCGATGACACCGCCTATCCGCGTTTGCTGGCCGACGTGGGCGGGACCAATGTGCGCTTCGCACTGGAAACGGCGCCGATGCAGATCGGCGCCGTGACCGCGCTGAAGGTGGCCGACCATCCGTCGCTGGAAGCGGCCATGCGCCACTACCGCGATGCGCTGTCTGCCTCGGGTGCCAAGTTGCCGCGCCATGCTGCCATCGGTCTCGCGAATCCGGTCACGGGCGACCACGTTCGCCTGACCAACCACGACTGGGCCTTCTCGATCGAAGCCACGCGGCAAGCGCTCGGGCTGCAGACGCTCGTGGCCATCAACGATTTCACGTCGCTGGCGCTGGGCTTGCCTTACCTTGGCGCGAACGATCTCGTGCAGATCCGCTCCGGCCAAGCCGTGGCCACTGCGCCGCGTGCGCTGATCGGGCCTGGCACCGGGTTGGGCGTGTCGGGGCTGGTGCCCGCGCCGGGCGGTGGCGCCGTGGCGCTGGCGGGGGAGGGCGGCCATATCGAACTCATGCCCGTGACCGACGACGAGTGGATCGCCTGGCGCGCCACGCACGCGAGCCTTGGGCGGGTGTCGGCGGAGCGGTTGTTGTCAGGCATGGGGCTGTCGCAGATCCATGCCGCGCTGTCCGCAGAAACGGGTACGCGCGTGGACGTGCCGCTGACGCCCGAGCAGGTCACGACGGGTGCCTTCGCACGGCACGATCCGCTCTGCGAGCGCACCATGGCGGTGTTTTTTGGCCTGCTCGGATCTGTCGCAGCGGACATCGCGCTGGTAATGGGCGCGCTTGGCGGCGTGTATCTCGGTGGCGGCATCCTGCCGCGCTTCGTGCCAGCGCTGCAGGCGTCGGCCTTCAATGCGCGCTTCGTCGCCAAGGGCCGCATGCGCGGCTATCTCGACAAGCTGCCTGTCTACGTGATTACCGCGAGCTATCCCGCGCTGCCGGGCCTGGCGCGCGCGCTGGCCGATACGCTCAGTCACGGCCGCCCACATATCGGATAAGACATGCGCGTGCTGCTGGTGGAAGACGATGCCATGATCGGCGACAGCGTGAAGCTTGCGTTGCGCCAGGAAGGCTTTGCGGTGGACTGGGTGCAGGATGGCGAGGCGGGCCTTGCCGCGGGCACGCCAACGGGAGGCTCGGGCGGTGCCGACGAAGGCGCGTGCTATGACCTGATCCTGCTCGACCTCGGCTTGCCGCGCCGCTCGGGGCTTGACGTGCTGCGTGCCCTGCGCGCGCGCGGCGTGTCGACGCCGGTGCTGATCCTGACCGCACGTGACGCGATTGCCGATCGTGTGGCGGGACTCAATGCGGGCGCCGACGATTACCTCGTCAAGCCGTTCGACCTGCAGGAGCTGGCCGCGCGCATGCACGCGCTCGCGCGCCGCGCCGAAGGAAGGGCCGAGCCGATCCTCAGCTACGGTGCCATTTCGCTGAACCCGGCCACGCGCGAGGTCACCCTCAATGGCGAACCGGTGCACCTGTCCGCGCGTGAGTTCTCGCTGCTGTCGGCGCTGATGGCGCGCCCGGGCAAGGTCTGGTCGGTCGCGCAGTTGCAGGAACGACTGTACAGCTGGGACGACGAGGTGGGCAGCAATACGGTCGAGGTCTACATCCACGCGCTGCGCAAGAAGTTCGGCGCCGCGCTGATCCGCAATATCCGCGGCGTGGGCTATGTCATGCCCCGGCTCGAAGAGGGACCGGGCAACTGATGCGTTCGATCCAGCGAACCCTGCTGTGGTGGCTTGCGGCCGGGCTGATGGCGGGCATCGCCATCGCGACCGTGCTGATCTACGGCCAGGCGCGGCAAGAGGCCAACGCCTTGTTCGATTACCAGATGAAGCAGGTCGCGGCCGCGCTGCCTAGCCAGTTCGCCGATCCGGTGGCACCGCCGTTCCTGATGGAGGGCGGCCCAGGTGCTGACCTGCTCCATGCCGACGAGGACGTGGTCATCCATATCTGGGACGGCTCCGGCCGCAGCCTGTACTTGTCGCACGCGCATCCGGCGCTGCCGGCGCGCGCTGAGCTTGGGTTCTCCAACGTCACCACGGGCGAAGGCGAATGGCGTCTGTACAGCATGCAGCTCGGCCCCGCAGTCGTTCAGATCGCGCAGCCGATGAGCGCGCGACGCACGCTCGCGGCGCGCATGGCGCTGCGCACCGTGGCGCCATTGCTGCTTCTGCTGCCGCTGCTGGCGTGGCTGGTGTGGATGGCGGTGGGCCGTGGGCTGCGGCCGCTGCGCGAGATCGCCACCGAAGTCCGTGCGCGCGATGCGAACGCGCTCACGCCGCTGGCTGTGCGCCCGATGCCGGACGAGATCGCGCCGCTCAGCGACGCGCTCAACCAGCTGCTGGGGCGGCTGTCGCATGCGATCGATACCCAGCGCGCCTTCGTGGCCGATGCCGCGCACGCGCTGCGCACGCCGCTGACGGCGCTGCAGTTGCAGGCGCAACTGGTCGAGCGCGCCGAAGATCCGCAGGCGCGGCGCCAGGCAGTCAGCAACCTGCGCCAGGGGCTCGAGCGGCTGACCCATCTGGTGGCACAGCTGCTGACGCTCGCGCGCCAGGAGCCGGGAGCCGTGACGTTGCCGCAGGAGCCGGTGGACCTCCACGAGGTGGCATCCACCGTGGTGGCCGACATGGCGCAGGCTGCGCTGGATCGTGAAATCGACCTCGGCCTCGACGCTGACAGCGTGCCGGTTGCAAGCGTTCACGGCGATGCCGATGCGCTGCGCATCCTGCTGACCAACCTGATCGACAACGCGCTCGCCTACATCCCGCGCGGCAGCCGCGTGGACGTCCAGGTCAGGCAGGCGACGGGGGGCCGCGCGGTCGAGCTTGTGGTCAGCGACAACGGGCCGGGCATTCCCGCGGCGGAGCGGGGGCGCGTGTTCGACCGCTTCTACCGCCTGCCCGATGCGCCGACCGGCGGCAGCGGGCTGGGACTTGCCATCGTGGCCGAGATCGCGCAGTCGCATGGCGCGCGCGTGTCGCTGGAAGACGCGGGCCCGGGGTTGCGCGTGCGCGTGACGTTTCCCTCCGCTTGAGGGTGCGCGTCGCTCAGACAGGCGTCAGCAGCGACTCGCCGGCAAAGTGGCGGCGGGCGTTCTCCAGGAACTGATCGACCGACGCCTGGATCGCCTCCGGAGACCCTCCGGCCATATGCGGGGTCAGGACCACGTTCGGGCAGTCGAACCGCGCTCAAAGCGTGCGGCCAAAAGCGAAAAAGGAGCGCACATTCTATCGCCGCGGCGCGGCCTGCGCTGTCACGGACGCGTACGCAGAAACGGGTACGCTTTGGCTGTTCGCAGAAACGGGTACGTTCGCAGAAACGGGTACGCTTTTGCTCCGGCAGGACAGCGAGAGGCGATCTTCCAGTGTCCCAGGCCGGTCATCTGTGGCAGAAATCCGGACCGCTGAAGGCCCTGCGGCAGGCGCGCAGAAACGGGTACGCTTTTGCCGGCGCGTATCATCGTGCTCTCTTCTACTCGTCCCGGAATCCCCGCATGCGCGCGATCGGCAATTTCCTCTGGTTCATCCTTGGCGGTGTCTTCATGGGCCTGGCCTGGTGGCTGGCGGGGCTGCTGGCGTTTTGCTCGATCGTGGGTATCCCGTGGGGCAAGGCGTGCTTCGTGATCGGCAGCTTCACGTTCTTCCCGTTCGGCAAGCAGGCGATCAGCCGGCGCGAGCTGAACCAGCGCGACGACATCGGCACCGGTGCGCTCGGCATGGTCGGCAATGTGCTGTGGTTCGTCTTTGCCGGCATCTGGCTCGCGATCGGCCACGTGATGTCGGCCATCGCGTGCTTCGTGACCATCATCGGGATTCCGTTCGCGATCCAGCACCTGAAGCTGGCCGGTATCGCGCTGGCGCCGATCGGCCAGACGGTAGTGAGCAATGAGGTGGCGGAGGCCGCGCGGCGCGAAACGGCGCGTGGCGAGGTCAACAGCCTGAGGCGGTAGGGGCTAGGCGTCGTCGGACGGTTCTTCGCGGCTCGCATGGGCGACGAGCCGGTCCAGCAGGCTGGCGAGCAGCGCCTGCTCCTGTTCGCTCAGGCAGCCGAAGATCTCTTCATTGCGCCGGGCGATCAACGCGATGGCCTGCCGGTACAGCGGCTTGCCCTGCGGCGTCAGGGTGAGCACCACGCCGCGCCCGTCGGCTTTGCTTGCCGACTTGCTGACCAGCCCGCGATCCACCAGCGCTTGCGCCGAACGGCTGGCCTGCCCCTTGGTCAGGTTGGCCTTCTGCGCGAGCGCATTGACCGACAACGGCGCGAACGCGCCAATCGCGGCCAGGCAGCGGCCTTCGCTGAGCAGCAGGCCACATTGCTCGAGGTACGCGTAGGCGCTGTCCTTGTCGCTGAGCTTGTTGACCTGGTGCAGGCGGTAGGTCAGGAACTGGTCCAGGCGGGGCAGGGCTTTCATGTCGGATCCATCAGGGAACCGGAACTTTACACCCGTGCCTCGGCTGTTTCGATCAGGGCGAGCACGGGGGCCAGCGCGTCCTGTCGGCTCATCAGGCCGAGGCACACCATGGCCAGCAGCAGCGGCGTCTTGTCCCGGCCGACCCGGGCCATGGTTTCGCACAGGCGGGTGTAGGCGAGATCGAGTTCGTCAGCTTGCATGGCGGGCTCCGTCAGAAGGGGTTTGCAGGAAAGGGGCGAGGACGGTGCGGATCTGATCCGGTTGCGGCGTGCGCCAGCGCGCCAGGACATAGCCGTCCGGACGAATCACGTACAACGTGCCAGGCTGTGCGCCATAGCGCTGAAAGGCCTGCCCGTCGACATCGACCAGCATCCCTTCCCGAGCCGTACTGCCAGCGGGATTTATGGCGAGCAACTGCACGCCAGCGGCATGCGCCTGCGCCATGGCGGCGATGTCTCCCGGTACGCTATCGCCAAACCACAGCAGCGTGAAGCGATGGCCGAAGCTGGCGGTCAGGTGTCCGCGGTCCACGCGGGCTTCCGGCGCGGGCATGCCCGGCGCCGCAGCGGCGCACTCGCCGCCGAAGTCGGACGGACCATTCAGCGCCGAGTCCGCATACGCGATCGGCGCCGACTGACGCGGATTGATCAGCGAGCGTACGCCCGGTTCATCGAGCGCCAGGCGCAGCGTGGCCTGGCGCATCAGCTCGAAGGCGAAGTTCGGCGGTGCCATGAACTCCGTGCTCTTGGCACCGTACGCGATGTTCTGGCGCGTGGCGTGCACGCGCTCCGTGGAATAGCTGTCGAGCAGGCTGGCATCGGCGCGGCCCTGGAGGACCCACGCAAGCTTCCACGCCAGGTTGCCCGCATCATCAAGGCCGGAGTTGAGGCCGCGCACACCGAAGATCGGCACCAGGTGTGCCGCGTCGCCCGCAAACAGCACGCGCCCGTGCCGGTATGCATCGAGCGTCAGGCACTTGGCGTTGTAGATCGAGATCCACAGTGGTACCCACGGTTCGGTCTCGCCGATCATGTCGAGATGGCTCTGCACGCGGGGCAGCACGTTCTCTGGCTTGACGGCTTCGACCGGGTCCTCGTCGTCGCGGATCTGGTAGTCGATGCGCCAGACGTCGTCGGGCTGGCGGTGCATCAGAATGGTTGAGCCCGGGTTTGACGGCGGATCGAACCACGCCAGCCGCTCCACGTCGCGCTGCGTCTTCTGCACGATGTCGACGATCACATAGCGGCCTTCGTACTGCGTGCCTTCCATGCGCAGGCCGAGCTGTTCGCGCACGGTGCTGCGGCCGCCGTCGCAGGCGACGAGCCACTGGGCGCGGACCTCTTGCGTGCCCTGCGCGGTTTCGACGTTCACGCTGACGCCGTTCGCATCGTGGCGCACGGTGGTGACGCGCGCATTGAAGCGCACATCGGCAAGCGGCCCGCATGCAAGCGCGGCCTCGTGCGCGAACGCTTCCAGGTAGTACTGCTGGATGTTGACCATCGGCGCGAAGCGTTCGCCGGGTTCGCTCGGCATGCGGAAATGCAGCACCTCGGCATCGCGGTAGTAGCTGCGCCCGCCGACCCACGGCAGGCCCTTGTCGACCGTGGCCTGGTCCGCGCCAACCCAGCCGAGGATCTCCAGCGATCGGCGCGACATGCAGATCGCACGGCTGCCCGCGCAGTACCCGCCATCAGCTTCGATCACGAGCGAGGCGATGCCCTGGCGCGCGAGCAGGGCGCTCAGCGCCAGGCCGACCGGGCCACCACCGGCGATCAGCACAGGAACCTCGGACGGCCATGGCCGCGCGTCGGCGACGGGCGGCAAGGGTGGCGCAGCGGAGGCGGGGGCGGGGGCGGGGGCGGGGGCGGGGGCGGAACGATCTGTCATGGACAACCTCGGCAATGTAGTTGTGTGCGCAACTATATCGACATAATAGTTGCGCACGAAACTAGCGTAAACCCCGGCGTTCGATACTCTCGCCTATGCTTTGCAGGAAGCACTTCTCCGGCTCATTGTGTGTCTGCCATGCCATCCGTTCCGTCTGAAGCCGCACCTCGCCTGCACTGGCTGCCCGCGCCCGGGAGCTGGCAATACCACGTGCTGCTCGGCGCGGCGGGCATGCTGGTGCTCGGCCCGCTGGGCGGGATTGCCGCGGCGTACATGAACTTCTCGCTGGGCTTCTTCGTGGGCGGGCAGGTGCTGGCCGGCATACTCGGCTCGGTGGTGACCTGCGGCTACGGCGCGTCCGGCCGGCATGGCGCGAACTACATCCAGACCGCGGCCGCCTCGGTGGCCGGCATGGGCGGCATGGCGGTGGTGATCCAGGCGATGAGCTGGCTCGGGCTCGCGCAGCCGCCGCTTTGGCAACTCATGGGGTACATGCTGTGCATCGGCATGTATGGCGTCGGCGTCGGCATGCTGTACACGCCCCTGCTGGTCGACCGCATGCAGCTGACGTTTCCGTCGGGCCTGGCGGTCGCCAATATCCTGCGCGCGCTGACCGATCCACCGCTGCTACGCCGCGCGGTGTCGCGGTTGGGCGGCGGCATGGCGGTGGGGCTTGCAAGTGGATTGTGGCTGTCCCGTCTCGCGCCGCTGGCCGCGCTCGATATCTCGGCATCGACCTTCGGCGCGGGGATGATCGTCAGCGCGCGCATCGGCATTGCCGCGCTGACCGGCGGGCTCGCAGGCTGGGCGATGACGCCGTACTTCGTCTCGATCGGCTGGCTGGCGCCGGGCGACCCATACCGCAAGATCACGTTCCTGATCGCGCTCGGCATGATCGTGGGCGCCGCGGTGGTGGACGTTTCGCTGCTGGCGGCGCGCGCATGGCGGCAGTGGCGCGACCGTGCAGCGCCCGCGGTCGCGCGTGTCGACGGGCCTGGCATGCGCTGGGTCGTGGCATGGGTGCTCCTGTGGGGCGCGGCGGTGGTCGCGGCGGGGGTGGCCTGGTTCGGGCAGCCTCTCGGCTATCAGTTGATGGCGGTGCTGCTGGTAGTGGTGTTTGCGCTGGTCAACGGCATTTCGGTCGGCATGGTCGACCAGAACCCGATCTCGTCGGCGTTCGTGCTGTGCGTGATCCTGATGGCGGCAGCAGGGCTGCGTGCGCCGCACGTCGGCCTGATCGCCGCGACGGTGCTGCTGGTGTCCACCGCCGAGGCCTGCGACATGCAGCAGGACCGCTCGACGGGCTGGCGCCTTGGCAGCCGCCGCATGGTGCAGTTCGGCTATCAGGTGGCGGGGATCATCGTCGGGGCGCTGCTCGCAGTCGCCCTCGCGCGGCTGTTCATGCAGGCGTATCCGGTGCTGGCGCTGGACCAGACCACGCTCACGGCCGACCAGCAGCCAGCGCGCTGGACCTCGGCGATGACCTACAAGATCGTTGGCGTGCTGCGCGGACTGGCCGAGTCGCGCGGCTATCAGCATCTGGCCGTCATCATCGGCGTGGCGATTGGCCTGGTGACTGAAGTGCTGCGCAAGGCGCTGCGCGCGCATGACGGCTACGTGCGTTTTGCTCAATCCGGTCGAACTGGCAGGGCGCTGGATTTCGCGCTGGACGCCGTCTTGCTGCCTTCGCCGTATGCGTCGTCGTTCGGTGGCTTCGTCAATCTGCCCGCCGCGGCATGGATGGCGGCCGGCGGCATCGTGGCCGGCCTGACCGAGGGATTCGGCGCGCGTCGCCCAAGCCGTTCCCTGCCAGAGGACATGAGCACCCCATCGCTGATTGGCGGCGGCATGATCGCCGGCGACGCGCTGGCCGCGCTGGCCATCGGCATGGCAGGACTGTTGGCCGTCACACGCGGCTGACTGTCAAATTTTATTGACGCTTCTGTCCAATGTGGGATGGATTGTCAAATCAGATGGCGCGCGTACCATTGCGCCAAGACTGTCGAACTGGCTTGACTGGAGAAACGCCATGGCCCTTGACCAAGAATCCTTTGCCCTGCTGCGCGCGTCGGTGCAGCGTTTCATCGACGAACGCCTGAAGCCGGCCGAAGACACGCTCGAAGAGCTTGACGACGTGCCGGCCGACATCGTCGCCGACATGAAGGAAATGGGCCTGTTCGGCATCTCCATCCCCGAAAACTACGGCGGTATCGGCCTGTCGATGTCGCAGGAATGCGACGTGGTGTACGACCTCGGCCACACCGCATTCGCGTTCCGTTCGGTGTTCGGCACCAACGTCGGCATCGGTTCGCAGGGCATCCTGATGGATGGCACTGAAGAGCAGAAGCAGGCCTACCTGCCGAAGATCGCCAGCGGCGAGCTGATCATCTCGTTCGCGCTGACCGAGCCGAACGCCGGTTCCGACGCGGCTTCGCTGCAGACGAAGGCCGAACTCGATGGTGACCACTACGTCATCAACGGTACCAAGCGCTTCATCACCAATGCGCCGCGCGCGGGAGCCTTCACGCTGATGGCGCGCACGGGCGGGCCCGGTGCGTCGGGCATCTCGTCGTTCATCGTGCCGGCCGATACCCCGGGCATCTCGCTGGGCAAGCCGGACAAGAAGATGGGCCAGCGCGGCACCAAGACCTGCGACGTCGTGCTGGAGAACGCGCGCGTGCCGGCCGCCAATATCATCGGCGGCGTACCGGGCGTGGGGTTCAAGACCGCCATGAAAGTGCTCGACCGCGGCCGCCTGCACCTGTCGGCGCTGGCCTGCGGCATGGCGCATCGCCTGATTACCGATGCCGTGGCCTATGCCAAGGAGCGCAAACAGTTCGGCAAGCCGATCGGCGACTTCCAGCTGATTCAGGGCATGCTGGCCGACAGCCAGGCCGAGTTGTACGCGGGTCTGTCGATGATGCGCGACTGCGCGCAGCGCTATGACGCCAAGCCGGCCGGCAAGAGCGACCCTGAAGTCAGCATGCTGGCCTCGTGCACCAAGATGTTCTGTACCGAAATGGTGGGCCGCATTGCGGACCGCGCGGTGCAGATTCACGGCGGCGCCGGCTATATCGCCGAATACAAGGCAGAACGCTTCTACCGCGATGTGCGTCTGCTGCGCCTGTATGAAGGCACCACGCAGATCCAGCAGGTCATCATCGCCAAGCATCTGCTGCGCGACTGATGGCGGCCTCGGCAGCAGGGCGCGATAAGGGCAGTCTTCCGGAGAGCCGCGGCGTGCACCGCCTGCGTGCCGTGGTGGCTACCTACCGGCCGGAGTTCCCGGCCTACACGCTGGCCGTGTCGCCGGCCGAGTTGCTGGCGCTCAGCGCCATGCCAGGGGAACTGGCGGCAGCGCGTGATCCGCGCGCGCATGCTCACCTGGAACGCCTGCGTGAAGACGTACATGGCAGTGGCATCGCGTTGCCCGGTGCGATCGTGGTGGCCGTGAGTGGCGGGCACATGCATTGCGAATGCGACCACCTGTATGCGCTGGAAATGCGCCCGCAGGCCGGGGACCGGCTGATTGTGATCGATGGCTATGATCGCCTGCTGGCGCTCGCCCACAGCGAACGTCGCCACTGCCAGACGCTGGTGTCGGCGGTGTTGTGGCACACCGCCATGAAACCGGTGCCCGCCGCGTGTGGGGGGACCGCCCAAGAGGCGACCGCCAGCGCGATGGCGCAATCGGCGGCCGCGCGCTGGGCCAATGCCGCGCGCGTCTGGCACTGAGTATCCGGAAACACGTGAACGAAGCATGCCGCCGATTGGCGGCATGTTTGTTTTCGGGGGGAATTCGATTCTGTGAGTGGCGCCCTATTCGGCCTACTCGGCAGGCCAGACGCTGTCCACGTCTCGCAGCAGATGCCCCGCGAGGATGTAGTCGCCAAGCCGCGTGGCCTTGGCTTCCAGGTCGAGCAGTTCATGGTCCGTCAGCGTGCCCAGATCGAACTGGCAATACAGGTTGCGCTGCCTGAACGTGGTCTTGACCTTGGCCAGGCCTTCGATCAGCGCTTCGCGCGAGCGCACGGCGACGCTTTCCTGGCCGCGATACTGAACCTTGATCCCGCGCTTTTCCCCGAGCCTGCCGAGTTCGACGGCGTCCTGCCATCCGGTCTCGTAGTCCAGCTCCAGCGCCAGCACTCCTTCCGCAGCGAGAAGCCGGAGCGCTTCCGCCTTGCTGCCAGCCCGCACGATTGACATCCACACCTCTTGTCTCTACTTATACTGTACGAATATACAGTCAACACCAGGGCACGGCAAGGGGCGCGCCGTGGGATGGCGCCCGCGGAAGCCGGCGCGTTGGCTCATTCTGGGCCGCGTCCTTTTCGCTTGCATGACGCTTGCGTGACAATACTACGGACGCGCGGCGGGCGCTTCGCCGGATGCGGCCCCATCCATGGCCCCTGCCGCCGCCGCCGCGGCACTGAAATCGCCAGCATAGACCTGCGACAGCCCGCTCGGGATCACGTATCTGCGGATCGCCGCGTTGACCGCGTCGGGCGTGGCTGCACGCAGGCGCGCTTCGAGGTCCTCGGTATAGGCCATGGTGCGGCCCAGATAGAGCTGGTTGGCCAGCGCGCCCGCCAGTGCGCCGTCGCTGCTGCGGCTGACGATGCCCTGCTGCAGGATGCCGCTGACGGCTTCGGACAACTCCGCCTTGCTGACGCCTTCACGCACGAAGCGCTCGAGTTCGTCTGCGACGGCGCGCTGCACGCGTTCGAGGTTCTGCGGTGCATATTGCGCCTGCAGGCCGAAGCGGCCGGCGCGGTCGAGCGCGCCCACATTGACCCAGCTCGATGCGCCGTAGCTGAGCCCTTCCTTCTGGCGCAGCCGGTCAGCCAGGCGGCTGCGCAGCGAGCCGCCGCCGAACACGCGGTTGGCAATCAGCATCAGCGCGAAGTCGGGGGCGTCGTTGGTCAGGTCGATCGGCTCTGCGGCCAGGTAGACCGCATTGGCCTTGCCCGGCGTGGCCAGCGTGAAGTCCGCGGGCGTGATCGGCACGAAAGGCCTGTCCACGCGCGCGAAGGATTGCTGCGCGCGCCAGTCGCCAAACAGCTCGCCGGCCTGGGTGACAGCCGCATCGGCATCGAAGTCGCCGACGAGGCTCAGTTGCGCGTTTTCTGTACCGTAGAAACGTGCGTGGAAATCCCGCACCTGCGCGAGTGTGGCGGCCTGGAGTGCGGCGATGCTTTCATCAAACGTTTGCGCGTGGCGCGGGTCGCCGACCGGGTAGGGGTCGCCATGGCGGCCAAGCGCGTCGGAGGCCATCACGCCCGGCTGCCGCCGCACGCTTTCTATATCGGAGATGGTCGTGCTGCGCAGTGTTTCGAATTCCGCTTCGGGGAAGGTCGGCGCGCGCAGCACGTCACGCAACAGCGCGAGTAGCGCGGGCAGTTGCTCGCGCCGGGTCTCGAAGCTCACCGCGACGCGCTCCGAGCCGCCGGAAATCGATACCCGTGCGCGCAAGGCCTCGATGCGATCGGAAATCTGCATGCGATCCATGTTGCCGGCGCCGCGCCTGAGCATCGATGCGGCAAGACTGCCGACGGTCGTCAGGCCCTGCAGGCTTTGCACGTCGCCCATGCGCAAGATCAGCGTGCCGTTGACCACGCCGCCGCGCGTGGGCTTGGGCAGCAGCGCGAGCTTCATGCCATTGGCCAGCGTCTCGCGCCGCGTGTGCGCTTCGATATTGGCCGGGCTAGGATCAAATTCGGCGACTGCCGCCAGCGCCGGCTTGCCCTGGTAGCCACGCACGAGCTGCGCCACGTCCGGTGCCCTGGGGACCTGCGCGCGTTGCGGCTTGTCCTCGGGTACGAACAGTCCGACCGTGCGGTTCGACGCCTGGAAGTAGTTGAGCGCGACGCGCTGCACATCTTCGAGCGTCACGGTCTCGATGCGGTCGCGCGCAATCAGGAACAGGCGCCAGTCGCCCTTGGCAATGGCTTCCGACAGCGCAATGCCAAGCGCGCCGGGATCGTTCATGTAGTGCTCGTACGCATTGCGCATGCGCACGCGCGCGCGTTCTAGCTCTTCCTGTGTCACCGGCGCATCGGCGAAGCCTTCGACCTGCGTGATAAGCGCCGCGCGCGCGGGCGACATCGCCTGGTCCTTCGCGGTTTCGGCCATGAAGAGCAAGGTGCCGGGATCCTTCATTGCACTGAACGATGTGCCGACCGAGGTCGCCTTCTTCTGCTCCACCAGCGCCTTGTACAGCCGCCCGCCCGGCGTGTCGCCGAGGATGATCGTCAGCATCGCGAGCGCCGTGGTGTCCGGGTGCGCGCCCGGGCTGACGTGGTACTGCGCGGCTACGAGTCCACTGTCGCCGGGCCGCTTTACGACCAGTTCGCGCGCGCCTTCCTGCGGCGGCTCCACGGTGTGCTCGGGCGGCAGCACGCGCGTGGGACGTGCAATGGATCCAAAATAGTGCTCGATGCGTGCAAGCGTCCACGCCGGGTCGAACTTGCCGGCGATCACGAGCACCGCATTGTCGGGCTGGTAGTAGCGACGGTAGAACGCACGCAGGTTGTCGATGCTGACCTGCTCCACGTCGCTGCGCGCGCCGATGGGTGCCTTGCCGTAGTTGTGCCAGCGGTAGGAAGCGGCCATCATCTGCTGGATCAGCATGCGGCCGGGGCTGTTCTCGCCCATCTCCATCTCGTTGCGTACCACCGTCATCTCGCTGTCGAGATCGGCGCGCGAGACGAAGCTGTTGACCATGCGGTCGGCCTCCATGCGCAACGCCCAGTCGAGGTTGTCGTCGCTCGCGGTGAAGGTCTCGAAGTAGTTGGTGCGGTCCTGCGCCGTGGTGCCGTTGGACGACATGCCGCGTTGCGCGAACTCCGTCGGGATGGTCTTGCCCGGCAGCGTCGGCGTGCCCTTGAACAGCAGGTGTTCGAGCAGATGCGCCATGCCGGTTTCGCCGTAGTTCTCCTGGCGGCTGCCGACCAGGTAGGTCATGTTGACCGTGGTGGTGGGCTTGGCCGCGTCCGGCGCCAGCACGATACGTAACCCGTTGGGCAGCCGATACTCGGTGATGCCCTCGACAGAGGTGACCTGGACCGCGCTCGCCGCCGCCTGCGCCGTGCTGGCCGGCGCGGCGGAAGCGCCGCCTGGCAGCCCAAGCCACAACAGGCCCGTCATAGCGAGCGAGCAGGTCAGCGGAAGCGGTTTGGCAGGACGCATGGAATCTCCGGGAAACAACATCGCAGGCTGGTGATTCTAGCCGTAGTCCATTGCCGTAACTGTGCCCCATGGCACGGTCGAAGGCCACAGGGGAATGTCCGAATCCAGCGGGTGCCTGGGTGCCTGACGCGGTAGCATGCACGCATGGAACTCGATCCCGACACCTGCTACAAGGCCGTGGCCTCGCATGACCGGCGCTTCGATGGCCGCTTCTTCGTCGGCGTGTCGTCCACGGGCATCTACTGCCGGCCCGTGTGCGCGGTGCGTACCCCGAAGCGCGAGAACTGCACGTTCTACGAAAGCGCCGCGGCGGCGGAGAAACACGGCTTTCGCCCCTGCCTACGCTGCCGCCCGGAACTCGCGCCCGGCCATGGGCTGGCCGATATCTCGGGCCGCCTCGCGCAAGCTGCCGCAACGCTGATCGACGAAGGCTTCATGGCCGATGCCGGCGTGGCTGCGCTTGCCGCACGCATCGGCGTGACCGAACGCCATCTGCATCGACTGTTCACCGCGCAGTTTGGTGTCTCGGTGCTCGAGTACGTGCAGACGCAGCGCCTGCTGCTGGCCAAGCGGCTGCTGACCGATACCGCGCTGCCCGTCACCGAAGTGGCGCTGGCCGCTGGTTTTGGCAGCGTGCGGCGCTTCAACGACGTGCTGCGCACGCGCTATGGCCTCACGCCCATGGCATTGCGCAAGCGCGCGTCGGACGGCGTGGCTGACCGGCTGGTGTTCGAACTCGGCTACCGGCCGCCGCTCGCATGGGAGGCGCTGCTGGGCTTTCTGGCGGTGCGCGCGGTCGATGGCATCGAGCAAGTGCGCGATGGCGCGTATGCGCGCACGCTGTCGGTCGAGAGCGGCGGCACCACGCATCGCGGCTGGGTGCGCCTTGATCATGTGCCGGGGCGGCTCGTGTTGCGCGTCACATTGTCGGCGTCGCTCGCGCGCGTGATTCCGCAAGCGCTGGGCAAGGTGCGCCGGCTTTGCGACCTTGGCTGCCGGCCCGATATTGTCGACCGCCACCTTGGTGAGCTGGCCAGCGATGTGCCGGGCATGCGGCTGCCGGGCAGTGTCGACGGGTTCGAGATCGCCGTGCGCGCCGTGATCGGCCAGGTGATCTCGGTGGTGCAGGCGCGGCGCATCCTGGCGCGGCTCGGACAGACCGCAGGCGATGCCCTGCCGGCGCCCGCCATGCCGATCGACGGATGCGCGCCGCTGCAACATGGCTTTCCATCCGCCGCTGCGCTGGCAGCATTGCCGGATGCAGACATGGTTGCCGCCGGCGTGTCACCGGGCAAGCTGCGTACACTGCGCGCACTTGCGCAACGCGTTGCCAGCGGTGCGCTTCCGCTGGAGCAGCACATGCCGCCCGAGCAGACCGTGGCGGCGCTGTGCGAGATTGACGGGATCGGCGACTGGACTGCGCAGTACGTCGCGATGCGCGCATTGGGCTGGCCTGACGCGTTCCCGGGGACCGACTACGCGTTGCGCAAGGTACTCGGCGTGAACACCGTACGGGCCATGCAGGCGCGTACGGCGCAGTGGGCACCATGGCGCGCCTATGCGGCCATCCACTTGTGGCATCGCTATGAAGCGATGAAAACGCAAGGTGACGGCGCAGTGATACCTTTGCCCGACATAATTGCCAGCCATTCCGATATCGAGGTGACGACATGATCAGCTACCGCCAGATCGACAGCCCGCTCGGCGCCATGCTGTTGCGTGTGCAGGACAGCTTCCTGACGGGCGTTTATTTCGAGGGGCAGAAGTACTATCCGGCCGCGGCAGTGTCCAGCGTGGTGCCGGAAAGCGCCGCACGCATCTTCGACGAGACCGCCAGACAGATTGCCGCGTATTTCGATGGATTACTCGAAGCCTTCTCGGTGCCCATGCGCCTCGTTGGCACGGACTTCCAGAGGCGCGTGTGGGAGGCGCTGCGTGCGATCCCGTTCGGCGAGACGTTGTCCTATGGCGATCTCGCCGGACAGCTTGGGCTGCCGCCGGGGCACGCGCGCGCGGTCGGCGGCGCGGTGGGACGCAATCCCGTTTCGGTGATCGTGCCGTGCCATCGCGTGCTTGGCGCGGCCGGCGACCTGACCGGCTATGCCGGCGGCACCGATCGCAAGCGCGCGCTGCTCCGGCTCGAGGGCCACGCTGCCGCAGCGCGTCTGCCGATCATGCAGCAGTCCGCTCTCGCCTTCGTGTAGGTCCGGCGTGGCACGCCTGTTCATCGCCGTCGACGCGCCGCCTGAGATAGCGGCGCGGCTGGTGAAGAGCGTGCCGACAGCCAGCGGCATCCGCGCTGCACCGACCGGGCAGGTGCACCTGACCTTGCGCTTTCTCGGGGAGTGCGACGCGGAGCAGACCGAGCGCATCCGCGCCGCGCTCGACGCCGTCCGTGCGGCGGACTTCACGCTGAACGTGGCTGGCGTCGGCCGCTTTCGCGGCCGGCAGGGCAGCGTGCTGTGGGCAGGCATGGCGCCGTGCCCTGAGCTCGATGCGCTGTATGTGGCCATCACCGCCGCGCTGCAGTCCGTCGGTATCGCGCCGGAGCCGCGGCGGTTTCGCCCGCACCTGACTCTTGCGCGCTGTCGCCCCACGGCGCCGGAAGTGCTGCAACGCGAATGGCTGGCCAATCATCGCGACATGGCCGTGCCGCCGTGGCACGCGCGGCGCTTCGTGCTGTACGAAAGCCGCCTGGAGCGGCAAGGCGCGACGCATGCCGAGATCGGGTCGTGGCCGCTCATGGCACCGGATACTCCTCCTGCGACGGCGAGCGTACCCGTTTCTGCGTGACGCAGCGTGACAAAAACCGCGCGCCGCTGCGCGAAAGCGGCGTGAACGCTACCCCCCGAAAGTCTGTGCTCAAGTTTTGCCACAGATTGCCGAAGCCCATCCCATGAGTCTTGCCGTCGAGCGCAGCGTCCCCTTAATATGCGGCGCTCGGCCGCATGCCGTTTCTGCCGCGCCGCCCCCTGAACGTGAATGCGCGCGGTGCGCTGCCATCCTGATGTTGCCTGATTCCATGAGCCTCCAAGAATTTCCCGAGTCCACCCAAGCCGGCGACGGCCAGCGAGACGATATCGATGAGGGGCCAGGCGCTGCGCAGCCGGACGAGCGCTATCGGCTGACCCATACGTCGCAGATCGGCACGGTGCTGCGCGACCTGTCCTGGCAGAAGTGCCTGATCACCGTGCGCACGCGCACCGGCCATCAGTTCGTGACGTCGATCCTGCACATGGATCCGGTCAACCGGACGTTTATCTTCGACTGGTGCAACGCTGATGCCGAACGCCAGTCGCTGATGACGTCGGACGAGAACGCGTTTTCGGGTTTGCTGCGCGGCGTGCCGGTCAACTTCGTGGTCGGCCGTCCGGCGGCCACGCGCCACGACGACCGTCCGGCCTTTACCGCCGAGTTTCCCGAGAAGCTTTACCACTTCCAGCGCCGCCGGCATTTCCGCGCCCGCACGCTGGTGACCAAGGGCTACCGCTGCGAAGTCCGCAACCCGGACAACAGCGTGCTGTCGCTCGACATTGCCGACCTGTCGCTGTCCGGTGTCGGCCTGCGTTCGAAGACGGTTGGCGAAGACCGCCTGCCCGTGGGCACGATGGTGAGCCGCTGCCGCCTGGATTTCCGCGAGCTGGGCAAGCTCGACATCGATCTCCAGATCGTCGGCCACTGGCTGGTCGGCAACGACGACAGCGCGATCCACCACTATGGCTGCGCGTTCGTGAACCCGGACGGACGCATAGAGAATTTTCTGCAGCGCCTGGTGTTTGCGCTGGAACTCGCGCACCGCGGCTGAGGCCGCAAGCTGCCTCAGCGAACCGCGGCGCGGTCAGGACGTACGATCAGGACGTGATCAGGCGGCCAATGGCCGCGGCCGCTTCGCGCATCGGCGGCAGCAGGCGCGACACCATTTCCGCTTCCGTCACCTTGGCCGCACGCACGCTCACGCTGATGCCGGCCAGCACGATGCCCGCGGCCGAACGCACCGGCACCGCCATGGCGCGCAGGCCCGGTTCGAGTTCTTCATCGACGACCACGTAGTCGAGTTCGCGGGCGCGCTCGAAGCATGCTTCGAGTTCCTGGCGCGATACCTTGGTTTGTAGCGTGCGCGGCCGCAGGTCGGCATGCTCGAAGAAACCGTCGAGCACCGACGCCGGCTGGTGCGCCAGCAGCAGGCGCCCGTTCGACGTGCAATAGGCCGGTAGCCGGCTGCCCATGCCGAGCGAGTAATTGACCACGCGCTGCACTTCCGAACGCACGAGATAGAGGATGTCGGTGCCGTCCAGGATGGCCAGCGTGCAGGTCTCGTGGATGCGCGCGCTCAGGTTGTCCAGGATCGGCTGTGACAGCGAAACCATCGACGTCGACGAGAAATACGCGTGCCCGAGGTGCAGCACGCGCGGGCGCAGCGCGAACTGCCCGTCCTGCTGGCTGACGTAGCCGAGCTGCTCCAGCGTGTACAGGCAGCGGCGCACCGACGCGCGCGACAACTGCGTGCGCTGCGCCACTTGCGAGATCGTCAGCGGGCGCTTGCGCTCGGAAAACGCCTCCAGCACGGTCAGGCCGCGTGCCAGCGACAGCATGAAGTTCGGGTCGCCGGAGAAACTGCTGAGCAGATCAGACTGGGGATAGGCAACGCGGACGGTATCGGCCTGGGCCTGGCCGATACCAAGGGGGCGGGTGGTCTCCATCTTTGATTTGCTTTGTTCGATAATCGCGCAATCTTAAACGGAGTCGGCGCCGCGGGCCAGTGGTTTTGGAGCACTGGGGCAAAGACGCCCTGTACACCCGGTGTTTCAGCGCCGAAAGCGACTCTGCCAGCTTGGAGGTAAGGCCCATTCCCGGCAGTCCGCTCAGTCGGTCACCCGACCTGTTCGCGCAGCAGCGCGGCCATGCGTTGCGCCAGCGGCGACAGGTAGGCGCCGGCGCGCGTCACCACGCCGATGCGCCGCCGCAAGTCGAGTTCGTCCAGCCCCACGTCGAGCGGCTTCAGGCCCGGCAGCCCGGCCTCGGCGTGGCCGCTCGATACGCTCAGCATGGGCGTGCCACGGATCAGCCCAAAAAGCGATGCGGTGCCGAAGTCCACTTCCACCCGCATCGCCGGCGGCGGCAGCCCTTGCCGGCGGAAGGCCTCGTCGACCTGCTGGCGCAGCACGATATGGCCCTCCGGCAGCAGCCATTCCTGGCCGCACAGGTCGGCCAGGCGCAGGTTGCGCCGCTGCTGCAGCGGATGAGCTTCATCGGCCACCACCACGAGGCGGTCGTCGAACAGCTCTTCAATGGCCAGGATGTCGGTGGCCTGCCTCGGTACGGGCGCTACGGCAAGGTCCAGTTCGCCGGCCGTGAGCAGGTCCATCAGGTCGCGCGCCAGGCGGCGGCGCAGACGCAGACGGGCCACCGGGCGCTCCTTCAACAGCCTGCGGCAGGCGTCCAGCACGATCGAATTGGGCAGCGACGGCGAGTATCCGAGCCGCAGCACGCCCAACTCGCCGGTGCGGATCCCCTGCATCTCCTTGAGCGCATCCTCGTATTCGAGCTGGATGCGGCGCGCGCGCTCGATAAAGTGCCGACCCGCTTGCGTGGTGCTCATGCCATTGGCCGTGCGCTCGAACAGCGGCACGCCAACCTGCGCCTCGACGCGCTGCACCGCCTTGGTCAGCGCCGGCTGGGTGATGCCCAGCGACTCCGCCGCTCGGCCGATGCCGCAGCACCGCTCCACGGCCAGGATGTATTCGATATCCCGTGTCTCCATGCCAGCATTCCTGTTGGTTATGACTTTATAGCCAAGCCTGCATTGTGGTGATGTCGCTCATCTTACAGACTCCACCAGACATACAGCATGGAGACGCCGATGGGCTTTGCATATTTCCTGCGCCGCGCCGCGCGCTACTGGGGCGACCTGCCGGCCGTCCTCTATCGCGATCAGGTCCTGACCTACCGCGAGCTCGACGAGCGCTCGACGCGGCTCGCCAACGCGCTGCTCGCGATGGGGCTGCGCCAGGGCGACCGCGTGGCGGTGCAGTCGCGCAACCGGCCGGAACTGGTGGAAATCGAATGCGCGCTGTACAAGGCGGGCCTGGTCAAGGCGGCGCTCAACCCGCGCTTTACTGCGCCCGAGGCGTCCGACGTGGTGGAAAACTGCCAGCCGCGCGTGCTGATCGCCGGGCCGGGCTACGCCGGCTATTCGCCGGCCACGCGCGGCTTCGGGTCGGTGGAAACGTTCGTCTCTATCGGCAAGGATGCGCCCGGCTATGCAGCCTATGAAGCGCTCCTGGCTGAAGCCAGCACCGAATTGCCCGAGATCACCCCCGCGCCCGGCGATCTCGCCGTGCTGCATTTCTCGTCCGGCTCGACCGGCAAGATCAAGGCCGCCATGCAGAGCTACGGCAACCGCCTGGCAGCGCTGCGCAAGATGCTGATGGGCATGGACAGCCCGCCACGGCCCGGTGACCGGCTGGCGCTGATCGGGCCCGTCACGCACGCGTCCGGCATGCTGATGCAGCCTTACCTGTACTGCGGCGCCACGCTGGTGCTGTTCGAGAAATTCGAGCCGGCCGATTTCCTGGCCGAGGTGGCGCGCCTGCGCATCACGCACGTGTTCATGGTCCCGGCCATGATCAACATGCTGCTGGCCGAACCCTCGCTGGCCAGTGCGGACCTGAGCAGCCTGAGGACGCTCGCCTATGGCGCTGCGCCGATGGCGCCGGCACGCATCCGTGAAGCGTGGGAGCGCATCGGTCCCATCCTGTCGCAGGGCTACGGCGCGAGCGAGTCCACCTCGGGCGTCACGCGCCTGTCTACGGCCGATCATGCGCAAGCCATCGCCTCGTACCCCGAGCGGCTGGCCTCATGTGGCCGCGCGCTCGGCGAGACCGAGGTGCGCGTGGTCGATGAACAGGGCCGCGAGGTGGCCGTCGGCGAGATCGGCGAACTGGTGATCCGTGGCGAGGACGTGTTCCAGGGCTACTGGGGCGAGCCGGCGCTGACGCAGGAGGTGCTTGTCAATGGCTGGCTGCGCACCGGCGACATGGCGCGCGTCGACGCGCAGGGGTACCTGTACATGGTGGACCGCAAGAAGGACATGATCATTTCCGGCGGCTTCAACGTCTATCCGACCGAGGTCGAAGCCACGCTGTACCAGCACCCCGACGTGCTGGAGGCGTGCGTGATCAGCGTGCCCGACGAGACCTGGGGCGAAAGCGTCAAGGCTGTCGTCACGCTGCGCCCGGGCCGGCAGGCCAGCGCCCAGTCGCTGATCGCGCATTGCCGCGAACGGATTGCCGACTACAAGTCGCCGCGCTCGGTGGACTTCGTCGACGAACTGCCCAAGAACGCCAGCGGCAAGCTGGCCCGCAAGCTGGTGCGCGAGCCGTACTGGCAGGGCGCATCGCGCCGCGTGAATTGATAAAGCCGAGAAAGCCGAGGAAGCCACCATGTTCGAATACCTGACCAATCCGCTGTTGACCGAGACGCGTGCCGCCGTCCGGCGCTTTATCGACGAAGAACTGCGGCCGCTCGAACGCGAACTGGGCCTGGGCTCGGAAGACCCGTGGCCGGTCGAAACGCTGCGCAACGTGTGGCGCCGCTCCAGCGAGCTTGGCCTCTACGCCGCCTGCCTGCCGGTGGCGCTCGGCGGCAAGGGCCTGAATATTGCCGAGCAATGCGCGCTCAAGGCGGACCTTGCGGCGAGCGGCTGCGTGCTGGCGCCGCACGTGCTCGGCGACCTGGGGGGGCCGCCGCGCGTGGGCAATATGCTCAAGTACGCGACCCCGGAGCAGCTCGACCGCTACTTCCTGCCGGTGATCCGCGGCGAGAAGTCGACCTGCTTCGCGCTCACCGAGACGCATTCGGGCTCCGACGCCCAGAGCATTGCCACGACCGCAGTGGCCGATGGCGACACGCTCGTCGTCAACGGCAGCAAGCACTACATCAGCGGCGCGCCGTTCGCGAGCTTCGCCATCGTCATGTGCGTCACCGATGCGACCGTATCGCCGCCCGCGATCAGCGCCGTGCTGGTGGACCTGGACCTGCCGGGCGTGACCGTCACGCAGGCCTACGTGCCGATGTCGGGCCAGCATATCGATGCCGATATCGCTTTCGACAACGTGCGCGTGCCGCGCGCCAACATCCTCGGCGGCGAGGGCAATGGCTTCAAGCTGGGCATGTCGCGCATCAACGTCAACCGGCTGCTGCATTGCCCGTCCATGCTCGGACTTGCAACCAGCGCTTACCGGTCGTCGCTGGAATACGCGGGCAAGCGGCGCCAGTTCGGTGGCCCGATCGCGCGCTTCCAGGCCATCCAGCACATGCTGGCCGACATGGCAGCGGCGCTGTGGGCGTGCGAGAGCATGATCGCGCAGACGGCCGCGCTGGCCGACGCCGGCGCGGACCTGCGCATGAAGGCGGCGGCGTGCAAGCTGTTCGTTTCGGAGCGCTGCTTCGAGGTCGCGGACAAGGCCGTGCAGATCCACGGCAACGTGGGCGTCACGCGCGGCCATCCGGTGGAGCAGGCCTTCCGCAAACTGCGCATGTTCCGCGTGTTCACGGGCACCAGCGAGATCCAGCGCAATACCATCGCCAAGGCGATTCTCGAACCTGCGACGAAATAGCCGCCCGCCCACGGCACGGCAACGACATACCCAGACAATAGGCGGTGCAGGACACTGCCCGCCAGCCACGGAGACAACCATGAACCGCCGACAATGGCTTGCCACCACAGGTGCCGCCGCGGTCAGCGCAATGCTGGCCCCGGCGCGCGCCGCCGCACCGGCATCCGCCGCCTATCCTACCCGCCCGATCCGCCTGATCGTTCCGTTCGTGGCGGGCAGCTCGCCCGACAACTCGGCGCGGATGCTGTCGTCGGAGCTGGGCGCCCGGCTCGGACAGCCGCTGGTCGTGGAGAACATGCCCGGCGCGGGCGGCATCATCGGTGCCGGCGCGCTCAAGCGTGCGGCGCCCGACGGCTACACGCTGGGCCTGCTGGCCAATACGCACGTGATCAACGTGCACATGTACCGTAATGCGCCGTATGATGCGGCGCGCGACTTCACGCCGATCACCGCGATCTCGGGTGGCCCCACCGCACTGGTGGTGCCGGCCGATTCGCCGTACCGCACGGCCGGCGAACTGATCCAGGCGATGAAGAAGGCGCCTGGCAAGCTCAACTACGGCTCTGGCGGCAAGGGCAGCATCGCCCATCTGGCGGTCGAAGCGCTGCTGCACCAGACCGGCTGCGAAGCCGTCCACATCCCGTACAAGGGCGCGCCGGAAATCGTGTCCGCCATGCTGAGCCACCAGACCCAGTTCGGCATGCCAGTGCTCGCCACGGCCACGCAGTACGTGCGCAACGGACAGGTGCGCGCATTGGCGGTCTCGTCGTCATCGCGCTCGCCGTACTTCCCCGATGTGCCGACGCTCGCCGAGGTCTTGCCGCCGGGGTTTGTGATCGACAACTGGGGCGGCCTGTTCGCGCCCGCAAATTTCCCGCCGGCACTGACGCAGAGATTGTTTGCCGCCGTCACCGAAGTGCAGGCGAGCGGCCGCATGGACGCGCAGATCAAGGCCAATGCCGGTGAACTGCGGCGCAGTGCCTCCCCGGCCCAGTTCCGCGACATGGTCGCCGCCGATAACGCCCGCTACGGCGCGCTGATGCGTTCGATCGGCATGCTTGCCGATGTCGGCTAAATCTTGCGGAGCGTTGCGATGAAACCAGAGTGGTCCTGCCTCAGGGACGTGAAGATCATCGACGTCAGCCAGTTACTGCCTGGACCGCATGCCACCAGCCTGCTGATGCAGCTTGGCGCGGACGTGATCAAGGTGGAGCAGCCGGGCACGGGCGACACCTCGCGCCAGCTGGGCAAGGCGGTATTTGCGCAGTTCAATCGTGGCAAGCAGTCCGTGGCGCTCGACCTGAAGTCGGCGCACGGCCGCGAGGCCTTCCTTGCGCTGGTGCGCGATGCGGATGCGGTGGTGGAAGGTTTCCGCCCGGGCGTGATGCGGCGGCTTGGACTCGACTACGAGGCGCTGGCCGCGGTCAACCCGGCCATCGTGCTGTGCTCGGTCTCCGGCTTCGGGCAGGAAGGTCCGTACGCGGACCATGCCGGCCATGACCTCAACTACCTGGCGCTCGCCGGCTACTGGTCGGTGCCGGTGCAGGTGCACGACAAGGTATCGCGGCCGCGTGCGCGTATCTCGGACTACGCGGCATCGGGCTATGCGGCACTGTCGCTGGCGGTGGCCATCATGAGCGCGCGTGAGAACGGCCACGGCCAGCATCTCGACGTATCGATCCACGATGCGATCCTGTCGTGGACCGCGCACGGCGCATGGGCCGCGCGCGGCTACGAAGAGAGGCCTGCCGATGCGCCAATGGTGATGCCGGACAACGACCTGTTCGAAACGCGCGATGGCCGCCACCTCGCGCTTGGCATCCTGGAAAACAAGTTCTGGGGGAACCTGGGCGAAGCCCTTGGCGAGACCTTCCCCGCATTGCGCGATCCGCGCTTTGCACAACGGCCGGGCCGGCAGCAGCACAAGGCCGAAGTGCATGGCCTGTTGCAGGAGATTTTCAGGTCGCGCACGCTCGCCGAGTGGACGGACACGTTTGCCGCGGTCGATGTGCCGTTCTCGCCTGCGCTCGGCGCACGCGAGCTGTTTGACGATCCGCACATCAAGGCACGCGGCACAGTTCGTCATCTGCCTGATGAGGACGCGATCGCGCTGCGGTTTCCGGTGAAGTTCTCGCTGGGTCTGCCGGATGGTGATGACACGGTGCCGCCGCTGGGTGGCGCTGGCGGCTGACGACCGGCGACGCTGATCGAGCTGACCACGCGGAGGCCTCGTCAGCGTCGTCAGAGCTTCTGCTGCGCCGCGAGCGCGAGAATCTTCGCCCACCGCCGCGCATGCGTGCGTGTGGGCATGGGGATCTGCCAGAGCGGCCGGGCATTGTGCTCGAGCCGCAGGGCCAACGCCCACGTGCCCGCATCGGTGACCGGCTCGGCGCCCGCGATGTCGGCGAAGATGAAGCGTGATTGCACGTCGCCAAGCACTACCGTGCCGAGCTTGCGGTCCGCGTCGATGCGCAGGCTGCCCCACGTGCCGCCGACAGACAGGATGCGTTCGCCCTGCCTGCGTACACCGTGGATGGCGCGCCAGCGCCGCACGCCATCGGCAATCAAAGCGGCCAGCAGCGCGATGGCAAGCGCGACAGCGCCGCCACCGGCAGGGGTGCCGGCTGCGTCGGCGACGGCATGGTAGAGACGGACCAGCCCGTAGATCAGGGCCCCGATCAGGGCCAGGCCAAGCAGGATAAAGGGCACGTACGGCTCCGGCGCGTACCGGGCAGGCTGCCCGGCGTTCAAAGCCGCGATTTTACCGGCGCCCCGGTGAAGGGCGCCGGCATGCGACTACGAGAGCCGCCGGCCCAGCGTCTCCGGCACCATCCGCAGCCCGATCAGCGACACCAGCCCGCAGCCGATCAGGTAGAACGCCGGCGCATTGGGGCTGCCCGTCACGTGGATCAGCACGGTCGAGAACAGCTGTGCAAAGCCGCCGAACACCGCGATGGCCACGTAGTAGGTCACCGCCATGCCGGTCGCGCGCAGGCGCTGGGGCAGCACCTCGCTGACCAGCACCAGCGTGGCGGGCGACGTCATCGCCATCGGGATGGCCAGGCACCCGACCACTACCAGCAGGCAAGTCAGCGACGGGAAGGTGTTGATCAGCACGAAGGCCGGATAGGCCATCACCAGCAGCGCGATGCGCGACCACCACACCATGGTGCGGCGCCCGACCCGGTCGCTCAGCAAGCCTGCAATGGGCCCGAAGATCACCATCATGCCTGCCGCGACAAAGCCGGCCCACACCGCGTCGCCGCGCGGGATGTTGAGCTGGAACGAAGCGTAGTTGGGCAGGTAGTACGCAATCAGGTGCACGGCGGCAGCCAGGCCGGTCATCAGCAGCACGCTGGCCACGAGTTCGCGCCAGTGCGCGCGCATCAGCTGCCAGCCGCCGGCCGCGGCCTTCTTGCGAGCCGGGGCCTCCAGCGTTTCTTCCAGCCGGCGGCGGATGACCTGGCCGACAGGAATGACGAGGATGCCGATCAGGAAGGCCACGCGCCAGCCCCAGTGTTCCAGGGCGTCCGGACTCAGCGTATGGCTGAGCGCGAGCGCAACCAGCGCGGCGAAGACCGCGGCAATGCCCTGGCTGGCGGTCTGCCAGCTGGTGTAGAAGCCGCGCGAACGTTCGTCCGCATACTCCATCAGCATTGCGGTGGCGGAGCCCATTTCTCCGCCGATCGCGAAGCCCTGGACGAGGCGCGCGACGATCATCAGGATCGGCGCCATGATGCCGAACTGCGCATAGGGCGGCGTCACGACAAGGATCAGCGCGCTGAGCCCCATCAGCCACATCGACAGCAGCACCGCCGGCTTGCGGCCATAGCGGTCGGCGTAGGCGCCGATCACGAGGCCGCCGAGCGGGCGCATCAGGTAGCCCGCGCCAAACGTGCCGAAGGACAGCAGCAGCTGGCCCAGCGGATTGCCCACCGGAAAGTAGAGCGGAATGATCAGCGTGGCAAAGAAGTTGTACACGCCGGAGTCATACAGTTCCAGCGCGCCGCCGATGGTGATCGCCGTGATGGCCGACGCCTTCGACATCGGTTTCTTCTGGTCCGGGTGGTCCGCTTGCTGGCCGGATACCGGCGGGTGCGCGGGCGCCACCATGGTGGTCGGGTCGAGAGGCATTGCAAGTCTCCTGGGCGCGGCAGACCGGTTATCCATGTGTGGCTGCCGCGTTGTTGACGTCTGAATCTGAATGCGACGCCGCCTCAGGCGGCGCCTGCGCTATTCGGGTTTGAGTCCCGCGCGCCTGACGGCGAGCGGCCATACCTTCTGTTCCGCTTCGATGAGGCTGGCGAACGCCTGCGGCGTGCTGCCTACGGGCTCGAAGCCCTGGCTGGTCAGCCGCTCGCGTACCGCTGGTTTGCCTACCGCACTTGTCAGCGCCTGGCTCAGCCTGGCGATGATTTGCGGCGGCGTACCGGCGGGCGCGACCAGACCGTACCATTCAGTGGTATCGATGCCCGGCACGCCGGCCTCGGCAAGCGTCGGCACATCGGGCAACTGCGGCAGCCGCTGCTTGCTCACCACCGCGAGCGCCTTGAGCTGTCCGGAGCGCAGCAGCGGCTCGGCTACCGGCAGGCCCGGGAACATCAGCTGCACATGGCCGCCGACCACGTCGGCCAGCGCCGGCGGCGCGCCTTTGTAGGGCGCATGCACGATGTCCACGCCGGCCTGCCGCTTGAACGATTCGCCGATCAGGTGAAGCTGCGTGCCCGGTCCCGAAGAGGCATAGCTGTAACGCCCCGGTTGTGCTTTGATCTTCGCCACCAGATCGCGCACTGAAGTTGCCACGGCCGGATTGACGACCATGACGTAGTTCAGGCTGACCAGTTGTCCAATGGGCGCGAACTCGCGCGACAGGTCCACGGTGGCGTTGGCGGACAGGCTGCGGTTGATGATCGTCGGGGTGGTCGCCACCAGCAGGGTGTATCCGTCCGGCGCCGCCTTTGCTGCCGCTGCCGCGCCGATATTGCCGGCCGCACCGGTAGTTTCACGGGGTGATTCGGGTACGAACCCTGTGCCCAGGCCCCCGTCATCATCACGGCCAGCCCGATCGCGCCCAGCATCTTCTGCTTGCCTTGCGTCTGGGATTTCACAACCACTCTCCTTTACTTCTTGCGTTACTGCTTGCTTTACTGCGTCATTCCAGGCGGAAGCCGGTCTGCTTGATGGCCAGCGCCCATTTCTTCTGTTCGGCGGCCATGAAGGTCGCGAACTGGGCCGGCGAACCGGCCGCGGCCGGTTCATAGCCCTTGCTGGCCAGCTGCTGGCGCACGCCGGGCGCATTCAGCGCTTTTTCGATCTCCTTGCCGAGCAGCGCTACGATGTCCTTCGGCGTGCCTGCTGGCGCCACCAGCCCATACCACTCGCTCGCCTCGATGCCCGGGTACCCGGCCTCCGCCATGGTCGGGATGTCCGGGAACAGCGGCAGGCGCTGCTTGCTGGCCACCGCGATGCCCTTGAGTTGGCCGCCCTTCACGAACGGCATCACCGCAGGCACGCCATGGAACATCATGTGGATGTGCCCGCCCACCATGTCGGTCAGCGCTTGCGGGCCACCCTTGTAGGGCGCGTGGACGATATCGACGCGGGCCATCTCCTTGAAGACCTCGCTGACCACGTTCTGCTGCGTGCCGGGGCCGACCGAGGCATAGCTGAGCTTGCCGGGCTCGGACTTGGCACGGGCCACCAGGTCCTTGACCGAGCCGGCCACCGACGGGTTGACGACCAGCATGTACGGCGAGCTGGCCATCAGTCCCAGCGGCGCGAAGTCCTTCCCGAAGTCGAACGGCAGGTTCTTCTGCAGGCTGGCGTTGATGGCCATCGGCGCGCTGGCGACCAGCAGCGTGTAGCCGTCCGGCGCGGCCTTGGCGCCCATGCCGGCGCCGATGTTGCCGGTGGCGCCCGGCCGGTTGTCGATTACGAACTGCTGGCCCAGGCTCGCCGTCATCTTCTCGGCCACGGTGCGCGTGACGGTATCGACGCCGCCACCGGCCGGCCACGGCACGATGATGCGCACGGGGCGATTCGGGTAACCGCCTTGCGCCAGGGCGCTGGTGGCACCCGCAACGAGGGCAATGGCGCCCAGGGCATGACCCACGCGGTGCAGTACGGATTTCATGGCTTGTCTCCTTGTTGTCTTGTGATGGTCCCCGCGTCTCGGGTTCGGGGGACTCGCTACACCAATCGTTTTAGTCGTTCGTAGTTCGTCTTCAGGCTGCCACGGTGGGCCGGGCCGCTTCGCGCTGCACGTCGCCTTGCTTCCATTGCGCCGTCAGCCGTTCCCAGCGCGTCCGCACGGCGGCCACGTTGCGCGCCTTGATGTGGCCATAGCCGCGAATGTCCATCGGCAGGCGCGCAATCTCCAGCGCCAGCTCCAGGTTTTGCGCAGACAGCTTTGGCAGCAGCGCCTCGATGCCGCGGCGGTACTCGGCGATCAGCGCGCGTTCTTCCTTGCGCTCCTCGGTGTAGCCGAACGGGTCGAATGCGGTGCCGCGCAGGCCCTTGAATTTCGCCAGCACACCGAAGGCCGAGCGCATCCACGGGCCATACGTGCCCTTGACCAGTTCACCCTTGTCGTTCTTCTTCGCGAAGAGCGGCGGCGCAAGGTGGTGCACCAGGCGCACGTTGCCTTCGAACATCGACTCGATCTGCTTGCGGAACGCGGCGCCGGTGTGCAGGCGGGCCACCTCGTATTCATCCTTGTAGGCCATCAGCTTGAACAGCGAGCGCGCCACGGCCTCGGTGAGGCGCGTGCCACCCGTGACCGACTCGGCGATCCTGACGCAGTCGATGAAGCTTTCGTACTGCGCCGCGTAGGCGCGGTTCTGGTAGCCGGTCAGGAACTCGACGTGGCGCGCCAGCAGGTCGTCGAGCGACGGCTTGCGCAAGAACTGGATCACCTGGGCATTGGCGGCGCGCACCGGTACGCGCGACATGTCATGCGCGCACATCCGGCCCCATTCGAACGCCGCCTTGTTGCTGTCGATCTGCACGCCGTTCAGTTCGATGGCCCGCATGATCGCGTCATGCGACAGCGGCACGCGGCCCTTCTGCCATGCGTAGCCAAGCATCATCAGGTTCGCGTAGATCGACTGGCCCATCACCTGCTTCGCCACTTGCTCTGCGTCGAAGCTGCCGACCTGGTCCCGGCCCACTGCCTGCGCGATGCAGCCGACGGCTTCCTCGGTCTGCGGGTCCCAGTCAGGGTTGCGCACGAAGGCGGCGGTCGGGGTCACATGGCTGTTGAGCACGACATAGGTGCGCTGCGGCGACATGGCGGCAATGGTTGCCTTGCTGGCTGCGACCACCGTGTCGCACGCGATCACCAGGTCCGCCATGGCCATGTCGACACGGCTCGCATGCAGCGCATCGGGGCTCGCGGCGATCTGGATGTGGCTCCAGGTGGAACCACCCATCTGCGCCATGCCGGTGGCGTCCTGCGTGATCACGCCCTTGCCTTCCAAATGCGCGGCCATGCCCAGCACGCCGCCGATAGTCACGATGCCGGTGCCCCCGATACCCGCCACGACGATGCGCGCCGCTTCCGGCAGCACGGGCAGCGGGATGTCGGTCGGCACGGATTGGACCTTTCCGCCGGTCGACGGCTTCTTCAGCTTGCCGCCCTCAACGGTGACAAAGCTCGGGCAGAAGCCCTTGGTGCACGAGAAATCCTTGTTGCAGGTGTCCTGGTTCACCTTGCGCTTGCGGCCGAATTCGGTCTCCACCGGTTGCACGGCCAGGCAGTTGCTTTCCACCGAGCAGTCGCCGCAGCCTTCGCACACGAGCTCGTTGATGACCACGCGCTTGTCCGGGTCGACCATGGTGCCGCGCTTGCGTTCGCGACGCTTCTTGGTGGCGCAGGTCTGGTCGTAGATGATCGCCGTGACGCCGCTGACTTCGCGCAGTTCGCGCTGCACGGTGTCGAGTTCGTCGCGGTGGCGAATCGTGACGCCGGCTGCCAGGTTCGCGACACCCTTGTACTTCTCGGGCTCGTCCGTGACCACCACGATCTGGCGCACGCCTTCAGCGTGCAGTTCGCGCGACATCGCGGGGACGTCAAGCTCGCCGCCGTCCACCGGCTGGCCACCGGTCATGGCCACGGCGCTGTTGAACAGGATCTTGTAGGTCAGATTCACGCCGGCGTGGATCGACTGGCGTATCGCCAGGAGACCCGAGTGGTTGTAGGTGCCGTCGCCCAGGTTGGCGAACATGTGCTTGCGCTTGCTGAACGCCGACTGGCCCATCCAGTGCACGCCTTCACCGCCCATCTGCGACCACGACGTGGTCGAGCGGTCCATCCACACCACCATGCCGTGGCAGCCGATGCCGGCGGTCGCGACGGAGCCTTCCGGCACCTTGGTGCTGGTGTTGTGCGGGCAGCCCGGGCAGAACCATGGCAGGCGGTCGGTGCCGCGCGCATCGCCCTGCGCGGTGGCGCGTTCCTTGGCTTCGATTTCCTGCAGCCGCACATCCATGCGCGCGGCCACGTCGGCGGGCACGCCCAGTGCCTTGAGACGCTTTGCGATGGCCTTCGCCACCAGAGCCGGCGACAGGTCGGCCTTGGCACGCAGCAACCAGTCCTCGGCCGGCCGCGCGTGGCTCCATTCGCCGCCCGCGCCTTCGGAGTGGTGGTACTTGCCGAACACAGCCGGGCGGGCCTGCTCGGGATAGTGGTACAGCTCGTCCTTGAGTTGCTGCTCGATGATGGGACGCTTTTCTTCCACGACCAGCACTTCGCGCAAGCCATGCGCGAACTCGCGCACGCTCAGCGATTCCAGCGGCCACACCACGCTGACCTTGTGGACGCGGATGCCGAGCGCGCGGCAGGTGGCGTCATCGAGACCCAGGTCGAGCAGCGCCTGGCGCGTATCGCTGTAGGCCTTGCCGCTGGCGATGATGCCGAAGCGGTCGTTCGGGCCTTCCACCACGTTGCGGTTCAGTCCGTTGGCACGCACATAGGCGAGCGCCGCGGGCCACTTGAACTCCATCATGCGCGCCTCGGCGGCGAGCGGGTCGTCCGGCCAGCGGATGTGCAGGCCGCCCTCGGGCACGGCGAAGTCTTCCGGCAGCAGGATGCGCACGCGGTCCGAATCGGTGACGACCGACGAGCCGGACTCCACCACTTCCTGCACGGTCTTCATGCCGGACCACAGGCCGCTGAAGCGGCTCATGGCGAAGGCGTGCACGCCCAGGTCCAGGATGTCCTGCACGTTCGACGGGAAGAACACCGGCAGGCCGCAGGCCATGAAGGTGTGGTCGCTCTGGTGCGCGAGCGTGCTGCTCTTGGACACGTGGTCGTCGCCGGCGAGCGCGATCACGCCGCCCAGGCGCGACGTGCCGGCCAGGTTGGCATGCTTGAGAGCATCACCGCTGCGGTCGACGCCGGGGCCCTTGCCATACCAGATGCCGAACACGCCGTCGTATTTCTTGCTTTCCGCATCGAAGTCCAGCTGCTGCGATCCCCACACGGCCGTGACGCCGAGCTCTTCGTTGACGCCGGGCTTGAACACGACGTGGTTGTCGGCGAGGTATTTCTTCGCCTGCCACATGGCCTGGTCATAGTTGCCGAGCGGCGAGCCGCGGTAGCCGGAAATGAAGGCCGCGGTGTTGTGGCCCGCCATGGCGTCGCGCCGGCGTTGCAACAGCGGCAGGCGCACCAGCGCCTGCACGCCGCTCATGTAGGCACGGCCGGATTCGAGCGCGTACTTGTCATCGATCGAGACAGCTTCCATGGCCTTCCGGGCCGCGTCGGGGAGAATTGGAGCGTTCATGGGGCGGATTCAGCCAGTGTGTTTGTAGGGTAGGGACGGCCAGCGTCTGCCGGTAGCCCGGATATCAGCAATCTGTGTGTGGTTGGATCAGGCCGGAAGCGAGACTGGATGCGGGACTGGAAGCGGAATGCCCAGTTGCTGGCCCAGCGCGCCTAGCTCACGGGCAATGGCGTCTGGCAGTGCGATGCCGTGCGCTCGGCCTTCGCGTTCCAGCGTGTCGCCGCGGTGGCCGGGGAGCCGTGCATCCCCGCCGCCGGCGGCCAGGTAGTTGCCGGTCCACTGCGCCATGTAGTCGGCGAAGACGCCCTGGCCGGAAAAGGCCTCGGGCTTGACCAGCCAGACAAAGCCGCCCTGACGGCCGACCGCACCGCCGCTGCCGACGTGGTTGCGCTCTGGCGAGAGCGAATCGGCCGTGGCGGCCAGCGCACCCGCGAGGCACTCCACCATCATGGCGATGCCGATGCCCTTGTGGCCGCCCGTGGGTAACAGCGACCCGGCGAGTGCGCGTTGCGCGTCGGTGGTCGGCTGACCGTCGGCGTCGAGCGCCCAGCCTTCGGGAATGGGTTTGCCCTCGCGGGCGGCAAGCAGGATGTGACCGCGCGCGGCGACGCTGCACGCCACATCGAACACGATCGGCGCCTGGCCCGGCAGCGGGCAACCGAAGGCGATCGGGTTGTGACCGATGGCGGGGCCGGAAAAGCCTTCCATGCCGAGCACCGGCGGGGTGCGCTGTCCCACCATGCAGAACGCGCCGGCCTCGGCCGCGAGCAGTGCATGGATGCCAAGTGCGCCAAGGTGGCCGCACGACTGCACCGCGACGAGCACGGAAGCGCTCGATTCCAGTGCTTCCAGACCAAGCCGAACCGCATGCGGCCCCGCAACCTGTCCCATGGCACCATCGGCGTCCAGCACGATGCCGCCGGCAAAGGCACGGTGCGACATTGTCGCGCGCGGATTGAAGTCACCGGCGCGCAGGCGGTCGACGTAAGACGGCACGCGTGTCATGCCATGCGTCTTGTAGCCGCGCAGTTCGCTGCGCACGAGCGCGGCGGCGGCCTCGACGGCATGCTCGGGCGCCACGCCGCACGATTCGAATACGGCCGACGTCCATTGCTCCAGGCCTTGGACATTCCATCGGGTCGTCATGACGATTTCTCCCGCACGATCATCAGCCGCTCGGTGAACGGCGCGGCATAGACCGACTGGTAGTAGAGCGGCTGGTCGCGCAGCGTGTAGCCGCGCATTTCCATGATGAAGGCCGGAGCCTCGGGGTCGATGCCAAGCTGGCGCGCGACCGTTGCCGGCGGCTTTTCAAAGCGGATCCACTGGTCCACGCGCAGCGTCGGCAGCGACAGGCGCTGGCCGATCAGCTCGCGCAGGTTCTTTTCCAGTGCCTCGCGGTCCAGGCCGCCCAATTGGGCGAAGTCTTCCTCGCGCAGCCAGAACTCGCTGTACAGGTCAAAGCGGCCGCCGACGTTGATCACGCGCTCGATGCGCACGTAGCCATCGCCTTCGAGGAAGTCTGCCCACGGCCCCTTCTTCTTGATGCGCTTGACCGAGCGCGCGTGGACGTACGACGGCAGTTCGTTGCCCTCTTCGTCGCGGAAGCGCAGGTAGCGTACGTCCGCCGGCGCGACGCGCGTACCGGATACGAACGTGCCGCGCCCCTGCTCGCGCGTGATCAGTCCCGAGTGCGTCAGCCGGATCAGCGCTTTCTGAATGGTGCCGACGCTTACGCCGTGCATGGCGGCCAGCTCTGCCTCTGACGGCAGGCGGTCGCCCTCGCGCAGGGCGCCGGATTCGATGGAGCGGATGATCGCGTCGGAGACGCTGTTCAGTTTGGTCATGGTTGCTCAGAGGCTCAGTGCGAATCGACTGATCGCGGTCTCCCGGACATCGAGCACCTCGCTGGTCAGCTGCGTGCCCGATGCGATATCCATCGCATAGGCATACAGCTGCTCGCCAAGGTCGGAGATCTTCTCTCCGTGCTGCAGGACGCCGCTCACGTCGAAATCTATGTTGTCGGCCATGGTCTGCAGCGTATTGACGTTGCCGCACACCTTGACGGTCGGTGCCACCATGCTGCCGATCGGGTTGCCCACGCCCGTGCCGAAAAACGTGAGCTGGCACCCGCCGGCGGCAAGCGCAGTCAGATTTTCCACTGCCGCGGCCGGTGCGTCCATGAAATGCAGCCCCGGCTTGCGCGGCGCCTCGCCGTAGCGCAGCACGCCGACCAGCGGCGTGCTGCCGGCCTTGGCCATGGCGCCCAGCGCTTTTTCCTCGACGGTGGTCAGACCGCCGCGCTTGTTGTCGGGCGAAGGCTGGTCTTCGCGCATGTCGACGCCGCGCGAGATCGCGAGGTTTTCCATATTGCGCACCGCGGTGACGAAGGCCTCGCGCACGCGGCCGTCAGCGGCGCGTTCGGCAAACAGGTGATCGGCGCCAATGAATTCCGAGGTCTCCGAGATGATGACAGTGCCGCCTTCGGCGATCACCATATCCGCCATGCGTCCGATGACCGGATTGCAGCTCAGGCCCGAGGTGGTATCCGATCCGCCGCATTCCACACCGATTACCAGCGACGACACCGGGCACGGCACGCGGCGCGCACGCGACGCGGCCAGCGACAGGCGGGCCGCCTTGCGCGTGCCTTCGGCGATGCAGTCAACAGTGCCGTTGGGCTGCAGGTGCACGCGTTCGACCGGTTTGCCGGCAGCCTGGATGCGGCGCGCCACTTCTTCCGTGGACGAGGGCTCCAGGCCAACCAGCAGTACCGAGGCGATATTGGGGTTGCGGCCCAGCCCGGCCAGCTGCTCGAAGGCGAAATCCAGGTCGGCGCCGAACTGGCCGCGCACGAACAGCGTAGTGACCGGGATGCAGCCGCCCACGGTGCGCGCAATGGTGCGCGTCACAGGGTTGCAGTTATCCATGACCGAAACGACGGCGACCCAGTTGCGCACGCCGACCGCGCCGTTTTCGCGCGGATATCCGAGAAAGGTGGTTGCCATCTGTGTCAGCCCTTGTGCAGGTCGCCGCGCGCGCGCGCCGATTCGATGTTGTGAACGTGCATGTGTTCGCCGGCCCGGATCATATGGCTGGCGCGGCCGATGACCTGGCCGTACTTGACGATGTCGACGCCCGAAGGCGTGTCGGTGATGCAAATCTTGTGGCCGAAGGGCACGTCCTGCAGCAGGACCAGTCTTCCTGATCGCTCGCCTTCCAGGGCGCACGCTTCTCCGGCGTGGCCCGCGTCCAGCAGCGTGGCCACATTGTCGGTCGGGTTCAGTACGATAGCTCGGGGCATTGATCAACTCCTGTATAGGTGTTGAGATGCAATGTAGAGAATTGCACAATGCTTAGTCAAGGCAAATCGCGTATCCCCCCGAGAAAACCACTACTCTTAGATAGAAGTCCTATATAGAAGTTGTTGACATCGGCTTGCGGCGTGTCTATCGTCATGTCAACGGCGCCGCGGTTTTGCGCCGATGTGATTCAACAAAGGAGTCAGCATGAAGGTGGTGTCACACCTGGAAAAGATTGCGAAGCTTCAGGCACTGCGCGACCGCCTGGATCCGCTCGATGATTTCGAGCTGTGGTTCTGGGCCGGCATGACGGCCGGCACGCATGCGGTCAATGCAGCGCTGCATCAGGCAGGCGTCACGCTGGACGACAACATGTTCGCCACGCAGCCCGGCGTGTATCTGGTGCCGCAAGCGGACGGCAAGCTGCAGGCGGCGTTCCGGCCGCTTGGCGACGTGCTGCATGTCGGGCGCCCGAAAGTGGAGGCACCGGTGCCCGCCGACATCGCCGCGATGATGGAAGACATGGAGCGCATCGAGCATTACCGCGACCCGTGCTTGCGCGAAGGCCTGGTCCCGACCGAGGCCATTGCCCGCAGCTGCGACACGGCGCTGCGGCATTGCCTGGATTTGCTGGCGACGCGCATGGAGGGGAGTGCACATGGACATTGAAGGACACCTCGGCATCGCGCGCCGCATCGAGGCATCGCTGCAGAAATGCGGACCGGCCGACTACGAGATGACCATCGAGGCCGCGATGCTCGCCGGCACGCACTGGCTGAACGTGCTGCTTCACAAGCTTGGCACCACGCCGGCGCAGCAGGACGTGTTCCACACGTACCTGCTGACCGTCAACGAGTTCCGGCGGCTGACGGTGGCGGCGGAAAAGCCGCTGGCCGCGCTGGCGGCCATCGAGGACACGCGTGCGCCGTTTGTGCGGGGCAATCATCCCGGCGGAGAAGCCGCGGCCGAACGTGCGCTGACGCTGCTTTCGCTGATCCGTGCGACGGCGCTCGGCCAGGCGTGAGACAGCAAGGAATCAGTCAGTAATCGAACGAAACAAAGCAAGGAGCCAACAGTGAAGGCAATTCGTGTGGTGCCGGGCCCGGAGGGCGGCAAGGTCGAGGTGCAGGATATTCCGGTTCCCGTCGCGGGGCCGGGCCAGGTGCTGGTCAGGGTTCGTGCATCGGGCCTGAACCGCGGTGAGATTAACCAGGCGAAGGAGTTGCGTACCGGCAATACCATCACCACCGGCGTCGAGTTCGCGGGCGAGGTGGCCGAAGTCGGTGAAGGCGTGCACGGCTGGCGCAAGGGCGACCGCGTCATGGGGCACGGCAAGGGCTGCCAGGCTGAATATGTCGTTTCCGATCCGATGGCGCTGATCGCCGTGCCGGACGGCATGTCGTGGATCGATGCCGCCGCGTTTCCGAATGTCTTTATCACGGCACACGACGCGCTGGTGGTGAACGGCCAGCTCAAGCAGGGCGAGTCGGTGCTGGTCAACGGTGCGTCGGGCGGCGTGGCGATGGCTGCCATCCAGATCGCGTCGCTGATGGGCGCCAAACCGGTGATTGCCCAGTCGCGTTCGGCCGCCAAGCTCGACAAGCTCAGCCAGTACGGTGTGGACGTCTGCATCGATTCGTCGAAGGACGACCAGGTCGAAAAGGTGATGGAGGCGACCGGCAACAAGGGCGTCGACGTCATCATCGACACGGTCGGCGGGCCGGTGTTCGAAGCCAATATGAAGAGCCTTGCCGTTCAGGGGCGCCTGGTGAACATCGCGCGGCTAGGCTCGGCCACGGCGCAGATCGACCTGGCCCAGCTATGGCTCAAGCGTCTGCACCTGATCGGCGTGACGTTCCGTACCCGCACCGAGCAGGAGCGGCTCGAATGCATCCAGGCGTGCGCGCGCGACATGCTGCCGTTCCTGCGTGCCGGCCGCGTGCGGCTGCCGATCGACCGTACCTTTGCCATGACCGATATCCACGCGGCGCACGCATACATGAAGCAGGACCAGCACGTCGGCAAGATCGTGCTGCTGGTCGACTGAATCCACCGATAGAAGAGGAGACATCATGACCATTGAAATCAAGCCGCTGACCGGTTCGGTCGGTGCATCCGTGACCGGCGTCAACCTGAACGACCCGATCAACGACGCCACCTTCAAGGTGCTGCACCAGGCGTTCCTCGAACACGGCATGCTCGTGTTCCGCGGCCAGTTCCTGCAGCCCGCTGCGCAGGTGGCCTTCGCCCGGCTGTGGGGCACGCCCGTGCAGGGCAACCCGCTGCTCAAGGGGCTGGCGGAGTTCCCGGAACTGTTTCAGGTCACCAAGATTCCGAAGGAGACCGCCTCGACCGAGGCCTGGCACTCGGACTCGATCTACACCGCGGTGCCGCCGAAGATCTCGATCCTGTCGGGCGTCACGATTCCCATCGGCGGCGACACCATGTGGTGCAACCAGTATCTCTCGTACGAACGCCTGTCGCCGGTCATGCAGCGCCTGATCGAGGGCCTGCGCGCACGCTTCTCCGGCGCGCGCCTGGCCAAGATGACGGGCTCGGACAAGGTGCCATCGGCGGTGCACCCGATCGTGCGCACGCATCCGGAGACGGGCCGCAAGGCACTGTACGTCGGCCATCCGGACACCGCCGAATGCATCGAAGGCATGACCGAGGCCGAGAGCCGTCCGCTGCTCGACTTCCTGTACGAGCATTCGGTCACGCCGGACAACGTCTACCGCCACATGTGGCAGGAAGGCGATGTGGTGATGTGGGACAACCGCTGCACCATGCACTACGCCGTCCATGACTACGGCAATGCCGAGCGCGTACTCAACCGCGTGACGCTCGAAGGCGAAGTGCCCAACTGAGCGGCACGAACCGACCGGCACCGCAGGCGGCACTGGCCCCACGCGGTGTCCGGCGCGCAGCGTCCCCATGCTGGTTGGCGCGGCGGATCACAGGAGATGGAACCATGCAGATAGGCATCCCGACTGAAACTCGGGCGGGAGAGGCGCGCGTCGCCGCTACGCCGGAGACAGTCAAGAAATACGTCGCACAAGGCCACAAGGTCGTGGTGCAGGCGGGCGCGGGCTTGCGTGCCAGCCAGACCGATAGCGCCTATGAGGCGGCCGGTGCGACGATCGGCACCGCCGCCGACGCGCTCGGCGCGCCGCTCGTGCTCAAGGTGCGCGCACCTGAGAGCGCCGAACTGGCGCAGATGAAGTCCGGCGCCGTGCTGGTGGGCATGCTCAACCCGTTCGATACCGAGAACAACGCGCGCATGACCGCCGCCGGCATCACCGCCTTCGCGCTCGAAGCGGCACCGCGCACCACGCGTGCGCAGAGCATGGACGTGCTGTCCTCGCAGGCGAACATCGCCGGCTACAAGGCCGTGCTGGTCGCAGCGCATCACTACCAGCGCTTCATGCCGATGCTGATGACCGCCGCGGGCACCGTCAAGGCCGCGCGCGTGCTGATCCTCGGTGCCGGCGTGGCGGGCTTGCAGGCCATCGCCACGGCCAAGCGCCTCGGTGCGGTAATCGAAGCCTCGGACGTGCGCCCGGCCGTGAAGGAGCAGATCGAATCGCTCGGCGGCAAGTTCCTCGACGTGCCGTTCGTGACCGACGAAGAGCGCGAGATCGCGCAAGGTGTCGGCGGTTATGCGCGGCCAATGCCGCCGGACTGGATGAAGCGCCAGGCCGAGCTGGTGCACCAGCGTGCGATCCAGGCCGACATCATCATCACCACCGCGCTGATCCCCGGCCGCAAGGCACCGGTTCTGCTGCACGAAGCCACCGTGCAGCAGATGAAGCCGGGCTCGGTGGTGGTCGACCTGGCCGCCGCGCAAGGCGGCAACTGCCCGCTGACCGTGGCCGACGAAGTGGTCGAGCGCCATGGCGTGATCTTCGTGGGCCATACGAATCTGGCCAGCATGGTCGCCGCAGACGCCTCGGCGCTGTACGCGCGCAACGTGCTGGACTTCCTCAAGCTGGTCATCGACAAGGACGGCCAGTTCTCGCTCAACCTCGAAGACGACATCGTCGCGGCTTGCCTGATGACGCGGCGCGAAGAAGCGGCGCTGGCCGGTTAAGGAGACAACCATGGAAATGGTGAACCACACGGTGATCAACCTGATCATCTTCGTGCTGGCGATCTACGTGGGCTACCACGTGGTGTGGACGGTCACGCCCGCGCTGCACACGCCGCTGATGGCGGTAACCAATGCGATCTCGGCCATCATCATCGTCGGCGCGATGCTGGCCGCTGGCCTGACTGAAGGCGGCGTGGGCCGCGCGATGGGCACGCTTGCGGTGGCACTGGCTGCGGTCAACGTGTTCGGCGGCTTCCTCGTCACGCAGCGCATGCTCGAGATGTTCCGCAAGAAGGCGCCGAAGGTGAAGGCCGAGGCGCAGCCCGCAAAGACGCCCGCGCATGCCGGCGGAGAACTGGTGGAGATGCCGCGATGAACGGACTGTCCATGAATACCGTGACGCTGTTCTACCTGGGCGCGTCGGTCTGCTTTATCCAGGCCCTCAAAGGGCTTTCGCACCCGGCTTCGGCCCGCAAGGGCAATGCCTTCGGCATGATCGGCATGGCGGTGGCGGCACTCACCACGGTGGCGCTGATCCTCAAGCTCAAGAACGAGTTCCTCGCTGCCGGTAGCGGCACGACAGCCGGGTCTGGCCTTGCGCTGATCCTGGCTGGCCTGGTCGTCGGCGGCGGCATCGGCGCCTATGTGGCGAAGAAGGTCGAGATGACCAAGATGCCCGAACTGGTCGCGGCGATGCACTCGCTGATCGGTCTCGCGGCGGTGTGCATTGCGGTGGCCGCGGTGGCGGAACCTTCCGCCTTTGGTATTGCGCCGGCGGGCTCGCATGAGATTCCGATGGGCAACCGCATCGAACTGTTCATCGGCTGCTTCGTCGGTGCCATCACGTTCTCCGGTTCCGTGATCGCCTTCGGCAAGCTGGCAGGTCGCTACAAGTTCCGCCTGTTCCAGGGTGCCCCCGTTGTGTTCGCGGGCCAGCACATGCTGAACCTGGCGCTGGCCGTCGCCATGGTCGGCTTCGGCATTGCGTTCTTCATGACGCAGGAGTGGACGCCGTTCCTCGTCATGCTGGCCATCGCCTTCGTGCTCGGCGTGCTGATCATCATCCCGATCGGCGGCGCCGACATGCCGGTGGTGGTGTCGATGCTGAACTCGTACTCGGGCTGGGCGGCCGCCGGTATCGGCTTCTCGCTGAACAACCCGATGCTGATCATTGCCGGTTCGCTGGTGGGTTCGTCCGGTGCCATCCTCTCGTACATCATGTGCAAGGCGATGAACCGTTCGTTCTTCAACGTGATCCTCGGCGGCTTCGGCAGCGATGCGGGAGCGAGCGCAGCAGGCGGTTCGCAAGTGCAGCGCAACGTAAAGTCGGGCTCCGCCGATGACGCCTCGTTCCTGATGGGCAATGCCGAGACCGTGATCATCGTGCCGGGTTACGGCCTGGCAGTGGCGCGCGCCCAGCACGCACTCAAGGAACTGACCGAAAAGCTGACCGAGAAGGGCGTGACCGTGAAGTACGCGATCCACCCGGTGGCGGGCCGCATGCCGGGCCACATGAACGTGCTGCTGGCCGAGGCCGAGGTGCCCTACGACCAGGTCTTCGAGATGGAAGACATCAACAGCGAGTTCGGCCAGGCCGACGTGGTGCTGGTGCTCGGCGCGAACGACGTGGTGAACCCGTCGGCCAAGACCGATCCGAAATCACCGATCGCCGGCATGCCGATCCTGGAGGCGTACAAGGCCAAGACCATCATCGTGAACAAGCGTTCGATGGCGGCCGGCTACGCCGGCCTCGACAACGAGCTGTTCTACATGGACAAGACCATGATGGTGTTCGGCGACGCCAAGAAGGTGGTCGAGGACATGGTCAAGGCGGCGTAAGCACTACGTCATACGGATATCGGAGGAGACATGGCAATGAACCATGAGGACGGACGCAGCCTGAACCCGTTCGCTGATCTGGAGGGCAAGGTGGCGCTGGTCACCGGCGCCTTCGGTGGACTGGGTCTGCATTTCGCGAAGACCCTGTCGCGCGCCGGCTGCAAGGTGGCATTGGCCGGACGGCGCGTGGGCGAAGGCGAGGCGCTGCTGGCCGAACTGCGCAAGCAGGGTGGACAGGGTTGCGTGGTCGCGCTCGACGTCAGGGACCCCACCTGGGTCGATTCGGCATTCGAGCGAGCGCAGCAGGAGCTGGGTCCGGTGCAGATCGTCGTCAACAGCGCCGGCATTGCAACCACCGGCGCGGCCATGGACGTGGACGAGGCGCAGTGGCAAAGCGTGATCGACACCAACCTGAACGGCGCCTGGCGCGTGGCGCAGCGTGCCGCGCGCATGATGCGCGACACCGACACGCACGGCAGCATCATCAACATCGCGTCGATCCTCGGGCTACGCGTGGCCCAGCAGGTGCCGGCATACACCGCAGCCAAAGCGGGCCTGATCCACCTGACGCGCTCGCTCGCGCTGGAGTGGGCGCGCCATGGCATCCGCGTCAATGCGTTGGCGCCGGGTTACTTCGAGACCGAGATCAACCGCAGCTTTTTCGAGACCGAGAGCGGGCAGGCGCTGATCCGGCGCATCCCGCAGCGCAGGCTCGGTCAGCCGCGGCAGCTCGACGGCGCGCTGCTGTTACTGGCGTCTGACGCATCCGATTTCATGACCGGCACGGTGCTGCCTGTCGACGGTGGCCATTCCATCAATTCGCTTTAAGGCAAGCCTCCATGTTCACTCCCTGCCCCACCGAACGCAGCAAGGCCATTGCCGACCGCGTCGAGGCCTTCGTGCGCGACGTTGTCGCGCCGTATGAGCGCGATCCCCGCAACGCCGGCCACGGCCCGACCGAGGACCTGGTCCGCGAACTGCGCGCCAAGGCGCGCGAAGCCGGCGTGATGACGCCGCACATCCTGCCCGACGGCGATCACCTGTCTCAGCTGGAGACGGCAGCGGTGCTCAAGCGCTCGGCGTTGTCGCCGCTGGGTCCCGTGGCGGTCAATACGATGGCGCCGGACGAAGGCAATATGTATCTGCTTGGCAAGGTCGCCACGGCGGAGCAGAAGCGGCGCTTTCTCGACAAGCTCGTGAGCGGCGACGCGCGTTCGGCGTTCTTCATGACCGAGCCGGCCGAGGAAGGCGGCGCCGGGTCCGATCCGTCGATGCTGCAGACCATTGCCGTGCAGCAAGGTGACGAGTGGGTCATCAACGGCCGCAAGATGTTTATCACCGGAGCGGAAGGCGCGGCGGTGGGCATCGTGATGGCGCGCACGGGCGGCGACGACAAGGTCCAGTCCACCATGTTCCTGGTGGACCTGCCCAACCCGGCCATCCGCATCGAACGCGTGCTCGACACCATCGACAATTCGATGCCTGGCGGCCATGCGCTGATCGTCATCGACAATCTGCGTGTGCCGGCCAGCCAGGTGCTTGGCGAAGTCCATGAAGGCTTCCGCTATGCGCAGGTACGGCTGTCCCCGGCGCGGCTGTCGCATTGCATGCGCTGGCACGGGTGCGCCACGCGCGCGAACGAGATCGCCACAGCCTACGCGACGCGGCGCAAGGCCTTCGGCAAGCTGCTGATCGACCATGAGGCCGTGGGCTTCATGCTGGCCGAGAACCTGATCGACCTGCAGCAGGCGGCGCTGATGATCGACTGGTGCGCGGGCGTGCTCGATAGCGGTGTGCTCGGCACCAACGAAAGCTCGATGGCAAAAGTGGCGGTGTCCGAGGCGGTGTATCGCGTCGCTGACCGCTGCGTGCAGGTCATGGGCGGTACGGGCGTATCGCGCGATACGATCGTCGAGCAGGTATTCCGCGAAGTGCGCGCCTTCCGCATCTACGATGGCCCGACTGAAGTTCACAAGTGGTCGCTGGCGAAGATGATCAAGCGCAAGGCCCTGAACGGCGAGGCGAGCCATGGCTGAGGCGCACGATTTCGCCGGCACGGTGCCGGTGCGCGAGCAGCACCGCTTCGACCAGGCGGCGCTGGAGCGGTGGATGGCGCAGCACGTCGAAGGCTACGCCGGACCGCTGACGATCGATCAGTTCAAGGGCGGGCAATCCAACCCTACCTATCGCCTGCGCACGCCAGGACACAGCTATGTGCTGCGGCGCAAGCCGCCCGGCGAACTGCTCAAGGGTGCGCACGCGGTGGAACGCGAAGCGCGCGTGATGGCGGCGCTGGGACAGGCGGGCTTTCCGGTGCCCCGTATCCACGGGCTCTGCACCGACGATTCGGTGATCGGCAGCTGGTTCTTCGTCATGGATATGGTCGAAGGGCGCATCTTCTGGGATGCCGGCTTCGCCGACGTGCCGCGCGACGAGCGTGCCGCGTACATGGATGCGATGAACGCGACACTGGCCAGCCTGCATACGATCGATCCGCAGGCCATCGGGCTCGGTGACTACGGCAAGGCGGGCGGCTATGTCGCGCGGCAGGTGGCGCGGTGGTCGAAGCAGTACCTCGACGACGAACTCGCTGGCCGGCATCCGGCGATGGACCGGTTGGTCGAGTGGCTGCCGAAACATCTTCCCGCGAGCGACGACGTTGCCATCACCCACGGCGACTTCCGCGCCGACAACCTGATCTTCCATCCGACCGAGCCGCGCGTGCTGGCGGTGCTGGATTGGGAGCTGTCGACGCTCGGCGATCCGCTGGCCGACTTCGCCTACCACGCGATGATGTTCCGCATGCCACCCGATATCCTGGGCGGGATCGCGGGACGAGACCTGGTGGCGGCAGGCTTGCCGGACGAGGCGGCGTACGTCGCGGCTTATTGCCGCCGCACCGGGCGCGAAGGCATCGCCGACCTGGACTTCTACATCGCCTTCAACATGTTCCGCTTTGCTGCGATCCTGCACGGCGTGAAGGGCCGTGCTGCACGCGGCACGGCATCCAGTGCCGAGGCGCATGCGATGGGCGAGCGCTTCGCACGCGTGGCGGACCTGGCGTGGGCGCAGGCGCAGCGCGTGGGCTGACATTGTCGTAGTCGTAGTCGTAGTCGTAGTCGTAGTCGTAGTCGTAGTCGTAGTCGTAGTCGTAGTCGTAGTCGTACTCGAAGTCGTACTCGAAGTCGACCGTCAGGCCAGGCGCAGCTGTCGGCGTAGCCGCCTGTGCCTGCGATCCTTGGATCCTCCTGTAAAACCCGGCCCGTTGCCCTCGCAAGGTCCGGGTTTTTTCATGTTGTCCCGTGCATCCCGCCTCGAATGTCGTGCGCCACACAGGCTCCCGCCGCCGCGTCACGGCAACTGTCTGTATGTTCTGTTTATTCGAACACGATCGCTGATCCGGGGCCATTGAACCGCAGATTCTCGCTGCCCATACTCCTTCTTACATTGCCGGAGGCGGACGCGTCAGCAGCGACAGCGAAGAAAAGACGAGCACGAGCCAGCCGCGTCGCACTATGTTCTATGTAGGACATCTGGATTTCCCTAGAAGAAAGTCATCAGTGCCGGATATATGCTTCAAATACATATATAGGAGTTGATGAGTTGACCATGCGAATCGAAGTTCCGCGGACGACCTTGCCCGGCTCTTCATTTGCGCGTCCAGGGACGCAGATGGGGGTAGTGCGCGGCATTGCGGGCTCGCGGGAGGCGGCCTCCTCGGTGATTTCGATTCGCGCCGCCAGCTGACCGCGAAACGGAGAAGCGCTGCACCAAACGATTCGTTGTGCCGCGACGCCTGCAGGCTCGTTCAACGGAGCTGCTGGCGTCGTGACTTCATGTCAACTATCAGGAGGTTTGAGAAATGCGTCTGATGACTGGATTTCGCAGCGTTGCCTGCGTCTTGACGATGCTGTGCGCTGGCGCAGGCATTGCGCATGCGCAAGAATTTGCCGGCCGCCTGGTCAATGTGATTGTCAATTTCCCGGTGGGGGGCCCCACCGACCTCGAGGGGCGCGTCTTTGCGGAACATCTGCCGCGCTTTCTGAAAGGCACCAGCGCTGTCGTCGTTCGCAACGTCGCCGGCGCCGGCGGCATGATCGCCGTGAACCAGCTCGGCGACATCTCCGAATCGAATAAGCTCAACATCGGTTTCTTTACCTGGGACCCGATGCAGCAGATCTTGAAGCATCCGAACTTGCGGGTCCAATTCAACGACCTCAAGTTCATTGCCGGCATGGAGCAGACCAACCTGCTTTACATCCGGCGTGACACCGCTCCGGGCATGGCCAAGCCTGCCGACATTGCCAAGGTCAATACGTTCCGCGCCGCCGTGCTTTCGAACGGTTCGGACTGGTCGGCGTTGCGCCAGAGTCTGGCCCTTGACCTGCTGGGCGCCAAGTACCGGATCATCCCTGGCTACAAGGGGACGCGCGAGGCCGAAGTGGCGATGCTCCAGGGCGACATACAGTTGGTCAGTAATTCCTTGCCCGGCTACAACTCCTTTGCCAGATTGAACTTGGTGGACAAGGGCATCGCGATTCCGCTGTTCCAATACGAGCGCGGCGAAGGCAACCTCAGGCGCAGTCCCAACCTGCCCGATGTGCCCACCTTCCTGGAGCTGTATCGCGACATCCACGGTGCCAATGCGAACCCGAGCGGGCCGAAGTGGGAAGCGCTCCAGTTCCTGAACCGGATCTCGCGCACGCCGCGGGTGATCTTCATGCCGCCCAATGCCCCCGACGCTGCCGTCGCTGAACTGCGCAGCGCGGTGGAAAGGATGGCGAAGGATCCGCAGTTCCTCGCGCAGTACGAAAAGGTGGCGCAGGCGCCGGCACATTTCGTACAGGGTGCCGACGGCGAGCGCGTCATTGTCGAACTGAAAAGGTTGCCGCCGGAAATGGTGACCTTCTTCAACCAGTACATCGAATCGAATTCATCGCGCTGAGCGCTGCCAGCACGGCCAACAGCAGCCGCGTGCACGCATGTCGCCATGCGCGCACGCAGCGGCACTCAAAGGAAATGGGTATGGACTGCAACGATATGATGAATTTTGCGTTGCCGGAAGAACTGCGCATGCTGAAGGATTCGCTGCGCCGCTTTGTGAATCAGGAACTCATTCCGGCTGAACTCACCGCACGCAAGGACGACAAGCTGATTCCGGAACTGCGTGCCCGCGTCGAGGCGTTCGGGCAAGAACTGGGACTCGACAAGTTCGATGTTCCGGTCGAGTACGGCGGGCTGGGCTTCGGCCTGCTCGCCAAGACAATCGTGTGGTCCGAGCTTGCCCGCACGGTGGCCTTGCCGGTGCGGTCAATCAATCCGTTCGGCGCGACGGTGTACCCCGTGCTCTATGAACTCGACGCTGCGCAGAAGGAGCGCTTTCTCTTGCCGACATTGCGCGGCGAATTGAAATGGTGTTTTGCCCAGACCGAGCCCGATGCGGGTTCGGACCCCGGCGGCATGAAGACCACCGCCGTGCGCGACGGCGATCATTACGTGATCAACGGTTTCAAGCGCTTCATCACTGGTGCGGCCGATGCCGATTATGCGCAACTGATGGCCGCGACGGAGCGCACAAAAGGCTCGCACGGCGGGATCTCTGCCTTCATCGTCGACATGAAATCTCCCGGCGTCAAACTGCTGCGTGCGCAGAAGATGCTGGTCGACGACACGCCCTGGGAGATCGCCTTCGACGATGTCAGAGTGCCGGTCGAAAATCGCATCGGCGCCGAAGGCGAAGGCTTCAGGCACGCACAGAAGGTGCTCACCGTACTTCGCGTGCGCCACGGCGCCAGGGCCTGCGGAGTGATGGAGCGCTGTCTCGAACTGGCCGCAAGCTACGCGAAGGAGCGTGTGACCTTCGACAAGCCGCTTGCCGAACGGCAAGGCGTGCAATGGTTGATCGCCGACTCCTACCTCGAGTGGCACCAGCTCGAACTGATGGTCAGGAACGCAGCGTGGAAACACGATCGCGGCGAGGACATTCGCACGGAAGCTTACATGGCGAAGAATTTCGGCGACAGCAAATCCTTTGAAGCTGCAGATCGATGCATGCAACTTCACGGCGGTATCGGACTCTCGACCGAACTGCCGATCGAGAAGTTCTGGCGTGATCAGCGCAGCATGCTGATCACCGATGGGCCGACCGACGTTCTCAAGGGCGCCATCGCCCGGCATGCCTTGAATGTGTTCGGCTGATGACACTGGTCCGCCGAGGCGCATTGCCGGTCCAGGCAATGCGTCGCGACTGAATCTGTTCCTTTTGGAGAACCCATGAATCCAAGCCGCATCCACGAACTCCTCGAGCCGTGGCTCGCGAGTGAGCCCGAACGCGAATTCATTCATCTCCCCGGTCGCACTGTGACCTACGCCGAGGTCGGCGCGATGGCCAGCGCCCTGGAGACGGAACTGCTCGCCTTGGGCGTGCGCCCCGGCGATCGGGTGGTCATCGTGACGGAAAACTGCACCGAGCATATCGCCTTGCTGCTCGCTTGCAGTCGCGTCGGCGCCTGGTCCTGCGGCGTCAATGCCCGCATGGCAGCCGGCGAAGTCGATGCCTTTGCGCAATTGGTCGATGCGCGGCTGATTTACTTCACTACGGGGGTCTCGGCGTCGGCAATGACCCATGCCGGGCGCCACCGGGCCCGCTCATCGACGCTCGGCGCACTCATGCACAGCGACGTGCGCCTTGAGGCAGTCGCCGAACAAGGCAGCGAAGCCGAGCGCGTCGCGGCGATCATCTCCACCTCCGGCACCACCGGTAGGCCAAAGGGCGTCATGGTGACCCACGCGGCAGTGCTGCATGCCGCGCGCGTCTCCTGCAAATCGCGCGGCCTGGGTCGCGACGATCGCCTGTGCCTGTTCGTGCCGATGACCCATATCTTCGGCCTCGCCGCCGTGCTGGCCTCGTCGCTCCTGTCGGGCGCAACCTTGGTCTTGCACCAGACTTTCTCTGCGGCCGATGTGCTCGACGCACTCGCCCATCATCGGGTCAGCCAGCTGCAAGGTCCGCCGGCGCTGTATTCGCGCCTCCTTGCCCACCTCGAGACGCATGGCATTGATCGGCCATCAGCGCCGCATCTGCGCTACATCTACACGGGAAGCAGTCCGCTCGACATCGCGCTGAAGGAGCGCGTGGAGGCTTGTTTCGGCCTGCCGCTGCACCACGGTTATGCAAGTTCGGAATCCCCGGTTGGCTGCGCCACTGCAAGCAACGTGCGGCGCCAGGACACCGCCGCAGGCTATCTCCTGGAGGGCATGTCCATTCGCATCGTGGACGCCGACCATCGCGATGTAGCGGCGGGCGAGACCGGGGAGATCTGGCTCGCCGGGCCGTATCTGACGCCCGGTTACTTTCGCGATCCCGAGGCCACCCGCCAGGCCTTCCGTCCCGGCGGCTGGTATGCCACCGGTGATCTTGGGCGGCTGGGGGAGGACGGCGCGTTGTTCATCGTCGGCCGGCTGAAGGAGCTCATCATCCGCTCCGGCTTCAATGTGTATCCGGCAGAAGTGGAAGCGGTGCTCAATCAGCATCCCAGCGTGCGGCGCTCGGCGGTCGTCGGGCAGCGAGAGCCTGATGGCAACGAGAGGGTGATCGCTTTCCTCGAGCTTCGCGACGGCACGGGGTTCGATGAGCAGGCACTGCGCGGCTACCTGCGGGAGCAACTGGCTCCCTACAAGCAACCGGCGCTGTTTCGCGTGCTGCCCTCCATGCCGATGACCGACACCGGCAAGTTGCTCAAACGAAATTTGCTCGCCCACATCGATGCAGTGGCGCAGGGATGACCGGGCTGTTGCCGTCGTGAATTGAACGAAACATCGAAGGAGAAAGAGATGAGTCAGGAAGTCGTGAGTTATGAACTCGATGGCGACGTTGCCATGATCGGTCTCAACCGCCCGGCCAAGCGTAATGCTTTCAACGACGAACTGCATAAGCAGTTGCATGCGGCGGTGATGCGCGCGGGTGAAGAGGCCAGGTGCGGCGTGCTGTTCGGTCATGGGGAGTGCTTCAGCGGTGGGCTGGATCTCGCCTACGCCGCGGCGATGTGGGAAAGCGGCAAGGAGCACAAGCTGCCGTATCCCCGCAATTACGACACTGAGCTGATCGCTCGGGGCAGGATCCCGTTCGTTTCTGCCTTGCATGGCGCCACCATTGGTGGCGGCTTCGAGGCCGCGGCCAGCACCCATATTCGGGTCGCCGACGAAACGACGTTCTTCGCCCTGCCTGAGGGCCAGCGTGGCATCTTCGTCGGCGGCGCCGGCTCGGTGCGGATCAGCCGGCTGATCGGCACCGCCCTCATGACGGACCTGATGTTGACGGGACGCGTGCTGAACGCCGAGGAGGCGCTGCGCTTCAACGCGGTGCAATATGTGGTGCCCAAGGGGCAGGCGCTGGAGAAGGCCGTCGCATTGGCCCGGCGCATCTGCGCCAACGCGCCGCTGACCAATTTCGCCATCACCAATGCCTTGCCGCGCATCGCGGATATGTCGTACGACGATGGCATCTTCGTCGAGCGGCTGGTCAGCGAATACACCCTCAGCCCCGAAACGACCGCGCGTCTGGGCGAGTTCCTCAACAAGAAGGCGGCGCCCATCAAGGCGCCGGGAGGGGGAGAGACGCTGTGAAGTGCCTGCGCGAATCGGCGATCGTCGCTTATGCCGAAACCAAGGTCATGGAGAAAAGCGACCGCGACGTCTGGGAGCTTGATGCCGAAGTCCTCGAAGCCTTGCTCGAACGCAGCGGCTTCGAGAAGGGGGAGATCGACGGCCTGGTCATGGCCGGGTTCGGGCTGACAGCGGCGGGCGAGAGTTTCTGGGCGCAGGTAACGGCCGACCAGCTCGGCCTGGAACTCGACTACTGCGACCAGGTGCATATCGGCGGCTGTTCAGCCACGGGCAGTGTCGCACGTGCCGCGGCAGCGATCGATGCCGGCCTGTGCACCACGGTCTTGCTGCTGTTCGCCGATACCGGCGTGGCGGAGAACAACCGAGGTGACCGGAGTTTCCGCCGCGAGTGGGCCGATCCGTACGGCGTATTTGGTCCCCCCGACGCTTTCGGCTTGCTGACGCGGCGCTACGAGCATCAGTATGGACTTGACTACGAGATGCTGGGCAAGCTGGCGGTCACCCAGCGTGCCCATGCCGTGTTGAACGAGAACGCCTGCGAGAAGCTGCGCAAGCCGATCACGATCGATGACTACCTCAACTCGCGCATGATTGCCGACCCGATACGTCTGCTCGATTGCGTCATGCGCTGCGACGCCGCTTCCGGCTTGCTGATGACCAGCAGACGGCGCGCCAGGGAAAAGGGCATCGACAAGTTCATCACGCCGATCGGCTACGGGGAGCGGACCAACTTCCAGGGCGGGGAGAACTTCGTCGATGTGACCCGCAGCGGCCACGAGGCTTGCGGCAAACGCGCCCTCGCCCAGGCGGGACTCGCGCTCAAGGATGTCGCATCGTTTCATCCCTACGACGATTTCATCATCGCGATCATGCTGCAGCTCGAGGCGTTCGGCTTTTGTGGGCGAGGCCAGGGCGTGCAGTTCATCCGCGAAATGAACTTTTCCTTCGATGGTGATCTACCCTTGAATACCGGCGGCGGTCAGATCTCGGCAGGACAAGCGGCATGCTGTTCGCACAACCTGATCGAGGCAATAAGGCAGTTGATGGGCGAGGGCGGCGCGCGTCAGGTCAGGAATACCGCCAATGCGCTGGTGAGTGGCATCGGCTGGATCAATTATTCGCGCAACTGGGGCACGAGCAGCGCCCTGGTTCTGGCGCCCAACGCATGATCAACACCCAAGGCGACAATGGAAACAGCGACTCCCGATCTTCTCGATGATACGTTGGATGTCAGACGCGCGATCCGGCCATCCAGCTTCACGCAGCCATTCTGGGCCGCGACACGCGAGAAGAAACTGGTCATCCAGTATTGCCGGGCAACCGGCAAGTATCAGCATTACCCGCGCCCAACCAGCATCTTCACCGGCCGCAAGACCGACATCGAATGGCGCGAGGTCTCGGGTCGCGGCGAAGTCTTCTCATGGACCGTGGTGCGGCGCGGCCCCGGAGCTTTTCGTGGGCACGAGCCCTATGTGGTCGCGTCGGTGACGCTCGATGTCGGCGTCAATGTGATTGCCAACCTGGTCCATTGTTCGCTGGATGAAGTGTTCATCGGCATGAAGGTCGTGCCGTACTGGCTGCCGATAGACGATGGCATGCACCTGCTGATGTTTGAACCGGAGCGGTAGAGCAGCGATGACCGCCGATGCCTCCAACGTGGCGGGCAAGCTCACCCGTACGCCGTGACCGCGGGGAACAGTCGCACTACTGCGTCGCCAATGAAGCCTGCCCGCCGGACTCCGCGCCGTACTCATCGTACTTGTGTATCTGCGCCTTCAGTCGATTCAGCAACCGGTTGGCCGCCGGAGAGAGCTGGCGGCCGGCACGCGTGACGAGATGGGCCTCGGAACTCTCGAGCAGGCGATTGTCCACGGGAAGGGCCACCAGCTCGCCTGCCGCCAGTTCCGGTGCAATCGCGATGGGCGCGAGCAGCGTGAATCCCAGGTTGCTCTTTGCAAAGAGCTTCAGGACATTTACCGAATTGGTCGTGATGGCAGGGGTGAGCCTGACCTTGTCGAGCAGCATGGCAGCGTCCACCAGCCGCCGCGTACCGTGTTCGGGATGTGTCAGGGCCATCGGGTACGGCATAAGATCTTGAAGCGTTACCGATTTCACCTTGCCAACCAGCGGGAATGCCGGCGAGACGATGGCATGCATCGGCTGGCGCGATCCCGCGCGGCTCACGATTTTGCTGTCGGATGACGGGTTGAAGACCAGGCCTATGTCTGCTTCATCTTCCGACACCCTCCGCATGACCTCGTTGGTGCTGCAAAGGTCCATCGTGATCGAAATCTCTGGGTACGCTTCGCAGAACTGCTTGATAGGGCCGCCGACCATGGTGGAGGCAAAGCCTTCGCCCATCACGACAACGATCGTGCCGCGGCGAAGTCCCCGGATCTCCTGGAGCTTGGCAACCAGGTCGCCCTGATGGGAACGTTGCTGCCGGAAGTACTCGATAAGCAGGGCACCCGCTTCGGTCGGCCGGACGCCGCGCTTGTTGCGTTCCACCAGAGCGATGGCGAGCTCCTCTTCCAGCAGCGCAATCTGCCTGCTGACGGCCGAGGGTGCCACATCAAGATAATCGGCCGCCGCGCGTACCGTGCCGCATCGTACGGCTTCATACAGATAGCCTATGCGGCTTTCGTTGATTGGGCTTGCCATTCCGTTTTCCCGATACGAGCAGCGCCGTCCCTGGCCAATAGCGGATTCTCGCACTCCTGATCGCGAGAGCGCAATCGCATGCCGGGACGGGACGGCGGTTTCGTAGCGGATGCCGTGGCCCATCTCGCGTGCGGCGAAATTGGCCAGGTTTGATGGCCAGGCGATTTTGCGCGTCATGTGAGCGCTCCCAGCATGCTCATGACCGGCCCTGCCTGGCTTCGTTCGCACGGTTGGCTGTCGCGTCTACGCCGTCAGGCGCGGCCAATTGCGGTGACTGCCGACGCGGCGGTCTGGACCCAGACGCTCTTTGTCTGCGTGTACTCGTAAAGCGCTTCAATGCCGCTGGTGCGTCCGTAGCCGCTGTTCTTGTAGCCGCCAAATGGCGAGCCGACATGGACGGCCCGGTAGCCGTTGATCCAGAACGTACCCGCATCCACTTGCGCGGCGACGCGGTGTGCACGCGCGACGTCGTTGGTCCAGACCGCGCCGGCGAGGCCAAATTCGCTGTCATTGGCAATGGCGATTGCCTCTTCCTCGGTGTCGAACGGAATGGCAGCGATGACGGGGCCGAAGACTTCCGTGCGGGCAATGTCCATCTGGTTGGACACGCCGGCGAAGAGGGTCGGCGGGACAAAGTAGCCGCGGTCCTCGAAGCTGGTCGTACCGGCGGCGAGCTGTGCACCTTCTTCCACGCCGCGTGCAATCATGCGCTTGATGTGCTCGTACTGGTTCCGGTTGTTGATCGGACCGATCTCCGTGGACGTTTCAAGCGGGTGGCCAAGCCTCAGCTTGCGGGCACCTTCGGCCACCTTGTCGACGACTTGCTGGTAGACCTTTCGCTGGATCAGCAGGCGCGAACCGGCGGTGCAGCTCTGGCCTGAGCCGGAGAAGACCGCCGCCTGGGCCCCGATCGCGGCAAGGTCAAGATTGGCGTCATCGAAGACGATATTGGCCGACTTTCCGCCCAGTTCCAGGATGCACGGAATGACGCGCTTGGCGGCGGCTTCTGCAATACGTATCCCGGTTGCGGGCGATCCCACGAAGACCACCTTCTTCACGACATCGTCGGCGATAGCCGCCTGGCCGGTGGTATGGCCATAGCCCGCGAGCACATTGATCAGGCCAACCGGTACGCCAGCCTGTTCAGCCAGCGACGCCACGGCGAGCGACGTGAACGGCGTCAACTCGGAAGGCTTGAGCAAGACGGCATTGCCGACCGCAACGGTCGGGGCTACCTGCCATCCGAACGACAGGATGGGGATGTTCCAGGGGGCGATGTGCAGGATCGTGCCGAAGGGCTCGCGGCGGGTGTAGTTCAGGTGCGTGGTGGGGACAGGGATGACGTGCCCATAGAACTTGTCCGCCCAGCCCGCATAGAACTCGAACATTTCCGCGACCATCTCCACCTCGCGGCGGCTGTCGCGGATGGGCTTTCCCTGAGACATCGATTCCAGCACGGCGAGCGGTTCATTGTGCTCGCGCACTTTAGCTGCGACCGCGTAGAGGATGCGGCCGCGGGCAGCATGCGTGAGGCTCCACCAATGCTTTTGCGCTTCGCGCGCGGCGATGCAGGCCTGCTGTGCAATCGCGGGGCCGGCATCGCGATAACTAAGGCTCTTCTCGCCCGTAGCCGGATCGAACAGCTCGATGTCCTGGCCCGTGCCCGCGACGAGCCTGCCGCCGACATAGGATCCGATTTCTGTAGCGTCCGGGAAGAACGCAGCAAATGCGCCGATCAGGGTTCCTGCTTTCGATTGTTCCATCACCGCTCCGGTCAGGGAAAAGTTGGTCGTGAGGCAACACGGCTTTTGCGTCGTCATCAGCCTTGCTGCTCGTTCCGGGGCAGTATGGTTTGCGGCTTTGCGCTCAACAATCAGATCCGATGCGCGATCGTGTTCTAACAATGAGAACACGCGCGCCGATGTGCCGATGCAGGCCCATGGCAGCGCGTGGAGGGAGATCGGGGCATGGCTCGAAGCGGCGCATGACCCACAGGCGGTGATGTGGCCAGGTGATGGCCTGCTGTTTCAGCGGGGGAAGCGGACGGACAGGCCGGAACACGTGCCCGCCACGCTCAGAGTTCCAGACTGAGCCGGCTACCCGGCAACGCGCGCGAGCAGCACGTCATCATCTTCGTGTTCGCCTCGCGCTCGCCGCGCGTGAGGACGACGTCGCGATGATCGACGCTGCCGGAAAGCACGCGCACCTCGCATGAGCCGCACAGGCCTTCCTCGCAATCGCTCTGGATGTCGATGCCGGCGCAGCGCAGCGTGGTCAGCAGGGTCTGGTCAGCGGGCACGGTGACGGTCAATCCCGAGTCCTTCAGCTCTACCTCGAACGGCTGCTCTTTCGACGGATCGAGCGTGCCCAGCGTCGTCGCGAAATGTTCGACGCGCAGCGCGTCATCCGGCCAGCCGGTGCAGGCCTGTTCCAGCGCTTCCACCATGCGCGCCGGGCCGCAGGCGTAGATTTGCGCGCCGCGGTCGGTGCGTGCCAGCAGCGCGTCGAGGTCGTTGCGGCCGCCTTCTTCCTTGATGTACAGGTGCAGGCGCTCGCCATGCAGCGCGCGCAGCTCGTCGATCATCGCCATGCCGGTCCGCGTGCGCCCGCTGTAGTGGATCTCGTAGTCGATCCCCAGCGCCAGCGCGCGCCGCGCCATCGCGCTGACCGGCGTGATGCCGATGCCCCCTGCAATGAAGATCGCCTTGCGGCATCCCTCATCCATGCGGAAGTGATTGCGCGGGCCGCGGATCTTCAGGCGGTCGCCGGGCTTCACGTGATCGTGGATCCAGGCCGAGCCGCCACGGCTTTCTGCCTCGCGCAGCACGGCGATCTCAAGCACGCCGGTTTCGGCAGGGTCGCCGCACAGCGAATACTGGCGCGACAGGCCCGTCTCGCCGCAATCGACATCGATATGCGAGCCCGGCGACCAGCGCGGCATCGGCTTGCCATCGGGCGAGGCGAGCCGCAGCCGCACGATGCCGTCTGCTGCCTGCGTGACGCTCTGTACGACCACCGGTCGGCTGATGGCTTGCCCGGACGGTTCGCCGATGCGCACCGGCGTATGTTGCGCGAGCAATCCAGGTTGCGTGCGCTCCGGGTTCTGCGCCGGGTCCCATTCGACCCACAGATGCTCGGGGCCGCGGAACGAAGTGTTGGGCAGATACGTGAATGACTGCTGCGCGAGCCGCATATGCGGCAGCCGGCGCGTCAGTTCCTCCAGGAAGACCTGCATCTCCATGCGCGCCAGGTTCTTGCCCATGCACTGGTGCGAGCCGTAGCCGAAGGTGAGCTGGTCGGCAGCGTTCTCGCGGCGGATGTCAAAGAGGTCGGCATCGGCGAAGTGCGCCTCGTCATGGTTCGCCGACGAGGTCACGATCAGCAGTTTCGATCCGGCCGCGATGGGGATGCCGCCGACGTCGGTATCGCGCGTGACTACGCGCCGCCATGCCGCTACCGAGCCGTTGTGGCGCAGGCATTCCTCGACGGCGTTGGGGATCAGCGCGGGGTCCTCGCAGATCTCGCGCCACACGTCCGGATGCTGCAGCAGCAGCTTGATGGCGTTGGCGCTGGCATTCGCGGTGGTTTCGTGCGCGGCGACGATGCCGGCCATCATCATCGAATGCAGGTAGGAGTCGGTGACGACTTCGGGCAGTTCCTTCTGCTTGCGGATGCCGTATTGCATCCAGCCTGGCGCGGATGGGTCTGCGCGCATCTTGTCGAGGATGCGGCCGGCGAGCTGCCAGAAGTTGCCGACCGCATGAGCGACCGCGACCTGCTCTTCGGGCTTCGGCCGGCCCCAGGTGTTGACCGTATGCGCGATCGAATACTGGCGCAGCAGGTCCATGTCTTCCTCGGGCACGCCGAGGAAATGCAGGGCGACCGTCAGCGGGACTTCCCACAGCATCTGGTCGACGAGGTCGGCCTTGCCGTCGTCGATGAAGCGGTCCACATACTCGCGCGCCAGTTTGCGCACCAGCGGTTCATGGTGCTTGAGCTGCTCGGGCGTGAACGGCTCCATCAGCGCGCGGCGGCGCGGCATGTGCGCGGGCTCGTCCTCGTTGACCAGCGTGCGGTTCATCGCGTAGCCGTACGAGGCCAGCACGGCGTTGGCCTCTGGGCCGGTCGGCGTGATCTTCTCCAGCGCGATGGCGGGGCTGAAGGTCAGGTTGTCGCGGAAAATCGCCTTGATGTCGTCATAGCGCGTCACCACCCAGTAGCCGAGCTGTGGGCTGTAGAACACCGGCTCCTGCTCGCGCGACCAGCGCACGTACTCGGGCGGGTCCTGCTGGTAGCCATCGCCAAACGGATCGAAGGCCGCAGCCTCCGCGCTGACCGGACAGCCGTTCGGCGCGGCTGCAGCGGGCTGCGCGCCATGGCTGAACGGACACTTCTGCGTGGTGGTTTCCGGGGTGGCTGCGGTCATGGGTATGGCTCCAACAAGGCAATGTGGACAACGGCTGGCGCCAGTCTCAGTCCAGCGTGATCTTCAGGTCGCGGATGAGTTTCTGCCAGCGCGCGGTTTCGCTGCGCAGCAGGTCACTGAACTGCTGCGGCGAGTTGCCGACCGGCTCGACCCCGAAATCCACCAGGCGCTTGTTCACGCCCGGCTCCTTCAGCGCGGCCACGACCTGGCGATTCAGCGTGGCTATGACATCGGGCGACGTGGCGGCCGGCACCACCATGCCGACGAGTGCGGCGGCTTCGACGTTCTTGTAGCCGACTTCCGCGAAGGTCGGCACATCGGGGAGCTGCGGCAGGCGCGAGGCGTTGGCCACGGCAAGCGGCCGGACCTTGCCGCCCTTGATGAAGCCGGCGCCGGCGGCGAAGTCGACCATCATCGCCGGGATCTGGCCAGCCGCCACGTCGGACAGCGCGGGCGCTGCGCCACGGTAAGGCGCATGCGTCATGGTCAGCCCCGCCTCGACCTTCAGCAATTCCATGGCGAGGTGGTGCGGGCTGCCGGCGCCCGCCGATCCATAGTTGATACCGCCCGGCTTGGCCTTGGTCTGCGCGATGAATTCCTGCACCGTGTGCGCCGTGCTGCCCGGGCCGACCACCAGGATCATCGGAAAGCGGCCAAGCAGCGTCACCGGCGCCAGGTCCTTGGGCTGGTAGCTCAGCGTCTTGTAGAGCGCGGGGTTGAACACCAGCGTGCCGTTATCGGCGGACAGCACCGTGTAGCCATCCGCCGCGGCGCGCGCCGTCTCGGTCGCGCCGATGGCGGTATTGCCGCCGGGCTTGTTATCCACGACTACCGGCTGCCCCACCTTGGCCGACAACCCCTGCCCGATGGTGCGCGCCAGGAAATCCGAGCCACCGCCCGCGGCATACGGCACGACCCAGCGGATCGGCTTGCTCGGGTAGGTATCGGCGGCCAGAGCGGCGCCGGTGGAGGTGGCTGCCAGCGTTGCCGCGACAAAGGCGAGGCGAAAGGAAGTCCTGTGGGGCGTCATGTTGTCTCCGGTGTTGTGGTACTTCATTTTGCGTAAATCATATACGCATTGCGTAAAAATAAGATGAGGGTTAACCTCGAAGGCAAGGAAGTCGGCGAACCGATAAGCAGACGGTCCCCGGGAGGATGTGATGCGCGAAGAACGAAACGACGACAAGGCGCCCGCGCGCGGCGAACGGCGCCGCCGGGTGCAGTCGGCAGTCACCGGCATGGCCGTGCTCAAGGGCTTGGCCAGAATGGGGGGCAGGGCGACTCTGACGGGGCTGGCCGCCCATATCGACGAAAGCCCGGCCAAGGTCCACCGCTATCTGGTGAGCCTGGTCGAGGAAGGGCTGGTTGCCCAGGACGCCGGTGGACAGCAGTACCAGCTTGGCGTGGAAGCACTGCATATCGGCCTGGCGGCCATGCGGCAGGCTGATCCGATCCGGCTCGCGGAGGCATCGCTGATTCGCGTGCGCGAGCGGCATGAGGTCACCTGCTTTATCGCCGTCATGGGCAACAAGGGGCCGACCATTGTGCGTTTCGAGGAACCGGGACTGCCGGTGACCGTGAACGTGCGGGTGGGCTCGGTCATGCCCTTGCTATGGAGCGCCACCGGACGGGTCTTTCTGGGATTGCTCGACGAGCGGGAAGTCCTGGCGCTGGCCCGCGCGGAACTGGCGGCGGCGGCGCCGGACTTGCGCGCCATGCTGGCGGCCGATGACCCGATCGGGCAACTGCGAAGGGATGTCCGGACTGCCGGCTGTGCGGCGGTACGCGATGTGAACCTGAAGGGCATCAGCGCGGTGTCAGCGCCGGTGTTCGACTACACGGGCAGACTGAGTGCGGTACTGACCGCGCTTGGCGCCACCGGCGGATTTGATCCGGATATCGATGGACCGATCGGCAGGGTGGTGAGGGAGGAGGCGGCGGCGGTCAGTGCGCAGCTTGGATATGTGCCGACCTGATGTTCGTGCCTGGACAGGCCGAATAACGTATCACGCAACATCGTCACGATAACGCTGTCATTCCTTGCGAGCGCTCGCCGTCTGCGCAGACGTCTGCGGATTCGGTACGCTGTGCTGCAGCGCCGCCTGCCTGATTGGTTCCGGCTTCATGCCTGCCAGTTGCAGCACATTGTCGGTCGCGTCGATCTTCACCGGATCGGTCTTCTTCCATTGCTGCCTGGGGATGATGAGTTTCCATGTCCCGGTCTTGCCCGTATCGCGGAAGAACGCAGCCACGCCGACGTACTCGGTGGCCTCGTTCATGGGCTCGCTGATGCTCGCAGCGGCGTCAGGCCTGAGCACGACATCCCTGGTGGCAAGCAAATCCATCTTCAGCATGTCGAGGTCATTCGCTTGGAGTTGTTCGTAGCTGAGCTGTTCGAACGTTTGCGGCGTCCTCAACTGGTAGACCCGCACCACGGTCGACAGCGATCGTCCAGCGCCACTTGCATTCAACGACGACCGGCTGACGAGGTCGATGTTCATGGTCTTGACCTGCGTCGTGAACATCCACTTCGCCGCATCCACTGTGCCGTCCTTCACGGCCTGGCCCACGCCGCAGCCAGTTAAAAGGGTGAAGCCCAGCGCCGCGATGCAGCTTCGCAATTGCCACGTCATTGTGTTGATCCTCTGTGTTTTCATGTTGCTGTGTTCCATCGGCGTGCGACCTCAGTGTGGTCCGGACACCGGCGCCGGATGGCCCGTCCAGGTGCCAAGTTTCACGCGCGTCACCGGATCATCGACCGGTGCGTCAGATTCACCTGTGTGCCGCCTCAATTGCGTAGTCAAGCCGAGGCTGGCATCGTTCGAGTTCAACGCGGGCGGTGGCATCAATGAACGTCTCACATGCATTTCCAGGTGGGCATGCGCTGCGTAGCCGAGGTAGAAGCGCAGCACGCCCATCACCTCCTGATGGAGGCGTCGGCCCGGCATCAGCCCGAGTACCGAGTCGCGCCGGTTCGGGGTGATCACCACGAGTACGGTGTTGGTGCGGTCAAGGAAGCCGCGTCCGAGCACGCAGTTCTCCCCAAGCGGCTGCTGTTCGTGCGTATCCAGACGCACCCACACAGGATGAAATTCCGTGACTGTGATCATGGCATCCGGCACCGCATGCTGCAGCACACCTGCGAGCCCCTCCGCAGTACGCGTACGCTGGCTGGCGAGTCCCAGCATCGACAGGAGCTTGCGCGTCGGCACCGATTGCTCGACCGGCGACTGGCCGATGCCGAGTCCCAGCAGGCTCAGCAGACAGCGCGACACCTTGTCTTCGCCGCCGGTGCGGAAGCCCACCGGATAGCGGTACTTGCGTCCCACGCGGTAGAACTGCGTGGTGATCCGATGGTGGAACAGGTCCAGGAACGCGGCCAGGGGTTCCGCGCCGTCCCGGCGCTGGGCAATCTCGTCCACAAAGTAGGACGGCATGCGGGCATCGACGCCGTAGAGGCCAAGGAAAGTCGTCCGAAGCACCGGCGGCAAGGCGGGTTGGTCCGCATCCCGCTCGACGCGATCGATTTCCCGCCCCGGAAATCCGAGCTGTCCGGACGAACGGAATCGAACCGGCTCGTCGGCAGGCGAATCGGTGGTGCCCAGCGGTGGGCGCTCCGGTGCGGCCAGCTCGATCAGCTCGCACAGCCGGAAAAAATTCATCCGCGGCGCATTGGCAAGCAACGCCGGCAGCAGGCTACCGGTATCCATGGTGCACTTCTCAGTGGAGTTCAAAACGGGGCCCCCTCACCTTTGCTGTCGGGCCATTCGAGCCGCTTGCCGCTGGGCTGCGAGACAACGACCAGGCGGGTGTACAGGTTCAGGGTGGCATAAAGCGCCAGGAAGCGGTTCAGCATTTCGCCGAACAATTCCACATCGCCGTCGCCGGCGAAGCGGGTGCTGTCCAGGCTCACCTCGATTTCCACTCCGCGCTGCAGTCCGCCCTTCACCAGTTTCTGCAGCGGGCGATGGCGGACGTCGGTGATGGCATCGATCCTGCGCCGGTTCAGCTCGCCGTCGGTCCAGTCGTAGAGCGCCAGACTGCCACGCAGCACCTCGGCATCAAGGAGGGACAGATAATTGGGCGCCAGGTGCGACAGCACGCGCCAATGAAATCGGTCGCCGGTCGGCGGGTACACCGGCAAGGTGGGCGCCGTCAGGTTGCGCACGGCGCCGATATTGGTGAAGCCGCCGCCCATGCGGCAGATGCCGGCCTCGCGCAACCCCTTTCTCGGCAGCATGCCGTTCGTACCGGTGACCGACAGGGACAGGGTTTCCTGCGGCAACGTGTCCTGCTGCTCCCAGGCATGCCCTCCAAGCACGAGCCAGGTATCGAAGCGCCCGGACGGCCCCCTTCGTACACGCGTATGAAAGTAGCGCTCGGGCATGTCATGGCGCAGCATCCCGCCTCGGTGCCGGAAAGCGGCGAATGGCGCGTACTCGAAGCGCTCGCCGGTCGCTGCGTCGAATCCGCGCACGGTATCGACCGAGTAGGCCTCGACATGCTGACCGTGTTGTTCCATGGTCCGCACCCGGTATTCGGTCTCATGGTGAGTGACCGTGATCGGATCGGCCTCCAGCTCGAACAGGTTGATGACAGGTGTGCAGAAAAGCCGGATGTTCTCGGCCGAGAAGCGCATGTCATCCGGAAACAGCTTGGCGAGAACGACTTCGACATCGAAGTGCTGAACATCTGACGGGATTGCCGCCATGTCGAGCCCGAGCAGGTCCACAAACATGAACTTCTCGGGGAACGTGAAATACTCCAGCAGCAGCTGGTAACCGCCGAAGGCATTGTCGGGCTTGGGCCAGAGCCGCTCGCTGGCGCCAAATCCCACCGGCGCCAGGCGCAGGCCCGTCATGGACTGCGGTGCGCCTGGCCGGTCGATCGGGTAGCCGGGAATGCGAACGTGCATGGCCAGCGGTTGCGCAGTCAGCGCCGCGTAGAGTGCCAGCGCCACGGGACGATCCGCATGCAGATAAAGCCGCAGCCGGGGCACCTTCAGCTGTTCCTGCCGCGACTGGGCCTGCCGGGCCAGGCGCAGATGAATGACGGAGCGGCCGTCCTCGCGTGCGTAGGTACCCGCTTCGGCCACGCTAAGCGGGTACAGATCGACAGGCTGGGTTGTCCGGTAGATGCATTCCACGCTGTTGCCGATGCCTTGCTGCGACCCCAGCAAGACCGGATCGGACACAGCCTCCAGCCCGGCCGCCAGGGTCTCGTGACCTTGCAGCACGCCGGGGCTCGGGATCAGTTCCAGGATCGACAGCGACGGGATCATGCGCAGGTAGTGCGGCCACAGCATGCTGACCAGGCCTTCCGTCAGTTCCGGCAACTCGTCGTCGAGCTTGTGGCGCAGCCGCCCCATCAGGAAGGCGAAGCCCTCGAACAGACGTTCGACGTGGGGATCGCGTTCGCCGATGCGGTCGATATTGAGCATCCGCGCGCGGTCGGGGAACGCCTGGGCGAATTCCTTGCCGGCCTCGCGCAGGTAGCGCATCTCGGCCTCGTAATAGCGCAGGATGTCGTTGTCTTGGGTGGGGTGATTCATGGGCATGTGAGTGGTCTTGCCGTTCAGGCCATGGCGACGGCGCGGGCCGGGTCAATGGCGGTCAGCTCGCCCATCAGGGCATCGATGCGCTGCGCCAGGGCGGGCTTGTCGGCATCCTTGCGCGTCAGGCGGGATCTCAGCAGCCGCACCATTTGATGCTTGACCTCGAACGCCAGCGACGGCTCCCAGGTTGCCAGCCGATAGTGATGAGCGCTCTGGTCCAGCGCGGCAAGCAGGTGCAGGGCGGTATCCGCGCGATCGGCACGCTCCGCCACGCGCGCCATCACCAGCTGGCGCAAAAAGCGTTCGCGCTCGCCGTCCGACGCGGGCAGGCCCTGCAACCACGCCAGGGCCGCATCGAGGCTTTGCTGTGCGGCCAGCTCTGCGGCCTGGGCCTCGGTTTCCGCCCAATCCGTGCTGGCCGAATCCACTGCCACGGGGGCTACAGTCTCACCGCGCTCGATATCGCGCACGGTGGCATGGCGGGCGATCCATTCCAGCGTAGTGTCGTCCGCGAACGGCGTCCCATCGGCAAAGGCAAGTTGATCGAGGCCCGGCAGCCGCTCCAGCATCAGCGCGCAATCGGTGGCCAGCAGGTCGCGCACGCGTGCGTACTGGCCGCCGGCCTGGTCCTGGGCGGCGAACGCGTAGTACTGCAGATCGAGCCAGAAGTGATTGGTCCCCTCGGCAAAGGCCTGCTCGACCCGGTCGAGCAGTTCCGGCCACTGCTTCTGCAGGACCAGCCGCTTCATGTGGGCGCGTAGTTCGGCACGCGGTGCCACGAGCCGCGTCCTGCCACCGGCCTCATGCGGCGGGACCTCGGTCAGCGTGTCCCAGCGTACGCAACGCATCAGGCGGTAGGCAGCCAGATAGCCTTCCGGCTGATCGCGCAGGAACTGCGCCATCTGGCGCGCGCCGTCCAGGAGCTCCCGCGTGGAGGTCACCTTGGCCGAGGCGAGCGTCGTCGCGATTGCCGGCGCCTTGACGGGCACTGCGTGACTATCGCTATCCGCGGCTGATGGAGACTCGACCCGGCCCTCGAACCGGCGAAATAGCGTATCCAGCGCCGGACGGGCCGCTTCCGGCCACTGTGCGGTGCGCTCCTGCATCAGCGCCAGCGCCGACAGGGTGCGCTCCAGGTAAGTCCCGCTCAGTCCAGAGACGCGGTCGAGGCGATCCGTGAAGGTGGCGCCAGCGAGCCACTCCAGGGCGGCCTTGCGGCTTTCCGCGCGGGCCGGCAGCAACTGTTCCCCGAACCGGTCGATCAGTGCCGACAGCAGTTCAAAGGCCGAGGCCACGCCTTCCGCCCCATCCCGCCGCATGCGACCGTAGGCGTAATAGGCCGCCAGTCGTACATCCTTGGCGCTGGCCTTGAGCAACCGCTCTGCCGTGTCGATGATCAGGCTATCGTTGATGTCCGACAGCCTGGCGACCTCCTCCTTAATGGCGAGGAAATCGTCGTCATAGCCGGGGTCATCGCCGACCGGCGCCTCGGGGCGGATAGGCTGAAGCCAGGGTTCCCAGCGCACCTGCGTGGAACGTGCGAGGTCCGTGGGCGTGCGCGAGCCGAACAGCGCATTGAGAAGATGGTTGAACATAGGCGCTACTTGCGTGTTGACGGTGCCATGCGTCCGGCAGGTTCCTTGCCGGCGAAGATGCGGGACGGGAGCACGAATCCGCGCAGCCATAGCATTTCCAGCGGACCCTGACTCACGTCTGTGCGCAACTGATAGCTGATCGGATAGGCAAGGTCCGCCGACGCTGGCCGCTTTGCATCGCGTGCAATGAGGGCAGCGGCGTCGGGTTGTACGGCAGCACCGGGCTCGCCCGTGCCAGCGCCCGCCTTTTGGTCCCCAGTGTCCGCGCTGGCTTGCCAGGTCAGCTGAAACGTCGCAGTGTCGATTGGCATGACGCGCGCGCGCTCCAGCATCCGCACCCAGCCCCAAGGCCCGCTGAACTCGTAGTTCTTGTTGGTGCCGGCCTTCTCGGTTTGCCATTGCAGCCTGGTGCCGGGCTCCTGCAGGTTGCTGGCCGGCCACGTCATGAACTGCCAGGTCTCGCGCTGGTTGTAGTAGTGCAGTTTCTGGTTATCCACGGTCAGCAGCGAGTCCGTCAGGCCGGGCGTCGGAATCGGCTTGAGCTGGAAGCGATACGCGGGCTCGCCCTGCGCCAGCAGGTGGGCGGCAATATGCTGCAGCGTATTGATGCCCTTGAGAAAGGCGGGATCGAAGGCCATGGCCTGTCCTGCGGTGGCCGAGGGTACCCATTGATCCCCCTGCAACTCGAGCACGCCAGCAAGGTTCGTTGCCAGAAATGCGTGGATCAGACCGCTTTGCGGGCGCAGGAAGCGCGCCAGTTCCGGCAGCGAGGCGTCATTGGCGGTGTCGGCGAACGGGTAGCGTCCTGCAAACGACCGGCCCCACGCCATCGCAATGTTCTGGCGCCATGCATCATCCAGGCTTGCCTGGGCGGGCAGCAGGACCACCTGAGTGGCCTGCGCGATCGGGCGCACGAACAGGGCGTCTCCCATGCCGGCCCATTGGTTACCGAAGCTGGCCGCCATCAGCTGTGCATAGGCCTGGGTATCGGCCAACTCCGAGCCTTTGCCTTGAAACAAGGCTTGGGCCATCTGGCGCGCCTGGGCATCGCCATCACTACTGGTGCTGATCTGCTGCAGGCGCAGCCGCAAGGCCGTCGCGCGATCGAGATAACGTTGCAGACTCAGGTCGCCCTGATTGCCTTGGAGGCCCTGGCCGCCCTGGCCCACCAGCCGCAGCACTGGACCGAACGCGATCCCGAGCGGGCCGGCAGGGTCGGCCTTGGCGACCTCCGGTACCTCGATCTTCTTGCCGATCAGGTCGCGGGCCTTGTTGACCAGCGTGTCCGACAGCGAATCCTTGCGCGCCCCGGCGCCACCCTGGTACTCCAGCGACTTCATCAGCGCGATCACCGGCGACTGGCGCGCGTCGGCCAGGAGCTTGAGCTGGTCGATAACGGCAGGTAGCGTCGCCGCTGGCTCCCATTGCGCGCTGTTCATGAACTGCTGCCAATGGTCGGCGTACTCGTCGAAGTACTGCTCGGTCAGGGCGGCCTGCAGGTCCTTGCCGGAATCTGCGTCGGCATCCGGCTGTGGCGGCTTGCCTCCCGTCAGCACCCAGTCGCTGGCGACCTGCTTGCGCTTGGCGGCTTCCTCAATGGCTGCAGCTACGTAACCCTCATAGGCCTGCCGGGTGAAGACGCCGGGCACCAGCGCGACAGCGCGCAGCAACCCGCGCGGGTCCGTGCCGGCGGTCAGGGAGGCCAGGGTCTGGTCGGGGTATTTGTTGCCAGCGCCGCGGAGGATGCCCTGATAAATGGTGTCCTGCGCATTGCGCTCCCCGATCACCGCTAGCAGGGTCTGCCGTGCACCGGTCACCAGCTCTGGACGGGGCTCGATGCGCCAGTCCGGGTTGGCCTTCAGGTGCTCGGCGTAGAACCTGGCGAACCGCTCGGCCAGATCCTGCTTCTGTCCAGGGGGAATCCTCGCGTCGGTGGTCCAGTGCTGCCCCAGTTGCTGCGCGAGGAATGCAGCATCCACTCGCTCCGGGTGGGCGAGCATGAGGTAGGCCTTGAGGGTGTCGTGTCCCTGCAGTGCCCACTTGCTGGTTTCTTCATTCAGTCCGCTGGTCTGCAGTTGCGACAGGTCGACCAGTTTCGCTTCCAGGTCCTGTGCCGCCGGAGCGACAAGGATGTCGCGGCTGGCCTTTGCGTAAGGCTTCCACAGCGCGGCCAGTACGTCGGCATCGCGGTTCAGGCCGAAGCGGGTGAAGAGCGGCGCGTGGTGTTGGACGCGGTCCTCGTAGCGCTGGATTTGCTGTTGCAGGGTATCGAGCGCCTGCAGGCGTGCGGCGGTACTGGGCGTAGATTGGATCTCGTGCGCGGCCTGCTGTGCGGCCTGCAGGTCTCGCGCGTTCTGGAGACCGGACAGAAACATGCCCCCAATCCACAAGCTGATAGCGGACAGAGCCAATACCGTAAGCACCGTCACGGGATGAAAGCCTATACGACGCCCCGGCTGTCGCCGTGCGGTATCGCCTAAATGTTGCCACAGCGGCAATTCCGCAATGGCGTCGAGGTATTCCCTATCATCAAACGCCGGCGCAAAGGCGAAACCGCGAACCGGCAACTTCCTGCGGGTACCGCCCTCCAATTCGCCAAGCCAATTGGCCAGTGCCTTGGCGCGGCCATCCAGCCATTGGGAAAGCTGTCCCAGATAAATCTCCCGGCCATTCTGGGGGAGTCGTTCCAAACTCTGTTCCGATAGTTGATCACGTAGCGCATGTAGCGCGGCCTCGATTCCACTGGAGTTCGCTTGCCGGGACACCTCACAGGCAATGACTGGCATATCGGCGGGCGAAATGGAACTTGCGTGAACAATTTCGAGCGCATGAATCGGAGCAGACCAGCGCAAACTCTCAGCAACGCGCGCAAGGGCGATGGAAAAAGCATGCGTGCCATAACGTTCCTTGAGCGGGGTTGTCGCCCCGTCCAAGACCAGCACAACCAAGTCGATAGGGCGCCGACGGCGCAGTTTCGAGAGTTGTTTGAGTCGAGCCGTCTCCAATTTGCTGCGAACCAGTACAGCATGCGGAGTGATTAGCCAGCCCTGTTCATCCAGGTCAGGTAGCCGTTGCGCGATGGCGGCATCGTCGCCGATCAACAGCAGCCAAGGCAGACGATAGCGCCAACGTAGGCCGTACCGCTGTCGCAACTCACTACGTAAATCGTCAAGATCCTTCGGTGCTCGTTGCGTGAGGCGGGACTTCAGTAGGCTCGCTTGTGTAGTATCGGCCAACTCAGGTTCACGGCGGCGAAGCGACATAGTCAGCGCACGCACCGCATCCCACGCGCGCGCAAAACGATCCAATGACGCAAGCACAGCGAGAATGAGCGTGCCGAAAGCCACCAAGGAAAGCCAAAGGCTCCGAGCATCGGGGGTCTTGATGCCGAGACTTTCTCCCCAAATCACGATAGCGCAAGTGATCAGGAGCGCAAGCACAAGGAGGGAAAGCAAATCTATCCGTAGCTTCTTCATGACTTTCAAACTTCTTCCTAGCAATCGGCGTTCCGGGCGCGCATGCAACGGTAGCGACCAGGGGCTATGCTAAGGCGAATCAAATGTCCATATAGGAGGTGTACTGCGTGGGGATCAGGAGGGGGCTTGGGTGACACTTGCAGACACACAGATCGTCGCTCAGGGCAGCTTCGCGGCCATCCGGGCCTTTCATTGCCAGTCTTGGGCCGCTGCAGACAATGACTCCCATGGTTTTGCAGACCGGGCACCAAACTGGATCGCCCTCATAGGCTTGATCGCGGTTCCCAACCATGTCGTCGGCCCTGCCACCTTCGACCCTGCCACCAACAGTCGTTGGGTCGCCTCTCTGAATGTCGTAGCGTCTTGTCACACCATCTTCCTTCAAGAATCTGCCTGCGTTCGATCAGAATCCCGCGTTACATCTTTATCGGCGTCACGGCGGACCACAGCGGTGAGCATTGTTCTTTGCTCCGCCGTTACGATGATCTGACACGGGGTCTGCTCTGAAAGCGCGTCCACGGCGCATGCCAACGCCAGCCAGGGAGATGCCACACCGGCATAACCGATCGTCTGATCGATATCCGTTGGTGTAGCCTCCAACCCAAGCTGCCGTGCGGCTTCATGTAGCTTGCTGCTTTGATCGACACTCAACCCAGACTTCCAGCCAGAAGGAATCTTCTCGGCTGTCACATCGGCCCACTTCAAGGCATTCGCCAACATGGCTTCTGGCGCATCGACGTCCCCCCACACTGGCCTGTGCAGGCTTGCGCACGCCGTGAGAGCATGTTTGCGGACCAGTACATCGGACGCTAGCAGCAAAGCCGTGCCGGCTTCGCAGGTTCCTGTCGGAGGCGAATTGCCGATAACTGGGTGCAATTGGATGGCGACGACGAGTCGTGTCACTTGCGTTGCCTCTTCGGCAACGATGCGATCTAGCCAGTCATCCATGATGCCGATGCCGGATGGCGTATCTTCATCGGCGATCTGCATGGAGGATGGCAGGCGCCGCTCAGTCCAGCACTCCTGCCAAAGAGCCACATACGCTTCCCGGTCCAACTCCCCAGAGAGCCACAAGCTAACTTCGATCCCGGAACGGGATGGGAGAGCTCGAATGGCTTTCGCCATGTCGGCAAGCAGTTCCGAGTACAGCCATCGCGTCACGGCGACTTGGCGAGCGCTATCGTCCATTTCAGAATCCAGCTTGCCCCCCGGCACTTCGATCCACCGCGCCTTGACGGGGTCACTATCGGAAGCAAGGGCATCTCGCGTCGTCAGATTGACGGACCCAGATCGCACAGCCGAACTGGCATTCTCCCGCCTTTCCGCCGAGAAACGAAAGGCTGACCCGAGAAGAATCAAGGGACGAGACGCTGCAGCAAAGACCGCTTCGTTGTACTCATGTGCAGCTTCACGTTGCATCTCGGCGTCCAGCTTTCTTCCTTCAAAGTAGCTGTACCTCCTCAGCACGACAAAAAGCGGGATGCCTAGCGGAAAGATGATCAAGGTCACCCAGAATTTGAACGTGTTCGTGGGCAATTGTGCCGGCCAGAAACGAAGAATTCCCAAAGCGAGTACCGACGCAGTCGCGAGGTGCACAATGGCCCAGAGAATTCTGGACGGACGTGCCACAGCTTCGGTGTTTTCTGTCGGCAACAGCGAGAAATCGACTGCCATGTCAAGCGAAGCTTCGCTTCCCCACCGAAGTGACATGGAACTGCCCGACGCCCCGAGTCACGCCTTGTGACTCGGGGTTCAAATCCGTCCCGTAGTCTTTCTCATTGCTCGTTGGAAACACCTCTTCGCAGAGATAGTGCATCGCTTGCCCAACTGTCATGGCAGGGTTCCGAAGAGCCTCCATGCGATTGGAAAGTGCAACGACAGGCATTGCGCTCAGCGCAAGAAGAACACAACGGCGAGAGATTGGTTTCATACGGCCCCCGGACGTAGACGAATAGAATCAATCACGGCGTCCCACAATTCCAGCGCTTCTTCATCGCTGGCGAAGGATTCCCTGTTGGTGGTGTAAGCGCTTTCACCGACCCTGAGCGTGGCGTTCAGATTGGGTTCCACCAGCGAGTGCGCCATGCCGGGGGCCTCCCATTTGAATCCGTAGCCGCGCTTTCCGTCCTGATTGCTTGCCAGCAGGATCTCGTCCGCCTGAATGGGGCCGACCGGACGTGCGCGGTCACGTAGACGCGCGAACCCCGCTATCGTGCCAAGCAGCCCGGCAACGACACCTCCGGCCCGCTCGCGCAAACCGGGTTCCACCCGACGCTGTGCATAGGATGTGAGCTCGAAGAAGACATCGGGCTTGCCGGGCAACTGGATGACCATGCGCCAGCTTTCTCGGTTGAAATCGTTGTCCGCGAGAATTGCGTCATCGACCACGTAGCCGACACCCTCTGGAATTTTCCCTGAAGGAATCTGGTGCCACTCGCGAGAGAGCTCTTCGCAAGTAGCCAAGGCTGTCGATTTGCGACTTTTTGACACATCTCCCGAGTAGCTAAGAAATCGCGTACCTGCACGAAAATAGGTATCAAATACGTAAGGCTGATACCGCTCCTCCGCGTCGGAGTTCGGCCAGGATATCAACGTTACTCCACCGTTCGAATGCGAGACGCGCTCGATGAATAGACTGTCGTGTGTGGCCGTCCTGGCTAGGCGCAACGACTGTACTTTCTGAGCGAGAAATCGCTCGTAGTCTTCCTGGCTCCGGATATCCAGTAACGGTTTGATCTTGACCTTGTTGAAGGAATAGGTCTCGATCGTCTTGGCGTTCTCGGGGATGTCCACCAAGTGTCGGCCAATCGCTCGCGTTCTCCATCCTTGTTTCATGGATTCTCCTTCTTGTGCCAGTTTGCCTGTTGGGCGATCTTGATCACCGCGTACATCGTTGCGAAGAGCGATCGCCGATGCGCGTCGCCATAGCTTCCCTGATGGTCGTAGCAAAAGTATTCATTGCTCTGCCCTGGATTACTCTGTCCATGCGCAAAGCTCATCGCAACGCCGGCTTTACCTGGGGCTTCGCCCGAGTACACTGGCACCGTGCCGTCACCAGGACAGTCAGGATCGGCGATCGTTAAGACAGAACCTTTGTTGGTTCTAAGCGTTCCTTTACCGTCGTCCCGTACCACAGTGATTGCCGCCGGACCGAAAGCGGATACTTCGTTGATTTCCCATGTCACCTCTCCCCAGCTCATACGGTCCTTGGCAGCCATCAGACCTGACCCGAGCAGCCCGCCGGCGTCCTTGTCGACCTCGCGTAGACCCTGCGCCCCATAGTGGGCATAGGTGGGCGACTTATATTGCTTCTCGATAGCGCTGTGAAACTCTCTGACCAGTCCGATGGTTGTTGTCAACTCTTCGCGAGGAGCATCACGCTCTTCCTTTTCGTGTCCTTGGCTTTTCTTGTCACCAGGATCCATCAACGCCAAATTGTGATCAGGCACAAGCCCATACCATGCCGGAGACAGATAGATCTCCTCATAGGGGTCTCCACCTGCCGGTAAGGGCGGCATCAGCTCGTTTCCTTTGTTGTCCCGCACGAACAGCCATGGCTTGCCGTCGTTGTAATCAGCGGTCGGCAACAACTCGAGTCCACCCGGAGCTTGCGAAAGAATGGCCACAACGTCGGCGGCGTTGCGCCCCAGAAACAGCTTTTCCGCTCCTTCAAAGCCCGCGCGCATGCGCTTATACGTGGCCGGCGCACCTGTTGCGGGCTGAACGCCGTGCGAAACGCCAAGGACCTTGTCGCATTGATGAATCTCGGTCAGCGCACGGCTGACCAGCCCTCCCATCGAGTGAGTGACGACGATGACCTTTTCCGCCATCGGCCGATTCGGCTTCTTGCGCTGAATACTGCATTGGTTGCTCCCCTCACCATCCGGTGTGTCCTTGACGGTCACGCGCTTGCCCTCGTTGTAGTAGGGAAGAATCGTGTTTTCGACCAGGTCCTTGATGGCTGCGCCAGAATCCTTGTTGCTCTGCAGCCAGTTGTAACCACCTGCCCAAACATCGAACTGATAGTTGGCTGCGTGCAAAACTTCTTCTCGTGTCAGCGCGTCGCCCTCTTTTGCACCCCATTCGCTCGGCGAATCCTGACTAGATTCCTCCGCCCAACCCTTGAAGTCGGCTTCGCAACGATCGAAATCGTACCGGGCCAAGTCATTGAGCAGTTTTTGCAACTGCCCCATGAATGGGTGGTAGCTGGAGCGCATCAATGCACCCCACCCGCGCGCTACCAACACGTTCTTCGGCAGTCCGCTTTCGCCCGCGTCAATAGGCCCACTGGGGTCGACCTCAACCGTTTCGGTCGCCAGGTCATCGGCCCGCTCGTTGGTATTCTTGAGTAGGTAGCTGAACAGTTGCACGATCAGGTCTGCTCCACCTCTTAGATCGAGGTTCGGGGGACTCCACGCGCTTGATTTGCCTTCCTTCTTACGGAGGTTGGTTCCCATGATGCCCGGTACGAAAAGGATGGGAATCACATACGGCTTTGCCAGCACGATTTTTTCACGCTGGTCCTCCTCAGAGGTCAGTGTCGCGGAACTGTACTGATCGCCGTTCTTGTCGACGGTACTGTGAATGATGACGGTATTGGATTCGGCCATAGTCTTCGCAACGAATTGGGGAGTTAGTCGAGCGGACGAATTTGTACGGGCTCCACGAAGATGCTCTTCTGGACTGGCGTCTTGCCGGACGCGTCCGTTTGCATCTTGAGTCTCGTGCCGTCGCCTCTGGCTATTTCAATGGCAGAGTTGGAGAGTGGCTCCCCTGTCGATGGATTCCGAAGGACATAGGTGTCATTGAATTTTGCGTGCTGCCACGTGTTCATCGACTGAGCCAGCGAGCTGGGTCCCTGGCGGCTGAATGCCGCCGACCTGATGGTCCGGTCTCCGCGCGTTCCGTCCTCGATCCCGGTTGACGACATTCGCAGATACGAGCCGCCACACTTGAGCAGCAGCTCGTCCTTTGCCTCGATGACGACGCGACCATTTGCACTGGTAATCGTCATGTGTTTATCCGCGAGAAGACGCATTTCGTCGCTCTGGGCCTGGAGTTCAACCTTTCCCCGCGCAGCAACCAACTTGACGCCCAGCTTCTGGGCAAAGATGGACACCAACTCGCCCGCAGCCAGCGTGAAGCGTTTTGCGATGCTGAAATCCGCGTGGCTGCCCGCCGTAGCAATGAGGTTTTGGGCGGCTGTGCATTGCAGGTCATTACCGGAGGCCAGCGCCACGCCGGCAGGAGCACTGACGAGAATTCCCGCTCTCTTGAGTTGTGCGAGAGACTCATCGAGGAGGGCTTTCTGCCTAGCGTAGTCAGCGGCTACCGCCTCGGCTGCCTTGGCCGCAGCACCCAACGCCTCGCTTTGCTGAAGCGCCTGCTGCAGTAGCCCCTTTGCAGCCTCCATATCAAGTTGCTGGCCGTGGGCGTTCGGCTGGTCATCTGCCGAGATCAGCAGACCCTTGCCCCCACGCACGGCACCCCATCCGGACGTGCGCAATTCAAAGCCGTCGCCGCGTTTCTGCTTCTTGCCGTCAACCAGGTAGCCCAGATTGAGTTGGGTCTTGCCGCCGTACTCCGTCGAGAGCTTGATGCCTTCCTGGCCCTCCCAATCCTCCATGCGCAGCTTGTTGTTGCTCTGCGTGCGGATAACATTGCGCGACAGCCACCGGTCCGCGGTCGTGATGTGGTCGCCCTGATAGCTGTTGTGGTGGGCCGACGCGATATAGGGCTTGTTCGGGTTCCCGTCCGTGAAGGCAATGGCCACCTCAGTTCCGTCCAGCAGCGGGAAGTGGAAGCCAGTCTGAAGGCCGCCAGCGAAGGGTTTGGCGAGGCGTAGCGGCACGCTCTCGCCGCCGGAGGGCCACTCCTCGAAGTCCAGGTCGAAGCGCACCGTGTAATGCCCGTCCTGGGTCAGGTAGGCGTACTTGTACTTGTTCGGTGACGTGACGCGTGCACCGAGCGTGCCTGCAATGCGCGGCCAGTTCGCTTCGTCTAGCGGCAGCCGGAAGCGCCGGTCGGACGGAATGGACTTGAAGGAATTGCGGTAGGCCTGATCGCGCGCGCCGCTGTGCGTGACCTCGGTGATCACCTGACCGTTGGGCGCATCGAGGAGCGCAAGGTTCAGGCGCAGGATGCGTGCCGGGCGCAACTCCAGCACGTTGCTCTCGCCCTCATAGACGACTTGCCCGGCAATGGCTGCCTCGTGGCGTAGCTGCGCTTCCCACTTGGCGCTGTCCTGATCCAGGTGGTGCGTGCCATAGAAGTATGGCTGGCCGTAAGTCGTGCGGTCCTTGCGCGCGATGTTCGCCTCGGCCTGGAAGCGCTCGTAGGCCTGCGCCGGGTTGCGGTCAGCGGCCCGGACCGATTGCGCCACCGTCCTGGCGACGGTCTTGATGGCGTAGACGGCTTCCACCCCGGATTCCAGCCCTGCTGTCTCCTGATACGGTGGCCGCAGTTCCGGCTGATAAAGGTAGTGGTCGATATCGTCCGCCACCACCCAGTTTTCCCCGAATTTGCCCGGAACGAAGTAGCTGTACAACCCTTCCTGCTCCATCAGCAGGCGGATGTAGTCCCAGTCGGACATCTGGTACTGGAGCCGGAACTTGTGCTGCGGATACTGGCGGCGCGTCTTGAAGGCGAACTGGTGTCCCTTGAGGTCGTGCCGCCGCAGGATGGCCTCGATGATCTGCGGCGCGGTCTTGTGCTGATAGACACGGCTGGCATGCGTGAGCCGCAAGCGCGCCACGAGGGGTTCCACCACCATTTCATAGGCAGCGAAGTCGCGCGTCTGCCTGGTCTTGGCGAAGCGGGTAATGCAGCCGGCGAACCGGCGAGGCTCGTCACCGTCGGCGGCGTCGATCACGAACGCCGCGTCGCGACCAAGATAGTCCGCGCGGTCCAGTTCCAGCGGATGCGTCAGCTGCACGGTCACCACATAGGGTTCACCCAGGCGCTCCACGGCCTTGAACGACACCACTGAAAGCGCGGCGGCAGTGGGCGCGCTGGGGACCTCCAGGAAATACGCCTGTCGACCGGTAATTCCCTTGGGCAGATCGCTCGCAGTCGCCTTTGGTTCCTCCACCACACTAGCCATTGTTCTTTGCTCCGTTCTCAACGTGATCGAACCCTGCCGGAGAGCGGCAATTCGGGCGTTCTCACGTTCTCCTCGGTCCGGACGGTACGCTAATTTATTACGGACGCAAACATATCTAGGTCAAATATCGATTTAAATCAATGATCTGTAAATCGGTATTTAAATTTGGGAAGTTTCATATATTTTCCGCTGATCTTTCATGTTACTTATCACACCGGATCGCCCGCGCCGGACTACAGAATATGGATCTGGTTTCATGCTCCAAGCAACTTTTTAATCAGAGATAAGAGGGAAAAAAATGGCTGAAAGTTTCCAGAATGAAGTGCCCAAAGCACGGATCAACATCAAGCTGGACCTGCATACCGGCGGTGCGCAGAAGAAGGTCGAGTTGCCGCTCAAGATGCTGGTGATGGGCGACTACAGCAATGGACAGGACACCCGCGCCCTTGCAGAGCGTGAGAAGGTCTCGATCAACAAGAACAACTTCAATTCCGTCCTCGCCGATTTCAATCCCAAGGCCAGGATTGCGGTCGGCAACACGCTGGCCGGCGATGGCTCGGAACTTCCAGTCGACCTTGACTTCAAGTCCATGGACGACTTCAAACCGGAAGTTGTGGCGGGCCGCGTACCCGAGTTGCGGGCGTTGATGGCCGCGCGTAACCTGCTGCGCGACCTCAAGTCGAATCTGCTCGACAACGCGATGTTCCGCCGCGAGCTGGAAAAGATCCTCAAGGATCCGTCCCTGTCCGAGCGCCTGCGTGCCGATCTGCAAAGGATTGGCGAGAACGCCCCGTCCGCCCAGTAATCAGCCTATTTAGGATTGAATCCCATGGCCAAACAAGAGATTTCCGCACTCGCTCACAGCGAGGTTGACACCGTTGTGCTGGACGCGCCTGGCAAGACCGTCTACGAATCCCTTTGCGAGAAGATCAACCTGACCCCGGTCAGGAGCGCACGTCCGGTGGAATCCTTCCAGAGCCCAGAAGCATTGTCCGATTCATCGCTGGATGAGCGTGTTGCGCAAGCGATGCACGTATTCCTGAAGATGATCCAGGATTCATCGCAGCAGGTGGACCGGCTCGATAAGAGCCTGCTGGATTTTCATATCGCGCACCTGGACGAGCAGATCAGCCGCCAGCTTGATGCAATCATGCACCACGAAACATTCCAGCAGATCGAGTCTGCGTGGCGCGGGCTGAAGTTCCTGGTCGACCGCACGGACTTCCGCAAGAACGTCAAGATCGAGGTGCTGGATGCTTCCAAGGAAGCATTGCGCCAGGACTTCGAAGACACGCCGGAAGTGATCCAGAGCGGCTTGTACCTGCATACGTACATCCAGGAATACGACACGCCGGGCGGCGAGCCGATCGGCTCGATCATCTCCAACTACGCGTTCGATCGCAGCCCCCAGGATATCGCCCTGCTGCGCAATATCTCGAAGGTTTCGGCGGCGGCCCACATGCCGTTCATTGGATCGGTGTCACCGAAGTTCTTTGGTAAGGACTCGATGGAGGACGTGGCCAGCATTCGAGACATCGGCAATTATTTTGACCGTGCGGAATACCTGAAGTGGAAGAGCTTCCGCGATTCCGACGATGCCCGCTACATCGGCCTGACGCTGCCGCGCTTCCTCGCACGTTTGCCCTATGGTCCCGAAACGGTGCCAGTGCGCGCCTTCAACTATACCGAGGCCGTCAAGGGCCCCGATCACAATCGCTATCTGTGGGCGAATGCCTCGTTCGCCTTTGCCGCAAACATGGTGCAAAGCTTCATCAAGAACGGCTGGTGCGTGCAGATTCGCGGCCCGCAGGCCGGCGGCCTGGTGGAGGACCTGCCGATCCACTTGTATGACCTGGGTACCGGTAATCAGGCCAAGATCCCCACCGAGGTGCTGATCCCGGAAACGCGCGAGTTCGAGTTCGCCAATCTGGGCTTCATCCCGCTGTCGTACTACAAGAACCACGACTTCGCTTGCTTCTTCTCGGCGCACTCCACGCAGAAGCCGGCGCTCTATGACACCAGCGAGGCCACGGCCAACAGCCGGGTCAACGCGCGCCTGCCATACATTTTCCTGCTGTCGCGGATCGCCCATTACCTGAAGCTGATTCAGCGCGAGAACATCGGCACCACCAAGGACAGGCGCCTGCTGGAGCTGGAGCTGAACACGTGGGTCAAAACGCTGGTGACAGAAATGACCGATCCGGGCGACGAGCTGCAGGCCTCGCACCCGCTGCGCGAGGCGAAGGTAATTGTCGAGGATATCGAGGACAACCCGGGCTTCTTCCGCGTCAAGCTTTTCATCGTGCCGCACTTCCAGATCGAGGGCTTGGACATCAACCTGTCGCTGGTGTCGCAGATGCCGAAGGCGAAGAACTGAGTGCACTGAACCGGTTCGCCAGCACTGCTGCGCATTGCGTGGAGGAAAGTCCTCCATGCAATGCGCAGCCTCAGCCACGATGACGCGCCTCAGACTGCGCGGCGATTGATCACACATGAAGATAACGAGACCGCTGTGGGCACAAGGCATTTTCATGACTCCACAGCATTTTCAGCAGCAAGCGCTGTGGGAGCGCCATACCGACGAGCTGGTTGCGCGCATTGCGTGTCCGGAGCCGTGGGGCACCGTTCGTGTCGCACTCGACCCGCAAGCGCTATCCATCCACCGACTGGCCGTCAGTGCCTTGACTGTGCGCCTGCCCGACGGAACGGTGATTGACACGGAAACCGCGGACCGCACGCCACCGGCACGCGATCTCGCCGATGTGCCGGCTAGTGTCGATGCGGCAGTCGTACTGGTCGGCCTGCCACTGGTGGACGCCCAGGGTGGCAACTGCATGGAGGACGGCGAGCGTCCCGCCCGGCCGCGACGCTTCGTGCGCGAGTATCTGTCAGTGGCCGATCTGCATGGCGAAGGCAAGGAAGAGATTAGCGTCGAGCGGCACGCGCTCGCACTGCTCTTCGATTTCGAGGCCCACGGCGACTATGTGACCTGCCCGATCGCCCGGCTGATCCGCACGCCGCACGGGCGATTTGAACTCGACCCGACATTCGTGCCGCCGTGCTTGCTTGTCGCTGCGAGCGATAGGCTTACCGAGCGGATGAAGCGGCTCTCGGAGATCCTTGCCGCCAAGAGTGCGAGCCTGGCCGTGCGCCGAAGGGAGCGCTCGGACCAGATTGCCGACTTCGCCGTGGCAGATGTGGCGCTCTTCTGGCTGCTGCATAGCGTCAACAGCAATTGGCCGGAGCTGGCCCGCCTGTGTGCAGCACCGCGGCAACATCCGGAACGACTCTATGGCGTGCTGTCCCGCCTGGCCGGGGCGCTGCTGACTTTCTCGACCACCGAGACATTACAGGCCATTCCCGCTTACAACCACTTGGCGCCAGAACCGGTGTTCGCGGAACTGGAATCGCTAATCCGCACGCTGCTCGACACAGTCATCCCGTCGCGGGTGGTTCCCGTTGCGCTGGAACGAACAAGGCCCACGGCCTGGGTTGGCAAGATCCTCGACGAACGGCTGGTGGAAGGCGCCGAGTACTACTTGTCCGTCCAGGCAGGCTTGCCCGCTCACACACTGCTCGAACAGCTGCCGCGCCTGTGCAAGGCAGGTGCGCCAGACGAAGTCGAACAGATCGTCAACTCAGCGCTGCCGGGTATTCCCTTGCGCACCATGTCCCGCCTTCCCGCAGCGATTCCGGTCCGTGTCGAGAATCAGTACTTCGCACTGGATAGCGCGCATCCGGCCTTCCAGCGCATGCTGGCCGCGCGCGCGTGCCAGTTCTATGTTCCGGCCTCCGTGCCGGACGTATCGCTTGAACTTTTTGCGGTATTGCCGGCATGACGACGCTTACTACCATTCTGCCTCTCGCCTTGCGCGACACGGCCTTGACCGTTACGGAACTTGCCGGGGAAGCCAAGCCGGAGACTTTCGAGACCTTCCGGACCAGGTGCCTTGAGCACTTGAGCCGCCTGCGTGAAGAGTTCCACGCGGCCGGGCATTCGACGGCCGTGGTCGAAGATGCGGCCTACGCCCAATGCGCGTTGCTGGACGAGGTGGCCTTGCGCAGTCTGCAGGCCAAGGAGCGCGATGCCTGGGAACGTGAACCCCTGCAGGTCAAGGAGTTCCAGAGCCATGACGCTGGCGAGGAACTGATTGCCCGCATCGAGCGCCGATTGGCCGAACCCCAGCCGGTGTTGCCCCTGCTGGCCGTCTTCTACACCGTGCTGGGGCTGGGCTTCCAGGGCAAGTTCGCGCTGGAGGGCACCGGCGCCCGCGAGCGGCTGATGCGTGCCATCGACGAGCGTCTGGAGCGTGGCGGCGTTCAAAAGAACACGGGGCCGGTGATCGTTACGAGTGGGCAGGCAAGAGAATGGCGAGGCCTGTCGCCAGTGGCCTGGGTGGGCATCGCCCTGGCTGGTGCGGCTCTGGTCTATGTTGCGCTGGACCGATGGCTGGCCGTGTCGATCGCCCAGCTCGGTGGCTGAAAGGGTGTTCGTGACAGGCTATCCCTATCGCACGCTTTTCAGTTGGGTCACGGCGCTCGCGCTGGCCTGGCTGGCCCTCAGCTCTCCCTGGGCAATGACCTGGAACCTGCTGCTGGCCGGGCTCGTCATCGTGCTGGCGCTTGTGGCTATCGTGGTTGCGACGCGGCGTGCCCGTGCCCGCAGACAGGCGTCGCGGGCCGTGCTGGAGGCCATCCACGTGTCGTTGGACACGCTTCCGGGAGACCTTCGCCAAAACACCCCGATCGTGCTGACCGTGGGCGACTGCGCGCCCGCGCTGGTCTTTGGCGAACCGCTGGTTCGGATGACGGACGCCGCGATCTGGGTGCGCGTGCACGAGCCCACCAGGCTGGCCTACGTGGCCGATGCGCTGAAGCGCTGGCGCGAGGGCCAGGGGCCCGATGCCGTCGCGTGCCTGGTAGGCGCGGACCAGGCATGCGATCCGGCTACGCTCAGCGCTGGACTCAGGCGTTGGCGTGCTGCTATCGGCGAGGCCAGTCGTGCCGTCGGGTATCCGCTGCCGGTCTGCGTCGCCGTGTACGCGGAAGAAGCCGGCGGCCCCCCTGATGACTGCCCGTGGTTTGGCATCTCTGGCGGGAGCCTGCCCTCGGGAGAAGCGCTGTGCGACCAACTGGCCGACCGCCTTGCACAGTATCCGCAGGCGGCAGCGCCAGTTGACCGTGCGGAGCGCATGGGGCGCGCCGCACGCCTGGATGCGCTCGTCAGGTGGGCGTCCGGCGCATTGTTGCCGGCCTTGCGGGATGATGGGCGGGAATCAGGACGAAGCGGGCGCCCGGTCCGCGTGGCGGCCTTCGGCGTGACTGCCGTGAAAGGCATCCCGGCTCATGATTCGCTCTACGCCCGTTTTGTGACGCAGCTCACTGGATTGGCAACGTCCGCACGGGAAGGGAATAGGGCGTCCTATCCCTTGCCGGATGCATTGATCCGTGGCATTGCTGTGCAGCCTGTGCGACGCGCCTTGCCGAGCGCGTTAGCACACGCCTTTGCCTGGCTGGCCCTGAGCTTCTGCGCGGCCGCAGCCGCGTCAGCTTGGCAGAACCGCGCATTGGTGACGCGCGTCTTTGGCGACATGGCCCATTACCGCACCATCGGCGCGGAGCACGACGCCGCACGGGTCGACGCGTTGCAGGCGCTCAAGCGCGATCGAGATGAACTCGAGCAGTACCAGAGCGCCGGCGTGCCGCCACGGCTCGGGCTGGGCTTCTATCGGGGCGCGAAGCTGCTGGCGCCCCTCAACACCCTGATCGCAGGCTATCAGCCGCCAGCACCACCGCCTTCGACCATCGAACTGAACAGCCTTTCGCTGTTCAAGAGCGGCAGCGCGGTGCTCAATCCCGGGTCCAACCGCGTCCTGATCGGCGCGCTGGAGTTGATCAAGGCTCATCCGGACAGGCGCGTACTGGTTGCTGGACACACCGACGCCGTAGGCGCCGCCCAATCAAACCTCAAGCTGTCCGAGGCACGTGCCGCCTCGGTGCGCGACTGGCTCGCCGATGCGGCTGGTCTGCCGGTGACGCGCTTCGCAATCCAGGGCTATGGCGACACCCGTCCCAAAGCACCCAACGACACGGAAGCCGGACGTTCGGCTAACCGCCGTGTCGAGATTACCCTCGTCCCAGATTGCCACGATGACCGTCGCGGCGTTCAGGAAACTTTGGGCCAGTCGGCCTGTTCATTCCAGCAAAAGGAGTAGGAAGCAATGGCAATTCCCGCATACATGTGGATCAAGGACGACGGCGGAGCCGATATCAAGGGCTCGGTCACCGTGTCCGGCCGCGAGGGCAGCGTCGAAGTCGTCGCCTTCGACCACGCCGTCAACATCCCGACCGACTCGAACACCGGCAAGCTGACCGGCACCCGCGTGCACAAGCCGATCGTGTTCACCAAGGAAACGGATGCCTCGACCCCCTACCTGTACAAGGCGGTCACCAGCGGACAGACGCTGAAGTCGATTGAGATCAAGTGGTACAAGATCGATGACGCCGGCAAGGAGAAGGAGTACTTCAACACCAAGCTGGAAAACGTCAAGGTGGTCGGCGTCACGCCGAAGATGCTGGACATCAAGAACCCGGCCTACGAAAAACATAACCATCTCGAGGACATCGAGCTGCGCTACGAGAAGATCATCTGGTCGTATAAGGACGGCAACATCATTCACGCCGACAGCTGGAACGAGCGCTCATAAGCGCCATATAGCCGGTGCCTGACACCGGACCGCAATGCGTGCGGCACCTGACACCAGTTGCCGCACTTCACTTTCTCTTCTGCAGTTCGCCATGACCAGCCGTGACTATTCCCCGTTTCTGCGCCGCCTGAATGCGCACTGCGCCCATGCGCTGGCCGATGCCGCCAGCCTTTGTGAAACGCGAGCCCACCGGGACATCGAGGTGGAGCACTGGCTGGTCAAGTTGTTGGAACTCGGCGAAGGCGACCTGCTGGCGATCCTGCGGCGATATGAACTGGACGTGGATGGAGTCTGGAATGGTCTGCTTACCGCCATTGACCGGCTGCCACACGACCTGCGCGGCAAGCCGGGATTGTCGGCACGTCTTGGCCAATGGCTGGAAGCGGCCTGGGTCAAGGCCTCTCTTGATAGCGGGGCGCATTCGATCCGCTCCGCCCACCTCCTGGCCGCGTTGGCGGAGACTCCCAACCTGCTGCGGGCGCCGGATGCCTGGCCATTGCTGAGTATTTCGGCGACACAGATTGAACGCCTGATTCCTGAACTGGATAAGATCTCCACCGAAGCTGATCTCCCGGGTGCATCTCCCACGCCGGCAAATCCGCGGATGTCCGACTCCCCATCGCAGACGCCGACGATGCCACCCCGACCGTTGCCGGGTCAGGCCGACACCTCTGCGCTGGCACGGTTCACTACCGACATTACGCAGAAGGCGCGCGACGGCAGAATCGACCCCGTGTTCGGCCGTGACACGGAGATCCGCCAGATGATCGATATTCTCGCGCGTCGCCGTAAGAACAATCCGATCCTGGTAGGCGAGCCGGGGGTAGGTAAAACGGCGCTGGTCGAAGGGCTGGCCCTTAAGATCGCGCAAGCAGATGTCCCGGCAGTCATCCGCGATGTCAGCGTGCTGACGCTGGATCTGGGGCTCCTGCAGGCCGGAGCTGGCGTCAAGGGAGAGTTCGAACAGCGCCTCAAGAACGTGATAGAGGCCGTGCAGCAGTCGTCCACGCCGATCTTGCTCTTCATCGACGAGGCGCACACGCTGATTGGCGCGGGCAACAATGCCGGCGGCGCCGACGCCGCCAACCTCCTGAAACCCGCGCTTGCACGCGGCGAACTGCGCACGATCGCCGCAACGACCTGGTCGGAATACAAGCAGTACTTTGAGCGTGACGCGGCGCTTGAGCGCCGGTTCCAGATGGTCAAGGTCGACGAGCCAGACGATGAAGGCGCTTGCCTGATGCTGCGGGGACTCAAGGAGCGCTATGCGCAGCACCACGGGGTGCACATCACCGATGCAGCAGTTGCAGCAGCGGTCAGACTTTCGCGCCGGTATCTCACCGGGCGCCAGTTGCCTGACAAGGCGGTAGATCTGCTCGACACTGCCGCCGCTCGCGTGCGGATGAGCCAGGAGGCGACACCGGTCGCCATCTCCGCCTGCGAAGCCGAGCGCGCCGCACTGGAGGTCGAGCGAACCGCCCTGCGGCAGGATCAGGGTGCCACCGGGACCAGCGACGCCGAACGGCTGGCCGCCATCGATGAGCGACTGGCGTCACTGGATGCCCAACACGAAGAGCTTGAGCGCTCCTTTGCCGAACAGAAGGACTCCGCGCAGGCGCTGCTGGCCTTGCGTGGGCAATGGCAAGCCGCCTCGGATGCTTCGGTGCGCCGGGATCTGGAGCCGTCGGTCCTGGCAGCACACCAGGTGCTCGCGCGTGCCGGCCAGACGTCCCTGATTCATGCGGAAGTCGATGAGAACGTCATCGCGCAGGTCATCGCCGACTGGACCGGGGTTCCAGTCGACAGTCAGCTGTCCAATGAACTCGCCACGTTGCTGGAACTGGAATCCCGCTTGGGTGAGGTGGTGGTGGGTCAGGACGAAGCGCTGGCCGCGCTTGGCAAGAGCCTGCGTGCTGCCAGGGCGGGGCTCAAGTGCGAGGAAGCACCCATTGGGGTCTTTCTGCTAGTCGGTCCGTCCGGAGTCGGCAAGACAGAAACTGCGCGAGCATTGGCCGACCTGATGTTTGGCGGAGAGCGATCGCTCATTACCATCAACCTGTCTGAATATCAGGAGGCACACACCGTCTCCCAGTTGAAGGGTTCGCCACCGGGCTATGTTGGCTATGGCGAAGGCGGCATCCTGACCGAGGCCGTTCGCCAGCGTCCCTACAGTGTGGTGTTGCTGGATGAAGTGGAAAAGGCCCACCGCGATGTGCTGAACCTGTTCTACCAGGTGTTCGATCGCGGCTTCATGCGCGACGGCGAGGGCCGGGTCATTGACTTCCGCAACACGGTCATTCTCATGACGTCGAACCTGGGCAGCGATGAAATTCTTGCAGCCAACCAGGCCGTTGCCGAAGCTGGCGGCGATATCACCACCGCCATACTGATGGAGACCATCCGGCCCCAGCTGGTGGACCATTTCCAGCCCGCGTTGCTGGCGCGCTTCCAGACCGTCGTATACCGTCCCCTCGCCGCCGAGGCCATGGAAAGGATCGTACGCATGAAGCTCGCGAAGGTGGCAACTCGCATTGAGCGCCGCTTCGGCGTGCCACTGCAGTGCGAGGACGCGCTGGTGGCCGAGTTGGTCCGTGCCTGCCTGCTCCCCGATTCCGGCGCCCGCAACATCGACAGCCTGCTGGATCAGCAGATTCTGCCTGTGCTGGCGCGCGAGTTGCTCGCGCGCATGATGGACACGCAAATCCTGGCCGCAATCCGGCTGTCGTTTTCCGACGAAGACGGTATTGGCGTGGAGATTGAAGAGGTGTCGCGGTGACGCGGGGCGGGCCAGGGCTCTTCGAGGCGGTGACGGGATACTTTGCGAACGGCGTCGCCGTGGACGAGTTCGATCCGGCCACGCAGACCTTCTTGTCAGTGCAGGACAACATCCAGCGCATCCTCAACAGTCGCCGGGGCGGGCTGGCACACCTGCCCGACTATGGACTTGGAGACCTGTCGCGGATTTACCGCCACCTGCCAGCTTCCGCGCACACGCTCCAGCGGGAGATCGAGGCAACGCTGCTGCGCTACGAGCCACGTCTCAGGGCGATCGACATCACGATCGAGGAAACGGAGCCCGGCATGCTGCTGAGCTTCACCATGAGCTGCCACCTGCATCAGGCGGGGCTCGTGCGTTTCGGCACCCATTTCACGCCGGACGGCAAGACGCGGCTCAAGCTGCTGAAGGCCGTACAGGACCGGCACTGACCCATCGCGTTACGACGACAATCCCCATCCCCCTGATCGAAAACCCAAAAAAATCGCCGCTTGCGGCGGCGATGGGGAAGGGGGGCGTCAGTCAAGACGGGGTCTGTGTCTCAACGACAAGGACATTATACCTTATGTATTAAGACATTACATACAACTTTAGTGGGGCAACGCTGAGCAACAATTGAATAGTCAACCCCTCAGTAAGGCTTGCCGAGGAACAGATAAAAGCTGTAGACGCCCGCGGCAGCCCGCCCGTAAGCGAGATAAAGCGGGCCAACCGGGCTATCCAGCGCCAGGAAGATCGACCCCGACTTGAGCACCCCGGTCGGGCTGCCAGGCACCAGCGGCTGCCCCACGCGGCCCGCTTCCAGCGACATGCCGGCATAGACGCCTTCCAGCAGACTCTGCCGTGCAAGCTTGTTGTAGTAGACAATGCGCGCGAACTGCAGGTCGGCGCCCAAGAGTTGCCCGGTGCTGTAGCCCGATTGCTGAAGGAATCCGCCCCACTGAAAGTAGTCGTAGCGCGGCAGGGGGTTGTCGCCGATTTTGCTGCCCGCCTTGAAGCCCAGGTTGAACGTGTTGTTGCCGAACGAAAAGGCGTAGGTGCCGTCGATGGTGCCTTTGACATAGGCCTGCTCGGCGCCCAGCCCAGGCTGGGAGGCATAGAGTTTCAGCCAGCCGGCATAGCCGCTGCGGGGAAAAGATGTGCTGTCGAGTTGATCCAGGAAGAGTCGCCCCGTGATCGCCCCGAGGCGGATATGGCCGGGCTCGGGCGCCAGTTGCGCGGGACCTGTACTGAGCGAGGCATCGAGAGAGCCGACTTGCACGCCGATGCGCGCTTCACCGTACTTGGTGAACTGGCTGCCGAAGTCCAGCGACACGCTATAGCTGCGTACGTCGTACTGCGCGATGCGGGTGTTGCCCTGGAAAATGTTGACCGGTCTGCGCTCCAGGTCGATGCGCGGCGCCACGAAGAAGTACTGGCGCGTGTTGAGCGGCTGGTAGAACTCGCTGTGCAGCGCGGAGGTCTGGCCGACCTGCAGGTCGTTGCGCCATTCGGCGCCGAGCGAGTTGATCCACGGGCGCCGATGGCTGGCGACGAGGTTGAAATAGGATTCGCCGCGGAAATCCGTGGTCAATCCCAAGCCGAAGCGCAGATAGTTCGGGCCGTAGGTTTTTTCGATGGCATCGACTGCCATGATGCGTCGGCCTGGCTCTTCCAGGAAGCCGTAGTTCACATGCTCGAAGTCGCCAGTGCCGAACAGATGCCGCATGTCGAGGTCAAGCTGTGCCTGGTCGATCGGTTCGCCGGGTTTGGTCTCCATCACCGACGCGGCATAGCCGGGGTTGACGCGCTGCATCGGCGCGAAGCGGATTTCGTCGACGGGGCGCAGGTCCGGCGGATCCAGCGTTTGCTGGCGGATGCGCAGCGCGGCGTACTGCCCCGGGGGCAGCGCCAGCGGCGCAAGGCGGTCGGCCACCTTGTGCGCCGCGGCTTCGCCGACGGGAATGGTGTTGGTCAGGTGATCGAAGTCGCTGGCCGAGAAATCGCCCAGTTCCGGCAGGATCAGCACATCCGTGGACTTGAGCAAGGCCAGTGAACTGCGCACGTTCTGCTCGGTCAGGATGTTCAGCATCTGTCCCGTGACGCCGAGAATCGAATTCAGTTCGTCACGCCGCATCAGCGGCGTGCCGAGGTTCACCGCAATGACGATGTCGGCGCCCATCTGGCGCGCCACGTCCACCGGCAGATTATCGGTCAGGCCGCCATCCACGAGCAGCCGTCCCTCGTATTCGGCCGGCGCGACCGCGCCGGGCACGGACATGCTGGCGCGCATGACCTGCGCCAGTTCGCCCTTGCTGAAGACCACCGGCGTGCCCGCGACGAGATCGGTGGCCACGGCACGGTAGGGAATCGGCAGCCGGTCGAAGTCACGGTAGCCTGGGACCTTGGCCAGCTGGCGCAGCACGGTCTCGAGCTGCACGCCGGATACCGCCCCTTTGGGCAACTGGATGCTCCCGTCCTTGATGCCGATCTCGGGTGTGAACAGGTTGGTGTAGTCGTCCAGCTTGCGGCGCACCGTCAGGTCCTGGCGCGGCGGGCGTTCCTTAAAGATTTTCGCGGTGGACAGGCCCGCCACGAGCTTTTCCATGTCGGCGGGCGACATGCCGCTGGCATAGGCACCGCCGACGAGCGAGCCCATGCTGGTGCCGGCTATACAGTCCACCGGCACGCGCAGTTCTTCCAGCACTTTGAGCACGCCGATATGTGCCGCACCGCGTGCGCCGCCGCCGGACAGTACCAGGCAGATGCGCGGACGGCCGAGGCCCGGGGTCGGTACGGTCGGGGGCTGTGGCGGCGTGACGGCAGGCGGTGGCCCCGGCGCCGGCGTTGGCTGTTCCGTGGCCGTGGCCGTGGTCGTCGCGGCGGCCGCGCGCGCGCTGTCGACTGCCAGCAGCAGTGCGGCAGCGAGCAGCGCAGCCAACCATCGGGGTCGGATCGCAACGTTCATGGGACAGATCAGCGGACGCCGCATGTACGGCTCGGGTCTGGCTCAGGTCTGGCTTGGGTGGCCGTGCCGTGCAAAGGCCGCCGACCATGCTTGCGGATATCTTGGCGCAAACCGCGTGGCACCGAGTCCGCCGTCGAAACAATTCATCATGGCTAGCGGAAGCGTTCAGATCGCCGCATCGCAGACTCGGCATGCCAGTCGCAGCGAGAACGACTAACATCTACAGGACGAGCAAGGTTCTGGGGTACGAATGTACGGGTACTTCTTCTACCAGACCGCCGCAGGGCAACTGACCCTGATACCACGGGAAAAAGACTGGATGTTGATGCTGGGCAGCGGCGTTGTCGGCCGCTTTCCGGATGCCCAGACGGCGGTGGACGCCCTGTACGGGGGCGAATTGCGTGTGCGTGGGCGCCTGCTGGACGCCAATGGCCTTGGTGTGCCCAGGCGCGCGCATGACTGGCTCTACCATGTGTTGAGCCGTTGAGCGATCCAGCCGGCACGCCGGCGCCCGTGGAAAGGGGAACCGCCATGACAGCCCTTGTCGAGTGGACCCGCGAGCATACGTGCCGTCTCTTCCCGATGTCGGCGCAATACAGCGCGGGCGGCGGTTGCCAGGTGCAGGTGATCTGGCAGGCCGAACCGCCGGGTGCCGGGGTAATACGCCCGCGCCACGGCGCGGCGCTGCAGTTCGACCAGGACGTGATCGATGCGGTCTATCTGGCCGATCCGGCCGAACTGGCGCGTATCGGCGGCCGGCTGACGGATCTGGTATCGCGCTGGCTGGCTGGCGATGACATCGCTTGTATGACGGGCGATGTGCTCGTGATTCCGGTGGGGGATGCGTTGCTGAATCACTAGGCCGCGTCCAGCGTCGAGATCGCCACGCCGGCCTGCTTGCCCCGCCGGGAATATACTGTTGGCAACCCCGGCTCGCCGGTTTTGCCATTCCGAGTTGTTCCGTGCCAGACCATCCCGATCAAGACGACCCCCGTCCCGTGCCGCCCGAGCAGCCCGGCGACAATGAATGCTGCGGCTCCGGCTGCGATCCCTGCATCTTCGATTACTACTATCAGGAAATGCAGCGATACCGCGATGAACTGAAGGCCTGGGAAGCGCGCCAGGCCGCACGCCAGTCCGCCGCCGAGGATTCGCCCACTTGAGCGCGCTCGGCGATTTCGTGCGGCGCCATCCGCGCCTGTTCGTGCTGACCGGCGCGGGCATCAGCACCGATTCCGGCATTCCCGGCTACCGCGATGCAAACGGCCAGTGGCAGCGTTCGCAGCCGATCACGCTGCAGGCCTTCCTGGGCTCGCATGCGGGGCGCCAGCGCTATTGGGCGCGCAGCATGATCGGCTGGCCCGTGGCGGCCGGGGCGGAGCCAAATGCCGGCCATCACGCATTGGTGACGCTGGCGCGGCAAGGGCATGTGATGCGTCTGGTCACGCAGAACGTGGACGGGCTGCACCAGCGTGCCGGCAGTGAGGATGTGATCGAGCTGCACGGCAGCATCGGCAGTGCAATCTGCCTGTCGTGCGGCACGCGCCATGACCGCGCCGGCTTGCAGCGCTGGCTCACCGAGCAGAACGGCGAATTGCGCGATGTGATTGCCGAACCTGCGGCCGATGGCGATGCCCACTTCGAATCACCGCTGTTCGCGCATTTCCGTGTGCCGTCGTGCGAGCGGTGCGACGGTCTGCTCAAGCCCGACGTGGTGTTCTTCGGCGAATCCGTACCGCGCGAGCGCGTCGATGGCGCACGCGAAGCCCTGGTGCAGTCGGACGCGGTGCTCGTGGTCGGCTCGTCGCTGACGGTGTATTCGGGCTATCGCTTCTGCGTGTGGGCCGAGCAGATGGGCAAGCCCGTGGCCGTGGTCAACCTCGGCGTGACGCGAGCCGATCCGATGCTCACGCTCAAGGTCGAGCAGCCATGCGCGCAGGCGTTGTCCGAACTGACGACATGGCTCGCTCAGCCCGGTGATTGACCGGCACGCATTCGCCCGTTAGCATCGCTTCATTCGTCTTATCGTTTTCCACGCTTCCGACATCATGAACGCAGCCCGCCATCGCCACGCCCAGCCAGCCCTTGCGGCCGGTGCGCGCGCACGCGGTCTCGCTGCGCTGGTGGCGGTGGCTTCTCCCCCTCCTGTCGCGTCGCCACCCCCGGCGACCGCCGGCGCCCATCCGCCGCCGGCATTGCTTGGCTGACGGGTTCGTCCCGCAGCGCCTCTCTACGTCTCCGGTAGCACCACCCCTGGCGCTTTAATGCGCTGATGGCACACATGCGTGCCGGAGCCTGCCATGCTTTCGACAGGTGCAACCCCATGCGCATTGACAATCAACTGGCGGCACAGACCGATGCCGCTTCCGGCCAGCGTACGCTGGCTTCCCTGGGCGCGACGCCCCTTTTCGTGCTGCTGTGGAGCAGCGGTGCGATCTTTGCCCGCTGGGCGCTCGACCATGCCACGCCGTTCGCGCTGCTCACGCTGCGCTTTGCGCTGGCGCTCGCCGTACTCATCGCCATCGCGCTTGCGCAGGGGCAGCTGTTGCCGCGGCGTGGTGAACGGTGCCAGGCCGCGCTGGCGGGCTTGCTGATGGTGGCTGGATACTCGATCGGCTACTTCCTGGCGCTCGAGCGGGGCCTGACCCCGGGTGTGCTGGCCACCATCCTCGGCGCGCAGCCGATGCTCACGCTGTTGCTGACCGAGCGGCGCTTTGGCGCGGCGCGGATGGCGGGACTGGCTTTGTCCCTCGCCGGCCTGGCCATGGTCGTGGCCGACAGCCTGCTGATGGCGCGGTTGTCGCCGGCCGGCGTGTTGTTCGCGCTGGCCTCGCTGATGAGCGTGACGATCGGCGCGATCCTGCAAAAGCGCCTCACCAGTACGCCTGCGCAGGTGCTGCCGCTGCAGTATGGCGTGAGCACCCTGGTATGCCTGCTGTGCGTGACGTTCCAGCCGTTCTCGTTCGATGCGACGCTGGCGTTCTTCGTGCCGCTGGCATGGCTGGCGCTTGTGATCTCCGTTGCCGCCACGCTGCTGTTCTATCGCCTGATCCGCGCCGGCAATCTCGTCAACGTGACAAGCCTGTTCTACCTGGTGCCGGCGGGCACGGCCGTGTTCGACTATCTGCTGCTGGGGAACCGGCTGGCGCCGATGGCGATCGCGGGAATGGGGGCGATCCTGGCAGGGCTGGCGGTCGTGTTCCGGCGCAGGCCGGAACACTGAACCGACCGCGTCAGGCCGCTGCCTTGCCCCGCAGAAGCTTGCCGGGCAGGGCGCCGGTGGCTTGCTTGTTCTCGAAGATCGGCACGCCGGCTACCAGTGTCGCGAGATAGCCATCGGCTTCCTGCACGAGACGCCGTCCGCCGGCAGGAAGATCAAAAGCCATGCGCGGCGCGTGGAGCTTCAGGCCGTCGTAGTCAATCACGTTGATGTCCGCCTTCATGCCCGGCTGCAGCGTGCCGCGGTCGGACAGGCCATACAGCCTGGCGGTGTCCGCGGTTTGGCGCTTGACCAGCGCTTCGAGCGGCAGGCGCGGACCGCGCGTGCGTTCTCGCGCCCAGTGGGTCAGCATGAACGTCGGCATGCTGACGTCGCAGATATAGCCGCAATGCGCGCCGCCGTCGGACAGGCTGTTGACAGTGGCCGGATGCTGCAGCATCTCGTGCAAGTGCGTGAGCGAGCCGTAGGAGTAGTTGAAGCTCGGGTAGTACAGGATCGCGCGGCCGTCCTGCTCCAGCATGAGGTCGTAGATGGCCGCGAGCGGGGTCTGTCCGCACCGGGCCGCAATTGCGGCGACGCTGGTTTCGGGTGGCGGTTCATAGTCGGGCGTGCCGCCGAGCGGGAAGATGCGCTCGAAGTGACCGAACATCGCTTCGAGACCCTTGTCCATGCGTGCGCGCGGCTCGGTCAGGACGCGCTCGCGCACGGCGGGATCGCGCAGCCTTGTCACGCGTGCCTCAAAGCTCAGGCCGGCCAGTTCCTGGAATGCCGGGCACGCGATGAACGGGTGCAGCGAGCTCTGCCACGAGAACAGCAGCCCCAGCGGCCGGCCGCTGATGCCCCCATAGAGCGGCACGCCGCCGGCATGTGCCTGGTCGAGTGCGGCCAGCAGGTCGCGCCACAGGTCGGGCGCGGGATCGGTCTGCTGCAGGTTGAACAGCACCGGCAGCTTGTTGTGGCGCGCGAGCCGTTCCAGCCACGGCAGCTCATTGCCCATCGACACATGGTTGGCCGTCATCTGGAATACGCCGTGGCCGGCCTCGCCGAGCACGCGGCCGAGGCTCATGATCTCGTCGCCGCTCGCGAACGTGCCGGGCGGGTACTTGCGCTCGTCGTACTTGTGCAGGAACGTGCGCGACGTCGAAAAGCCGAGCGCGCCCGCTGCCATGCCTTCGCGCATGAGCCGGCACATCTGGTCGAGGTCCTGCGGCGTAGCTTCGTCGTGGTGGATGCCACGCTCGCCCATCACGTACGCACGCAGCGCCGCGTGCGGAATCTGCGCGCCGATGTCGAGAGCCTTGGGACGGCGGTCCAGTGCATCGAGGTACTCAGGGAAGGTTTCCCAGTCCCACTCGATGCCTTCGGACAACACCGAGCCCGGGATGTCCTCCACGCCTTCCATCACCTTGATCAGCCACGAACGGTCGGCCGGGCGCACCGGTGCGAAGCCGACGCCGCAGTTGCCCATCACCGCAGTGGTCACGCCGTGCCACGTCGATGGCGACAGGTACGGATCCCACGTCGCCTGGCCGTCGTAGTGCGTGTGGATGTCGATCCACCCCGGCACGACCAGCGCGCCGTTGGCGTCGAGTTCACGACGCGCTGTGCCGGCCCTGCCGCCGGCCTGGGTGACGCGCCCGCCGTCGATCGCAAGGTCGCCCTGATAGGCCGGTTGGCCGGTGCCGTCGACGAGGGTGCCGCCACGGATGACTAAATCGTGCATTGCCTGTTCCTTTGCCGTGTCTTGCAGGGTTTGCTGGCGGGGCGGTCAGTCGAGCTTGAGCCCGATGCGCTTGATCACAGCGCCCCAGCGCTCATAGTCGTTGGCCACGATCTGCCTGAACGCATCGGGGCCGGCGCCGCTGATCTCGTTGCCTTGCGCGCGGATCAGCTCGGCGATATCGGGCGATTCCACCGCGGTGCGGAACGCATTGGCGATCTTCTGCGCAATGGCCGGCGGCAGCTTGCCGGGCCCGAACACGCCTTGCCAGCCGACGATGTCGAGCCCCGGCACGCCCTGCTCGGCCATGGTCGGCAGGTCCGGCAGCACCGTCAGGCGCTTGTCGGCCGCCACGCCGAGCAGCTTGACCTTGCCGGCACGCGCGTTCTCGACCGCGGTGGAGGTGCCGTCGAAATAGACCTGCACGTCGCCAGCCAGCAGTGCGCGGGTGGCATCGGCGGTGCCCTTGTACGGCACGTGGACCATCTCGATGCCGGCGCGCTGCTGCAGGATCTCGCCGTTCAGGTGCGAGGTGGAGCCGAGGCTGTACGAAGCAAAGTTGAGCGCGCCCGGATGCTGCTTCGCGTAGCTCACCATTTCGCGCACGTTGCTGAAGGGCGCGTTGCGGTTGGCCACCAGCACGGTGGCGGAGCGTACGAGCTGCACCACGGGCGTGAAGTCCTTGAACGCGTCGTACGGCAGCTTGTTGTAGAGATGCGGATTCTGCGTGTGGGTGACGACGATGGTGTAGAGCAGCGTGTGGCCGTCGGCCGGGGCATGCGCCACATCCGCTGCGCCGATGAACGTGCCGGCGCCCGGCTTGTTGTCGATGATCAGGTTCGCGCCGGTCTGGTCCGACACGCGCTTGGCGATCAAGCGCAGCAGGCCGTCACTGCCCGACCCGGCGCTGAACGGCACCACCACGCGTACCGGCTTGCCGGCCTGCGGCCAATCGTTGGGAGGGGCCGCGCTGGCGGGGTTGCCAGTGAATGCGGCGACGGTGACGGCAATGACGGCGAGGCTCAGGCGCGCGGTTCCGCGCGCTTGCGGGGCAAGGCGGTCCATCTTGTCTCCTGTTCCGGAATGTTCCGTAGGGGGCAGCCGTGGCGCCGGTGGGGCGCTCGATGCTCTCTGGCAGGTCTGCGAGCCGAGTATAGGGATTGCCGTACCGTGAAATCCAATGCATATTTGTGGCCTTCCCTATGAAATAAATCTATATGCTCAGCTTGCGTCGTCTCGAGCATTTCGCGGTGCTGGCCGAAGAGCGCAGCTTCTCGCGCGCCGCGCGCCGGCTCAACCTGACCCAGCCGGCGCTGACGCGCAGCATCCAGACGCTCGAGGAAACGCTGGAGCTTCAACTGGTGGACCGTGCCGCGAGCGGGCTGGTGCTGACGGAAGCCGGCGCAATGGTGCTGGAGCGTTCACGCCGCATGCTCGGCGATGTGCGTGCGCTGCAGCGCGAAGCGGGGCGGCTGCGCGGCTTCGAGACGGGGACGGTGAACTTTGGCGTCGGCTCTTTCCCTGCCGCGGCCTTCCTCGGCTCCGTAATGACACGCGTGGCGCGCGACTATCCCGGGCTGGTGGTACGCGTGGAAACCGAGAGCTGGCGTCGGCTGCTCGAAAAGCTGCAGCGCGACGAGCTCGATTTTGTCGTGGCCGTGACCCACAGCCTGCCGCCGCCGGCGGATTTCCAGGTGCGGGAGTTGCCAGCGCAGCGCATGGGGTTCTTCGTACGGCCGGGGCATCCGTTGGCGGGGCTCGGTCAGGAGGCGGTGCGCGGGCAGATTGCCGGTTTTGGGCTTGCCACGACCACGCTGCCGCCACGCGCGCGCAGCGAACTGGCAGCGCTTTTCGGACTGCCCAGTGCCGACGAACTGCCGGTACGGCTGGAGTGTGACAACGTGCAGGTGTTGTGCGAGGTGGCCGGCGCGTCTGACGCGGTGCTGTTCGCGACCCACGAGGCCGTGCGCAGGGAGTTGGCCGCGGGAACGCTGGCGCCACTGATACTGGAATACCTCGCTCCGGCGCCTTTACCGCTGACGCTGGTGTACCCCGGTGGACGCAATCTGTCAGGCGCAGCCCAGTTGCTGGTCGGGCTGCTGGAGGAGTGTGCCGGCTGTCCTGTCACGCCACAAGCGCCTCCGCCGGCCGGCTGAGCGCTACTGGTCCTTCACTTCGACCCGAATCCCTTCCGGCGCCACGGTGATCGCGCCGGGTTCGACGTCCTTGCCGCCGAAGCGCAGCTCCTCCGGCTTGAACGTGTAGATCGGGTAATCCTTCAGCAGTTGCTGCGCGACCACCGCGCCGATGGCATTGAGCTGCTCCTTGTACAACGCCATGCCTTGGACTTCCACGTCCTGCACGGTCGGGTTGTCCAGCAGCACGGCGCGTTGCGCCTTGTCGTAGCGCAGCCCGCTGTTCAGCGAAAGCGTGCCGTTGACCGGCGGCGATGCCGTCAGCGCGTTGGTGAGCCGGGCATCCATCTGCGTCGTGATGCGGTTGTTGGCATCGTCGAGCACCAGGCGCGGGCGCGTGAGCTGGACGCTGACGACCTGCGCATAGCGCAGTGTGGCCGGGAAGCGCTTGTCCACGGCCTGCTGCAGTTCCTGCTTCGTGAATGTGTATTCGCCGGTCCAGATGTTGTAGCCAGCGTGGGCGGCGGTCGTCACGGCAACGGTCGCCGCGGCAATCAATAGGCGTCGATGAAGGCGCATGAGGCTGGGTGCGCGCATTGGCGCAATGTTGTCTGCGTAGTGCCTGTCAGACACGGATCGGCAGAGGAGCGTTCCAGTGCGGGAACAAAGGCACGGCCAAGTGCGGCCTGAGGCTCAGTAGTGCGGGGGGATTTCGTGCTGCGGGTTGGACTCGGCAGCCGTCGAGGGCGCGCTGGTCACCTGCTGATAGAGCGCGCGGAACTGCTCCTGCAGCAGGTCAAGCTGTTGCTGCTGGCGCGCGACGGTCAGGTTCAGCGTTTCGAGCAGGTCTTCCTGGAACGCGAGCTTGATCTCGAGTTCGTTGAGGCGGTCATCCATGGCGGTATCTCCGGCTTGGTCTCCGGCAAGGGCGCCGAGCCGCGCATTGTAAGCGAGGCGAGGCCCCCTTGCGGATCAGTCGGAGCGCCGCCTTACTGGTGCTGGGCAGGCTTGATCAGCATCCACAGCACGCCGAAGCGGTCCGTCACCATGCCGAACTTCTCGGCGAAGAAGGTCGTGGACAGCGGCATCATCACCTGGCCGCCTTCGGTCAGGCCGTTGAATGCCTTTTCCAACGCCGCTACGTTGTCGTACGTGATCGACAGCGCGATGCCCTGGAATTGCGGATTGCCGGTGCAGCGCCCGTCGGACACCATGATCAGGCTGTCGCCGACCTTGAACTCGGCGTGCATGACCTTGTCATCCATGGCGGCAGTAGGACCGCAGCCTTCGCCGGCACCGACCTTGTCCTTTTCGGGATTGTCCTTGAACCGCATCAGCATGCCGGGCTTGGCGTCAATCGTCTTCTTGTAGAACTCGAGTGCTTCCTCGCAACGGCCTTCAAAGAACAGATAAGGCTGGACTAGCATGGACATCTCCTGTTGGGGGACACGCTTGCGCATGGCCGGAGGGAATCAGTCTTGGGGCCGGGAACGTTGCATCCGCGGCGAGCGGCGTCACTGCGTTTGTGTACGCCGTCCACAATACCTTAGCAAAGAAACTGGACGGCGTCCACATCGATATGCCGGCACTTCAGCGGCGCCCTCTACGGCACAAGTGATGGCATAGAATGACCGCGCCGCCTCCATTCAATCTGGCACGGCGGCTACAGACACACAAATGGGGTTGCATTGCGTTACGAACTGACCGACCTGCGCCTGTTCCAGGCCATTGCCGACGCGCAGAGCCTTTCCGGCGGGGCGACTGCCACGCACATCACGGCGTCGGCGGCGAGCTACCGGCTGAAGAATCTCGAGCATGCAATGGGCACGCCGCTGTTCGTGCGCAATGCGCGCGGCATGGAGCTGACGCCGGCGGGGGAGACGCTGCTGGTCCACGTGCGCGAACTGCTGCTTGGCGTGGAGCGCATGCATGGCGAGGTCGGGCGTTTTTCCGCCGGGCTCAAGGGCCACATCCGGCTGCTGGCGAACAGCAGCTCGCTCAACGGCTTCATCATCCCGAGCGTGAGCCGTTTCCTGACGGCCAACCCGGATGTGAATATCGACCTGGAAGAACGTGCGAGCCAGGCCATCCTGACCGCGGTGGCTGCGCATGAAGCCGACGTCGGCATCCTCGCTGGCGACTTCGATACCACCGGCGTACGCGCGGTGCGCTATGCCGTCGACGAGTTGATTCTTGCCGTGGCGGCGGACCACCCGCTCGCGCGCGAGGCGGAGGTGCGCTTCGGCGCGGCGCTGGCATTCGATTTCGTATGCATGAGCCGCACGAGCAGCAACTTCCTGTTCCTGCGCGACATGGCGCAGCGTGCGGGCAAAAGCCCCAATGTGCGACTGCATGCGCACAGCTTCGAGGCGGTGCTGTCGCTGGCGGAGGCGGGAGTCGGTGTGGCGCTGGTGCCGCGCAGCGTCGCGGCGGCCGCGTTGCGCGACGCGCGCGTGGTGGGCGTGCGGCTGGCCGAATCGTGGGCGCTGCGTGAACTCAACCTGATCGTGCGCGCCGATGGCAAGCTGCCCGGGTTTGCGGCTGCGTTCGTGCAGTTCCTGCTCAATGACCCGCGCGTGGCGGCCACGCGCGAGGGCGGTACGGTCGCGTCGACCGCACCGTGATGACTGCGTTGATTTACCGCTTGCGATTCAGGAACGTCGCCATGTGATGCTGCGGCTCACCCGTATCGAACGCGCGGCCGAACTCGGCCACGCTGTTGTTGATCGATACATCGAGCGGCGCTTCTTCCCACTCTCGCAGCAGGCGCTTCTGCTGGCGCACGACCTGCGGGCCGAAGCCTGCGAACAGCGCGGCAATGCGCTCGACTTCCGCGTCCAGTTCCGCGAGCGGCACTACGCGGTTCACCATCCCCCACGACAGCGCTTCTTCCGCGCCGCACAGTTCTCCCGTCAGCAGCATCCAGGCAGCGCGAGCGTTGCCGATCAGCCGCGGCATCAGCGCGGCATGAATCACGGACGGGATGCCGACCTTGACCTCGGGCATGCCGAGCTGCGCGTTGTCCGCGGCAATGCGGATATCGCAGGCGAGTGCCAGTTCCAGTCCGCCACCGAGGCACCAGCCCGGCATGCGTGCAATCACGGGTACCGGAAAGTGCCGCAGCGCATCACAAAGGCCGCGCAGGCCGCTGATGAAGACTTCGGCGGATTCGCGTGTGAGCGCGGCCATCTCCTTGATATCGGCGCCGCCGATGAATCCCTTCTCGCCAGCACCGCGTACCACCAGCACCCGCACGGCGTCATTGGCGGCCAGTGCGTTGACCACGCGCGTGAGGTCCGCAATCACCGACGTGCCCAGGATGTTCAGCGATCCCGCTTCACGGATGGTCAGCGTGGCAACGCCGCGCTCGTCGACCTCGACGCCGGCGTGCGTGTTGGAGGCGTGTTCGCTCATGATGTATTCCTCGATGTGTGGCTTATTGCAGCTTCGTGAAGTGGATATCCTCGACCACCTTCTTCCAATGCGCGTTCTGCGTGCGGATCAGGTCGCCGAACGCCTTGCGCGAGGTCCATGCCGGAATCGCGCCCTGTTTCTCGATGGCGGTGATGACCTCCGGCTCGGCTAGCACCTTGCGCACTGCGTCGTTGAGCTTGTCGAGGATCGGTGCGGGCGTGCCGGCCGGCGCGCCGAGGCCGAACCACGACGGATTGTTCATCGCGCCCAGCCCGGCTTCGGCGTACGTCGGCACGTTCGGCAGCACCTTGAGCCGCTGTTTCGCCGCGACGGCCAGCGGCTTGAGCTTGCCGCCCTGGATCAGCCCCGACGAGGACGGAATGTTGTCGAACACGACCTGGATCTGTCCTGCGACCGCATCATTGAGTGCGGGGCCCAGGCCCTTGTACGGCACGTGGAGCATACGTGTGCCGGTCTCGTTCATGAACAGTTCGCCGTTCATATGGCTCAGGCCGCCGTTGCCGGACGAGCCGAACGAATACTTGCCCGGATTGGCCTTCAGCAGCTTGATGAACGCCTGCAGGTCGGTCGCCGGGAAAGCCGGGTTCACGACCAGCACGTTGGGCACGTCGGCGAGGTTGCTGATCGGATCGAAGTCCTTCACCGGGTCATAGGCGGTCTTCAGGTACACGTTCGGATTCACCGCGTGCGAGCTTTCGACTTCCATCACCAGCGTGTAGCCATCGGGCGTCTGCTTGGCCGCGTAAGCGCTGCCTACGGCGCCGCCCGCGCCGGGGCGGTTTTCGACGACGACGGGCTGGCCAATCACCGGCCCGAGCCGCGTGCCGACGATGCGCGCGATGATGTCGGTCGTGCCGCCTGCCGCGTAGGGCACGATCAGCTTGACGGGGCGATCAGGCCAGGCCGCCTGCGCGGTGCCCGCCACGCCGAGGCCAGCCAGCAGTGCGAGGACAGGATAAGTCGGTTTCATCAGGTGTCTCCGTATCAGGATATCGATTGTGTTCAGGCCGGCGCGGTGTGTTCGCCCAGCAGCGGCGGCGGCTGCGACGGTCCGGTGTGGCCGGCGAGCATAGGGTTGCGCACCATCGGCACGGTGCCCATCACCGGGTGCTCGGCGAATTGCTGCAGCCCGCGGTGGCGCACCTGCGGATGCGCAAAGACTTCTTCCATAGTGTGGATCGGGCCCCACGGCACGCCGGCGGCATCGAAGGCGTCCGTCCATGCGGTGCGAGTGCGTGTCGGGAAGATCTCCGTCAGCAGTGCGCGCAGTTGCGGCAAGTTTTCGATACGCGCCGAGTTGGTCGCGTAGCGCGCGTCCTGTGCCAGGTCGGCCATACCGGCGACTGCACAGAAGCGGGCGAACTGGCCGTCATTGCCGATGGCGAGGATCAGGTAGCCGTCCGCGCAGCGGAACACTTCGTACGGCGCGCAGTTCGGGTGCGCATTCCCGCTGCGCTGGGGGTTCTCGCCCGATACCAGGTAATTCGCACCCTGATTCGCGTTGAGCGCCACGGCTACATCGAGCAGCGCGATATCGAGGTGCTGGCCGACGCCGGTCGCGTGGCGCTGGTACAGCGCAGCAAGCACGGCCGAAGTCGCGTACATGCCGGTGCTGAGGTCCACCACCGCCACGCCGGTGCGCAGCGGGCCGGCGCCAGGACTGCCGTCGGGCTGGCCGGTATAGCTCATGAGCCCGCCCATTCCCTGGAACACGTAGTCATAGCCCGGTTTGTCGGCCATCGGCCCGTCCTGGCCGAAGCCGGTGATCGACAGGTAGACCAGTCGCGGGTTGATCGCCTTGAGGCGGTCGTAGTCCAGCCCGTAGCGCCGCAGCGTGCCGACCTTGTAGTTCTCGACCAGCACGTCTGCCTCGCGCGCCAGTTCGCGCACCTGTGCGGCGCCTTCGGGCGTGCCGTAGTCGATCGCCACCGAACGCTTGCCGCGATTGCAGCTGATGAAATAGCCGGACAGGCGCGCGTCGCTGCCATCGGCCGCCGACATGTAAGGCGGGCCCCAGCCGCGCGTATCGTCGCCCCGCTCGGGGTGTTCGACCTTCGTCACCTCGGCGCCGAGATCCGCCAGGTTCTGGGTGCACCAGGGGCCGGCCAGGATGCGCGACAGGTCCAATACACGCACGCCTTCCAGGGCACGATGAAGCATGACAACTCCCGCATTCGCAAAACAATGCGGCCGAGTATAGGGAGCGCCCCAGGGCCGAACCAGTCGAGAGTTTTTAAAGGCGCGTTCGCCGGTTTTGAACGGTCTCGCAGCGCCTGTCCGCAGGCCATTCGGACGCCGGGTTTGGCGCAAGCCCGCCGCCGTGTCACAATTCGCCTTTGGACCTTTCCGGCACCTTGATTCGGCCCGTGACCCGGCCAGCCGAGTCCCAGCGCTTCGACCGCGGCCGAAAGCTGCTTCAAGAGCCGACAAATTCACATAGATTTTCTGGCGATGACTACCATCCTTCAGCACATTCCCACCGGCGAGCGCGTCGGCATTGCGTTCTCTGGCGGCCTGGACACCAGCGCGGCGCTTCTCTGGATGCGCCAGAAGGGCGCCATCCCTTACGCCTACACGGCCAATCTGGGCCAGCCCGACGAGCCTGACTACGACGACATCCCGCGCCGCGCCAAGGCCTACGGCGCCGAGGAAGCCCGCCTGGTGGACTGCCGCACGCAGCTCGTGGCCGAGGGCATCGCTGCATTGCAGTGCGGTGCGTTCCACATTTCCACCGCCGGCGTCACGTACTTCAACACCACCCCGATCGGCCGCGCCGTCACTGGCACCATGTTGGTTGCCGCGATGAAGGAAGATGGCGTCAATATCTGGGGTGATGGCAGCACGTTCAAAGGCAATGATATCGAGCGTTTCTACCGCTACGGCCTCCTGACCAACCCGGGCCTGCAGATCTACAAGCCGTGGCTGGACCAGCAGTTCATCGACGAACTTGGCGGCCGCGCCGAGATGTCCGAGTTCATGCGCCAGAACGGCTTCGACTACAAGATGTCGGCTGAAAAGGCGTACTCGACGGATTCGAACATGCTGGGCGCCACCCACGAGGCCAAGGATCTGGAGCACCTGGATTCGGGCATCCGCATCGTGCAGCCGATCATGGGCGTGCAGTTCTGGCGTGACGAAGTCGAAGTCAAGCGCGAGGAAGTCACCGTGCGCTTCGAGCAGGGCCAGCCCGTTGCGCTGAACGGCAAGACCTTCGCCAACAGCGTCGAGCTGTTCGCCGAAGCCAACGTCATCGGCGGCCGCCATGGCCTGGGCATGAGCGACCAGATCGAGAACCGTATCATCGAAGCCAAGAGCCGCGGCATCTACGAAGCCCCGGGCCTGGCACTGCTGTTCATCGCGTACGAGCGCCTGATTACCGGCATCCATAACGAAGACACCATCGAGCAGTACCGCGACAACGGCCGCCGCCTTGGCCGCCTTCTGTACCAGGGCCGCTGGTTCGACCCGCAAGCCATCATGCTGCGCGAAACCGCCCAGCGCTGGGTGGCGGGTGCCGTGACCGGCGAAGTGACCATTGAACTGCGCCGCGGCAATGATTACTCGATCCTGAACACCACCTCGCCGAACCTGACCTACAAGCCGGAACGGCTGACCATGGAGAAGGGCGAGTCGATGTTCACGCCGCTGGACCGTATTGGCCAGCTGACCATGCGTACGCTGGATATCGTGGATACTCGCGAGAAGCTGCAGACGTATGCGAAGACGGGGCTGCTGTCGTCGGCGGTTAGTGCTTCGTTGCCGAAGCTGGAAGACTGAGCGTACTCGCGGTGACAACGCTGCGTGAATGCGCGGCGCATCATAAAAAACCGGCACTTCGTGGTGCCGGTTTTTTCTTTGTGATCTGTCCCAAACGACGCCGCACTGAACCTGCTCACATCAGTGCGGCCACAGTCCTTTTTTCCGGCGGCAGGCGAGCATAGACTGGTGTCACGATGCATCAAGGGGAGCCTCAGATGACCGTCTCGCCTCCTGAAGACCGCGAAAAGAGCTCCCGCCGCGATTTCCTCGGTGACCTCGGCAGTCTGGCCGCCTTAGCAACCCTGGCCCCCGCAAGCGCGGCGCAAACACTAAGCCCGAACGCCGCCGCCTGCCTGCTGACCCCGGCCGCCACTGAGGGCCCCTTCTATGTCGGCGACGCTCAACTGCGCAGCGATATCCGCGACGGCCGGCCCGGCCAGCCATTGCGCTTGCGCTTGATGGTTGTCGATGCCGACCATGACTGCACGCCGGTGCAGGGTGCGCTGGTCAGCATCTGGCATTGCGATGCCGAAGGCAGCTATAGCGGTGAAGACGGGCCGCGCGACGCTACGCGTTTTCTGCGCGGCGTGCAGCCAACCGCTGCTGATGGTGCCGCTGCGTTTGTCACGATCTATCCCGGCTGGTACCGGCCGCGCGCGGTTCATATCCACTTCAAGGTGTTGCTCGCGAATGCCGAGGTGCTGACCAGCCAGCTTTACTTCAGCGACGCGCTGAACCGAGAGGTGCTAGGCAGCCATCCGGCATATCGCGCGCGCGGCGTGCCGACGCGTGGCAATGCACAGGATCCGATCGCGGGCGGTCAGCCGCCACTGGTGCACGTACGCACCGGGCCGGAACGGCTGGATGGGGATTTCATCATAGGCATCGCACGCGGTGGCGCCCATCGCGCGGGCGTGCGTTCTTCCCTATGAATGAAGTGCCGCCCCGCTCGACATCCGTCAGGAGGCTGACGGCGGGCTCGCGGCAAGCAGGTTGGCGTCGCGGCTCAGCCGCCACTTGCCGTTGTCCTCCCTGCGCAGCAACGTGAGCGTGTAGCCCGAGCGATGCATCGCCTTGCCATCGGGCGGCGTGATGGTCAGGTCGATGAAATTGCGCAGGTAGGCCCAGTCGCCGATCACCTGCAGTTCGCGGATGTCATAGCTGCCTTGCAGCTTCACACCGGCCATGCCCGCGGATGCTTGCGCGAAGGCGGCCTTGCCGAAGGGTTCCTGCCCGGGGACCATGAAGACGACGTCGTCCGTCATCAGGTCCAGCACCGTGTCGGTATCGCCGCGCTGGCTGGCGGTGAACCAGGCCTCTACCAGTTCACGGATGGCGCGTTCGTCGTCTGCGGGATTCATGGCTGCCTCGCTTGTTTGCCCGTGCCAGCGGGCGTCCGTATCGGCACCGCCAGCAGCGGGTAGGGGTTGATGGCGTCGCCGGCCCCGGCGGCGTGCCCTGCGCATTGCCGGTATTGCCGCAAGTGGCATGCCGCGCCGGCAAGAGCATCATCTTGCCCGGAATTACGCTTGATGCGCACGCGCCATCGATTCAGGGGAATTTTCTACATTGGCGGGAAGTTCTTACGTTGCCCCAGAAAGCCAGACTCACAACCAGATAGGCAAAGCAAAGCACATATGCGGGGTTTGGAGCCGGAACCGGCGTTGGTATGGCAGTTGCCTTTGCCAACACAGGATCGGCATGCAGAGCGGGTCCGGCTCAAGGCTGGCCTGCCGGCCGGTCACCAAGGCTTCGATGGAGGAAAGCATGAGCAAGAAAATACTGATTTGCATGATGGCGGCGGCCACGTTTGGCTCGCTGGCGGGCTGCAGTGCGACCGGCACAGCGTCCGGTTCTGGCGCCGGCGGCGGCACGCTGACTGGCTCGGGCTCCGTCAACGACAACACCGGCAGCCGTCCGCGAAGTGGCTATGGTACGGCGCCGGGCGCGACGTCAAGCGGAGGGACAGCCAGTGGCGCCACGTCAGGCGGCACGTCGTCCACGTCGCCGCGCTATTGAGATGGCTTGAGCTGGCGATACAGCGGACGTTGTCATGGCGGGCACCGGCGAAGCATCGCCGGTGCCCGTTTTGCATTCGCCGCGTGGACTTCTTAGCGGGAAGCCGTTCCGGTCCGGAGCGAGGCGCTGGCGGCCTGGGCGCCGGGCGCTGCAGATTGCGCGGCCGGGGCCTCTGCCATGGCTGTATGCTGGGACCAGCCACCGCCGAGCGCCTTGTAAAGATCGACGCGGCTCGTCAGCCGTGCGAGCCGGATGGTGACGAGCGTCTGCTGCGCCGAATAAAGCTGGCGCTGCGCGTCGAAGACCGGGAAGTAGTTGTCCACGCCGTTGCGAAACCGCATCTCGGAGAGGCGCCGCGTTTCCTCTATCTCGCGCGAGAGGGTTTCCTGCGCTGCCGCCTGGCGGTCATAGGTGCCCCGCGCTGCGAGGCCGTCCGCCACTTCGCGGAACGCCTGCTGGATAGTCTTTTCGTAGGCGGCGACGTTGATGTCCTTCTGTACCTTCGACGCATCCAGCCTGGCCTGGTTAGCCCCGCCATGGAAGATCGGCATGGTGATCTGGGGCGCGAACGCCCACGCCATGCCGCTTGAAAACAGCCCGGCCAGCGCGGTGCTCGCGACGCCGATCGCCGCGGTTAGCGAGATGCTTGGGAAGAAGGCTGCGCGCGCCGCGCCGATGTCGGCGTTTGCCGCCTTCAGCCGATGCTCTGCGGCCATGATGTCAGGCCGTTGCTCAAGCAGCGCCGAGGGCAGGCCAGGCGGCAGTTCGGCGACGAACGACGTGTTCTCGAACGGTTGCGGCCCCGGCAGGTCCGCCGGCAACTGCGTACCTACAAGCAGCGTCAGCGCATTTTCGTCCTGCGCGACCTGACGTGTGTACTGTTCGACGCCGACGCGTGCGGTTTCGAGTTGCGTCTGCGCGCGATGCATGTCGATCTGCGCCATGCCGCCTGCGCGCTTGCTGCGCTCGACCATCTGCACGATGTCTTGCTGGACCTTCAGCGTGTCCTGCGAGATCTTCAGCAGCGCCCGGTCCGCCTGCAGCGTCAGGTAGGCGCTTGCAACCTCCGCCACCAGGCTGATCTGCGCGCTGCGTTGCACCTCCTGCACAGCCAGGTACTGTTCCAGCGCCTCATGCTTGAGGCTTCGCACACGGCCAAACACATCGAGCTCAAAGGCATTGAAGCCGACGCCAGCCGCATAGGCATGGATGACCGATGACTGCGCCCCCTGGCCGATCAGCGCGCCGGGTATGCGCGTCGCAACCATGCTCGCGTTGGCATCGAGGGACGGGAACTGCGCGGCCCGCTGGATGCGGTACTGCGCGCGCGCCTGGTCGATGGCCAGCGTCGCCATGCGCAGGTCGCGGTTATTGGCCAGCGCCAGTTCGATCAGCCGGCGCAGCCCCGGATCGGTGAAGAAGTCCTCCCATCCGAGGCTCGCAGCCGGCGTCTGCGCTTGTGCCTGCACGCCTGTGCCCTGCACATAGGCCGCTCCGGTTGGCCAGGCGTTGGGCACCGGCTGGTCGGGACGCTCGTACGTGGGCTCCAGCGTGCAGGCTGTCAGCGCCAGCGGAATTGCAACTGTCGCGATACGCAGGAGCGGAGGGAAGGTTCGCGTTTGCTGTGCTTTCATGTGGCTCATCCGTGTTATCCGCTTCAGCCGGCAAACGCGCGGCGCAGCAACTGTGCGATGGCGACGCGCGGCCTGCCCTGATTGGCAATGTTGTGGACGGGCTCGCTGAACAGCAGCCGGATCAGCCGGTGCCGTGCCGCCATATCCGGCCGCAACGACACGCCGACAAGCCCGTCGCGCGTGCGGGCGACCTGGCATGGCACCCAACCCAGCGGCGCCAGCCAGAACGCGCCTTCGGCACCGGGCCGGACATCGGCCGCGCGCGCGCAGCGCAGCCCCGCGCCATTGCAGGAGAGATCCTGGGTGACGCCCGCGAACTCGCGCGGCGTGCCGTCGGCACCATGCAGGCGCAGCAGTGCGCGCGCGCGATATGGGAAGCGCTCCTCCTTGCGCGGCCGCGGCAGTTCGAAGCACACCAGCAGCGATGCCAGGTAAAGCACCATCGACACCACGGTCCACGCGATGTTGAACGACACGCCCGGCGCGTTGGCATCTGCGGCGACGGCGCGCGCGAGTCCCATGCCGGTCAGCACGAACAGCGCGCCGTACAGCGCGGCGAATTTGCCGTGCACGACCAGCTTCGATCGGTCGAGTCCCTTGTTTGTGACCTTGAACGGCCGCCCGAACGGCTTGATCACCGCGCTGGCCAGCGTTGCTGTGACAGCCACCGCCGCGACGATCTGCGTGACCTCGGTGAAGATCGGCATCGCGCGCGACCCGGTCACCCAGATGCTGTACGCCCAGTACAGCAGCAGCGCAGGCACGCCATAGGCAAGGAACTGCAGCGGATCGCCATACAGCGTTGGCACGTCGAAGTACCAGTACAGCAGAGGCCCTGCCAGCAGCATCAGCGTGAATGGCCGGCTGATCCAGTGCAGCAGTCCGTGTATGTAGTGCAAGCGCTGCAGGCCCGTGTAGCCGCGCCCGCGCAGCGGACCGTCGGCCGTCAGCGCGACCTGGATCGTGCCCAGCCCCCAGCGGCTGCGCTGGCTGATGTATTCGGGCAGGCCTTCAGCGGAAAGGCCCACGCTCAGGCGTTCGTTCAGCCAGCGCGTGGTGTAGCCATGCGGCATGAGCCGGTAGGTCAGGTGGATATCTTCCGTCACGGTGCCGGTCGGAAAGCCGCCGATGCGCGCGAGCGCCTCGCGCCGCACCACGAACGAAGTGCCGATGCAGAACGCCGTGCCCCACGCATCCTTGGCCGGCTGCATGATGTCGAAGAACGCGCGCTGCTCGTCGACCCAGCATTCCGTCGAGCGCAGGTTGTACTGGATGGGGTCGGCGTTGTAATAGAACTGCGGCGTCTGCACCACGCCCACGGCGGGGTCGTCGAACAACCCGACGATGCGCAGCAGGATGTTGCGATTGGGGGCGAAATCCGCGTCCAGCACCATGATGAATGGCGCGCCGCCGCCGCGCTGTGCCGCACTGTGCATCAGGCCGTTGTTGAGGTTGCCGGCCTTGGCATGCGCGTTGTCGGGCCGCGTCACGTAGCACGCGCCAACACGTGCGCAGTAGGCCTTGAGCCAGTCGCGGCGCGTATCGTCCAGCACCCACACGCGGAAGTTCGGATAGTCGATCGCCAGTGCCGAGACGATCGTCTTTTCGAGCACGTCCAGGCCTTCGTTGTAGGTCGCGATGAAGATGTCCACGGCGGGCGCCGGGCGGCTGCGCCGCAGGCTGGCCTCGCTGGCATCGGCGGCGGCGCTGTGGTTTGAAGTACGCGTCAGCGTGATGATGGAGATCAGCGTATAGGCGATGGTCAGGGTTTCGAAGCCGAAAAACGTGTACGACCACAGGCTTGGGAAATCCATGCGCCAGTCCGGCAGCGTCTGCGACGCGCGCCACACGTAATACACCACCAGCAGAACCCCTGCAGCGGTGCCGAACAGCCATCGGTCCGCGGCACGGTGGCGGTCACCGCGCAGGCACAGCACCGCGATCAGGAAGGCGCCGGCATTGATCTGCACCAGCATGCGGTTTTCAAGAAAGTAGGCGAACATCGTCACTCCGTGCGTGTGTCGTCGGGCGGGGCCTGCGCCTGCGCGGCGACGGTCTTGCAGGCCGGGCAGTTGCCGCCCGGCTGGAACGGATTCCAGCCCGAAGCGGCCAGCACGGCCCAGGCGGTCGCGCCCAGGTGTGGCAGGTGGTAGTAGTAGAAGTCTTCCGTGGTCGAATCCGGCCCGATGGACAGGCCGGTGCGGATGCGCGGTTCGGGCGTCGCAAACAACATGCCCGACGGTGCGCGTTGCGCCCGCAGCAGCGGCCACAGTGCGCGCGCTTCGTCGTCGCGGCCGCTGGCGCGCAGCACCAGCGCAGCCTGGCCCGTGCCCTCGGTCCACATGCCGTCGGGCCGCGCGTTGAAGCCATAACCACCGCCTGCTGCGTGGTGCGTGCGCGTCCAGTCAAGTGCACGCCGCCACGATGCGGCTGACTCGGGCACTGCGATCAGCGGCCACAGGGATGCATCCAGCGCCGATGGTTCTCCGTTGAGCGTGCGGCCGTCGTCGCGCGTGCCGATCGCGAAGCGGCCATCGCCGGGCTGCCACATCGCGTCGACGAACCCGCGCGCGCGCTGCGCTGCGGCATTCCAGCGCGCGTCGCCAGTGCGCAGCGCGAGCCAGCGGAACGCGGCGTACGCATCGACGTTGTGCTCGGTCGACTTCCAGCCCTGGCGGCGCGGCGTCGGCTCATGGCCGAAGTAGCCCCCGATGTAGCCGGCCGGGCTTTCGCTGCCGAAGGTCTGTTTGTCGATCCATGTCATCAGCGTCGCGGCGGTGTCGAGATAGCGGCGCTCATGCGTGGCTTCGTAGGTGGCCAGCAGCAGCAGCGCCGCCCAGGCCACGTTGCCGGTCGCGGTGCCGACCTGGTAGGCGTCTTCGAACCAGCGCTTGCTCGGCGCGTCCCACCAGCCGGGCATCGGTACTGGTCCGTCCGGCACCGCGCCGGCACGATAGGCATTGCGCACGCGGCCGTCGTGGTAGTGGCGGTCGCGCGTGGCGCCAGCCACCACGCCATCGGCGATGCGGCGCGCGGCGTCCGGCTGGCCGCAAGCGATCAGCGCCACGCCGGCCAGCGCGTTGTCATAGACAAACGCGGACTGCTGCAGCGGAGGCGGCAGCGGCTCGCCGCCCGGGGCGGGCTCGTAGCTGCCGAGCATCACGGGTCCCTTGCCGGGCACGGCGGCTACGCGTGCCGCCAGTGTCTTGCAGCCGTCGCGCAGCAACTGCTCGCGCGCCTGCACAGCCGGCGCGGCCGCGGGTGCTGCCATGGCCGTCGCGCTCAACACGGAGCACGCCAGCAGCATCGCCGCGAGCAGCCCGGCTCTGCGCGCGGGAAAGGCCTGGATTGTATAACGCTGCACGGTGTCCTCCTTCCTGCGGGCGTTCGCTTTGACTTCGATAACCGGCTCACATCAGGCTGTGCAGCCAGGAGCTGTTCAGGCTGACCTTGGCCCAGTGGCCAAGCGCGCAGCGGTCGGTCTCCTGCGTGCCGGTTGCTGGCAGGTCGGGCAGCGGCTTGTCGAGCCGCGCGATCAGGTAGACCTCGTTCTTCTCGATCGGCGGGAAGGGTACGAAGTAGCGCGCCTGATCGCCGTCTGGTGCACGTGGCAGGACTTCGGCCACCGCCCCGGAAACTGGCTTGCCTACGCCATCCACGTGGACCGTGACGCGTGTGCCGGGCAGCAGGTCCTTGCTCAGGCTGCGCGGGAATACCGCGACCACGCGGGGCTGGCTGCAGTTAGTCGTGCGCATCAGCGTGGCACCGGCCGCGACGCGCGTTCCGGGCGGGGCCAGCACGTCTTCCACTACGCCGCCTGCATAGGCCTTGATTTCCAGGTTGGAAACACGGTCCAGCCGTTCTTGCTCGGTGGCGACCATCTTGTCGACGGACTCGCCGTATTCCTGCAGCTGCGCGATCTCTGACTGCGTCTGGGCGATGCTCGCGCGCAGTTCGTCCTGGCGCTGCACCAGCGCACCGACGGCACCGTCGGCGCTGCTCATGTAGACCTTGCCGCGCGCCGCCTCGCTGCTGCCGCGCGCGCTCTCCAGCTCTGCCTGAATCGCGTCGCGCTGGCCGGCCAGCACGGTGAGCTGGTTGCGCGAGGCATCGGTGTACGCTTCGCTGACCGCGCCGGCCCACTGCATGGCCTGGTTGCGGTTGACCACGTCTTCCTGCTGGTCAATCTGCTGGCGCGCGACCGAAAGCTTCGCCTCGATGCCCTTGATGCGCGATGCGTGTTCACGCTGCGCGGCCGTCTGGTAGCGCTGGATTTCCTGGGTCGTCGACGCGAGCCGTGACTGGTCCGACGCGAGCTTGGCCCGCGCGGCCTCGAGGCGCGTCTGGTTGTCGAGCCGTTTGCCGGTCAGGTCCACCAGCAGCGCACGGTCAAGGTTCGAGTTCTGCAGCGTCATCAGCGGCTGCCCGGCCCCGAATGTGCCACCCACCGCCACGGCCTGGCGCGTGACGACGCCTTCGACCGGCGTGGTCACCAGGTTCACCGGGCTGTTGACCACGGCGCGCTCGGACGAGCGGTTGAATACCGGGGGAAACATCACGGACAGGATGACCCAGATGATGAAGGCGACCATGCCGTAGCTGGCAAGGCGCGGAGCGATCTGCCACAGCGGCCTCAGGCTGATTTCGCGGCTTCGCCCGCGTACCAGCGGCTCCGCGGGTTTCGCCGGGAGCGGCTGTATCCGTGCCGGCAACGTGGGCCGAGGGTCTGGCTTCTTGTTCATGGCATCCTCACGCGTGTAAAAAGCTTTCCCCGCCGCCGCGATAGGAACCGAGGCAGAATGGGCGATCGTTACCCGCACGCGGCCCAGCGGCCTTGCGCGCAAGCGTGGTCGTCATCCCCCAACAACTATTTCTTATGCACCGCGTTCCGCGGCCTGCATGGGCACGGGACGGGACTACTGTTCGACCGGGAAAGCCGGTCTGGTGTTTGCCCGCTTCATCACCATTGCGAACGCAGCGAGTCAGCGAGCGGAAGAGCGAGGCGCGAACGCCATTGATCCCCGGGCATGTTGCGTTGCGACGATGCTGCCCGGAGCGATTCAAGGCTATGCAAGTCGACGCATATATGCTGTAAGAATGTGTAAGGGCTGTATGTCACACCACTTTATGACGGGCTCGATCCGCGACGCGATACACGATGCCCATCGGCTTCGCTCGCACGATGGACATTGCACATCGACGGCACTGTTGTGGCGCATGGTCTCTGCGCGATTCGCGCATTCGCGGCAAAATGCAGATCGGCCGCGCTGCCGGCAATATGAACATTACGGACATTGATTCTTGCAAAACAGGAAAACCGCCATGCCTGACATCGCCACGCACGCCGTGCCATATCGACGCCTTGGTACCAGCAACCTGAAGGTCTCCGCGCTGTGCCTCGGGACCATGATGTTCGCCGACCAGACCGACGAAGCCGAAGCGGCACGCATCGTCGCCAGCGCGCGCGAGCACGGCGTGAACTTCATCGATACCGCAGACGTCTACAGCAAGGGCGCGTCCGAACAGATGGTCGGTCGCCTGCTAACGGGCGATCGGCACGACTGGGTGCTCGCGACCAAGCTCGGCAACCCCATGCAGGCGGGACCAAACCATTCGCACTATTCGCGCGTCTGGATCCTGCACGAAACCGAGGAGAGCCTGCGCCGCCTGGCCACCGACTACATCGACATCCTGTATCTGCACCGCGACTACGCGGGCGAGAATCTCGAGGAAGCCGTACGCGCGATGGGCGATCTCGTGCGCGCGGGCAAGATCCGCTACTGGGCAGTCTCGAACTTCCGCGGCTGGCGCATTGCCGAGATTGCGCGGCTGTGCGACCAGCTCGGCGTGCCGCGCCCCGTGGCCTGCCAGCCGTACTACAACCTGCTCAACCGCATGCCGGAAGTCGAGATCCTGCCTGCCTGCGAACACTATGGCCTGGGCGTCGTGCCGTACAGCCCGATCGCGCGCGGCGTACTGACGGGCAAGTATCAGCCGGGCCAGGCGCCGGCCAGCGGCACGCGCGCCGGCCGCGCCGACCGCCGCATGATGCAGACCGAGTTCCGCGAGGAATCGCTCATCATCGCGCAACAGCTCAAGGTGCATGCCGAGGCGCGCGGGCTCACGCCGGGCCAGTTCGCGACCGCCTGGGTGCTGGCCAATCCGATCATCACGTCGGTGATTGCAGGCCCGCGTACGCTGTCGCAGTTTGAAGACTACTTCGGCGCGATGAACGTTGTCATTTCGCCGGAAGAGGAAGCCATGGTCGATGCGCTCGTCACGCCGGGCCATGCGTCGACGCATGGCTATAACGATCCGAACTACCCGTTTGGCGGCCGTCCGGTACGCGTGGCGGCACCGCCGGCGGCCTGAGGCGCCGGCAAGTGGACAATGCGTGGCTCTTGCCGCCGATGTTTTGTGGCAACAACCGCGTAAGCCCTCAAGCTGTCCCTGCGCGTCGCGCGCGTTCCTACTAATATTCAGTTAAAGCGGTGTGCGCAATGGTTGCGCACCACCCATGCACTTGGGACCGGCGTGAAGACCGCGCCGAGGGTGCCGGTAGAACGGGATGGCCAAAACGTGGCACGACGTGGCTGGATCTTCGCTGGCTTGGCAGTCGCCCTCTGTGGGGGCGGATATGTCGTTTATAGCCTCGTATCGAATGAAGTGCGCAATTCGCACTGGCAGGCGCGCTACCTTGGCCGCTTTGCCAGCGAATTGACCTTCGAGGTGCAGCCTGGCGCCAGCGATCGCATCAGGTTCCCGCATTCGGGCCCCTACGACGCCAGGATGGGCTACGGCCGCCTGCCGCAGATTGCGCAGCGGCTCGGCGAGCGCGGTTTCGTGCCGGCCGAGCAGGCGCGCATGTCGCCCGAGATGATCCGCCTGATGGATCAGGGTATCTTCCCGCCGTATCGCGAAAAGAACCAGGCTGGCCTGGTGCTGCGCGACTGCAACAGCATGACGCTCGTGTTCGAGCGTTATCCGCAGCGCCAGTACGACAATTTCGACGCCGTGCCGCCGGTGCTCGTGAGCGCGCTGCTGTATGTCGAGAACCAGGGGCTGCTCAATCCCGAATACCCGAGCATGAACCCGGCACTGGACTGGAAGCGGCTGTCGCGCGCGGTAATCGACCGCGCCATCCGCTTCGCCGACAGCTCGCATGAATCGCCTGGCGGCAGCACGCTTGCGACGCAGATCGAAAAATACCGGCACTCGCCCGAAGGCCGCACGCAATCGATTCCCGAGAAATTCCGGCAGATGGCGTCGGCTTCGCTGCGGGCCTATATGGACGGCCCCGATACCCAGCGCGCACGCGAACGGATCGTGGTCGATTACCTCAACACCGTACCGCTGTCCGCACGCGTGGGCTTTGGTGAAGTCAACGGCATCGGCGACGCGCTGTGGGTCTGGTATGGCGAAGACTTCGGCGAGGTCAACCGCCTGTTGAAGCAGATGGATTCGCGCGCGCCGACCGACCGCCAGGCACAGGCGTTCAAGCGCGCGCTGTCGCTGATCATCTCGCAGCGCCGGCCGTCCTACCACTTGCGCCGCGACGACACCAATCTCGACGCGCTGACGGGCAGCTACCTGCGCTTGCTGGGGGCCAACAACATCATTACGCCGGAGCTGCGCGATGCCGCGCTGCGGCAGCAGCTTGACAAGGCCGCGCCGCCTGTGCGGCCCGATCAGGGACCGTTCGTCACGCGCAAGGCCATCAACCGCGTGCGTGCGGACATCGGGCGCCTGACCGGCGTGGACAGCCGCTACGACATGGACCGCCTGGACCTGACCGCGGACAGCACCATCAATCGCGAAGCGCAACGCATCGTCACCGATACCCTCTTGAGCATGCGGGACAAGGCCGTCGCGCACACCATGGGGCTGTATGGCCACAACCTGCTGCGCGAGCAGGACGACCCGTCAAAGCTGGTCGCTAGCTTCACGCTGTTCGAGCGCGTCGGCAATGCCAGCGTGGTTCGCGTGCAGGCCGACAACATCGACCAGCCGTTCGACATCAACAGCGGCGCGCGCCTGAATTTGGGCTCGACGGCCAAGCTGCGCACGCTGGTAACGTACCTGGAAATCTTCAGCGAACTGCACGCGCGCTACGCGAGCATGAGCAAGGAAGAACTGGCCGGCGTGAAGGTCGCGAAGCCCGACGCCCTGAGCCGCTGGGCGATCGACTACCTTTCCAAGGCACGCACGCCGCAGGATCGCACGCTGGCAGCCATGCTCGACGCCGCGATGGAACGCAAGTACTCGGGCAGCCCGGGCGAAGGCTTCTACACGGGCGGCGGCCTGCAGAGCTTCACCAACTTCGAGCGCTGGGAAGGCGAACGCATCATGACCGTGCGCGTGGGTTTCCAGCACTCGGTCAACCTGGTGTTCATCCGCATGATGCGCGACATCGTGCGCTATGAGCTGTTCCACGGCAAGGTGGACATGAGCAATATCTTCGAGGACCGCAACGCGCCCGAGCGCCGCGTGTACCTCGAGCGCTTCGCCGACCAGGAAGGCGCAGCGTACATGACCAATTTCTACCAGCGCTACCGCGGCAAGGATTCGGACCAGCGCGTGGCGACGCTGCTCGGACGCGTGCGCGTGAGCACGCCGCACTATACGGCGGTGCGCATGTCGGTGGCGCTCCTGAGCGCGCGGCCCGATCTCGATGAAGAGAGCTTCGTGCGCATCATGCGTTCGCGCATGTCGGAAAAGCAGCTTGCCGGCGAGGACCTGCCGGCGCTCTATCGCAAGTACGGCCACGACAAGTTCAATCTCAATGACCGCGGCTACCTCTCGCGCGTCCATCCGCTGGAGTTGTGGATGGTGGAGTACCTCGGCAAGAATCCGGACGCCACGCTGACGCAGATCCTGAACGACAGCAAGGCCGAGCGGCAGTATGTGTACCGCTGGCTGTTCCGTTCGCACAGCAAGTACGGGCAGGACAACCGCATCCGCACGCTGCTGGAGCAGGAGGCATTCCAGCGCATCGCCAAGCGCTGGCAGCGGTTGGGCTATCCGTTCGATTCGCTCACGCCGTCGTACGCGACCGCGATCGGCGCGTCAGGCGATCGTCCCGCGGCACTCGCCGAACTGGCCGGCATCATCCAGAGCGGCGGCATGGCCACACAGACCGCGACGCTGCGTAGCCTGGATTTTGCGGCGAACACCCCTTATGCGACGCGCTTCGTGCTCCAGCCGGACCCGGGCAAGCGGCTGCTACCGACGGAGATCACGGACCTGGTGCGGCGCTCGATGCTGGATGTGGTGGAACGCGGCACGGCCAAGTCGATCGCCGGAGCATTCGTGGTACCTGACAAGGGCGGCGCGCCTGTCCCGATTGCCGGCAAGACCGGAACCGGCGACCAGCGCTTCCAGACCTATGGCCCGGGCGGGCGACTGATTTCGTCGCGTTCGGTCAATCGTTCCGCCACGTTCGTGTTCGTGCTCGGCGAGCGCTTTTTCGGCACTGTGACCATCAACGTCAGCGAGCCCTATGCCGCGCGCTACAGCTTTACCAGCGCGCTGGCGGTACGGGTGCTGCGCTACCTGGCGCCGCAGGTGGCAGCAATGGCGACGCCGGGCAGCGAACAGGCGCTGCTGCGCTGCCGCGACTGGCCACAGGAAATCCGCCTGCCGCGCAACGAGGCGCAGGCGCCTGCGCCGGAAGGCGCGACGGCTTCGGCGGACGTGTTGAAAGTGGATCAGCCCCTGCGGCGTACCATGCCGTAGAGCACCAGCAGCACGATCGCGCCGAGCACCGAGGCAATCCAGCCGGCCGGCTGGCCTGGCTGGTACCAGCCCATCGAACGGCCGACGAAACCGGCCGCCACCGAGCCCAGAATGCCGAGCAGGATCGTCATGATCCAGCCCATCTTGTCGTCGCCGGGCTTGATGGCCCGGGCGATCAGTCCCACGATGAGGCCGACGAAGACGGTGCCAAGGAATGCCATCATGATCTGCTCCTGCTGTGGAAGGGATCGCGGCGGGCGCCCGTCCCGCACGTTCGCTGGCGCCGCCCGCTGCGATCCATAATATACGCGGCCACGGCAGGTGGCATGGCTCGCCATGCCCAGCCGCCCAGCCGCCCAGCCGCTTAGCCGATCAGCCGCCGGCGAGCCGGAACTGGCCGACCGCGTGGTGCAGTGCGGCTGCCTGGTCTTCCAGCGACGCGGCAGCGGCGGCAGCTTCTTCCACCAGCGCCGCGTTCTGCTGCGCCATCTGGTCCATCTGCGACACCGCCTGGTTGACCTGCTCGATGCCGCCGGTCTGCTCTTCGGTGGCTGCCCGCATCTCGCCCATCAGGTCCGTGACGCGCTTGACCGCCTCGACGATCTCGTCCATGGCCTTGCCCGCACCTTCGACCAGCACCGCGCCGTCTTCCACGCGCTGCGCCGAATTGCCGATCAATGCCTTGATCTCCTTGGCAGCAGTGGCGCTGCGCTGGGCCAGCGTGCGCACCTCGCCGGCTACCACGGCAAAGCCGCGGCCCTGCTCGCCGGCGCGCGCGGCTTCCACCGCGGCGTTCAGCGCCAGGATATTGGTCTGGAACGCAATGCCTTCGATCACGGCGATGATGTCGACCACCTTGCCCGACGCTTCCTTGATGTCGCCCATGGTCGTGACCACTTGGCTCACGATGCTGCCGCCGCGCACCGCGATCTCGGATGCGCCCTCGGCCAGGCGGCTGGCCTGGCGCGCATTGTCGGCGCTCTGGCGCACCGTGCTGGTGAGCTGCTCCATGCTGGCTGCGGTTTGCTCCAGCGAGGCCGCCTGCTCTTCGCTGCGGCGCGACAGGTCGGAGTTGCCGGCGGAAATCTGCTTGGCCGCGCCCGCGATTGAATCGGCCGAACCCCGGATGCTGCCTATTGCGCCGGTCAGGCGCGACTGCATCTGCTGCATGGCGTAAAGCACGCTGTGCTCGTCGCCGGGCTGCACCTCGACCATGGTGCTCAGGTTGCCTTCGGCGATGCGCGTGGCGATCTGCGACGTGAGCGCAGGCTCGCCGCCGAGCTGCTTCTGCAGGCTGCCGGCCACGCGCAGCATGACCACCGTCATCAGCGCGCCCACGCCGAGCAGCAGCCCGAGCGCGTTGAGCAGCGACGTGCGGAACGTGGCCTCGATGTCGTCCAGGTACAGGCCGGCGATAAAGTTCCAGTCCCAGGGGCGGAAGTTGGCCACATAGCTGAGCTTGGGCTGCGGCGCCTCGGCGCCTGGCCTGGGCCACAGGTAGTTGACGAAGCCCTTGCCGGCGCCCTTGCCGATGGCGGCGATATCGCGGAACAGGTACGTGCCGTTGGGATCCTTCATGTCCTCCATCTTCTTGCCGATCATGTCGGTCTTGAACGGATGCATGAGCACTTCGGTGTCGGAGCGCATCAGCGTGAAGTAGCCGTCGTCGCCAAAGCGCATCGCGCGCACGCGCTCCAGCGCCTGCTCTTTGGCTTCTTCCGGCGGCATCTTGCCCGCCTTGGCCAGCGCCTCATACCCGGCCACCACTGACACCGCGGTATCCGTGACGTGTGCCAGGTCAAGCCGGCGCTCCTCCATGCGCAGCGCGCGCATCTGCCATGCATTCCACAGCGTGATGCCAAGCAGGCATACCCAGCTCAGCACCAGTGGCAGCAAGAGCTTTTTCCTCAGACTCAGGTTTTGCAGCATTGCCTCTGTTTCTCCCCATATGCTCGGTGTAATCGGACTTTTGGCGTCCGTCCCCGCCATAACGGCGACCGCTTTGACTAACTTGATTGGGGTAATACCTCCTTGAAGGCAGCAAGGTTTGTCGGCTTTTTGGAAAGAAGTGGAGACAGCGTCACGGAGAAAACCTCGGTCTGCCCTAAAATCGGCGGCAGTCCGACAGGGCCGCAGAGCGCCCTGTATCCCATCCCACGCCAACCCCCCCAAGAGGAGGACGCATGGCAGCGACGCCACGCAACCCTATGACGCAACCCGATGCAGCCGACGGCAGTCGCACGCATGACCGCGGTGTCCTGTCGGTGTTCCTCGTGTTCCTGCGGCTGGGCCTCACGTCGTTTGGCGGTCCCGTGGCGCACCTCGGGTACTTTCGCGACGAGTTCGTCACACGCAGGCGCTGGCTCAGCGAACGCGCCTATGCGGATCTCGTCGGCCTGTGCCAGTTTCTGCCGGGCCCGGCGAGCAGCCAGGTCGGCCTAGCCCTTGGCATGTCGCGCGCCGGCTATGCAGGCGCGCTGGCGGCATGGACAGGCTTCACCTTGCCGTCGGCACTGGCCATGATCCTCTTGGCGCAGGGGTTGGCGGCATGGGGAGCCAACGTTCCGCCTGGCCTGTTGCACGGGCTCAAGCTCGTGGCCGTGGCCGTGGTGGCGCAGGCGTTCTGGGGCATGGCGCGAAACCTATGCCCGGACACGCTGCGCGTGACCATCATGGCGATTGCTGTGTGCCTGGCCGTCGCGGTGCCCGGGCCGTGGATCCAGGTCGCAGTCATCGCCGCCACGGCGATCGCTGGTCTCATGCTGATCCGAACGGAAACAGCGCCTGTGCATGACCCCTTGCCGATGCCCGTGACCCATCGCGCCGGGGTCGCGGCGTTGGTGCTTTTCGCTGTGCTGATGGCCGGCCTGCCGTTGCTTGCGCGTCATGCGGGCGCAGGCGCGGTGCCGATGTTCGATGCCTTCTTTCGCGCCGGGGCCCTGGTGTTCGGCGGCGGCCACGTCGTGCTGCCGCTGCTGGACGCGGCGGTGATCCCGACCGGCTGGGTGAGCCGCGACGCGTTCCTTGCCGGCTATGGCGTGGTGCAGGCCATGCCGGGGCCGCTCTTCACGTTCGCCGCGTTTCTCGGTGCTGCGATGCAGATCGAACCCACCGGCTGGGCCGGCGGCTTGCTCTGCCTGGTGGCGATCTTCCTGCCTGGCATGCTGCTGGTGATCGGCGTGCTGCCGTTCTGGGAAAGCCTGCGCCGCAGCCGGCGCGCGCAGGCCGCGCTGGCGGGCGTGAATGCCGGCGTGGTCGGCCTGCTGCTGGCCGCGCTGTACCAGCCCGTGTGGACCAGCGCGGTGCATGCGCCACGCGATTTCGGGCTGGCTGTGGTGGCGCTGGTCGCGCTGATGTGGTGGCGGCTGCCGCCGTGGCTTGTCGTGGCGGTGGCTGCGGTGGCCGGGTGGGCGGCGGGGCTGTAGCGCTGCTCCCGGTTTCGCGCGTGCGTTACCGCTCGGGCTCGACGCGCCGGAATGCCCGCAGCAGGGCAAGGTCATAGCCGATCTTGAGCAGCCCGCAAGCCACCAGCGGCGCGGCGGCCCAGCCTGTGGCCAGCATGGCGCCGGCCAGCGTCGGGCCAAGCGCGGCGGCCAGACTTCTGGGTACTGCTGTCAGGCTGGCAGCCGCGGGGCGTTCTGGCGGTGTCACCACGGCCATCACGTACGCGGTGCGAGTCGGTACATCCATCTGGGACAGTGCGCTGCGGGCCAGCAGCAGGACCAGCGCCGGCACGAGCGAGGGCGCCATGGCCGCGGCAATCAGGCACAGGCTGGACGGGATATGCGTGAACACCATGGTGTTCAGGAGGCCGACGCGGCGCGCCAGCGGCACGGCCACCAGCTGCGATGCCGCCGACAACAGCCCGGCCCAGAAGAAGAACCGGCCCGCGTCGCCCGGCGACAGCCCAAAGCGCTGCATCAGCCAGAGCGACAGCAGCGCGTTGACCACCAGCCCGCCCGCGAAGGCGTCCACGCTGAACAGCAGCGCCAGGCGCATGACGATGCCGCGCGATGCACCGAGTGGCACGCGCGGCGTGTCCGCATGCGGATCGTGTGCCGGCAAGCGGGCATAGAGGTACCACAACGCGCCTCCCACGAGCGCGTACAGCACGAACATCGCGCGCATGGCGGGCAGCGGCGCCAGCATGCCGTGCCCCGCGGCCCAGCCCGGCAGCGCTGCCGCGAGCGCGCCGAAGGCCGATGCCAGCGAACCGCTCAGGCTGTAGCGCGCAAACAGCGCGGTGCGCGCCTGCGGCGTGGCCGCATCCGCCAGGCGCGCATGCTCCAGCGGCAGGAACAGGCTGACATCACCCGAGCCGGGATTGATCGTGCCGACAAAGGCAACGATCACCAGCGGCCACAGCGAGGTTAGTCCCGCAAAGCCGATGCCGGTCGCCACCATCAGCGCGGCAGCCAGCGTCAGCATGCGCCGCAACGGATAGCGGTGCCCGAGCACGCCGACCAGGACGGTCGCCAGCGCAGACCCCGCCAGCGTGGCGCTGCCGATCAGCCCGACCGCGAGCGGATCGAAGCCGAGCGCCAGCAGGTACGCGGGCAGCAGCACGGCGACAAAGCCATCGCAGATGCCGCGCAGCGCGCGGCCCAGCAGCAGCGTCAGGGCCACCGGATCGATACCCGGCGGCAGCACCATACTGGCGAGCGAGGCCCGCATCGGCGCTTCCCTAGTGATGGAGCAGCGCATGCCGGGCCGGCAACAGGTAGGCGCCGTCGCGCAAGGCGGCGCAACCGAGCGCACGGACGGCGCGCCAGATCCGCATGCGGGCGGTGGCGCTGGAAGTAGGCAGGCTGACGATCAGCAGCGTCCACGAGTCTTGGCTGTTCATGGCTCGATGATAGGACTGCCATAGGGTTGTCTTCAATGCTGTAGCAATGTCTACAAACCTCGACACGGAAATCTTTCATTGATTGCGCAATGGATGTATCGCGGCCGCCCCTCGCGTCAGCAATTCGTCAAGAAACTGGCCTATGGTGGAGACTTGGCGTACAACCAGACCCTGCTCCGCACCGCGAAGCAGTCTGGAACCTGCAGGAGGGACCATGTCGGTCAGACTCAGGTGCTGGTCGGAAGATGGCGAGGAAGTCGTCGACGTTCCCGGGGCCACGCTCGCTGCCCAGGTCGCACAGGCGGCCGCGCAACCTGCGCCCGAAGCACCGCAACCGCCGGTGGAGTTCACCAAGTGGACGATGCCCGATGACCCCGACCGCTACGCAGACTACGCGTAGCCCCATGTGGTGCCCGGCGCATACCGCCGGGCGCTCTTCCCACCAAAGATTTCCTCTTCGCTGAAAGGCTGATATCTCGCTTTATGCATAGGACGCGGCAACGCGTTTTCATATGCTTCGGTCATCGCGCTGCACCCTTCTGCCCGCAGCGAGAACGATGACTGGAGACATCAATGCCCTTGTTCCTGAACGAAGTCTGGCTTGGCGACATCAAGCCGGAACTGATCGAAGAGGCCGTGACCTTCTTCGGCAACCTGAGCGTCGGCACCAAGCCCGACAACCTTCCGCCCGACCTGCGCATGATTGCCGGCCCCTGGCTCTCGGCCGAGGAGGCGAAGGTGATGTTCATCTTCGAGATCGACGACCCGTCGACCATGTTCGATGCCTACGCTGAGCGCGTAGTCAGCGGCCTGTTTGCGCGGCGCAAGCTGACGCTCCTTTCCGGTTGGGACCAGATGAAGGCCTATACCGATCGCGTGACCGACAGCGTCGCTAACGCCTGACCCGCATCGAGACAAGGAGAACGAAGATGCCGAAGTTTTTCAATGAAGTCTGGCTGCGCGACATGTCGCCGAAGACCATGCAGGGGGTCGTGGATTTTCTGGGCAACCTGCGCAAAGGCGTGCGCCCGCACAACCTGCCTGGCGACCTCAAGCTGCTTGCCGGCCCATGGCTGTCCAACGAAGAGGCGAAGGTGTATTTCGTGTTCGAGATCGACGACCCGACCGAAACGTTCGAGGCCTTTGCCGAGCGCGTGGCCGATGGGCTGTTCCTGAAGCGCCGGCTGACGCTGATCCAGGACTGGGACGGCGCGCGCAGCTTCTCTCGCTACCTCAGCGGACGTCCGGCCAAAGCGGCATAAAGCAGAAGGGCACCTCAGGTGCCACGGGCGGCCTCCCGGCGGCCGCCGCCGTACTGCGCAAGCAGCGCGTGTGAATCGCGCGGAACGCCGGAAACACTACAAGATCAGACCGCAGGAGACAAACCATGAGCGGGTTCAACAACGGGCGCCGCCTGGCGCTTAAGCAGGGCATTGCGCTGGTGGCGGCTTCGGCTGCGTCCGGGCTGATGATCCACACACCGGCACGTGCCGCGGGGCAGACGTACAACTACAAGCTCGGCATCGCGCTCGATGCGACGCATCCGACGACCGTCAACCTGACCGCTGCCGCGGCCGAGATTGCGCGTGCCTCCAACGGCCGCCTGAACATCCGCGTCTTTCCGAACAGCCAGCTCGGCAGCGACACCGACATGGTGTCGCAGGTGCGCTCGGGCGCCATCGACCTTGTCAGCACGGCGGGCCTGATCTGGGGCACGCTGGTGCCGGCCGCCTCCATCAGCGGGATCGGATTTGCGTTCCCGAGCTACGAGCACGTCTGGAAGGCCATGGACGGTGATCTCGGCGCGCATATCCGCGGTGCGTTCGCGAAGGTCAACCTGATGCCGCTGCCGAAGATCTGGGACCACGGTTTCCGCCAGGTCACCAGCAGCAACCGGCAGATCAACACGCCGCAGGACCTGAGCGGCTTCAAGATCCGCGTGCCGCTGAGCCCGGCGCTGACGTCGATGTTCAAGGCCTTCGGCGCCGCGCCGGCGGGCATCAACATGGCGGAGACCTACACCGCGTTGCAGACGAAGATCGTCGACGGCCAGGAAAACCCGCTGACGATCCTGGGTACGCAGCGGCTCTACGAAGTGCAGAAGTACTGCTCGCTGACGTCGCACGTGTGGGATGGCTTCTGGCTCGTCGCGAATCTGCGCACATGGAACGCCTTGCCCGAAGACCTGCGGCAACTGGCGGCCACTACGTTCGATACGTATGCCGTCAAGCAGCGCCAGGCCGTCGATGCACTCAATACCCGCCTGCGCGAAGAACTGAAAGGCCGCGGCATGGTGTTTAACCAGCCTGACGTAAAGGTGTTCCGCGATTACCTGAGCAAGGCCGGTTTCTACCGCGACTGGCAGAAAAAATTCCCGGCCGAAACCTGGGCGCTGCTCGAACAGTACTCGGGCAAGCTGGCCTGACCACAACCCACGGCATTTCCAATCCGGCACCGCTGGCCGGTGGCTGCACGCCACCGCCGCGGCTGCGCTCAAGCAGAATTCCAGGAGACATCATGACCTTCCTCGCGCGCATGGCATCGCTCGTCACGCTCGGCCTTACCCTTTCCTGCATGGGCACGCAAAGTGCCGCGGCGCAGGAGTTGAAGGGCAAGTACATGAAGACGCCGACGGGCTACCTGATGGTGCTGCGGCATGGCGACAACGTGCTGCAGAACCTTGAGCAACTGGCGCGGGACGAGCATATTCCGAGCGCCAGCTTCGTCGGCATCGGCTTCATGTCCGAAGCCACGTTCGGCTTCTACGACTTCGGCCGCAAGCAGTTCGATCCGAAGACGTACCGCAATGTCGAGATGGCCAACATGACCGGTTCCATCGCGTGGAAAGAGGGCAAGCCTTCGATCCACGCGCACGGCACCGTCACGGACGGCACGTTCCAGGGCGCGGGCGGCCATCTTCTCGGGCTGACCGTCGGCACCGGGTCCTGCGAGATCACGGTCACGGTCTACCCGCAACGTCTGGATCGCTTCGTCGACCCCGAAATTCAGGCCAACGTACTTGGCTTGCCGCAGCAATGACGGAGGCGGGACATGTCCACGCATATGGTCGATATCAATCCCCCGGGCATAGAGTCCCATGCCGGGGCGCTTTCGGGCGGCGCACCGGCGCGCATGCTGCGGCTGGCTGACAAGGCGCTCGGCGTTGTGTCCGAAGTGCCGGCGGCCCTGCTCGTGGTGGCCGAGATCGGCGTGCTGTTCAGCGGCGTGCTGAGCCGCTATGTCCTGCACACGCCGCTGGTGTGGGTCGACGAGCTGGCGTCGCTGTTGTTCATCTGGCTCATCATGCTCGGCGCCGCGGTGGCGTTCCGGCGCGGCAGCCATATGCGCATGACGGCGCTCGTTGATGCCGCAGCGCCGAAATGGCGCCGCGTGTTCGAACTCGTGGCAACGGTGGCGGCGCTGACGTGGCTCGTGCTGGTCGCGCATCCCGCTTATGAATTCGCGAGTGAGGAAGCCGCCGTGACCATGCCGGCACTGGACATCTCCAACGCCTGGCGTGCCGCCGCGCTGCCGCTCGGCATCGCGCTGATCCTGCTGATGAGCGTGGTGCGGCTGCTGTCCACCTCCAGCCTGCGAATGGTGTTGGTGGCACTGGTCGCATGCGCTGGGGTCGTGGGCGGCCTCGTGCTGCTGCAGCCTGCCTTGCAAGAACTCGGCAATGCCAACCTGCTGGTGTTCTTTGTCGGCATCGTTGGCCTGCTGGTGTTCACGGGCGTGCCGATCGCATTCTCGTTCGGCCTAGCGACGTTCGGCTATCTGTCGCTGACTACGTCCACGCCGACCATTGTCGTGATCGGCCGCATGGACGAAGGCATGTCGCACCTGATCCTGCTCGCGGTGCCGATGTTCGTGTTCCTCGGCGTGCTGATCGAGATGACGTCGATGGCGCGCGCCATGGTGCAGTTCCTGGCCAACCTGCTCGGCCATATCCGTGGCGGCCTGTCGTATGTGCTGATCGGGGCGATGTATCTCGTCTCCGGCATCTCGGGCTCCAAGGCGGCGGACATGGCAGCCGTGGCGCCGGCGCTGTTTCCCGAGATGAAGAAGCGCGGCGCCGATGATGGCGACATGGTCGCGCTGCTTGCGGCGACCGGCGCGCAGACGGAGACGGTGCCGCCGAGCCTGGTGCTGATCACCATCGGCTCAGTGACCGGCATCTCCATTGCCGACCTGTTCACCGCCGGATTGATGCCGGGCATTGTGCTGGCACTCGTGCTCGGCCTGGTCGTGTGGTGGCAGGCCCGCAAGAGCGGCAGCGCCTGCAGCGCGCGTGCCACGCGGGCCATGATCGGCAAGAGTCTCGTGGTGGCATTGCCCGCGCTCGCGCTGCCGTTCGTCGTGCGCGCCGCGGTGGTGGAGGGCGTGGCGACGGCGACGGAAGTGTCCACGATCGGCATCGTCTACGCGCTGATCGTCGGGCTGCTGGTGTACCGCAAGCTCGACCTCAGGCAACTGTGGCCCGCGCTCGTCGATACGGCCGCCTTGTCTGGAGCGATCCTGCTGATCATCGGCACCGCGACCGGCATGGCCTGGTCGCTCACGCAGTCGGGCTTCTCGGGTGACCTGGCAGCGGCCATGGCTCGGCTACCGGGGGGTGCGCCGGCTTTCATGGCGGTCTCGATCGTGGCCTTCGTGCTGCTTGGCAGCGTGCTGGAAGGCATTCCCGCAATCGTGCTGTTCGGCCCGCTCCTGTTTCCGATCGCGCGCCAGCTGGGCATCCATGACGTGCATTACTCGATGGTGGTCGTACTGGCCATGGGCATCGGCCTGTTCGCGCCGCCGTTCGGTGTCGGCTACTACGCCGCCTGCGCGATCAGCCGTACCAAGCCTAGCGAGGGCGTGCGCCACATCTGGCGCTACATGACTTTCCTGTTCATCGGCACCGTCGTCGTCGCGGCCGTGCCGTGGATCTCCACCGGTTTCCTCCATCACTGAGCATCCCATGAAGTTCGCCGCCATCGTCGAATACGTAAACGAGCCTGAGCGCCTTGCGCAATTCCGGCCCGCCCATCGCGCCTATCTGCAAGCGCTGTTGCAACACGGACGCCTGGTGATCGCCGGCCCGTTCGCCGACGGCAGCGGCGCGCTGTTCGTGTATGAAGTCGCCAATGAAAGCGAGGCATCGAAGCTCGCTGCCAATGATCCGTTCGCGAAAGCGTCGCTGTTCCGAAGCGTTGTCATGAAGCCCTGGAAGCTCGTGTTCGCGAGCCAGGACAACCTGAATCTCCCGCTGTGAGGCGCATATGAAGATGGACACCACGATCCTGCAGACACTGGCTGCATCGCTGCGCCATGCCGCGCAGCAGAACCAGCCGATTCCGCCCGTGCGGGACGCCCTGTCCGCCGTGGGCGTGCAAGGCGCCTATACGGTACAGGACATCAATACCGCGTACTACCTCGACACCGGCCGCCGGCTGACGGGCCGCAAGATCGGCCTGACGTCGAAGTCCGTGCAGCAGCAGCTTGGCGTGGATGCGCCCGATTTCGGCATGCTGTTCGCGGACATGGAACTCGCTCCAGACGAAGAGGTTGCGCTCGACCGCGTGTTGCAACCGAAGGTCGAGGCGGAAGTGGCCGTCGTGCTGGAGCGCGACCTGAAGCACGAACAGGTCACGCTGTCGCAGTTGATCTCCGCGATTGCTTATGTGTTGCCGGCCGTGGAGATTGTCGGCAGCCGCATCGCAAATTGGGACATCCGCCTGCTGGACACCGTGGCGGACAACGCGTCGTCTGGCCTGTATGCGCTCGGGACGCAGCCGCGCAGGCTGTCGGAGGTGGATCTGCGCATGTGCGGCATGCTCATGGAGCGCAAGGGTGAGGTGGTATCGCTCGGCGTGGGCGCCGCGTGCCTGAGCCATCCGCTCAACGCTGCGCTGTGGCTGGCTCGCAAGATGGCGGAAGTGGGAAGGCCGTTGCTTGCGGGCGACGTCATCATGACGGGCGCGCTCGGGCCCATGGTGACCGTCGCGCCGGGCGACATCATCGACACCACCATCGCGGGTCTTGGCTCGGTCCGCACTGCGTTTGCCGCTGACTGAATCGAGCGATTGAGATTAACGCGAAAGCCGGTGCGGGCTCAGGCCCGTGTCAGCTTTCGGATCAGGTCGATGACGGTCCGGCTCGCATACGTCAGCGGCCGCTGCGTGCTCGTGGCCAGCACCAGCGTGCGCGTGAGGACCGGGTCGACGATCCGGCTCACCGCAATGCGGCCGAGCTTCATGTCGACTTCCACGGCTTGCCGCGTGAGGATCGTGTAGGCTGCCCCGTTCGCGACGATCTCGCGCATGGCGGTCAGCGAATCGACCTCGATCTGGGTGTTCAGCTGAACGCCCGCCTTCTTTGCCTCGTCCAGCAGCATCATGTGGAAGCCATCGGGCGCGCCAGGCAGCACCAGCGGCAGCGCCGCGGCGTCGGCGAACCTGCAGCTCGGACTGGCCACATTCGGATCACCCGCACGTGCGATCAGATAGAGCTCGTCGGTGGCCAGCTTTTCATCGGTCTTGTGGATGCGCTCGCCATAGCGCGAAAACACGCCCACATCCGTGCGTCCGCTGGCCAGCGCTTCTTCGATATTGCCTGCGAAACCCTCCATCAGCCGCAACTCGATCTTCGGGAAATCCGCGCGCACGCGCTGGAACAGCGGGCCGACGATCTGCTGCGTGATCGATGCCTGCAGGGCCAGCTTGACGGGGCCGCTCGGCACTTCGGCGCGGTCGCGGATATCGTTCCTGAGCAGTTCGAATTCGCCGAGCAGCGTCTTCACGCGCGGCATGATGGACTGCCCGAATTCCGTCAGCACCACGCCGCGGCCGGTGCGGTAGAACAGCTTCGCGCCGAACTCGCCTTCCAGTGCGGCAATGTGCTTGCTGAGCGCAGACTGCGCAATGCCGCGTGACGCACAGACTTTGCTGAGACTGCCGGCTTCGACGATGTCGGATAACAGTTGTAGGTGCTTGATGTCCATCGTCGGTCTGCGCCTGTGGAGTCGGTTCCGATTGGTTCGCGACGATTGTAGCGAAAGGCTCGCGCTGCGGTGTCCGGAATGCGTGGTGCGAAAGCAGGAGCGCGCACCAGCCTGTACCATGGGGTCTGGGCCGCGTGGCCCGCGCATCAGGAAGACGTGGAGATTCGCGAGGAAGGGAATGGCATTGCAATCCGGGAGCGGAAAGATGTTCGTGGCGGGCGAAGCGGGCAGGATCGAGCTGATCGTCGATATGCCTCGCGCCGTGGCAAGCGGTATCGCTGTCGTCGCGCATCCGCATCCGCTGCAAGGCGGCACGGCCACGCACAAGGTCCCGCATGTGCTTGCGAAAGCGCTGGCCGCGCGCGGCTATGTGACGGTGCGCCCCAATTTCCGCGGCGTGGGCGAGACCGAAGGCGAGCACGATGCCGGCGACGGCGAGACGAACGACACCGTGGCGGTGGTGAACCACCTTCGCCAGCAATACCCGGGCCTGCCGCTGGTCCTGGCGGGCTTCTCGTTCGGCGCCTATGTCGTGGCGCTTACGGTGCAAGTGCTCGCCAGCCAGGGACTCGCATGCCCGCACGTGATCCTCACGGGCATGCCGTGGGGAACCATCCCGGGGCACCGCAGCTATGAGACGCCGGATGTCCCGTCGACAGCGCTGGTCGTGCATGGCGAGAACGACGAGCGCGTGACGCTCGGCGCCGTGCTGGACTGGGCGCGTCCGCAGGAAATGCCCATCGTGGTAGTGCCCGGCGCCAACCACTTCTTTACCGGAAAACTTTCTGCGCTGGAGCGCGTGGTCGGTCGCTATCTTGACCATCTGCCGGAGCCGTCAGCGCCTGCCTGATCCGCCGGTATGCCGGGCGGCGCAGGCAAGTCGCGGCGCGCCGGGGCGAGAAGCGAAGCGGTCAGGCGCGGCGGGCCCGCGCTAGGATCGGGCTGACATCATGTTCCATCACGCGACTCGGGAGCCTGACAAAGCCACGCCGATGCCGCCGTCAGCATCGCTTGCAGGCCCGTTTGCAATGTGGGGTGAATCACGGGTGCGAACTTCGGCGAATGATTGCTAGGTATCCTATTCAACTGCTTTGCGGCTTTGGCCTGTGCATAGACTTCCGGGTCGGTGCCACCGATGAACCAGAACACGTAGGGCACGTTCCAGGCTCGCCCAAAAACGCTAAAGTCCTCACTGGCCGAGGCCGGCCGCGCCTCGCAGGCCTTATCGCCAAACTGCGCCTTGAAGACGTCGGCCACCTGACTTGTGGCTGCGATATCGTTCTCCGTCAGCGGATACGTGCTCAGCGTGGTGAACTCCGGCGGTCGCTCAGCGTTGGATGCATCGCACTCCGCGCAACAGATGCGTCGGATGGACGCCAGCATGTACTCGCGCACGTCCTCGTCGAACGTGCGCATATTCAATTTGATGGTTGCCTCGTCCGGAATGATGTTTTCCTTGGTACCTGCCTGCAGTGAGCCAATCGTCAGCACCGCGTTGTCCATCGGCGAAATCTCGCGCGAAACGATGGTCTGCAGGCGCAGCGTCGTGGACGCGGCCATGATGACGGGGTCGATGGAAGTCTGCGGCTGCGAACCATGCGAGCCACGACCGAACAGCCTGATCTTAAGGCTATCGCCCGCTGACAGAATGACGCCCGGGCGATAACTGACGGTGCCGCTCGGGCCTACCATGACGTGCTGGCCCAGAATGATGTCTGGCTTGGGAAAGCGTTCCGCATGCCAGGCGTTGACCATGCTGCTGGCACCGCGTCCCACTTCTTCGCCTGGTTGAAAGACCAGCATGACGGTGCCCTTCCAGGCATCACGGTGCTCGGCCAGGACACGCGCCACCCCCATCAGCCATGTCACGTGCATGTCGTGCCCACACGAATGCGCGACATCGACTTCGACGCCGTCTTCATCTCTGGCCTTGACGGTGCTGGCATAGGACAAGCCGGTGTTTTCGGCCATGGGTAAAGCATCCATGTCTGCACGGAGCATTACCGTGGGTCCCTCGCCGTTGCGCAGCACACCAACAAGCCCGGTCACCCCCACTTCACGCGTCACTTCATAGCCCAAGGCCTGGATGTAATCTCCCGCGACTTTGGCTGTGCGGAACTCCTGCATCGACAACTCGGGGTGCTGGTGAAAGTCCTTGTAGATGGCTTCGAGTTCCGTCACCAACGTGTCGCTGCGGGTCGCCATAGCTTGGACGAGTGCGTTCATGGAACACCTCCGGACGTTCAGTGTTCAGTTTGCGTTATCCGGGTTGCTTCGGCCAGGAAGAAATCCTTGGCTCTTCCTTGAATGGACTGTTGCAACGCTTCATTTGGCGCGCGGGAACCCGGGCTGTCTCGCGCGTCGGCCAAGGGGAGCGGGTCGGGCATACCGACACGACTTCGTCAAAAATTTGTCTCCCGGTTGGAGACGTACATGTGCCCGCCTGATGAGGCTAGGCGAGTGGGTGTGTTTGCATTGTTCGCGTTGTGGAAATAATTATTCATATTTACGGACAATTGTTTAAATATGCCTGTCACATTGCTGTCGCAATATCTCGCGGCCGAGTCGGTGGGAGGCTGCGGCTCGCAAGGTAGCCGTGACACCACCGCCAGGAACCTTCGCTTAAAAGAAACCGGGATTTGACAGTGAAAAAAACTCTCCTCGCAATGGCAGTCACAACTTGCGCCTTGTCCGGCGCCGCCTTTGCTCAATCGTCCAACGTGACGCTCTATGGCATCGCTGATGCTGGCGTCAGTTTCCAAAGCCACGTCAATGGTGGCGCTAACGGAAGTGGCTCCGTAACCGGTGTGACTTCAGGTGGCCTCTCCGGCTCGCGTTGGGGCCTGCGCGGTGTCGAGGATCTGGGCAACAATCTGAAGGGCATCTTCGTACTGGAAAGCGGCTTTGACATCGATTCTGGCAAATCCGCCCAAGGGGGCCGACTGTTCGGGCGCCAGGCCTATGTTGGCTTGCAAGGCAACTACGGCGCTATCACGTTAGGCCGCCAGCAGAACGCGCTCTATGACTTGTTCGGCGCGTACGACCCGATGGCGGTGGGACCGATGTACTCGCTCAACTCCGTCGATAACCAATTCAATGGCCGCGCCGACAATGCCATCAAGTACACCGGCAAGTTCGGCGGCCTGACGGCAACTGGCTTCTACAGCTTCGGCCGCGATGTCACGTCCGGCCTCGGCGGTGAAGTGCCGGGTCATTTCAAGGTGGGTACCAACTTTGGCGGCGGCCTGGCCTATGCGAGCGGCCCATTCTCGGTGGGCGCTGCTTATGATCAGTTCCAGGGAAGCACCCTTGCGTCGGCGGACCTGACCGCCAAGCGTGCTGCGATTGGCGCCTCGTATGCATTCGGTAATGCCAAGGCATTTGCCGGATACCGCTGGATGCAGGACGAGGTCACGACCGGCAAGGCCCGCCACGACAACCTGTATTGGTTGGGGGCAAATTACAAGTTCACGCCGGCCTTCACCCTGACCGGCGCGACCTACTTTACCGACGCGCGCACTGACAGCAAGGACTCGTGGATGTTCGTCCTGAATGCTGACTATGCCTTCTCCAAGCGTACGGATGCGTACCTGTTGCTTGGTTATGTGAAGAACAAGGGCAACGCCACGTTCGGTGTGACGGGCACCGCGAATACGCTGCCGGGCCAGAACCAGACTGGCGCTATGGTCGGCGTGCGTCACCGCTTCTGATCCGCCTTGGTGCGGAATTGGCACACCATAGAGTGTGCCGTGACAGATCATATCGACCTTGACTTGTCACTGGGTTAAGGACGTTTGGCCGGCATATGCCGGCCATTTTTTTGCCTGCGTGGAGCGTAGGCAGCGAACGGCTCGTTGCGGGAAGTTCGCGGACACTTGTTGCGTTGAAGCCCGCTGTAACGCTCCGTAAACCGTTGCTACCGTCGCATCGTTGCGATTTCAAATGAGAACGATTATCCTTTTTGCTTCCGATCTTATTTGTGGCTGAAGTGTCACAACACGTCTGCGGCTTTCGTCGCCCCATCCATCGCAATGACCGAATCCGAGCCGGCTTCCGGCCAACAGCGTCGGGCCTTCTGGCTCAAGCATCTCCATCAGTGGCACTGGATCAGTTCCGCGATCTGCCTGATCGGGATGCTGCTGTTCGCGGTGACCGGCTTCACGCTGAACCATGCGGCCCAGATCGAGGCTTCGCCGAGTGTCGTGACGCGACAGGCTACCGCGCCTGCCAGCGTGCTTTCCGCGCTGAAATCCGCGATGCCGGCTGCCTCGGGCAGCGGGCGCGATGCCAAGAGCCCGGTGCCGCCGGCGCTGGCCGAATGGCTGTCGCGCGAACTCGATATCGACGCGAGCGGGCGCGAGGCGGAATGGTCCGCCGATGAAGTCTACGTGTCGCTGCCCCGGCCGGGCGGCGATGCCTGGGTCAGCCTGGCGCTCGATACCGGCGAGACCCAGTACGAGAAGACCACGCGTGGGGCCATCTCGTACCTGAACGACCTGCACAAGGGCCGCAATACAGGCCGGGCCTGGAGCCTGTTCCTGGATGTGTTCGCGCTGTCCTGCCTGTTATTCAGCCTGACTGGCCTGTTCCTGCTCAAGCTGCATGCCGCCGGCCGCGTGGCCACGTGGCCGCTGGTCGGACTGGGTCTGGTGGTGCCGCTGCTGCTGGCGATCCTGTTCATCCACTGACCGGTCTCGGCTTCCGGTCTTTCGAACTTTCCTGATTCTCCTGACGAGGTTTTCCGATATGCGCCGACTGCTCACCGTCACCCTCACCGGCATGGCCGCCGTCCCGCTGACCGGCCCGGCCTTCGCAGCCGACATGAACGTGAAGGTGGAGATCCCGCGCCTGAACGTGGCGGAATACCACCGCCCATATGTCGCGGTCTGGGTGGAACGCGCCGACCAGAGCCCGGCGGCGACGCTGGCGGTCTGGTACGACGTCAAGAACAAGGAAGGCACCAAGTGGCTCAAGGACATGCGCCAGTGGTGGCGCAAGGCCGGCCGCGACATGCAGATGCCCGCCGACGGCATTTCCGGCGCCACGCGTGCGCCGGGCGAGCACACGCTCACTTTCACGGAGGGAAAGGCCCCGCTAGGCAAGCTGACTGCCGGCAACTACCAGCTCGTGGTCGAAGCCGCGCGTGAAGTCGGCGGCCGCGAACTGCTGCGGGTTCCGTTCACGTGGCCACCGCAGTCGGCCCAGACCGCCCGTGCGAAGGGCGAGCACGAGCTGGGCGGCGTGACCGTCGACCTGAAGCCTTGATGTTCTTGACGTTCCTGATGCCACTGCCGCACTGATTCCAACCGGAGACCGACGATGAAGACTTTCCGATCGCGCCTTTCCACGCGCCTGGCCGTACTGGCGCTGGCGACCCTGGCCCCGCTGGCCGCCCATGCGCACCGCCAGTGGCTGCTGCCGTCGGCCACGGTGCTGTCCGGCAACGACACCTGGGTGACCGTGGACGCCGCCGTCTCCAACGACCTGTTTTACTTCGAACACGTGCCGCTGCGCCTGGACAACCTCGTCGTGACCGGCCCGGACGGCAGCGCCGTGAAGGCCGAGAACGCCAGCACGGGCCGCTACCGCAGCACCTTCGACCTGCACCTGACGCAGCCCGGCACGTACCGCGTGGCGGTGGTCAACCAGGGCCTGTTCGCCAGCTACAAGGAAAACGGCCAGACCAAGCGCTGGCGCGGCACCGCTGACGCATTCGCGAAGGAAGTGCCCGCTAACGCGCAGGAGCTGCAGGTGACGCAGGCCGAAGGCCGTGTCGAATCGTTCGTCACGAACGGCAAGCCGAGCAGCCAGGGCCTGGCCGCCAGCGGCCGTGGCCTGGAACTGGCGCCGATCACGCATCCGAACGACCTCGTATCCGGCGGTACGGCCAGCTTCCGCCTGCTGCTCGACGGCAAGCCAGCGTCCAACCTGAAGGTCGCCGTGGTGCCGGGCGGTATCCGCTACCGCGACCAGTTGCAGGAGTTCAGCGCCACCACCGATGCCGACGGCAAGTTCAGCGTCAAGTGGCCGGCCCCTGGCATGTACTGGATGGAAGCCGAAGTGCGCGACGAGAAGACCTCGGTCAAGGCTGCCAAGACCCGCCGCGCGACCTACGCGGTGACGGTCGAAGTATTGCCGCAATAAGGCGTCTGAAGGTACCGTCCGCGTGAACCGCGTCCTGATCCCGCCGACCCTGTCCGCGCCGCCGCTTCCGCCCGGCGCGCAGACTCGCGCGCAGCGCTGGAGTGGCGAGACCATGGGCACGACGTGGTCGGTCGTGGCCATGCTGGTGCAGGAGGCCGATGCCGACGCGCTGGAGCAGGGCATCTGCGCCGTGCTCGACAGCGTGATCGCGCAGATGAGCAATTGGGAGGCCGATTCGGACGTCAGCCGATTCAACCGCGCCCCCGCGGACACGTGGGTCGCGCTGCCGGCCGACTGCGTGCGCGTGCTTGCGTGCGCGCTGCAGGTCGCGCGCGACAGCGGTGGCGCCTATGACCCCAGCGCCGGGCCACTGGTCGACCTGTGGGGCTTCGGCCCTGCGCCGCGACGCTGCGCGACGCCGGCTCCGGACCAGGTCGCTCAGGTCCGGCAGCAATGCGGCTGGGATCGTATCGAACTCGATATCGACGGAGGCCGCGCGCTGCAGCCGGGCGGCGTATCGCTCGACTTCTGCGCGATTGCCAAGGGCTTTGCGGTAGATGCCGTCGCGCAATACCTCGAGTCCGAAGGCGTGGCACACCACCTGACCGAAATCGGCGGCGAACTGCGCGGCCACGGCGTCAAGCCGGACGGCTTGCCATGGTGGGTCCAGCTGGAAACGCCGCCTGATTGTGCAGTCGCGGCGCAGGAGCAGACGCTGGTCGCCATGTACGGCCTGTCCGTGGCAACGTCGGGTGACTACCGGCGCTTCTTCGACAGCGAAGGCCGCCGCTATGCCCACACCATCGACCCGCGCACCGGCTATCCAGCCAGCCACGCGCTCGCTTCGGTGACCGTCCTGCACACCGAATGCATGATGGCCGATGCGCTTTCCACTGCCCTGACCGTGCTCGGCCCACAGGCCGGCATGGAGCACGCGCGCCGGCATGGCATTGCCGCGCGCTTTCTCGTGCGTACGCCGGGCGGCTTTGACGAACATCTTTCCCCGGCCTTTGCCGCGATGCTGGCGTGAACCTATTCACCGCATGCTGGCTGGCCGCTGTGGCAGGTGTCTGCGTGGCAATGCTGAGCCCGTCGCGCGCCGGCATGGCAGCCGGCGTGTTGCTGGCCTATGCGGGCTTCTGCGGCGCGGTGTGCGACCACCACCGCCGCCGGCGCGCGCGCGTTGCGTCGCTTGCCGTCAGCGGCGCGCATCAGGAAGGGGCGACGCTGGTGGCTTACGCAAGCCAGACCGGCTTCGCCGAGCAACTGGCCATGCAGACCGCCACGGCGCTGCAGGGCGCTGGCATGCCGGTGCATCTGCTCTCGTTCGAAGAGCTCGATGCGCGCCGCCTCGCCCGCGTCCGGCAGGCGCTGTTCGTGGTCAGCACGACCGGCGAAGGCGATGCACCGGACAGTGCCTCCGGCTTTGCGCGCCGCCTGCTGGCTGGTGGCGGCCACGATGCACTGCGCCAGCTTCGCTATGGCGTGCTGGCGCTCGGCGATAGCAGCTATGCGCGCTTTTGCGCGTTTGGCCATGCGTTGTCGGATTGGCTGCAGCGCCACCATGCAAGGCCTTTATTCGATCTGATCGAGGTCGACAACGGTGATGCAGGCGCCCTGCGGCACTGGCAGAACCACTTGTCCGCGCTCAGCGGCGGCACGGAGATCGCCGACTGGGAGCGTCCGCGTTATGAGCATTGGCAGCTCGCTGCGCGCGAACACTTGAACCCCGGAAGCGATGGCGCACCGGCGTTTCACCTCGTGCTCAGGCCCGAGGGCGCCGTGCCGGGCTGGCAGGCCGGCGATATTGCTGAAGTTGGTCCTTGCCATGATCCGGCCGATATCGGCCGCTTGCTGAGCCACCTGAGCATGGACGGCGCCGCGCCGGTGCGCTGCGATGCGCAGACGGTGACGCTGGCCGAAGCGCTGGCCACGCGACTGTTGCTGCCCGAAGCGCATCTGGCCACGATGCGGGCGTTGCCGCCGCAGCAGCTTGTCGATGCACTGTCACCGTTGCCGCATCGGGAGTATTCGATTGCCTCGCTGCCGCAGGATGGTCAGCTCGAACTGCTGGTGCGACAGACCCGGCATGCCGACGGCAGGCTGGGTCTCGCCTCAGGCTGGCTGACGAGTCATGCGCCGGTGGGCGCGCGCATTGCGCTGCGTATTCGCACCAATCGCAGCTTCCATTCGCCGGCTGACGGCCGGCCGCTGGTACTGATTGGCAATGGCACCGGCCTGGCCGGGCTGCGCGGCCACCTGAAGGCGCGTGCGCTGGCGGGGCGCCATCGCAACTGGCTGTTCTTCGGTGAGCGGTCGGCGCGGCATGATGGATTCTTTGCCGATGAACTCGCGGCCTGGCAGGCGGAGGGTGTGCTGGAGCGGGTCGATCTTGTGTATTCTCGCGACGGCAATGCCTCGCGATATGTGCAGGACGCGCTCAGGGAGCGCGCACCGGTGCTGCGGGAATGGGTTGTGGCGGGTGCGGCGATTTACGTTTGCGGCAGCCTGCAAGGCATGGCCGGTGGCGTCAATGACGCGCTGGCCGATGTGCTTGGCGAGGCGGGTTTGCGCCGGCTGACCGAGCAGGGTCGCTATCGCCGCGACGTCTACTAGATCCGCCAGCTCCCGTTTATCCGACGTACCCGAGGATGCTGACGAACTGGCATGCACTGCCGGCCAGCACGAACAGGTGCCAGATGCCATGGAAGTGCTTCACCTTTTCGTCGAACAGGAAGAAGCCGATTCCGGCCGTATAGAGCGCTCCGCCCGCTACCAGCCACCAAAGACCGGCCGCAGGCAACGCTGCGGCCAGCGGCTGAAACGCAATCACCACCAGCCACCCCATCACCACATAGATCAGCAGAGACAGCACGCGTGTGCGCCGCCCGATCCAGAGCTCCTGCACGATGCCAATTACAGCGAGCCCCCAGTTGATCCCGAATAACGTCCATCCCCACGTCCCACGCAACGTAACCAGCGCAAACGGCGTATAGCTGCCGGCAATCATCAGATAGATCGCGCAATAATCAAGCCGCTGGAACACATTCTTGGCCGGACCGCGCAAGCTGTGATACAGCGTGGAAATCGTATAGAGCAGAACCAGCGTGGTCCCGTAGACCACTGAACTGACCACCTTCCACGCATCGTGGTAGAGGGCCGAGGATGTCACCAGCACCGCCATGCCGGCGGCTGCCAGGATGGCGCCGGCCAGGTGGCTGTACCCGTTGAATCGTTCGCCGCGATACATGCGCCGTCCTCCGGAAGAACTCAGTCGGTTCGCGATCCGCGTTGCGATCGCGGATGCGCGAAGCCATATTCTGGCACGGCTGCCGCAAGCGACCACCGCAAGGCCCTGACGCGAGTCATGGCATCGTTGCCGCAGCGCGACGCATCGCAGCACATTCCTGGTGTAAAGCACGTGTGCCCTAAACAGGTGCCGCAGTCTGTTTGCACCGGCCAGATGGCGGCAGCACTGACCTCTCACCCGTACGGGTGGCCTTCGAGAGGGAGTTCGAAACGCGCATCGCGGAGTGTCCTCTGTACTCCCTTGCAATTCACTGTCTCATCGCCTTACATGAAGCGTTCTCCGCGGACGACAGGATCATCACGCGGCCGCCCGGCAAGACCGCCTGAAACCCGCCGCCCTCGTGCGGCTTCCATTGACCAGGAGCGTCGATCATGAGCACCGTGACCACCAGGGACGGTACGGAAATCTTCTACAAGGACTGGGGCAAGGGCCGGCCCGTAGTGTTCTCGCACGGCTGGCCCCTGACCGCCGATGCATGGGACCCTCAGATGCTCTTCCTCGTGCAAAAAGGCTTCCGTGTCATTGCGCATGACCGCCGCAGCCACGGGCGTTCCACGCAGACATCGGCGGGCAACGAGATGGACACCTACGCCGATGACCTTGCGACGCTGCTGGACAAGCTCGACATCAAGGACGCCACCATGGTCGGCCATTCCACCGGCGGCGGCGAGGTCGCGCACTACATCGGCCGGCATGGCACCGCGCGCGTTGCACAGGCCGTGCTGATCGGTGCCGTGCCGCCGCTGATGCTGAAGACCGATGCCAACCCCGGCGGCCTCCCGCTCGAAGTATTCGACGGCATCCGCAAGGGCGTGGTGGATAACCGCTCGCAGTTCTACCTCGATCTCGCCACGCCGTTCTACGGCTACAACCGTTCCGGTGCCAAGCCATCGCAAGGGGTTATCCAGGAGTTCTGGCGCCAGGGCATGGCCGGTGGCGTGCTGGGCCAGTACGAATGCATTCGCCAGTTCTCGGAAGTCGACTACACAGAAGACCTCAAGAAGATCGACGTGCCGACGCTGGTGCTGCATGGCGACGATGATCAGATCGTGCCGATCGATGCGTCGGCCAAGATGACCGCGAAAATCGTCAAGAACGCCACGCTCAAGATCTATCCGGGCGCGTCGCACGGCCTGTGCACGGTCAACGCCGACGAGGTAAATGCGGATCTGCTTGCGTTCCTGAACCAGTGACGGGGAACTTCGCCGGCGCCGGCGGTGATGTTAGTCCGCCGGCGCGGCGAGCGCGGCGTCCAGCATCGCGATCGCAAGGCCAATCAGCAGTGCGGCGGCGGAGGCGATGAACCAGCGCACGGTCTGGCGATACTCGGTGACGGCATCATCCTCGATGCGCAGGGCGCGGAATAGCGCGACGATCTGCAGCACCACCGCGCCGACCAGCGACAGCGCGGCGAACAGCGCGCGCGCATTCCAGTGTCCGGGGCTCTCGAAACCCCAGAAACGCCAGAAGGCCAGCGAGAAACCGAGCAGCACGGTGATCGCCGTGATGATGCCTTGCCGGTAGCCCGCAGGTACTACCTGTGGCATGGGCGGTGTGTCGGGACGCGGAGTCTCGGGGGAGGCCACCTGGCGTGCGTTCAGGATGAGTACGCCGGCATTTGCACCATGGCCAGCGTCGCAACCAGCCCGCCCACGACGTGGCTGCGATGTCCCTTGCCGGTCGTGTCTTCGAGCAGCAGCGCGCTGCCCGGCACCAGCGAACGGCGCTCGCCGTCGGATGCCTGGAACTCCATCTCGCCGTCCAGCACGATGATCCACATGCGCGCCGGCGAGGGGTGAAGGTCGCCGACCCAGCCAGCCGGCACCACCAGGAATCCTTGCCGCGCGGCCTCGCTCATGGGAGATACCCAGAAGGCAGGCGCCGGCGGCGCAAAGCTGCGCTCGGTCATCTCCATCGACAACGCGCCGAAATGCGATTCGCCAGCCTCATCGGCATACAGCCGCCCGAAGGCCAGTGTGGAATGGCTGTGGGCATGCTCCGAAGTATCGGGCATGGTATGCCTCCCGCACGGGGCCTCATGCCCCTCATCGTGTCTTGTCAGTCTAGGTCGCCGGAGCAGGGGCGTCGAGAGATGAAAAAAGGCGTTGCCCGATGTGTCGGACAAGGCCTCGTTGCTAAGCCCGCCTGAACCTCGGAACGCGATGTGCGCGGGCACGCCACGCTGCGCGGATCACCCCGGCTACAACAGCCTAAATTCCCAACTGCCGCGCCGCCAGATCCTTCATGATCTCCTCCGCTCCCCCACCGATCATCATGACCTTCACTTCCCGGTACAGCCTTTCCACCCGGCTGCCACGCATGTAACCCATGCCCCCAAGCAACTGCACCGCACGATCCGCACAGAACTGGAAAGTACGCGTGGCCATGTTCTTGGCCATGGCGATCTGCGCAACCGGTGCCGCGCCGTCGTCCAGTCGGGCGGCCAGGTCGTCCAGCATCGCGCGCGTGGCTTCGATGCGCGTGGCCATGTCGACCAGCTGGTGGCGCACTACCTGGTGATCGGCCAGCCGCTTGTCGAAGGTGTGGCGATCGCGTGCCCAAGCGAGGGCGTCGTGGAAGCACACCTGCGCGTAGCCGCAGGCTGCGGCCGCCAGGGCCAGGCGTTCGTGGTTGAAGTTCTTCGTGATCGCGGCGAAGCCCTTGCCTTCCTCGCCGATCAGGTTGTCGACCGGTACTCGGCAGTTGTCGAAGTAGAGCTGCGCGGTGTCGGAGGCCCACCAGCCCATCTTCTTGAGTTCCGTGCGCGACAGGCCCGGTGTATCGCCTTCGATGAGCAGCAATGACACGCCACTGGCGCCCGGATCACCGGTGCGTACCGCGACTGTGAAGTAGTCGGCCCGCATGCCCGACGTAATGTAGAGCTTGGTGCCATTGACGACGTAGTGGTCGCCTTCACGACGTGCCGATGTGGTCAGGTGCGCGACATCGGAGCCCGCGCCGGGTTCGGTGATGGCGAGCGCGGAAATCTTCTCGCCGGACAGGATCTGCGGCAACACGCGCGCCTTCATCGCTTCGCTGCCGACCGCGGCAATCGGCGGCGCGCCGATGGTGTGCGAGAACAGCCCCGACGCGATGCCGCCGGAGCCGCCCCACGCGCGCTCTTCGAACAGGATCATGCGGTAGAACGCGTCGCAAGGCGCGCCGCCGTAGGCCTCGGGAAAGCCGGGCTGCAGCAGGCCCGCTTCGGCGGCCTTGCGGTACAGCTCGCGCGGAAAGCTGCCGGCCTCGTCCCAGGCTTCGGCGTGCGGGGCGACTTCCTTCTCGAAGAAGCGGCGGACCGAGGCGCGGAATGCTTCGTGGTCGGCGGTGTAGTAGCGGGGATTGGGCGGTTGCAGAACCATGTTTGCGGGCATTGTCGGGTCACTCCGCGGCCGGCGCCAGGCAATCGGGCAGCTCGTAGAGCGGGAAGCCGTTGAATGGCTCGGAGCGCTGGTGCGCGGGCAGGGCCCACGTATGCTTGGCGTTGGGGACGCCGCCGTCGACGCGCAGCGTCGAGCCCGTGATGAACGCCGCTGCCGGGGACAGCAGAAAGGCCACCGCGGCGGAAACTTCCGCCTCCGTGCCAAGCCGCTGCAGCGGCACCTTGCGCGCGAGCTGGCGGATCTTTTCCTGGAACGCGGGCGGATAGGTGTCGAAGCCGCTGGACGCGATCCAGCCCGGGGCTACAGCATTGACGCGCACGCCCGACGCGGCCCATTCGCACGCGGCGGTTTCCGTGAACGACAACATGCCCGCGCGCGCCGCGCCGGAATGTCCCATGCCCGGCATGCCGTTCCACATGTCGGCGATGATGTTGACGATGGCGCCACCGTTGGCTTCCATCCACTGCGTGTAGCACTCGCGCGCGACCAAGAAGCCGCCGGTCAGGTTGTTGCGCACGACCGCTTCCCAGCCCTTGAGACTGATGTCGCGCAGCGGCGACGGGAACTGCCCGCCGGCGTTGTTGAAGAGACCGTCGATACGACCATGCACGGCCAGCACGTTGACGATGGTGTGGCGTACCTGCTCCTCGTCGCGGATGTCGCACACGTGCAGCGAAATGCGTTGTGCGGCGCCCGGTTCGGCGGCGTCGATTTCCGCACGGACCTGTTCGAGTTTTTCGATCTTGCGGCCCGCGAGCGCCAGGCTGGCGCCAAGGCTCGCAAGTTCGTGCGCGGTGCAGCGGCCGATGCCGCTGCCGCCGCCGGTGACCAGTACGGTGCGTCCGGCAAACAGCTCGCGGTGGAATACGGAACGATATTGCATGCGTGTCTCCGGGTTCAGGGATTGGTACTCAGGCCAAGCCGCTTGACCAGTTTGCCCTGGCTCTCATAGCGCTGGCGGGCGAACGCGGCGTAGCCGCTGCTGTCGAGGTAGGCCATCTCCTGGTCGAGCTTGTCCAGCATCAGCTGCATGGCTGGCTCGTACAGGGCCTTGCGGAACGCGTCGTGCAGCACCTGCACGGCTTGTGCGTCCATGCCGCGCGGCCCGGCAATGCCGAACGGCGACGTGGAGACCATGTCGAGTCCCACATCGCGCAGCGTTGGCACGGAAGGCCAGCGGCGCGAATGCCCGGCGGTCCACAGCACAAGCCAGCGCGCCTTGCCGCTGTCCACGTACGGCCCGATGCCGCCCGCGGTCACGCCAAGATCGATATGTCCGCCCATCATCGCCGCGATGATTTCCGACTCGCCCTTGTACGGCACGTGGTTCAGGCGGATGCCGAGCCTCTGGCTGATTTCCTCCATGGTCACGTGCATGGTGCTGTTGGTGCCCGTGGTGCCGTAGCTGATCTTGCCGGGATTGCGCCGCGCTTCCTCCACCATGTCCTGCCACGATTTCCACGGCGCGTCGGCGCGTGTGGCCACGCCAAGCGAATAGCCGGTCAAGTGGATGACATAGGTGAAGTCCTGCATCGGGTCGAACTGCGTCTTCTGCAGATGGGGGAGGCGGAACACGGGCTCCGGCATGATCGTCAGCGTGTAGCCGTCGGGCTTGGCGCGCGCGACGTAATTGGCGCCGAGCACACCGGCGGCGCCGGGACGGTTCTCGACCACAACGGGCTGGCCCAGGTGCTTGCTCGCGCCATCGGCGAGCGTACGCACGAGCGTGTCGGTGGCACCGCCGGCCGCGAACGGCACCACCAGTGTCACCGGCCGCGCCGGGAATCCCGCCGCCCGCGCACGGCCCGCGGCCAGCGTGCCCAGCGGCGCAAGAATGCCGAGCGCCACCAGCGAGAGGCTGGTACGGCGTCGGTCGTCAATGACTTCAGTTTTCTCAGCCTGCATGGTGCGCTCCTCAGGGCTATTGCTCGTTCTGGTTCTGAAGGATCAGGGCATCCAGTGCCACCGCGCCTTGTCCTTCCTGGCGCACCAGCAGCGGGTTCACTTCCATTTCGCTGAGCCGGTCGCCGAGTGCCATGGCGGCGTCGGAGAGCGCGGCAATCGCGGCCGCGGCCGCTTCGATGTCGGCAGCGGGTTTGCCGCGGAAGCCGGTCATCAGCCGGTAGCCGCGCAGGCTGGACAGCATCTCGCGCGCCATGGCGCGGTCCACCGGCAGCAGACGGTGCGCGACGTCGTGGAAGATCTCGGTGAAGATGCCGCCCAGGCCGACCGTCATCGCCGGGCCGAATACGGGATCGCGCGTCACGCCGACAATCAGCTCGCAGACGCCGCTGGCCATTTTCTGTACCAGCACGCCGCGTTGCTCGGCTTGAGGCATGGCCTTGACCGCATTGGCCACGACTTCGCCCGCCGCCGTACGGACTTGCTCCGCATCGACAAGGCCAAGGCGCACGCCGCCTACCTCGGTCTTGTGCGCGATGTCCGGACTCAGCACCTTGACCACTACCGGATAGCCGATGCTGTCCGCAGCCATGGCGGCCTCGTCCGGCGTGGCGGCCATGGCCTCGGCGCCAATCGGCACGCCAAAGCCTGCCAGCCACTGTTTGGCCTGGTATTCATCGGTGGAAGCGGCAGGCAGGTAGCCGGCGGCGCCCGTCGACGCCTGGGCGCGCAGATCCATCCAGTGTGCAGTCGGCGCGGCGGTGTCAAGCCAGCCCACGTAGGTGCCGAGTGCCTGCGCGGCACGTGCGACGTCCGGGAACAGCGCGACGCCGGCCTCGGCCAGCCGCTGGCGGCTGGTCGGCTCGCCAGTTGTGGCGACCACGATCAGGCGGTTGGTCTTCGCGGCGACCTCGATCAGTTCGTCGGCGACGCGGTCGAGCAGGTAGGCCGTGGCGTAGATGAAGATGACATCGGTGCCGTCATCGTCGGCCAGGTTGTCGAGCACCGCATAGGCCAGGCCATTGCGGTTGAAGAGCTGGCCCGTCATGTCGACCGGATTGGCCACGCCACCGATCTCCGGCACGGCGGTCTGCAGACGCTGCTGCACCGCCTCCGACAGGCGCGGCACGTCAAGGCCCGCGGCGCTGAGCAGGTCAGCCGACAGCGCGCCCATGGCGCCCGACACCGATGCCACCACCACGCGGCGCCCAGCGCTGCGCTGTCGGAAGCCGGACAGGTAGGCAAGATCGGTGAGGTGCGCCGGGTCGCGCGCCTGCATGGCGCCGACCTGCGCGAAGGCGGCGCGGTAGATCGCCTGGTTGCCTGCCAGCACTGCGGTGTGCGATTGCGTGGCGCTGGAGCCGGCCTCGCTTTCGCCGGCCTTGAGCACGATCAGCGGCTTGCCCGCGGCACGCAGGCGCGCGGCGGCGTCGATGAAGCGCGGACCGTTGCGCAGGCCTTCCACATAGCCGACCACGGCGCCGGTCTGCGCGTCATCGGCCAGGTAGTCGAGGTAATCGGCATAGTCGAGACAGGCTTCGTTACCGGTGTTGATGAACTGGTGGAAGCCCACGTCCATCTGCCGGCCGGTGGCGTAGACGATCGCGCACACATTGCCGCTCTGCGTCAGCAGGCTGACGTGGCCGGGGCCGTCTTGCGGCGGGTAGGCCCGGAACGTCGTGGCGAACGCGGTGATGGCGCGCGTAGTCAGGTTGGCCAGGCCCATGCAGTTGGGGCCGGCAATGGCCATGCCGGTTTCCCGGGCAAAGGCGGTCAATTCGGCCTGAAGGGCGATGCCGGCCTCGCCGGCTTCGGCAAAGCCCGAGGCATAGAGGATGGCCGCGCGGATGCCGACTGCGTGGCAGCGGCGCATCTGCGGCAGTACGTCGTCGGCGCCGAGTGCGAGTACGGCCACATCGGGCGTCTTTGGCAGCGATTCGACATCCGGATAGCACGCCAGCCCGGCGATTTCCGCGTAGCGCGGATTGACCGGATAGACCGTGCCCCGGTAGCCAAGGCGCTGCAGGTGGTCCAGCGCCACGCCGCCGATACGGCTGGTATCGCGCGAGGCGCCGATGATGGCAATGGAAGCCGGTTCGAGCAGCTGGGACAGGGCGGCGCGGTCTGTTCGGGGCGCCGTAGCGGTAATGGTCATCATGATCTCCATCCTTCCTGTGCCGGAAAGGTGGAGCGATTCAAGCCCATGGCGGCGGGGCGCGGCAAGCAAGGCGCCGCAGACTGTGCACATTGTGAACGGATGCCGTGTGGCGCCCAGGCGCTTGTTGCGCCGCAATGTGGCTTGGGCGATGCCTTCGCGGGCGCGTGGCGGTGTATCTTTAAAGGTATCTGACCTTTAGGCCGCCCGGGCAGCCGGTGCTGGGGGGCGCAGCGGAGAGACGCGAATGCACGAGCCCTGCAATGTGAGCGTGTCGTCGGTGACCCGTCATGGCCGCTCACGGCATGCGTGGCGCGCGGCCTGGCGGCGCGCGGCCTCGCTGGTGACAACGCTGTTTTGCGCCGGTGTGCTGGCGGGTTGCGCGAGCCTGCCAGCGTCGGCCGAACGTACGCCTTCGACGGCGCCAACCGATACCAGCGACACGCCACTCGGCAAGGCGCTCGCGCCCAGGCTGGCGCAGCATCCGGGCGATTCGCTGTTCTATCCGCTATCGTCCGGTCCCGACGCGCTGGCTGCACGACTGGCCATGGCGCGGGCGGCGCAGCGCAGCCTGGACCTGCAGACCTATATTTTCGAGCCTACCGGCACCGGCGCTGCCGTGCTCGGCGACATCATCAACGCCGCCGACCGCGGGGTGCGCGTGCGGCTGTTGCTGGATGACATGCATACCGGTGGCCTGGACAAGGTGCTGGCCGCGATCGACTCGCATCCCAATATCGAGGTCAGGCTGTTCAACCCGTTCGCGAACCGGGGCGCGCGCTGGCTGGAAATGCTGTGGAGCTTCAGCCGGCTGGACCGCCGCATGCACAACAAGTCGATGACGGTGGACAACCAGATCTCGCTGGTTGGCGGGCGCAATGTGGGCGATGCCTATTTCTCCGCGCGTGCCGACATGGACTTCAGCGATCTGGACGTGCTTGTCGCGGGACCGGTCGTGCCGCAGGTGTCCGCGGTGTTCGATGCTTACTGGAACGATCCGTCGTCCTACCCCGTGGCCGCGCTGATTCCCGAAGGCAAGGATGCGCCCGAAGAAATGCGCGCGTTGCGTAAGCGCCTCGAAGCGCGCGGCGAGCAGGCGCGCGCCAGCCCCTATGTGCAGGAACTGCTTGATTCGGGTCTGGCGAAAGGTATCGAAAGCGGCCATATGCCCGGCTACACGGGCAAGGCCACCGTGGTGTCGGACAGCGCGTCCAAGGCTACCGGGAAGACCGAGGGCGATGGCTATGCCACGGTGCGGCTGGAGCACATGATCAGTGCGGCGAAGAACGAAGTGGTGCTGGTATCGCCGTACTTCGTGCCGGACGATGACGGCGAAGCGTGGCTTGTCGCGCTTGCCCGTCGCGGCATTCACGTGCGCATCCTGACCAATTCGTTCGCGGCCAACGACGTGAGCGCCGTGCACGCCGGCTACATGCCTCACCGCGAGGCGCTGGTGGCGGCGGGCATCGAACTGTACGAGCTCAAGCCGAGTGCCTACGCGGAACTCGCCCAGCGCGGCAAGCCGGCCGAATCGGGATCGGGAACGGGCGCGGGAACGGGCGCGGGAACGCGCGCTGGCGCGGGGACGGGATCGGGGACGGGGACGGGGACGGGGACGGGTTCGGGATCCGGGTTGGGCTCGGGGTCCGGGTCGAGAGTGACTTCGGGCTCGAGCTCGGGTTCGCGTTCATGGCTTGCGTCGAGCCGCGCCAGCCTGCATGCCAAAAACTACATCGTCGACCAGCATCTTGTATTCATCGGTTCGCTCAACATGGATCAGCGTTCGGCCAAGCTGAATACCGAGATGGGCATCGTCCTGGATAGCGCGCCGCTGGCCCAGCGCATCCTCAAGGGCATGAATGATGGCTTGCTCGACATCGCCTACCGGGTCGAACTGCGTGCAAACCCGGACGGGAGCTCGCGCCATCTGACGTGGGTCACGCGCGAGAGCGGCCAGTTGAAAACCTACGACAGTGAGCCGGGGATGGGCCCGCTGCAACACCTTGGCATCGGCTTCCTGCGCGTGCTGCCGATCAAGGAAGAGTTGTAGACGCGCATAAGCGGGAGGCCGTTGCTGCACAGCGTCTTACGTGAATCTCCGATCGGCGGTAATGTGCGGGCTGCGCCCCGGAACCCACTGACGGCCGCCCGCGCTGCCCCGGCAATCGCGCAGCGGCCTGCACGCAAGGAGATCCATGAAAGCCGCTGTCCTGCATCAACCCAAGTCCCCGCTGGTGATCGAAGACGTTGTCATCGGCAAGCCTGGCCCGCATGAAGTCCTGATCCGGACCGCCGCTGTTGGCGTGTGCCATTCGGACCTGCATTTCCTGGATGGCGCCTACCCGCATCCGATGCCCGCAGTACTTGGCCACGAAGCCGCCGGCGTGGTGGAGCAGGTCGGCGAACTGGTGCGCACGGTCAGGCCCGGCGACCACGTGATCACCTGCCTGTCGGCCTATTGCGGCCATTGCGAGCACTGCCTGACCGGCCACCTGTCGTTGTGCACCGAGCCGGATACGCGCCGAGGCGAAGACGAACCGCCGCGCCTGACGGCGCACCACGGCGGCCCGATGAATCAGTTCATCAACCTGTCCGCGTTTGCCGAGCAGATGCTCGTACACGAGCATGCGCTGGTTGCGATCCGCCGCGACATGCCGCTTGACCGCGCCGCACTGATTGGTTGCGCCGTGACCACCGGGTTCGGCGCGGTGGTTCATACCGCGCGCGTGCAGCCCGGCGAAACCGTGGCCGTCATCGGCTGCGGCGGTATCGGATTGGCCACCATCAACGGTGCGGCCATCGCGGGCGCTGGCCGCATCATCGCTATCGACCGCGTGCCTGGCAAGCTGGAACTGGCGCGACAATTCGGCGCGACCGATGTCGTCCAGGCCGGTGACGATACCGTCGACGCCGTGCGCGCGCTGACCGGCGGCGGCGTGCACCATGCGTTCGAGGCGATCGGCCTCAAGCAAACTGCCGAGCAGGCCTTCGCGATGCTGCGCCGCGGCGGCACGGCCACCATCATCGGCATGATTGCACCGGGCGTGAAGATCGAACTCAAGGGCAGCGACTTCCTTGGCGAGAAGAAGATCCAGGGCTCGCTGATGGGCTCCAACCGCTTTCCGGTGGACATGCCGCGCATGGTGGATTTCTACATGGCGGGACGGCTCAAGCTCGACGAACTGATCTCGCGGCGCCTGCCGCTCGAAGAGATCAACAGCGCGTTTGATGAACTTAGGCGCGGAGAACTGGCGCGTTCGGTGGTGGTGTTTGGGGACTGAGGAAGTTGCTGGCAGGTTGATCGGGGCCGCAGCCGCTTGCGGCGCGGCCCTGTCGACTCCACTGGTTTACGACCGCATTCGATTCAGTTCATCGATACGCTGTTGGTAGCTGCGCAGCAGGCAGCCCTTATCGCTGCAAAGATTGCGGGAATCGCGAAGCCATGCGCGCTGATCCGCGCGTAACCGCGCCTTGTTCGCCGATGTCTTCAGTTTCTGCTCATAGACCATGGCCAGCTTTTTATCGACACGCGTCAGTTCTGCATCCGCGCAAATCAGCTGCGCCTGCGTGGAGACGAGCTTGCTGCAATCGAAACTATGGGCCAACGCATCCTTCATCTCGGGCTGAATCTCCGCCAGTCCCGGTCTGCATAGACCTTGCAGCGATTTGCAAGCGACATCGCGCCCGACCCATGCCATATCACGCGCCCCATACTCCTTGACGAAGCGATTGATGCCGGCATTGCTGACGCCGCGCTGCATGGCATTCGCCGCGATGATCTCGTTGCAGAGCGAGTCCGAAGCGTAAGTCTTGCCATCGCGCCGGTAGCAACTGTGAAAGCCGAGCAGCCCGGTGCCAACGACACTGCGTCGTTCTCCTGATGCGAACACAATGGAAGCGCAAGCGGAAGCGCACCTGGCATTGCTTGGCACGGTCGTGTAGACGCGTACCGTGTCCATGGCATCGATCAGCCGGAAAGCGGCCTCGACATTGCCGCCCGGGCTGTTCAATGCAAGGATCACGAGTCCTTCTTCATCACGGTCAGCCAATTTGGCTGCGGCGAGGAACTTCTTTGCATCACCTTCCTGAATCTTGCCTTCCCCGATCAGCATCTTCTTCCTGAGTTGGGGTTGGTAGTAGATGGTGAAGTCCATGGCGGATGCCGTACCGGGAAGCATCAGCACAGTGAGCCAGACGCAGCAAAGCCACCGGAGGATCAAGCCCGGCGCCGTCGCTTGCGTGGCTGCCGGGCGCGCTCTGTTGTGCATACGCTTCTCCCGCTGGATGTGAAAAGCATAGCCTCGGATCTGCGGCCGACTGCGTTGTGCGTCAGGCTTGCACCGCCTCCCGCTTTCGCGCGGCCGGACGTCTGGTCTCCGGCACGCCCAGTGTCTGTTCCAGCACGTCGAGGAAGACGCGCACGCTGGCTGGCATCAGCTTTCGCGCCGGCATCAGCACATAGACCTTGAGCGGTGACGACGAGTAGGCCGGCAGCACGCGTACAAGCTGCCCTTGCTGGATTTGGTCCTGCACGAAGCGCGGCGACAGCCGGGCGACACCCAGGCCGTCGATGGCGGCCTTCAGGCGCAGTTCGGCGTTATGCGTGCAGATGCGGGGCTCGACATCCAGCCGCGCCGTTTCGATGTCGTCGCGCAGGAATTCCCAGAAGTGATCGTCGGCGTTGCCGAGCGTGGGCCAGCCGGCCAGGTCCTGCGGGGTACGCGGCAGGCCGCGGTCGCGGATCAGCGCAGGCGCCGCATAGAAGCCGCGCTCGATCAGCACGACGCGCTTGCTCGCGAACGATGTGTCCTGAAGCCGCGTGTTCGTCATGACGAAAGCTAGGTCATAGCCATGGCGGATCAGGTCGGGCTGGTCCCAGCTGACATCCACGTGCACGCGCAGGCGCGGATGCAGGCGCATCAGGCGGCTGAGCCCGTCGGACAGGTGCTGCGAACCGACTTCATAGGGGGTGGAGATACGCAGCACACCGCTGACCTCGTCGCTGACGGAGGCGGCCTCGGCGTTGATCTCGTGCAGTTCGGCGAACAGCGGCGCCACGCGGTCGTAGAGCCGCTGGCCGCGCTCGGTCACGCGCACGCGCCGCGTGGTGCGTTCAAACAGACGCACCCCAAGCTGGCTCTCCAGCCGGGCCACCGCCGCGCTGGCCGAGGACTTTGGCACCTCAGCCAGCTCGGCGCCCTGGGTAAAGCCGCCGCCTTCCACCACGCGGCAGAAAATTTCCCAGTCCTTCCATTCGATCGTTTTCATGCAGTGCCCCGGCGTCAGTGGCGCGCTCGCGGATGGGTCCGGGAGCGGGTGCGCTTGCGGCTGGATTGTCCCACAGTGTGGACAATGGTGCTGGGGCCGATGTGCGGCGCAACCGGTGCTGCCGGATTTAGTTCCAATATTGCTGGGCAGCAGGCACGTCGGTGGCGGACGCCGGAGCCCGAACCAACGCTCAGTAGGGCTGGTCGCCAGGGCGGATATCGAAATTCAGGGTCTCGGCGATATCCAACATTTCCTCGTCATCCTCGCTGCGCGTGATCCAGCCGCCGTAGGCATCGCCGCCGGTATCCCAGTTCCACAGCGTGTAGCCGGCCACGCGCAGCTGCCGGTGGGCCAGTTCCATCAGTTCTGGCACGCTGGTGCTCTCCAGGAAGTTCTCGTCCTCGGGGTCCTCGCTGCCCCAGTCGATCTCAAGGTCCAGCCGCTCGCACAGCTGGTTCATGCAGCCGATGAAGGACTGGCAGTCCTTCCAGTCCACGTAGAAGCCCGACTGCCAGTCGATGACCTCGCGGATCACCCACAGCAGTTCCTGGCCCTCGGTGTCGTCTTCCTCCGCGTCGAGCAGCGCGTCTTCGAACAGCGCGCGTTGCGCATCGGTCTGCGCGGTGTCGCCAAGGTTGATCAGCGCAAAGAAGCGCTGGATGGCGTCCTGGATGTGGTCGTCCAATGGTGTGACCATGTTCGTTCTCCTTATTGGGTATGTCTGTATTGGGTATGTCTGTGTTGCGGGGCCTTCAGGCCGCGATGCCGCCGATTTCTCGCTGGCCGAGCGGCGTCACCCGCAGCGCGCGCGACGCGGGCGTCGCCTCGATCCAGCCGCGTTCAAGCAGGTTGCCGAGCAGCGCGGCACCGAGTGCGCCGCCGAGATGCGGCTTGCGCTCGCTCCAGTCGGGGCAGGTGCACGCGAACTGGCGCCGCTTGCGGCGCGCGGCCTCGACGTTGACGCCAAGCCGCGACATGGCTTGCGCGCCGTCGCCGCTGAGGTCCACGGCATTGCCGTTCACGAGCAGCCAGCCGGCGCGCGTCATGCGCTCGAACAGGCCAACGGCGAGTTCGCCAGCCAGATGATCGTAGCAAGTGCGTGCCTGCCGCAACGCAGGCGGCGCCGCGCGCGACACCGGCACATCACGCAGCCGCGGCGGCCGGCTCGCGAGCGAGGCGGAAGCCAGCGCTTCAATCGCCACGCCGATCTCGGGCGCCGCCAGCCGATAGTAGCGATTGCGCCCGCGCGTCTCCACGGCGAGCAGCCCGCCTTCACTGAGCCGCGTCAGATGTCCGCTCGCGGATGAGGCGGACAGGCCAGCGATCAGCGCCAGTTCCCCGGCGGGGCGGGCGCTGCCGTCCATCAGCGCCCATAGCATGGCCGCACGGCCGGGATCTGCCAGCAGGCCGGCGAGCTGGCTGATGCCTGGAGTGTATTCCATGATTCATAGGGGGATGAATGATGGAATGGAGTATAGAGGGATTTGCAGTCGGCGTGATCTCGGACATTAATGTCCTGCTTGCACATCAAAACCCTGTTCTGGACATCAAAGCGCCTTTCTGAACATCAGTGAGCTTTTAAATGTATGGACGCCCCGGAGTCACGCGCGCGTTGCTCCCGTCGATGACGGTTCCGGTGCTGTTTTCGCACTGAAGCTCAAGGCACCGATGAGGATCCCACGTTGTGCGGCGTGGGAAGGGGTTCGAGCGCGTCGGTTTCATCCAGGTGGAACAGCGCGTCGAACTGGCCGGCGATGGATGCATCGAAATAGTGGCTGGCCCGTTCTGACTGCGGCAGGTAAAGCACGCCAATCGCCCGCTCGAGCATGGCCTCGGACAGCGTCCGGCTTGCGCCGGCGCCCAGCGCAAGAAAGAAGCGGTCCAGTCCGGTGGCGTGAAACAGTGACTCCCAGCTGCCGGGCAGTGCCGGGACAATGCGCTTTCGCTCGGGATCGCCATCCCACTCGGATGCCGCGCACACATAACCTGTATAAGTAGTAAAGCCAACCAGCAGCGCGCGCGTCCCGGCCAGCTTGCGAACCAGTTGGCCGAGAGTCCACTCCCCGCGCAAGCGGGACTCCGTCGCGCTGGCATCGCCGACGTGTGAATTGTGTGCCCAGACCACGGCACGGCCGCTTCCGCCGCGCCGCTGCCTGTACTCGGCCAGCGAGTTCAGCGTCTGCGCCATATGGGCGTCGCGCAGATTCCAGGTGTTGACGCGACGCCCGAACATCTCGCGGTAGTAGGCCTCGGCATTCACCACTACCAAGGCGTTCTGCTCCGCAAAATAGTGCGAGTCCATAGCAGCGAGGCCATTGCGAGAGATGTAGGCGGCTTCATCGCAGCGCAACTGAAGTAATTGCCGGATGGCGCCCTCCGTGGCCGGCATGCGCGCCCCGGTCGCAGCCTGGTAACCATAGGCGGCGGGGTCTCGCACATGATCAAGCGCGGCATAATGCTGCCGGGCCGACTCCGCCTGCATGGGGTCGATGGGAGCGAGATACCGGATCACGGCCTCTGCGGAGCGATACAGGCTGTAAAGATCAAGGCCGTACACGCCCGTACGCCGCTCCGCAGGCAGGCCGGCGTTGTGTTCGCGCAGCCATTCGATGAATGACAGGAACTCCTGGTTCCGCCACATCCAGGATGGGAACCTCTGGAAGTCGGCAACAGCCATTACGCTGTCATCGTGGCCTTCACCATGCACATAGCGATTGACCCGCCACGCGTCCGGCCAGTCGCCTTCGATGGCAACGGCATCGAACCCTTCATCCGCTATCAGCGCCTGCGTGATCTGTGCACGCATTCGGTAGAAGTCGGCGGTGCCGTGAGTGGCCTCACCGAGCAGAACGAACTGCTTCTCGTGCGCCAGCTCAAGTAGCCGCGCATAATCGGACGAGGTGCCGTCCAGTCGATGAGCGGCTTCCCGTACTGCCAAAAAGGGTGTGAGCGCAGAAGACATAGGGTTCCATACAGGGCTTGCTGTCAGGCGGCCTCGGCGCGCGATTCGTGCGCGGGCATGCGCTTGAGCAGCGTATCCAGCGTTGGTCGATCGACGACCTCCTTGTCGAGCAGCAACTGCGCCAGAGCGTCAAGCACCGGGCGCCGGGCGAAGAGGGTCTTGCGGGTCCGCTCGGCGGCCTCGGCCAGAATCAGGCGAACTTCTTCGTCGATGGTTTGCGCAGTGCGCTCGCTGTAGTCCCGGTCAGGCCGGGGCAGCGCGGGGCCCATCGGCAGCAGGCTGTTGCCGGTGCGTTCATAGCATGGCAGCCCAAGCGAGCTGCTCATTCCGTATTGCGTCACCATCTGGCGGGCCATGTCGGTGGCACGCTCCAGGTCGTTCTGAGCGCCGGTGGAGACGTCGTCGAAGACAATCTGTTCGGCCATGCGTCCGCCCAGCAACACATCGAGCCTGTCGAGCAATTCGCTGCGCCGGAGCAGATAGCGGTCCTCCGCCGGTGTCTGCTGTGTATAGCCGAGCGCGCCTACACCACGCGGGATGATGGAGATGCGCGATACCCGGTCGGCATGCGCGCGGCTTTCCGCGACCAGTGCGTGGCCTGCCTCGTGGTAGGCAATGGTCTGCTTCTCCAGCGCGATCATGACGCGATTGCGCTTTTCGAGGCCGCCGATGATGCGGTCGAGCGCCTCGTCGAAATCGGCCATGTCTACGGCAGCCTTGTTCTTGCGCGCGGCAAGCAGGGCCGCCTCGTTGACCAGGTTTGCGAGATCAGCACCGGCGAAACCGGGGGTGCGTGCGGCGAGGTCATGCAGGGCGACTTCAGGGGCGAGCGTGACATTGCGAACATGGACGAGCAGGATCTGCTCGCGTCCGGCAAGGTCGGGGCGGTCAAGTACGATGTGGCGGTCGAACCGGCCCGGCCGCAGGAGCGCTGCGTCGAGGATCTCCGGCCGGTTGGTGGCGGCCATGATGATGACCCCTTTGTTGGTGTCGAAGCCGTCCATTTGCACGAGCAACTGATTGAGCGTCTGTTCTCGCTCGTCCTGGCCGCCTGCGACGTTGAGGGTGCGGGTCTTGCCCAGCGCATCCAGCTCGTCGATGAAGATGATGCAGGGTGCCTTCTGTTCGGCCTGGGCAAACAGGTCTCTGACACGCGCGGCGCCAACACCCACGAACAGCTCGACAAACTCGGATCCGCTCATGCTGAAGAACGGCACGCCAGCTTCGCCTGCAACCGCGCGCGCCAGTAGCGTCTTTCCGGTGCCGGGGGCACCGAGGAGCAGCACCCCTTTGGGTATCTTGCCGCCCAGTCGCCGATAGCGTTGGGGTTCCTTGAGGAAGTCGACCACTTCCATCAACTCGGCCTTGGCTTCGTCAATGCCGGCGACGTCAGCGAACGTGACGCCGGTCTGCTGCTGCAGATAGATCTTTGCCTTGCTCTTGCCAATTTCGAGCAAGCCGTCCCTGCCTCCGCCCATGCGCTTGATCACCAATGTCCAGATTCCCAGGAAGACGAGCGCCGGTACGATCCATGAAAGGACCGCGCCAATCCACTTGTTGTCGGCTTCACCGGCGTACCGCACATGTGCGGCGTCCAGATCGGACAGGAGGTTGGGGTCATTGATGCGTACGGTAGTGAACACATGCTCGGCTCGTCCTGACTTCTGCAGTGCCGCGGCCTGGTCGCGGGGCACAATGGCTTCCAGCCCGGCTGTGACGACCGTGCCACTGATTTCGGTTTCGCCAACGCTCGCGGTGCGGACCTTGTCGGCTTTGAGCAGCGCCTTGAAGTCGCTGTACGCCAGTGTCTGGATACTGGCCGCACCGATGTAGAACTGCAGAATCAGTATCGCTACGGTTGTGAGAATGAGGTACCAAAGCGAGAACTCGGTTTGCTGACGTTCCATGGTCGATTGACGGCGGGCTTGCCTCGGCAGGTTGCTGCTTGGTCAAACATAGTGCCGGCTACCGAGCCAAGGTTGATCGGCATCAACGGTTGTGAAGAGATCGCTCATCAAAGGGTCCGTCGGACCATCGGGGCTGAGGTGAAGACTGAATCTCATGTCAATCCCGGAACAGCGGCGACCCATGCAAGCCAGCGGGAAATGCCGGCAGGTTTCGACCCCGCGAGTCCGCGCAAGCCGGGGTCCTTTGGCCTGGTGGGCATGCGAGAGCGCGCTTACCTGCTCGGCGGCACATACGCAGTGGAAAGCGGACCAGAGAAGGGTACAGAGATCGTGATTCGTCTGCGACTGCCTGGCAGACCCGTGCTGGCAGAGGGTGATCCCGTTACGGAGTTGGGAGTTCCTTGACGCTTGTTAACTCGGCCTGCACGCGGATGCCTAAATTTGCCGTGAGCGAACGGCGCAATGAGCAGGAGCGCGAGCGCACCGGCCATACCCAATTGGCGCTTCATGTCTGAACCATTACAGGAACGGCGGACCTCGCCGCCGCAAATTCAACATCGTCTTCTGCATCCGGGGCAAGCTGGTCAGAATTCTTCGCCGAACATGCGGGCTCCCGCGGCCGCGTTCTCCGCGGAGCCGTGGGGGATGCGCTCGATCGCAATCATGCAGTCGGTCGTGAGCAGCAATGAAGCGATGGAGACGGCATTCTGCAGCGCGGTGCGTACGACCTTGACCGGGTCGATCACGCCGAGTTCGAGCATGTCGCCAAAGCGCTCGCCCCCGGCATCGTAGCCGATGGTTCCCGACGCCTCGCATACCCGGTGAACGACCGCATCGGCGTCGGCGCCGGCATTCGCGACGATCTGCCGCATTGGCGCCGCCAGCGCTGCGTGGACGATGCGTGCACCGGCAGCCTGTTCCGCATTTGGCGCTTGCCAGTCCTGCAGCACGGTACGGGCACGCAGCAGCGCCACGCCTCCACCTGCGACGATGCCCTCGTCCACTGCGGCGCGCGTAGCATGCAATGCGTCCTGGAACCGGTTCTTGCGTTCATGCAATGCGCTCTCGGTAGCCGCGCCGACCTTGATGACGGCGACGCCGCCCGTCAGCCGGGCGATGCGACGCTGCAATCCTTCGCGGTCGTAGTCCGAGCGTGCGTCGGGCACCCGGCTGCGCAGTACGGCGATGCGCGCGGCTACGCGGGATGCATCGGCGCCGGAGCCCACCAGCGTCGTCGCGTCCTTGTTGATTTCCACGCGCCGTGCCTCGCCCAGTTGTTCCAGTCCGACATGCTCAAGGGATGTGCCCGTTTGCGGCGACACCACCGTCGCGCCGGTCAGCGCAGCGAGATCCCCAAGTTGCTCGGTGCGAGAGTCGCCAAAGCCAGGGGACTTTACCGCGCAGCTCTTCAGTGCGCCGCGCAGGTTGTTGACGACCAGCGTCGCCAGCGCTTCGCCTTCCACATCGTTGGCAATGACCAGCAACGACCGGCCTGCCCGCGTCACAGCTTCCAGGATCGGCAGCAACTGTGCTATCGACGAGATACTTGCGTCACAAAGCAGTACCAGCGGAGATTCGAGCACGACAGCGCGGCTCTCCGTGGTCGCGAACAGCGGAGACAGGTAGCCGCGGTCGATCAGTGCGCCTTCGGCAATATCCAGCTCGTCGTCAAGCTTGGAACCGTCTTCGACGCTGATGGCGCCGTCCTTGCCCACGTGTTCCACGGCCTGGGCGACCAGCGTTCCGACAGTGTGGTCGCCGCTGGCCGAGATGGTCGCAATCTGCCTCATTTCGTCAGTACCGCCGCACGGCTTCGCACTTGCCAGCAAATGCTCCGAGACTAGTTTTCCGGCCGCTTCGATGCCTCGTTTGAGTTGCATCGGGTCGTGTCCGGCCTCGACGTACTTCACCCCTTCCGCCACGATGGCGTGGGCAAGGGTCGTCGCAGTCGTGGTGCCGTCGCCGGCGATCTCGCTGGTTCGGACCGCTGCTTCGCAGAGCAGGCGGGCGCCCATATCGGCGAACGGGTCGGGCAGCGAGACGGACTTGGCTACCACCACCCCGGAGTTGGCGACCAGGGGCACCATGTCGCGGCGTTCTACGATGACATTGCGCCCGCCCGGTCCCAGCGTGACCTTGACGGCCCGCGCGAGCAATTCCACACCATGAAGCATCTCGCGTCGCGCGCTCTGGTGGAAGATAAGAGTTTTTTCGGGCATGGCGAATTCCGCATCGTGATCCAGGTTGGCAACGGCTCTACCGTAGGTGCCGTGGCGACGCGCGCGTTGATGTAACGCAAGGGCGACGATGCGCGATGGCGTCACGCATTGTCGGACCGGCTTCGCGGTTCGGCCCGGACATTGGCCCCGTCTGTCACCACCTTGGAAAGTATCAAGAGCGTCGTCATGCCCCGGCTGGCCCCTGGCTTTGCTCTCTCAAACATAGGCTAGCCCTGTCGACTGGAATTGCTCCGTATCAACGGATGCAGAAACGCTGCGTCATGGCGTTGCCGAGGCCGGGCGTCCGACCGCCTCTGCTTACCCGGTGCCTGTGCGGTTCCTTTGATCCAGCTTAAGTCGCGGTCTGGCAGGGCGCATAGCTTATCCCTATGTGACCTGCGGTCGCTGCCAACGCGAAGCTTGTGGCGTGTGACGCCGCCTGCTACGCCCCCGGCCGTCAGGGTGCTGCCCTTCAACGAGGAGCCCAACATGAAAGTCCGTGCACAGTTCGCGAAGGTCCGACCCGTTCGGTGGAGTCCGTTTCCGGTCGAGCACATTTCCGACCGCTACAAGCAGCCCGCTGCCGCGCCAATTGTGGCGACCTGTCCCGTCTGCCACGCTGTCTTCATGCGGGGCCACTGGCAATGGCGCCCGGCGCCCTCCGGCGCGGCACACCTGGTGTGTTCGGCATGCGCGCGCACCGCTGACGGCATTCCGGCGGCGCGGGTGGTGCTTGCAGGCGGCTTTGAGGGCACCCATCGCACGGAGATCCTCGCTCTTGTCCGCCATAGGGAAGCCGGGTTGCGCGCGCAGCATCCGATGGAACGGCTGATGTCCATCGATTCCGACGACCAGGGCACCGTCATTGCGACCACCGGCGTGCACTTGGCGCGCGATGTCGGCAATGCCATCCATCACGCTTACCGCGGCAAGCTTACGATCGACTACGACCATGCGGAAACCGAACTGCATGTGAGCTGGCACCGGGATTGATCGGAGCACCTGAACGGGGGCGCGAATGAAACTCGTCACTGCGCAGCAGGTAATGATCGACGCGGATGGCGTGGTCCTTCCAGGGGAACTGGCCTTGCCTGACGCGCCTCGCGGGATTGTCCTGTTCGCCCACGGGAGTGGCAGTTCCCGCCATAGCCCGCGCAACCGTCTGGTGGCGTCGATGCTGCACGATGCCGACATCGGCACCTTGCTGTTCGACCTGCTGACGCCGGAAGAGGATATTGGCCTGACGCGGCGCTTCGATATTGCGCTGCTGCGCGACAGGCTCAGCGCTGCGACGGAATCAATAGAACGCCTGGCAGGGCAGCGCGATCTCAGAGTTGGTTACTTCGGTGCGAGCACTGGCGCGGCCGCGGCCGTGCGTGCCGCCGTCGCAACGCCGGCGCACCGGCGTATCAATGCGGTCGTGTCCCGCGGCGGGCGAGTTGATCTTGCCGGCCACGATGCACTTTGCCGCCTGGCCTCTCCGCTGCTGATGATCGTCGGGGAAAATGATCCGGTCGTCGTCAGTCTCAATGCCCGCGCCGCCGCGTGGATACCATGCGAAAAGCGGCTGCAAGTGATTCCCGGCGCTACCCACCTGTTCGAAGAACCCGGCGCGTTGGAGCAGGTCGGCAAGCTTGCCGCCGGATGGTTCGTTCGCCACTTTGCCGCCGCCGAAAGCAAAAGGAAAACGTAGCGCTCTCATTGCCCGTCTGCCCTGGCGCCGGAACTGCGATATTGCAGCTCTGCCCGCACCGTGGCCGGCCTCCGCACCGGCTCGGCAGACCCACCGACATCAGCCGTGAGGGGTTAACTCACGACATGTTCCATTTTCACTGTATCGCTCATTTCGGGTGTGCGAAGGCGGCATGCCTACTGTTTGGGGCCGAAGGGACCCATTGCGCCGAGCAATGCGGTGCTAGGCCGACGCGTGTCGGCTTCGCTTCACTGTCTCGCGGCCCCCAGCTCCCATCGGGATGATCACACGGTGACCGTATCGCTTTTTATTTCCCCGAAAGCGGGTTCCGGTACAGGACCTGCCGCCCGCCAATGCTCCTCTGCAAAACGGCGACATCTCGTCTGACATTAGCGATGGCTTCGATCGGTTCTCTGACGCGGTGGCTTAGCCGCTTGACCCTCAGCCAGTCCAGTCGCGTGGTACCGCTTTGCATATGACCCGGCGGAAAAGGCAACCGAGGTTTCCAGTGATACACATAATGACGGACTCAAAATCAGCGTCTCACTGACTACCGTTATGTTTGTGGTAGCCGATACTTCCAAATGCATAATTGCGGAGTCAATCCATGTCTGCGAGCGCAATGAATAGAACGTTGGCATCATGCGCGACTTCGGCGGAGACAGGCCAACCTCCTGCCCTATCCGGACACCCTCGGCTGCAACTTATGATTGCACAAACGGAGTTAGTTACTGCGGCCCTGGCCACGGCGTGCCGCCTTTGTGATAAGCAGCAAGCCCTCGTCGCAAAACTTGCCCGGCAAGGGCCGCCTCCGCCTAGTGCAATTCAACTGCTTGATACGTTACAAGCAAGCCTTGATCTCCTAGAACGCCGGCGAACCGCGATGCTAGGCATCATCGATTGCATTGCATCCGGGCATCTTTCTGTTCTTCAAAGCCGGGAATTATTGGATTCACGAATTGCGACGATGGCTAACTGCCTCGCCGATTGCAAAAGTTATTCGGTCGATTCATCTTCATTGCTATTTCGACGTCAGCAAGATGGTAGTACGGCTGCCGCACGGTCGGGCAGAGAATACCCGATACCGCTGCAAGTTCGATCAGGCTTGGCAAGATCGTCGCCAGCGAAGGATGGCCGCATAATGAAACTTGTGCCCTTGGTCCCGCATTCTTCATGAGCGTGCCCAAGCTTCCGCCGTTGCGCCTCACACCCTGGGCGGTCAGGCGGAAGGTGACAGTTGTGTTGACCCTTGAACGCTCGCCATGGTGCGGAGTCAGGTATCGTTGCGATGCCGTGGCGCCTCTGTACGCATTTGTTCGCCGATGTCAGTGAACGTGATGGCCACACCGGCTGTCGCGCCTGTCTCCGAGATGTAGGGAAATGTCTTGCGCAGGAAGCATCGCCCACCGTTATCGCGTATGACAGCTTCGCACGGTTCGCCTCCGCTAACCACATGCTGGATGTCGGTATAGAAGTTGGGATCGCGGAATATCGGCACGAGGTCAGCGATTCTTCTTCCGGTATCGGCAGGCCTCAGCGGAAATACATTCCGCATGGTCGGCGTGAACCACTGAAGCTTCAGGTCCAGGTCAAGAAACACAGCCATGACTGCACCGGAAAGCAGTACGCGGTTTTGCATCGCGAGCCGTTCGATGTTCCCCTGCAGGTCGACGTTGGCATCGTTAAGCTCCGCGTTGCTCTGTTTGAGTTGTTCGTTGGATGCCTTAAGGCTACGCTGAACAAGCTGGGTAAATTGAGTGACGCAAGTTGATCAGGAGCCCGTTCGGCCGGAAAAATAGCTGTGGCGATGCGAATTTGCCTTCACGCGCCCCCAATTGGGGTGTGTTGACGGGGCGCCCGCCCCGCATTCGCCCTTTATGGGCGGACTGCTCCCATCAGATGCCCTCGACTCAAGTAGAGATTGGCCAGCGCCAGCGCCGTGAAGGCACGGCCGGCGTTCTTCTTCAGGCCACGGTAGCGGACTTTCGTGAAGCCCCACAGGCGCTTAACCACGGCGAAGACATGTTCAACCCGGGCCCGGATCTTCGATTTGTTACGGTTCTTCCCGCGTTGCACTTCGTCAATCTCCCCGTTCCTGCGGGTCCGCTGATTGGTGAAGTCCTTGGCGTGCGGCGCCTTCGATGCGATCAGCTCCTGCTGACTGGCGTATGCGCTATCACCGTAGACACGCCGCTCCTGCCCATGCAGTAGCTGGGGCAGCGCATGCTTGTCGTGAACATTGGCCGGCGTCACCACCGCGGAATGAGCCAACCCGCTCTGACTATCCACGCCAATGTGCAGCTTCATGCCAAAGTACCACTGCTGGCCTTTGCGGGTCTGATGCATCTCGGGGTCGCGCGACTTCTCTTCATTCTTCGTCGAGCTGGGCGCACCAATGATCGTGGCATCGACAATGGTGCCGGTCTTCAGCTTCACGCCATTGGCTTGCAGGCTTCGGCCAACCTCCGCGAACAGCCGTTCGGCAAGCTGATGTTTCTCCAGCAGCCGCCGAAACTTCAATACCGTGGTGGCGTCCGGCACCGGCTCACGACCCAGGTCAATTCCTACGAAGCGGCGCAGGCTGGCGCTGTCATACAGGGCCTCCTCGCAAGCCAGATCTGCCAGGTTGAACCAGTGCTGCAGAAAGTGGATGCGCAGCATCCGCTCCAGACCAATGGGCCGCCGGCCATTGCCAGCCTTCGGATAGTACGGCTCAATCGCGGCGCACAATGCCGCCCACGGCACGATCTGCTCCATCGTCGCCAGAAATTCCTCACGTCGCGTTGGCTTGCGGTGTTGCTCGAAACCTGCGCATTGGTCTGCACCCGCTGCCAACGTCATCTGCTTCATGTTCTTCTCTTTGCGCTCGTGATTCTTCAAATAACGCGCCTTCTCACGAACCGGAGGACTTGATCAGCATTGCCTTAAGTTCCTCATTGAGTGCCTGCAATTCCTCGCGCGATGCTTCCAACTCCTCGCGGGACACGCGCGCTTCGTCCTTCCAGTCGACGCTGGCGCCAATACCAAGGTCATCTTGAAGAAGGCTGGAGCCGGCCGCATCGGGCACGTCAGCAGAATCCTGGTCCCGAATGAATGACACCAAAATGCGATCCCATGCCTTCCCACACGAGGTTTGCAGCGGTGTCAGCCGCATGCTGATGGGAGCGTCGCCGGCAACGCCGTCCTTCAGGTTGGTCAGAGTCAGTGCCTCGTGTCTGTCTAACACCTGCCTGATGCCATATTGGAGCTGCGCCGCCCATTGCCCACGGACCAGATCCGCCAAATTGAGGGAAGGTTCCCCCGCCGGCAGGCTCAGGATGCCCTTCGTGTTGCCATATGTCCTCAGCACCTCGCCCCCGTCGTCGATCAGCACCGACGGAACGTCGAACTGCTCATGTGCGACCCGAAGCGCAGCCGCTGCCCGCGCAGTGCTATGCGGAGCAGGGGACAGGGGGTGCCGTCGGGCGCCTGGCATCGGGCCGACTTTACGATAAATATTCCATTCTGCAGAGACTGCCTCGAATCCCTGTACGTTGAAGGGTAGGGCTTCACTCTTGCCCAGGAAGAGAAATCCGCCGCTGCGCAATGCGCCGTGAAGAAGAAACAGCACGTCCTTGACTGTCTCCCGCTCCAAATAGATAAACAGGTTGCGGCAGGTAACAAGGTCCAGTTGCGAAAACGGGGGGTCGGAGAGCAGATCCTGCGGCACAAACACCAGCTTTTCGCGCAGGAACCGCTTTACTCGAAAGAACGCGTCGACCCTGTAGAGGTACCGGCTTTGACGCGCGGGCGATAGCCCGGTCAGCGACTCAGTACGGAACAGGCCTCGACTCGCCTTTGCCACGAGTTCGGGCGCCGCGTCTGTGGCAAAGATCTGGAAGTCCAGTGCCGCAGCCTTTTCCTGTCCGATTTCATCGAGAAGCATCGCAATTGAGTAGGCCTCCTGACCGGTCGCGCACGCCGGCGTCCACACCCTCACCGTGCGCTCGGTTCCCGCCTCGGCGACGAGCGGTCCAAGTACATCTTTACGCAGGACCGCCCACGCATCGGTGTCACGGAAAAACTCGGTCACGTGGATGGGGATGCCGCGCACCAGTGCTTCCAGTTCGACCGGATCATCCTCGAGAAGCAGGGCATAGTCGTCGAACGACCAAACTTTTCGTATATCCATGCGTTGCTGGATGCGCCAGAGCAGCGGCGAAGGCTTGTATCCGCGCAGGTTGAGTCCCGCCCGCTGCGCTACCAGCCCGATAATCCGGTCGAGCGTCGCGGACATGCCGCCTGTCCAGTCCCCGGACGCCTCGGGGCGTACATAGGCCGGATCGGCGCAGGCGACTAGTTGTTGGCCGATGGCGCCGACGGGCAGGACATGATCGTGGATGCCGCGCTGTATGACTGCCCGAGGCATGGCGTCATGCAAGGCCGTGAGGGGGTCCTGGACGATGACGATGCCACCAGCCTGCCGGATGCGGACCGCGCCGGCGGTTCCGTCCATGCCGGTGCCTGAAAGGATGACGGCTATGGAGCGCGGCGCTTCACGCAGCGCCAGACTTTCGAGGAATGCGTCAATCGTATCGATGCCGGGGCGTCGACCGCCGCCGTCCGCAGCACTCGTATGAAGCGCGCCATCTTCAAGTGTCAGGATGTGATCCGGCGACGGGATGTACACCGTGTTCGCCGCGGGCCGCATGCCGTCGGCAGCGACTTGGACGGGCAGGCTTGTCCATCTAGTGATCAGATCCGGCAAACCGCTGGGACGGTCGTTGGGCAAATGCTGAAGCACGACAAGCGCAAACGGCAACTTGGCAGGGAGACCCTCAAAAAGCTTTTGCAAGGCCGTGATGCCGCCGGCCGATGCGCCGACGGCAACGACTGGTACATCGACCTGGCCTCTGTCCAGCATTTGCTCTTCCACTGGCTCCTCCGATATCAGAATGTTGCAAACCAGTCTGCAACGCAAGGTTTGAGGTCATCCGGCCGGCCAGTCATTGTAGAACTGCCCAACAAACGATCAGAGTCCCTGTTCGCATTTCTCCGACTTCGCCGACGAAAACGATACTCGTAGGTTTTTTTTGAGTTCTGACGGCCACGGAGGCCGCCACAGCGACAAACACCTATGCGAGAGAAATAGCCGCGGACTGCCTGGCGGCCAGGGTAGAGCCGCTGATGCATGACGCAAGCGCTGTCCGAAATGTGATCTAACTGAACACGAGGGCGAGATCCGGGGCTGCCCGCGCGCAGCATCAATCCCTTGTCGCGAAGGATGTCGTTGATCAGCGCGAGACTCTGAGCGGCCAGCTTGTGCGCAGCGCCTGCCTGATCAATTTGTAAGCGGGTTAGGGCGGTGCGCATCGCCCCCCTATACTGCTAGTTGTAGCGTTTCGGAAGCTAAGTGCTTCTGGTTCGCCTATCACTCGTTTCCGGGCTTTCCCCCTCGATGACGTCCTAGGACTTGTGACTCCTGAAAGTCACTCATGGGGATTCCTGGAACATTCATGCAAGATGCCACACGGCGACCGCCGTTCGCCCAATCCCCCAGTAGCCAGGCAAGCCAGCCTTTCCCAAGGGACGATGCAATCGATGTCCGGCGAGAGACTCTATTTCGCAAGACCGATCGCAAAGTTGGCTTTCGCCTTCGTTGCTGCCTTTCCGCGTGTCAGGTTGGCGCAGCCGTGCTCTCATCGTGATGAAGACGCCGTAACGATCCTAAGCACTGCGATATGGGCGGAGATGATCGTTGGCAATGGAAGATGAGCGTTCACAACGGTGACAGTTGTTCAACACTGCCATCACCATGCCACCCTGGCAGGCAATGAAGGAAGATATCGTGCCGAATGAATTTGCAGAGACCACTTACCGTGCCATACATGTCACGCGCCTTCTACGCGACCGCCAGGTGGGCAGGCCGCCGGAGGGGGGCTCCCAGCGATTCGGAGTCATGCGATTGGCGGCGTCCCGCTGGCGTCAGGCAATCACGTTGCTCATTGACTGGGATCGTGCTGTTAAAGAAGGCTGGCCCGACCTGAGGTCACCGTCCTGCATCCAACCCAGGACCGTCAGGAGCATCGGTCGCAGTCATCAAGCAAGTGTCCGCCGGCTCGCCAGAAATGGAAACTGAGATTGCGTGAGGTAACTTCATGCGTACGTTGTTGTATTTCAGTCTGAACGACACCGCCACGGCACGAATGGCACAAGTGCGATTCGGCGATTTGGCCGGTGCCTCAGCAGGCGTCAAAGGGCCATGGTTTGTCCAGCGCGACAATCAGCCCGTCGAGGAATGGGTTCCCAGAGACGGTTGCCTCCGCTGCTCCAGCATTTCGCCAACGCGCCGCACGTTGCGATCACGCTAGCCCTTTCGTCCGCCCGGGAGGCGATCGATGGCATGTCTACCTTCGTTAAGGCGAGGTAGCCGCTCGGCCATGCCGCTGGCTCGGATCAAGAGAAAGAGGGGGCATCGTGTCGGGTCGCGGTCTCAGCGTTTTCGAATCACAGGCCGACGATCGACTCGCCTGCGACCAGACCATCGATAACGTGTTCGCCGTGTCGTACGGCGGCACGCTTCGCCAACCCCAAGTCAGCCCAGTGCATATCTGGAACGTGGAACACGCGCGCATTATTTCCACTAGGTGGCTCACCTTCCCGACAGATGAGCACGGACGCACTGTATGAGCGGTCTGGCCGGCGCTCATGCCATTTGCGAGGAGCGTCATATTTATAGACTAACGGATAGATATCAAATCCCTTACAGTTTTCCGCAGGATAGTTGTCCATCATTTCACTCCAAGTATGGTTTGTTTCCGTACGCACTCTTCGTGACGGCGTTCTGGTATTTAATCAGGATTTTTGACCATCCGCTGTGGCTTACCTTGCATTCTGCATATTCGGTCCAAATAATGGCTGCTAGCGCACGACAATTTTGATTCGCTGTGAATCACAGATAGATTTTTACCTTTTCATGTCGATACGCGGCGACGCCTCAGCTCAGGCCATGAATTATATCGACAGCAAATTTTCCGTAGTGGACGGCGGCCTGCTCCGCGGCCGCGCGCGTGTAGTAATCATCCTCTTCGTCGAATGACTCACAGAACATTCGATCGTCGCGATTCGCTGTGTAACGGATGGCCATCATATAGCACCATTTCGGCCCGGGAGCGCCAGCGCGAACACACTCGCGGGGAGACTCGAATGCCGCGACGTGTATGTACATGCCTCGATACTCCTGGCACAGCCAATTCATTCGTGCTCGCACGGCGGACGCTCGTCAGTCAGCCTCCTAAGGCTTAGGCTGCTAAGATCATCTTTGCAACAGCACATACCATCACCAGTAATGATGTGGAGTAGGCGAACACACTAAGCCAATGGAGCATTCTGCTCGGTATTTCGCTTCGTCGTTGTCGCCAATCAAAGAGCTGCGAGAGGACAAATAGGATAAAACTGGAAGAGTAAACTGCCAACACACGCTTCCCCTCGTAAACGAATCGCTTTTCTCTACATTTAGCGGTTCAGCTACCCCCGATGGGGAATGGCTGAATAGAAAAGAAGCGAACTCTCGCAGATGCTGACTGGCACGTGGATTCGCACGCTTTGCATTGTGGCTTGCGGCAATCTACGCGTCGGTAATTAGGGCGCAGCGAGAAGATCAAGGAGGCGGCATTGAGGACAGTCGCCCCGTAGAGGCGGACGTTTCAACGCGGGTAGCATGGCTACTTGAAGATCCTGCTGAAACAGTTATACGGAGCTTTCCCATCGTAGTCAATGAGACTTTATCGCTCGAATCTGTAAGCGGTCTAGCCGCTCGAGAGCGCCATGACCTGCGGAGCGGTTGCCATGACCTACGCAGATCATGCACAGGGCTGGCGCGGAGCGACGCTTCGCACCAGGTTGGATATCGCTCCACGGTCACGCCCGGTACGGTTGCCCAGCGATGCGGGCTCACGGGGATACTGCCAAAACAGCCGTTCCGCGCGTCGCTCGGTAACCGCGCCTGGTACCAGAGCTAAGACTTCAGGTTGGCGTCTATTCGATCGTGGCCGTTCCACGTCAGGCGCCATGCCATATTTGGGGTTTTCTCCGCCAGTCCATGGTCCTGTAGGAGCAGGAGATGGTGGGCTAGCCTCGAAGGGTCGACATTGCCAAGAGCCTTGCCAAGCTGAACATCAGTCATAGAGGCTTGGATCTCGGCTCGTAGCGCCAGGAGGATTCTGTCCAGCAAAGACTTGTCTCGTTGCATCTCGCACCTCGGATCTTATTGGGTTGCGCCAAGTATTGTTGCTGCGTGGATTGAAGTCCTATGTGGAGCCAGGGGTTGTGCTCTCACTCGTACCTGGACCAACAAAAAAATGGTTCTATTCCGAGGTGGCACCAACAGTGATCGCCATTTCGACACGCAGAAAAGCCGCATTCGCTCAGAACTTGTGGCGATAGTTGATGCGCCCCTTTGTCAGATCGTATGGCGACATTTCGAGCGTAACACGATCCCCGGCAAGAATCCGTATGCGATTCCTCTTGAGCCGGCCAGACGAGTAAGCCCAGACCTCGAAGCCATTCTCCAGGGTGACGCGAAAGCGGTTATCCGGAAGGACTTCCGAAACCTTTCCGCCAAATTCCACCAGTTCTTCTTTTGCCACGGATGCTCCTTTCTGCTTTAGCGAGTGCCACGCGATAGCATGGGATGCCGATGCGGGAATGGTTGCAGGCGTAGGTGTGCCACTGCGCTTTCCCCTGCGCTACGGGCGGCTTGCCTGGCGTTGGCTTTCGTATGGTGCGTGGCATGCCGCATCGAAACATTGGCGACGATACGTTCGGCGCCGTCCTTGTACTCGGAGATCATGTAGTTCGCGAACCAGACGCCGGGCTCTTGTTGGATGGGGTAAACCGAAACGCTGAACGGAGTAATGCTGGGATGCAAATTGTTGCCTGTTCGGAAGGCGCTCGATCCTTGAGGGCGCGTGCAGTGTTCCCATGTTGGTGTGGTACACGTGCCTGGCGATCGGTTGCCATTGCAAAAGCCAGTGTCGCATCCTGCGTGCGATCGCAGGCGGAGAAACTGGTGTGGATTGACCGTGCTTGCGCGAGCCAGTACGCCTAGCACATGCGAGCTGGTTACGGAACGTGCTGCGGGTCGGAAATGATTGCGGCCGATGTTGCCGCGAAAGGTTCGGGTGGACGCCCGTGCTGCCGCTAATACTCTTCTAATGATGATGTCTGGCGGACGGCGCATTGTGGGCATCGACTGGTGTCGACGCAAAGATATGGTACCACTTGCGGAGATTTCCTGCCTGGAGGGTGCGTCCAAGGCCCGGCAGGTACGGCGGATCCGGGGCGACTCCATGGAGTAACAAATCCATCAAGTCTGATCGCCTTTCCAGATCATGCCTCGGTCAAAGGCAGCAGGATGTCGGCATACCAGGCGGAATTCAAGCCCAGGGCTTCGTCTAGTTCAAAGTCCCGCGAGCCCACGTCCAGTCTAGCTGAATGGGTGCCCAGCAGCATCCACGGCAGCGCGCGCGTGGATGCATCGGTCCTGGGCATGCGCATGACCACCGGTGCTCCGCTCGTGCCGCGATGCGTCCTTGCATCGGTCAGGAAGTAGCCATGCCCCTGAAAGCGCATGCCGAATGAGGATGAGATGATTGCCTGGCGCACAACGGGCAAATGATGAAGCGTGTCATGGAATCCCAGCGGGAAGCCGACGATCAGCACCGGTGTGCCTGCTTCGATGCGGTCGCGTGGCCGGTAAAGGTGGGCGGGTGTAAAGGCCCGGTAGACCATGCTCGGCGGCAGCGCGGCGTGGTCGAGTTCGATCACGGCCACGTCGATGCCGCCGCCGCCATCGAGGCCGTCACGCCAGACACTTTTGCCGTCGCGATACAGCGGAATCGAGAAGCCGATGGACGCTCCCATGTTGTCCGGATCGACATGCAGTTCGATCTCGATCCGGTCGGGGAAGTGCTTGGTCGGCTCATCGATCAGCACATGCCGGCTCGTGACAACGAACAGTCGCTGCCCTCTTTCGAAGAAAAAGCCAGTGGCGTTGGTCTTGGCTTGTGGCCCCTCGAATGTGGCAACGCGCGTGACGGCCAGCAGGATCGATTCGATCATGATTCGGTGGTACTCCCTGCTTGCTCAACAACATGGTTGGAAGGCGTCGGGGTTCAGTGCTTGCCAATTCGATCGCCGTTCTTGCATGAAACAATCGTGCTGGTGTCGGCACTCGTCCACTACAGACTTGCGTAGTCCCCGCCTGCCTCTTCGCTCAATACCTGGGACCAGCCTTGTGGACCGCTGTCCTTTGCTTCGCGGTAGCGCCAGATCACACCGCAGTCGGAGCAACGGAATGTGCTGATAGTGACCGTGGCAGCTCGAGGGAGCTTACTTCGCCGTGTATCGATGATATGCAACGCCAGATGTCCGGAGGCCTTGGAGGCGTCGCGCGCCACTGCAAGACAGTTTGCGCAGAGCAACATACCGATCTCTTGAGCTGGAGGGATGCCACTGTAGCATGCATCGCTGAACAATCCGGCACCCTTTCGCGGACGTCTTCAGCGCCTTGGCTTTTGGCGGCCCTGGCAAGTACGTTTCGATTGCCGCGAGATCTTCATTGACCGCGATGCGGCATGCCTGTATAAGAATTAGTGCAGGATCTTCAAGCGTAACCTCGAAGCGTTAGGTACACGCCCCGGCGGCGCCACTTTCTCTCCATGTTTCCTCCTTGATCGTCATGCCTCGCTGCCCACATTTTCAGATCGGCGAGAATTCTTAAGGAGTCCTTACGTGGAAACCGGTACAGTAAAGTGGTTTAATGATTCAAAGGGTTTTGGCTTCATTACGCCTGATGCAGGCGGAAACGATCTGTTCGCCCATTTCTCCGAAATTCAGGGGAACGGGTTCAAGTCGCTCCAGGAAGGCCAGAAAGTGCGCTATGTGGCTGGTGTAGGCCAGAAGGGTCCGGCTGCGACCAAGATTGAACCGATCTAAGTCGACCGCCCAAGGTACGCAAGAAGCCCCGTTGGGAAAGCCGGCGGGGCTTTTCCTTTATGGGTTCACCGTGATGGGTACGGAAGGAGTAGCGTCGGGAACTGGTCTTGAAGTCGTAGACTCCCCCGAGACTCCACGATCGCCATCTGGCGCAAGCACGACATTCGACCACATCGGCTCGATACCCACATGGTGTCCGACGATCCCGACTTTGAGGCCATAGTCGCGGATGGCATCGGCCTGTACTGAACTCGCCGGCGCATGCGGTGTGTTCTGAGTGGATGAGAAGACCGCGATTCAGGGGCTCGATCGGTCCAATCCAACGCGGAGCATCCGGTGCGATTCTTCTGGTTCAGTGGACTAGCAGTCGTTTTGTTGCTGCTCCTCTCGGATGCTTCGGCGGATCTTTCGCAAGGCACGGAGGGCGTGGGGATCATTCGGTTGTTCCATCGTGACGTCAACAGATCTCGCATGATCAGCCAGGGATGCGCACACCGCGTCGCGGAATCGGCCTTCGCCAGAGTCTCCCTTGCTTCTGGCTTCGTGATCGCGCATTGTCTTCCGCTCCAATGCGCGATCGGCCAGGAAGCTCGCTTCATCTTTACGCACGTGCTCGCTCTTTCCAAGGACCGATACGCTGCCTTGGGGAGAGCTATCAAAGATACCGTAGCCATCTGGGCATGCCGCATCTTCGGTGTAAAGTGTCCTGCCACTGCCTTCGCAACGTATTGCATGTGCGGAGGACGCCGTTGCCAGCATCATGCCAAGGAGTGTTGCTCTGATAGTTCTCATGTTAATTCTCGTTGGCGTAGGAATGTGCTTGGCGTGTCAGAGCCGGCGGTGTTGCTGGAATCAACATATGACATCCGAAGATGCGGCATACCCTCTCGATGGCTTAAGGCCGGTGACTGTAGCATGCAGGCAGTCTGTTGGTGGGCCGCATAACGGCTGAACGATTCCATCAAACTGGTGCATCGACCGGTTGAATCCGCAGCTGCGGTAGGCGCCTTCGTCTGGCTTTCCCTTAAATCTTCGAGCGAAGCCGATATTTCGCGCAGAAAAGGGGCGCTGACGGACAACTGAGGGCTCCTCGAGCGTTTGCGAATCGCTATCTGGCGTGGCGACCCAATGTCCTTCGTGAGTGATCAAACGGGCCAATCGAAAAATGGTCGCATGAGGTCGGCCGGTTCTGCCTGCGTACGCCGGCCAAGCGAACGACTGCAGGAGTACCGGCGGGCTCGCAATTCAGGTGTCAGGCACGTTCGATCATGCGCAATACGGCGGCGGCAAGGGGACCATTGGAATCCCCCAGCAAATCTACCGCATCGAAATGATGCCCGCGTTCCTGCGCTACAACCTGTACGTCAAAACCGCATTCAGTCAACAGTGCCTGATATTCGCGCTGGAGTCGGTGGTACTCCGGAGATTCATCCCCGCCAACGGTCAGGATCATTGGCAGTTTCACCATCGGCAGATGGTGGATCGGGCTGTAGTTGGCAACATCCGCCTCGTTCAACCCCACCACCCTGTTGAGATAGCACAGGCGGATGGGCTCCAGGTCATACAAGCCGCTGATGGCGCAGCCACCCTTGACGATATCGGCGGGCACGCCGAGCGTTTCCCAATCCGTTCCTGCCAGCATGGCGGTGAGATGGCCGCCGGCGGAGTGACCCGAGACAAAGATCCGGTTCGCGTCGCACCCAAGCTCCCCGGCGTTGCGATAGAGCCATGCCACGGCACCACGATTGTCGCCCACGATTTCGCCCATGCTGACATCAGGGGCGAGGCGGTAGTTCACCACAGCGACATTGATGTCGTGCCTCAGATAGGGCGCTGCGATGTAGCTGAAGTCCGATTTGTCCAGCGATTGCCAGTAGCCGCCGTGGATGAAGACCAGCAATGGACGGTCCTTCGTGTTGGCGGGAAAGAAGTCCAGGGCCTGCTTGATGTTGGGACCATAGGCGAGATTCTCCCTTACTGGATGGGCTCGACGAAATTCGGCGCTGGTTTTCTCCCACCCTCGAAAAATATCCTGGAAGCCGGGGATGCCGGCCCTGACGTTGTACTGCTGGTCCAGTCCTTCCTGATTGAAGTTTCGATACACTGACATTACATTTGGCTCCACACTGTTGGATCGATGTTTCGATTCATTAGATCGTTGCGACGCAAATTGGCGTCCGGCCAAAGATACTTGTCGGCGTAAGGTGCGGCGCGCCCCTGGGTGACAACGACTATCGCAAAGACGCCATGTTTGGAAAGAGTGAAAACCGGGATGACTACCAGGCGATAGACCGGCCGGTGGGCGGGATGGCGAGGAAGCTGAAGGATGGCTTTCATATCTCCGCACATTCTCATCCGCGCGGCCAACTCATCTACGCCTATGTGGGCGCAATCCTGGTTACAACGGACTTCGGTTCCTGGGTCGTGCCGCCGCAGCGCGCGGTATGGGTGCCGTGCAACGTCGAACATGCCATGCAGGCTTGCGGCGACGTCGAGATGCGCACCGTCTATATCCGTGCCGATGCCGTTCCCGCGGAACTGCGTGATTGTTGTGTCGTCGCTGTCCCGCCCTTGTTGAGGGAGCTGATTTCGGCGGTGGTTCGCATGCCCCTGGACTACGATCCAGGCAGCCGGGATGGCCTCGTGGTCGAGCTGCTCTTGCAGGACCTGCGACCGCTTTCCGTCGTTCCGCTGCACTTGCCGATGCCGAAGGATGCCCGGCTTAACAAGATCTGCGCGAAGATTCTCGACGATCCCTCTGACGAGACCTCCGTGGAGGCGTGGAGCCGCTCGGTGGGCGCAAGCGAGCGGACCATCATCCGCTTGTTCCCGGAGGAAACGGGCATGACGTACAGCCGCTGGAAGCAGCAGGCAAGGCTGATGGCGGCAGTGCGGCTGCTCGCCGAGGGATGCCATGTCACGGACATTGCCTTGCAGCTTGGATATGAAAGTCCAAGCGCCTTCAGCGCCATGTTCAGGCGAGCGCTGGGCATGACGCCTACCGAATATTTCAGGGACAGGGCCGGCGACTAGCATCGCGAGTAGTTTGGCGTCTTCTCGACATCAACTGGCGTCACCGCACGAATCGCATACCGCACCATGCGGCACAGTCAAGGTGTCGGCGGCCTGCCAGCACCGTGCGGGCTCCGTCGGCACTTTATCCAGTCGAGGAGTCAGTATGTCAGTGATGGATCGTATCCAGGCTGCCGGCATTGTCTTGCCCGCCGCCGAAATCCCGAAGGCACTCTATGTCCCCTACACGCAGCACCATGGTTTGCTGACGGTATCGGGGCAATTGCCTCTGCGGAACGGCAAGCCCTTGTTCGTCGGCACGGTGCCCGACGCAGTCGCCGTCGAGGCTGCACAGGAAGCGGCACGGCTGTGTCTGGCCAACTTGCTGGGTTGGGTCGCCGCGGCTGTGGAGGGCGACTTCGAACGTATCCGCGGCGTGGTCCGGGTTGGCGGCTACGTGGCGGTGAAACCTGGGTTCAATGACGCCCCCCTGGTGATCAACGCGGCGTCGGACCTTCTCAACCGGATCTTCGAAGAGCGGGGGCGTCATGCACGCCTGGCGATAGGCGTGGCGAGCCTTCCCTTCGGTGCGCCGGTGGAAATCGAAGCGACCTTTGCACTGGACGTGTAGTCGATGGACACCGCGACAAAAACCGGGTATGCGGACGTGCTGGTTGGGCTGCAGTACGGCGACGAGGGAAAGGCCCGGGTGGTTGACCACCTCGCTGCCGGGTATGACGTGATTGCACGCTTCAACGGCGGCGCGAACGCAGGGCACACCATTGCCACGTCTGAGGGCATCTTGCGGCTCCGTCAGGTACCTTCTGGCGTGCTGCACCCTCGGGTTTCCCTCTACATCGGCTCGGGCTGCGTGATCGGCTTGCGGCAACTGGCATCCGAAATGGAAATGTTGGCCGGGCAGGGAATCGACCTGGCGGGGCGCCTGACCATCAGTGACCGATGTCCGGTCGTGCAGCCAGCGCACTTCCTGTCTGATCGTCGGGATGGCGGGCGCATCGGCACCACCGGCAACGGTATCGGACCCTGTTACGCGGACTTGGCGGCCCGCATGCGGGGCGGCGAGCGATCTGCGTTTCAGCTTTGCGACCTCATGCGGGACGAGAGCAGGGTGTTCGAACAGATGATGCGGCTGGCAGCCCAACGCGATGACGAGGATATCGCGGTCCTCATTCAAGAGATGCGCCAGGCATGGCAGGTGGTGCGGCCCTTCGTAACCGATAATCCGGTTGCGCTGCTGGAGCGGGTTGAAGGCGGGGCGCGGGTTCTGTTCGAGGGCGCTCAGTCAGTCATGCTGGATGTTGTGCAGGGCGCCCAACCCTGGGTGACGTCCAGCCATACCCTGCCTTCCTACGCCTACGTGGGCGGTGACCTCCCATGCCGGTATCACCGCAAGACAATTGGCGTGGCCAAGGCCATGGTCTCCCGCGTTGGCAGCGGTCCCTTGCCGACCGAACTCGGCGCGGAGCGCTCAGAGGCATATTGCGCCGACGCGGGGCGCGAGGGGCGCGGCAGAGCTGATGAGGCGGCACGCTTTGATCCGCGGGCATTGCTCGCGCAAGGGGACGCCTTCTCCACCGGTATAGCGATCCGCATGCTGTCGAACGAATATGGCACCGGTACCGGCAGGCCGCGTCGGGTAGGTCTGCTCGACGTCGCTCAACTCCAGCTTGCCATACGGCAGTTTGGGGTCGACGAGGTCTACCTGAACAAGTGCGACAGCCTGGCGGTTTTTGCGCAGACTCGCGACCGGTGCATTCCGGTCGTTGTCGGCTCACGCGACGGCAATGCCATGCATGTGATGCGATTTCCGGCTTTCGATGAGAGCGTCATTCCGCGCGACGACGCAACGCCGCTTCCTCCGCAACTTGAAACCCTGCTCGAATGGTTGGCGGATGTCCTCGGCCGGCCACTACGCGGCATCGGATTGGGTCCGCAACGTGCGCAGATGCGGCTATTCAAGACTCAACCATGAACCCCATGAACATTGAGACACCATCCTACTTTCGTAGCGAAATGCGTCGCGCCGACCTGGCCTGGACCGACTGGGCTGCCGTCGAAGCCTTCCTCAGGGACGAACTGATCTGCAGGGTTGCGGTGCATGACGCACCGTTCCCCTACATCACTGCGCAGAGCTTCACTTTCACCGGCGACACGTTCCTGATCCACAGTTCGAGATTCGGCAAGCTCGCGTCGGCGATACGGGCGAATCCCCTTGTCACGATCGAAGTGGATCGGCCTATCGCGTTGCTGAAGGCGCCCAAGGGACAGAACACAAGCCTCGAGTACTACAGCGTCATCGCGCGATGCGAAGTGAAACTTCGGGAGAGCACGGACGAAGTGCGTGCCCACCAGAACCAGGCGCTGGAGAAGTTCAGACCCGAGAAGGACTATTCACCGATCGAGGATGGAGCAGCAAATCAGATCATTGCCTATCGATGCGAGATTCGTGAGCTGAGCGCGAAAAAGCGCATCCTTGCCGACGGCCAGTACTCGCCGCCGGGGCAGCCGAAAGCGCCGTACTTGCGCTATCCATTCCAGTCTGGCGCTACGCTGTCCGGCTTGCCGCCGGAGGCATTCGATCCTCACAAGTTCGCAGCAAGGTAACTCCCGAGATCCGACGATACGAGAGGTGCTCCGGCACCTCTTTTTTTCGTTCGTCGAGAGAGTTCCTTGGCACCTGCGAGACAGAGCTTGGCGTTCCTGCGCGGGCCTCGACTACGTCTCCACGCGACAGTAGCAGGCGATACGCATCGATGCATATCGCGCTGCCAGCAGCGCCCCTCCCGAGGGTCCTGGCATCAAAACTACTGGAGACAAGATGAAACACACCCCACTCGAGCTGATGCGCGTGCGCACCGGCGACCGGCTGGAACGGCTACCCGTATGCGGTTACCACCGATTCCTGTTTGCCGTTATTGCACTGGCCTTCTTCTTCGACAATCTCGACCTGGCCATGATGACCTATCTCCTGGGATCGATCCGCTCGGAATTCGGATTGACTCCCGCACAGGCCGGCATGCTCGGCAGCGCTAGCTTCGTCGGCATGGCTGTCGGTGCGCTCGGCTCCGGGGTACTGGCGGACAGGTTCGGCCGGAAGCCGGTTTTCCAGGTCAGCATGATCATCTGGGGCGTTGGCAGCTACCTCTGCTCCACCGCGCACAGTCCGACGGAACTTGGCGCGTATCGGGTCTTGCTTGGCCTGGGCATGGGCATGGAACTTCCTTTGGCCCAGACGCTGATGTCGGAATTCATTCCGGCGCGCCAGCGCGGCAAGTACCTGGCACTGATGGATGGAAACTGGCCGATTGCCTTCATTTGCGCGGGCATGATGTCGTACTACGTGTTGAGCGCATATAGCTGGCGCACGATGTTCCTGCTCGGCGCGGTACCGGCGCTCTTCCTCCTTGTCATCCGCCGCTACGTGCCGGAGTCCCCTCGCTGGCTGGAATCGCGAGGCCGGCATGCGGAGGCGGCCGACATCGTCGAGCGGATCGAGCAATCGGTGATGCGGCGGATGAAGCTGCATGCGTTGCCCGAAGTCACTCCCATGGTTGCCGCGCCGGAGCCGGCTGCATCGGGCCTTCGCGTGCTCTGGTCCCGCGAGTACCGCAGTCGGACGTTGACGGTATGGGGTCTGTGGTTCTTTGCCCTGCTGGGGTTCTATGGTCTGAACACCTGGATTGGCGCATTGTTGCAGCAGTCCGGGGTGGGGGTGACCAAATCGGTCTTGTATACGGTCTATATTTCCATCGGGGGCATTCCGGGGTTCCTCTGGGCCGCCTGGGCAGTGGAGCGCTGGGGACGCAAGCCTGCCTGCGTCGCGACGCTGGTGGGCGGTGCCTGCATGGTGTTCATCTACGGCAGGGTGGCCGGTTCCCATTCTGAAGCCTTGGTGCTGTTCCTTTCAGGCGGCATGATGCAGTTTTTCATGTTCGGCATGTGGGCGGTGCTCTATACCTACACGCCTGAGCTCTACCCCACGCGCGCACGCGCCTCTGGTTGCGGAATGGCATCGACGGTCGGCCGGGTGGGTTCGTTGCTCGGCCCGGCGCTGGTGGGCCTGATACTGCCTGTCGCCGGGCAAGCTGGCGTGTTCTGCCTTGGCGCGTTGTGCTTCCTTGCGGCGGCGGGGATCGTGTGCCGGTTCGGCATCGAGACCCGGGGACGAGCGCTGGAGACCATTGCTGACTGATCCAGGCGGGCCCTCTTCAGGTTGAGCGAAGCGAGCAGGCCGTCATCAAGGTCTTGAATGATGCCGTGCTCACCAGGGAGGGCAACACTTATCGCGTCGCAGTGGCGATCGTGGCCGACGGTCCGCAGTAAAGGGCAGGGTCAACGAGTGATCTTCGTGAGCGGCCAAGCGCTGACGGCGCCCGCGTTTTCCCCGCGCAAGGGGACGCCAACGCGATGGTGTACGCCTTTCGGCCGCAACTGGCGCAATTCACACGGGATCGCAGCCGGCTCTAGCGCGGCAGCGTGCCATCCTAAAGCGCCGCCGCGAACGGGCTAGAGGGGAGGGCGTACGGTCAGTCGTCGCGCCAGTGGTGCCATTCGCGGCGCTGCGCTTGCCATGCGTGCTCCTGGCGCTCGCGCCATTCATGTTCTTGATGCTCCCGCCATTCATGTTCGCGCCACGCGCGAGCGCGCCAGTCTTCGTAGTAGCCTGGTGAGAGCACGACAGGTTGGCGCTGGATTCGCCCGCCCAAGTTCATTGGTTTTGGGTCCGAGCATGGCCGCGGTGCCCTACGGGTCCGCAACGCTGCGTTTAACCGAAACGAGGTATTTCTATGCCGCGCGCTCCGCAGCATACTGACCGAGGGCATGGCAGGCTGCCGGTACGAGCTTCGGCGGGCCTGAAAACGCAAAGACCGTATCAGACACTGACAAGAAATTCGCTGTATCTCGAAGTCAAGCATGGCAATAGGGGCTATCCCGGAATGGCTCCAACAGTCGTATTTTTCAACGGGGGGTGAATGATGTTTGTCGGCTTCCAGGCAGTTCCCGGCGCAATCGTGCCGTACGCTTATGACTGGTCGATGATCGGTCTGTCGTTCCTAGTCTCCGTATGTGGCGCCTATGTGGGTCTGCGCTGGCCGCAGCGCATTCGCAAGGGCGACGGTCGGCTTGATGTCGACCGCCTGCTTTGCGCGTGCGTGGCGTTGGGAGGCGGTGCGGTCTGGTCCATGCACTTTATCGGCATGGTTGCCTACCAGACGCCGACCCGTCGCGAATTCGACATGCTGCTGACCATCGCTTCGCTGCTGGCGGTGCTCGTGCTCGTGGGGGCGGGGCTGGTTATCGCCTCACGGCCTTTCGGGGGGCGTACGGACAATATTGTCAAAGGAGGCGTGCTGACAGGGCTCGGCGTGGTGGCCATGCACTACACCGGCATGGCCGCGATTCACTCCAACTCGCGCTACGATTGGGATATTGGCATCATTGCGTTGTCGCTGCTGATCGCCGTGGTGGTATCGGTCATAGCACTATGGCTAGCCACGACCGTCAAAACCGCCGGTAAGCAGTTCGCAGCGGCCATGGCCATGGGTCTTGCGGTTTGCGGCATGCATTACACGGGCATGGCTGCCGGTACCATGATCTGCACCAGCCCAAGCTACTCACCGAGCCTGTTCGCCATCGAAGGCGGCAGCATCGGCTATGCGGTTTTCGTGCTGACCATGGTCACGCTACTGATCATCCTCCTGATCGAAGCGACCCGAGCTGGCATCGATGCGGCCGCGACGTCGACTTCCGGTTCGCGACCTCGATAACAAGAGTTCGTTCTTTGCAAGCACAAGCCCTCGCAGCACTGCGAGGGAAAGGCGTCGCGTCGTCACCCCACATCAAAGGCGTCCGTCTTAGTTGTTGCGAACAGCTCGTCGACCAGGGTGCGTAACGCGCGGTTGAATGCAGGATGCGCGAGGAGATCCTCGCGCAAGGCGACCCATTGCTTGTGCAACGCAGGCGAGTCGGCGAGATTACCGATCCATGCGTTCGCCATCTCGGTGAATCGTTGACGCCAAGGGTGGTCCGGCATCGTACACACTTCCTGCAGGGCCTCATCAGTGAGGCGATCTCACTCAGGTTGGTCGATACCAAGAAGTGAACCGCCTTGCGGATATTGCTGTAGATCGTCCGTGATCCGCGGCACGACAGGTATTACCGTCTGCCGGGCGGCGAGAAATAACCCCAGCGTCCAAGCGATGGATGCCGAGTACAAGCGCTGCATTAGCCGAGGCGTCTCAGCCGGTGCCAGTCCCGAGCAGGGGAAGAAGTCAGAGGCCGATGTGAAAGCGTTCTTTAGCCGGGCAATGGGGTTGTAGCGATGGTGCGCTGAGTCCGCGGCAGCGGCCGGTTCGCTGGCGGCTGACGTGCCAGGAGAGAAGCCCGTTACACCATCATTTCGCCGACGCTGCCGGGCTCGACCGTGCTGGGCACGAGATGGGTTTCGATCACGGGTGACTTCGCCATCTTCGGCACCGGATAGTCGGGGAAATTGCTCCGGCCTTGCTGGCGTACAGCGCCGCGGTCAGCCTGAATAAAATCCCGCTTTCCTTCTGCTGCTTCTTGTAGCACCGATGCTCTACTGTCCGAAGACGGTGACGGATCCTCAGACTATTCTCGTGGGATCCTCCTGCTCGAACGCCCGCATCAACGCCCCAATCTTCATTCAAGTATCGCACGCGTGGCCTCCCGGGGCGACTACTGCGCTTGCGTGATCAGGGGGTGGCGTCTGATATCGGTTGTGGGATTCGGAATGCTTGCCCTAATCGGAGCAGTTGGCGTCGGAATAGCAGTCGGACTAAGTCGCAATCTCTAAAGTGCTTTAAGGTGCGCGCTGGAATGTGAGCATCCCGTCGACCGTCCGACGAGGCAAGGTCGGCCGTTCTACAACGCATGCAGCTTAATCCTTGATCCAGCCCAAATCCGTGAATGCTTCATCACCTACCTTATTAACATGGGCAGTGCGGTAGAAGGTAACCGCCGAGGCTTGTAATCCGTCGCTTTTCGCAATGCTGTGCGGCGCAACATTTGATCGTCGCGGTCTTCGTCATCCAAGGAGTATGTGATGCAATCCATTGTACTTGCGGCCGATGGGTCAACGTACAGCGATGCAGCGGCGCAATGTTTGGCTGCCGGGAAATTACTGAAGGGGCCATTGCTCGTACACCTCGTCCACTGCATGCCCGACGTGTCGGGGGAGGTGAAGTCCTACATCAGCGCCGCTGACCTTGCAGCATGGCACTCGGACGAGAGTGGCCGGACGTTGCGGTCTGCCGCTGAGATCCTGAGCGCAGCGGGTGTTCCGTTCGAACAGCACGCGCTGACGGGTTTTGCACCAGAGCGCATTGTCGCGTTAGCACGTTCGGTCAATGCAGCAGCGATTGTGATGGGCACTCACGGCCGTGGCGCATTCCTGGATGCAATTGTTGGTTCCGTAGCGGGCCGCGTCATTGCTCACGCCCCGTGCCCCGTCATTTTGGTGAAGGCTGGCACTACCAGTAGCTAAAGACTGGGAATGCATGACCTCCGGTAATGAGGTCAGTTCTGCTATGTCCAACGATCGCAGCCCGCTCTTTCGCGTGCGCGGCGTCTATAAGACGTATCGAACCGGCGAGGTGATCGTCCACGCGCTGAACGGTGTGGACCTCGACCTTTATGACCGGGAGTTTGTCGTCCTATTGGGAGCATCGGGAAGCGGAAAATCGACGTTGCTGCATATACTGGGCGGACTGGACCGCCCGACGTCCGGGACCATCCAATACCGGGACCATGACCTGGCAAACGCCAATGAGGCCGGTCTTACCGTCTACCGCCGCGAGCACGTTGGTTTTGTATTTCAGTTCTACAATCTGATCCCGAGCTTGACGGCCCTGGAAAACGTCGCACTGGTGGCCGATATCGCCGAGCACCCCATGAATCCGCTCGATGCCCTTGAGTTGGTAGGGCTATCGGCGCGCAAGGACCACTTTCCAGCGCAACTCTCCGGCGGAGAACAGCAGCGCATCGCCATTGCCCGTGCCGTCGTCAAGCAGCCGGACATTCTTCTTTGTGACGAGCCAACCGGAGCGCTGGACTACAGCACGGGGAGGCTTGTACTTGAGGTTCTTCAGCGCGTGAATACGGAGCAGGGTGCAATCACTGCCGTTATCACGCATAACACAGCCATAGCTGCAATGGCTGACCGCGTGCTACACATCAGCAGTGGTCGCATCACAGAAATTGAGCAGCACGCGACGCGAGCAACTCCATCGGAGCTGCGATGGTAGCCGCGCGCTTAACCATGCTATCGCGTGAGTTGTGGCGGCTTCGCGCCCAGGTTACTGCCGCGGCGCTGGTCGTCGCATGCGGCATAGCCGTGCTGGTCGCGATGAATGGGGCATGGCGCTCTCTTGCATCTTCCAAAGACCGTTACTACGAGATGCAGCGCTTTGCCGACGTGTTTGCCAATGTGAAACGTGCGCCGGTTTCCCTCGAAAGACCCATTCGCGCTATCCCGGGCGTGCGGGAAGTCCTCATGCGCATCGTCCATGACGTTACTGCGGATGTACCGGGCACCCGTGAGCCGGCCACGCTTCGCCTCATCTCCCTGCCAGCCGCTGGCAAGGTCGGCATCAATGGGCTATGGGTTTCACGAGGCCGACTTCCAGACTCATCCCGTGACGACGAAGTCGTCCTTAGTGTCGCCTTCGCAGATGCCAATGGACTGGATGTCGGGGGGCACGTGACAGCCATACTCAATGGTCATGCCCGCCGGTTGACGATCACTGGCCTCGGAATGTCACCCGAGTACGTTTATGAGGTAGGGCAGGGCATGGTGTTTCCGGACAATCGCCGGTTCGGCGTCATGTGGATGGGGCACGCCGAAATGGAATCCGCCTTCGATATGGAGGGGGGCTTCAATGATCTGGCCATCCTGCTTGACGCCGAGGCCCGCCCCCAGGAGGTCGTCACAAGGCTGGACCGGATACTTCTCCGTTACGGCTGCCTCGGAGCGTATGAACGAACGCTGCAACAGTCGAATCGATTTCTTAGCGATGAACTCGACGAGATCCGCGTGATCGCCAACTACGTCCCAGCCCTATTCCTGGCGGTGGCGGCTTTCCTGCTGTATACGTTGCTGAGTCGCCTCGTGACCTTGCAGCGGGCAGAGGTTGGTTTGCTGAAGGCGTTTGGCTACAGCACCGGGACCGTGGCTCTCCAGTATGTGTATTTTGGCCTGGCGACGGTATTGCTTGGGGTGCTGCTCGGCGTGCCTGGCGGGCTGTATCTGGAGAAACTGCTGGTCGACCTATACCGCCAGTATTTCCACTTCCCCGCGCTGAACGCCGAGGTCTCCCCCGGGATCGTGGTCGGCGCTGTCATGGCGAGTGTGTGTGCGGCCTCCGTGGGCAGTGCATCGGCCGCCCTGCGCGCAGGGCGCTTGTCGCCAGTTGAAGCGATGCGCCCTGAGTTACCGCTCGGCTTCCGGGCGAGCTTTCTCGACCGTGCAGGCCTCCTGGCGGTGCTGCCCATTCCCCTGCGGCTAATTTTGCGCAATCTGGCTCGTAGGCCGGGCAAGGCCTTGATGTCCATTACCGCCATCGCGCTGGCCGTGGGGTTGACCATCGTCGGACGGTTCGGACTCGACGGCGTCAACACCATTCTCAACCTCCAGTTCGGCCGCGTTCAGCATGAAGACGTGACGTTGATCTTCAACGAGCCGCGCCCCCTGCGGGTCGTCCATGACTTGGCCCAGATGCCGGGCGTCCTGCGAGTCGAGCCATTTCGGGTTGTGCCGGTATGGTTGCGCCACGCTAATCGCTCCAAACGCACCGAGATCACAGGTCTGGAAGCCAGGGGCGAGTTACATGAGATTGCGGGCTACACCTCCGGACGTCATCCAGTTGCTTCGGACGGGCTTGTACTCTCGGCAAGACTGGCAGCGGAGCTGGGCTTATCGGTGGGCGAGCGTGTTGAAGTTGAAGTGCTCGAGGGCCGCCGCAACAGTCTGGTCATGCGGGTAGCGGATGTCGTCGATGACCTGCTGGGCGCCGCTGCCTACATGGACCACAAGGCATCGTCCCGCTTGCTGGGCGAAGCGCCGGCAATCAGTGGGGCGTACCTCCGTGTCGACGCCGACAAGGCACAATTGCTGTACCAAAGGCTCAAGGGCCTGCCGGTCGTGAGTTCCGTGATCATACGCTCCGCTGTAATCGCCAGCATCCGCAGAACGCTTGATCGGACGTTCGTCGTCTTCAGTCTGGTGCTGGCGGCGTTCGCCACGGTGATCGTGGCTGGGGTCGTCTACAACAACTTTCGCATTGCGCTGTCCGAGCGCGGGAATGAACTGGCAAGTCTGCGGGTACTCGGATTTTCCCAGCAAGAGGTTGCGGGGATTCTGCTCGGCGAGCAGCTCTTTCTGACGGTCTTGTCCTTGCCGGTCGGCATTGCGTTGGGCTATGGCTTGTGCGCCTTGCTCGTCCCCATGTTCGACCGCGAAGCCTTCCGCATCCCGCTCCACCTGAGCAGGCAAACACTGGCCCAGGCATTGCTGCCGGCCATCGGCGCCGCGGCCGTGGCGGCACTGCTTGTCCAGCAGCGGCTGCGACGGCTGGACCTGATCGCAGTGCTGAAAACCAGAGAGTAAGGCGATGCGGTGGTCAAGAGTCAAGACGTTCCTGATGGCGGGTGCTGCCATGATTGCGGCAGGCCTTGGCTATCTGCTGATGCCAGAGCCGGTGGAAGTGGAGGTGGTCAAGCCGTCTGTTGGTGCGATGGCAGTCATCACAACCGAGGAGGGAGAGACCCGCAGCAGGGAACGCTACGTTGTTGCCGCACCTGTCGCAGGAAGGCTAATGCGGATCAGCTTGCGGGAGGGCGACTGGGTGCATGAAGGGGAAGTGGTGGCAGAACTCGCGCCCCTGCCGCTCACCGCCCAGGAACGCGAAGAAGCCCAAGCACGGGTGGCTGCGGCGCGTGCGGCATACCGTGAGGCGCAAGAGCGCGTCCGGCATGCCGCCGAAGACCACGCTCAGGCGCAGCGCGAACTGCAGCGTGTCGAGAGGCTGGTGCGGGAGCGCTTCCTGTCTCCCCAGGCAGGGGAGCAGGCCGCCAACGCCACCATTACCGCCGGCAATGATCTCGCCGCGGCGCGCGCCCGCGCCAGCACCGCCTTGCAGGAGGTCCGCGTGGCAGAAGCCGGCCTGCTGGCCATCGAGGAGCACAAACGGGGGCGCTGGCCGGTCGTGTCGGTTCATGCACCGTTCACCGGAGCCGTATTATCCATTCCGGAGCGCAGCGAGCGGGTTGTCGCTGCGGGCGAGCCCTTGCTGACGATCGGCAATCCACACGACTTGGAGATCGTGGTCGAACTACTGTCAACGGAAGCAGTCAAGGTGCGGCCGCAGATGCCGGCGCGCCTGGAAGGATGGGGCGGCGAGCAAGCGGTACAAGGCAAGGTTCGGCTCGTGGAGCCCCATGCGTTCACCAAGGTATCCGCACTGGGCATAGAAGAAAAGCGGACCCGGGTGATTATCGACGTTATTGATCCACCCTCTGGGCTGGGCGACGGATTTCGCGTCATAGCGAGCGTTGTGCTGTGGCAGACCGATCACGCGACAAAGTTGCCCGCGAGTTCGCTGTACCGTTGCGGCGGTGCCCAATGGTGTGTGTTTCGGCTTGAGGGCGACCGGGTGCGCAGGACGGAGGTCAGGATTGGTCACCGGAATTCGGATGAGGTGGAACTGCTTTCTCCCTTGACCGGCGGCGTACAAGTAGTTCGATATCCGCAAAGCAGCCTTCAGGATGGCCAGCGGGTAAAGCTGCGTACCGACCCCTAGTCCATTGTGTCAGTCGAAATGCACCCCGAATCGACTGCGCCCCTAGGTTACATGCCATGTCGCCGATGTTCGCAACGGCCGCGCCGTTGCCGCGGATTGCGCTTTTGTACGGTGCCGGAGGTGCAGCTTCCCGGTGCGGTTACTCTGGCGCCGTCTGCGAATGAAGGCTGGTGGTCTCCCAAGGTTGCCGCCGCCGGCCCAGCTTGGTCAAGGTGTCGCGCAGGCGCTAATATTTGGCTTGTCGTCGAATCACAAGGCACTGTCAATGCAAAAGCAAGATGGATTGAGTCCTGACGCGGACGAAATGCCAGGGAGTCAGGCTGCGGCAAGACGAAGCACGCTCGTGAGCGTCGCGGTCAATGTCGGCCTGACACTCGCCCAGGTTGCCGCCGGAATCTTTGCTGGCTCCCAGGCACTGGTGGCCGACGCCATTCACTCCCTTTCGGATCTGGTTTCGGATTTCGTTGTCCTGTATGCCAGCCACCATAGCAAGAAAGCGCCAAGCGACTCCTATCATTATGGGCACCAGCGTTTCGAGACTGCTGCCTCGCTGATACTTGGACTTCTCTTGCTAGTTGTCGGCGTCGGCATGCTGTCAAACGCCGTACTCAAGCTTGAACATCCGGATTCAATCCAGCCAGTACGAATAGTCGGGCTTTGGGTCGCCCTGGGTGCGCTGGCAACCAAGGAATTGTTGTTTCGCTATATGCTCGCGATCGCCGAACGAGTCCGTTCGAGCATGCTGGTTGCAAATGCCTGGCACGCTCGGTCGGATGCAGCATCTTCGCTGGTGGTGGCGCTGGGGATCCTGGGCAATACCCTGGGTTACCACCTGCTGGATCCGATCGCGGCACTCGTGGTTGGCCTGATGGTGACAAGAATGGGCTGGCAGTTTTCCCGGAGTGCCTTGCGGGACCTGATGGATCGTGCGATCGACGCGGAGACGGTAACGGCGATTCGAAATGCCATGCTGGAAACGCCAGGCGTGCTCGGTGCGCACGATGTGCGGACCCGGAAGATGGGTGACATGATTCTCGTGGACGTCCACCTTGACATCAATGCAGCGGCGAGCGTGAGACAGGGGCATGACATTGCGCTTGAGGCGAGACGGCGAGTGATGAGCCGCAAAGATGTCCTCAACGTCATGACGCACGTTGATCCGGTCGACGTGGCATGAAATCTTGTGGTCAACCGACCAAATGCACTTGGCGGAACTGGTATGAGGAATTGCGATTTTTTCTCACAGAGATAATCAGGTGCATTTTCTCTTTAGTGCTGACGCTGATGCCAGCCTTTGCCCCGCCGACACGGATGGTAATGTCACGGGACGCCTCATCAGCTATTTTGTATGGACGCATCTGGCTCAGGCGGGCTCGCACTATCTGGACAGGGATCTTGATGGGGCCTATTTCGGTCTTTATTTCGTTCTCCCTGTCCGATACGGGTAACCTGCCGGTCGAGCCAGGGGGGCGGTGCTACGGCTATGTCGCCAGGCGGTTCATGCGCGCTTCTGCATCGCTGGCGCACCAAGCAAATCGTCGATGCTGACTTGCAGGCCGTCTTGCCAGCCCGGAGCCGGGGAGCGTAGTTCAAGGGAAGAACCCGCGCCGCGTACAATCGCTTCGACGATAGCAAGGCCAAGTCCGCTGCCCTTGGCTGCGGTCGCTCCGCGCTCGAACGGCTTTGTCAGACGTTTAAGTTCATCGTGCGGCAGCACCGGTCCGTGATTCCTCACTGTGAGCGAACCGGTGGCCAATAGCGAAATCTCCACAGGTTGCCCATGTGAGCCGTGCTTCTGTGCATTCTCGACCAGATTGCGCACGACGATGGCAAATGCGTCCTGATCGATCCACGACGGAACAGGCTGGTCGGGCAGGTCAAGCTGGATCGGGTTCGCAGAGGCCACGCGTCGGAAATCCTCGATGACAAGTTCAAGCACCGGCCGGAGATCCTGCGGCGCATCGCCGAGCACGCGTCCATTTTCCGCCTTCGCGAGTTGCATCAGCCTTTCGCTGACCCGCGACAGGGTGTGCAAGGACCGTTCGACGTTCTGCACGCGCTCCCGCATGGCGGCGGAAGGCATTTCGTCCATGAGACGTTGCGTCTGTGCGAGGGCCGCGGCAATCGGCGTGCGCAACTCGTGTGCGCTGTTGGCGGTGAAGCTGCGCTCGGCGGCCAGCGCGCGATCCAGCCGGGCCATAAGGTCATTGACTGCGTCGGCAATCGGCGCGATTTCCGTCGGTAACTCCTTCTTTGCGAGCGGCGTCAGATCGTTCTGACCGCGCGCGGCAATGCTGCCGCAGAAGCGTCGGATTGGCCGCAGCCCGGTCCGGACAATCAGCCAGATTCCACACAGGCCCACCGGTAGAAACAGGATGAGGACCTTGGCGACCGCGAGCGCGGCTTCCATCACGGCATGCCGGCGCGTGGCGAGCGGTTCGGCGATCATCAGAGAGACCGTGCCCTGTAAGCCCGGCTCGGCGTAAATGCGGTGCGACGGCGTAGAAGTGAAGCCGGCCTTCAGGCCAGGCGGGAAGATGGCCAAAGTGGCGTCGTGCGATCGCAGCAGCAGTCTGCCCTTGTCGTCGCGGACCGCGTAGGTCAGCAATTCGTCGTGCGGGCGAACGGCTGCGATACGGCGGCTGCTATCCTCATCATCATCCGCATCCCGCCCGACGATGTCCATGATGGCGAGCGGCAACAGGCGCTGCGCGGTCTCCTGCAACGCACTGTCCGACATCCGATCGACCTCGCGACGCAGTACGTAGAAAGAAGCCGCCGTCGCGGCCAGCGACAGCACGGCGAGCCCTGCAACCAGCGCTGCCGCGAGTCGACCTTGCAGGCTGCGCAGCATGGTCAGTCCCGCTTGAGCCGATAGCCGAGCCCACGCAATGTCTCGATGACATCGGCACCAAGCTTCTTGCGTAGCCGGCTCATGTGTACCTCGATGGTGTTGCTGCCAATCTCCTCGTTGAAGGAATAAAGGCGATCCTCCAGCCGGCTCCTTGACACGATTATCCCCGGACGCTGAATCAGGGCTTCGAGAAGTGCCCATTCACTGGCCGTCAGGTCAACGTGCGCGTCCCCGCGCATCACGCTGCGCCCCGCCGTATCGATATGCAGTTCGCCGAGTGTGACCAGGGGATTGGGATTGCCCGAATATCGGCGTGACACCGCGCTCACCCGTGCGGAGAGCTCCGACAGGTCGAACGGCTTAACGAGATAGTCATCCGCGCCGGCGTTCAGGCCAGCGATGCGGTTCGATACCTGATCGAGCGCAGTCAAGATGATGACCGGCACGGTCGAACCACCCGAGCGAATCTCTCGCAGGAAATCGAGCCCCCTACCGTCGGGAAGCAGCAGATCGAGCAGGATCAGGTCGTAGTTAGCGGCCGCAAGGTGTCGGCGCGCATCGGCGATGCTGGCCACGAAGTCGGTCGGATGTCCGTCTTTCTCGATCTGGTCGCGGACAGCCTCCCCGAGCCAAGGTTCATCTTCGATGAGAAGGACTCTCATTAAGAGCTCCTTGATAGGTGTGTCGCGTGACTTTGGCACGCGAACCTGTCACCAACATGAAGAAAATTTCTTGTGTCCGCAAGCTTGGCTTCAGGTTTCAGGTGCATTGTGGAGTCCAGGGATGCGAACGGGAGATGTTAGTCATGAAACACCTGCGAATAGCCAGAGGCTTGGCGCTCACGATGGTCGCACTTGTCGGCGCTGCCGGCATCCATCCCGCACTGGCGCACGACAACGACGATTGCGAGGCGCCTGTGAATGCCTGGAAGCCGCGAGACGCGGTCCGGACGGTGGCGCGGCAAAAAGGCTGGCAGATCGACAGGCTCAGGATTGACGACGGTTGCTATGAGGTCAAGGGGCATGATGCCGAAGGCCGCCGTTTCAAGGCAAAACTTGATCCGGTCACCCTTGACGTCGTCCGTATGAAGCTTGAAGACGCCGACCACGGCGGGGCACGCGGACAACGGCCGGACGCGAATGCTGGCAAGCCACCGGCTGACGCACCCCCCGAAGGCTTAATGAAGCCAGGCACGAAGCCCCAGGTCCAGATCCGCTGACTCCCTATTGCCGACGCACCGCGTACCTCATCGGCATTGTCCCTGCTGAAGCAGCGGCAGGCCAATGCGATGAGTGCGATGCCCCCCCTTTTGTCCAAATCAGGAGAATCCAGATGAAACACGCCTTCCCGATCGCCGTGCTTGCCGGCGCGCTTGCCGCGCCTTCACTGGCATCCGCGCGCCAGGTCTTGTTCGAAACGCAACTGTCGAGCTATGGGGGAGATGGCGCGTACGTTGCCATGTATGTCACCGATCGCGCCGGACGGTATCAGGGCACGCTGTGGGTGGCAGGGCAAAAAGCCAAGTACTACCGGCACCTGCGCGACTGGTATCGCGCCACGGGCGGCACCGCAAAGGTGGACGGCATCACCGGCGCCAGCGTCGGCGCCGGCAAGACGCTGCGAGCGACTCTGGATCTGTCCGACGCGCTGATCGATGCCGGATATGAGGTCCACATCGACACGGCGGTCGAGGACATGAAGGAGTACCCGTCCGAGGTCGTCGTGCCGCTGACCTCCTCGGGCGCGAACAAGACATTCAAGGGGAGTGGCAATGTGAAGTCGTTCCGCTATTCACTGTAACCAGGGGCAGGCGAGAAGGTGACCGATGTTACGCAAGCTCCATTCAATCCCCGGTCTCATTGCTGCATTGCTGATGACGATCGTCGCCTTGGCAGGCGCCGCGCTTTCGGTGAATCCGGCACTTGAGCAGGCAAGTGCCGTTCGCCCGAGCCTCGCTCCTCTTAGCGTTGCAACGCTAGCCAGCCGCGTGAGCGCCGCGACGCCCGACATCGAAACTCTCACACGTCGGCCGTCAGGGGTGATCATCGCGCACTACCAGGCCGGGGGCCAACAGCGTGCATCGATCATCGATCCCGCTACTGGCAAGGCTATCGGCGACTATCGCCCCTCGGCTGTCGAGCGTTGGCTGAAGAACCTGCACCGCAAGCTCTTTCTTGGCGACGCTGGCCGGATCGCAACCGGTGCGACTGCTGCCCTCATGCTGTTCGCAGCGTTGTCCGGGCTTGTATTGCTCGCACGCCGGATGGGCGGGTGGTCGCGTATTTTGGCCCCGATCCGGGGTGACGGGTTGCAGCGGTTGCATAACGAAACTGCGCGCGCTGCGCTTGCCGGCCTCACGCTGTCGGCGATAACCGGGGTCTTCATGTCGTTGACGACGTTCGGCGTGATTCCCGAAGGCGGCGCGCAGGAACCCGTCCTCAGCGTTCCGGCAATCACCACACCCCCGATGCCGTTGCGGCAGATGCCCGCACTGGCAATAGATGTCTCCAGTCTGCGCCAGCTGACGTTTGCCAACGCGGCCGACCCAACCAGCCTCATCGAGGTGAATACGACGGATGGCATCGGTTATGTCGATCCATCGTCAGGCAGATGGCTTGCCTTTCAGCCGGCCGACGCCTGGCAACGTGCGCATGGTGTTGTCCGCATGCTGCACACGGGCGAAGGGCTATGGTGGCTCGGGCTGATCCTCGGCGCATCGTCGGCGTCGGTGCCGTTGCTGGCCGCAACCGGTCTGCTGCTGTGGCTGCGTCGTCGACGGGCCATGCCGAAGCTCGCTGGGAACGTGCCGGCACGCGACGCGGATACCGTGTTGCTGGTGGGCACCGAGGGCAATAGCACGTGGGGCTTTGCTTCGGCGCTGCATGCAGCGCTGACCCGGGCTGGCCTTCGCGTGCATGTAGCGCCGATGAACGATTTTGCAGCCGGCTACCGCAGCCTGCGGTATCTGCTGGTCCTGACTGCGACCTACGGTGACGGCGATGCACCGGAGAGCGCTGTGCGATTCCTGCCGAAGCTCGAGCGCCTGACGATCCCCGGCGGGGTAGCGTTCGGGGTCTTGGGCTTCGGCGACCGCCAGTTTCCTCATTTTTGCGGCTATGCGCGAACGGTTCATGACGCACTGACCGCCAGGGGGCTGGAAGCACTGACCGATCCGGGCATGGTTGACCGTCAGTCCGAACCCGAATTCCGGCAGTGGTGTACGGGGCTCGCCGAAAGGCTCGGCGTATCGCTCGATATCCGCTATACGCCATTGCTGCCGCCCACGATACCGCTCAAGCTCGTCTCACGTGACGACTATGGTGGGGATCCGGAGGACATGACTTCGGTGTTGCGCTTCATGCCTGCCGAGGGGGCAAGATCCTGGGCCACCCTGCTACGGCCGCGGCTGCCCCGGTTCGGGACGGGGGATCTGCTCGGCGTCGTGCCACCGGGTGCTACCTCGCCCCGGTACTACTCGCTCGCGAGCGCGACAGCGGACGGCCTGGCCGAGATCTGCGTGCGGCGTCATCCGAACGGCGTGTGCTCCAGGTATCTCACAGGCCTGCAGCCAGGCGACACGATTAAGGCATTCATGCGGCCGCACGCGAGCTTTCGGCCGGGCGCGGGAAACGCTCCTTTAATCCTGATCGGGGCCGGTACCGGGATTGGTCCGCTGATCGGCTTCATCCGGCACAACGCGGCCCGCCGTCCGATGCACCTGTATTTTGGTGCGCGCAATGCTGACGATGGTTTCCTGTACCGCGACGAACTCAGGGACCTGGTAGCCGACCGGCGGCTGCAGGCACTCACGACTGCCTTCTCACGCTCCGGTAGTCGGAGTTATGTGCAGGACCGCCTTGTCGCCGATGCAGTGAGCCTGCGCACCTTGCTTACTCACGGTGCGCAAATCATGGTGTGCGGTGGCCGAAGGATGGCGGAGGGGGTCGCACAGGCGTGGGAACGCATTTTGACGGGTACCGGCTTGTCCGTCGCACAACTGAGAGCACAGGGACGTTATGTCGAAGATGTCTATTGAGGGGGCGCCTGACCTGCAGCTCAAGCGCTTCCGGGTGACCGGCGCGACGATGGGCACGCGGTACTCTGCGACGTTCCACGCGTCCCCGGAGACCGATGAAAGCGAACTTGCTGCGGAGCTTGCTGCTGCCGTAGGCGCGGTTGACGAGCAGATGTCGAACTGGAAGGACAGTTCCGACCTGTCTCGCCTGAATCGCGCCGAGCCGAACTGCTGGGTGCAGGTCTCCGGCAATCTCGCGGCTTTGCTCGTGCGTGCGCTGGAGATCGGCCGTGACACCCACAATGCCTTCAACATCGGCGTCGGTGACCTGGTCGGCATGTGGGGCTTTGGGCCATCGGGGGAACAGCGTGCACATCGTCCGGGCGGAGTGGGCACGTCGCGGGCAAGCCCGTGCCCGCCTGTGAGCGATCTGATCGACGTGGACGTGCAACAGTGCCGGGTGCGCAAGCGGGAACCCGTTGCGCTTGATCTGTGCGGCATTGCAAAGGGATTCGGCGTCGACGAACTCGCGCGCGTGTTGAGCGAGCACGGGATCGGCTCATGGCTTGTCGGCATCGACGGTGAAATGCGCGCGCGCGGAAGCAAACCGGACGGGCCGCCGTGGGCGATCGCGCTTGAGGCCCCGGATTACGACCGACACGCAGCAATGGCCGTGATCGAACTGAGTAACGCCGCCATCGCGACGTCCGGCGACTACCGCCACTGGGCTGACATCGATGGTACACGCGTCTCGCACACAATGGATCCCCGAACTGGCGCGCCACTGTGCGGGTCCGTTGCGTCCGTGACGGTACTTGCCCCGACATGCGCGGACGCGGACGCCTACGCAACAGCCTTGCTGGTGCTCGGCTTGCAGGCGGGGCGAGACTATGCGCATTGCCGGCGCCTCGACGCACTCTTCATCGTACGCGACGGCGATGCGCTGCGTGCGATCGGGACTGGCTGCTTTGCCAATGTGCAATAGGACCTTGGCCAATTCTTGCTACCGGTATGAGCTTTAGCCATGCACTCAGCGCGGCGCTGTCTTCCGTGACGGCATTCCGATTATGGACATCATCCAGACCTGGCTCGACGTCTCGGCTCACCGCCACGCGGCGCCGAGTCGCTCAACTGAAACACGGACGCCGGCGCTGCCATGCAAGGCATTCTTGTGCCATCGCAATTTGAGCGAGCAAGTTCCTGCGTTACGCGCGTTCTTGGACTTCGGTTGCCTCCGCCCATGGGTCGTCACTGTGAAGCAGCGCAAAATCATCGGGGAACAGCTCGCGAAAGGGCGGGGGATATTGAAATGCCCGCATCGATTCGAGTTTCCGCTGGTCGGTTACGACAAACACCTCAATGAGACGTCGTTGCCCGATGTAGTCCCGAGCATGAACGTAGTAGTACCTGACGTCCTGCCAGACTAACGATTCAGCAATGTAGGGCCCGACGATTCCCGGGATTAGGCTGAAGGCCTTGAACTGCTCCAACGCCTGGTTGACATACTCGGCTTCGGATAACTCAGGTCCCATGGCCGCTGCCGTGAGCCTCAGACGTGGGGCTTTCATCATATCGTGATGTATGTAAGGCACCGTCGGAAAACAGCCTTCATTATTACGGCGGCACCCTGACGTGGCGAGCCCGCATGCCCATGCGATGGGTTCTATGGCTCGAAGGGCTGCAGCTAAGCCGCCCACACCCTTAACGGCCCTTTGACCTAGGCCGCCTCTACGGCTGCTCCCACGTGCGTACGGTCAGTCGTCGCGCCAGTGGTGCCATTCGCGGCGCTGCGCTTGCCATGCGTGCTCCTGGCGCTCGCGCCATTCATGTTCTTGATGTTCCCGCCATTCATGTTCGCGCCACGCGCGAGCGCGCCAATCTTCGTAGTAGCCTGGTGAGAGCACGACAGGTTGGCGCTGGATCACCACAGGAGCCGGCTCCTCATAGACAGGAACAGGGGCATACACCGGCGCAGCGACGTAGGGAACTGGGATACCCACTCCCACATCCACGTTGACACGAGCTTGTGCGCCAGCCGAAGTAAAGGCAGCCACGCCCGCCAGAAGCACCAACGACAGAACTTTTCTCATGGAGAGAATCCTTCTACTATGACTTACGTGGATAGAAACCGCTGTTGCGAGGATGTTTCCAACGGCACCGGGGTGTCGGCCGCCGTCACAAGCATCCCTCGATTAGTGTTGACGCTTGGGCCGAAGCTGTTTGACGTGCTCGGTAACCGAGCCTGCGTCCGTCACTGCTTCTTGGTGGCCTCAGCGGCGCCGCCGCTAGTGGCCTTGGCTGCGGGAGCCGTTGCGCCCGCCTTCGACTGTTCTGCCGAGGCCTTGCTGGCTTTCGTCTTTGCTACGCTCTTCTCGTGCTTGGCCTTGCTTACCTTTGCCGTCGCCTTGCCTTCCTTTTCTTGCGCGCCCGCGGCCGGCACGTCCTTCTTGGCTTCTTCCTTCAGGGCCGGTGCGGCCTTGCTATCGGCCGCCTTGTCTTTGGCGGTTGCGGTTTGTGCGGGGAGGACGCTCGGATGTGCCGAAGAGGCCGGCGCACCGGTCTGAGCAGCAGCGGTACCAACGAGAGCGATAGAGGCGATGGCGAGGAGAAGCTTTTTCACGGTGACATTTCCTTGGGTTAGGTGACAGCGCAGCATTGTGCCGTGCTCACTTCCAAGAACGGGGCTGATCTGCACCCTGTTGACCGTTAAGTCGTGACAATCCGTAAGCTTTGCAACCGTTGAAACAATTTACGAAACGCGGACGAATCGATGCTTGGATTAAGGGCGGCAACTCCGATGCGGAGCAAATCGATTGCTGACGATGAATCGGCAAATTGAAATGTTGCATTCGCTCTGCCATCACCGGACCGCGGCATGGAACACCTCCAAGACCTCGAACTCGACTCTGAAACCGTGCCCGCAAAAAAGGGTGGCTGCCAAACGAAGCACGCTTGTTGAGCGACGCCAGGGCGGGTGGTCGCCGGCGTCCTCGCAGGACCCCAGGCGCTGATCGCGGATGCCATTCGCTACCCCCGTCTCGAAGAGGTGTTGCCAAAGACCTAGCCAAACAGTTCAAGCATCGCGTCAATGTCCAACGTGGTGCGGCCACCGATTGGCACCTGGCGACCGCCGCTGATCGGACATGCCACTGAGGGCGCGTTAGGCCGGCCGGTGGCGGGCACCAGCGTGTCTTCCAATGTCGCCGTAATCCCGGACCAACCCGTCTGGATTGCCAATCTCCAGCAACTCCATATGGACGGATTTTCAGATCCGGAAGGCCGCCTTCTTCCTGGCGTTCTTGGGCTTCACTGGAGACGCTCTGCTTAATTGACGGGCTGGGCCGGCGGAAAACTCCATGCGCCACGGAGAATCTCGGAGTGGGGCCTATACAGGCGTACGGTGTAGTTCCACCCGGGCACGATCGGCAGACAGTTGGGCGACTGTCCGTTACACCCACCGAACTGGATCGGAATCGATCCGTCACCGTCCTTCTTGGCTGTGATGTTGTTGACCGTGTAGACGTTGGCCGGGTTCTTCTGGAAGTAACCTTCGGCATTGTAAACGCTGACCGACCAGAATCCGTCCACAGGCACATCCTTTACGTTCACCCGGTACACGGTCTTGCCGTCGTTCTTTTCCGGCGTGATATTCAGGTAGGTGGCGTCCTTGTCCGGGTTGCCGCCCCAGCCAGCCGCAGTGCCCATTAGGTGGCGCACGGGATCGACCTCGCCTTTCTTGCCGAACGACCTCTTGAAATCCGATGTTGTGGCCGATAGCGCCAGCAACGCATCACGCACCTTTTTCTGGCTAACCTGGTCCCAGCTTGGCAGTTCCAGCTTGCCCGTCGCCTTCTGGCTGACCTTGATGACGTCTTGCAACGCATGGACCTGCTTCAGGTCATTCGAATCGTTTGGGTCCACCAGCGTGCGGATGGCCACCACCACGTAGCGCGTGCCGACGTTCTCGCGCGTCAGCGAGTGCGTGCCAGCACCGTAGAACACATTGGGCACGTAGTGGTCCTCGCTGATGACCTGCAGCGACATGAAGCGCTTGCCCGATTCCGGCATAGTGATTGTCACCGGGCCGGCATCAAGATCGAACACACCTGAGGAATACAGCGTGTCACGGTTCAGGCGGATCACGGTCTGCTGATCGATCGACGCGGGCTCGCGCCGGTGCATCAGATTGCCCACGCCGTCCTGCTTTGCCACTCTGGCGATATACATGTCGGACTCTGCACGCACGAAGTTGTCTACCGTGACCGGCACGGTTGCGCGAGCGGCCTGTGCAGCGACGGTCTGACCATGGGTAGTACCCACGGCAGCAAGGGCGAAGCCCACCAAGGCCTCGGCAATCATTGCTCTCTTCACAACTCCCCTCCTCGTATCGGGTTTTCAGAGTCACACAAGCGCGTGCCTGAGCCAGCCTTTTACTCGGCCGCCACCATGGGCGGCTGCCGCCATTGGCCGGACAGCATCTCCTGTTTCGGTAGGTACACGCGCAGGAAGGCATAGAAAGGCCCGTCTGGCGCTGGCAGCCAGTTGCTTACCTTATCTTTGCCGGGGCTGTCCTTCTGGACATACAGGGTCAGCCCGCCATCGCGATCGCGCTTGAGTTGGCCGAGCATCGAAGAGTTGATCAGGTATCGATTCAGGGGGTTAGCCACCAGCAGCTTGCTCTTGCCGTCATACATCGTCAGCGACCAGAACGCATTGGCGGGCGGTAGCTTGTCCTTGTCGAAATGCAAGGTATAACGCGCGCCGGCCGCATTCAGCGGCTGGCCTGCGGCGTCCAGGAAGTAGCCGGGATAGAGCGCCTCTTCCGCCGAGTTACCGAATATTCCCAGTGCCGCCGCTGCATAGCGGTACATGTAGTGGTTGTTCAGGTGCTCTCGTGTACCAAACAAGTCACCGCTGGTGAGCTTCCTTGTGTCCAGTTGCGTCTTCTTGAACTCCACGAACTGCGCCTTGCCATCGGCCATGCCGTCCTCCAGGACCTTCCGCATGGCCGGCGATAGCGAGCGCTTCGGGTGCCAAGATAGGCGAAGTTGTGCGTATAAAGATCGATCAGTTGGACGGAGTAGTAACGTTTGTTCTCGATGGGCGGCAACGTAAGCACCAGCGGCTCCGCGCGCAGGTCCATCCAGACAAATGAGTATGGCGTGTCGGAATTGGGCGTGATGATCGCCGTGTCTTTCGGCGTGAAGACGTTGGCTGTGTTGCCTATTTGGTTGAACGGCGCCTTGAAGTTCGGACCACCCTGGTCGACTGCCTGGGCGTAGAGGGTCTTGTACGCTTCAACGACCGGGTAGCCGTAGGTGTACGCGTCGCCCGCGATGGAGCGAAGTTCCGCCTCATTGACCGCGCTCGCAGCCCCCTCGTCGGCGGCCTGTTCCGTCGCTGGACTATTTTTTACGGCCTGGCATCCCGACAATGCAAAGACTTGTAGCAAAGCGGCCACCAACAGATGCTTGATCGACATCACGGCTCCCATAAATTAGAACAGGGGGTTACATTCCCCAAGTGCAGCACACATGGGCAATTGCGACGTCCTGCCGCCATTTGTAATGTGGAGAATTCTTTCAATGGAAGGCATAGACAGCGCGGGGCCAGGCCCTTCTCCCGGGTGCAGCGCCCACAAGACTACTCCCCATCCCGCGCGGTGCGTTGGCAAGGCCGCCCAGCGCTTTGGACCAAGGCGCCCCGGTGTGCACGATTGATCCACCGGGAATATACGTCCAGTTAGTTTCGCGAGGGCATCGCTCGTCCAATCAGCCGCCAGTAGCTTGTCGGCATGAGACGCTCCAGCCAGGAAGAGATGACGGCGTCGTGGCCCACAAGCACGCGTTCACGGTCGACTTGCACGGCCCGTACGATAATCTCGGCCGCCTTCTGCGGGGGCATGCGCAGCAGCTTCTCGAAGTCGGCGCGGCCCTGCCGCACTTCCTCTTCACACAGGTTGCTAGGTGTGCGTGCATGACGGGCGATGGATGTGGTGACCCCTCCTGGGTGGACGACCGTAACGCCTATCGGGGTCCCTGCCAGTTCGTGGCGCAACGCATTGGAGAACCCGCGCACCGCGAACTTGCTGGCGCAATAGGCGGCATGGCCTGGGGGCGCGATGAGACCAAACAGGCTGGAAATATTGACGATGCGCGCCTGCTGACGCTCGCGCAGCAGGGGCAAGAACGCGCGTGTCATCCTCACCACGCCCTCGAAGTTGACGGCCATCACCCAGTCGAAGTCAGCCTCGCTGACCTCCTCGAAGGTGCCACCGAGTGCCACGCCCGCATTGTTAATGACCAGGTCGACCTGGTCGTGCTCTTGCACCACTGCATGCGGCAAGGCAGCGACGGCTGCACGGCAGGCGACATCGAGTACATGTTGGCTGGTGTGTACGCCCGACTTGCCAGCCATCCGCGCGGTCTCGCGCAGACCGTGCTCGTCGATGTCCGCCAACGCCAAATGGCAGCCTCGACGCGCCAGTGCCAGCGCAAGCGAGCGCCCGATACCACCACCTGCGCCCGTCAATACGGCAACGCGGTCGTTCAGCTTCATGGTCTCGATTCCATAAGTTGACAACATTGCGAGGATTGCCCCGTTGCGCGGGGGACGACACCAATGTGCCTGTTCAGAAAGGCCAACTGCGCCGCGATGCTGCTTGCGAACGCCCGCTCATCGTGCAAATGCAACTCAAAGTGGTTGCCTTCCACGAGATGAAATTCGCCGTTCGGTATGCATCTGGAGGCCCGTCGCGCCGCACTGGCCGGCGTAATCGTGTCGTTAGTTCCGGCCACGATCAGCGTAGGCGCGGTAACCTTGTGTGCGCGCCGGATCGGGCTGTAGAGCGGCACCTCAAGGAAGACGCGCGACAGGACCTTGTTCTCCCACTCAGCGCCTGCAGGCAGCAGCCTTGCATAACCATGCCAGGCGTCATCGCCGGTCAACGCGGCCATATCGCCGGGACGACCGACGATCGGGCTGTAGTGCGGGCGACGAATGACGCTCCCACACAGGTCGCGCATGGCGGCAAGCACCATGCGCAGTGAGAGGCCGAAGGGTATCTGCCGCATACCGGCCAGCCCACTGACATGCGGGACTTGGGCTATGACCGCCCGTACCCGGTGGTCGGCGGCAGCGGTCTGGATGACATGCCCGCCTGAGAACGACGTCCCCCACAACACCATGCGATTGGCGTCGACCTCTGGAAGTGAGCGCACATGGGCGATTGCGGCGGCCCAGTCCTGCAGGTGACGGCGCGGGCTGACCCAATGCCTCGGCTCTCCATCGCTGTCTCCAAAATTCCTGTAATCGAAGAGATATGCAGCGTAGCCTTCGGCCACGAACCGCCCTGCAATGGCAGGCAGGCCGGCGGCACGAATGGCGCCGAATCCGTGCGCCATGATGATGACAGGCGGGCTCGGGCTCGGGCTCGGGTTCGGCAGCATCAGCGTGGCTGCACAACGCTCACCGCGACTTTGGAAGGAAGTCTCAATGCTGACCATGCAAGGCTCCAAGGCGGAATGTGGCTGACACTCACACGGCCGTTCCGTCCATTCTGGTTGCCACAAGGTCGCTGGCTTTCCCAGTGCGCGCCGTGGTTGCGGCACGGACGAACGCCAGCGCGGGATCGTTGACCGGATGCCTTGTCAACATGTCGCGGTCGGCCTCGAAGTTATGGACGACGCGCCACGGCAGCTTGCGCCCCTGGCGGGGCAAGACGTTTCGGCCGCGCTGCACATAGCCGGACTGCAGGGAATCCATGACTGTTTCATCCAGCATTTCCCCGGCGGGCGCACCTGGCGTGACAACCTCGTACTCGTGGCGGTCCATATGATCGAGCAGCCGGCAGATGTAGCTGGCAGCAAGGTCGACCTTCAGAGTCCAGGGGGCATTGGTATAACCAAACAGATGGGCCATGTTGGGCACGTCCTGCATCAGCACGCTCTTGTAGGTCATGAGGCTGCTGGCGTGGCGCGGTTGCCCATCCACCTGTACTTCCATGCCACCCAACGACTGAAGCTGAAGGCCAGTGGCCGTGACAATGATGTCGGCGTCGAGGCGCCTGCCCGACTTCAGGCGAACGCCGGTCTCAGTAAAGGTGTCGATCTGGTCCGTCACCACTGACGCCTTGCCTTCGCGGATGGCCTTGAAGAGATCGCCGTCAGGCACGGCACACAACCGTTGGTCCCACGGGTTGTATTCCGGCGAAAAGTGCCGCAGGTCGGCACCGTGGCCGAGTTGTTGCTCGACATGCGACAGCAGCCAGGCGCGAACGCGCTGAGGCCACCGTCTTGCCGCCCTGTAGATAAAGCGCTGCAGGCGAATATTGCGCCAGCGTGCCAGGCCAAAGACCCAGCTTGCCGGCAGCATCTTCTGCAGCACGGCAGATATCTTGTCATAGGCCGGCACTGAGAAGACGTAACTCGGCGATCGCTGCAGCATCGTGACGTGCGACGCCTTGCCTGCCATGGACGGCACCAGGGTGACCGCCGTCGCACCACTTCCGATCACGATGACACGCTTGCCGTGGTAGTCGAGGTCTTGAGGCCAGTGTTGCGGATGGACGCAGATACCCTGGAACCGCTCGAGACCCGTAAAGTCGGGGCGGTACCCTTGGTCGTAGTTGTAATAGCCCGTGCAGGAAATCAGGAACTTGCAGGTGAGGGAATGGGTTTCGTGACTGTCTTCCTGCTGTACGGTGACGGTCCAACTCCGATCTTCGCTCGACCACGATGCACGTAGGACTTTGAGTCCGAACCGGATGGATTTGTCGACGCCATACTCGCGCGCGGTATCGGCTATGTAGCGACGGATCGCGGGCCCGTCGGCAAGGACTTTCAACTCATGCCAGGGACGGAACTTGTAGCCGAAGCTGAACATATCCGAATCCGACCGGATGCCGGGGTACCGGAACAGGTCCCATGTGCCGCCGATGGCGCTGCGCCGCTCCAGGATGCCGACGCGCTTGTCGGGACAAGCCTCGGCCAGGTGGCAGGCCATGCCGATGCCGGATAAGCCGGCGCCAATGATCAATACGTCGAAGTCGGCCTTCACGCAGCGTCTCCTTATGTCTTGCCTGATCGCCCGGAAACTGTAGCGCGCCGCGCGAAAGCACTCTTGACACTACGAGACACTTAATTTACGTTACGAGCCATGGATGCCCTGGTGAGAGCAAGTGGATTGCGTGGCTACCCCGCGCTGATGCGCGACCTGGGTTGCGACCCCACGCCGTTGCTGCAGCGATATCACCTCGACGAGGGGGCGCTCGGCAGCGATGACGCCATGATTTCGCTACGCGCCGTCGTGCATCTTCTGGAAGCCAGCGCGGAACAGACCCGGACCGGTGACCTCGGCTTGCGCCTGTCCCGGCACCAAAGCATTGACGTGCTGGGGCCTTTGAGCATCGCTTTGCAGAACGCACCGACGATTCGCGCGGCCATGGATTTCGCGGCGCGCCACACGTTCGTGCATAGCCCCGGCCTGGTCTACGCCGTGCACAAGCACAGCGAGTTTGCCAACGATGCAGCCGAAGTTTCCATCGAGATCCGCCTCTCGCGGCAGCCGGCTCAGCGGCAAACCATTGACCTGTGCCTGGCAGATATCCATAACTTCACTCGGCTGCTAGCCGGCGACCGATACCTGCTTCGCGCAGTGTCAGTTCCACACACGCCCGTTGTACCCGTCAGCACTTACGAGCGCTTCTTTGGCGCCAGGGTATGGGTGGAGCAGCCGAGAGCCAGTCTGCATCTCAGCCGGAGCACGCTTGCGGCCGACCTGCTCGGCGTCGACGCAACGCTGCGGCGAATTGCCGAGGACTACATCTTTCGCCATTTCGGCAGCGAGCAAGGCAGTGTTTCTGATCGTGTCCGGCAGGTTCTGCGCCAGACGCTGGGCACGTCGAGCCACAGCAAGGCCACCGTGGCCGATCTGCTGGCCTTGCACCCGCGCACGATGCAACGCCGCCTTGCTGCGGAGGCGACCAGTTTCGAAGCCATCAGGGACGACGTGCGCAGGGAACTGGCCATGCGCTATCTATGCGAGACCAGTCTGCCTCTCGGACAGATCTCTCTCTTGCTGGGCCTTCCCGCCCAATCTGCGTTGTCGCGGGCTTGCCGTCAGTGGTATGGCGTCCCCCCTTCTGCATTGCGCAAGCATAAACGCGCCGTAGATTGATCCACGCGCTGCGAGGCCGCAACCGGCCGGAAACGGCCGGCTCACATCTAGGCCGGCCTTGTATAGAGGCAAAGCCCCGGGAAGTTTTCAGGGGAGGCCGTCGAAGCCTCCATAAGCTGTCAAAAAGACTAGCGCAATCCAAAAAAGCTCAGGATGGCCAGGATAATCACTACCGCTCCGACAAGCCAGACTATGTTCATGAGAATCTCCTAGCTACACGTGTCCTGAACCAGTTTCAAGGCACTTGCGTGTTACCGGGGCAAATTTCGTGCCGATTCGCAGATACCAAAAGCGATGACATGGGCGGCACATGGCCAGCGCGGACTGAGAGAGCGGCATCGGGCGCGCCGGCGCGCCTGCAACTTTTGCTCCGTCCCGGTGAAAATGTTTCCGATACGCAAGGAGGGCGACAACGGTGCTTCCTTAATTTGCTGCAGCGCATAATCGGAAATTGCAGCCTACGTTCTGTGCTTGCCTTTCGGGTGCCTATGTATCCACGTCGGTGGCAGTCCTGAGACTATTTCGCGCAACGGCGTGACCCAGAACCGCCACGGCCTCATCTTCCAACTTCACCGCTTGTTCCGGCAATTCAAGAGAACTGTGTCGCGGATATAAGCAGCTAAGCAGTTCGGCAACAACAGCTCTTGAATCGAAAGGCCCGAACTGTACGACTTCGCCCTCATTGACCTCGGCTATATACCATTCGGACCGCGAAACCGAATAGACCACGACCAAACGCCTAGTTTGAGCGTTCATGACAAACTCCCCGAATCCTCCTGACGGAGGCAGGAAATATTAATGTGCTCTCTGGCTCAGAAAATGAGATGAAAACGGCATTGCGCTTGACTGTGAATAGCCGCCAGCCATTTGGCCGATATAAATCAGACGCTCGAAAATAGCCTCACTGAATGAGGGGGACAATACCGATCCGCTCGGCCAGCATCCGTTCGTACACGCCAAAGTGGAGGTCCACTTCGGCCTGGCTGACCACCGTGACGTCTATGCTGAACTGATCCGTCTTTAGCCCTAACATGGTGGCGAGCGCTACCTCCAGAGTTGGCGCAGCATCCTTGTCCTTCGAAAACGTCGTGCCAATATTGATGGAATAGGCATTTGAACGGTCCGCTACGACCTCCAATAGTCGCGCTGCAGCGCTCATATTGTGCTCGATGGCAATGCGCGCCAGCTCTGCAATGGTCCGCATCTTTTCAGTCGGAAATCCACCCAAGCAGCGCAGGCGAACGCGATGGGGACCTAACGTTATCCAATCGGTATCGAACTCCATGGTGACCTCTGCTGTGTACGTCATGCTGCCGTCGACAACGATGATCCATGTGGCTTAGGAAAGGCCAGCGTCATTAGCCGTGCGCATACCGTAGATCGGCGAGGGCTGGGGTTCCATCGCGCGCGGCGAACACGAGGTTCGCCGGGCCGACCAGCGCGCCTGGTCGACGCCCTGGTCGACGCCATGTCTCCCTACGTCACGTTGATCGCAATCCTCCGCGGCCGCGCATCCTCGCGACGCGGAATGGTCAGCTTCAGCACGCCGTCTTGCAGCTGTGCATTGATCTGCGTGGCATCCAGATCCGGACTCAGTGAAAAGACACGCGCGAAGTGGGGCTGGCTGACTTCCGCGTACTGCACGCGCAGGCCTGAAGGCATCGGTACGGCGGCTTCCGCCGCAATATGGAGGTTGTTGTCGTGCACGCTCACCTGAAGCTTGTCACGACTCACTCCCGGCAGATCAGCCCACAAGGTCACGCCGTTTGTATCCTCCACGATGTCGACTGCGGGCACCAAGGTCACTGCCCGCGCAGCTTTGTCCTCGCGGCGTTGCGCCAACGCACTGTCATGGCGTTCGGCGACTTGGGTGGTATCGTTCATGGCAGGCTCCTTCCCATTATTGGACGGTGATGGCACGCGGCTTCGATGCCTCGCGTTTGCCCACGCTTACGGAAAGACAACCATTGGCATATCGCGCCTGTACCTTGTCGGGATCGGCGCCCTCGGGCAATTCAATCACTCTGCGGAAGGCTCCGACAAAGCGTTCCTGTGCATACCGTCGCGACTCCGGCATGTCATCGGACCAAACGGAGTGGCGCTCGCCGCTGATTGTCAGCAGCCCTCTGTCGATAGAGACCTCAAAGTCTTCTTGCTTGACGCCGGGCGCGAACGCAACGATCTCGATGGAGTCGTCCGTTGCGCCAACATTAACCGCAGGAAATGTGCCGAAACGCCCGGCGCGGATGCTGGAGGGAAAACCCCCGAACACACCAGTCATCTGCCTTTGCAAACGTTCGAGGTCACTGAAGAGGTCAGTTCCAAAGAATGCGTCAGCCATGGTCGTTCCTCCTTTCGATGCAAGCGAGGAGGAAGGGGCCTTACGCGCTCCCATTCACCTGCCTCACTGCTGGCAAACAAACAGAAACACGCAGCGCGACGTCGCGACTGCCTTAGCGGAAATAAAAATAGCAAGAGAAAAAAGCGATTTCAAGAGATGCATAAATCACATTCATGCCGGGCTGGCGAAACGTGTCCTGCTTTGTCTGGCAATCAGTAATCGCTATCCTCGCAGGGGCGGGAGGGCGACCCCGCAGGGCAAGCGCGCTCGACAATCGGCCGCGCCTTACGGAAAGTGCAAGAAGGAGAAAACGAATGGAGCTTCGGCAGTTGCGGTATTTCCTGCAGGTAGTCGAACTCGGCAGCATGGGAAAGGCTGCGCAGAAGCTGGACGTGGGCACATCGGCACTTAGTCAGCAGATCAGCAGGCTCGAAGGCGAGTTGGCGACTCGGCTCTTGCAGCGCACGTCCGCAGGCGTGGTGCCGACGGACGCCGGGCTGGCTTTTTGGCGGCAGGCGCAACTGGCCGTCCGCCATGCCGACGATGCGGTCCGTGCCGCGCAGCTCGCGAGACTGTCTGGCCACGTCAGCGTCGGCATGGCGCCCAGTACGATCTCGGTGCTTGGCTTGCCTTTCATGCAGGCCATGCGGGACCGCTATCCGGACATCCGGCTTCATCTCGTCGAAAGTCTCTCGGGCAACCTGGCGACCATGATCGACACCCGCCAACTTGACCTCGCCGTCCTGTTCCAGGCGGACGGACACCACCGCTGGAGTCTGGCGCCACTGCTTACGGAACGTCTTTTCCTGATCGGCCGGCGCGACATGCCGGGCGTGCCAGCGGGTAAGACCGTGAAGCTGGCGCAGTTGCACGATTTGCCGCTGATCCTGCCAAGCAGTCCGCACGGATTGCGGTCGGTGCTCGATGTGGCATTTGCGAGGGGAAAGTTCCAGCCAAACCTGGTGGCCGAGATCGACGGACTCGCGATGCTGATGGATGCCGTGCGGGCAGGCTTCGGGGCGACCGTGCAGCCCGGCGCGGCAGTCGCGCGGCTCGGCGGCGAGCCGCTTGCCATGATTGCCATCGCGGACGCCGGCGCACGCCGGCCCAATGTGCTGGCCAGCTTGTCGGATGAAGAGCTGTCGCCGGCCGGGCTCGCCGCCCGAGGCACCCTGGCGTCCGTCGCGCGTCAGCTGGTGCTGGACGGAAGCTGGCCAGGGGCGACCCTTCACGATTCCTAAACACCTGTTTCCCGCCCCCTTCTGGCGGGCGCCCGCCCCGCTCAGTACAGTCGCAGCCAACAACGGAGACTGTACTCATGTGGGACGTACTCGTAATCGGCGGGGGCAACGCGGCGCTGTGCGCGGCCCTCATGGCGCGCGAAGCTGGCGCCAGCGTGCTGCTGCTGGAAGCTGCGCCGAAGGCCTGGCGCGGCGGCAACTCCCAGCACACCCGCAATCTGCGATGCATGCACGATGCGCCCCAGGACGTGCTGGTCGACAGCTACCCCGAGGAGGAGTACTGGCAGGACCTGCTCAAGGTCACCGGTGGTATCACCAATGAGGCGCTGGCGCGCCTGGTGATCCGCGCTTCATCGACCTGCCGGCCGTGGATGCGCCGCCACGGCGTACATTTTCAGCCGCCCCTGTCGGGCGCGCTGCATGTCGCCCGCACCAATGCCTTCTTCATGGGCGGCGGCAAGGCCCTGGTGAATGCCTACTATCGCAGCGCCGAAAACCTTGGGGTAGAGATCCGCTACGAAACGCCGGTCGATGCCATCGAACTCGATGGCAGCCGGTTCGTGGCCGCGCGCAGCGGGGCACAGCGCTTCCAGGCGCGTACCTGCGTGCTGGCCGCGGGCGGCTTCGAATCGAACCGGGAATGGCTGCGCGAAGCGTGGGGCCGCAACGAGCGCGGCGAATGGCCGGCCGACAACTTCCTGATCCGCGGCACACGGTTCAATATGGGAGTACTGCTCAAGCACATGATCGAGGCGGGCGCCGATGCTATCGGTGATCCGTCGCAATCGCACTGTGTGGCCATCGACGCGCGTGCGCCGCTGTATGACGGCGGCATCTGCACGCGCATCGATTGCGTGTCGCTAGGCGTGGTGGTGAACCGCGACGCCGAGCGCTTCTATGACGAGGGCGAGGATTTCTGGCCGAAGCGCTACGCGATATGGGGCCGCCTGGTGGCCCAGCAACCGGGCCAGATCGCTTACTCGATCATCGATGCCAAGGCTATCGGCCGCTTCATGCCGCCGGTCTTCCCCGGCACGGTAGCCGATACGCTGCCCGAACTCGCGCGCAAGCTGGGTCTGCCGGAACAGGCATTTGTGAAGAGCGTGGCCGACTACAACGCCGGCTGCCGGCCCGGCACGTTCGACCATACGACGCTGGATGACTGCCGCACCGAAGGGCTGACGCCGCCGAAGACGCACTGGGCACGGCCCATCGACACCGCGCCGTTCTATGGCTATGCGCTGCGTCCTGGCATCACGTTCACCTACCTCGGCCTGAAGGTCGACGAGCACGCCGCCGTGCATTTTGGCGGCGAGCCGAGCGACAACCTGTTCGTCGCTGGCGAGATGATGGCCGGCAATGTGCTTGGCAAGGGCTACACGGCGGGCGTCGGCATGTCGATTGGCACCGCCTTCGGCCGTATTGCGGGCACCCGCGCCGCGCGCGCGGCCGCACAAGCCAAAGGAGTACAACATGAAGCAGCTTGAGGCACTCGTGCGCGAGGCTGAAGATACGGCCGTCGCGGCCGCGGCCGACATCTCTCAGACCCGTGAACGCAGGATCATCCCGATCCAGGCGCTGCCGCTGACCGACAACGAAGCCGAGGTTGCCCGCCAGATGCAGATCTGCAATGCCTGTCGCTACTGCGAGGGCTTCTGCGCGGTGTTTCCGGCCATGACGCGGCGCCTGTCCTTCGGCAAGGCGGACATCAATTACCTGGCCAACCTGTGCCACAACTGCGGTGCCTGCTACCACGCCTGCCAGTACGCGCCGCCGCACGAGTTCGCGGTGAACGTACCGCAAGCCATGGCGCGGGTGCGTGGCGAGACCTACGCCGAATATGCATGGCCCGCGCCGCTGGGCGCGCTGTACCGGCGCAACGGTCTCACCGTGGCACTGGCGCTGGCCTTTGGCCTCGCCTTGTTCCTGCTGCTGGCCGTGGCGCGCCACGGCGCCTTGTGGCACGCACCGCTGGCCGGCAACTTCTATGCGATCTTTCCGCACAACATGATGGCCGCGATGTTCGGGGCGGTGTTCGGCTTCGCAGTGCTGTCGCTGGGCATCGGTGTGCGGAAGTTCTGGCGCGATGTGTCGCCTGGCCACGCGACGCCGCCTGCCCTGAAGGAGGCCGCCGCTGACGCGCTGACGCTGACCTATCTCGACGGCGGACACGGCCAGGGGTGCAACGAGCAGGACGATCGCTTTACGCTGGCGCGTCGCCGCTTCCATCACCTGACGTTCTACGGCTTCATGGCCTGCTTTGCGTCCACCGGCGTGGCGACGCTGTACCACTACCTGCTGGATCTCCACGCGCCGTATCCGGTGACGAGCTTGCCTGTGATGCTTGGGTCGGCCGGCGGAATCGGGCTGCTCGTCGGCCCTGCTGGCCTGCTGTGGCTGAATCTGCGGCGCGACCCCAACCGCGGCGATGCCGCCCAGCGTCCCATGGATCGTGGCTTCATCGCGCTGCTGCTGCTGACCGCGGCTACCGGCCTTGCCTTGCTCGCCGGCCGTGATACCGGCGCCATGGCCACGCTGTTGGCCGTCCACCTCGGCGTGGTGATGGCGCTGTTCGCCACGCTGCCGTTCGGCAAGTTCGCCCACGGCATCTACCGCTGCGCGGCGCTATTGAAGTCGGCCATCGAAAAGCGCCAGCCGAACTCGCTGCAGCTCGGTTCGGACTGAGGCAGTCCCAACCTCCAATGCGCTCAGGCACCGGCGTTTGCTACCCGCGGCGCCGACAAGAACATCATCGAACCCCAAGGAGACAGTCGCATGTTTGACATGACCCGCCGTACCGCCATCGCCTGCCTGGCAGGCGCAAGCTTCGCACTCTGCAGCATGATGCCCGCTGCCGCGCAGAGCTGGCCGGAGAAGCCCGTCACGGTCGTGGTACCGTTCGCTTCCGGTGGCACCACCGACATCATTGCCCGCACCATTGGCCAGAAAATGGGCGAGTCGCTTCGCCAGCCCGTCGTGGTGGACAACCGGCCCGGTGCCGGCGGCACGCTTGGCGCGAGCAACGTGGCACGCGCCACGCCAGACGGCTACACGCTGCTGCTGGCCACCGTCGCGCATACCATGGCGCCAGGCATCTACAAGAAGCTGCCCTACGATTTCACGCGCGACCTGGTGCCGGTCGGCCTCGTGGCGTTGACTCCGAACGTGCTGCTCGTCAGCGCTTCGATGCCCGTGAAGTCGGTGGCTGAGTTGATTGCCTACATCAAGTCGCATCCCGGCAAGGTGAATTACGGCTCGGCGGGTCCCGGCAGCACCGAGCATCTTTCCGGCGAACTGTTCCGGTCGATGACCGGCACCGATATCGTCCATGTCCCGTACAAGGGCGGCGCACCGATGATGACCGACCTCATCGCCGGGCAGATCCAGATGGCCGTGGAGACCAGCCCGTCGGCGGCACCGCACGTGCGCTCAGGCAAGCTCCGTGCGCTGGCGGTGACTACGGCGAAGCGTTCGCCCGCCTATCCCGGCGTGCCTACGTTGGACGAAAGCGGCATCAAGGGCTACGAGGTGACCACGTGGTATGCGCTGATGGCGCCGCGTGGCACGCCTGAGACGGTCACGCGGCGCCTCGGCACGGAACTGGCCAAGGCGCTGCAACAGCCGGACGTGCTGAAGCGCTTCGAAGAGCAGGGGGTGACGGCGGGTGACATGACGCCAGCGAAGCTTGCAGAGTTCATCCGCCAGGAAACCGAGCGTTGGGGGCGGGTGTCGAAGACGGCCGGTGTGACTGCGGATTAATAGCGCCGCATGCAAATGTTGCGGCATACCGGCATACCGGCAAACCGTTAGAACTGAACTGACGCGCTGCCGATACCATCGAACGCCACGGTCACCAGATCGCCAGCGGAAGCGGGCAGGATGCCGACCCATGTGCCCGTGGTGACGACCGTACCCGCTTCCACGCGCCTGCCTTCGCGCGTAGCGTGTCTCAACCAGGCCACCAGCCCAAACGCCGGATCGCCAAGCGCATGCGTGCCGCGGCGCTCCAATTCCTGCGCGCCAATCCTGACGTGGCAACGCTGCGAGGCCCAGTCGCGAGCCTGGTAGGGCATCCATTCGCCGAGCACCAGCGCGCCGTGCGCCTGCAAGTCTGCAAGTTTCAGCAGCGCCGGTGCATCGGTGTACTGCTGCCAGCGCGAGTCCACGACTTCGATCGAGACTGCCATGGCGTCGATCCATGCCGATGCCGTCTCGCCATCGAGAGCTGCTGCTTCAGCAGCGTCTACCGAGCGCCCGAGGCGCAGCGCAATCTCGGCCTCGATGCCACGCCAGGTGAAGGGCCATCCCTCGGCTCGCGCCGGGCTGCTCCAGACGCCTTCCACAGGAAGTTGCGCGTGCGTCAACTGCGCCTGACGGGACGGTCCGCCGGACTTCCAGAATGCAGGCCCGGATGTTTGCCAGCCGAAAGCCGAGGCTACCTTTGCCTGTACTGCGTAGGACTCCTCGGGCGTCGTCAATGCGCCAGCCAGTGACTGCGCATCGACGCACTGTTGTTCGCGCCTTGCGCGGATGATGGCGTGGGCGACGGCATCGATCGGGTCGACATTCATATGGGTCATCTTGTTGGAGTGAATGAAAGCAATGGCCTGTCAGTCGCCATCCAGGGCACGCAAGATGGCGCGGCATGCTGCGGGTACCGGACCAATCACGGGTATGGCGAATCGCCTGCTGAGTGCCTCGGCGGCGCGGCCCAGCGGACCGCCCCCAATGACCACGGCTTGCGCGCCATCGGCCTCTATGCAGGACTGGACGGCTGCGGCTAACGCTGCCTCCAGCGCTTCAGGGTCCTGACCAAGCAGCAAGGGATTGCCTGAGGTGAACCGTGTTCCTGTGAAGCCGGCCTCCAGCCCAAGCTGACGGACTTTCGACGCGATGGAGGCCGCCAGTGCCGGTGTGGTCGTGGCGATGCCGAAGCGGCCGTGTTGCGCAGCCTCGCGCATGGCCGCCTCGCCGATGCCTACGACCGGCACTGCAAGCCGGCGCCGAAGGATCTCGGCGCCAGGGTCCCCAAACGCGGCGACGATGACGCCGCCGACGCTGCCCACATCGACGGCACCGACCACGTCCGCTGCTGCCTGCAGATCGCTCTCTTCGACGATCATGGGCACGCCACTTTCCATGGTCAGGCCGCGGATGGCTGCGCGTCCGCCCAGGCTGGAACGCGCAATCTCCACCATCATCTGCGTGGTTGCCTGCGACGTATTAGGGTTGATTAACAGGATCGGATTCATGTCATTGCTTGAGTCAGGATCCGCTGGCACTGGCGGTACCCGTGCCGACTGCCAACTCTGCCGTGTCTTCCGGTTCGGGTTCACCCATGGGGCGGCCGAAGGTCTCAGGCGCAAACTGTACGCTTAGCGCGAACACAGCGTACATGGCGGCCAGCATGCTGAACATGCCACCCACGCCGTAGCTTTCGAACACGCGGCCACTGATCAGCGGTGTCAACGCACCGGCCAGCGTACCCAGCGCGAGAATGAGCGAGGTGCCGAAAGCACGGACATCGGTGGGATATTGCTCGGGGGCAAAGATCCAGATCGAGGTGTTCAGCAGCACCACGCAGAACGTAAAGCACGCCCCGAACAACAGCACCAATCCCACATTGAACGTCAGGAAGCCGAAACTCAGCCCTGCCGCGCATGCCAGTCCCGCACCAATGGTCAGCACGCGCTTGCGCGGAAAGTGGTAGCCGCAATACGAAGCTGCCAGCGCGCCGAACAGGCTTCCGCTTTGCATCACCATGGTGAACAACAGGCTTTTCGAGATGGTGTATCCCTGCGACATCAGGATCGTGGGCATCAACGTCAGCACTGAAATCTGCGCGCCGTATGTCATCGAGACCGCGATACCCAACGCGACCGTGCGCCGGCCCAAGCGACCCTGGAACACATCGCGCAACCGTACCCTGGCCCGTGGCGAATCGTCCTGAACGGCCTCCCGGATGTACTGTGTCGGTTCTCCGCGCAGCTTGCCCAGACGCCCGGAAGCGAGGCCGGAGAGCACACGGTTCGCCTGGTCCACGCGGCCCTTCGACAGCAGGAAGCGAGGCGTCTCGGGAATAAAGCGACGGTAGAACACGACGAAGATGGCGGGCACGACCAGGCAGCCGAACAGCCACCGCCAGCTGTCCGGTCCGGGGAACAGCGCGAACACGGCCAAGCCGAACGCGGGTGCCAGCATATTGCCCAGACCGCCGCTGCCCACGCTGACCATGCCGACCGCGGTGCCGCGGAAACGGGTCGAGCACAGCTCGGCAAGGATTGTCACGGCCACCGAGATTTCACCACCCAGGCCGATGCCGACGATGAACCGGCCCGCAGCCAGCACCGTATAGTTCGGCGCCAGCGCGCAGATGACCGCACCGAGCGTGAACAGCAGCAGGTTCGCATTCAGCATCGCGCGACGGCCGTAGCGATCGGCGATATAGCCCGATGCGACGCGGCCCAGTGCCGCTGCGCTGAACGTCAGCGTATTGAGAAAGCCGATATGCGCGACCGATATGCCCCATTGCTCGCGCAAGATGGGCCCCACCAGGCCCACGGCGTTCTGTTCAAAGACATCGAACATCACGCCCAGCATGATCAGGAAGATGATCTTCTTGTGTGCGGCGGTGACGCCGATGCCATCCATTGCCCGGTCGAGTTCGTGCTGCTGGGGCGAACTCGATGATTGGACATTCACTTCTGCGCCCATCTTGTCTCCTCCTCGAAATGAGGTCAGTTACGGTGTGTCCGCAAACTTGCTGCCGGCATCGCTGGCCGGCATTGGAACAGAGCAGTCATGAAAGTGCGGCTGCGACGCGGTGCTAGGTCAGTGCTGGCGCAGTCAGAGGCGGGCGGCGGGCGCCCACGGCGTGCTCCGCCGCGAACGCCAGCCGCAACAACACGGCTTCCGAAAACGGTCGGCCAAACAACTCCAGGCCGACCGGAACGCCATGTGCGGCGTGGGCATCCGGTTCGGAGAAGCCTGCCGGGATGACGATTGCGGGGAAGCCCGTGGCCGACGCGAGCACGCCATTGCGCTCGGCCTGGGCCTCGCCCACGGGCACGACCAGGCGGCGCTGGTGCGGAAACGCCAGCGCATCGAGACGGTGCGCTGCCATCAACCCGAGGACGCGTTCACGCAACGCTTGCTGGCGTTGCAACCGTTCGCGGTATTCGGTCTCGTTGCCTGCCAGTGCCATGGCGTTCTTCAGCGTTCCCGCGACGCTGGGATGCACGCTCGCCGAAGCGATGATGTCTTCCATGGAGCGTACCGACACGTCGGATGGGGCATCGGCAAGGTAGGCGTCAAGGTCGCCCTTCATTTCGTAGAGGTGCACCAGCGTGTCGGCCAGCAGCGCGTCGGGGTGGATCGCTTCATCGATCTGCACCAGCTCGGCACCTCGTGCACGGATGGTGGCAAGCGCGTTCTGCATGACGGCATTGACGGCGCGATGCTCGGGCCCATCGCCAAAGAAGGAGCGCAGTACGCCGATGCGAGCCCCTTTCAGCGCGTCAGGATGCAGTCCTTCGGTGTAGCTAGGCCGGGTATGCGAAGCGGCTTCGCCGGTAACCGGGTCCGCCGGGTCGTAGCCGGCGATGATGTCGAGCAAGAGCGCGGCATCGGTCACGGTGCGTGTGATCGGCCCGATGGTGTCTTGCGTCAGCCCGCAAGGGATCAGTCCGGTACGGCTGACCAGTCCCATCGTCGGACGCAAGCCGACGAGGTTGTTCGCCGAAGCGGGGGAGCGAATGGAATTGACACCATCCGTGCCGATTCCCAGCAGGCCGAAGTTGGCAGCAATACCCGCGGCCGTGCCGCCGCTTGAACCACCCGGCGTCCGCGTGAGGTCATAGGGGTTGCGGGTTTGTCCGCCCAGCGTGCTGACGGTCTCGCCGCCAGATGCCAGCTCGTGCAGGTTGGTCTTGGCCAGTACGATCGCGCCGGCCTCGCGCAGCCTGCGCACGATGAAGGCGTCCTCCACCGCAAGATTGCCTTGCAGGCAACGTGCGCCCGCAGTCGTCTCCATACCGGCGCATTCGATGTTGTCCTTGACCAGGACCGGTATGCCATGCAGAGACGCGAGCGGAACGGATGGCGCGGCCGCAGCTTGCGCGTCCAGTTGATCCGCTTCTGACAATGCGTGGGGATTGAGCTGCAGTACGCTGTAGATGCCCGGGCCGTTCCTGTCATAGGCGGCGATCCGGTCCAGGTATCGCTGCACCAGTTGACGCGCCGTGAGTCGGCCTTCACGCATGGCGGCATGGACGCCCTCTACGGTGGCCTCCATGACCCGGGTGCCGGAGTCGGTGGTTGATTTCATGTTTGTGTTCCTTGCGCCCACGGGAAGGGCGCCGGGGTGATGAGTCGTCGGGGAGCGGCACGCCGCTCCCCGACATGCGCTACCGGTTGACCAGCTTTGCCGGCAAGGTCCAGATGGCGAACGCGCCAAGGACAAGCATGCCCGCAATCATGTAGTACGCGCTGGTACCGCTCTGGGTTACGTCACGCAGATACCCGATCATGTAGCCGCTGGTAAAGCCGGCCAGGTTGCCGATCGAATTGCTCATGGCGATGGCCGTCGCCGCCGCCGCGCCGCTGAGGAAGGCGGTAGGCAGGGACCAGAACAGCGGCGAACAGGTCAGGATGCCGGCCGCGGCAATCGACAGGAACACCAGCGAGAGCGCCGTGCTGTGCATGATCCAGGGCAGGGCCAGGAAGCCGATGGCGCCCATCATGCAGGGCACGATCAGGTGCCAGCGCCGTTCCCGATGCTTATCCGCGCTCTTGCCGAACACGTACATGGTGACGATGGCCGCCATATACGGGATCGCGCTGAGCAGGCCGATATGCAGCGGATCGGACACACCTGTCGACTTGATGAACGTTGGCAGCCAGAGCGTAATGCCGTACTGCCCGGTGACATAGCAGAAGCAGATCAGGCTGATGAGCCAGACACGCGGGTCGGTGAAGACGTTGCCCACGCGCGCCTCATGGCCCGCCGCCTTGTTGTCCTCCGCCTTGGCCAGCTCGAGCACGCGCTTCTCGTCGTCACTGAGCCATTTGGCCTTGGAGATGGAACTGTCCAGGTAGAAGAAGCAGGCGAGGCCCAGCAATATGGCAGGCACGGCTTCAATGAAGAACATCCATTGCCAGCCCGCCCAACCCGCAATGCCCCCCATGCTGCCCATCAAAAAGCCTGACAACGGGTTGCCGATGATGCCGGACAGCGGCGAGCCCATGCAATAGATCGCCATGATCTTGGCGCGCCGATGCGAGGGATACCAGCAGGACAAGTAGTACACGATGCCGGGCGTGAAGCCCGCTTCGGCCAGGCCCAGCAGGAAACGCAAGGTGTAGAAAGCAGTCGGGGTCTCCACGAACACGAAGCACGCCGAAAGCAGGCCCCATGTCACCATGATCCGGCCGATCCAGACCTTGGCGCCGAAGCGGTGAAGCGCAAGGTTGCTGGGTATCTCGAACAGGAAGTATCCGATGAAGAAGATGCCGGCGCCCAGGCCATAGACGGTTTCGCTGAAGCCAAGGTCCTGCGACATCTGGAGCTTGGCAAAGCCGACGTTGACTCGGTCGAGATAGGCAATCAGGAAGCAAAGCATCAGGAACGGCACGAGGCGCCAGCTTACCTTGCGATAAACCGCGTCTTCGTACGAACTCACCTTTGCCCCGGCGTGCAGGGTAGTTTCCACAGCGTCTCCTTTTGTATTGTCAGGTACGTCGGTGCTGCTGCGCCGATGCTGGAGCCGATCGGCGCTGTGTGGAACGTGGAATGGGCCTGTACCGCCGGGGCCTGCGGCTGCGCGCTTGCAGCGGTGCTGCCAACCAGTTGCGGCAAGGCCCTCCCCGGCCTTGACTGTGAACTGGGGCTCGCCGCGATCGCAGGACCCGGTGGCCTGCGTCAGGCTGCGGCCCGCAGCGGCAAGGGGTTTGCGTGGGCCGCGAGATAGTCCATGGCTGCGGCGACGCCGCTTGCGGCCACTGGCACACCGGACAACTTCAGCCCCATTTCGCAGCCGGACAGCGTGGCCATCAGCGTGAGATCGTTGCAGTCGCCGAGATGGCCGATACGGAACATCCGCCCCTTCATCTTGCCGAGCGCCGCGCCGAGCGACATGTTGAAGCGGTCGTAGATGATCCGGCGCACGGAGTCCGCGTCAATGCCGTCGTGCATCATCACGCCGGTCAGCACCGGGCTGTAGACCGACGGGTCCGCGCACTGGATCTCGAGGCCCCATGCGCGCACTGCACGGCGGCAAGCCTCGGCCAGGCGATGGTGGCGTGCGAAGACGTTGTCGAGCCCTTCTTCAAGGATCATGTCCAGCGCCTCCGACAAGCCATAGAGCAGGTTCGTGCTGGGCGTGTAGGGCCAGTAGCCGGTCCGGTTCATGGCGATGATCTCCTCCCAATCCCAGAAACTGCGTGGCAGGCGCGCGGACCGGCTGGCTTCGATTGCCTTCGGCGACACGGCGTTGAAGCTGATGCCCGGCGGCAGCATGAGCCCCTTTTGCGAGCCGGAGACGGTCACGTCCACGCCCCACTCGTCGTGGCGATAGTCGGCAGAGGCCAGCCCCGAGATTGTGTCGACCATCAGCAGCGCCGGATGGCCCGCTGCATCGATGGCCTTGCGCACGGCGGCGATATCAGACGTGACGCCGGTCGAGGTCTCGTTATGCACCACGCAGACCGCCTTGATGGCATGGTCGCTGTCCTGGCGCAGGCGCGCTTCGATCATGTCGGCCTGAACCCCGCGGCGCCAGCCCTCGATGCCCGGCAAGCCCAGGAACTCCGGGCGCAGCCCAAGTTTCTCGGCCATCTTTTTCCAGAGCGTGGCGAAGTGGCCGGTCTCGAACATCAGCACGGTATCGCCCGGGCTCAGCGTGTTGGATAGCGCGGCTTCCCATGCGCCTGTTCCGGAGGCCGGATAGATCACAACCGGCTGCTCAGTCTTGAAGATCTTGCGGATGCCGGCCAGCACCTTCAATCCCAGCGCGCCGAACTCCGGGCCGCGATGGTCAATGGTCGGGTAGCTGATGGCCCGCAGGATGCGATCCGGCACCGGGCTTGGTCCGGGGATTTGCAGGAAATGACGGCCAGCGGGATGGAAGTCCAGTTTCAGCATTTGCTCCTCCTGTTGAATTTTGCATTCAAAATACTTTAGCAGGAGAGGCGCATCGGAGAAGGGCCCGGAACAAGAAAAAAACGCAGTGTTTACCCCGATCTAAGGGGATCTTGCGCCTTGGCGGCGCTGTGCTATGGGTCTGCTAAAATCCCTTCAAACGCCCATTCGTTGGACTTTGCATGCAAGATTCCATGTCATCAGCCGAGACCACCCTCGCATCCATGCTTCCGAAGGTCGAGCGGCAACGCCTGCATGACACGGTCGTGGGCCACCTTCGCAACTTCATCGTGGAGGGGGTACTGAAGGCCGGCACAAAGCTTAACGAGCGAGAGCTTTGCGAAACGCTTGGCATCTCGCGCACACCGCTGCGCGAGGCACTCAAGGTGCTCGCGGCGGAAGGGCTGATCGATATCTCGCCCAATCGCGGCGCCACGGTAGCCAGGCTGTCGGCAACGGAAATCCGGGATACCTTCGAGTTGATGAGTGGCCTGGAGGCGTTTTCGGGAGAGCTGGCCTGCGAACGCATGACCGCTGTCGAGCTTGCAGAACTCAAAGCCTTGCACTACACCATGCTTGCCTGCCGTGCGCAGGAAGACCTGTCCGGTTACTACGACTGCAACCGGCAGATTCATGACCGCATCAATCAGGCTGCGCGCAACGCTGCGCTTCGCCAGACCTACCTGGCCGTCAACCGCAGGCTGCAAGCGCTGCGATTCCGTTCGAACTTCCAGAAGACGAAGTGGGACAGCGCCATCCATGACCACGATGAAATGCTGATCGCGCTGGAGGCGCGCGATGGCAAGCGACTCGCGGCAATCCTGCGCCAGCATTTGCTCGACAAGCGCGACGCAGTGCTGCTCATGCTGGCAGCCGAGGCGGACGCCGCGCCCGTGACGTCGGAATCCTGATTACACGGGAGACTGTCTTCTCAGCAGCACGAGGTCAGAGTAGCCGCGCCGCAAGAATCGAAGTACGGGCGTGGCCAATTCAAGGTCTCCACCATTCATGGCGACACATGGCGAGCCAGGAACCGATCCAATTGGCCCGCGAACGCCTTGCTATCCTGCGCAGCATATGGTGCCGGACCGCCGGTATCAATGCCTGAACTGCGAAGCTGTTCCATCACGTCGCGCATCGTCAGGCGCTCCTGAATGTTCTCGCGGCTGAACCAGCTTCCCCGCGGGTCAAGCACATAAGCGCCCTTTTCCAGGGCAGCGGCGGCAAGAGGAATGTCAGCCGTAATCACAAGGTCACCGTGGATGACCAGTTCGACAATACGGTCATCGGCTGCGTCGAAGCCGGCTGGCACTTGCAGGGCCCTGATAAAGCGCGACGGGGGCGTGCGCAAGAACTTGTTCGCTACCAGCGTGACGCACACTTCGAGACGCTGCGCAGCCCGATACAACATTTCCTTGACCACAACAGGGCAGGCGTCTGCGTCAACCAGTACTTGCATCGCGGAATTCCAATCGATAGTGGGAGCCGCTCATATTACTGCCAGCCCGGCCGATGGGGAGCGCCTATCCGTGGAATTCCGCGCGTCCATACCGGATCGCTTCATCCCGGTTTGGGCTGACAATACGAAAGATAAGTGTATATAAATCAGTGTGTTGTTTACATTGTAATTACAGATTACGTATTTTATACTCCGCCGCGAGATGCGTATTCTGGTTTGCCGGCAAGAGCTGCGCCGTGGTTGGCGCGACCTTCCCCCGCAGTTCAACCGGTAGCAAACAGATTCCCTCAGGTCCGACAGCCCCTGCAGTTCATTTGCTGGAACTTCCAATAAGGAAAACATGAAGCTCAAACTGTTCGCCATCGCCGCCGGGCTGCTTGCGTCGGCCAGCACTTATGCGCAATCAAGCGTGACCCTCTACGGAATCGTGGACGCCGGCGTCGAGTACCTCAACAAGGTGCCTGATGCCACCGGGAACAGTTCGCACCTGCTGGCCCTGCAATCGGGCAGCCAGGCAGGGTCACGCTGGGGCCTGCGAGGCGTGGAAGATCTGGGTGGAGGCCTGCGCGGCGTCTTTACGCTGGAAAGCGGCTTCACCGTTGACGACGGAAAGATGGCGCAAGGTAACCGCTTGTTCGGTCGTGCCGCCTATGTAGGCTTGCAGAACCAGTGGGGGCAACTGACCGTGGGTCGCCACGCTACTCCGTTCTGGGATTTTGCTGGTGCGTTTGATCCGATGTCTAACGCTGGACGCTACGCCATCGGCGCACAAGACCCGTTCATGCTTAGCCAGCGTGCGGACAACTCTGCCAAGTATGTCGGCACGTTCGGTGGCCTGACAGTGACCGGCCTGTACAGCTTCAACTACAACAACCAGGAAATCCCGGGCAACTTCACCAACGGCCGCGAATACTCGCTGATGACCGTGTATGCGGCCGGCCCGCTTTCGGTTGGCGCCGTGTACGACCAGACGAATCAATCGTCCGCCACCGCACTGACGACCAACCAGTTGTTCCGCCGTGCAGCGATTGCTGGCACCTATGCGTTCGGTCGGGCCAAGGTCTACGGCGGCTACCGCTATGCGCGTGCCTACAACGGTGCGTCCCTGCCGGGCACCGCCGGCGCTACCAACACCTACTCCAACCTTGCCTGGGCCGGACTCGGCTATCAGCTCACGCCGGCCTTCTCGCTGACGGGCGCTGCCTACTATCAGAACCTGCGTTACGCCCAGGTTGGCAATCCGTGGCAGTTCGTCGCAACTGCTGATTACATGCTGTCCAAGCGTACCGACCTGTATGCCTCGATGTCATACGCGCTGAACAACAATTCCCGCTCGGCGCTTGGCGTGAACGGCTTCAACGACGTGCTGGGCTCGACGTCCAGTGAGCGCGTGGTGCCCGGTGCCAATCAGTTCGGACTCGTGGTGGGGATCCGCCACAAGTTCTGAGCGGTTGCAACGCGACAGTCAAACAGCCCGGGGACTTCCCCGGGTTTTTTTACAAGCCTGACGAGACAAGCGCGAAGGCCGCGCCAATCCTTGCCCTCTCTTATGCTTTCATCGATTCGCACGAAAATTCAGGTCATTTCCACCGGCATTGTCGTGACATCGCTTGCGCTGACCGCTTGTGCAACCTATGTCATCGTTCGCGACAGCAACCTGGAAACGATCCGGCAAAACCTCGATGCCATCGCTACCGGCCATGCACTCGCGCTCGATGAATGGGTGACAGGGAAAGCAACCATGGTGGCTGCCGCCGCAGAGCAGATTGCGCCAGGCGACCCACGCGGTATTGTTCGTCAGCTGCAGAAGGCCGGCGCATTCCCGATCACCACTGCCGGCTGGCAGGACAAGTCCTTTGTCGCAAGCAAGGACCAGATGCCGTCAGGCTTCGATCCGACTGCGCGACCCTGGTACAAGGAGACCCTGGCAGCGGCTAAGCCAATCGTGACGAAGCCATACGCTGACGCAACGACGGGCAAGCCGTTTGTCTCGTTCGCCGCACCCATCGTGCGAGACGGCGTGACAAGTGGCGTGGTGTCTGCGGTAGTGTCCCTGGATGGCGTACGCGATGTCGTGACCGCCGTGCGCCCGACGCCCGAGAGTCTTGGCTTTGTGGTCGACAAGGATGCCAATATCCTGGCGCACCCCGATGCAAAGTACATCCGCAAGCCGGCGTCGGAGTTGTCGCAAGCGTTGACGCCACAGGCATTGGCATCCCTTGAAAGCGAAGGAAATCCGCTCGAGATCGAGCTCGACGGCAGAATGAAGCTGCTGCGCGCAAGGCCGATTCACGGTACGAACTGGCAGCTCGTCGTGGCGCTGGATAAGGCAGAGGCCACTGCAGCCCTGAATCGGGTGATCAAGACCTCGGCGTTGGCCATCGTGCTGCTGGCGGTGGTGGCCGCGGCGCTGAGCGGCTTGTTCACCGCACGAGCGTTTCGCCGGCTATCCGAAGTGCGAGACGCCATGAATGAAATCGCCACCGGTGACGGCGATCTGACCCGCCGTCTTCCGGTCGACGGCCGTGACGAGGTCTCGCAGATCGCGACATCCTTCAATACCTTCGTCGAAAAGCTCGGCAGCACACTGACCAGGATTCGGCGTGGCAGCGAATCGGTGAAGGTCGCGACCAACGAAATCGAGGCTGGAAACCAGGACCTGTCGCGTCGTACGGAAATGGCGGCGAGCAATCTGGAGGAGACAGCGGCTTCGCTGTCCGAGCTGACCGGATCGGTGAGCCGCTCCGCCGAAGCAACAGTTCAGGCAACACGTCTTGCATCATCCGCCAGTGACGCGGCGAAGCGTGGCGGCAATGTCGTTTCCGACGTCGTCGCGACGATGGAGGACATCGCCCGTTCGTCATCGAGGATCGGGGAGATCATCGGCGTCATCGACGGCATTGCCTACCAGACCAATATCCTTGCACTGAATGCTGCAGTCGAGGCCGCACGCGCTGGCGAACATGGCAAAGGCTTCGCCGTGGTAGCCGGCGAAGTGCGCAGCCTTGCGCATCGGAGTGCCTCGGCGGCCAAGGAGATCAAGACGCTGATCGAGACCTCCGAAGTCAGCGTACAGTCCGGGACCCAGCGGGTTCAGGCTGCCGGCGATGCGATGACGGAAATCGTCGACGGCATCCGCCAGGTCTCCTCGCTCATTTCCGAGATCAGTGCGGCCATGGGCGAACAAAGTACAGGCCTCAGCCAGATCAATCAGGCAGTCGAGGAAATGGAGCAAGCCACGCAACAGAATGCCGCGCTGGTGGAACAGGCAGCGGCGGCTTCGTCGCTGCTGGATGAGCAGGCCGGCGGTCTGGCGGAGGCCGTGGCGGGATTCAAGCTGAATAGCTGAGCGGCCCTGCGCCGCTCGCTCAGGGGCGCGAGTGCAGGCGAATGCATCCTTGTGATGAGGGCAAGCCAGGCCTGCAAAAATTCACAAGCCATGCGCCCCTGAAAACAACGCGGTGCGCAGAATTATCAAGTCATTCGCCCGAATGCTGCGCGGTGACGCGTATCGCTCCCATTCTTCTTCCGTTGGTAATCCCAACGCATCAAGGACATGACCTGACCACGATGAGGTCGGCTGACGCGTTGGCCATGTTGGCGCGTTGCTTGCCGGCGAGGTTGTCCCGGCGTCGCTGCTAAACTTCCGCCGATAAGCCCAGGCCAGCCCCTCTGCATTCACCGTGAACCTTGCCAATCTGGAACGCCAGCTTTCCTTCCTCAGAGAAATCGACGAGCTGAAGAGTGTCGTGCGGTTGACGCCGCTTATCAACCAGTCGCGTCGGGAAAACAGCGCCGAACATTCCTGGCACCTTGCCATGTATGCGCTGATTCTGTCGGAGCATGCGGCAGCACCCGTTGACGTGGTGCACGTCGTGAAGATGCTGCTGATTCACGATATCGTGGAGATCGATGCGGGAGATGTGCCGTTTCACGACCCGGCGGCGCGAGCCGGTCAGGCGGAGCGGGAACAAGAGGCGGCCGAGCGCATTTTCTCGTTGTTGCCGGAAGCGCAGGCCGCGGAGTTTCGCGCGCTATGGGCAGAATTCGAGGCTGCGGAGAGTGACGACGCCAGGTTCGCCAAAGCGTTGGACCGCTTTCAGCCGCTACTCCATAACGCCGCCACCGGCGGCGGCAGCTGGGTGGAGTGCGACGTCACGGAAGAACAGGCCTTTGCACGATACCGGCCTCCCATTGAGCGAGGCGCACCGGCTTTGTGGGAGGAATCCGCCAGGCTCATTCGCGAGCATTACGGCAAGTCGCAGCCAGAGTGAATTGGCCACGCCAGCGGCAAGCTCCGCGGGTCGAGACAGATCACGTTCGACCCGAGGGTTCTTCGTATCAGGGAAGCCCATGCCGCCCAGGCTGTCCTGGGCGCAGGCGACTATAGAGCGACTATAGCTTGCGAATATTCGACGCTTGCAGGCCCTTCTGGCCTTGTGTCACGTCGAACTCCACTTTCGCTCCTTCATCCAGCGACTTGAATCCGCTGCCCTGGATTTCGCTGTGATGCGCAAACAGATCCTTGCCACCGTCATCCGGGGTGATGAATCCATAACCCTTTTCATTGTTGAACCACTTCACAATGCCAGTTGCCATCTTGCCCTCGGAATTTTGCGCACACACAGTCTGCGTGCGGACGAAGTTGCACCAAAGAATCGCCACGCCAATTTCAATACGGCGCCTCGAGCTGTCAGCATAGCCGAAGAGGTGCTGGCTTCATCTCAGGGTTTACCTCTGAAGTAACTGCGGTCTACTGCCTACTAACCCGATGGTCATTAAATGCGATGGGCCAGTTTTATCAGATTTATTCGGGATACATCAGCTTGTGATCGATCACACCATCGCATGCTTGGGGAAACAGCGGAGTTGTCGGTACTTTGGGTAATTGCAGAGTTGCGTCCCTTTTTGGTTGAAGACGGCGCCCGGAGTGACTAAGATGCTCTCTCCGAGCGAGACAGAAAGATCCACGCTCGCCAGCCAGACCTTGCGTCCGCGAACAGATAGCCGCCTTGTGCCGGCCGACCGAATCAGTCACGGACGGTAGTGAAGTCCCGTAGCCCTATTAGACCTAAAGCTTGGGAGACAACTGTGCTGAGTCATCATGAATTTGCCACGCTGGTACTTGTCAATGGCAGCCCGGACTCAACGGAGCTGGACCGTGCGGATATAGAAGCGCTGCTTGCGCGGCAACTCGTCACGCTGGAGCGGCTCGGTCCGGACCGCAGTCGTCCTCACGTGACAATCCAGGGGTACGTCGTGCTCAAGGCGCTGGACCGTAGTCGCGCACACGATTGCCGGGCGCGCGAAACCGTGCGCTAGCCGTACGGCGCACCTGCATCGTTGACCTCAGGCCCATGTGGCCAGTTTGATGCGTCAACGGGTTGGCAAGCGCTCGAAGCGGGACAAGGTGGAGCTTGTCATCCATGGCTCGGACGGCGCGGTGCAGCGCACCGCCTCGTTCCACCACGCCATTGCTGACAGGGTTCGCAACGAACCGCAAGCGTAGTCATTCGCGGGTTCGCGGAGTTCGCAAAGTTCCCCGAGGTCATTGCCGCGCCAGGCGGCTGTGGCAAATTCGGCACGCGTGATATCAGACAAAAGCGGATAGCCGTGTCGGACGCGTTGGACGGAGACTCACTGCATTCCCAAAGTGGAGACCCATCATGCCGGGAAAGAACGTCCATGTCGTTCCAGCCCATGACGGCTGGGCAGTCGAATCGGAAGCCGGTGGCCCCAGGCAGTTGTTCGACTCGCAGGAACAAGCCATTGCCGCAGGCACCGAGAAGGCAAGGCACGACCAGGCAGAGTTGCTGATCCATGGCCGTGACGGCCAGATCCGCGAACGCAATTCATTTGGCCATGATCCCCGCAACATCAAAGGCTAACGAGGTCGGGCGGTGTGGCCCGCGCGTGCCGGGCCAAGCGGACACGGAAGTGTCCGACGCCGCTGCCGCATTCCGGATAGCGTTCTGCCATCACGGTACCGACGGGCCCGCGTAGGGGTGTAAGCCGCTGCGGCATCAAGGCAAACAGCCATCGCAATGTCTATCATGGAAACGGCCAGCCTCCCTTCTGAACTGCAGAATCCTGGCGCGACGGGCCACTTGAGTTGCCATGCTGGATTCCGAGCGCGAGATGCGCGATCTGGAGTTCGCTGACCGGTATATCCATGACGGCCGCGAACGCGTCCGGCGTCAGATTGCGTTGATCCGGACATTGCGCGACGACGGCCATGACATCTCGCAGGCGTGCCGGCTGCTGACGGCACTGCGCGACGCGGTCGCCGTCGGGCGCCGACATCGCGCGCTGATCATCGAGACGCTGATCGACCTCGGTCGCCGGTAGTTCCGCGCCAGCTACCCCGTGCCATGGATTGGGCAGCGTTAGGGGTGGCGATAGGGGTGGCGATAGGGGTGGCGATAGGGGGGGGCGATTACCTGCCGCAGACAGGGTTCGGTGACCCGGCCGGCTAGGTCCTATCGACGGACCAGCGCCACCACATAGCTGCAGGGCTTGCTTCCCGGATTGTAGAAGGTGCATGGCGCCGGCGGGCCCAGTTGCAGGCAGTCGCCGGCTTCCAGTTCGTGGGTGATCTCGCCTTCCTGGAATACCAGCGCCCCGTTGCGCAGCCAGATCTGCTGGTGCAGAAACGTGAACGCCGAGGGCGGGTACGAGACCCGTGCCCCCGGGGGCAGCGTCACTTCTACAAGTTCGAGCATGCCGCCACTGCGCGGGGATACCGCGCGCCGGGTATAGCCCGTTTCGGGATCGGTCCAGACCGGCTGGTCCGCGGCGCGGCTCAGGCGTTCGCCGGCCTGCTCGGCGCGTGCGAGCAGCATCGACAGCGGCAGGCCGAATGCGCCCGACAGCTTGCCCAGCACGGTCGCCGTGGGGCTTGCCTCGCCACGCTCGATCTTGCTGATCATGGCTTTCGAGACACCCGAGCGTTCCGCCAGGTCCGCCAGTGACCATTCGCGCGATTCGCGCTCGACACGCACGCAGGTGGAGATGGCGAAGGTAGGGTCCTGCAGCGGTGAGTGCATGCGCGCGTCTGATTGGCGGTTCGTCCGGCTGGCCGGCGGCTTGATGTGTGCACTATAGTAGACGATCGGCTATCATGTGAGAAGCCCATTTTGCCATCTGGAGAGCAGCCATGAATATCCGCGACGCAGGCCCGGACGATATGCCGGCGGTTACTGTCATCTACAACGAAGCGGTCGAAACCACGACCGCTATCTGGAACGAGACGCCTGTCGATACGGCTAATCGCTTGGAATGGCTCGCTGCGCGCCGCAAGGCGGGGTACCCGGTGCTGGTGGCGGTCGACGGGGATGCCGGGGTGGTGGGCTATGCGTCCTTCGGCGACTGGCGTGCGTTCGACGGCTACCGTCACACCGTGGAGCACTCCGTTTATGTCCGCTCGGACCAGCGCCGCAAAGGTATCGCAGAAGCCCTCATGGTGGCGCTGATCGATCGTGCGCGCGAGCTCGGCAAGCATGTCATGGTGGCGGCCATCGAGGCGCAGAACGCCAGTTCGATCCGCCTGCACGAAAAGCTGGGCTTCAGGCAGGTCGGGCTGCTCCCCGAGGTCGGGACGAAGTTCGGGAAGTGGCTCGACCTTGCCTTCCTGCAGATCCAGCTCGACCAGCGTTCAGATCCGGACCGTATTGCCGGTCGCTGAGATCGCGTTCAGGCCTGCTATCGCATCGCGCAATTCCGCCTGCAACTGGCCGACCAGTTCGGCCGCCGGCAATTGCCGGGCCAACGGCGCAGCCTGTCCTGACCACTGCGCGGCGTAATCACTGTTGCCCTTCGCCTTGGCCGCGGCATGCAAGGCCTTGCCGGCGTCATACGTGGTCGGGTAGTCAGGGACGGCTGGCGCATCGGGCGCCTCGCCCAGTTCCGTGAAGCGGTTCGTGAAGCCGCGCGCCGCGCGCCCGGAAATCGCGCGCGTCAGTGTGGTCGGCCGTGCCGGCTGCGCCGAGAAGGCCGCGCGGTAGGCCGCATCGGCGGATGATTCCTCGCAGCCGACAAAGGCTGTCCCCAACTGGGCGGCCTGTGCCCCAAGCGCCAGCACCGCGGCAATGCCCGCGCCGTCCATGATGCCGCCGGCGGCGATCACGGGCAGACGGGTGTGCTGCACCAGGATGCGCACCAGCGCCAGAGTGCCGAGGCCTTCGTCATAGCCGGCCGGGTCGAAGACACCCCGGTGTCCACCGGCCTCGATGCCCTGCGCCACGATCGCGTCGATGCCGGCCGCCTCGATCTGGCGCGCCTCCTCCAGCGACGTGGCGCTGGCCAGCAGCACGATGCCCGCCGCATGCAGCGCGTCGATCTTTTCCTGGGCGGGCAGCCCGAAGTGGAAGCTCACCACCGCCGGCTTTTCCTCGAGCAGCATCTGGAACATGGCCTCATCCACGACAAAGCTCTTGTAGATCTCGCGCAGGCTCGCGGGCGGCGTGGCGCCATACTCGGCGAATCGCGGCGCAAGGTAGTCGAGCCAGGCTTTCTCGCGCGCGGCATCAGCCACGGCGGGCACATGGCAGAACAGGTTGATGTTGAACGGCTTGCCGGTCAGCGCGCGCGTGTCGCGGATTGCCTTGCGTGCGCCTTCCGCGTCCATGGCGCCAACGCCGAGCGAGCCGAGTCCGCCCGCCTCCGACACGGCGGCGGCCATGGCCGGGGTGCTGACGCCGGCCATCGGCGCCTGGATGATCGGCGTGGCGATATTCAGCAGCGAGAGCAGGCTGCGGCCATCGCCGGAACGCGTGGTGGTGTCCATGACAGTGATTCCTGTTGAGGTCGGGTAGTGGTTTCAAATTCCTGCGGTCGCTGTGCCATCCCGTGTGTCAGGTATGGCGCAGTTCCTGCACGAACGCTTCGTATGCCGAGGTCGTGAAGCCCGCACGCCTGATCAGGAAGGTGTGTGCGGAACGCACCGGCACGGTCTGCAGATCGGTGGCATCGGGGTACATGACAAGCAGCGAGCGCGGCACAATCGCCGCGGCCGATCCGGCGGTGACGCAGGCCAGGATCGCGTGATACGACGGCATTTCGATCACCGACAGCCGGTGGCGGAGATCCTCGCCACGTTGCTCGAGCCAGTCTTCCGCGCAGCGGCGATAAGTGCAGCCTTTCGAGAACGCGGCGAGATGCCGTAGCGTCACGTCCCGCGGGCCGCGCGCCCTTGGGTGCGTGCCGGGCAGGATCAGCACCAGCTCCTCGGTCCGCAGGAAAACGCCTTCCAGTCCCTCGCCAAGCGCCGCCATGCTCGTATTGCGTGGCGTGCCGGTGCCCGGATGCGCAACCACTGCACAGTCCAGCCGATGGCCCAGCACGGCATCGACGAGAAACCCCGTGGTTCCCGTGGTCAGCTTCAGTTCAACTTCAGGCCATGCGGCATGGAACTGAGCCAGCGGCTTAGGCAGCAACGTTGCGGCAGAACTCTCCATCGAGCCGAGCCGCAGCGTGCCGCTTGGCGCACTGAGGCGCATGGATTGCCGCGCTTCCTCGGCCAGCGTCAGCATCTGTTCCGCGTAGCCGAGCAGCCGCTGCCCTTCCGGCGTCAGGATCATCTTCCTGCTGTCGCGCTGGAACAGGGTGACGCCAAGGCTCTCCTCGAGCTGCTTGACCCGCGTCGTGACGTTGGACTGCACGCGCGCGAGGGCCTTTGCTGCCCGGGTGATGCTCTGTTCGCGCGCGACAGCGCGAAAGATTTCCAGTTCTGCGAGTTCCACGTGGCCGGGCGCGACGCTTGGCGAAGCGTTCTCTAATTAAGAATGCAAGTGTATTGAGTATTGTAAATTGAGAACAATGTGTCAAGGAAGCAGGTGTCAGCGAAGGTGCCCGCACGGTACAGGACTCGCGCGATCCCTACGGCGAAGGTTCGCGCACGCTGGCCGGCATGGACAAAGCGGGGTGTCGTCGTCGCCGGCGCGTCAGTCGATCCGTATCTCGATGGCGCCTATGCCTGATGACGGCGCCGCCGTGTGAACCTGCGCGACGGAAACCGCTTTGCGCCAGGCCTGCCGTAGATTGCGGCAGGCCTGGCGCATTCCGCCTTCTTCAGGGTCCTTCAATCAGCGGCACTCAATGCCCGGCACTCTGGCCCCCATCCACATGCAGGATCTCCCCGGTCACGAAGCCGGCGGATTCCAGATAAAGTACCGCGTCGGCAATATCGCGCATCTCGCCCATATGGCCGACCGGATGCAGCGCGCCCAGCGCATCGTGTGTTTCGGGCGCATGCATCGGTGACTTGATGATGCCCGGCGACACCGCATTCACGCGAATGCCGGTCTTCGCATACTCGATGGCCAGCGACTTCGTCGCGGCGTTCAGCCCGCCCTTGGTCAGCGAGGCCAGCACGGAAGGCACGCCGCTGATGGCATGGTCGACCAGGCTCGTCGTGATGCTGACCACATGGCCGCTGCGGCGCTTCTCCATTTCAGCGATGGCCAACTGAGTGATATGGAAAAAGCCGGACAGGTTCACATTGGTCACCGCCGCGTAGTCCTCGTCCGTATAGCTGGTAAAGGGTTTGGCGACGAAGATGCCGGCGTTATTGACGAGCGTATCGACGCGGTCGAACTTTTCCAGCGCTGTGTCGATGACGCGGCGCGCGGTGTCGCGCTCGCCGATATCGCCGGCCACGGTGAGGATGTCCGGATCATCGGACGGCTGGATGTTGCGCGCCGTCGCGACCACGCGATAGCCGCGTTCGCGATAGGCCTTGACCAGCTCTGCACCGATACCCTGCGAAGCGCCCGTGATGATGGCAACCTTGTGTGAAGCACTCATTTTTAACCTCTGCATAATGGAATTGGATTTGGCTGTCTTGCCAATCGGACCGTCGGGACCGATGGGTCCAAATCTAGGTGAAGCGCCGTGGCGGATGAACGGCCGCCGCGACCAAACAGTTGTGCGTCGTGGGAACAAGTCGAGGAGCCACCGCGGTCAGTCGCGCCGGAGTTGCGCGATGACGACGAGGATCACGGCGGCATTCCCCGGTTGCTGGAAGTGCGAATACGCGGCGCGCGCATGTCCGGCCTTGTCGCCGAGCATGTCGGCGAACAGGTCCGACGCACCATCGAGCACCGCCGGCTGCTGCAACCAGCCCTCCGCACTGGTCACATGCCCTTCCACGCGCACGATGTGATCGAGCCGATCAAAGCCGCCCAGATGCGAGCGGATCTGCGCGAGCACGTTGAGCGCCGCCAGTTCCGCCGCCTGCCTGCCTTGTTCCAGCGACAGGTCACGGCCAACCTGCCCCTGCCAGATCACCTTGCCATCTCTGAGCGGCAGTTGCCCTGAAATGAACAGCAGGTCACCAGCCTGGCTGACGGCGGTGTAGCTGCCGAGCGGCTTCGGCGGATCGGGCAGTGCGAGTCCGCGCGCGGCAAGTCTTTCCTCTATCGACATCGTGCCTCCTGCATGAAGTGGCTGTTGCACATGCAGAGCACTGTAGTGACGCGGGCGTTCTGCATAAAGGCATCGCCGCTTACAGCAATTGGTACATCGCGGAACAAGTGCGCGCGACGCCTACATGCCGGCGGCGCCTTTGTATGCGCGTGTATCAGCGAGGAATGCTGATACGTGGGCTCACAACATCGCCGGTATGCCGCTACAGCGGGGATACACCGGTCCCTTCAAATGCATGCACCAGCGCGGCGGACATGGCATCCAATCCGGATGTCCCGGCTCCCCCTGCGTTGCACTGCGGCGACAGGCCCGACCTGAAGCCATTGCCACACTATCGAGCACACAAGGTGAGACCTCAATCATGACCAAGATCGAACACGTTCTGTACACCGGCAAGACCCACACCACTGGCGGCCGCGACGGCGCGGCGCGCAGCAACGACGGGCGCCTGGACATCAAGCTCTCGCCTCCGGGCAGCACCGGCAGCGGCACGAACCCGGAGCAGCTGTTCGCCGCGGGCTGGTCTGCCTGCTTCATCGGCGCGATGGGCAAGGCCGCCAGCGTGTTGAAGGTCAAGCTTCCGGCCGATGTCGCCGTGGACGCAGAGGTGGACCTCGGCACCACGGACGATGCCTATTTTCTGCAGGCGCGGCTCAATGTCAGCCTGCCGGGCATTCCCTCGGACACCGCGCAGGCGTTGGTAGAAAAGGCGCACCAGACCTGCCCGTACTCCAAGATGACCCGCGGCAACATCGATGTCACGATCAACGTGGTCTGAGCCACGGGCCCGTGGATCACGCGGGCTGCTTCCTGACCGACGCCGGCTGCTGTTTAGCCGGCGTCGGCTTGTTACATGGCGGCAAGTTCATGCTGCCGTCAAAGCCTTTCCCATATCGACCCAGACGTGATTCAGGCAGGAATCATTTCGCGGCCGAAGCTGTCCAGTTCCTGGGCAAGGCTGCGCGCTGCCAGCCTGACCAGCGCTTCGCCTTTCTCCGGCGTTGCCAGGCCCGGATCGGAGCCGATGCGGCCATCAGGGAACCGAGCGCGGAAGTCGTGCGCCTCGCGGATCGGGCCCGAAGGCGCGATCTTCGGTGCGTAGTCGGCCAGCTTGATGGCGGCGGGAAACGCCCATTGCGTAATGGCAATTTCCGACGGCGTGGCATGCGAGCCATGACCCGTCGGGAACTGTTCGCGCGCCAGTTCGCCCACGCCTTCCAGATCCCACCAGTTGCACAGCTTCAGCGCGAAGCCCGCGCGGCGGCCGGCAAAGCTCGCCTCGGCATAGATCTCCGAGAATGCCGCTTCAATCGAGGCGATATTGCCGCCGTGCCCGTTGAGGAACAGGATCTTCTCGAAGCCATGGCCCACCAGCGAGCGCGTCCAGTCGCCGATCGCGGCGATAAAGGTGGACGGGCGCAGGCTGATGGTGCCGGGAAAGCCAAGGTGATGCTGGGCCATGCCGATATTGAAGGTGGGCCCGACGAGGATATCGGCGGCCTTTTCCCTTTCCGCTTCGCGCGCAATGATCTCGGGGCACAGCCAGTCGGTCCCGAGCAGCCCGGTTGGCCCGTGCTGCTCGTTCGAACCGATGGGAATGACGATCGTGCGGCTGCGTTTCAGGAACTGCTCGATTTCCGCCCAGGTCGACAGATGCAAAAGCATGATGACTCCTTTCTTTGTCCGTTCCCACCGGAAACCGGACCTGTTTGACAAGGCAGTACGAGCCAGGCAGCGGCGCACTGCTTCCAGATTGGCTACCGCTTCGCGGGCAGCTTGTTAGCGAGAATGATCAGGGCGGCGGCCACAGGCAGGCAAGCCATGGCCAGTATGCCGAGGTGCAGGGTGCCCGTCGCGGTCTTGGCCCACCCGATAATGGCGGGACCCCAGAAGCCGCCCGACAACCCGATGGTATTGATCAGCGCAATGCCGCCGGCCGCCGCCGGGCCCTTGATGTACTCGGCGGGCATGGCCCAGAACACGGTGTAGGCCATCCACAGGCCCATGGTGGCAAGCGTGAGCAGGGCCAGCGTCAGGACGAGATTGCCATCGGCCAGTGTCGAGGCACCCAGCAACAGCCCGGCAGCGAGGGCGGGCAGCGCGCTGTGGAAGCGCCGCTCGCCCACGCGGTCGGACCTGCGGCCCATGAAATACATGCCGAACGCGGCGGCCACATAGGGGATGGCGGAGTACCAGCCGAGTTGCACGGTATCGGTCACGCCCTGTGCCTTGATGAAGGTCGGCAGCCAGAAGCTGATGGCATAGATCGCGGCGATGATGCAGAAGTAGGCGAGCGCCAGCACGTAGACCCTTGCGTCCTTCGCCACGGCCATGAACGAATGCTTGTGCGCCCCGGGGACATGGAGTTCCGCTTCCAGCCGGCGCCGTTCATCCGCGTTCAGCCACGCTGCGTCGGCAGGCCGGTCCGGCACGAACGACAGCGCCAGGATGCCCAGCAGGATGCAAGGCAGCCCCTCGACCAGGAACATCCACTGCCAGCCTGTCAGGCCAGCGGTGCCGGCAAGCGAGGTCATCAGCCAGGCCGACACGGGGCCGCCGACAATGCCGCCGATCGGACCGGCCAGGAAGACGATGGCAATGGCGCGCGCCATCCGTTGCGGACCGTACCAGCACGAGAGGTAATAGATCATGCCGGGAGCGAAGCCCGCCTCGAACACGCCCAGCAGGAAGCGCATGGCGTAGAACATTGGCACATTGCGTACAAAGAGCATGCAGGCGGAAGTGATGCCCCACAGCACCAGGATGCGGCTGAAGGTCTTGCGCGCGCCGACACGCGGCAGCAGCAGGTTGCTGGGTATCTCGAAAAGCACATAACCGATGAAGAAAATGCCCGCGCCTACGCCGTAGGCGGCATCGGAGAAGCCGAGATCGCCTTGCATCTGCAGCTTTGCAAAGCCGACATTGACCCGGTCCAGGTACGCGAACAGGTAACAGGTCAGCAGGAAGGGCAGCAATCGCCAGTTGATCTTGCTGTAAAGCGAGGAGGCGTCGTCAGCGGCGCTTGTGGTGGGAACTGCGATCATGCCGGTCTCCTGTGGTATTGCGCGCAATCGGCGCTTCTAGTAGAGCCGATGGTGACAGCGCAGCGGGAGCCGGCAAAGAGCAACTGTGCTCACACATCGTTCCCTTTTGAGCAACGCAGCCCGCCCCCTTACGCGGCAGCGCGTCCATCGAGCAAACGCTGCCTGCTTCAGGTAAGGTGGCGCATCGCCCGCTCATCGATTCAGTGGATGTCCTCCTATGCGTGAGATCAATCAGCAGCGCTTGCGGTACTTTCGTGAAGTCCTCGCGCAGGGCACGATCCGTGGGGCGGCGGACAGTCTCAATACCGCGCCGTCGGTCATCACCCGGCAGATCCGGCTACTGGAAGAAGAGCTTGGCGCCACGCTGTTCGAGCGCGAGCCGCGCGGCTTGCGGCCAACGGCGGCGGCTGCGCATTTGATCGAGTTCTGGCGCGGGTACCGTTCTCACCAGGAGAAGCTCGAAGACCAGTTGCATGCGCTCAAGGGTCTGCAGCAAGGCGAAGTCCAGCTGGCCATGAGCGAGGGCTACGTGGACCCGCTGGTCAACGAGGTGCTGGCCCCGTTTTGCGCGCAGTACCCGAAGCTCGACGTCCAGCTGGAGATCCTGCCGGTCGACGACGTTCTGAACGAAGTGGCAGAGAGCCGTGCGCACATCGGCCTTGCCTACAATCCGCCGCCGCATCCGCGCATCGAATACCGTGCGAGCGCGCCGCAGCCGGTCGTGCTGCTGGTCCGGCACGATCACCCGCTGGCGTTGCGCGGCGGACCGGCCAGCGTGGCGGACTTGCAGTCCTACCCGCTCGCGATGATGCCGGCATCGTTTGGCGTCGGGCACGCGCTGCAGATGCTGGAGTTTGCCGAGAACATCCGGATCCGCCCGACGCTGGTCAGCAACTCCCTGACGGCGCTCAAGCAGTTCGTCGCCTACGAAAACTTCATGACGCTGATCGGCGAGTTCGCCGCGTATCGCGAGATCGCGGCCGGCACCCTTGCGGCGGTGCCGCTCGATCATCCGCTGTTCCAGGGCACGCAGGCACGGCTGCTGGTCAAGGCCGGCCGGCCCTTGCCGGCGGCGGCGCTTGCGATGCTGGACCATATCTCGCGCAAGATGTCGATCTTCGCCGGTAGCGGAACGTAGCTTTCGCTGCCGGTTTGCAGAGCAAATCGGAAAGGCTCGCGGGTGCAACGCCTGCCGAGCGCTCCCGTCAAGCGATAAGCCACTCCGCCATGGCCGGTTAGACATCCGCGCCACAGTCATTTCATTTGTCCTCCTGCTGTCCCATTGAGTCACCGTGCGCTGGCTCGCAGAATGGCGCAACAAAAAAATACGGAAGGAAGCCGGGAATTTCCCTGATTCATCTTCAAGGAAATTCAGATGGTGGCATTGCCTCGCCGCGATGACGATGGCCAGTTCAGCCATCGTGCGGATTCTGGCTAGCTCATGGCTTCCTGAGGGGTTCCAGCCATAGCGTCGACGCCCTGAAAGATCGACGCATGGCAGGAAGCAGGGCTTCCAAGACGGCAGTCCTGTATCGCCACGCTCATTGCGGCTGGCATTTACTTTTAAATCGGGAGAGTCATTATGCGCGCATCGCGCAAGCAATATTTCAAGGGGTCAGTGGCTGCTGCCACGTTGCTCAGTGTGGCGCTGGCAGGCTGTGGCGGCGGTGGCGATAGCGGTGGCGATGCAACCGCTTCGTCTTCACCGGCCGCGCAGACGCCCGTGAATACACCAGTGGCCCAGCCAGGCGCGCCGGCGGGAAACGCGCCGTTGGGCACGCCCGGTGCGGCACCGGCCGGAGCACCGAAGAACACTCTCGCACTGGCTTGCGAAGGGTGTCCGCCTTCCGTGGCGCTGTCTTACTCTGGTTCGGGCGTCGGCATATGGCGAGCAAAAAACGACACAGCAAGCAGCGCCGATGTGCCAGTGCAGATCGCAGGACTGACGGGGCAGGACCTCACGCTGGTCTTTACCAACACGACTGGCAGCGAGCTGACCGTGCAGGGGATTTCGCTGACGGCGGGCAGCTCGTCAAGCATGCGGCAATCGATGCTGCGCGGCCGAGACGCCGGTGCCCGCGCGCACGGCGGACATGACGAGCAAATCATGGAGTTCAACCGTACCGGCTGGCAGCAGTACGCGCGCCAGGGCGCGGCGCCGCGCTTTTCGGTCGCGGCGCCGGTCCAATGGGCGGTGAACGATACCCGCAACTGGTACAGTGCGGACGGCACCACGCGCGCCGCCACGCTCGTCAGGCAAGCCACGGCGTCGGACGGCGTAACGGTCAACTACTGGGTGGAAACCGCGGAAAGTACGCCACAGAAGGTGTCGTCCGCGCATCTCGATGCGCTCGTGGCAGGATTCTCCAACGCCGGCGGCATCTATGACATGCTGAAATCCGTTGGCGGCCCGCTGTGGGGACCGCACCAGTACGGCAGTTCGATGATTGCGTCCGAGGGCCAGCCGGTCGATATCGTGATCCTGAACTTCGACCGCAACGCGCAGCCGTACGGCAAGCTCGGCTACTTCTGGTCGCAGAACGCGTTTCTGAAGACAAGCCGGCCGGACAGCAACGAATCGGTGTCGCTCTACCTGGACGCGGAAACGCTGTACCTCGGCGGCGAGCCTGGCAGAGAAGATATTCTGCTTGCCATGGCGCACGAAGGCATGCACTTGCAGAACTTCTATCGACGCAGCGTACTGGCCGGTGGCCAATACGGCTTCAATGTCTGGCTGGAGGAAATGACGGCCATGATGATGGAAGACTTTGCCAGCTTGCGCGTCAATGACGGGTACAACAACATCCGTGACAACCGTTTTATCGACTACATCGGTTACAAGGGCGGCAATCTCAACTGCAACCTGCTGAGATTCACCGGCTTCGGAACGAAGTGCGAGAGCTATTCCGTGTCCGGGTCGCTGGGCGGGTTCCTCAACCGCCAGCTGGGGCTTGATTTCTACAAGGACCTGCTCTCGCGCACATCGCATGCCGATTCGGTGGCGGTACTGGATGCGGCAATAAGGAACGCCAAACCAGCATCGAGCCTGGCGGACGAGGTGCTGCGCTGGTCGACCACGTCGGGATCTTTGATGCCTGCCGCGGGGTCGCCGGCCGGCTACGGATATCCGGCGCGCATTGACGGCGGCTTTACCTTGCCCGTGATCGACCCGAGTCTCTACACGGGGATCCGGACATTGGCCACTGCCGTGCCTGACATGCTCGAACCGTACGCGACGTTCCCGGTCGTGCGGCAGGCTGTGCAGGGCACCTACAATGAGACCGTCAAGCTGCCGGCAGGCATGACGCTCACGGTTGTGGTTCACTGACCGGAACGCCGGCATCAGGCGGACATTGCATCACCTTATGCCGGCTCTGCCATACGAGTCCATGTTCAGACGACTACCTGCGGCCCTCATCGTTGCCGCCTGTACCCTTACCGCATGCTTTACGCCGTCGGTCGGTGCCCACATCACACTGGAAGGCAAGATCCGGGTCAAGGGCAATGCCATGTTTCCCATGATCGTGCTGCAGCAGGACGACGGACCGGCGTGGGAGCTGACCGGCATGACCGTGGCTGCGGCACGCGAGCAGTTCAATCAGCTCGCGACCGTGCACGGTACCGTCACGCGCGCGCCGGGCAAGGACACATGGATGCCGGGCCTGCGCGTGGATTCAGTCGAGTCTCGTCCCGAGCCATAGTGCGTCGAGGCGCTCAACGCCGGCTATTGCGCGTCGTGAAAAATCAGCCCGACCGTATGACGCCTGCCGCTGCGCACAACACTGACGCCATGGCGCATTGCGACTTTGCGCGTGCCGCCGCGCAGGCCCGGCACCGGTCGCTGGTTGACAGTGAACACCACGGCATCGCCTTGCCGCAGCGCGACGACTTCGGCGCGCTGGCCATGCGCGGCGCTTTCGGTCATGACGAACTCCCCGCCTTCGAAATCGCGGCCCGGCTCGGAGAGCAGGATCGCGACCTGCAGCGGAAACACGTGGGTCCCGTAGAGGTCCTGATGCAGGCAGTTGTAGTCGCCGGGCCCGTACTGCAGGATCAGCGGCGTCGGCCGGGTCTGGCCTGCGCGATGGCATCGGCCGAGGAAGGCTTCCAGTCCGTCGGGGTACTGCACGTCCACGCGCATCAGCGCATTCCAGCGATTGGCGATCGCCGCGAGCGGCGGATACAACGTGTGGCGAAGCTCGTCCAGCAATGGCGGCAGCGGATAGGCGAAGTACTTGTACTCGCCGCGTCCGAAGCCGTGGCGGGCCATTACGACGCGCGAGCGGTACAACTCGTCGCGGTCGTATAGCGCAGCCAGCGTCTCGCATTGCTTCGGCGTCAGCATGCCCTGCAAGACCGCATTGCCGTGTTCATCCAGTGACCTGCCCACTTCGGTCCAGTCGAATGCTGTGCTGATATCCGCAGAACGCGCTTTCATGCTTTGCGCCTGCTGCATTGGATCAGTCTTCATGGTGGCTCACTCTTTGTGATGACGTGTGATGCCAATGTAAGGACCGAGGCCGTTCTCGAAACTCCGCTGCTTGCTGTTGAATTCAGGGCGAGCGCTACCAGGCCGGCTATTCGTCGAACGGTTGCTTGCCCAGCACCTCAACCACATGATCGACGAAGCAGGTGATGCGCGACGCCAATGCCGTATTGCGATAGTAGACGGCGTTGATCGGCTGACGCTCGTCTAGCGTCTGCCGTGCAAACAGTGGCACCAGCCGGCCACTGTGGCGGTCTTCGCGTGTCATGAAGTCCGACAGGCAGACGATCCCCTGGCCGGCCAGTGCCAGGCTCCTGAGCGTTTCGCCGCTCGATGACGCAATGGCCGGTTTGATGTGCACGATGCTGCCGTCGTCGTCGCGCAATGGCCAGTCGTTGAGCGAATCGGGCTGGCTGAAGCCGAGCAACGCATGCTGCGCAAGCTGGGCAGGTCTGGTCGGTATGCCGTGTCGTTTCAGGTAATCGGGGCTGGCCAGCACCCGCACGCGGCTGGTGCCGATCGGCCGCGCATGCAGCGTCGAGTCCTTGAGCGAGCCGATGCGGAACGCCACATCGGTCCGCTTCTCGATCAGGTCGATGATGCCCTCGTTCGAGTGCAGTTCCAGTTCCACGTCCGGGTAGCGTGCCCGGAAGCCTTCCACCAGCGGCACAAGCACGTGCAGCATGAAGGGCGTCGCCGCATCGACGCGCAGGCGTCCCACGGGGCGCATGCGACGTGCCGCCATCTGCTCTTCCGCGTCGTCGACCATGGCGAGAATGGCGCGTGCATGGGTCAGGAATGCCACGCCTTCCTCCGTCAGCTCCAATCGCCGCGTGGTCCGGCGCAGCAGCGTGGTCTGCAGCTTTTCTTCGAGCCGGCTCAGCGTGCGGCTGGTGGCGGATACCGTTAGGTCGAGCTGTTCCGCGGCTGCTGTGATCGAACCCGTATCCACGACAGCCGCAAAGGCCAGCAGTTCGTCGATGGTCGTCTTCATTGTTGATTTCAAATCAAATGAATTTGACTTATACACGGCTTAATTTGCAAATGTAAAGCCGGCAAACTGGCTCCATTCCAAGTTATCTCTTGCTGCCACACAGGAGTCCCCTCATGAGCATTCCTTCTTTCGGCGTCGGTACGTTCCGCCTGACCGGCCAAGCCGCCGTCGACTCCGTATACAACGCGCTGGACCTCGGCTACCGCGCCATCGACACTGCGCAGATCTACGGCAACGAGGCCGATGTCGGCCAGGCCATCGCCGAAAGCGGCGTGAAACGCGACGAGCTGTTCCTCACCACCAAGATCTGGACCGAGCACTACGCCGCCGACAAGCTCGTGCCGAGCCTGCGCGAAAGCCTGGACAAGCTGCGCACCGACTATGTCGACCTGACGCTGATCCACTGGCCCGCGCGGGGCAACGGCGTGCCGCTGCGCGAGTTCATGGAGGCGCTCGCCGCGGCGAAGTCGCTGGGGCTGACGCGCCAGATCGGCGTCTCGAACTTCAATATCGCGCTGACGCACCAGGCCATCGACGTGGTCGGCAAGGGAGAGATCGCGACCAACCAGATCGAACTGAGCCCCTACCTGCAGAGCCGCAAGCTGACGGCTTTCCTGACGGAGCAGGGCATCGCAGTGACGTCGTACATGACGCTGGCTTACGGCAAGGTGCTGACGGACCCTGTGCTCGCACAGATCGCCGCAAAGCATGGCGCTACGGTGGCACAGGTTGCCCTCGCATGGGCGCTGCAGCTCGGCTATGCCGTGATCCCGTCGTCGACGAAGCGCGAGAACCTCGCAAGCAACCTGCTGGCGCGCGACCTGAAGCTCGACGCCGGCGACATGGCGCAGATCACCGCGCTGGAACGCAACGGCCGCGAAGTCAACCCCGAGGGTCTGGCGCCGGAATGGGACTGAGGCCAGGCTTCTGCATTCGACATTTCATGTCGCCACGAAGCTTCGGGGCAGTGGACAGTGCAAAGATTCGTCTGACGCTGTAGCGCCGCGAGCATTCCTGTTGCGCGCCGCCGATCAGCAACACACCGAATCCGCCACACCATGATGCCTGCCGACCCGCTTGAAGCCGTCACCGCTCCAGATCCGTATCCGTACTATCGTGCGCTCGCGACGCGTCAGCCGTTTGGTTTCGACGAGAGGCTGGGCTTGTGGGTGGCAGCCGGGCGCGCGGAGGTGGCAGCCGTGCTGGCCCATCCCGACTGCCGGGTGCGCCCGCTGTCGCAGCCGGTGCCGACTGCGCTCGCCGGCACCGCGGCGGGCGAGTTGTTTGGCCGTCTGATCCGCATGAACGACGGGGCCGCTCACGCACCGCTGAAAGCCATCCTGATGCGGTTGATGGCCAGCATGGATGCAGCCACGGCAAAAACGCGTTCTGCCGGGCTAGCCGGCGTACTCGATCTCGTGCCGGACATGGCGCCGCTCAACGGTGCCACGATCAATCGCTGGCTGTTCACGCTGCCCGTCGTGACGGTGGCCGATCTGCTCGGCCTGCCCGTGCGTGCGGGCGCCGATGCCATGGCTGTCGCGGCCCGCGTGGCCGCCTACGCAGCGGCGCAGTCGCCGCTGGCTACAGCCGGCGATGTCGAGGCGGGTGCCGACGCGGCTCGGTGGCTGGGGCAGTGGCTGAAAATGCCTGCGGGGCGGCCATGTCCGGCGGAAGACCTCGGCCTGCTGCCAGCGCTGCGGCAAGCGGCGCATGCCGATGACATCGCGCCAGAGGTCGTCGCGGCCAATGTGATAGGCCTGATGGTGCAGGCATGCGAGGCCACGGCCGGGCTTGCCGGCAACATGCTGGTCCGGCTCGGCCGCAGTAGCCCCACCACGCGCGGGCTCGATGAACTGGCTGTGCGCGTGGCGATCGACGATCCGCCGGTGCAAAATACACGCCGCTTCCTTGCGGCTGATGCGCGCGTGTGCGGCGTGCCGGTCAGGGCCGGCGATGCCGTGCTTGTACTACTGGCCGCTGCGTCGTGCGCAGCGCCCGTCGAAGCTGGCGCAAGGCCCTGGACGTTCGGCGCGGGCCGCCATGCCTGCCCCGGCGACGCGCTCGCTCGGGCGCTTGCCGCGGCGACTGTCGACGCGCTGCTCGCGCGTGGCGCGCAGCCGACCGCCCTGGCGCAGGCGTTCCGCTACCGGCCTTCGCACAACGCGCGCATCCCGCATTTCCTTTGAAGCGCTGGTTCCTCCCCAATCTCTCACGGAGACCCACGACATGATCGCCGTCATCTTCGAAGTCGAGCCCGCACCGGGCCGCAAGGACACGTATCTCGACATTGCCGCGAAGTTGCGGCCCACGCTGGAGGCCATCGACGGCTTCATCTCGGTCGAGCGTTTCCAGAGCCTGACGAACCCCGGCAAGATCCTGTCGCTGTCATTCTTCCGCGACGAGGCTGCCGTCATGGCATGGCGTAACACCGAGGAGCACCGCCAGGCGCAGGCCGCCGGCCGCGGCGGCGTGTTCTCGGGCTATCGGTTGCGCGTGGCGCAGGTGTTGCGCGACTACGGCCTGAACGAGCGCGACGAGGCGCCCGCCGACAGCCGCGCGGTGCATGACCGCGCAACGCGCTGAGCCGCCGTGGCTCGCGCATACGCCTGACAAGAAAGCCTGACACAATCGATCCCGTCAACGGAATCCGGACGGGAGGCCAGTCACATGGGACGCCGCGGCGGCAGCACGGCACGGCTATGGACAGCGTTGGGCAAGAGCGCGACGCGCCAGGCCCGGCGCATGGGGCGCGAGATGACCCGCGCGATCAACAAGTCGGTGACCAAGCCGATGACCGAGGCCATCGTGCGCAACGCGGTGAAGCAGTCATCGGCCGTCACCAAGGCCACGCAACGCGCGCTGTCCGGGGTGGCCTCGCCCGTGCCGCCGCCACAAAGCCGCGGCAGCGGACGTTGGGAAGAAGGCGTTGGCGGACTCGGCCCGCTCGCGCAGCGCAACTACCGCATCTTCATACCGGCCGGCGTAACGGCCCGGCGGCGTGCGCCGATGCTCGTGCTCTTGCACGGCTGCGGCCAGGACGCCGCGAGCTTTGCCACGGTCACGCGCGCTGTAACCGTGGCGCGGGAGGCGGGCTGCGTCGTGCTGCTGCCGGAGCAGTCGTCGCAGGGCAACGCACAACGGTGCTGGAACTGGTTTCGTCCCGCTACGCGCGGGAGTGCCGAGGCCGCGTTGCTGATGGCGATGATCGACCATGTGTGTGGCCGCTATCCGGTGCGGCCTGACCGCGTCAGCGTGATGGGGCTATCGGCCGGCGGTGCGATGGCGATGATGCTGGGATTGCGTTATCCGGATCGCTTTATCGGAGTTAGCTCGCATGCGGGGGCGGTGCCTTACAGCGCTGGCAACACGGCGCAGGCCGGGGCGGCCATGCGGGGCAGCCGGGTGCCGGATGCTGCGGCGCGGCAGGCACTGCGGTTATGGTTGGCGGGGCGGCCTTTGCCGCCGTTGCTGCTGCTGCATGGCGATAGGGATTCGGTGGTTTCGGTGGAGAACGCGATGACGGCTGCGCGGCTTTGGCTGGACTTGCTGCCGGATCCGTCGGTGCGGCTGGTCGTGCCTGGCGCGCGTCGCGTGCAGCGTGGGCAAAGGTTGCCGGCGGAGGTGTCTGACTGGCTGGTCGACGGGGAAATCTTCGTGCGGCTCGTCAGGATCGAGGGCCTCGGGCATGCGTGGAGCGGGGGGCCGGCGGCGCAGGCCTTTTCCGATCCGCGGGGACCGGATGCGTTGCGGATCGCGTTGCGGTTTTTCGGGGACAGGTGAGGGCAAGCCTACTCGAGCTTGCCCGGCTCCATCACGACATCGCTGACGGGACACGCCACACAAGGCAGGATCCACCCGTCATCCTTCTCATCCGGGCTGAGCCCGGGCCAGTCGATCCGATAGCGGATAGCGCCCTCGCGCAAACGGCTCGCACAGGCACGGCACGTTCCGTTGCGGCACGAATTGGGCAGTGCGACGCCTTCGAGCAGCCCGGCTTCGAGCAGACTCAGGCCGGCTGGCGCGGCAAAGGTGACATCGCCGGGCAACACGCGCACGGTGAATTCGGCCAGTTCGTCCACCGGGACGTCGCCGGTTTCAGTGTGCGGATCCGTCATCGTCGGCCTGTGGAAACAGCGCACGTCCGTGCGTGGCGTCGCGCAAGGCAGCCTGGGCAGCATCGCGCTGGGTAGCGGGGAGCCGGATCACCAGGCGCGCCATGGCGCCGTAGGCGGTGTCCGCCAGCGTGCAGCCGTCCTGTGCCGCCTGTTCAAGCCAGCGGCGCACGCGCGGCTCGTCGGCGTAGTCGACCTCCACCGCCAGCTCTGCATAGGCAATGCGCTCGACCCGCTCCGCGGATTTCAGTGCCGCGGCAATTGCATCGGTATAAGCGCGCACCAACCCGCCAGCGCCGAGCTTGACACCCCCGTAGTAGCGCACCACGGCGGCCAGCACCCCGTCGAGATCGTGATGGCGCAACACTTCCAGGATCGGCCGTCCCGCCGTGCCGGAGGGTTCCCCGTCATCCGACATCCCCGACTGCCCGCCAGCAAGCAGCGCCCAGCACACATGCGTGGCGGCGGGGTGCTGCGCACGCAGTGATTGCAGGACTGCCATGGCGGCGTCGCGGTCAGGAACGGGGATCGCCAGGGCGAGAAAACGGCTCTTGCGGATCTCGAGTTCGGCGTCGACAGGGGCGGCGAGGGTATAGGTGGGCAAGCGGAACTGCCAGGCAGGCACGGTGGCCAACAACGACAAAACGGGGAGTTTACCGCAGCGCCGCGCCCGGTCATCGATGTGGCGATTTAGTGGTTCATCGTCAACTTCCTGTCATATACCCCCACTACGATGCGCAGCGACGAGGGCGCGGCTGTCGCGCCATGTCTGGTTTCTATGACAAGCGGATGCACTTTGAGCCATGCCGCCCCACTTTCCCCGGAAAAGACCCATGTTCGACAAACCTGATGCCTCGCGTCGCAAGGCGCTGAAAATCCTCGCCGGTGCGCCGATGCTGCCGCTGGGCCTGGCTTCCGCCGGCCTGCTCGTGGGCTGTGGCGGTGGCGATGAGGCCATTGCCGCGCCGGCCACCAACCCCAACGCGACCTTCACCACCGCGGAATTCACCGGCATGAGCGCCCCGACGCTGGCCAATCCGGCCGCCATGGCAACCACGACCGTTGGCTCGAGCATGAAGGTCAACTTCAGCGACGGCAGCAGCCGCACGTTCAAGCTCGCCTACCAGCCGTTCTTCATCACCGGCGACATGGTGCCGGACGGCAAGGGCGGCACTATCCTGGCCGGCGGCTATTACGACATCAACAACCAGCCGATCCGGGATACCTCGGTGGCCGGAAAGGAGCGCCAGTTCTTCTCCGACGCGCCCGACGGCACCTCGCTGCTGAAGATTGAAAATGCCCGCGTTGCCGGCGTGAAGGGCAACCCGGTGTTCGCCGTGGTGCAATTCGAGTACAACACGCGCGACCAGTCGGGAGCCGACACCTATGGCCGCCTGCCGTCGCCCATCGCCGTGCTGACGCTGGACCAGGACCCGGCCACCGGCAAGCTCACGCTGGTCAAGTACCACAACGTGGACACCTCGCCAGCGCACGGCCTGTGGATTACCTGCGGCGCCAGCCTGTCGCCGTGGAACACGCACCTGTCGAGCGAAGAATACGAGCCCGACGCCTTCACCGCCGATGCGAAGCTGATCGCCCAGTACAAGGCCTTCAGCAAGAACCTGCTCGGCAGCGAGACGGCCTACAAGCCTTACCACTACGGCCACCTGCCCGAAGTCCGCGTAAATCCGGACGGCACGGGCAGCATCACCAAGCACTATTGCGTGGGCCGCATCTCGCACGAACTGGTGCAGGTCATGCCTGACAACCGTACCGTGCTGATGGGCGACGACGCCACCAACAGCGGCCTGTTCATGTTCGTGGCCGACCGCGAAACGGACCTGTCGTCGGGCACGCTGTATGTGGCGAAGCTCGGCAGCGGCTTCTCGATCGATCCGGCCGCCGCCGGCTGCGACATCAGCTGGATCAAGCTGGGCCACGCCACCAGCGCCGAAATCGAGAACCTGGCCGACACGCTTGCACCGGCCGATGTCATCGATGTGAAGCTGGTCGATCCGACCATCGCCGATCCGTCGGCCACCGGCTACACCAAGATCTTCTACAACGGCGCTGCCAACTGGGTGAAGGTCATGCCGGGCATGGAGAAGGCCGCTGCGTTCCTGGAAACGCACCGCTACGCCTACCTGAAGGGCGGCAGCATGGGCTTCACCAAGATGGAAGGCACCACGGTCAACATCAAGGACAAGATCGCCTACTCCGCGCTGCAGAACGTGGTCGACTCCATGGTGCTGAACAAGAAGGGCTGGAACGCGCAGAGCGGCATCTCGCTGGACGCCGCGCTGAACGCCGGCGCTGTCATGCAGCACAAGCTGGACGGCGGCCAGAAGGATCAGGACGGCAATGCCATCGACAGCGAATGGGTGCCGGTGCACACCAAGGGCCTGCTCAACGGCCGCGACATCGCCGCGGATGACCTCGGCAACACGGCCGACCCGAACTGGATCGGCAACCCGGACAACCTGAAGTTCTCAGAAAAGCTGCGCACGCTTTTCATTGGCGAGGACAGCGGCCAGCACGTCAATAACTTCCTGTGGGCCTACAACGTCGATACCAGGCAGCTGTCGCGCCTGCTGTCGACGCCGGCCGGCGCTGAAGCCACCGGCCTGCACGCCGTGGACGAGATCAACGGCTGGACCTACATCATGAGCAACTTCCAGCATGCCGGCGATTGGGGTTCCACTTTGCACGCCAAGGTGCAACCGACGCTGGACCCGCTGGTGCGCGCGAACTACAAGGACCGGGCCGGTGCGGCGGTCGGCTACCTGACGGCTGACCTGTCGAGCATCAAGCTGGCCAAGGCCTGACCGGTCGGGCAAGGGGATACATCAGTAGGCGGGCTTCGGCCCGCCTTTTTTGTTTCTGCAAACGGCTCGCCCGCCGAGGACAGGGCCGGCCGGCCAAAGTTGTCTTGTCAACTATATTGGCTGTTCTCCCTAAATATCCGCGCGGCCGTGCCGATACTCCAACGGCAGACCATCGAAAACAGACATCGGACAAAAAGGGGGAGAGCAACAATGTCGCAGGCAAATCTGAGCATCCGTGCGCGTCTGGGCGCCAGCTTCGGACTGGTCGTGCTGTTGTCGGGCGCGGCCATCGGCACGGGCCTGGCGCAGCTTGAGGGCAGTGACGCGGCGCGTTACACCGTGCTCGGCCTGGGCCTGGCAGCACTGGTGGCGGCCGTGGCGGGCGCCTTGTGGCTCGCCGCGGCCATCGAGCGGCCGCTCGCGGATGCCGTCTACATCGCCGAGACCGTGGCCGCCGGCGACCTGAGCCAGGACTTCGACACCGACCAGGGCGGTGCCTTCGGCCGGCTGCTCGGCGGCATGGGCAAGATGGAGGACATCCTGACCGACCTGGTAAGCCGGATCAAGAGCTCGACCGACTCGATCGCCGACTCGTCGCGTCAGATCGCGGATGGCAATACCGATCTCTCCCAGCGGACCGAGGAACAGGCGGCCACGCTGCAGGAAACGGCGTCTAGCATGGGCAGCCTGACCGATATGGTGAGGCGCAACGCCGAACGCGCCCACGCCGCCAATGACATCGCTGCCAATGCCTCTGAGATCGCCGAGCGCGGCGGCGTGGTCGTCAATGACGTGGTGCAGACCATGCAGGCGATCAGCGCCAGCTCGAACAAGGTGGTCGAGATCATCCAGGTTATCGAAGGCATTGCGTTCCAGACCAATATCCTGGCGCTCAATGCCGCCGTGGAAGCGGCGCGTGCGGGCGAGCAGGGTCGTGGCTTTGCCGTGGTTGCCGGTGAAGTGCGCACACTGGCACAGCGCAGCGCCACCGCCGCGAAGGAAATTCGCGTGCTGATCGGCGATTCCGCGCGGCAGGTCGAAGGCGGCGCCGTGCTGGTCGACAAGGCCGGGCAGACCATGGAAGAGCTCCAGCAGGCCGTGCGCAGTGTCACGGGCATCCTCGGCGAGATCTCGGTGGCGTCGCGCGACCAGAGCAGCAGCATCGAGCAGGTCAACCAGGCCGTGGCGCAAATGGATGCCGTCACGCAGCAGAACGCGGCACTGGTGGAACAGGCCGCAGCGGCGTCGGCATCGCTGGCGGACCAGGCCCATCAGCTCCAGGGCGTGGTGGGCGAGTTCAAGCTTTAAGCAGACCGCGTTTGGGGGCCCGGCATTGCACCGGCCGCCTAATCCGCAGTAACCTCTGCGCGAGGCGGCAGGCACATGCCGCCACTTGCCCCACCTCAGAGGAGACTGCCATGCCATGCAGACGCCAGTTCCTGGGATACCTGCCGCTCGCCCTGTCGGGCGGCGTGGCTATCACCGGGCTCTTCGGCAGCCCTTCCGCCAGCGCCGCCATGATCGGCGAGCAGGAGCCGCAGGCGCAGAAAGTTGGCTACAAGGCCGACACCACCAAGGTGGATCCGAAGAAATACCCAAGCCACAAGACCAGCCAGACCTGCGCCAACTGCCAGCTTTATCAGGGCGACACGGGTAGCGCCGCCGGCGGCTGCGCGCTGTTCGGCGACAAGGAGGTCGCGGCAGCCGGCTGGTGCAACGCCTGGGAGCAGGGTTGAAATCCATGACGAGCCAGACCCCTGACCCTGATGCCCGCCGCCTCGCGCCAGCCACGGACCGCAACCGCGAGCCGATCCTCGCCGTGCTTCGCAACGTGCTACCGGCGACCGGAACGGTGCTGGAGATCGCGAGCGGCACCGGCCAGCATGCGGTGCACTTCGCCGCGGCGCTGCCGGGCTTGACCTGGCAGCCAAGCGACCCTGATGCGGCGGCGCGCGCGTCGATCGCTGCCTGGACCCATCACGCAGGCCTGACCAACGTGCGCGCCCCGCTGGCGCTCGATGTGTGCGCGCAGCCGTGGGGTATCGATGCCGCCGATGCCGTGGTCTGCATCAACATGGTCCATATCTCGCCATGGGTGGCCACGCAGGCGCTCTTTGCCGGCGCGGGCCGGCTGCTTGGCGCTGGCGGCGTGTTGTTCCTGTATGGGCCTTACCGGCGTGGTGGCGCCCACACCGCGCCGAGCAATGCCGCGTTCGATGCGCAGCTCCGCGCGACCGATCCGGAATGGGGCGTGCGCGACATGGAAGACGTGATATCTCTGGGCGAGGCGCAGGGCATGCGCTGCGATGCGCCGGTGACGATGCCGGCCAATAATTTCAGCCTCGTGTTCCGGAAATAGACGATCCTGGCTCGCGTGGCGCGCTCCCTTGGGCCCGTCAACCGTGCACCAGCATCACCGCCGCCGTGGCGATCAGGCATAGCGCGAACAGCGCGCGCAGGCGGCGCTCGGGCATCCGGTGCGCCAGTGCCACGCCCCACGAAATTGTCAGCATGCCGCCCAGCGAAAGCGGGATGCCGCTGACCCAGTCGACATGTCCGGCATGCGCGTAAGTGGCAAGGGCCACCACGGCACCGGGCGTCACGAGGGCCAGCGCCAGCCCCTGTGCGGCGGCCTGTCGCATGCCGAACAGGCCAACCAGCGCCGGCGCGGCCACCACGCCGCCGCCGACGCTGAAGAAGCCCGAGAACGCGCCGCCGACCACGCCGACCAGCGGAATCCAGCGCGGCGAGACGCGTGCATGCTGAGCTGTGATCGCCCGTCCGGGCAGCAGCCGCCAGAGAAAATACAGCGCCAGGCCGATCATGAAGCCGGCAAAGATGCGGCGCAGCAACTGCGCATCCATGGAAGTAGCCAGCCGCGCCGACAGGTAGGTCGCGAGTACCGCGCTGAGTCCGAGCATGAGCGCCATGCGCAGCGCGATATCGGCACGCTTGCGGTATTGCCAGAAGCCGATCAGCACATTGGGCGCGATCATGACCAGCGCCGTGCCCTGAGCAAGTTGCTGATCCATGCCGAACAACAGCCCGAGCGCGGGGATGGCAATCAAGCCGCCGCCGATGCCGAACAGGCCGCCTACCGCCCCAAGCAAACCACCCAACCCGAAAATCAACAGCGTAGACAGCAGGAAATGTTCGGGCATTGCGGGCACGGCGCAGGAACGGATGGAGGCGGGACGGAGGTGCGGCGGATGCGGGAGACATCATACGCGACCATTCCGGCACCCGAAGCCGGCCCTCCGCGACGGTCACCCCTTCAGCAGGCCATGCCGGCGATGCCATTCCTGCAGCGACTCCTCCGGCCAGGTGCCGCAACGCACGTGGCCCTTGCCGCGTGGTACATCCACCCACTCGGGGGCGAAATCTAGGGCGGCCTCGACCACATCGGGCGGCTTGGGCAGCGGGGTATCGATGGCCGATGCGTGGGGATGGACGAGGTGCGGCCAGCGCGGATCGAACAACCACAGCGCGCTGCCGCACTTGAGGCAGAAATGCCGTTGCGCCGGTGAACGCGTGGCGCGCTTGCCGGGTTCGCGCATGACGGCGTGGTAGATCCCCAGGTGCTTCTTGCCGCGTACGCGCAGCGTCGAGGCATCGCCGCCCAGATTGATGGCGTAGCCGCCGCTGCCTGCGGTCTTGCGGCAGATCGAGCAGTGGCAATGCATGAACGGATATGGAGAGTCCGACTCCAGCGAGAATTGCACGGCGCCGCAATGGCACGAGCCTTCGAGATGCATGACTGGCCTCCTGTTCAACGATTCGATGCCATTGACTTTAGAAGACGTGCCGTCAGGGGCCCAAGGTCAATGTGCGGCTTACGCTGCTACCTGGCGGATGCCGTGCAGCCGGTGCTGCACCCTGGCAGCCATACGGGGGAATTCGGCCGCAGCGATGCGCTTTTTTGCAGGATTGGCAAGGTAGCGCCGTCGCTACCATGCTGGCTCCCGAATACCCCGCAGGATCCCTTTCCGAATGATCAGGACACGTTTTCTCGCTGCGCTGTTGCCTGTCGCGCTGACCGCCTGCGGCGGCGGTGGAGGCGGTGGAGATAACTCCGCCCAGACGCCGATGGCGCCGCCGCCGACCGCTCGCGCACCGCAGACCAACGTGCCTGCGCCCACCTATGTCGCCGGCTCGGGTCGGCTAGTGATGTTTCAGGCGCTCAACGACGTGCGCGACGCGCTCGGCGTCGGCCTGCTGGCACAGGATGCCGCGCTCGACACGGCCGCCCAGGCACACGCCGAATACCTGCAGGCCAACCGGATCGTCGGCCATGACGAAGCATCCGCCAACGCTGGGTACTACGCCGACACGCCGCTGGCGCGCGCGCGCAAGGCCGGTGCTCCCGATACCGAATGGATTGGCGAGGTGGCGGCCGCACAAGGCGCGGGCGTCGACGTCGCCGCCGACGCCCGCGGCTGTTTCGACCAGTGGTACTCCACGGTCTATCACCTGCAGGGGGTGATCGACAATGCCGAGTCCGTGGGCGTGGGCTTCGTGCCTGCGCGTAACGGCTGGTTCAGCACGTGCGTGCTCATGTTCGGCACGAGTACCGCGGTGCCGCCCGGGCCGCAGGCCAACAGCACCCCTTATGCCGGCGGCCAGCAGATGGCTACGCATGCAATCGTGACGATCCCGCGCGCGGCCGAGGTGGCTGTGCAGCCCGGGTTCAATGCCGGTGGAGAACAGCCGAACCCGGCGCCGGACCTTTCCGCGCCGGGCCGCCCCCTGATGGTGTACGTGAATGGTGCCAACGGCGAAGTCCTGACGGTGTCGAGCTTCCGTCTGTTCGACGGCACCGGCGCCGAAGTGCCCACGCGCGCGTTGGTGTCGGAGGCCGCGAAACCAGGCTCGATGGGGTCGGCCGTGGCCGACCCGAACGGCCAGTACCTGCGGCGCAACGCGGTGTTCCTGCTGCCGCTTGCGCCGCTGAAGTCTGGCGCCACCTACACGGTGAGCTTCGCCGGCGCGCGCGCCGGCACGCCGCTGAGCACAAGCTGGTCGTTCACTACGGTGGCTGCCCCGGTACCCTGACCGGACGCTTTGCCGCAGCGGCTACAGCGCCCTGCGGAAGGTCAGGTTGATCCGTTTCTGCCCGAGCAGCGGGTGGTCACCATCGGCCAGCGGCGCCACGCCATGGAAGGCCAGGCGCGAAGGGCCGCCCCATACCACCACGTCGCCATGGGCGAGCCGTATGCGCGCAGGCCGGTCGGCGCGCCGCAAGCCGCCGAACAGGAACACAGCCGGCAGGCCCAGCGATACCGATACGATCGGGGCGCGAAGATCGCGCTCGTCGCGATCCTGATGCAAGGAAAGCCGGGTGCCCGGCTCATACCGGTTGATCAGGCAGGCATCCGGCGCAAAGCAGGCAAAGCCTGCCTCGGCCGCGGCACGCGTGGCCAGGTCGAGGAATGCCGCGGGCATGGCCGGCCATGGCTCGCCATCGAGCGGATCGCATGGATCATAGCGGTAGCCCGTCCTGTCGGAGACCCAGCCGGCCTGCCCGCAGTTGGTCATGGCCACCGACATGCGCAAGCCACCCGGCGTGATCATGTGGCGCCAGGGCGCTTTTGCAGCAATGTCTCCGATCTCGTCGAGCAATTGCGGCGCCTGCGTGCGCGCAAAGCCGCGCAGCACGATGGCACCGTCCGCAAGCGGCTCGGGCGCGGTGCCGGGGGCATACCCGTCTTGCGAGTTGTCGAGATTGTCGAAGAGGTCGAACGTCATGGGGCAGTGGCACAGGCAGGATGGCAGGGCAACCTGCGGGAATTATCGCTCCGATGCACCGGCGCCGCCGGAACGCTGTGGCGCGGTGTATCGCGCACAATTTGATTCACTGCACTCCTCGGCCCTCGATCGGGAAAATCAGGGTTTATACTTAGCTCCACCTTCCTGATTCCTGCCCCATGACATCGCGCCCGCTCGATCGGGCCAGTTCGACCTGCTGCATCATGAAACGCTTTCTCGCCTTCAGTCTTGTCGCCTGGCTTGCCGCCGCCGTATTGATCTTCGGCGGGGATTCGCCGGCGATGATCGCGTTGAGCGGGGTAGTCGCGCTGGCGGGCCTGGACATCTTCCAGCCCTGAGCCGCCGTTGAGCCGAAAAAGACAAAGGCCGCCCGTGAGGCGGCCTTTGTCGTGTTGGAAGCGCCTGGGGCGCCTCTCAGTCAGGCGAAGGTATCGACCTCTCCCTGTGCCAGCACGCGTGCCGGACGGGCGACCGGCGTGGCGGGCGCGGACTCGGCGCTGGCCAGGTTCGTGCCGAAGCCCGTGTGGCCTCGGCTGTTGCCGGCCTGCTGCTGTTGCTGCTGCTGACCGTTGCCGGTCTGGCCGGCAAAGCTGTCGGCGCCGACCGACGTCTGGCCGAGCTGGATGCCGTTTTCGGACAGTGCGGTGCGCAGGTGGGGAATTGCGGCTTCCACCGCGGCGCGCACGGCCTGGTGCGGCGAAACGAACTGCGCCTGGGCCTGGTCGTTGACGACGTTGAGCACAACCTTCAGCGGACCCAGGTTGGGCGGGTTCAGCTGCAGTTCGGCGCTCTGGCTGCCTTGCCCCGTGAGCCGGATCATCTGCTGGCCCAGCGCCTGCGGCCACTGCGTGTCGTTCAGCGGCGGCGCCACCACGGGGCGTGCGGCTGCGGCGACGGCTGCTGGAGCGGCGGAAGGCGACTGGTTGGCCAGTGCCGCGGCAATTGCCGGTGCAGCGCCGTCGTTCTGCGTGGGCACTGCGGAATCGGCCGTTTGCGCGGCGACCTGGATCTGTTGCGCGAACGGGGCTGCGACGGTTTTGCCGTCCTGCGCAGGACTGTCGACGCGCTGCAGTGCCATGTGCTGAGGCTGACCGGCGCCAGGCTGGCCCTGGCTGTCGGCGAACTGGCCGCCGTGGCCCTGCCGCATGTCAGCCGCCGCAGTCAGCGGCGCATTCGGCGTGGCGGCGGTCTGGGCGGCGTCAGTCGTGACAGGCTTTGCCGAAGCGTCTGCCAGCACGGCGCGCTGCGACAGGATATTGGCAAGCGTGTCGGCGACAGTCGGAGCCGACTTGGCCGTGGTGGCCACCTGCACCGTTGCCTGGGCGGCTTGCGTATCGACCGTATCGGTATTCAGGTCCGCGAGCGTGGTCGCGGCGGCGCTGGTCATATCGGCCGATGCGGCTGCAGGCGATTGCAGTGCTGCAAGTCCCGACGCTGCGGCGGTACCGGCGCCCGAGACGGTGTTGCTGCCTGCGGCAGTTGGCGGCGCGCCATCCGCGGCGACAGGGGTGGGCGTGGCCGGCAGCAGCGTGGCCAGTGCTGCCGCAGCGGCGCTGGCATCAGCCGCCTGCGCGCTGGCGTCCTCATCGTCATTGGGGTCCTTGCGGCGGCCCGGCTGTGCGCCGGTCTTGCCGGCGGTGGCGCGCGGCGTGTCCTTGGCGTCAGGCGTCTTCGCGGTGTTGTTGTCGCGGGTGTCCTTCGCCGGTGCGTCCTTTGCAGGCTGGGCCTTGGCATGGGAATCCTGGCTCGCCGCGGGTTGACTGTTGTCCTTCGCGCGCGATAGCGCACCCCTGAAGGCGTTGTTGCCGGCATCTGCCGCTGCACGGCTGGCCGGGTCTGCCTTGGGAGAGGCGTTGCTGACGATCTGGCTGATATCGATCATGGGTGGATGCTTGTCCCTTGGGCTCAGTTGAGTCGGCTGGCGTTGTCACGGGCCAGTCGTGCGGCGTATTCGTCGTTGGCGCGCTGCTCGCGGCGCGCGGCGACCTTTTCCTCGCGGGCGTCGGCGCGCGCGATCAGGGTGTCGAACGAGTTCACGCGGCGCTTGTTGTTCTGCCAGCGGCTGCGTCCGGCCAGCAGGTCGGCTTCGGCCTTTTCCAGCGCGGTAGTCTGCTGGCGGATGGCGTGGTCGAGCGAGTCAAGGAAGCGCGAGAAATCGTGCCAGCGCCCCGACGTCATCCCTTCCGCGGCTACTGCCTGCATGCGCTCGCGATATTCGTGGCGATATTGCGTGAGCTGGTTGAGCTGGTTCTCGGCCTGCGTGCGCAGCCCCTGCAGCCGGCCCAGTTCGCGCGCGGCGGCATCGGTGTCGTTCTGGGCCAGCTCGGCCAGGGTTTGCAGAGCATTCGGTTTAGCCATATTCGCTCCTGTCGAAGAGGCTATGCAGCTGCCCGACCGCGTCGTCGTATTCCGCGCGCTCGTGGATGTCCTGCTGCAGGAAGGCTTCCATCCGGGGATGGAGCCGGATCGCCAGATCCAGCTCGGGATCGTTGCCGGGCACGTAAGCGCCCACGCTGATCAGGTCGCGGTTGCGCTGGTAGCGCGACATCAGCTGCTTGAAGCGGCGCACCGAGCTGAATTGCTCGGGCGGGATCAGCGCGGTCATCGCGCGGCTGATCGACGCCTCCACGTCGATGGCCGGATAGTGGCCGGCCTCGGCCAGGCTGCGAGAGAGCACCACATGGCCGTCCAGGATCGCGCGCGCCGAGTCGGCGATCGGGTCCTGCTGGTCGTCGCCCTCGGTCAGCACGGTATAGAAGGCCGTGATCGAGCCGCCGCCTTCCGGGCCGTTGCCGGTGCGCTCGACCAGCGTCGGCAGCTTGGCAAACACTGAAGGCGGATAGCCCTTGGTGGCGGGCGGCTCGCCGATCGCCAGTGCGATCTCGCGTTGGGCCATCGCGTAGCGCGTGAGCGAATCCATGATCAGCAGCACATGCTTGCCCTGGTCACGGAAGTACTCTGCCAGCCGCGTCGAATACGCGGCGCCCTGCATGCGCAGCAGCGGCGAGCAATCGGCCGGTGCCGCCACCACGACCGAGCGGGCGCGGCCTTCGGGGCCGAGGATGTGTTCGATGAATTCCTTGACCTCGCGGCCGCGTTCGCCGATCAGGCCGACCACGATCACGTCTGCGCTGGTGTAGCGCGCCATCATGCCGAGCAGCACGCTCTTGCCCACGCCGGAGCCCGCGAACAGGCCCATGCGCTGGCCGCGTCCCACGGTCAGCATGCCGTTGATCGCGCGCACGCCGGTGTCGAGCACCGTCTGGATCGGCGCTCGCATCAGCGGGTTGATCTGTTCGGCGGACAGTGGGACTTCCTGCGCGGCGCGGATCGGGCCCAGGCCATCGAGCGGACGGCCGGCGGCATCCACCACGCGGCCGAGCATGCCTTCGCCGACCGGCAGGCGTTTGGAACCCGGCTCGCGCGGCGAGCTGGCGCCCTCCGGCTGCGGCGACGGCTCGAGCGGATAGACGCGCGCGCCGGGCAGCAGGCCAACCACGTCGGACTGCGGCATCAGGTAGAGGCGGTCTGCGCCGAAGCCGACGACTTCGGCTTCCGCCGTGCGCTGGCCGCCGGGATTGGCGCTGAACTGCCCCGCGGGCAGTTCGATCAGGCAGTCGCTGCCCACGGGCAGTCGCAGGCCAACGGCTTCCAGCACCAGGCCGGCCGCGCGCGTGAGTCGCCCGCAACTGCGCTTGCTGTCGAGGCCGGAGATGCCGGCCGAAGCCTTGTTCAAGGCATGGCGCCAGTGCTCTGCGTGGGGCGCCGGCGGCAGTTCGGGCACCTCGGTCCGGGCTTCCGTCGCAGCGTCAGTCATGCTGCGGCTCCCACGGATCGTCGCGGCCCAGAGCCTTCGCCACGCGTGCCCAGCGGGTTTCCAGCCGGGCGTCGCGTTCGCCGCTGGTCGCGCTGGCGATGCAGCCGCCACGCGTGACGGCCGGGTCTGCGCGCAGGGTCCAGCCAGCAGCTTCGAGTTCGCCCTGCATATGCGCTTCGACCAGCCCCACGTCTTCGGGATGGAGCAGCAGGCACGGCGAGCCGGTCAGCGCCGGTTCGCTGGTCAACAGCTCGCGCACGGCGGGCAGCAGGACTTCCGGATCTTCTTCCACTTTCGTGCGCACGAGCTGGCGCGCGACATCGAGCGCGAGCGAAACCAGCGCATCGGACACTTCCTGATCGACGCCGTCGAGCGCCTTGCGGAAGTTCGCGGCCAGTCCCTGCAGGCGCGTGGCTTCGTTGCGCGCGGCTTCGAGCCCGCGCGCATAGCCTTCGCGGTGGCCGTCGCCATAGCCCTGGGTCTGGCCCTGGGTATAGCCCTGTGCGTAGCCTTCCTTGCGCGCGCCTTCGCGCATGGCGTCGAGCGCCGCGAAGTCGATCGGCGGCGGCGCCGGTTCGGCGGGTGCTTCCTGCACGATCTCTTGCAGCGCGGCGCGCGGGTCCAGGGAACCCATCTGCCAGCGCTGCCAACCGGCGCCGCGCGTGCGGCGCGGCGGCTCGAACGGGGCAAAGCCGCCAGCGTCGCCGGCCTGGTTCTCGCGCAGTGCGATACGTGCGGCAAGGCCGCGCTCAGACATAGGCATCGTCTCCTCCGCCAATCTGGACTTCGCCGGCATCGGCCAGGCGTCTTACCACCTGCAGGATGGCCTTCTGCTCGGCCTCGACCTGCGACACGCGCACCGGGCCCAGCGCATCCAGGTCCTCGCGCAGCATTTCGCCGGCACGCGTGGACATGTTGCGGATGAACTTGTCGCGCAGCTCCGCCGGCGCGCCCTTGAGCGCGACGATGAGCGATTCGGTGGCGATTTCCTTGAGCACGCGCTGGATGCCGCGATCGTCGACTTCCATGAGGTTCTCGAACAGGAACATCTCGTCGATGATCTTCTGCGCCAGGTCGCCGTCGTGCAGGCGCACGCCGTCGATGACGGCTTCTTCGTGCGCGGTGCTCATCAGGTTGATGATCTCGGCCGCCGTGCGTACGCCACCCATGCGGCTGCGCTTCAGGCTCTGGCCCGACAGCAGCTTCGACAGCACGTCCGTCAGTTCTTGCAGCGCGCCCGGCTGCACGCCGCCGAACGTGGCGATACGCAGGATCACGTCGTTGCGCAGGCGGTCCGTGAACAGCGCCAGCACCTCGGACGACTTCTGGCGGTCCAGGTGGATCAGGATGGTGGCGATGATCTGCGGGTGCTCGTCGCGGATCAGTTCGGCCACGGAGGTCGCATCCATCCAGTTCAGCGAGTCGATGCCGCTGCCCGGATCGCGCGATTCCAGGATGTCCTCGATCACCGACTGGGCGCGCTCTTCGCCGAGCGCTTTGTTCAGCACGCTGCGGATGAACGAGCTCGAATCGACGTTCAGCGCGAGGTATTGCTCGGTCTCGCCGCGGAACTCGCCGAGCACGCCGGCCATTTCCTCGCGCGTCACCGAGCGCAGTTCGGCCATGGCCGAGCCCAGTTCCTGCACCTCGCGCTGGGACAGGTGCTTGAACACTTCGGCAGCGGCGTCTTCGCCGATCGCCATCATCAGGATGGCGCTCTTCTGCAGGCCGGTAGCAGTGGAGGCGGCTTTAGCGGAGGTCATTGCCAATCCAGTTCTTGATTACGCTCGCAACCAGGCGCGGGTCGCGTTGCGCGGCGTCGCGCACCAGCGCGAGATCGCTTTCATATTTCGCGGCCAGCCGCAGGACTTCCGGATTGGTCGGTTCCTCGGGTGGCAGCAGTTCGGCCGTAGTTTCGGCGGCCGGAGTGGGTGCCGGCAGCGGCGGGGTGGTGTAGCGGCGCAGGATCGGGCGCGCAATCTTGAACCACGCGAACAGTGCCAGCAGCGCCAGCAGCAGATAGCCCGCGCCGGTCTTGGCCAGGTCGATCATTTCAGGTTGTTTCCACAACGGCAGTTCAGGCGTCACTTCGCGATCGACCGTGAACGGGCTGTTCACCACATTGATCGAGTCGCCGCGGTCGGCCGAGAAGCCCATGGTTTCCTTGGTCAGGTTCTCGATCTGGGCCAGCAGTGCCGGCGGCAGCGGCTGGGCGACCATCTTGCCCTTGGCGTCGGCCTGTTGCCGGTAATTGACCACCACCGCGACGGACAGGCGGCGCACGCCACCGGGCGCCTGCTGCACGTGGCGAACGGTGCGGTCGAGTTCGTAGTTGACCGTCGAATCGCGACGGTTGCTGCTCGGGCCGGTCGATGCGGTGCTCGTGGCGGCCTGGGCCTGGCCTGCCTGCGCGCCTTGCGGCTGCGCGGGTGCGCCGGCCTGGCCCGGTGCCTGTCCGGCACGCGGCGTTTGCGCCGTGGTGATCGGCGCCGTGGCAGGCGCCGGCGGCTGGTTGGACAGCGCGCCCGGCACGCCGCCCGGCGGCGTCGCACCCTGCTGGTTCGACTCGCTGGTCTGCTGGCTGCGGATGGCAGCGTGGGTCGGGTCCTGGTTTGGCTTGTAGCTTTCGTCGGTGTGCTCGACGATCGAGAAATCGACGTCGGCCGTCACCTGTGCGCGCACATTGTCCTTGCCGACGATCGGCGTCAGGATCGATTCGATGCGCTTCAGGTAGTTCTGCTCCAGCGCCTGCACATACTTGAGCTGGGTCGCGTCGAGCATGCGCTCGTTGCCGCTGTTCGACAGCAGGTTGCCGTGCTGGTCGACGATGGAGATCGCCTTCGGCGTCAGTTCCGGCACGCTCGACGACACCAGGTGGCTGATCGCCGCGACCTGGCCTTCATCGATCGCGCGGCCGGGATAAAGCTGCAGCACGATGGACGCCGTGGGCTTCTGGCGCTCCCGCACGAACAGCGTCGGCTTCGGAATGGCCAGGTGCACGCGTGCGGACTGCACGGCGGCGATCGATTCGATCGAGCGCGCGAGCTCGCCTTCGAGCCCGCGCTGGTAATTGACCTGTTCGGCGAACTGGCTGATGCCGAACTTCTGGTTGTCCATCAGTTCCAGGCCCGTAGTGCCGCTCTTGGGCAGGCCTTGCGAAGCCAGGCGCAGACGCGTCTCATGGACCTTTTCCGCCGGGACCATCACGGCGCCGCCGCCTTCGGCGAACTTGTACGGCACGTTCATCTGCTGCAGCGACTGCAGCACCGCGCCGCCGTCGCGCTCGGACAGGTTGCTGTACAGCACCTTGTAGTCCGGCGCACGCGACCACAGCACGCCGACGGCGATGGCCGCAGCCAGTGCGGCGCCACCGAGCATCAGCGGCAGCTTGGGATTGGCCTTGAGGCGGTCGAGCACTTCGCCCGAGCGGCCGGGCAAGGACATTGCCGCGGTCATGCGCGCGCTCCGGCCATGGCCGGGCGATAGCCCCGATCGCTCTGGCGATGGTGGCCACCATGGACGTCGGCACGCCTTGCTTCGGCACGGCTCACTTCAGGCTGCTGAGAAAACACGCGTACTCCCGGGAGGGTTGTTCTGGAACACCGTGCCGGATGGGGAAACGCAAGGCAAAGCCCGCGCCTTTCCGGCACGGTAGCGATGATCGGTCAACGCGCTTGCGCACAATCTGGTGAATAGGCCGGGTTTTCCTCCCGATTTCGGCTGATGGCGCGCGGCGGGCGGCAGGTACGCTTGGCCTCGCTGAAATTGGGTGGCAAGCGCGCGCGATCCGGCTGCAATGTGGACCTTGCGGCACGTTTCGACGGTATTTGCGCGGCTGCCTACCGTCGAACCAATGTCTAACCACAGGATCCGGCACCGATGCATCGACCCGGGCCGGCAGGGAAACCCGCTTCATGACCACGCTCTCTCCTATCGAAGGCATGCTGCAGCAACTGCGCGGCCTGGCCCAGACCGCGGCCGGCACCAGTTCGCAGGCTGCCGCACCGGCGGCCTCCGGTGGCTTCGCCGGCGAACTGCAGCGCAGCCTGAGCCGCATCAATGCCACGCAGGAACGCGCCTACGGCCTGTCCGAAGCTTTTGAACTCGGCAAGCCGGGCGTGGCGCTCAATGACGTGATGATCGAACTGCAAAAGGCCAATGTGTCGTTCCAGACTGGGGTGCAGGTGAGGAACCGGCTGGTGCAGGCGTATCAGGAAATGATGAATATGCCGGTGTAAGGCCATGCCGGCATGGCGCCGGCAAACCGGATGTCAGGCAGCCCCTGTGCCGCGAACGCGGACAGGGGCTGTTTCCATTCAGGGAACAACGGGATCAGACCGGAGCTTCGGGGCCGGATTCCAGCTGGTAGAGCCAGGCAAGCAGCTCCGCAATGGCAGCGTACAGTTGCGGCGGGATATGGCTGTCCAGGTCCACCTGCATCAGCAGGTTCACGAGAGTGGGAGAGCCGTGCACGTAGACTCCGGCTTCCCGCGCACGGGCAATGATAGCCTCGGCGACGACGCCATAGCCCTTGGCCACCACGCGAGGTGCCTTGTCGTCCGTCTGGTACGACAGCGCGATGGCGGCGCCGCGGTTCGGATCGGCTTCGCTCATGCCGAGCCTCCGTTTTCCATGCTGTCGCGTGTTTCGACGTTCAGGCGCTGCAACGCGATGCCTTGCGCTTCGAGCTGGCTGCGCAGCTGCGGACGCGCCGCGATGAAGCGCGCGGCGACATCGGTCTCGGCCGTTGCCAGGCGGGCTTCGAGGCCATTCGGACCGAGTGTCAGCACGGCCTCGACCATGCCGAGCTTCGGCAACTGCAGCCGCAGACGGCTGGACCACTGCCGCGCATCCGATGCGTCTTGACTGGCCGCGTCGTCTTCATGGCGCGTGATGTCCCATTCCATCGGCGTGCCGGGCCACGCTTCGCCGGCGAAGCGGAATTGTTGCGTAGCCAGCAGTTCCAGCTGCTGGCGCACGACACCTTCGGTGGACGGGTGAATGGCCGGTCCTTGCGCCGCTTGCTGTTGCGCGGGCTCGGGGCCGGCACTCAGGTCCATCAGCACGCTGTGGCGTGGCGCGGCGGCTTGCTCCGGGGCGCGCCCCGCGTCGGCCGTGGCCTGGTAGGCCTGCGTGGCGACCGAGCCAGCGGAAGGCCGGGACGGCATGCCATCCGGCGATGCCTCTCTGCTGTAAGACGCATGCGAGCCCATGCCCTGGCGTACGCCTTGTTCGAACGGCGCGTGGTTGTGGGCGACACGCGGGTTGCCTGGCGCTGCCAGCGCTTCGGCAAGCAACTGCGAGGCAGGGATGGGGACCGGGCCAGCTGCGCGTGGCACATCGGCGGCCGTGGAGCTGTTGGAACCTGACGGGCCGCTGTACGTCAGCATCGGCGCCTCGGGCCCGGCTTTCGCACCCGGCGGCGCGAAGGGCGCACTGGGCAGCAGCGGCTGGCCGAGCGGGGCTTGCGGCTGTTGCAGGATGCTGGCCAGTGGCCGCGCACCCGCAACCCATTGCGCCAGGTGCGATTCGTAGAACAGTCCGCTCTCATCCACCATATTGGCCAGCGCCGTCGCCACGGTTGCCGTGTTGCCGGTCGTCGGCGGAGCGGGAAGCAAGGGGCCAGCCGAGCGCAGTGGCTGCGCAGGCGTGCCGTCCATCAGCGTCAGGATGGCGCGCGCGGCAAAGCTCAGCGACTCGCGCGTGGAAGCGCCGGGTAGCAGCGTGGCCTGGCCCGGTTGGCCATTGGCAGCCCTGGCGGCCTGGCTGTTGCGGATGGCCTGGTCGGTCGAGTTCTGCACGCCCGACTCGGATGCGTCCAGCACGGGCTGGAGCAGCGCAACCTTGTCGAGCGTGGACAGGCCCGTGCGCAGTTGTTGCGGATCGAGCGTCTGGACGGAACTCAGTCCGGGAGGAAGATGGATGCCGGTCATGTTGCCGGGACAGACGAGCGGCGGGCCTCTTGGGACTCGCCGCGCAAAGCGTTACGCCGTCGCGCCGTAGGCGGCGGACAGGTCGAACTGGCGGCGCGAGCTGGTCAGCAGGCTGCCAATGCGGCGGAGTTCGGGCATGGCCAGGTCACGGATACGCGCGTCGTACGTCAGGATGCGGTCCAGCAACTGGTAGCGGCGCATGCGCTCGGCATCCGAGAGCGACGCTTCATGGTCGAGCTGGCGCAGCCGGTCGACCAGCACCAGGTAGCCGCTCTGCAGTTCGGCGACGGTATCCCAGTCCGCGGCCTGCGCGGCTTCGAACATGCGGCCAGACAGCACGAGGATTTCCTCGTAGCAGGTGACGATGGGAGAGAATTGAGCCATTTCGGTAGCCTTGCAGCGTAAATTATTGCTCTGCCTGCTGGGACGTCTCGTCGATCTGCGCCCAGGCCGAAGCCAGGCTTTCCAGCAGCCGGTCGACTTCGTCGAGCATGTCGCCATCGCTGTGCAGGTTGGCCAGCATCAGGCGCCGCACCATGTATTCGTACAGCGACTCGAGGTTGGCGGAGATCTCGCCGCCCGCCTCGTGGTCCAGCACGGCGCGCAGGCCGTTGTCGACGATGTCGATGGCCTTGGAGATGGCATTGCCGCGCGCCACGATCTCGCCGTTCTCCAGATGGAACTTTGCCCTCGCGATGGCAGCGCGCGCGCCGTCATACAGCATTGTGATGAGCTTGATGGGACTGGCACTCATGGCGCCGGTCTGGACCCCAACCTGGGCGTAGGCGTTGATGGCTTGGCGGGCGAACATGGTTTGCTCTCGTTAAGGCGGTTACTTGCTCGATGCGTTGTTCAGCGCGGTGAACTGCTGCGTCAGGTAGCTGCTGGTGCGATTCATCTGGCTGACCATCAGGTCCAGCTGGGTGAACTGGGCCTTGTAGCGGTCCATGGTTGTGTTGATACGATCCTGCGAGTCGCTATAGTTCTTTTCCAGATCCTTCAGCGTCTTGGTGATGCCGTCCTGCGCGGTCTTGAGCGAACCGTTTGTGGCCGACAGGCCGTCAACATAGCCGCTTACCTGCTTGCCGATGCCGCCGGTGCCCGTGGTGCTCGAGAACATGGCAGTGACGCCGGCAAGATTGTTGTTGAGCGCCTTGGTCAGCTTGGTATCGTCAACCGACATGGTACCGGTCTTGCCGTCGAATTTGATGCCAATATCTGCCAGCGAGATAGAACCGCCGTTGCCGTCCGGCATGGTGCCGCCAAGCATGGAGCGCAGGCGCATCTGGATGGAGCGCAGCGTGCCGTCGCCGGTCAGTGGCGACGAGCTTTGCTTGGACGTATCGAATGCAGTGAGCGACTTCGCCGTGGTCTGGATATTGTTGTACGCGGTAACGAAGGCCTGGATCGACGACTTGATCGAATCGTAGTCACGCGTGACCGTCAGCGAGGTGGTGCCTTCCTTGGTCAGGTTCATCGTGAGGCCCTGGCCGGCGTCGACCACGGCATTGCTCTGGCTGACGATATCGATGCCATTCACCTTCAGCGTGGCATTGGCCGGGGGCACCTTCTGCTCCATGGCATTCGTCGTTGCCGAGGGATCGAAGCCGACGATATTGTTCAGCGCCGCACTGCCCGACGACACGCGCATGGTGGCCTGCGTGCCGGTCTTGTCGGAGGTCAGCACCAGGCGATACGGGGTGCTGCTGCCATCATTGATGATGCTGGCGGTCACGCCTACGCCGGCCTTGTTGATGGCGTCACGGATATCCTGCAGCGAGGCGTTGTTCGCAATCGTGACCTTCTTGGTGCTGGTCGGTGTGGCGGTCGGATCCGCCGCGAGTGCTTCGCCGAAGTCGAAGACGATCTCGCCGCTGGTGCCGGCAATGGCAGCCTTCTGATCGGCAATCTGGCCGCTGACCAGCGATTGCGCGGTAGCCAGCGTCTTGACGGTAATGCTGTAGTTGCCCGGTACGGCGTTGGATGCCGTGGTCACCGACATGATGTCAGTCGAGCCCACCGTGGCCTTGACGGCACCGAACGTCGTGGCGTCGCCAAGCTTCTTGGCGGCGGCCTGGTATGCAGTCAACACGCTCTGCACCTGCCCAAAAGCCGACAGCTTTGCCTGGAAGCTCGTGGCCCGCTTGTCGATGGCGTCGAGCGGTGCCTGCTCGGCGGTTTTCAGTTGGTCGAGCAGGCTGGTCAGGTCCAGGTTCGAGCCGACGCCAAGGGCGGAGATCGCTGCCATGTTGTTTTTACCTCTTCTTCAATTGACGTGACTTCGTATGGTGAGCGCGCTTACACGGCCTGGCTGACGAACAGTCCCTGCAGCTTGTCGATGGCGCTTGCGATTCGCAGTACCTCTACGGTGGGCATCTGCCGGATCAGTTCGCCGGTTTCCTTGTCGACCACCTTGGTGATGACGCGGTGCGTGCTTTCGTCGATCTCGAAGCGCAGGCTGATCGACGTTGACTTCAGTGCCTCGACCAGTTCGCCGACGGCAGCGGAGGTATCCACCGAACCCGCCGCGCCAGTCTTTCCGCTGTCGTCCTGGCCATTGCCAACAACGGGAAAGGAGACGCCTGTCGGTGCCTGGACGCCAATGGTGCTGGCGGGCACATCGGAAGGAAGTCGCACTGCGACCGGAGTCACTGAAGAAGGAGACGCCATGATTTGCTCCATCCGGTTTGGCGTGAATCAACATCGGAAAGAAACGCTTTGCAGGCAGTGGTCTGCCTGCAAAACGCTCCCGGCAAAAAGGCCGGGCCTTGCGGCCCAGCCTTTTTTGCCAGCGCAGGTGCGATTAACGCAGCAGCGACAGCACGCCTTGAGTGGTCTGGTTGGCTTGCGCCAGAACCGAGGTACCAGCCTGTTGCAGGATGTTCGCGCGGGTCATGTTCGACACTTCCGTTGCGTAGTCTGCATCCTGAATGCGCGAGCGCGAAGCCGACAGGTTCGTCACGGTCGTGCCCAGGTTGGCGATGGCCGAGTCAAAACGGTTTTGCACGGCACCCAGCGAGCTGCGCAGGTCGTCGACCTTCGACAGGGCGGCGTCGATGGCAGCCAGCGGGTTTTGGGTAGCGGCCGACAGCGGCTTGCTCGAATCAAACGTGACGGTTGCCGTCGGGGTGGCGGTGGTCGTGCCTTGGGCGGCGTCCTTGACGGTGATCGTGGCCGCGTAGAAATCGCTGCCGTTCTGGACGAACCAGCGGCCGTTGTCATCTTGCACCAGCGTGTTGGCGGTGCCGCCGTTCGCATCCGTGAACGTCATGTCCGCTGCGGCGACGTCGACGCTGGCGCCGGTGTTGTCGCGGCCCTGGACCACAGCATTTTCACCAGTGGCGGTGTTGGCGCTGTTATAGGCGTACGGCGTCGTGGTACCGGCCGACGACGGGCCGGCTACGTTCAGGGTGTTCAGGCCCAGCGTGGTGGCGTTGATCTGCTTCAGGTCGATGCTGATGGTTTCGCCGTCGTTGGCGCCAACCTGCACAGCCATCTTCGAGTTGCTGGCCAGGACCTTCACGCCGTTGAACTGCGTCTGCGACGAAACGCGGTCGATTTCGTCCAGGCGTTGCTTGATTTCAGCCTGGACCGAAGCCAGGTCGGAGCCCGAGTTCGAACCGTTGGCGGCCTGCACGCTCAGTTCACGGATACGTTGCAGGTTGTTGTTGACTTCGGTCAGTGCGCCTTCGGTCGTTTGCGCCAGCGAGATGCCGTCGTTGGCGTTGCGCTGGGCTTGGGTCAGGCCGCGGATGTTGGCGGTGAAGCGGTTCGCAATGGCTTGGCCAGCAGCGTCATCCTTGGCGCTGTTGATGCGCAGACCCGACGACAGGCGTTGGATCGCGGTGTTCAGCGACGATTGCGAAGCGTTCAGGTTGTTCTGAGTCATCAGAGACAACGAATTGGTATTAATGACTTGCGCCATTTACGACTCCTGTATGCAAAGTTTTGGGCATTCCGGCAGTTGCCGTAACGTTGGCTGCCTGCTTTGCAGGGCGTAGAGTGCCTCCGTTGTTTGGGTTATCGACAGGTGTCGCGAAAGGTTTAGAGTGACTTTTTCGCAGGATTGCAACAGCCGAGATGGCCGCGGCTCGCTCGTTGCGGACGGCTGCAGCGTGTCTGGCGCGGCCGCGTTGTGGCCGTACTTCAGCGCCGCCGGCGCTTGCGCGGCATGTAGATGGGTACGAAATCCGGCGAGGTGTCGGTTTCGGGGGCGGGCAAGGCTTCGCCGCCGGCGCTGGCCTGCGTGATCATGGCAATCGCATGCTTGTATACGACCACCGGCCTGGTGTCCTGCATGTCCTTGCCAAGCAAGAGCAGGTAGTCGTCCAGGGCGAGCACTACGCCTTGCAGCCGGGTGCCGTTGCACAGGAGCACGACAACCGGGATGCGGCTTCCCGCGTGGAGGCCGAGTTGCTGGTGCTGCAGTTTCCGGCTGTCTCGTGGGGGCCTGGTTTCCTTCTTCACATCGACTCCGGAAGAGCCCGCAGGGGTTCTGGCGGCTGGTGGCGATCGACCGACCGGTGCCGATATTCAGTATGGCCCGGCCAGCGCAATGGGAGAAACATTCGCTCTCGGCACCGGCATGGGAATGCTTCCCGCGCGCCACGCCGCCGACGGGGCCGTGTTGCGGACCACGGGGTTCGACGCGCTTTTTGGCGACCGGTGCGGTCGGGGGAGAAGGGGAATACTTCAGCGGCGAGAGTAACAAATTTTTACAAACACAGCAGAAGTCGGCCATCTTCGAGAATTAGAGGTTTTCCTCTAGACGGCTCGTTGCCAATATCGACACTCTTGAGGTAGCGGTCTGCCGGCCAACGGCCGACAGACGCGCTGCGGATTCCTGGGACGCTTGTATGCCCTTTGTATTAACATAAGTGCACACTTACATAGTGCGATCCCAATTCGAGCGAAACCTGATGCCGTCGCGATAAAAGTGATTATTTCATCGCATTCAACTAGGGCGTTCACTGATAGAAACGGGATTTACACCTCATGTAAGCACGTTTATATTCATACCAGAGCTAACTGGCTCTGAGCAGTCCTGGAAAGCCTACGAGCACCCCGCGCGTGGGCTTCTTTTTTTGGGGCTCACGTCGAGCCGGCGGCACCTTGCGGTGCTCCGCCATGGGGCCATCGGGATGCCTGGCAGGATTAAAAGGCACACCGCAACCTGCCCATTCATGGAAATGCGGCCACTTTCCATGCCAATTCCAAATTCCCTTCAAGAAGTGTTCGGTCACCGCCGATAGGCAGCCGTGCGCCGGTTGTCAGCAGTCACGTCCAGTGACAGCTCCCACGCGCGCGCATGACAAAAATATCAATCACGGAGTGTTTGGAGGGAGTGAGATGGCCTGGTTGCGAAACCTTGGCATAGGGACCCGCCTGTCCCTGGCCTTTATGCTGGTGGTGCTGTTGCTGATTGGCGTCGCGGTATTTGGCGTGACGTCGCTGGCTGGGATGAACGCATCCTTGCACCTGACCGTGGAGGGTCGCCTGCTCAAGGTGATCGACCTTGGCCATGTCAAGCAAGACGCGCTCGAGATCGGCGTGATCGTGCGTGACGCGGCCCTGACCGAAGATCCCGCGCTGGTCCAGCAGAATACGCAGCACATCGACGGCATGCGCAAGGAGATGGGCGCGACGCTCGATGCGCTGGGCAAGCTGATCGCGGCTTCCGGCCGTCCCGACCTGCAGAAGACCTTTTCCGATCTGACCACCTCGCGCGAGGCCTACAACGGCCAGCTCGACATGGTGCTGCGCCAACTGGGCTCCGGCGAGTTCGCCGGCGCGCGGGCGGCCCTTGTGGTGACGTTGCCCGCCGCGCAACGCCCGTACTTCGAAAAGCTCGATGAGATCATGGACGGCGGCCGCAACCTTGCGCTGGCCGCGGTCAAGCAAGCCGATGCGGGGTTTGTCTGGACCCGTAATGTGCTGCTCGGCCTGACCGCGCTGGCCGTGCTGCTCGCGGTGCTGATGGGCACCGCCATCACGCGGTCGATCACCGGCCCCGCGCGCGAAGCACTGGAAGCCGCCGAGGCGCTGGCAACGGGCAATCTGCGCCACGCGTTCAACGTGCGCAGCCGCGATGAAATGGGCCGCATGCTGGCGGCGCTCGAACGCGCGTTCCGCCACCTCGCGGCACTGGTGCATGGCATCCAGCAGGCGTCTGGCTCGATCGACGGCGCCACGCGCGAGATCGCCCGCGGCAATACCGACCTGTCGCAGCGCACGGAACAGCAGGCTGCGTCGCTGGAGCAGACCGCAGCATCGATGGAGCAACTCACGTCGACGGTGCGCCAGAACGCCGACAACGCGCGACAGGCCAACCAGCTGGCGGTCAACGCTTCGGATGTGGCCACGGAAGGCGGCCGCGTCGTGCGCGATGTGGTCCAGACCATGGACAGCATCTCCAGGTCGTCGTCGCAGGTGGCGGATATCACCGGCGTGATCGAGAGCATTGCGTTCCAGACCAATATCCTTGCGCTCAACGCGGCGGTTGAAGCGGCGCGCGCGGGCGAGCAGGGGCGCGGCTTTGCGGTGGTGGCGTCCGAGGTGCGCAATCTCGCGCAGCGCTCGTCCGCTGCCGCCAAGGAAATTGCCGAGCTGATCGGCGGCTCGGTGCGGCAGGTGCAGGACGGTGCGCGTCAGGCAGAGCAGGCGGGCAAGACCATGGACGACATCGTTGGCGCGGTGCGTCGGGTGACGGACATCATGGGCGAGATCTCGGCGGCCAGCACGGAGCAGACTTCTGGCATCGAGCAGGTCAGCCTGGCGGTGACGCAGATGGAAAGCATGACGCAGCAGAACGCCGCGCTGGTCGAACAGGCCGCCGCCGCGGCGGAGAGCCTCATGCAGCAGGCCGGCGGCCTGGTGAACGAAGTGGGCCGGTTCGACGTCGCACAGGGATCGCCTGCGACGCTCGCGCTCAGTGCAGTCGTGCCGCCGCGCGAGATCGAACCCGCGCCGCTCCCGCCAGTGACGAAGCCGGTGACGCAGACCCCGGCCCTGGCCGCCCCGCGTGCCCGTGCCGCGGCCGTGCCTGCGGCCACGCGTGCGCCGGTGCAGCGCAAGCCACAATCGCAGCCCGTGCTGGCCAAGCGCGCGCCGGCCGTGCCCGCAAAGCAGCGTCCGCCGGTCGGCCGACAGCGTCAGGAACCGGTGCTCAAGACCGCCCTGCGGCGCCCCGCCGGTGCCACGCAGACGGCCATGGCCGACAGCGGCGACTGGGAAACCTTCTGATCCGACCGTAGCAGTCCCTTCACCATTGCGCCGGCGCCCTCGACGAGAGCCCCGGCGCGGATGTCTCAAAGCGCCTACAATAGCGGCTCTTCCTGACCCTCGTAGCAAGAGCAGGCCGGTCCACCTGGCGCATGCGGCGCCTTGCGGCCGCCATGCCTGCCGCCGCTGGTGCCGATGACCGCCGTTCCTTCCCAGTCGCCGCGCGCGGCCGATACTTCGCCTTCCTCGTCCTCCCCAACCGTCCCGACCGCCCCGACCGCCAGCGAACCGCCGGTCATGCAGATCCTGTTCGGGCTGATGCTGGCCATCCTGCTCGGCGCGCTCGAACAGTCGATCGTCGCAGTGGTGCTGCCCGATATCGCGCTGCAGCTGCGCGGCTTCGAGGACATGGCCTGGGTGATCTCGGCCTACCTCGTCGCCTCGACTGTGGCCACGCCGATCTACGGCAAGCTCTCCGACGTGCTGGGCCGGCGCTCGGTACTGTCGTTCTCCATCCTGCTGTTCATGGTCGCCTCCGCGGTGTGCGCGCTGGCCCAGACCATGCCGCAGCTGATCCTCGCGCGCATCCTGCAAGGCCTGGGCGGAGGCGGACTGATCTCGGTGTCGCAGGCGGCCATTGCCGACGTGGTGCCGCTGCGGGACCGCGGCCGCTACCAGGGTTACGTGAGCGGCGTGTGGGCCGTGGCCAGCATGGCCGGGCCGGTGATCGGCGGGTACCTCGCGCATTACCTGTCCTGGCGCTGGATTTTCTGGATCAATCTGCCGCTGGCCTTGCTGGCGCTGGTCGTGGTGCGCCGTGCACTGCGCTTCCTGCCGGTCAGCGGCCGGCGCCATCGCATCGACTATCTCGGCGCGCTGCTGTTCGGCGGCGGCCTGAGCGGCGTGCTGGTGTTCCTGACGCGGCTGGGGCAGGGGCATTCCCCGCTGCGGACGGATTCACTGGCGCTGCTGATCGCCGGCCTGGTGGCCATCGCGCTGTTCGTCTGGCAGGAAAAGCGTGCGGCGGATCCCGTGATTCCGCTGGCCATGCTGGGCGTGCCGACCGTGGCCATCTGCTGTGCCACGCTGTTCTTCTGTTTCTTCCAGCTCATCGCCATGTCGGTGTTGCTGCCGCTGCGTTTCCAGGTAGTGGGCGGAGCCGCGGCCGATGCCGCTGCGCTGCGGCTGGTGCCGCTTACGCTAGCGATTCCGTTCGGCGCCTACGCGTCGGGGCGCATCATGTCGCGCACTGGCCGCTACAAGCCGCTGCAGATGGCGGGCGCCTCCGTCGCGCCTCTGGCGATTGTCGCGCTCGCCTTTGTCGATCCGGCCGCGGTCTGGCTGTGCGTGCTGGTAATGGTGATTCTTGGCTTTTCGATCGGCTTGCAGCTGCCGAGCGGCCTGGTCGCCACGCAAAATGCCGTGCCGCCTCAGCAGGTAGGCATTGCGACGGCATTGACGGCGTTTTCGCGCATGCTCGGTGGCGCGGTCGGCGTGGCGGTGCTGACCACTGTGCTGATCGCGCTGCTGCGCCATAGCGGGATGGCCGTGACTGACCTGTCCGGCGGCGAGGACGTGCTGATGAGCATGTTCCGACGCGCGCTGGCCCCTGACACCCCGGCGGCCGACGCCGCCGCCGTAAGACAGGCCGCTGAGCACGCCTTCCGCCTGCTGTTCCTGATGAGCGCGGCGGTGTCGTTGCTGGCGCCGTTCCTGGTCATGCGCCTGCGGGAAGCCACCTTGCGAGGCAGCCCGGCGGCTGCCTCGGCGGCGGCCGAGTAGCCCTCGGTCTCAGGCGCCGCGCGCCACCCGCCGCCGCGCGCGCGCCGCCAGCCCCGGCCCCAGAGCCCAGCGCAACGTCGGGGCCAGCACGCGCATGCCGGCCAGCGATGCCGGACGGCGGATCGATGGCCCGTCGAGATCGAGCATCCGCCGCGCCCAGTCGGGCAGCAGCGCAATGCCCGCGTAGGCCATGACGCGCACCGCCGGCAGCAGCATCGGGTTGGCCACCGGCATCTTCATCACCAGCCGCGCCACTTCACGCGTGCGCGCGCTCGCTTCCAGCTGCGGCCGCATTGCCTCGAGATAGGCGGCGATTGCCGCGCTGGAGCGGGGCACATGGGACGCGCCCAGCAATTCGGCAATCTGAGCGACTTCGTCGTAATAGCGGTCCTGCTCGGCGTCGCTAAGCGGTCCGACATAGCGCAGATACCCGGCCATGAAGCTCGATACCTCGGCCACGTGCACCCATGTCAGCAGGACCGGGTCATCGGCGGCGTAGGGCCGTCCGTCCAGTCCGCTGCCGCGGATGTGCGAGTGGATGCGTCGCACGCGCTCGATCAGTGCCATGGCGTCGGCGCGGCTGCCGTAGGTCGTCCCCGCGATGAACTGGGCGGTGCGGCCCAGTCGCCCTTGCATGTCGGCCCGGAAGGTCGAATGGTCCCAGACACCAGCCAGTGCCAGCGGGTGCAGTGTCTGCATCAGCAGCGCGCTGACACCGCCGGCCAGCATCGCCGGAAAGTCTGCATGCACGCGCCAGCAGACCGCATCCGGGCCAAACAGCCCCGGGTCGCCGGGCGGGTTGTCGTAGTCCAGCGTCAGGCCGGAATTGCTGCGGGTGAGCGCGCGCACCTGAGCGCCGGCCTCAGAGCGCAGGCGACTCGAAATGCGGCTGATGAACTGGCCGTGGCCGCGGCCAGCCGTGGGGTCGGTGGAGGCTGACAAGATCGGTGGATGCGTTGGAGGTCACGGTCAGGATACACGGGAAGCCGGTGGCGTGATGATGGCTGACCGGGGGCTGGTGCGACTGCACAGTTGCGATGGGCGGGGCGAGCAACAAAAAAAGAGCCGGAATTCCTTCGAATTCCGGCCCACCCAATGTCCGGGATGCGTGAATGGCAGCACCGCATGCTGCTGCCCGCATGCCGGAGAACTTATGTGCCGGTGCCGGACGGGCACCGGCAGGTCACGCGTTACGGCTGGCGCTGGCCTCCGCCTCCCATGCCGCCTTGTCCCTGTTGATGGCTTTGTTGGCCTTGCTGGCCCTGTTGCGAGCTTCCGCCGCGATCCTGCTGCTGCTGTTGGCCCGAACCCTTGTCCTGGTTACCCATCTGTCCGCCGCTCGAGCGTTGGCCCTGTTCAGAACCTTGCTGGCCGCTGCGTTGGCCGCTTTGCGACTGCTCCTGCTGCCGCTGGCCTTGTTGCCCTTGCTGGCCCTGTTGGGATTGCCCCGGCTGCTGTTGCTGCTGTCCCATTGCTCTCTCCATGTCGCGCGGCGAACTGCCGCGTCAAGGCATGTCGCAAGGCATATGCCAGCTTTGTCTTTACCGCCGCAGGCGGGATTCCCGTCGGCGGCGGTGAATGATTCCAGCCGGTTTTACAAATCGTTGTCCCGATTTACATGGCCGCGTGCCGCTCGGTTGGCCTGCCCAGTGCGTACTGCGCACACGCGACGGACTGGGAACAGGTACGGGGATTGCAGTACACCAGCGGGGCCGCCCCGCGTCGTCGCGTGCAAGCAGCATAGGTGCCGTGGCAGGCCGTTCCGATTACCCGCTTAGGAGAGAACCATGCAATCCAGCCAACCTACCGCTCCGATCCTGCGCAAGGCCTGTCTGGCGGCAGCATTGGCGGTTGTCGGGGGCAGCGCTTTGGCGCTGGATGCCGGCGGCTTCATGCGTACTGCTGTCGACACCACATCGCCGCCGTCCAATTCTGCGCCGGGCATGCCGGGCCGCGCCGCCATCGATCGCGACACGCGAACCGCCCCGGCAAACAGCGACACGAGCACCGACAAGGCCAAGCAGGCCGTCACGGACAGCACCATCACCACCAAGATCAAGACCAAGCTGCTGTCGACCAAGGACCTGAAGTCGACGGGCATCCACATCAAGACCAAGGATGGTACGGTCAATGTCAGCGGCGTCGTGCCGAGCCAGGAACAGCACGACCTGGCGCTGGAGACGATCCGCGGCGTGGACGGCGTGACCTCGGTCAACGACACGCTGAAGGTATCGTCGCGCTGACCGCCGCATGGACAATGGCCGGCCCCATGTGGGCCGGCCCTCGCATTGCCATGTCTTCCCGGTAGGGATCGCGGCGTCAGGCCTGCTTGCGCCGCGCTGTCGTCCGTGACGCAGAGGTGCTCTTGCCGCCGGACGAATGCGACGCGCGCTTCGCGGACGCGCGGCTGCCGGCCGCGCGTTTTGCGGGTGCATGCTTGCGGGCCGGCGCACGGCGTGCGGTCTTTCGAGGGGCGTCCTCTTCTTTGGGCTCGGAGGACTTGTCGCGACCCCCGCGCTTGCCCCGGGTGTCGAGGCTCTGCTTGAGCAGCGCCACCATGTCGATGACCTTGGCACTCTTGCGTGGCGCTTCCTCTTCTTCGGCCGCCGGCGTGAGCTCATGCGTCTGGCCCGATTCGATTTTCTGCTCGATGCGCGCCATCAGGTCGTGGCGATAGGTGTCGCGATATTGCTCCGGCGCCCATTCCTCGCTCATGTCCTCGACCAGCTTGACGGCCATTTCGATCTCGCGCGCGTGCGCACCCGTGGCCTTTCCGCTCGACGCCTTTGGCAGCTTGAGCTCCGAGATCGGCAGCACTTCGTCGGCAAAGCGCATGGTGTTGAGCACCAGCGCATTGTCGTCGACCAGCATGGCGGCCAGGTGCTGGCGATTGCGCAGCACCACGAGCGCCAGCGCGGCGCGTCCGGTGCGCCGCATGGTTTCGCGCAGCAGTGCATAGCCGCGCTCGCCGCGCTTGTCGGGTTCCAGGTAGTACGGCGTGTCGAAGTAGTAGGGCGGGATGTCGTCGGCCTGCACGAAACTGACGATATCCACCGTCTGCGTCGCCTCGACGTTGGCCTGCCGGAAATCTTCGTCGCTGAGCACCACGTATTCGTCTTTCTCGTACTGGTAGCCCTTGACGATGTGCTCCTTGGGAATGGGCTTGCCGGTGCTCTTGTTGATGCGCTGGTAGCCGACCGGTGCCATGTCCCGCGCGTCAAGCAGATCCAGGTCCAGTGTCTGGCTGCGCGACGCGGGCTTCAGCACCACCGGAATGTTGACCAGGCCGAACGTGATCGCGCCTTTCCAGATAATGCGGGACACGGCGGGTCTCCTCGAATCAGGCGGCCGCGCGTTGCGGCGGTGGCGGCGGCACGTCACCAGGGGGCGGATCGACGACGGGCTCTGGCTCGCCCGGCGGCGGTTCCGGGGGCGGGATCTCGGGCTTGCGAGCGGGTATGTCGGGGTCGGGAGTGGTATGCATATCGTGTTCCGTCAGGGTTGATGCGGTTGATCCTCGAAGGCTGCGCCGAGTGCCTTTTCGACGCCATTTCGGCGCCCTCTCGGCGGGATCAGCTGCCTTGCTCCTCGAACAGCCGGGTCAGCGCTTCCAGGCTGGCCGGCTTGACCAGATGGCGGTCAAATCCCGCTTCCAGCGCCCGCCGGCGGTCTTCGGGCTGCCCGTAGCCGGTGAGCGCAACGAGTGTCGCTCCGCGCATTTCGGGCAGCGCGCGCAGGCGCCGCGCGGTCTCAAAGCCATCCATGGCGGGCATGCCGAGATCGAGCAGCACTACCTCGGGCTTCACTTCCGGTGCGCGTGCAACGGCACTGGGGCCATCGGGCGCGGTCACCACGGTGTGTCCCAGCATCCTCAGCGTCATGCTCATGGCCTCAAGCGCATCGGTGTTGTCGTCCACCAGCATGATCACGCGCGGCGGGCCGGACGGCCGAGGCGCCATGGTCTCGGCCGGATGCCAGTTCTGCCACGGCTCGACCGGCAACTCCACGATGAAGGTGCTGCCTTCGCCGGGGCCCGGGCTTTCTGCCCGGATACTGCCGCCATGCAGCCGCACGAGCTGCTGGACAAGGGTCAGACCGATGCCGGGACCTTCCGGCATATAAGACTGCGCGCCACCCGTATCGGCGCCATCGTCCGCATATCCGGCTCCCGCAACGGGCGGGCTGCCCGGCTCCTCGGGTGCCAGCGGGTCGAACAGCAGCCGCTGCAGTGTCCCCGTAAGGCCCATGCCGTTGTCGTGCACCCTGACGTCGACGCGTCCGTCCGTCACCGTGACATCGAGCCGGATCTGTCCGCCGGCCGGCGTATAGGCCGCGGCGTTGTGTAGCAGATTGCTGAAGATCTGGGTGAGCCGGACCATATCGCCGCGCACGGGCAGCGGCTGTTCAGGCAAGGACAGCCGCAGCGTGTGCTGCTGGGCTTCCATGACGGGCCTTACGGTTTCCACCGCGGTGTTGAGCGCGCCGCGCAGTTCCACGAGGTCCTGTCGCAACGTGATCCTGCCCTGGTTGAAGCGCGAGATATCGAGCAGGTCGTCCACCAGTTGCGACAAGTGCCTGAGCTGGCGTCCGATCACGTCGCGCGCGCGGAATGCGTCGGCCGGCGCGGGTTGTGGCTGTTGCAGAAGGTCGACCGCGCTGCGCATGGGGGCCAGCGGGTTGCGCAATTCGTGCGCAAGCATGGCCAGGAACTGCTCCTTGCGGCGCTCCTCGCCGCGCAACGCGCGCCGGGCACGGTTCTGCGTGGTGACGTCCTGGCAAGTGCCGGCCACGCGCAGCGTCTCATTGCCAGTGCCGCGCATGGGGAAGGCGCGTGCAAGGACTTCACGGATGCCGCCGTCGGCGTGCATGAACTGGAATTCGATGTCGAGCTTGCCGTCCTGCAGCATGCTGGCAACGGCGCTTGCCACGCGCGCACGATCCGCCGGTACGACGCGATCCAGGCAGCACGACGGGTCTTCCATCATCTTTTCCGGCGTCTGGCCGCACAGCTCCGACAGGCGCGGACTGACGAACAACAGGCGGCGCTCGCGCGCGTCAAGCAGCCAGACCACATCGACGAGCGACTCCGCGAGCTGGCGGAACATGTCCTCGTTGTCGTGCAGGGCCTGGCTGGTGCGGTGATAGGCATCCTCGGCCCGGCGCAGCCGCAGCAGCGACTGGATACTGGCGATCAGTTCCTCGGGCTCTGACGGTTCGACCATGAAGTTGTCCGCGCCGCAATCCAGTGCTTCCACGCGCTGCGCTGAAGTGGCAAGCGCCGGCGAAGTCAGCAGGATGGGCGTACTGGAAAGGTGGGGGTCGGACTTGAGCAGCTTGCAGACCTCAAGCCCGCTGATGTCCGGGAGGCGCAGCGCCAACAGCACCAGCGCAGGCATATGCTGCCGCACCAGCGACAACGCTGCCTGTCCGGTCGAAGCTTCCAGCACCGAAAATCCGGCGCGTTGCAGGATGCTGCTCTTCACATAGCGCGGCCCTTCGCGGTCCTCCACGTTGAGGATCAGGCGGCCTTGGTGGGCAACGCGCGAGGTCATGGCCGGCAACCTTCGCGACGCGGGGCCGCAGCGCAGCGCGATGTAGAAATTACCCGATAGATTTGCGTACAGTATGTACGCTTTACAAGCTTATGCGTGCTCACGGCGTCGTTCCCCTTGTATCGCTGCGTTGGCAGCAGGTATCCGGTCCGTTATCGGTGGGACCACGAGGGGAACATGCGCAAAAGGCGTGCCGGAGCACCATCCGGGCTATCGCCGCGCCGCTTCACCGCTATGCGCTTCGGCGCTTGGTGAGGTTCCGCCATGCGGTCCGGCCGATTGCGGAGCCTCGGCGGCTTTCTGCGAAATCTTTCCTGGCTCCGTGGCGCCTGGCGCACCGCCAGCGTCCTTCTTGCCGAACCGCGAGGCGATCTGGTCCTGCACCTTCGCCAGGGCGTCGGCCTGGCGCTTCGCCTCTTCGGCTTCCTTCGCCTTGCGCGCATCCGTGGCCTGTTGCTGCTCCGGGGTAGGCGCTGGCAGGCGTGCGCTCGCGGGCAGGGCCACGGCGATCAGCAACGCGGCGGCCAGCGCGCGCCGGGAAAAGTGCGGCCCGGCGGCGCCAGCCAGGCGCACATGGCGGAGATAGGGAATCAAGGATCGGGTCATGGCTTGCTCCTTCCGGCGCGAGCCAGCCTGGTGGCAGCGCGCGTGATGGTCTGGCGGGTGTCCGCATAAGTGTCCCAGGGGTCGTGGCGTGCCAGCTCGTCCAGGCGAGGCGCCACATTGGCGACGGTCCACTGGTCGGAGGCCTCGAGCCCGTCGAGCTCGTCCCACGCAAGCGGAACCGACACGCCCAGGCCGGGGCGCGCCCGCGCGGAGAATGCCGCGGCCGTCGTGGCGCCAACGCCATTGCGCAGGTAATCGATGAAAATCTTGCCAATGCGGTTGCCCGCGCCGCTCTTGGCCACGAAGCGCTGCGGAATCGTCACGGCCATGTGCAGCACCACACCGTGGGCAAACTCCTTGACCTCATCCCAGCCCGCGCGCGGTGTCAGCGGCACCACCACGTGCAGGCCCTTGCCGCCGCTGGTCTTCAGGAAACTGGCGAGCCCGAGTTCGTCAAGCCACGCCTTCATCAGCGCCGCGGCTTCGCGCATGTGCGGCCACGGCACGCCCTCCCCGGGGTCGAGATCGAAGATGATGCGGTTGGGCCGGTCCATGCTGCGCTTGTTGGCATTCCAGGTATGGAACTCCACCACATTAAGCTGCGCCGCGGCCACCAGTGCGTGCTCCGAGACGATCTCGAGCAGCGCCGGATGACCCGGCCACAGGTCCGGATCGAGCACGTTGACGCCGTCGATCTTTAGCGTGTCGCCATGCCGCTGGAAAAACTGCTGGCCGGCGACGCCGGCCGGCGCCCGCACCATGGCGATGGGGCGGCCGCGCAGATGCGGCAGCATCAGTGGCGCCGCGCTTTCGTAGTAGCGCACCAGGTCTCCCTTGGTCAGCCCGCTGGCGGTATCGATGACGCGCTCCGCGTGACTGATGGCGACCTTGCCGTTCGCCGCCGTGGGTTTGCCCTTGCGCGTGGTGGCTGGCGCGCTCCTGGCTGCGGTTGTGGCCGCCGTCTTGCGGCCGGCGGGTGCGGCGGGCTTTTCCACGGACACCGCGCTGGCGGGTTTATCGCTGCGCAAGCCATGGAACACGGCATGGCGCACGCGGCCTTCGCGCGTCCACGATCCGAACGACACCTCGGCCACGAGCCGCGGCCGAACCCACAGCCCCTTGATCGAGGAGGGCAGCTCATGGAAGGGCGCCTTGTCAGTGCGCTGCGCATCCAGCTGTTCGCGCAGGCTGGCCAGCGAGCGCGTATCGAACCCCGTTCCCACATTGCCCGCATAACGCAGGCGCCCGGCGCTGTCGTGCACGCCGAGCAGCAGGGAGCCGAGACCCTGGCGGCTGCCCTTGGGCTCGGTAAAGCCCCCGATCACGAACTCCTGGCGCTGCGTGCATTTGAGCTTGATCCACGTGTTGCTGCGCGTGCTGACATACGGCGCGTCGATGCGCTTGCCGATCACGCCTTCGAGCTTCATGCGACAGGCAGCGTCGAGCATTTCGTCGGGGGCGGCTTCGAATTCCTCGCTGAAGCGCAGGCGTGTGCCGGTGTTGTTCTCGAACAGGCGCCGCAGCAGCGCGCGCCGTTCGGACAGCGGCGCCTTGCGCAGGTCGTGGCCGGCATAGAACGGCAGGTCGAAGACGAAGTACTGGATCGATTCCACGTGCGACGTCTCGAAGGCATTCTGCAAGGCCTGGAAATCGGTCTCGCCGTGCTTGCCGAGCACGACGATTTCCCCATCGAGCCAGCCATCGGGCAATCCGAGCGCGCGCACTTCGCGCGCGAGCGTCTTGAGGCGCGATGTCCAGTCGTGGCCCTGGCGCGTAAACAAGCGCACGTCGTCGCCGTCGATACGGGCCAGCATGCGGTAGCCGTCGAACTTGATCTCGTAGCGCCATGCATCGGCATCGGGGGGCGCTCGCTCGACCAGCGTGGCCAGTTGCGGCGACAGCGCGAGCGGCAGTGCGGCGGCAGTGGCGCGACGTGGGAGCGGCAAGGGCTTGGTTCTGGCGCTGTCCTTGGTGCTGTCCTTGGCGCCGTTGCCGGGCTTCGTAGCGTTCGTAGCGGCCCTTCGCCCGGTGGTCTTGCGCGCGGCCGATGTGCCGGCCAGCACGCTGTCGGGCAGCGCTTCGGTCACGTCGAATTCGGATGCGGGCACCGCCGCATCGTCGCGCTCCTTGATCAGCAGCCAGGCATCCTGCTCCTTCTGCCGGCTGCCGTGCATGCGCACCAGCGTCCAGTGGCCATGCAGCTTTTCGCCGCGCAACTCGAACTTGAGCTTGCCGGCGCGATAGGCCGCATCGGCATCGCCGTCGGGCACCCAGACCCCACGATCCCACACGATCACCGTGCCAGCGCCGTAGTGGCCCGGCGGGATCACGCCCTCGAAGCCCGCATAGTCGAGCGGATGGTCTTCCACATGCACCGCCATGCGCTTGTCGGCGGGGTCCAGGCTCGGACCCTTTGGCACGGCCCAGCTTTTCAGCGTGCCGTCGAGTTCCAGCCGGAAGTCATAATGCAACCGCCGCGCAGCGTGCTTCTGGATGACGAAGGACAAGGTGCCGGCGCGCTTTGCCTTTGGCGTTGCCCTGGCGCGCTGGCGCGTGCCGCCGGGTTCGGGCGTGGCTGCGAAATCCCGCATCTGGCGATACTTGCCGAGCGCGTCGGCCGGGCGCTTGCGCGCGGGCTCCGCAGTTCGGGTGCTACGCGTGCCGCGGGTGTCGTCAGGGGTCTGGCGCGTGGTCTTGGCCATGGTGAACCAGCCTCACCTTGCAAGGAGGCGAACCTCGGTGGCTTCAGCTTAGGCACGGCCCTGGCGCGCCGAAATCGGCGCCAGTCCTACACCTGAGTCGGCCAATGCCGCGCGCGTGTGCTTCTTACCGGACGTTGTAATTCCTCGCCGGCGCGTGCGCGTGTGTCCGGGCGCGAAACGCCGGCGCCGGGCTCCTGTGGCGGCGGGAACGCTCCTTGCGGGATAAAGGCCCTGCATATCGGTCGAGCGTCGCCGGCAGTGGGTCCCGGATGCCGGCGATCGTCGTTCCCTTGCCGGGGCATCAGGAAGCAAGCAGATGAAAGTCTCTCTGAAGAAAATCGGGTCGCAGGTCATCGTGCTGACGGGGGCCACCAGCGGTGTCGGCCTGGTTACTGCGCGCAAGGCCGCGGCCATGGGCGCCCGGCTCGTGCTGGTAGCCCGCAGCGAGGATTCGCTGCACAAGCTGGCCGAGGAACTGCGGGAGAAGGGTGCCGAGGTCATTACCGTGACCGCCGACGTGGGCCGGCACGAAGATGTGGCGCGCGTGGCGCATGCCGCCATCGAGCGCTTTGCCGGGTTCGATACGTGGGTCAACAATGCTGGCGTGACGATCTTCGGCCGCCATGCCGATGTGCCGCTCGAAGACCAGCGGCGCCTGTTCGACACCAACTACTGGGGCACCGTGCACGGCTCGCTGGCCGCCGCGGCGCACCTGCGCGAGCGGGGCGGCGCGATCATCAACATCGGCAGCGAGGCCTCCGACGGGCCGCTGCCGCTGCAAAGCGCATACGCGGCATCGCAGCATGCGATCAAGGGCTTCACCGATTCCCTGCGGCTGGAACTGGAGCAGGAAATGGCGCCGATCAGCGTCACGCTGATCAAGCCCGCCGGGCTGGAAACGCCGCTGGCCATGCATGCCAAGAACTTCCTGGACGTGGAGCCGCGCCTGCCGCCGCCACTCTATGATCCGGCACTGGCCGCGGAGGCGATCCTCTTTGCCGCCGAGCATCCGCGCCGCGACCTGTTTGTCGGCGGGGCGGCCAAGGCGTTCTCCGCAGCTGCCTATCACGCGCCGCGCACATTCGACCAGGTCATGCGCCGCTTCATGGGCCGCGCGCAGCAGACCCGGCATCCCGCCGGCCCGCTGGAGGACAACACGCTGTACGGCGGCGGCAACGACCTGCAGGAACGCACGGGCAACCGTGTCGCCTTGCAGTCATGCCCTTACACGACGAGTGCGCGCCATCCCGTGCTGACCACGGCGCTCGTTGTCGGCGCGTCGGCCGCACTGGCCGCAGTGATGCAGGTTCGCCGCGGACGGCATGACTAGGCCTGGCACGCATTGCCACCGGTGCCGGCCCTCAGCCGGCCCGGTACGCTTCAAGGCGGTTGTACAACGTCTTCAGGCTGATGCCGAGTGCGCGCGCGGCCTGCCGCTTGTCGCCGTTGTAGTGGGCGAGCGTGGCCATGATGATCTCGCGCTGCGTGTCGGCAAGCGTGGTGCCGACACGCACGTTGACGACACCGTCTACCGTGTTCGGCCGCTGCGGCTGCGAGCCGAGGTTGGGATTGCCGATCTCGATCACCTTGTCGGCGAGGATGAACGCGCGGTAGACCGCATTCTTGAGTTCGCGCACATTGCCGGGCCAGTCGTAGCGCGTGAGCCGCTCAAGCGTGCCGGCGGAAAACACCTTGTCGGTCCGCTCCATCGCGTTGTACTCGGCCAGGAAGTGCCGGGCGAGCGGAATGATGTCTTCCACGCGCTCCCGCAACGGCGGGATATGCAGCGGAAATACCGCCAGGCGGTAGAGCAGGTCTTCGCGCAATTGGCCGCCGCGCACGGCGTCGAGCGGGTCGCGGTTGGTGGCGGCGAGAATGCGGACATCGGTCGCGATCATCGTATCGCCGCCGACGCGGTGGAAGGTACAGCTTTCCAGAACGCGCAACAGTTTGACCTGCATCGCGAGCGGCATTTCCGTTACCTCGTCGAGGAACAGCGTGCCGCCCTGCGCCTGTTCGAAGTAGCCAGCCTTCTGGTCGATCGCGCCGGTGAAGCCGCCCTTTTCGTGGCCGAACAGTTCGGACTCGATCAGCGTAGGTTGAATTGCGCCGCAGTTGACCGCCACGAACGGTCCTTCGCACCGGCTGCTGCGCGCGTGTACGGCCCGCGCCACGACTTCCTTGCCGGTGCCGCTTTCCCCGACGGCGATCATGGTGACATCGGTAGCGGCGACACGTTCGACCTGCGCGAGCAGGCGGCGCATGGCGGGCGAGGTGCTTTCCCACAACAGGGAGACCTGCGAGGGAATGGCGCGGCCCCGCAAGCCCTCCGCTTGCGGGGCCGCGCCGCGTCGGGACGGACTGGCGGTAGTCGACACGTTGGCATGGATAACGGGGCGCGGGACGTTCCTATGCTAGCCCGTGGGGCAAGGCGGTGCCAGACGTCAGGCGCAGCGCGCGGAAACATCCGACAGCCGTGTCAGAGAGACACTGGCAACAATCAGGCCTGTAGATAGGTAGACTTCCCATACGCATTTTGCGTTGCTCCGCCCGTCTGCGATGGCAACACGTTACGTCAGACCGGACGACGGCAGGGCACGACGTGTTGCATTGCAGCAGGCGGGGAAGATTGTTTATTCCCCCGGCAACGCTATTGCGCGCTATTCGCTATTCGCTATTTGCTATCCCCAGGTCAACTCCCCGGCCTCCGGGCCGCGCAACCATGTCTCACATCCTGATTGTCGACGACGACGAGAATGCCTGCGCCGCGCTGGCCGAGATCGTGGCACTGGAAGGGTTCACCGCCTCGACCGCGGGCAGCCTGCGTGAAGCCCGCCTGCAGATCGGCTGGCGCATGCCGGATGTGATCCTGGCTGACCTGCGCCTGCCGGACGGCAACGGCCTGGAGCTGTTTGCCGAAGTGGCATCTTCGGGCGTGGAAATTATCCTCACCACCGGTTACGCGAGCGTAGACAGTGCCGTGGAAGCCCTGCGCTCGGGCGCCACCGATTACCTCGTCAAGCCCATCAACGTGGCGCGTCTGCAGACCGTGCTGAAGCGGCTCGCCAATACCGGAGCGCTGCGCGCGGAAATCCATTCGCTGCGCGGCGAATTGCGCCGCTATGGCCGGTTTGGCCGGTTGCTGGGCAGTTCCGACGTCATGCAGGCGGTCTACGACCAGCTCGCGCGGGTGGCGCCGACAGAGGCCACTGTGCTGCTGATCGGCGAGAGCGGCACCGGCAAGGAACTGGCGATGCAGACGGTGCATGAGTTGTCCGCGCGGCGGCGGCAGCCGTTCCTGGCGGTCAACTGCGGCGCCATCTCGCCGACGCTGATCGAAACCGAGATGTTCGGCCACGAGCGGGGCAGCTTCACGGGCGCCGACCGCCAGCACAAGGGCTATTTCGAGCGCGCCGACGGCGGCACGCTGTTCCTTGACGAAATCACCGAGATGCCTGCCGAGCTGCAGGTCAAGCTGCTGCGCGTGCTCGAAACCGGCAGCTTCATGCGGGTCGGTACCAACCGCGAGCAGCACGCCGATGTGCGGGTGCTCGCGGCGACCAACCGCAATCCTGAAGAGGCCGTCGCCGAGGGCAAGCTGCGCGCGGACCTGTTCCACCGCCTCAATGTGTTTCCGGTAGAACTGCCGCCGCTGCGCGCACGTGGCGACGACGTGATCCAGATTGCCAATACGATGCTGGAGCAGCTCAATGCCGAGCAGGGCACTGCGCGGCGCTTCGCACCCAACGTGCTCGACAGCCTGCGCCAGCACATGTGGCCAGGCAATGTGCGCGAGTTGCGCAATTTTGTGCAGCGCGCCTACATCATGGCCGATGACGACCTGATCACCGAAGTACAGGTGCCGCTGCAGGCTGCGGCGGCGCAGGCGCCGGCCGCCGCGATGGTATCGGTGCCGGTGGGCATGTCGCTGGCCGATGCCGACCGGCAGCTCATCTTCGCGACACTGGAACAATGTGCCGGGGTGAAAAAGCACGCTGCGGAAATTCTTGGCATCAGCCTCAAGACCCTGTACAACCGGCTGGAAGATTATGCAGCGCGAGGCGAGCTGCCCGAGTGGCTGCGTGCCGCGCGCACCAGCCAGGGCGGCATCCCAGCCAGCGGCTGACACCCACGGGCTCGCCACGGCGGTGTCGGCTGGCCCCGCTTGAGCTGGGTTGCATGCTTTTTGCATGGCAACTGCGTGAAAAACCGGGGCAACAAGATCATGACGCAGCATTCGCCATCCAGCGAGCCGGAGCATCCGAACCATGAACGCACGCCATCGCGCGAGCATGACGTGCGGACCGTGACGGAAGTTGGGGCGCTGATCGACCAGACCGCACACGACCTCCGTTCTTCGCTCAATGCCATCCAGAGCTGGGCCTACGTGCTCGAGCGCGCGATCGACCAGACCGCCGCGCCGGCACGGCGAGCGCTCGATGGCGTGCGCGCAGGCATCCAGCAGCAACTGGCGCTGGTGGAGGAAATGGAAGAGGCTGTGCGCTTGCTGGCCGACGACAGCCCGCCGCAATGGCGCCGCACCGACCTGCTTGCCGCAACCACGCAGGCCGTCGCCGACCGCCGGCAGGCTGCGGCTGCGCGGGGTGTCGAACTGAAAGACGTGCAGACCAGCGGCGAGCCGTCCGACTGGTTCATCGACGCGGACCCGGTTCGCCTGGCACCGCTGTTGCGCCATCTGGTCGTGCATTGCATCTGGCGTTCGCAGGCGGGCGGCTCGGTGGCCGTGCATCTGTATGCGGAACCGGAGTACATCCGCTTGCGCATCACGGAAAGTCCGCCGGTGGATCAGACCCGCGGCGCAAGCCGCTTGTCCGTGCTCTCCGATTTCTTCGGACGGCGTCCGGCGCCGCCGGCGCAGTCCACGCGGCAGTCCAGCGCGCTGCTGCTGACGCGCCGCATGGTGGAGCTGCACGGTGCGGTGCTCAGCACTGAGAGCGAAACCTCCGACACCGACAAGGTCACGGTCTGCATCGGCGTGAAGTTTCCACGCAAGGCGGCGCCTGCCGCCACGCTGTAGCTTTTACACTGCGCCGGCACAAAGTGCCGGCAATGCGCCCCCAAGGCGGGAACTGCGGTCCGCTGAAACGCCGGCGGCGTGGAGAAGCCTGCACAACGGCGGGCATTCGCGTGCTGGCCCGCTGATTGCATGGGAAGGGGTATTCATTACGGAGGCCCAGCCATGCAAAAAGCCCATGCTCCCGCCAAGCCCAGCACCGCCCGCAAGCCTGCCGCCACCTCCGCGAAAACGGGAAAGTCTGCAAAGGCCTCGGCACCGCGCGCCGGTGCGTCGGCAAAGCGCCCGTCGTCCAAGCCCGACACACGCTCCAGCGCGTCGTCTGATGAAAAGAAGCGCAAGACGTACCAGGGCGCGGTCGACGATTCTCTCGAAATGACGTTTCCCGCGAGCGATCCGATTTCGCCCAGTGCTGCCATGCACGCCGAGAAGAAGACGCAGACCGGCCGCGACGACGTCGACTGGAAACTCAAGCGCGGCAGCGAACACCAGCCCGCGGGCGCCAAGCCTGCCGGACATCGCAAAGGCGCGACCGGGCGCGGTTGAACGCCGCGCAGCGCTAGCCATGCCGAGACAGCCCCAATGCCCCGCACGACAAAGGAGCCTCCATGTCTGATGCCATCATCGCCGGTCGTTTCGACAGCTTTGCCAAGGCGGAAACCACGGCGAGCCGCCTGCGCGCGCAAGGCGTCGCCGAAGAAGACCTGAGCGTCTTCTACGTCAATCCGCCCGGCCAGCACGCGACCTATCCGATCGGCGGCGACACCGCTGTCGATCCCGGTGCGCGCCGCTCGGGGTTGGGTGCGCTGACCGGCGTGCTGCTGGGCGCGACGATGGGTGCGGCCGTCGGTGCCGCACCGGTGACGATCCTGGCGCTGTCGCCGCCGGTTTCGCTGTTCGTGCTGGTCTTTACGACAGGACTCGGGGCCTATGCCGGTTCGCTGGTCGGTGCGCTGTCCCTGACCCGCTCCGGACGGGCCGAAGCCCGTGGCGGTGGTTCGCCCGTGCGCAACGCCGGCGTATTGCTGGCCGCGCATGTCGAAACCGGCAACGCGGGCCTGGTGTGCGATGTCCTGCGCAAGGGTGGCGCACGGGACATCGAGCGTGCACAGGGCCACTGGCGTGAAGGCCGTTGGGCCGATTTCGACCCGCTGGCACCGCCCGTGCCGGCCGGGCGTGAAGGCGAGCCGTACCGCGCGTGACGGATCTGTTCGCATTTGCAACCATCAGGAGATGTCCATGAGACCCGAGCAACCCCCGCCCCGTGATCTGGATCCGGATCTTGATCCGCGCCGTGAACCGCCCCCGCCGCGTGGCGCCGCGATTGTCGGCACGATCGACCACAATTCACCGGGCCCGGGCCCGTTCGTGATGGCGGCCGATACGCTGGAAGGCAACAAGGTGGTCGATCCGTCCGGCGACGACATCGGCACCATCGACCACATCATGATCGACGTGCCCGGCGGACGCGTTGCGTATGCGGTGCTGGCCGTCGGCGGCTTCCTCGGTATCGGCGAGAAGCTGTTCGCGCTGCCGTGGTCCGCACTGACGCTCGATACGCGCCGCAAGTGCTTCGTGCTCGGCGTGGAGAAGGACCGCCTGAAGGCCGCACCGGGATTCGACAAGGATCACTGGCCTGGCATGGCGGATTCGCAGTGGGCCACCAGCATTCACGAGTACTACGGCATTTCGCCGTACTGGGAGTCGGATCGCTACGATCCGTGGCGTTGATCGGACCCTGCGCCGCATTGGCGGCCGCGTGGATCCCGCCACGGCGATGACAACGGATTCAGGGTGGGAGAGAGGGGTGAGGGCCGGCGGCGCTGTCCGTCGGCCCTTGCTTTGTGCGGGGCCTGAACGCAGGTGTTGCCTACACCTTGTGGTGAATGGGGCCCGAGGCGTGATCCGCCGGGTCTGCATTCATGCCACTGACGGCCGGCTGTGCGGGAGCGGGAACAGGAGGATCGTCGCGCCGCGTGCGCAGTGCGTTGTGAACACCGAGTACGCCGGGGCTGATCGCCGCGGCTTTCTCGATATCTTGCGCGACGGACGGGGTATCGACGCAGCCAGTCAGCGTGACGCGGCCATCGGCCACTTCGACGACGAGCCCTTCGGGCAGGCTGCCGCCGAAGGCCTCGGCAATGCGCGCACGTACCTGCGCTTCCAGTTCGGGGGATTGCGGCATGGTGTTCTCCGGTTGGGGCAAGAGGAATCCCAGGCCGCGCAAGATGTGTTCCAGCGCCGACGCCGCTCGCATGCCGAAGTGCGGCGCGCGTTGTAGGACAGCGCCCGCTGAACATCGGCGGCGTGATCCATACAATAAAAAGCAGCGCATGCCGGCACAAGCCGATGGAGCGAGAAGCGAGAAGCGAGGAGAGCGGCAATGAGCAGAAACGGTCCCGACCTCAAGGATACGCAAGGCGCGGCAGCCTCACAGGCCGGGCGGCACAGATCCCGTCTGATTCATGGGTTCGACAGATTCGCGGGCGCAGCCACGCGCCACGCCGGGTCCCCCACTGCGTTTGTGATGGCAGTGTTCGTGGTTGTGGCATGGGCCGTCACGGGCCCGATGTTCGGCTACTCGGAGACGTGGCAACTCGTCATCAATACAGGAACCACCATCGTGACTTTCCTCATGGTGTTCCTGATCCAGCAGAGCCAGAACAAGGATGCCGTCGCCGTGCACCTGAAGCTCAACGAGTTGCTGGCCTCGCATCGCGAAGCGAGCAATATGCTCGTCGCCATCGAGGATCTCGATGAAGAAGAGTTGCGCCAGCTCGCCGCGTTCTACCGCCATCTGGCCGAGCTTGCCGAACAGGAGGGCGGCCTCAAGTGCAGCCACTCGCTCGATGAGGCGAACATGAATACCGCGAAGAAGCGCGAGGCCCGCGTCAGCCGCCACGCCGTCGCACCGGATGCCGGACCTTCGTCCGCGAAGCCAGGCAAGGCGCCGGAAGCCGACATGGCCAGCCACGAGGCCTGACATGCCAGCGACCAATAACAAGGCGAGGCAGGTGATGGTGTATGGCTGCGCACGCTACGGGCAGCCGGACAGCCACCAGGCCATGACGCTCGAACAGATCGGCCGGAACGTGGCGACGATCGGCGGCTACGGCTTCAGCGGTGCCTACGAGCACAGCGCCACTGCGCGGACGCCGGCTGGCGGAACCGCGGCGCCATATCTCGTGCCGCTGGACACGGTGGTGGGTGACGCGCAGGCGCAAGCGCTGCATCTTCGCAGCGCCGACGACCTGTTTGGCGGGGTCGTGCCGTTTGCGTTCGTGGCGACCAAGGTGATCTCGCACGGGCTGGTCGCGCCCGATGCGGCTGCGCCCGCGGGCTGGAATCCGGACTTCGCGCAGCGGGCAGGTGTGGCGGTGCTGCCTGGCTTCACGGCGTTCTCGCTCGAAGACGCCCGCAGCGCCGGCCTGCGCCTGATGGCCGGCGGCGTAGTCCGGCTCAAGGATCCGTGCGGCATCGGCGGGCTCGGCCAGCAGACCGTCGACAGCGAAGCCGCGCTCGACGCTGCGTTGGCGGCGATGTCGGCGACCGACATCGAATCCCATGGCCTCGTACTCGAGCGCGATCTCGATTCGCCGGACACGTACAGTGTCGGACAGATACTGGTAGCGGGAGTGCTGGCCAGCTATTGCGGCACGCAGGATCTCACCGTCAACAACACCGGTGAAGAGGTATATGGCGGATCAACGCTGGCGGTTGTGCGCGGCGGCTTCGATGCGCTGCTGGCCCAGCCGTTCGGGCCGCGTGCGTTGTCGGCGATCCGTGCGGCCATGGCCTATCACGACGCCGCGCTCGCCTGCTACCCCGGCATGGTGCTGTCACGCTGCAACTACGACGTGGCATTCGGCGTGCCGGTCGGCGCCACTGGCGAAGGCGCAGCCAGGGCGCTCACCGGCGTCCTGGAGCAATCGTGGCGCGTGGGCGGCGCCACGGGCGCGGAACTGGCCGCGCTGAGAGCGCTGAAGGCTGACCCCGCGCGTGAGCGCGTCGTGGCCGCCACGCGTGAAGTGTATGGTCCGGACGCGCACTTGCCGGCCGGTGCCGAACTGTATTTTCAGGGCGAGGACCGCGACGTGGGCCTGCTTACCAAGTACGCATATCTGGAGTCGGACAACGATGGCCACCCATGAAGATCTGATCGAAATCCAGAGCGAAGGCGGCAGCATTGCCGGCACGCTGATTGCGCCAGCCACCAGGCTGCCCGGCGTGCTGTTCGTGCATGGATGGGGCGGCAGCCAGGAGCAGTATCTGGCGCGCGCGCGCAAGGTGGCAGGGCTCGGTTGCGTGTGCCTGACTTTCGACCTGACCGGCCACGCTGGTACCCGCGCGCAGTATGAAACTGTCAGCCGGATGCGCAACCTGGCGGATGTGGTCGCCGCCTATGACGTACTGGCGCGCCACGCGGAGGTGGACCGCAATGCCATTGCGGTGGTGGGCAGCAGCTACGGGGGCTACCTGGCCGCCGTCCTGACCAGCATGCGCCATGTGCGCTGGCTGGGGCTGCGCGCGCCGGCGCTGTACATGGACGAGGGCTGGGAGCATCCGAAGCGGCAGCTTCATCGCGAACAGGACCTCGTCAACTACCGGCGCTCCATCGTACCGCCCGAGACCAACCGGGCATTGCGTGCCTGCACCGCCTTCGAGGGCGATGTGCTTGTGATTGAATCGGAGAACGACCAGATCGTCCCGCATGCGGCGGTCACCAGCTACGTGGATGCCTGTGTACGTGCGAATTCCATGACCTATCGCGTGATCAAAGGAGCGGACCACGGTATCACCGATGAAGAGCACCAGCGCGCTTACTCCAGCCTGTTGCTCAACTGGTTGCGGGAGATGGTCACCGGGGCGCGCGCAGGTCCCGTCTCTGCGCAGCGTCCGACGGCGGCTAATTCGCCGTCTGCGGATGAGGCACGGCGCGCTTCGGAAGGCTCCGGAGCGCGGCCGTAGGGCCCGCTCATGCAAAGCGCCTGGCGGCACCAGTGCGGCACGGGCGTATAACGCGACGGGCTATGGCGCGCGGCTCAAACGAGCGGGGCGATCACTTGTCCGACACGTGCTTGGGCTTGCCCTTGGTTTTGGTCGATGCCATCTTCTCGAGTTCCTTGGTGCTCATCGACTTGGCCATCGATTTGGATGCGCCCTTGAGCGCGCCGGCCTTCTTGTCGCCGCGCTTGGCGGCAAGCGCCGCGCCGGCGGCCTGTTGCTGTGCCTTGGATTTGGCTGGCATGACTAACCTCCTTCTTTTTCAGGGCGCTGCGACCGGCGAAGGAACGAACCCGGACGCCAGCGCATGCGTGCACGATGCAGTGCACATTTCTGCCTGTCTATATTCGGCCCAGCACGACCAGCAGAGCCACGATCAGGACAATGAGGCCCAGTCCGCCGCTTGGCCAGTATCCCCAGCCCGAGCTGTACGGCCATGCCGGCAAGGCGCCGACGAGCAACAGGATCAGTAAGATCAGAAGAATGGTGCCGATTCCCATATCGCGCTCCGGTTTTTGGGCCGCGAGGCCACGCTTGTCATCAGGGCGCGGCCGGTCAGTGTGCCGGGGTGTTGAATGGGCCATAAACCGGCTTCGCCACGCAGTTTCAGCGTAGCCGAGGGCGTTGCCGCATCCTTCCCGAACGCGGCTGAAAACCTTGTAGGAATCGGACGACGACCGGGCGCTTGACCCGGCACTCGCGGCTCAGCCGGCCTCGGTCAGGCCGCGTTCCACGGCATAGACTGCCACCTGCACCCGGCTGGCAAGATTGAGCTTTTTCAGGATATTTTGCACGTGGATCTTCACGGTGCTCTCGGCGACACCCAGGTCGCGTGCGATCTCCTTGTTGCTCTCGCCGCGCGTCAGCCCCTGCACGATCTCGCGCTCGCGCGCAGTGAGCTTCGCGGTGTCGTCTTGGCGCACCGGGGCTGGCGCGGGCGCGCGAAACTGCTGCACGAGCTTCGCTGTCATGGCTTCGGAGATCACGGGCTCCCCGGCGGCGGCGCGGCGGATGGCGCTCGTGAGCGCTTCGGTCTCGATATTCTTCAGCAGGTAGCCGCGCGCGCCGCGGCGCAGCGCGGTGGCCAGTTCCTCGGCCTCTTCCGATACGGTCAGCACGATCACCGCCGAGTCCGGCAGGTCTTCGACCAGCAACTGCAGCGCTTCCAGCCCTGACAGGCCCGGCATGTTCAGGTCCAGCAAGATGACATCGGGCCGGTGCTGCTTGGCGCGCTTGATGCCCTCCACGCCGTCGGCCGCTTCATCGACGATCTCGAAGTCGGCCTGCCGCTGGAGCAGCGCGCGGATGCCCGAGCGGAACAGCGTGTGGTCGTCGATCAGCAGGATGCGGATGGTCATGGCAGGGACTCCTGGAATAGGCGCGGCATCGCTTGCCCCGCGGTGGATTGGCGTTCGGCCCCGGCGGCCTGGTCGCCGTGCGGCAGCACCAGTTCGATGCGCACGCCGCGGCCCGGCCGGGCGTCGATGGCAAGGCGCGCGTGCAACCGCGCGGCGCGTTCGCGCATGATGTTCAGGCCCACATGGGCCTCGCTGTCGCGGCCGAGCTCGGCCGGGTCGAAGCCCTCGCCGTCGTCCTCGACCACAAGACGGAAATCATGGCCATGGCACAGCGACACGGTCACGTGTGCGGCCATCGCATGCTTGCGCACATTGGACAGCGCTTCCTGCAGGATGAACAGCACCTGAAGCTGCTGCTCGGGCTGCAGCGGCAGGCGGTTGCCGTGATCGTCGATGACCAGCGTGGCTTCGGTGCGGCACTGCCGCCGGAACCGCTCGACGGTTTCTTCCACAGCGGGACGCAATTCGCCGGGCGTCAGGCGCGAGCGGAAGTTGTTCAGCAGCTCGCGCACGTCCTGGTAGCTCTCTTCGACACCATGGCGCAGCATCGGCACGATCTCGCGTGCTTCGGCGAGGTCGTCGCGGTCCACCGCGTCGCCGAGAAGCTGCACCTGCAGGTTGAGGAAATTGAGGCCCTGCGCAATGCTGTCGTGCAGGCCCTGCGCGACCAGGTTGCGCTCTTCGACGACGGCGAGCTGCCGCGCGCTGGCGGACAGGCGCAGGTGCTCCAGCGCGATGCCAAGGTGCTGTGCCAGGGTATCGAGCAACTGCCGGTCCGACGGGGGCAACTCGCGCGGTGCGTGGAAATGCAGCGCAAAGGTGCCGATGGCGCCACGCTGGCTTTCGATGCGGAACGCCGCGATGGCCGTGAAACCTTCGCGCGTGCATGGCGACGGCTGGGGCAGCAGCGGGCGGCGTGTGGTCCTGCGCAGGTCGGCGATGGCGACCACGCCTTCACGCGTGGCATCGCCACAGTGGCAGGCATCGACGGCCATGCAATTGCCGGACTCGGCCAGTGCCGCAGGCAGGCCCGCGGAGGCGAGCAGGTGCAGCTTGCCGTGCTGCGCGTCCATGACGCGTACGGATCCGCCGTCGGCATCGAACTGCCCCATGACGCGTTCCAGGAAGCCGCGCGCCATGGCTTCGGCATCACGGGCCTGGTTGAGGAACGCGGCCATGTCGTAGAGCGTCTCCAGGTCGCGGTTCTGGCGTTCCAGCTCCGCAGTCTTGCTCGCCACGCGCGCGGCCAGGTCCTGGTACAGGTCCTGCAACTCGGCCGCCATGCGGTTGAAACCCGCATTGAGCGTGCCGAACTCGTCGCGTGTTTCCACCGGCAGCCGCAGCGAGAACTCGCGCGCGGCCATGCGGCGCAGGCCGTCCTGCAGCCGCAGCACCGGCAGGATGATCCACAGGTATAGCAGATAGATGACGGCGACCGTGCCCACGCAGGCAATGGCCGCCAGTCCGGCTTGCGAGAGGCGCAGCAGGTCGGTCTTGCGCGCACTGTCGTGCTCGATCAGCATCACGAGCCGGTCGGCCTCTGCCACGAAGGCGGGCAGCGCCTGCACATAAGCAACCCCGCTACCCGCCTGCGCCAGCGGCCTGAGCTCGTGCTGCCAGTCATACGCGACACGGTCGAGCTGTTCATGGATGGCCGGTTCATCGGGCAGGAACAGCGGCCGGACCGGATTGCCCTTGCGCAGCTGAGCAAGCGTGCCGTCCAGCGCCTGGATCTGCGCATCGCGGGCACCGGCCTGTCCCGCATTGGCCAGTCCCAGCTCGATTGCCACGCGGTTGGCGCGCATCCGCAGGCTGCCGGCATCGTTGATGGCGGCGCCCGCGCCTTCGAGCTTCCAGGACAGCCACAGCGTGCCGGCGATCATGGTGAGCACCACCAGCAGCGACGCCAGCGACAGCAGGATGATGCGCGTGGACAAGCGGTGACGCGGTGGCGTCAGGCCGGCGGCATCGGGAAACTGGCTGCTGTCCGCGGCAGGCGCGGTGTCGGTGTCGGAATCTGGCATGGGAGCAAGGTTTGCAGACGGGGGCGGTCAACCTCACGGGCGATTCTCCGCGTGGTGAGCCCTATCGGGCATGCGCCAGATCAATAAAACGCCGATTGATGGCGCTTGTTTGTGGTGTTTTCTGCGCTTTGCAGCCGATCGACCGCCTGGCGAGCGGAATGCATCCCGGCGATCGGAGGAAAACATCACGGCGTGATGGAACCGAACGGGCCGTTCCCGTGCTTCCGATAGACCGCGCCGTGGGTCAGGTCTTGCCCGCGAATCTCGCCAGGACTTATTCGCGATCAAGTCCCGCCGGCAGCACGAGTCCTAGCATCGACGCGTCTGAACCCGGAGAACCACCATGTCGAGCGCCATTGAGATCCTGGTCCGCCAGCACCGCGACTGCGACCAGGCACTGGAAGACCTTGAAGCCTGCCTGCGCGGTCCCGACTGGGACATGGCCGCGAGCGCCTTCGCGCGTCTGGAAGCGGCTCTGCAAGGCAATTTCTCGGCCGAGGAAGACCGCCTGTTTCCGGCCTTCGAAAAGGTCGCCGGCTCCGCCAGCGGCCCTACCGCCGTGATGCGGCATGAGCACGACGAAGTCCGCGGGTTGCTGGTCAACGCAGGCGAATGGCTGCAGCTGCGCGACGCGAACGCACTGGCAGCCGAACTCGACACACTTGTTGTGCTGCTGCAGCAGCACAACATCAAGGAAGAGAACGTGCTGTTCCCGATGTGCCGCACGCATGTGCCGGAACTTGACACCTTGCTGGCGAACGGCGTCTGAGCGAGACAGGAACGCGACCTTGAAAGCCATCGGTCTCGACTACCATCGCGCACCGCGTCCCGGCGTGGTGTTCGGCTGCCTGATGCCGGCACCGTGGCTCGGTGCCGCGGCGGGCGTGCTGCTGGCGCTCGGCCCAGTGGCGGGGCTGCCGGACAGGTTCGCGCCGCTCGCGCTCGCGGCCGTGCATGTGCTCGCGCTGGGCATGCTGCTGCCGGTCATGCTTGGCGCGCTGTTCCAGATGATGCCGGTGGTGGCAGGCGTGGCGGTGCCGGGATCGGGGCGCGTGGCGCCGCTTGTGGCGCTGACTGCCAGCATTGCGGCTGGCGCACTGGCCGCTGGCTTTCTCGGCGGCGGCACCGTGCCGTTCCGCCTCGCCGCGCTGGCAGGGGGCTTGCTGTTGCCGCTGGCGGGTGGCTTGCTGCTGTGGGGCGGCCGTCGTGTGGGAAGGGTCGATGCCACCACACGCACGCTGGCCGGCATCGGCGCGCCGCTGGCGCTGACCGGACTGCTCGGCGCGGCGCTGGCGGGCTTGTTCGGCGGCCTGTGGCGTGCGTCGCCGTCACCGTTGCTGGCATTGCACGTTGTCTGGGGCCTTGGCGGCTGGCTGGCCGCGCTGGTGACCGGCATAGCGACCACCGTGCTGCCGATGTTCTGGCAGGTTCCGCGCCTGCCGTGCTGGCTGCAGCGCTGCCTGCCGCTTGGCCACTGGTTGCCGTTGCTGGCATTCACTGTCCTGATCGTGGTGCAGCCGGAAGGCCAGATCGCGCGCTGGGCGTTTTGGGCCTGGCTAGCATTCGCCGCCGTGACGGCCGCTTTCATGCTGGCCGGCATGCTGCGCGCGCGACGCCGCCATGATCCCGTCTGGCTGCTATGGCCGGTGGCCGCTGCAAGCATGCTTGCAGCGGCGCTGCTGGCAGCGGCCTTGCCGCAGGCGCCGTCCGCCTGGCTGTCCTGGTGGGTCGGCACGCTCGCGCTGATTGGCGGCGGCGTGCTTCCCGTGACAGCGATGCTCGGCAAGATCGTTCCCTTCCTGGTCTGGCTGCACCTGCGCAGGCTGCTGCCGCCACGCGCTCGCGTGCCGGCCATGCAGGTCATCATCAACCCGGACGCCCAGCGGCACCAGTCCTGGCTGCTGCTTGCCGCCTTCGCGATGCTGCTCGCATTACCGTTGGCGCCGGCATGGTTCGCGCGTGCGGGTGGACTCGCATTGGCCCTGGCCAATGGGTGGCTCGGCCTGCAATTGCTGAAGGCGCTGCGTTGCATGCGCGCCATGCGGGCACAGGGCGGATTGCCGCCGAGGAAGCCGTTCGTGGGGACGGCGCAGGCAGGGAAAACACACCATGGTTGAGACCGCGATGCTTGAAAGACTGCAGTTGTTCCGCGGCGTCGATGCCCGCGTGCTTGGCGCGATTGCCAACGGGGCCACGACGCAGCGCCTGTCGAAGGGAGAATTCCTGTTCCGCCGCGGCGACGCCTGCAGCGGCCTGATCATCGTGCTGGACGGGCTGGTCAAGCTCGCATTGCCGGCCACGCCATGCAGCGTCAAAGGCCTGGAACGTGCGGTCGAGGTGTTCGGTCCTGGTGCGGTGTTTGGCGAAGATGTGCTGTTCGCGGATGCGCTACAGCCGGCCGATTGTCAGGCGATGATGCGCACGACGGTGCTCTGCATCGACAGCGCCGCACTGTGGGACACGCTGGAGCAAGACCCGCTGTTGTCCGCACGGCTGCTGCGCAACCTGTCGAGCCGGCTCCATGCGCTGATGCGCGATATCGAGGCCACCAGCCTGCAGAACGCCTTGCAGCGCGTGGCCGGCTTCCTGCGCGACGAGGCGCATGCCGGCCGCTGCACGTGGCTCGCCTGCACGCAGCGCGTGATCGCCTCCAAGCTTGGCATCACGCCCGAGACTCTCTCGCGTGTGGTCAGCCGCTTCAGCGCCGAGAATCTGGTACGGCTCGAACGCGGGAAGATTTTCGTGCTTGATGCCGAAGGGCTGGGGCGCCTGGCCGCTGACGGGTTACACGCGGACGCCCCCGCCGTCGCTCATGCCGCGACGGTGGCTGCCGGCATCGGCACGACAGCGGGCTTTTCGCCGGTCAGCAGGTAGTGGAGCAGGTCCGCCACAGGGCGGATCGCTTCGCCGAACGGCAGCGCGCCCTTGCCGCGGAAGAATAGCCCGCGTTCCACATCGCCGCGCACGGCCTGCGCCAGTTTCAGGTCGATGCAGAACTGCCCGATGCGCGCCACGCCGTCGCGCAGCCCGCACGCATGCAGGCAGTCGAATCCTTCCAGGCAGTCGCGCGCCTTGGCCCGGCGCTGCAGCCGGCTTTCGCTCGACAGGTAACGCGATAGCCATGGCGTCAGCACGGCGCGCGCCGGCAAGCCTGCCACGCTGGTGAACTCGCACAGGTCTTCGGGGCTCGCGGTGGCCAGCACGTGCTTGAAGGCCGGATGCGCGTCGCATTCCTCGGTGACAGCGAACGCTGTACCAAGCTGCACTGCGGCGGCACCTTCGCCGAGCCAGTGGCGCACCTTCGCATGGCTGTTGATGCCGCCCGCCAGGATCAGCGGAATGCTGTCCCACGCGAGCCCCAGCGTCTGGAACAGCTCGCGGCATTCGGCAAGCACACGCGCAAACGAAAAGCGCGCTTCGCCGAGGTCCTGGATGGCGGGGGCACCAAGATGGCCGCCCGCGTGGGCGGGATGTTCAACTACGATCGCATCGGGCAGCCGTCCCTTCTTCATCCACTTGCGCAGCACCAGTCCGATGCCGCGCGCTTCCGACAGGATCGGGATCAGCGCGACCTTCGGGTAGTCCGCGGTCAGCTCCGGCAGGTCAAGCGGCAGGCCGGCGCCCATGACGATGGCATCGGCGCCGCTTTCGCACGCCTGGCGCACCAGTTGCGCGTGCGAACCGACGGCTTTCATCACATTGACGGCAACAAGGCCGCGCCCGCCGGAGAGGTCGCGCGCGCTGCGGATCTCGCGGTCCAGCGCCACGAGGTTGGCGGCCTCGATGCGCGCCTTGTCGCGCGTGCCGCCTGTCTGCGCCATCAGGTCGGGATGGTGGTGGCGCAGGTCGATGCTGGCAATGGTGCCCACGCCGTTGTGCGCGGCCACGGTGCCCGCCAGGCGGTGTGCCGAGATGCCGATGCCCATGCCGCCCTGGACGATCGGCAGCAGCCGGCGCCCGGCCAGCTTCAGCCAGTGTTCTGTCATGATGGTCTCACTATCTGGGAACTGCGCGCGGCCCGCGGTATCGGACCGCGCACGAACGGCCAAGCGTGGCACAGCGGGCAGCCCCGGCGTTTGCCGCAGGTCAATGGCGTGAACGCACTGCACCAATGGCGTAGGCCGACTGGTCTATGACGCACGTCGTCATGGCGCGGTTTGAGCGCGGTCAAGTCCGCTCGCCAAGTGGCTGGCTAGCATCTGCGCTGGCCGAATTCCCGCGCCGCGCTCGCGGCGCCTGTGACATGACAATTTCCTCTTCCGTGCGGGCGCGCCACCCGCAACTGGTGGCGCCGGCGGGCTCGCTGACCGCGCTGCGCGCGGCGCTCGAACACGGCGCCGATGCCGTGTACCTCGGCTTGCGAGATGCCACTAACGCGCGCAACTTCGGCGGCCTCAACTTCACCGAGGCCGACATCCGCACCGGCGTGGCCGAAGCCCATGCACGCGATGCCGAGGTGCTGTTCGCGATCAACACGTTCCCGCAGACGGGCGAAGTGGCGAAGTGGCACCGCGCGGTCGATGCTGCCGCGGATCTGGGCGCCGACGCGGTCATCATGGCCGATGCGGGACTCATGGCCTATGCGTCCGAGCGTCACCCCCAATTGCGGCTGCACCTGTCGGTGCAGGGCTCGGCCACGCATGCCGACGCGATCGAACTGATGCGCGAGCGCTTCAACGTCAAGCGCGTGGTGCTGCCGCGCGTGCTGTCGCTCGCGCAGATCGGCAAGCTCGCGCGGCAGACCAGCGTGGAACTCGAAGTCTTCGGTTTCGGCAGCCTGTGCGTGATGGCCGAGGGCCGCTGCCTGCTGTCCTCATATGCGACCGGTGACTCGCCCAACAACAAGGGCGTGTGCTCGCCCGCGCATGCGGTGCGCTGGACCGAGCAGGACGGCACCATGCATGCGCGCCTGTCGGGCATCCTGATCGACAGTTATGCGCCCGGCGAGCCCGCCGGCTATCCCACGCTGTGCAAGGGACGCTTCGAGGTGCAGGGCGAGCGCGGCTACGTGCTGGAAGAGCCCACGAGCCTCAACGCACTCTCTTTGTTGCCAGCGCTGATCGACATCGGCATCGCTGCCATCAAGATCGAAGGCCGCCAGCGCAGCCCGCGCTATGTGGCGGACGTGGTCGGCGTGCTGCGCGCCGCCATCGACGCGGCCTGTGCCGAGCCCGCGCGTTTCACGCCGCGCCAGGAATGGCAAGGCACGCTGGGCCGCCATGCCGAAGGCGACCAGGTCACGCAGGGCGCCTATGACAGGCCGTGGCGATGAGCGCGGCAACCTTCAATCACGGAGCCATTGATGCGGAATACCTCCACCCCGGGCACGGCTAGCTTCGGCATTGCGCTGGGCCCTCTGCTGTACTACTGGCCGCGCGCGACGGTGATGCAGTTCTATGCCGACGTCGCGGAATCGTCCGTCGATCGCGTCTACCTGGGCGAGACCGTCTGCACGCGCCGCCACGAACTGCGCCATGCTCACTGGATCGAGATCGCGCAGATGCTGCGCGACGCCGGCAAGGAGGTGGTCCTGTCCACGCCGGTGCTCGTCGAGTCCGATTCCGATATCGCCTGCATGCGCCGTGTCTGCGAGCAGGACGAATTCCTCGTAGAGGCCAATGACATTGGTGCCGTTCGCTGCATGGGCGGCCGTCCGTTCGTCGGCGGGCCGCATCTCAACGTCTATCACGCCGATACGCTGGCGTGGCTGGCCAGTCTCGGCGCCAGCGGCTGCGTGATGCCGGTGGAGATGGACGGCGCCACGCTGGCTGCACTATCGGCCGGGCGCTGCGCCGGCGTGGCGCTGGAAGTGCTCGCCTGGGGCCGCATGCCGCTCGCGTTTTCGGCGCGCTGCTTCACCGCACGCCACCATCGCTTGCGCAAGGACGCGTGCGAATTCCGCTGTCTCGACTATCCGGATGGTCTCGTTGCCGCCACGGGCGAAGGCCAGGCGTTCTTCACGCTCAACGGCATCCAGACGCAGTCTGCCACGTGCCTGGATCTGTGCGCGCAGGCGTTGACCATGGCACATGTGGGTATCGATATGCTGCGCGTCAGCCCGCAATCGACCGGCACGCTGGACGCGGTGGCTGCGCTTGCGGCAATCCGTTCGGGCACACGCCCGCCCGCGCCCAGCGGCGTGCTGCCGGCCGGCGCCGAGCCGAGCAACGGCTACTGGCACGGGCGCCCCGGCATTGCGTGGGAGGCGCGACCATGAGTGCACTGCAATCGCTGCTGGCCCGCGTGCATCGCCGCTTGCCGGGCCGAGCGCGGGCGTTGCCGCTGGTGTCGGCGCTGGAACTGGCTCGCCGTGCCAGATGGCTGGAGCCGCCTGCGGCGCTCGACGGGCATACCTTCTTGCTGACAGTGACGGACCTCAAACTTGACGTGCCGTTCCGATGCGAGCAGGGACGCTTTCGCCTGGCCAGCGCAGATAGCGGCGTGCCGGAACTGACGCTGCGCGCGTGCGTGCCGGATTACCTGCGGCTGCTCGCGGGGCAGTGTGACACCGATACGCTCTTCTTCCAGCGCAGGCTGGTGATTGGCGGGGATACGGCGTTGGGGCTGGAGGTGAAGTATTGGCTGGATGCGGCGCCTCGGCCAGCGTGGCTCGGGGCGATCGCCGGGAAGTTGGCAGCGGGGTTTGCAGGTGGAGGCGAACGTTGATGGGAGCGGCACCCTGACCCCCTTACTTACACCCCAGCCTCTTTGCCAGCTTATGCAAATTGCTGGCATCGATCCCAAGTTCCCGCGCGGCCTTTGCCCAATTCCGCCCGTGAAGCCGCAACGCGTGCTCGATGCAATCCCGTTGGGTCTGCTCTACGGCATCGCGCAAGGTGACGCCCGCGGCTAGCGTGGCTCGCGAATGCACTGCTGACGTCGCGCTCGCCACGGGTGCCACAGGTCCCTCCGATGGCGAAGCCAGACTATCCAGGTCCAGCAGATCCGCCTCCAGTGTCACGATGTCATTCCGGTTGGCCCCACGGCTCACGGACCGCAGCGCCGCACGGCTCACCACATGCTCCAGCTCGCGCACATTGCCGGGCCAGCGGTAGCGGCGCAGCGCATCCTGCGCGCTCCGTGACAGGCGCAGGCTGCGCATGCCGAGGCGCGCGCGGTTCAGTTCGAGAAAGCGGCCGGCCAGCAGCAGCACGTCGTTGTCGCGTTCGCGCAGCGGCGGAATGGGGATCGGATAGACCGACAGCCGGTGATACAGGTCAGCGCGGAACGAGCCGTCCCGTACATGCTCGCGCAGGTTGCGGTTGGTCGCCGCGATCACGCGCACATCGACGCGGCGTGGCTTGTCGGAGCCCAGGCGCTGGATCTCCCCGTTCTGCAGCGTGCGCAGCAGCTTGGCCTGGATAGCCAGCGGCAGTTCGCCAACTTCATCAAGGAACAGTGTGCCGCCGTCAGCGGCTTCGAAGCGGCCCGGACGCTCGCCGGTGGCGCCCGAGAACGCGCCTTTGACATGGCCGAACAGCTCGCTCTCGGCGAGGGACTCCGGCAGCGCGGCGCAGTTCACGTGGACCAGCGGGCGGTCGCGCCGGCGCGACAGGCGATGCAGCCTGTGTGCGAACAACTCCTTGCCGACGCCGGTTTCGCCAAGCAGCAGCACCGGCAGTTCCGAATCGGCCACCACGTCCAGTTCATGCAGCAGCCCGGTGATGGCCTCGCTCTGGCCGATGATCTCGCCCTCGTCCGGCGGCAGCTCGTTATCAGGCGTCTTGCCGCGAGAGAGCTGCAGCGCGCGGATGTCCGCCTCGAGTTGCGTGGTGCGGATGGCGGCCTCGACCAACAGCGTCAGTCCGTCCAGCTCCGCCTGTGCGGCCTCGTCGAAGGTGCCGACCTGCAGCGCGTCCAGCGTGAGCACGCCCCAGGCGCGGCCGTCGAGTTCGAGGCGGATGCCCATGCAGTCATGCACCGGCAGGGGCTCTCCCACATGTTCGTCGATGAGGCCGTCGTAGGGGTCGGGCAACACGCTGTCATGGTGAAAGCACGTGACCCCACGCCGCGCGAGGATGGCGCCAAGTCGCGGGTGCAGTCCCACCGAAAACCTACGCCCGAGGGCGTCTCGTACGAGCCCGTCTACGGCCACGGGCCGCAAGTGTTCTTCTTCCAGGCGCAGCAGCGCCACAGCGCCACAGCCGAAACAGGCGCGCAGCGCGCTCACCAGCCGCTGCAGGCGAACCGCGTGCGGCAGGTCGGCTCCCAGGTCGGCCAGTAGCTCCGGGTAGACACCACGGTGGAGTAGGGTCATAAATACCTTAACGGGTAAATTACACCGCGATTATATGTGGGTGAATTATACCGTTAGAAATATAACTCAATGATTCTATTCAGATAAAAACTGGCACGGTACTCGCGTAGTGATCTCCGACACATTCGACAAGGAGCACATGATGCGCTTGCAAGACCAGCCTCTGGGCCAGCTGGCCCGCCGGATTCCTGGTGCCACCGGCATCTTCCACGGCTATGACCTCGACTTCTGCTGCGGCGGCAAGCAGACGCTGCGCGATGCCGCGGTTGCCAAGGGACTCGACGCCGATGCCATCGAATCGCGTTTGCAGACCCTCCAGCGCGACAGCGAGCCCGTGCAGACCGATTGGGGTGCGGTGCCGCCGGCCTCACTGATTGCCCACATCCTCACGCGTTTCCACGAGCGTCATCGCGAACAGCTTCCGGAACTGATCCGCCTCGCCCGCCGCGTGGAGCACGTGCATGGCGACCGGCCGGATTGTCCGGTCGGGCTGGCCGACCATCTGGTGGCGATGCGCAGCGAACTGGAAGCGCATATGCAGAAGGAAGAACAGATCCTGTTCCCGATGCTCGCGCGCGGGCTGCAGGCGGCCGCCACGGCGCCGATCACGGTCATGCGCATGGAGCATGACGACCACGGCGAAGCGCTGCAGCGGCTGGCCGCACTGACCAACGACATCACGCTGCCGCGCGCTGCATGCAATACCTGGCGCGCGCTGTACCTGGGCCTGCGCACGCTGCGTGAAGACCTGATGGAACACATCCATCTGGAAAACAACATCCTGTTCGAGCCGGCCGCAGTGGTCGCAGCGAACGACTGAGTCCTCCGGACACATCCCCAAGGAAACTAACCAACAAGCGAGCCTCATCATGGGTCCCTATCGCAGACTCTGGTTCCTGCTGATCGCCGTGCTGGCGGTCACGTTCTCCCTGCTCGGCTATTACGGGGTCGAGGTCTACCGGCAAGCACCGCCGATACCGGCGAAGGTAGTAGCCAGCGACGGCCGCACGCTGTTCACCGGCGACGACATCCTCGACGGCCAGACCGCCTGGCAATCGGTAGGCGGCATGCAGCTCGGCTCCATCTGGGGCCACGGCGCCTACCAGGCGCCGGACTGGACCGCCGACTGGCTGCATCGCGAACTGACCGCGTGGCTGGACCTGGCGGCGCAGCAGCAGTATGGCCGTCCATACGCCAAGCTTGACGGACCCGCGCAAGCCGGCTTGCGCGAGCAGTTGCGCACCGAGTACCGCGGCAACCAAACCGATGCGCAGACCGGTGTGCTGACGGTCTCGCCGCTGCGCGCGCAGGCCATCGCGCAGACAGCTGACTACTATGACCGCCTGTTCTCCGACTCGCCTGATCTGCACACGAGCCGCGAGCACTTCGCGATGAAGGAGAACACGCTGCCGAGCGCCGAACGCCGCGCGCAGCTTACGCACTTCTTCTTCTGGACGGCATGGGCCGCTTCCACCGCGCGTCCCGGGCACGAAGCGACCTACACCAACAACTGGCCGCATGAGCCGCTGATCGGCAACCAGCCGACCAGCGAGAACGTGGTGTGGTCCGTGGTCAGCGTGGTGGTGTTGCTGGCTGGCGTTGGCCTGCTGGTGTGGGCCTGGGCGTTCCTGCGCGGGCAGGAAGAGAACCTGCCGCACGCGCCGACGCGCGATCCGCTGCTGGCCGTGGCGCTCACGCCGTCCCAACGCGCGCTCGGCAAGTACCTGTTCCTCGTCGTCGCACTGTTCGTGTTCCAGGTATTCCTGGGCGGCTTCACCGCGCACTACACGGTGGAAGGCCAGAAGTTCTACGGGCTCGATGTCTCGCAGTGGTTCCCCTACTCGCTGGTGCGCACCTGGCACATCCAGAGCGCGCTGTTCTGGATCGCCACGGGCTTCCTGGCCGCGGGGCTGTTCCTCGCGCCGCTGATCAACGGCGGCAAGGACCCGAAGTTCCAGCGCCTGGGCGTCGACGTCCTGTTCTGGGCGCTCGTCGTTGTCGTGGTCGGCTCGTTCACGGGCAACTACCTGGCAATCGCGCAGATCCTGCCGGCAAACCTGAACTTCTGGCTGGGCCATCAAGGTTATGAGTATGTGGACCTTGGCCGCCTGTGGCAGATCGGCAAGTTCGCAGGCATCCTGATCTGGCTTGTGCTGATGATGCGCGGCATCTGGCCGGCGCTGCGCGCGCGCGGCAGCGATAAGAACCTGCTTGCGTTGCTGACCTCGTCGGTCGTGGCGATCGGCTTGTTCTACGGCGCGGGTCTGGCTTACGGCGAGCGTACCAGCCTGACGGTGATGGAGTACTGGCGCTGGTGGGTCGTTCACCTTTGGGTGGAGGGCTTCTTTGAAGTGTTCGCAACCACGGCGCTGGCTTTCGTGTTCTGCACGCTTGGTCTGGTATCGCGCCCGATGGCGACGGCGGCAAGCCTCGCCTCCGCGTCGCTGTTCATGCTGGGCGGCATTCCGGGCACGTTCCACCACCTGTACTTTGCTGGCACGACCACGCCGGTGATGGCAGTCGGCGCGGCATTCAGCGCGCTCGAAGTGGTGCCGCTGATCGTGCTCGGCCACGAGGCATGGGACAACTGGCGCCTGAAGGACCGTGCGCCATGGATGGCCGACCTGAAGTGGCCGCTGATGTGCTTCGTCGCCGTGGCGTTCTGGAATATGCTCGGTGCCGGCGTATTCGGCTTCATGATCAACCCGCCGATCTCGCTGTACTACATCCAGGGCCAGAACACCACGCCGGTGCACGCCCACGCCGCGCTGTTCGGCGTGTATGGCTTCCTCGCGCTGGGTTTCACGCTGCTGGTGCTGCGCTATGTGCGCCCGGCCTACCGCCTGAGCCCTGCATTGATGAAGACGGCGTTCTGGGGATTGAACGCGGGCCTCGTGCTGATGATCAGCACCAGCCTGCTGCCGATCGGCATCATCCAGTTCCTGGCGAGCGTAGAGTATGGCACCTGGTACTCGCGCAGCGAGGCCTTCATGCAGCAGCCGATCCTGCAGACCCTGCGCTGGGTGCGCACCTTCGGCGACGTGGTGTTTATCGTCGGTGCCGTGTCGTTCGCGCTGCAGGTGGTGCTGGGGCTGGGCAACCGCACGATCATCGCGGATGTGAAGCCGGTGGGACTGGAGCCGGTCAGGCGCTGACACCAGGGCTCCCCTCTCCCAATTCGCGCGAGAGGGGAGCAACCCACCAACTGTTCCGCAGTCAGAACGGCCGATCCCCCATGATGGTGGCGCGCTCCATCCTGCGCGGGGCCGGCCAATAGTCGCTGACCGCATAATGCTGCGTGGCCATGTTGTCCCAGATCGCCACGCTGTTCGGCCGCCAGCGGAAACGCACCTGGTACTCCGGAATCGCGGCCTGGCTCAGCAGATAGTTCAGCAGCAGGCTCGCGCCGGGCGTCTTGTCCTGTCCGAAGCGCACGTTCTCGGGCGTGTGGTAGTTGATGAAGTGCGTGGAGAACGGCGTCACGTACAAGATCTTCTCGCCGGTGTCCGGATGCGTCCGGACCACGGGATGATCGACCAGCGGGTGCTTGCGCACCAGTTCCTCGCGCTCCTCGGTCGACATGATCGCGCCAAACGAATGCTCGATGCCATGCTTGGCGCGCAGCCCTTCGATCTTCTGCTTGATCTCTTCGGGCAGGTTCTTGTAGGCGTCGACCATATTCACCCAGATCGTGTCCCCGCCAACCTCCGGGCAGGAGATGCAGCGCAGCACCGCACCCCTGGGAGGATTCGCGCGCCACGAGGCATCGCTGTGGTAGGTGTTCTCGAAATGGTCCCGCTTCTCGCTCTTGACGATCTCGATGAGACCCGGATAGCCAGGAACCGTATTGGCGACGGGGTGGTCTTCCAGGTCGCCGAAGCGCTTCGCGAACGCGACGTGGTCGTCGCGCGTCATCTCCTGGTCGCGGAAGAACAGTACGCGGTGCTTGAGCAGCAGCGCTTTGATCTCCGCATGCAGCGAATCGTCGCGCGCGACATTGCCAAGCTGCACGCCGGTCAGCTCGGCGCCGATCGAACAGGTAAGTGGATTGACTTGCATGGTGGCTACTCCTTGAAGGTCTGGATGTCAGCAGTCGGTCAGGGTCAGTCAGCCGTGAGCACGATCTTGCCCATGTGCTGGCTGCTCGCGATGTAGGCGTAGGCTTCTCCAATCGAAGCCATCGGGAAGGTCTTGTCGATCGGCAGGCGCAGCCTGCCTCCGCGGAAGAACGGCAGCAGGTCGCGTGCGCAGGCCTGGATGCAATCGAGGCGTTCCTGCTCGGTGCGCGTGCGGAAGGTTGCGCCGATCAGCTTCAGGCGGTTGTGCCACAGCAGGTTCAGGTCGAGTTGCGCGGTGCTCGCGCCGCCCAGGCGGGCAAGGTTGACGAGCCGCCCTTTCACCGCAAGGCTCCTGACATGGTCCTCGAAGACCGTGCCGCCGACCGTATCGATGATGATGTCCACGCCGCGTCGGTCGGTGGCTGCCATGATGGCGTCCACCTGGGAATCGGTGGACGCATTGACCCCGACATTGATGCCGAAGTCCGCCAGGCGTTCGAGCTTTGCGGCGGATCGCGACGATGCGATCACGGGCCGCGCGCGCATCGTCGCCGCGATCATGATCGCGGCCATGCCCACGCCGCCTGAGGCGCCGTTGATGAACACCGATTCGCCGGCCTTCAGTTCGCCGTTGCTGACCAGTGCATCGTGGGCGGTGATGAAGACATTGGGAAACGCGGCGGCCTCGACCCAGGACACATCGTCGGGCACGGCCATCAGCGCCAGCGGGGCTGCGACCACATACTGCGCATGGCAGCCGCGGCCGTGGCCCATGACGCGGTCGCCTTCACGCCATTGGCTCACCTGTTCGCCCACGCGCACGACCTCACCCGCGAACTCGACCCCTGCGGTCATCGGGTCGCCGTTCCGATGCTCGCGCATGTATTTGATCTCGCCGTAGTTGAGGCCGGACGCGCGAACGCGGACCAGGACCTCGTTGGCGCCGGGCTGGGGAATGGGGATATCCCGCACCTCAAGCCGACCACCGTCGGCGCCGGCTATGACTTGTGCCGCTTTCATGCCTTCTCCTTTGCTTTCCCCTGCATGGCAGGGTGTTGGCTGGATTGTCGCCAGAGCAGGCATTCAACGCTTGACGCGTGGCGCCACAACTTGGCCTATCGCGTCAGGCGTGAGGACCTTGCGTACGAAGCGCTGGCGCACGCGGGCGCCGGAAAGCAAAGCGGGAGCAGGGACGCCGTCAGGCCGACGGCGCAAACAAGGGATGTAGCGGGACGGGTGGCGCGATCAGTGTTCCGCGCCGGTGCGCCAGCGTGTCGGCGGCATGCCGAATTGCGAGCTGAACCAGCGCGAAAAGGTGCTGACTTCCGCGAAGCCAACCAGCATCGCCACCTGGGAGACGGGATAGCGGAGATCCGCGAGGTAGCGGCTTGCCAGCCCGCGCCGGACCTCGTTTACGAGCGAAGAGAACTCTTGCCCTTCTTGTCCGAGCCGGCGTTGCAGGGTCCGCGCGCTCATGCCGAGCTGCTGGCCGACCTGCTCGATGCTGCCTTGTCCGCGCGGCAGCAGCATATGGACCGAACGGCGTACGTTGGACGCCGTGGAAATCCTGCGCCCGCGCGGGTGCTGGTCGAGAAATTCCCTGGCGTAGCGGGCGAGATTCACATCGCCAAGCGGATTGGGACGATCGAGATCCTGCCGGTCCAGCACGATGCCATCGAAGTCGCTGCCGAACTCCACATTCGTGCCGAACAGCCGGCGATGCACGTGCAGGTTCGCGGGCGCGCCATGCGTGAAATGCACGCTGCGCGGCTTCCACTTTCCGCCGAGCATCGATTTCATCAGGCAAAGCATCGCGCCGATCGAAAGCTCGACCGGCTGGCGCCCGGGGGTCGGGCGGTCGGTGATCAACTGCAGCCGGACGATGGCGACAGCATCGGTTTCCTCGACATGGACGAGCACGGACTCGCTCAGCAGGTGGCGGTACGTCTCGAGCTGGCCGAGCGCGTGGCGCAGAGTCGGCTGGTGCTGCAGCAGCAGGCTGATCGGGCCGAAATCGGACAGGCGCCACGACTCGGCCATCAGCAATCCGACCGCCGCGCCGCTGGACGCCTGCTCGGAGGCATCGAGCACATTCGCCAGCCACGGCTCGGGGACATGGAGGTCCGGTGAAACGATGCATGAGCGGTCCGCCCCGACATGACGGATCATGCGCTCCGGGTCGACGCTGAGCGTGCGTGCGATCTCGGAGAACTTGACAAGTAGGGCGCTGCGAATCAGGGTGCTCATGTGATGGCTCAGGGGACGAATCCGTGGCTTGCGGCGCGCCGTTGCGACGCCGCGGTGCCGTCACTCAAGGTATTCAGGCGCCCGTGGCGTGTCAACCTTGCGTGCGCCCGAGCTATCGTAAACACCTAGCCATCACGCACGATGGGCTTAGCGCGTCTTGCGCAAGTAGCCCTGCGTACCGCCGTTGCGGTTCGGCGCAAAGCCGTTGGCCTGCAGCGACTCTTCCACGGTATCGTAGAACACCCCGATCTTGCTGATCTCGCGCGCCTCTTTGGCCGTGGCAATCTCGCGGCCGAACTCGTGGGAGATGCGCACAAGCTGCTCGATCTGCTTCACGGTGCTCATCTTCGCCGTGCGCTTCTGGTTCCACAGCACGTCCTCGGTACCGCAACGCACGTGCAAGCCCATGGCAATGCCCATCATGTTGACCGGCAGCACATTGCGCACATTGCTCTCCACGGTCACCACCGCGCCGTCGGGCACGCCGCGCATGAAATTGCCGAGGCTGTAGACGTTCGGGGTGTCCATGCCGCCGCCGATGGCGACCCAGTTCATCACCAGCGGACCCTTGTAAAAGCCTCGGCGCATCAGGCGCTCCACTGACTCGAAGCTGTTCGTGTTGTAGCACTGAAACGCGCTCTGAATGCCCTTGGCCGTCAGGCGGCGGACGTGTTCCTCGACCCACCCGGGTTGCGCGGGCACGGTCATTTCCTTGTAGGCGTTGAAGATGGCCGGGTTCTCGCGCGAGGTGCCCCGGAAGTCGGCATCCTCGGCATGGTCGGTCACGTTCATCTGCGAGGTGTTGACCGTGACCGTCACCTGATCCGGAGTGGGCTCCAGGTCGGCCAGCATGTGACGCGTGTCGTCGGACAGCCACTTGGCGGCCTGGCCCTCGTTCTCCGGTGCGAACGAGATCGAGCCGCCTACCTGGATGATCATCTCCGGCACGGCCTTGCGCACGCCGGCGACCAGTTCGTTGAACTTTGACAGGCGCTTGCTGCCCTTGCCGTCGAGTTCGCGCACATGCAGGTGCAGCACCGTGGCGCCCGCGTTGTAGCAATCTACGGCCTTCTGGATCTGTTCCTCCATCGTGACCGGGATGTCCTCGGGAAAGTCGGACGGCAGCCAGCCCGGCGCATACGGTGCGGCGGTGATGATCAGCGGTTGCTGGTTTTCCGGGAAAAGATGGCCGTCGAGAAAGTTCATGGTGGTCTCCAGGGGGGAAGGGCTGCTGTCGTTGCCAGGAGTTGCCCCCTCGCATGGCGAGAAGCGCGTGTCTCCTGTTCCCGGCTTCGATCCGGTGCGTCGAGTATCGGGTTCGTCGGCCCGCCCGGACTTGCTTATCCGGGCCAATCGTTTGCTTTTTTGGGACGGGCTCGCCGTGGGCGCTGCTGCCGGACAGGCTTGTCACCATCGGCACAAATCTGTCGCGCGATGCAAAGCGGGGGCGGGGGCGACCCCACAGAATGCGCTGGAAGGCCATTTCAGCGCCACGCCAACGGCATCGGAGATGCCGGGCGGAGGAACAAGAGACCCCCAAGGAATTGCCATGAAGCCGTTCTCCAGGATTGCGCGCCACACGCTGGCGTTGATGACTGCCACCGTCTGCCTTATGCCTGCCGCACAGCCGGCCAGGGCTGCGGACTGGCCAACCAAGCCCGTACGGATCCTCGTCGGGGCGCCCCCCGGCGGCACGGCCGACATCGTGGCGCGCCTCTTCGCGCATGAATTGCAGCGTCCGCTCGGACAGCCCGTGATCGTCGATTACAAGGCTGGCGCAGCGGGAACCATCGGCGTACACGGCCTGCTGTCCGCGCCGCGCGACGGGTACACCTTCCTGCTGATCCAGAAGGGCATTGCCGCGGAAGTGCCGCACGTCATGAAGGTGTCGTTCGATCCCTTCAAGGACCTGGTCCCGATCGCGCAGCTGACCCGTCAAGGTCTGGTGCTGGTCGGCAAGCCCGGCCTGCCGGCGAAGAACCTCACTGAACTCATCGCCTATATCAAGGCGAACCCGGGCAAGATCGACTACGCGAACTACGGCGCCGGCCTGCGCGGGCAGACCATCGGCGTGCAGTTCAACCGCCTGGCGGGACTGACGACCGGCGCGGTGAGCTACAAGGGGTCGCCACCCGCGCTGCAGGACGTCATGGGCGGCCATGTGCCGCTGATGTTCGACGGCCCGGCCACATCGCTGCCGTTCATCAAATCCGGGCAGTTGAAGGCGTTCGCCATTGCCTACCCGAAGCGCATCGCCGCACTGCCTGATGTCCCGACGTTCACCGAGCTCGGATACCCCGATCTCAAGGAAGTGAGCTGGATGGGCCTTTGGTCCGCGCCGGGCGTACCGCCGGCAGTCGTCACGAAGGTGCGCGAGGCGCTGCTCAAGGCGATGCAATCGCCGGATGTCAGAAAGAAGGTCGAGGACCTTGGCATGGAGGTCGGTTCGGCGGCTACCACGGAGGAGCTGGCCAGGGACGTGCGGGAGTCGTACGAACGCCAGGGCAAGCTGCTGCGCTCGATCGACTTTAAGCCGGAGTGATCGTGCAGACGGCCAGCGTCGGCAAGCTGATCCGCAGCGCCAGCCTGAACGGTTACATCGAACTGGTGGAGTCGCTCGGGCTGGACCCCTACGCGTTCCTGCGCGGAGTCGGATTGTCGGCGCGGCTGCTGGAAGACCCGGAACGGCTGATCCCGAGCCATGCCGTTCGCGAACTGCTCGAAGTCACGGCAGCTGCCACCGGCGTGGAAGATTTCGCGCTGCGGCTCGCGGCCCAGCGCTCGTTCTCGAACCTCGGGCCGATCAGCCTGGTGCTGAAGGAAGAGCCCACGCCGCGGCTGGCGCTCGAGACGCTGTGCCGCTATCTCAAGCTGCTCAGCGCGTCGCTGATCACGCGTATCGAGGACAGCGGCAACACCGTGATCGTCCGCGAGGAACTCGTGCCGAGTCCAGGGCTTGCCACGCGGCAGGCCATGGAGCTCGCCGTGGGTGTGAAGTTTCGCATCCTGCGCGAACTGATCGGTCCGCGGTGGCGGCCCGTCGAGGTGTGCTTCACGCATCGCGCGCCGCTCGATGTATCGGCGCACCGTGTCTTCTTCGGTTGCAAGCCGATGTTCAACCAGTCGTTCAATGGGCTGGTCTGCGCGGCGGCGGACTTGCAGATGCCACGAACGACGGAGAATGCGGGCGCGGCACGCTTTGCGCGCGACTACCTTGAGACGGCGCTTCGGCAGCGTAGTGAAGGCATTCGTGAATCGTGCCGGGAGTTGATCCTGGCTTTGCTGCCGGGTGGGCGCTGTACTGCGCAGCAACTGGCGCACCATCTGCGTGTCGACCGTCGCACGCTTTACCGGTATCTCAATGCGGAAGGGGTGACGTTTTCAGAGTTGCTCAATGAGGTGCGGGCGGAGTTGGTGATACGCCATCTTCGGGAAAGTGACCTGCCAGTGGGCGAGGTTTCAGCCTTGCTCGGATTCTCGGCGCAAAGCTGCTTCAGTCACTGGTTTCGCGTGACGTTTGGGTGTAGTGCGTCTGAGTGGCGCAGGCAAACGATGTTCGCCGGTCCGCAAGCTCGCGCCGAAGCGGTGCTGGAGCGATAAGTGTGGCGCATCTGATCTGAAAGCGAAGCAAGAAGCATATCCAGCTGAGCCATCGCGCGTCAGCAACAACGTCTGGAACCGTGGGTCAAGCGCCGGCAGCGATTGTGGTGTTGCCGGATACGCCGGTGAGGTGTGGGGACGATGCGCACGCGCAGCACGGGATGCACCCAGTAGCCGATGCGGCGCGACCAGCCGATCGACACGCCGATCAGGAAGCCCGCGACGCCGCCATAGGCCACGCCGAGGCCAAGCAGCTTTAGCGTGTTGAGCGTGCTGTCGCCGAGCCGGGGCCAGTCGTCGACGTAGACCTCGATCAGCGCCAGCAGCGCAGCGGCGGCCAGCGCGGCGATGCTGAGTTCCTCGGTGTAGGCCCAGTCGGAGAAGCCCGCGACCTTGTTCGGCCAGCGCCAAGTGATGGCGCCGAACGCGGTCCATGCGATGGCGGCAGCGATACCGGTCGGCCACGGCCGCCATGCGGAGCGCGACTCCGGCGTGGCAGCGCCGCGCGCGAGCGCCGCCGGCGGGTTCGGACAATGTATGGCTATGGCTCATGGATTCGGCTCCCCGCTTTTGTTGTGTCGTTTTGGTTGGGTCAGTCCGGCAGTTCAGTGACGACAGCTTGCGCTCAGGCGGCTTTGCGATTCCGCTGCTGCTGCGCATCGCGCTGCGCGACCAGTTCGCGCACACGCGGAATCAGTTCGCGGCCATAGTCGACGACGTCTTCCAGCGGGTCGAAGCCGCGGATCAGGAAAGTCGTGACACCGAGGTCGTAGTACTCCAGCAGCGTTTCGGCCACTTGCTCAGGTGTACCGACGAGGCCGGTGGAGTTCGAGCGTCCGCCGGTCTCGCGAGCAATCGCGGTCCACAGGCGCTGGTCGACGCGGTCGCCCTGTTCTGCCGCCGCAAGCAGGCGGCGCGCGCCTTCGCTCTGTTGCGGGCCGCCGCGGCTATAGCCCTGCTGCACGCGCAGCGCGCGGGTGCGTTCGAGGATGCTGTCGGCGCGGGCCCAGGCCTTCTCCTCGGTCTCGGCCAGTACCGGGCGGAACGACACCGAGAAGGGCACCTCGCGGCCATGCTTCGCGGCTTCGGCGCGTACGCGTGTGGTCAGGTCGCGCACCTGGTCGAGCGATTCTCCTTACAGCGCATACACGTCGGCATGCTTGCCCGCGACCGTTAGCGCCGCTTCGGATGCGCCGCCGAAATAGATCGGCACATGCGGCTTCTGCGCCGGCTTGACTTCGGAGAAGCCGTTGCTGAACCGGTAGTACTTGCCTTCGTGATCGAACGGTTTGTCCGCGGTCCAGATGCGGCGCAGGATGCCGAGGTACTCGTCGGTGCGCGCGTAGCGTTCGTCGTGGTTCAGGTAATCGCCATCGCGCTTCTGTTCGTGGTCGGAGCCGCCAGAAATGAAATGCACGCCGAGCCGGCCGCCGCTGAACTGGTCGAGCGTGGCGATCTGGCGCGCGGCCAGCGTCGGTGCGGTGAAGCCCGGGCGATGGGCCAGCATGAAGTGGATGCGCTCGGTGACCGTGGCCGCATAGGAAATCGTCAGCGTCGCCGACGGGCCCGTGGAATGGTGCGGCACCAGGATGCGGTCGAAGCCGGCCTGCTCATGGGCCTGCGCGAATGCGCGCACGTAATCGCGATCGATCACCGGGCCCGTCGGGCGGTGGATTTCGGACTGCTTCTGGCTCTGGATCATGCCGATGATATCGACGCTCATGCGAGTTTCTCCTGGATGGAAGGGTGCAACGTAGCGCTCGCGCGGACGGCGCAAGGCGATGTGCAAAGGAAGAGACGACAAAGGGGCAGGGCCACAACGTACGCCCAAACGCCGCGCGGCCGAACGAATAAAAACGACAGACCATATGCAGGATGCGTCGTTATCGAAACGGCGCGGCGGCGGTACGCTATATGGCATTCACAAGCGGTGCGTGGCTCGCGTACCGACCCTGCAAGGAATCCACCATGTCCCTGTCTTCCCTGCGCCGGCTGCCGAGCAGCGAGGCGCTGCTCGGCGATGTGCTCGCCCAGTTGACGCCTCGCCTTGCGGCAACCGCCGCGCAGCACGACGCCGCGGCGAGCTTTCCTCACGAGAACTTCACGCTGCTGCACCAGTACGGTTTGATCTCGCAGGTAGTGCCGCGCCCACACGGTGGCGGCGGAGCGGGGTTGGCAGAGGCGCGCCGCATCATCGATGCGGTGGCCAGCGGCGATGCCGCGACGGCGCTGGTACTGACCATGACCTATCTGCAGCATCGCGCGATCGGGCGAGCCGATACGCACTGGACCGAAGCGGTACGCAAACAGGTATTCGCGAGCGCGGTTGAAGATGGCGGACTGATCAATTCGCTGCGAGTGGAGCCGGACCTTGGCTCGCCTGCCCGCGGTGGCTTGCCGGGCACCGTTGCCACGCGCCTGGCGAACGGATGGCGGCTTAGCGGCCGCAAGCTGTACAGCACCGGCATTCCGGCATTGCGCTGGCTGTCGGTCTGGGCACGCACCGACGAGCCACAGCCGCGCGTCGGGGTGTTCCTCGTGCCCCGGCCCGGGAGGGACACGGCGGGAATCCGCATCGTGGAGAACTGGAATCATATGGGCCTGCGCGCGTCGGGCAGCCATGAGACGGTGCTCGACAATGTGTGGATTCCGCCCGAAAACGCCGTCGACATCCGCGAGCCTTCGGCGTGGGCGCCCGCTGGCGCCAGCCAGGCCGATGTCGATGCCAATGCGGACCAGCAGGCATGGATGGTGGTGCTGCTCGGCAGCCTTTATGACGCCGTGGCGCGTGCGGGCTTCGACTGGATCCTCGCCTTTGTGCGGGAGCGGACACCCGGAAGCCTTGGCGCGCCGCTCGCGACACTGCCACGCGTGCAGGAAGCGATCGGCGAGATCGCGACGCTGCTGCATGCCAACCAGGCGCTGCTCGACGATGCCGCCGCACGCACCGACGCCGGCACCCCGCCGACACCGACCGACAGCGGACTGTTAAAGTTCACGGTGACGGGCAATGCGATCCGCGCGGTGGAGCTGGCGCTGCAGCTGTCGGGCAACCACGGCCTGAGCCGCAACAATCCGCTGGAACGCCATTACCGTGACGTGCTGTGCAGCCGCATCCATACGCCGCAGAATGATTCGATCCTCGTGGCGGCCGGGCGCGTGGCGCTCGGACAATGACATATCAGGAGACACGGGATGAGTGAGTCCCCCACCGCGGGCCGCGCTTCGCTGGCGCCGCTGCGCGAGTTCATCACGGGCCTGTCGGCGCTGCTGGATGAGCAGCCCGGCGAGGCGCGCATCCTGCGCGAAGGCGGCGCGCTGCTGGCACGGCTGGTCGCACGCGATGACTGGCTGCCCGATGCGTTCGCGCAGCCGCATCCCGAGTACTACCAGCAGATGCTGCTGCACTGCGACTCGGCCGAGCGCTTTTCGATCGTCAGTTTCGTGTGGGGGCCGGGCCAGCGCACGCCGATTCATGACCACACGGTGTGGGGCCTGATCGGCATGCTGCGCGGCGCCGAATATTCGCAGCCATTCGTGCTCGATGGATCGGGCCGGCCGGTTCTGCATGGCGAGCCGACGCGGCTGGAGCCGGGCCACGTGGAAGCCGTTTCGCCAACCGTGGGCGATATCCACCGCGTACACAACGCCTACGACGACCGCGTCTCGATCAGCATCCACGTGTACGGCGCCAACATCGGCGGCGTGCGCCGCAGCGTTTATACCGAAGCCGGCGAACGCAAGCCGTTCATTTCCGGCTATTCCAACCCTTACCTGCCCAATCCGTGGGACCGCTCGAAGGATTCCGCCGCATCATGACCGTTTCTGCACAACCGTTTCCGCTGATTACCAGCCAGGCCGTGCGCCAGGCGCTGCTGGACCGCACGGAGATCGCACTGATCGACGTGCGCGAGGAAGATCCGTTTGCGCAGTCGCATCCGCTGTGGGCGGCTAACTTCCCGCTGTCCAAGCTCGAACTCGAAGCGTGGCCGCGCATCCCGCGCCGCGATACGCGCATCGTTGTCTATGGCGAGCATGAGGGCACCGACCTCGCGCCGCGCGCGGCGAACGTGCTGCGCGGGCTTGGCTATACCGACGTGAACCTGCTCGAAGGTGGACTCGATGCCTGGATTGCTGCCGGCGGCGAAGTGTTCCGCGACGTCAACGTGCCGAGCAAGTCGTTCGGCGAGGTCGTGGAAGCGAAGCGCCATACGCCATCGCTGGCTGCGCCGGAGGTCAAGGCTCTGATCGATCGCGGTGCCGACGTGGTCGTGGTGGACGCCCGGCGGTTCGACGAATACCAGACCATGAGCATCCCCACGGCCACGAGCGTGCCGGGTGCCGAACTGGTGCTGCGCGTACGCGAGCTCGCGCCGAACCCGGCGACGCAGGTCATCGTGAATTGCGCGGGCCGCACGCGCAGCATCATCGGCACACAATCACTGATCAACGCCGGCATTCCCAACCCTGTGGCAGCGCTGCGCAACGGCACCATCGGCTGGACGCTGGCGGGGCAGACACTGGACCACGGAGCAAGCCGACGCGCGCCCCTGGAAGTCCCCGAGGCCAACCGCGAGCAGGCACGCCGAGGCGCGCGCGATATCGCCGCGCGTGCGGGTGTTCAGAGCATTGCTTATGATGCGCTGGCGTCGCTGGAAGCGCCGGGCCGCACGGTCTACCGGTTCGATGTGCGCACGCCCGAGGAATATGCCGATGGCCACTTGCCCGGCTTCGTCAACGCGCCGGGCGGACAGCTCGTCCAGGAGACCGACCACAGCGCGCCCGTGCGCGGCGCGCGCATCGTGCTGGCCGATGATGATGGCGTGCGTGCGGACATGAGTGCGTCCTGGCTTGCGCAGATGGGCTGGGATGTCCGCGTGGTCGAACCAGTCGATGCGGCGCTGCGCAGCGAAGCCGGCGTTCCGCGCGTGCCTGGGCCCGACGCGGCGCCGGTGGAGACCGTGTCGCCGGCCACGCTCGCATCGTGGCTGCAGGCGCAGGATGGACAGACCGCCGTGCTCGATGTCACGGCCAGCGCCAACTACGTAAAGCGCCATATCCCGGGCGCGTGGTTCGTCATACGCGCGCAGTTGGCTGATGCGCTGAAGCGCATTCCAGCGGCGCAGCGCTATGTGCTGACCTGCGGCACCAGCCAGCTCGCGCGCTTTGCCGCCGCGGATCTGCGTGCGCTCACGCAGGCGGAGATCTGCGTGCTGGAAGGCGGCACGCTCGCGTGGATCGCGGCGGGTCTGCCGGTCGAAAGCGGAGAGACGCATCTGGCCGTGCCGCGCACGGACCGCTACCGCCGACCTTACGAAGGCACCGACAACGCGGCTGCGGCGATGCAGGCGTACCTCGACTGGGAGTTCGGGCTGATCGCGCAGCTTGAACGCGATGGGACGCATTTTTTTAATGTGGTCTGATTTTATGGCGTAGGGGTGTTGGGCACAGCGTTCCAATAAGATCAGTGGCGGGACGCCTTCGGCTGCGTTACGCGCATGTCGTCGTCTGGACGCAAGCTCATCAACTGCGAATCGCCATACTCAGCCGTGCAAAGGCGTCATCGAATTCCTCGCCGAGCGCACCGAGTGCGGCCACATTGCCTTGCCGGGCCGCCGTTTCCATGCGATGGCAGACCTCCCCCAGCGCAAACGCACCCACGGCGCGCGACGACGACTTCAAACGGTGCACGCCATGCGCGACGCCGTCCGCGCGCTGTGCGGCGATATCGCGCCGGATGCTGGCGGCAATCGTCTGGGCAGCACGTTCATATTCGTCCAGCAGTTCGCGAATCGCAGCGGCGTCGTCGCCGACAAAGGCCCTGAGCGCTTCCGCATCGAAGACGGGCAATGCATGCGGGCCGGCCGTGGGCATCGGCCCCGCCAGCGAAGGCGAGGGCGACGGCAGCCAGTGCGCAAGGGTCTGCTGCAGCGCGGACAGCGTCAGTGGCTTGGCCAGGTAGTCATCCATGCCGATATCCCGCGCCTGCAACGCTTCCCCTTTGATCGCGTTAGCGGTCAGCGCGATGACGGGCATGCGTGTCCGGCCGGCCTGGGCTTCTTCGGCGCGGATCTGGTCGCACAGCGCATAGCCATCGAGCCGAGGCATATGCAGGTCGGTCAGCAGCAGCGCATAGCTGCCACGGCGCCACCGGTCGAGCGCGTCGGCGCCATCAGCGGCGAAGTCGACACGGTAGCCGAGCAACTGGAGCTGGCGCGAGATCACACGGCGATTGATCTCGTCGTCTTCCGCGACGAGCAGGCGATGGGCCTGTACCGATGCCGAGGTACTGGCCTGCGCAATCTCTGGTTCGGCAAGTGGCGCGGCCGCCGGCAGCAGGCGCTTCGCAGCCATCGCCACGGCATCTTCCAGCGTGCGCCGGCGCAATGCATGCCGGCCGATCGAAACGGCATTGCCGGCCTCTGATGCCGGGGCTGGACTGTAGCCTGCACGCAAGCGCACACGCCCGGTGCCAGTGGGCATCTGCGCGATAAGCGCGGAGATTGCGGCGGGACTTGCGTCGTCGCCGTGCAGCAGCACCCCGGCCCCGGTGCCATCGGCAGCCGCGGCGATGCGTGCTGGCACGTCGTCTTGCGCCGTTACCGTAGCGCCTGCGTGGCGCAGGTAACGTGCGACGGTGGTGCGTTGCGGCTCGGCGATGCCGATGAGGAGGCAGTGCACGCCACTGATCGGAGTGGGCCTTGGCAGCGGCGCTTCGGCGGCGCGCAGCGGCAGGCAGACGGTGAAGGTGGCCCCGGCGCCGGGCTGGCTCGCCGCCGCGATCGAACCGCCCATCAGTTCGGTGAGCCGGCGGCAGATCGCCAGGCCCAGGCCCGTGCCGCCGAAGCGCCGCGTGGTCGTGGTCTCGGCCTGTACGAATGGCTGGAACAGCGTCGCCATCGCATCGGGGGGCATGCCGATGCCGTTGTCTTCAATCTCGAACCGGACCACGTCGCCCCCGGCGGGCGCGATGCGCAGATAGACGCGGCCGCCGGGCAGCGCCCCGCCGGAAAACTTGATCGCGTTGCCGACCAGGTTGTAGAGCACCTGCCGTAGCCGCAGATCATCGCCAAGCACTTGCGCAGGGAGCCCGGGATCGATGTCGAGATAGAGCGCCACGTTATTGCGCTCGGCCAGCAGCACCAGCGACGCGCACAGCGTCTCGACGGTATGTTCGATCGATAGCGGCACGCATTCGATGCGCATCTTGTCCGCTTCGATTTTCGAAAAATCGAGGATGTCGTCGATGATGTTCAGCAGCGCGGCGGCCGATTCACGCACGGTCGCCACCATCTCGCGCTGATCGGCCGAGAGCGTCGTGCGCGTGAGCACTTCGATCATGCCGATGACGCCGTTCATCGGCGTGCGGATCTCGTGGCTAATCATCGCGAGGAAGGCGCTTTTGGCGCGCGACGCTGCCTCAGCCTCCTGGCGGGCGCGTTCGATTTCAAGCTGGGCGATGCGGCTCTGGGTCACATCGCGCGCGGTGGCGTAGAGCGTTCCGTCGTCGCGCAGCACCGCCCGCCAGGACAGCCAGCGCACTGCGCCGTCCTTGCAGAGATAGCGGTTCTGGAAATCTTCGATCGGATTCCCTTTGACATGGCTCCGGACGAGTTCCTGCGTACGCGCCCGGTCCTCGGGCGCGACGAAATCGAGGAACGGACGCGCGAGTAGTTCGTCGGCGCGCCAGCCCAGCACGCTTGTGAAGGCGGGATTGACGCGCGTGAAGTAGCCGTCGCCCGAGGCCTCGCAGATGAGGTCCAGCGACAGTTCCAGCAATGGGTCGCGGTGGTCTGCCGCCTGCGTTGGGGCAGTGACGTCATCGCCAAGGCGGGCCGGGACATGCGTCTCTTCGGACGTTGACATAGGAAGCGGGCGTTTGGCGTCGGTGTGCGATCGCGAGCGTCGGGCGTTAATATGATTTAAGTGAAACTTAATTAACGCATAAATGACATTTTCGCGCATGCTAGCACAGAACTGCATTGCCCCATCCGATCTCGCAAGTTGAGGCCGGCGCGCGTGAGCCGGGGTCTGGAGTTCGTGCGCGGGCCAAGATTGAAAAAAAGGGAGTCGGGCGTTGTATCATTTCCATCCTCGCCGCCTTCATCATCTATGGTCGGTGGCGGCATGTGGCTCACGCGCCCTGCGGAGCAAGATCCTGAGCAGGCTCCATGGCTGAAGAACCCGACTTTTATTCCACCCGCGAGGCGGCCCGCCGGCTAGGTGTGTCGCTGCGCTCCATCCAGGTATGGGTGGAGAGTGGGCGCCTGCCAGCATGGAAGACCGATGGCGGCCATCGGCGTATCCCGCGCACGGCGGTGGAAACGCTTGCGACGGAGCAGGATCAGGCACGCGCAGCGTCGTCGCGGCCGCCCACCATCATCCTGATCGATGACGACCCGTACATGCTGGACCTCTACCAGCGTGTAATTTCTACAAGACTGCCGGCCGTGCGGTTGGAAGTGGCGCAAAACGGATTTGAAGGGCTGCTCATGATCGGGAAGGTCAATCCCGACCTGATCGTCCTCGACCTGATGATGCCGGGGATGGACGGCTTCCGGCTGATCCATGCACTTGGCAGGGTTCCCCACTACTGCGAGATCGGCACCGTCGTCATGACGGGCCTGACGGAAGAGGAAATCGCCGCGCACGGTGGGCTGCCCGCTGCGGTCACCGTGCTGCGCAAGCCCCAAGGCGTGCTGGCGTTGCCCGAGACGATCGAAATGCTGCTCAAGCTGCCCGCCGGCCACGAGGCGGCGGCGGCCTGAACCACTGCGCGCCGACTCCCTTCGAGCGTCCGGACTCCGCGCTTTTCCACCGGGACGAAAACCTCAACCGCCTCCAAGCCACTGCGGGCTCGTGACGGTTTCTCCACGCATATCTAACCGTACAGTCATGGAAATGCAACAAATTGTTACGTCGACTGCGATGAGTATCATTTTTCCCACATCGAGGCGTGCACCCCGCGGGGCGGATGGTTCTAAATACTTCAACAAATCAATAAGTTATTTGAGATCTCTGCTATGGCAGGCGCGTATCGGCACTCGCCTTATTGTGGCATATGGAGCATAACTTCTCTCAAGTACACCTTTTGCGTTGTTGTGGTTTCATTTTCAATATATTGTTTCCCGGCGGTGCGTATCCTCCCGTACCGTCGAGCAGTCATCCATGCTCGTTCGGCACCCCCGTGCCCGCACTGTCCGGGCACGGGTTCTTTTTGGAGACATAAACGCATCCGGCTCTGCGACAAGCTGAAGTGGAGAAAAAGATGGTCGTACCTCTGAGATGGGTGACCGAGAGCTATCGCGGCATGTTCATCCACGCGTTGGCTTTTGAACTGGTGGACGCCACCAGGGAGCTGACCGGACCGGGACCGAAATGGGGTTATCTGCTGGGCGTCGGATATGCGGACGTTCCGAGTCACGATATGCAGTACGACCGCGAGGTCGACAAGCAGGACTACTACACGCGTGCCGCAGCCGAGCAGGCAGCGATCCACTATGGCCAACGTATCATCGACGTGATCTTCGAAATGCGTTGACGACTGGCCGCGTCGACAAGCCGCTTCTTCAACGCAGCAGCAACGCCACGCCACACAGGACCAGCGCGGCGCTCCACACCAGGTCCAGGTTGATCCATCCCGTGCGCAGGAATGCCACACCAATGCGGTCATAGACCAGCAGCGCCACCGCGCAGATGGCCACCAGCATCGCGCCGGTATGCAGGCCCAGTGCCAGCACGGCCGGTGCCACGGCGCTGCCGCGGCTGATCTGGCCGGACAGTGGCGACGCGCATAGCGGCATGAGCACTGGCACCAGCATGAGTCCGGCGCCATGCACGCCCGCCATCAGGAACGACCAGCATGCAAGCCCGGCCATGCCGGCTTGCATGCCCACGCGCGGCCGACCGCGGTGGCCGCGCCAAACATGCCATGCCGCCCAGCCGATCAGGACAAGCCCACCAGCGCGTGCGAACACGCGCGTGTCGATCACGCTGCCTAGCCACAGTGCCACCGCCACGAATACCGCCACCGCGAGCGCATGGCCGAGCGCGATCGGCAACAGCGACAGCATCACCACACTGCGCTTGTGGCGGTGCAGTCCCAGCGCCACGGCGAACAGCCAGCCCATGGCAGGGTTGATGCCGTGGAACAGGCCCAGCGCAGCAATCAGCAGCCACGGCCACCATGACGCCCACTGCGCCGATGCAGTCGTCAGCGTGGCGGACGGGTCCATTACGGATAGCAGTACGAATCCGACGAACAGTCGCCGCCCTGAAGCCGGACCTGGTGCGGGCGATGCCCTTTCGGCCATTCGAGGAAGAACTTCGGGTCGAACTCGATGCCGCCATTCGGGCCGGCGTCGAGCTTCACCATCCAGCCGTCGATGCCCTCGGGATAGAACTGCGGATCCACCGCGCCGTACAGCGAGTTGGTGAAGTAGACGCGTCGGCCGTCGCGGCTGATCTCGACCATCTGCGGCCCGCCATTGAGCGCGCCGTTCTTCGCACCGGGATGCGTAGCGCGCGACACGATGCCGCCGATGCGCACCTTGCCCGTGAGCTTCGGTTCGAACGGGTCGGAGACATCGTATTGCAGCAGGTCACCCGTGCCCCAGCACGACACGTAGAGGAAACGGTCGTCCATCGACAGGTCGATGTCGGTCACGAGCGGCGGCACGGCCTTGAAGCCCTTTAGCACGGGCGGCAACTGGTCGGGGTCGGCGGCCTCGGCCGGGATCTCGATGACCTTGCGCACGGCCCACTTGTCCTTGTCGCGATACCAGGTCCAGATCGACGATGACAGGTCCTTCAGGCTGATCACGCAGTTGACGAAGCCATAGGCTTTGGTCGGGTCATGCGCCGGGCGCAACTCGAACACGAGCTGGTGCTCGTCGCCGAAGTCGATCTCCTGCAGGTGCCTGCGCCGCGTTAAGTCCCAGAAGTGTAGGCGGCGGCCATAGCGCGCGCCGAGCAGGATGTCGGGCACCAGGCCGTCCTCGACCATGTCCGGCGTGCCCCATTCGCTGGTCACCAGCGTGTCGTAGCCCAGGTGCCACCAACCGTCATAGGCGAAGTACTGCGGGCCGCGCTCCACCTCCCACCGGCCGAGCGGCTCGAAGCTCTGCGCGTCGAGCATGGCGATGCCGCCGGGGCCCTTGCCCTCGGCATTGCCGAGTGCGGTCACGTAAATGCCGCCTGGCCCGCAGTGCACGGTATGCGGGCGGCTGTAGCCGGTGCGCTCGGCCAGTGTCTCGGGTTCGATCACCTTGGCCAGGAAGGGCTTGAGCGGATCGGGCTTGGTGTCGAGGATATAGATGCGCGACGAGCGCAGTCCCGGCACGACGAGATAGCGTCGCTCCATATGCGGATGCGGCGCGTTCGGGCACAGGCACGAGGAACATGCATTCCACCCGAAATGGTGCAGCTCGTCTCCGGCATGCGGCATGGCGACCTGGCCGACGATGGTCGCGTAGCGTGGTGATGCAGGATCCACGTCGACCACGGCGATCGCATCGGGCTGCTTGCGCTCAGGATCGAACATCGCCACGTAGGCAATGGTCTCGGGCGGCGCCTTGGCTGCCAGGCGGGGGGATGGGTAAAAGCTCGGATCCGGCTTCCAGGTGGCCATGGCGCGTCTCCTCGGGTCTGTTCCCGGGTCTGTTCCCACATACCGCAGGTTTTCCAATATAGGACAGAACGCCGCCGGGGCGTGGGGCCGGCGTCCCGGTCAGTAGCGGCCATGACGAGGCAGATTCGTCGCTTTGGACGAGTTGCTGTCGCGCGCCGCTTCGCGATACTCGTCGGCACCCTTTACTTTGTCTGTTGCCGCGGACCGCCCCCATGACTCCTGCCGCCCTGACGCCGTTCGAAGCCACCGATATCCGCACCCTGATCGATGAACAGGCTGCGCGGCGCGGCAGCCATCCGTTCCTGGTGTGGGAACCCTTTGAAGGCCAGGGCAAGACGTGGTCTTACGCTGAATTCGGTGACGCGGTCCGACGCTTTGCAGCGGGATTGCAGACACGCGGCGTGCAAGCCGGCGAGCGCGTGCTCGTGCATCTGGACAACTGCGCGGAATCGGTCATCGCCTGGCTGGGCTGCGCGTATGCGGGCGCGGTGCCCGTGACAACGAACACGCGTTCCAGCGCCGACGAACTCGCTTACTTTGCGAGCCATAGCGGCGCCGTGGCCGGCATCACGCAGCCGCGCTTCGCGGCCATGGTGCGCGCGGCTGCGCCGGCATTGAATTGGGTGGCCGTCACCGCGACCGACAACGGTGCGCCGCCGGAAGCGGATGTGGCTGGCTTCACGCCGTTCGCGGCCATCGATGCCGATCCCGCCACGCTGGCCAGCCGCCCGCACGACCCGATGGCGCCGTTCGGCATCCAGTACACCTCGGGCACGACTTCGCGGCCGAAGGCGGTGCTGTGGAGCCATGCCAACGCGCTGTGGGGCGCGCAGCTTTGCGCGCGGCATGAGGACCTCCGCGCGGACGATGTCCATCTCGTGCACCTGCCGCTGTTCCATACCAACGCGCAGGTGTATTCGGTGGCCGCTTCGCTGTGGGTAGGCGCCACGGTGGTGCTGCTGCCGAAGTTCTCGGTATCGCGCTTCTGGCCGGTGTCGCTGAAGCATGGCTGCACCTGGACGTCGATGGTGCCGTTCTGCGTGCGTGCGCTGATGGCCCAGCCGCTGCCCGAACGGCACAGCTATCGCCACTGGGGCAGCGGCGTCTGCGAGCCGCCGACCGACGCCCACTTTGGCGTGAAGACCATCGGCTGGTGGGGCATGACCGAGACCGTCTCGCACGGCACGGTGGGCTCGCCGCATCGCGCCAATGCGCCGATGTCGATGGGGCGCCCGTCGCCGGGATATGAAATCCATGTGCTCGATGCGCAGGGCCGGCCGGTGGCGCCGGGTCAGACCGGCGATCTCTACGTGCGCGGTCGACGCGGGGTGTCGCTGTTCCTGGAGTACTTCAACGATCCGGCCGCCACGGCCGCGGCGTTCCGCGAAGATGGCCTGTTCATCACGGGCGACCGCGTGCGGCTCGGCGAAGACGGTGCCTTGTACTTTGCCGACCGGGCCAAGGACATGCTGAAGGTAGGCGGCGAGAACGTGGCGGCGTCGGAAATCGAACGCGTGATCGCGCTCGTGCCCGGCGTGGCGGAAGCCGCTGTGGTGGCGAAGAAACACCCCATGCTCGATGAAGTGCCGGTGGCCTTCGTCATTCCCGGACCGGCGGCTGGCGACGATCTGGCGAAACGGATCCTTGCCGCCTGCGCGGCGCAACTCGCCGACTTCAAGCGTCCGCACGAAGTGCGCCTGATGGACAGCCTGCCACGGGCCACGCTCGAGAAAGTGGCGAAGGCGAAGCTGCGGGAACTGCTGGCACAGGTGTAGTACGGAGCGCACACTTTCCGGGCGCAGCATCAAGCACAGATTGCGCCTGGGTTGCCGGACCGATTATTCACTTCCAGCGCATTCTGACTTTCCACCCAGCCCGATTGTTTTTCCCACCGGCAACGGTAACCTGCTCCCATCCCCCCATCCACGCCGCGCAACGCACCTCCGAGCGGCGCAACGAGCAGGCAAGGCCCCAATGAAGGACTACCACGCGCCGCAAGGCATTGCGCTGATGATCGCGGCGGTCGCTTGCTTTGCCATGCTCGATACGCTGACCAAGGTCGTCGGCAGCGCGGTCCCCGTGGTCATGGCGCTGTGGGTGCGCTATCTCGCGCAGACCGCGCTGACAGGCGCGGTTCTGCTACCCGCGCGAGGGCGGGCGCTGCTGCATACGCGCCGGCCGGTGCTCCAGAGCCTGCGCGCCGTGCTGATGCTGACATCCAGCCTGTGTGCGTTCTTCAGCCTGAAGGTCCTGCCTGTGGGGGATTTCACCGCCGTGGCCATGCTGACGCCGCTCGCGATTACGCTGGCCGCCGCCGCGCTGATGGGGGAGCACGTATCGCCGGTGCGCTGGCTGTTCCTGCTGTTGGGCCTTGTCGGCGCATTGATGGTGATACGGCCTGGCCCCGAATTCCAGCCGGCCATGCTGCTGCCGCTGGGCGTGGTGCTGTCCAATGCGGGCTACCAGTTGATGACCGGTCCGCTGACGCGAGCCGACGGGGTCGGTACGACGCATTTCTACACAGGATGCGTTGCCACGCTGCTGCTGACCGCGGCGTTGCCTTTTACGTGGGTCTGGCACGTGAGCCCGCTGCACTGGTTCATGCTTGCCGGCATGGCGCTGGCCGGTTGTGCCGGCCACCTGTGCCTGGTCTTTGCCTATGCGCGCGCGCCGGTTGGCGTGCTGACGCCTTATCTCTACCTGCAGATCGCGTTCGCGATGCTTGGTGGCTGGCTGGTGTTCTCGCACGTGCCGGACGCCTGGTCGCTAATGGGCGTCGTGATGATCGCCGCCAGCGGTGTCGGCGGCACTGCCGCTGCGGCGCGCGAGCGCGGCCGGCGCGCGGTGAGCGCCCCGGCCTGACATCGGCTCCGGCTATGCCGTCTCGGTGAGGGCAGTCAGGCCGAGCAGCGTTCTCGCCTGCGCGGGCGTCGCCACGGCGCGGCCATACTCGCCGCACAGCTGCGCCACGCGTTCCACCAACTGCGCGTTGCTGCGCGCCAGCGTGTCCTTGTCCCAGCGGATGTTGTCTTCCAGGCCGGTCCGGCAATGGCCGCCCAGTTCCAGCGTCCAGTGATTGACCTCGAGCTGATGCCGTCCGATACCGGCTGCCGTCCAGGTGGCGCCCGGCAGGACCTTGTGCAGCTGCTCCACCTCGAATTCCAGCACTTCGCGGCGCGCGGGCATCGCATTGCGAATGCCGAACACAAATTGCACATGTGGCTGCGGCGCGATCAGGCCTTCCTTAACCAGGTCGGCCATGCTGTAGATCATCGACACATCGAAGATCTCGATCTCCGGCTTGACGTGGTACTCGCGCATGCTGCCAGCCAGTTCGCGAATGAGCGTCGGCGAGTTCTCGTAGACGCTTGAAGGGAAGTTGACCGATCCGGTGGCCAGCGAGGCCATGTCCGGACGCAGATTCAGCATGGCACCACGCTGGCTGGCCTCGCGCCCGCGTCCGCCCGTGGAGAATTGCACGATCATGCCGGGGCAATGCTTGCGGATGCCCTCCTGCAAGGCGGCGAAGCGGTCCGGGTCTGAGCTGGGGTTTTGCTCGTCGTCGCGGACATGCAGGTGGACCAGCGTGGCGCCGGCCTCGAAGCTGGCGTGCGTGCTTTCGATCTGTTCGGCCACCGTGACCGGCACGGCGATGTTGTCCTGCTTGCGCGGCACGGAACCGGTGATGGCCACCGAGATGATGCAGGGGTCTTGCATGCGATGTCTCCTTGGGGGATGTCGTGAAAGTCGTAGAGGGGATGGCCTCGGCGAAGGGCTTCAGTTGTGGCGCAGCTTCGCTTGCGCCGCCATGCGGACCGAGGCATTGGCCGCGCCATAGCCCAGATATCCGCTGCGCTGCACGAGCTCGAAAAAGAAGCGCTCGTGGAAGGGCTCGGTATAGGTGTGCAGGAATTCGCCATGGCCGTCGCGGTCGTAGAGCAGGCCAAGGCGCTGCAGCCGGGCCAGCAGCGTGTCGTCGAGCGCGAGCCGGGCGGCGAGGTCGTCGTAGTAGTTGTCCGGCACGGGCAGCATCGCGGAACGGCTGCGGTCGATCTGCTCCACCGTCTGCGTGAGTTCTGCGGAGCGGAAGGCGATGTGGTGCACGCCCGATCCCGCATAGGCGGCGACGAATCGGCCCGTGGCGGTGCGGCCGCTCTCCGACACATTGAGCGGGATGCGCACGCGCTGGTCGGCGCTGACCATGGCGCGGCTCTTGACCAGCCCGTACGGATCCGCGATCTCGTGCACGCCTTCGGCCTGCATGCCGAACACCGACCGGTAGAACAGCACGAAGGTGTCGAGCTTGTGCGCGGGCAGGGCCTGTGCAATGTGGTCGATCGCCGTCAGCCCGGCGTCGGAGGTGTCGGCCTGCACCGGCGCGCGCAAGTCGAAGTCGCTCTCGTAGATGCTGCGTGCGGCGTCGAGGTCATCGATCAGGTGGAACAGCAAGCCGTCTGGCGAGCGCAGCGCGGGAATCACGCGCTCGTCGGGGCCTACCCGTTCGCGCCACTCCTTGCATAGCAGCGCACGGGCACGCGAGATGGCGCGGCCGGCGTCGTCCACCTTGAGGCCGATCGCACAAACGGAAGGGCCGTGCAGCTGGAAGTGCTCGGCGGCGGCGCTGTCCTGCTCCGCATTGAGGATCAGGTTGATGCCGCCCTGCCGGTACAGGTCGACCGCCTTGGAGCGATGGTGTCCGGCATGCACGAAGCCAAGCGATTCCAGGCGCCGGGCCAGTTCGCGGCCGGCCACGTAGTCGACGGCAAATTCGATGAAATCCACCCCGTCGAAAACCGGTGGCGCCGGCAGCGCATGCCCGCCCGCCTCGGACTCGAGCCAGATCAGCGAGCGCAGCCCGTCCAGTGCGGTCTGCCGCGCCGGTGCGGCACGGAACTCGTCGTTGAAAATTTCCAGCGACAGCGGGCCCGTATAGCCGGCCTGCAGTACGGCGCGCGCGAACGCGGTGACGGGCAGGTCGCCCTGGCCCGGAAAGTTACGGTAATGCCGGCTCCAGCCCAGCACGTCCATCGACATGCGCGGCGCGTCGGCAAGCTGCACAAAGAAGATCTTGTCCGCGGGCACGGCATCGAGCCCCGACAGGTCGTCGCCGAGCGCAAGCGTATGGAAGCTGTCCAGCACCAGCCCCAGCGCCGGATGGTCCGCGTGCTGCACGATGTCCCACGCCTGGCGCCAGGTGCGCGTGTGGCGACCCCATGCCAGCGCCTCGAAGCCGACGCGCAGGCCGCGCCGCGCGGCGGCCTCGGCCATCTGGCGCAGATCGGCGGCGGCGCGCGCGGGATCGTCGATGGCGATGTCTTGCACGTTGCTGCAGACCAGCACCGTGTCGGCGCCGAGCTGTTCCATCACATCGAACTTGCGTTCGGCGCGCGCCATATTGCGCGCAAACAGCTCCGCCGGCATCGCCTCGAAATCGCGCAGCGGCTGGTAGAGCATGATGCGCAGCCCGAGGTCGGTCGCCATGCGGCACACCTCGGCGGGCGAGCCCTCGAAGTTGAGCAGGTCGTTCTCGAAGATTTCCACGCCGTCGAACCCGGCCGCCGCGGCGGCTTCGAGCTTCTCCGGCAGCGTGCCGGACAGCGAGACGGTGGCGATGGACTTGGGGAGCGGCTTGAGCGAAAGGTCGGCTGACATGGCACGTGCGGCAGGGAAGGGCATGCCGCAAGGTTAGGAGCCAACTGTGGGCCAAACAATCGCAATTCGCGCGCCGACGAGCGATAATCGCGCGATGGCGCGCGACAGTCGTGCATTACTCGGGTTAACCATGGAAAAAGAACCGCTGAACCGGCGTGACTGGATCGCAGGGCTGGAAAAGGGCCTGGCCATCCTGGAGGCCTTCGACAACGACCATCCGCGGCTGACGCCAAGCCAGGCGGCGCAGTTGACGGGCCTGACCCGCACCGCTGCGCGGCGCTACCTGCTCACACTCGAACACCTTGGCTACACCACCAGCGACGGTACGCTGTTCAGCCTGACGCCGCGGGTGCTCAAGGTCGGCTGGTCCTACTTCGATTCGGCGCGACTGCCACGCCTGGTGCAGCCGTTCCTGCAGCAGATCACGGCCCAGTTGGGTGAGGCGGCTTACCTGAGCGTGCTAGATGGCTGGGAGCTGGTGTTCATCTCCCGCACCAGCACCAGCCGCGTGATGAGCACGGGCTTCGTGCTGGGCGCGCGCGTTCCGGCGCCACTGGCCTCGGCGGGCGTGATGATGCTGGCGTCGCAGCCGGAGGACACGGTGCGGGAGTGGCTGGACCAGTGCGTGCTGACGCCCTATACGCCATACACCATCCTCCAGCACGACCGATTGCTGCAGGAAATCCGCAAGGCCGGCGCGCAGGGCTATGCCGTGGTCGAGCAGCAGCTGCAGATTGGCGTGCGTGGCGTCGCGGTGCCGCTGCGCGATCGCCACGGCAAGGTGATCGCCGCGCTGTCGGTCAATATGCAGATCGGCGAGGAGAGCGCGGAAGCGGCATGCGCGCGCGTGCTGCAGGTGCTGCAGGACACCGCGCTGTCGATCATGCGTACGCTGTAGCGCCCATGCGCCTGCCGTGCTAAGCGCAGTGGCTTACTTGTGCAATGAACTCGCCAGCGCGAACGGCCCCTGCGACAGGCGGTCCTTGAGAAATTCGATGCACACGCGCATGCGCGCCGATGAAGATGCGCGCGCGCTGGTCACGGCCCAGACATCGGCCGGCTGCTGCCAGGCCGGCAGCACCTGCATGAGTTCGCCTTCGCGGATGCTGTCGGCCACATCCCAGACCGACGCCATGATGATGCCGTAGCCTTCATGGGCCCACTGGCGCGTGACGTCGCTGTGGTTGGACGCCATCGGGCCGGTCACCTTGACCATCTCCATGCCGGCCGGGCCTTGCAGCCGCCACACGCCAAAGGCCTGGTCGCGCTCGCGGTGGAGCAGGCAATCGTGCTGCGCAAGCTCGGCCAGATGGCGCGGCGTGCCGCGCCGTGCCAGGTAGGCCGGCGCCGCACACAGCACGCGGCTGCCGCTGGCGATGTGGCTCGCAATCAGGTGCGGCTCCTCAACTTCGCCGATGCGGATATCGAGATCGAAGTTCTCGCCGATCAGGTCCACGCGCCGGTCCAGCAGCTCCAGCCATACCTCCAGCCCCGGATGCTGTTGCCGCAGCAGCGCCAGCACCGGCGCCACGAAACGCCGTCCGAGCCGGAAGCTTGCGGCAATGCGCAGCAGCCCGCGCGGCTCGCTGTCGGCCCTGCCGGCGCCGCCGACGGCTTCGAGCATGCCATCCACGTCCTCCAGGATCTTCCGCGCCCACGCAAACGCGTTCTCGCCCTCCGCCGTCACGCTGACGCGTCGCGTCGTGCGATGAAAGAGCCGGGTGCCGAGCATCGCCTCCAGCATGGCGATGCGCTTGCTCACATGCGCGGGCGAGATGCCCATCTCATGCGCGGCGGCAATGAAGCTCGAACGCTGCGCTACGGTGCAGAACAGCCGCAAGTCCCGCAGGAACGGGTCATTGTTCGCTGACAGCGCATTCTGAGTTTCCATATTGCCGGATTGTTATTCGCAGGCTTAACGATAGGCTATCGACGAAGGCCGCGCCAGAGGCGCGGCCGCGTTCATTTCAGGAGACGACATGAAGACGGTACTGGTGCTCAATGGCCCTAATCTCAACCTGCTCGGCACGCGCGAGCCGGCGGTGTATGGCAGTGAAACGCTGGCCGATGTAGAGCGCATCTGCGCGGAAGCTGCGCAATCTCTTGGTCTGCGGGCCGAATGCCGGCAGACGAACTACGAAGGGCAACTGATCGACTGGATCCACGAGGCCGGGCGCGCCTGTGCTCAGGGGGAGCTGATTGGCGTGGTGCTCAATGCGGGGGCGCTGACGCATACCTCGATTGCGCTGCATGATGCGATCAAAGGGGCTGCGGTGCCGGTGATCGAGTACCACATTTCGAACGTGCATGCGCGCGAGGCGTTTCGGCATCATTCCTGGATTTCGCCGGTGGCTCGGGGGGTGATGGCGGGATTTGGAGTGGCGGGATATGGGCTGGCGGTTTCGGCGCTGGCCGGGATGGTCTCAGGTAAGTGATTGGGTTTGGCGCGCTTGGCAGGCGCCGCTGTTTCGCCGGCGTAGCCGGCGACCTCCTTTTCCGAGCGACAAAAGGAGGCAAAAGCGCGTCAGGCTTGCCCTAACGGGCGAATATTTATCGTAGTGTGCTGAGGGTTTTGTACGGGTATGGGCTTCAGAGTCATTCACGCTGCCTGCCGCGTGGGGCACGACTGTGAGAGGGAATACAGCGCTGATTGAACGAGCCCCGAAACTGTCCGTGGCCCCTGCTGCCGGCGATATCGTGTGATCGCCTTCGGCTGCGCCACGCGCAGAGCCCTAGTCTGAGCACGCAGGCCCAGGGCGAATTGCGCCTCAGGACGAGGCCCGCGCATTGCATGCGCGAAGTCGAGGAAAGGGATCTCGGAACGAACCTCGGGCGCCGGGGACATTGATGCGCTTGCACCCCGACTACGACGCGCGCGCAGCGCAGCCGAAGGCGTCCCACCTCTGGCCTTATTGGAACGCTGTACCCGAGTCCAACTTGGGGATCGTACAAAAGCCGGTTATCGCCAGGCACAGGTTCCGACTCACATAGCGTAGCAGGGTTGAACGTCGATCACGTTTCGCGAGACCAAAGCCGCTTGAACCATAGAAGCGCACCGTTGATGGCCAGCCGCCATGCGACGCGTTTTTCTGCCTGCTCTTTTGTCGCATGGACAAAAGAGTAGGTCGCCGGCTACGCCGGCGAAACAGCGGCGCCCGCCAAGAGCGACACGACATCAGAACTTATGCCTGACCCCCGCCATCACCCCCAACCGACTCCCATTCCCATACGTATTCCCACTGTTATTAAACGCAGGCGCGCTGTTAAGCGCGATCCACGCCCCCTGCAGATGCGTGTAGTCGACTTCCAGATAAATATCCGTCCGCTTGCTGAAGCTGTAATCCAGCATCCCCGCCGTAGTCAGCCGCTTGCCGCTCTGCCCGGCGTGGCGCAGCCAGTCATACTGAAAAGTACCGATGAACGCGAGCGCATCGTTCAACGCAAACCGCGTACCCACATAGCCAACATTGTTCCGATAGTCCGCCACATCCAGATGGTTGTTGGTATAGCCGAGGTAATACTGCGACCGCCCGGCCTTGTACGTGCCACCAAGCCCCCACACCGTCTGCTTGCTGGCCTGCGCCGCAGGCACGGCGCCGAAGAACGCCGACGATACGTTGTAGGTCTGCTGATACACCGCACCGACTTCGATCGGCCCTGAGCTGTAGACCAGCGAGCCGGCCGCGGCCGAGCTGTTCTTCACGCTGCCGGCGACCTCGCCGAATGTGTAGGCACCCGCAATCTGCAGGCCCCCGAAGCTCTTGATGTACTTGACGGTGTTGTCATACCGCAGGCCGGTGTAGTTGCCGCCCTGGTAGCCGACGATCGAGTTGTTGGCGAAGGCCATCGCTTCGTACGACGACAACACCTCATGGGCCAGCGTGTATTGGCGCCCCAGCGCCAGCTTGCCGAAGTCACCCTCCAAGCCCACGACCGCGGTACGCCCGAACAGGCGACCGCCTTGCTGGCTGGTGCCGGTGTCGGGACTGAAGCCGGATTCGAGGATGAACCACGACTTCAGCCCGCTGCCGAGATCCTCGGTGCCGCGCAGGCCCCAGCGGCTGCCGGTCAGGACGCCGTCGGTCATCTGGACTCTGCCGTGGCCCGCGGCATCTTCGTTGGTGCTGTAGCGGATAGTGGTATCGATCAGGCCATAGAGCGTGACGCCGGTGGTGACGGGGGTGGTCTGGGCGATTGCCCCCGCGCTGCCCGCGCCGAGCGCGAGCAACGTGATCAGTTGCTTCTTCATGGTGTGTTGGATGTCCCGCTGTAGTGTGGCTCGAATGCCTTTTTGTCGTCAGGCGTGTTGCAAGGGGTTGGGAGCTGGCGTGTGGCTCAGTGCTCGGGCACCTTGCGCGGCGCGGTCAGGAACATCCAGGTCAGCGCGATGAAGTACGCGCAGGGGATCATCGTGAAGAGCACGGCGTAGTTGTTGTGCGTGGCCGTCAGGACATAGCCCACGAGCTGGGTCATGAACATGCCGCCGACTGCGCCGATCATGCCGCCGAAGCCGAATACCGAGCTGACCACATGCTTGGGCGTGTAGTCCATCACCATGCTCCAGATATTGGCAGTCCACGCCTGGTGCGCACCGATGGCGACCGATATCGCGGCGACGGCCGTCCACAGGCTGCTGGCGCCGGCGGCGAACACGATCGACGTGATGCACACCGCGAAGATCAGCATCGAGAGCAGCCGAGCGCGGACCGCCGCCATGCCGTGGCTGATGAGCCACGACGACAGGGCGCCGCCGCCCACGCTGCCGATATCGGCACACAGGTAGATGACGATCAGCGGGATGCCCATCTGCGTGACGCTGATGCCGAGCTGGTACTGCTGGTTCAGGAACGGCGGCAGCCAGTACAGGTAGAACCAGAACACCGGCGCGGTGATGGCATAGGCGAAGGCGAAGGCCCAGGTGCCGCGCATGCGCAGGATCTTCGAGTACGGGATGCGCTGCGGCGCGGGCTCGACATCGCGGCTGACGTGTGCGAGTTCCGCTTGCGTGACTGTGGGATGCTCATCGGGGTTGTGGTACTTGATCATCCAGAACACGAGCCAGAGCGCGCCCATCGCACCGACGATCAGGAACGCGGCCTGCCAGCCCCAGGCCTGCAGGATCAGCGGCAGCATGATCGGTGTGAGCATGGCGCCGACGTTGGTGCCGGCATTGAAGATGCCGGTCGCCACGGCCCGTTCGCTGGCCGGGAACCACGTGCGCGTGGTCTTGACGCAGGCCGGGTAGTTGGCGGCTTCAGTCAGGCCGAGGAAGAAGCGGCAGATCATGAAGCCGACGGCGGACGCCGCCAACGCGTGCGCGCCGCAGGCAATGCTCCACAGCAGCACGGCCAGCGCAAAGGCGCGCTTGACGCCGACCATGTCGATGAAGCGGCCTTGCAGCGCGAAGCCGATGGCGTAGCCGACCTGGAACCAGAAGTTGATGTTGGCGTAGTCCTGCGCGGTCCACGCCATGGCCTTGGCCAGCACCGGCTGCAGCACGCCGAGCGCGGCGCGGTCGACGTAGTTGAGCGTAGTCGCGAAGAACACCAGCGCGAGCATGCCCCAGCGCACCTTGCCGAGCGCGAACCCGGCGCGGATCTTGTCGGCAAGCGAGTGGCCGGGCACGGCGTGGGCCGGGATCTCCTTGTTGATCGTGGTCATTTGTCTGTCTCCACTATTCACGATTGGATGCAATATGTCGTCCGGTATGCCTGGAACGCCTGGGCAGGGGGGCATCCGGTCTTGTTCGTGTCGAAGGCGCGGCCGTCTTTCAGTATTTAAGGCGAGCCACCGCGCGCAGCGCTTCCGGCGTGGCGGTGCCGAAGCCAAAAAACTCCAGGTAGGCGGGAATCATCTCGAACAGCATGTCGGTGCCGACCTGGACCTTGCAGCCGCGCGCGATAGCGGCTTCCAGGAAGGGCGTGTATTCGGACTTCATCACCACTTCGCCGACCATCGCGCCGGGATCGATGCGCGCCACGTCGAAGGGCAGCGCATCGCCGGGATTCATGCCGAGCGGTGTCGCGTTGACCACCACATCGTAGCCGGCCGGGTCGGCCGAACCCGTCCTCACGCGCAGCGCCGGGTAGTGCGCAATCAGGCGGTCACGCAGCGCGAGCGACGAAGCCTCGCGCGTATCGAACAGCGCCAGTTCCGCCACGCCCGCTGCGGCCAGTGACGCGGCAATCGCGCTGCCCACGCCGCCGCTGCCCGACACGATGGCGCGGGCGCCTTCGAGTCGGCAGCCCTTGCGCTGGATGCCGCGCGCGAAGCCGGCGCCGTCGAACTGGTCGCCGACGAGTTTGCCGTCATCGCGCAGCAGTACCGCGTTGCAGGCACCGGCGATGCGCGCGGTCGGCGTGAGTTCGTCGACCAGTTCGACGGTGGTGACCTTGTGCGGCATGGTCACCAGCGCCCCGCGGATATTGCTCAGGCGGAACAGCGAGCGGAAGAACACGGGGTAGTCGTCGGGCTTCACGCCCATCGGCACCACGACGGCGTCGATGCCCTGCTGTTCGAACCAGGGGTTGTAGATCATGGGCGCCTTGAAGGATTCCGTGGGGAAGCCAAGGTGCGCAATGAGGGTGGTCTTGCCGTTGATCATGATGTTCCTGGGGGCGGAGGAGTCCGGGGCGGCGTGGATGCGTGGTCCTCGCCTGGCGAGGGAATGTCTCGATGACCGGAGATTAGTGGCCCGTGAGCCGGGAACCAAGCGATGTAGTCGGCATAAGGCGCGATTAGCGAACGCATGTGGGCGATCAGGAAACGCAGTGCGGGTTTCTACGGAGGGCGGTGGCTGTCACGCGCCATGCGGCAGGCGGCGGGCACATTGTTATGATCGGACGACCTTGCCGCCGGCCCTGTCGCATTGCTTGTCCGGGCGGCCTGCCACACAGCCCCACCATCACAGGAGCCCCGACATGAGCGCCGCTGAAGCCTGGGACAACCCGCTGGGCATCCAGGGTTACGAGTTCATCGAATTCGCCTCGCCGGATCCCGCCGCGCTCGGCCGCACCTTCGAGCGTTTCGGCTTTGCCGCCATTGCCGAGCACCGCCACAAGGCGGTCAGGCTCTACCGCCAGGGCGAGATGAATTTCATCGTGGACGCGGAGCCCGATTCCTTCGCGACGCGCTACGCGGCCGAGTACGGCTTGTCGATCTGCGCCGTCGGCATCCGCGTGAACGATGCCGCCGCGGCCTACGCGCGCGCGCTCGACGCCGGCGCGTGGCCGTTCGAAGGTGGCACCGTGGGTCCGATGGAGCTGAACATCCCGGCCATCCAGGGCATCGGCCAGTCGGTCATCTATTTCATCGACCGCTGGCGTGGGAAGGAAGGACGCCCCGGCGATGTCGGCGACATCTCGATCTATGACGTCGACTTCCGTCCCATGTCGCAGGGCAACCGGCCGCGCGACGCGGGCCTCGTCCGAGTCGATCACCTGACGCAGGCGGTCGAGCCCGGCCATCTCGAGGAATGGAGCGATTTTTACCGCAAGGTGCTTGGCTTCCGGGAAATCCACGAAGTCCATCCCGACTGGCAGGTGGCCAGCGACGCGTGCGTGCTGCTGTCGCCGTGCGGGCAGATCCGGATCCCGCTGTACGAGAAGGGGACGCCGCGCCACGACCGCATGCGCCATTACCTGTCGGACCCGCATGGCGAGGGCATCCAGCACATCGCGCTGGCCACGGATGACCTGGCGGCCAGCGCCGCGGTCCTGGCAGCCAGTGGCGTGCAGTTCGTGCAGCCGCCGGCCGCTTACTACGGCACGCTCGATGGGCGCCTGCCGGGGCATGGCCTCGATCCCGCCACACTGCAGCGCTACGGCATCCTCGTGGACGGCACCGTGCGCGCGGATGGCGGGCAGGACCGCTTTCTCCAGGCCTTTGCAAAGCGCGAGGCGGGCGAGTTCTTCTTCGAGATCGTCCAGCGCGACGGTCACCATGGCTTCGGCGAGGGCAACTTGGCTGTACTGGAATCGTTGGCGGGGGAGTGAGACGGTCCGGCTTCGGAGGCCGCTCCCGACTGGCCGGGCCTGATGCTGCCCTTGGGGGACTGCGGTCGCATGGACCCTTGCTTAGCGCATCCTAAGCAATACGTCATGGCATGGAAAATAACATCTGGCGTTATTTCCATGAAATTTAGGCATGTATCGGCGGCGCCGTGATCGCGCGCTAGTCATAAATTGCGTGTGTGCAGAAAATTCTTGTGCACTGCTGCGTATCGTATTCCGTACGCGCAAGTTTTCCGCCAAATTGGACTTCGCTCTAGCGTAATCCACTCTCCCCGACGTTGTTCACGATCCGCCCGCGCGGGGGGTTAACCCGGATTCTTGCCCGCAAGTCCTCGCACCTAAGATCGGTTCCATTAGAGAACCTCGGTTCGCTATAAGAACAAATGGCGGGCTGCCGAGACAGCGGCCGAGCCGATTTCCTGAATCAAACGGAGACAAACCGTGCCCCAGTCCCAACCCGCCAAAGGCGGCGTCATCGACGTCCAGGCTCTGATCGACGAGCGGCCGTTCACCGGCTACCAGTGGCTGATCCTGATCCTGTGCTTCCTGATCGTTGCGGTCGATGGTTTCGACACAGCGGCCATTGGCTATATCGCGCCGGCGCTGGTGCAGGACTGGGGTATCCAGAAGTCGGAACTCGGCCCCGTCATGAGCGCCGCGCTGTTCGGCCTGGCCTTCGGCGCCATCTTCGCCGGTCCGCTCGCTGACCGCGTCGGCCGCAAGCGCGTGCTGGTGCTTTCGGTGTTCTTCTTCGGCCTGTGCAGCGTGGCCACAGCCTTCGCGCCAAGCCTTGGCTGGCTGACGGCGCTGCGCTTCCTGACCGGGCTCGGCCTTGGTGCCGCCATGCCGAACGCGGTGACGCTGACCTCCGAATTCGCTCCGCAGCGTCGCCGCGCCGTGCTGGTCAACACCATGTTCTGCGGCTTTCCGCTCGGTTCCGCCGTGGGCGGCTTTGTCGCGGCGGCGATGATTCCGCACTACGGCTGGCACAGTGTGCTGCTGCTCGGCGGCGTGCTGCCGGTCGTGCTGGCCGTGCTGCTGGTGTTCCTGCTGCCGGAATCGGTGCGGTACATGGTGCTGCGCAGCTACCCGGTCGAACAGATCGGCAAGGTGCTGCAGCGGGTCACGGGTGCGGCCACCACGGCGACCGGCTATGTCATCGGCGAGCAGGCCCCGGCCACGCGCTCGCCCATCGGCACGGTGCTGTCGCCCGGCTATCGCCTGGGCTCGGCCATGCTGTGGAGCACCTACTTCATGGGTCTCGTCATCTTCTACCTGCTGACGAGCTGGATGCCCACGCTGATGAAGGACGCGGGCTTCACGATCGAGCGTGCCTCGTTCCTGACCGCGCTGTTCCCGCTCGGCGGCGGCATCGGCACCATCGCCGCTGGCTGGTTCATGGACCGCTTCAATCCGAACAAGGTCATTGCGTTGACGTATGCCGCGACAGGCGTGCTGATCTACGCGGTCGGGCAGGGCACCGGCAGCCAGGTGCTGCTCGGCGTACTGATCTTCCTGGCCGGCACGGCAATGAATGGTGCCCAGTCGTCGATGCCGTCGCTCGCCGCGGCGTTCTATCCGACGCAGGGCCGTGCGACCGGCGTGGCGTGGATGCTCGGCATCGGCCGCTTCGGCGGCATCACCGGCGCGCTGCTCGGTGCGGAACTGCTGCGCCGGCAGCTGGGCTTCGACATGATCTTCACGTTGCTTGCGGTGCCGGCGTTCCTGGCAGCGATTGCGCTGATGGTGAAACACTTCGGCGGCCGTCCGGCAGGGACCACCGAGACGGGTGGCCGGCCCGTGGCCACTCACTGAGACGGGAGCGGTTGTCCGCGACGCGGGGCATCGGGATGCGCCGCCGCCCGGATGCAATCGGCCAGCGCCTCGGCCATCGGCGTGAGAGTGCGGTCCTTGTGCCGCAGCAGGCCAACCGGCTCTTCGGTGCCGAGGGTGTCGATGGGCAGTGCTACCAGCCCGCCTTCATCCATGGCGCGTCGCGTGGCCGACATCGGTGCGGCCCAGACGCAGTCGCTCTGTTCCGCCAGCAGGCGCCCCAGATACGCATCGGACGTCTCCACGCAGCCATCCGGCAGGCGCAGGCCGTGGCGAGCCAGCAGGCTTTCGGTGTTGTGCCGCGGAATCGACCCCGCGGCAGCAATGACCAGCGGCCACGCGAGGCAATCGATCAGCGTCGGGCGCGAATCCTTCGTCAGCGCATGCCCGGGCCGCACCGCCAACACCAGCGAATCGGGCCCCAGCGACTCGAACCACAGGCTTTCCATCGCGACCGGATCGTCCATGCGGCCGATCACGAGATCGAGCACGTCGGCCTTGAGCTGGTCGATCAGGTTGCGATTCATGCCGGTACGCACATCCAGCCCGACCTCCGGATACGTGGCGCGAAAGCGCAGCACGGCATCGGTCAGCACGGCCGGCACCACGCTCGGCAGCGCGCCGAGGCGGATACGTTCATGCGTCTTCGCGCTTTCGCCCGTGACGCTGCCGGCGGCGGCGTCAATATCGGCCAGGATGCGCAGCGCATGCTGCAGGAAACGCGTGCCCGCAGTGGTCAGCTCGGTGCCGGCGCGCTGCCGTACGAGCAGCCGCGTGCCGGCCAGTTCTTCCAGTTCGCTCAGGGTCTTGGAAACCGCTGGCTGTGTCAGCCCGAGGCGGTCCGCGGCGCGGCCCAGATGCTGGGTTTGCGAGACCGCGACGAAGCAATAGAGATGCCGCAGCCGCACGCGGTTACGGAAGATGTCCTGCGCGGCCTGCTCTTGCCGTTCCATATCGAAAATTCATCGTAATCGCTCAATAACTCAATTTACATGACTTTGGGTGTGTCTTAAAGTCATTCCACCCCCTTACAACACGGAGACGAAGCATGCAGCGCCTCGCCCAGTACCGTCGCCCCTATTGGGACACCCAACCCGAGTACCGTTTCGACCCCTATGCCTCGACGGTACTGCGCTCGCCGGCGCTGCCGCTGGTGCAGATTCCGCAGTCGCTGTCCGAAGTGACCGGCCCCACGTTTGGCGCCGAGTTCGTGCGCGCCGGCGACAACGACCTGACGATTGGCAATGGCGGCGATCCGCTCGGCGAGCGCATCCTGGTGACGGGCCGCGTGCTGGACGAGAACGGCCGTCCGGTCCCGAACGCGCTGATCGAGGTCTGGCAGGCCAACGCAGCGGGCCGCTACACGCACAAGCGCGACCAGCATGACGCGCCGCTCGACCCGCATTTCTCGGGCGAAGGCCGCACCGTCACCGATGCCAACGGCCGCTACCAGTTCAAGACCATCAAGCCCGGTGCGTATCCCTGGCGCAATCACCACAACGCCTGGCGGCCGCAGCATATCCACTTCTCGCTGTTCGGTAACGCCTACGCGACGCGCCTGGTCACGCAGATGTACTTCCCCGGCGACCCGCTGCTGGCGTTCGACCCGATCTTTAACTGCGTGCCCGACGAGAAAGCGCGCAACCGCCTGATCTCGACCTTTGACTGGGAAACCACGCAGCCCGAGTACGCGCTCGGTTACCGTTTCGATATCGTCCTGCGTGGCCGCGATGCCACGCCGATGGAGTAAGAGCATGCTGTACGCCACCGCTTCGCAAACTGTCGGCCCTTACCTGCATATCGGCCTGACCGGCCTGAACTGCGCCGACCTCACCGCTGACGCACCGGAACTGGCCGGCCAGCGCATCGTCATCGAAGGCCGCGTCGTCGACGGCACCGGCGCGCCCGTGCCCGACGGCATGGTCGAGATCTGGCAAGCCAACCCGGCCGGCCGCTACCGCCATGCCGAAGATGCGCGCGAACTGCCGCTGGTTGCCGGCTTCACCGGCTTCGGCCGCGTGCCGACCGCCGAGGACGGCTCGTTCCGCTTCGTCACCGTGAAGCCGGGCGTGGTGCCGGGCGCGGACGGCAAGCCGCAGGCGCCGCACATCATGGTGTCGGTGTTTATGCGCGGCCTGGTCAAGCACGTGGCCACGCGCGTCTACTTCCCGGACGAGACCGCTGCCAATGCCGCCGACGGCGTGCTGGCACTGGTGCCGGCGGAGCGCCGCGGCACGCTGATCGCTACCGCGCAAGGTAATGGCACGCTGCGTTGGGACGTGGTGCTGCAGGGGGCGGGTGAGACGGTGTTCTTCGATATCTGACGCTGCGCGCATAATCGTGCCGTCGCCAATGTCGTGACGGCACACCCACTACGCCCCCCAATGCCAAGCTCGACCCGCCTTACCGATCCGATGTTCGGCAGCCCGGCGGTGCTGGAGATCTTCTCCAATACCGGCACCGTGCGCTGCATGCTTGCCGTCGAAGCGGCACTGGCCCGCGCCGAATCACATTGCGGCGTGATTCCCGTCGCCGCGGCCACTGTCATCTCCGAAGTCTGTTCGGACGTCTCAGTCATCGATCTCGATGCCTTGGCCCAGGCCGCCGTTTCAGCGGGCAATCTCGCCATTCCCTTCGTCAAGCAGCTCACTGCCGCCGTGGCGGCGCGCGATGCCGAGGCTGCGCGCTTCGTGCACTGGGGCGCCACCAGCCAGGACATCATCGACACCGCACTGGTGCTGCAGCTTGGCGAGGCCCTGCCGCAGCTTCAGGCGGCATTGCTCGCGCTTGGCAATGCCTGCGCCGGCCAGGCCACGTCGCATCGCGACACGCCGATGGTCGGCCGCACGTGGCTGCAGCACGCGTTGCCCACGACGTTCGGCCTGAAGGCTGCGGGCTGGCTCGATGCACTGCGCCGAGACCTGCGCCGTCTCGATGCTGCACGCGATCATAGCCAAGCGCTGCAGTTCGGCGGCGCAGCCGGCACACTCGCGAGCCTCGGCAAGTCCGCGCCGGACGTGGCGCGTGCGTTGGTCAGTGAACTGAACCTGGAGTTGCCCGCGCTGCCGTGGCACGCGCATCGCGACCGACTCGTGGAAACTGCGACCGCGCTGGGCATGCTCACCGGCACGCTCGGCAAGATGGCGCGCGATATCTCGCTGATGATGCAGACCGAAGTCGCGGAAGTGGCCGAGCCATCCGGCCCCGGCCGCGGTGGCTCAAGCACCATGCCGCACAAGCGCAACCCGGTCGGCTGCGCCGCCGTGCTGACCGCGGCGGTACGTGTGCCGCCGCTGGTCGCGACGATGCTGTCGGGCATGGTGCAGGAACACGAACGCGCGCTCGGCGGCTGGCAGGCCGAGTGGGACACGCTGCCGCAGGTCGTCGCGCTTGCCGCCGGCGCCTTGCGCCAGATGGGCGAGGTGGTCTCGGGCCTGCAGGTCGACGCCGCGCGCATGCGCGCCAATCTCGACATGACGCATGGCCTGATCCTCGGCGAGGCGGCCATGCTCGAACTCGGCGGCCGCATCGGCCGGCTCGAAGCGCACCATGTGGTCGAGCGCGCATCGCGCCGCGCGGTGGCGCAAGGCACCACGTTGCGCGATGCGCTGGCACAGACGCTTGCCGAGAATCCGTCGCACGCCAGTCTGCTTGACGATGCCGCGCTCGACAGACTGGCGGATCCGGCCAACTACGCCGGCCAGTCCGCTGCATTCGCCGATGCCGCCGTGCAGGCCTGGCATGCGTCGCTGGCGCAGCGGCAGCAGCGCTGAACACAACACGCCCCCCAAGGTTTCCAGGAGACCGCATTGCCTTACCTCGACCATGCCGGCGCCCGGCTTTACTACACCGTGGACGGCCCCGACAACGCGCCGGCCATCCTCTTCTCCAACTCGCTCGGCACTGACCACACCATGTGGCAGCCGCAGGCGGACGCCCTGGCCGGACGCTTCCGCGTGGTGCGCTACGACACGCGCGGCCATGGCCGTTCCACCGCGCCGGGCGACGCCTTCACCATGGATCAGCTTGGCGGCGATGCCATCGCTATCCTGGAGGCGCTCGGCATCGCGCAGGCGGTGTTCTGCGGCGTGTCGATGGGCGGCCTGACCGGCATGTGGCTGGGCGTGCATGCGCCCGAGCGCTTCCCGAAGATCGTGCTTGCCAACACCGCCGCGAAAATTGGCAATGCGGATGGCTGGAACTCGCGCATCGAAGGCGTGCTGCGCAACGGCATGCGCCCCATGGTGGCGCCTTCCATCGAACGCTGGTTCACCCCGGGCTTTGCCGCCACGGCAAGCCGAGCCATCGACCCGCTGCTCACAGTGCTGGGCGGACTCGATCCGCGCGGCTATGCCGCCAACTGCGCCGCGGTGCGCGACGCGGATTTCCGCGATGCCGTACGCACGATCCGCGTGCCCGTACTGGTGATCGCGGGCAGCGACGATCCATCCACGTCCGCGCAGGAAGGCCGCGAGCTTGCCGCCGCGATTCCCGATGCGCGCTTCGTCGAATTGCCTGCCGCACACATCTCCAACTTCGAACAGCCGGGCCGCTTTACTGCCGCGCTACTTGATTTCATCGTCGGCCGCCTGCCGGTCACCGATGATCACGCCCGCTATGATGCAGGCCTGTCCGTACGGCGCGACGTACTCGGCAGCGACCACGTCGATCGCTCGATCGCGCGCCTGACACCGCTCAATGAGGAATTCCAGAACCTGATCACCCGCTATGCATGGGGCGAGATCTGGACGCGCGAAGGGCTGCCGCGGCACACGCGCAGCCTGCTGACCATTGCGATGATGGTGGCGCTGAACCGCTCCGACGAACTGAAGCTGCACTTGCGCGCCGCCGCCAACAACGGCGTGACGCGCGACGAGATCAAGGAAGTGCTACTGCAGACCGCCATCTACTGCGGCGTGCCGGCTGCGAACTCGGCCTTCCATATGGCCGAGGAAGTGTTCGCCGCCATCGACGAGGCCAACCGCCGGCCGCAGGCCTGATCCATCCTATCGCGTTGCAAATGCCGGCAGCCGGGCGCGCCCCGACTGCCGGAACTCGGTCGGCGTCTGCCCGACCTGCTTCGCGAAGAAGCGTGAGAAATACGCCGCATCGGCAAAGCCGAGCGACAGCGCAATGTGCTTGACCTCGAGGTCGCTGAACAGCAGATCGCGCTGCGCCTGCGCCAGCACCCTGGCGTGGACCATCTGCAGCGCCGACTGCCCCGCCATCTGCCTGCAGATACGGTTGAGCTGCGTGCCCGTGATGCCGATGTCGCTGGCGTAGTCGCCAATCTCCCTTTGCTCGCGGTAGCCGGACTCCAGCAATTGCTGGAACTGCTGGAAGTGCCGCGCAGGCCGGCTGTTGCTGCGCGCCGCGGCGGGCGCCGACGCGTCCGCTAGACGAGCGATGCCGATCAGCACCACGGTCAGCAGAGCGGACAGCGCGGCACCGCGCCACGCGGACACGCTTTCCATTTCTCCCCTGAACAGTGACAGCGCATCGGCCAGCGGGTCGTCGCGCCGCACGCGGTCGTGGCGCGGGCGCTCGAACAGCGGCAGGGTATCGGGCACACCGGCCACCAGTGTGCGCAGGTGGCTGTCCGTCATGGTCACGACGATGCCATCGGTATCGGGCCGGAACATGAAGCCATGGATATGCTGCGGCGGCACGGTGACCAGCGAGCCGCCGCGCAACGCTTCGCGCCCGCCCTCGAGCAAGGCTTCCCCGCCGCCCGCATGGATGTACAAAATTTGCAGGAAGCGCTCGTGCCGGTGCGGCTGGATCTCCCAGCCGTGCAGCTTGCTGCGCTGCGCAATCGATTCAAAATGCAGCTGATCCAGTAGCGGCTCTGAAGAACTGGCGCCGTACAGCGAGTAAGTCGGGACGGATTTCACGGCGGGTTAGTGTTTACCAGTAATGTTCGAATTGTCCTGTTCTTGGTTCGGTCTGTCCATTCCGGAAAGCCACCCCGGCCGCTATCTTTTCTCCCATCAGAACAACGCTTACGGAGACAAAGCCATGCGCACCCAGGTAGCCATCATCGGCGCCGGCCCCGCCGGTCTTCTGCTCGGACAATTGCTCAGCCGCGCGGGCATCGACAACATCATCGTGGAACAACGCAGCCCCGAGTACGTACTGGGCCGCATCCGCGCCGGCATCCTCGAAAGCGTCACCGTGGACGCGCTGGAACGTGCGGGCGTTGCCGCACGGCTGCATGACGAAGGCCTGCCGCATGCGGGCATCGAACTGTCGTTCAACGGCCAGCGCCATCGCATCGACCTGCAAGCGCTGACGGGCCGAACGGTGACGGTGTATGGCCAGACCGAAGTCACGCGCGACCTGATGGCCGCGCGCCAGGCGGAGGGCACCACGACCATCTACGAAGCCGCCGACGTGAGTCTGCACGGCTTCGACGGCACGCGGCCCTTGGTGCGCTACCGTAAGGACGGCGCCACGCATGAAATCGAATGCGACTATATCGCGGGCTGCGATGGCTTCCACGGTGTCAGCCGCCAGAGTGTGCCCGCGACGTCGACGCAGCTGTTCGAACGCGTCTATCCGTTCGGCTGGCTGGGCATCCTGTCGGACACGCCGCCTGTCGCCGACGAGCTGATCTACGCCAGCCACGAACGCGGCTTCGCACTGTGCAGCATGCGGTCCAAGGCGCGCAGCCGCTACTACGTGCAGGTGCCGTCGACCGAGCGCGTGGAGGACTGGTCGGACGAACGCTTCTGGGATGAACTGCGCAGCCGGCTGGATCCGCAAGCCGCCGAGTCGCTCGTGACCGGACCCTCTATCGAAAAGAGCATCGCCCCGCTGCGCAGCTTCGTGTGCGAGCCGATGCGTTTCGGCCGCCTGTTCCTGGCCGGCGATGCCGCACATATCGTCCCGCCGACCGGCGCCAAGGGCCTGAACCTCGCGGCCAGCGATGTGCTGTACCTCGCCGACGCGCTCACGGCGCGCTATCAGCAGGACGATGTGCGGGAACTCGACAGCTATTCGGAGAAATGCCTGCGCCGCATCTGGAAGGCCGAGCGCTTCTCATGGTGGATGACCTCGCTGCTGCACCGGTTCCCCGATGCCGACGCGTTCTCGGCCCGCATCCAGCAAGCCGAGCTTGATTTCCTGGTCAGCTCCGAAGCCGCCTGCAAGGCGCTGGCCGAGAATTACGTCGGGCTGCCGTACTGAGGCGCTGGCTCTTCATGCACCGGCGCATGCACCGGCGCCAATGCGTCGGACAGCACCGCGCCGACCATGATCACCGCGGGACTGGCCAGCCCCGCGTCGAGCGCTTCGCCCAGCGTGGCAAGCGTGCCGGTCCAGCACCGCTGCCCGTTGCCGCCTGCGTGCATGACGACTGCCGCGAGCGTGCCGGGCAGCATGTTTGCCGCCAGCAGCGCATCGCGGATTGCCGCGAGCCGGCTCATACCCATGTAGATCACCAGCGTCGTGCCGCTGCGCGCCAGCGCGCCCCAGTCAGGGCTGCCGTGATCACTCGTGTGCGCGGTCACTAAACTCACGCCATGGCAGTGCGCGCGGTGCGTCAGCGCCACGCCCAGCGCCTGCGCGGCGGCCTGTCCGCTGCTGATGCCATTGACGACCTCGACCGGCACACCATGCGCGCGCAGAAATGCCGATTCCTCGGCGCCGCGCCCGAACAGCAGCGGATCGCCGCCCTTCACGCGCGCGACCTCCTTGCCGGCCATGGCATGCATCAGCGTCAGTTGCAGGATGCGGTCCTGGCTCACCGAGCAGCGTCCGCCGCGCTTGCCGACCCATTCCACGTGCGTGCCCGGGCTGGCATAGCAGGTCATCTCCGGCGACACCAGGTCATCCACGAGCCAGACCTGCGCGCGCTCCAGCACGCGTGCCGCGCGCACCGTGACGAGTTCGGGGCTGCCGGGGCCGGCGCCGACCAGCCATACCTTGCCGGGCTTGAGGGGAGGGTTCATGGGGAGTCCATTTATCTTTCGTGGCGAGCGTCAGTGGCTGGTGCCGGACGAGCGAGTGGTCTTGTTGAATACGTTGTACTTGCCGATGGGCTTGTCCATCGGGATGCGCTTGACCTCGCGCACCGTGCGCGCGTCGTACACCACGATGGCGCCATCGCGCTCCATCACGCTGACCAGCGCATAGCGGCCGTCGCGCGTGAATTCCACATGGGCGGCGGTGCGGCCCGGGCTCGGCGTCACGCTGCCGGCCACGGCCAGCGTCTGCTTGTCGATCAGCTGCAGCGTGTCGCGCTTCGGGCTCATCATGGCATCGGCCCAGGCATAGGGCGTGTTCTCGTGGCTGCGCAGGAAGAAGCCCGGCCCGTTGGTCGGCACCGTGGCAACGGTCTGCCAGCTCTGCATGTCGATCACGCTGATGCTGCCTTGCTTCAGGTTGGGCGACGCCATGACCTCGTGACCGTCGCGCACCCACGTGATGCCGCTGCCGAGATGGGGCATGCCCGACAGCGCCAGGCCGGCCACCTTGCGGCCATGCGCGAGGTCGACGACCTGCCCGCCGCCATCCCGCGATGCGCCCAGGATGTGCCGGTATGACTGGTCGAAGTAGAAGTCGTCGAGTACGTCGTCCAGCGCGATCTTCCTCGTTGCGGGCGCGGTGCCGGCTTTCATGCTGACGTAAGGGATCTCCCAGACCTCCGGAATGTCCTTGAGCGCGACGATGAAGCTGTGCCGCGGCGCGGCATCATAAACGGCCGATACCCGCGACGCCCGGCCGTTCCGGCCTTTGACGTCGATGACCGCGGCCAGCGCCAGGTCGTCGGCGCGCAGAAGCACCAGCGTCTGCGGCAAGGTGTTGCCGGCCAGCACCCACTTGCCATCATCGCTGACGGCCACATTGCGCGTGTTCAGGCCGACGCGGATCTCCGCCGTGAAGGTCAGGTTCCACAGGTCGTACTTGCTGACCCAGCCATCGCGGCTAGCCATGAACACATAGCGGCCGTCCTGGCTGAACTTCGGGCCGCCATGTAGCGCGAAACGCGTGCGGAAGCGGTGGATCGGCTCGAGGCGGTCGCCATCGAGCACGCTGATATGATGGCTGCCGGCTTCCACGACGAGAAACAGGTTGGCCGGGTCGGCCTTGAACACGGGCGTGGCGGGAAGGCTATCCGTCGCGGGGTACACGATATGACTAACGCGGATGTCGGCGGCAGCCCACGGCCGCGAGGTCGCGGGCCCGGTGCGCAACCATGCGGCGAGGTCCGTCAGTTTGGCGTCGTCGAGCTGGCCCGCAAAACCCGGCATCTGCGTAGCCGCCCGGCCTTCGCGCAGCACCGTGGCCAGCTCGGCCGGGCGCAGGCGCTCCAGGCTCTCGGGCAGCAGCGCGGGGCCCATCGCGCCAAGACGGTCGGCGCCGTGGCATGCGGCGCAATGCTGTCCGTATAGCGCGGCGGCGTCGACGGTGGCCGCTTGCCCGCCTATGGCCGCCGTCTGGCACACGCCTGCGAGCACGTACGCCGCCAGCCATTGCAGGAAGCGGTTCATGCGGCGACCTCCGCGCCGAGCGGCATGGCAAGCTCCTCGTCGGTCAGGTAGCAGCCGGGGTCTTGCGCCCATGGATTGCCGGTCACCGCGGCCGCGCGCACACGCGTATTGCCGTTGCAGATATCCACCTGCGCGCAGTTCGCGCAGCGCCCTTGCAGCGGACGCGGCGATGCCGCCAGGCCTGCCATGAGTGGATCGCTGCGGTTGGCCCAGATATCGCCGAACGCGCGCTCGCGCACATTACCGAGCGTGACGTGCCACCACATCGTGTCGGGGTGGACGTTGCCGAGGTTGTCGATATTGGCCACGCCAACGCCGGTCGCATTGCCGCCCCAGTTCACAAGCCGCCGGCGCATGTCGGCCAGCCGGTGCGGCTGGTGCCGCGCGATCCAGTGCAGCAGGTAGACGCCGTCTGCATCGTTATTGCCGGTGACGAAGTCCCCGGCATGGCCCTGGCGCGCGCGCTCCCAGACGTGGTCAAACAGCCAGTCAAGCGCGGCGCGCGTGGCCGCGTGACGCGCGTCGTCGCCACGGTGGCTGCGGCCGCGCCCCGCGTAGTTGAAGTGCGACAGGTAGAACTTGTCGATGCCTTCCGCTTCGGTAAAGGCCACCACCGCCGGCAGTTCGTTCGCGTTCTCTTCGGTCAGCGTCATGCGCACGCCTACCCGCAGGCCAGCGCTGCGCGCCGCGCGCAGGCCGGCGAGTGCACGGCGGAAAGCATCGCCGCTGCGGCGGAAGCGGTCGTGTGTGTCCTGCATGCCGTCGAGGCTGACGCCGACATAGTCGAAGCCGCTCTCGGCTAGCCGCGCGGCGTGCGCGGCATCGAGCAATGTGCCGTTCGACGACAGCGACAAGTGGAAGCCCATCTCTCGCGCGCGCGCTGCAATCGTGTACAGATCCTCGCGCAGCAGCGGCTCGCCGCCGGACAGGATCAGCGCGGGGGCATGCGCTGCCTTGAGCTGCCCGAGCACATCCAGCGCTTCAGCCGTAGTCAGTTCGCCCTTGAAGTTGGTGTCGGCGGAGGTCGAATAGCAATGCTTGCAGTTGAGGTTGCAGCGCCGGATCAAGTTCCAGATGACGACCGGGCCGGCCGGCTTGCGCGGCGCGGGCAAGGGACCGCCATCGCGCAGCGCTTCCATGAATCGGGACAGGCGGAACATGATGACTCCCTTACTCGGTACGGGCCGGTGGCAGGCGCAGGCCGGTCTTCTTGAGGATGCGCGTGGACCACAACACGTCGTGCGCGCGGCAGGCGTCACCGAGCAACTGCGCAATGCGCGCCACGAGCGGTAACGCCTCTTCCCGCGTGCGGGCATGCGCCATGGCGAAGAGGTTGTACGGCCACAGCGGCAGGTTGCGCGGGCGCCGGTAGCAGTGGCTCACGAATGGCAGTGCACCGACCTGCTCGCCCAGCGCGTCGATGCAGGCGTCGTCCACATCCCACACAGTCATGCCGTTGGCACGCCAGCCCAGCGCATAGTGGTTCGGTACTGCCGCGATGCGGCGCAGCGTGCCGTTTGCCTGCATTGCCGTCAGGCGGGCAATGACCTCGGCTTCATCGATGCCAAGCTGCGTACCAACGGCGGCATAGGGCGAGCTGACAAGCGGAAGGCCGCCCTGCGTCGCGCGGATCAGCGCAAGGTCGATGGCATCGTGCGCGTAAGGTTCCATGGCGATTCACGCGGGCAGGTAGAGGTTGACGAAGTACTCGCGTTCCTTCGGGAACGGAAGGATCTCCACGCCCGCATCGCGGCCGATGCGCTGCAAGGCGGGGCTCACATCCTCGGCACGCTGCACCGCAAGCACGAACCACAGGTTCAGGTGATGCGAGCGTGCGTAGTGGTGCGCCACTTCCGGGTGCGCGTTGATCGCGTCGATCACGGCGTCAAGCCTGTCTTCCGGCGCGTGGCACGCGCACAGCACGAAGCGGCCGCCCGCGCGCTCGATCTGGTACAGCGGCCCGAAGCGCGACAGGATTCCGGCGTCCAGCAGCGCCTGCAGGCGCGCGAGCAGTGTGGCCTCATCAACTTGCAGGGCTTCGGCCGCATCGGCATACGGCCGCTGTGTCAGCGCCAGTCCGTGCTGCAGGGTGTTGATGATGCGGCGGTCGAGCGCATCGGGGACGAAGGTCATGACGGCTCCTGCTGCGGCGCGTAGCGTGTGTTGCGCTGCTTGTAGCAGCGCGTGCCGACAAGGACGGCGCCCGGTAGCTGGCTGAGTCCTACCTGCTCGTTGATGCGTGCCAGCGCTTCGCGCGATGCTTGCGCGTCGCGCGCGTGAACCATCGCGAAGAGGTTGTACGGCCAGTCGGGAGCGCTGCGTGTGCGGCGATAGCAGAGCGTCACGCCCGGCATGCGCGAAAGGCGGATGCCAAGTGCGTCGACGCGGCTGTCTGGCACATCCCAGACGGACATGGCGTTGTGCTGGTAGCCGAAGCGGCCGTGGTGCAGGACCACCCCGAGCCGGCGGATTACACCGCTTTCGCACCAGTGCGCGAGCCGTTCGAGGATGCGATCCAGTGGAATGCGCGTACGCAGCGCGAGCGCGTGGAATGGCTGCGGCGCCAGCGGTAGGCCCGATTCGAGCGCGGCGATCAGCCGCCAGTCGTCGGCATCCGGCTGCACCGGGCCCGGCGTCCTGGTGGCGCGGCGCGGCTGGCGGGAACCGCTATCGCGCAGCGAAAAGCCAAGGTCGATGTGATACTCGCGCTCCATCGGCAGGTCCAGAGGGGTCAGGCCGGTCCTGGCTGCGATGTCGGCGAACACTGCGTCGAGCGCATCGCGGTCGCGCGCGCCCGCGACGAACCACAGGTTGTGGCGATGTCCGCGCCGTGCGTAGTTGTGGCTGATCGCGCTGCAGGTGCTCACGCACGCCGCGACGCGGTCCAGCTGCGCGGGTTCGACCGCCAGTGCGCCAAGCGAGCTGACGCCGATCACATTCGGCGCGAACACCGCGCCAATGCGGCTGATGCGCCCGGTGCCAAGATCGCGCGCGAGCAGGCTCAGCAGGTCGTGTTCGCAAAGGCCCAGTTCACCGGCCAGTTGGCGGTATGGGCGCGGATGCAGCGGCAGGTCGCGCTGGATCCGGTCGTAGAGCATGGCTTCGTCGTACATGGTTGCAATCGTTACATGCCGAAGCGCTGGGCGCGCACCGTGAAGAAGATGCCGCTCGGGTTATCGGCCGGCAGCGTAGCGAGCCGCGCGAAGGTGGCTGTGTCGTAGACCTCCACGCGGTTGTCGTCGCGGCACGACAGCCACACGGCTTCGCCCTTGGGCGTGAATTCCATGTGCAGCACGCCGCGGCACGGGCGCATGGTCCGCACGACCCGCCGCGTCGCGGTGTCGATGACCTGCACCGTGTCGTTGTGCGGGAAGGCGAAGTTGACCCAGACCTGCCGGCCATCCGGGCGCGCCATGACAAACACCGGCTGGCCGGCCAGCGCAACGCGTGCGGATTCCTTCCAGCCTTGCGCAGCGTCGGCGACGAGCACCTCGTGCCGTCCGATCGCGGGCAACCATGGCATGCCCTGTGCCATGCCCCAGCCGCGCAGGTGCGGCATCTTGTAGACGGGCAGCGGATCGGTGCCGCGGCCATAGCCGGACAGGATGCGCCGCGCCTCGGGCGGAGACTGCCACAGGTCGACCAGCGCCAGCCCGTCCTGGCCAAATAGGCCCGCGATGTACCAGCGGCCATCCGGCGTGACGAGCCCGTCGTACGGGTCGCGTCCGGCGTGCAGCCGCGTGACCTGCGGCTCGCGCGGGTGGTGGATGTCGATGATCCAGATCTCGCCCGATTCGAACAGGCTGGCGGCGAGCCTCCGGCCCGGCAGGTCGGCCAGGCCGACGACCTTGGAGCGCTTGCCGTCCATGCCAATGGCGGGAATGTCTGCCAGGGGTTCCAGCGTCGCCGCATCGAACAGCTTGATGCCCCCCGGCGCATAGTTCTGTGCCGCTACCACTCGGCCATCCTGCGTAATGGCGCCGCCGATGCTGTTGCCAGCCTGCATCACGCGATGCGTGACGCGCGCTTGCAGAAGGTCCACGCGCGACAATCCGCCGTCGCGCCCGAAGACGTAGGCAAAGCGGCCATCGCGCGAGAACACCACGCTCGCGTGCGACAGATCGCCCAGGCCGTCGACCGTCGCAAGCTGCGTCATGCCAGTGGTCTCCACGACCTGCATGCGGCCCGCGGCGCGTTCGATGATGACGCCGAGATCGCCAGTGCCGCGCACCGGCGTTGCGCAACCGGCGAGCAACGCACCGGTCAGGAGAATGGGCAACAGACACTTCAGTGCCTGCCGTGTGATCCGGGCTACCTGCCCGGAACGGCTGGTGCCTGGCCGGCCTGCAATCGTTCGATCAGCCATTGGGCTTCATCCTGCGTCATGAAAGGTTGCCATGGCGGCATGGCGGTGCCGGGGCGGCCCTGCAGCACGGTGGCCACCAGGCCATCGCGCGGCTTGCCTGTAAGCGCGGCGGCCGTCAGTGGCGAACCGAGCCCGCCTTGCAGCGTCATGCCGTGGCACGCACCGCAGTCATCGCGCAGCAGACGGGCGAGTTCCGCCTGCCGAGCCGGCAGCGGCTGCGCCGCCGACGTACCCGCTGCGGCGAGCAGCAGGCCGAGCGCGATGCAGCGCGCCATGCCGGTTACAACGTCAGCACCCATTTGGCGAGCGTGTCGGCTTCGGCGTCGGTAACACGGTTGGCCGGCATCGGTACCGGGCCCCACTTGCCGCTGCTGCCCTTGAGGATGGACCCGGAAAGCTGGGCGGCGGCGTCCTTGCTGCCCTTGTACTTCGCGGCCACGTCCTTGAAGGCCGGACCGACCAGCTTCTTGTCGACGCTGTGGCAGGCCATGCAGGCCTTGCTCGCAGCGAGCTCGGGGCTCGCGTGCGCAGCCGCGGAAAGCAGCGCACAGGCGGCCGCGGCGATGGCGATTCGGATGGTTTGCATCTCTTGGCTCCGGTGGCGTGTGGTGCCGAACCACGTACATGGCTCCGCACCGCACGCACGATCAGTAGATGTCGTGCTGCGTGTTGTAGGCGTTGAACTTGCCGGTAGGCGTGATCAGGCGCGGATCCTTGATCACCGTCTTGAGCTTGCGCGTCTTGTCATCGACGACGACCAGCGCAGACTCGCCATCCTTGGTGCCCCATACGGAGAACCACACCTCGTCGCCGGCCTTGTTGTATTCGGCCTGCACCACGCGCTTGGCGCCTTCGCCTTTCAGATTGGCCCATTCGGCGACCGGCAGTACCTGGAAGCCTGCTTCCAGATTGCGCGTATCGAATACGGCCACCGACTGGTTGAGCTTGGCGTCGGGGTTCAGCGGCGTATCGACCCACAGGTTGGACGACTTCGGATGCGTCTTGATGAACAGCGAACCGCCGCCCTGGCCCTTGACCGTCTGCACGACCTTCCATGCCTGCGCCTTGTGTCCCACGGGGTCGGTACCGATCAGGCTGATGGTCTCGTCGCCGAGATGGCTCGTGGCCCAGACCGGTCCGAACTTCGGATGGACGAAGTTCGCACCGCGGCCCGGGTGCGGCGTCTTGCCCACGTCGACCAGCGCAGCGAGCTTGTCCTCCTTGGTATCGACGACCGCTATCTTGTTCGAGGCATTGGCGGCCACCAGGAAGTAGCGGCCCGTTGCATCGAAGCCACCGTCATGCAGGAACTTGGCGGAGTCGATGGTCGTGGTCTTGAGGTTGTTCAGGTCCGCGTAGTTGACCATCATGATCTTGCCGGTTTCCTTGGCGTTGATCACGAACTCCGGATGGAAGTGGCTCGCGACGATCGAGGCCACGCGCGGCTCGGGGTGGTACTCGTTGTCCACGGTCATGCCGCGCGTCGAAACGACCTTGAGCGGCTTGAGCGTGTCGCCTTCCATGATCACGTACTGCGGCGGCCAGTAGGAGCCTGCCACGGCGTACTTGTCCTCGTAGCCCTTGTACTTGGACGTCTCCACCGAGCGCGCTTCAAGACCGATCTTGACCTCGGCGACGATGTCGGGCTTCGGCAGCCACAGATCGATCAGGTCCAGGCGTGCATCGCGTCCGATCACGTACAGGTAACGGCCCGATGCCGACATGCGCGAAATATGCACCGCATAGCCGGTCTTCACGATGTTGATGATCTTCTTGCTGTCGCCGTCGATCAGCGCGACCTCGCCGGCATCGCGCAGCGTGACCGAGAACAGGTTGTCCAGGTTGTACTGGTTCATCTTGCGCGCGGGACGCTTCGCCACGGGCACGATGTCCTTGCGGCTCTTCTCGATGTCCGCAAGCGAGAACTCCGGCGGTGTCGGCGGATCGAGCTGGATATAGCGGGCCATCAGGTCGACCTCGCTGTCGGACAGGTCCCCCGAAGTGCCCCAGTTCGGCATGCCAGCGGGGCTGCCGTACTTGATGAAGGTCTTCAGGTACTCGCTGCCGCGCGCACGCGTGATGTCGGGCGTCAGCGGCTTGCCGGTCGCGCCTTTGCGCAGCACGCCGTGGCAGCCGGCGCAGCGCTCGAAGTAGATTTGCCGGGCATGGTCGAACTCGGTGGGTGTCAGGGTAGGCGTCGCTGCCATCGGCGGCGTGGCAGATGCGGCTGCCGGTGTGTCTGCGCTGGCGTGGCTCAGCCAGAGAGTAAGCGGCAATGCCGCAAGCGCAGTGAACCTCCAGGATTTCGCTTTCATAGTGCTGTTCTTCAGCGAGTTGGGGAAAGCTGTCATGCCGGCCGTATTTTTTCGTGATGCTTGTTGCGCCGGCGGTCATGGAGATCATGGTGAACATTGCGCAGTGCCGGGTTGACTGTCGTCAACGGCAGCGGGCGCCGCCGCCTATGGCCTTGCAGTCATTGTGGACATGACGCGGAAAATCACATCGCGCCCCGCACCTCTGCGAGTGCCTGCTGCACGGCGTCCCACGTCTCGGCTTCTTCAGCCTCGGTGCATACGCCGTGCTGCCGTTTGGTGGCGCCAAGCCGGTTCAGCACGAGGTGCCGGTCGGGCACGACGTCAACGCTTGCGAGGCAAGCCTTGACGCAGGAAAGCGCACATCCGTCGAGTGCAAGGATGGGGCGGCCCGAACGCGCGACACGCGTCAGCGCGGGCACGCCGCCGCCGACGCCGCTGATGCAGGACATCTCGGCTGCACCGCTGCGGTCGAGCCGGACCGCGAAGGTGTTCGCAAGCTGCGCGACGCTCGAGCAGCCAGAACAGGCATAGACCAGCGGCAGGCTGGCCAGGGTGGAGTGGGACATGGTGAATTCAGCGGCAGGCACGGCAGCCTGGAATCCGTGGGTGCGTCGGTAACGAGCGCGAGGATGGACGGATCGCGGGGATAGTAGGGCTCGCGGCCATGCACGGGCCGGTAGACCTCGATGCGCGGTATCGCGTCGCTGCGGAAGCCTTCCACCAGCGTCAGGTCCGCGGGCGACAGGCGTGCAAGCTGCTCGTGCAGCGTGGGTTCCTTCTCGCCGTGCAGCTCGCGCACGATGGCATAGCGGTACGGTGACGCCACCATGACCTCGTTGGCGCCGGCCGCGCGAAAGCGCGCGCTGTCCTTGGTGGGCGGTTCCAGTTCCAGCGGATGGTGGCTGTGCTTGACCACGTTGACGCTCAGGCCGTGTGAACGGAACCAGGGCAGCATGGCGGTAATAAGTGTGGTCTTGCCGCTGCCAGACGTGCCGGCGATGCCGATAACGAATCCTTGCATGATCCTCAGTTCTTCGCGGATGAGTTGCCACGCCCGATCGGGCATACGAGTGGCAGGAAGCTGTCGGCCCGATGCGAGTACGCGAGCAGCGCACCTGCTTCGAGGTCGAAATACCAGCCGTGCAGCGTCAGCCGGCCGCGGTCCAGCTCGCGTCGCACGAAAGGAAACGTCTCGAGATTGCCTAGCGACACGAGAATCGCTGCCTGTTCACAGGCGCGCTGGCGTTGCGCGCTGCTCGCGCCGGCCAGTGTGTCGTCGACGTGCCGCCTCGCGGAACTGGCGATCCGCACCCACGGCCCGATGAAGTCTCTGCCCGCGACAGCGTCTTCGTGTTCGGCACCCGCGGGTTGCGCCAGTAATGCGCGAATCCCGCCGCATCCGGCATGGCCCATCACGATGATGCGGGCCACGCGCAACTGCTCCACCGCGAACTGGATGGCGGCGGATACGCCGTGCAGGCTGCCTTCGTGGTTGCCGGTGCATGGCGGCACCAGGTTGCCGATATTGCGTACCGTAAACAGCTCTCCGGGGTCGCATCCAAGTAGCAGGGCGGGGTCGACACGCGAATCACTGCAGCCGATCAGCAGCGTCGGCGGACGCTGGCCGTCGCGCAGCGTATCGAAAAGCTCGGGTTCGTCCTCGAAGTAATGCTGCTGGAAGCGCTCGAACCCTTTCAGCAGACGTTCGATCTCGTGCATGCCAGAAGCCTCCGGGGACGGTTTTCCCTACTGCACCAGCGGGCTGTCGGCGCCTTCGAGCTCGATACCCGTGATGCTGGCCCTGCCGATCAGCAGGCTGGCGTACTGCTTCCAGGCACGGTCGCGCGCGGCGGCGGTCAGCGCGTGGGCGATGTCGGCGCGCACCATGTCGAACGGCAGGCGCGTGCCGTCGCAGCGGTCAAGTACGCGTACGATATGCAGGCCGAAGCGCGTCTCGACCAGTTGCGGCAACAGGCCCTGTACCGGCGCGGAGAAGACCGCGCGCTCGAACTCCGGCGCGGTCTCGCCACGGAACACGCGTCCAAGTCTGCCGCCGCCCGCGCCGCTCGGACAGTTCGACAGCGCCTGCGCATGGCTCGCGAAGCTCGACGGATCGCCCTTGATCAGCGCCAGCGTCTGCAGTGCCACCTCGCGCAGCGCGTCGAGCGGCACGCGCGGCGTGACCTGGAACAGGATGTGCTCGACCTCGACCCATTCGCCTTCGCGGAAGCGGTCGGGCCGGCTGTCGTAGTGGCGGCGGCAGCTGCTTTCGTCCGCGTCCGGTACGGGCGCTTCATGCGCGAGCAGTGCCAGTGCGAGCGCATCGTCATCCGTGTCGCCGCCGGCAATGCCGAGGCGCTCGGCCTCCGTGCGCATCAGGCGGCGCAGGATGGCCGACACGGTGGCCATATGCGCGGGATTGCGCGCATCGCGGTGTTGGTCCATCTCGCGTTCGATATCGTCATCGGTCAGTTCTACGCCATTGACGGTGACTGGCATGGTGTTCTCCGGTTCTGATGGATGCGCTTAACGGCTGCGCACGAGTTGCCACGCGCGGCCGAGATAGCCCACGGAAGCGAAACCGCTCCAGACATGGACGAGGCGCGTGAACGGGAAGATCACGAACAGCGACATGCCCATGAACAGGTGCACCTTGAACAGGAGCGGGGCTTCGGCGACGAAGCTTGCGGCATCGCCGCGCAGCGTGACGATGTGCTGGGCCCAAGTCATCAGCTGCACCATCATGTGGCCGTCCATATGGCTGGCCGATTCGAAGATGGTCGACAGCCCTAGCAGCAGCGTCACCAGCAGCCACAACAGCAATACCTTGTCGCCCGTGCGGGTCACTGCCGATACGCGCGCGTTGGTCAGGCGGCGATGCAGCAGGATCAGCAGGCCGGCCAGGCACATGGTGCCCATCACGCCGCCGGCGGTCATCGCCACAGCCTGCTTGAGGCTGTGCGAAACACCAAGCGCATCCCACACTGCCACGGGCGTCAGCAGACCGGCCAGATGGCCGAAAAACAGCCCGAGGATGCCGACGTGGAACAGGATGTTGCCCGTGCGCAGGTTGCCGCGATACAGCACCTGCGAGCTGTCGGTCTTCCAGGTGTACTGCTCGCGCTCGAAGCGCGCGAGGCTGCCGAACAGGAAGATGGCGAGCGCGATGTACGGGTAGATGCCGAAGAGGAATTGGTTGATCAGGTTCATGGTCGTAACCTTGGCATGCTTAGCAGACGGGGGACACCGGCGCGCGCTGCGCTGTTGTGCCACGCGGATAGAACTTCACGGCCTGCGCGCCAGTGGCGGGGCCGAGCAGCGGCTCGACGCCGTCCGCACCGGGGCCGAAGGTTTCCAGCGCTTCGTCCATGTCGCGTACGGGCGGCTCGGTTTGTGGTTCGGGCTGCACGTCGGTCAGCGTGCGCAGCACGGCGAAGACGCTTGCATACGGGCTTTCGTTGCGCGCCAGGCGGTCGCCCACGGCGGCCAGCACATGGATGGCGTCGCCGAGCAACTGCTCGGCGCGCGCATCCTTTCCATCCGCGGCCAGTGCGCCGAGGTACTCGAGGAACAGCGGCACGTAGTCGGGCAGTTCGGACGCGGTCGGCTCGAAGCCGTCGCGCCGGTATTCCTCGATCAGGTCGACCATGGCCTGGCCGCGGTCGCGGCTCTCGCCGTGGACGTGCTCGAACAGGTGCAGCGAATGGGCCGGGTTGCGATCGAACGTGGCGACGTAGTTTTCCTGCAGTGCAATCAGCGATTCGCTGCGCAGCAGCGAAGTCAGCGGCGTCAGCATGTCGCGCGCCTGCGGCCATTCGGCCAGTGCCGCGTCGATCTCGGGCAGGCTGTCGAGCAGTGCTTCGTCGGGGTAGCAGAGCAGGGCGCTAAGAACTGGGTAGAGGGGCATGTTGGTTCTCCTGTCTGGTCAGCCGGCGAATGCCTTGCGCGAACGCGGCAGCGCGGCATAAGCGATGGCCGGCTTCGGCTTCTTGCCGAACAGCGTGCCTTCGGACGTGCCGCCGGAGCAGCCGTTGCCGAAGGTGAAGCCGCAACTGGCCTTGTCGCCGAAGCTGTCCTCGACCATTTCCTTGTGCGACGACGGGATGACGAAGCGGTCTTCATAGTTTGCGATGGCCATGGTCTGGTACATGTCTTCGACCTGCGCCGGCGTCAGGCCGACCTGCTCGAGCACCGCCAGGTCCTGCAAGCCATCCACCACCTGCGAACGCTTGTAGGCGCGCATCGCGAGCATGCGGTCGAGCGCGGACAGAACGGGCATGACATCGCCCGCGGTCAGCAGGTTGGCGAGGTACTTCACCGGAATGCGCAGGCTCTTCACGTCCGGGATCACGCCGTTCATGCCCATATGGCCCCCCTCGGCGGCGGACTGGATCGGCGACAGCGGCGGGATGTACCAGACCATCGGCAGCGTGCGGTACTCGGGGTGCAGCGGGAAGGCGACCTTCCATTCGCAGGCCATCTTGTAGACCGGCGACTTGCGCGCGGCGTCGAGCCAGCTCTGCGGAATGCCCTGGCGGCGCGCCTCGGCCTGAACGATGGGATCGTGCGGGTCGAGGAACACGTCGAGCTGCGACTGGTACAGGTCTCGCTCATCAGCGACCGACGCGGCTTGCTCGATACGATCGGCGTCATACAGCATCACGCCGAGATAGCGGATGCGGCCCACGCAGGTTTCCGAGCACACGGTCGGCTGGCCGGCCTCGATGCGCGGATAGCAGAACAGGCACTTCTCGGCCTTGCCGCTCTGCCAGTTGAAGTAGATCTTCTTGTACGGGCAGCCCGAGATGCACATGCGCCAGCCCCGGCACTTGTCCTGGTCGACGAGTACGATGCCGTCATCCTCGCGCTTGTAGATCGAGCCGGACGGGCAAGATGCCACGCATGCCGGGTTCAGGCAGTGTTCGCACAGGCGCGGCAGGTACATCATGAAGGTGTTCTCGAAGGTCGAGTACATCTCCTTCTGCACGTCGTCGAACAGCTTGTCGCGGCCGCGCGAGCTGAATTCGCCGCCGAGATCGTCTTCCCAGTTCGGACCCCATTCGATCTTTTCCATCTTGCGGCCGGTCAGCACGGACACCGGACGCGCGGTCGGCGGCGTCTGCACGAGCGGCGCCTTCTGCAGGTGCTCGTAGTCGTACGTGAACGGCTCGTAGTAGTCGTCGATCTGCGGCAGGTTCGGATTGGCGAACAGGTTCGCCAGGATCTTCAGCTTGCCGCCCTGGCGCGGCTCAAGGCTGCCATTGGCGTTACGCTTCCAGCCGCCTTGCCATTTGTCCTGGTTCTCCCATTCCTTGGGGTAACCGATACCCGGCTTGGTTTCGACATTGTTGAACCATGCGTACTCGATGCCGTCGCGGCTGGTCCACACGTTCTTGCAGGTTACGGAGCAGGTATGGCAGCCGATGCACTTGTCGAGGTTCAGCACCATGGCTACCTGGGCACGGATCTTCATTCTCAGGCTCCTTCCTTCACTGTCGTTTCCACGAGCGGCCCTTCCAGCCAGTCGACCTTCTTCATCTTGCGCAGGATCACGAACTCGTCGCGGTTGCTGCCCACGGTGCCGTAGTAATTGAAGCCGTAGGCAAGCTGCGCGTAGCCCCCGATCATGTGCGTGGGCTTGGTCACGGCGCGCGTGACCGAGTTATGGATGCCGCCACGCATGCGGCTGGTCTCGGCGCCCGGCACGTTCACGATCTTTTCCTGGGCGTGGTACATCAGGCACATGCCCTGCGGCACGCGCTGCGACACCACCACGCGGGCGGTCAGCGTGCCATTGACGTTGAACACTTCCACCCAGTCGTTGTCTCGGATGCCGTTGGCCTTGGCTTCGACCTCCGAGATCCACACATGCGGACCGCCGCGCGACAGCGTCAGCATGCGCAGGTTGTCCGAATAGGTGGAGTGGATACCCCACTTCTGGTGCGGCGTGATCCAGTTCAGCACCAGCTCGGGGTTGCCGTTCGGCTTCTTGCCGAGCATCGGGCTGACCGTCTTGGTGTCGATGGCGGGCTTGTACACGCACGAGCCTTCGCCGAAGTCGAGCATCCAGCGATGGTCCTGCCAGAACTGCTGCCGGCCGGTCAGCGTGCGCCATGGAATCAGTTCATGCACGTTGGTGTAGCCGGCGTTGTAGCTGACTTCTTCCGATTCAAGGCCCGACCATGTCGGCGCCGAGATGATCTTGCGCGGCTGTGCCTGCACGTCGCGGAAGCGGATCTTGTCGTGCTCGCGGCCTTCGGCCAGGTGGGTGTGGTCGCGGCCGGTGATCTTCGACAGCGCATCCCACGCCTTCACCGCGACGTGGCCGTTGGTCTCGGGCGCGAAGGTCAGGATCATCTCGGCCGCATCGATCGCGGTTTCCAGCTTCGGGCGGCCCTGGCTCACGCCAGGCTCGGTGACGGTCTTGCTTAGTTCACCGATCTCCCTGACCTCGTGTTTCGTGTCCCAGTTGATGCCCTTGCCGCCGTTGCCCATCTTGTCGAGCAGCGGGCCGATCGAAGAGAACTTCTTGTAGATGTCGGCGTAGTTGCGCTCAACCACCGTCATCGACGGAGCAGTCTTGCCCGGAATCAGGTCGCATTCGCCATGCTTCCAGTCCTTCGGCTCGAACGGCTGGCCGAGCTCACCGGGGGTGTCGTGCAGCAGCGGCGTGCAGACCAGGTCCTTGCGCGTACCGAGGTAAGGCCCGGCAATCTCGCTGAACTTCTTCGCGATGGCCTTGTAGATTTCCCAGTCGGTTTTGCTTTCCCACAGCGGCTGCACGGCCTCCGACAGCGGGTGGATGAACGGATGCATGTCGGACGTGTTGAGGTCGTCCTTCTCGTACCACGTGGCGGTCGGCAGCACGATGTCGCCGTACAGGCAGGTCGTGCTCATGCGGAAATCGAGCACGGTCAGCAAGTCGAGCTTGCCTTCGGCGGCCGGGCGTACCTTGACTTCAGTGGGCTTGATTGCGTCGTTCTCGTCGCCGAACACGGCGTTCTGCGTGCCGAGCAGATACTTCAGGAAGTACTCGTGACCCTTGCCCGAGCTGCCCAGGATGTTCGAACGCCACACGAACATATTGCGCGGGAAGTTCGCGGGGTTGTCGGGGTCGTCGCACGCGAACTGGAGGTTGCCGGACTTCAGTTGCTCCACGGTGTAGGCCACCGGGTCTTTGCCGGCGCGTTCTGCTGCATCGACCACGTCGAGCGGGTTGCTGCCGAGCTGCGGCGCGGATGGCAGCCAGCCCATGCGTTCAGACTTTGCGTTGAGGTCGAGCAGCGACATCTTGTCGTACTTGCCCTTGTCCGCGGTCGGCGACAGGATCTCGTCGACGCCGAGCTTCTCGTGGCGCCACTGGCTGGTGTGGTTATAGAAGAACGAGGTGCCGTTCATCTGGCGCGGCGGCCGCGACCAGTCGAGCCCGAAGGCCAGCGGCGCCCAGCCGAACTGCGGACGCAGCTTTTCCTGGCCGACATAGTGGGCCCAGCCGCCGCCGCTCTTGCCGACGCAGCCGCACATCATCAGCAGGTTGATGATGCCGCGGTAGATCATGTCGTTGTGGTACCAGTGGTTCAGCGCCGCCCCGACGATGACCATGCTCTTGCCTTGCGTGCGGTCCGCGTTGTCGGCGAACTCGCGCGCGACCTGGATGACGAGCTTGGCCGGCACCGAGGTGTGCTTCTCCTGCCAGGCGGGCGTGTAGGGGACATCATCCTCATAGGAGGCCGCGACGTTCGGGCCGCCCAGGCCCTGGTCGACGCCATAGTTAGCGAGCTGCAGGTCGTACACGGTTGCCACGAGCGCGGTGGTGCCATCGGCCAGCGTCACGCGGCGGGCCGGTACGCGGCGGCGCAGCAGCGCGTCGTGTTCGCCACCGAAGTACGGGAAGCCGACTTCGGCGACCTCGTCGTGGCTGCCCAGCAGCGACAGGCGCGGATCGATATGGCGGCCGCTGCCGCCGTCTTTCATCTCCAGGTTCCAGCGGCCGACCTTTTCGCCTTCGTTATGCGCGGCCTCGCCCCAGCGGAAGCCGATCGAGCCATTGGGTGCGAGGATCTCGCCGGTCGCGTCGTCGATCTGCAGTGTCTTCCATTCGGGATGGTTCGCTTCGCCAAGGTTGTCGGCCAGATGCGAGGCGCGCAGGAAGTGGTCAGGCACCAGGGTGCCGTCGTTGTCGCGCAGCAGCACCAGCATCGGCATGTCGGTGTACTGCTTGATGTAGTCGCGGAAGTAGGCGGATTTGCGGGTGACGTGGAATTCCTTGAGCACGACATGGCCCATGGCCATGGCCAGCGCGGCGTCGGTGCCTTGCTTCGGGGCCAGCCAGATGTCGCCGAATTTGACCATCTCGCCGAAGTCGGAAGACACGGCCACGGTCTTGGTGCCCTTGTAGCGCACCTCAGTGTAGAAGTGCGCGTCCGGCGTGCGCGTCTGCGGCACGTTGGAGCCCCACACCATCAGGTAGGTGGAGTTGTACCAGTCGGCGGATTCGGGCACGTCGGTTTGTTCGCCCCAGATCTGCGGGCTCGCGGGCGGTAGGTCGCAGTACCAGTCGTAGAACGACAGGCAAGCGCCGCCGAGCAGGCTCAGGTAGCGCGCGCCAGCGGCGTAGGAGACCATCGACATGGCCGGGATCGGCGAGAAACCGATCACGCGATCTGGGCCGAACTTCTTGACGGTGAATGCGTTGGCGGCGGCGATCATCTCGGTCGCGGTGTTCCAGTCGGCGCGCACGAAGCCGCCCTGGCCGCGCACGCTCTTATAGCGCTTCGCCTTTTCCGGGTCCTGGCTGATCGATTCCCAGGCCGCGATCGGATCCATGGTCTTGCGGGCCTCGCGCCACATTTCCATCAGGCGGCCACGGATCATCGGGTACTTCACGCGCTGGGCGGAATAGACGTACCAGCTGTACGATGCACCACGCGGGCAGCCACGCGGCTCATGGTTGGGCAGGTCGGGGCGGGTGCGCGGGTAGTCGGTCTGCTGGGTTTCCCAGGTGATCAGGCCGTTCTTCACATAGACCTTCCATGAGCACGAGCCTGTGCAGTTCACACCGTGCGTGGAGCGCACGATCTTGTCGTGCTGCCAGCGGCTGCGATAGCCGTCTTCCCACTTGCGGTCCTCGTTCACCACCGCGCCGTGCCCGTCCGCATACGTGGACTTGACGCGCGACATGAACTTCAGTCGATCCAGAAAGTGACTCATCTCTTGTTCTCCGCGAATGCTTGCTGCGCGCGGCGTGAGGCCGTTGCAGGGACACTCGTAGCTTATGGGGGAGTAAAGTGCGCGCCAATTCGCTGGTGGAACAGGCCGCGCGGTGCGTTCGGGCTAGTCGGCGGGCGCCGGCCTAGTTCTGTCGAACTAGGCCGGCCGGCAGCACATCAGCAAGGCATGGCTGCGTTGCGGCGCGCGTAGCACCACCACGTCACCAGCACGCAGCTCACGTAGAACGCGATGAAGCAATACAGCGCGGCGTCGGCGGAGCCGGTCAGTTCCAGCGACGTGCCAAAGCTCTTGGGGATGAAGAAGCCGCCGTAGGCACCGATCGCGCCGGAGAAGCCGAGCACCGCGGCGGATTCCTTGCCCGCTTCCTGCAATGCCTGCTTCTGCGCCGTGTCGCCCTTGCCCTTGGCGGCACGCTGGCGTTCGGTCAGGAAGATCACCGGAATCATGCGGAACGTGGAGCCGTTGCCGACACCAGTCAGCGCGAACAGCGCGACGAAGGCTGCGAGGAATGCCGGGAAACTGCCCGCTGCGCCGTCATGCGGCAGTGCGTCCAGCACGGCGAACACGGCGGCGATCATGCCGACAAACGTCCACAGCGTGACGCGCGCGCCGCCAAGCTTGTCGGAGATCCAGCCGCCCACGGGACGCGTCAGTGCGCCGACCAGCGGCCCGAGGAACGCATACGCGGTCGGGTTCACGCCCGGAAACTGCGACTTGGTCAGCAGCGCCAGGCCGGCCGAGAAGCCGATGAACGAGCCGAACGTGCCCACGTAGAGCCAGCACATCAGCCAGTTGTGCTTGCGCTTGAAGATGATGGCCTGGTCAGCGAAGGACGCCTTGGCGTCGGCGATGTCATGCATGCCGAACCATGCGGCAAGCGACGACACCACGATGAACGGCACCCAGATGAACCCCGCGTTCTGCAGCCACAGGTTCTTCATGGCGTCGCCGGCCTGGTACTGCTGGGGCTCGCCGCCAAGCGTGCCGAACACGGCCACCGATACCACGAGCGGCGTGACGAACTGAACGACCGACACGCCGAGATTGCCGATGCCCGCATTGAGGCCTGTAGCCAGGCCCTTCTTCGCCTTCGGGAAGAAGAAGCTGATATTGGCCATCGACGAACTGAAGTTGGCGCCGCCGAAGCCGCACAGCAAGGCGAGCGCAAGCAGCGTCGGGTAGCCCGTGGACGGATCGCGCAGCGCGAAGCCCATGCCGAGCGCAGGAATCAGCAGCAGCGCCGTGGAGATCGCGGTGAAGCGTCGACCGCCGAACACCGGGACGAGGAACGAGTAGAAGATGCGCAGCGTGGCGCCGGACAAAGCGGGCAGTGCGGTGAGCCAGAACAGTTGGTTCTTGGTGAACTGGAAGCCAGCGCGATCAAGATTGACCGCGACCACGCTCCACAGCATCCAGACCACGAAGGCCAGCATCAGCGCGGGGATCGAAATCCACAGGTTGCGGTAGGCGATGCGCTCGCCGGTGTTCTGCCAGAAGGCCTTGTTCTCGGGCTCCCAGCGGGTCAGTACGGAAGTGGACATGACAGTGTGCTTAAGTGTTGAGGGATGTCAGGAAGGCGTCAGGCGGTCTGAGTCAGGCCGACTGCTTGCTCCTTGCGCCGGCGTTCGGCGCGTTGGCTGTAGTGCATCCAGACCAGGCTTACGCACACCGTGCCGTACATCAGCATGAAGCAGCTGCTGCGCACGCCGGTGAGGTCGGCCAGCGCGCCGAACAGGATCGGCAGCACGAAGCCGCCCAGCCCGCCTGCGAGCCCGACTACGCCGGAGACGGCGCCGATGTTGTGCGTGAAATCGTTCGAGATGAACTTGAAGACCGAGGCCTTGCCGATGGCGAACGCAATGCCGACCACGAACAGCAGGAAGGTGAACACCGCTGGCGTCAGCGCGATGCGGAAGCTCTGCGGGCCCGTGGTGGTGTGGATCACGAAGTCGGTTTGCGGGTAGCTCAGCAGGAAGAAGCCGACCCAGCTCACCCACATGACCCACCACGTGGTGCGGTGCGCGCCGTAGCGGTCGGAGATCCAGCCGCCGATCGCGCGCAGCACGCCGCCGGGCAGCGAGAAGCAGGCGGCCAGGAAGGCGGCCACCTTGATATCGAAGCCGTATTCGCCGATGTAGTACTTGGTCATCCACAGCGACAGGCCGACATAGCCGCCGAACACCACCGAGTAGTACTGCGAGTAGCGCCACACGCGCGGGTCGCGCATCACGGCAAGCTGCTCGCGCCAGCCGGCACTCGTCATCACCCGGTGGGCGGGATTGCTGCGCGACCCGAGCCAGAACACGATGGCCGTCACCAGCATCGCCACCGAATACACGCGCGGCACGATTTCCCAGGTGCCAGCGGCGAGGATCAGCGCGGGTGCGACAAACTTGGTCAGCGCGGCACCGGAGTTACCGGCACCGAAGATCCCCATCGCGAGCCCTTGGCGAGAACGCGGGAACCAGCGTGCCACGTAAGGCGTGCCGACGGAAAACGAACCGCCCGCCAGACCGACGAACAGGCCGAGCACCAGCAGTTGCCACAGCGTGTGCGCGTACGAGATCAGCCAGATCGGGATGACGGTAGCCAGCATCAGCACGAAGAACACGACACGGCCGCCGTAGCGGTCGGTCCACAGGCCTAGCGGCACGCGGATCAGCGAGCCGCTCAGCACGGGCGTAGCGGCGAGCAGGCCGAACTCGGTTTCATTGAGCCCGAGTTCCTTCTTGAGCGGGATGCCGAGGACGGCAAATAGCATCCAGACGGCAAAGCAGATGGTGAAGGCGAACGTGCTGGATGCCAGCGTCGTCCATGCCCCGGAAGGGACGGGCTCCGGCATGCGCGCCGCGCGTGTGGGGGTGGCCATGGCCATGCTCCTGTGTCAACTTTGACGGTGATGCCAGCGTAGGCACGACCGCTGCGGCTGACCATTCGCCGGGAGCACAAGCCGCCACGCCGCGGAACCTGCTGGTGGAGCTAGTTCCATCGGCGGAGGACGGCGGCCGCATCACGGTGATATCGTGATTGCAGCCCGCCTGGACACGGTATCAACCCGTGACACGGATCAAACTTCTCGCCAGCGCCCATCATGGAAACCATCCCGATCCTGCCCGCACGCGGTCCGCGCAAGTCGCCGGAGACGGGGCCGCCGCCGCGCGGCTTTGCGCTGTTCGCACTTGGCTTCCGGCCGTTCTACCTGGGCGGCGCGATCTTCGCGGCCATTGCCGTGGCGGTATGGGCTGCCGTGTTTGGCGGCGTGCTCGCAGCGCCGTCCGCCGCGCTGCCGCCGATGCTGTGGCATGCGCACGAGATGGTGTTTGGTTTTGCCGCGGCGATCGTCGTCGGCTTCCTGTTCACGGCAGGGCGCGCATGGACAGGGCAACCCACGCCGACCGGCGTGCTGCTGGCCTCCCTGTTCGTGCTCTGGCTGGGCGGACGCGGTGCGATGTGGTTTGGCACCGGCGCGCCAGCTTCATGGATCGACGCCGCGTTCCTGCCGCTGGCCGCGCTCGCATTCACGCGCACGCTGGTGCGCGGCGGCAATCGCCGCAACTATCCGCTGGCGTTTGCGCTGTGGCTGCTCGCGCTGGCCAATGTGGTGAGCCTCGGATTGCAGGCCAGCGGCCACACGAATGGCGCGTTGCGTGCGTGCCAGGCCGGAGTCGCCCTGATCACGCTGTTCGTGATCGTGATCGGCGGGCGCGTGATTCCGATGTTCACCACGAATGCGATCCCAGGCTTCCGTCTGCGTCAGTATCCGAAGGTGGATCGGCTTGTCGTGCCTGCGGCGGTGCTTGGGCAGCTGGCCGGCCTGGTTCCGCTGCCGGGTTGGCTGGCTGCGGCACTGTCCGTGCCCGCGGCGGTGGTGCTCGGCATCCGCGTGGCTGGCTGGCGTGGCTATGCGGTGGGTAACCGGCCGCTGCTGTGGTCGCTGCACCTTGCCTATGCGTGGCTGCCGCTGGCTTTCGTGCTGCAGGCGGCTGCGGCGCTCGGGCTCGTGATGGCAGGCATCGCTACGCATGCGTTCACGGTGGGCGTGCTGGGCGGCGCGATCATAGCGATGGTCACGCGCACGGCGCTCGGCCACACGGGGCGGATGCTGGCGGCCGGTGCAGCCGAGACCGCCGCGTACTGGCTGGTGGCCGCAGCCGCCGTGTTGCGGGTGATCGGGCCGCTGGCCTGGCCGGCCGGCTATCTGCATTGGATCTACGGCGCGGCGGTTTGCTGGGTGGCCGGTTTCGTGATCTATGCGGTCGTCTATGCCCCACGGCTGATGCGGCCGAGGATCGATGGGAAGGCCGGCTGACAGCGCACAGATTGCCGGTAACAGCGGGACAAGAAGCAGCGGATTCGTATCTGCCGTCGAGTCCTACCCCATCCCGGCCACCACGCCGACGCCAGTGCCGCCCCGTTCCCTCCTCACGCTCAGCCACGCCACCAGCAGCGCGGCCAGCGGTGCGAGTGCAGCGACCCACGGCAGCGCGCCCAGGCCCGGGCCGTGATCGACCACCGTGCCGCCCAGCCACGCGCCGATCCCGTTGCCGAGGTTGAAGGCCGCGATATTGAAGCTCGACGCGAGATTCTGGCCTGCGCCGCTGGCGTGGTGCAGCACACGAAGCTGCAACGGCGACACTGTGGCGAATGCGGCCACGCCAAGGATGCCGACAAAGATCGCGACGGCCGGCTGGCTGTGGACCGCGAAGGTCATGGCGGCCAGCACACCGGTGAGCGTCGCGAGCGAGCCCAGCAGCGCCGTGGTGGGCTGGCGGTCCGCGAAGCGTCCGCCCAGGATGTTGCCGAGGATCATGCCGCCGCCGAACAGCAGCAGGATCGGCGACACGGCACTTTCGCTGAAGCCCGCCACGCGCGTCAGCAGCGGCTGCACATAGGTGATCACGGCAAAGACACCGACCGACTGCAGCACGGTCATCAGCAGGCCTAGCAGTACCTGCGGACGTACGACGGTGGGGAGCTCCTCGCGCAGCGCAACCGGGGCGCTCTGGTCGCGGCTCTTGTCCACCAGCGCGGCAATCACCGCCAGCGACACCACGCCGATCAGCGTCATGGCCCAGAAGGTGGCGCGCCAGCCGAGATGCAGGCCGAGCCATGCGCCGGCGGGCATGCCTAGAAGCGTGGCCAGCGTGAGGCCAGAAAACATGACGGAGATCGCCGAAGCGCGGCGCTCGGCCGGCACCAGCCCGGTCGCCACGACGGCGCCGACGCCGAAGAAGGTGCCATGCGTGAGCGAGGTCAGCACGCGCGCGATCATCAGCGTGGTGTAGTCGGGCGCCAGCGCACAGGCCGCATTGCCGACGGTGTAGATGACCATCAGCGCGAGCAGCACGGCCTTGCGCGGCATGCGGCGGGTCAGCAGGGTGAGCACCGGCGCGCCCGCGAACACGCCGAGCGCATAGCCGGAAACCAGCATGCCGGCGGCGGCAATGCTGACGTGCAAGTCAGTGGCCACTTGCAGCAGCAGGCCCATGATGACGAATTCGGCGCAACCGATGCCGAAAGAGCCAGCGGTCAGCGCATAGAGCGCAATGGGCATGCGGTTGCTGCGTGGCGGGGAGGAGATTGGGTTCGACATGGTGGGGGCGGTTGTGGATCGCAGGGTGGGAGTGCGGGAAGACTGGAGTGTCAACCTTTTCATCTTCATTAAAAACAGGCAAGATGGATAATCAGTTTCAATAGAATATTGATAATCATGGACCGCATCGGCGATATCGGCTTGTTCCTCCGTGTGCTGGATCTCGGTTCGATCAGTGCCGCCGCGCGCAGCATGGATCTGTCCGTGGCGGTGGCTAGCCAGCGCCTGCAGCGGCTCGAACGCGATCTCGGCGTCCGACTGCTGCATCGCACGACGCGACGCCTGCACGCGACCCCGGAGGGCGCGATCCTGGCGGAGCAGGGCCGCGCGCTCGTCGAAGACCTCGATGCGCTGGGCAGCTCGCTGCGCCAGGCAGGTAGCGGCATCTCCGGTACCTTGCGGCTGACCACGTCGTCGTCGTTCGGGCGCCTGTATATTTCGCCGCTGCTGCCGGAATTCATGGCGATCCATCCCGGGCTGAAGCTCAGCTTCACCATGACCGACAACGTGCTGGACCTTGTCAGCGCCGGGTTCGACCTGGCGATCCGGATCGGCACGCTTGACGATTCGACGCTGGTTGCGCGCAAGCTGGCCAGCAACCGGCGGCTGTTGTGTGCCTCGCCGGAATACCTGAGCCGCCGGGGTACGCCGCGCACGCCGCAGGACCTTGCCAGCCATGATTGCCTGGTGCTGGTGGGCAGCCAGGGGCGGCAGGACGTCTGGCACATCGGCGATGGGGCGGGCGGTGAGATCGCCGTCCGGGTGCGCGGACCGATCGAGGCCAACTCTGGCGAGTTGCTGTCGGATGCCGCGCTGGCCGGTCTGGGAATCGCCCTGCATTCGACCTGGCACGTTTGCGCGGCGCTGCGCAAGGGACAACTGGTGCCGGTGCTGGCCGATTATCCGCTGGCGGAGTCGGGCATCTACGCGGTCATGCCGCAACGCCGGCTGGTGCCGCCGCGCGTTCGGGCCTTCGTGGATTTCCTGGCCGAACGCTTTGGCGAGAATCCGCCGTGGGAGCGTCTGGCCTGACGGGGCGCGCCCCAGTGCAACCGGTGCCTAAAAAATGGGCGGTCCGGTGCGTTGACGCACAGACACGGCGTTTGGCGGGTGACGGGCGAGGATATCCACAGATTCTGTGGATATCCTCGCGGTTTTTCAACATGGGTTTTCACTGTCGACGCGACGCCCGGCCTGAGGGTATGCTGAGCAGTCCGCCCCGGCCTGCCGCTGCCGTTCGGCGTCCCCGCCTGCATTCCCTTCCTTCCGATCCCATGCGAAACCAAGGGCTGACGGCAGTACCGATCCTGACGATGCTGGTTGCCGCTGTCATGGCGGCTGGTTGCGTGGCGCAGTATCGCGTGCCCTCGGGCGCGCCGGCGGCCAGCGTACGGTTGATGACGGATACCGACGACAACACCACCTTCACAGTGGTGGACCCGGCCAAATGCCCGGTACCGGCGCGCCCGCTGGTACTGGCCGGCACCGGCAAACAGCTTTCGGCAATCGGCAAGGACCGCGGACTCGACATGGCAGGGAGCTCGCCCGAGTCGCCGTCGCGCACGCGCGAGCGACAGGTCGAGGCCGGCCGACGGATCTATGTGGGGGTGAGTTCGATGGCCGCGCCACCCGCGCCCGAATTGCGTTGCGCGGCAGGCGTGTCGTTCGTGCCCGAGGCGGGCGCGCAATATGAAATCCGCTACAAGCGTGACGAGACGGCGAGCCAGTGCTCGGCACAGGTGCTGCGCCTGCAACCGTTGCCGTCAGGCGGTGCGCGGCCCATGGTCGAGCCGACGCAGCAAGGCTTTCGCGCGCTGAGGAAGGAATACGTCTGCCAGGCGTCCTGAGACTGCCGGGAAGCGCCGGCCCCTGACCCCAGGGGCGGCCGGCGGGGACGACGACTGAATTACGACTCGATCAGGAACCGTTCCGGGCGCTTGCCCAGCCATGCCGGGGCGCGGCCACGGCCGGACCACGTCTTGCCGGTCTTGGGATCCATGTACTTCGCCGGCAGCGGAGCGTGCTCTTTCTTGGTGGCGGTGTTCGAACCAGCCGGCCGGCCACGGCCGCGGCGCGGCGCGATGTCGTCCGGGGTCAGACCGTATTCGGACATCAGCGAGCGGATCTGGTCGATCACGCCGGCGACTTCAGTCGCCCTTACTTCATTAAGCTTGGCTTCGAGCGCTTCTTTTTCCGCAAGAAGTTGCTTGTATGTCGCCATTTATATTCCCCTTTTTCTGCAATAGGCCGCTGCATGGTACTGGAACTACATGCCGATTTGGCATTGTCATGCGGCGGTGGACACAAAAAAATTTTACAAAATATAACGCAGATTGCACGGGTCTATTGTTACAGAGTGTGGGATTGGGGGAAATAACGGGTGGAGGCGGGGGCAATAGCAATGCTGGTTGATGCTTTGGCAAAGGCTAAAGAAGTTCTTCGACGAATTGCAGGGAGTATTGTTCTTGGCATGCGCCGCTGTTTCGCCGGCGTAGCCGGCGACCTACTTTTGTCCGAGCGACAAAAGTAGGCAAAAGCGCGTTTTGGTTGCCCCAAAGGGGCGAATTTTTATCGTAGTGCGCCAGGGGTGTTGTACGGGTATGGGCTTCAGAGTTCTTCACGCTGCCTGCCGCGTGGGGCACCACCGTGGTCAGGAATAAAGCGCTGATTGAACGAGCCCTGCAAGCGCTGGTGGCCCCTGCTGCGAGCGATACCGTGTGATTGCCTTCGGCTGCGCTGCGCGTAGAGCCCTAGTCTGAGCACGCAGGCCCAGGGTACGCCACGCCTCGGTGACGATGCCCAGGCATGACATGCGCGAATTAAAGAGAGGAAATGGACCTCGGGCGCCAGCGACGTTGATGAGCTTGCCCCCAGACGAAGACGCGCGCGCAGCACAGCCGAAAGCGTTCCACCCCTGCCGCTATTGGAACGCTGTACCTATACGTGGTCGGGGCTTGTTCAAAATCCGGTTGGCGTCAGGCACCGCGCTGAAAACCTACGCGTAGCAGGGTCGAACGGCTGACCTCCGTGGCAGGCGTCCAAAGCCGTTTGAGCCACTGCCGCCGTGGAATTGATGGCCAGCGGCTACGACGCGCTTTTCTGCTTACTCTTTTGTCGCTAGGACAAAAGAGTAAGTCGCCGGCTACGCCGGCGAAACAGCAGCACTTGCCAGGAGCGATAACCCAGCCCCAACGAGAAGCCCGCGCCGGCTAGAAAAAAAGCCCCGGGAAAGCAGGAATCCCAGGGCATAAATCCACCGCTGTGGCGGCAGAGGAGACATCGTTGAATTCACTGCGGACAACCGCGCCAGAGGCAGCAGTTGTCCGATTGGCATATCGATTTCAGATCGCCCAGCCTCCGGCATAGAACGCAGCCAGTGCTACGGCAATCGCTACGGTGCCGACATTGAGCTTGCGCCATTCGCCCGCAACGATGCGGCCGACCACCAGCGTGCAGAAGCCGAGCATGATGCCGGTGACGATATTGCAAGTCAGCACGATAAATACCGCGCAGACCAGACCGGCGAGTGCATCGACGAGGTCGTCCATATGCAGGCGCGAGACGCTCGACAGCATCAGCAGGCCCACGTACATCAGCGCCGGTGCGGTGGCGTACGACGGCACCAGGCCGGCCAATGGCGAGAAGAACATCACTGCGAGGAACAGCAGGCCGACTACCACTGCGGTCAGGCCGGTCTTGGCGCCGGCGGCAACGCCGACGGTCGATTCGATGTAGGCCGCGGCCGGTGCGCCGCCGAAGATGGCGGAGAAGATCGAACTGACCGAGTCCGCCGTGAGCGCGCGTCCGCCGTTGCGGATGTGGCCATTGGCGTCGAGCTGGCCGGCCTGGCCCGCGACGGCGCGGATCGTGCCGGTGGCATCGAACACGGCAGTCATCACCAGCGCCAGCACGCTGGGCAGCACGGCGGCGGACAGTGCGCCGCGGATGTCCATGGCGCCGATCAGCGACTGGTGGCCCGGTGCGCTCAGCGACGGCAGCGCGAAGACGCCAGTGAACTTCACGGCGGGGTCGAAGATCAGGCCCAGCACCGAGATGGCGACGATCACCAGCAGGATGCCGCCCGGCACGCGCCGGCGCTCCAGGCCGAAGATGGCGGCCAGCCCCAGCACCGACATCACGACGGGGAACGCGGTGATCTTGCCCAGCGCCACGGGCAGGCCAGCGCCGCTGTTCTTGACCACGAGGCCGACATCATTGGACGCGATCAGCAGCAGGAACAGGCCGATGCCGATCCCCGCGCCGTGGGCCACGCCGGCTGGCAGGTTGCGCAGGATCCAGGAACGTACGCCGGTCACGGAGATCGCGGTGAAGACCACGCCCATCAGGAACACGGCGCCGAGTGCCACGGCCGGCGACAGCCCCTGCCCGAGCACCAGGCCAAAGGCCATGAACGCGGTCAGCGAAATGGCACAGCCGATCGCGATCGGCAGCTTGGCCCAGACCCCCATCAGCAGCGAGCCGAAGGCCGTGGTCAGGCACACCGCCACGAATACCGCGCTGGTGTCGAAGCCGGCCTTGCCGAGCATGCCCGGCACGACGAAGACGGCGTAGACCATGGCCATGAAGGTCGTCACGCCTGCCACGAGTTCCTGCCGCTGCGTGCTGCCGCGGGCGGTGATCTGGAAGTAGGCGTCGAGCTTGTTCTTGACTTCGGGGCGCGCGGAATCGACTTCCGTCACTGACGGATAGGGCTGTTCGATCATGATGATCTGTCTCCTTGCTGGGCGCTGCCACGGCTGGCGGGAAGGGGCCGCGAACAGGCTTTGTCTCACGTGGTTCTAGGTATCGGCCGTGGCGCTCGCGCCGCGGCCGGTTTTATCGGTGTGCCGGCTGTCTTTCGCCTTCTGGACGGGCGCGATCTGGGCAAGGCTGAAGGCTAGGTGACGCGCGGCGCGTCGTCATAACCCCGACAAAATGCGCGGTATGTCCGCAGCGGAATAGTGAATGTGATGACTTGCCGTCTCGCCAGCGGCCGGTGGCGCCGAGGCCATTCAGAGAGGGGTCGCCATTATCAGCCAGTTCGAATGGGGCCTATAGGTATTGACCCGTATGTCTTTGGGGCGACTTCGCTATACTAGGGATAACCCTCGGATCGAACGAAAAGTGCGGTCCTATGCGCTTATTTTCTATCAGGAATCTCTTATGCAAGTCCTTGCTGACACTCTCTATCGCCAGTCGCCGAGCCGCCGTCCCGCAGTCCCTGCAGACCCTTCCCGCAGTGTTGTCCCATACGCCCGCATGGGCAGCGGCAAGTCTCTGAGCGCCCGCGTGCGCGAGTATTTCGCGCGGGGCTGGGCGCTGCATGTGCAGAACGCGCGCGAGGCCGCGCCGATCACCTGGCTGTGAACGCGGCCCACTGCAGACTCAGTACATCCCCGTTGCTTCCTTGAAGCGTCCCAGCGTCCAGCCATGCCCGAGCAGCAACATGCGGGTATGCAGATCGTCCTTCACTACCGCGCTGACTTGCTCGCCCAGCGAGGTGAGGGTCTTGTAGCGCAGGTCGACATAGCCAAGCGCGTACCGCCGGCCGAGCGACTGCCATAGCGCATGAGCGCCCGCCGACTGCCGCGCGCCGCTGAGCAGGCATAGCCCGCCATCGAGCGCCCAGCGGTAGAGGCCTGACGCCAGGCCGAGGCGCTGGTAGGCCGGCGCAAACTTCGTGTGCGGCGATCGCACCCACGGGTCGGCGCGCCGGCCGACTTCAATCAGCCGGTTGAAAACCGTAAAGCCAGCCAGCTGGCGGCTGGCCACATCTTCCACATACACGAAAATCTCGCCATCGGCCTCGCGATAGCGCAGGCGCAGCCCGGGAAGGCCGCTTGGCATGTGAGGCATGTCATGCAGCCGGTCGCCCGGGCGGCGCATGCGGTCATGCAGCGCGCCGAGTTCGTGTTCCACTTCGGCAGTTTCGGGGCTGACATCGACGCGCAATTCCAACGCGCGTGCCAGTACCTGCGCCGGGTCGCGCAGTGCAAACGTCATGGTCATGGCGTGCTCCTCAGCTATTGAAGGCGACGTACAGAATGACGAGCGCCACCATGGCGCAAAGCGTGCGGCGATAGATGGATGGCATGGCTTTCTCCTGAATGCACGATGGTTCGCGGCTGCCAACGCGGCAGCCGCATGCAAAGTGCCGTGCGGGAAAGCTCAGGTCGGGACGGAGGTCCGCCGAGCTGTCCGCACGGCCAGGAAAAGCACGGCCAGGCAGGCCGGGATTACCGGCAGGCCGATGCGCGTGACCATCTCCGACGCGCACGCGGCCGCGCCATGCGTGGCATGGCGAAGCGAGGCGGTGGCGTGGAGCGACAGGGGCATCGGCAAGGTAGTGGGGGCATAGAGTCGGCTGGGCAATTTGCCGCCGACCAAAGACTCTTATGCCACATCGGGCACTGAATGTCCAACTATCAGGCTGAGATCTGCGTTCAACAGCGGCCAACGAACAGGATTCTCGATGGACTTCCCTAGTCAGACGGGTTGCATGCCGCCGCAATATTGCAATTGTGAACACTGTCTACATGGACTAGACTCGGTAGCACATGCCCCACGGCGGGGCAGTTCCGCAGGGAGCCATGATGACAGCTAGCACGGCACCGCAAACCGAACCCCACAAGACGTCAGCTCCGGAATCCGGCCCGGTCATGCTGCTGGTCGCCACGATCAAGGGCGCGTGGTTCCTGGCCAGTGACCCCGCGCGCCGCACCTGGGAACTGCGTGGGCCGGTATTCCTCGGGCACACCATCCACCACATCGTGCAGGATCCGCGGGAACCGGAGCGCATGCTGATGGCGGCGCGCACCGGCCATCTGGGACCGACGGTATTCCGTTCGGACGACGGCGGCGGCAATTGGACCGAGGCCACGCGCCCACCGGCGTTCAACAAGGCCCCCGAAGGTGAAACCGGCCGCGTGGTGGACCATGTCTTCTGGCTCACGCCCGGACATGCGTCCGAACCCGGCACGTGGTATGCCGGCACCTCTCCGCAAGGCTTGTTCCGCAGTACCGATCACGGTGCGAGCTGGGAGCCGGTGGCCGGCTTCAATGATCACCCGATGCGGCGCGCCTGGACCGGCGGCGAACAGGACGGCACGCCCGACGGCCCAAAGATGCATTCCATCCTTGTCGATCCGCGCGATCCGAAGCACCTCTACATCGGCATGTCGAGCGGCGGCGTATTCGAAAGCACCGATGCGGGTGCCGACTGGAAGCCGCTGAACCGCGGTTGCGCCGCGAATTTCCTGCCGGACCCCAACGTCGAATTCGGCCATGACCCGCACTGCGTGGTGCAGCATCCGGCTGCGCCTGACATCCTGTACCAGCAAAACCACTGCGGCATCTATCGCATGGACCGGCGCGAAGGGGTGTGGAAGCGCATCGGCGACGCCATGCCGCGCGAGGTTGGGGATATCGGCTTCCCGATCGTCGTGCATCAGCGCGATCCACGCACGGTATGGGTCTTCCCGATGGATGGCAGCGACGTCTGGCCCCGCGTGAGCCCCGGCGGCAAGCCCGCGGTCTATGTCACGCGCGACGCAGGCGAGTCGTGGCAGCGGCAGGATCGTGGCCTGCCCACCGATCAGGCCTGGCTCACCGTCAAGCGCCAGGCCATGACTGCCGACGCGCACGCGCCTGTGGGGGTGTATTTCGGCACCACCGGCGGCGAGATCTGGGCCAGTGCCGATGAAGGCGAACACTGGCAGTGCATTGCGAGCCACTTGCCGCACATCTACGCGGTCCAGTCGGCGCGGCCGGTCTGACGCTCAAGGGAGTCAGCATGCGCGTCCATATTGCCTCGCCGCTGCTTTCCTATACCGATCAGCAGTCGGTCGTGGAAGCCCATGGCAAGAGCATCGGCCAGTTGCTCGAGGACCTGGACCGGCAGTTTCCCGGCATGCGTTTCCGCATTGTCGATGAGCAGGACAAGCTGCGGCCGTATATCCGCGTCTTCGTCAATCGCGTGCAGTGGATGCGGCTCGACGCGCCGCTGCACGACGATGACGAGGTCCACATCCTGCAGGCACTCGCTGGCGGCTGATTCGCTGTATCGCGTATCGCGGGCATTCCGCCGCCATGATCCGGTGCAAAGTCGTTGCGTGAATCAGATCAATCCCCCTTAAGCCCTGCTTAAATCCCCGAGTCCGGTTGCCGATATCCAGACATCGAACGTCTGCTGTCCGCCTGCCGCCGGGCCGCAGACCGCACCTACCGCAGCGGCAAACTAATTAGCCATTCGGCACGCAAGGGGAGCATCACATGAGCAGTTCGATGAGGGACATCGACGAACGCACCAACCTGACCAACAACAACCAGTTCGAACTGCTGTTGTTCCGGCTGGGCGACGCCGAGCATACAGGCCAGTCCGAACTGTTCGGCATCAACGTCTTTAAGGTCCGCGAAATCCTGGTGATGCCGCCGGTCACCACCGTCGTCGGCGCGGATCCGTCGATCCTGGGCATGGCCGACATCCGCGGCCAGGTGATTCCGGTCATCGACCTGCCGCGCCTGGTTGGCTGCAAGCCAGCAAACGGCCTCGGCATCCTGCTGGTGACCGAATACGCGCGCTCGACGCAAGGGTTTGCGGTCGAGGCCGTCGAGGAAATCGTGCGCCTGGAATGGAACCAGGTCCATTCAGCCGAAGCCAGCGTGCGCACGGGCCACGTCACCAGCATCGCCAAGCTCGACGCCGGCACGGACAACGCGCGCCTGGTGCAGGTACTGGACGTCGAACAGATCCTGCGCGACGTGCTGCCGTCGCGCCAGCCGGACGTGGTTCCGGAAGCGGTTGGCCCCCAGCTCACCCTGCCGCCTGGCACCAAGGTGATCGCCGCCGACGATTCCGCGCTCGCGCGCGGGCTGATCGAGCAGAGCCTGAAGGCGCTGGGCGCGCCGGTGCTGATGACCAAGTCCGGCAAGGAAGCCTGGGATCTGCTCGACAGCATGGCCGCTGAAGCCGCCAGCAACGGCCGTTCGATCCACGACGAAGTGGCGCTGGTGCTGACCGACCTGGAAATGCCGGAGATGGATGGCTTCACGCTGACCCGCAAAATCAAGGCGGACAGCCGCCTCAAATCGCTGCCGGTCGTGATTCATTCATCTCTTTCCGGCGAGGCCAGTGAGGAACATGTGCGCAAGGTGGGCGCCAACGCCTATGTCGCCAAGTTCGTCGCGAAGGAACTTGCCGAGACGTTGCGCAGCGTGCTGGTGCACTGAACGCCGCCCGGCGTGGTCAACTTGTATCGCATGAGGCACAGAACAGCCCCGGACGCAACCATTTCCCCACGCCGTCCTGTTGCCTATAAATTAGGCACGCCAGTCTTTTCCAATGCCGGCGCGCCTTGTGCGGTTGTCAATAGGCCGGATATCCACTGTTCCTGTGGATAGTTTTCCCGGGGGCCCCGTCCGCCTCATACCTAAGTATGAGGCGACACCCGGAAACGCGGACCGGACGGGCGCTACCGCCCGCCATTCTCCTTACTTTGGCTGGGCCACCACCCGAAGGTAGGGCTTCAACGTCTTGAAGCCATTCGGGTATTTCTTCCGTGCGTCTTCGTCCGAAACCGACGTCGGGATGATCACGTCATCTCCCGGTTTCCAGTTGACCGGCGTCGCCACGGCATGCTTCGCGTTGAGCTGCAGCGAATCCAGCAGGCGCAGGACTTCGTCGAAATTGCGGCCGGCACTCATCGGATACGCCAGCATCGCCTTGATCTTCTTGTCCGGCCCGATCCAGAACACTGAGCGGATGGTCGCGTTATCCACGGCGGTGCGCGGGCCGCCGCTGGCTTCGGGGTGGATCATGTCATAGAGCTTGGCCACCTTCAGGTCGGCATCGCCGATCATCGGATAGTTGACCGCATGGCCCTGTGTTTCCTCGATGTCCTTGGCCCAGCGCGAGTGGTCGCCGACCGGATCGATGCTCAGGCCGATGATCTTGGTGTTGCGCTTGTCGAATTCGGGCTTGAGGCCAGCCATATAGCCGAGTTCGGTCGTGCAGACGGGCGTGAAGTCCTTCGGATGCGAAAACAGGATGGCCCAGCCGTCTCCGATCCATTCATGGAAATGGATCGTGCCTTGCGTGGTCTCGGCGGTGAAGTCAGGGGCTTCTTCGCCAATTCGAATCGCCATGATCGAACTCCTTGGTTGGGGGTGAAGACAAAGGGGCTAATGAAATGCCGCTAGTGAAACACCAGCACGGGAATCGTACTGTGCGTCAGGACCTTGTGCGTCTCGCTGCCGATCAGCATGGCCTGCAGGCCGCGCCGCCCGTGCGACGACATCACGATCAGGTCGCAGTCCCGCTGCTGCGCCGTCAGGACGATCGCCTGCCACGGGTGGTCGTCCGTGGCGGTGACGGTTTCGCATGGTACGCCTGCCTGGGTTGCCGCCCGGCTCAGGGCAAGCAGGAATTCCTCAGCGTGGCGCGCGGCCTCGGCGGCGAACGTTTCCCGCGACTCCTGCAGGCTGGTGAGCCGGTAGGTCATCAGGTGGTACTGGGGGATCACATGGAGGCCAGTGACCCGGGCACCGATGCGCTCGGCAAAGGTCATGGCCCGTGCAATCATAGCGTCGGCTCGGGGCGAGCCGTCCGTGGGAACCAGGAAGTGCCTGAACATCATGTCCTCCGCTTGCCAGAGTCCACGGGAAGCCGGCGCGCTGGCGCCTGGCGCATGCCCCGGTCCGCGCGGGCCACTCCAGTATAGGAACTGGCCGGTCGTGGCAACAGGATCGGAAGCGGGCCCGGACGCAAGCCGCATGGCAGTGATGATCATTAACACACTGTTATCATCCTATGTGCATATCGATCCCCGATGACAACGAGGTCGCACAATGATGGCGCTGCGCGAAGCCTGGCAGGCAGGACTGTTCCACCGCAAGAACTGGCTTCCCAACATCGTGGCCGGCGCCATCGTCGGCGTGGTGGCATTGCCGCTGGCCATGGCGTTTGCCATTGCGTCGGGCGCGAAGCCCGAGCAGGGGCTGTACACGGCGATCGTGGGGGGACTGCTGGTGTCGGCGTGCGGCGGCAGCCGCGTGCAGATCGCGGGGCCCACCGGCGCGTTCATTGTGATCCTTTCCGGCATTACCGCGAAGCACGGCATCGACGGCCTGCAGATCGCCACGCTGATGGCGGGGCTGATCCTGCTGGCCATGGGGCTGGCGCGGCTCGGCAGCGTGATCCGCTTTATTCCGGCGCCGGTCATCGTGGGTTTCACGGCCGGCATCGGCGTGATCATCTTCGTCGGCCAGTGGCGCGATTTCTTCGGCTTGCCGGCGGTCGCCGGCGAACATTTCCACGAGAAGCTCTGGCACCTGCTCCAGGTTTTCCCGCAACTGCACGTGGCGACGACGGCGATTGCCGTGCTGAGCCTGCTGCTGGTTGTCGGGGCGCCACGCGTGCACTGGCTGCGCCGCATCCCCGGGCCGCTGCTGGCGCTGGTGGCGGCCACCGCCATCCAGGCGGTGTTCCGCTTCGAGGGCGTGGCGACGATCGGCAGCGCCTTCGGCGGGCTGCCACGCGGCTTGCCGGGGCTGTCCCTGCCCGAGGTCACGCTCGCGCGCGTCATCGAGCTGGCCGGGCCAGCCTTCACCATCGCCATGCTCGGCGCGATCGAGTCGCTGCTGTCGGCCGTGGTTGCCGACGGCATGGCCGGCACGCGCCATGATTCGAACCAGGAACTGATGGGCCAGGGCCTGGCCAATGTCGTCGCGCCGCTGTTCGGTGGCTTTGCGGCGACCGGCGCCATTGCGCGTACCGCCACGAATATCCGCAACGGCGGCAACAGCCCGCTGGCCGGCATCACGCATGCGGTCACGCTGGTGCTGGTGGTGCTGTTCCTGGCGCCGCTGGCGGCCAACGTGCCACTGGCCGCGCTGGCCGCGATCCTGTTCGTGGTGGCCTACAACATGAGCGAGCTGCGCCATTTCGCGCGCATGGTCCGCCGCGCGCCGCGTGCCGACGTGGCGATCCTGCTGATCACGTTCAGCCTGACCGTGCTAACGGACCTGGTAGTGGCCGTCAATATCGGCGTGATCCTGGCCATGCTGCAGTTCCTGCGGCGCATGTCGGTGTCGGTCGAAGTGTCACGCCAGGACGCGCCCGATCTGGAGCACGAACTGTCGCGCGACGGCGGCACGCCGCCCGGTCTGCCGCCAGGCGTGCTGGTGTATGGCATCGACGGGCCATTCTTTTTCGGTGCCGTGGAGAATTTCGAGCGTGCGCTGATCCAGACGCATACCGATCCGCGCGTGCTGCTCATCCGCTTGCGCCGCGTGCCGTTCATGGACATGACTGGCTTGCAGACGCTGGATGAGGTAATCGGCAAGCTCCGCGAGCGCGGCGTCGCCGTGGTGCTGTGCGAGGCGAACGCGCGCGTGCGCCAGAAACTCATGCGCGCGGGGGTGCTGGCCGCGCTCGGTGAAGCCAACTACCAGGACACGCTGGCTGCGGCGGCCGAGCGCTGCGCGCAGCTTGCGCGCGAGCAGTGACAGCGCGGCTCAGGCCTTGTCGGCGGGCGCTTTCTTTTTGGCGGCGGCCTTTGCCTTGGTGGCGTAGTCCACACCGTGTTGCGCGAGGTATTCGCGGATCAGTTGCCGCACCACCTGCGATGGCGTCAGGTCCTGCGATGCGCACAGGGTCTCGAAAGCCTTCTTCTTGACCGGATCGATCAGTATGGTGAGGCGGGCGGTCTTGGATTCCATGGAGGTCAGCCGCGATGCGCGGCGGCAATCGGAAACGCATTATATACAGCGGCCCCGGCGGCTCCAGCGGCCCGCGGGCGCCTACAGTTCCTCTTCGATCGGCAACATCCGCAGCAGTCCCTGTCCGAGATGCTGCAGCGCGCCCATGTCCGGTTCGCTGTCATAGGTGCGCAGCAGGCCGTTCTCGCGTGTGACCCACACCAGATGCGAGCCACTACCGTCGGCGTCCGGCGCGAGCATGACTTTGTAGGCGACATCCAGCAGCGCCTGGTCCAGGTCCTTGCCGAGTGCCACGCACAGCGGCGCGCTGTCGACGACCACGCCCATTTCCGTATTGAGCCGGGCGGAGCGCGGGTCCAGGTTCAGCGATCCGACGAATAGCAGGCGCCGGTCCACCATATAGCTCTTGGCATGCAGGCTCGCGCGGCTCTTGCTGACCATGCTGCGGTGGCCCTGCTTGCCTTCGCGCGCCATCTCCGCATAGGCGGACGGCTTGAGTTCGTACAGTTCCACGCCCGCTTCGAGCAGGTCCTTGCGCCACGGCGAATAACCTGCGTGCACGGCGCTGACATCCGTCGCAGCGAAGGAGTTGGTCAGGATACGCACCGTCACGCCGCGCTGCGTCATCTGCGCAAACCATTCGACGGCCTTGCGGTTCGGCACGAAATAGGGCGATACCAGCGCCAGTTCCTGTTGCGCACTGCCAAGCAGCTTCACGAGCTTGGGAATCGCATGGCTGGAATCGTCTTCGGGCGGCAGCGTGACCTTCGCGGCCTTGTCGGCAATCACCGTGGCCTGGCCCCAGTACGCGGGCAGCTTGCCGCTTTCGAGCGCCTGCGCGAGCCCCGAGGACAGCAGGGTCTGCGAATACTCGCCGCCGCGCGCTTCGGCGACGTGCTTGTCGAGGTAGTCGCGCAAGGCCTGCAGCTGCGCCGCGGCGTCCTCGGGCGGCTTGACCAGCGCACTGACGGGGTAGGCGGCGGCGCCGTTCCAGTAGTCGTCGAACACCGCCGAGACCTCGGGCACCACGGGGCCCGCCAGCAGCAGGTCCAGATCGGTGAAATCCGAGCCCTTGTCGGCGGAGAAATACGCATCGCCGATATTGCGGCCGCCGACGATCGTGAGCTGGTTGTCGGCGGTCATTGACTTGTTGTGCATGCGGCGGTTCAGCCGGCTGTAGTCGAGCGCCATCGCGGCCATGCGCAGGCTGCGCGAGGCGAATGGGTTGAACAGCCGGACTTCGATGTTCGGGTGGTCATCGAGCGCCGACAGGATGCGGTCCTGTCCGGCCACGTGCAGGTCGTCGAGCAGCAGCCGCACGCGTACGCCGCGGTCTGCGGCGGCGATGACGTTGGCGAGCAGCGTCTTGCCGGTCAGGTCGCCGTCGTAGATGTAATACTGCACGTCCAGCGTGCGTTGCGCGGCCCTGGCCAGCGCGATGCGTGCCACTAGTGCGTCCGGGCCGCTGGCGAGCGGATAGAACCCGGACTGGCCCGGGTGCGCCGAGAGCATCGGCGCCATGGTGCGGGCCAGCAGCGTACTGGCCGTGTCCGCTGGCGTCACCGCGTAGGTGCCTACGCGCCCATCCTGCGGCGGCAGGCTCGCACAGCCGGCCAGCAGCAGCGCGGTGGCCAGCAGCACCGTGAGGCGGTGCTGCCAGCGATGCGTCAGTCGGGGGCGGTCCTGGACGGCGGGCATGGCATCTCCTGGGCGGCGGCCAGCCTCCTGTGTAGCGCGTTTTGCGAGCGCGCGCCAGTCCCGCGCCGGCCTGCACTACTATCAAGGCATACACGACGAAACCCGGCAGGAGACAGCCATGGATCAGGAAGCCTTCAATACGAGCATCCGCAAGTTCCTGAAGACCGTCGGCGTCGGCTCCCAGCGCGAGATCGAACAGGCCGTGGCGGCCGCGCTGGCCAGCGGCGACCTCGACGGGAACGAGATCCTGCCGGTCAAGATGACGCTCGAGCTCGGCAAGCTCAAGCTCAGCGCGACGTTCGACGGCGAGATCCGGCTGGCCTGAATTCGCCTGTCCCTATTCGGGCAGCGCCAGGTCGGCGATCACCGCGGCCAGGAAACGCGCGGCCTCGCCACCCGTGACCACGCGGTGGTCGAAGGTCAGGCTCAGCGGGATCACGCGGTGCACGGCCGGCACGCCATTGGCCGCGACGACTTCGTCGCGGATATGGCCGGCGCCGAGGATCGCCACCGTGGGCGGCACCACGATCGGCGCGGCATAGCGGCCCGCGATCATGCCGAAGTTGGACAGCGTGATGGTGTTGCCGCGCATTTCCTCGGGCGCGATCGTGCGCGCGCGGATATCGGCGCGCATGCGGTCCAGGCCGTGTCGCAGATCCGCGGCGTCGCGGTTGCCCACATTACGCAGCACGGGAACGAACAGGCCTTCGGGCAGGTCGGCGGCGATGCCGACGTCGATCTTCTGCATCACGTGCCGCTTGCCGGTCTGGCCCTCGTACCAGCCATTGAGCCCCGGCTCCGCACGGCAACCGGCCACGAGCGCGCGCACCAGCCGGATCGTCACGTCATGCGCGCCTTGCCACGCATGGATATCGGCATCGTCCATCACGGTCGCGGCGGCGACTTCGCTCTGGGCGCGCGCCATGTTCTGCGCCATCGCACGACGCACGCCGCGCAGCACTTCACCCGGGCCGGTTTCAGCCAGTGTTGATGCGACGCGTTCCACATCAGCAGCCGTGACGACACCGTCGGGCCCGGACGGGTTTGCCATCGCCAGGTCCACGCCGAGCCGCCTTGCCAGCGCGCGCACCGCCGGCGTGGCCTTGATGCCCGCGCCGGCCGCACCCCCGCTCAGCGGCGTGGCGGATTCTGCCACCACATGCGAGCCGACCTTGACCGCGCCTACTACGGTGCCCGCATCGGCATCGTTGCCCGCGCCTTCGAAGCTCGCGAGCGGCGCGCCAAGGTGGACGAGGTCGCCCGCCTGTGCAAACAGCTTGCCAATCGTGCCGGCATACGGCGAGGGGATTTCCACAATGGCCTTGGCCGTTTCGACCGACAGCAACGGCTGATCCGCGGCCACGGTGTCGCCGACCTTCACATGCCACGTCACGATCTCGGCTTCCTGCAGGCCTTCGCCCAGGTCGGGCAGCTTGAAGACTCTCATCGTTGCGTCCCCGTAAGACTATTGCCACTATGCCGACAGCGCCTTGCGCACGGCATCGACAATGCGCGCCACGCTCGGCAGATAGGTGTGTTCCAGCCGCGCAAGCGGCACCACGGTGTCGAAGCCCGTCACGCGCTGCACCGGCGCCGCAAGCGAGTACAGGCCCGCATCAGCCAGCCCCGCAGCGATCTCCGCGCCGAATCCCGCCGTGCGTGGTGCTTCGTGCACGATCACGCAGCGGCTCGTGCGCGCCACTGATTCGAGGATGGTCTGCATGTCGAGCGGCTTGAGCGTCGCCACGTCGATCACGGCAGCCGATATGCCTTCCTCGGCAAGCTGATCGGCTGCGGCCAGCGTTTCCTGCACCATTGCGCCCCAGCTCACCAGCGTGACGTCGCTGCCATCGCGCAACGTGAAACAGGCGTCGAGTGGCAATGCCGCGCCGTCGTCCGCGACTTCCTGCCGGAACAGCCGGTATAGCCGCGTCGGCTCCAGGAAGATCACCGGGTCGGGATCGTTGATCGCAGCGAGCAGCAGGCCATAGGCGCGTGCCGGCGATGACGGGATGACCACGCGGATGCCCGGCATGTGGGCAAACATCGCCTCCGGGCTTTCCGAGTGGTGCTCGGGCGCGTGGATGCCCGCGCCGAACGGCGAGCGCACCACCAGCGGACAGCTAAGCCGGTTGCGCGTACGGTGCCGCATGCGCCCGGCGTGGTTGATGATGTTGTCGATGGCCGGATAGATAAAGCCCGTGAACTGGATCTCCGCCACGGGCTTGAGCCCCATCGCCGCCATGCCGATCGCGGCGCCGACAATGCCGGCTTCGGCCAGCGGGGTGTCGAGCACGCGCTGCGGACCGAATCGTGCCTGCAGCCCTACCGTGGCGCGGAACACGCCGCCATTCACGCCGATGTCCTCGCCGAGCAGCATGACATCGGGGTCGTGCTCCAGCGCGTAGCCGAGCGCCTGGTTGACGGCCTCGACCAGAGTGATTTCAGCCATGGTGCGCTCGCCTCAGTTCGGGTTGGTCTGGCCATGCGGCGCGGCATAGCGCCGTGCCGTCGCGAGCTGCTCTTGCAATGCTGCGGGCATGGTCGCGTACAGGCAGTCGAACATCGCGGCGGGATCGGGCGGCGGCAGCGCCAGGTAAGCTTCCACGGCCTGCGCGACCTGCTGCGAGCATTCGCGCACCAGCGCTTCTTCGCGCCCCGCATCCCACGCGCCGAGCTTTACCAGGTGCTCGCGCAGCCTGAGCAGCGGTTCGGCCTGCCAGTGCGCCTTGACCGTGGACTCGTCACGGTAGCGCGAGGCATCGTCAGCCGTGGTGTGGTCGCCGAGCCGGTACGTGATCGCTTCGATCAGCGATGGTCCCTCGCCGGCGCGCGCACGCTCGATCGCTTCGCCTACGCGGTGACGCACTGCCACGACATCATTGCCGTCGATCTGCTCGCCGGGAATGCCCGCGGCGATCGCTTTTTGCGCGAGCGTGTGCGCAGCGGTCTGGCGGCTGCGCGGCATCGAAATGGCCCACTGGTTGTTGTTGACGACGATCACGAGCGGCGCATGCCACGCGCCGGCCATGTTCATCCCCTCGTAGAAATCGCCTTTCGAGGTGCCACCATCGCCAAGCATGCAGACTGCCACGCGCGGCTCGCCGCGCAACTGCACCGCGTAAGCCACGCCTGCCGCATGGCAGACCTGCGTGCCGATCGGCACGTTGTTGCCGAAGTCGTGCGGCGCCGCCGCAAAACCGCTGCCGCGCTCGTCGCCGCCCCAGTACAGCAGGCTTTCGGTCATGGTGACGCCGCGCACAAACTGCGCGGCGTGATCGCGGTACGACGGCACCAGTATGTCCTCGGGCCGCATCGCGCTGGCTACGCCAACGCCGACCGCCTCCTGCCCGAGCGCCGATGCGAACGTGCCGATCTTGCCGGTGCGCTGCATCGCAATGGCTTTGAGGTCGAACTGGCGGGTCAGCACCATCGCACGGTACAGCGGCAGCAGCGCGTCCGGGTCGTTGGCGAATGGCGGGAGAGGGGAAGAGGAAACCGGGGTTGCGCCCGGCGGGTCGAGGTATCGTGTGTAGCCGATGTCAAAGCTCGCAACCGTGCCCATGTGGCCGCCTCCGATGTGCGTGTCAGGGATTCCGCACGTCCTTGTGGGACGGCAGGATCGGGTCGGGTTGCTTTGAGTTTAGGGCATGGGCGCGCGCGCGGGGATTGGAAAGCGGCGTTTATGTTGCACGGGGCGCAAAAGGGGCCTGGGGCCCCGCTTCGGCCGTGGGGCGTGGATCCACGGGCGTGTTATCCCGCCAGCGCGAACGCCTTCTCGATCGCGTTCAACAATTCCTGCAGTCGCAGAGGCTTTCCGCACACCGCATCGAATCCGGATTCCATTGCGGCGCGTCGATCCTGCTGTCGCGTGAATGCCGTCAGCGCCACGGCGGGAACATGGTCCAGAGAGGCAACGGCCTCGCGCACACGAATCCTGCGAATCAGGTCGTTGCCATCGCATCCGGGAAGACCGATGTCACTGATGATCAGATCCGGCATGCTGGTGGTCACCTGATCGAATGCCTCCTCGCCGTCACCGGCCGGGCGCACAAGTGCGCCGTAGCCAGTCAGGATCGCCGTGAGCGCGGCGAGCGCATCCATGTCATCCTCTAACAACAGTACGTCCAGGCCGCTTAGTGGCATGGCATCCGGTGCTGAAGGAGCTACGGCGAGCGGGGCGTCCTCGTCGCTTCGCGCGGGGGCGGTCAATGGAATCGTGACCTCGAAGGTCGAGCCCAGCCCCACGCCGGCGCTGGATGCCTGCACCGTACCGCCGTGCATTTCCACCAGTTGCCTGACGATGGCCAAGCCCAGTCCCAACCCGCCATGCTGTCGACGGTTGGCATCTTCGCTCTGGGTAAACCGGTCAAACAGCAGCGGCAGAAACTCTGCGGTAATACCTCGTCCGTGATCGATGACGCGAACGCGCAAGGCACCGCCATTTGATGCCACCTCGATCCGCACGATGCCCCCTTCGGGCGAGAATTTGATCGCGTTCGATACCAGGTTCCACAGGATCTGTTCGAAACGGGCAGGGTCCAGCCACGCAGCATCTGCCAACACAGGCGGCATCTCCGTGACCAGTGTCACGTTGCGCTCCTGAGCCTGGCGCTGCATGCTCTCGACCGCAACGCGGACGAGTTCGGCCGGATTGACCCGCTCGAGCTCAAGTTTCAGTTTGCCAACGTTGAGCATCGACACGTCGACCAGATCCGCGATCAAGCGGCGTTGAATCGCGATATTGCGTTCGACAGCGGCCAGTCCGCGCCGGCCTTCGTCGGAGTTGATGTGTTGGTTCAGGACATGGGTCCAGATGGAAATCACGTTTAGCGGACTGCGCAATTCGTGCGACAGGATCGCGATGAAGTCATCCTTCATGCGGTTCAGACGCTCCATCGCTGCACGTGCCGCTTGCTCGCGCTCTATCAGCTGCTCGCGCTGGCGTTCAAGGTTGACCCGGTCAGTAATGTTTGACACGACGGCGACCTTGACACCCGACTGGAGCACGGCAGAGATACTCCACTCGAGGTGCATGATTTCGCCTTGGGCGTTGCAAAGCGGAAAAGTGCCTTGCCATCCGTGCTCCTGCAGGCGCCCGGTGGACTCGGCCACTCGCTCTCGCCAGTCCTGCGGTGCAAACTCAGCGACGGGCTGCCCCGCGAGTTCCGCTCCTGACCGCTGCAGCAGCGTCACCATGGCCGGGTTCACGTCGACAAAGCGCCCGGACAGGTCCAGCGTACAGATGCCTCCGATGGCCTGGTGATAGATCGCGCGAAAGCGCGCCTCGCTTTCGCGCAAGGACTGTTCGGCGGCACTTGCGCGTATCAGTGACGAGATCGTGGCCACCAGTATGGCTGGCTCGGCCGGGTGCGTCAGGTAGGCGCTGGCACCTGCATCAAGGCCGCGCACCTTGTCGCAATCGGCCATATAGGTGGCCGACAGATGCACCACGGGTATGGTGGCGGTTTCCGGCCGTCCGCGCAGGATCCTGCAGACCTGGAAGCCATCGATATCGGGCAGGTTGACATCGAGCACCACGGCCGACACGCTGACATCGGCGAGCTCCAGGGCCCGCTGCCCGATCTCGGCTTCTACGGTCCGGAACCCGGCGGTTGCCAGTACGCGCACCGTCGCGTACCGCGTGACGGGATTGTCGTCCACCACCAGCACCAGCGGCTGGACGGCGCCGCCCGCTGCGTGTCCGCCCGGGACGACGTCGACGCTATCCGGCATGACCGTCTCCAGCGGGCGCCTGGCTCTGGCTCGGGAACGTCGCGGGCAAGGTCACGTAGAAGCGCGAACCGACCCCGACCTGACTTTCGAAGCCTATCGAGCCGCCGAGCAGTTCCGCCAGTCGCTTGCTGAGCGCCAGTCCGAGTCCCGAGCCGCGATAGCGGCGCTGCAGCGGCGAATCGACCTGCACGAAGTCACCGAACACCGCGCCATGCGCCTCCGCCGGTATCCCGATGCCGGTATCGCGCACGGAGAACATGATCATGTCGCCAGGCTCGCGCTTCGCCGAAACCCGCACTTCACCACTGGGGGTAAATTTCAGCGCGTTCGAGATAAAGTTGCGCAGGATTTGCGACACCTTGCGGTCGTCGCTGAACAACTTGCTCACGTCATGTGGCTCCTCGAAGATCAGCGATACCTCGGGATTGGTCAGCACCGGCTTGAACATGCCACGCAGCGCATCGAACAGCGCCACCATGTCGAACCAAGCCGGCGATACATCGACGCGGCCCGCTTCCAGGCGCGCCAGGTCCAGCAGGTCATTGACCATGCCGGCAAACTCGGCGGCCGTATCGCGCACGAACCTGACCTGCTTCTCCTGTTCCGGGGTAAGTGGGCCATCGACACGGTCGATCAGCAAACGCGTGATGCTTTGAATCGCCACGATCGGCGTGCGGAACTCGTGGCTCATATAGGCCAGAAAGCGGCTCTTGAGTTCGGTGGCCTGCCGAAGCTGTTCCGCCTGGATGTCGAGTTCGGCGTAGAGCGCTACGACACCGCGGTTGGTCTCGTCGATCTCGGTGCGCAAGGTCTCCACTTCCCGCGTACGCGCGTCCAGTGCTGCCTGCAGGCTGGCAATGTCTTGGGGGGTGGAAGCGGGTGCGTTCATTTCAGACCTCCGCGCGGCGGATGACCACCACCGTGGCATCGTCCCGTCCGCGGCAGAACCTCCAGAGCACAAAGGCGGCAATCAGCGCGGGGTCGCGTTGCAGCACGCTGGCGTCGTCGAGATTCCAGCGCGACTGGATGCCGTCGGAATGCAGAATCACCAGGGCATGGTCCGGCCATTCCAGGTGCTGCTCCTGCACGGTACGCACTTGCAGCCCTGCCGTGCCGCTCTGGCTGATCAGCGTGCGGTCTGCCAGGCCAGAGATGACGCGTCCGATAATATTGCCCGCGCCTGCAAAGCAGATGCGATTGGTGCCGGCGTCGATGCGCGCGACGCCCACCGCCGCACCTCGCGTCCCCCGCAATGCGGCATGCGCCTGTTCTACGTGATGGCGCGGATTGCCTCCTCGTTGCCGGTCGAAGGCCTGCAGGGCGGCCACCGCCGCGTGTGCCGCGTCCGGGCCGTGTCCGAGACCGTCAGCCATCATGACGTCGGCGCGCCGGTCGTGCAAGGCCACATCCCATCCATCGCCGCTGACGTGCTCGCCGGGGGCCGGCACGCACACGGCCCCAATCGCAAAGCCGTGGTCCGGGCGACGCGCTCCGCCATTGATGTCACGCTCGCGGTAGAAGCGTGCCAGGATCAGGCTGCCGGAGCCGGGGCGCGTGTAGATATCGAAATCGTCGGCCAGGCGGCGGACCGCACCGAGTCCCTGGCCCGCGCTGCCGGCCGTTGAGTATCCGTCGTGCAAGCAGGCCTGTAGGTCGGCCATGCCCGGGCCATCGTCCATCGACAGCAATTCGATCGCCACGCTGTCCGCGACTTCGCTTGCCGCCAGCAACATGCGGCCACGCTTGGCATGGCGCAGCAGGTTGTTGCCAAGCTCGTTGACGGCAAGCGCGAGCCGCCCCGCCTGGACTGCATCGAATCCAAGCCGTCTCGACATTTCCGTCGCCTGCCGCCGGACTTCGCCGACGCGGGTTGAATCGCCCATCGGTACGATGAGGTGTGGTCCGTGGCGTCTACTTCCACCGAGTGATGCTGACACAGGTTCCCTCGCCAACTTGGGTACGGATGACCAGTTCGTTCACCAGGCGCCTGCTGCCCGACAGCCCCATGCCAAGACCGGTGCCGGTGGTCCAGCCATCGACCAGCGCCTGCTCGACATCCGGTATGCCCGGGCCGTGATCCTCGAAATGCAGGCGCAGCCCGCGGCGCACGCCCTCGTCCAGGATCTCCCAACGCATCTCGCCACCGAGTCCATACACCATGGTGTTGCGTGCAAGCTCGCTTGCCGCCGTGATCATCTTAGTCTGCTCCACCAGCGAGAATTTGAGCTGGCCTGACAATGTGCGGACCAAGGCGCGCGCTTGCACGATGTCCCGCTCGTCGCGGAGCGGCGCACATCCGGTGCCAGGCAGTTCGTCGGCCACGTCAGTTCCTCCGCACGCCGTCGAGTATGGCCATGCCACGCTCCACATTCAGCGCCGTGCGCACACCTCCGAGCGATAATCCCAACTCCACCAGCGTAATCGCCACGGCGGGCCGGATACCCACCACGACGGTGGTGGCGCCGAGCAACCTGCCGATATCCGAAATGCTGACGAGCATGCGGCCGATAAAGGAATCCACTACTTCCAGTGCCGAAACATCGATCAGCACGCCGTGTGCGCCGCTCTTTTCTATTTGCCCGGCCAGATCTTCCTGCAACATCAGAGCGGTCTGGTCCTGCATATCGATCTGGATGGTCACGAGCAGGTGCTTGCCCATCCGCAAGATTGGAATCCGTTCCATGGCGGTTTCTGCGTCTCAGGCAGCGCCGCGCGACACCGTGTGTCCCGTCAGGCGCATCGCGGTGGCGAGCGCATCGGCCAGGGTGGACTTGGTAGTGATGCCTTGCAGGTCGATGCCCAGATGGACAATGGTTTGTGCAATCTGTGGGCGGATACCACTGATGATGCTTTCGGCACCCATCAATCGAATGGCGGTCACCGTCTTGATCAGGTGCTGCGCCACCAGCGTATCCACGGTAGGCACCCCTGTAATGTCGATGATGGCCAGTTCCGAGCCGGTTTCCACCAGCCGCTCCAGCAGTGTTTCCATGACCATCTGCGAGCGGCTGCTGTCGAGCGTTCCGATCACGGGCACCGCCAGTACTCCTTCCCACAGCTTGATGACAGGCGTCGACAGTTCCATCAGCTCCTGCTGCTGACGCACGATGATCTCTTCGCGCATTTTCTGGTACGAGGACACAGTCCACTGCGCCATGCGGTCGACAATGTCCGAGGCAGCCCAGATGACGTTGATCTGGTCCTCCACACCCCCAGCCTGCCGCTGCAGGGCTTCGAAGATCGGCCGCTTGAGCGCCAGCACGAAGCCACTGGTCACGTCGGCGGTTTCGCCCTGTGCGGCGCGCGCGCTGGATAGCCGCGTCAGCGTCTCTCGCAACGCAGTCCATGACGCCGCGGCTCTGAACTGGGCGGCATCCCCGGCGCCACGCATGCCGGCTTCCAGTGCCCGCAGGATCGCCCGCTGCTCGGAAATCAGATCGTGGGTCAGCGCTTTCCCCTCTGCATAGACCTGGTACTCCGCCGTCCATCCCGGGATCACGCTGTCCTGCTCGTTGCGCAAAAGATCGGCTAGTCGCTGGTTTTCTGGGGGCATGGGGTGTCGGGGTCAGTATGTGATAGGCACCCGCCTCAAGCTTGCGTCAGGCAAGTGGATCACTTCATTCTAGGAAAGATCACGGGTGTGCACTATCGGCCCGTAGATTGAGGGGCAGGCGAGGGCAAAATCAGAAAAAGTGTCGCATTGACCTCTTCAAAAAAGAAAAAGGCTCCCGCGGGAGCTTTTCCATCTTGGCTGGGTTCGGCCGACCGCTTATTTCTGATAAGCCGGCGGCACGAACCCTGCAAAGCGCTGTTGCGCCACGGTCTTGAACTCGGCCGACTGATAGGCGTCGCGAATGTCCTTGACGAACGGCTTGTTGAGGTCCGCAGTCTTCATCGCCACGAGGTTCATGTAGTAGTCGGGAATCTTCTCGAGCGCCAGCGCCGAGGTCAGTTTCAAACCGGAAGCCAGCGCGAAGTTGCCGTTGACGAACGCATAGTCCACATCATCGAGCGAGCGCGGCAAGCGGCACGACGCTCAGGCGGCTTCGAGGGCGCGGTCGAGGTCTTCGATCAGGTCATCGATATGCTCGATGCCGATCGACAGGCGCACCATGTCTTCGCTCACGCCGGCGGCCTTGAGCTCGTCGGCATTGAGCTGGCGGTGCGTGGTCGAGGCCGGGTGCGTAGCCAGCGACTTGGCATCGCCAATGTTGACCAGGCGCGTGAACAGCTGCAGCGCGTCGAGGAAACGCGCGCCGCCTTCACGTCCGCCCGCCTTCAGGCCGAACGACAGGATGCCGGGGCCGCGGCCGCCGAGGTACTTCTGCACCAGCGCGTGATCAGCGTGCTCCGGCAGGCCTGCGAAGTTGACCCATGCCACCTTCGGATGCTTCTGCAGGTGGTGAGCGATAGCCAGCGCGTTCTCGGTGATGCGGTCCAGGCGCAGCGCCAGCGTCTCGATGCCTTGCAGGATGAGGAACGCGTTGAACGGCGACAGCGCCGCGCCGGTATTGCGCAGGGGCACCACGCGCGCGCGGCCGATGTAGGCCGCTGGGCCCAGTGCCTCGGTATAGACCACGCCGTGGTATGACACGTCGGGCTCGTTCAGGCGCTTGAAGCGGTCCTTGTGCTTGGCCCACGGGAACTTCCCGCTGTCCACGATCGCGCCGCCCACGCTGTTGCCGTGGCCGCCCAGGTACTTGGTCAGCGAATGCACGACGATATCCGCGCCATGCTCGAACGGCCGGCACAGATACGGAGAGGGCACGGTGTTGTCGACGATCAGGGGCACGCCATGGTTGTGCGCCACGCGCGCAATCGCTTCGATATCGACCACGTTGCCGAGCGGATTGCCGACCGATTCCACGAAAACGGCCTTGGTACGTTCGTCGATCAGGTCGCCAAAGCTCGCCGGATTGCGGCCATCGGCAAAGCGCGTTTCGATGCCCGACTGTGGCAGCGTATGCGCGAGCAGGTTATAGGTGCCGCCGTAAAGCTGGCTCGATGAGACGATGTTGTCGCCGGCCTCCGCGATGGTCTGGATCGCGTAGGTGATGGCCGCCATGCCCGAAGCCAGCGCAAGTGCGCCGACGCCGCCTTCGAGCGCGGCCAGGCGCTGCTCCAGCACGTCGTTGGTCGGGTTCATGATGCGGCTGTAGATATTGCCTGGCACCTTCAGGTCAAACAGGTCGGCGCCATGCTGGGCGCTGTCGAACGAGTAGGCGACGGTTTGATAGATCGGTACCGCTACGGCACGCGTGGTCGGATCGGGCGAGTAGCCGCCGTGGACGGCAAGGGTTTCAAGTCTCATGTTCGGGTTGTTCTTGGAGAGGTGCTGGACCGGCACGCGTGCGGAAGATGCCGGATGGAGCCGCGGCGAACGGATGCGTCGGGCTTGGGGGATGGTAGCAGCGCGGGGTGGCTCAGGCCATGTGGGGGAAAGAACCATACTGCATTTGCTTATGCGCGTTTGGGACTTTTTGAGGTTGTGGGCCCGAACCGCAAGCCCCCGCCGAAGACCCCGGCAAAAACAGCGATCACCCGCCGAGAACCCTGCCCCTGCCATAATCCTTCATCCCAACCCCCCGGAGCATGACAATCATGAAAGTCGCCATCATGGGCGCCGGAGCCGTCGGCTGCTACTACGGCGGAATGCTAGCGAGGGCCGGCCACGAAGTCATCCTGATCGCCCGCCCGCAACACGTACAGGCCATCGAAGCAACCGGCCTGCGGCTCGAAACGCAATCGTTCGATGAACAGGTCAAGGTGTCGGCCAGCTCGGACCCCAGCGCCGTACAGGGCGCTGACCTCGTCCTCTTCTGCGTGAAATCGACCGACACCCAAAGCGCCGCGCTGGCGATGAAGCCGGCGCTTGCCAAGAGCGCGCTGGTGCTGTCGCTACAGAATGGCGTGGAGAACGCCGACACGCTGCGCAGCCTGCTGGAGCAGGAGGTGGCCGCGGCAGTGGTCTACGTGGCTACTGAAATGGCTGGCCCCGGACATGTCAGGCACCACGGCCGCGGCGAACTCGTGATCGAGCCGACCAGTCACGGCGCAAACCTAGCCGCGATATTTGCCGCCGCAGGCGTGCCAGTCGAAACCTCCGACAATGTGCGCGGCGCGCTGTGGGCCAAGCTGATCCTGAACTGCGCATACAACGCACTGTCGGCCATTACGCAACTGCCATACGGACGCCTTGTTCGCGGCGAGGGCGTCGAGGCCGTGATGCGCGACGTGATGGAGGAATGCTTCGCCGTCGCGCGCGCCGAAGGCGTGAAGCTGCCCGACGATGTCGCGCTGGCGATCCGCCGCATTGCGGAGACCATGCCCGGACAGTCGTCATCGACGGCGCAGGACCTCGCGCGCGGCAAGCGCAGCGAGATCGATCATCTCAACGGCCTGATCGTGCGCCGCGGCGACGCGCTGGGCATCCCAGTGCCAGCCAACCGGGTGCTGCACGCACTGGTAAGGCTGATCGAGGACAAGCAGCAACACGGCTGATTGCTGTCCAGATGTGGGGGTGGCAAATGTCCCGACATGGATATGCGCCGGCCGCATAAGGCCCAGCGATATCATTCCTTGACCCTGCCATTGCCCGTTCCCTGCAGTGCAAGGCTCGTGCCCGCTGCGCAGTGCCATCCCGTCCTGCTGCCGCTGGCGCTGCTGTGGTTCGGCCTCGGCAGCAAGAGCCTGATCTTTGTGCTGATCCACTCGGTGCTGTGGCCGCTCGCGCTCAATACCTATGCGGGATTTCGCAGCGTACCGGAGACGCTGCGCATGGCCGGGCGCAACTACGGGCTGCGCGGCGTGCGCTACGTGGTGCTGATCCTCGTGCCGGCTGCACTGCCCGCGATCCTGTCGGGGCTGAAGATCGGCTGGGCCTTTGCCTGGCGCACGCTGATCGCGGCGGAGCTGGTGTTCGGCGCATCGTCGGGGCAGGGCGGGTTGGGCTGGTTTATCTTCCAGAACCGCAACGAGCTTTACACGGACCGCGTATTCGCCGGCCTGGCTACGGTGATCCTGATCGGCTTGCTGGTCGAAGGGCTGGTGTTCACGACGCTGGAGCGGCTGACCGTGCGGCGCTGGGGCATGCAGCATTAGTTGCCCTGTCCATCAAGCGGGAGTAGTGTACGGCTCCGATATCAACGGCCATCGCCACACTCATCGGAGTCCCGCATGACAGAGATCCACCACGCCGCCGCCGAAGGCTTCGCCGCTCAGGCCGCCACATACGCCCGCGGCCGACCGGAATACCCCGAAGCCATCGGCGACTGGTTGCGTGGAACGCTGGGCCTTGGTCAGGGCAAGACGGTTGTCGACCTCGGCGCCGGCACTGGCAAGTTTTCGCGGCGGCTGGCCGCGACCGGTTCCACTGTCATTGCGGTAGAGCCGGTCGACGAGATGCGCGCGCAATTGTCCGCTGCGCTGCCAGCGGTGAAGGCCGTTGCCGGCGCGGCCGAGGCGATGCCGTTGCCCGATGCGAGCGTCGATGCCATCGTCTGCGCCCAGGCCTTCCACTGGTTTGCCAACGATCGCGCCATGGCGGAGATCCGCCGCGTACTGCGTCCCGGCGGGATGCTGGGACTGGTGTGGAACGTGCGCGATGAGAGTGTGCCTTGGGTCGCGAGACTCACGGCGATCATGACGCCATACGAAGGCGATGCGCCTCGGTTCTACAAGGGCGACTGGAAGCGCATGTTTCCGGCTGATGGATTCGGGCCGCTCGCGCTTGAGAGCCTGCCTTACGTGCACGCCGGCCCGCCGCAGCAAGTCATCGTCGATCGCGTGATGTCGGTCAGTTTTATTGCCGCGTTGCCGCCGCAGCGGCAAGCCGAAGTACGCGCCCAACTGGAGGCCGTGATCGACGATGATCCGGCACTGGCTGGCCATGCGCAGGTGGCGTTTCCGTACCGGACGGAGGCGTACAGCTGCCTGCGCGAGTAGCCGCACGTTGCCGCACACAGCCGTGACGGGCCCGCTACATGGTGGCCTGTCGCACCCAGAACGCCACGGGGCCATAGGGCGGCATCACGGATGCCGGCATGACGGGCTCGCGCGCGAGGGTGTCCAGAATATCGCGCCACATCGCCAGCACGCGCTGCGCCCGGGGCAGCATGCGGACGGCGTCAGGCGTGGGCAGCCAGTGCGGGCTGCAGACGCGGAACAGTGTGGTATCCAGCGCGGACTCCAGGCTGCGCAGCTGATAGTGCAGCCGCTGTGACTGGATGCCAAGTTCGGATGCCGCGCGGCTTGAGTCCCGATAACGCATGAGTGCGACGAACGCACGCAGGGACAACAGGCTCACGCGCCGGTTCTTCAGGAGGTGTGCCATGCAAGGGGCCATGCCGGCTGCCGACAGCCTGCCGCAGGCTGCCGGTTCGCGCGGCGTGGTGGCGCTGGGTAAAACGCTGATCGTAGCCACCGGCGTGGCCACCTTGATTCAGAAACTTCCGCAACCTTGTCGCGATACGTCGGAAGTTTCGTTCGGCTTTCCCAGGTGGGATCCTCTTGGGACGGGCGGAAAGCGGGGGGAGAAGCATCCACATCAGGGCGGCAACGCGCCCCGTGCGGCGTCAGTGCAGCGGCAACTGGCCGAGCGCAGTCAGCGCGAGCACGACTTCGGGTGACAGCCGGCGTTCGCGGCATGGCACGCCGGCGGTTTCCAGCGTGGTCCAGAGGTCGGCGTCACCGGTGACGATCCGCTGCCTGAGGTGGGCAAGATAGGTGTGCTCGGATGGCGTGAGCGGGCGCGGTGCGCTGCGCAAGTCATCCAGGATGTCGCCAAGCGAGAGATCGGAAGGGGTCATACAAAGCGAAAAAGTAAAGCTGCGGCGGGATAACGCATGATTCTATCCATGCAATGCAGTAACGGCTTAACCAAAAGCGGGCAATAACCCTTCTAATTCAGGCATGTGGCGCCTACGCGGCGAATGCCTCGGGACGATGTGCTTTAAGGCGCCTTTGCCTGCGTCACGAAGTCGCGCCGCCAGCCATTGTTGTTGCGGAAAAACGCCACTGTCAGTCGCCGGCGGCGCTGTTCTGCGACAGTGCCGCGCGCATACGGCGCGGAGAGGCTAAAGGCAGTGTGCGCAACGCACATCGCAGCATTGCCACATGGCGGAATAAACCTGCGGCGCCGCGCGTATACGCCTATACAACAGGTATCAGGCGAGGTCGCAGGAACGGGCTGCATGGGCGGCCCGCATAGTTGTTGTGCAGGAGGTATGGCCATGGACCGTGCTGCAAGATGGGCGGGGGCCTGGGTAATAGCCGGTATCGGCCTTTGCGCCGGCACGCCGGCGCTGGCGGACGAGGCGTGGAGCACGGGACCGCCGTGCCAACTGGTGGCTGGCCAGGTGGTCATCAATGGCCAGTGGCAGCAGGTGACAGGCGTGGCCTGCCTGCAGCCAGACGGCAGCTGGCAACTCGTGGACGGCAGCGGCGGCGCCTACTACTCGACGCCGTACTACTACGACGACGATGGCGATGCATGGAACTGGGCGCCGGTGGCCGTAGGCTATGGCGCGGCCTTCATCTTCGTCGATCGCCATCACCATGTGCACCCGATGCACCATGTCTACTTCCGCTATGGCGGAGGTGCTGGCTGGGGCGGCCGCAGCTTCCGTGCCATGCCGCCCGGCGGCTACCGTGGTGGCATGGGGGGCGGCGCGGGCCGCGGAATGGCCGGTGGCATGGGTGGCGGCATGGGCGGCGCGCACGGCGGTGGCTTCCACGGAGGCGGCCATCGCTGACGGTCCGGCGGCCACACATTGACAAGGGCAGGTCCGTTCTATACGGTGATTGCTCGTTCCGTCATGCCGGCGTGCATTGCACGCCGGTTTTCTTTCCGCGTCCACCTATGCCACGCAAAGCCGCCCAGGTCTCCGAAGCCGACAAGCACGCCGCCGAAGGCGGGGCCGTAGCCGTGGATCGCGCCCTGTTCGTGCTGTCCGCGTTCCGGCTTGGCGATACCTCGCTCGGGCTGGCGGACCTGGCGCAACGCTCGGGCCTGTACAAGAGTACGCTGCTGCGGCTGCTGGCCTCGCTCGAGCATGCCGCGCTGGTGCAGCGGCGGCCCGACGGGCGCTACAGCCTGGGGCCGGAGGTGGCGCGGCTCAATGCGGTCTATGCCGCGTCGTTCTCGCTGGAAGCCGTGGTCATGCCGGTGCTGCGCGCGCTGGTCGAGGCCACGCGTGAAAGTGCCGCCTTCCATGTCGAGCAGGGCGAGCACAGGCTGTGCCTGTATCGCGTCGATTCGCCGCAGCCTGTGCGCGACCACATCCGCGCGGGCGAACTGCTGCCGCGCGACCGCGGCGCCGGCGGGCGCGTGCTGCGCGCGTTTGCGGGCGAAGGCGGCGAGTTGTACGAACGCATCCGCCGCCAGGGCGTGATCGCGCTGGTCGGGGACCGCAGCCCCGATATCGCCGGCGTTTCCGCGCCGGTATTCGGGCCCGACGGCGCCCTGGCGGGCGCGCTTACGCTGACCTGTCCGACAAGCCGGTTCCGCGAAGACTTCCGTGACGATGTCCTTGGCGCCGCCCGCGGGCTGACTCAAGCGCTCGGTGGGACGTTCCCTGATTTCCCCGAGATGCCGGCCGCCGCCTGACCTCGTCGCCTGACCTGTTGCGTGCGGGTGTTGCACCGAGGCGACCCGGCTTGTCGGGGGTGCCCCGCTGGCGCCGGAGCGGGATATCATTCGCGGTCGCCCCCCTTTACCCCGTGCCGTCATGTCGATTCGAAACCGATCGACGGCATCCCTCATGGCCTTGTTAAGGGATTCTCGTGCACCTGGACCAGCAGACCATTGCGGTCGTCATGATGGTGTTCTTTTCCAGCACGCTGGTCATTGCGGCCGGGCTGGTCTTTGCGCTGCGCGCGATCGAAGCGGGGCGGCTATGGGCGTTCGGCCACGTGGTTGGCTCCGGCGCCGGGCTGGCGCTGGCGGTCAGCGCGGCCGGCGGGGCGCCGCACATCGGCATGGCCGGGGCCGCTGCCTTCATGGTGGGCTGGCTGCTGATCTATCGCGGCGTTCGCGTCTACTACGGCCTGCCGCAGGGAACGCGCATGCTGCAGGCGGGGGTCTATGTCGTGCTGGCCATGATGTCGCTGGCGACGATCGGTACGCTCGTAACCACCGGGCGCGGACGGCGCAGCATCGGCGCCCCGCTGGTGCTGGTGTCGAGCCTGCTGCAGCTGTCCACCCAGCTCGTTGGGGCCAGCCATGCGCTTAGCCAGGTTGCCGCCGAGCGTCAAGACCTGACCCTGTTCTTCGCTGGCCCGGCCGGTTCGGCCTGGGCGCTGGCACCGCTGATCGCCGTCCTGCTGGGCCTGTTCGGCTTCACGGTGATGGCGATGGAGCAGATCATCGCCAACAACGAAAGCGGCGCGCGCGTGGACGCGCTGACCGGCCTGCTCAATCGCGGCGCGCTCGACATGTCGGCACTTAGCCTGGTTGCGCGCTGGCAGCGCGACGGGCAGTCGCTGTCATGTCTGGTCATTGATATCGACCACTTCAAGCAGGTCAACGATACCTTCGGCCACCATGCCGGCGATGCCGTGCTGCGCGAAGTGGCCCAGGCGCTGGACAACTCGCGCCGCGCCTCGGACGTGGCCGGACGCTACGGCGGCGAGGAATTCTGCATCCTCTGCCCGCATACCGACGAACACCAGGCCACCGCGCTGGCCAACCGTATCCTTCGCAAGGTCCGCGCCATTCCGCTGCCGGGGAAGGAGTGCTTCGCGTCGGTGAGCATCGGCGTCGCGCAGCTGCACGGTGCAACGGGTAGCAAGGAGCTGCTGTGGCGCACCTTGTTCGCGGATGCCGACCGCGCCCTCTACCAGGCCAAGCAGCAGGGCCGCGATCGCTATGAGGTGGCGTCCGCCATGCTCGACGAGAAGCCGGCGCCGCTGCCGGTCCTCGTGAACAGCCAGATCATGACGCCGGCGGCCTGAACGGCGTCAGTCTCCCTGCGCTGGCACATCGCGTTGCGGCGTGCCGTCGTAGGTCCAAAGGAACTGGCGCGGGATCGGGCCCTTGTTGCGGCCGCCTTGCTGTGTCTGCTCCCACGCGTGCGCGAGGATGCCCACGGAGCGCGACAGGCAGAACAGCCCGCGCGCCAGCGGCGCCGGAAACCCCAGTTCCGCGTAGATGACAGCCGTGGCCCCGTCGATATTCATCGGCACTGGCTTGCTGCGGCCTTCGCCGAGCGCGCGCTCCACGGCCCGCGCAATCGCGGCAAAGCGGCCATTGACCACGCTTTTCTCCGCCGCCTGATCCACCAGCGCCAGCAGTCGCGGCGCACGCGGATCCACGGGATGAAAGCGGTGGCCGAAGCCCGAGACGAACCTGCCGTGCAGGTCGCGGTAGTGCGCCAGGCCGGCGCTGACGGCCTGGTCCAGAGCGGCGCCTTCGTCGATGCGCCCGGCGATGTCCTGGTACAACTCCACAGCCTGCTCGCCTGCGCCGCCGTGCACATCACCGAGCACGTTGACGGCCGAAGCCATCGCGTTGTTCAGGCCGACGCCGCAAGTGGCGGCCATGCGCGCGATGGCGATGCTGGGCGCCTGCGGGCCGTGATCGACAGCCGCCATCAATGCGGCATCGAGCAGTTCGCCCTGTCCCGGGCCGGGCAGCTCGCCGCGCAGCATCAGCCAGATCATCTGCGCGAACGACACCTGGCCGATCAGCTGTTCGATCGGATAGCCGCGGTATCGGATTTCGCCGGGGCGCATGTCGATGATTTCCGTGCGCCACCAGTCCTGGGACAGCTGCTGGCCGGGGTCCATGGCCTGATTGATCTCGCTCATACCGCGCGCTCCTGTCTGAGGGTATCGATGTCGGCCTCGCTGTAGCCAAGGCCGGCGAGGATCTGCTGTGTGTGTTCGCCAAGCTGCGGGGGCGGTGTGTCCACCGACGGCGCTTCCTGGTTCAGCTTGAAGCCGGTGCGCACCACGCGGATATCGCGGCCCACGCCGGGCACGTCGGCAAACGTCCCGATCATGCCGCGGTCGCGCACCTGCGGCTGCTCCAGCGTTTGTGGCACGCCCAGTACGGGGCCGGCCGGCACGCCGGCCTCGTTGAGCAGCGCCCACCACTCGTTGGCGGGCTTCTTCTCAAGTTCGGCCTCTAGTGCCTGCGTTAGCGCGGCGCGGTTCGCCAGGCGCGCCTGGCGCGCGGCGAAGCGTTCATCGGCGATCAGCTCCAGACGGCCGACCACGCGGCACACGGCCTCGAACTGCTCCTGCTTGTTCGCGGCGATGTTCAACAGGCCGTCGCCGGTGCGGAAGGTGCCAGACGGACTGGCCGTGAAGTTCTCGTTGCCCATCGGCGCCGGTGCCTTGCCGGCGATCAGGTGGTTCGACACGACCCAGCCCATGGTCGCGAGCGTGGCTTCGAGCATCGACACGTCGATGAAGTAGCCCTCGGTGCGCTGGTGGTCCGCCAGCGAAGCGGCAATCGCAAATGCGGCAGTAATGCCGCCGATGGTGTCCGACACCGGATAGCCGACACGGTACGGCGCGGTCTCTGCATCGCCAGTGATGCTCATCACGCCCGACATGCCCTGGATGATCTGGTCATACGCGGGCAGGTCCGACAGCGGCCCGTCCTGGCCAAAGCCCGAGATCGCACAGTAGATCAGGCGCGGGTTGTCCTGCTTCAGGACGTCGTAGCCCAGGCCCAGCCGCGCCATCACGCCGGGGCGGAAGTTCTCGACCACCACGTCGGCGCTCTGGACGAGCTTGCGGAACACTTCCTTGCCGCGCGCGTGCTTGAGGTTCAGCGTGATCGACTGCTTGCCCGGGTTCTGCGCCAGGAACGACACGCCCATCAGGCGCTGGTTCAGGTCTGCATCCGCGCCGAGCTGGCGCGCGAGATCGCCGGTGCCAGGCGTTTCCACCTTGATGACTTCCGCGCCCATGTGCGCGAGCTGGTGGCAGCAGAACGGGCCGGCCAGCACATTGGTCAGGTCGAGGACGCGCACATGGCGCAACGGTTTTTGCATGATGGAATTCCTGCTGACTGCGGGATTGACCGAGATAGGCGGCCGCTGCGAATTACTCTACGCGCGCGCCGGATTCCCGCACGATCGCGCTCCAGCGTGTGTTTTCGGATTTGATGAAGGCCGCCAGGTCCTGAGGCGTGCCGCCGCGCGGCTCACTGCCTTCCTCGCGCATCTTGCTGAGGGTGTCGGGCTGGGCCAGCGCCTTGTTGACCTCGGCGTTGAGCCGCTTGACCACGTCCGGCGACGTGCCCGCCGGAGCCACGAGCGCCTTCCAGTCCTCCGCCTGGAAGCCTGCAAAGCCGGACTCGGCCACGGTCGGCACTGCTGCCAGCAGCGGCAGGCGTTTGGCCGATGTGACGGCCAGTGCGCGGATCTTGCCAGCCTTGATCATCGGCATGGCAATCGGCGGCGTGGCGAAATAGAAGTCGGTCTGGCCGCCGAGGAGGTCGGTCAGTGCCGGCGACGCGCCCTTGTATGGCACGTGCAGCATCTTGATGCCGGCGCGCCGCGCGAACATTTCGCCCGTGAGGTGGCCGACCGTGCCGGTGCCGGCGGAGGCCATCGACAGCGGCTTCGCCTTGGCGGCTGCCACGAGATCCGCCACCGTCTTGTACGGCGAATCGGCCCTCACGATCAGCACCACCGGCTGGGCGGAAACCAACACCACGGGCGTGAAGTCCTTCACCGCGTCATAAGGCATCTTCGGGTACAGCGTCGGGTTGATCGCCAGGTTGGCAGTCTGCCCCATGCCAAGCGTGTAGCCATCGGGTTTGGCCTTCGCGACGACGTCGAGGCCGATATTGCCGCCGGCTCCCGCGCGGTTCTCCACCACCACGTTCCAGTGCGTGGCCACACCTACCTTGTTGAATACCAACCGCGACAGCACGTCGGTGCCGCCGGCAGGCGGGAACGGCACCACGAGCCGAACAGGCTGGCTCGGGTACGTGTCGGCGCGGGCAGGTCCGGCTGCCGCCATGACGGCAGGCAACGCGAGGCAGAGAAGGGCGCTGGCCCACGAGTGAAGCTTGCGACGGTGCGGGAAAGTCATATAGTCTCCTGATGCTTTTGATGTTCTATAAGATAGAACCATGATCTTATAGAAAGAACGATAGCAGAATAGGAGCCGTTGCTAAACGTGTCAAGAGTCCAGCGTTTTCACGATCTGCCACTACAATGGCGCCCGGCCCGCGCCCGGCCGTTTGGTCCGCGCGGGAACATTGCAGTGGTTGTACGGAAAAACGGAATTGATGATGTCAAACGCATGCGGCCTGGACTTCGGCACGTCCAACTCCACGGTGGGCTGGACCCGCCCCGGCCACCCGGCCGCGCTCTTGCCGCTCGAAGATGGCAAGCTCACGCTCCCCTCGGTGATCTTCTTCCACGCCGAAGACCCGCTGGTCAGCTACGGCCGCGCTGCGCTGGACGACTACCTGGCCGGCTATGAAGGGCGGCTGATGCGCTCGCTCAAGAGCCTGCTCGGCACGTCGATGATGGAAGACAGCACCGAGGTGATGGGGCAGGCCATGCCGTTCCGCAAGCTGCTCGCCCACTTCATCGGCGAACTGAAGGCACGTGCGGAACGCTCCGCCGGCACCACGTTCACGCGTGCGGTGCTGGGCCGCCCGGTGTTCTTCATCGACGAAGATCCGGCAGCCGACCGTCTCGCCGAACAGACGCTGGCCGAAATCGCGCGCGATGCCGGCTTCCGCGACATCGAATTCCAGTACGAGCCGATCGCGGCTGCGTTCGATTACGAGGCAAAGATTTCGGACGAAGAACTTGTGCTGGTGGTCGATATCGGCGGCGGCACGTCCGACTTCTCGCTGGTCCGCCTCTCGCCGGAACGGGCCAAACGCATCGACCGGCGTGAAGACATCCTGGCCAACGGCGGCGTGCATATCGGCGGAACAGATTTTGACCGAGCGCTGAGTCTTGCGCGGGCAATGCCGCTGCTGGGCCTCGGCAGCAAGTTGCGCAGCGGCAAGGAGATGCCGTCGAGCCAGTACTTCGATCTGGCGAGCTGGCACACCATCAACCTGGTCTACACGCGCAAAGCGTGGTCGATCGTGATGGACAACTACCGCGACGCGGCCGACACCGTAAAGCTCGACCGCCTGATCCGCCTGATTCGCGAGCGCGCCGGGCACTGGCTGGCCATCCAGATGGAAGCCGCCAAGATCGCGCTGTCGGGCGTCGACCGTACCGACGTGGACCTGCATCGCATCGAGCCGGAGCTGATGCTGTCAATCACGCGTGATGAATTCGACGAATCCATCGGCAAGCTGGTGGCGAAGACGGAGAAGACGGTAACGGACATGCTGGCGTCAGCGGGCGTGGACGGCGCATCGGTCGACACGATCCTTTTCACTGGCGGTTCCAGCAGCGTGCCGATGCTTCGGCATCAACTCGGCCAACTGCTGCCGCGCGCGCGGCGTGTGGAAGGGGACTTGTTTGGCGGGATCGGGTCGGGGCTGGCGCTGGACGCGGCGCGGAAGTTTGGGTGATTTTAGCGGTCAGCGTGTTCAAAGCGAATGGGCACGCATGGATCAGTACGTGCAGGCGATGACGCCCCAATGCTGACCGACTGCCCGCCGGACCGCCAACAAATTAGCCTTCGCCACCGAGGCATCGCGTCCCAGCCGCATCAGCGCCGGCAATTGCCACGGTGCCTTCAATAATCCCACCATGACCGCACCGACATCGGTGCGCCCATCGCTCCCCATGCCAGCCACTGCCAACGGGGGCACAGCGCGCGTAGCCGGATCGATTACCACGCGGCACGCCGCGAACGGCAGTCCGTAGTGGCGCGCGACGCGGGCGGCAATGTGGGATTCCATGTCCACGGCCAGTGCCCCGCCGGCATCGCGCAATGCGGCCTTGTCGGCTAGCGTAACCACCGCAGTGTCGGAACCGGCGATGACGCCGGATACCGCTTGCGGCAGCGCCTCCTGCAGCGCGGTTACCCAGGCCGGATCGGTCGGGGTCGAGACGCCGTCCGTTTCATCGCGCACGCTGGTGGCAATGACCACGGCGCCTGGCACAAGCGCTGGATCCAATCCGCCGGCCACGCCGAAACTGATGATGCCCGCGCATGCTTTGACGCAGCGTTCAATGGCCACGCCGAGCGCTGTACCGCGCTGGCCGTACACCACTTCGGAATGCTGCCCGCCGGCAATGCGGGCTTCGAAATCCATGCCGCAGACAACCAGCACACGAGGTTCGCCATCGGGGCGCGCGATTGCCGCGCCGGTCACAGTCCCCACGCCACCTGACGGTTGCCGCTGCGCTCCAGGTTGCGATAGCGCGCCAGCGCCCACAGCGGGAAGTAACGCGCATAGCCGTGATAGCGCAGGTAGAACACGCGCGGGAATCCTACGGCGGTGAAGCGTGGCTCGTGCCAGAGGCCGTCGGCTTGCTGCGTGCGCAGCAGGTAGTCGATGCCGCGCGTCACCGCGGGGTGTGCGGCCTGGCCCGCAGCCATCAGCGCGAGCAATGCCCAGGCGGTTTGGGAGGCCACGCTCGGTGCCGTTTCGTAGCCACGATATTCGAGCTTGTAGCTGTCGCCGTCTTCGCCCCAGCCGCCATCCGGATTCTGGATGGCCACGAGCCATTCCGCAGCACGCCGCAGCGGCGGCGCGTCCGGTCCCAGACCCGCGGCGTTGAGCGCGCACAAAGCGCTCCAGGTGCCGTAGATGTAGTTGGTACCCCAGCGCCCGAACCAGCTTCCGTCCGGTAACTGCTCGGCGAGCAGGTATTGGAGCGCGCGCGCGGCCGGTTCGCTCTTGTCGGGCGTGGCGCCGGTCTGGCACAGCATCGACAGGCAGCGCGCCGACACGTCGGCCGTGGGCGGGTCGAGCAAGGCCCCATGGTCCGCAAACGGGATGTTGTTCAGGTACAGATGCGTGTTCTCGGGCTCGAACGCACCCCAGCCGCCGTTGGCGCTCTGCATGCCGACGATCCATTCAATCGCGCGGGCGGTGGCTTCGGCGTTCGGATCCGCGCGTCCGGAATGATCCGTACGCGCGGCGCGGTGCATCGCCGCGACTACCACGGCGGTGTCGTCCACGTCGGGGTAATGCGGATTGGCGTACTGGAACGCCCAGCCGCCTGGGCGCACATCCGGCCGGCGTACCGTCCAGTCGCCGCGCACGTCGAGCACCTGCAACGGGCGCAGCCAGTCCAGCGCGCGCGTGACGGCGGCGGTAGCGCGCGGCTCCGACGCTTCCAGCAACGCATGCGCAGCCAGCGCGGTATCCCAGACCGGCGACAGGCACGGCTGGCAATAGGCTTCATCACCGTGGACCACGAGCAGCTTGTCGATCGAGCGGCGGGCGATGGCGCGGTCCGGATCGTCGGGCGGGACGCCGAGCACGTCGAACATCATCACCGAGTTCGCCATGGCGGGGAAGATCGCGCCAAGACCGTCTTCGCCGTTGAGCCGTTCGCGCACGAACGCCTTCGCCGCGTCGATGGCGCGGCGGCGCAGGCCGCGCGGCATGACGTGTTCGGCCGTGCGCAGCAGTACGTCGGCGCCGTGAAACAGCGCGTGCCAGCCCTTATGCTGGTGCGGTGCCCGTGGCGGCAGCCGTACGGCATCGCGCGAGCCGAGGAACAGTTCGTCGATACCGACCTTGCGCGGATTGCGCGCCTGCGGCCGCAGGCTGTTCAGCACCAGCAGCGGCACGATGACCGTGCGCGCCCAGTAGGAAACCTTTGACAGGTGGAACGGGAACCACTGCGGCAGCAGCATGATTTCCACCGGCATCATCGGCACGGCCTGCCACGGCATCACGCCGTACAGCGCCAGCAGCGTGCGCGTGAAGACGTTGCTGGTTTCCGCGCCGCCCATCGCGAGGATGACCTCGCGCGCGCGCGCCATGTGCGCTGCCTGCGGATCGTCGCCGGCCATCTTCAGCGCGAAGTAGGCCTTCACGCTGGCGCTGATATCGGAGCGGCCTTCATGGAACAGCGGCCAGCCGCCGTCGGCATTCTGGATGCGCCGCAGGTAGCGCGCGATGCGGGCTTCCAGCGACAGGTCCGGCGTCTCGCCGAGGTAGTGCACCATGAGCACGTACTCGGCGGGAATGGTGGCGTCGGCTTCGAGCTCGTAGACCCAGTGCCCGTCGGCATTCTGCTGCGCGAGCAGCGCATCGACCGCGTGGCCGATGCCGGCATCCAGCGGGGACAGGGCCTCAATGGGGGCCTGTAGGGCCGGCGCCGCGGTCGCGACCGCGGCGCGCGGAGCGGCAAGGACGGCCTCGTTCATCGACATTCAAACTCCTTGTGCGGCACGACGCTTGCGTGCCTCGATGATGATGTTCAGGACACCCCCGGACGCGTCGCGCCACAAGGCGGATCCTTTTGCAACATCCTCAAACCATGGTGTGCCGCAGGACGATCCACAGCAACTGCGCACGCGGCACACGCACGCGTGCGCGCGGCGCGCGCCAGCCCCGCGCACGCAGGCGCACGAGCAGGCAGTGGTAGACCTGCGACATGATGCGCGGGGAGCGCACCACGCGCGACGGGCAGCGCGCCATCACCGCGTCGGCCTGTTCGTAGTGCGCCTGCGCTTCACGCGCGACGGCCGCGCACGCGGCGTCGATACCGGCATGCGCGATGACTTCCATTGGCGTGGCGTGCTCCAGCCCTTGTACGCCCGCGGCGGCCAGCGCGGGCGCAGGCAGGTAGAGGCGGCCGATGGCGGCGTCTTCGTCGATATCGCGCAGGATGTTGGTGAGCTGCAGCGCACGCCCGAGATGATGGGCCAGCGCGAGGCCAGGCGCTTCATCCATGCCGAACACACGAACGGCGAGACGGCCCACCGCGCTCGCGACACGGTCGCAGTACAGGTCCAGCGTGTCGGCATCGGGCGCGCGGATATCGGCGACCACGTCCATGGTCATGCCGTCGATCACGTCGAGGAAATCCTGCTGGCGCAGGTGGAAGGCTTCGATCTGTTGCGCCAGCGGCCGCAGCGCGCTTGGGGCCATGCCCGCGTAGCACAGGCCGATGTCACGTCGCCATGCGTCCAGGCCGGCCAGGCGCTCGGCATGCGGCGCGTCGCAGTCTGCAATGTCGTCAACGGCGCGGCAGAACGCGTAGATCTCGAACATGGCCTGCCGCTGCGCTGCTGGCAGGATGCGCATGGCCGCGTGAAATGAACTGCCCGAGGATACGGCCTGCGTGGCCGCACCGGCGATGGGGGCGTCTGGCGTTGCGATTTGAGTACCGGCCACGTAACTCCTCGACACGCTTTTTTTGCCGTCGTGCGGCATCGGCGGACCACTGTGCCGTGCCACGCTGACGGTGGATTGGGGTCGGCCGATTATAGCAACAACCTCGTAACACGCCGCCGGGCTAGAGCGCTCTATCGGGAGCGTCCGGAAGGGGCGGAGGCGGCCTCGCCGGTGCTTGTGCCGCCTGGTACAAACCGCGTGTAAGGCAAGTCGTGGGCGGGGGAGGTGGTGGTCTGGTCGACTACCTTTTCCACGTCCGGGACTTCACGCAGCGCATCCATGAACGGCGCCTTGGCGAAGCCCGGGCGCACGCAACCCTGCACCGTCAGCCAGCGGCCGCGCACCGTGATCCACAAACTACTGTCCTGCCAGGCCGGCATGGTCGCGGCCAGCGTTCTCAAACGGCGTTGCAGACTTTCGGCGATTTCCTTGTCGTACTGGAAGGCATTGGCGAGGCGGCAACGGCCTTCGGTCCAGCAGTGGTTGCCTTGTTCGATGCGGTGATGCGCTTCACGTCGCCATTCGGCCTCGCTCACCCGCGGGCCGGCGGGTTCGGGGCAACCGGCAATGCGCGACGAGATTTGAATGAAGGGATCGTTGCCGTAGTTCGCCATGGCTTCGGCGCGCAGCGATTCCACCGGCAGGAGCAGTGCGAGAAGAAAGGCGATGCCCCAAATGCAAAGAGCCCCGCATTCGCGAGGCTCTTTGCCGGCAGGCGCGTGCATGGGCGCGCGCCTGCTATGTCCAAACCGGTCAGACCGCCTGGATCTTCGTGGCTTGTTCGCCCTTCTGGCCCATCGCCTTGACGTAGCGGACCTTCTGGCCTTCCTTCAACGACTTGAAGCCTGCGCCTTCAATCGCGGAGAAGTGCGCGAACAGATCGTTCCCGCCTGCGTCCGGGGTGATGAAGCCGAAGCCCTTGGCGTCGTTGAACCACTTAACGGTACCGGTTTCCATATCTTTTTCAACCTTGAATTTCAAATGAGCTTAATTGCCCGCTGTACATCGTGCTCAATGCAGGAACCGGGCATGGGTTGGTGAATGCCCAGTTCCACCGCGCATTGTTTATGCCTTTCAAATGTCGGTGGTATGACAAACGAAAAACACCACGGAACGACACACTGAAAGGCGCTGCACATGTGGGATTGCATTCTGACGAATTTTCCCGGCGTGTCAATCAGGCAAAGCGCCGAATCATGATGAGAGGTTCCGACACGAGATATTAGCGGTTTCTACATCGCCGTCGATTCAGTGAATTCCCTGAGTTGCGCGCGTTCTGAACCGCTGCGCGTCGTACGCCGGCGTACTGACAGACTTTCCATTTATGCAGATGTGTCAGCCAGCACCGTTGTCGGGCATAATGTCTGCTTTGTAAGCCATTGTCTTGCCACCGTTTTTACAATTGCTTACTCGTTTTGCGCATACCGCGTTTGGGGGATATCCACCGGGACAGCGTCGCAAACCAGAAACGGTGAGATGAAAATAAGGATATCGCGCGAAAATGCTTAAGGCTGACGCGACGAAACCACTGCGCGCCACGCGGAGGCGGATGTCACTGGCCGAACGGGGAAACACAGTCGCAATAGCGGCAGCGAGGCCTCGCTTTTCCACGGACAGGGGCACCAGGTTTGTCCGGTCCATCGCCGCCGATTCCGCAAGTCGTCCATCTCGGTCCGGATACCAGCCGGCGTGATCGCCTGTGCCTGAACGATGGATCCCGTTTGGCACAATTGTTGACAATGTGTTGCGCCGGGCTGTCATAGCATCCAATTTTTGCCCTCGTTCGGTGCATAGCGCGTCTTGGCGTGGCGGCCGTGCAAGCACTTGTGGCGGAAACACCAGCGTGGCGCGATCACAACACAAAGTTCATGTTGTCCATAGCTACACCGTGGTAGGCTGTCAAGTTATTTTGTGTGACATTATGAAAATCCTTTCGGTATTTGGCACACGTCCCGAAGCCATCAAGATGGCCCCGCTGGTCAAGACACTTGGGGGCAGCGCGGAAATCGACTCCGTCGTCTGTGTGACCGGCCAGCATCAGCAGATGCTGCAGCAGGTCCTGGACCTGTTCGACATCGTTCCCCAGTACAACCTGGAACTGATGACGCGTAACCAGACGCTCAACGGCCTGAGTTCGCGGCTGCTGGCATCGTTTGACGACGTGCTCGAGACGGTGCGTCCCGACAGGATTCTCGTGCATGGCGATACGACCTCGGCCATGGTTTCCGCCCTGGCGGCGTTCCATCGCCGCATCCCGGTGGGCCATGTCGAGGCAGGTCTGCGGACTGGCGACCTGTCGCAGCCCTGGCCCGAGGAGATGAACCGCCGCACCATTGATGTCTGCGCCGACCTGCTGTTCGCGCCAACTGAATCTTCACGTCATAACCTGCAGGCCGAAAACCTGGGCGGCCGCATCGTGGTCACTGGTAATACCGTGATCGACGCACTGCTCCAGACGACTGGCCGGATCCTCGCAGACCAGCCGTTCCGCGAGCGGCTCGATGCGCATTTCCCGTTTCTTCGCGACGACCGCAAGCTGCTGCTGGTCACGGGCCACCGCCGGGAGAATTTCGGCACCGGTTTCGCCAATATCTGCGAGGCCCTGGCACAACTGGCGCGGCGCGACGACATCCAGATCGTCTACCCGGTCCACCTCAACCCCAACGTTCAGGGCCCCGTGCAGGACAAACTGTCGGGCTTGCCCAACGTGCATCTGATCGAGCCGCTCGATTACGCGCTGTTCGTGCGGCTGATGCAGCGGGCCCACGTCATCCTGACCGATTCCGGTGGCGTGCAGGAAGAAGCCCCGTCGCTGGGCAAGCCCGTGCTGGTGATGCGCAATGTCACCGAGCGTCCCGAGGCGGTGCATGCCGGGACGGTCAGGCTGGTTGGTACCGAGGTCGCGAGCATCGTGCATTCGGTCACCCACCTTTATGACAATGACGATGCCTGGCGTGCGTTCTCGCAGCGGCTGAATCCTTACGGCGATGGCCACGCTTCGCAGCGCATCGTGGCGGCGCTCACGGGGGCGCCCATGGGCGAGTTCCTGCACGACCAGCAGGCGGCGGCGTGACCGCCATGACGCTTTCCGCTCCGGCCCGCCATGCCCGCCCTGCGGCGCACCACGGGGCGGCCGCATTCTGATGGGAACCATGGACACCGTGTCGCTAGTCAACCACGTACTTCTCGCGGCCTCGCTGTGCATCATCGCGCTGCTGGTGATCTACACGGCGCGGCACTACGTGTTCACGCTGAATCGCCTGTTTGGCCGCCAGCGCCAGCCCTACCTCGATATCGAGCATGGGGTATGGCCGCAGGTCGTGGTCTGCGTCGCCGCGCATAACGAAGAGCGCGTGATCGCGGATTGCCTGAACGCGCTGCTGGAGGTCGACTATCCGCACGACAGAATGACGATCATGCCGGTCAACGACCGGTCCACAGACGGCACGCGGCAGATCATTGACGATATCGCGGCGAAGCATCCGGGCCGCTTCTCGTTGTTTCACCGCACCGAGGGGCGCCCCGGCAAGGCGGCGGCCTTGCGCGACGCGACCGCGCTGATCGAGGCCGAGATCATGATCGTGTTCGACGCCGACTACCTGCCCGCGCGTGGCCTGATCAAGCAGCTCGTGGCACCGTTTTTCGATCCGGAGGTCGGCGCGATCATGGGCCGCGTGGTGCCGGTCAACGCCGGTGCCAACCTGCTGACGCGCCTGCTCGACCTGGAACGCGCGGGCGGCTACCAGGTCGACCAGACCGCGCGCATGAACCTCGGGCTGGTGCCGCAATACGGCGGCACCGTGGGCGGCATTCGCTGCCGTGCGCTGGCCGAGATTGGGGGCTGGAATATCGACACGCTCGCCGAAGACACCGATGTCACGTTCCGCCTGCTGCAGCGCGGCTGGAAGACGGTCTATCAGAACCGCTCCGAGTGCTATGAAGAGGTGCCGGAGGTGTGGCCCGTGCGGGTCCGTCAGATCAGTCGCTGGTCGCGCGGTCACAACCAGGTGATGGTGAACAATATCTGGAAGCTGGTCACGAACCGGCGCATCAGCCTGCGCGAGCGGGTCGACGGCGCGCTGCTGTTGCTGATCTTCATCATGCCGCCGATCCAGCTGCTCGGCTGGGTGATTGCCGCCATCCTGTTCTACATCGCGGCGCAGTCGATCGTGTCGGGCTGGGTGTTCCTGACTGCGTTGCTTTGCTATGGCGGGCTGGGCAGCAATGCGGCGTTCTTCGAGATCGCTGCGGCCACCTACCTCGACGGCCACCGCAACCGCATCCGCCTGTTGCCGCTGAACCTGTTCGGCTTCCTGGTCAGCATGGTGGCGATCTCGCGCGCGGCCCTCACGCAGATCGCCGACGCATGGCGCAAGCGCGAGCTGGTCTGGGACAAGACCGAACGCTTCCGTACGCCGGTCCCGGGCGCCACCGGCGCCGTGCCGGCAGCCTCCGACACCAAACCGGGCGGAGAGGCGCGATGACGGCAAACTACTTCCTGCTCGCGGGCGCCGTGCTGGGCCTGTTGCTGCTGCCGTTCGTGCCCGCGCTTTCCGAATGGCTGCGGCCGACCGACTTCGCGCCGCTGCCGATGCGGCGCGACCAGCCGAATAGCCTGACCTTTTTTGCCAACGGCTTCCGCTCGCGCCTGGTGGAGCAGCATGGTGTGGATCTGGACGCGCTGCGCAGGGCGGGCGACGCCTACGAGATTCCCGTCAGCAAGGCGCTCAGCGTCGGGCGTGATATCCGTACGCTGGAACGGGATCAGCAGAAGGCGCTGGCGCGCGCACTGGGCAAGGCCAACCATATCGTGCTGTTCCGCGGCAGCGCGTGGCTCGGGCGGGACAGCCGCGTGCGTGCCGACCTCTACGTGGAGCGCGATTTCGAGGCCGGCGCCGGTACGCAACTGCGCGCGTGCCTGGCCGAAGGGAACGTACGGCTCGGCGAGAAGGCGGAGGTTCAGCGCTGGGTGCATGGGCGCCAGGTGCACCTGATGGCGAATTCGCGCGTGGCGGGGCGGGTCACGGCAGAGCACTTTGTCTGCTTCGCCGCGCCGGCACGCTTCGAACGGGCCGGTGCGCCATCCGTAGTATTCGGCGATGTCGCCGACACCCCGAAGCCGGTGCCCATGCCGCAGCCGGTGGCTTCGCGCCAGGTGCTCGACGGCGATGCGGAAATCGGACACGACAGCACGCTCGCGGGCGACTACGTGGTACGCGGGAATTGCCGTGTGACAGGTGAGGTCGCGCTCGAGGGCAGCATCAAGAGCCATGGCGATCTGCACGTCGGCGAGGGCGCCCGCGTCATCGGCAGTCTTTCGGCGCGAAAGAACATGGAGATCGGCGCCGGCAGCGCGATTCTGGGGCCGCTGATCGGCTTCGAGGATATCGTGCTCGGCCCGAATTGCCGGATCGGACGTCCCGATGCGCCGACCACGCTGGTGTGCAACCGCTTGTTCGTCTCGCCAGGCTGCATCGTTCATGGGGTGATCACCACCCATGAAGGTGCGCGCTTCGCAGCGTAGGAGCAGGCTGTGTTATGGCTCCCGAACCTGTTCCGCGCCTTCGCCGCCGCATGCCCGGCCGACAGCGTGTGCCGGCTCGTACGGTGCTGCGCCGGGATGCTGCTCGCCACGAGCTTGTCGCTGACCGCAGCGGCGGCGGACTCCAGACCGGCAACGCTTATGTTCGAAGACTTCACGGTCGCCAATGGCGCCATGACCGTATTTGCCCACGGCGACTATGTCGAGCCCTACACCGCGATCTATGCGCTGCTGGTCGCGCACAGGCTCGGGGTGGACGTGCGCACGCGGGCTGCGGCATTGGCGCAGTGGCTGCTGCCCTACCAGCAGGCGGACGGCCCATTCCCGCGCATCTGCCGCAGCGGCGACACGCAGTGGGTTGCCTGCGGTCCGGCCGATGCCGACGATTCGCTTGCGGTGTTCTGGTGCCTGCTGGCCAGCGAGGTGCTCAAGGGCGATCGCGCACTGGAGGCCAGTTGCGGCAAGTCGCTGGAAAACCTGGCCACGTTGTGGGATCCGCAACGTGCCACGTTCCGGGCGCGGTTCGGACGGCCCGAGGCTTATTTTGCCGACAACGTCGAAGTGATTGGCGCGCTCGGAAAACTGCGCGCCCGGTCCGACACCGCGGCGCGATACGCGCGCGAACTGTCGCAACTGCCTTCGCAGAGACTGATGCTCGACGGGCTGGCGCGCAGCTACGGCTACAACCCGGCAGTGGCGCTGGAGCCGGCACGGGCCACCTTGCCGCCGGCGCCCTACGGTTTCTATCCCAATGTGGTCGCCCCGGTTTATCTGTGGCTGTGCGATGTGACCACCGGCTCGCAGGCGGCACGCCAGTGGGCCGTATGGAAACACCGCCATGCCGAGGACTGGCTCGCTGGCAAGAGCGACCACTATCCGTGGGGCGTAATCGCATTGGCGGCATACCAGGCTGGCGATCGCGAGACCGCCGCCGCATGGCTGAAGGCGTCGGCGGCGTGGCGCGCGCAAGGTCGCTGGAATGTACTGGAGGAAGGTGTGCGGATCGGGCTCCTGCATGCCATGCCTGACACGGCCGACAGGCCCAACATGCAATGAGGTTGAATTTGCTGAAAGTATCCGCGTGGCGCAAGCATGTCCTGGGCGTGCTCGCACTGGTGGCGATCGTGGCGTGCGCGCTGCTGGCGTATCGCAGCATGAACGAAGGGCCAGGCAAGCCGCAGAGCGACAGCATCGTGCTGGTGGTTCCCGACAACCTGTCGGGCGAGAACCGCATTTACGCGCAAGCCTGGATGGACGCCGCGCTCGAAGAAGGCGTGCGCCTGAGCACGGTCACCGCGTCGGAGTTCGTGCGCCATGGCCTGAACGGCGAGCGCGACTACTCCGCGGTGATCCTGCCGGACACCGTACACCGCTCGATGACCACGGCATTTGTCAACAAGGTCAGGCAGTTCGTGGAGGCCGGCGGGGCGCTGATGCAGGTGTATGACGCAGGCATCCTCAACGAGAACGGCTTCTACGAGCAGGGCGCATCGCGCATGTCGGATGTGGTCGGCGTGCAGTACGGTTTCTATGCCAGGCTGCGCAACGACATGGCGCATCAGGCGACGGTGTATGGCGCACCGGAGGTCATGGTTGGCCTGCATATTCCGCCTGGCCGCTGGATCGCCAACGATGGCCGCGCGATGCTGTCGGGCTATGGCGAAGACATGCTGCGCTATCCGGCCATGCACACCGGCAGTGGCTACACCGGCAAGGTGCTGATGGTGTCGGACGACAACTCGATCATTGCCGGCGAGCGCAAGCTCGGCAAGGGCCGCGTGCTGTTCGTCAACCTGCCGCTGGGTTATCTCAAGCTGCGCACCGACGGTGTGTTGCTGCACGGCTTCCTGAATTACTTTGCCACGGGCATGCTGGAACAGCCGAAGCTGTCGCCGGCGCCGCAGGGCATTGGCGGGCTGGTGCTGAACTGGCACTGCGATGCGCAGATCTGCATCGACGCGGTCGACAGCCTGATCAAGGACGGCGTATTCAAGCGCGGTCCGTTCAGCTTCCATATCACCGCCGGGCCGGACCAGCGCCAGTTCAACGATGGCCGTGGCGTCGATCTTGCGAACAACGCCGCGTTTACCGAAGTCGTGCGCGGGCTCATGCGCGATGGCCATGAGATCGGCAGCCATGGCGGCTGGATCCACGACTGGTTCGGGCTCAACGTCAACGAGAAGAACCAGGCGTCGATGGAGGTCTACCTGCAGAAGAATGCGGATGCCGTCCAGGCGCTGACCGGCAAGCCGCAGACGGAGTACTCGGCGCCCACCGGCAACCAGCCGGAATGGGCGACGCGCTGGCTCGACGAGCACAACGTCAAGGCCTACTACTTCACCGGCAATATCGGCCAGGGACCGACGCGCACCTATCGCAACGGCCGTCGCGACGAGCACATCTGGTCGTTCCCCGTGCAGACCTATGGCCAGTACAGCACGATTGAAGAAGCCTACATGTCCAACATTCCGGAGACGGAGATCGCGAACTGGCTCACGTCGCTGGTGCGCTTTACCGCGGGGACCGGCGAAATCCGCCTGATCTACTTCCATCCGCCCGGCGCCGTGCGCTATCTGCGCGCCATCGACGCGCTGCTTGAATCTGCCGACGCCGAACAGGCCCGTCACAAGTTCCAGTGGCACACGATGACGCAGATGGCGGACTTTGCACAGCGGCGCGAGCAGACCGTCTGGCGTCTCGCCTCGGACCGCAACGATGTCCGCGTCACTGCCGAGAACAAGGAATCGCTCGACGCCCTGACGTGGCTGTTCCCGACCGACCGCTATGCCCGGCCGCGTGTGGAAAGCGGACAGGGCAGCGTGTCGATGCAGGGGGCAAGCTGGAAAGTGGTGGCGGGCCCCGGAAACCGGATCGTGATTGCCGCAGGGTTGAAGGCGGGCGGAGCCTGATGGCGCCGCAGCGATCGCCGTAATGAGTTTGGTCAGTATGAATTGGGTCAGTTGGACCCCAGCTAATTGGGATGAATTGAGCGTGGATTGGAATCGAATCGTAGGGGGTGCTTCGCTGGCAGCATCCGCCCTGGCCATGAATGTTGCCCGCGCGCAGGGCGAGGTACAGCCTGCCGCGGTTGAGCCGGAGGCCACGCTGGCCCAGGATGCATCCTCGATGACGCCGATGCCGATCCCTGTTCCGACGCCGCGGCCCATGGCGATCCCGCAGCCGCTGCCGGTGCCCTTCGAGCCGGAAAAGGGCGCCATCGAAGTTGTGCTTGGCAACGGCCGCATGACCAACGGCTACGGTGGGGCAACTGCCGCCGCGGTGCGCGGCATGGCCGTGACACCGCTGGGCGTGGTGCAGGGCGAGCTCGATCACCAGAGCCGCTTCGGCTTCAGCGGCCAGTACGGAGCGCTGTCGCTGACGCGCGATCTGTCCGAGGATTACTACATGACGGTGGGCGCCGGCGCCGGCAGCAGCGAGCTGTTCCCGAGCTGGCGCGTCGATGCCAGTGGTTACCGCAAGTTCGGACCGGACCGCCGCTTCGTAGCAGGCCTGGGCGCCTACTATGCGAAAGGCCAGGACGGCGGACGTTCGGACCACGGCGTGTTGCTGAGCGGGCTCGCGTACTTCCCGTCGCTGGTGGTCGAAGGCGGCCTGCGTTTCAACCGCGCGAACCCGGGCCAGGTGTTTGGTCCTAGCCAGTATGTGGCCGCCACCATTGGCAGCGACGAGAAGCGTGCGTTTATCCTGCGCGCCGAGCACGCCCGCGAGGCCTATCAGGTCTTCTCGACCGGCACCGAGCGCGTGGACTTCGACAGCTACAGCTTCAGCGTGCAATGGCGCGAACGGATTTCCCGCTCGCTGCTGCTGCTGATCGGCGCGCAGTATTACCACAACCCCAACTACAGCCGCACAGCCGGTGAAGTGGGCTTCCGATGGAGTTTCCGGTGAACGGCACCGCCGCCCCACAGGATCCGCAGCAGGGCAGGCGTCCCGCTGCCGCGCGCGGCGACCCGCTGCAGCGCGTGACCGGCTATCGCGGCGACCGGTTCGAGAAGCACCGCGCCATGCGCCGGCTGGCGTTTCCGCTGACGCGCTGGATTGACGTGTTGCTGATCCCGGCCTTCCTCACCTATGCGCTCTGCGCGGGGTGGCCATGGGTGGCAGACTTCTGGCGCCGCATGATCGGCTTCTGGAGTACAGCGCTCGGCGGCGAGATCTCGCTGCAGGCGGACTCCGCGCTGTTGCCCGGCTTCGGCACCGTGCCATACGCGCACGCCAATGCCGCCCTGCCCACGCCGGTGCAGTGGCTGTGCGGCATGGTGATCACGCTGGTGCTGCTGTTCGGTACACGATGGCTGACTTCGGGCCGCGCGCTCCCGCTTGCTTACGGGCTGCGGCTGATCGGGCTGATTCAGGCCAGCGCGCAACTCTACTTCTACGCCTGGCCTGCGAGCTTTCCGTATGACGCAGGCAAGTCCATCGCGTCGCTGACGCAGGCTTCCGTGCTGGTCATCGCCATCACGCCGTGGTTGTACGCGCTGATCTATAACGTGCTGGACTTCGGCTTCGTGCGCAAGCTGCTGCTGTCGGCTATGGCCATGGCGTACCTGATCGTGCTGATCCCGCTCCAGTACACGCTGGCCGCTTCGTCGCTGTTCCATTTCTCGGTGCTGTGGTATCCGATGGTCTTCCTGCTCGGATCGATCTTCGTCCAGTTCGGCACGCTGGTGGCGTTGTACGCCTGGGCGATGAGCTGGAAGCCGCGCAACTGAGCGCGGGTTGCATGCCGTTTGTCTTGTGTCCTGGGGGCGCAAGCCGCGGTTGAGTAACATTGTGGTTTGTGGCGATGCTTCGGCCAGGCTCGCTGCCATGCATTCCTAACGGCCGCGCTCTCCTGGTGGTTCAGGGAGAACACAGAAAATCAATAACGCACGACCGCAGGATCGCATCAGCAATTTGCAGTCGCAGCAGGCAGAAGGGTGTGAGGGATGAGGATTGCCTCGGTGGAAGACGATCCGGACCAGGCGGAGCTGATCCGGAAAATACTGGACGAGGCCGGATTCGAATGCGAATCCTATGCCACGGGCGCGGGCTTGCTTCGTGCATTGCGCGAGCAGGCGTTCGACTTGCTCGTCGTGGACTGGCAATTGCCGGACACCAGTGGCATCGAACTGGTGAGCTGGGTGCGCCAGACTTCCGGCGCCATGCCGCCGATCCTGTTCCTGACCAGCCGCACCTCTGAAGACGACATCGTTGCCGGCCTGAGCGTCGGGGGCGACGACTACATGCTCAAGCCGATCCGTGCCGCGGAACTGCTCGCGCGCGTGCGCTCGCTGCTGCGGCGCGCCTATCCCGAGACCGCGCGCGAGACGGACATCATCCGCCGCGGCAGCTATTGCCTGGATCCTCGCGCGCGCACGATTGCGCTTGGCGGGGAGCCTGTCCCGGTGTCGCCGCGCGAGTACGAACTGGCGCTTTTCCTGTTCCGCAACATGGGCCGGCTGCTGTCGCGCGATGTGGTCGAGCAGGCTGTATGGGGACGTGCCATCGGCACTGGCTCGCGCACCATCGATACGCACATGTCGCGTCTTCGCATCAAGCTGGCATTGCGGCCCGAGAACGGCGTGAGGCTCACGTCGATCTATTCGCACGGCTACCGTTTCGAAGAGGCAGATGCCGGGGACGATGGCCATGCGTAAGGCCGCCGCGGCAAGTGCCGGAATCGCTCTGGCATTGTGGCTGGCGGCGTCCGGGCCGGCGCAAGCGGGCGCGGCCGGTGCGGAAGGCGCCGATTTCATCTACGTGGTCGAACGTGGCGACAACCTGTTCAACGTGGCTGAGCGCTTCATGGCCAGCGCCGAAGGCTGGCGCGTGCTTCAGGCACGCAATGGCGTGGCTGATCCTTTTCGGCTGGCGCCCGGCACGCGCCTGCGCATCCCGCTTGGGCAGATTCCCGAGCAGCCCGGTGCGGCGCGCGTGGTCTTCGTCAACGGGCAGGCGCAGGCCGATGGCGAGCCGCTGCGCGCGGGCATGGCGCTGCGCGAGGCCGCGCGCATCGTGACCGCGGCCGGCAGCACCCTCACGCTGGAGCTGCCTGACCGCACGCGCGTGACGCTGCCGCCGGCCACGACCGTGACGGTGCGGCGCCTGCGCACGTTCCGCAAGTCCGGACTGACCGATACGGTGATCGGCATCGAGCGCGGCCAGGCCGACACGCGTGTCGCGCCCGAGGGCGGCGGCGTGGGCCGCTTCGAACTGCATACGCCGATGATGGTGACTGGTGTTCGCGGCACGCGCTACCGCGTGTCCGCCGATGCCGCGGGCAGCCGCAGCGAGGTACTGGAAGGCCGCGTCGGCGTCAGTCTTGCGCGTGCGGCGGCGGCATCCGGCACGGCGGTGGCGGCTGGTTACGGCATCGGTGTGGCGGCAGGCGCCGCCCTGTCGCGACCCGTTGCGCTGCTGCCCGCGCCCCAACTGCAACCGCTGCCTGACACGGTCCTTGGGCCGGCTGCGGACGCCGCGTGGCAACCCGTGCAGGGCGCCGCCGGCTATCGCGTCTCGGTCGCGCGCGATGCCGCGCATACCGAGCTGGTCTGGACAGGCGAAACGGCGGACACGCGTGTCGGCCTGGATGGCCTGCCCGAAGGATCGCTCTACCTTGCTGTGAGCGCCATTGACGCGCAGCGCCTGACCGGAAAGCCGGCATCCGTGCCGTTTGCGGTGCGGCTGAATCCGGCAGCGCCATTCACGTTGCAGCCGGCCGCCGGCACCGTGCGCTATGGCGAATCGGTCGCGTTTGAGTGGGCGGCCGTGGGCGCCGCGGCATCCTACGAACTCGCCGTGTCCGCCGATGCGGGGTTTGCCGCGACCGCAGCCACACAGCAAGCCCGGTCGGAGCACGCGGCACAGAAACTTGGGCCGGGCGCCTGGTTCTGGCGTGTGCGCTCGCTGGACGCGGCCGGGCGGCCCGGACCATGGTCGGCCGCCGTGCCGTTCACGCTAGAGCCCGCGCCGCCCATGCCGACGCTGCGCGACGACGGCGACAGCCTGCGCATCGGCTGGCCCGCGGACGCGCGGGCGACGGCGGGATACCGCGTGCAGATCGCCGAGGACGCCGGCTTTACCCGCATGGTGGGGGACCAGCGCAGCGCCGACAACGAAGTGGCACTGCCGCGGCCACCGGCCGGTACCTACTATGTGCGCGTGGCGCGCGCCTTGCCGGACGGCAAGGAGCCAGAGACCTCATTCTCCGCGCCGCAGCGTCTCGACATCGTCGCGCTCCTGCGTGACGGACAGGGCGTCACGATCCGGCTCGGCAACGGCGCCCGCGACGAAGGCGGCCATGACGCCGGTATCCGCATCCGGTAAGTCGGGGCGACGTGCGCCGGATGCCGCCTTCGGGCGTCGCACGCTCGTCGAATGGGCCTTGCTGCTGGCTGCCGTGCTGGCGCTGGTGACGGTCGTCGCGCGCCATGGCTGGGCCGAGCGTGCGGACCTGGCCATCTACGATCTATCCATCCAGGCGCAGCACCATGCGGCGCGCGACGATATTGTCATTGTCGCCATCGACGACGCGAGCATCACGGCCATCGGCCGCTGGCCCTGGCGCCGCACGGTACTGGCTGCGCTGGTGGACCGCATTGCCGCCGGTCAACCGCGCGTGATCGGCATGGACGTGATCCTGACCGAGCGCGACACGCGCTATCCGAAGGACGATGCCGTGCTTGCCCGCAGCTTCGCCGCAGCGGGCAACGTGGTGCTGCCCGCGCTGGCCGAATCATCAGCCAATGGCATGGTGGTGCGATATCCGCTGGCCGGGCTACGCGCTGACGTCGGGCACATCAACCTCACGGTGGACGCCGACGGCGTGGCGCGGCAGCTATACCTGCTCGAAGGGCCCGCACCTGTGAAACAAGCCGGGCTGCCCCACGTGGCGGTGGTCATGGCGTCATGGGGTCGGACGCAGCCACCCGTCGTCAGCTATCGCCATGAGCCGGCCAGCGTGATCGACGCGTTCGGCTGGGAGCGCCGATACCGCTTGCGCATCCCGTTCGCGGGCCCGCCGGGCACGTTTGCCCGCGTTTCGGCGCGCGACCTGCTGGAAGGCCGCATCGACCCCGCCATATTCCGTGACAAGGCCGTACTGTTCGGCGCCATCGCGACCGGGATGGGCGACGTATTGCCCACGCCGGTAGCGCGCGACGGGCGCGGCATGAGCGGCGTGGAAATCCTGGCCAATACGGTGCAGACGCTGCTGGACAACGATGCCATCGTCGTGGTGCCGCGGGCCTGGCAGGTGGCGTGCACCGTGCTGGCCATACTGGCGGCCGCGCTCGCCGCGCTGGTGCTGACGCCGCGCGGCGCGCTGCTCGCGACAGGTGTGATGGTGGCGGTGCTGCTTGGCGGGCCGCCGCTGCTGCTCGCCGGTGCTCGGCTGTGGTTTGCGCCCGCAGCGGCGCTGCTTGGTTGCCTGATGTTTTATCCGTTATGGAGCTGGCGCCGCCAGGAAGCCGCACTTCGCTTCCTCGCGCAGGAACTGGCGCGCCATGAGCGCGAGCCCGACCTGCCTTCCGCTTCCACGGCCATTGGCGCCACGCTGGAGAGCCGCATGCGTGCGGTCTATCGCATGAGTTCGCGGCTGCATGACCTGCGCCGCTTCCTCGCCGACGGGCTCGAAAGCCTGCCTGAGCCGACGGTGATCTGCAACCTGGAAGGCGGGGTGCTGCTTGCGAACCGGCGCTGTGTGGCGCTCGTTCCCGGAGTGCTCGGCGCAGGCAACGGCAGCATCGCGCAGAGCGGCCATGCCGATATGGATGGTGGCGCGCGTCCGGATATCCGCGCGGTGATCGCCGTATTGTTCGCCGCGCCGGAACCGGCGCTGGAGTACTGGCAGGCGCTGCATGCGCGCAGCACCGTAGCCGGCGGTCTCGACGATGGCATCGAACTGGCCGCGCGCAATGAGCGCCGCTATCTCATGCATGGCGCGCCGCTGCATGACGAGCAGGGCAGCGTAGCCGGGCTGATCGTCAGCTTCATCGACATCACAGCGATTCGCGTGGCCGAGCGCCAGCGCGAGCTGATGCTGCGTTTCCTGTCGCACGACATGCGCTCGCCACAGGCGTCGATTCTCGCGCTGATCGACCTGCATCGCGGCGCAGCCGGCGACGGGCCGCCCGCCGAACTGCTCACGCGCATCGGCGCGCATGCCCGGCGCACCATGTCGCTGGCCGATGACTTCATTCGCGTCGCGCGCGCAGAAACACAGCCGCTCGCGCTTCAAGATGTGGATCTGGCGGGGCTCGTACTGGACGCCACGGACGAGATGTGGGCGCTGGCCAATGCCGGCGGCGTGCAGCTCAACGTGCACGTGCCCGATGATCCGGCTATGGTCCGTGCCGAGCCTGCGCTGCTTGTGCGGGCGATTGGCAATCTCGTCAGTAACGCGATCAAGTTCAGTCCGCGCGGCGCAGCGGTCATGGTGGCATTGCAGGCTGAGCCGGATCGCTTCGTTGTGTCGGTGTCGGACCACGGGCCCGGCATCCCGCTTGCGAAGCAGCAACGGCTGTTCGCGCCATTTGCGCGGCTGCATGAACATGAGGCCGGTGCGCCGGCCGGCAGCGGGCTGGGTCTGGTGCTGGCAAAGAACGTGGTGGAGCGCCATGGTGGCAACATCCGCGTGGCGAGCGATGCAGGGGCGGGGGCGACATTCTCGCTGCACCTGCCTACTTCACCATGTTACTGAGCGCCGTTCGACACAATTGTTGGCAGTTGCCTTGGGCGGATTTGCCTACGATGTCGGGGTCGTGCGGCCCCGCTACGCACGGCTTGTAACGCCCGCTCCAGCCCTCCCAGTAGTTTCTGGGGCGGGCGCTTTTTTTTGGTTCATTGGCAACTTGCGGAGTGGAGGGGGCACCCGCCCCAGTCCCACTAGTCGCCAAGCTCTGCTGCGGCCTCCATCAGAACGTCCGCACTTTCGAATCCCAGTCTTACACCTAATGCATCATTCGCCGGCTGCCACAAGGCATGCGCGCGCGCGAGCCGCACGGCTCCCGCTTCCGTCAGCCAAACCGCGCGCCGGCGTCGATCATGCTCGGACGCAACGACCTCGGCAAAGCCCGCGCTGACGAGCTAGTGTAGCTACATGTAATTAACCAGGAGACTGACGTGACGAATTACCGCTATGGGGTTGCATCGCCAGCCGAGATCGCGGAGATGAGCGGCAAGGCCGTTCTGGAAGCAATCATCGACGGGCGATTGCCGCAACCGCCGATCTCCCAGATACTCGGCTTCTGGCTGACGCAGGTGGGCGATGGATTCGCAGTATTCGAAGGCGATCCGGGCGCGCAACTGTTCAACCCCATGGGAACCGTGCACGGTGGCTGGGCGCTGACGCTGATCGACAGCGCCACGGGTTGTGCGGCCAATTCCGTGTTGCCCGCTGGGACGGGCTACACGACGGTCGAAACCAAGGGCAATTTCTCGCGGCCGATCAAGGCCGACATTGGCCGGGTACGTGCGGAGGGACGCGTGATCAATCAGGGGCGGCAGATCATCACGGCGGAGGCGCGCGTGCTCGCCGCCGACGGGCGTGTACTGGCCCATGGCACTTCCACGTTGCTGGTGCTGGCGTCTGCCAAATAGACGGCCAGACCCTGGCGCGCGGGCGAGCGCTGATCGCCGCCTTTTCCTTCATTCCTCATTGGGCACCGCGCTGACTACGCCGGCGGCACGTCCGCGGACAGCGCGGCCAGCATGGCAAGATAATCCGCAAAGCCGCCCGGCGCCCGGGCGGTCGCGCGTGCACTGGTCATGACCCGCGGCTGCGTGCTCCATGCGATCTGCGCGTTCAGCGCGATAAGGCGCTGCACCAGCGCCACGTCCTCGCTGATCGCATGCGGCGGGAAGCCGCCGGCACGGCGATAAGTGCGCGCGCAAATGCCGAAGTTGGCGCCATGGATGTGCCGATGGCCGTCCTTGCGGCAGTATCGCGCGTCAAATCTGGCGGGGACATGGGCCGGCTGCTGGCTCCAGTCGTCCACCGTCACCAGTCCGCACACGGCATCGGCGCACAGTGCCAGCTGCGCCACCAGCCAGTCCGGGGCCACGCGGCTGTCGGCGTCGGTGAAGGCGAGCCAGCGCGCTTTGCGTGCAAGCAGATGCTGCGCGCCAAGATGGCGCGCGATGCCGACATTGCGCGAGGCCATGGTCAGGCACGTCACCTGCGCAGCCGCATGGCGTTGTGCGATAGCAAGCGAGTCGTCGGTGCAGTCGTCGAGCACGACCACCAGCATGACAGGCTCCCCGTTAAGCGCCGGGTGCAGCGCCGCCACGTGCAGTGCCAACAGGCACGCCTCAAGGCAGGCTTCTTCATTGTGGACCGGTACCACGACGCCGATCATCGCATGGCCTCCCGCATGCGTAATGGCTGCGTGTTGCGCGACCAGACTTCCAGCAGAAAATCAGGTTCGAGATGGCGCACGTGCCGGCACAGTCCAGGCTGTCTTCCAATGGCCGCGTGGATATCGCGTGTTGCCATCTGCCGTTCGCGGAACGGGCGCAGCCAGTGGCACGCGACGATGGTGCCGCGCGGTGTCAGCGCGCCGACCGCCTGCCGGGCCGTGGCGATCCAGTCGTCCGGCGTGAAGTAGTAGCCGAGTTCGCTGAGCACGATCAGGTCGAAGCTGCCCCCAGGCCATTCCTGCGGCAGCCGGGCCACGCGACCCTCGACATGCGAGTGGCCGGCCAGGCGTGTCTGCATGCGATCGATGGCGCGAGCCGCCACGTCGATGGCCAGCAGCGCATCGCACCGGCCGGCGAGCTGCTCGGTCAGTATGCCGTTCGCGCAGCCTGCTTCCAGTGCGCGCGCGTATCTCGCTTCGGGCAGCGCGGCCATGAGCAGCGCGCGCTTGCGTGCCTCGTACCACAGTGTCTCGAAGCCCCACGGGTCGTCCTGCTCGAACATGGCATCGAAGGCTTGCGCGGAGGTCGCGGAGGTCGCGGGGGTCATAACGCGTACTCGCAGTCGGTGTGGCTCATGGCAGTGCCCAACGCGGCAAGGTCGCGTTCGGCGTGGCTTTGCCGCAGGAATACCGGCAGGTCCGCATAAAGCGAAGCAAGGCGCGCATTGCGGCACAGTGGCCCGGCGCCGAGCACATTGCCCGCGCGATGCATCACGCGCTGCACCGCGGCTTCGACTGCCGTGCGCAGGCGCATCGCGGCCGCGAATGCATCTTCGGCCGGATTGGCGTCGATCCACGCGGCCGTTTCGCGCAGTAGCGCGGCTGCGGCACGGAGATCGCCATCGATGGCGCCGAGATGCGCGGCCGCGTGGGCGTCGCCGTGGTTGCGTACCGCGTCGCGCACTGCCCATGCCAGCGGCAATACCGCGCCGTACCAGCACGCCGCGATGCCCCCGCCGCCATGCCAGAAGCCGGGACGCTCGAGATAAGCGCGCGGGCCGCCGATCTGTAGCGCGGGGCAGTCGTGCAGCAGCACGTCGCCACTTGCGGTATCCGCCATGCCGACTGCGTGCCAGCCATCGGTCGTGATCGTTACGCCCGGCCCTGACATATCGAGCGCGGCGAGCACGGGCACGCCATCGTCGCCATGGCAGGTCAACAGGGCATGGGACACGCCGCTGGCGCCTGAGCACCATGCCTTGCGTCCGTCGAGCAGAATCGGCTTGCCTTTCGCGACACCCGTTTGCGCTGCAAGGGCCCTTGTATCGAGGTCCGGCGCGGGGCGTGCGCGTACACGCGCATCGGGCGGTTCGGCGGCCCAAACAGCCCAGATGGTGTCGCTAGTCGGGAATGCACCGGCTACTTCGGCCAGGATCGCCAGCGCATCGGCGTGAGCTTCGAACAGCTTGATAGCCACCGGCCCCTGCGTGGCCGCGATGGTGGCGAACAACTGCCACCGTACGGCGGTATGGCCGTGTCCCGGCAGCGGAATATCGCCAGACCGGCCATGGCTTTCGATCAGTGCGCTGATCGTATCGCGTAGGTTCATGGTGGCGAAGGAGAGCGGTCGCGCATGACGGCGCCTTCGCAAGTTCCTTGCCAGTCTCGTCGCTACGGCGGTATAGCGGCTCCAGAGGGCCTGTGCCGCCGGACGTGCAATCTTTACCGGTGTGCGTACGGCGCTTCTGAAAAAGGGAGTCAGCCCTGGTTGCGCGCGAGCACCATTGCCAGTTCCACCGCGGTAGCGGCCACGGTGTCGACGTCCGGCGCGTACCCGTCGCGTATCCAGCGCAGCGCGATGTGAACGACACCGCCAGCGACGCCGGCCAGTAACAGGGGATCCGCAGTCTGCCCGGCAGGCAGCAGCGTGTGCGCGAGCAGGCCGCCGAACGCCCGCAGCGACTCATCGAGCGCTTCATCGACACGCTTGCTGACGCCACGGATCTCCAGCAGGAACACCCGGGCCGAGCGCGGTTCGCGCTGCAGCGCGCCGAAGTACGCGCGCAGCATGGCCAGCGCGCGCTGCTGCCGGTCGCGTCCCGCGTCTTGCGCCGCATGCTCGATCGATTGCAGCAGCAGATCGGTCACGGCGCGGAACGACGCTTCGAGCAGCGCCTCGCTGTTGGCGAAGGACTCGTAGAAATAGCGTTCGGTCAGCCCTGCCGCCTCGCAGACCGACTTGACCGTGGAGTTCTGGTAGCCGCGCTCCCCATAGACCTGGATGGCGGCCGCAATCAGCTGGCAGCGGCGCTGCGTGCGGCGCTCGTCGGCTGCTGCACCGCGGTAGCGGCGGGCGGTGGAGGTTTCGGTGGGCTCGGTAGGCGCGGTCGTCATGGGGCCATTATGACATTCCCTATTGTCAGATTGCATCTGACAACCTATGGTGTCAGAAGTGACTGCATCCGGGAAATCCGACATGACTGCTGCCGCACCTGAAGACACGTTGCTCGATGTGCTGATTGTGGGTGCCGGCCTGTCGGGTATCGGCGCCGCGCGGCAGTTGCAGCAGCGGTGCCCCGGCAAGCGCTTCGCCATCCTTGAGGCGCGCGACGCCATCGGCGGCACGTGGGACCTGTTCCGCTATCCGGGCATCCGGTCGGATTCGGATATGTACACGCTTGGCTACCGCTTCAAGCCATGGAAGGGCGCGAAAGCGATTGCTGACGGTCCGTCGATCCTGTCCTATATCCGCGAGACCGCCGACGAGGCGGGCATTACGCCGCGCATCCGCTTCGGATGCAAGGTGGTGAGCGCGGCGTGGAACAGCCACGATGCCTGCTGGACAGTTACGGCCGAACGCGTTGCCGATGGCAGCCGGCAGCAGTGGCGCGCACGGTTTCTGTATGTGTGCGCGGGCTACTACAGCTACGCTGCGGGCCACCGGCCGGCTTTCGCGGGCGAAGAAAGTTTTCGAGGACGCATCGTGCATCCGCAATTTTGGGATGCTTCGCTCGACTACGCCGCCAAGCGCGTGGTGGTGATCGGCAGTGGCGCCACGGCCGTCACGATGGTGCCTGCCATGGCTGGCACCGCTGCGCACGTGACTATGCTGCAGCGTTCGCCAAGCTACGTCGTCACGCGGCCCGGTGAGGACGCCATTGCCGCGAAGTTGCGCCGGCTGCTGCCGGAAGGCCTGGCCTATGCCGCTACGCGCTGGAAGAACGTGCTGCTCGGCATGTTCTTCTTCCAGCTTGCGCGCCGCCGGCCCGAGCGCGTCAGCGAGCGCATGGTCGGCATGGCCGCCGCGCAGCTCGGTCCTGACATCGATGTCGGCAGGCACTTCACGCCGCGCTACAAGCCGTGGGACCAGCGTGTATGCCTGGTGCCGGACGGCGACCTGTTCCGCGAGATTCGCGAAGGCCGCGCGTCGGTCGTGACCGACGCCATCGAACGCTTTACGGAAGACGGCATCCGGCTGGCGTCGGGCCAGACGCTGCCAGCCGATATCGTCGTGACGGCGACCGGGCTCAAGCTCAATATGCTCGGCGATATCGCCATCAGCGTGGATGGCCAGCCGCGCGTGCGGGCCGAGCAGATGGCCTACAAGGGCATGATGCTCAGCGACGTGCCGAACCTGGTGCTGGCCTTCGGCTACACCAACGCCTCGTGGACGCTGAAAGCGGATCTCACGGCCGAGTACGTTTGCCGGCTGCTGAGGTACATGGACCGCCGGGGCTATCGCGCTGCCGTGCCGCGGCGCGATGCCGCGGTCAAGCCCACGCCGTTCCTCGACTTCACGTCCGGCTATGTGCAGCGCGCCGCTAGCGTGTTGCCCCGTCAGGGCGACCGCAAGCCATGGCGGCTCTACCAGAACTACCTCATGGACATGCTCACCATCCGCCATGGCCGCATTGCCGATGGCGTGCTCCAGTTCGATGCCCCACATCCCGCGACGGCGCCGCGCGAAGTGCCGGTCAGCCTGTCAGGCGGCGAGGTACAACCATGACCTTCCTGTTCTATGCGGTGCTGGCCGTTGCGGCGCTCTTCGCCTGCCTGTTCCTTTACACCATGCGCGCGGTGCGGCGCGTCGAGGCGGCGCTGCCGCCCGACGGTCGCTTCGTCGACGTGCCCGGCGCGCGCCTGCATGTCGTCGAGCGCGGGCAGGGGCCTGCGCTGCTGCTCGTGCACGGACTGTCGGGCCAGCTCGGCAATTTCGGCTACGGCATGATCGAGCCGCTCGCGCGCGACTTTCGCGTCGTCGCGGTGGATCGGCCCGGCTCAGGCTATTCCGTCCGTACGCCCGGAGCGAGCGCAGACCTGGCGGCGCAGGCCGACGTGCTGGCGGCGCTGATCGACAAGCTTGGATTGGAGCAGCCGCTAGTTGTCGGCCATTCGCTGGGCGGGGCCATTGCGCTTGCGCTGGCGGCAGGCCATCCCGACCGGGTCGGCGGCCTTGCACTGGTGGCTCCGCTGACGCATCCGGCCGAGGAGATCCCGCCGGTGTTTCGGCCGCTGACCATCCGGCAGCCCTGGCTGCGCCAGTTCGTGGGGTGGACGCTAGCGGTGCCGATGTCGGACCTGCGGCGCGACGAGATCCTGGACATCGTCTTCGGCCCCGATCCCGTGCCTGCGGACTTCGCGCTACGCGGCGGTGGCATGCTGGCCTTGCGGCCCAGCCATTTCGTTGCGGCGTCGGAGGATCTGGTTGCCGGCGTGCCGAGCCTGCCGAGGCTGGTGGCGCGCTACGCAGAACTGCGCCTGCCTGTGAGCATCCTGTTCGGTCGCGAAGACCGGATTCTCGATCCCGCCGCCAATGGCGACGCCCTGGTGAACAAGATGCCCGGTGCCTCGCTGACGCTGGTGCCCGGCGGACATATGCTGCCGATCACCGCCGCCGCGACCTGCGTCGACTTCGTCCGCGAAGCCGCGGCACGGCTGCGCGAAAGGCAGCAGGTGGCGGCATGAGCCAAATGCCTCGCGCGCAGCGCCGGTATCCGGGTTCAGTGGTGGGCCATGCCGGGCTTGCAGTCCTGCACCCAGCCGGCGACACGGCTTGGGGTCATCGTCGGACGCCACTCGCCGGAGCTTCGGATCTCGACATCCGTTCCCTGCCGCGCCTGGCGCAGGCTCACGATGTAGAAATAGCCCGTGTCGGAACGCGTGGCGGAACCAATGCGCACATCGACCTTGCCCGGTTCCGGGTAGGCGAGGACATTGGCTTCTTCGCGCAGCCTGCTCTTGAGGCACAGTGTGAGGTCGCCGACGCTGGCGTCGGAGTGGATCTGCTTCGGTTCCTGGGCCTGGATGTACTCGACGTTGGCGCCGCTGGCGCAGGCGGCCAGCCAAGGCACCGCGACCGCCGCGAGCAGGAGGATGCGGGTTGCGGACATGCATGTTCCCTTTGTGGATGCGACGCTGCATGCTACCTGAGAATGTGTAGCACAGGTCCGTCCGAACTTCACGCCGCGCCGGCTGCCGCCGACCGGCCAAGCCTCTGACCCACTGCCGACAGGATGACGCCGATGGACGCCGCGATTGCTCCCAATCCTTACAAGCGTGACTACGCCACTGCCTTCAGCGCAATGCGCAAACTGCTGGCCGACGGGCACGACACCACGCAGGTGTTCCTGATCATGCGCGCGCTGAACGGGCCGTCGATGCCGAAGAACTTCGCGCGCCTGCTTGGCACGCCCGAAGGGCGAAGGTTGGTTTATCAGCGCACCGAACTGGCGGAGCGGCTCGCCGACCCGGCTTTCGTGGCGAGCTTCGCGCCGGGTACGGTGGGCGCCGCGTATCGCGATTTCCTGCACAAGACCGGCTATAGCGCGGACGGACTCGCGGATATCTCCAACCTTGGCCGCGAGCCGCTGGTCGAAGATGCCTACATGTGGTTCGGCCGGCGCACGCGCGATATCCACGACATCTGGCACGTGCTGACCGGCTACCGCGCGGACGAGAGCCTTGGCGAAGCCGCACTGGTCGCGTTCAGCTATGCGCAGACCGGCGGCCTGGGCTGGGCGTTCATCGCGGTAGCCGCATCGCTGAAGAGCCTGCGCCTGACGGGGAGCATTGCTTTTGCGCGCGCGGTGCTGGAAGGCTACCGCCTCGGCCGCCGCACGAAATGGCTGCTGGAGGAAGATTACGAACTGCTGCTGCATGAACCGCTCGACACGGCGCGTGCCCGCCTTGGCATTGGCGAGGCGCCGCGTTACATGGCGTGCAATCCGCTGCAGGACTGGCACGCCTGAGCGGTCGTCAGCTATGGCTGGCCGCGCCGCATGATCGCGGCCAGCGAATCGACCCGCGTCCTGTCCGCCGCCATGACGATGCCATCGGCGAAGACGGGCTGGGCCAGTCGCGTCAGCACATCACCCGGCGGCGCTTCGATAACCACGCGTGCACCCGTCGCGTACGCGAGCAGCATGGTCTCGTGCCAGCGCACCGGGACGGCCATGTTGAGGGCCAGGTCATCGGCGATCCGGCGTGGGTCGCGCAGTTCGCGCGCAAGGCTCGCGCTGAAGTAGCGCAGGCGCGGTGGCGACATGGCGATGTGTGCCATTTCCTTGCCCAATTCGGCGGCGGCGTCATCGAGCAGGGCGCAATGCGAAGGTACATGGATCGCGACACGCTTCGCCGCCTGTGCGCCCGACGCGATTGCCAACGCTGCCACCGCTTCCATCGCCGGGACGCTGCCAGCGATCACGATCTGCGCGGGCGCATTGAAGTTGGCGAGATAGACCGGCGTTTGCGGTGTGTGAATCTGCGCCACCAGCGGTTCCAGCCGCATGCGCTCCAGGCCGAGAATCGCCGTCATGCCGTAGCCGTTCGGATAGGCTTGCTCCATGAGTTCGCCACGCAGGCGGACGATGCGCAGTGCGTCGGAGAATGGCAGTACCTCTGCACTGACGGCCGCCGCATAGGCACCGATCGAAAGTCCGGCAACGGCGTCGGCATGGCCACCTTCTGCCGCCAGGCAGCGCGCCATGGCCACGCCGGCCGTCAGCAGGCAAAGCTGTACCCACACCGTCGATTGCAGGCGCGACGCGGTATCCATGTCGGCGGGCTGCGTTTGCAGCACGTCCGCAGCTTCCGCAAGCACCGCGGCGACGGCCCGATGATCGGGCAGGTCCGCGAGCATGCCGGCCCGCTGCGAGCCCTGGCCTGGAAAGGTCAGCAGCACGCTCATGTCACGGCCTGCCACGGATCGGCGCACATCCTCGGTCCGTGCGCAGTCTTCATCAGCACCTTGCCGCCGGTGCGCCGCCATTCGAGGAACGAGAAGCCGCCCTGTGGGGTATCGACCTGAATGTCGATTCGTGCGGGACCGGCATCCTGCAGCGACGACAGCAAATCCGCATCGGCTTGCGGCAGTGACTGCTCCGCGTAGACCAGCAGGTCGAGGTCGCTCTGCGCATGCAGCACATGGATGCCGCTCGCAAGCGTGAATCCTGCGCTGCCGCCCACGCCCCAGCGGATGTTGCGCGCGTCGAGCGCATCGGCGACCGCATCAAGCGTGCGGATGGCGGCAAGCGCGGCCAGCTCCGGACGTTGCCACGCGCGCGACGCGGCGATCTCTACTGGTGTCACCACGCGCGCCACGTCGGCGGGAGAGACCCACGCACCGAACCGTTCTTCACGCGATCTGCCGCGCAGACCGATTGCGATCGCGTCCTTGCGCCGCGCATCGCGCCGCACGACGACAGGCGTCGTGTCGAGCGCCGCAACCGAAACCCAGTCCGGCAGCGCCACGCCGCCCAGGGCGCGGCGCGCATCGGCCAGCCAGAGCAGGTCGTGCGGCGCCGGACGGGACATATTCACGCCTGCCATTGCCGCAGCAGGCAATCGCGCACCTGACGCGACGCCTCACGGTTCTCGCCGTTGCGCCGACCCGACAAGTCGGGCGCACCATCGCGGCGGATATCCGCCAGCGCGGCCAGGATCGTGTCGCGAGCCAGGTGGATATCCGTGGGTTCGGGGACATCGGCCGAGGCCACGTCGATCAGCCGCCACAGGATGCCGAGCGTCGCGAAATTACCGATGTCATACGCCATCGGCGGCACGGTGGCGGCCAGCGCCTCGAGGTCCTCGACGGTGCGCATGGTGATGCGCGCTGCGGCGTCCTTGCCCATCGCATGCACGAGCACGCCGCTGTCGCGCAGCGCGATGATGCGGTTGGCCTGGTAGCCGTGCGCGAGAAACGCGCCCGACATGGCCTTGCCGACGATCAGCGCCACGACCGGATGCCCGGCAAGACGCGCTTCGGCATACGCGGCAGCAGCGGCAGCGAGCGACTGGTGAATGCCCAGCGCTTCTTCGCGACGTCCATAAGCCTGGCTCGGCGTATCCACCACCGCGACGATGGCGCGTTTGACTGCGGCATCGCGATCGGCCTCGACCACTTCACGCACGGCCTGCGCGAGCGACCATCCTTCTATCAGTCCGACCTCGCCGTTGCGAGCGCGCGGAAAGCGGCTATCCGCATCGGGCACCACGGCAATCCAGCGGACCAGTGTGCCGGCCAACTCGCCGTCTGCGACGGTCACGGACTTTGGAAACCCTTCGCGGTATTGCGCCGTGGGCGCCAGTGCGCGCAGCCAGCGAGCGCCGCGGCTCATGTCCTTGTCTGTGGCGTTCATGCGTCAGTCTCCCGATGGAAGTGGCCAAACAGGCGCTGCACTTCGGCCGGTGTGGGCTGTGTGCCGGCATCGTAGTCCTGCAGCACGGACAGCACCTCGCGGTAGCGCTCGCTGCGATGCGTGGCCGACACCGGCACGCGCAGTTCGCTCGCGACCGCGTCGCGCAGCGCGACGCAGTCGTCGGCCACGTACACCTCAGCGAAGCCCGTGGCGGCACGCTGCGCGCCGCCGGTGAAGCTCCAGATAAACGGGCGGTCGCGCGAATCGTATTCCGCGATACCAGCCTCCTGTTCGATCACGGCGGGTCCGTTCAGGCCAAGCCGGCCTTCCTGCGTCATGACCAGCGACGTGCACAACCCGGCCGCGATCGACATGCCGCCAAAGCAACCGACCTGCCCCGCGATCACCCCGACTACCGGCTGGTAGCGCCGCAGGTCGACGATGGCAGCGTGAATATCGGCGATGGCCGCCAGGCCAAGGTTAGCTTCCTGCAGCCGCACCCCGCCGGTTTCGAGCAGCAGCACCGCGCGCGTCGGCACGCCGCGCCGGTTGTCGTCGGCGGCAAGCTCCAGCGCACCGGCGATCTTCGCGCCGCCGACTTCGCCAAGGCTGCCGCCCTGGAAGGCGCCTTCAATGGCGAGCACCACGACCGGCTGCCCGTCGATGCGCCCCTTCGCGACAATCACGCCGTCGTCACTCTGCGGCACGATGCCCTGGCGCGCGAGCCATGGGGACTGCAGGCCGTCGAACGGCCCCGCCAGTTCGCGGAACGTGCTGGTGTCCAGCAGCAAGCGGGCCCGTTCCCGCGCACCGAGTTCGATGAAGCTGTTGCGGGCGAGCAAGGATGCGGTATTCATGTGCGCTCCTGTTGTCCGTGTGCGTCGAGCGCCTCGAACGCTTCGGCCAGCCGCATGCCGACCACGCCCGGCGTAGCGCCGAAATCGTGGATGCGGATCTGCATGGCGGCACGCGTCTCTGCGGCGAAGACGCGCGACAGCTGCGCGTCCCAGACGCGGGCATAGCCATTGACGGAGGTCGTGACGTCTACCGTCGTTACGCCGCTGGTGCCGGGTTCGACCATCACTTCGAGATCGCCTGATCCCACCACACCGACCAGTACGCGCGTCGCGGCAGGCACTCCCGCCGGATATTCAAAACGCAGTTGTTCCATGGAAGTCTCCAAAATTTTTCCCGGTCGCGGATGCCTGAGACAGCCTGTCGAGGAAGATCGTCGCGGCCAGCAGGTCTGCGGCGCCGCCCGGCGATGCGCGCCGGGCCAGCATGCCGGCGTCGAGCTCGCGCAGCGCGCGCCGGCCCGCAACGGTGCCTGTGCCGCCCGCCGCCAGCACCGCATGCGCGCCGGCCTGCATATAGGCAAGGCCGGCGCGGCCCGACCGGGCCAGCACGCAGGTGTCGTCAAGCGTGCTCATCAGTGCGAGCAGTGCATTGAGGCGCGCAACGCATTCGCTGTCGCCGCGCATGCGGCTGTGCTGCAGCACCGGCAACGCGCGCCGCATGACGTGTGGAAAGCCCGCGTGTGCCTGCGCGCGCGCGCCGCCTACGCCATAGGCCAGACAGGCCAGCTCGCCCTTGTTGCCGGTTACCGCGGGCCGGTGCCGATCGGTGAGCCGCGCGATGGCGCCCGCCGCGTGGCTGACCGCGTTTGCGGTGGCACGTTTCCCGGCCGCATCAAGCTGCGCTGCCGCGCCAACCAGCAGCCCGAGGCACCAGATCGCGCCGCGATGCGTATTGACGCCACCCGTCGCAGCGAACATCGCGGTTTCCGCCTCGCGGCCAAGCGCGCCAAGCCGCTCGCGCAGCGCATAGCCGACGCGCGTTGCGCGCTGGCCCGCCACGGCCATCGCAGCGAACGACGGGCCCAGCGCATGCGCGGAACGCAGCATTAGCGACAGGGTCAGGTCGGCATGCGCGCCGCTGCCACGGCTGTCGACCAGGCCTGGCTTTGGCGACAAGCGCGCTTCGTGGATGATGGCGTCGACCGCGAGGCTGGCCAGCGCGTGGGCATTGGCCGACGGTGTTTCGTTCAACAGAGCCGTATCTTCAGCCCAAATGATTCTTGCCGCTGCGGCGCCCATCACCAGCTCCGGAAGCGGGCCGGCGGTGCGTACAGCCCACCGGACCACTCGACAAGATCCGCCATGCTCTTGGCCGCCAGCAGGCTGCGCGTGGCCTGGCTGCGCTGCACGCCAAGGTCTTCGGGCAGCGCGATCAGACCGTCGCTGCGCATGCGGCGCGTCTGTGCCGGGTCGTGCTTCAGGCCGATCGGCGTCACGCCGGCCACTGCGGCAATCATCCTGCGCCGCTCTTCGAGCGATTGCGCCTTGTACAGGTAGGCAATGCCTTCCTCGGTCAGCACGTGCGTGACGTCGTCGCCGTAGATCATGACCGGCGCAAGCGGCATGCCGCTTGCGCGTGCGACGTCCACGGCATCCATCGATTCGACGAAGGTGGGCTTGCCACCGGCCTGGAAGGTCTCGACCATCTGCACGACGAGCTTGCGGCCCCGCGCGAGCGGGTCATCGGTTTCGATCAGGTCCAGCCATGCCGGCGTGGGATGGCGGCGGCCGCCGGGGTTGTGGCCCATATTCGGTGCGCCGCCGAAGCCTGACAGACGGCCGCGCGTGACCGTGGACGAATGCCCGTCGCCGTCGATCTGCAGTGTCGAGCCGATGAACAGGTCCACCGCATATTGCCCGGCAAGCTGGCAGAACGCGCGGTTCGAACGCATCGAGCCATCCGCGCCCGTGAAGAAGATGTCGGGGCGGGCGGCGACGTACGGCTCCATGCCCAGTTCGCTGCCGAAGCTGTGCACGCTTTCGACCCAGCCGGTTTCAATGGCCGGGATCAGCGTCGGATGCGGGTTCAGGGTCCAGTACTTGCAGATCTTGCCCTTCAGGCCCAGCGACTCGGCATAGGTCGGCAGGATTAGTTCGATCGCCGCCGTGTTGAAGCCGATGCCGTGGTTCAGCGACTGCACCTGGTGGCGTTCGTAGATGCCGCGGATCGCCATCATTGCCATCAGCACGTGCACGGGCTTGATCAGGCGCGGGTCGCGCGTGAACAGTGGCTCGCAGAAGAACGGCTGATCGGCCTGCACCACGTAGTCGACCCACGAACCCGGCACATCGACGCGCGGCAGGTCGGCCGGGTCGTCGACAATCTCGTTGACCTGCGCGATCACGAGGCCGTCGCGGAACGCCGCGGCTTCCACGAGGGCGGGCGTGTCTTCGGTGCTCGGGCCGGTGTACAGGTTGCCGTCGCGGTCGGCCTTGTAGCCGGCAATCAGCACGACGTTGGGCACCAGATCGACGTACAGCCGCGCGTACAGCTCGATGTAGGTGTGGATCGCGCCGACTTCGAGCAGACCGTCTTCGAGGAACTGCGAGATCCGGATGCTCTGTGCTCCTGCGTAGGAGAAGTCGAGCTTGCGGGCGATGCCGCGCTCGAACAGGTCCAGGTGCTCGACCCGGCTGACGCTCGGGATGATCATGTGCAGTCCGTTCACGCGCTGCGGGCTGACCTGCGCGAGAGAGCGGGACAGGAAATCGGCCTGCTTCTGGTTATTGCCTTCGACCACCACGCGGTCGCCCGGGAGCAGCACGGCCTCCAGGAAGGGCACGATATCGCCGGTCGGTATGCGCTTGCCCTGCGCGATGGCGGCGCCTTGCTGCTTGCGCCGCGCCTTGGCTTCTCTGCGGGTGTTCCACTGCCGCCCCGGGGTGGTGCTGGTCATCGTGTCTCCGGCTATGGTCTGTCTGATGGCCTTCACCATAAACAGCGTGAGAGCACGGAACAATCACACGGTCGGCAGGATCGTTACGCTTGGCGAAAGCGAGGCTTACTTTTCGGCTTGCCGCATCGCCATGCGGCACACGGCCGCCAGCGCAAGCAGGTTGGGATCGCGTTCGCGCCGGCGCAGGAAGCTCAGGCCAATGGTCTGCCGGATATTGTCGTAGTCGGACGTAAGCGGCACGAATGCCACATTGCGCGAATGCACGGCCTTCACGCGGCCCGGCAGCAGTGTGTAGCCGACGCCGCCGCCGACAAGGTTCATCAGCGAGAAGATGTCGCCGACCTTCATGACCAGGTTCGGCTGGAAATCCGCAATCTTGAACGCCTCCGCGAAGCCGCGGGAGGTGGCGAATCCCTCGCTCAGCGACACGAACGGCTCGTCCTGGCAGGCGCGCAGGTCGACGGCCGGCATCGCCGCGTAGGGCGAGTCGGCCGGCGCGGCGAAGAATATCTCGTCCTCGAACAGCGGGATCGATTCAATCTCGGGGTCCGGCTCGGGCGTCGCCATCAGCGTGGCGTCGATCGAGCCCTGCTTGAGCATCTGCAGCAAGTCCGCGTTCGAGCCCAGCACCAGTTCCGTCTGCAGGTCCGGGCGCCTCGCCTTCAGGCCGATCACGATCTGCGGCACGGTGTGCGCCGTCAGCGAATACAGCGAGCCGATCTTGAGATGGTCCGCCAGGTAACCGGCGGCCTCGCGCGTGGCGCGGATGCCGTCGGCCATGGCCTTGAGCACCTCGCGCGCCGCGTCAGCCAGCACATGGGCCGCGTCGGTCGGGATCAGGTTGCGGCCTTCATGCCGGAACAGCGCGCAGCTCGTGCCCTCTTCGAGCGAGTGCAACGCGCGGTGCACGCTGACCGTACTGGTGTCCAGGATCTCGGCGGCCTTGGCCAGGTTGCCGGATTCCATGAACGCCAGCAGTGCTTCGAGCTTGCGGAAGGTGATCTCTTCGCCGATGCGGATTCTCATTGGGGGCAATGGTGGAAACGAGGGCCCCCTATCTTAGCCGCGCGGCGGTCACAGCACGACAAAGACAAACCAGAGCACCACCGGGGCAATGAGGGAGATAGACCATGAGCTTGCGGAAGAACGCCTGCCGGTCCACGCCGAATCGGGGACTGTCACGGAGAGCCGGGCGCCGTGGGATCGTACGCCCGGCCGGGCAGGTCAGGCGACGCTGCCGTCCGTGTAGACATCGACCATGCGCGACGGCTCGCCCGACACGCCGCAGCGGTCCATGCCGGCCAGTGAGCCCTCGCTGTACACGTCAAAACCGCGCGACGGCTCGCTGGACACACCACGGCGGTCCATGCCGGACAGTTTGCGTGTGTCCTCGATGTCACGCGTGGCGGGGGCGACATCGCGCGCGCCATCTGTGTACGGGTCATAGCGGCCCACGCGGGCGCCGTTGCCGTAGACGTCGCGTGCGTCGGTGCGGAAATTGTAGCCATACTTGTCGCCGGGAAACGGACTGTCGCGCGGGTCGGTGGCATGGGCAGCGCCGGCAACGAACGCGGCGGCAAAAACGGCAGAAGCGAGGATCGTAGAGGCGAGTTTGCGGGTCATGTCGTAACTCCTTGTATGGAAAGGGAAGAGGGCAGAACGTGACGGGCGTTCTCTCCCTTTTACGCACGCCGCATGCCAGTGGATGTGGTGGGAAAAATGTGGCTGGGTTGGCGCTAAAACGCGGGGAAAGTGACGTCGCTGCACCTGCAATGGTGGGTATGGGCCAACACGTGGTCTCGGCGCTACCGCGACGATCCAACACTCCGGACGGTGACCTTGCGCGCAGTAGGTAGGACGCGGCGGAGCACGCGCATGGGTCAAAGTCAACCGCGGGCGCCGATTCGCGTGTGTCCGGAAACCCCGCTTTGTGGAATCGAACTCGTGCTATCCCTGGCCGCCGATCTTCACTAGTCTCGTTCTTTCCGAGACATGGAGCCGACCTGTGCCGGCCCTTCGTCAGCCCGACCCCCACGTTAGGCGCGGGGGATCAACCCCAAGGAGATGAGCATGCCCGAAGTCAATCTTCAACCCATGTATGCAGCACAGGCGGCAGCCATGGATATCGTGTTTGGCATGACGACCAAGACCCTGGATGCTTATCAGCGGCTCACCGAGCTGAGCATGCAGACCATGAAGGCGACGCTTGCCGACAACCAGGAAACCGTGCGGCAGGCGTTTGCGGCAAAGAGCCCGCAAGAGTTCTTCGCGCTGCAGGTAACGGCGGTAGAGCCAGCGGCCGAAAAGGCACGGGCATTCTTCCAGCAGGTGCAGGAAATCGCCGCGACCACACGCGAGGAATTCCAGAAGGTTGCGGCCGCTCAGTACGAAACCAACAAGCAGACCGTCCAGCAAATATTTGAAAAGCTCGCCCAGAACGTGCCGGCGGGATCCGAAGGGGCGTTCAGTGCCTGGCAGGCTGCGATGACGTCCGGTGCGTCGTTGTGCGAATCGATGCAGCAGTCGACGAAGCAAGCGATCGAGTTGGCGGAGACCCAGGTGGCCAATGCGGCCGCGGCGGCGGCTGCGGGGCATAAGGGTGGGGGGCAATCTGCGGGGAGGGTGGTGGTGGCCAAGAGGTGAATGGAATCTGCATGACGCAATGCCGTTCAGTTAAGGCCCTAAGACGTGCCTGTCATTCCCGCGCAGGCGGGAATCCAGCGTCTTTCACGTCCCCTTCGGGAATAAAGTCACTGGGTCCCCGCCTGCGCGGGAACGACAGTGGCTAACCGAAAGGCATTAGCCTGGATGAGGCGGCGTTTGTCGTTCTTGGCATGCGCCGCAGAGTTTGCTGGGAGGGACTTAGCGCTCGTGGCAGGCGCCGCTGTTTCGCCAGCGCCAGGACCAAAAAAAGCCCACTCATACGAGCGGGCAACCATCGGGAATCGACGCTCGGCGGCCAGACGCCGGGCACATCTGAAGCATATGTCGGAAAAACATCCCCACACCTGTCCGGAACGGTGCCGTTCCGGACATAAAGAACCCGCTGACGATTCCCCTTTGTTTTCATAGCATCCAGTCAACAGCTGAAAAATCCGCGTGCCGCCATGACTCCAGGAAGATTCCGTGAGCTTGTCATTTTGGACCGCTACATGAGTGAACTTAAGGCCGAAATCAATCTGCAGCAGCAGCGCGCTGCGCGGCTGACCGATGCTGCCGAATCGCTGAAGGTTGCCGAGACGGTGGCAAGCCTGGAGCGCGCGTTGGCGGCACTTGAGGTTCGCCTGAATTCGACGCGGCTGAGTAAGGCATCGTAGGGAGCACCGTGCACCACCTGACCATGTGGTCCACGATGCCGCGGCGTGGCGCTACGGACGCGCTGGACGCGGCGCGACGGAATTTCCGCGACGAATTGCTGCTTTACCAGACTATCGCCATAGGCCGATAACGGGGCGCGGAGAGTCGACATGAGTTCGTTGGAGCTATGGTGCATTGCGCTCGCCGCAACGGGCCTCCTGCTGCTGGCGCGCGTTTATGCCATTTACCGGATACGGGCCACATTCATGGCCGACCCCCGCCTGCGTGAAGTCTTGTACGGCCGCTTGCCCGGCTACGACGAAATGGCCTTCGCGCCGTGGCACTGGACGCGGTGGACCATCGGCGCATGGCGCTCCTTTGCGCTGAACTCAGGCGTGGCGGAAAAAACTCAGGTCTGAGCGCACTGTCCTGCGCCATGCCGGCTCAGGCCCGGTTCTCGCGTGCGGAAGCCACCTTGTCCGAAGTGCCCGGCTCTGCCATGCCGCGGTGCTGTTCCGCCAGAAAATCCGCTGGCGTCACCAGTGCGATCGCTGCGCGCAGCTTGTTCTGCCAGCCGGTGATGACTTCGCCCTTGCAAAACGGCCGACAACGCGATGGCACGGACAATGCTCCGAAATGGTCAGCTTATGAAACCGGTAGCGGACAGGCGCGCAGCCACCTGCTGACATATGCGACATATGGACAGTTCCTGCCGTGCCAGACAGACCGGAGCCGGTTTCGCCTCGAGGAGTGAATCATGGCGGACGGTGTCGTAAAGGTAATCCCGGTAAGAGGCATGCTGTGGGCAGTGGCCATGACGGCCAATGGCAAGACGACGAAGAGCGAAACCTTCGCATGCCGCAGCGCCGCGATCGCAGCTGGGGTCAAGCTTGCGCTGCAAAACGAGTCCGTATTGCTGATCCAGGGCCTCGGCGACGAATGCGCCGGGAACGAAACCCTCCAGTAGTCCACGCCTTCCTGCCTGCATCCGGACGATCGCCGCGTCACGGCGGCATCCGGCACCGAAGCTTGCCTTTCTCCTCGGCGCTAGCGCATTGCCTGCCCACTGAAGACTGACCTGGACAAGTCGAAGGCGGCGACGGCATGATGCCGCGCGGTTTCCGCGGGTCGTCTGACAACGGAAACCGCGCGGCAGTGCGGGGTGTATGCGACCTACTTGGTCTTCGCGGCCAGGTTGCGCGCCATGTCCAGGTGGTGTTCCAGCGTTGGCAGCGTTTTCGACGCGAACGATTTGACGTCGGTGTCGCTCGCGGTCTGCGAGGCGCCACGGAACAGGTCGACGGCCTGCATATGCGCCTGCACGCCCACCGTGTCGGCGTAGCGGCGGTCGAACGCGGCACCGCTGAGCCCCTTGAGCGCTTCAAGCGTGGCGCGGTCCGAGGCGTCCGGTGCGCTCGGCAATGTCACGTTCTTGCGGCTGGCAAGCTGCTTGAGCTCATTGGCCGCGGCTTCGTGGTCTTTCACCATCTGCGCGGCAAAATCCTTCACGGCGCTGTCACTGGCCTTCTGCTGGGCCAGCTTGCTGGCCTCGATTTCCATGGTGCCGGCCTGCGCGGCCTTCTTCATGAAATCGGTATCGGAAGCAGAGGGGGCGGCATAGGCGGCAGGCACGAGCACAGAGGCCAGGGCGATGGCGATCAGGTGTTTGGGAAAGCGGGTAAGGGTCACGGGGAGTCTCCTGTTGTGGCCGCGGGCGGGATGCGAAGCCTGTGCAAGCTTCGTGCCGCGCACCGTGGCGCACCGTATGGCGCCCAGGCTCCCGTACGCCGGGTGGTCCGGTGATGTACATCTTGCAAGCGTCATCACCAGGAATGCACGCCCGGGCAGCCGTCGGTGGAACGGCTGCCCGGTTCGGATGCCAGGTCCTCAGAGAACCGGCGAAGAGCCTACCCAGTACGGCTCGCGTTCATAGTATCGGTGCACGTCGGTGCCCCATTGCGCGTCTGCCATGCTTGGCCAGCTGTCCTTGTTGAACCCCGGCGAATTCTTGATGCGGTCGGCGGTCAGGCCAATGCGGAAACACTTCGCGTCGGTGTCCATCACCAGTGCGCTCCACGGAATCGCGTGCAGCGTATCGCCCATGCCGAGGAAGCCGCCGGTGGTGAGCACCGCGTAGGCCACGCGGCCGCGCGGGACGTCGATCATGATCTCCTTGATTTCGCCGACGTGCTGGTCGTCGGAGGAGTAGACCTTGGTGTCATCAAGGCTCGACGCCGCCATGACTTCCGGGCCCGGGCCTTCGCCGACGCCGCCGCCCACGATGGCAGCGCCTTGATTCGAGTTGAGGTTGCGATCCATTTGCAGTCTCCGATCGGTTGCGGGTCCCCTCGTGGAGCAACCCGCATGCCCGGTCGCCGCGTGTCGCGGGGGAACGCAGCGACGCGGCATGCGCGGGCGCCGCCCTGCGCAACGTGCGGAAGAAACTACAACTGTCGGTAATGAGGTTGCAGACGCCACAAATGTTGCAGAGGTCGCGTCGTCACAGGCCGAACGGATAGGTATCTGGCATGTCGCCGGCCGAGGCCGTCTGCGGCGGCGCACCGAGCGGATGCACCGCGGTGGTCGTGTCCAGCCAGAGCCATCCGACGAACTGGCGCGGCAGCACGGCGTGCATGTAGTGGCTCTGCAGTTCGGTTTCGGGCTGGTAGATCACGCCGATGAAGCGTTCACGCAGCGGTTGCAGCAGGGCCTCGCGCAGGGTGGCGCCGGTGCCCGCGACGCCGTCGCGCAGGTCAACGAACGCGCGCGGCAGTCCTGCCGCGTGGGCCATATGCTCATAACTGTCGGTGCGGGCCGGCAAGACTTGCTTGACCTGCATTGGGCCGTCCCAGCGCGATGCGGCGGCCACCGTGCCCGTATAGGTATCGAGGCCGATCAGCGCGGCGCGGTTGCCCATGGCCTCGCGGCACAGCTGACCGAGGTTGAGCTGGTTGTGCTCGGCGCCCATGACCGTTGCCGACGCATCGCCGATATGGGAGTTGTGCGCCCACACCACGGCCCGGCACTTCGGCCCCCACGCCTCCAGCAGGCGTGCCGTAGTGGTCGATGGCGGCGGCGTCGGGCCAGTCCGCCTCGACCGCGACCACGGTGAAGCCATGCTCGGCAATGAGTCGCTGCGTCAGCCTTGCCCGCGCCCGGTAGAACTCGGCCGTCCCGTGCGATGCTTCGCCGAGCACCACCACGCTGGCGTTGGCATAGCGGTCAACTGGCGCCGGGCGGCACCCTGATCGCCCCGGTCGGCACGCGTGCGCGCCAGGAACTCGTGCGCATCACGCGCGACGCGCACGGGCAGATCTCGCGCGAGGAACTTGGGGCCGTTGCGTTCGATAGCGCCGGAAGGGGGTCGGGAGTCCATACTAATCCTTGCGCGGAGGCGTTCTGGCCGATGAAGCGCCTGCCGTTGCTGCGGCAATAGGTCGAAAACGGCAGCGGACGCTGTTCGAGGCGCTAGAGTGCACGACAGATTCCATGTGTGCCACGCAAGATTCGTGACAACACCGGCGCTGCCGGCAACTGCAGGCAGGGAATATCAAGTGATGACATACCGGTATGCCCGTACCGCCGCATTCCATTGTCCTGGCAAGGAGGTTGCGTAGTAACATCTTTGTCTTACTCTGATCTTCAGAATGCAAGCACCACGATGGCTCCATCCCGAGTGAAATCGCTCCCTAGTCAACTCACTTTTCCCGTCGTCGGCATTGGTGCGTCCGCCGGTGGGATTGAAGCGCTCAAGACGTTTTTCGAGACGTTGCCGGGGCGTACCGGCGCCGCCTATGTGATCGTCGTGCATCTCGCGCCCGATCATGCCAGCCACCTGGCGGAAGTGCTCAGCGCGGTTACCTCCATGCCGGTGACGCAGGTGACCGAAGTCACCACCATCGAGGCGAACCATGTCTACGTGATTGCGCCGTCCATGACGCTGTCGATGGTGGACAGCTGCCTCAGGGTCGAACCCGAAGCCGGGCGCGATACGCACCGCGCGGCTATCGACCTGTTCTTCCGGTCGCTGGCCGAGGCGCACCGCGAACGCGCGGCCGCCATTGTGCTGTCCGGGGCGGGCGCGGACGGTTCGGTCGGCATTACGCGCGTGAAGGAGCTGGGCGGCATCGTGCTTGCCCAGCAGCCGGAAGAGGCCGCGTTTTCGAGCATGCCGCGCGCGGCGGTCAGTACCGGCCAGGTCGACATCGTCCTGCCGGTGCCCGAGATGCCGCAGAAGCTGATGGAGCTGTGGTCGAACGCGAACCGCATCCACCTGCCGTCGGACGACGAAGCGGCCGGCAGCCTGGCGGGTACGGCCGATACCGAGCACATCCTGCGCGAGATCATGGTGATCCTGCGCACACGTACCTCGCATGACTTCCGCCAGTACAAGCGCGCGACGGTCCTGCGCCGCATCGAACGGCGCATGCAGGTGAACGGACTCAGCGAGCTGTCCGAGTACCGTGATTTCCTGCATGGGCACCCCGAGGAAACGCCGCTGCTGCTGCAGGACATGCTGATCAGCGTGACCAACTTCTTCCGCGACCGCGAGGCATTCGACGCGCTGCGCAATGAAGTGCTCCCGCAGATCATCGAAAACCGGCGTACGGAAGGCGACCCCATCCGCGTCTGGAGCGCGGGCTGCGCGACCGGTGAAGAGGCGTACTCCATCGCCATGTTGCTGCAGGAGGCCACCGGTAACACGGCGGAAGCCGTGCAATATCAGGTGTTCGCGACGGATATCGACGAGCGCGCGATTGCCCACGCACGCGCAGGGCTGTATCCCGAGTCGATCCTCGCCGACGTCGACGCCGGGCGCGTGCGCCAGTTCATGACGCGCGACGCCGGCCACTACCGCGTCAAGAAGGAACTTCGCGAACACGTCCTGTTCGCGTTGCACAACGTGCTGCGCGACCCGCCGTTCTCGCGGCTCGACATGGTGTGCTGCCGCAACCTGCCGATCTACCTCGACCGCGAGGCGCAGCTCGACGTGCTGCGCACCTTCCATTTCGCATTGCGTCCGGGCGGCATCCTGTTTCTGGGCGGCTCGGAGGCCGCGGACAGCGTCGGCAACCTGTTCAGCGTGGTCGACAAGAAGGCCCGCATCTACCGGGCCAACGTTGCGGTACGCGTGGAAGCGCCCACGCCCCATGCGCCAACCGCCATTGCATCCAGCCTGCCGATGACAATCACGCCGCAACTGGGCCGCCGCAAGTTCTCGTTTGGCGACCTGCACCAGCGCGTGATCGAACAGCATGCGCCGCCCAGCGTGCTGGTCAGCCGCGATTCCGATATCGTCCATCTGTCGGACCGTGCCGGGCGCTTCCTGCAATATGTGGGCGGCGAGCCGTCGCATAACATCATCGCAACGGTGCGTCCCGAACTGCGCCTGGAGTTGCGCACGGCAATATTCCAGGCGCTGCAGACCAACCACAGCGTGGAGGCGCGCCGCGTCCAGCTTGAGCGCGACGGCCGGCGTTTCTTCGTGAACATGATTGCGCGGCCCGTCCATGACGTGGAGGCCAATGCGGACTTTGTGCTGATCCTGTTCGACGAGGTCGAGGACAGCATGGCGGAGGCCGATGCGGCTGCCGTGAGACCCCAGCGCGACCCGATGGTCAGCCAGCTCGAAGGCGAGCTGCAGCGTACCAAGGAGCAGCTGCAGGCCACCATTGAGCAGTCGGAGACGTCGACGGAAGAGCTCAAGGCTTCGAACGAGGAGTTGCAGGCCATCAACGAGGAACTGCGCTCGGCCACGGAAGAGCTGGAAACCAGCAAGGAAGAGCTGCAATCGATCAACGAAGAACTCACGACGGTCAATGCGGAGCTCAAGTCGAAGGTCGAAGAGACCGGCAAGATCAACGACGACCTGCAGAACCTGATCACGGCGAACGACATCGGTACGATCTTTGTCGACCGCAATATTCGCATCAAGCGCTATACGCCGAGGGCTACGGACGTGTTCAGCATCATCCCGTCGGATATCGGCCGCTCGCTGCTCGACATCACGCATCGGCTGGAATACGACAAGCTGTCGGACGACGCCGCCGAGGCGTTCGATTCGCTGCGGCTGATCGAGCGCGAAGTACGCAGCAGCGATGGCCGCTGGTACCTGGCCCGGTTGCTGCCGTACCGGACCACTGAAGACCGCATCGATGGCGCCGTGCTGTCGTTCATCGATATCACGTCGCGGCGCGCCGCGGAGGAACGGCTGCGCGACGGCGAGCTGCGCATGCGCATCGTGGCCGAAAGCACGCGCGACTACGCCATCATCACGTTTGACGACGACGGCGGCGTGACGAGCTGGAACGTCGGTGCACACCGGATATTCGGTTATGACGAGTCCGAAATGCTTGGCAGGACGGCCGACGTCCTGTTCACGCCCGAGGACCGCGAACAACGCGTACCGGCGGAGGAAATGGCACAGGCGCGCAAGTACGGGCGCGTCGAGGAAGACCGCTGGCACCTGCGCAAGGACGGCACCCGCTTCCGTTCGAGTGGCGTGCTATCGCGGCTGGATACCGCCGGCATCAGCGGTTACGCGAAGATCGCGCGCGACCTTGACGAAGTGCTGCCGCAAGGCGCGCCGCGCAACGACCCGACCTGGCGGCAGGACGACGATCACATGCGGCGCGACGAGTTCCTGGCGGTGGTGTCGCACGAACTCAAGCATCCGCTGAACCTGATCAGCGCGAGCAGCGAGCTGATCGCGCGCTCGGCCGAGGCGCGGCGCAATCCGGTCATTGCGCGGGCGACCGCGACGATCCGGCGTACCGTGCAGAACCAGGCTCAGATTATCGACGACCTGCTCGACATGTCGCGCATGCGTACCGGCAAACTGTCGCTCACGCGGGACCCGATCGACTGGCGCGAAGTCGTCCAGCGCGTGTGCGACGCCGTGAAGGAAGATGCGGCGAGCAAGAATCTGACGCTGCATTGCAATCTGTCCGGGACACCGGTCTGGATCAACGCCGATGTCACCCGCATCGAGCAGGTGGTCTGGAACCTGATCAGCAATGCGCTGAAGTTCACGCGCGAGGGCGACGAGATCCGCGTCACGCTCGAGAACGAGGGCGATCGTGCCAGGCTGGTGGTCAAGGACAGCGGCCATGGCATCGACGCGCAGGTGCTGCCCCATATCTTCGACATGTTCCGCCAGGGCGCCAATGCGCGCGGGCGGCAGAGCGGCCTGGGAATCGGCCTGTCGCTGGTCAAGGAGATCGTGACGCTGCATGGCGGCACGGTTTCCGCGAGTTCCCCGGGACTCGGCCATGGCGCGACCTTCACTGTCGAGTTGCCGTCGGGCTCCGACTCGCGCATTGATGACACCGAGCCGCCGGTGACGCCGTCACTGCTGCGCGGCTTGCGCGTCATGCTCGTGGACGACGATGCGCCGACGGTCGAGACGTTCCGGATGCTGCTCGAATCCGAAGGCGCTGCGGTGCAGGTCGCCACGGATGCCGAGGTGGCGCTCGCGGAGATGGCGGCGAGCCCGCCGGACCTGTTGCTGTCCGACCTCGGCATGCCGGGCATGGACGGCTTCGAGTTGCTGCGCGCCGCACGCAAGCTGCCAGGCCTGGAAGGGTTGAGGGCGGTGGCCCTCAGTGGCTACGGGCAGCAGCGCGACATCGACGCGGCCCAGGAGGCGGGATTCGACGCGCACGTGTCCAAGCCCATCGTGCTGGACACGCTGCTTACGACGCTGATGCAGCTTCGCAAGGACTGACACTGTCGAGCGCCAGGCCCTGGTCCTTGTCTGGGCCAGGCGCCTGGCGCCTGGCGCCTGGCGCCGGACGGTGTCGTTGCCTTGTTGTCGTGTCACTCTCACACACCGTTGCCGCAATTACCGGCTGCGCGATCGCACTCGCGACGCCGCGGCGACCTGCTGGCGCAAGCGGTTGCGCTGCTTGCGCAGCGACGCCACGGTGTGGCACAGAGTGTGCAACAGCATCTCAGTGAACTCGGTGGGCAGGCCGTCGGCGCGGAGTTGGCGCGCGAACCGGATCTGGCGGCGCAGGTTGCTGCGGACCTCCCAGATATGCCGTTCGATGTCGAGCAATTGCCGGCTTGCGCAGTCGGCAGCCGCGGAATTGCGCGGCCGGGCTTTGCGCAACAGCACCGTGGCATCTCCGTCGGCGGAAGACGTCGCCTCGGCAGGCTCCTCGGGGTTCTCGGGCTCGGTTGGCTCCGCGGGCACCGAGTCGGTATGCATGTCGATCCAGCTTTTCGCCCACGCAAGCCCCTGGGCTTGCGCGCGTTCGCGGGTCCGGTAGAACCCCAGTGCGCCCGACTCGACCAGCACGGCGCCGGCACGTACCACGCAACCGGTCGCCTGCCAGGTGTCGTCGGACAGCAATGTGGCGGAACCTTCGACGGTATGGTCGTAGTATTGTTGGGTCGTCATCGGCACTTTATCCTGTCTCCGGTGGAGGCCGCGCCGCATGCGTGTGTGCAACCGGCCGTAGTATTTATTTTCCATGTCTTCAGGGAGATGGTAAGAAAGGTTGCCTGTCGCTGATATGTCAACGCGCTGTCGAGAATGTAGTTATTTCGGACAACTATGGTGCCGTGCCGCCGGCCTGCGGCGAGGAGATGGAATGCCGACTACGTATCTTTATACGAATCAGGCAGGGAGCCTCAGCGAATTCGAGCAGGAATGCATGGCGCTGGATGCCGCCGGGTATGTCATCAACATCGGCAATGCCTGGTGGGAGCGCTCATCGGTGATGGGGCCGGCGATGCAGCGGCCCGCTTTCCAGCAAATGTCGCGGCGGCTTCGCGCGGGCGACACTATCGTTACCGCCACGCTGGCGAGCCTGGGCTGCAACCTGCGCGATGTCATCGCCACGCTGCAGCGTTGCCGGTCGCTGGGGGTGCGGGTGCATTGCGCGGAAGTTGGCGATGAGAACCTGGCCGCGGCGAGTTCGGTGACCATGCGGACCTTGTATGCCGTCGACAATCTCGAGCGGCAAGGTCGCAGTGCCCGCATGAAGCAGAGCGCGCAAGAGGCCGTCGGCCGCGGTGCCCGGCTCGGCCGCAAGCCTTTGCTCGAACCCGACATGCACGAGGAAATCCGCGCGGCGATCCGTGTCGGAACATCGATCAGCGAGCTTGCGCGCACGCTGCGCGTGTCGCGCCAGACGATCATGCGGATCCGTGATGGTTGCCCGGAACGCACCGAAGGGTTTTGAAATCCACGCACATACCGGTGCAATTTCTTTCGTCATGACGGCGCGCTGCGCTGGCGAGGACGGGCTGCATCGCCGCGCCGATGCCCATGCCGGCATGGGCTTTGCGTTCCGTCGTCCATGTACCCGGCCTGACGCGGGCAGCATTCCGCAAGGGCAGAATCCATGGAGGCAATCATGTCGGAACGCGATAAAGGCAAAGACGAGTCTGCTCGCAACAGGCCCAGCCCGATTGCGCTGCAAAAGGCTTTGAAGGGCGTCGACTACCCTGCCACGCGCGGCGCGCTGGTGTCGGCCGCGCGCGAAAGCGGCGCGGATGACGAGATCGTAGATGCGCTGGAGGCCATTCCCGAGAAGCGTTATGAAGACCCGGCGCAGGTGTCGGAGGCCGTGGCCCATCGCCGCGAATGAGGTTGCGCGCGCCCGTTCCAACCACAGAGCAAGGAGCCACTATGCGTTATGCCGGAATCGCGGCGATCGCCGCCATGGCGTTGTGCTGCGGCACAGGCGCCCTCGCGCAGGGAGCGGGAAACCGCGCCGACTATGGTTCTAAGGACAGCAGGATCATCGGTCCCATGGCGCCGGGCAGCGCGCCCGAGGCAACGCGCAAGGGTGCGGATAATCCCGGCGGGCTCGGCAAGGGGCTGAACGACACGCCGCAGGAGCCTGCGACCGGCGCAGGCCTGCCTGGCAAGCCGCATGGGCGGCCAGCGTCCGAATCCGCGGGCAAGGCGCCGTCAACGGGGTTGCACGGCAGTCCGCGCAAAGGCACCGGCGGGGCCAAAATCAACCAGGTCAGTCCGCCCGACGAGAAGGCGCGGTAGCGATCGGGGGTAGCGAGCCGAACGCATCGGACGCACCAATGAAAAAAGGCTTGCCGAAGCAAGCCTTTTTCAAACTTCCAAATCTTGGTGCCCAGGAGAGGACTCGAACCTCCACAGTGTTGCCACCGCTAGGACCTGAACCTAGTGCGTCTACCAATTCCGCCACCTGGGCAAGTGAGCTGCGCATTGTATCAAAGGATCTGGAAAATGCAAGCGGAGCCTCGCATTTATCGATCGTGGCGCTAGGGTTGCCCCTGCAGCAGGTACTCCTGAAGCTGCGAAAGCTCCGTGGCGATCCCGCCTGGAAAGCCCTGGCGCCCGCCGCGCTTGTCGATCAGCAGGTCTTCCAGATAGGCGCGGATCGCAGTGGGATGCGGCCACAACGCAGCGAGCTGGTTGCCGATGCGCGGATAGCGCCGACACAGTTCCATGGGCCGGGCTTCAGGCGGCAGCGACATGAGCCAGCGCATCGCCGTGATGTTCAGCGCCAGCGAGTCGGGCGGTACGGGCCGCCGCAACGTGGGCCAGTCCGGTTCGACCTGCGTGGGCGGCGCGCCGTCTAGGATTTGTTTCGCTTCCTCGACGGAAACAAATTCGAATGATATGGGTTCCATGCCGGTCGGAAATACGGTGCGGGGCAAAAGCAGGCGAAAGCCCGCGTCATACAGTTACGGCCTTTCCGGCAATTTCTTGATGCCGCACGTTCCGCGGCAACTTGTAGCGACTCTCGGCAACTCCATACTCTCTGCCCAATCGCGTCGTCGCAATATTCGGGTTTGTGCCAGCTAGCCCCGGCGAGGACGTTGGAGTCTACTGGAACCGCGCACAAGACGTGGCTGGATGAAAGATCGGGCTGCAGTGCAGGCCCATCGCAATCCGGTCGGACTTAGATCCCTACGGAGACTACACCATGGTGACCAAGCAGGAAGACGCCTTCATTGTGAAGAACCTCATCGCGCTGGCAGCAGTGGAAACGATCGGCGCAGCGATTGCGCTGGGCCTGGTCTTCAACGTTATTACCTGAGTCTCCTGCCGGCCCGCGCCACCTGACGCGGGCCACATCCATTGTCAATCAGAAGATTGACAAATCGCCCAAGGTCCGACAAGCTTTCGTCCATGGACCGCCGTCACAACGACATCGCGCTGATTATTATCACCATTCCTGGAATGGTGGGTTAGCGCGCGTCCTCAGATCAGTTACCGCAAAACCCGCCCTGAGGCGGGTTTTTTGTTTCCGTCTCCTGGGCACACATTCAGCACAGGAGCGCCGCCATGCCGGCACAAGCCGCCGATCTTGCCACCGAATATCGCGATGTCCATGCGCCGGACGTTGCCGACCAGAACAGTTACCTCAGGCGCATCCTGAATGCGCGAGTCTACGACGTCGCGCGCGAGACCGAGCTCGAGCTGGCGCGCAACCTGTCCGCGCGCACCGGCAACGCAATCTGGCTCAAGCGCGAGGACAACCAGCCGGTGTTCTCGTTCAAGATCCGCGGCGCCTACAACAAGATGGCCAATCTGGATGCGCAGGCACTGCAGCGCGGCGTGATCACTGCATCGGCGGGAAACCACGCGCAGGGCGTGGCGCTGTCGGCACGGCACCTTGGCGTGCGCGCGGTGATTGTGGTGCCGACGACGGCGCCGCAGGTCAAGGTCGATGCCGTGCGTGCGCATGGCGGCCCCACGGTCGAAGTGGTCCAGGCCGGTGCGTCCTATACCGATGCCTGGCGCCACGCAATGCATCTGCAGCAGCAGCTTGGCCTGACCTTCATCCCGGCCTTCGACGATCCCGACGTGATCGCGGGCCAGGGCACCGTGGGCGCGGAGATCCTGGCGCGCCATCGCGCGCCGCTCGACGCCATTTTCGTGCCTATCGGGGGCGGCAGCCTTGCTGCGGGCATCGCCACGTACGTGAAGGCAGTGCGCCCCGAAATCCGCGTGATCGGCGTGCAGACGCAGGACTCATGCGCGATGGCGCAGTCGCTGCGCGCGGGACGGCGCGTGGAACTCGGCGATGTGGGCCTGTTCTCGGATGGCACCGCGGTGAAGCTGGTCGGCGAGGAAACCTTCCGTCTATGCCGGGCGTATCTCGATGATGTCATGACGGTCAGCACGGATGCCGTGTGCGCCGCCATCAAGGATGTGTTCGAGGACACGCGCAGCGTGCTCGAACCCGCCGGTGCGCTGGCCGTTGCCGCCGCCAAGCAATACGCGCAACAGCATGGCCTGCAGGGCCGGACGCTGGTGGCGGTGACGTCGGGCGCCAACGTCAACTTCGAGCGCATGCGCTTCGTCGCCGAGCGCGCGGAAATTGGCGATGCGCGCGAAGCCGTGTTCGCGGTGACGATGCCCGAGGCGCGCGGCACTTTCCTGCGCTTCTGCGATCTCGCCGGCAGCCGCAGCATCACAGAGTTCAGCTACCGCATTGCCGATGCGCAAACCGCGCACGTGTTTGTCGGCATGCGCGTGCGGGATCGTACCGAGGCTGCGCAGATTGCCGGCACCTTCAGCGCGCAAGGCTTTGCCACGGTCAACCTGACCGGCGACGAACTGGCCAAGCAGCACCTGCGGCATATGGTGGGCGGCCGCTCCGTACTCGCTGGCGGCGAGAGACTGTTCCGCTTTGCATTCCCCGAGCGGCCCGGCGCGTTGATGACCTTTCTGCGCGCGCTGCCGGCCGACTGGAACATCAGCCTCTTCCATTACCGCAATGATGGCGGTGACGCTGCGTCTGTGCTTGTCGGCATCCAGATGCCCGAGGCGGCTGCACAGCGCAGCGACGCGGTGCTGGCCGCGCTCGGCTACCCGTACTGGGAGGAAAGCGCCAATCCGGCCTATCGCCTGTTCCTGGCATAGGCCGGCAGCGCACGGATTCGCCGTCGAACTTTCTCAGTGCCTGACCGCGCCCCGGCCGCAGTCGTCGGCGCGATGCATCAGGCGGCGCAGGCTCGGGTTCATCGGCTTCAGCGCCGCGCGCTCGGCGCACAGGGCCTGGGCGAGATTCGCGCGCCCGCCACGCAGCGCGGCTTCGATGAGCGTCAGGTTGATGACGTCGCGCTGCGCATGGCTGCCGCCAAAGCGGTTCGCGATCAGGCGCGCCGGCATCAGCAGGTCGATGGCCGTGGCGTAGTCACCGTCCTCGAAGGCGATCAAGGCATCGGCTACCGGCACGCCGACCTCGCGCGACATCATGGCGTTCGTCCCCGTACCGGCTGCGGCGCCGGACAGGGCTGCGCGCAGTTCCGCCGCCGTGTCGGGCTGGCCGGCGCCCAGGCTGGCCATGATCGCGTGGACATCGTTGAAGGCGTAGTAGCCGGCAGCGCCACGCCCCTGCCAGTCGCTGGCAAGCGGCTGCCAGCGCGCACCCGCATCCACGCCGCGCAGGTGCAGGCGCCACAGCAGCGCCGAGGCGTCGACGAGGTCCAGTGCAATCGCCGGGGCGGGGCGGCACATGTTTTCGTCATAGAGCGCGAGCACCGCATCGGTATCGCCTTGTTCCAGTTCGAACAGCGCCAGATGCCACCAGTTGTGCACGGCCAGCATGTTGTCGTCGGCCCAGTCCTCGCGGCGACTGCCGAGCCAGCCGATGCCTTCGTCGAGCCGGCCCTGCATTTCCATGACATGCGCCACGGCGTGGATGGCCCACGGATCGCGCGGGTTCAGGTCCAGCGCACTGCGGCCGCGGTCTTCGGCACGTTCGTAGAACTGGGTTTCCTCGAGGCCGAACGCATGCATGCCGAGCAGGAAGCTGAACCCCGGCATCTCCGCATCCCAGTGCGGCAGCACGCGGGCAATGCGGTCGCGCAGCATGCTGGACTGCCCCAGCAGGAAGTCGCCAATATGCGCGACTTGCACGGCAAGCAGATCGCGCGGGTAATCGATGGCGATGTCGCCGTAGAGCGCAATGGCGCGCGTGAATGAACGGTCCAGCCACGCGCGGGCCGCAGCGATATGGCGGCGCTCGCGGTCATTGGCGCCGGCGTGCAGCGCCTCGCCGGCCTCGACGCTTTCGCGCAGCATCGGCTCTGCCGTGCCGTCGCCTGACGTCACCATCAGTCCCGCACGCAGCGCGTGGCCCATGGCGAAGTCGGGTGCTTCGGCCAGCGCTTCATCGATGGCGGCAAGCGGGTCGCCGTAGTAGCCGTTGAGCAGGTGCAGCGCCGCGTCGAACTGTTCCAGCGAGCGGGCGTTGCCGGTCGACACTTCCAGGCCGCGGGAATCGACTGTTGCCATGGCTTCCTCCGTGCATGTGGAACCAATCGTAGGCCGGCATTCGCAGGATGCAACGTACCGCGCCGGGAATGCCGCGCCGACGCCGCATGCGCGCGCAGCCGGTGCACCCTGCGCCGCTGGAGCATGCGTCGGAGGGTCGGAGCGTCGGTTACACTGCCCGCTCTTTCCACTACGCCGTTGCAATCGGATTTCCCATGAAACGCATCGCCCTGCTTTTCAGCGCCATGACCTTCGCCTGCGCCGCCATGGCGGCCGCTCCGGGTGCCTCGGCACCGGCCGCATCGGCCCCTGCGGCCGCCGCGCAGACGCTGCCTTCCGGCATGACGATCCAGCATCTGGTCAAGGGCACCGGGCCGTCGCCGAAGGCAACCGATACGGTCCAGGTCCACTACCGCGGCACGCTGGCCGACGGTACCGAATTCGACAGCTCGTACAAGCGTGGCCAGCCGATCTCGTTCCCGCTGAACCGCGTGATTCCCTGCTGGACCGAAGGCGTGCAGACCATGCAGGTGGGCGGCAAGGCCAGGCTGACCTGCCCGGCGGCTACCGCCTACGGTGCGCGCGGTGTGCCGGGCACCATCCCGCCGAACGCCACGCTGACGTTCGAGGTGGTGCTGCTCGGCATCGGCGGCTGAGTGTTTGGCCGCCGAGTCCTATTGCTGCGGTGTCCCGGAGGCGGGCGCCGCAGGCAGCGCAGGCTCCGCGGCCGGTCCGGATGCCGGTGCCGGCGCTGACGATGGCATGGCGGCACCTTCCGTTTCCTCGTCGTCGCCGTAGTCCGGCAGCTTGCTGCTGCCGCCATCCAGCAGGTAGCGTCGCCGCTGCACGTAGGCGTCACGCACGAACGCATACTTGTCCAGCGCCGCCAGCGAGAGCAGGTCGGTTGCGCCGAGCAGGTTGGTGCGCACGTCCACCACGTTCATGGCAAACAGCGAATTGCGCCAGGCCGGATCCATATAGGTGGTCGGGTCGAGCTGGAAATTCACGTACAAGCCCACGCCATCCCGGAACGAGCTCGGGCCGAAGAAAGGCAGCACCAGATAGGGCCCGGACGGCACGCCCCACGTACCCAGCGTCAGCCCGAAGTCCTGTGAATGCTTCTGCAGGCCGGCTGGCGTGGCAATGTCGATCAGCCCGCCGATCCCGAGCACCGAATTGATCGCCACGCGCATCAGGCTTTCGGCCGCATCCACGCCCTTGCCTTGCAGCAGGTTGTTGGCGAAGTTGCCTACGTCCGCAATGTTCGAATAGAAATTGGTCACCGCGGTGCGCACGGGCTGCGGCGTGACTGCCTTGTAGCCCTTGGCGACGGGCGCGGCTACGTACTGGTCCAGTTTGTCGTTGACCTTGAAGACCACGCGGTTCATCGGTTCGAGCGGGTCGTCGGGATTGGCCTGCGGGCCCGTGGCGCAGCCGGCCGCGAGCAGCGGAACGAACGCCAGGAAAGCCAGCCGTGCGGGCTGGCGCGCAATTCGGGGGAGCAACATGATGCAGCGGTCGATTCGAGGTTGTTATCGCTATTCGGGGAGGGCCTGACGGCGAGTGGGCGACTACTCCGTAGCGCTCCCCGGATGCCGGTGCGCGCTTTGGCGCGGCCGGCCCATCAGGATAGGCTGGAAGAACACGGCGCCCACCAGCGTGCACACCAGCGCCAGCGCCAGCAGCTTGCCCATGCTCGCGGTGCCGGGATGCTGCGACAGCCACAGGCTGCCGAATGCCGTGGCGGTGGTGGCGGCGCTGTAGAGCACCGCATGCGTGAGGCTCGACTGCAGTAGCTTGGTCTTGCCCTGGCGCCACGCGATCACGTAGTAGATCTTGAACGCCACGCCGATGCCCAGCAGCAGCGGCAGCGCGATCACGTTGGCGAAGTTCAGCGCAATGCCAAACGCCGCGCACAGCTCCAGCGTGACGATGGCTGACACCAGCAACGGCACCAGCGTGCGCAGCACGTCGCCAAAGCGGCGCAGCGCAATCCACAGCAGGATGGTGATGGATAGCACGGCCCAGGCACCGGCTTGCGCGAAGGCGCCCATGATCGTGTCGGCCGAGCCGCGGATCGCAATCGGGCCACCCGTTGCATTGGGCTCCACGCGCAGTACGGCGTCCATGAACAGATTGAGCGCGGCTTCTCGTTCGATGCCCTCGTGCTGCGGCAGCCGGGGCGTGATGCTGACGAGCGCGCGGCCGTCGGGGGTGAGCCAGTCGCGCACGATCGCGGGCGGCAGCGTTTGCTGCGTGACGGGCCGCGGCTCCAGCATCAGGCGCAGGCGGCCCAGCGCCAAGCGCAGCGGCAGGGCGATGGCCAGTTCGGCGCGGTCGCGCGTGGCGGCATCCGCGTCGGCGAGCCGTTTCAGCACCTTGGCCAGCCGCGCTGCCTGGGCCGCGCCGGTTTCGGGATGTTCGTCGGCCGCGATGGCGAGCTGGCGCGAGGCATTGCGCAGCGCATTGACGCGCGCCATGTCGGTGGCAGGAGAGGCAGTCTGCTGCGTGAGCACGGGCATCAGCGCCGTGCGGGCGGTTTCGATGGCTGCGAGCTTGGCGGGCTGGTCCTCGGGGACGAATGTCTGCAACGTGACGACGCGCGCCACTTCGGGGAGCGGCGAGACGCGCGCAGCAATATCCTTGGCAGCTGCCAGCGACGGTGCCAGCACGGTGACATCGTCGGTGCCTGCCTCGGGCGCATCCTTGAGCGCGAGCAGCGTAGCCATCGATTCCGAATGCGGATCCTTGAGATGCAGCGGATCGAAGTCGAAGCGCAGGCGCAGCAGCACCGGTGATCCGAGGAGGATCGCCGCGCAGGTGAGCAGCAGCACCGGCCTGCGGTTGCGCTCGAAGAACGCATCGGCGGGCGCCAGCCAGGCAAAGCCGGGTGCCTCGGCTTCGCCGCGCGGCTGCATGACCTGGATCAGCGCGGGCAGCATCGTGAAGGTCGTGAGGAACGCCACCATCATGCCGACACCGGCAATCTGCCCAAGCTCTGCCACGCCGCGGAAATCGGTGGGCAGGAAACAAAAGAATGCGGCGGCAGTTGCCGCGGCCGCCAGCGTCAATGGCATCGCGGTGCCCTGCGCGGCATGTTCCAGCGCTTCGGCGATATGGCCACGGTCATGGCGCTCGGCGCGATAGCGCACCCCGAACTGGATGCCGAAGTCGACGCCTAGTCCGACGAACAGCACCGCGAAGGCCACGGAGATCATATTGAGCGCACCGACCATGGCGAGGCCCAGCGCCGCCGTGATCAGCAAGCCCGTGAGCAGGCTGGCCAGCACGGCCAGAATCAGCCGCTTCGAACGCAAGGCCATCCACAGGATCAGCACGACGACCAGCACCGTGAGCAGGCCATTGAGTGCGGCGCCTTCGCTGACGGAGGCGAACTCGTCGTCGGCCAGCGGCTGCGGCCCGGTCAGGCGCACGCTGGCCTGGTATCGCTGCGACAGTTTCAGGTCCGCGGCCGTGGCGCGGATGGCGTCGGCCGCGGCGGCGCCTGCCTGCAGGTCGCTGTAGTCGAGCACGGGGCTGACCGCGATGAAGCTGAAGACGCGGCCTTCCTTGTCGGGCTTCTGGCTGTCGTCGAGCAGGGCCGCCCATGACATGGCGGCCGGCTTGCCGGCCAGCACCTGTTCGAGCGCGCCGGCGCTGGCGCCGAGCAAGGTGTCCATATCGGCCAGCTTGACCTGGCCCATCGTCAGCGGCAGGCTCAGCATGCTCGATAGCGTGTCGGAGAGCCCGCGCAGGGTAGGGTCGTGCGCAAGCTGGTTGAGCAGCGGGCGCGCCTGGACGAGCTGTTGGGTAACCTGACCGACTTCCTCGGTGCGCGCGAACAGCAAGCCGTTGCGGGAGAAGAAATCGCCTGCGCCGGGCTGGCTGACCGAGTGGAAATGCTCGGGGTGCTTGCGCAGCGCGTCGGCCAGTTCATTGGCGGCGGCATCGGCCAGTTCCGACGCCGGCGCCTGCACCACGGCCAGGATCATCTGCCCGCGTTGCGGAAAGGCCTCGCCGATGGCCGCATCGCGCCTGGCCCACGGCGCATCGGATTCGAGCAGCCGGTTGATGTCCGTAGTGATGGCGAAGTGTCGTGCCACATAGACGCCGCTGGCAGCGGTGAGCAGCAGGGCCGCCACGATCACCAGCCAGGCGCGGGTCGTGGCGAGCCTGACGAGGCGGGTCAGCAGCGAAGTCAGCATGGAGTGCTCGGGACAGGGCTCGAGCCGCGAGTATACCGGCTGGCGCCCGATTGCCGCGCTGGCGTGGCGCATGCGACGCAGCCGGCTGGCCAACCCCGTTCCGCTATACTGGCCCGGCATCCCGGGCGCCCGGCGAGACGGGGCCCCTGGTCTCTTTCAAACGCTTCTTGCAGCACACATCGGCATGAACAGATTCGGTTTGATTTCCCTTGCGCCGGTCGCGGCGGTGGCCATGGTTGCCACGGTGCAGGCGCAGACGGCGCAGCCCACCGATCTCAAGGCCGCGCCGGAGCGCCTGGTGCAGGCGGCCGTGGAAGGCGTGATCACGACCATCCAGTCCAATCCCGAAACCCGCGGCGGCGACATGGCGAAGATCACTGCGGTGGTCCAGAAGCAATTTCTGCCCTACACGGATTTCGGGCGCACCACGCGGCTCGCGGTCGGCAGCGCCTGGCGCACGGCCACGCCGGAGCAGCAGAAGCAACTCAGCGAACAATTCACGCAACTGCTCGTGCGCAGCTATGCGGTGTCGCTGGCGCAACTGCGCGAGCAGAACGTCAAGTTCCGCTTCAAGCCGGCGCAGGCTGCGGGTGGCTCCGGTGATGTGGTGGTGGAGTCGCGCGTGCTCAACAACGGCGACGAGATGCAGATCGACTATCGGCTGCAGCGGACGCCCAATGGCTGGAGGATCTATGACATCAACATGATGGGCGCTTGGCTGATCGAGGTGTACCGCAAGCAGTTCGCCGATATCGTCGCGCGCGGCGGCGTCGACGGGCTGGTGCAGTACCTGGTCAACCACAACGCGCGGCAGGTGGGAGCCAGCTGACCCGCCGGTACTTCACCGGGCGGCGCTTTCCGCCACCCCGCGCCGCCAGCGGCGCAACTCCACCCACTGCCACGACAGCAGCGCGGGCACGCCAAACAGGATTTCCCGCGCGCGCTTGACCAGTGCCAGCGCCAGCGACACATGCGCGTCCATGCCCAGCGCCTGGCCCAGCAGGAGCACCACGGCCTCCTGCACGCCGAGCCCCGCGGGCACGAAGAAGGCCACGTGGCGCACGGCCTGGGTCAGGGCCTCGATCGCCATGGCCTGCCAGAACGGCACCGGGTGCCCCAGCAGCATCAGCGCAAACCAGATTTCGAGCGTGCCACTGACAAGGCCCACGAACTGCCAGCCCAGCGCAGCCAGCAGTTCGCGCCGGCGCCGGTTCAGCGCGCGAATCTGCGCATCGAGCCGTGCGCCATCGATCATGGCGACGATGCGGTGATCCTCGCCGAACAGCTTGCGCGCCGCGCCTTCGAGCTTTTCGAACAGTCCCGTGTGGCGCAGCGACAGTGCGAAGGCTACCGGCACCGGCAGCGACAGCGCCAGCCCGGCCAGGATGATCCAGGCCTGGCCGCTGTCCTGCAGCGCGGCGATCAGCATCAGCACGCCGAGCGCCGAGAACAGGTACTGCGCGAACAGCGTGATCATGACTTCGACCACGATGGACGCCGTGACCGCGGTCGTGTCGTGGATGCGCAGCCGGCTCAGCCGCACGCCGACCAGTTCGCCGCCGATGCTCATGGTGGGCAGCAGGCGGTTCACCGCTTCGCGCACGGTGGCGACCCACCACAGGAAGCCCAGGCCCGCTTTCTCGTCAGGATCGGCCGATGTCAGCAGCACGCGCCAGCCCTGCGCGTCCAGCAGCAGGGGCAGCGCGTGCAGCGGCACCAGCAACAGCAGGAGCCAGCCGCCCTGTGCCATCACGGTGGCGATATCACTGATGCCCTCATGCACGACAAGCGCCGTGAGCGCGAGCAGGCCCAGCAGGCCGGTCAGGTAAGCAATGCGTTTCATGTAAGAGGGGTCAGGCCGGCGCGAGCACGTCGGCAAAGCCGCCGCGCCGCACACCGGCCGCATCGAGGGCCGCGCGCACGCGTGGCGACAGCAGCGCGGCCAGTTCATCGGCGTGGCGGTAGCCGGCCATGGTCGGCGCGATGGCCGCGCCCGATGTGACGGCCGGATGCAGATAGATTTCGCCGATGCCTTCCGGCAGCTTTGAGAGCGCGGCGAGCAGCACCGCTTCATCCATGGCGCCGCTGCGTGCGATGCCGACCACGTAGTCATTGTGCGCGATGCCGGCACGCTGCAATCGTCCGCGCAGCAGCGCGAGCCACGGGCGCAGCAGTAACGGCGCATCGGATTCCAGCGGCAGGCGCATGGCACGCAGGCCGAACTCGCGGCCGATCGACAGGATCAGCGACAGCACAGTCGGATGCAAATGGAAATGCTTGTGCGTGTTGACGTGATCAAGCGGCAGGCCGGTGGCCGCGAATGCCTCGAACTGAGCGCGGATTTCGGCGGCCAGTTGCCGGCGTACATGCGGCAGGAAAAAGAAGCGGCATCCATCACGCGCCATCGCCGAACCAAAGCGACCCTGCGCATCGACGAGGTCGGGAATGGCCGCGCGTGGCAGCATGGCCGGGCCATCGGCGAGCACGACATGCAGGCCCACGCGCAGCGACGGCAAGCGTCGTGCGCGCGCCACCGCATCGGCGGCTTCCGGCGCGGACACCATCAGGCTGGCGGCGTTCAGCACGCCGTCGCGATGCGCGAGTTCCACCGCTTCATTGACGGCGGTGTGCAGCCCAAAGTCGTCGGCGGTGATGATCAGGCCGCGCGCGGGGCGTGCGGCGGTGGCGGGGCTAAGAGACTGCAGAATCAGGCCTCGTGCGATCGCAGGAAACGGAAGAACTCCACGCCTTCGCGCAGGCGCCGCTTCATCATGTCCCAGCTGCCGAGCATCTCGCGCACGATTTCCCAGATCTTGCCGGGGCGGAAATAGAACTGCTTATAGAAGCGCTCCACGCCGTGGTAGATCTCTTCCTTCGACAGGTGCGGGTAGCTGATCGCCGCGAGCTGCACGCCCTTGTCGTTGACGAGGTTGATGACCTTGTTCTCTTCAAGCCAGCCGTTGTCGACCGCCTGCTGGTACAGCGTCGTGCCGGGGTAGGGCGCCGCCAGGGACACCTGAATGGTGTGCGGGTTGATTTCCTTGGCGTAGGCGATGGTCTTCTCGATCGTCTGCTGCGTTTCGCCGGGCAGGCCCAGGATGAAGGTGCCGTGGATCTGGATGCCGAGCTTGCGGCAATCCTCGGTGAAGCGCCGCGCGATATCGGTGCGCAGGCCCTTCTTGATGTTCAGCAGAATCTGGTCGTCGCCCGACTCATAGCCGACCAGCAGCAGGCGCAGGCCGTTCTCCTTCATGATCTTGAGCGTGCTGTATGGCACATTGGCCTTCGCGTTGCACGACCACGTGACGCCGAGCTTGCCGAGCCCGCGCGCGATTTCCTCCACGCGCGGCTTGAAGTCGGTGAAGGTATCGTCGTCGAACATGATCTCCTTGACCTCGGGCATGTTCTCCTTGATCCATTTCACTTCGGCAATCACGCTCTCGGCCGAGCGCGTGCGGTAGCGGTGCCCGCCGACCGTCTGCGGCCACAGGCAGAACGTGCAGCGCGAGCGGCAGCCGCGCCCCGTGTAGATCGACACATACGGGTGCTTCAGGTAGCCGATGAAGTAGTTCTCGATCTTCAGGTCGCGCTTGTACACGGGCGCCACGAACGGCAACTCGTCCATGTTCTCGATCATCGGCCGCTGGCCGTTGTGCTCGAGCGAGCCATCGGGCAGGCGATACGACAGGCCGAGGATGTCCTTGAGCGGCTTGCCGGCGGCGACATCCTGGCACGTGTAGTCGAATTCCTCGCGGCAGACGAAGTCGATCGCATCGCTCGCGCCAAGTGTGCCGCCCGGGTCGACCGCCGGCTTGGCGCCGACCATGCCGATCATCACGCCGGGTTTGCGCTTCTTCAGTTCCTCGGCGAACTTGGCGTCGGTCGGGAACGACGGCGTGCTGGTGTGGATGATGACGAGGTCGTAGTCGACGGCGATATCCAGCGTCTGCTGCGGCGTCAGTTCGTCGGCGGGTGCGTCCAGCACGCGGCTGCCCGGCACCAGCGCTGCCGGCTGGGCCAGCCAGGTCGGATACCAGAACGACTTGATCTCGCGCTTGGCCTGGTAGCGCGAGCCGGCGCCGCCGTCAAAGCCGTCGAAGGAAGGGGCCTGGAGGAACAGGGTTTTTTTCATAGCGGCTTCGATGTTGTCAGGTTCAGGTCAGCTGGGGTGTATGTAGCTTTTTCGACTACGGTCGTAGTCAAAAAAGCTACATACGGAAGAGAGCCGCGGCGCTGTCTTGTGTTGGTCACGATGTGTCTCTGGGTCATGCCGGGTCCTGCACGGAGAGAACTTGTTGCCGCCACCGGACCCGCTGGCCGCCCAAGGCTGCGGCCCAGCCGATAAGTAGAAGTGTGTCCCGCAATGGTGCCCGCAACGCTGTGGTCGGAGTGCCTGCCATCGCACTGCGCGCAAGGGCGCCTGCTACGGCAATGGCTGTCGTCCATTCTGCCGGCGACAACACCACCCCCACCACCAGCATCGGCCACGTAAAAGTAATGAACGTGAACGCAAATCCCGCCGGATTCAGCGACCGGATGGTGCGCAGCCATCGCAATTCATGCGTCCACAGTTCGGGCAGCCGCGTCTCGGTCACGTCAGTGGTGACGACCATATCGGACAGTACGGTCCGCAGCCCCGCCTGCCGGGTCAGCTCGCCAAGCCAGAAGTCGTCGGCGAGCCGGTCGGACAGCGACGCGAAGCCGCCGATTTGCGTCAACGTGTCACGCCGCAATGCAATGGTCGCCCCGAAGGCAAATCGGCGCGAACCACCCGCATGGGCAATGCGTACCGACGGCGCGAACCAGTCGTCGATGAACTGCGCGCCGAGCTTCGCCCAGAAAGCGTCGACCGGGCGGCCGCGATACAGGCAGGTGACGATGCCGACGCCAGGGTCGGCCAGCGGCGCGGCGACGCGTGCCAGATAGTCCGGCGGTACGGCGATATCGCTGTCGGCCACAACCAGCAAGTCATGCCGCGCATGGGCGGCCAGGTTGATCAGGTTGCTGACCTTGAGATTGCTGCCGTGCACGCGCGGGTCGATGACCAGCGTGATGTCGATATCCGGAAAATCCTTTTGCAGGCGTCGCACCACAGCAATGGCGGGGTCGTCCGGGTCGCGCACACCGCACACGACCTGGTAGCCGGTGACGGACTGACGGCACAGCGTGGCCAGGTTGTCGTACAGGCGTGGTTCGGCCCCGCACAGTGGCTTGAGCACGCTGGCGCGGACTTCGCCGGCCGCTGCGGCAGCCGGCGCACGTGCGCCGGCGCGCCGCGTCAGCACGGCGGCAGCCACGGCATAGCCCGCCGACACGCAGGTCAGCGCACTGCCAAGCAGGGTCGCGGCCATGGCCGCTGCTTCCGCGGGCATGAAGATTTAGTGGGCTTCGGAGGTCTCTGCCCGGGCCGGCCGTTCCTTGCGCGGCTGGGCCCGGCCGATCTCGGCCAGCTTGATCTCGACGTGGCGCGAGAACACGTAATCGGCGGGGCGCTGGTTGTCGAGCGGGATGTCCGGAGCCATTGCGCCGTCGGTCTTCACGCCGCGCAGGCTCACGCCGAGCGCCTTGAGCGGATGTGCGAACGTATCGGCGACCGCGGTGGCCTCGTAGCCGCTGTGGACCATGCAATCGGCGCACTTCTCGTAGTTGCCGGTGCCGTAGGCGTCCCAGTCGGTCTCGTCCATCAGCTCCTTGAAGGTCTGCACATAGCCTTCGCCGACCAGATAGCAAGGCCGCTGCCAGCCGAACACCGTGCGCGCCGGGTTGCCCCACGGCGTGCAGTGGTAGGTCTGGTTGCCGGCCAGGAAGTCCAGGAACATGGTCGACTGGCTGAACGACCACTTCTTGCCGCGGCCGCGGCTCAGGATGTCGCGGAACAGCTGCTTGGTCTTGCCGCGGTTCAGGAAGTGCTGCTGGTCCGGCGCGCGCTCGTACGCGTAGCCGGGCGAGACGGTGATGCCGTCGACGCCCATTTCCTTGACTGTGTCGAAGAAGCTGGCCACGCGGTCGGGCTTCGCATCGTTGAACAGCGTGCAATTGATATTGACGCGGAAGCCGCGCGCCTTGGCGGCACGGATGGCTTCGACTGCGCGATCATAGACGCCTTCCTGGCTGACCGAGTGGTCATGCATTTCGCGGTCGCCGTCCAGGTGCACGGACCAGACGAAGTAGGGGCTGGGCTCGTACTGGTCCAGCTTTTTCTCCATCAGCAGCGCGTTGGTGCACAGGTAGACGAACTTGCGACGCGCGACGATGCCGCGCACGATTTCGGGCATGTCCTTGTGCAGCAGCGGCTCGCCGCCGGCGATCGATACCACGGGCGCGCCGCATTCGTCGACCGCGCCCAGGCATTCGTCGACCGACAGGCGCTGGTTCAGGATCGGGTCCGGATAGTCGATCTTGCCGCAGCCATTGCACGCAAGGTTGCAGCGAAACAATGGCTCCAGCATGAGCGCAAGCGGATAGCGCTTCTGGCGCGCCAGATGCTTGCCGACAATGTAGGCGCCCACGCGGGCGACCTGCAGGAACGGGATAGGCAAGGGGACTTCCTTTTATTCTGGTTCAGCCGGGGACTTTCTCGACTGGCTCGGGCGCGGCTGCGGCAGGCCGGACATCGGCCAGTTCGGCGGGCAGGCGGAATTCGGCATGCTCCTCGCGGCCTTCCATGGTGGACACATCCACCGGGCCCAGGCGGCGCAGCGCGTTGATCACGTCTTCGACCATTTCCTCGGGCGCCGAGGCGCCGGCGGTAATGCCGACGATATTGGCCCCCGTCACCCACGCCGGATCGAGTTCGCTGCCGTCGGCGATCAGGTAGCTGGGCACGCCGCTTTCAGTGCCGATCTCGCGCAGCCGGTTGGAATTGGAACTGTTGGTGGCGCCGATCACCAGGATCACGTCGGCCACCTTGCACAGGTCGCGCACCGCGCTTTGCCGGTTCTGCGTGGCATAGCAGATGTCGCGCGTGTCGGGGCCGACCATGTTGCTGAAACGGCGGGCCAGCGCGGCGATGATATTGCGGGTGTCGTCGACGCTGAGCGTGGTCTGGGTGACGTAGGCGACCGGGGTGTCCGCAGGCAGGTCGAGCCGTTCGACCTCGGCCTCGTTCTGGACCAGGATCACCTTGCCGGGAATCTGGCCCATGGTGCCTTCGACCTCGGGATGGCCGGCATGGCCGATCAGGATCACGGTCCGGCCGCTGGCCGCGTACTGGCGGCCCTGGTTATGCACCTTGATCACCAGCGGGCAGGTGGCGTCGATGGCGTGCAGCTGCCGCTGGCCGGCGTCGGCCACCACGGCGCGCGATACGCCGTGCGCGCTGAAGATGGTGACGGCGCCCGCAGGGACCTCGTCGAGTTCTTCCACAAAGCGCGCGCCCTTGTTCTTCAACCCCTCCACGACATGCTTGTTATGCACGATCTCGTGCCGCACGAACACCGGAGCTCCATGCTTGACGAGTGCGCGGTCGACAATTTCGATCGCGCGCACGACGCCGGCACAGAAACCTCGGGGTTGAGCAAGAATCACCTGCATACGGTAGGCCCCCCGACCCGTCAATGGGTTTCAGTGAATGGGATGGTGTACAGAAATCACATTTCCGACACATGGTGGTTACTATATACCCGCCGCGCCGGAAATGTCTGGCAGCCCTCTCAGTCGGGCGGCATTCCCATCTCACGATGAAACGGGGTTATGACCGTAAACGATTACGCGCTGGTGACAGGTGCATCGGGTTTTCTCGGATCCGCGGTAGTGCGGCAGGCACTGGCGCGCGGCTGGCGCGTGCGCGCGCTGGTGCGGGCGACGAGCCCGCGCGCCAATCTGGATGGTCTGCCCGTCGAGGTGTTCGAGGGAGATATGCGCGACCCCGCCGCGCTGACGTCCGCCATGCGCGGGGTGCGCTACCTGTTCCATGTGGCGGCCGATTATCGGCTATGGGCCCCTGATCCCGAGGAGATCGTCCGCACCAATGTCGACGGGACCATGGCGGTCATGGAAGCCGCGCAGGAGGCAGGGGTAGAGCGCGTTGTCTATACCAGCAGCGTGGCGACGTTGCGGGTGGCGGGTGCCTCGGCGCCGGTCGACGAGACGGCCGCCATGACACCGCACGAGGCCATCGGCGCGTACAAGCGCAGCAAGGTGCTGGCCGAGCGTGTGGTCGAGCGCATGGTCGCCGAGCGCGGGTTGCCGGCCGTGATCGTCAATCCGTCCACGCCGATCGGGCCGCGGGACGTCCGGCCTACGCCGACCGGACGCATCATCGTCGAGGCCGCGACCGGCAAGATTCCGGCCTTTGTCGAGACCGGGCTCAACCTTGTCCATGTCGATGACGTCGCCGCCGGGCATTTCCAGGCGCTGGAGCGAGGCCGCATCGGCGAACGCTACATCCTGGGCGGTGACGACGTGATGCTGCAGCAGATGCTGCGCGATATCGCGGATTTGTGCGGACGCCGTCCGCCAACCGTGCAACTGCCGCGCTGGCCGCTGTATCCGCTGGCGCATGCCGCGGAGGCGGTGGCGCGCATCACGCGCAAAGAGCCCTTTGTCACCGTGGATGGGCTCCATATGTCGAAGTACCGGATGTTTTTCCGCTCGGACAAGGCCCGGCAGGAGCTTGGCTATCAGCCGCGTCCTTATATTGATGGCCTGCGCGACGCGCTGGACTGGTTCCGCGAGGCCGGTTACCTGCGCTGAGGGCTCAGGACCGTGCGGGCGCCTGGCTGCGTCCTTTCCACTGGCCGCCGCGGCGCAGCCAATAGCGGCGTGCGGAATCCAGCGTGGCGCCAAGATAGAACAGGGCCGTCAGCGGCAACAGCGGCGCCAGCCAGCACGGCTGGCGGTACTCGCGCAGCATCGGCATATAGGCCAGTGCCACGGCCGCCCACGCGAGCCATGCCGGCCACAGCCGCGCACCGCCGGCCAACGCCAGCACTGGGGGCGCCAGATACGTCAACGTCATGGCCACGACGGTGCCGGCCAGCAGGACCGGCGAATAGCGGAGTTGCGTGTAGGCGCTGCGCGCGATCATATCCCACAGGCTGCGCCAGTCGTCATAGGGCCGCAGTGACACGCTGTCGTCTGCGAGGTCGAGCGAGATTGCGCCGCCCGGCTTGATTCTTGCCGCGAGACTGCAATCGTCGATCAACTCGCCGCGAATAGCGGCGAACCCGCCAATGCGCGTCAGTGCCGCGCGGCTGGCCAGCATGCAGCCGCCCGCAGCGGCGGATACAGCGCTGCGTGGATTGCGCACGCGTTCGAACGGATAGAGTTTGGCGAAGAAGAAGACGAAAGCCGGCACGATCAGCCGTTCCCACGCGGAAGCACAGCGCAACCGCACCATCAGCGACACCAGGTCCCGGCGTTCATGCACGGCGCGCGCTACCAGCTCCCCGAGTACCTCGGGGCCATGCCAGATGTCTGCATCGGTCAGCCATACGTAGGCAGCGCCCGGTGCGATGCGATCGGCGGCGGCGAGCCCCTCGGACTGCGCCCATACTTTGCCGCTCCAGCCAGAAGGCAGATCTCGGGCCGAAACTACCGATAGCGCATCGCGCCGGGGCGTGGCAGTCGCAGCGGTGGCCGCGATTTCGGAGGTGCAGTCATGGCTGTGGTCGTCCACCACCACCAATGACAGCTTTCCGGGGTATTTCTGGCCGAGCACGCCAGCCACACATCGCCCGATGACTTCCGCCTCATTGCGCGCCGGAACGATGGCTACCACTTCGGGCCATGCCGGAGGGGCGGGTACCGGCGCGGGCTTGCGAATGCGCCAGAAGCCCGCACGGCCGAACAGCAGGACACACCAGATGGCCAGCGATGCCAGGGACAGTGCGAACGCGGCTGTCATGATCACTTTACGAAGCGGCGCGCGAGCCGGGCGAGACGCGGCACCGTCTCGGGCCGCAACAACCGTTCGTCGTAGCCGGCCATGCGCCTGTCGTTCTCGGCCAGGCAGAGGTCGATCATCGCGCCCGGCGACAGCGAATCGCCCAGCGCTTCGGAGCCGTTCATCGTGAAATTGGCATCCTGCGCGACGCCATCTGCATCGATCCCGCGCGCAATGCCGATGCGCTCCCAGATCAGGAACGCCCACACGCGCGCCACCTTGAGCGCAAACAGCGGCCGGCGCCACCAGGGCAGGTTGCGCCGATACCACGCGGCCCAGTTGACGAAGAAGAGGATGTGCCGGCCTTCCTCCTGGATCACCGGCTCGAACGTCTCGACCAGCTCGGCCCGGAAATAGCCCGAGCGTTTAGCCATGGCGAACAGGCCAAACGCGAAGAAGCTGTCGATGCATTCGCTGTAGCCGGTCACGAGCCAGCCCCATTCCGGATCGTCCGGCGGCGGGTAGTCGGGTTCCGGCGCAAGCGGAATGCCATAGGCCTCGACTAGCTTCGACAGCACAACCTTGTGGCGCGCCTCCTCGCCGCCGTCCATGTCCAGCGCGCTGCGCAGCAGGGGGTCGGCGACGGTTTCGGCAAAGGTCTTCACGCGGATCGAGGCGCGGCCCTCGGTCTGCACGGCAATGTCCCAGATCGGCAGCGAGGTCACGCGCGCGAGTGCGTCGGGCGACAGCGTCGGCCATTCGATCACGGCCGGTTTATAGGGATTGTGGGTCTGCAGCAGCATGTTGCTGAACATGCGCAGATGCTGCGCGGAGCCGATCCGTACCGGACCCGGCGTGGGGTCGGTCCAGTGGCGCATGGCGAGGTCCGCCTGCTCGACCGCGGTGCGCGCGACCGTATCGGCCACGGCGGCGGCGCGTGCGACGGCATCTTCCGCCGAGTTGGCTCTTGCGGCAGTGACGCCGCCACGGCGTGCGTCTGGGTCGGCCGCCCCGTCATGGCGGAGTGGCGCGGCGTAGAGTTCGGACATCTGGCCCCCTGGCGATGGATTGCCCGGGGGCCATTGTAGCGGCGGGCGTCCGCTGGCGCACCCGCCGGGAATGCCGGTCAGCCCTGGTAAGTAACCGGGCCGCGAGCCTGCATGCCAAGGCGGTAGTACAGCACCGTCAGCAGGACCAGCCAGGCGGGGCCGACATACAGAGCGATGCGCGTGTCTGGGAAATAAGCCATCAGCGCAATGACCAGCGCCAGGAAGGCCAGCGCGATCCACGAGCCATATGGCCAGAACGGCATGCGGAACGCCAGCTTGTCGCGCTGGGCCGCCGACAGGTTCTTGCGGAACTGCATCTGCGTGACGAGGATGATGGCCCAGGTCCAAATCGCGCCGAAGGTCGAGATCGACGTCACCCAGACGAACACCTTCTCTGGCACCAGGTAGTTCAGCAGCACGCCGCACAGCAGAGCGCCGATCGAGACCAGCAGCGCGCGGCGCGGCACGCCATTGCGGTCGACCTGGGCGAATGCCGCCGGCGCCTGCCCCTGCTGGGCCAGGTTGTAGAGCATGCGGCCCGTGCTGAAGATGCCGCCGTTGCATGACGACAGCGCGGCGGTCAGCACGACGAAGTTGATGATGCCGGCCGCGGTCTTGATGCCAAGGCGCTCGAACGTCATCACGAACGGACTGCCCTGCGCGCCGATCTCGTTCCACGGATAGAGCGACAGGATGATGAACAGCGCGCCGACGTAGAAGATCAGGATGCGCCAGAACACCGAGTTGATCGCGTCCGGGATCGACTTGCGCGGGTTCTTCGCCTCGCCGGCGGTCAGGCCGATCATCTCGACCCCGAGGTACGCGAACATCACCATCTGCAGCGACATCAGCACGCCGCTGGCGCCGTTCGGCATGAAGCCGCCGTGCGCCCACAGGTTGCTGATGCCGGTCGCAATGCCGCCGTTGCCGAGCCCGAACACGATCATCGCGCCGCCGCCGAACAGCATCAGCACGATGGTCACGATCTTGATCATGGCGAACCAGAACTCGAACTCGCCGTAGGCCTTGACCGTCAGCAGGTTAACCGAGCCCATCGTGGTCAGTGCGGCGAGCGCCCAGATCCAGCGCGGCACGTCGGGGAACCAGACGCCCATGTAGATGGCCACGGCCGTGATCTCGGCCACACAGGTCACGAGCCACAGGAACCAGTAGTTCCAGCCGGTCAGGTAGCCGGCGAGCGGGCCCATATGATCCTGCGCGTAGCGGCAGAACGAACCCGCCACCGGGTTGTGCACGGCCATTTCGCCGAGCGCGCGCATGATCAGGAAGATCATCGCGCCGCCGATCAGGTAGGCCAGCATGATAGCCGGCCCGGCCATCTTGATGGCATTGGCCGAGCCCAGGAACAGCCCTACGCCGATGGCCGATCCCAATGCCATCAGGCGGATGTGGCGTTCGCCGAGCCCCCGCTGCAAATGCTCTGTATTTGCACTCATGTGTCGTTGTCTCCGTTCATCAGAAGGCCGCGCCGCCCTTGTGGGGCGATGCGGCGCAGTGAGCTTTGCTGTTCCGGCCAAAACGCGTGCGCGGTCAGGTCATGGCCGGAACGCGAAATGTCATCTCGTGGAGGTTGACGCGGGCAGGGGCGGGAAGGGCCAGGCAATGGCCGCCCGCTTAACAGCAAGGAGCGGGCAGATTAATGACAATGCCTTGGCATTTGTTGCTGAAATCGCTGATGATTTCAGGAAACATTGCGTTATGTGATGAAAAAGGCGCCATGCGGGGGGGCGCCTTTGGGGTACCTTGACGTCTGTCGCCGGTGCCGTCAGCGCTCCATCCCCGGCATCATGTTCGAGTTCAGGTGGAACATGACCCACAGCGTGCCGCTCAGCGTAATCACCACGAGCACCAGCGTGAACATCAGCGCCAGCATGTTCCAGCCGCCCTCGGACTTGGCGTTCATGTGCAGGAAATAGATCATGTGCACGACGATCTGCACGGCGCCGAGCGCCAGCAGGAGGATCGCGGTGGTGCTCGACTTCTCGAACACCTTGCCCATGACGAGCCAAAACGGAATCGTGGTCAGGATCACCGACAGCACGAAGCCCGTCACATAGCCGCTCATCGAGATGTGGATGTGGCTGTCGTCATGGCCATGCCCATCGTGCCCCTCGTGGCCGTCATGGCCGTGGGCGAGCGTGTTGTCCTGGGCATTCATGGCAGCACTCCCATCAGGTAGACAAAGGTGAAGACGCCGATCCACACCACGTCCAGGAAGTGCCAGAACATCGATAGGCACATCAGGCGGCGGCGGTTCTCGGGGATCAGCCCGTGCAGGCGCACCTGCACCATCAGCGTGATGAGCCAGATGATGCCGAAGGTCACGTGCAGCCCGTGCGTGCTGACCAGCGAGAAGAACGAGGTCAGGAAGCCGCTGCGCCACGGCCCGGCGCCTTCGCCGACCAGGTGGACGAATTCGTAGATTTCCACGCCAAGGAAGCAGGCGCCGAGCACGCCGGTGATCGCCAGCCAGCCCTGCGTGCCGCCGACGCGGCCCTGCTGCATCTGCAGCATCGCGAAGCCGTATGTGATCGACGACAGCAGCAGGAACGACGTGTTCAGCGCCACGAGCGGCAGGTCGAACAACTCGGCGCCGGTCGGGCCGCCCGCGTAACTGCGCCCGAGCACGCCGTAGGCGGCGAACAGGCACGCGAAGATGAGGCAGTCGCTCATCAGGTAGATCCAGAACCCGAGCAACGTGCCGTTGGGCACGTGGTACTCGCTGGTCATGTAGAAGCGCAGTTCGCCCTCGTCGATGCCATGGCCGGATGGCACGGCGTGGGGCGGGGCGGGCGGTGCGGCCTGCGCGCGGCCAGCGGGGAACGGGGCAGTCGTATCAGGCATGGCGGGTCAGCAGCGCCGAGCGCGCCGCCTCCGTGTTGCCGACCGTATCGGCCGGGATGTAGTAGTCGCGCTTGTAGTTGAAGGTGTGCACGAGCGCCGAGACAATCGTGGCGCCGAACGCCAGCACCACCAGCCACCAGATGTGCCAGATCAGCGCGAACCCGCAGACCGTGGCAAGCCCCGCCAGGATGATGCCGGCGCCCGTATTCTTGGGCATGTGGATCGGTATGAAGCCCTGCGCCGGACGCTCGTAGCCATGCGCCTTCATCTGCCACCATGCGTCGGTGTCATGGACGATCGGCGTGAAGGCGAAGTTGTAGGCAGGCGGTGGCGATGACGTGGACCATTCCAGCGTGCGGCCATCCCACGGATCGCCGGTGACGTCGCGCAGCGCTTCGCGGTTGATGAAGCTGACCACCAGCTGGATCAGGAAGCAGCCGATACCGAGCGCGATCAGGAACGCGCCGAACGCCGCGAGCAGGAACCAGACCTGCAGCGACGGGTCTTCGAAATGGCTCATGCGGCGGGTCACGCCCTTCATGCCAAGCACGTACAGCGGCATGAACGCGAAGTAGAAGCCCACCAGCCAGAGCCAGAACGAGCACTTGCCCCAGAACGGCTCGAGCTTGTAGCCGAAGGCCTTCGGGAACCAGTACGTGATGCCGGCCATCAGCCCGAACAGCACGCCGCCGATGATCACGTTGTGGAAATGGGCAATCAGGAACAGGCTGTTGTGCAGCGAGAAGTCGGCGGGCGGGACGGCCAGCAGCACGCCGGTCATGCCGCCAATCACGAAGGTGACCATGAAGCCGACGGTCCACAGCATCGGCACCTCGAAGCGGATGCGGCCGTGGTACATCGTGAACAGCCAGTTAAACAGCTTCGCCCCGGTCGGGATCGAGATGATCATCGTCGTGATGCCGAAGAACGAGTTGACGCTCGCCCCCGACCCCATCGTGAAGAAGTGGTGCAGCCAGACCAGGTAGGACAGCACGGTAATCACGACCGTGGCATAGACCATCGACGCGTAGCCGAACAGCCGCTTCTGGCAGAACGTGGAAACCACCTCGGAAAACACGCCGAATACTGGCAGGACCAGGATGTACACTTCCGGGTGCCCCCAGATCCAGATCAGGTTCACGTACATCATGGCGCTGCCACCAAGATCGGCCGTGAAGAAATTCATGCCGAGGTAGCGGTCGAGCGCCAGCATGGCCAGTGCCGCGGTCAGCACGGGGAACGCGGCCACGATCAGCACGTTGGCGCACAGTGCGGTCCACGTGAAGATCGGCATGCGCATCAGCGTCATGCCGGGCGCGCGCATCTTGACGATGGTGACCATCAGGTTGATGCCGGACAGCACGGTCCCGACCCCCGCCACCTGCAATGACCAGAGGTAATAGTCGACGCCAACATCCGGGCTATGGACGATGCCCGACAGCGGCGGATATGCGAGCCACCCGGTGCGCGCGAACTCGCCGACGAACAGCGACATCATCACCAGCACGGCGCCGCCGGTGGTCATCCAGAAGCTGAAGTTATTGAGGAAGGGGAAGGCCACGTCGCGCGCGCCAATCTGCAGCGGCACCACGAAGTTCATCAGCCCCGTCACCAGCGGCATGGCCACGAAGAAGATCATGATCACGCCGTGCGCGGTGAAGATCTGGTCGTAGTGGTGGGGCGGCAGGAAGCCGAGGTTATCGCCAAAGGCCACCGACTGCTGCATGCGCATCATGACGGCGTCGGCAAAACCCCGCAGCAGCATGATGATCCCCAGGATCACGTACATGATGCCGATCTTCTTGTGGTCGATGCTGGTGAACCACTCGCGCCACAGATAGCCCCACAGGCGGAAGTAGGTCACCGCGCCCAGCAACGCGAGTCCGCCGATGACCACGACGATGAAGGTGCCCAGCAGGATCGGCTCGTGCAGCGGTATGGCCTCCCAGCTCAGGCGGCCGAAGATAAGCGTGGCGAGTTCGGATCGCTCCTGCATGTTGTCCTCCAGGGCCAGGTGTAGGTCTCTCGGGGCGGTTGCAACCCGGTTCTGCTATGTGCTACTGCAGCGCCACCGCGCTGCGTTCACTGTACGGAGCGGCCGGATCGAACGGCGCTTTCGGCGTATTGCTTGCGGTGCAGACGGCGCCGAGCGCGCCGCCCGCCTGGCGGCGTGCGTCCATGGCCATCATGTCCTTGGTGCAGATCTGCCCGGCGCGCACGCAACGGTTCAGGATGGCATCGAAGAGGTCGGGCGCGACGCTGGCGTAGTGGCGCACGGGGTCGCGCTCGCTGGGCTGTTCGAGCTGCACGTAGCCATCGCGCGACAGCGGGGCGCCGCTGCTTTTCACGCGCTGAACCCAGCGGTCGAAGTCGTCATGGCTCATGCCGTGGAAGCGGAAGCGCATGTGCGAGAAGCCCGCGCCGCTGTAGTTGGCGGAGAAGCCTTCGTACTCGCCGGGGCGGTTCATCACCGCATGCAGCTTGGTCTCCATGCCTGGCATGGCATATACCTGGCCCGCCAGCGAGGGGATGAAGAAGGAATTCATCACGGTCGAAGACGTGATGCGGAAGCGGATAGGGCGGTCGACCGGCGCCGCGACTTCGTTGACGGTGGCAATGCCCTGTTCCGGGTACAGAAAGAGCCACTTCCAGTCGAGTGCAACCACCTCGACCGTCAGCGGTTGCGCGTCGGCGGGCACGGCTCGCTGCGGATCGAGCCGCTCGATCGGGCGGTACGGGTCGAGTTTATGGGTACTGACCCAGGTAACGGCGCCCAGCGCGATGATGATCAGCAGCGGCGCCGACCAGATCAGCAGTTCCAGCACCGTGGAGTGGTCCCAGTCGGGGTTGTACGGGGCGCCGGGGTTCGAGGCGCGGTAGCGCCACGCGAACAGCAGGGTCAGCACGATTACCGGCACGATGATCAGCAGCATCAATCCTGTCGAGATCAGGATCAGGTTGCGCTGCTGGACGGCCAGGTCGCCGCCCGGCGACATCAGCACCGCACTGCATCCACAAAGGGCCGCCACTGCCGGAGCCAGGATGGTCCAGCGCAGCGCGCGCATGACTGCCATCGTCGAACGGTCGGATCGCATAGGCTTGGGTCCTTTGTTGCCATCCTGTACGCTTAAGCGTACGTGACTTAGACTGTTCCGAGCAACTATGGCAGTTTAGGCGCTCAGGGGCAACCGACGGGAAGCAAATTCCAAATTCCTGGCCTGCCCCGATTCTCCATTGGAGGTATACGGATGGCCAGCATGACCCACCAGCATCGTGCGTCTCCTTCTGCACCTCCGGCGCCCGGGGCCACGCATATCGCGCCGGCGGAAATCGCGACTGGCGTCGTGATCGGCCGCGCCTCCGAGTACTTCGATTTCTTTGTCTACGGCATTGCGTCGGTGCTGGTTTTCCCGACGGTGTACTTTCCGTATGTCGACCGGCTCGACGGCCTGCTCTACTCGTTCTCGATCTTCGCGCTGGCCTTTGTGGCGCGGCCGTTTGGCACGGCGCTGTTCATGCGTATCCAGCGGCGCTGGGGGCGCGGCATCAAGCTGACGGCGGCACTGTTCCTGCTCGGTACGGCCACGGTCGGCATTGCCTTCCTGCCAGGCTACGCCACGCTTGGCCACACGGCCGTCGTGCTGCTGGCCGTGTTTCGCTCGTTGCAAGGGATCGCGTTCGGCGGTTCGTGGGACGGGCTGCCGTCGCTGCTGGCGCTGAACGCGCCGCCCGAGCGGCGCGGCTGGTACGCGATGATGGGGCAGCTCGGCGCGCCCACGGGCTTTATCGTCGCCGGGTCGCTGTTCCTGTTCCTGAACCTGAGCCTGGACACCGGCGAGTTCCTTGAGTGGGGCTGGCGCTACCCGTTCTACGTGGCCTTCGCGATCAACGTGGTGGCGCTGTTCGCGCGGCTGCGGCTGGTGGTGACGCATGAGTACACCCAACTGCTGGACGAGGACGAGCTGGAGCCGATCAGCACCCTGGAGCTCATCAGCAAGCAGGACTACAACATCTTCCTCGGCGCCTTCGCCGCGCTGGCCAGCTTTGCGCTGTTTCACCTGGTCACGGTGTTTCCGCTGTCCTGGGTGGAGCTGCATCAGACTCAGCCGATCACCGACGTCCTGAGCGTGCAGGTGGCCGGCGCGTTCATCGGCATCCTCGGCACCATTGCGTCGGGCCGCATCGCCGACAAGATCGGGCGACGCACCACGCTCGGGACCATGGCGGTGCTGATCGGCGTGTTCGCGCTGTTCGCGCCGCTGCTGATGGGCGGTGGGCCGCTGGCGCAGGACCTGTTCATCCTGATCGGCTTTGGCCTGCTTGGCCTGTCCTACGGGCAGGCGGCCGGCGCGGTCACGTCCAATTTTGAACGCCGCTACCGCTACACCGGCGCCGCGCTGACCACGGATTTCGCGTGGCTGTTCGGCGCAGCCTTCGCGCCGCTGGTGGCGCTGGGGTTGTCCGCCAAGTTCGGGCTGATTGCGGTCAGTGCCTACTTGCTGTCGGGCGCCTTCTGCACGCTGCTGGCATTGCGGATCAACCGGGCCCTGGCTTCCGAAGACTAAGACGTTCCAGGGCGCGGGCGCACGCCCGAATACTGTGCGCGGCGGGGTCCACTGCACCGCCGCGCGGCGTCTGCGTGCCCATTTCCATGCACTGCATGCACGCCGGCGGTGCGCCGGCCGGGCCTGATCGCTGGCACACCCCTTGCTGAATGGTGATCAGGGAAGCGATGCATCATCGCTCACCGAAGGGTCGCTAGGGTTCCGGTCGCGCTGCGCGCGATGCCTGGTCCAAGAGCAACCGGCCTCAGGCGCGCTCGACCGCGTCCAGGCTCCACGGCGGGACAAAAGCCCGGGAGGTTCACTTCGTTGCGAGGTGTCTTCCCTGCCTTTTGTCACCGATCGAATGGAGCCGCCCCATGTCCCGCCCGTTGTCCGCGCTTTCCGCGTTGTCCGCATTCCCCCTTGCCAGACGCCTGCATGCCGCGCTGATCGGCCTGGCGCTGAGCCTTTCCCTTGTCGCGAGCGGCCCCGCGCGCGCTGAAATCCGTGTGGGCGTTTCCGACTGGCCCGGCTGGATCGCCTGGTACGTCGCGCAGCAGAATGGCTTCTTCAGCAAGCACGGCGCGGACGTCAAGCTGGTCTGGTTCGCGAACTACAGCGATTCCATTGCCGCGCTGTCGTCGGGCCAGCTCGACGCCAATTCGCAGAGCTGGTCCGACACGCTTGGCCCGCTCGCCAAGGGCGTGCCCGTCAAGGCCGTGCTCGTCAACGACAACTCGGCCGGCAATGACGCGCTGGTCGCGAGCGCGAAGATCCGCGCCGTCGCCGATCTCAAGGGCAAGACCGTCGCGCTGGAGCAGTACAGCATCTCGCATTTCGTGCTCGTGACGGCGCTGGCCAAGGCCGGGCTCAAGCCCGCCGACGTGAAAATCGTCAACCTGTCCGCCGGCGATGCCGCTGCCGCCTTCATGATGGGCCGCGTCGATGCCGCCGTGGTGTGGAACCCGTGGATCGACCGCATCGTGAAGAGCGGCAAGGGCCGCGCGTTGTTCACCTCGGCCGATATGCCGGGTCTGGTGCCCGACCTGCTGGTCGCGCAGCAGAAGGCCATCGCCAGCCACCGCAAGGAGCTGGTAGGCATGATCCGCGCATGGTTCGACGCTGAACGCTTCATCCGCGAACAACCTGCCGAGGCGGCCGCGATCATGGCCAAGGTGGCCGGCATGAAGGCGGACGACTACAAGGTCTTCCTGCCCGGCACGCGCTTCTTCGATGCCAGCGCCAACCGCGCCGCGTTTGACGCCGCGCAGCCCGCTTCGCTGCAGGCCGTGGCGCCCACCATTGCCGCGTTCCTGCACGACAACAAGCTGCTCGACGGCAAGCCGGACGCGACGCGCGGTGTCGATGCCACGCTGCTGGCCGAGGCACTGAAATGAGCGCCGCCATGCAAGACGACAATGCGCTCGCTGCGCCGTTGCCCATGACGTCAGCCGCTCCGACCAATCCGCGCGAGCCGCAGTGGATCGACGTGCCGAAGCCCTGGTGGCAATTGCGCACTGCGCTGCCCGCGCGGCGCGTGGCACTGCTCGTCGGTGCCGGCCTGATTCTGCCGTTGCTAGGCTGGGCATTGCTGGCCGCGAGCGGATGGGTGGATCCCGTCTTCATGCCAGGGCCGGCCGCCATCGTGGCGCGCCTGCGCGAATGGGCCTTCGATGACGACCTGGCTGGCGATATCGCCATCAGCACGGCGCGCGTGCTCGCGGGCTGGGCACTGTCGGCGTTACTCGCACTGCCGCTCGGGCTGCTGATCGGCAGCTTCCGCACGGTGCAGGCGCTGCTGGAGCCGCTGACCGATTTCATCCGCTACATGCCTGCGGTCGCGTTTATCCCGCTGGTCATGGTGTGGGTCGGCATCGATGAAGGCGCCAAGGTTGCGATCATCTTCATTGGCACGTTCTTCCAGATGGTGCTGATGGTGGCCGAGGACGTGCGCCGGGTGCCGATGGCGCAGGTCGAAGCCGCGCAGACGATGGGCGCCACGCGCGGCGAGATCATCCAACACGTGATCGTGCCTTCGGCCAAGCCGGCGCTGCTCGACACGCTGCGCGTCACCATGGGTTGGGCCTGGACCTACCTCGTCGTGGCGGAACTGGTCGCTGCCGGTTCCGGGCTGGGCTTTGCCATCCTCAAGGCGCAGCGCTTCCTGCAGACCGACAAGATCTTCGCGGGCATCCTCCTGATCGGCGTGATCGGGCTGGCGATCGATCAGTTCATGCGCCGGCTACACCGGCTCGCCTTTCCCTATCTCTACGCGGGACGCTGAACATGAACGCAATATCCCAACCCAAGCTCAGCGCGCGCGGCGTGTGGAAGTTCTATGGTCCGCGCAGCGGTCAGCCTGCCCTGCAGGACGTGAGCCTCGACGTGCCCGAAAACGGCTTCGTTACGCTCGTGGGCGCGTCGGGCTGCGGCAAGTCGACGCTGCTGCGCACGCTGGCCGGACTGGAGACGCACGACGCCGGCACGCTGCAGTGCGATAGCCACGCCATCGCCGGCCCGGCACCCGAGCGCGCCATGGTGTTCCAGCACTACAGCCTCTATCCGTGGCTCACCGTCGCCGAGAACATCCGCTTCTGCCGCCGCCTGAGCCTGTTTGCGCGCAACCGCACCAGCGCCGATGTGGAGGCGGCTTCCGGGCGCGCCGACGCACTGCTGCAACTGATGGGTCTCGCGCACGTGGCCAGCCACTACCCGGGCCAGCTTTCCGGCGGCATGCAGCAGCGCGTGGCGATTGCGCGCGCACTGATGAGCCGTCCGCGCGTGCTGCTGATGGACGAGCCGTTCGGCGCGCTAGACGCGCAGACGCGCGAGGTCATGCACGACCTGATCCTGCATGTGCACCGGCTCGAGCGGACCACGATCGTGTTCGTGACCCACGATGTCGAGGAAGCCATCTACCTCGGCCAGCGCGTGGTGCTGATGGCGCCGCGCCCCGGCCGCATCGACACCGTCTACGACGTGCCGCTGCCCGCGCAGCGTTCGCAGGACATGAAGCACTCGCCCGAGTTCCTGCAGCTCAAGCGCGACATCCTCGCCCGCATCCGCGCGACGTCCGGCATGCAGACCGATCTCGATCTGCTCGAACAACTGTCGCGCGAGGCGCGTGCGGCCTGACATCCGGACCGATCCGCAACGCATCCCAAGGAGACCATCGATGTCCCATTCCGACCATACCCTCGACAACCCGCCGTCACACGCGCCTGTCGACGCCGCCGCCCACTGGCAGCGCTTCGCGCCCGATCTGCGCGCCATGCGCGTGCTGTGGAGCGAGATCGTGCCCGGCGGCGGCCACTGGAGCTGGCGCGTGACGCGAGGCACGTCGCTGCGCTTCGCGGCGCTTGGCGAGCGCGCCAACTGCTCGGTGGTGCTTTACGCCGCCCATGACAAGCTGGAACGCTACAGCATGCCAGACACCTGCAAGGCGCTGCACACGGCCCACTTCACGCGCGGCCATGTGCTGATGAGCGATATGGGCCGCGCCATGGTGTCCGTGACGCACGACACTCTCGGCTGGCACGACCCGTTCGGTGCGGTGCTGGACACCGCGCGCATGCGCGACAAATATGGCGAATGCCGTTTCGAGGCGCACCGCAATGCCATGCATCGCTCGGGCAAGGACGGCCTGCTGATCGAAGCCGGCAAGTACGGACTGACCGCGCGCGACCTGATTGCGCCGGTCAACCTGTTCAGCAAGGTGGCGGTCGACGAACAAGGGCGCTTTGCGTTCGATGCCGCGCGCACTGTGCGCGGCAGCAGCGTGGAGCTGCGCTGCGAGATGGACCTGGTGATCGCCATCTCCACCGCGCCGCATCCGCTTGATCTGCGCGATGGCTATCAGCCCGGCGCCATCGGCGTTGCCGCATGGCGCTCCGGCCCTGCGCCGGCCGACGACTTCTGCCGCGGCTTCCGTCCGGAATGTGCGCGGGCTCTGCATAACGCCGACGTGTTTGCCCTTTCCTGAACCATGACCGCATCCATGACCATGCCCGCCGAGGCAAGCGCCTTCGTGCCACACACCAGCCTGCTCGATCCGGCTGCCGCCGCATTGCGCCATCGCCAGCCCGCCGGTGAGCCATGGCTGGCCGAGATCCGTGCCGGCCAGACCGTGCGCATCGTCGACCTGCTCGGCAACCAGGCGGCCGACGTGCTGTTCTACAACCGCCATGACGTGGCCGAGCACTACAGCGCCACGGACACGCTGCTGCGGCAGGGCGGCATCTACCTGACCACCGGCTCGGCGCTGGTGTCGAACCTCGGCAATCCGATGCTGACCATTGTCGCCGACACCTGTGGCCGGCATGACACGGTCGGCGGCGCGTGCGCGGCCGAAAGCAACACCGTACGCTACGCGCTGCAGAAGAAGTTCATGCACTCGTGCCGGGACAACTACCTGCTGGCCATGGCGCAGGCCGACGTGGGGCTGGGCAAGCGCGATCTCGTGCCTAACGTCAACTTCTTCATGAACGTGCCGGTGACGGCCGATGGCTCGCTGCACTTTGCCGATGGCGTGTCCGGACCGGGCAAGTACGTCGAACTGCGCGCCCACATGGATGTGTGGATGCTGGTCTCAAACTGCCCGCAGCTCAACAACCCGTGCAACGGCTACGACCCGACGCCGGTCGAGTTCATCGTCTGGGACGCCACCGGCGCCTGACACCTTCCTCTCGCGCCAACTCCGCTCCATTGGCGCCGCCGCGGGACGACCCGTGGCCGATACGCAACCGGCAGGACGACCTGCCTGACATCGAGAGGGAACATCCCCATGTCCGCGAATTCCGCTCCTGCATCCGGCGCCGGCACGCCCGCGCCACGCTTTGATACCGTCCTGATCGCCAACCGCGGCGCCATTGCCTGCCGCATCATCCGCACGCTGCGCGAACTGGGCCTGCGCTCCGTCGCCGTGTATTCCGAAGCCGACGCCGAGTCCGCGCATGTCGCCATGGCGGACGAGGCGGTCTGCATCGGTCCGGCGCCTGCCGCGCAGAGCTATCTCGATGCGGAAAGATTGCTTGAGGCCGCGCGCGCTACCGGCGCAGGCGCCATCCATCCGGGCTACGGCTTCCTGTCCGAGAACCCCGGCTTCGCGCAGGACTGCGAAGCGGCCGGCGTCGCGTTCATCGGCCCGACGCCAGACCAGATGCGCGCGTTCGGCCTGAAGCACACGGCCCGCGCACTGGCGGAGCAGCATGACGTACCGCTGCTACCGGGCAGCGGTTTGCTCGATGGCCTGGACCACGCGCGTACGGAGGCCGCGCGCATCGGCTACCCGGTCATGCTCAAGAGCAGCGCGGGCGGCGGCGGCATCGGCATGCGGCTGGTACGCAGCGAAGCGGAACTGGTGCCTGCGTTCGAAGCCGTGGAACGGCTCGCGCGCGCCAACTTCAAGGATGCTGGACTGTTCCTGGAAAAATTCGTCGAACGCGCACGCCATATCGAAGTGCAGCTGTTTGGCGATGGCCATGGCAATGTGGTCGCGCTCGGCGAACGGGACTGTTCCGCGCAGCGCCGCAACCAGAAGGTGATCGAGGAAACGCCGGCACCGGGGCTGGACACCACTACGCGCGATGCGCTGATGGCGGCGGCCGTGCGGCTTGGCCGCGCCGTCAGCTACCGCTCGGCTGGCACGGTGGAATTCGTGCTCGATGCGGACACGGGCGCGTTCTATTTCCTTGAGGTCAACACCCGGCTGCAGGTCGAGCATGGCGTGACCGAGCAGGTCACCGGCGTCGACCTCGTCGCATGGATGGTGCGGCTCGCGCGCGGGGATGCGTTTGCGCTGGAGGCCGCCACGCCGCGCGGCGCATCGATCCAGGTCCGGCTCTATGCCGAAGACCCTGCGCGCAATTTCCAGCCGAGTGCCGGCTTGCTCACCGAAGTGGTGTTTCCCGACGATATCCGCGTCGAAAGCTGGGTGACCGCGGGGACCGAAGTGCCGGCCCACTACGACCCGATGCTCGCTAAGCTGATCGTGACCGGTGTCGACCGCGCGGATGCCGTGCAGCGGCTCCAGCGCGCGTTGGCCGCCTGTCGCGTCGGCGGCATCGAAACCAACCTGCGCTACCTGCGCGACGTCGCCGCGAGCGAGGATTTCGTCAACGGCCGAATCGTCACGCGCTCGCTGGGCGAGCTGCATTTCGTGCCGGATGCGATGGAAGTACTCGACGCCGGCGTGCAGACCACTGTGCAGGACTGGCCCGGCCGCCTCGGCTACTGGGACGTGGGTGTGCCGCCTTCGGGGCCGATGGACGACCAGTCGCTGCGGCTGGCCAATCGCCTCGTTGGCAATGCCGCGCATGCTGCGGGCCTCGAATGCACGCTGGGCGGCCCGACACTGCGCTTCTGGCGCGAGGCCGTGATCGCGGTGTGCGGCGCGCCGTTGCCGCTGATGCTCGACGGCAAGCCGCTCGCGCCGTGGATGGCGCATCGCGTGCCGGCCGGCAGCACGCTGGCGATCGGCGCGGCGCCAGCGCATGGCAGCCGCGCGTACCTGGCCGTGCGTGGCGGCTTCGACGTGCCGCATTACCTCGGCAGCCGCTCCACGTTCACGCTGGGCCAGTTCGGCGGCCATGGCGGACGCACGCTGCGCGTGGGCGACGTGATCCATATCGGCGCGGATGTGGAAGATGAACCGTCGGCGCTGGCGGCCGAAGCCGTGCCCGCCTTCCCGCAGGCAGGAGAGGCCTGGGACATCGGCGTGCTGTACGGCCCGCATGGGGCACCGGATTTCTTCACGGACGCCGATATCGATGCGTTCTTCGCCGCCGAGTGGGAGGTCCACTACAACTCGAGCCGCACCGGCGTTCGCCTGATCGGCCCCAAGCCGCAATGGGCGCGGCCCGATGGCGGCGAAGCCGGCCTGCATCCGTCCAATATCCACGACAACGCGTATGCCATCGGTGCGATCGATTTCACCGGCGACATGCCGGTGATCCTCGGTCCCGACGGCCCCAGCCTCGGCGGTTTCGTGTGCCCGGCCGTGGTGGCCGCGGCCGAGCGATGGAAGCTCGGCCAGCTGCGCCCGGGCACCAAAGTGCGATTCCGGCGCATCGCGCAGTCGGAAGCCGCTGCCCTGCACGCAACGCAGGACGCGCTGGTGCGCACGCTTGCACCACAGTCCATGCCCGGGCTTGCACCGGCATCGCCAGAATCACCCGTGGTGCTGTCCCGGCCGGCAGTGTCGGGCCGTCCGGCGCTGGTCGTGCGGCAGGCGGGTGACCGCTACCTGCTTGTCGAGCTTGGCGAAGCGCAACTCGACATCGGCCTGCGCATGCGTATTCATGCATTGCATGCTGCCGTGCAGGCCCTTGACTTGCCGGGCATCATCGACCTGACGCCCGGCATCCGCTCGCTGCAGATTCATTTCGACCCCGCGCGGATCGAACGCGGCGCGCTGGTCGATGCCATCGTGCGAGCAGACGAAGCACTCGGCGACACGGACGATCTCTCGGTGCCGTCGCGCACGGTCTGGCTGCCGCTGTCGTGGGATGACAGCGCGACGCGGCTGGCCATCGACAAGTACATGCAGTCGGTGCGTCCCGATGCGCCGTGGTGCCCGAGCAATATTGAGTTCATCCGTCGCATCAACGGACTCGACAGCATCGAGGCCGTGAAGGACATCGTGTTCTCCGCGAGCTACCTCGTGCTCGGTCTCGGCGATGTCTATCTGGGCGCGCCGGTGGCGACGCCGCTCGATCCGCGCCATCGGCTCGTGACGACCAAGTACAACCCGGCGCGCACCTGGACGCCGGAAAATGCCGTGGGCATCGGTGGCGCGTACATGTGCGTGTATGGCATGGAAGGGCCCGGCGGCTACCAGTTCGTGGGCCGCACGCTGCAGATGTGGAACCGCTGGCGCGATGCCGACAGCGGCGCGCCGGCCTTCGAAGCAGGCAAGCCCTGGCTGCTGCGCTGCTTCGACACGATCCGCTTCTACCCGGTCGGCGAGGACGAGCTGCTGCAGATCCGCAAGGATTTCCCGGCGGGTCGCTATCCGGTGCGCATCGAGACGGGCCGCTTTTCCATGCGTGACCATCAGCGACTGCTGGACGAGAACGCCGCCGATATCGCCGCGTTCCGCTTGCGCCAACAGTCGGCCTTTGCGGCTGAGCGCGAGCGGTGGCGCGTGGCAGGGCAGGCCGAGCATGTGGACGAGCCGGTCGCGGCTGCGTCCGCGACGGATGATGCGGGCGAGCGTCCCGAGGGGGCGCGCATAGTCTGCAGCGCCGTGCCCGGCAGTGTCTGGAAAGTGTTGGTGCAGCCCGGCAGCAGCGTCGAAGCGGGCGACACGCTCGTCGTGGTCGAGTCGATGAAGATGGAGTTCGCCGTGGTGGCGCCTTGTGCGGGCACCGTGTGGCATCTCGGCTGCGCCGAAGGGGCGCCGGTCGGCGCGGGACAGGAGATGGCTGTGGTCGTACCGGACGTCGTGCAGGTTTGCGCCGATATGGCAAGCGAGGTGGCAGCATGAACACGCCCGCCCGCGCCGTGCCGTTTTCACTGGATATTGCCTCGCTGAAGGATGACTACCGCAGCGGCAGGCGTACGCCGCTCGATGTTGTGGCAGCGGTGATTGCCGCCACGGCCGACGATCCGCACCATGCCTGGATCCATCGGCTCGATGCAGGCCGATTGCGCGAACGCGCCCGCGCACTGATGGCGCACGATCCTGCCACGCTGCCGCTCTATGGCATTCCGTTCGCGATCAAGGACAACATCGACCTGGCCGGCTGCCCGACCACTGCGGCGTGCCCCGAGTACGCCTATGTCCCGCAACAGAGTGCCTTCGTCGTGCAGCGGCTTATCGATGCCGGCGCGATTGCCATCGGCAAGACGAACCTCGACCAGTTCGCGACGGGGCTGAACGGCACGCGCTCGCCTTATGGTGCGTGCCGCAATGCGTTCGATCCGGACTACGTATCGGGAGGCTCCAGTTCGGGGTCGGCGGTGGCAGTGGCGCTGGGCCACGTGAGCTTCGCGCTCGGCACGGACACCGCGGGCTCGGGCCGCGTGCCGGCCGCGTTCAATAACCTCGTGGGACTCAAGCCCACCTGCGGGCTGCTGTCCGCGACGGGTATCGTGCCGGCGTGCCGCTCGCTCGATACCGCGTCAATCTTTGCCTTAACCGCGGACGATGCGCACCGCGTCTTTGCCGTGGCACACGGGTTCGACGAAGCCGACGCGTTCTCGCGAAAGGCCTCGCCACATGGCTTCGATTTCGGCAGTGCGCCGTCCTTCCGCGTGGGCGTGCCGGCGCTTCATGCGTTGGGCAACCTCGCGCCTGATTATGCCGAGGCCTGGGGGCGGGCGCTTGATCATGCACGCAGCCTTGGCGCGGAGCTTGTGGAGATCGACATCGCGCCGTTCCTGGAGACCGCACGCCTGCTCTACGAAGGGCCATGGGTGGCCGAGCGTTACCAGGCCATCCGCGCATTCATTGACGCGAACCCGAAGGCCGTGTTCCCGGTCACGCGGCAGATCACGCTCGGCGGCGCCGCACCGTTGGCCGCCGATGCCTTTGCCGCGACATATCGACTGCGCGACCTGCGGCGCCGGTGCGATGCGGTATGGGTGCAGGTGGATGCCATGCTGTTGCCGACGGTGCCGCAGCATCCCACCATCGCGGCCATGCTGGCGGACCCGATCGGGCTGAACAGTGAACTTGGCCGCTTTACCAATTTCATGAACCTGCTCGACTACGGCGGCATTGCGGTGCCTGCAGGCTTGACCGCGCTCGGCCTGCCGTTTGGCGTGACCGTAGTGGCGCCTGCGCAGCAGGATGTACCGCTGCTGCGGCTGGCACGCCGCTGGCAGCAGGCGCTGCAGGGGCGAGCTGCGACGATGGGGGCGACGGGCAGGCCATTGCCGCAAGGTGGCGCAGTTCCCCGTGCCGTGCCGTCTGGCCAGATCCGCGTGGCCGTGTGCGGCGCGCACCTGCAAGGCCAGCCTTTGCACCACCAACTCGCCGACCGCGGCGCCCGACTTGTCGCGCGCACGCGCACCGCGCCGTGCTACCGGTTCTATGCGTTGAGCGGCGAAGGCCCGCGCCGGCCGGGGCTGGTCCGCGTGGCCGAGGGCGGCGCGGCGATCGAGGTGGAAGTCTGGGAGTTGCCGCAGACGCAGTTCGGCAGCTTCGTCGCGGGCATTCCCGCGCCGCTGGGCATTGGCCGCACACTGCTGGCAGATGGTACCGAGGTGCCAGGCTTTATCTGCGAGCCGGCAGGTGTGTCGGGCGCGACCGACATCACCCGCTGGGGCGGATGGCGCGCGTGGCTGGCGCGGGCCGAGGCGGCCTGAGCTGCCTTCAGGTGCGCACCGATGCGCGCCACGCGCCGGGCGGTTGGCCGAACCGGCGTGTGAAACTGCGCGTGAAGGTGGTCTGGTCGGGATAGCCGGAGGCCAGCGCCACCTCCACCAGCGGGAGGCCGCTGTTCGCCAGCAACTGCACGGCGCGGTCCAGCCGCAGCCGGGTCTGGTAGCGGTGAGGCGTGTCGCCGAAGGCCTCGGCGAACAGCGTGTGGAAGCGCCGCACGCTCCAGCCGAAGTGCCCGGCCAGATGGCCTGCATGCACGGCCGAAGAGAGGTTCGCGCGCAGGTAGGCGTCGATGGCCATGACAGGGAAAACGCTCGCGGCCTCGTGCCCGTCCGGCGTACCGAGGCGTTCGGCAAGGTCGCCGGCGAGCGTCGCCGCCACGCTCCAGTTCAGAGACGTGGCTCGCGGGTTTGCGGGGCGCAGCGCGGCCAGTGCCTGCACGCGCGTGCCGAGCGCGCCGTCCAGCACGAAGCCGCGCGGCCGCTCCATCAACCGTGCGGGCAGTGCGACCGACGTGCCGGGAAAATCCGCCACGACCTGCAGGTTGCCTTCCAGCCCGAGAAACTCGTGGTGGCTGCCGGCCGGCACGATGAGCCCGTGATCGCGGTCGACCCGGTACAGGTGGCCGTCGATCTCGAGTTCGGTCGCACCGTCGAGCCCGAACAGCAACTGGTGATGGTCATGCGCATGCCCCGCGGGCCATGGGTGGTAGCGGCGGGGTTCCACCAGCGGGTTTGCGGCGCTGGCGCTTTCCATGCGCATTGGCTCAGTGGGCAGTGGCATGCCTCTGCTTTGGTTGCGGCTGCCGCGTCTGGCACAGCCAGACTCCGGCACCGGCGACGGCCATGCCGAGCCACTGCAGCGGCCCGAGGCGGTCGCCGAACAGGAGCCACGCCTGCACCGCGGCCAGCGGCGGGGCCAGGAACATGAGCGCCGAAGCTCCGGCAGCCTGCCCGCGTCGGACGATGCCGAGCAGCAGCCAGGTGCCGGCGCCGGATATGACGAAAGCGGCCCAGCCGAGCGCTGCCCACAGCACCGGCACGGGCTGCCAGTGCGGTGCCGGCGACAGCCACGCCGCGACGCCGGCCACCAGCATGGCGCCGACGTTCTGCCAGGCCGAGCTGGTGCGCAGGTCCGAAGCGGCGATCGACATTTTCTGCAGCAGGGTTCCCATGGTGATCGAAACAATGGCAAGCAGCCCGGTCAGCACGACCCAGGGCGACACGCCCGGGCCGATGCCGGCCTGCATGGCCGGCACCACCACCAGCGCCACGCCCGCGGCGCCGACGGCCAGTCCTTGCCAGGTGCGTCTGGAAGGTAGCTCCTTCAGCAGGGGAATGGCAAGCAGTGCGGTCAGCAGCGGCTGCAACGCGCCTAGCAGCGCCATCACGGCGGGCGGCAGGCCATGCGCGACGGCGCCGAATGCGGCGCACAGGTAAAGGCCCTGCATCAGTGCGCCGGCCAGCATGTGGCGAGGCACCTCGCGCCACGCCGGCCACGCGGCGCGTGCAGACGTTGCTGCAATGCAGAACATAAGCGCCGCCAACGCAAAGCGCGCGAGCAAGAACAGGCTGGTGTCGGCCAGCGGTACGATGGCCTTGCCGACGATGAAGCCGGTGGACCAGATCAGGACGAAGATGAGGCCGGGGAGCCAGCCGGCTGAAGGGTGAGGGTGAGACATAAGGGCGTGGCGTGGTTTCAACGGAATTCGGCGGCGGTGGGAGTCACGGGTGCCAGCATGCCTTGGAAACTAATGCCGCACGGCGAGGATGTCTTGGCGATTTCGGCAATTGGCGGGCTCATGGTGGCCGGTTGGCGCTTCTGGCTCGGGCCAGCACAACGACAAAAGAAGACCAAAATTTTGTGTTACACACACCCAAACCCAGCCCTGTCAACCGCCACCCCGCCGGACACGTAAGATGACCATGTCCCCGCATCCCCGAGCGAAGGAGCCTGGCATGTCCCCTTGGCGGCAGATCCTCCAAGCAGGCGTCGGCACCCGCGCCCTGCGGCGCGTGCTCGCCACGCTGTTGGCCGCTGCATCGATCGTGTCACTGGCGTCATGTGCGCTGCAGCCGCCAGCGGCTGCAGGCCCGCTCAGCGCCGCGGACTTGCATTGGCTCAATACCGTCAGCTTCGGCGCCGACCAGGCCAGCATCGCCCGGCTGCGCGAGCAGGGCCGCAAGCGCTTCCTGGAAGAGCAACTGCGCATGCCGGCCACCGATCCTCCCCATGTGGCCGCCGCCATTGCGGCATTGCCGAACCTGCAGGGCACAGCCGTCGATCGCGTCCGCGCGGCGCGCGGCGAACGCCAGCGCATCGCCAGCCTGCCGGACGAGATGGCCAAACAGCAGGCCCGCCAGGCACTGAACCAGCAAGGGCGGCAGACGATCGCCGATACCAGCCGCCGGCATTTGCTGCGCGCGCTGTACTCACCGGCCCAGCTGCGCGAGCAGATGACGTGGTTCTGGATGAACCACTTCAGCGTCTACGGGTACAAGGGACAGGTGCGCTGGTCCTTGCCGGACTATGAGGAGAACACGATCCGCCCGCGCGCGCTCGGCAAGTTCGGCGATCTGGTGCTTGCGACGGTGACCGCGCCCGCCATGCTCGAGTACCTGGACAACGCGCAGAGCAGCGCCAACCGCGTCAACGAGAACTACGCGCGCGAGCTGATGGAGCTGCATACGCTCGGCGTATCGGGTGGCCCCAGCGGATCGCGCTATACCCAGCAGGACGTGCAGGAACTGGCGCGCGTGCTGACAGGCTTCGGCGTCAACCTGCGCGGCGAGCCGCCGGGGCTGGGCCCGGTGCGCGCGGCGGCGTACCGCAGCGAGGGCCTGTTCGAGTTCAACCCGAGCCGCCACGATTTCGGCGCGAAGACGCTGCTTGGCCAGCGCATCGAGCCGACCGGGTTTGACGAAGCGGCGCGTGCGGTCGCGATCTTGACGCGCGAGCCGGCCACGGCTCGATTTATCAGCGCAAAGCTCGCCGCGTACTTCGTCGCGGACAATCCGCCGGCTGCGCTGGTCGACCGCATGGCCGCGACGTTCACGCGCACCGATGGCGATATTTCCGCCGTGCTGACCACGATGTTCCTGTCGCCGGAACTCGATCGCATGCTCGATGCATCGGCCCGCAAGTTCCGCGACCCGATGGCGTTCGTCATGGCGTCGATGCGCCTCGCCTACGATGGCCGCACCGTCAGCAATCTGCGCCCGGTCATGAACTGGCTGAACCAGCTTGGCGAGCCGCTCTACGGGCATGTCACGCCCGACGGTTATCCGGCCGCCGAAGGGGCGTGGGCCAGTTCGGGGCAGATGGTCAAGCGCTTCGAGATTGCGCGCGCGATGGGTTCCGGCCCGGCAGGACTGTTTGCCGGGGATGCCAATGTGCCGCCGGGACCCGCGCGTTTCCCGATGGTGGCAGGCAAGGCCTACTACGACACCATCGAACGAACGCTTGGCGCGCAAACGCGTGCGTCGCTCGCGCAGGCCGAAACGCAGGCCGAATGGAACACGCTGCTGCTCAGTTCGCCGGAGTGGATGCAGCGTTGAAAACCCCAATACGCAAGGATCCGGAATGAAACGTCGGGAATGGCTCAGGACGATAGGCACTGCCGGCCTCGCGCTCGCATTGCCCTCGGTCGTCTCTCGCGTCTATGCGTTGCCCGCTCAGGCGGACGCGCGTTTCCTGCTGGTGTTCCTGCGCGGCGCCTATGACGCCACCAGCGTGCTGGTGCCCGCGGGCAGCGATTTCTACTACGCCTCGCGGCCCAATATCGCGATCCGCCGTCCGGTACCTGCGGGCGCCGAGCCCGATCCCGCGGCAGCCGTTGCGCTGGCGCCTGCATTTGCGTCCGACAGCAGCCGGCGCGGCATCGGCGACTGGGCGTTGCACCCGGCCCTGGCCGACACCATGCTGCCGCTGTGGAACCGCCAGCAGCTCGCGTTCGTGCCGTTTGCCGGCACCCATGACATGTCGCGCAGCCACTTCGAGACGCAGGACACTATCGAAGCCGGCATGTCGGGCACCGGCGACGCTCGCCATGACGCGGCTTCTCTGCGCGGCAGCGGCTTCCTGAACCGGCTGGCGCAGTCGATGGGTGGGCGCGCGGCGCCGGTGGCGTTCACCGACGGATTGCCGATGGTGCTGTCGGGCAGCCAGGATGTCCCCAATGTCTCGCTCAAGGGCACGGGGCGCACGCCGTTCGATGCGCGCCAGACGCGCGCACTCGCGCAGATGTACCGCGGCACGCGCTTCGAATCGCTGATCGATGAAGGCTTCGAACTGCGCCAGACCGTTGCCGAACAGGCGCAGGCGATGCAGGCCCGGACAACGATGGGTGGCGCGGCGGGCGCGATGGACAGCGCGGCCGCGCGCATGCAGGACATGCAGGCAGCCAACCGCCGTTCGCTGAGCGCGCGCGGCTTTGAGGTCGAGGCGCGCCGCATGGCGGGGCTGATGCGCGACAAATTCAACCTTGGCTTCGTCGACGTCGGCGGCTGGGATACGCACGTCAACCAGGGCGCTGCACAAGGGCAACTCGCGAACCTGCTCGACAACCTCGGCCGCGGACTGGCTGGCTTTGCGCAGGAGATGGGCCCAGCATGGAACAAGACCGCCGTGGTGGTGGTCTCCGAATTCGGCCGCACGCTCCGCGAGAATGGCTCGCGCGGCACGGACCATGGCCATGGCACGGTCTACTGGGTGGCCGGCGGCGCCGTGCGCGGCGGCCGTATTGCCGGAGAGCAGGTAGCCGTGGAGGCGGCTACGCTGAACCAGAACCGCGACTATCCGGTGCGCAACGAATACCGTGCCATGCTCGGCGGGATGTTCCGGCAGCTGTACGGTCTTGACGATGCGCGGGTGGCGCAGGTGTTTCCCGGGGCGAAGGCACAAGACCTGGGGCTGGTCTGATTACCGACATCAGAAGCGGTGCCGCAGCCCGATTACCGCGCCGAACTGGTTGTCGCGGGCCCCGATCTGCTCGGTCGGACCCGACAGCGCCGTCGCATACGGATTCAGTGACGGGCCGAAGCCCGTCAGGCCCATGGCGGGGCTGTTGCGGCTGCGGGCAAATCCGAGCGTGGTAAAGACGTCGGTGCGTTTCGAGTACGCATAGGACCCCGTCAGCATGAAGCTGTACGGATCGCCGGCACCGCTCTGGGCATCGTTGTAGTACGCCGCCCCCCCGACCTGGATGGCGGACGTGACCTGGTACTGCACGCCAAGCCAGTACAGGTTGGTGCGCAGCCCCACGGTGTTGAAGCTGTCGTAGGACCAGCGGTACCCGGCGATCGCCCTTGCCGGCCCGAGCGAGTACGCGGCGCCGATGCTCGCCCGGTTAGCCAGGTTAGTGCTGCCGACATCCGGGTAGCTGCCGTTTTCGACCGCCATGAAGGCCTTCAGGCCGATGCCCGGTTCACTGCCATGGTGCAGCCCCCAGCGAGAATCCGACAATGCCGCGGCGTATTCGCGCATGACATAGCGGCTGCCGGTTCCGGTGGCGGCCGCGCCGGCGGTGTATTCGACCCCGGCATCGGCAATGCCGTAGCGCACGACACTGGTTTGCGCATGGGCGGCGACGGCCAGCATCGACAGTGCGGCCAGGCAGGCTAGACGGATCTTCATGTTCGGGCCCTCGTCATGTGGGACAGCAAACCGGTCAATGCTGCTATGACGCAGAAGATCGTCTGCGCTGACCGTCTGTTTTCGCACATGGAGATCGCACATCGGCACGCGCATGCCGGATGCGGCATGTCGGGCCAGTCCATGTGTCAGGCAATGCGGTGCAGCAGGCGCCCGCCCGGTCAGGCCCCGGGCGGGATTTCACTGTTGAAGCAGGTATGTCGCATCAATCGGCCGCGCGCGTTCACGAGGGCGCGGTGCGTACGCTTCAGCCCAGGCAACCCATGCCGTACTGCAGCACACGCAACTCGTCGGCGTGTTCGCGATAGCGGTCGGCACGGCTCCAGTACTCGGTGGTTTGCATCGCGCGCTCCGTCGCGCGTATCCGGTAGTCGATGATCAGGCACTGGTTCCAGAATGCGTTCTGCCGGCGCATGTCGGCTTCGTAGTCGGCATCGCGCAGTGCTGCCGGCTGCAAGCCAAAAGGCGTCGTGGCCCGGGCGGATTTCTGGTTCTTTGCGAGTCCCGGAACCGTCTGTACATGCGAGCGCATCGTGCTCGTGACGTTGTGGTAGCCCGCGGGGCACGAGGCCGATGTGTAGAGCGTTTCGTTGACGCCCTGGCACTTGGTGACTGCCTGCGCCAGGCCGCTGCCGGCCAGCAGCAACGTCATCACGGCGAGTTGTCTGACCATGGCCGTGCCCTCCCGCGAACATCGATGGAATCAATGTAGGCAGGGATCGACGCTCTTGCCAGGAGTAGTTTCCGGCCTTTGTGACGCGCGGCAGTGTGCGGAGCCGCCTCTGCGTCACACCGGAAGCGCGGGGGGGCGGTCAGCCCGGCGTGCCGGAAGTGGCCGGCACTGTCGCCGGGGCGGAGGAGGGCTGAGCCGGCAAGGCGGCCGGCGATACCGGACCCGTGGTGGCGGCCGTGTCTGACGATGACGACGCTGGTGACGATGGCGCAGGAGTTGGAACGGGAGTGGGCGCCGGTTCCGGCGCCGCGACCACGACTTCGCCGCGATCGAGCGCCATGCCCGAAGCGTCGGACGCTTCCGCGGCATTGGCCAACGGTGCCGGTGGCTGCGGCGTGACGTCGGCTTCCGGGGACGGCAATGCCGGGCGGCGCGGCGCGGGTCGCGTGGCCGGCGCGTCTGGCGTGGCCGTCCCGCCGAAGAGGCGCTTGAACCACACGCGCACCTGGGTGGCCAGCGCGCTGAAGACGCCCGATTCCTCTTGCTCGGCAAAGCGCGCCCGGCCATCGATGATGCGGCCGCGCAACGAACGCTGGTAGAAATCGCCGACGACCGGCAGCGCGCTGTGGGCGCCTTGCCCCCAGTAGTCGCTGCGCAGCGTGACCCGGCTGTCGTTGAAGCCGACCCATGCGCCGGCCACCAGCTCGGGTTGCATCAGGATGAACCAGCCATCGGCATTGTCCTGCGTGGTGCCGGTCTTGCCTGCCACATCGGCGCGGATGCCGAAGCGCGAGCGGATGGCCGCGCCGGTGCCGCGGTCGATCACGTCGCGCATCACGTCGAGCAGCGTCTGCGTGGTGGCGGCGGGCAGGGCGCGCTCGGCGCGCGCCGGCTGGAATTCCTGCAAGACCTTGCCGTCGCGGTCTTCGATGCGCGTCACCATGGTCGGCGCGATGTATTCGCCAGCGTTGGCGATGGTGGCATAGGACGCCACCATTTCCTTGAGCGTCACCGGGCTTGTGCCCAGTGCCAGCGAAGGGACCGTGTCCAGCTTGCTGTCGCGCACGCCCATGGCGCGCGCGAGCTTGGCCACGCGCGCGGGACCGACTTCCTGCATCAACTGCGCAGTGATGGTGTTGCGCGAATAAACCAGGCCGTCGCGCAGCGACATGGCGCGGCCGCTCGGGCGGCCTTCGTCGGTCGGTCGCCACACTTCACCGCCGGCGAGCTGGATCTCGACGGGCTGGTCCACCAGCGTATCGTCAGGCGTCTTGCCTTGCTCAAATGCGGCGCCGTAGACAAAGGGCTTGAACGTGGAGCCCGGCTGGCGGCGCGCGCTCTGCACGTGGTCGAAGGCGTCCTGGGTGTAGTCGCGGCTGCCGACCCACGCGCGGATCTGGCCCGTGCGCGGATCGATGGCGATAAAGCCGGCCTGGATGCGCGTCTTCTGCTGGCGCAGCGCCTGCATGAACGCCGTATCGGCCAGCAGGTGCTTAAGGGCCTCCTCGGCCGGCGTGCCGGCGGCCACGGCGTTGCGGTACTCGGGCGTTTCGCGCACGAAGGCCTGGACCAGGTCCTTGCTCGCGGCCCAGCCCGCGCGCGGCGCCCATGCGGCATTGGCGATTGACTGCAACCGGTTGCCCTGCGCCGTGACGGCCTGGGTGGCGAACGCCTGCAGGCGCGAATCGATGGTGGTGTGCACGACCAGCCCATCGGCGTAGATGTCATAGCCGTTGCGGTCGGCCCAGCCGATCAGCCACTTGCGCAGTTGCTGGGCAAAGTGCGGCGCCGGGCCGGGCGGCTCGGTCTGGCGTTCGAAATCGATGCGCAGCGGCCGCTTGCTGAGCTGGTCGAGGCGGCCCGCGTCGAGCTTGCCGCGCTTGACCATCTGCGCCAGCACGGTATTGCGGCGGTCCAGCGCGCGCTCGGGGTTCAGCACCGGGTTGTAGTAGCTGTTGCCCTTGAGCATGCCGATCAGCGTGGCGCTCTGCAGTACGTCGAGCGAGCGGGCCGACTTGTCGAAGTACGTACGCGCGGCCATCTCGATGCCGTAGGCGTTGTACAGGAATGGCACCGTGTTCAGGTAGGTCTCGAGGATCTGCTCCTTGGTGTAGAGCGCCTCGATCTTGAACGCGGTGATCGCTTCCTTGAGCTTGCGCGTCATGGTCGGCGCGCGGCCGATCTCATCGGGATACAGATTGCGCGCAAGCTGCTGCGTGATGGTCGAGCCGCCCTGGCGGTCGCCGGAGAACGTGTGCAGCGCCGCCGAGGCGGTGCGCCGCCAGTCCAGCCCATGGTGCTGGTAGAAGCGGTGGTCTTCGGTAGCGATCAGCGCGTCGACCACACTGGGCGAGATCTCCGACAGCTTGACCCAATCGCGGTTGGCCCACTTGAAGACCGCCAGTTCCTTCCCGTCGGACGACAGCACCTGCGCGGGGCGTTCGAACCGGGCCTTGCGGATATCGCTGATGCCGGGCGTGAACGGGATCAGCACCAGCACATAGAGCAGGAATGCGGCGGGAACGGCAGCCACGGCCAGCCAGACCTGCCGGCGCGTCGGGCGCCGCAGGGACGACAGCGACTGGAGCGATGCCTGGGACCGGAGGGACGTGAGGCGCTGCACCGGTTGCAGATGTCCCCAGGCCCGGGCAAGCGGAGGGACGAGCAGGGACTTGATCTTGTCCAGCCTCATGACGCAACCACGATCATCACAAGGCGGGGGCAAAGGACTGCGCGGGGCACTGGGAATACCGGTCTTCGAAAAGACTGAATCCTACCAAAATGAACCCGTTCGCATCGAGAAGACTGCTGCCTTGGTGCCTAATCATTCACTTTGAGTTCCGAATGTGATCGCAATGAGCGTGTCTCGCACAAGGCCCGGTCCCGACCGATGACACGGCAACAACATCTCGTGATCCTCAGCGCAGATTGCGCGCACATTGCGTCAGCCATTGACGAAGCAAATCCACGTGCTGCGGATCGATGCCCTCCAGCATTTCCGCTTCCAGCTTCTTCACGGTCTCGTCGCAACGCGCCAGCAGCGCCCGTGCATTCTCCGTCAGGCTCAGTTTGACGACGCGTCCGTGCGTCGGATCTGCCTCACGCACGATCCAGCCCTTGGTTTCCATCATCTTCACAATCTCGTTGGCCGATTGCGGTGACATGAACGATCGTTCGGCCAGTTGCGCATTGGACAGGCTACCTCTCGCCTGCAAAACGGACATGGCCGTGAAGAATGGCAGCGTAATGCCATGCGGCGCGAGCGCCTCGGTCAGCCGCCGCTTGACGATGCGATCGGTGCGGCCAATGAGATAGGGGATGCGGATCGGCATGGGATTCGCCGCTTCATGCCCGGCGGCTTGATCGACGTCCTTCGTTGCCCTTTTCGTTCCTGACGTTGCCATGGTGGTATGCGGTGCTTCCTGTGTCGCGTCTTGAGAGTCGTTAGGGGTTTACTCGCAACGATGATAATCTACTTGATATGTCAGGAAGCCTGATACTATATTGATACCGCGTTGGCATGCCGACGAAGCGCCTGCGCAACCACGCGAAGCGGCACTTGACCTCCGCAGCAGCCGGGGGCGGCAGTGATTCCTGCCGCCACACCGGCCACGATCTGACAATAAGGGAGACATCCATGCAGCAAATCCTTGCCGGCGGCGCCTTGGCGGCCGCCGCGATGGCGCTCGTCTCGTTGACGGGATGCGGTAGTGGGGACGAATCCGGCGACACCACAGCCCGGGCGTCCTCACCGGCTTCCTCCACCGGGTTGCCTTCACTCTCGCCAGCGACCGGCACTACGATGAGCGCCGCGTGCGAAAGCCTTGCAGGCCGCCTGGCGTTTCAGAACACATCGGTGACGGCGGTCAGTACGGTAGCGGCCGGCGCGGTCAAGATCGGCGGCAGGGACGTCGCCGAGCATTGCCTGATCACAGGCAAAATGAATTCGCGCGTGAGTCCGGTGGACGGCAACACCTATGCCATCGGCTTCGAGATGCGCATCCCGAAATCCTGGAACGGCCGGCTGTTCTACCAGGCCAACGGCGGACTGGACGGAAGCGTTGCCACTGCGCTCGGCACTTTCGGTGGCGGCCCGGTGACCGGGGCGCTTGCCATGGGCTTTGCTGTCATCAGCTCGGACGCCGGTCACAGCGGCAGCCAGAATCCGCTGTTCGGCCTGGATCCGCAGGCGCGCATCGACTATGGCTACAACGCGGCGGCGACGCTGACGCCGATGGCCAAGGCGCTGATCGGGCAGGCCTACGGCAAGGGTCCCGATCGCAGCTACTTCGGCGGCTGCTCCAACGGCGGACGCCACGCGATGGTGGCGGCTGCGCGGCTGGCGGCCCAGTACGACGGCATCCTCGCTGGCGACCCCGGTTTCCACTTGCCAAAGGCGGCCGTGGCACAAGTGTATGGCGCGCAGCAGCTCGCCACGGTTTCCAGCCTGGGCACCGATGGCCTGCCGGATATTTCGACGGCGCTGACGCTGGCGGAGGCATCGTTGATCGCAACGCGCGTGCTCGCAAAGTGCGACGCGCTGGATGGCGCCACGGATGGCATGGTCCACGACCTGAAGGCGTGCCAGGCGCAGTTCAGCCTCGCCAACGATGTGCGCAGCTGCTCCGGCGCGCGCGATGGCACTTGCCTCACGGACGCGCAGAAGACAGCCCTTGGCAATATTTTCGCGGGGGCACGCAACGGTGCCGGGCAATCGCTCTATGCCAGCTTCCCGTTCGACGCGGGAATCAGCGGGACCAACTGGGCGCAATGGAAGCAGACGATGTCGGTCACGCGCGATCCGGGGGCGCTGGCCTTCGTCTTCACGGTGCCCCCCGCACCGGCATCCACCAATAGTGCCTTGAAGGCCTATGCGTTCAACTTCAGCATGGACGTCGATGCGCCGAAGATCTTTGCGACCAACGGCGTCTATGCCGAATCGCCCTGGTCGTTCATGACGCCACCCGACGAGACCAATTTGTCGGTGCTGAAGAACCGTGGCGCCAAGCTGATTGTGTATCACGGCACCAGCGATCCGGTGTTCTCCTCCAACGACACCACTGACTGGTACGAGCGCCTCGCGGCAGCGAACGGAGGCGATGCCAGCAACTTCGCGCGGTTCTTCCCGGTCGCGGGAATGAACCACTGCTCGGGCGGCCCGACCGCGGACCAGTTCGACATGATCACCCCGCTCGTGGCATGGGTTGAGCAGGGCAAGGCGCCCGACAGTGTCGTGGCCACGGCGCGCGGCGCGGTCAACGCGGTGCCGAATGCCGAAGTACCGGCCGCCTGGAACACTGGAAGCGCTGACCGTACGCGGCCGCTGTGCGCGTATCCGAAGACGGCGCGCTACGCCGGCTCCGGCGACATCAACGATGCGGCCAACTTCCGCTGCCTCTGACTTCCGCACCAAGCAAGGAACCACCATGCAAACTTCAACCGTAGTACGCGCCGAGGCAACCTCGGGCGCGGCGCTGACGCTCGGTCTCTGCTTTGTCGTCGCGCTGCTGGAAGGGCTCGATTTGCAGTCGATCGGTGTCGCCGCGCCCCGCATGGCGCGGGAGTTCGGCCTGTCGGTCAGCGAGATGGGACTGGCGTTCAGCGCCGGGACGTTCGGCCTGCTGCCCGGCGCCATGCTGGGCGGACGGCTGGCCGACCGCATCGGACGCAAGCGTGTGCTGATCGTAGCCACCGCGCTGTTCGGCATCTTTTCCATCGCGACGGCGCACACCGTCGACTTCTGGAGCCTGCTGGCCATCCGTGTCGCCACCGGCATGGGTCTGGGCGGCGCCATGCCGAACCTGATTGCGATCTGCTCGGAATCGGTGCCGGCCAGGCTGCGCAATACCGCCGTCAGCATCATGTACTGCGGCATCCCGTTCGGCGGCGCCGTGGCGGCGGTGATTGGCATTCTCTCCGCCGGAGACACCGGATGGCGCCACATTTTCTATGTCGGCGGCTTTGGGCCGCTGCTCGTCGTGCCGCTGCTGCTGATGCTGCAGGACTCGCGTCGTTTCGATCCGCCGCACGGTGAGTCGGTGAAGCCGCCGCCGGTGGCGTGGGCGCTCTTCGGGGAGCGCCGCGCGATGGCCACCGCATGCATCTGGATCAGTTACTTCTTCACCCTGATCGTGCTGTATTTCCTGCTGAACTGGCTGCCGTCGCTGATGGTGGCGAACGGCCTGAGCCGGCCACAGGCGGGTGTAGTGCAGATCGTGTTCAACATCGGCGGTGGCGTCGGTGCGCTAGGCATCGGGATGCTGATGGATAAGGGTCGCCCGCGTGCGGTGGTGTCGGGCATGTATGCGGGGATTATCGTCGCGCTCGCCACGCTGGCGGCCGCTTCGGGCATGACCTGGATGGCACTCGGCGCCTTCCTGGCAGGCCTGTTCGTCATTGGTGCGCAGTCGGTGCTCTATGCGCTGGCAGCCGCGTATTACCCGATGGCGGTGCGCGGCACCGGCGTGGGCACCGCAGTCGCGGTGGGGCGGCTCGGGTCCATCGCGGGACCCATGCTGGCGGGGCAACTGCTGGCCATGGGCAAGAACGCGAGCACGATCATCGGCGCAAGTATTCCGATCACCATCATCTCCGCCGTTGCCGCATTGCTGCTGTTGCAGCGGCCCGCGGCTAAAGACTGACCAGGGCAACAAGAGATCACAAGAGAAGGAAGGAGAAAGCGAGACAATGAAACGCAAGAACATTCACCGTGCCGGCCGGGGGTTCCTGGCGCTGGCGGCGCTGGCGGCGTTGCCTGCGGTCGCCACCGCGCAATCCGTGACGCTTTATGGCGTCGTGGACACCGGCGTCGAGTACGTGGGTTCGATCGGCGCCAACAAGGACAGCGTGGTACGCGTACCGAACGTCACGGGTACCGTGCCGTCGCGCTGGGGCCTGCGTGGCACGGAGGACCTCGGTGGCGGCCTGAAGAGCGTGTTCGTGCTGGAATCGGGGTTTGCTGCGGACTCCGGCACGTCGGGCCAGGGTGGCCGGCTGTTCGGCCGCCAGGCACTCGTTGGCTTGTCCGGCAACTGGGGACAGGTCGCGCTGGGACGCCAGTACACGATGCTGTTCTGGGCGATGCTGGACGCGGATATCCTCGGGCCGCAGGTCTACGGCACCGGTTCGCTGGACAGCTACATTCCCAACGCGCGGGCCGACAACGCAGTTTCGTACAAGGGCACCTTCGGCGGCCTGACTCTGGGCGCAACCTACAGCTTCGGACGCGACACCGTCAACGCGGGCCCCAGCCCGGTCGGTACGAACTGCGCGGGCGAGAATCCGGCTGACAAGTCCGCTTGCCGCGAATGGTCCGCGCTGATCCAGTATGCGACCGCAAACTGGGGCGTGTCGGCGGCATACGACTCGTTGCGCGGCGGGCCGGGCGCGTTTGCCGGCCTGACCAGCAGCGGACTGAAGGATGACCGGCTCTCCGTCAGCGGCTACGCCTTGTTTGATCGCACGAAGATCGGTGTCGGGGTGCTCAGTCGCAACAATGAAGGAAGTCCGACCGCGCGCAGCGAACTGTATTACGCCGGCGCAGCGTATGACGTGACGCCTGCCTTCACGATCGCGGGCCAGGTCAACTACCTGAGGTATCGCCACAGCGACAACAAGGCGCTGCTCTACGCGCTGCGCGGGACGTACGCGCTGTCGAAACGGACGTCGGTCTACGGCACGGCCGGCTACATCAACAACGACGGTCAGCTCGCGCTGTCCGTGAGCAGCGGTGCCGCGGGCGGCAATCCCACGCCGGGCGGCTCCCAATTCGGCTTCATGGCGGGTGTGAAGCACGTCTTCTAGACGCGCCGTCACGTCATGGCATATCCCAGGTAAGGGTTTTCACGAGGTCGGTCGGATTTCGCTTGCAATATCAGGTAACCTGATATTAAATTGATTCCACGACGAACCGCCGACCAGTCATCAAGGAGACGAACATGGCCAATTACGAAGGACGCTGGAAGACCGTAAAGGTCAGCGTGGAAGAGGGCATTGCATGGGTAATGTTTAACCGCCCCGAAAAGCGCAACGCGATGAGCCCGACCCTGAACAGCGAGATGATCCAGGTACTCGAAGCGCTCGAACTCGACGCCGATGCCAGGGTGGTGGTGCTGACGGGCGCCGGCGACGCATGGACCGCCGGCATGGATCTCAAGGAGTATTTCCGCGAAGTCGACGCCGGCCCCGAGATCCTGCAGGAGAAGATCCGCCGCGACGCCTGCCAGTGGCAATGGAAGCTGTTGCGCATGTATGCGAAGCCGACCATCGCGATGGTCAACGGCTGGTGCTTCGGCGGCGGCTTTTCGCCTCTGGTCGCATGCGATCTCGCGATTGCCGCCGATGAGGCCGTGTTCGGCCTGTCGGAAATCAACTGGGGCATCCCGCCGGGCAACCTGGTCAGCAAGGCGATGGCCGATACGGTCGGACATCGCCAGGCGCTGCACTACATCATGACCGGCGACACCTTCACGGGCCAGCAGGCGGCCGCGATGGGCCTGGTCAACAAGAGCGTGCCGCGCTCGCAATTGCGTGAGCACGTGCTGGAACTGGCCGGCAAGCTGCTGGAGAAGAACCCCGTCGTGCTGCGCGCCGCCAAGCACGGCTTCAAGCGCAGCCGCGAACTGACCTGGGAGCAGAACGAGGACTACCTGTACGCCAAGCTCGACCAGGCGCAACTGCGCGACCCCGAGCACGGACGCGAACAGGGCCTCAAGCAGTTCCTCGACGACAAGTCGATCAAGCCGGGCCTGCAAGCCTACAAGCGCGCCTGAGGCCGCGGGGCGCCGTAGAGCGCCCCTTGACAAGCCCCCCGACAGGAAGCGGGCTTCGCAGCGTGCGGGGCCCGCCTGGAGACATGACTTCATGAACGCGTTGACCATGCTGATCGGCGGCCAGGACCGGCCCGCCGCCAATGGTGCTACTTTCGAACGCCGCAACCCCGTCACTGACGTGGTGGCGTCCCGCGCGCCCGCCGCGACACCGGAGGACGCCATCGCCGCGGTCGAAGCGGCGGCAGCCGCCTTTCCCGCATGGGCGGCGCTCGGACCGGGTGAGCGCCGCAAGCGCCTGCTCAGGGCGGCCGACATGATGGACAGTCGCACCGACGAATTCATTGCCGCCGGAGCAGCGGAAACCGGTGCGATGCCCAACTGGATCGGCTTCAACGTGATGCTGGCGGCCGATATGCTGCGCGAGGCCGCCGCCATGACCACGCAGATCGACGGCAGTGTCATTCCGTCGGACGTACCGGGTAGCCTGGCGCTCGCGGTGCGCCAGCCGTGCGGCGTGGTGCTCGGCATCGCCCCGTGGAACGCGCCGGTGATTCTCGCCACACGTGCCCTTGCCATGCCGCTAGCCTGCGGCAATACGGTCGTGCTCAAGGCATCGGAGGCCTGCCCGGCCCTGCACCGGATGATCGGTACCGTGCTGGAGGAAGCCGGGCTCGGCAGCGGCGTGGTGAACGTGGTGACCCATGCGCCGGAGGACGCGGCCACCATTGTCGAGACGCTGATTGCACACCCGGCCGTACGGCGGGTGAATTTCACCGGCTCAACCCATGTCGGACGCATCATCGCGCAGCATGCGGCAAAGCACCTCAAGCCGGCATTGCTGGAACTCGGCGGCAAGGCACCCGTTATCGTGCTGGACAATGCCGACCTCGACGCCGCGGTCGAGGCCGTGGCATTCGGTGCGTTCTTCAACCAGGGGCAGATCTGCATGTCCACCGAGCGCGTGATCGCCCAGCGCGCCGTAGCCGACCTCTTTGTCGAGAAACTCGCGGCCAAGGCGCGCACTCTCCGGGCCGGCGATCCGTCCGATCCGTCTTCGGTGCTGGGCGCACTGGTCAGCACGCAAGCCGCGCAGCGCATCCGCGCGCTCGTGGAAGATGCGCGATCAAAGGGCGCCCGGCTGCCGGTGGGCCTGCATGGCGACGGCGCCATCCTGCAGCCGGCGATTGTCGACGGCGTCACGCCGGAGATGGCGCTCTACCGCGAGGAGTCGTTCGGGCCGGTCGTGACCGTGGCGCGCGTCGACAGCGATGAGGCGGCGATCCAGATGGCCAACGACAGTGAGTTCGGCTTGTCGGCCGCCGTATTCAGCCGCGATGTGCCGCGCGCCCTGGCCGTGGCAAAGCGGATCGAATCCGGCATCTGCCACATCAATGGGCCAACGGTTCACGACGAAGCGCAGATGCCTTTCGGCGGGGTGAAAGGCAGCGGCTATGGCCGCTTCGGCAGCAAGGCGTCGGTCGATGCCTTCACGGAGTTGCGATGGATTACGATCCAAAGTGGGCCGCGGCATTACCCGATCTGAATAGCCGGCAGCGCGACCGGCGGTTACACCCGGCCGCGCACGGCCGGGAGCACAAGCATGGCAGGAGACAGGACGTGAGCGACGTCGAGACAAAAGCAGCCCCTTCCCCCGGCATCCCGATCGATGCTGGCGCCTCGCCCGTTCCGCGATATCGGGCGGTCCATGTGGCCGACTCCGCTGCGCTGGTCAGCCGGGATGGCGATATCTGGCACATCCGGTCCAGCGAGGCACTGCAGCCATATCCGCAGCGCATGACGGATTGTCTCGTGCGTGGCGCGGAGCATCACCCCGACCGCGTACTGGTGGCCGAGCGGGGGGCGGACGGTGGCTGGATGACGATCACCTATGCGCAGATGCTTGAGCGCGCACGCGCGATTGGGCAGGCGCTGCTGGACCGCGGGCTTTCCGCTGAGCGGCCATTGGCCATTCTTTCGGACAATGACCTCGAGCATCTGCAGCTCTCGCTCGGCGCCATGTGGGCGGGCGTTCCCTTTTCGTCGGTGTCCGCGCCTTACTCGCTGGTTTCAACGGATTTCGGCAAGCTGCGCCATGTGTTTTCGGTGCTGACGCCTGGGCTCGTCTATGCCGCGGACGGGAACGCGTTTGCGCGCGCCATTGCGGCGGTTGTGCCGGCAGATGTCGAGGTCGTCACCCGCGATGGCCGGCGTCCGGGTCGCTCGGCCACCGCGTTCGATGCATTGTTGCGGACGACGCCGGTCAGCGTTGATGTCGCCCACGCCGCGACAGGGCCGGACACGATCGCGAAATTCATGTTCACGTCCGGTTCCACCCGCCAGCCGAAGGCGGTGCCGACGACGCAGCGAATGCTGTGCAGCAACCAGCAGATGCTGCGCCAGACCATTCCGGAATTCGCCAGCACCCCGCCGGTATTGGTTGACTGGCTGCCCTGGAACCATACGTTCGGCAGCAGCCACAATTTCGGCATCGTGCTGTACAACGGCGGCACGATGTACATCGACCACGGCAAGCCCGTCGCCGGGCGGTTCGAGGAAACGCTGCGCAACCTGAGGGAGATCGCGCCGACCGCTTACCTGACCGTGCCCAAGGGCTGGGAGGAACTGGGTCTCGCGCTGGAGCGCGATGCGGCCTTGCGCGATAAGTTTTTTTCGCGCGTCAATATCTACTTCTTCGGCGGCGCAGGCTTGTCGCAGGAGGCCTGGGACCGGCTCGAGCGCGTCACCGAAACACATTGCGGCGAGCGCATCCGCATCATGGCCGGATTGGGCATGACCGAAACATCGCCATGCTGCCTGTTCACCACGGCACCCATCACGCGGGCCGGCTACGTGGGCACGCCGGCGCCAGGCTGCGAACTCAAGCTGGTGCCCGTCGACGGCAAGCTGGAGGCGCGCTTTCGCGGGCCGCACGTCATGGCGGGCTACTGGCGTCATCGGGACGCCGGCGTGCAGGCCGCGTTCGACGAGGAAGGCTACTACTGCAGCGGCGACGCGCTGCGTTTCTACGATGCCGAGCGGCCGGAACTCGGGCTTATGTTTGACGGGCGGATCGCGGAGGACTTCAAACTCAGCTCGGGCACCTTCGTCAGTGTCGGGCCATTGCGGGCGCGAGTGATCGCTGCTGGGGCGCCGTACGTGCAGGACGTGGTGGTGGCCGGATCGAATCGCGACGCCATTGGCCTGCTGGTTTTTCCGCGCATGGAGGACTGCCGTAGGCTGGCAGGCTTGCCAACGGGTGCGACGCCACACGAGGTCCTGGGCTCGCCGCCAGTGCGTGCCGCATTTGCGGCGCTTCTGCACACGCTGAACCAGTCGGCCACGGGCAGCGCGACCCGGGTGGCAAGCCTGTTGCCCGTGGACGAGCCGCCCTCGATCGATCGTGGCGAGATCACCGACAAGGGCACGCTGAACCAGCGGGCCGTGCTTTCCAACCGGGAAGCGCTCGTCGAGGCCCTGTACCAGCGCGAAGCGCCCGCCGGCGTCATCCGGCCCTAGCCGGGTTGCCGTCGCGTGCGGCGAAGCCCGCCGCGAGGCGTAGCAACTCTGGGGCTTTGCGAACAGACGGCCGCGGCTGCCGCGGCCCTCATTGCGGAAGGTCAACCTGATCCAGTATTTCCACCTGCCTTTCGGCAGGCAGCGCTGCTCGCGTCAGGCCGCCTGCTTGAGCGTGGCAAGCGCCCGGCGGCCCGCGGCGAGTTGTTGCGCCACTTCGGCGACGCGTGCGCCCAGATGCTCGGCGGTGCGCAGGTCAGCCAGCGGCGGCACCACATCGGCGCTTTCATCGGCATTGGACTGCGCGGCGGCGCCCAGGAAGAAGCCGTGGCGGTTCAGCGAATCCTCGGTCGACTTTGAATTGTTGTGGCCCGGAGGGAGGCCAAGGTTCACCCAGTGCATGCCATGCTGGGCCGCAAAGATGGAGATCTGCTGCAGCGTGGCTAGCTTGTCGCCCGAACGCGAGGCCGAATTGGTAAAGCCCGCTGCCACCTTGTTCGCCCACTTGCCACCCTTGGCGAAGACATTGCGCGAGGTCGCATCCATGAACCCCTTGAACTGTGCCGAGGCACTGCCCATGTAGGTCGGCGATCCGAAGATGATGCCGTCGACCTCTTCGAGCGTGTCCCAGTGTTGGTCGATATCGTCGACGCTGATCAGCAGGCTTTCCACGCCTTCGACGCTGCCGGCGCCACGTGCAACGGCCTGCGCCTGCTTCGCGGTGTGGCCGTAGCCGCTGTGATAAACGATGGCGACGCGGGTTTGGTGGGTGTTCATGGTGTGTTGCCTCACTCGATAAACAAAACAGTTGAATCTTGGTTTTTGCCGGCTATGCGTTGCAGTTGCTGCCGTTGAAAGAAGTTTAGGCGGATGCGGAAGGGCGGCGGTGGCTTGTCTCGAAATGAGTCATTGAAATTTTTTGATATATCGCTGCCGCCGCGAAAAGGGGTTTTCCCGCAACCCGTCGCATGGCAAATCCCGCGCAGACCATATAAAGTTATCCCGCATCCACCCAACCCGGCGCCGGATGGATTCCACGACCGCGCCAGCTTCCAACCGCTCCACACCGATGACGACAGGCGGCAGGCAGGTACTGGCAATCCGGCGTATCGTTACCCGCCATTCGGCGGCATCAGTGTTCAGCCTGCTGGCCAGCCTGGCCGCAGCGGGCCAGTCAGCGGCCGCCGAGCCGGATGTGGCGCTGCCTGATGTCGTCGTCAGCGCGTCGCGCAGCGAACAACGGCGTTTCGATGCTCCTGCAGCCGTGGACAGTGTTCCTGTCGATGCGCTGCGCGCCACATCGCCGCTCGTGAACCTTTCCGAGGTGCTGACCGGTGTGCCCGGTGTGGCCGTGCGCGACCGTCAGAACTATTCGCAAGACCTGCAGCTTTCCGTGCGCGGCTTCGGCACGCGCTCGACGTTCGGCGTGCGCGGCGTGCGCCTGTATGTGGATGGAATTCCCGCCACCATGCCTGACGGGCAGGGACAGACCTCGACCGCCGATCTGGCCAATGCGAGCCGCGTAGAGGTCCTGCGTGGCCCATTCGCGCAGATGTACGGCAATGCGTCGGGCGGCGTAGTTCAGGTGTTCACGCCGGACCCGCCCAAGGATGGCTTCACCGGCCGTGCCTCGACCGGGGTTGGTTCCGATGGCCAGTGGCAGGCGGGCGTGTCGCTCGGCGGCGGCAACGACAAGCTCGGCGGCACGCTGGATGCGTGGACGTACCAGACCGACGGCTACCGCGATCACAGCGCCGCGCGCCGCTACCAGCTCAATGCCAAGGTCGTGGCCCAGCCCACCGATGCCACGCGCGTGACGGGCCAGTTCAATTACTTCAACCAGCCGCTCGCGCAGGACCCGCTGGGGCTCACGCGCGCGCAGGCTGATGCCAACCCGCGCCAGGCCGTGCCCGCCGCAACCCAGTTTGATACTGGCAAGACCGTCGAACAGACCCAGGCCGGCGTGGTGGTGGACCACAAGCTGAGCCAGGCCGACAGCCTGCAGGGACGGCTCTATGTGGGCACGCGCCAGCTTTACCAGCGGCTCGGCATGAGCGGCATCGCCGCGACGTCTTCCGGCGGTATTGTCGATCTGGACCGAAGCTACGGCGGCGCCGCGCTGTCGTGGACGCGGCGAACCACCGCCGGTGGCCTGCCGCTGCAATGGACCGCCGGCGTGGAGGCCAATGGCATGCGCGACGGCCGCACGGGGTTCGTCAACAACAACGGCACCCAGGGCGCGCTGCGCCGCGACGAAACCGACAAGGCCAGCGACTACGGCGCGTTTGCGCAGTTCGACTGGACCCTCCATCCGTCCTGGGAACTCGTGGGCGGCGTGCGGGCCAGCCGCGTGAAACTCAGCATCGACGACCATTTCGTCACCGCCGCCAGCCCGGACGACAGCGGGTCCACCACGTACAACAATGTCAGCCCGGTGCTGGGGCTGGTCTGGCATGCACTGGATACGTTGAACGTCTACGCCAACCTCGGCCGAGGCTTTGAATCGCCCACGCTGACCGAAGTGGCCTACGGACCGGGCGGCGTTGGCAGCAACCTCGGGCTGCAGGCTTCCACCAGCCGCCAAGGCGAAATCGGCGTCAAGTGGCAGCAGCAGCGCCAGCGGCTGGAGGCGGCGCTGTTCGACGCCGACAGCCATGACGAAATCGTGCCCCTGTCGAACAATGCCGGCCGCACGGTCTACCAGAACGTCGATGGGGTGCGCCGGCGCGGGCTGGAGCTGGCCTGGCGCGGAGGCTTTGGCGAGCAGGTCGGCGCAGCGGCGAATGGCGTAGCCGGTAGCCGGTACGAGGCCGGGCTGGCCTATACCTACCTGTCCGCCTATTTCGGTGAGTCGTTCCTCAACGCGCAGGGACAGACCGTAAATGCCGGGAACCGGTTGCCCGGCACGGCACGCCACAGCCTGAACTTCGACATCGCGTGCCGGCCGCTGCCGCCGCTCGTGCTTGGCGCCGAGATGCATGTAGACAGCCGCATCTATGCCGACGACCTCAACACGCAGGCCGCGCCAGGCTATGCCACGTTCAATCTGCGCGCCGGCTACGAATTCCGCCTCGGCAAGACGCGCCTGTTCGCGTTCGGCCGCATCGACAACATAACGGACCGCAAGTACATCGGCTCGGTCATCGTCAACGAGGCCAACGGCCGGTATTTCGAGCCCGCGCCCGGCCGCCGCTTCTTCGTTGGCTTGCGCGCCGCGATGTAAGACACACGCGGACTTGCCACGCCACCCTCCGCCGAACTAAGGTTGCGGCTTTGGCCGGTAGTCCGGCCAGCCTCGGAACACCTCGGAGTACGCAGCCATGACCACGCCCATGCCTGACGACCGCACCCGCCGCATCATGCTGTGGGTGGTGGCGGTCGGCTTCTTCATGCAGACGCTGGATTCCACCATCGTCAACACTGCGCTGCCGTCCATGGCGCGCAGCCTTGGCGAAAGCCCGCTGCGCATGCAGTCGGTCGTGATCGCCTACTCGCTGACCATGGCCGTGATCATCCCGGCCTCCGGCTGGCTGGCAGACCGCTTTGGCACGCGCACCATCTTCCAGACCGCCATCGCGCTCTTCGTGCTCGGCTCGTTGCTGTGTGCGTACGCGGGCACGCTGCCGTTCCTGGTCGCCGCGCGCGTGGTGCAGGGCGTGGGCGGCGCCATGCTGCTGCCGGTGGGCCGGTTGTCCGTGCTGCGCACGTTCCCGCGCGACCAATACCTGCAGGCGCTCAGTTTCGTCGCCATCCCGGGCATGATCGGTCCGCTGATCGGCCCGACGCTGGGCGGCTGGCTCACGCAGGCGCTGTCGTGGCACTGGATCTTCCTGATCAACGTGCCCGTCGGTATCCTCGGCGCGCTCGCGACGGTGCGGTACATGCCGAACGCGCGCCAGTCCGGCATCGGCCACTTCGACGTGGCCGGCTATGTGCTGCTCGCTGTCGCCATGCTGGCGCTGTCGTTCTCGCTTGACGGGCTCGCCGAAATGGGCTTCCAGCACGCCACCGTGCTGATGCTGCTGATCGCCAGCATGGCCGCGCTGACCGCCTACGTGCTGCACGCGGGCAAGCGGCGCCAGCCGCTGTTTCCGCTGCGGCTCTTTCGCATCCACAGCTTCAGCGTGGGCTTGCTCGGCAACCTGTTCGCGCGGATCGGCAATGGCTCCATGCCGTTCCTGATTCCACTCACGCTGCAGGTGAGCCTTGGTTATTCGCCGTTCGATGCAGGCCTGATGATGCTGCCCGTCACCGCTGCCGGCATGGCGTCCAAGCGCCTCGCCACGCGCCTGATCGAGCAGCACGGCTACCGCCGCGTGCTGGTCACCAACACGTTCGCCGTAGGCGTCGTGATGGCGGCGTTCGCGCTGATCACGCCGCAGCGGCCACTGTGGACGGTGATTCCGCTGCTCGCGCTGTTCGGCATGGTCAACTCCATCCAGTTCACGGCGATGAACACCGTCACGCTCAAGGACCTGAGCGGCACCGGCGCCAGCAGCGGCAACAGCATGCTTTCGATGGTGCAGATGCTGTCGATGAGTCTCGCGGTGACGTCGGCGGGCGCGCTGCTGACCACCTTCGAGCATGGCTTCGGCAACGGGCCATCGGGGGTGCTGCCGGCGTTTCACGCGACATTCATCTGCATGGGGCTGATCACATGTGCTTCGGCCTGGATCTTCATGCAACTCTCGCCGCAGGAGTCGCGGGCGGTGGTGCATCGGACCGAGAGGGCGGAAGGGTAAGCTATGTCCGAATACGCCTTTCCCGGTGAACCCGGATCGCCTCCGATATCCATACCACGATGCACATCGTGTTCGCGAAATAGAATCCGGCCCTGATGCCATCGTATCCCCTGGTCCTCTGCCTGACCATCGCCGTCGTATGCAGTATCGGCATGGCCGTCATGGCCTGGCCGCGGCGCGATGACCCGACCATCCAGGCGTTCCTGGTGCTGGCCGGCGGCGTGGTGATCTGGAGCGGCGGGCGGCTGCTCGAGATCAGTTCCGCCGACCTGCCCGGGCGGATACTGTGGGCCAAGATCCAGTATTTCGGGATCGTGGCCGTGCCGATCGGCTGGCTGGTGGCGATGATCCACCTGAGCCGGCCGCGTTACGTGGTGCCATGGTCGTTGTTGTCGATCCCGATCCTGATGGCCGTGCTGACCGTGGTGCTGGTGCTGACCAATACCCACCATCACCTGGTATGGACGCGGATTACGCTGATGCCGCCGGGTGTGGCGCCTGGTGCCGTTTTCGAGCATGGCCCCGGCTATGGCGTCATGGCGGCCTGGACCTATCTGCTGCTCGCGCTGGGCTTCTACTTCCTCGTCACGGCGGAGGTGCCCAACGACGCCTTGTCGCGGCCCGGGCGGGCGGTGCTGGCGGGCAGCCTGGCCTTTCCGCTGCTCACGCATATCGCCTATCTGCTGCGCTGGACCGGGCCGCTGGGCGGCGACCTGACGCCGGCCACGTTCTCGCTGATGGCGGTGCTGGTCTGGTTCTGCGGATTGCGCACGCATCTCGACGACATTGGCCACTACGCGCGCCTGCGCGTATTCGATGCGCTGAGGGAGGGATGCGTGGTCCTCGGTGCTGACGACAAGATCGTCGAATACAACCCCGCGGCGGCGAGGCTGGTGCCAGCGTTGCGCCGTGGGCAGCCGGTGCCGGCCGGCTGGGAGGAGGTGTTCCTGCGCCCGCAGAGCGCCGACAGTCAGACCGTACGCCCGTTCATTCCACCGGGCGCGCACTTCGAACTGACAGCAGAAGCCGTAACGCGCATGGATGGCAAGCGCATCGGCACGCTGGTGTTCCTGCTCGACATCAGCCGCTACCAGTCGCGCGAACTGGCGCTGACGGCCCGGCTCGGGCAGACCGAAGAGCAGTTGTCGCGCGTGCAGGCGGATCTCGACATCGACGCGCTGACCGGTATCCCGAACCGCCGCTACTTCCAGCGCGAGGCAATGCTCGCGGTGAGCCGGGCGTTCGAGCGGCGTGAAGAGATGGGACTGCTGATCCTCGATGTGGATCTGTTCAAGCAGTACAACGATCTGTATGGCCACCCGCGCGGCGACGAATGCCTGCGCCAGGTCGCTGCCGCGCTGACGCGGATGCTGGCAGGCACGCAGTTCTGCGCGCGCCTGGGAGGGGAGGAATTTGCAGTCGTGCTGCCCGCTTCCACACAGGAAGAGACTCGCACCGTGGCGCGGGCTATGGTCGAGGCAGTGCGCGAACTCGGCATCCCGCACCATGGAACGCCGGTGCAGCCGATCGTGACGATCAGCGTCGGCGCGGTTTGCGCGGCGCCCGATGCGCCGCGGCTGGAGCCGCTCCTGCACCGGGCCGACAGCGCGATGTACCAGGCCAAGCGGGCAGGGCGGAACCGCTTTGTGTTCGACGGGCAGGCACACGCGGATGCCTGGCATGGCCAAGGCTGAGCAGAGCTGCGCTAAGCCACTTCCGCGACCCGAACCTCCACCAGCAGCTTCTTCAGTTCCGGCACGCAGGATCCGCAATTGCCACCTGCCTTTACGCAGGCGGTGATCTCGGCCGGCGTCGTCAGGCCATGCTTGCGCACGGCATCGCAGATGGTGTTGCGGCCTACGCCGAAGCACGAGCAAACCGTTGGCCCGGCGTCGGCGCCTTTCTCGATGGGCTGGCCCATGAGCAGGCCGATGCGGTCAGCGTCTTCCAGTCTATCGCGCCCGAACAGCTCGGCCAGCCAGGACCGGGACGGCAGTTCGGGACGGGTGGCCACGTACACACACGCTTCCAGCCTGTCGTTGACGACATAGCCCGCATGATAGGTGCCGGCGCTGCGATCCTCATACTCGAGCCAGTCTGCCTCCGGATCGGTCACGCCGAGCAGGCTGCGGGCCCAGGCGGCACGGTCGACAATGGCTTCACGTCCCGCAAATTCATAGCGCTGGAAGCGCTTGCCCTGCACGCGCGTCCAGTAGGTGAGCGTGTCGGCCGGTAGTTCCCGGCGGCTCAGCACGAAGCCGTGCCAGTTGACGCCGAACGGTTCGACACTGACCGGCGTGTGCTTGAATTCCGGCTCGCCCGACACAGGGTCGACCACCGGGTTGACGAGCGCGCCGACGCGCGCGTCGGAGCTGAACTGCCCATTCCAGTGGATCGGCACGAACACGCTGCCGCGCGGAATGCCGCCGCCGTGCCGCACGCGGGCCACCATGGCGCCCCAGCGCGTGGCCACGCGCGCGAGCTTGCCTTCGCCCACGCCGCACAAGAGCGCATCTTGTGGATGCATGTCGACAAACGGCTCGGGCAGGTGGTCGGCGAGCTTGGCCGACTTGCCGGTGCGCGTCATGGTGTGCCACTGGTCGCGCACGCGGCCAGTGTTGAGGATCAGCGGGTAGTCGTCATCCGGCGCATGTGCCGGCGCGCGCCTCCGCGTCGCGACAAAGCGCGCGAGTCCATCAGGATGGGCGTAGCGGCCGTTTTCGAACAGCCGTCGCGTTCCGGCCGCCGAACCGGCCACCACGGGCCATTGCAAGGGTTCGAAGGTGTCATAGCTGTCCTTGTCCATGCCGGCCATGCCGCCGATGTCGAATGCGCGCGGTGCCTCGTCATTGCGCCACGCGCTCAGCCGTGCATGTTCGTCGAAGATCTCGTGCGGGCCGGCGTAGTCGAAGCCGGCAAAGCCCATGCGCTGGGCCACGTCGCACAGGACCCGCCAGTCGGCGCGCGCCTCGCCCGGCGCCGGCAGGAAAGCGCGCTGGCGCGAGATACGACGCTCCGAGTTGGTGACCGTGCCGTCCTTCTCGCCCCAGCCCAGCGCGGGAAGCAGCACGTGGGCGGCGTCATTGGTGTCGGTGCGTTCAATGATGTCGGAACTGACCACCAGTTCGCACTTCGCGAGCGCGCGGCGCACCTGGTCGGCATCGGGCAGGCTGACCACAGGGTTGGTAGCGATCACCCATACCGCCTTGACCCGCCCTTGCTCGATCGCGTTGAACAGGTCCACCGCCTTGAGGCCCGCTTGATCCGCCATGACTGGCGATTGCCACAGGTCCTGCACGATCTCGCGATGCAGCGGATTGGCCAGTTCCATATGCGCGGCCAGCATATTCGCCAGGCCGCCGACTTCGCGGCCGCCCATGGCATTCGGTTGCCCCGTCAGCGAGAACGGGCCCATGCCCGCGCGGCCGATCCGGCCGGTCAGCAGGTGGCAGTTGATGATGCTGTTGACCTTGTCGGTGCCGGCCGATGACTGATTGACGCCCTGCGAGAAGGCGGTCACGACCTTTTCCGTATCGGCGAACAGGCGATAGAAAGCCAGCACGTCCTCGACATCGAGCTTGCATGCGCGCGCCACGGCCTTCGGGTCGCTGCAGTCCACGGTCGCTTGCAGCGCATCGTCGAGCCCCGCCGTGCTGGCCGCCACGAACGCCGTGTCGGCCTTGCCTTCACGCGCCAGATAGCTGAGCAGTCCGTTGAACAGCCAGACATCGGTGCCCGCACGCACGGGCAGGTGCAGGTCGGCCAGCTCGCATGTGGCGGTGCGGCGCGGGTCGATGGCGACGATCTTCATCTCCGGCCGCGCTTCCTTGGCCTTCGACAGGCGCTGGAAGAGGATCGGATGGCACCACGCGGTATTGGAGCCCACCAGTACGACAAGGTCGGCCAGCTCCAGGTCTTCGTAGTTGCCCGGCACCAGGTCTTCGCCGAACGCGCGCTTGTGCCCGGCCACGGCCGACGACATGCACAGGCGCGAGTTGGTGTCGATATTGGCCGTGCCGATGAAGCCCTTCATCAGCTTGTTGGCGACGTAGTAGTCCTCGGTCAGCAACTGGCCGGAGACATACAGCGCGACCGCATCGGGGCCGTGTTCACGGACGATGCGCGAGAAACCCTGCGCCACGGTGTCGAGCGCGTGGTCCCACGACACCTGTTCCAGCGTGCCGTCCTCGTGGCGCACCTTGGGATGCAGCAAGCGGCCTTGCAGGTCCACCGTCTCGCCGAGTGCCGAGCCTTTCACGCACAGGCGGCCGTGATTGGACGGATGCTCCGCGTCGCCGGCAATCTCGACCTGCCCGTCGGCGCGCACCGTGGCGCGCACGCCGCAGCCGACGCCGCAGTACGGGCAGGTGGTGGCGGTGGTGGTGGTTGGGGTGGCGGATACCACCGGGATGTCGGACAGATTCACGCGTTCTCCGTGGGGCGATGTCGTTGTCGTCGGATGATGGCGTTCAGGCAGCGAGCGCCTCGCATTGGGCCTTGCCGAACAGCAGGCGCTGGCGCAGCGCCGCGACCGGTGCGCATTGCTGGATCAGGTCGAAGTACCACGGCCCGTCCTGCACGTCGCCATAGAGCACGGCACCGATCAGGCGCCCGTCCTGCAGTACCAGCCGCTTGTAGACGCCGCGCCGTGCGTCGCGCAGCACGAGGTCCTCGCTGCCTTCGCCGCCGATGAAATCGCCGGCGGAATAGAGATCCACGCCGGTGACCTTGAGCTTCGTGGCGGTGGCCTGCTGGATATAGCGGCGATGGCCCGCACCGGCCAGGTGCGCGGCGCACACGCGCGCCTGGTCCCAGATCGGCGCCACCAGTCCGAACGTGGCCTGGCGGTGCTGAACGCATTCACCGACGGCATAGATGCGCGGATCGTAGGTCTGCAGCGTGTCGTCGACCACGATGGCGCGTTCGCAGCGCAGGCCTGCACCGGCCGCCAGCTCGATGTTCGGGCGCACGCCGGCGGTCATCACCACCAGGTCGGCCGGGATCTCGTTGCCGTCCTTGAAACGCACGCCGGTCACGCGCGTATCGCCTAGAATCTCCGCGGTCTGCGCGCCCAGCATGAAGCGCAGGCCCTTGCGTTCGAGCGCGCCCTTGAGCAGCGTGGCGGCGGGCTTGTCGAGCTGGCGTTCCATCAGGCTGTCGCACAGATGCACGACGGTGACATCCATGCCCTGGCGCAGCAGGCCGTTGGCGGCCTCCAGCCCGAGCAGGCCGCCGCCGATCACCACCGCGTGGCGGTGGTTACGCGCGGCGTCGAGCATGATTTCCACGTCCTGGATATCGCGAAACGCGATCACGCCGTCGAGCTGGTGGCCGGGTACCGGCAGGATGAAAGGCTTCGAGCCGGTGGCGAGCAGCAGGCGGTCATAGCGCACCTCGCGCCCGGACTGCGCACGCACCGTGCGGCGCGGGCGATCGATCGCCACCACGGGGTCGCCCGCCAGCAGTTCGATGCCGTTCTGCGCATACCACTCTCGCGTATTGAGCATGATGTCGTCGACGGTCTTCTCGCCGGCCAGCACCGGCGACAGCAGGATGCGGTTGTAGTTGCCGTGCGGCTCCGCGCCGAACACGGTGATGTCGTACAGGTCCGGGGCCAGCTTGAGCAGTTCCTCGACCGTGCGCATGCCGGCCATGCCGTTGCCGACGACGACCAGCCGGGGGCGGGACTGCGAGGGGGCGGATGGCGTCATGCGCGCGGTCTCCATCGGGAACATGGTTGCAGTGTCAGGCGGCGAGTTCTTCTTCGGCTTCGCGCAGCGTTACATTGGCGGCGATCCATACCTTGCCGTCGTAGACGCGCGCCGGGTAGGCGTTGACCGAGTGTTCCGGTGCCTCCAGGCATTCGCCGGTGCTCAGGTCGAAGTGCTGCTTGTAGATAGGCGATGCCACCACCAGGCGTTCGCCGATGTTGCCCACCAGGCCGCGCGACAGCACCGCTGCCTGCGAGTTCGGATCGAAATTGTCGATCGCGTACACGTCTTCGCCGCGGCCGATGCGGAACACGGCTACCTGCTGGTCGTCGACCAGCGCGCAGACACCAGTATTGGGCACGATCTCGCGCAAGGTGCAGATCGCAGTCCAGGTTTCGGGATGGTGGGTATGGCTCATCACGTTCTCCTTCGCTTTCGTTGCGTTTACCTGAATTCAGGCTGCTTTTGCGGGCACGGCCACTACGGGAATGTGGCTCAGGCGGGAACGTTGCAAGTTCCGTTCCTCCGGCGTGGCCGGCCGAATCTGTCCGCGCTCTTCGATGAAGACAAGGTTGTCGTCGCGGCGTTCGCTGTTGACGAAGTGGCGGAAGCGCTTGCGCGTCTCGGGATCGGTGACTGCCTTCTTCCACTCGTCTTCGTAGGTATCGACCACGTGCTGCATTTCGGCTTCCAGATCGGCGGCAATGCCGAGCTTGTCGTCGAGCACGACGTCCTTCAGATAGTCGAGGCCGCCTTCCAGGTTGTCGCGCCACACGCTGGTGCGTTGCAGGCGGTCGGCGGTGCGCACGTAGAACATCAGGAAGCGGTCGATGTAGCGGATCAGCGTGTCGCGGTCCAGGTCGCCGGCCAGCAGTTCGGCGTGGCGGGGCTTCATGCCGCCGTTGCCGCACACATAGAGGTTCCAGCCCTTCTCGGTGGCGATCACACCGACGTCCTTGCCCTGCGCCTCGGCGCATTCGCGCGTGCAGCCCGATACGCCGAACTTGATCTTGTGCGGCGCGCGCAGGCCCTTGTAGCGGTTCTCGAGTTCGATGGCGAGGCCGACCGAGTCATCCACGCCATAGCGGCACCACGTGGAGCCGACGCACGACTTCACCGTGCGCAGCGCCTTGCCATAGGCATGACCTGATTCGAAGCCCGCGGCAATCAGTTCTTCCCAGATATAGGGCAACTCCTCAGCGCGTGCACCAAACAGGTCCACACGCTGGCCACCGGTGATCTTCGTGTACAGGCCATACTTCTTCGCCACCTGTCCCACGGCGATCAGCCCTTCCGGCGTGACTTCACCGCCCGGCATGCGAGGCACCACGGAGTAGGTGCCGTCCTTCTGGATGTTGGCGAGGTAGTAGTCGTTGGAGTCCTGCAGCGCGGCGTGCTCTTCCTTCAGCACGAACTCATTCCAGCACGAGGCCAGGATGCTGCCGACGGTCGGCTTGCAGATGTCGCAGCCCAGGCCCTTGCCGTGCGCTTCCAGCAGCGCATCGAAGGTCTTGAACTTGCCCACGCGCACGAGGTGATAGAGTTCCTGGCGCGAGTACGGGAAGTGTTCGCAGAGATGGTTGTTGACGGCCATGCCCTGCTTCTTCATCTCGGCCTTCATGATCTGCGTGACCAGCGGCACGCAACCGCCGCAGGCAGTTCCGGCCTTGGTGCAGCTCTTCATCGCGCCGATGCTGGTGGCGCCGTCGCACACCGCGGCGCAGATCTCGCCCTTCGACACGTTGTTGCACGAGCAGATCTGCGCGGTGTCGGGCAGCGCGTCGGCGCCGAGCGCTGGCTTGGCCTTGCCGCTGCTGTCGGGCAGGATCAGGAATTCCGGCGACTCGGGCAGCTCGATCTTGTTCAGCATCATCTGCAGCAGCGTGCCGTACTCGCTGGCGTCGCCGATCAGCACGCCCCCGAGCAGGTACTTGCCGCAGTCGGACACCACCAGCTTCTTGTAGACCTGCTTGCTGTCGTCGCTGAACTGGTAGAGCCGGGCGCCCGGTACTGTGCCGTGCGGATCGCCGATGCTGGCGACATCCACGCCCATCAGCTTGAGCTTGGTGCTCATGTCGGCGCCGGCGAATTCGGCGGCTTCACCGCGCAGGTGACGCGCGGCGACACGGGCCATGTCGTAGCCCGGGGCCACCAGGCCGTAGATTTTGCCTTGCCACAGCGCGCACTCGCCGATCGCGTAGACATCGGGGTCCGAGGTGCGGCAGTTGTTGTCCACCGTGATGCCGCCGCGTTCGCCAACGGCAAGGCCGGCGGCACGCGCCAGTTCATCGCGCGGACGGATGCCGGCCGAAAACACGATCATGTCGGTGTCGAGGTGCGTGCCATCGGCAAACACCATGCGATGGGTGCCGTCCGCGCCGTCGATGATTTCAACGGTGTTCTTGCCGGTATGGGCGGTCACGCCCAGGCCTTCGATCTTCTGGCGCAGCATGCGGCCGCCGCCTTCATCCACCTGCACGGCCATTAGCCGCGGCGCGAATTCGACCACATGCGTTTCCAGGTCCATGTCGCGCAGCGCCTTGGCGCACTCCAGGCCCAGCAGCCCGCCGCCGATGACCACGCCGCGCTTCGAGCGCGCGCCGCACTCCCGCATCGCTTCCAGGTCTTCGATGGTGCGGTAGACGAAGCAGTCCTTGCGCTCCTTGCCCGGCACCGGCGGCACGAAGGGGTAGGAGCCAGTGGCGAGGATCAGCTTGTCATAGGCCAGCGTCTCGCCGGTCGATACGGTGACCGTGCGCGCGGTGCGGTCGATCGACACTGCACGGGCGTTCAGGCGCAGCAGCATGTTGTTGTGCTGCTCGAAGAAGCCCGCCGGTACCAGCGAAAGGTCTTCGGCCGACTTGCCGGCGAAGAACTCGGACAGGTGCACGCGATCGTAGGCGGGGCGCGGTTCTTCGCACAGCACGGTCACTTCCAGGTTCTGCGCGCCGGCTTCCGCCAGGCATTCGAGGAATTTGTGACCCACCATGCCGTGGCCGACGATGATCAGTTTCATGATGCGTTCCTTGTCCGATAGTCAGTCTGTGCTGCTCGGGATGCTGTTGTGGTGGAGATGCGGGCTATTCAGTTGGCCAGCGCGCTGTCGTACAGCGCCTGTTCCTGCGCCTTGTGCTCGGCGCTGAAGCGGATGGCGATCGCGCACAACGCGGCCAGGGCGGCGAGCACACCAAGCACGGTGAGCGTTTGCTGCAGGTCGCCCAGGCCCTTGAGCAGGAAGCCGGCGGCCACCGCACCCACGTTGCCGCCGGCGCCGATGATGCCGGCCACGCCGCCGAGCGCCTTGCGGTCGATAAAGGGAACCAGCGCATACGTAGCGCCGCAGGCCATGTGCGTGAACAGGCCGAACAGCAGCATGGCAGTCACGGCCATCACGACGTTGCCGGCCTGCGCGAACCAGAGCAGGCCCAGGCCTTCGCCGAGGATCAGCACGAACAGCAGCGTCGAGCGTGCATCGAGGCCGCGGCGGCGCGCCGCCTTGTCTGACAGCCAGCCGCCGAGGGCACGGGCGAACAGCGCCAGCAGGCCGAAGCTGCCAGCGGCCAGGCCCGCGGCCTTCAGGCTCAGGCCGAAGTGGTCCACGTAGAACGTGGCGGCGATGTTGTGGATGAAGATCTCCACGCCGAAGCACGCACCGTAGGTGACGAACAGCAGCCACACGCGATAGTTGGCGCTGGCGGCGCGGAAGCTGGCCCAGCCGCCGCCCTTGCCGCCATCCTTGCCAGTGATGGCCTGGCCGCGGGCGCGCATGTCGGAGTAATTGCCTTCGGGGCAGTCCTGCGTGAAGCACCAGTAGACGACGGCCATGACCAGCATCAGCACGCCCGGCACCAGCAGCGCCACGCGCCAGCCCATTGCATGGTCCACGCCAAGCATCAGCACCGCGCCCAGCAGCAGCGGCATCAGCGCCTGCGCGGCGCCGCCGCCGGCATTGCCCCAGCCTGCCGCTGCCGCGTTGGCGGTGCCAACGACGTTGGGCGCGAACATGACCGAGGTGTGGTACTGCGTGATGACGAAGCTCGCACCGACGGCGCCAATCAGCAGGCGGAACGCGAGGAACGTTTCGTAGCTCTGCGCGAACGCCACGCCGATCACGGGCAGCGCGCCCAGCGCCAGCAAGCCGGTGTAGGTCTTGCGCGGGCCGAAGCGGTCGCACATCGGGCCGATCACCAGCCGCACGAGAATGGTCACTGCCACCGCGGCGATATTGATATTGGCGATCTGCGCCGGCGTGAGGCCGAATTCGCCCTTGATCACCGGCATCAGCGGCGCGCACGCGAACCATGCAAAGAAACACACGAAGAACGCCATCCACGTCAGGTGGAAGGCACGCATCTGCGGGCTTCGCAGACTCAACAACTGGATGCGGGTGGCTTTGCCGTTCATCGTCGCTTGCTCCGAGAAAACAAAAGGCGTCCCGCAATCCGGTCATTGACCAGATCAGGGGACGCCGTTGTCCTGACAGCGGCTACATGGCATAGCCGCCGCATTGATGGGGTGGTTGGATCGCCGTTGATCCGCCCACGTCATTTACGCAAGTGCTGTGCCAGCGTTGATGTGACGGTGAGAGCGATATTTCGCGGCAAAAGGGACCGATATGGTTCTGGCCCGTGCGCGTTGATGGGGCGCGTCGGCCGGCGCGGCACAGTCATGGTGCGATGCAATGTATCGCCGCGGTGCCAGCCAGGGAATCAGTCTTGTGGCGCGCCTGGCGTCGCCAGCGGTATGACGGCCATGTCGGAGGGCGACACGGCCTGGCCATCTTCATCGACCAGCGCCACGCTGACCCGCTGGCCATTCTGGCGCGAGCGGATCTCCACCGGGCCGATGCCACCGGCGGCAAGGTGGCGGTCACCCCATTGCATCAGCCCGACCAGCACGGGCAGTAGTTCGACGGCCGCGCGCGTCGGACGGTACTCGAAGCGCTCGCGCTCGCCAGGTTCCTTGTAGCCGACGCGGCGCAGCAAGCCGGCCTCGGTCAGCGTCTTCAGCCGGGCTGACAGCACGGCCGGCGAACATTCAAGCCGGCGCAGGAAGTCATCAAACCGGGTCACGCCGTGGAAGATGTCGCGCAGGATCAGGATCGTCCACTTCTCGCCGATCAGCGAGAGGGTGGCGGCGATCGAGCAGTCACTAAGGACGGTGGACGTGGCTTTCATGATGCACTGAGCATAGCATGCTGACTTCATTTGCAAAAGTCAGGGGTTCGCCTATACTCTGGATACAAATATTGAAGTCAGGTGGCGGTCATGGTTGAGATAAGGCAAGGCCTGCAAGCACGTACGTCGGTACAAGGGGGCAACGAGCAATGGGCGCTCCGGCGCGGCGCACAGGCAACGTTGCGGCAGGCGGGCGCAGACGATGAAGCCGCGGTACGTGAACTGGTGGAAGGCTTGTCGCGCGACAGCCGCTATTTCCGCTTCCTGACAGGCGGCCGGGTCGCGGACTCCATCATCGAAGGGTTGGTCAGGCCAGGCGCCGAAGGGGCTGCGCTGGTCGTGACCGTGCCGACCGTGGATGGCGGTGCGGAAGTGGTGGCCAACGGCCAGTTCGTCGTGACGGACCGGGATACCGCCGAATTTGCCGTGGTGGTGGCCGATGACTGGCAAGGCCAGGGTCTTGGCCGCCGGCTCATCACCAAATTGCAGCAACTTGCGCAAGCGGCCGGTGTGCGCCGCCTGCGCGGTGATGTGCTCAGCGAGAACCGCCGCATGCTTGCCATCCTTCGCGGACTGGGCTTCAGCTGCCGCCGCAATCCCGAAGACAGCTTCCTGCACGAGGCCACGCTTGCGTTCGGGGCAGCCGATGCGGACGCCACCGCAAGCCTGCCCGCCGGCTGGTTCGGTGCCCGCTGAGCGGGGCGCGCAAGACTATTCGACGCGCGCGCCCGACGCCTTCACCACGCGTTCCAGCACCGGCATGGCCGACTGGTAATCCTCGCGGAAGCGGGCCGACGTGGTGCCCATGGCTTCCAGCCCGGCCACCTGCAAACGCGCCTTGACGGCCGTGGTATTCGCTGCGGCGATGGCCTCCTTCTCCAGCCGGGCGAGCACCGGTGCCGGCGTGGCTGCCGGCGCCACCAGCACCAGCCAGCCGACCGGCCGGAACTCCGGTTCGCTGAGCCCGGCCTGCTCGAACGTCGGGACGTCCGCGATGGTGCCGATCCGCTTGTCGCCGGTCACCGCCAGCGCGCGCAGCTTGCCGGACTCCAGGTACGGCTTGATCGACATATACGAGCCGATTGCCATCTGCACCTGTCCGCCGATCAGGTCCTGCAGCATGGGCGCCTCGCCCTTGTAGGCGATATGGCTCATGTCCATGCCGCGGCTGTTGCTCAGGAAGGCGCCCATCAGGTGCGCGGCCGAGCCGACGCCCCATGAGCCGTAGTTGACCTTGCCCTTGTTCTGCTGGGCCCACGCGACGAATTCCTTCACGCTTTTCGCCTGCACCGACGGGTGGACCGCCAACACGAGCTGGCCGGTCGCGACCTGGGAGATCAGCGCGAAGTCCTTGCGCGGATCGTAGGGGAGCTTCGCGTACACGAACTGGTTGGTCATGATGGGCAGCGTGGTGGTGAACATCATGGTGTAGCCATCGGCAGGCGCCTTGGCGACATAGCTCGCGCCCACGATGCCGCTGGCGCCGGCACGGTTCTCCACGACCACGGGCTGGCCCAGGCGTTTGCCCATTTCGTCGGCCATCGCCCGGCCGACGACATCGGCGGAGCCGCCGGCGGGGAACGGCAAGACCATGGTGATCGGCTTGCCGGGCCACGTCTGGGCCGCGGCAATCGAACAGAGGCCGGCCATGAGGCTGAATGCTGCCAGTGCCACCTTGATGGTTCGCATGCTTCCTGTCTCCTGTGTTGGACGCCAGAGTTGTACTGCGCGGTCCAATCTGAAGCCCGGCCCAGGTTCAGTCAAGCGCGGCAGGCAAAGGGAAAACCATGAACTGGCCGCTATCGCGGCGGGTTTGCTGCGCCGCATTCACGGCGAGAATTCAGGCCGCCGCCTTGCCCCGCGCGGTAGCCGTGCAACCGATCGAGGCCACGATGATGCTGGCAATTGCTAGCCACTGGATCATGCTGAGTTGCTCATGCAGGAACGCCAGCCCGGCCAGCGCGCCCATGGCGGGCTCCATGCTGAGCAGGATGCCGAACGTCCGTCGCGGCAGGCGCTTGAGCGCGACCATTTCAAGTGAATAGGGAATCGCGCTGGACAACACGCCCACGGCCAGCCCCGCGAGCAGCAGCGGCGGGCTGAACATGGCCGTGCCGGCGTGGGCCAGGCCGAACGGCAGCACGACCAGCGCCGCCATGGTCAGACCGAGCGATGTGGCCTGGCCGCCGTGGGCATTGCCCGCGCGCTGGCCGAAGATGATGTAGAGCGCCCAGCCAACCCCCGCCGCGAGCGCGAAGCCCATGCCGACCGGATCCAGATGCGTGGACGCTTCGCCCAGCGGCAGCAGCAACAGCAGCCCGGTGACCGCGAACGCGATCCACAGGAAATCGATGGCACGCCGCGACGACAGCACCGCCACGGTGAGCGGTCCGGTGAATTCGATCGCAATCGCCAGCCCCAGCGGAATGGTGCGCAGCGACATATAGAACAGCAGGTTGGTGGCGCCGAGCGCGGCACCATAGAGCGCAATGGCCCTGGCATTGGCGCCGGACAGCGGCATCCGCCACGGTCGCCACACCGCGAGCAGGATCAATGCCGAAAAGCTCACGCGCAATGCGGTCGTGCCCTGCGCCCCCAGCGCCGCAAACAGCGACTTGGCGAACGAGGTGCCGATGCACAGGGAGGCCATCGAGCCGGTCAGCGCCACGACGGCGAGAAGGGTGGCGCTTTGCCGCAAGCGGGTAAGAGGCAATTGGGGATCCTGAATGGGTGAGGCAGCAGCGGGTGATGCAGCCGCATCTTGGCGCATGTACGGGCAGTGCGCCATAGACGGGCGCAAGGATTCCGCTCTGTACAGTTCAGCCGACATCCGCATTTCCCTTTGCGTGCCGCCCGACTATGGTGAAGGCAGTCCTTCGCTACGGGAGCCCGAAGATGGAAGCCGCCATTCGTCATGTCGTGATCACCGGCGCCGCCGGCGCCTTGGGCCGCGCAGTAGCCAGCCGCTTTGCCGGGGAGGGCTGCCGGCTGGCCCTGATCGACCGTGACCTCCAGCACCTGCAAAGCGTCTTCGCCCATCCCGATGCGGACGGCGGCATGTTGCTGCGCGAGGCCGATGTCACCTCGGATACCGGCATGTCCCGCGTCGGTGCGGAGATACTGGATACCTTCGGTGCCGTGGACGTCGTGGTCCATGTGGCCGGCGGCTTCGAGATGGGCGAGGCCACGCACGCCATCAGCCGCGAGTCATGGATGCACATGATGGACCTGAACGCGTGGTCATTCATCGCCGTAACGCGCCCGTTCATTCCCGCCATGCTCGCGCGGGGCAGCGGCAAGGTCGTGGCCGTCACGGCACGCAGTGCGGCGGCGGGCGTGGCTTCGATGGGCGCGTACTGCGCGTCGAAGAGCGCGCTGCAGCGGCTCGTTGAAAGCCTGTCGCGCGAGGTACGCGCCGGCGGCGTGAACGTCAACAGCATTGCGCCAGGAGTGCTCGATACGCCGGCCAACCGGCGGGACATGCCGGGGACGGATCCTTCAGTGTGGGTGTCGACGGGAGCGGCTGCACGGATGGTATCCATGCTGGCATCCGATGCGGCGGCCATGGTGCATGGGCAGCACTGGGTGCTGGATGGATTGAGCTAGGGGCCGGAGACCGCCACCGTGTTTGCCCCCGCTCCCATCGTTTGCCATTCGGGTTGAGGATCGCCGGTCGCGGTGCCAGAATTCCAGCATTGCGCGATCGCGTGACTGCAATGAGGACGTGGCCCGTCGGAACCGAGCCGGGCCGGCGTGCATATGGACCGAGAACCGCTTAACGAGGCGTCGCAAGGGTCGGTAATGTTCGCCGACCTCAGCGGCAGCACGCGGCTGTACGAAGTGGCCGGCAACGCAGCGGCGATGGCCGCGGTCGCGCGATGCCTCGGCGTCATGCGGTCCTGCTCGCAGGATTGCGGCGGGCGCATCGTCAAGACCATCGGCGACGAGATCATGGTGGTGTTCCCGGCGGCGGAACGCGCACTGCAGGCCGCGCTCGATATGCAGCACGCGGTGGCCGAACTGCCGCCGGTGGCCGGTGTGCCGATGTCGATCCATATCGGCTTTCATCACGGGCCGGTACTATCTGATATCTCAGGCGATGTGTTCGGCGATACCGTGAATCTCGCGGCGCGGCTGTCCAAGCTGGCATCGCGCGGCCAGATCATCACCAGCGCGGAGTCCGTCGGCGGCCTGCCTGACTGGCTGCGCCGGACGACGCGCTACCTGTACCCGATCCAGGTACGCGGCAGGGAGCAGCCGGTCGAACTGTTCGAGGCGATCTGGCAACAGGCGACCGACCTGACGCTGATCGACACCGAAAGCCCGCGTACCGCGTGTTCGGTGTTTCTCACGTTGCGCTACCGCTCGGCGCTCGTGGAAATGAATCTCGCCTCCGCGCCTGTCACCATTGGCCGTGACAGCACCATGACGATCGTGGTGGCGGACCGGCGCGCCTCGCGGTTCCAGGCCACCGTGGAGTCGCGCGCCGGGCGCTACGTGCTGGTCGACCGGAGTTCGAACGGCACGCACGTCACCATCGACGGCGAAGAGAGCTTCATCCTGCGCCGCGACGACGTAATGCTGCGCAGCCACGGCTGGATCACGTTCGGCCAGTCGATGGAAGGCGTCGACGAAGGCGTGGAGTTCTTCGTGCGCGTCGAGCGTGTCTGACGCTAGGCGCTTCCCACGAACGCCTCGACCAGTTCCCGCGCGAAAGCGTCGCGCTCTGTCTGGCTAGTGCTCATGGCCTCGGCCATGCCCAACGCAAGGGCCGACGGCGGCACTGCCGCAGGCGCGCCGGCCGATCCCCACGTCCCGGCAAACGCGGCTTGCTTGCTGGACCCGAGCGATTGCCCGGGACGCAGCAGGCCCACGCGCGGCAGCGCAAACGCGCTCGCGACGATGCTGCCGTGCAGGCTGCTGCCCGCGTAGCCGCGGCTATGGGCGACCAGCGCGCAGATATCCCACAGGTTGAGCGAGCCAAACACGCGCACCGGCACGCTACCCATGAGCGCCGCCAGGCGCCGGTAGACGTCCAGGTCGTCATGCCATGGCGCGGCGCCCGCGCGGAACAGCACGATGCCGAGATCCCAGTTCGTGGCCATCTGTTCGAGCTGCCGTGCGAGTGCGGCCAGCGTCTCGTCATCGCCGAAATCAGCGCTACACTGCACGGCCAGGTATCCGCGCGGGAATGTGGACATCACGCGGGCCAGCTCGCCTTGCCGGGCGTGCTCCCGGATGCGCGGTGCAAACATATCGGCGACCATCACCGCCGGATCGGGCGCGAGATGGCAACTGACGCCCGCGGCTTCCAGCATGGTGCGGGTCTGCAGGTCGCGTACGCTGATGGAAGTGGCGGCCTTCAGCTTGGCTACCACTTCGGCACGCATGGCTGGCTCGAGCCGGTCAAGGTCGATGCCGCCCACGGCGTGGTAGCGCACGCTGGCGACGTTGGCAAACAGGCCATCGGGCAACAAGTACGGGGCGAAGTCGCGCAGCCCGAGCTGTGCGCTCGCCCAGGCGGCGCGTTGTGCCGGCTGCGCATCGAGCCGCGCGACCACCGCCTGCGCCTCGTTCGGGGGCAGCAGCATCACCGCGGCTTCCCACGCGCTGCACGTCAGGATCTCTCCGCCCACATGAAAGATGTCAACGGGCGTGTCGCCCAGGCTTTCGGCCACCCGCGCCAGCGCCCGTACCTTGTGGCCGCCGTACGCCGACAGGTCGCGATCCGCCAGGCCGCCATAGTGCAGCGCACGGCCTTTCATTACGTGTGCGGCGATGTGTGCGAGCAGCAGATCGCCGAAGTTATGGCGATCGAATGCGCCGAAGAGGATGGCGGGGCGATGTTCCTGCGCCTTCACGGCATTCAGCTTGCCGCTGACGGCTGGCCGTGGCGCCAGGCCGGAATGCCGATGGCGACGAGCAGCACGGCCGGCAGCAGCACGCACCACACGGACAACGTGGCATAGCCGATTGCCCCGAGGATCGCGCCCAACGCGAACGCGGCCAGGGCCGGGCCCATCTTGCGCAGCCGCCGCCGGATCGCTTCGCGTTGCGCGCCCGATGCGGATGGAAGATCAACAAGGTCGATCACGATCTGCGTCGTGTTGCCGGTCATGATCGTCGTCGGTCCCAGCTCGAGCAGCGATGTCCGTGACAGCGCGTTCTGGATACCCATGGCCATGACGGCAAGCATGCCGGCCACGAGCGCGGCCGGCGCCGACGGATCGGTGACGGGCGCGGCATGCAGGCTCGCGGCCATGAATAACAGGAGCAGCACGGCTTCGGTCAGCAGCAGCGGGGCGACCGGCGAGCGGCCGGACTTGCCGAGCCGCACTTCGGCGACCCGGGTCGCCGCGACGGCCAGCACAAAGGCGGGCAGCGCGAGCAGCTTGGCGAGCAGGCCTGCCTCGTTGCCCGTGACATCGACGCCGATCATGATGAAGTTGCCTGTCACATGCGCTGTGAACAGCCCGAACAGCGAGACGAACCCGACGACATCGACATAGCCGGCGATAAACGCGAGGATGCAACCCGTGGCGGGGCCCGGTGCCGACGCGGCAAGATCGGGGCGCGGTGCGGTGCTCACTGCGGTCCCGGCGGCAGCACAAGCCGCGCGGTACACGTGCTGGCACATGCCGACCGGGATTGACCGCTCTTGTATCCCCGGATCATTGCCCGCTTTCCTTGCCGCGCGCAGCCAGCGTGACCGGTGGCTCGGTCGTGCCATCCGCCTTCGGTGGCGCGCCGGTAATCTTGGGCACGCACTCGCTGCGGAACCAGGCCGCGGTCACAGGTTCGCCCGCGACGACCCGCTTCACCGTGGGCACGACCTGTTCGCCGATCAGCATGCCGAGCAGCCCGATCAGCGCGATGGCCGGTGGTGCGGGCGACCGTACCTGCAGCAGCGCATAAATGATGCCGACGAGAATCCCGGCGGCGAGCGAGACGATATAGACCTTCATGGTCGGACTCCGGTTGGTTGGTGGCGCGCCATCATGGCGCTCCGGTGCGGCGCGACATCAGAACGCCCAGCACGAGCAGCCCATTGCGCCCCAGAACGAGCGCTCATCGGAAACGGGCAGGCTTGCCGCCCACGCGTCCGCGTGCGCGTGGCCGTGCACGCCGCAGGCGCTGGCGCAACCGCAAGCGGTGTTCGCCATCGCGCGGGCCTGTGCCTGTGGCCGCGGCTGGTAGCGGCTGCCGTGACGGGCCGGCGACCAGTCCGGCATCGGCGGCGGCAGCTCGGGCGCATGCTTGCCGAATTCACCGTCGCCGTAGACCACCTTGCCACCGAGCACGGTCATGACCGAGGTGATGTCCTGAATCTCGTCGCCGGGGACCGCGAAGTAATCGTTTGACAGCACCGCCAGGTCTGCAAGCTGTCCGACCGCCATCATGCCCTTCTTGCCTTCCTCGTTCGAAAACCACGTATTCGCTTCGGTCCACAGCCGCAGCGCGGTCTCGCGGTCGAGCAGGTTGGCCTGCGGATACATCGACATGCCGCCCACCGTCTTGCCGGTCGTGAGCCAGTACAGCGACACCCACGGGTTGTAGGACGCGACGCGCGTGGCGTCGGTGCCCGCACCGACCTTGACGCCGCGCTCGAGCATCTTCCGGATCGGCGGGGTGCGTTCGGCCGATCTTGCGCCATAGCGTTCGACGAAATACTCGCCCTGGTAGGCCATGCGGTGTTGCACCGCGATGCCGCCGCCAAGCGCCGCGATGCGGTCGATATTGCGGTCGCTGATGGTCTCGGCGTGGTCGAAGAACCAGTGCAGGCCGTCGAATGGCATGTCTCGCGCGACCTTTTCATACACATCGAGCGCGCGCGAAATCGTCTCGTCGTAGGTCGCATGCAGGCGCCACGGCCAGCGGTTCTCGACCAGCAGCCGGATCACAGGCTCCAGGTCGCCTTCCATCGACGGCGGCATCTCGGGCCGTTCGACGCGGAAGTCCTCGAAGTCGGCGGCCGTATAGACCAGCATCTCGCCGGCGCCGTTATGCCGGTACAGATCGTCGCCCTGGCCGGGCTTGACCTTCCCGGCCCAATTGCGGAAGTCGCTCAGTTCTTCCTTCGGCTTCTGCGTGAACAGGTTGTACGCGAGCCGCACCGTGAGCTGGCCTTCCCTGTGCAGTTCTTCGATGATGCTGTAGTCCTCGGGGTAGTTCTGGTAGCCGCCACCCGCATCGATCACGCCCGTCACGCCCAGCCGGTTCACCTCGCGCATGAAGTGCCGTGTCGAATTCTTCTGGTACTCGGGCGGCAGTTTCGGCCCCTTGGCCAGCGTGGCGTAGAGGATGGTGGCATTGGGCTTGGCCAGCAGCAGGCCAGTGGGGTTGCCGCTTGCGTCACGAATGATTTCACCCCCGGGCGGGTTTGGCGTGTCTTTCGTGTAGCCGACCGCGCGCAATGCAGCGCCGTTCAGGATTGCGCGATCATACAGATGCAGGATGAACACGGGCGTGTCGGGCGCCGCCGCATTGAGTTCCTCGATGGTTGGCAGGCGTTTCTCCACGAACTGGTGTTCGGTGAAGCCGCCGACCACGCGCACCCACTGCGGGGCGGGCGTGCGCGCAACCTGGTCGCGCAGCATGCGCATGGCATCGGCCAGCGAGCGCACGCCGTCCCAGCGCAGTTCCATGTTGTAGTTCAGGCCGCCACGGATGATGTGCATGTGGCTGTCGATGAGTCCCGGAATAGCACGGCGGCCACCAAGATCGATCACGCGCGTGCTGCTGGCGGCGGTCTGCATGATGTCCTGCTTCGTGCCGACGGCGGCAAACCGGCCATCGCGAATGGCGACTGCTTCGGCTTGCGGATTGGCCCGGTCCAGCGTGGTGAACTTGCCGTTGACGAGAATCAGGTCCGGGGCGGTCGAAGCATTCATGGCGAAACTCCTGTAGGCGTTGGCATGGCAAGGTGACGGCTTATGGCGGGCGCGACGGCGGTTGCCGCTGCGCCCGCGATCCACTCACGTCAATGTGTCAGTGAGCTCAGCGTGCCGGGACTGCCGGAATGGCCTCGTGCTGCGTTGACGTACGCTGCTTCGCCTTGTGCACCATCGTGTACGCGTAGTCGACGCCCATGCCATAGGCGCCCGAATGCTCCTTGACAAGCGCCATGACCGCATCATAGGTATCGCGGTGGGCCCAGTCGCGCTGCCATTCAAGCAGCACCTGCTGCCAGGTCACGGGCACCACGCCGGCCTGGATCATGCGGTGCATGGCATAGTCATGCGCCTCTTTGGACGTGCCGCCGGACGCATCGGCCACCATGTAGATCTCGTAGTCGGCGTCGTGCATCGCGCTGAGCGCGAACGTGTTGTTGCAGACTTCCGTCCACAGCCCCGACACCACGACCTTCTTGCGGCCCGCAGCAGCCAGCGCGTCCCGCACCTTCTGGTCGTCCCAGGAATTCATCGACGTGCGTTCCAGCAGCTTGTGGCTCGGAAACACGTCGAGCAATTCGGGATACGTAAAGCCCGAGAAGCTTTCGGTTTCCACGGTGGTGATCGTGGTCGGGATATTGAAGATCTTCGCGGCCTTGGCGAGCCCGATCACATTGTTCTTCAGGACTTGGCGGTCGATCGACTGGACACCGAATGCCATCTGCGGCTGATGGTCGATGAAGATCAGTTGGCAATTCTGCGGAGTCAGGACTTCTAGCTTCGGATTGCTCACGGTTTTCTCCTTGGGGCGGGAAAGACGCCACACCTTCGCTGTCGCATGGGGCGCGACGGCATGGCGGCGGGGGACAAATTATCATGCGGCGATGGCCGCAGCGCCAACTGCGTGGGAAAGCATGTCATTGGGCACTTGCCGGCAATGCCGGGAGCGCTGCGAAAGTATAACGAGGCGATTCTGACCGGCATAACGGATTATTTCGAACAGACTATTCGAATAAGTGGATGAGTCTGGGGAGGAATCCGTTATTCAGGCCCATAGCATTCTTGGATACCCTAAAGCGACAGCGGTAGGACGATGTCGATGAAAAAAATAAAAACGTGAGTTAACTTCTTTATTCGAACGATCATGCACTAACATGACTTCGCTTCGCCGGCCTTGCAGCAGCGTTGCGGCGCGGCACATCACTATCTTCGAGAGAGCAAGCAATGATCGAGCATGGCAGTCTGACTCCGCCGGCGGCGGAAACCCGCGTGGCCCGCTTCGCGACACCGGTGGTGCGCTGGGTGGCACTGCTGGGCCTGTGCGCGGCCTACCTGCAGGGCGGGCTGAACAAGGCGCTGGACTTCCCCGCGGCCATGGCCGAGATGCACCATTTCGGTCTTGCGCCGGCCGGGCCGCTCGCGGCGGCGACCATTGCGCTCGAACTCGGCGCCTCGGCGATGATCCTGGCCGGCTTCTACCGCTGGCTCGGCGCGCTTGGCCTGGCGGCTTTCACGCTGATGGCGACGTTCCTGGCGAACCGCTTCTGGGAAGTCTCCGGCGATGCCCGTTTCATGATGGAGAACGCCTTCTTCGAGCACCTCGGCCTGGTGGGGGGATTCCTGCTGGTGGCCTGGTACGACCTGCGGGAGAGGGCCTAGCGGCCGCTGGCGACGGCGGTGCGCGCTTTCCCGTCTTGTTCCGGTCTTGTCGCCGGGCCAGTCTGCGCGCCTTCGCCAGTCAGGCTGGCGCCTGAAGCCCAAGGCTTTGGCGCAGGGCGTTGGCGAGCGCCTCCTTGCGCTCGATCCACCAGCCGATCGCCCTGCCGGGATCGTTGCTGCGCCAGGCGATATGAAAGGTTTGTGGCGGGCGCTCCTCGCCCAGCCGCCGCACGACGAGCCGCCCTTTGTCGATATGCGGCTGCGCGGCGCACACCGGCAGATAGCCGCATGCAAGGCCGGACAAGAGCACGGACACTTTCGCATCGAGTGTGGGCACGCTGATGTGTCGCTGGCCTTCCACCAGCGTGTGGAGCGGATCGGGCGCACTGTCCTGCGGCAGCCAGACTTCCACGAACTGGTGTTGCCACAGCACGGTGCAGTCGATGGGCTCCTCCACTGCCGCGAGCGGGTGCCCCGGCGCGACGACAAAGATCGACCTCGCGGTGCCGGCGGGCACCGTGAACAGCCCCTGCACCGCGGGGGGATCTCCGACCGCGCCAATCAACAGGTCAACGCTGTTGGTGGCTAGCGCCAACCAGTTGTTGCCCGGCAATTCCTGCGAGAACAGCAGGCGCGTATAGCTGTTTTCCGCCTGGAATGCCGAGATGAACGGCAGGATGGCGTCAAACGGAACCAGCGCGTCGGTCGCAATCTTTAGTTCGGCCTCCCAGCCGGCCTCGGCGCGCCTGACGCGTTCTTCGAGGTCGTTCGCGGCGCGCAGCAAACGGCGCCCTTCGTCCAGCAGGACCTCGCCTGCCAGCGTCAGGCGCACGCGGTGCGCGCTGCGATCGAACACCGTGATGCCCAGGTCGCTTTCGAGTTTCTGCACGACATAGCTCAGCGACGACGGCGCCTTGTGCAGTTCCTTGCCGGCAAGTGCGAACGTGCCACAGCGCGCAATGGACTCGACTACCTGCAGCGCATCGAGCGTGATTCTCATTGTTGAATATTTGGGTCGTTAGATTCGGGGAATTCGTCTATATGAATAGACGCCTTTTGTATATTACCGCGCGAATTAAACAAAAGCTGCATGGTTGTTACTTTTAAAGGCGCGGTATGAGTATCTGCCGATTTCCGTCAACCAGTTTCTTCGTGTCGGCCGCTTGCCAATGGCGGGGCAATCTCCTCGAGCGGGCGCCGCTCGGCATCGATCCCGTAGCGCAATGCCAGCAGGCCGGCCGCAATGACCAGTGCGGCGCCGAGCCCGTAGCCGGCCGCGACCGCTTCACGGCTGCCGCGTTCGATCAAAGTGCCAAGCAGCACGGGTGCGATGAAGCCGCCGGTGCCGGTGCCCACCGCATAGAAGACCGAGATCGCAAGCGCGCGCATTTCGAGAGGAAAGACCTCGCTGGCGGTCAGGTACGCCGAGCTGGCGGCGGCCGAAGCCAGGAAGAACACGGCGGACCAGCACAGCGCCTGCGTGGCAGCGTCGAGCCAGCCTTGCGTGAACGCCCACCCGGTGGCGGCCAGGCCGAGGCCAGACAGCACGTAAGTGGCCGCAATCATGCGGCGCCGGCCGACCTCGTCGAACAAAGGGCCGAGGACCAGCGGCCCCACTGCATTGCCCAGCGCGAACGGGAACAGGTAAAGCGCGACACGGCCATCCGGCACGCCGTAGAAGCGTGTCAGCACGAGTGCGTAGGAGAAAAAGATCGCGTTGTAGAAGAAGGCCTGCGCCAGCATGAGGGCCAGCGTAATCAGGCTGCGCTGCCGATAGCGCAGCACCAGCAGGCGCAGCACATCGCGTATGGACGGCGGTGGCGTCGGGACGTGAATGTGCGATGCTGCGGCCGGCGAGCCCGCGCGCATCCGCACTGTGGGGAAGACCTGCGCCTCGATGTCCGCAATCACGTGTTCCGCTTCGCCGATGCGGCCGTGCATGGCCAGCCAGCGCGGGCTTTCCGGCACATGCCGGCGCACCAGCATGATGGCAACGGCCAGCACCGCGCCCAGTGCGAAACATGCGCGCCAGCCCCACACGGGACCCAGCACGCGCGGGTCGAGCAGCAGCAGGCTCAGCCCGGCTCCGAGCGCGGCGCCGACCCAGAAGCTGCCGTTGATCGCCAGGTTCACGCGGCCGCGCACACGCGCGGGAATGAGTTCGTCGATGGCGGAATTGATGGCGGCATATTCGCCGCCAATGCCAAGGCCGGTAAAGAACCGGCACACCGCGAACATGGCGAAGCCTGTTGAAAACGCCGTCGCTAGCGTGGCGGCCATGTAGACCAGCAGCGTGACAAGGAACAGCCGCTTGCGGCCGAGCCGGTCGGCCATGCGGCCGAACAACAGCGCGCCGAGCACGGCGCCGCCAACATAAAACGAACCCGTCCAGCCGACCTCGGTCGCGGTAAGCGCCAGCGTGTCGCGGCGCTCCAGCACGGCGCCGACCGAGCCGACCAGCGTGACCTCGAGGCCGTCGAGCACCCAGGCGATGCCCAGCGCGAGCACCACGCGCCAGTGCCAACGCGACCACGGCAGGCGGTCAAGCCGCGCGGGGATGCTGGCCTGCCGGTCGTCGGTCGGAGAGGAAAGGCTGCTTCTCGTCGAAATGTCGGGATCCGAAGCCGTGGCTGCACGGGGGCTCGTGCCAGCCGATGCTGTTCAGTATAGGCGCTGAGGCTGGCTTCTCATTCCGGGCAGGGTTGAGGCAAGTGTCCGTACGACGCGGTGCACTACAACGTGGAGTCGTTTTGCCAAGTCGCTTCATTCGTCAGACGCCTGCCCAGTTCCTGAATCCGCTTGCGTGCCCGGCGCACGCACTCCTGGGACGCGATATGAGGGGCGGGCCACCGTTGGATGCCTCGACAGACTCGCCGAAAAATGAAGTCAATCTCATTCTCAGTGAAGTCCCCAAAGTCGCGGTATGTCGTACGTTTTTCTTTTAGATACGTGTCCAGCTCGACTTCCGCCAACGTCAGCGCGCTAGCCAGCAGAAATCGCGAATGCAGGCGCAACCAGCGGCGGCGCCACCGCCTGTAGCCTTCGTTGTTCATTTGACCCCCAGTACCCGGAAACCTTTCTCCGCGTGCGGCCTGAATGACAGAAAAACTGGCCTGATGCGGGCGGCAACATTTTTGAGATCCATCATAGGTTGCTGCCGGTCGGGCAGCAAATATGGAATCCCGAGAATGGGACCTACTAAAGAGGGGGAACGATCGTTGAGATGGCCGGTGTGGCGACCGGGCGGTCGCAGTTGCTCTGGCACTCACCATAAGTGGTACCTTGGATAGGACCACGCGGTTCCATTGAACGCGGCTGGCGCCGGGCATAGAGTCCACTTCACCGAAGTTGCTAGAACAGCGGTGGAGACCGACATGCCTTTCAGCAAGAGACAATTCCTGGCCAGTGCCGCGCTGACCGTCCTGGCCTCGATGGCCCCGGCAGTGCACGCTGCAACCGACAAGCCAATCACGATCGTGGTCGGCAGCCCGGCCGGTGGCACTACCGACGCGCTGGCGCGCCTGATTGCCCGTTCGATGGGCGAGACGCTGCAACGCAGCGTGGTGGTGGACAACAAGCCCGGTGCTGGCGGCAATATCGCCGCGCAGTATGTTGCGCGCAGCACGCCGGACGGCACCACGCTGCTGATGAGCTTTACTGGCCATACCATCAACGCCTCGCTCTACAAGAATCTGCCGTTCGATGCGGTCAGGGACTTCACGCCGATCTCGATGGTCGCGCGGGTGCCCAGCGTGCTGGTGGCGCGCAAGAACGCGCCGTTCGACAACACTGCCGGCCTGATCGATTATGCGAAGCGCAACCCCGGCAAGCTGAGCTTTGCCATCGGCGCGCAGGGGTCATCGCTGCATCTGGCCAGCGAGCAGTTCAAACTGCAGACTGGCACCGATATCCTGAACATTCCCTACAAGGGCACCAATCCCGCTCTGACCGACCTGCTGGCCGGCACCGTGGACCTGATGTTTGCCAGTACCGTCAATGTGCTGCCGCATGCGAAGTCCGGCGCGCTCAAGATACTCGGCGTCAGCAGCAGGCAGCCGCTGCCGCAGCTCCAGGGCGTGCCCACCATCGGCAGCACCGTGAAGGGATTCGAGTCGTCGGCATGGTTCGGGCTGTTTGGGCCGGCCAAGCTGCCGCAGGCCACCACTGACCAGCTGTATCGGGCGGTGAAGATCGCGGTGGAGGATCCCGCGTACAAGCAGCGCATGGAAGCCGAGGCCGCCAGCGCGGTGAGCATGACGCCGCAGGCGTTCGCGCAGTTTGTCCGCAGCGATATCCAGCACTGGGCCAAGGTGATCCAGGCATCGGGCACACGGGTGGAATGATGGCGCAGGTGTCCGCACAGGCCGTCGCAGCGGCCACGCCCCAGACGCTCGCCCAGAAACTGCTGGCCCGCGCATCCGGCCGCGCGCATGTCACGCCGGGCGAGATCGTCACCTGCCGTGTCGATCTGGCCATGATGCATGATTCGGGTGGCCCGCGGCGCGTCAAGCCGCTGCTGGAGAAGATCGGCGCCCGGGTCTGGGACCCGTCCAGGGTGGTGGTGGTCACAGACCACTATGTGCCGGCCCATGACGCCGACAGCCGCAAGATCGTGCAGATCGCGCGCGAGTGGGTCAGGGAGGAGGGCGTGGCGCGCTTCCATGACATGGAGGGCATCTGCCATGTGGTGGTGCCGCAGAAGGGCTACCTGCGTCCGGGCATGATGGCGGTGGGTGGTGACAGCCACTCCTCAACGGGTGGGGCCTTCGGCACATACATGTTCGGCATCGGGGCGACAGAGATGCTCGGCGTACTGGTGACCGGCGAGATCTGGGTGCGCGTACCGCAGACCCTCCGCATGCAATGGCACGGCCGGCTGCGCCCCGGCGTGTCGGCAAAGGACATGATGCTGCGCATGTGCACGCAATTCGGCATGGACGGGGGCCAGTATCAGGCCGTTGAATATGCCGGCACCGCCGTGTCGGCGTTGTCGATGCAGGAGCGCATGACGCTGTCGAACATGACCGCGGAGCTGGGCGCCCAGGTCGGCCTGGTGGCGCCCGACGCGGTGACGCGCGACTGGCTGCTCGACGCCGGCGTGGAGCCATCGGAGATTGACGTCGACCGCTGGCAGTCGGACGCCGGCGCCGCATGCCTGGCTACGCACGACTTCGACGCTGCGTCGCTGGCGCCGCAAGTGTCGCGGCCGCATACCCCGGCCGATGCCAGCGACGTCGACAGCCTGGGCAATGTGGCGGTCAATATCGCATACATCGGTGCCTGCACCGGCGCCAAGCTCGACGACCTGCGCATGGCCGCGCAAGTGCTGCGCGGACAGCGCGTGGCGCGCAATAGCCGGCTGCTGGTGGCGCCGGCCAGCGCCGCGGACCAGGCGCAGGCCGAGCGCGAGGGCACGCTGGGCGCGCTGGTGGCGGCCGGCGCCGAGCTTCTGCCGAACGCTTGCGGCGCGTGCGCTGGCTATGGCGAGCACCGCTTTGGCGAGGACACCGTGGTGATCAGTACCACTGCGCGCAATTTCAAGGGACGCATGGGCGCCGCATCGTCGCAGGTTTATCTCGGTTCGCCCTACACGGTGGCCGCGTCTGCAATTGCCGGCCGAATCGCCGATCCACGGGGGATGCTGTCATGAACGACACGCTCATGCCCGCCACAGGGCACTTCACCGGTCGCGCCTGGGTGTTCGGCGACGATATCAATACCGACCTGCTGGCGCCCGGCGCGTATATGAAGTACGGCATCGATGCGCTCGCGCGCCATTGCATGGAGCATGTCGATCCCGGGTTTGCCGCCGCGGTGCGGCCCGGAGACATCGTGTTCGGCGGGCGCAATTTCGGCGCGGGCTCGTCGCGCGAACAGGCGGTGGAGGTCTTGCGGCATCTGGGCGTGGCAGCCGTAGTCGCGCCGTCGTTCGCCGGGCTGTTCTATCGCAACGGCTTCAACCTGGGCCTCCCGCTGTTCACTTGCCCGTCGCTGCCGCGTATTGCGGCGGGCCAGCGCGCCGGTTGCGATCTTGCGCGTGCGCAGGTCTTTGTCGAAGGCCTCGCGCCACTACAATGCGAACCGGTTCCGCCGCACCTGGTGGACATGATCCAAGACGGCGGCCTGGTGCCGCACCTCGCCCGCAAGATCGCGGCGGGCCAACTTTCCGTGAACGGAAATCCAGCATGACACTGAAGCAACGCCTGCAACAACCTGGCATCGTGACCGCACCGGGTGTCTATGACGCCTTTTCCGCACTGCTGGTCGAACAGGCCGGGTTCCAGGCTGCCTATCTTTCCGGTGCCAGCCTTGCCTACACGCGCTTTGGCCGGCCGGATATCGGCTTACTGTCGCTTGATGACGTGGCTTCTGTCACCCGCAATATCCGCGAGCGCGTGGCGCTGCCGCTGATCGTCGATGCCGACACCGGCTTCGGCAATGCCCTCAACGTCGTGCAGACCGTACGCGTGCTCGAGCGTGCCGGCGCATCGGCGATCCAGCTGGAAGACCAGGCGATGCCGAAGCGCTGCGGGCACCTCGATGGCAAGTCGGTGATCCCGGCCGCCGAGATGGCGGGCAAGATCCGCGCTGCCTGCGACGCGCGCCGCGATGCGAACACGCTGATCATCGCCCGTACCGACGCCGTGGCGGTGGAGGGCATGGAAGCGGCGCTGGAACGCGCCGAGCGCTACGCCGAGGCCGGCGCCGATCTGCTGTTCGTGGAGGCGCTGCGCAGCCGCGAAGACATGTCGGCGGCCATCGCCAGGCTCGGGACACGCGCGCCGCTGCTGGCCAATATGGTCGAAGGCGGCAAGACGCCGGTGCTGCCAGCGCCGGAACTGGAAGAGATCGGCTTTCGTGTCGTGATCTTCCCCGGCGGTACCGTACGGGCGCTGGCCTTTGCGCTGCGCGACTACCTGCAAAGCCTGGGGACGCATCAGACCACCACACCGTACCTGGACCGGATGCTGTCGTTCCAGGCGCTCAACGAGCTGATCGGCACACCTGAAATGCTGGCGCTGGGCAAGCGCTACGAATAGGGCAGCATCGCTTGTTCAACTAGCGCGACGCGCGTACCGTGGCGGCAATGCCCGTACGCTTGTCAGCCTATTGCCCATGCCTTTGGATGCCAACCCCGATCTTCCCCGCTTTCAGCAAGTCCGGCTGATCCTGCGCGACCGTATCCGCGGCGGCTACTACGAGACCGGCATGCCGCTACCCGGCGAGCGCCAGCTAGCCGAAGAATTCGGCGTGGCGCGTGTCACCGTACGCTCGGCGCTGGCGCGGCTGGAAGAGGAGGGAATGGTTGCGCGTCTGCGCGGCAAGGGCACCGTGCCGACCTTCCGGCATGCGGCAACCGCCGCCACGGCGGTGCGCGGCGGATTGCTCGACAACATCGTCAGCGTCAGCAAGCGCACGCGCGTCACGGTCCTGGAATGGAAGCGCATGCCGGCCCCGCCGGCAGTCAGCACGGCGCTGGACCTGCCGCCTGGCGCCGCGGTGCTCAAGGTGGTGCGCGTGCGCAAGTTCAAGGCGCAGCCGATCGCCTATACCGAAGTCTTTGTGCCCGACGACCTGGCCGGCGCGCTCGACCGGCATACGTTGCAGGACACGCCGATGCTGGTTGCGCTGGAGCAGCACGGCGTGCATGTCGTTTCCGCCGACCAGACGCTGGGAGCCGCCGTGGCGGATCTCCAGGTTGCCCGCATCCTGCGGCTGAGTCCCGGGGTGCCGCTGCTACGCGTTTCGCGCATCGCCACGGATCGGCAAGGCCGGCGTGTGCAATACCTGGTGGGCTTGTATCACCCGGAGCGCTACACCTACCAGATGCGCCTGTCGCGCGTGGGCGGCGCTACGCGGGTCTGGATCGATGCCGATTCGTCGGAGGGTGACGCGGCAGGCAGCACGACGATTTCGCCGCTGGAGTAAGTGAGGGTGAGTAGTCAAGGCATTGAGCGAGCCTGGGCGATGATCGACACCCTGACTGTAGCCTTGCCGACGTGCCTTACCCTTCTGTGGGGAGGGCGCAGTTGATTAGAAACCGGCCCAGTTCGTTTCGAAGCAAGTGGAAGGGTGGTTCTCTGGCCAACAACGCGGACCCGCGTCGCGCACGCGAATAACGCCTCACTTGCCCAATGGCAAGCCTCGTAAATGCCCGTTGCAAAATCGAACAGAATGTCAGGCGTCGCGCCGCTACAGTGATTACTCCCATGCCTTTAGGCTATTCCAGGAGTTAACCGAATGAAGCAACATCTGGCGAAATCCCTGTTGATGGCTGGCGCGATGCTCGCGTCCTGCCCGCTGTTCGCGCAGCAGGCGCAGCCCAATCAGCCGACCCAGCCGATGCCATCCATCCAGCCAGCAGCGCCTGCAGCCCAGCCGATGCAAGGCGCACAGGCCATTCAGGCCGCACCGGCGGCAACCATCCCGGCGGCCGGGGCCATGCCCGCCGGCGGCAATACTTATGCTCAGACGGCTGGACAGCCGAGCCAGCCGGGCATGGCCTCCGCACCGGTCGACATGACCGCGGCCGGCAGCGCGGGCCAGGGCATCGATCCCGCCAGCATGCGCCTGGCGCCCGATGCGCTCGGCACCCGCCTTGGCCAGCGCAGCCCGTTCCTCGACGGGGCCTGAGCGGGCCACGTTATTCAATTCATGCGCGCACGCGGTTGCGTCTATGGAACAGTGACGTACACCTCGCGGTAGTCAAGGTAGCGTTGGAGAACACCAAAAGCTGGTCTCCAACGCGCTTTCCGCTTTGCCGCGAAGTTCCGGGCTTCAATCCAGCCGATAACCGGCACCCAGCAACCGCTCCAGTCGCTGGGACAGCGTCATCGCGACGGCTCGCGCAAAGCCCTGGATCGCCAGCACGTGACGTCGATAGATGACCGCGTGCACCAGTTTCGCCAACGCGCCTTGTACCTGCCAGCCATCGCTGGCGCCAGGCGCAAGCAGATGGCACAGCGCCATGTCGTCAGCCAACGAGATGACAGAGCCACGATCTTGAAATTTGAACCTGGCTACGGGCTTTCCGGCGAGCGCACGGGGCAAGGCTCGGGCCAGGTAAATGGCCTGCTGATGCGCGACTTGTGCTCGCGTAGGAAGCTCTGCCAGTTCGCCCGCCGGACGGAAGCTCGCGCAATCGCCCAAGGCATAAATATGCTCGTCTTCCAGGGTCTGGAGCGTGTCTCCCACCCGAATGCGTCCGTTGCGGGTCACCTGCAGGCCGATGTTCGACAACACCGGCGATACGGTAACGCCGGCAGTCCATATTGTCACGTCCGCGGCAACGGGGTCCGCGCCTGCAATATGCAGGCAGTCGGGTCGGACCTCGGTGACGCGCGTGTTAAGGAGAATCTGGATACCCTGCGCCTGCAACTCAGCTGCCGTCCTGTCGGCGAGGCGATGATCCATGCCCGGAAGAATATTGCCGGAAGCCTCGACGAGGCGTATCTCGGTGCCGCGGTCAGGATCGAGCGAATGAATGCCGTACTGGCTCAGCACGCGCGACATCTGCCGCACCTGGGCTGCCAGTTGCACGCCGGTGGCGCCCGCGCCGACAATGGCGACGCTGGCTCGCGCGGGACCGTCGGCTGCTTTCGCTTGCGAGGACACGCGGCGCAGCGCATCCACGATCTGGGTCCGCGCATACTCGGCGCCGGGTACGCTATCCAGCGCCAGCGCGTGCTCCCTCGCCCCCGGGACACCGAAGTACTGGGTGGTGCCGCCAATCGCAAGCACCAATGTGTCATAGGCCAGCGCCGTCACGTGCGTGGCACCATCGCTTCCGGCTGTCGTGATCGCCAGTGTGCGGTTGTCGCGATTCAGTGAGGTGAACTCTCCCTGCAAGAAACGAAAGCCGTAGCGGCGCGCCTGGAGCGCGAATGACGTGTGGTGGATGTACGGCTCAAGCTTTCCTGCGGCGACTTCGTGCAGCAGGGGCTTCCAGAGGTGTGTCCTGTAGCGGTCCACCAGGACAATCTTCGCCAGGCCGCGCTTGCCCAATTGCTTTCCCAGCCGGGCCGCGAGTTGAAGGCCAGCGGTTCCGCCGCCAGCAATGACGATTGTCTTCATTCCATCCCCCTCTATGCGTTGGTAGTGCCCACGACGGCTCATGCCGGGGCGGCCAATGTCCCTAGGGACGTGTAGCGCGACGGCTGGGTCGGTGCGCCTTGCATGAAGTGCATCTCGATGTCCTCGAACGACGGCCACGACGCGGTGGGCACGTCGGAAAGGATGGTTGGGCCCTCGTCCTGGCGCGATGCCATGCTGTCCCCCAGCCGCATCACCGGCATGCCAAGCGCATCCGCGGCATGGGCCTCACTGGCATTTGCACCGATGAACAGCGCGCGGTCGGCAGGAAGGTCGACGGCATGGAGCACAAGCCGCAGCAGGTCTGCGTGGCCGCGGCCGTGGCCAAGCGAATCCGCGGTGGCAATCACGGTAAAGCGGTCGGTACAGGCTGGCTGGTCATAACTGTCAAGCAGGGCGCTCAGCATGCGGGACGACATCATGGTCACGATGGCAAGCCTGGCTCCGGCTTGCTCGGCTTCGCGCATCAGCTGTTCGATTTGCCGGCGCACAGATACCTTCGCCACCGCGCTTGCCTGTACGAATGCCTCCTGATATGCCGCGCAGAAGTCTTCGCCAATTGCGCTGCCAGGAGCGGTTTCCGACTGGTGCCGGGTGGCTGCGGCCGAGCCGGCGGCGTGTTGCGCTTTCGTCTGGAACAGCACGTGGTCGGCGGAAACAATCAGCAATTCGATCGACATGGTGGACTCCTGGATGGTTTGGCGGAACGCGGAGGGGCGGCGCGATCAGGTCTTGACGTTTGCACTGTACGCGGGAAAACTCATATTGAATAATTGAGAAACAAATCCGACCGATAGGTTTTCTTCTATGCATAAGACCACCACCTTCCGGCAGCTCAATGCGATCGACGCGGTCGCGCGCCTGGGCGGCGTATCGCGGGCAGCCGAGGAGTTACACCTGACCCAGCCGACGGTTTCGCTGCAATTGCGGCTGCTTGAAGAGGCCACAGGCACGCCGCTGGTGCAGCGTTCCGGGCGCGGCTTGCTGATGACGCCCGCGGGCGAAGTGATGGCAGGCTACGCGAGCCAGATCCTCAAGCTATGGCGCGACGCGGTGGAAGAGGTAGCTGCCTTGCGCGGTGGGATCGCGGGGACCCTTCGCGTCGGCGCGATCACCACCGCCGAGTATTTGCTCCCGCAGATGCTGGTCGCGTTCACCCAATGCCATCCGGATGTGAAGATCGTGCTTCGGGTCGGCAACCGCGAAGAGATCGTGCGCATGCTGGGGATGCACGAAATCGATCTCGCCATCATCGGGCGGCCGCCGTCCGAGCTCAGGACGAATGCGGTGACCTTTGCCAAGCATCCGATGGCCTTCATTGCCGCACCCGATCATCCATTGATGGCCCGGCGGCACATCACGATGCAAGACCTGCTTGCGGAAAACCTGCTGGTCCGCGAGCGGGGCTCTGGTACGCGCGATACCGTCGAACGCCTGTTCCGCGAGGCGGGGCTGCGCTTGCCACACGGGTCCGAACTGTCCAGCAATGCGGCGATCAAGCGCATGGTCTCGGCCGGGCTGGGCATCGCGTTCCTGTCGTTGCATGCCTGCACGCTGGAGTTCGAAGCGGGCTTGATCGATGTGCTGCCGCTCGCAGGCAACCCGGTGGAGCGCGACTGGTACGTGGCGCACCTGCCGGCGGTCCGGTTGCCGCCGGTCGCGTCGGCATTCCGCGCGTTCCTGGTCGAAAACGGGCCAGAAGAGATCCACCGGCAACTGGAATCGTTCGACGGTATTCTCAAGCGGCTGCACCAGTCCGAACGCCGGCGGTCAAAGCGTGCGCGTGCGGGCTGAATCATTCCCACGGGTCGGGACGCCTGCAGACGATCTTCCCTGGCGCGATTGTCCTAATGGAACGACGGACTGGTTCTATCTCTCGCCTGCAGGATCTGATGTACTAGGGACACACAACAGGCTGCATGGCGCACCGGTCGACGCGCCCGCTGAAAGGAAAAGCGATGGAACATATTGATGGTCTGACTCTTCGCAAGGCGCTGGGTGCTTTCCCCACCGGGGTGACCGTGATGACCACTTTGGACACCACTGGAAGGGCATGTGGCATCACCGTCAACTCGTTCAGTTCTGTCTCGCTGACTCCGCCCCTGATCTTATGGAGCCAATCTCTTTCATCAAGGAGCTACCCCGTGTTTCGGGATGCCGAGCGGTTCGTCGTAAATATCCTCTCTGAGCACCAAATACAGGTATCCAGGCAATTTTCGACAGCCAGCGACGATAAGTTCCGCAATATCGTCAGCCGCCCGGGTTTGGGGGGTGTTCCAATTATCAGTTCATGCGCTGCCAACCTGGAATGCGTGAAGATTTCCGCTCATCCGGAAGGTGACCATGTCGTTTATATCGGACGGGTTGTCCGCCTGGAACGGTCCGCGAACAGGCCGCTCGTCTTCGGCAATGGACGCTACCTTGTCGCACGCGCCCATCAGCAGGATGAGCTCGATGCGGTGCTCCCATTGGAGGCCTAGGGCTGGTGGTGTCTGCAGCATGTCACAGGCAGTTCGGGATCGCTGGCAGTGGGCCGATGACAGTGTCCGGACTCGCAAGCCACCCCGCAGCTGCTTGCTTTACTGTTGCCCGAGTTGGATGAGCAATGCGCGGGCCTCGCGCAAGTCCGCTGTGTCGAAGCCTTCACTGAACCAGCCGTAGGTCTCGGACAGCAATGTTCGGGCCTCAGCATGCCGGCCCTTCTGCTGCCACAGGCGGCTCAGCGCCACAACCGCGCGCAGCTTCGGCGATCGGGCATCCTGCCTTGTGGCAATCGCGATCGCCCGCTGGAAGCTGGCTTCGGCATTGTTGGCGGCCTCGTTCGCAACGCCCGGTTCGCCCGCTTCCCGCAGCGCAAGTTCTCCCTTGAGCCGATGCAACTCCGCTTCGTGAACCCGCTCTTCGGTTCGTTCCACGGCAGCGAGCGCTTCGGCCACCGCTGCAAGCCCTGCTTCGACTTGTCCGGCTTTGGCGCAGGTGTCGGCCAGTAGCGCGAGGAAATGGGTTCGCAGAAGCTCGGCGCCCGTTTCGCGGTATGCGCACAGGCCCTTTTGAATGAGGCTGATCCCCTCTGCGCTGTGGCCGCCTGCAGCCACGGCGCAGCCCGACAGGATAGTGCCGCAAGCCAGGCCGTACGGCAAACCATAATCGTTCGAGAGAGCAACGAGTGCCTGCGCGAGGTCGTGCGCCAGCTTCACTTCGCCACGGAACAGGCGGACCTGTGCTGCGGCGATCAGCGCATCGGACGTGTCAGAGGGATGGGACGGATTCTGCGCAAGGGTGAGTGCCTCCTGGCCGCGTGCGCAGGCCTGGTCCGGGTAGCCCAGCATCCACAGGTCCATGGCAATCAGGGCGAGCCCTTGCACACCCGGTTCCAGTCCATAGACGTAGGCATGCGAACGGTGCTGCCGTGGGTCATAGAGCGCCATGGCTTGCTCCAGCTGCTCCTGCGCCGGGAGCAGTTCGCCAAGATAGAACAGGTTGGCGCCCAACGCCCGACGCGCCTGAAGCAACCACGCAGGATCCTGCGCCTGTTCAGCCAGGTCAAGCAATTGCCCAGCCAGTTCGCGCGCGGTCCGGAGTTCCGCACGGACCGTGTAGAACGTGCGGAGGCCCATCAGCGCAGTAAACCGCTGGGTCGTGTCTTCCAGCTGCTGACATAGGGCCAGCGCGCGCGCGTAGGTTGCGCCCACCTCCGGCGCAGCGAAGCCACCTTTAGCCATCCAGGCTGGTCCGAGGGTGATCTGAAGCGTGAGTTCCTGTTGTGCGCGCTCGGGGCAATCCGGTAGCGTGGCGAGCAGTCCGAGCGCCATGGTGAGATGGGTGACAGCCTCGGCGTCGGCCGAGCGTTGCACGGCCTGGCGGCCGGCACGGTGCAGGTACACCACTGCCTTTGCCGTGTTGCCGCTGCGGCTGAAGTGATACGCCAGCTCGCTGCAGTGCTCCTCAAGCTGGGCGCTGAAGAGCGTCTCGATTGCCTGCGCCGTGCGCTCATGCAATGCACGACGCCGCTCGCTCAGCAAGGAGCCGTAAGTTACCTCCTGGGTCAGCGCATGCTTGAAGCTGTACTCCACCTCCGGGAAGGCAGGCTGCTCGTAGATAAATTCGCCTGCTTGCAGGCGGGCCAGCAGGCTCTTCGTCTTGTCCTCGGGCAGGTCCACGACGCTACCCAGCAGGCTCCAGGTAAATATCTTGCCGATCACGGCCAAGGTCTGCAGCAGGGCTTTCTCGGCAGGTTGCAGGCGGTCGATACGGGCGGCGAGCACTCCCTGCACAGTGGCAGGAATGTGCAGCTTGCCCGGAATCTGCACAAGTCGGTAATGCCCGCGCTCGCCGCGCAGCACCTGCCCCTCGACGAGGTCCTGCACCACCTCCTCGATAAAGAAGGGGTTGCCTTCGGTCTGCTCCAGGATCAGCTGCTCGAGCCGGGCCAGTCCGGTGGCATCGCCCAGCAGCGCGTGCACCAGGTCCCGGGCTTCGGCTTCGCCAAGCGGATCCAGGCGTAGCTGGGTGTAATAGCTCTTGCGGCTCCAGTCGTGCCGGTATTCAGGACGGAAATTGACCACCAGCAGAATGCGAGCACTGGGCACGCTCTCGCCGAGAAAGCCGAGGAACGACTCGGTTTCGCTGTCGAGCCACTGCAAGTCCTCGATGACCAGCTCCAGTGGCTGGGTCAGGCTTTCGCGCACGAGCAGCCGCTTGATTGCCTCGAAAGTCCGCTGCTGACGGATCTGGTTGTCCATCTGTGCCAGCGCAGAGCCTGGCTCGACGACTCCCAACAGGTGGCAAAGATAGGGCAGGCTGTCTTCCAGCGCGCGGTCAAGCGTCAGGAGCTTGCCAGTGAGCTTTTCGCGCCGCCGGCGCTCATCGTCTTGCGCGGTGATCTGGCAGTAGTTCCGTAGCAGTTCGATGAGCGGCAGATAGGGGTAGGCCTTGCCGTGCGAAACCGAGAACGTTTCGAGCACCAGGCAATCACGCGGCGCGAGCAGCTTGAATTCGTGGCAAAGCCTTGACTTGCCCACCCCCGGCTCGCCGACCACGCCGACAATCTGCCCATGTCCGGCCCGTGCCCGTGCCCTCGCTTCGCGCAATTGTTCGAGTTCCCGGGTGCGGCCGACAAAGCGCGCCAGTCCGCGGCTTGCCGATACCTGCAGCCGGGTGCGAAGCGGGCCGAGCCCGACAACTTCGAAGACCTCCAGCGGCTCGGGCAGTCCCTTCACGCTTGTCGCGCCGAGGGCCTTGAACGCGAAGTAGCCTTCAGTGAGATTGCGGGTGTGTTCGCTTGCGACAATCGAGCCGGGAACGGCGATGTTCTCCATGCGCGAGGCAATATGGATCGAGTTGCCCACCGGGTCGTAATCGGTGTGCAAATCCTTGATGCGAATCGTGCGCACCACGACTTCGCCGGAGTTGATACCGACACGGATCTGAAGCGCGATGCCCTGAGCGAGGCGCACGCCGTCGGCGTAATGGCGCATGGCCTCCTGCATGCGAAGCGCCGCCAGCAGGGCCCGCTGCGGATGGTCCTCGTTGGCGATCGGTGCGCCGAACAGTGCCAGGATGCCATCGCCCATTGACTTGGCGACATAGCCTTCGTAGTGGTGAACGGCCTCCATCATCAGCGCGAGCACCGGGTCGATCAGGCTGCGGGCGTCCTCGGGATCGAGATCATGGATCAGCGCGGTGGAGCCGGCCATGTCCGCGAACAGCGCAGTGACCATCTTGCGCTCGCCGTCCGTCTGGCGGCGGGCTTCCATCTCCGCCTGCGCCGCCAGGATACGCTCGGCCAGATAGGGCGGGGTGTAATCGATGGGAGTGCTGGGCGCCGTTGACGTGGCGCGCACGGCCCCGCTCGATGTAGCGGGGGCGCTGGAGGGGGCGTTCAGCGGCGAGCCGCATTCGCTGCAAAACTTGGCGCTGGCCGCGGACTCCTGCCCGCAGGCCGGACAGGCACGCACCTGCCTGACGCCACATTCCTCGCAGAACTTGGCGCCTGCCGGATTCTCGAACCCGCACCTTGGGCAGCGCATGGACCTTGTCCCCTTGATGGGGCCAGCGACAGTCAACCGTTCAATCTTATCAAGGTGTGCACGGCCCGTCGAACGAGAAGCGGCGCTTACTGGAGGCACTCAATTTCGCGGACAAAAGGCGGGCGGGAGTGCCTAATTCAATACATCGATGGGTCGCGGCGGAGTCGGCAGGAATCGGTCATCCGCTCCCTGCCTACAAGGGTGTTCTCGGGAAAGGCGCTCCTCAGTACAGCACCACCGAGCGGATCGACTCGCCGCGCTTCATCAGGTCGAAGCCTTCGTTGATGCGGTCGAGCGGCAGCGTGTGCGTGATCAGGTCGTCGATGTTGAGCTTGCCGTCCATGTACCAGTCCACGATCTTGGGCACGTCAGTGCGTCCGCGCGCGCCGCCGAAAGCCGAGCCCTTCCATTCGCGACCCGTGACGAGCTGGAACGGACGCGTGGAGATCTCCGCGCCGGCCTCCGCCACGCCGATGATGATCGACTTGCCCCAGCCCTTGTGGCAGCACTCGAGCGCCTGGCGCATGACCTGCGTATTGCCGATGCATTCGAACGAGTAGTCCGCGCCGCCGTCGGTGAGCTGGATGATGTGGTCGACGACGTTGCCCACGTCCTTCGGGTTGATGAAATGCGTCATGCCGAACTTGCGCGCCATCGCTTCGCGCTCGGGGTTCAGGTCCACGCCGATGATCTTGTCCGCGCCGACCATCTTCGCGCCCTGGATCACGTTCAGGCCGATGCCGCCGAGGCCGAACACCACCACGTTGGCGCCGGCTTCCACCTTCGCGGTGAAGATGACGGCGCCCACGCCGGTGGTCACGCCGCAGCCGATGTAGCAGACCTTGTCGAACGGCGCGTCGGGGCGAATCTTCGCGAGCGCGATTTCCGGGACCACGATGTGGTTGGCGAACGTCGACGTGCCCATGTAGTGGAAGATCGGCTTGCCATCGATCGAAAAGCGCGAGGTGCCGTCCGGCATCAGGCCCTTGCCCTGCGTGGCGCGGATGGCCTGGCACAGGTTGGTCTTGCGCGACAGGCAGAACTTGCATTGGCGGCATTCCGGCGTGTAGAGCGGAATCACGTGGTCGCCGGGCTTCAGCGAGGTCACGCCGGCACCGACATCGGTGACGATGCCCGCGCCCTCGTGCCCGAGGATCGCCGGGAAGATGCCTTCCGGATCGGCGCCGGACAGCGTGTAGTAATCGGTATGGCAGATGCCGGTGGCCTTGATTTCTACCAGCACTTCACCGGCGCGGGGGCCTTCCAGGTCCACGTCTTCGATCGTTAGCGGCTTTCCCGCCCCCCAGGCAACTGCTGCGCGTGTTTTCATGGCTCTCTTCTGTGGAAATACGCTGTTGGCGTCAAATGATTGGTGGCCCGACGAGGTGATGGTCCGTGGGCGTAGGTACAGGTTCAACACTCGCTCTCAATTTCAGTGAGCGCCGAGACCTCGCCAGCATCGCCGTCGGGCAGCAACGGCTCGGCGGAATCCGGGCCTTTGTCGCGGTAGGCTGCGGGCGGCACTCCGAATTGCTTGCGAAATTCACGGCCAAGGTGCGATGCATCGGCAAAGCCGCAGCCCAAGGCGATGTCGGCGACCGTGCGGTCCGAGCTGGTCAACAACCACGCAGCGGTCCTCAGGCGCACATGCTTGGCGAATGCCTGTGGGCTCTTGCCCGTCTCTGCCTTGAACAGGCGTTCGAGTTGTCGTGGCGACAGGTCGAGCTTGCAGGCAAGCGCATCGAGCGGGAGCGCCCGGCCGACGTGCTGTTCCATCAGCAGGATTGCGCGCTTGACCTTGGGGTGCGTCGCGGGCTCCAGCCCGGGTGGATGCGGCTGTGGGGCATTACCCTTCTGCATCTCGCCGACCAGCAGGATTCGGAGCGCCTTTTGGACGGTGGCGTGATCGAAGTGGCGCAGCAGAATGGCGGCTGCGACATCGATCGACGCGCGCCCGCCCGAGCAGGTGATGCGCCGGCGGTCGATCACGAACAGCCGGTCGGCAATCAGCAGGTTGGGATCGACTGACGGGAATCGCTCCATGAAATCCCAGTAATGGAACCAGCTTACGCAGGCCCGGTGCCCCTGGAGCACACCAGCGCGCATCAACGCGAATACGCCCGTGCAGATGCCGACGATTGTCGCGCCGCCGCCCGCCGCGCGGCGGATGAAGTCCAGCGTCTCGGGCCCCGCCTGCGGCCCCGAGTGCAGCAGTCCGCCGACGACGACCACGTAGTCGAACGGCTCTGACTCGTCGAATGTTTCCCACGGTGCAACCTGGATCCCGCAACTCGCGCGTACCGGGGCGAGTGTGTTCCCGATCACACTCCAGACGCACCGAACCGGCTTGCTGTAGTCGCCATCGTCGGCCGACAGCCGGAGCATGTCGACGAAACCCGAGAACGCCGTCAGCGTGAAGTTCGGCAGCAGCACGATGCCGAAACGCACGCGCCGTGGCGCCAGCTCGGCGACGGGAGAAATGGGAACGTCGGGTGTCATGGCGGCATCCATCTTGGCTGGTTCGGGCAAGCGGGCGGATCTGGGTTGTGGGGCGGGGGTGCTCTGGGCACCAAACGCCGGTGATGCGTACGGCATTCCTGCAGCGCTCGCCGCCTGTCCGCTCGACGCGGCTCAGGCACAGTCAGCGTCGCCGATCCGCCTGCCGCGAACTTGCGCTTTTCCGACGCAAATCATCGCCAAAACGAACTTCCCGCCTGACCGGCCCCCCGCTTGGCGGCGTCGTCCCACGTCGATGCCGCTTTTGTTCTATCGGCAAATTCCACGCTTTGATGTACTGGCGTCCAACGACACCTACCAGCCAAGAGCAAAGAGGCAAGCCAGATGAATGTCAGCGTTTTCGACCTGTTCAAAATCGGCATCGGTCCATCGAGTTCGCATACGGTCGGCCCGATGATTGCCGCATGCCGATTCGTCTCGCACCTTGAGGATGCGAACCTGCTCGGCTTCGTGCGCCGCGTGCGGGCCGAATTGTACGGTTCGCTCGGTGCGACCGGAAAGGGCCATGGCACGGACAAGGCGGTGCTGCTCGGCCTTGAGGGAAGCTTGCCCGACCGCATCGATCCGGACGTCATTGAGCCGCGGCTCGCGCAGATCCGCAAGGACAAGCGCCTGTTGCTGCTTGGCAAGCATGAGATTGCGTTCGACGAAAAGGAGCACATCGGCTTCTTTCGCCGTCTGATGAGTGGCACGGGCAATGTCGTGCATCCGAACGGCATGCGCTTCCAGGCGTTCGACGAGCAGGGCCAGTTGCTCGTCGAGAAAGAGTACTACTCGATCGGTGGCGGCTTCGTGGTCAATCGCGACGGCGATCGCGTCAACGGCGTGCGCGCGGCTGCCGAGGTGCCATATCCGTTCCGCACCGGTGCGGACCTGATGCAGGCGTGCAGCGACAGCGGGCTGTCGATCGCGGCGCTGATCTTTCGCAATGAATGCGCGCTGCGGCCGGCCGAAGACGTACGCGCGGGGCTGCTGGCGATCTGGCAAACGATGGCCGCCTGCGTCGAGCGTGGCTGCAAGGTCGAGGGCGAGCTGCCCGGCCCGATGCGCGTGAAGCGCCGCGCGGCCGAACTCAATCACCGCTTGCGCACACGTTCCGAGGAGTCGCTGCGTGATCCGCTGTCGATGCTCGACTGGGTCAACCTGTATGCGATGGCCGTCAACGAGGAGAACGCAGCGGGCGGCCGCGTCGTCACCGCACCGACAAACGGCGCGGCAGGCGTGATCCCCGCGGTGCTCCACTACTACGTGAAGTTCGTGCCCGGTTCGAATGACGAGGGCATCGTCGAGTTCCTGCTGACGGCAGCCGCCATCGGGATGATCTACAAGGAGACGGCCTCCATCTCGGGTGCCGAGGTTGGTTGCCAGGGGGAGGTGGGCGTGGCGTGCTCGATGGCCGCGGCCGCGCTGGCCGCCGTGATGGGCGGTACGCCTGATCAGGTCGAGAATGCCGCGGAAATCGGCATGGAGCACAACCTCGGCATGACCTGCGATCCGGTCGGCGGGCTGGTGCAGATTCCGTGTATCGAGCGCAATGCGATGGGCGCAATCAAGGCGCTCAATGCATCTCGCATGGCGCTGAAGGGCGATGGCCAGCACTACGTGTCGCTCGATTCTGTGATCAAGACCATGCGCGAAACCGGCGCCGACATGAAGACGAAGTACAAGGAGACGTCGCGCGGCGGCCTGGCCGTGAACGTCATTGAATGCTAACGAGGGTCCATGAAATGAGCCGCTATTCGATATTCAGTCTGTTCCGCAACGGCCTGTCCTATCACGAAAACTGGGAAAAGCAATGGAAGAGCCCGGAGCCCAAGCGCGAGTATGACGTGGTGATCGTCGGCGGAGGTGGACACGGCCTCGCGACCGCATATTACCTCGCCAAGGAGCACGGCATCAGGAACGTCGCCGTGCTCGAGAAGGGCTGGATCGGCGGCGGCAACACGGCGCGCAACACGACGATCGTCCGCTCGAACTACCTGTGGGACGAGTCCGCGGCGCTCTACGAAAAGGCGATGAAGCTGTGGGAGGGCTTGTCGCAGGACCTGAACTACAACGTGATGTTCAGCCAGCGCGGCGTGATGAACCTGGCGCACACGCTGCAGGATGTGCGCGATACCGAGCGCAGGGTGAACGCGAACCGCCTGAACGGCGTCGACGCAGAGTTCCTGACACCGCAGCAGATCAAGGAGATCGAGCCGACCATCAACCTGAACAGCCGCTATCCCGTGCTTGGCGCGTCGATCCAGCGCCGTGCCGGCGTGGCGCGCCACGACGCGGTCGCGTGGGGATTCGCACGAGGCGCCGATCGCGCGGGCGTCGATATTATCCAGAATTGCCAGGTGACCGGTATCCGCCGCGACCGCGGCGCGGTCGTCGGCGTCGAGACGGTGAAGGGCTTCATCAAGGCGAAGAAGGTCGCGGTGGTCGCGGCCGGCAACACGACAACGCTCGCCGACATGGCCGGGGTGCGCCTGCCGATCGAGAGCCATCCCTTGCAGGCCCTGGTGTCTGAGCCGATCAAGCCGGTTGTCAACTCGGTGATCATGTCGAACGCGGTGCACGCGTACATCAGCCAGTCCGACAAGGGTGACCTGGTGATCGGCGCGGGCATCGACCAGTACACCGGCTTCGGCCAGCGTGGCAGCTTCCACATCATCGAAGGGACGCTGCAAGCCATCGTCGAAATGTTCCCGGTGTTCTCGCGGGTGCGGATGAACCGCCAGTGGGGCGGCATCGTCGACGTGTCGCCGGATGCTTGCCCGATCATCAGCAAGACCGACGTGAAGGGGCTCTACTTCAACTGCGGCTGGGGCACGGGCGGCTTCAAGGCGACGCCGGGCTCGGGCTGGGTATTCGCGCACACGATCGCGCGCGACGAGCCGCATGCGCTGAACGCACCGTTCGCGCTGGGTCGCTTCTATACCGGCCACCTGATCGACGAGCACGGCGCTGCCGCCGTCGCGCACTGAACGCCCCGAGGAGAAAGAAATGCTGCTGATCGAATGTCCGTGGTGCGGACCGCGCGCCGAATCCGAGTTCTCATGTGGCGGCGAGGCCGACATCGCGCGCCCGCTCGACACTGAAAAGTTGTCCGATCGCGAATGGGGAGACTACCTGTTCATGCGCACCAATACCCGCGGCACGCATCGCGAGCAATGGATCCACGCCCAGGGCTGCCGACGGTGGTTCAAGGTCGAGCGCGATACGGTCTCTTATGACATCAAGGGCTACGAAACCTTCGTCCAGCCCGGCGCCAATGCACCGCAAGGAGGGGGCAAGAAATGAGCCAGAAAGACCGTCTCGGCACGGGCGGCCGCATCCATCGCGGCGAGCCGCTGACCTTCACGTTTAACGGACGTACCTACCAGGGGTATCAGGGCGACACGCTGGCATCGGCGCTGCTCGCGAACGGCGTGCGCTTCGTTGCACGCAGCTTCAAGTACCACCGTCCCCGCGGCATCGTGACCGCCGATGTCGCGGAGCCGAATGCCGTGGTGCAACTGGAGCGCGGCGCTCACACGGTGCCGAATGCCCGTGCGACGGAGATCGAACTGTACCAGGGGCTCGTCGCGACGAGCGTCAACGCGGAGCCGGATCTGGAGCGCGACCGCATGGCGGTCAATCAGAAGTTTGCGCGCTTCATGCCCGCCGGCTTTTACTACAAGACATTCATGTGGCCGCGCAAGATGTGGCCCACGTATGAAGAGAAGATCCGCGAAGCGGCCGGCCTCGGCAAGGCGCCGACAGAACTGGACGCCGATCGCTACGACAAGTGCTACGCGCATTGCGACGTGCTGGTGGTTGGCGGCGGGCCGGCAGGCCTCACAGCCGCGCATGCGGCGGCCGTGGGTGGCGCGCGCGTGATCCTCGTCGACGACCAGCGTGAACTCGGCGGCAGCCTGCTGTCCGGCCGGAGCGAGATCAACGGCAAGCCCGCGCTGCAGTGGGTCGGCGACATTGAGGCCAAGCTGCGCAAGCTGCCGGACGTGACGATCCTGTCGCGCAGCAACGCGTTCGGCTACCAGGACCACAATCTTGTTACTGTCACGCAGCGCCTCACTGACCACCTGCCCGTATCGAAGCGCCGTGGCACGCGCGAACTGCTTTGGAAGATCCGCGCTAAACGGGTGATCCTTGCGACCGGCGCGCACGAACGCCCCATCGTCTTCGGCAACAACGACCTCCCGGGCGTGATGATGGCGTCGGCGGTATCGACCTACATTCATCGCTACGGCGTGCTGCCGGGGCGGGATGCGGTTGTGTTCACCAACAACGACCGCGGCTATCAGGCAGCGCTCGACCTAAAGGCGAACGGTGCGAAAGTGACCGTCGTCGATCCGCGCGCCTCGACCAGTGGCGCGCTGCCCGCCCTCGCGAAGCGGCAGGGCGTGACTGTCATGAACGGCGCGGTCGTGATGGCCGCGTCCGGCAAGCGGCACGTCACGTCGGTCGATGTGACTTCCTATGCGAACGGACAGGCAGGCAGCAAGGTGTCGAAGATTCCTTGCGATCTCGTCGCCATGTCGGGCGGCCTGAGTCCGGTGCTTCACCTGTTCGCGCAGTCGGGCGGCAAGGCGCAGTGGAGTGATGAAAAGACGTGCTTCGTACCGGGCAAATCGCTGCAGGCCGAGGTGAGCGTGGGTGCAGCGGCGGGCGAGTTCAACCTTGCGATGGCGCTCCCGCTCGCGCTCGAAGCTGGGATCGACGCTGCCAAGGCCGCCGGCTTCCGTCCCGAAAAGGCCCCGGCCGTGCCGAAGGTCACGCCTGTCGCCGAGGGCGCGCTACTGCCGCTCTGGCTTGTCGGCAGCCGCGCGGCTGCCGCACGCGGGCCGAAGCAGTTCGTCGACTTCCAGAACGACGTCGCCGCGTCGGACATCCTGCTCGCCGCGCGCGAAGGCTTCGAGTCCGTCGAGCATGTGAAGCGCTACACCGCCATGGGCTTCGGTACCGACCAGGGCAAGCTCGGCAACATCAACGGGATGGCGATCCTGGCGCAGGCGCTTGGCAAGTCGATTCCCGAGACCGGTACGACGACGTTCCGCCCCAACTACACGCCGGTCACGTTCGGCACGTTCGCCGGGCGGGAGGTCGGCGACTTCCTTGACCCGATCCGCAAGACCTGCATTCACGAATGGCACGACGAGCATGGCGCGCTGTTCGAGGACGTCGGCAACTGGAAGCGACCCTGGTACTTCCCGAAGAAGGGGGAGAACCTGCACGCGGCGGTGAAGCGCGAGTGCCTCGCGGTGCGCAACAGCGTCGGCATCCTCGATGCTTCGACGCTCGGCAAGATCGACATCCAGGGCCCGGACGCGGTCACGCTGCTGAACTGGATGTACACGAATCCGTGGAACAAGCTTGAAGTCGGCAAGTGCCGCTATGGCCTGATGCTCGACGAGAACGGCATGGTGTTCGACGACGGTGTCACGGTGCGGCTCGGCGAGCAGCATTTCATGATGACAACGACCACGGGCGGCGCCGCGCGCGTGCTGACCTGGCTGGAGCGCTGGCTGCAGACCGAATGGCCGCACATGAAGGTTCGGCTGTCATCGGTGACCGACCACTGGGCGACGTTCGCGGTGGTTGGCCCGAACAGCCGCAAGGTGCTGCGCAAAGTCTGCGAGGACATCGACTTCGCGAACGATGCGTTCCCGTTCATGAGCTATCGGAACGGCATCGTCGCCGGCGCGAAGGCGCGGGTGATGCGGATCAGCTTCTCGGGCGAACTGGCGTACGAAGTGAACGTGCCCGCGAACGCCGGCCGTGCCGTGTGGGAAGCGCTGATGACCGCTGGCGCCGAGTTCGACATCACACCGTACGGCACGGAAACCATGCACGTGCTGCGCGCGGAGAAGGGCTACATCATCGTCGGCCAGGATACGGACGGTTCGGTCACGCCGTATGACCTCGGGATGGGCGGCGTCGTCGCGAAGTCGAAGGACTTCCTGGGCAAGCGTTCACTGACGCGCTCGGATACGGCGAAGGAAGGCCGCAAGCAGTTCGTCGGCCTGCTGACCGACGACGCGGAGTTCGTGCTGCCCGAGGGCGCGCAGATCCTTGCGCCGGGTACGCGCGTGTCGACGACCGAGCCAACGCCGATGATCGGCCATGTGACGTCGAGTTACTACAGTCCGATCCTGAAGCGCTCGATCGCGCTCGCCGTGGTGAAGGGCGGCCTGGGCAAGATGGGCCAGAGCGTTGCGATCCCGCTGGCCGACGGCAGGCGCGTGATGGCGAAGGTTTCCAGCCCTGTTTTCTACGATACCGAAGGAGTCCGCCAGAATGTGGAATGAAACGGGTAATGCTACGCCGGTCGCGGATATGCCGGCGACCGCCGCGCGCAAGCGCGCGGTGCGCCTCGAGTCGCCGTTTATCGGCACCGCCGATCTGCTGAACGCGCAGCAGACGCGTGCGCCGAAGCACTTCGTGATGCGCGAGCGGGCCTTTCTGGATCTTGTCAACGTGCGAGGCGATCTGTCCGATCCCGTGTTTGTCGACGCGTTCGAGGGCGTGGTGGGGTGCAGGCCGCCGGCCGCACCGAACACAGTCGCGCGGAGTGCCGCCTATGACGTACTGTGGCTCGGCCCCGACGAATGGCTGGTGCGGTCGAACGGGCCGGTGCCGGCGGGCGTACTCGAGCCGAAGCTCGCCCAGGCGGTCGCCGGTGCGTACGCTGCGGCGGTCGACGTCGGCAGCGGCTATACGGTCGTGGAGATCAGCGGCGAGCGCGTCCGTGATGTGCTGGCGCGCGGCTGCCCGCTCGACCTGCATCCGCGCGTGCTGAAACCGGGGCAATGCGTGCAGAGCCATTACTTCAAGGCCGCGATCGTGCTCGTGCCGACTGGGAATGACCGCTTCGAGATCGTGGTGCGCCGCAGCTTTGCCGATTACTTCAGCCGCATCATGCTTGACGCAGCGGAGCCGCTGACATCATGAAGCTCGTCGATCACGCGTTCAGCGGCCCGCTCGCCGCGTTGGAAGCGTCGTTGCTGCCGTCCAGGGGATGGAGCGTGTTCATTGACGCGTTGGCGGTGCCGGTGCGAATCGGCATCCATCCACACGAGCATGAGGCACCACAGCCCATTGTCATTGATGCGCGCCTCGGCTATCGCTGCGAGCCGCGCGAGGAGGGCGAGTGGATCGACTACGAAGGCTATTGCGCGCGCGTCGCCGCTTTCCTCGCGCACAGGCCGCATACGCGCCTGCTCGAGACGCTCGTGGCCGATATCGCGGAGTTGTCGTTCCGCGAATGGCCAGCGCTCGACACGCTGACGCTCGCCGTGCACAAGCCGAAGATCCGGCCTGGCACGAAGCGGGTCGGCGTGGCACTCGAGTGGACACGCGCCGATTACCTGCGGCGCAGCGCGAAGGCGGGCTGAGCATTGCGGTGGCCGTGTCGGCATGGTTCAAACGCGTGTCGGTATTGGACATAGGTTTCGCGGTTCCTGCCACTACTCTCGTAGACGCTGCCGCGTATGCCGCGCCGACCGGCGCGGCGGCGGTACGAGCCAAGTTCATACGAGGAGGAAATCCAATGAAAAAGGGAGCGATTGCCGGGCCGGTGCTGGCGCTGATGTGTTCTGCGTCGGCCTTTGCCCAAAGCGGCGTCACGCTGTACGGCATTGTTGATGAAGGCATCAACTACACGAACAACGTCGGTGGACATAGCCTGACCGAGTTGGCAAGCGGCTTTGCCCAGGGCAGCCGCTGGGGCCTGAAGGGGACCGAGGACCTGGGCGGCGGCCTCAAGGCATTGTTCCAGCTCGAGAACGGCTTCAATGCGAGCAACGGCAAGGCAGCGCAGGGTGGCCTGATGTTCGGCCGGCAAGCCTACGTCGGGCTTTCGGACAATCAATGGGGGAGCGTCACGCTCGGCCGCCAGTATGATTCGGTGATCGACTATCTCGCGCCGACGACCGTTGCCGGCAATTGGGGCGGGACCATGTTCGGCCACCCCTACGATAACGACAACCTGATCTACTCGTTCCGCGTCAACAACACAGTCAAGTACACCAGTCCGTCGTTTGGCGGCTTCCAGTTCGGCGGCACCTACAGCTTCAGCAACGACACCAGCTTTGCCAACAACCGCCAGTACGGCGCAGGCATGCAGTATGCGAGCGGGGGCTTGCTGCTGGCTGCGGCCTATCTGCAGGCGGACAACCCGTCGGCCACCTCGGGTGGCGCCATCAATAACGGCGGCGACCAGAACTTCCTGGCCAAGCGCTTGCGCATCTTCGGTGCCGGCATCAACTACACCTTCGGCGCGGCGACAGCAGGCTTCGCTTACTCCAACTCGAACCTGAACGAACCGCTTTCCACCTCGTACATCTCCGGCTCGATCCTGCCGGCGAACGGCACGTTGAACTCGCTCCGGTTCCAGAACCTCGAAGTGAATTTCAAGTATCAGTTCACGCCCGCCTTCTATGCGGGCGGAGCCTACACGCTTACGCTGGAGCACTTCAACGCCTCGTCCGGCGACGCGAAGCCGAAAGTTCATTCCTTTGGCCTGATGGCGGATTACAGCTTTTCGAAGCGCACGGACGTCTATATCCAGGGTGCTTACCAGCGTGTCGCCGGAGGCAAGACCGGCACCGCACTGGACATGGCTGACTTGCCCGGGGCGGCGAACGCATCATCGACGTCGAGCCAGTTCCAGGTTCGCGCCGCGATTCGCCACAAGTTCTGACCGGAACTTCTCCGACGACCTGGTCGAAGAAGATTGCGATCGGTGTTGCGGGGGATGTCCGCGGCGCGGCGATGTCGGTAGGGGACGGCGCGCTCGATGTCGCCGCCGTGCAAGCGCCTGTCGGGTTTTGGACATCCCGCGCCGGCATCCCCGAATACGCTCGAAGACGCTGCCGCGCATGCCACGCCGATCGCCGTGGCTGCGGCACGATTCAACAAGACATGGAGACAACGCGATGAGCAGCAACCGAGGCGTCGTATATCTTGGGCCGGGCCAGGTCGAGGTACAGAAGATCGACTATCCGAAAATGGTCGATCCCAGCGGCCGGGCCATTGGCCATGGCGTGATCCTCAAGGTCGTGACCACGAACATCTGCGGGTCGGACCAGCACATGGTGCGCGGCCGCACGACCGCACCGACCGGCCTTGTGCTCGGTCACGAGATCACCGGCGAGGTCATCGAAATCGGCCGCGACGTCGAGACGCTGAAGCTTGGCGATCTGGTGTCTGTGCCGTTCAATGTCGCGTGCGGCCGCTGCGCGATGTGCAAGGAGCAGCACACCGGCGTCTGTCTTACCGTCAACCCGTCGCGCGCGGGGGGAGCTTACGGGTACGTCGACATGGGCGGCTGGATCGGCGGGCAGTCCGAGTACGTGATGGTGCCGTATGCCGACTTCAACCTGCTGAGATTTCCCGACCGCGACCAGGCGATGGCGAAGATCCGCGATCTCACCTGCCTGTCGGACATCCTGCCGACGGGCTATCACGGTGCCGTCACCGCGGGCGTGAAGCCTGGCTCGACGGTCTATATCGCCGGCGCGGGCCCGGTAGGCATGGCTGCCGCCGCATCAGCCCGCCTGCTTGGCGCAGCCTGCACCATCGTCGGCGACATGAACCCGGCGCGTCTCGCGCACGCGAAGGCGATGGGCTTTGAAGTCGTGGACCTGTCGAAGGACGCAACGCTCGGCGAGCAGATCGCCGAGATTCTCGGTACGCCCGAGATCGACTGCGCGGTGGACTGCGTCGGCTTCGAGGCGCATGGCCACGGCTCGTCCGGCTACGTGGAGGAGGCGCCTGCCACGGTGCTCAATTCGCTGATGGAAATCACGCGGCCCGCCGGGGCGATCGGCATCCCGGGCCTCTACGTAACGGATGATCCGGGCGCCCAGGATGCAGCGGCGCAGCGCGGCAGCCTCAGCATCCGCTTCGGCCTCGGCTGGGCGAAGTCGCACTCGTTCCATACGGGCCAGACGCCGGTCCTCAAGTACAACCGCAACCTGATGCAGGCGATCCTTCACAATCGTTTGCCGATTGCCGAAATCGTCAATGTGACGGTCATCCCCCTTGATCAGGCGCCGGAAGGCTACAAGCAGTTCGATGGCGGCGCGCCACGCAAATTCGTCATTGATCCGCACGGGCTGTTGGCGGCCTGACCATTAGCGCAGAAACAAAACGGGCGGCCGATTTGCGGCCGCCCGTTTTGCCGTTTGAGGCAGTGTGCTTCACTGCCGCTTCCCCCGAACGCTCACGCGTGCAGCATCACTGAAGACGATCCGTGCCCCGACGACTTCGCCAGTGGCGCGCTCTGCGCCCTGCGCTCGCGCGTAGGCGCGACGCCGAACTCGTCGCGGTAGCTCTTGCTGAAGTGGCACGCGGACTGGAAGCCACATGCCATGGTGATGTGCATGATCGACATATCCGTCTGCAGCAGCAGCTCCCGCGCACGGCGCAAGCGCAACGTCAGATAGTAATGCGTCGGTGTCATGCCGAGATGGTCGCGGAACAGGCGCTGCAACTGCCGCTGCGACAGGCTTGCGAGTCGTGCTAGCTCTTCGCGCGACAGGGGCTCCTCGATGTTGTTCTCCATCAGCGAGACCACTTCGAACAGGGACTTCTTCGCCGAGCCCAGGCGTGCGACCAATGGGATCTTCTGCTGCGCGCTCGTGTCGCGCACGTGCTCGACAATGAACTGCTCCGCGATCTGCGTGACTCGCGCAGTACCGACGCGACGTGTGATCAGGTTCAGCATCATGTCCAATGGCGCGACTCCGCCCGTGCACGTGATCCGGTCGCGGTCGATCACGAACAGTTCCTTCAGGAAGCGCGTGTCGGGAAACTCCTCCTTGAGTGCGGACATGTTTTCCCAGTGGATCGCGCAGGCATAGCCGGCCAGCAGGCCGGATTTCGCGAGGGCGTACGTGCCGGTGCAGAGGCTCCCCAGCAAGGTGCCCTCGCGCGCCGCACGCCGCAGCGTGGAGAGGTGCTCCGCTGTCGTCGAACGTTGCACGTCGATGCCGCCGCAAACGAACACGATGTCGGGACGCCCGATGCTGTCTGCCCGCTGAGTGTCGAGCGCCAGGCCGTTGCTCGCCGTCACCAGCCCGCCATCCGGGCTGATGATGCTCCAGCGGTACAGCTCCTGCCCGCTCAGGTAATTCGCCATGCGCAGCACTTCGATCGCATTGGTGAACGCGATCATGGTGAAGTTGGGGAGCGGCATGAACGCGAAGTGAGCTAACGACGCGGTGCGATCGGTCGACATGGGGGCGTCCTTCAAATTTTTTAAGGTGCGTTTCCGGCCTTCGCGGAAAAGGCCCGATGCTTTTTACTTATTGTTAAGTCACCCGCAACAAGCATGCCATACGGCGAAACCCTAGAACTTTCGTGGGGTGCCTCGCAGGCAGCATGGCGGACGGGTTTTCTGCTGCGCCGCACTCGTGACACGCCGCACATGCAACGCGCCACGCACCGTTGCGGTGCGCTTTCCGGCCGCTTGTGCAAATCGGACGCAAATGGCGGAAATGGAAAAGAACGCGTCTGAATTCATCAATCGGCCAAAAACGCGAACGACAAGAATAGATCCGTTGGCAACGCTGTGCCGCTCCGGCAAACAAACCTGGCGCCGCGGGCCTCTCGTCCTCAGCCATTTCATCCCACACGGACCTCTATGTCGAACACCCAGTCTTTCTTCTCGCAGCCCCTGGCCGAGCGCGATGCGCTGGTTCGCGGCGCCCTTTCGAAGGAACTCGAGCGTCAGCAGTCGCAAGTCGAGCTGATCGCCTCGGAAAACATCGTGTCGCGCGCGGTGCTCGAAGCCCAAGGTTCGGTACTGACCAACAAGTACGCCGAAGGTTACCCGGGCAAGCGCTACTACGGCGGCTGTGAATTTGCGGACGAAGTCGAATCGCTCGCGATCGAGCGCGTGAAGCAGCTCTTCAACGCCGGCTTTGCCAACGTGCAGCCCCACTCGGGCGCCCAGGCGAACGGCTCGGTGATGCTCGCGCTGACGAAGCCGGGCGACACCGTGCTCGGCATGTCGCTGGACGCGGGAGGCCACCTGACCCATGGCGCCAAGCCGGCGTTGTCGGGCAAGTGGTTCAACGCCGTGCAGTATGGCGTGAACCGCGAGTCGATGCTGATCGACTATGACCAGGTCGAAGCGCTTGCGAAGGAACACAAGCCGAGCCTGATCATCGCCGGCTTCTCCGCGTATCCACGCCAGCTCGATTTCGCCCGCTTCCGCGCGATCGCCGACAGCGTCGGTGCGAAGCTGATGGTCGACATGGCGCACATCGCCGGTGTGATTGCTGCGGGCCGTCATTCGAACCCGGTCGATTATGCCCACGTCGTCACTTCGACGACGCACAAGACCCTCCGAGGCCCGCGCGGCGGATTCGTGCTGACCAATCATGAAGAAATCGCCAAGAAGATCAACTCGGCCGTGTTCCCCGGGCTGCAGGGTGGCCCGTTGATGCACGTGATTGCAGCCAAGGCGGTGGCGTTCGGCGAGGCGATGACGTCGGACTTCAGGACCTATATCGACAACGTGCTCGCGAACGCCAAGGCCCTCGGCGAAGTGTTGAAGGAAGGCGGCGTCGACCTGGTCACCGGCGGCACCGACAACCATCTGCTGCTGGTCGATCTTCGCCCGAAAGGGCTCAAGGGCACGCAGGTCGAGCAGGCGCTCGAACGTGCCGGCATCACCTGCAACAAGAACGGCATTCCATTCGACACCGAGAAGCCGACCATCACGTCCGGCATCCGGCTCGGCGCGCCGGCCGCCACGACGCGCGGCTTCGGTGTTGCGGAGTTCCGCGAGATCGGCCGCCTGATCCTCGAGGTGTTCGAAGCGCTGCGCGCGAATCCGGAGGGCGACGCTGTCACCGAGCAGCGCGTGCGCCAGCAAATCTTCGCGCTGTGCGATCGCTTCCCGATCTACTGACCCGAACGAACGATAAGACTGGAGCCCCCCATGAGCCCGCTGCACCAGGACAGCATCATTATCGACGGCCTGAACATCTCGAAGTTCGAGCGGTCGGTGTTCGAAGACATGAAGAAGGGCGGCGTCACGGCCGCGAACTGTACGGTCTCGGTCTGGGACAATTTCACCAAGACCGTCGACAACATTGCGCTGATGAAGCAGGCGATTCGCGACAACAGCGAACTGCTGACGCTCGTGCGCACCACGGAAGATATCCACCGTGCAAAGCATGAGGGCAAGACCGGCGTGATCCTCGGCTTCCAGAACGCGCACGCTTTCGAAGACAACCTCGGCTATGTCGAAGCGTTCGCCGACATGGGCGTGCGCGTCGTGCAACTCTGCTACAACACGCAGAACCTGGTGGGCACCGGATGCTACGAGCGCGACGGCGGCCTGTCGGACTTCGGCCGCGAGGTGATCACCGAGATGAACCGCGTCGGGATCATGGTCGATCTGTCGCACGTTGGGGGCAACACTTCGTCCGAGGCGATTGCGTTCTCGAAAAAGCCGGTCTGCTACTCGCACTGTCTGCCGTCGGGCCTCAAGGAACATCCGCGCAACAAGAGCGATGCGCAGCTGAAGGAGATCGCCGATGCGGGCGGCTTCGTCGGCGTGACGATGTTCGCGCCGTTCCTCAAGCGCGGAATCGAGGCGACGGTCGACGACTACATCGAAGCGATCGACTACGTGGTCAACCTCATCGGCGAGGATGCGGTCGGCATCGGCACCGACTTCACGCAGGGCTACAGCACCGAGTTCTTCGACATGCTGACGCATGACAAGGGCCGCTACCGGCGCCTGACCAACTTCGGCAAGGTGATCAACCCTGAAGGGATCCGCACCATCGGCGATTTTCCGAACCTGACCGCGGCGATGGAACGAGCTGGCTGGAAGGCCTCTCGCATCCGCAAGATCATGGGCGAGAACTGGGTGCGCATCTTCAAGGAAGTGTGGGGCGCCTGACCCCCGCACCGCGCCAGCTTTCCATCAAATCACCACAAACGGGACGGGCGTGCGCGATAGCGCGCGCTCGCGCGCGACGCCGCGTCTACGCAACGCTACCGCGGCGTGCCTTTCCTCACGGAGTTACCACGATGCAACCGCAACTGCCAATCGACGTTGATCCCGAAACCGGTGTCTGGGCCACCGACGCGCTGCCGATGCTTTACGTGCCGCGCCACTTCTTCACGAACAACCACGTCGCCGTCGAAGAGGCGCTCGGGCGCGAGGCATACGAAGAGATCCTCTACAAGGCCGGCTACAAGTCCGCCTACCACTGGTGCGATAAGGAGGCGCAGTTGCACGATATCAGTGGGATGGCCGTGTTCGAGCATTACCTGAAGCGGCTGTCGCAGCGCGGCTGGGGCCTGTTCTCGATCCTCCAGGCCGATCCGGCGACGGCTAGCGCGCGCATCGCGCTGCGCCACTCGTCATTCGTGCTCCAGCAGCCGGAAAAGAGCGGCAAGCTTTGCTACATGTTCGCCGGCTGGTTCGCCGGCGCAATGGACTGGGTCAACGACACCGCTTACGCAGGCAAGGGCGCACCGCGCGCGCAGTCGAAGGAAGTGCAGTGCGCGGCCGAAGGACACGATCACTGCGTGTTCGAAGTGTCGCCGATCGCGCGCTGACACCGAAGCCCGTCCGCACTACGAGAAATACGAGACACACCAACGCCAGAGGTCGTCCGCGATGCGTTATCCCCACTTGTTCAAACCTTTGCAGCTCAATCAGCTGACGCTCCGCAACCGGATCGTGAGCACCGCGCACGCGGAAGTGTATGCCGAGCCGGGCGGCCTGCCAGGTGACCGCTACATTCGCTACTACGAAGAGAAGGCAAAGGGCGGCGTCGGCCTGGCAATTTGCGGCGGCTCGAGCCCCGTGTCGATCGACAGTCCCCAGGGCTGGTGGAAGTCGGTGAACCTCTCGACCGACAAGATCATCGATCCGCTGTCGCGGCTGGCCGAGACGATGCACCGGCATGGCGCCAAGATCATGATCCAGGCCACACACATGGGACGCCGCTCGGCGTTCCATGGCGAGCACTGGCCACACCTGATGACGCCATCCGGCGTGCGCGAGCCCGTGCACCGTGGCAACGCCAAGATCATCGAGGTCGAGGAGATCCGCCGCATCATCGCCGACTTCGCGGCAGCCGCGAAGCGCGTGAAGGACGCGGGCATGGATGGCATCGAGATCTCGGCCGCCCACCAGCACCTGATCGACCAGTTCTGGAGCCCGCGCACGAACTTCCGCGCCGATGAGTGGGGCGGTAGCCTCGAGAACCGCATGCGCTTCGGCGTGGAGGTGCTCCAGGCGGTGCGTGAGGTGGTCGGCAAGGATTTCTGCGTGGGGCTGCGCATGTGCGGCGACGAGTTCCATGAAGACGGTCTCGATCACGAGCAACTGAAGGAGATCGCGCAGGCGATGTCCGAGTCCGGGCTCGTCGACTATATCGGCGTGGTCGGCTCCGGCGCCGATACGCACAACACGCTCGCAAACTGCATGCCGCCGATGGCACTGCCACCTGAGCCGTTCGTGCATCTGGCCGCCGGTATCAAGTCGGTGATCAAGGTACCGTTGATGCACGCGCAGAGCATCCGCGACGCGGGCCAGGCCGAGCGCCTGCTCGCGAACGGCATGGTCGACCTCGTCGGCATGACGCGCGCCCAGATCGCCGACCCGCACATGGTCATCAAGATCCGCGACGGCCGCGAAGACGAGATCAAGCAATGCGTCGGCGCGAACTATTGCATTGACCGTCAGTACAACGGCCTCGACGTACTGTGCGTGCAAAACGCCGCGACCTCGCGCGAGGCGACGATGCCGCACATCATCGAAAAGTCGCGTGGCCCGAAGCGCAAGGTGGTGGTTGTTGGTGCGGGACCGGCCGGCCTGGAAGCGGCACGCGTCGCGCGCTCACGCGGCCACGACGTCGTGCTGTTCGAGAAGAACACGGAAGTCGGCGGACAGATCCTGCTCGCTGCCAAGGCACCGCAGCGCGAGCAGATGCAGGGCATCGTGCGCTGGTTCGACATGGAGACCAAGCGCCTTGGCGTCGACCGGCGCCTTGGCGTTGAAGCGGATGCAAAGATGATCATGGCGGAGAAGCCGGACATCATCGTGCTCGCTACGGGCGGCCGGGCATTCTCCGATCAGGTGCCGGGCTGGGCCGTGGCCGAGGGGCTCGCGGTCAGTTCCTGGGACGTGCTGGCCGGCCGCGTCGAGGCGAAGGAGAACGTGCTCGTCTATGACGGCGTGAGCACGCACGCCGGTGCAGGCGTGGCCGACTACCTGGCGAGCCGCGGCGCGAAGGTCGAGATCGTGACGCCGGACGTCAAGGTTGCCGATGATTGCGGCGGCACCACCTTCCCGATCTTCTATCGCCGCCTGTACGCGCAGGGCGTGATCCATACGCCGAACTACTGGCTCGATCGTGTCTACGAGGAGGGCGGCAAGAAGATCGCGGTGCTGCGCAACGAGTACACGGAAGAACTCGAGGAACGCGCGGTCGACCAGGTCGTGATCGAGAACGGCTCGACCCCGAACGACGCGCTGTACTGGAAGCTCAAGCCGGAATCGCTCAATCGCGGCCAGGTCGACGTGCACAAGCTGTTTGCGTCGGAGCCGCAGCCGAGCCTGTCGGAAACGCTCGGCAACGGCCGCTTCCTGTTGTTCCGCGTCGGCGACTGCATCTCGATGCACAACATCCACGGCGCGATCTACGACGCGCTGCGGCTCGTGAAGGATTTCTGACGATGAACCCGTCCCTCCTGATTACCGTTCTGCTGTGGCTGTCGGTGGCGGGGCTCGCATTCGCGGTCGTGAAGCGTGCGTCGTACTGGCGGCTCGGCCGGGCGACCGCACCCGGATCGTTCGGCATCGCGAACCTGCTGGCCATCCCGAAGCGCTATTTCGTCGACCTGCACCACGTCGTCGCGCGTGATCCGTACATCGCGAGGACGCACGTCGCCACGGCAGGCGGCGCGATTGGTGCGCTGGGGCTCGTGTTCGTCAATTACGGTCTGGCGATCTATTCGCCATGGCTCGACAAGGCGATCTTCGCCGCGGCGCTCGCGATGCTGGTTGGCGCGGTGTTCGTCTGGCGCCGCCGGAGCGCGAAGGACGTACCCGCGCGTCTGTCGAAGGGGCCATGGAACACGCTGCCGTGGCTGCTGGGTTCGTTCGCACTCGGTCTCGTGCTCTACGTGGCCGTGCCGGCTGGCGTCATGTCGGGCGCGTTCGCGGTAGTCTGCGCGTTGCTGATCGGCGCCGGTGCGTTCGCGATGACGTTCGGCGCGGCGAAAGGCGGGCCGATGAAGCATGCGATTGCCGGCCTCATGCATCTTGCGTTCCATCCGCGCCAGGAACGGTTTGCTGGCAAGTCGGACTCATACACGGGCAGCGGCACCGCCACCCCGCCGACCGCGCTCAAGCTGCCCGAGATCGAGAAGCAGGAGTACGGCGTGGCCAAGCCCGTGGAGTTCCGCTGGAACCAGCTGCTGAGCTTTGACGCCTGCGTGCAGTGCGGCAAGTGCGAGGCCGCGTGTCCCGCGTTCGCCTCGGGCCAGCCGCTCAATCCGAAGAAGCTGATTCAGGATCTGGTGATCGGCATGGCGGGCGGCAGCGACGCCGCATACGCAGGCACCCCGACGCCGGGCATCCCCGTCGGCCGACACCGCGGGGAGCCGAATGGCCCGATCGTGTCAGGCCTGATCGATGCGCAGACGCTGTGGTCGTGCACGACCTGCCGGGCCTGCGTGCAGGAATGCCCGATGCTGATCGAGCACGTCGATGCGATCGTCGACATGCGCCGCAACCAGACGCTCGTCCACGGCACCGTGCCTGGCAAAGGGGCCGAAGTGCTCGCGAACCTGCGCGAGACCGGCACGATGGGCGGCTACGACACCGCGGCGCGCTATGACTGGTCGGTCGACCTGAATGCGCCGGTCGCGCAGCGGGGCAAGACGGTCGACGTGCTGATCGTGGCCGGCGAGGGCGCCTTCGACATGCGCTATCAGCGCACGCTGAGGGCCTTCGTGAAGGTACTGAACAAGGCTGGCGTCGATTATGCGGTGCTCGGTGGCGTGGAAACGGACACCGGCGATGTGGCCCGCCGTCTCGGCGACGAGGCGACGTTCCAGCAGATGGCGAAGCGCCTGATCGGCACGCTCGGTACCTTGTCTTTCAGGCAGATCGTGACGGCGGATCCGCACGTGATGCACAGCCTGCGCAACGAGTATCGCGCCTTGGGCTTGCGCGTCACGGTCAAGCATCACACGAGCTATCTCGCCGAACTGGCGGACAGCGGCCGTATCGCGCCGAAGGCGGTCGAGGCGCTGCGCGAAAAAGTCACCACCTATCACGACCCGTGCTATCTCGGCCGCTACAACGGCGAGACCGAGGCGCCGCGCAAGCTGCTGAAGACGATCGGCATCAAGGTGGTGGAGATGGAGCGCCATGGCATGCGCGGCCGCTGTTGCGGCGGCGGGGGCGGTGCGCCGCTGACCGATATCCCGGGCAAGCAGCGCATCCCTGATATCCGCATCGCCGATGCACGTGCAGTAGGTGCAGAAGTGGTCGCGGTCGGATGCCCGAACTGCACGGCAATGCTCGAAGGCGTCGTCGGTCCACGCCCGGATGTGCTGGATGTGGCCGAACTTGTTGCGGCCTCGCTGGAGTGACTCGATGAACCAGATCCCACGTATCGATCCACGTCGGCCGTTCGTGATCACAGCGGCCGGCCTGAGAAGGATTACACTCGGCGAGACCGGCAGCGCGGATCCGAACGCTGCACACTGGTCCGCGCACGGCCACGGCACGGCGGCAAGGCCGCGCCGCGCCGTCAGCGATCCGCGGCACGTGCTGCTCGTTGTCGCGCACAGCGAGCGCGGCGCGCTGGACGACCATGCGTGCCAGGCGCTCGCCGCGGCGGCGCTGCTTGCCGATGCGCAGACCGAGGTCGCGCTGCTGGTGTTCGGCGAACTGAAGGACGACGCGGCACCGCTCGGCGCCGACAAGGTCATTGCCCTGCCCACCTTCGATCGCCGCGCCTTTGCGCCCGATGCCGAACTGCGGGCGCTGCTGGCCTGCGCGGCCGCGCTGTCGCCTAAACATCTTTTCCTGCCGGATAACGCGACCGGCGATGGCGATCTGGGCCGCCGCTACGCGGCCGCAACCGGTGCGAGCGTCGCGACGCACGTGGTCGAGATCGACGCGGGCCACGTCGGCACCTACGCACAGGTGAAACGCGCCTTTGCGACACGCTCGCTGCCCGACGTGATCCTGCTTGCGCCGGGCGCGGTCGACACGAAGCTCCCGTTCACCGGCGCGGGCGAGTCGTTGTCAGGCGACTTCCTGCTCGGCATTGGCGATGGTGCGCAGCCGTATCGCGACCTGGGCCTCGAGGAGATCGATGCCGCACAGGTCGCGCTCGAGGAGGCGGACTTCATCGTGTCTGCCGGCAATGGCGTGGCCGATATCGGCGCGTTCGAGCAGCTTGCCGGCGTGTTCGGCGCAGCAATCGCCGCGAGCCGCGTCGCCGTCGACAATGGCCATTTCACGCGCGACAAGCAGGTCGGCGCGACCGGCAAGACCGTAGAGGCGAGTGTCTATATCGCGTTTGGCATCTCTGGCGCCGTGCAGCACCTGCAGGGCATCAAGGACTGCCGTCACGTGATCGCCGTCAATCTGGACGGCAGCGCGCCCATTGCCAAGCGCGCGAACCTGACCATCGTCGGCGATGCGAACGAGACGATCGCGGCGCTGATGGCAGCGGTGCAGGCCGCACGCCGCACCAACGGAAGGGCGCCGGCAGCGGCCAGCGTCCGCGAACCGCTAGGAGCCGCAGCATGAACGCCCCCCAACAAGTCCGGCGCATCGCGGTGCTCGTGTCTATTGGCCGTCATCCGGTCAGCGGCGCTACGCGCTATAGCCGCAACGATGCCGCGGCGCTCGAAATCGGCCTGGCCCTGGCGGACAAGCATCGCGCGCAGCTCGCGGTGCTGCATGCGGGTGACGCCACGGAGCCGGCCCTCGCCGAGTACCTGGCGCTCGGGGCACGCGAAGTCGAGGTGCTGGCCTGCGGGGCAGCGGATGATGCCGCGCGCACATTGGCCGCACGTGTGAAGGACTACGACCTCGTTTTGACCGGGACACGGGCGGAGGGCGCGTACGACACCGGGATGTTGCCCTACCACGTTGCCGCGGCGCTTGGCCGCCCGCTGCTCGGTGCGGCCGTCGATGTCGACATCGCTGAGGGGCGCGTCACCGTGCGGCAGTTCCTGCCGAAGGGCCTGCGCCGTCGCGTCGAGGCGGTGCTGCCGGCCGTGGTGGCCGTCCATCCGCTCGCCAATGTGCAACCGCGCTTTGCCTACGCACGGCTGCGGGCGGGCGTGATTCGGACGGCGCCTGCGGCGCGGTTCGCAGACGCCAACGCCGCCACATGGACGCTCGGCGCTGCGGAGCGCAAGCCGGTCAGGCTGGCGGCCGCCGAAAAGCGCTCAGGGCATGCCCGGATGCTGTCGGCGACGACGACCGAGAGCCGCGGCGGAAACGTCGTAAATGGTGGGACTTCGGTCGAAAAAGCACAAGTCATCCTCGCCTACTTGCGCGAGCATCAACTCATTGACTACTGAGGTTGCCGGTCCATCGGCAAACAAACCAGGAATGCAGGGAATCCGGAGCCAGACGATGAAAGTATCGGCAGACATTGGTGCGCTGGTGGAACGGCGCAAGCAAGGCTACAGCCTCGAGGCGCCTTTCTATCAGAGCGAGGAGATTTTCGCGCTCGATATGGAAGCGATCTTCCGCAAGCACTGGATCCAGGTGGCGGTCGAGCCAGACGTGCCGGAGCCGGGCGACTACATAACCGTCGAGCTGGGCCACGACTCGATCCTGGTCGTGCGCGACGACGACATGCAAGTACGCGCCTTCCATAACGTGTGCCGCCACCGCGGCGCGCGCCTGTGCAACGAGGACAAGGGCACGGTCGGCAACATCGTCTGCCCGTACCACAGCTGGACCTACAACCTGACCGGCGACCTCATGTTCGCCGAGCACATGGGCGAGAAGTTCGACCGGTGCAAGCACAGCCTGAAATCCGTGCACGTGCAGAACCTCGCGGGCCTGATCTTCGTCTGCCTGGCGGACGAGCCGCCCGCCGACTTCGCGGCGATGCGCGCCGCGATGGAGCCCTATTTGCTGCCGCATGACCTGCCGAACACGAAGATCGCCGCGCAGGTCGACATCATCGAGGAGGGCAACTGGAAGCTCACGATGGAGAACAACCGCGAGTGCTATCACTGCGTGGCGAACCATCCCGAGCTGACCATCTCGCTGTATGAGTATGGGTTCGGCTATCAGCAGTCGCCGGCCAACGCCGAGGGCATGGAAGCGTTCGAGAAGACCTGCATCGCGCGCGCGGCGCAGTGGGAAGCGCTGAACCTGCCGTCAGCCGAGATCGAGCGCCTGCTCGAAAGAACCGGCTTCCGTACGCAGCGCTTGCCGCTCGACCGCAGCGGCGAGTCGCAGACGCTCGACGCGAAGGTCGCCTCGAAGAAGCTGCTCGGCAAGTTCGAGCAGGCCGATCTGGGCGGGCTCTCGTTCTGGACGCAGCCGAACTCATGGCACCACTTCATGAGCGACCACATCGTCACGTTCTCGGTGATTCCGCTGTCGGCCGGCAAAACGCTCGTACGCACGAAGTGGCTCGTCCACAAGGATGCGCAGGAAGGCGTCGACTACGACGTGGAGAACCTGACGGCGGTGTGGAACGCGACCAATGACCAGGACCGCGTGCTCGTCGAATATTCGCAGCGCGGCTCGGCAAGCAGCGCGTACGAGCCCGGCCCCTACTCGCCGTTCACCGAAGGCCTCGTCGAAAAGTTCTCGGCCTGGTATATCCGCCGGCTTGCCGAGCACGTCGGCGCATAGGCGCAAGCAAAGGAAGCGGAGATGGAGATGATGCGCGATGCAGTCCAATTCGAGCCAGCCGACAGCCGGGTGACGCGCCCGTCGTTCTGGAGTTCGCTCCCGGAGCGCTGGACGAGCGACGTCGAGGAGACGCTTGTGTGCTGCCACGTGCGGCAGGAAACGCACGACGTGAAGAGCTTCTTCTTCCATTCGCCGGACGGTCGCGCGTTCGTGTTCGAGCCGGGGCAGTTCATCACGCTGGAGCTCGAGATCGAGGGCGAGACCATCAACCGGTGCTACACGATTTCGTCGTCGCCCGCGCGACCACACACGCTCTCCATCACGGTCAAGCGTGTGCCGGGCGGCAAGGTGTCGAACTGGCTGCACGATAACGTGCGGCCAGGAACGCCGATCCGGGTGCTCGGTCCTGCCGGCGAGTTCACCTGCGCGCGGCATCCGGCGCGCAAGTACCTGTTCCTGTCCGCAGGCTCCGGCATCACGCCCCTGATGTCGATGAGCCGTGCACACCATGATCTTGGCGAGGATCGCGACATCGTGTTCGTGCACAGCGCGCGTACGCCGGACGACATCATCTTCTCGCGCGAGCTTGACCTGATCGCGTCGAACCACGCGAACTTCCGCACCTCCTTTGTCTGCGAAAGCGTTGGCGCGCGTACCAGCTGGCCAGGCGTGACGGGGTTCCTGTCGCTCCCGCTCCTGAAGCTGATCGCGCCGGACTTCATGGAGCGCGAGATCTTTACGTGTGGGCCGGCGCCGTACATGAAGGCGGTGCGCGACCTGCTCGACGAAGGCGGCTTTGATCGCAGGCGCTACCACGAGGAAAGTTTCTCGTTCGAGACGCTGACGGCCGATGGACCGGCCGATGCGCCTGCCCCGGACACGGGCGTCGCATCGGCACCACATGGCATTGCGGACATGGCGGCGTTCAGCGTCAGCTTCGCGAAGAGCCGACGCGAGATCGTCTGCAGTTCGGGCCAGCATGTACTTGAAGCGGCGCGGCAGTCGGGCGTGCGGTTGCCAGCGTCATGCACGCAGGGTATGTGCGGGACCTGCAAGGTCAAGCTCGTATCCGGGCAGGTCGAGATGAAACACAACGGCGGCATCCGCCAGCGCGAGATCGACCAGGGGATGGTGCTGTTGTGCTGCAGCAAGCCGCTGTCGGATCTCGTCATCGACAAGTAGGCGCCGTAGCGCCTGCCCCGCGGCTGATGGCCGCACGCTCGACGGTTCTAACTACACGGGGCGGTTCCGCTCCGGCCAATGGAGGTATGCCATGAAGCTTCTTTCCAAGCTGTTGTTTACCGGCGCAGCGTCGGTGATGTTGACATGGAGCGCGTTCGCGCTTGGGGACACGAAACCGACCCTGAAGATAGGTTACGTCGAGGGTTGGGATGACAGCGTCGCGACGACCAACGTCGCCGCACGGATCATCGAGAAGAAGCTGGGTTACCCGGTTCAGCTCGTGCCGCTCGCAGCGGGCGTCATGTGGCAGGGCGTTGCGCGCGGCGATCTCGATGCGACGCTGTCCGCGTGGCTGCCGGTGACGCAGGGCGCGTATTGGGACCAGTTCAAGACCAAGGTGGTCAATCTTGGACCGAACTTTACCGAGGCAAGAATTGGCCTGATCGTTCCGGCATCAGTGACGGCGAAGAGCATCGATGATCTGAACGCACAGAAGGCGGCGTTCGAAGGGCGCATCGTCGGCATCGATGCGGGCGCCGGCGTGATGCGCAAGGCCTCGGACGCCATCAAGAGCTATGGACTCAGCTATTCGCTGATGCCGAGTTCGGGCAGTGCGATGACTGCGGAGCTGGCGCGCGCGATGAACGCGAACAAGCCTGTGATCGTGACGGGTTGGGCGCCGCACTGGATGTTCGCCAAGTGGAAGCTGCGCTTCCTCGACGATCCCAAGAAGGTGTTCGGTGATGCCGAGCACGTCGACAACATCGTGAACCCCGGCCTCGAGGCGAAGGCAAAGCCGGTCGTCGTGTTCCTGAAGAAATTCCAGTGGAAGCCCGGCGAAATCGACAGCGTGATGCTGGCGATCCAGGGCGGCACGAAGCCCGATGCGGCCGCCGATGCGTGGATCGCCGCGAATGCGGAGCGCGTGAATGCGTGGCTCGAAGGCGACCGCTAGTTCGTAACGCCTCAAGAAAGTCAGGGAGGGCTCCGGCCACGGTCGCATTGCGATCGTGGCCGATGTGTTTTGGGGCTTACTGGAACACGACCGTGCGGTCGCCGTTCAGGAACACCCGTCGATCGATGAAGGCCTTGACCGCGCGTGCGAGCGTGATGCATTCGACGTCGCGTCCAACCGCGAGCAATTGCTCGGGCCGGTACGAATGATCGACGCGCTCGACCGCCTGCTCGATGATGGGACCTTCATCGAGATCGTCGGTGACGAAATGCGCCGTCGCGCCGATCAGCTTGACGCCGCGCGCATGCGCCTGGTGATACGGCTTCGCGCCCTTGAAGCCAGGCAGGAAAGAATGGTGGATGTTGATCGCGCGATTGGCGAGCTTTCCGCTGGTTTCGGGGGACAGTACCTGCATATAGCGTGCAAGGATCACAAGCTCGGCGCCGCTCGACTCGAACAGGTCCAGCCACTGCGCTTCCTGTTTTGCCTTCGTCTCTGGCGTGATCGGGAAATGCCGGAACGGGAGATCATGCTGCCGGGCGAGTGGTTCCAGGTCGGGATGGTTCGAAGCAATCCCCACGATGTCCATCTTCAACTCGCCCATGCGCCAGCGGAACAACAGATCCGCGAGGCAATGCTCGAGCCTGGACACCATGATCAGTACCTTCGGGCGCGCGAGCGCGTCATGGATCGCCCATTGCATGCCGAAGCCCTCCGCTATCGGCGTGAACTCCTGCCGCAACACGTCAATGCCCGGCGCCTGGGCGTGCGTTGGATGGAATACGCAGCGCAAGAAGAAACGGTTGCTCAGGTCGTCATCGAAGACGGTCAGTTCGTCGATGTAGCAGCGATGGCGTTCCAGCAGGCCGACGACCGCAGCCACCTGGCCGGGGGCGCTCGGGCACGACAGCGTGAGAACGAAGGTTTGTGAGCGGGGCAGGGCGTCCATAGGATTCCTTTGGTGGAGTGGGGTGGCCGCCGGGCGCGTCGTGCGCTCGCGCGTGCCATGCGCGAAGTAGAGCAGTCCGGATGCCAGGCTGGATAGAACCGAAGCGCCACGAGGGTGGTATCGGTGCGCCAATGCGGTTGGGGTGTTGCGGTGCCGGTGTTGCCAGCGAAACCGCGCGCGCGGGTCGCAATCGGCCCATTCGGCGTCGCTTGCGGACAAGCCGGCTCGGACAGCCTGCCGCCGTGATTGCCGGTGTCGCATTTGTGCAAGCACTTGTCGGAATTCATCGGCAGTGGGGGGGATTTTCTGACAACTATGTAGGGGATCGCACCGTGTCTGAAGGTGATGCGACGAATCTGGTTTCCCGACGCATGCTGGACAGAGGTAGCGAAGCACCGCCCGCCTTTCGGAGATAGGGAAGGCCCAGGCATGCCATATGACGTATGAGTCCCCGCAGGACCAGGAGAGGGTTTCAATGGATAGTCCAAAGGTCGTGGTCGAAGGTCTGTGCAAGGTATTTGGCAGCAATCCGCAACAGGCGCTCGACATGCTCGCCGCCGGGTCGACGAAGGACGAGGTGTTCCGGCGCACCGGCCAGGTCGTCGGTGTGCACAACGTATCGTTCGACGTCAGGGAAGGCGAGATCTTCGTGCTGATGGGCCTGTCCGGCTCCGGCAAGTCGACGTTGATCCGTCTCGTAAACCGGCTCGTCGAGCCGACAGCCGGCAAGGTGCTGATCGGTGGCCGCGACGTGGCCGCCGTGAGCCGCTCGGAACTGATCGCGCTGCGTCGCAAGGACATGAGCATGGTGTTCCAGTCGTTTGCGTTGATGCCGCAACGCACTGTGCTGTCGAACGCTGCGTTCGGGCTCGAGGTCGCCGGCGTCAGCCGGAAGGAGCGTGAGCGCAGGGCGATGGCCGTGCTTGAAGAGGTCGGCCTCGCGGCGTTTGCGCACAAGCTGCCGCGCGAATTGTCGGGTGGCATGCAGCAGCGTGTCGGCCTGGCGCGGGCCCTTGCGGTCAACCCGTCGCTGATGATCATGGACGAGGCGTTCTCCGCGCTTGATCCGCTCAAGCGCAAGGAAATGCAGAACGTGCTGCTGCAGCTACAGAAGGAGCATCGCCGCACGATCATGTTCGTGTCGCACGATCTTGAGGAAGCGCTGCGCATCGGCAGCCGGATCGCGATCATGGAAGGCGGCCGCCTGGTACAGGTCGGCACGCCGCAGGAAATCATTGCGAAACCGGCCGACGACTACGTCCGCAACTTCTTCGACGGGATTGACACGAGCCGCTACCTGACGGCCGGCGACCTGATGCAGACGGACGCCGTACCGATCGTGTCAAAGCTTGACGCACCGACGATTGCGACGACGCTCAACGGGCACGCCGGATATGCCTTTGTGCTCGATGCCCAACGCAAGCTTCGTGGCTGCGTCATGCGCGATGCCATGGAAAGCCTGCGGCCGGTCGAGAGTATCCGGCGCGATGCGTCGCTCGAACACGTGGTCGAGCGCGTCGTCGCGAGCGCGAATGCGCTGCCGGTCGTCGACGAGTACGGCTGCTACTGTGGCTCGGTCGACCGCGCCGTCATCCTGAAAGCCATCACGCACCTGCGAGGTCACCATGTCTGAATACCTTCCGCTCGGCCACTGGGTCGACCAGTCTGTCCACTATCTTCTCGATCACGACGCAGCAACGTTCGACACGGTCGGCCGCGCGATCGAGGGGCTCGCCGCACTGATCGAGCGCAGCCTGCAGGCAGTGCCGATGTGGCTGATGATGGCGATCTTCATCGGCATTGGACTCTGGCGCGTCGGCTGGCGCTTCGCGCTCTTCACGGCCGCGTCGCTGTCCGTGATCTTCGCCACGGGATTCTGGGACCAGACGGTCATTACGCTGGGCCTGACGCTGTCATCGACCATCATCAGTCTGATCCTGGGCGTTCCGCTCGGCATCTGGGCGGCGAAGAGCAGAGTGGTGGCGGCCGTCGTGCGCCCGATCCTCGACCTGATGCAGACCATGCCGGCGTTCGTCTACCTGATTCCCGCGGCGATGCTGTTCGGCCTGGGCCGCGTGCCGGGCATCCTGTCGACGGTGATCTTTGCGATGCCGCCCGCTGTGCGCCTGACGAGTCTTGGGATCCGGCAGGTGAACATGGAGATCGTCGAGGCCGGCCATGCCTTCGGCTGTACGCCATGGCAACTGCTGTACAAGGTGCAGTTCCCGAACGCGCTGCCGTCTATCATGCAAGGCGTCAACCAGACGATCATGATGGCGCTGTCGATGGTGATCATCGCCTCGATGGTCGGCGCTGGCGGCCTGGGCAACGAGGTGCTCGCAAGCATCCAGCGCCTGGACATCGGCCTGGGCTTCGAAAGCGGCCTGTCCGTGGTGCTGCTGGCAATTATCCTGGACCGCATTACCGAGAGCTTCGGCCGCACGCCAGGCACCGCGAAGGCACCGCTTTTCTCGGGGCTCAGGCAACTGTTCAGCGCCAAGGCCACGACGGCCCGGGCCTGATGCCGGCTCATCTGTCCGCCAGGAGCGCGCTGTGAGATCCGTTGCTGCCGCGCTGCCTGAGAGCGCTTCATCGCCGATGTCTTCGCTCGCGCATTTCGGCTTCCTGACGCTGCCCGATTTCTCGATGATTGCGTTTTCGAGCGCGGTCGAAGTGCTGCGCATGGCGAACTATGTCGGGCGCGCCGAGCATTACACGTGGTCGATCTATTCGTGCGGTGGCGCACCGGTGCGCGCGAGCAATGGCATCGCGGTGCGGCCTACGCGCGCAATCGACGCCGCGGAATTGCCGGACGTGATGATTGTTTGCGGCGGCATTCGCATCCGCGATGCTGTCGTTGATGGCACGCGCGCGATGCTTGCGAATCTCGCGGAACGGAACATGCCGCTTGGCGGCATCTGCACGGGCGCCTATGCGCTGATGTCGTCCAGCCTGCTCGACGGCTACCGGTGCGCCGTGCATTGGGAGAACCGCTCAGCGCTGCACGACGAGTTTCCGCGGGTGCAGTTCGCCGACGAATTGTTCGTGATCGACCGGGACCGGCTTACCTGCACGGGCGGCACAGCACCGATCGACATGATGCTGAACCTCGTCGGCTTGCGCTTCGGCCGGCAGTTAGCCGCGCAGGTCTCCGAACAGTTCATTCTCGAGCGGATCCGTGGCGCGACCGATCCGCAGCCGATCCCGGTCGATGCACGGGTCGGCCTCTCGCGGGCGGAGTTGATCGAGGTCGTGCGGCTGATGGAAGCGAATATCGAGGAACCGCTGTCGCTCGACGAACTGGCGCGGCTGGTCCAGCTATCGCAGCGGCATCTGCAGCGGATATTCAAGTTCTATCTGAACGTGTCGCCAACCCACCACTACCTGACCGTGCGCCTGAAGCGTGCGCGTGAACTGCTGCGTACGACCAACGCGTCAATCGCCCGTGTGACAGCTGTCTGCGGGTTTCACTCGCCGTGCCATTTCAGCAAGGCCTACCGCGCCCAGTTCGGCCATGCGCCTAGCCACGAGCGCCGACCCGCCGGATGATCGATGGGGAAGCCAGGGACGGAAGCCCGGTATATGAGGCTGTATTGCCGTATCCAGTTTCGCCAACGGAAAGGACGAGAACCAATGAGTGCGAATGAGATAGCAGTTGCCATGGTGTTCATGGCATGCATTGCCGTCGCATACTTCTTGCCAGACCGGATATCGGTTCCGATGATGCTAGTGGCATCCTTAGGCGCTGTGGTCTACGCGTGCCTGGCAGAGTAGAGGTCGCCGCCAGGGGGCCCATTAGAATGAGAAGTATGTGGGCGGCAACGATGGCTCCGCCGTCCTGAGTCGCCGGAGTTGCCTAATGATCCACTTTCTTCGACGGCTGCTCGTTACGAGCCTGAGCACACTCTTGCTGTCCGTCGTCTGCGGCCAGTCATATGGGCAGATGGTCGTCAAGATCGGGGTTTCCAGTCCGCTTACTGGGATCAATGCCGCCAATGGCAAGGACATCGAGAACGGCGTTCGTCTCGCTGTCGAGGAAGCCAACGCACAGCGCATCAGGCTGGATGGCCAGGAGGCCAGATTCCAGCTTGATTCCATGGACGACCAAAGTGATCCTCGCATCGGCGTCCAGGTCGCCCAAAAGCTGGTCGACGACGGTGTCGCGATCGTGGTCGGGTACTACAACTCCGGCGTTGCGCTTCCCGCTTCGCTTGTCTTCGCCAGGGCAGGCATTCCGGTCATCCTTCCTGCTGCCAGCAATCCGGCGATTACGCGCCAAGGCCTGAAGACGGTCTTCCGTGTCATTGCGACCGATACGCAAAACTCCGGTACGGCTGGGAAGTATGCGGTCAACGACATGAAAGGCCAGCGCATTGCCGTGATGGACGACCGCACCGCGTTCGGGCAGGGGGCGGTGGATGAGTTCAGGAAGGCGGTCATCGGCGCCGGCGGAGAAATCGTGTTGGCGGAATACACCAACGACAAGGTGGTCGACTTCAGCGCGCCGCTCACGAATATCCGGGCCGCCAACGCCGACCTCCTGTTCTTTGCGGGCCTGGATCACCAAGCCGCGCTCATTACGAAGCGGATGAGAGAGCTCGGCATGCGCACCCAGTTCGTCGGCAGTGGCGGCATCGCCGACAGTATCTTCCTGAACGTTGCCGGTCCGGCAGGGGAGGGCGCGATGGCCTGGGAATACGGTCGACCAGCCGAATCGCTGCCGCAAGGCAAGGTATTCATGCAGAAGTTCAGGAAGCGCTTCGGAAGCGACAGCCTCATCTATGCCCCCTTCGCGTATGACGCTACGTGGGCGGCTATAAACGCGATCAGGCAGGCCAATTCTGCGACATCGGCCGAAATCGTATCCGCGCTGCGCGCCACGCAATACGAGGGCATCACCGGGAAGATTGCTTTCGATCCGAACGGCGACCTGAAGAATCCGATGTCGACGCTTTATCAGGTAAGAGGTGGGCGTTGGGTTCCGGTAACGACGATCGGGGCCGATTGATGTGACGATATGCAAGCGAGTCCCGCCATGGCGTAAAGATCCCATCGTGACGACGCATCAGTTCTATCTCGCGGTCTCAAGGATCTGATGTACTAGGGTCACGCCACAGGGCGGACGGCGCTTCGTCCGGAGCGGTCGGAACTGGTACTGCAGGCATGGTCGAGGGCAGTATGTCCGTCAGCACATTCGATATTTTCAAGATTGAAATCGGGCCCTCTGGTTCGCATGCCGCTGGCCTGATGATGGCGCCTTGCCACCGGAACACTCCGAGCATCGACGAGCACCCGATTCCTTACCCTTTTCGGAGCCGGAAAGAGCTATGGCAGATGTGCGAGCAATCAGGACGTACCATTGCCGACCTGATGCTCGAGAATGAGAAATGCTGGCGGAGCACTTTTGACGTTCGCGCCGGGCTACTGGTTATTGCCGCTGCGATTGAAGCTTCCATCGGGCAGGGCGGCCCCACAGGCGCAATTGCTGCTGTACTGCAGTACTACCGCAAGGTCGTACCCGGCGCCAATGAGGAAGGGGTTGTCGATTTTCTGCTAACGGCTGCGGCCATAGGCATCCTCTACAGGAAAGAGGCTGCGATATCCGGAACTCAAATCCGTAACCAGGCTGAATTCGGGGTCGCAAGTGCCATGGCGGGTGCGGGGCTGGTTGCCGTACTGGGCGGTAACAACGAAGAGATTGCGAACGCGGTTGAAATCGGATTCGAACAAGACCTTGTCATGACCGGCGAGCCGATAGAAGGTGTTTGCAAATTTCCTGTATCGATCGCGCTGCCATGGTTGACATCGAGGCACGCCTCAGGTTGGGCAGATAGGAGGGACGATAGTCCGTCTTGGCAGGCCCAGAACCCACTGCGCAAGCTTGCGTTGGCTTGACTACCACCTTGAGATCCCGATGCGCGAGACGAACTTGCACGCTTTGCGAACCCCGCTGTATGAGCGCCACCGCTTGATCCGGGCCCGAATGGCTGATGTGGGTGGCTGGGATCTGCCCGTTGCTTATGGATCCCAGATCGAAGAGCATCACACCGTGCGAGAGGATGCCGCGATGTTCGATGTGTCGCACATGTGCGCGCTTGACGTTCGCGGGACTGACGCTCGAGCGTTTCTCGGCAGGCTTCTTGCCAACGACATCGGGAAGCTGAAATCACCGGGAAAGGCGCTCTATTCGTGCATGCTTAACCGGGAAGGGGGCGTAATCGACGATCTTGTCGTCTACTACCTTAGCGATGAATGCTTTCGCATTGTCTTGAATGCGCAGGCTGCAAGCCGTGACATTGATTGGATGCGAACGCAGATCGTTGAGAGCGGATGTTCCGTGACACTGGTGCCACGTCGACAGGATCTTGTCACTGACGATGTGGAGGCCCTTGCGATGATCGCCGTGCAAGGTCCCAATGCCAGGGAGAAGGTATTTCGAGCCATGCCGTCGACGCGCGCCGCCGACAAGGTAAAGCCATTCAATTCATGCTTCGTGCACGACGCTGCCGTCGGCGAGCTGATGCTGGCGCGCACGGGCAAGACCGGCGAGGATGGCTTCGAGATAACGATGCTGGCGAAGCATGCCGTTCACGTATGGGACGCGTTGCGTTCGTCCGGCATCTGCGCCGCGGGATTCCACGCATGGGATACCCTGCGGCTCGAGGCCGGCATGCACGTGCCGGGACGGGACATGGGCCCGCAGACGTCTCCATTTGACGTTGGCCTGGGCTGGTCTGTTGATCTCGGGGAAAAGCGGGACTTTGTTGGCAAGGCAGCGCTACAAGCTCGCGCTCAAGCGTCGCAACTCGTCGGACTCGCGTTCGAAGGAAGCGGTGCGGTCGCGCGTACGCAGAGCCCCGTGATGAGTCTGGAAGGGGAGGTGATCGGGAAGGTCACCAGCGGGACATATAGTCCGACGCTTCAAATGGCTATCGCTCTGGCGCTGGTTTCGCCAGACATCAAGTTGGGCTCGTCTGTGAGTGTCGAGATCTACAGCAAGAGAGTCTCTGCAAAAGTCGTTCGTCCACCTTTTGTTCGGGATGGAAGCCCAGTGGGAAAACGGTAGAGCAGTCAGTGCGACGTCCGTGGCTTCCATAGCACTGAGACGTCGCATTCATTAGTGTGCGGCCAGAAGCGACTCGCACATCGGGCCCCTTACCGATCACACCCCATCGCACGCAGCATCGATTGGCCATTGCTGGTCAGGCGCGGACTTTGCCTCCGGCCATGCAGGATCTCGAGATGGACAAGTTCCTTGTCCACGAGCGCGTGGAGGTCGGCAGGGTCGATCTGCCGGGAGTCGGTGGTATCGAGTGATTCGGGGCCGCCGTTGATCAGCAGCAGCGTGGCAAGTTCATGCGGGCTCAGCACGTTCGTCTCCTTTACTGCAGGGGTCGTTTGCTGGGACTGGCGCGGCACGGTGCCGCGCGCGCGAAGCCTCCCGATCACGCAAGACACGTGCCTGCGCCATGCACTGAACCGGCGCGACAATGCGGCGGCACTGCATTTTCCGGGGACTAAGGGCTTTGACGCGGTCACAGCGGCCGGGTTCCGCATCTGCGGTGCGTTTCAGCGCTTGCCGCAGTTACGTCGGGTGCACTACAACTAGTAAGGCTGCCGCCGTCGACTTGCCGCTGTTGCGAACGGCGTGTGGCACGTCCGCCGCATAGCGTGCAGTTTCTCCATGCCGCAGCTTCTTTTCTTCCGACCCCGCTTGCACCGTCATGGCGCCGCTCAGCACCGAAAGGTGCTCCTGCGTGCCAGCTTCGTGCGGCTCGGACGCGAGCACGCCGCCCGCCTGAATCGTCAGTTCGTACCATTCGAAACGTCCGGCCAGTTCGATCGGGCCGAGGATCTTCAGTTCGCAGTGCCCATCCGGGCTCTTGAGCGACGGGATGGCATGCGGCTGGACCAGTGCGATTGCGCTGCCGGGACGACCGCCAGCTTCGGCGGAAAGCAAATCGGCAAGATTCACGCCAAGCGCATTGGCCAGGCGCCACAGCACGGCGACGGTCGGGTTGGTCAGGTTGCGTTCGATCTGCGACAGCATCGACTTGGACACGCCGGCGCGGCGCGACAGGTCGTCGAGCGAAAGCTGCTGTTGCTGGCGCAGCGCCTGCAGCGCGGCACCGACCGCGGGCGGTCCCTCGGCGGGCGGCTTCTGGATCGGGGGTTGCGTCATGCAGTGTGGTTCGTTATATTGCACAAAACGTTCGGTATAACGGACGTGTTCAATTTATCGATCAGATCCTAGCATCGGGAGTCAAACCATGTCGAGTGCCGAGGCCTTCTACGCGTCCGTGCGTGCAGAGCTTGACGCCATCCGGGAAGCGGGGCTGTACAAGGAAGAGCGCGTCATCGCGACGCCGCAGGGTGCGCGCGTGCGGACCGCCGATGGCCGGGAGGTCATCAACCTGTGTGCCAACAATTACCTTGGCCTGTCTTCGCATCCCGGCGTCATCGAAGCCGCGCACGAAGCGCTGCGTACGCATGGCTTCGGGCTGAGTTCGGTGCGCTTTATCTGCGGTACGCAGGATTTGCACAAGACCTTGGAGGCCAGGTTGTCCAGTTTCCTTGGCACCGAGGACACCATCCTCTACGGCTCAGCATTCGACGCCAACGGCGGCCTGTTCGAGACGCTGCTGGGTGCCGAAGATGCCATCATCAGCGACGAGTTGAATCACGCATCGATCATCGACGGCATCCGCCTGAGCAAGGCGCGCCGCTACCGCTACAAGCACAACGACATGGACGACCTGCGCGCACAACTGGCGCAGGCCGATGCCGATGGTGCGCGCTACAAGCTAGTGTTCACCGATGGTGTGTTTTCCATGGACGGTACCATCGCGCGCCTGGATGAAATGCGCACGATCTGCGACGCGCATGGCGCGCTGCTTGGTATCGACGAATGCCATGCCACGGGTTTCCTCGGCTCGCGCGGCCGGGGCACGCACGAGTTTCGCGGGCTGTTCGGCAAGATCGACATCATTACCGGCACGCTTGGCAAGGCGCTCGGCGGAGCGTCGGGCGGCTTCACCAGTGCGCGCAAGGAAGTGGTCGCGCTGCTGCGCCAGCGTTCGCGGCCGTACCTGTTTTCGAACACGGTGGCGCCGGCCATCGTCGGCGCATCGATTGCCGTGCTAGATATCCTCGAAGGCAGCACGGAACTGCGCGACCGGCTCGAGCGCAACACGGTGTTCTTCCGCAAGGGCCTGACGGCGCTTGGTTTCGATGTGAAGCCGGGCGAGCACCCGATTATCCCGATCATGGTCTACGATGCGGAGAAAGCCCAGCAACTTGCGCAGCGGCTATTAGAGCTCGGCGTGTACGTGGTCGGCTTCTTCTATCCCGTGGTGCCGAAGGGCCAGGCGCGCATCCGCGTGCAGATGAGCGCGCTGCACGATGAAGCGGCACTGAAGGCGGCGCTCGAGGCCTTCGGCCAGGCCGGGAAAGAACTGGGGCTGACCCGATGAGCGACGCGGCACCAAAAATCCTGATCGTCGGCGCGAACGGCCAGATCGGCTCCGAACTGGCGCTGGCCCTGGCCGAGCGCTATGGCCGAACCAATGTCATCACGTCGGACGTGGTACCGACCGGGCGCCATGTCCACCTGACCCACGAAATGCTCAATGCGACGGACCGCGGCGGGCTGGCGACGATCGTCGAGCGCCACGGCATCACGCAGATCTACCTGCTCGCCGCCGCCTTGTCGGCGACCGGCGAGAAGGCACCGCAGTGGGCGTGGAACCTCAACATGACCAGCCTGCTGAATGTGCTGGAGCATGCGCGGCAGTTCGGCATCGAACGCGTGTTCTGGCCGAGTTCGATCGCCGCATTCGGCCCCACCACGCCGCGCGAGCACACACCGCAGAAGACCGTGATGGAGCCGACCACCGTCTACGGCATCTCCAAGCAGGCGGGCGAGGGCTGGTGCCGCTGGTATCACGACAACCATGGCGTCGACGTGCGCAGCCTGCGCTACCCGGGCCTGATCTCGCACAAGACGCCGCCCGGTGGCGGCACGACGGACTATGCCGTGGATATCTTCCACTCGGCGGTGAAGGCGGAGCCCTACACCTGCTTCCTGCGCGAAGACGAACGGCTGCCGATGATGTACATGCCTGATGCCATCCGCGCCACCATCGAGCTGATGGAGGCGCCGGCGGACAGCCTGACCGAGCGCGGCAGCTACAACATCGCGGGCGTCAGCTTTACGCCGGCGGAAATCGCCGCGGCCATCCGCGAAGAAGTGCCTGGCTTTGTAGTGCGCTACGACCCCGACTACCGGCAAGCGATCGCGCAAGGCTGGCCCGACTCGATCGACGACTCGGTGGCGCGCCGGGACTGGGGCTGGGTGCCGCAGTACGGGCTGAAGGAAATGGTGGGCGATATGCTGGAGAACCTTCGCCAGGCGTGACGGCACGGAACCGCCAGGCAAGGCTGTGTGTTTTCGGCGACGGCATGCATGCCAGTATCCCGTTTCGGTATACTGTGCGGTAAAGACCGCGAACCCAGAACATGACACAGCCAGAAAAGAAAAGCATGGCCGGCGAGATCAAGGCCACGATCCAGCGGGAAATCGAAGCCGGCGACATGCCGCCTGGCACGCCGCTGGACGAACGCATGCTCGCGGAGCGCTTCGGCGTATCGCGCACGCCCGTGCGCGAGGCACTGCAGCAGTTGTCCGTGCAGAACATGGTCCGCATCGTGCCGCGCGTCGGCGTGTTTGTCTCGCGGCTGTCGATCACGCAGTTGCGCGAAACGCTGGAACTGCTCGGAGAACTGGAGGCCGTGGCGGCGAAACTGTCCGCGCGCCGCATGGACGACGAGCAGCGCGTGCGCCTGAAGGCCGCCCGCACCGAATGCGAACAGGCGCACGCCGAGGACGACGGCAAGCGCTTTGCGAAGGCCAACGCCGATTTCCATGACACGGTCTATGCCGGCAGCCACAACGAATACCTGGTCGAGCAGATCCAGAGCATCCGCCGGCTGATGCAGCGCTACCGCCCGCGCATTTTTCAGACCCCGGCGCGCCGGCAGCGCGTGCTGGAAGACCACCAGCGGCTCGCCGACGCCATCCTTAGCGGCGATGAGACCGCCGCGCATGCGGCCATGCTGGAGCACGCGCCGGTCGGCACGACCGGGTTCTCCGAATTCCTTTCCACCCTGCCCGCGAGCTATCTTGAGGGCGAGGGCGGCGGGGAGGCTGCAGCCACGCGCAGCGCCGCACCCCGCGGCGGCGCCAGGCGTGGCCGCAAGCCGGCCGCTTCGAAAGCGGCCTGATTCCAACAATCAGAACTTGTGCCGCATACCCATCGCCACGCCGAACTGGTTCTTCTCGTTCGGTGCGATCTGGTAGGCGCCAGCGGCGCCGTTCAGGCTTTCAAAGTTCAGCGACGCATTCTTGGTGTACGCCGTGCTCAGGTAGACGTCGGTGCGCTTTGACAGCGAGTAATCCGCGATCAGCGTGACCTGCCACGGGTTGCTCGGATTGGTCTTGCTTGTGGCCGTGTACAGCGACTTGACGTTGTCGTAATAGAACGCGCCCGTGAGCTGCAGGGCAGCGGTGGCCTGGTAGTTCAGCGAAAGCCACCACAGATCGTCGCGCGCAGAGGTGTTGGCCGCCCGCGTGCCATTGTTGTTGTACCGGTACGCGGCCTGCGCGAGCAGGGCCGGCGTAATCTGGTAGCGCAGGCCCAGCGCTGCTTTCTGGGTGCGCGTGTAGTTGCCGGCGGTCAGCGCGCTGTTGATGCTGTCATACGCGCCGGCAACCCCGAAGTCGCCGATGCGGTAGTCGAAGCCGCCGCCGTAACCGGTCGAGGCCTGCATCGAACCCGGCTGCTCGCCGAAACTCCAGTGCGCTTCCGCCGTCAGCGGGCCCAGGTCGACATGGTATTTCACCATGTTGTCCTCGCGCAGATTCGAGCCCGCAATGCCTACCACCGGTTCATAGGTGGTGGCGTACGCCGTGGGCGAGTAGTTCGCCATCATCAGGAACAGCGAGGTGTATTGCCGGCCCAGCGATACCTGCTGCGTGCCGCTGCGCAGACCGACCCATGCCTGGCGGCCGAACAGGCGACCGCCCTGCGTTGATACGCCAGTGTCCAGGCTGAAGCCGCTTTCCAGCGCGAAGATCGCCTGCTTTCCGCCACCGAGGTCTTCCGTGCCGCGCAGGCCCCAGCGGCTCGGGGACAGGCCGCCGGAGCTGACGCCGACGCGCGAATGCCCGTCGGGGCCGGCGCCCGCGTTGTTATTGGTGTACTCGATGTTGGCATCGGCCACGCCGTACAGCGTGATGCCCGATGTCTGCGCGGCGGCGGTTGCGCTCGCGAGCACGCAGGCAAGGCCGACCAGGGTTCGCTTCATGACTTTCTCCTCCATGTTTTTGACTGTCATTCCCGCACCGGGAAGTGGCAGAACTATCGCTTACTGGTATGTATATAAAAAATAGTGGTATACGTTAGTGCGTATCAAAAATGCAAACGGGTGCCGCGAGCCTTAAGCGGTGCCGCGCTGGTAGTCCGCAAAGGTCTTGCCATCGCGCGCCAGCCGGACCAGCAGCGGGGCCGGTTCCCACCAGTAGCCGTGCTCGACGTGGAAGCGTTCGATGTCGGCGTACACCTCGCGCAGGCCGATGCGATCGGCGTAGTACATCGGCCCGCCATGGCGCGCGGGAAAGCCGTAGCCGGTCAGGTAGACCGTGTCGATATCGCTGGGCCGCAGCGCTACGCCGGCCTCCAGCAGCTTCGCGCCCTCGTTGACCATGCCGTAGACGCAGCGCTTGATGATTTCCTCGGCGTCGATGGGCCGCCGCACCATGCCGAGCCGCGCCGATTCCTGTTCGATGACCGTTTCCACCTCCGGATCGCGCAGCGGCTGGCGGCTGCCCGGTTCATAGCGGTACCAGCCCTTGCCGCTTTTCTGTCCCAGCCGCCCAAGTTCGGTCAGTTTCAGGATCAGGTCGTTCCAGCGCCGGTCCTGCGGCCGGGTGGCGATCTGCGCCTTGCGTGTCTGGTACCCCACGTCGTTGCCGGCCATGTCGTGCACGGCGAAGATGCCCATCGCGTAGCCGAAGTCGGTCAGCGCCTGGTCCACCTCGTGCGGCAGCGCGCCTTCCTCGACCAGGAAATGCGCCTCCCGCGTGTAGTTGCGGAACAGCGCATTGCCGATGAAGCCGGGGTAGACGCGAGCGAGCACGGCGGTCTTGCCCATGCGCCGGCCGAGGTCCATCAGCGTGGCGATCACGTCCGGCGCGGTGTCCCGCGCACGCACGACTTCGAGCAGGCGCATCACATGGGCCGGACTGAAGAAGTGCGCCCCGACCACGTCCTGCGGGCGCTTCGTGACGGCCGCGATGGCATCCACATCGAGTCCCGAAGTGTTGGTGGCCAGGATCGCACCGGGTTTGCACCGCGCATCGAGATCGCGGAACACCTGCTGCTTGAGCGCCATGTCCTCGAATACCGCTTCAATCACCATGTCGGCGGAAGCGGCATCTGCGAGGGCAACGGAGCCTTTGATCAGGGACAGCCTCGATTCCATGGCTGCCGGTTCGAGCTTGCCGCGGGAGACGCTGCCGGCGTAGTTGTCCCGCACGCGGCGCAAGCCGGTTTCCAGGCCTTTCTCGCTGCTGTCGATCAGCGTGACCGGAATGCCGATATTGGCCAGTGCCATCGCAATGCCACCGCCCATGGTGCCGGCGCCGATTACCGCAACATGGTTCACGGGACGCAGCGGCAAGTCCTTTGGGAAGTCGGGTATATGGGCTGCTTCCGCCTGCGCGAAGCGGACGTAGTCTGCCGTAGCCTGTGCTTCAGCGTCGGTTGGAGTTGTAGTCATGATATTGCTCGCTTATTCGGACTTCTCGCCCGGAACGGCGAGCGGTTTGGCGCGGCCTTCGACGAAATCGCGCAGGCGTTCCGCCGCTTCGGGCGGGCGCGGGATGTTCGAGGTCAGGTACTCGACGAACAGGCCGTCATCGTGGGACAGGTCGTTGATGCGCGGCAGTACGTTGGTGATGCGCCAGTTCGTATCGGCGGTATTGCGCGCGATCAGCGCGGCCAGCTCGCGCGCCTTGGCGAACGCCTGGCCCTGCGGCACCACGTAGCGCACGATGTGTTCGCGCTCGCCTTCCTGTGCATTGAGCAGGCGCCCGGTCAGCATCATGTCGGCCATCACGGTGTAGCCGACCACGCGCTGGATGCGCACGGTGCCGCCACCGCCGACAAAGATGCCGCGCTGTCCTTCGGGCAGGCCGAACAGCGCCGATTCGTCGGCGACGCGGATGTGCGCAGCGGTCGCCAGTTCCAGTCCACCGCCCACGACCGCACCATGCAACGCGGCGACGAACGGAATGGGCCCGCGCGCGATACCGTCGAACACGGTGTGCCAAGAATGGCGCGTGCGCTTGCGGGGCCGTGGTTGCTCACCGGACGCTCGCGCCAGCGCTTCCTTCAGATCGAGTCCTGCGCAGAAGTTGCTGCCGTGCCCGAACAGCACGCCCACATCGGCTTCCTCGCCGGCACGCACGACGGCGTCGTGCAGCGCCCAGACCACGTCTTCGTTGATGGCATTGCGCTTCTCTGGCCGGTTCAGGCCGATCAGCGCGACATTGCCGTCGAGTTCATACGTCACCAGTTCGGTGCTCATCTCATGCTCCTTGTTCATTACGTGGTTCGACGGTGCGGCTACAGGTCCAGCACCAGCTTGCGGGTCTTCGCGCCGGAGCAGCACACCATCATCCGGTTGTTGGCGGCGCGTTCTTCAGCGTTCAGCACGAGGTCGCGGTGATCGGGCTCACCGTCCAGCACACGCACCTCGCAGGTTCCGCACACGCCCTCCTGGCACGAATACATGGGCTCGACACCTTCGGCGATCAGGCATTCCAGGATGGTCCGGCCCGGCTGAATCTCGATGCTGCGGCCGCTGCGCGCAAGTTCCACGGTGAAGCCGCCGTCGGTCGCGGCGGACTCGCGTGCGGCGAAGTACTCGCGATGCACGCGCCCGGGCGGCAGCGATGCGGTGGCCTGCTCGAAGGCCTCGAGCATCGGCACCGGCCCGCAGCAGTAGATGTGCGCGCCTTCAGGCAGGCTCGCGGCGATGGCCGTGACGTCGAGGCGGTCAGCGCCGGCTTCGCGGTCGAAGGTCAGCCGGACTTCGCCACCGGGCTCCATGCCCATGGCCTCCAGCGTCTCGACAAATGCTGCCTGCTTGCGTGTGCGTGCGGCATAGTGCAGGCGCCACGGCCGGCCCAGTTCGCGTAGCCGATGAATCATGCCGAGGATCGGCGTGATGCCGATGCCGCCGGCCACCAGCACCGCCAGCGATGCCGAATCGTCGAGCGGGAAGTTGTTGCGCGGCGGGCTGATGGTCAGCACGTCGCCGGGGCGCAGCGTCTCGTGCAGATAGCGCGAGCCACCGCGGCTCTGCGCGTCGCGGTTGACGCCAATCACGTAGCGGTGCGGCTCGCACTGCGCGTTCAGCAGCGAATAGCTGCGAATCAGGCCGTTCGGCAGATGCAGGTCGATATGCGCGCCCGCCGCAAACGCGGGCAGGGCACGCAACGGCGGCTCCGGCCGCAGCTCGAAAGCCAGGATGCCGTCGGCTTCCCAGCTGATGGACTTGACCCGGACTTGCAGGGTATCGGTATTGCTCATGATGTCTCCGGTCGAAGCAGGCACGGTCAGGCCCATGCAGCCTGCAGGGGCTGACGGCAGGCATGGCCGCGAAGGGTCTTGTGGTCCCGGCTTCTACAGTTCCGCGCGGAAACCCGAGGCGCGGATGATCGGTCCCCACGCTTCCAGTTCGGCGCGCTGGCGGCGCGCCATCTGTTCGCCGTCGAGGTAGTCGGGTACCACCGACAGCTGGCTCATCAGCGATTGCCTGGCCTGCGGTGCGGACAGGATGGTCTTCAGCGCTGCCTGCACGCGCGCGATCTCGGCCGGCGGCGTGCGCACCGGTGCCCACATGGCGGTCCACGCATCGCCGGAGCGCACTGGAATGCCTTGTTCGGCCATGGTCGGGATGTCCGGTGCAAGCGGCGAACGCTTGTCGCTGAAGATGCCGAGCAGGCGTACCTTGCCCGCGCGGTGGTGGCGCAGCAGGTCCTGCAGCAGCGTGACGGCCGAGGGGATATGGCCGCCCAGCAGGTCGGTGATCATCGGCGGCGTGCCTTTGTAAGGCGTGACCGACAGAGAAATGCCAGCCGTCTTGGCGAACTGCAGGCCCAGAAAATGGTTCTGGCCGCCAAGGCCCGGCGTGCCGAAGCTCGCTTCCTGCGAATGGGTGCGCGCCCACTGCACGAACGCGTTTGCCGTGGACACGCCGGTCGTCGCGCCCGCGGCCATACCGGTCGGGTAGGACACCAATGCAGCCACGGGCGCGAAATCGCGCCACAGGTCCCACTTGAGCTGCTTGCCGAACACCAGCGTCTGGAACGTGGGCGTGGCGTTAGGCGCGATCATGTAGGTGAGACCATCGGGCTCGGCGGACTTCAGCACATCTGCTGCGAGCCGGCCGCCCGCGCCGACATGGTTTTCCACGATCACCGGCTGGCCCAGCAGCGCCGGCAGCGAATCCGAAAAGTAGCGCGCGATGGCATCGGTACCGCCGCCGGGCGGCAGGCCTACCAGAATCCGGATCGGCGGCTTGCCACGCAGCTGCGCGAGCGATACCGCGGGTGCGGCGAGGCCCGCGCACGCCGCCAGCAACAGGCTGCGGCGCGAGCGGAAGCGGGGGCTGGTCATGGTTGTCTCCGTCTTCTTGTCAGTCTTTGCGGGCCGGCTTATGCGGCCTTCGTCAGCGCGCGCCAGTCCTCGCCGGCGGGCAGCACGCCGCCGACCGAAAAGATCTGGCTGTAGTCGAGGTCCGGGTTGTCGGCGAGCGTTGGCGTCTTGCCGGCCTGGAACTCGCGCACCGACTTCAGCAGCGCCTGGCGCACGCGCAGCACCGCGCCGTCGGCGGAGCAGAGTTGCTCGGTGGTACGGTCGGCAATCGGGCCCTGGCCGATGAACATGGCAAAGTCCTCGGTGCCCAGGTGCTGCGGAAAGCCAGTGGCATGGCCGCGGCGCATCAGGTCGCGGTTCTGGCCCCAGTTGTCGGCAGGCGTGCCCGGCGGCAGTGGAGGGAAGTTCCACACATCGGGCGTGGCCGACATGATGGTCATGCCGAGCGGGCGGTGCGGGTTGAAATGCACGAACCAGGCGCGGTGCGTGACGTCATCCACGGGCGTGGAGAAGAACACTGTGCTCGGGCCCTTTTCATCGGGCGCGCAGATGATGCCGTACCACGGCATCACGAAGTTGTTGACGCGTGCGTACAGCTTGTCGTCGGCCAGCGGGCGCAGCGCGGCATAGCGGTAGCCGTAAGGGCGGTCTTCGAATTCCAGGCGCGGCGCCAGTGCCTGGGTCATGTGCATGCGCTGGTTGCCCGAGCCTGCGGTGATCTGCGTGGTCGATTCATGCAGCACGCCGACGTGCGACGAATCCATCGACGCTTCCACGCCCTGCACCCAGTTGGTCGGCACTTCCTGGCTCGTGACCGAACGCTGCTCTTCGGGCAGCGACGTGAACGGCAGGTCCGGGAACTTCGGTGCCTGTTCGCCCTTGCCGAGCCACACCCAAACGATGCCGCCGCGCTCCTGCACGCCGTAGCGGTTCACGCGCACGTGCTTGCAGAACTGGGCCTGGTCGCCGACATGGTTCGGTGCTTCCATGACTTCGCCGGTGGTGCCGAGCTTCCAGCCGTGGAAGATGCAACGCAGGCCGTTGTCCTCGTTGCGCGCCATCAGCAGCGAGGTCTTGCGGTGCGGGCACAACTCATCCAGCACGCCCACTGCACCGTCGGTACGGCGGAACGCGACGTAGTTGCTGCCGAGCAGGCGCACGCGTACGGGCGCACCGTCAGCCACCAGCTTGGCCGATGGCACGGCCGGCAGCCAGTAATGCTGCCGAATCATCTCGCCCATCGGCGCGCCGTTCTCGACGCGCGTGAGCAGCTCATTGTCTTCGCGGGTCATCGGCATGTCAGCACTCCTCGTCGGTGCGGAAGGCGCGCGAATACAGGCGCCGGCAGTTGCATTCGAAGATGTTCTTGCGCTGTTCGTCCGTGAGCCACGAGATGCCCTCGATCACGGGCTTCATGTCGTCGTAGTCGCGGTCCGTCAGCGGATCGCGCGCGCTGCCGGTGCCGGGCTTCTCGGTGCCGAACAGCACGTTGTCGGTGCCGGCGACCTTGAGCAGCAGGTCGATCGCCTCGGTCGAGTAGTTGCAGGTGTCGAAGTAGAGCTTGCGCAGTTGCTCGTCGAACGTGACGGTCTCGCCCTTGCGCACCGACCACGAGCGGAAGCGGCCCATCTGGTAGGGAATCGCGCCGCCGCCGTGCGCGACGACGATCTTCAGGTTCGGGAATTCCTGGAACACCTTGGAGTTAAGCAGCGAGATCACGGCGATGCTTTCCTCGTTGATGAACTTGAGCGTGTACGACTCGCGCGCGCTGCAGCTGCCGGCGGAGTGGATCAGGCCCGGCACATCGAGGCGCGTCATGGCCTCGTACAGCGGATACCAGAACGGATCGCCAAGCCCCGGCGGCGTGGGGCCTTCGCTCTCGGTGGGGTCCGGATTGATCAGGCAGCCGACAAAGCCCAGTTCATTCACGCAGCGCTCAAGTTCAGGCACCGCGCGCTCGGCCGGCGATTCCAGCATGTGCTGCGGCAGCCCGGCCACGCCGCGGAAGCGGTCCGGAAACATCGCGACGAAGCGCGCGATGATGTCGTTGCAGTGGCGCGACCACAGTTCGGTCACGCGGCCCGGCTTGACCGAATGCATCTGCAGGTAGGGGCGCGGCGAGATGAACTGCACGTCGGTGCCGACGGCATCCATGCTGCGCACCAGCTCTTCCGCTGCCTTGCGCACCGAAGCGTCCGGAATCTTCGGCGTGGTCGACGGATTGGCGCGGCCGCCGATCAGTTCCGCCATGTAGCGGAAGCTTTCCGGGGGCATGACGACGTGGGCGTGGGAATCGATGATCATGGTGTTCAGCCTTGGTTGGCGCCGGCCAGGACGGCCAGGCATTCGAGTTGCAGAAGCATGCCGTGCTGCAGGTCATGCACGACGATGTGCCGCGCGGGGCGGTCTTCAGGGTTCGGGAAGCACTGCAGCCATTCGGTGTTGATGGCGTCGCGCACGCTGTTGTCCTTCACGTAGATGGTCAGCTTGACCACGTCCGCCACGCTGCCGCCGCCCGCTGCAAGCACGCTCGCGAGATTGCGGAACGCGTGCGAGGCCTGCGCGTTGGCACCGGACGGCAGTTCGCCGGTGGCTGCGTCTTTGCCCGAGATGGCGGAGGTGCAGATGACATTGCCCACGCGCGCGCCGGTGGGAATGGGGGCGTTGTGCGCAAGGCCGGGCACGTCGATCGAACGGAGAGGTCTGGTCATGGGATGCCTGAGGTAACGGGTTCCGGGATGCAAGGTCAGGAAGCAGCGGCATGGCCGCCGTCGAAGAAATGGGTCGGCACGGTCGCCAGAAATTCCGCGAAGCCCGTGGTGCCCGCTGGCACATGCAGCGTCATGGCCGCCGCCGCCTGCTGTTCGTCGCCGGCGCGGATGGCGTCGGCAATGCGCTGGTGTTCTTCCAGCGACTTCGCAACCTGCTGGCCGGTGGCAAAGTCGCGCATGCGGTAACGCTGCAGGCAGCGCCGCGCCGCGCGGATATGCCCGGCGAGGATTTCATTGCGACAGCCCTGGTAGATGGCTTCGTGGAACGCCGCGTTCGCGGCGGCATAGCCCGCGGCGCCCGGCGTCGCCGCAACGCGGCGTCCCAGCGACAGGCCCGCATCGAGCGCGGCGTGCAGCGCTTCGTCGCCGCGGCGTGCCGCCAGCCGCGCGGCCAGCGATTCCAGTTCCCCCACGTATTCGAGCATCGCCCGCACCTTGCCCACCGACAGACGCGCGACCGCAGCGCCCTGCCGCGGCGCGATGCTGACCAGTTCGTGCGCGGCCAGTTGCTGCAAGGCTTCCCGCACCGGTGTGCGCGATACGCCAAAGCGCAGGGCCAGTTCGCGCTCGTCGAGCGGCGCGCCGGGGCACAGCAGGCCGGCCTCGATTTCGGCCTCCAGCGTGGCGCGGATGTCCTCGGCCCGGCTGTGGCGCCCGGCGAAGCGTGGTGGATTCAAAGTGTGGTCGGTCGGTTGCATACGGTTCGACGCGGTCAAGCGTCTCTTTGTTGATCGAAAATATACAACAAAAAAATACTGGTATGCAAAGAAGGCGGAAAAGGATCGCGCTGGGCCGGCTCGCGATTTCTGCGCATTCGTCTTCTATGCTGAGAGAAAAGGAAGCCCGGTTTGGCGAGGGAAATTTCCCGGAATTCCTTTATTGGCGGGGATTTCCGGCTTTCAGTGGTTCGCGCCGCGAAGTGCGAGGAAAGCCTCAGCGCAGTGATCTTTTGGCCGCACGCGTGGCAACCAGTCCAGCGAATAGCGCTGTCCGGCTAGGGGAAACTCCCTACCAATTTCAAGAAAATTCGTTTTCTGGTGTATTGAAACTGCATTACTGGTATGCCAGAATTCGTCAAACACGAGACAAACGCCCTTTCCTGGAAGAGACCACCCATGAAGACCTCTGACATTTCCGGCACGCAGGCCGGACAGCCCGAACCGGCGGCAGAACCCGCAGTGGCTGACGTGACCTGCGTCCTCCGCCCGGCTTCCGTGGCCATCGTCGGCGCTTCGGCGGACCCGCGCTCGTTTGGCGGCTTCGTGCTGGCGAACCTGGAGCGCTTCGGCTACGCCGGCGCTATTCATCTGGTCAGTCGCAGCAGCACCGAAATCAATGGCCGCGCCTGCGTGAAGTCGGTCGATGAAGTGCCGGCCGGCATCGACCTGGCCGTGCTGGCGATTCCTGAGGCGGGCGTGCTGGACGCCGTGCGCAGTCTGGCCGCGAAGGGCACCCGTGCGGCGGTCCTGTTTGCGTCCGGCTATGCAGAAACCGGTGAGGCGGGCCGCGAACGGCAGGACCAGCTCGCTGCCGCCGCGCGCGACGCCGGCATGCTGCTGCTCGGACCGAACTGCATGGGCTTCACGAACTTCGAGGGCAACGTGCCCGTGACCTTCGAGGCGGTGCAGCCCTATCCGTGCAGCGGCCGGCCCGGTATCGGCGTGGTGGCGCAGAGCGGTGCGATGGCTGCCAATATGCGCGATGCCTTCGTCGGCCGCGGCCTGCCGCTGACCGCGGTCGTCTCCACAGGAAATGAGGCATCGCTGGGCGCGGAGGATTTCGTTGCGCACTACATTGACGACCCGCAGACCCGCGTGCTGGCCGTGTACGCCGAACAGGTGCGCCGCCCGCGCACGTTCCTGGCGCTGGCGCGCAAGGCGCGCGAGGCCGGCAAACCGATCGTGATGCTGATGCCTGGCCGCAGCGAGCGCGCCCGCGAAGCGGCCCAGTCCCACACCGGCGCACTGGCTGGCGACCACGCCACAGCTTGTGTGGCGCTGGCACGCGAGGCCGTGGTACTGGTCGATACCCCTGACGAGCTTGTCGACGCTGCAGCCATCCTGCTGCGTTTCCCGGTGCCGCCTGCTGGCGGCCCGGCTTTTATGACCGGGTCCGGCGCGATGAAGAACGTCGCGCTGGACTTCTGCGACGGGCTGGGGTTGGAGCTGCCGCCACTCGGTGCGCAGACAACGGCAAGCCTCAAGGCGATGCTGCCGGACTATGCCGTCGCCGAGAACCCGCTCGACTACACCACCATCGGTGTACGGCAGCCCGGTCTGGTCGGCGAGGTCCTGCTGACCATGCTGTCCGATCCGGCCGTGGGCAGCATCGTTCTCAGCATTCCGGCGGGCCCCGAAGTGGCCCAGCGCGACAAGGCCGAGCACATCGTTCCGGCGCTCGCCCGCGCCGGCAAGCCGGCCGTGCTGGTCGTGACCGGCGACAGCGGCCCGATCGAGCCGTTCTTTGTCGATGCGATCCGCGCCAGCGGCGTACCGTTCTTTCGCTCGCCGGACCGTGCCCTGCGCGCGCTTGCAAGAGTCTCCGCATATGGCGAGGCGCTTCAGCGCGCCGGCCGAGCGACCCAATCCATTCCGGCGGCGGTGCCGCTACCCGGCACCGTTCCGCCTTCGGGGGTGTTCGCGGAATACCAGGGCAAGGCATGGCTGGCTGCTGCGGGACTGACTGTGCCCGAAGGCGCGCTGGCGACGAGCGCCGATGATGCGACCGCGATCGCCGCGCGCATCGGCTACCCCGTCGTCATCAAGGCGCAGGCGAGCGAACTGCCGCACAAGAGCGATGTTGGCGGCGTGATCGTCGGCCTGGCCGATGAAGCGGCGCTGCGTGCGGGCTGGGATCGCCTGCAGCAGAACATCGCCACGCATCGTCCGGGCCTGACGCTGGATGGAGTGCTGGTCGAGGCCATGGGACCGCGCGGGCTGGAGCTGGTAGTCGGCGCGAGGCGTGACGCCGGCTGGGGACCGGTCGTGCTCGTGGGCCTCGGCGGCGTGTGGATCGAGGCGCTCAAGGATGTGCGGCTGATCCCGGCGGATCTTGCCGAAGCCGATGTCGTGCAGGAGCTGGGCCGGCTGAAAGCCGCGTCGCTGCTGCGCGGCATCCGCGGTGCGGCAGCGGTCGACGTGGCGGCGATCGCGCGGGCCGTGACGCTGATCGGCGCGCAGATGCGGGCCAATCCCGCGATCACCGAGATCGACGTCAATCCGCTCGTGGCCTATCCCGACCGCGTGCTCGCGCTCGACGCGTTGGTCGTCTGCGCCCAGGAAGTCTGAAACCCGGCCTGAACCCACGGCATATATCATGAAGCTGACTTTTTCCCCCGCCGACGAGGCGTTCCGCCAGGAGGTGCGTGCGTTCGTCAAGGCGAACCTGCCCGCCGATATCCGGCGCAAGGTCGAACTGGGCCTGCGCCTGGAGCACGCCGACTACGTGACGTGGTTCCGCATTCTCGAAGCGCGCGGCTGGCTCACGCCGGGCTGGCCCGTCGAGCACGGCGGACCGGGCTGGAACCACGTGCAGCGCTATATCTTCGACGAAGAAACCATGCTCGGCGGCGCGCCGCGCATCATCGCCAGCGGCATCCAGATGCTGGGCCCGGTGCTGATCGCATTCGGCACGCCCGAGCAGAAGGCGAAGTACCTGCCCGATATCCGCCAGAGCAATACGTGGTGGGCGCAGGGCTTCTCCGAACCCGGTGCGGGTTCCGATCTGGCGGCGGTGCGGACCACCGCGGTGCTGGAGCCGGACGGCAAGCACTTCGTCGTCAACGGCCACAAGGTGTGGACTTCGTATGCGCACTGGTGCTCGATGATGTTCGCGCTGGTGCGTACGGACCCGAACGCGGCCAAGCCGCAGGAGGGCATCTCGTTCCTGCTGATCGACATGAACACGCCGGGCGTGCAGGTGCGGCCCATCCGCATGCTCGAAGGCGGCACCGACCTGAACGAATGCTATCTCGACAATGTGCGCGTGCCGGTGGAGAACCTCGTCGGCGAACTGCACAAGGGCTGGTCCTATGGCAAGTACCTGCTTGGCCATGAGCGCACCGGCATCGCGGGTATCGGCTCATGCAAGCAGCAATTGCAGCGGGCCCGCGAACTGGCCGCCAGCCAGGGGCTGGACGGTGATCCGGTGCTGCAGTCACGGCTTGCGCAATTCGAAATCGAACTGCTGGCGCTCGAGTTCACCGCACTGCGCCTGCTCAGCGCCAACCAGCAGAGCCGCGTCCCGGCGGTGGAAGCGTCGATGCTGAAGGTGCGCGGCACCGAACTGCGCCAGGCCATCTATGAGCTGCTGGTGGAAATCGCGGGCCCTCAGGCGGTGCCGTTCGAAGAAGCGGCGCTGCGCGGCGAACTGGACGAACCTGCCAGCCCGCCCGAACTGTCGGCGCTCGCCGCGAACTACCTCGACGCGCGCAAGCTGTCGATCTACGGCGGCGTCAATGAAGTGCAGCGCAACCTGATCAGCAAGGCCTTCCTCGCCGCCTGACAACGTACCGAGACCATGGACTTTTCCCTTAACGACGAACATATCGCGCTGCGCGACGCGGTGCGCCGCTTCTGCGACGGCGAATACCCGGCGCATCGGCGCGGCGATGCCGAGACCGAAGGCGAGGCCGCCGCTCGCTGGACCGCAATGGCCGACCTGGGCCTGCTAGGCCTGCCGCTTTCGGCAGATGTCGGCGGCAGCGAGCAGGGCCCGACAGAAATGATGCTTGTGGCCCAGGAACTGGGCCGGGCGCTCGGCGGCGGTGCGTGGCTGTCAAGCGTGGTGCTCGCCGGACAACTGCTCGACCAGGCGGGCACGCCCGCGCAACGGCAGCAATGGCTGCCGGCACTGGCAGCGGGGCAATCGCGTCTGGCTCTGGCCATCAACGAGGCCGATGCCCGCTATGACCTGTCTCGCGTCAGCACGCAGGCGCGCCGCGACAGCGAGGGCTGGGTCATCGACGGAACCAAGACGCTGGTGCTCGATGGCGCGCAAGCCGATGCCTTCCTCGTGGCGGCACGCACCGCCGGCGATGTCGCGGATGAACAGGGCGTGACGCTGTTTCTCGTTCCGGCCGATGCGCCCGGACTGTCTGTGCGCGAGTTCGGCACGCTCGATGGCCGCAGCGCGGCGCACCTCACGTTGCGCGAAGTCAGGGCGGACGAAAACGGGGTAGTCGGTCAGCCCGCCGCCGCGCTGCCCGCCATCGTCGCCGCCACCGACCGGGCCAACGCCGCACTGTGCGCGGAAGCCGTCGGCGCGCTGGAGGCACTGCTCGACCTGACCGCCGAGCAACTGAAGACGCGCAAGCAGTTTGGCACGCCGCTGGCAAAGTTTCAGGTGTTGCAGCACCGCGTGGCGGACATGCTGATCGCGCTCGAACAATGCAAGTCGATGGCCTGCGTGGCCGCCATGGCGTTGGCCGACGGCGACCCGGTGCAGCGTCGCCGGCTGGTGTCGGCGGCCAAGGTGATGGTCGGGCAGGCGGGCCGGCAGGTCGGCCAGTGGGCCATCCAGATGCATGGCGCGATGGGCATGACCGACGAATGCCGCGTTGGCCATTACGCCAAGCGCCTCATGGTCATCAACCAGCTGTTCGGCGACGCCGGGCATCACCTGGCTTGTTTTGCCCGGCAGGCCTGACCAGCGCCTGACCGGATCACACAAGAAATACACAGGAGACAAAGACATGGCCCTCATCCGTACCTTCAGATCCGCCTGCGGCGTGCTAGCGCTGGGGCTCGCGTTCGCTTGCGGCGCGCAGGCGCAGGAAAAGCAGCCGATCAAGTTCCTGGTCGGCTTCCCGCCCGGCGGCTCGACCGATACCGTCGCGCGCGTGCTCGCCGAGAAGCTGCAAGGCGAACTCGGGCAGACCGTGATCGTCGACAACCGCCCCGGCGCCGGTGGCCGCGTGGCGACCGGCATACTCAAGCACAGCGCTCCCGATGGACTGACCTACATGGTCGCGCCGAATGCGACCGCGATCTTCCCGACGCTGCTGTATCCGCCGGCCACGCTCAAGTACGACCTGCTGACCGACCTGACACCGGTCGCGGTGGTGATTTCGTATCCGCTGGCGCTGGTGGTCAGCACGCAGACAGGCGTCACAGACATGAAGGGCTTTGTCGAGTGGGTGAAGGCGCATCCCGGCAAGGCCATGTTCGGAACCGCCGGCCTGGGCGGGCAGACGCACTTCACCGGCCTGCAGTTCGGCAAGGCGATCGGCGTGCCGATGAATGTCGTGCCCTACAAGGGCAACGGCCCGCTCATCACCGATCTGCTGGGCGGGCAGCTTGCTGCCGCCGTGATGACCGCCGGCGATATCCTGCCTCACGCCAAGAGCGGCAAGGTTCGAATTCTCGCCGTATTCGGCGCGGCGCGCTCGCCGCTGCTGCCGGGCGTGCCGACCGCGACCGAGCAGGGCGTGGCCGTCGACAGCGGCGAAGCCTGGGCCGGCATCTGGGCACCTGCACGGACGCCGAAGGCAGAGCTTGATCGCATGCAGGCGGCGCTGGGCAAGGTACTGGCCATGCCTGATGTGCGCACCACGCTGCAGCAGCGCGCCACGCTTCATCCCGACTTCCGCCCCGCCGCTGAACTGGATCGCCTGCAGCGCAAGGAACTTGCCTACTGGGGCCCCGTCATCAAGGCCAGCGGCTTTACCCCTGACCAGTAATCCGGGCGCAACGCCAGCCATCTCCACCTAGTTCCTGCCTTTCATCATGACCCTGAACGGATCCGCCTATATCGTGGGGGCCTACGAGCATCCCACGCGCAAAGCCGATGACCTGTCGGTCGCGCGCCTGCATGCCGATGTGGCGCGCGGTGCGCTGGCCGACGCCGGCCTCACCGCCGCCGATGTCGACGGCTACTTCTGTGCCGGCGACGCGCCGGGCCTGGGGACGACCACGATCGTCGAATACCTGGGCCTGAAGCCGCGCCATGTGGATTCCACCGAATGCGGCGGCTCCGCGCCGATCCTGCACGTTGCGCATGCGGCCGAGGCCATTGCCGCGGGGCGCTGCAATGTCGCGCTGATCACGCTGGCCGGACGGCCGCGTGCGGCGGGCGCCGCGTTGGCGCTGCGGGCGCCGGACCCGGATGCGCCCGATGTGGCCTTCGAACTGCCATTCGGCCCGGCCACGCAGAACCTTTACGGCATGGTCGCGAAACGCCATATGTACGAGTTCGGCACCACCAGCGAACAGCTCGCATGGATCAAGGTGGCGGCGTCCCATCACGCCCAGCACAACCCGCACGCGATGCTGCGCAATGTGGTGACCGTCGAAGACGTCGTCAACTCGCCGATGGTGGCCGACCCGCTGCACCGGCTCGACTGCTGCGTGATGAGCGACGGTGGCGGCGCGCTGATCGTCGCGCGACCCGAGATCGCGCGGCAGCTCAAGCGCCCGCTCGTGAAAGTGCGCGGCACCGGCGAAGCGCCCAAGCATGCAATGGGCGGCAATATCGACCTGACCTGGTCGGCCGCTGCATGGTCGGGCCCGGCTGCGTTCGCGGAAGCGGGCGTCACCCCAGCCGACATCAAATACGCGTCGTTGTACGACAGCTTCACGATCACCGTGCTGATGCAGCTGGAAGACCTGGGCTTCTGCAAGAAGGGCGAGGGCGGCAAGTTCGTCGCCGACGGCGGACTGATCTCCGGCGTGGGTCGCCTGCCGTTCAACACCGATGGCGGCGGCCTGTGCAACAACCATCCGGCCAACCGCGGCGGCGTCACCAAGGTGATCGAGGCCGTGCGCCAGCTGCGCGGCGAGGCGCATCCCGCGGTGCAGGTCAGCAATTGCGACCTGGCCCTTGCCAGCGGGATCGGCGGCGCGCTCGCGTCCCGCCATACCGCGGCCACGCTGATTCTTGAAAGGGAATGACCAACATGAGCACACCTGCCACGCCTGCCACCGCCGCCGCCAAGGCGCCGCCCGCCGTCCCGCGCAAGATCGCCGCGCCGCGCACGCTGCCGGAAAGCCAGCCGTTCTGGGATGCCGCTGATGCCGGGCGCCTGCTGCTGAAGGTCTGCCTGGACTGCCACGCGCCGCACTACTACCCGCGCGACATCTGCCCGCACTGCCAGTCCGACCGCACCGAATGGCGCGACGCCAGCGGCTTCGGCACGATCTATTCGTTCAGCACCATGGGCAAAGGCGAGGCGGCCTGGACGCTCGCCTACATCCGGCTCGACGAAGGCGTGACCATGATGAGCAATCTCGTGGACTGCGATCCGCGCGAAGTCGAGATCGGCCAGCGCGTCAGGGTGGTGTTCAAGCCAAGCGACGGCGGCCATGCGGTTCCGATGTTCACCCCGGCATGATGCACTGAGGCAACGACCATGGCAGACATCAGACAAGTCGCGCGCAAGGGGCCCCTGTCCCGCTTCACCATTCTTGATGCTTCGCGTGTGCGCGCAGGCCCCACCGCGGTGAGGCTGTTCGCAGACATGGGCGCACGCGTGATCAAGCTCGAGATTCCGGCGGGCGCACCGGGTGGCGACGACATGATCGGCGGACGCGACCATAACCGGGCGGACTACGAGAACCTGCACCGCAACAAGGAAAGTCTCACGCTCAATATGAAGACGCCGGAGGGCGTGAAGATCCTCCACGAGCTGGTGAGCCGCGCCGATGTCTTTATCGAGAACTACCGCCCTGACGTGAAGCACCGGCTCGGCATCGGCCCGGATGCGCTGCGCGCGATCAATCCGCGCTTGGTCTACGCGAGCATATCCGGCTTCGGGCAGGACGGTCCCTACGCGGGCTGGCCCGGGTTTGACTCCATCGCGCAGGGCATGGGCGGCCTGATGAGCGTGACCGGCAAGCCGGGCGAGGGCCCGATGCGCGTCGGCATTCCGCTTGCGGACCTGTGTGCCGGGCACTTCTGCGCGATGGGCATCCTCACTGCATTGCTCGAGCGCGAAGCATCGGGCGAAGGGCAGTGGGTGCAAACGTCACTGCTCGAAGCCCAGATCGCGATGCTCGACTTCCAGGCCGCGCAGTGGCTCGTGGACAAAAAGATCCCGGAGCAGACCGGCAACGAGCATCCGCTGACCGTGCCTACGGGCGTGTTTGCAACGAGCGACGGCTACCTGAACATCGCCGCGATCGGCCAGACCATGTGGAAGCGCCTGTGCGAGGCACTGGACGTGCCGCACCTTATTGACGAGCCTGGCATGGGTTCCGACCCTGAGCGCGTGCGCAGTCGCGACAAGGTCAATGCCGCCATCGAAGCCGCGCTACGCACGCGCACCACCGCCGAGTGGACCGAACGGCTGCTCAAGGCCGGCGTGCCGTGCGGGCCTATCCATCGTGTCGACCAGGTATTCGCCGACGCGCAGGTGAAGCACCTTGGTGTGGCCTGGCCGATGCAGCACGCCGAGCTTGGCGATGTCGCGCTGGTCGGCCAGCCGATGCGCCTGTCGCGCTATCCGCGCGATCTGCCGCCGCAGCCGGCGCCGGAGCAGGGCGCCAACACCGACGACATCCTGCGCGAGCTTGGCTATAGCGCCGGGCAGGTCGAAGCACTGCGCGCCGCCTACATCGTTTGAACGAAGGACATTCCCATGGCAAGACTCGTCGCCGCTTTTGGCTCTTCCCACAGCATCATGCTGGTTTGCCAGCGTGAAGACTGGCAACACGGCTTCCGCCAGGTCGACCCGAAGAACCCGCACTACTTCGACCGGGCGGGCAACCCGACCACCTACGAAGCGCTGCTCGCGATTGCGCCGGACGATGCCGAATCCATGGTGACGCCCGAGCGCATGGGCGAGCGCTACGACCAGGCCGAGGCGGCCATGGACGAACTGCGCGACCGCATCCGCGCCGCGCGGCTCGACGTGCTGCTGGTGGTCGGCGATGACCAGACCGAGCTGTTCCGCACGACCAACAACCCGGCCTTTGCGATCTATTACGGCGACACCATCCGCAACGCGAAGCGCGAGGAAAGCCCGTCCGACGGCTGGTACAAGAAGGCCCGCATGGCGCGCCAGGAGCCTGACGCAGATCGGGACTATCCGGTCAACGCCGACATGGGCCGCTGGATGATCCGCGAACTGTGTGATCGCGACTTCGACATCGCCGCGATGGACGGACTCGAGCGCGGGCAGTTCGAAGGCCATGCGTTCTCGTTCATCCATCGCCGCTACCTGCAGGAGTTGGACCTGCCGGTGGTGCCGGTCATCGTCAACACTTTCGACCCGCCGAACCAGCCCACGCCGCGTCGGTGCATCCAGCTTGGCGCCGCGCTGCGCGAACTGATTGCCGCGTATCCCGAAGACCTGCGCGTGGGCGTACTGGCCTCGGGCGGCCTGAGCCACTTCGTGGTGGATGCCGAACTGGACAACGCGATCATCGACGCGATCCGCAGGAAGGACACCGCCTTCCTGGCCTCGCTCGATCCGCGCCAGCTGCAGGCCGGCAGCTCGGAGATCCGCAACTGGCTGATCGCCGTCGAAGCGGTGCGCGACCTCGATCTGGAATGGACTTCCTACGTGCCGGGCTATCGCACACCCGCCATGACCGGCACCGGGCTGTGCTTTGCTGCCTGGCGCACCCTCGACTGAACTGCTGAAACGAACCCGCAACGACCATGAGTGAAACCGAATCTAACGTACAAAGGCTGCGCCGGCTCGACTGCTGCGCAGTGTCAGACGCGCTCGACAAGCTGCAATTGCCGGGCACCGTCACGGGCTTGCCGCAGCGCTCCGGCGCCGGGCGCATTGCCGGCCGCGCCATCACCGTGAGGCTCGGCACCGGCGCGCCGCCGCCGGGACCGACTCGGCATCTCGGCTGCACGGCCATCGAACAGGCGGGCCCGGACAACATCATCGTCGTCGAGCAGCGCACCGGCGTGGAGGCCGGCAGCTGGGGCGGACTGCTGTCGCTTGGCGCCAAGGTGCGCGGCGTCGCCGGTGTCGTGGCCGATGGCCCGGTGCGCGATATCGATGAAGCGCTCGATTTTGACTTCCCGGTGTTCAGCCGTGCACTGACCGCGTTCACCGCGCGCAGCCGCGTGGTGGAGCAAGGCACAAACGTGCCGGTGCAGATTGGCAACGTGACGGTGGAAGAGGGCGATTACGTCGTCGCGGACCGCAGTGCGGTGATCTTCATCGCCGCGCGCGACATTGCGCGTGTGCTGGAGACCGCTGAAGCGATCGTGCGCAAGGAGGCCGTGATGGCGAAGGCCATCCTGGGCGGCACGCCCATCGGAGATGTCATGGGCGGCAACTACGAACATATGCTGAAGGGTTGAGAGAGATGAGCGAGCAGCAAGATATCAACGTCGCGCGCGCCGCGAAGCTGGACACGGCCACGCTGAGCGACGCGCTGGACAAGCACGGCATTGCAGGGCAGTGCTACCGCATCAAGGCGCGCGGAGAGGGCTTTGCCACGGCAGGCCGCGCCTTTACCCTGTTGTACGGCCCGGCGTCGAATCCGCCGGGCACTGTCGGCGACTACATCGACGACGTGCCGCCGGGCAGCATCCTCGTACTCGACAACGGCGGGCGCGAGAATGCCACGGTGTGGGGCGACATCCTCACCGAGATCGCCCACCGCCGCGGCATTGCCGGTACGGTCATCGACGGCGTATGCCGTGATGTCGCGCTGTGCCGCAAGCTCGGCTATCCGGTGTTCAGCAAGGACCACTGGATGCGCACGGGCAAGGACCGCGTGCAGGTCGAAGCGACCAATGTGGTCGTCAATATCGGCGATGCGCGCGTGCAGCCCGGCGACATCCTGCGTGGCGATGCCGACGGCGTGGTGGTGATTCCACGTGAGCATGAGGCTGCAGTACTCGATACCGCCGAACAGATCGAACACGCCGAGAACGCGATCCGCGAAGCCGTGCGCGGCGGCATGCGCCTGGACGAGGCGCGACGCCAGTTCCGCTATCACCAGCTGCAGACGAAGGGAGCCTGATCATGGCGGAACACGACGCAACCAGCACCACGATCCGCGACTTTGAACGCGTAAGCGCCGGGATCATCAATGACGCACGTGCGCTGCCCACCGCCACGCTGCATGAAGCGGGCGGCAAGATCGGCGTGGTGTCGCCGGCCATCAAGCCCGTCGCACCGGAGTTCCGCATCTGCGGCCCGGCGCTGACGGTCCATTCGCCGGGCGGCGATAACCTGTGGCTGCACCGCGCCATCGACATCGCGCAGCCCGGCGACGTACTCGTGGTGCATGTGAGCGGCGCGTATGACCATGGCTACTGGGGCGAGATCATGACCACCGCGGCCAAGGTGAAGCAACTCGGCGGCCTCATCATAGACGGCTGCGTGCGCGACGGCGTGCTACTTGACGAGATTGGTTTCCCGGTATTCGCACGCGGCCTGTGCATCCGTGGCACGGGCAAGGACTATGGCGCGATCGGCTGGCTCAATGCGCCGGTGCTGATTGGTGGCGCGCGTGTCGAAGCGGGCGACCTGGTCGTGGGCGACCGCGACGGCGTGGTGGTCGTGCCGCGCAAGCGCGCAGCCGAGGTCGTCGGCAAGGCGCAGGACCGCGAGGCGACCGAAGCCGCCATTCTCAAGCGCGTGGAGGCAGGCGAGACCACCATGCGGATCTACGGCTTTCACTGAACCGGAGCCGGATGCCATGAGCGAGACTTCGCAAGGACAGGCGCCTGAACTGACCGTCGATGGTCACGTCGCCGTCATCACGCTGCGACGCCCAGAGGTGGCGAACCGGCTGGAGCCGGAAGACCTGGACCTGTTGCTCAGTTATCTGGAGACCGTGAACGCGGACAGCCAGATTCGCGTACTGCGCCTCGAAGGACAGGGCCGTCATTTCTGTAGTGGCTTCAACATCGGCCGGCTCGGCGGTGCCGATGTGGGCGAGCGTTTCGAGGCACTCGCCAACGCATGGGAGCACGCGCGGCCGGTGACCATCGCGGTGCTGCATGGCGGTGCGTACGGCGGGGCCACGGATCTCGCGCTCGCTTGTGATTTTCGCTTCGGCGCGGCCGCCACCGAGATGTCGGTACCAGCCGCGCGCCTGGGGCTGCTGTTCTATCGCGGCGGCATGGAGCGTTATGTCACTCGCCTTGGCCTGGCCACGGCCAAGCGCGTGCTGCTGATGGCTGACAAGTTCAACGCGGCCGAGATGCTGGCCTGTGGTTACCTAGACCGTCTGGAAGACAACCCCGAGGCGCTGCGCGCGCTAGTGCAGCGGTGGAGTGCAGAGTTGGCTGGCATGGCGCCGCTGGCACTGCTCGGCATGAAGAAGCACATGAACCGCATTGCGCGCGGTGAACTCGATACCGTCGAACTCGCCCGCGATATCGCCGCGGCCGATGCCTCCGACGATCTGCGCGAGGGTGCGCTGGCCTGGCGGGAAAAGCGCGCGCCGCGTTTCAACGGCCGCTGATGGGAATGTACTGAATGAGCCAAGACAATTATTTTTCCCGCATGCTGCGTGGCGAGGCGCCCGTGCCGGCCGTTGCCGGCACGCTAGGCGGCGTGATCCGCGCGGTCGATCTGGAAGCGGGGTCGCTTGAATCCGACTACGTTGCGACCGACGCGTTCCTCAATCCGGTGGGCCAGGTGCAGGGCGGTATGCTCGGAGCGATGCTCGACGACGTGACGGCAATGCTCGTCACCGCGACGCTCGAAGACGGCGCGTCCTGCTCGACGCTGAACCTGAATCTGTCGTTCCTGCGGCCGGCACAGGCCGGTCCGCTGCGGGGCCGCGCACGGCTCGAGCGGCGGGGACGCAATGTCTGCAACGTGGTGGGCGAACTGAGCCAGGACGGCAAGCTGGTGGCGACGGCCACGGCGACATGCATGGTGGCGCGCCGCGCGTGAGTGCGGCGCGCCACCATGCGGCCGGTTACACCAGCCAGCCTTTGATGTTTGCCGCCATGACTTGTGTCGAGATGCCATAGCGGTCATGCAGCGTGGGCAGGGCGCCGGCATCGAGGAACAGGTCAGGCAGCGCCACCTGACGGAACGGCGGATGCACGCCCGCTTGCATCAGCGCGGTCGCGACGGCTTCGCCGAGGCCGCCGATCACGGTATGGTTCTCCGCGACCACGACCAGCCGGCCTGAACGCCTGGCTTCGCGCACGATGGTCTCGGTGTCGAGCGGCTTGATCGTCGGCACATGCAGCACCGCCACGCCGACGCGATCCTTCTCGAGTGCCTTGGCCACTTCAAGCGCCCGCATGGTCATGATGCCCGACGAGATCACGAGCACATCGGCGCCGTCGCGCAGCAGTTTTGCCTTGCCGAGCTCGAACTTGTAGTCGTACTCGTCGAGTACCACCGGCACATTGCCGCGCAGTAACCGCGCGTACACCGGGCCCGCATGGGCCGCGATGGCGGGAACCATCTGCTCGATGTCGGTGGCGTCGCACGGGTCGATCACCGTCATGTTGGGCATGGCGCGCATGAGCGCCAGGTCCTCGGCGGCCTGATGGCTCGGTCCGTAGCCCGTGGTGAGGCCCGGCAGCGCGCAGACGATCTTCACGTCGAGGTTGTCCTCGGCGATGGTCTGGTGCATGAAGTCATAGGCACGGCGCGTGGCGAACACCGCGTACGTGGTCACGAACGGTTGCGCGCCTTCATGCGCGAAGCCCGCGGCCGCGCCCATCAGCAGCTGCTCGGCCATGCCCATCTGGTAGTAGCGCTCGGGGAATGCCTGCGCCAGGATATGCAGGTCGGTGTATTTGCCGAGGTCGGCAGTCATGCCGATCACGTTGGACTTCTGCTTTGCGAGTTCCACCAGCGCGTGGCCGAACGGGGCCGAACGTGTCGCCTGTCCTTCACCGGCGATCGAGGCGATCATTGCCGAGGTCTTCAGCTTCGGCTTGCCATTGTTGCTGCTCATGCTTGTCTCCCGGCTTCCAGAGCCTGCAGGGCGAGTTGCCATTCGTGGGCATCGACCCGGATGAAGTGATTCTTTTCGCGTTGTTCGAGGAACGGCACGCCGCAACCCATGCGCGTGTCGCAGACGATCATGCGCGGTTGTTCGCCCGGATGCTTGCGTGCGGTATCGAAGGCCGCCGCGACCGCGTCGATGTCGTTGCCGTCGACGCGCTGCGTGAACCAGCCGAAGGCCTGCAGCTTTTCGACCAGCGGCTCGAACGCCATGATCTGGCTGGACGGGCCATCGGCCTGCTGGTTGTTGACGTCGACGATGCCGATCAGGTTGTCGAGCTTCCAGTGGCTGGCCGACTGGATGCCTTCCCAGATCGCGCCTTCATCGAGTTCGCCGTCGGAGAACAGCGTGTAGACGAACGCATCCGATCCCTTGCGCTTGAGGCCGAGGCAGCGGCCCACGGCAATGGTCAGGCCCTGGCCCAGCGAGCCGCCGGACATCTCCATGCCCGGCGTGTAGCTGGCCATGCCGGACATGGGCAGGCGGCTGTCGTCGCTGCCATACGTTTCGAGTTCCTCCATCGGCAGGATGCCGGCTTCGAGCAGCGCGGCGTACAAAGCGATCGCATAGTGCCCGTTGGACAGCAGGAAGCGATCGCGCCCTTCCCAGTCCGGCTCTTCCGCGCGGTAGCGCATGGCGCCGAAGTAGGCGACGGCCAGGACATCGGCGATATCGAGCGCCTGCCCAATGTAGCCTTGTCCCTGCACTTCGCCCATCAGCAGGGCGTTGCGCCGGATGCGGTAGGCGCGTTCGGCGAGGGGCACGGCCACCTCGTTGGTTGCGTAATGCATGTTGTCTCCTGTGGATTGGGTAGTCGGAGCGAAGGGAAAGCCTGTGTACATGGCTGGCTCAGCGGTTGACCGATCTGGCCGGCACGAGGAAGACGAGCAGTGCACCCACGACCACCGTGGCCGAGATGAAAAGCAGGCCCGCGGTCGACTTGCCCGTCAGGTCGTTGAGCCAACCCACGATGGCGGGCGAGAAGAATCCCGCCAGGTTGGCGACGCAGTTGACCGCCGCGATGCCTGCCGCCGCCGACATGCCGCCCAGCAGCGCAGTCGGCAGCGCCCAGAACTGCGAGGACGAGGCCAGGATGCCGGCTGCTGCCACGCACAGGCACAGCAGCGAAGCTTCCACGCCGCCCAGCATCGGCAGCGTTGCGAAGCCCGCTGCCGACACCAGCATCGGCAGAGCCAGATGCAAGCGACGCTCGCGGCGGCGGTCCGCGCTCGCGCCGATCAGCGGCAGCGCGACGATGGCGCAGAGATAGGGCAGCGCGGTGAAGATGCCCACCCACAGCGGATCGGCCACGCCGGACTTGCGGATGATCGTCGGCAGCCAGAAGGTCAGCCCATACTGCCCGAGCACGACGCAGAAGTAGATTGCAGCCATCAGCCACAGGCGCCGGTCGGCCAGGAACGCGCGGATCGACAGGTGCACGTGCTTCTGTGCGTTGTCCCCTTCGATGTTGCGCTCCAGCAGCGCCTTCTCGGCGTCAGTCAGCCACTTCGCGCTGCGGATGCCGTTGTCGAGGTAGAGCAGGATGGCGACGCCGAGTACCAGCGAGGGCAGCGCCTCGATCAGGAACAGCCACTTCCAGCCAGCCATGCCTGCAGTACCGTGGAACGCGTGCAGGATGTAGCCCGAGAGCGGGCCGCCCACGATGCCGGCCAGCGGAATCGCCATGAAGAACATCGACAGTGCCTTGGCGCGCCGCTCGGACGGGAACCAGTACGTCATGTACAGGATCACGCCCGGGGCGAAGCCCGCCTCGGCGACGCCGAGGAGGAAGCGCAGGACGTAGAACTGCGTGGGCGTGCTGACAAAGGCAAAGCTCGCGGAGATCACTGCCCAGGTCAGCATGATGCGGGCCAGCCATTTTTTGGCGCCGACCTTGTGCAGGATGACGTTGCTCGGAACCTCGAAGATGAAGTAGCCGAGGAAGAAGATGCCGGCCCCGAGGCCATAGATGGTCTCGCTGAAGTGCAGGTCGTTGAGCATCTGCAGCTTGGCGAAGCCGACGTTGACCCGGTCCAGATACGCACCGAGGTAGCACAGCATCAGGAACGGTATGAGCCGGCGAACGACCTTGGCGTAGGTGCTGGACTCGAACGTGGCCGCATCGACGTGCGGCGTCGCTTCGCCCGCGATGGGCGAAGTGGCGTACTTGGTCTTCATTGTTGTCTCCTGCCATGTGCGCCGGAAGTCTCCGGCTGCACGGGCGTCTGATGGTCCGCCTCTGTGGGCGGCTTCAATGGAAATTTAGTGGATCAGCATGCCGCCGTTGACATCGAGCGTGATGCCAGTCAGGTAGCTCGACAAGTCGCTCGCGAGGAACAGGCAAGCGTTGGCGACATCGCCGGCATCGCCGAGGCGGCCCAGCGGAATGCCCTTGATGATGTCGGCGCGCATGTCCGCCGTCAGCTTGTCGCCGGTGATGTCGGTCTGGATCAGCCCCGGCGTGATCGAGTTCACGCGGATGCCGTCGCCGCCGAACTCGCGCGCCATGGCCCGCGCCAGGCCCAGCACTCCCGCCTTGGCCGCGCTGTAGTGCGGGCCACCGAAGATCCCGCCGCCGCGCTGCGCCGACACCGAGGACATGCAGACGATGCTGCCGCGCTTCTGCTCCTTCATCTGTGGCAGCACCGCCTGCGACATGTACAGCGTGCCGCGCAGGTTGACGTCGACCACGGCGTCGAAGTTGGCCGCCTGGATGTCGAGCGTGCGTAGCGGCTGCGTGATGCCGGCGTTATTCACGAGGCCGTCGATGCGGCCAAAGCGTTCGACCACCGCCAGCGCGGCGCGCTCGCAGGCGGCCTTGTCCGTGACGTCGCAGGCCAGCCCGAGATGGCGCGGGCCGAGTTCGGCGGCGGCAGACTGGGCCTCTTCGAGCTTGAGGTCGAGGATCACGACATTGGCGCCCTGCGCGGACAGCGCGCGCGCAGTGGCTTTGCCGATGCCGCGCGGGGAAGCGGCCCCAGTGACGATGATGACTTTGTTTTCGACCAGCATTCCTTGTCTCCTGACTGTTGAAATGATGGGTCGAGTTTGGGCGACGGCGAGCGCCCGATCAACGCGGTCCGCCTCAACTATGACTGAGAAATTTTCAGTTATCGGCTGATCCGGCGGGCATGGGAGGTGGCTCATCAGGCGCACTGGAGCACCTGCCCGAGCCGGTACCGTCACAAGTCGTCGGCGAGCAGTTCGCGGTCGATCCAGGCAAGGAACCGCGCGACGCGGGGCAGGTCGCCGTTCTGCGCGGGATAGACGACGTGATGCGCGCCGACCTCCACTGCGTGGGTCGGGTCCAGCACGGGCACCAGCCGGCCGCTGCGCAGCAGCACCGAAGCCAGCAGCGTGCTTTCGAGGGCCACGCCAAGGCCAAGCGCCGCAGTTTCGAGCGACATGTAGGACCGGTCGAACGAGAAGTCGAAGGTCTTGCGCACATGGTTGATGCCAAACCGCGCGAACCATTGCTGCCATTGAACCAGCGGGGTTTCGGAGCAGATCAGGCGCTGCCCGAGCAGGTCTTGCGGCGTCTGGATGCCGTGCTGGCGCAGGTAATCCGCGGAGGCCAGCGGCGCGATGAATTCCTTGCGCAGCGTCTTGACCTGGAGGTCGCGCCAGTGCGCGTAGCCGTGCCGGATGTCGACATCATAGAAGCCGCTCGTGAACGATATGTCCTCATACGAGCACGACAGGTTCAGCCGGATGTCGCCGTGCTCGGCCTGGAACGACGCCAGCCGCGGCAGCAGCCACATAAGCCCGAAGCTCGGACTCGAATGCACGCGGAGGATTTCCACGTCGGGCTGGCTCGAAGCGCGTTCGGTCGCACGATTCAGGTCGGCCAGCGCGCCAGTCACCTCGCGCAGGTACTGTTCGCCCACCGGCGTCAGCACCAGTCCGCGTCCCTGTCGGAAGAACAGCGGTCGCCCGATCACCGATTCCAGGTTGCTGATCTGATGGCTTACGGCGGAGGCCGTCAGGCCCAGCTCTTCCGCCGCGCGGCTGACGCTCTTGGTTCGTGCAACGCTTTCGAAGGCGATGACGGCCTTCATCGGTGGAATGCGCATGTCTGCAGTACAGGCCCGGAAGGCGGCGATGGTTTCCTGAGGATTGCGGCATTCTACTTCCGCGGCTCGTCAGGCGGCGCGCGACGGCTGCATCAACGTGCATCGGTGCCCATGGCACCGATGACGATGCGCACATCTCCGGTACCGATCCGCACAGGACCCACCTGGCCCACGAGATCCCCCGCCTGCGGCATCGCATTGCCGCTTGCCGAAATGCGCGCCTCCACCATGACTTGTTCCTGTCCCGACAGCTTGCGCTCGGGCGTGAGCGCAAGCGAATCGTCCAGTGTGAAATGCAGCGGCAGGTTGCGAACGGTCCGGCGCAGCACGGCCAGCGGCATGCGCGAACCATCGACGGTGCGCGCATAGACAAAGACTGTTTCATCGGGACCGGGCTTGCGGCTGGCATCGGGCGCGAGTGTGACGGTTCCGCTGATGCTGCCGTGGGTGGCTACGGACGCCCTGGTGTCGCCACGCGCCGCAGCCAGGTTGGCCGCGACCCGTGCGGCGGTCTGCGAATCCGGCGGCAGCAGGCGATAGAGGTGTTCCCAATAGCTGATGGCCTGAGCGGTCTCGCCGCGTTCGGCGGCTGCGCTCGCGGCCAGCGCCAGGCCCTTCGGGTCATCAGCATCGAGCGCGAGCGCGCGCTGGATCTGCTCAGTCGCCGGTCCTTCGAGCGAGCCGCCATTGAGGCTGGCGAGCACATCGGCATAGTCGGAGCGCAGTGCCGCCACGTCGGGCGCAAGGACAACCGCCTTTGCGTAAGCCGCGGCGGCATCGTCGTAGCGCTGCAGCGCAGTGTAGGAACGCGCGAGCATGGACCACCCCTCGGGATCCTCAGGCTTGTCGTGCAGGCGTGTCGCGAGCTGGTTCACCATGCCTTCGATCTGCGCGACGCTGAGTTCGTGCTGGCCGTCTTCGATGCCGTGCATGTCGCTGGCATTCCAGAGCGCGACGGGGTTGCCGAGATGCAGGTAGAGCAAGATGGCTGCGCTTGGCAGCACGGCGAGCAAGGCCGCGGCGAGCAACGTGGATGAACGCTGGCTGCGCACCGTGATGGATTGGTCACCCGTGTCGTCGAGCAGGCGGCGAGCAAGCTCGTTGCGCGCGTCCGCATGGCCTGCAGGGCTCAGCGTGCCGGCGCGCAGATCGGTGTCGAGTTCGCTGAGCTGGTCACGGTATATCTCGCGCAACGCCGGGACAGGGCGGTCCGAGACGGTTGTGCCGGAGGAATGGCGCAATAGCGGCCATAACAGACCCGCCATGGTCACGGCCATCAACGCTGCGGCAAGGAACCAGAAGGTCGTCATGGCGGCGATAACGGTGGCAACGTGTCGATCGAACGCGGGGACCGCTGCGGTGGCGGTTCATCAAGCAACTCCGCCAGCCTGCGGCGTTCGGCGTCGTCCAGGGGACCCGCGGGTGCAACGCGGCGCGCGCGGGGGCGCCACAGGGCCGCCAGCACGACGAGCAACAACAGCAGCGGGCCAAACCACAGCAGCCAGGTCAGCGGCTTCAGCGGCGGCTTGTAGAGCACGAAATCGCCGTAGCGCTGCACGAGATACTGCTTCACGGCTTCGTCGCTGGCGCCCTGCCTTAGTTGCTCGCGGATCTGCCGGCGCAGGTCGACGGCTAGCTCTGCGTTGGAGTCGGCCAGCGTCTGGTTCTGGCAGACGAGGCAGCGCAGTTGCTCGGAGAGCGCGTGGACGCGTGCGTCGAGTTCTGCGTCGGTGAGCGGTGCGGCAATGGCACGCAGCGAGAGCGCCAGCACGCAGCACGCGAGCGTCGGCCTACGCATGGCCGTCCCCCTTCTGCAGAGACTCCAGCAACGGGATCAGCTTGCGCTCCAGCACCTCCTGCGTCACCGGACCGACCTGCTTGTAGCGAATCACGCCGGCCTTGTCGATAACAAAGGTCTCCGGCACGCCATACACGCCGAAGTCGATGCCCACGCGCCCGTCGGCATCGACCAGCGACGCCGCATACGGATTGCCCATGCGCCGCAGCCAGTCGCGCGCGGCGCTGTCCTGATCCTTGTAGTTGAGCCCGTACAGCGGCACGCGCGAGCGCGCCGCGAAGTCGACGAGCACCGGATGCTCAGCGCGGCACGCTGTGCACCACGATGCCCAGACATTGAGCAACCACACCTTGCCGCGCAGATCAGCCGCGCCGAGCTTCTGGCCGTCCTCGTCAAGCACCGGCAGCACGAATGCTGGCGCGGGCTTGCCGACCAGTGGCGACGGGAGCTCGCGCGGATCGTGGCGCAAGCCCGCGGCCAGCGCCACAGCGAGCGCCAGGAACACCGCAAGCGGCAGCAGGAAGCGCGTCATGCCTGCGTCTCCTCGCTGCCAGCGAGCGCCAGTGCGGGCGCCTGAGGCTGGGGGACATTCGCTTCCGGTGCCACAGCGCTGGCAGCCTGCCGGTGCAGCCGGTAGCGCCGGTCACAGGCCGCGAGCAGCCCGCCGATCGCCATCAGCACGCACCCGCCCCAGATCCAGTCGACGAACGGCTTGACGTGGATGCGCACGGCCCAGCGGCCTTCGCCGAGCGATTCGCCGAGCGCCACGTAGAGATCGCGTGTGAAGCCGCTGTCGATGGCGGCCTCGGTGGTCGGCATGTCCTGGCTGCGGTAGATGCGGCGTTCGGGCATCAGCGTGGTGATCGTCTTGCCGTGGCGCGACACGCTGATGATGCCGCGCAGCGCTTCGTAGTTCGGGCCCGTGGCGGAACTGACGCCGCCGAAGCGGAAGTCATGATCGCCGACGGCGACGGTCTCGCCGGGCTGCATCGGCAGCTCACGCAGGCTTTCCTGGCTGCTCACGAGCGTCACGCCCGCGATGAACACGCCCACGCCAAGGTGAGCCAGCAGCATGCCGAAATAGCCGGCCGGCAGTTGCCGCAGCGCGGCCAGCCGGCGTCCGCGCTGGTTGCGCAGCCTTGCGGCCACGCTGGCGGCCGCGCTCGCAGCGCACCAGGCCGCGAGCAGCAAGCCAAGTCCGGTCAGTGCCGATGCATTGCGCAGGATCAGCAGCAGGCCGACACCAATGGCGATGCTGGCCGCGGCTGCCCAGCGCAGCCGGCGCGCCATGTCCGGCAAGTCGCCCTGCCGCCAGCGCGCGAGCGGCGCGGCGCCCATCAGCAGCACGGCGGGCGCCATCAGCGGCACGAAGACCTGCTCGAAGTAGGCCGGGCCCACCGAGATCTTGCCGAGGCCGAGCACATCGACCAGCAGTGGGTAGAGCGTGCCCAGCAGCACCGTCGCCGCCGCGATGGCCAGCAGCACATTGTTGGCGAGCAGGAAAGTTTCCCGCGACAGCAGGCTGAACGCCGTGCGCCGAGCGAGTCGCGGCGCGCGCCATGCAAACAGCGCGAGCGCCAGGCCGGTCACAAGACCCAGCAGCGCGAGGATGAAGATGCCGCGCTTCGGGTCGACGGCGAACGCGTGGACCGAGGTCAGCACACCCGAGCGGACCAGGAAGGTGCCGAGCAAGCTCAGCGAGAACGTGAAGATCGCGAGCAGCGCGGTCCAGGCGCGGAACGCGCCGCGTTTCTCCGTCACCGCGAGCGAATGCATCAGCGCCGTGCCGGCGAGCCACGGCATGAACGATGCATTCTCGACCGGATCCCAGAACCACCAGCCGCCCCAGCCCAGCTCGTAGTAGGCCCATGCGCTGCCAAGCATGATGCCGAGCGTCAGGAACATCCAGGCCACCGTGGTCCACGGCCGCGCCCAGCGTGCCCACGCGGCGTCGAGGCGCCCTTCGAGCAGCGCCGCGACGGCAAAGGAAAAGGTCACGGCAAAGCCGACGTATCCCATGTAAAGCATGGGCGGATGGAACACCATGCCGGGGTCCTGCAGCAGCGGGTTAAGGTCCCGACCGGCCATTGCCGGCGGCAGCAGGCGGATGAACGGATTGGACGCGAACAGCAGGAACAGCAGCAAGCCACTGCTGATGGCGCCCATCACGCCGAGCACGCGTGCGACCACGGGCAGCGGGAGGCGGCGGCTGAACACCGAGACCGCGAGGGACCACAGCGCCAGCATCAGCGTCCACAGCAGCATCGAGCCCTCATGTCCCCCCCAGACGGCGGCCAGCCGGTAGGCGAGCGGCAGGTCGCTGTTCGAATTTGCGGCGACGTAGCGCACGCTGAAGTCATTGCCCGCGAAGGCCAGCGTCAGTGTCACGTAGGCCAGCACTATCAACGCGCACTGCACGCGCGCTGCAGGCCTGGCGACAGACATCCACGCCGCATTGGCACGCGCCGCGCCGGCCAGCGGCAGCAGAGCCTGCATCATGGCGGCCAACAGCGCCACGATCAATGCAAAGTGTCCGAGTTCCGGGATCATCGCTGCGTCTCCCGTTCGCCTTCCGCTAACTGGCTCGCCATGCGGCGGTTGACCTGTTCCGCCTGCTTCAGCGCATCGGCGGCTTCGGGCGGCATGTAGTTTTCATCGTGCTTGGCCAGTACCTCGCTGGCGACGAAGGTGCCGCTGCGGTCTAGCGTGCCACGCGCGACCACGCCCTTGCCTTCGCGGAACAGGTCCGGCAACAGGCCGCGATAGACCACCGGAACTTCGCGCGCCTTGTCGGTGACGATGAAGCGGACGGTCATGCCGTCGCCTTCACGGCGAATGGAGCCGGGCGCGACGAGACCGCCGAGCCGGAAGCTTCGCGAAGCCGGCGCCTCGTGCGCGGCAACCTGGCTCGGGCTGAAGAAGAACACGAGGTTCGAGCGAAATGCATTGAGCACGAGCGCGAGCGCGATGCCCGCGCAGGCCAGCGCGGCCAGCAGCATGCCCAGGCGGCGCTGGCGCGGCGTCATCGCGGCGTGTGCCGTGTGGCGCTGGCACGGCTACGCCGCGCCAGCAGGACAAGTTCCACGCCGATCAGCGCGAATGCCACGCCGAATGCGCCGGCAATATAGCCTGCGTGGCCGGTCAGCGAAGACAACGTGAATTCGCTCATGGTGCAGTCTTCCGAAGTTCGGCCGGCAGCGTGCCGGCTTCGCCGCGCTCGCGCAGGATGCAACGCACGCGCACCAGCGCCACGGCGATCGTGTACATCCAGCACGCGAGCGTCATCACCAGCATGCCGGCCAGCATGGTCGCGGCCATCGAAGGCGCTGCGGTCAGGCTGATCGACGCGCCCTGGTGCAGCGTGTTCCACCATTGCACGGAAAAATAGATCACCGGAACGTTCGCCATGCCGACCAGCGCGAGCACGCCGCAAGCGCGCTCGGCCCGCCGGGTCTCGTCGATGGCGGCCTCCAGCGCGATGAAGCCCAGGTACAGAAACAGCAGGATCAGCTCCGACGTCAGCCGCGCATCCCAGACCCACCACGTGCCCCAGGTCGGCTTTCCCCACAGCGCGCCGGTCCACAGCGCAATCGCGGTGAACAGCGCGCCGGTCGGCGCCAGCGCCGAGGCCATCATGGACGACAGGCGCGTGCGCAGCACCAGCGCCAGCGCGCAATAGCCGGCCATGACCAAGTAGATGAACATCGACATCCATGCGGCCGGCACGTGGATGAAGATGATGCGGTAGACCTCGCCCTGCTGCGCATCGGTGGGCGCCACGACGAAGCCGATCCACAGTCCGCCCACGAGCAACAGCGCGGCGGCGGCAAAGAACCATGGTGCGAGCCTGCCCGCGAGCGGATAGAAGCGCACCGGCGCGGCGAACGCAAGCCAGCGCGATCGCCGCATGCCAGGCCGGTCGGCGACCGCGTGGGTGGGGTGCAGCGGTTGGCCCATGTCTACTCCATGGCGATGCGCAGACCCGCCGCGGTCGCGAGCGGGCACAGGAACAGCGACAGCGCCAGGCATGCGCCCAGCAGCGAGAATTGCGGCATCACATCGAGCCCGGCGTCGGCCGCGACGCCCGCGCTGGCGCCGAACACCAGCACCGGCACGCACAGCGGCAGCACCAGGACGCACAGCAGCACCGCACCGCCGCGCACGCCCAGCGTTAGCGCGGCGCCGACCGCGCCAATCAGGCTCAGCGCCGGCGTGCCGACCAGCAGCGATGCCGACAGCAGCAGCGCGGACCCGGCGGGCAGGCTGTACTGCTGCGCCAGCAACGGCGTGAGCAGCAGCAACGGCAGCCCGCTGGTCAGCCAGTGCGCGCAGATCTTCCCCAGCACCAGCAAGGCCAGCGGTTGCGGCGAAAGCAGCAGTTGGTCGAGGCTGCCATCGGCGTACTCCTGAGCGAACAGCCGCGACAGCGACAACATCGATGCGAGCAGCGCCGCCACCCACAGGATGCCCGGCGCGAGCGCGCGCAGTTGCTGCGGCTCGGGGCCGATCGCAAGCGGGAACAGGCTCGCGGCGATGACGAAGAACACCACGCTGCCGAGCAGGCTGCCGCGCCGCCGCCAGGCGAGCGACAGGTCGTGCATGACGATGGCGCCAAGGGTTGCGAGCATGGCGCGATCAGGCGGGGGGCAGCGCATGCGCGCCGCCAAGTTGCAGTACTTCCCCGCCGCCGGGCAACAGCCGGTGCGTGGCGATCACCGCCATGCCGCCGTCGCGGAGGTGCTCGTCAAGCAGGTCGTGAAAGCAGGCGGCCGATTCGTCATCGAGCGAGGTGAGCGGTTCGTCGAGCAGCCACAACGCACGCCAGACCAACGCCAGCCGCGCCAGCGCGACGCGGCGGCGCTGGCCTTGCGAAAGCGTCCGTACTGGGACATGCATGGTCTTTGCGATGCCAAGCCGCGCGAGCGCCACGCGCACGGTCTCGTTCGTCGCGTGCAGGCCAGTGAGCCGCGCAGCGTAGCGCAGGTGTTCGTCCGCAGTCAGGTCGGTATCGATGCCGTCAGCATGGCCGACGTAGGCGAGCGACTGCAGGTAGGCCGGATCGCCTGCGCGAACGCATTTGCCGAGCCAGCTCACGCTGCCGCTAGCCGGTTGCAGCAGTCCGCTCAGCACGCGCAGCAGCGACGACTTGCCGCTGCCGTTCGGGCCCACGACCTGTATCACGCCGCCTGCGCTGACGCTGAAGTCGATGCCGGTAAAGACAGGGCGCCCCCCACGAGAAAACGCAAGATCGTTGGCCCGCAGCACCGGGCCAACGGCAACGCCATTACAGGAGAGCCCGGAAGAGGGAGTCGGCACGCGCTACTGTTCCCCGGCTTTCGACACGTCGGGCAGGTGGTGGGCAATGCCCTTGTGGCAATCGATGCAGGTCTTTTCCTTGTTTTCCAGATAGGTCGAATGCATGGCCTGTGCGCGCGGGCTCTGGCGCGTGAAGTCCATCGACTGGTAGTCGTGGCAGTTGCGGCATTCAAGCGAGTCGTTGGCCTTGAAGCGTGCCCACTCGTGCTGGGCCAGCTCCAGCCGGTGCGCGAGGAACTTCTCGCGCGTATTGATCGTGCCAAAGATCTTGCCCCAGACCTCTTTCGACGCCTGCATCTTGCGCGCCATCTTGGTGGTCCAGTTGTGTGGCACATGGCAGTCCGAACACTTGGCGCGCACGCCGCTGCGGTTGGTGAAGTGGATGGTGCCCTGCAGTTCCTGGTAGACGTTGTCGCGCATCTCATGGCAACCGGTGCAGAATTGCTCGGTATTGGTCAGCTCCAGCGCGGTGTTGAACGCGCCCCAGAACATCACCCCGGCAATGAAACCCCCCAGCGTCAGGAAGCCCAGGCTGAAATAGGCGCTGGGCCGGTTGATGGTCCGCCAATAGCGCTTGATGAGATCCAGCATGGCGCGCACCTGTCTTGTTGGTTACTTGCCCGCGCTCTTGGCGCCGGGCTTGCGCTTGAGCATCGTTTCCACATCGACGAAGTTATTGCCGACCAGCGGCTTCGCGTCGGCCTGCGGTACATGGCATTGGGTGCAGAAATAGCGCCGTGGCGAGACATCGGCCAGCACATTGTTGTCGCGATCCATGTAATGCGTGATGCTGACCGGAATGGCCTGCGTCTCCTCGGTCCGCGTGCGTGCATGGCAGAACATGCAGCGGTTGAAGTCCTTGTCAAGCTGGTAGCCGTCGATCTTGTGGGGGATCGTCGGCGGCTGCATGGTGTAATTGCGCGTGCGCCGGATGTCCTTGTTCTCGGTCGGGTACAGGATCGGGGCCTTGGTCTCGTTGGCCACGGGCGTAGGACCACGCATGGCGTCGACCACGCCCTGCGCGCCGGCGGGCGCGGCCGCGAACATGGCAAATGCAAATGCCGCCAGCAGCCAGGTACACAAGGCCAGCAGCGGTGCCCAGGATCGGCTCGGCTTCATGGCGTCTCCTTTTGTGGATTGGCGTGGGCGGCTACACCTTGACGATCTTCACCGCGCACTTCTTGTAGTCGGTCTGCAGCGAAATCGGACAGGTCGCGTCGAGCGTGACCTTGTTGATGAGCTGGCTTGCATCGAACCACGGCACGAAGACCAGGCCACGCGGCGGCGCGTCGCGGCCGCGTGTCTCCACGCGCGAACGCATGCGCCCGCGCCGCGACACCACTTCCACCTCGACGCCGCGCCGCAGCCCCATGGCCTTGGCGTCTTCGGGATGCATGAACACCACCGCGTTGGGGAAGGCCCGGTAGAGTTCGGGCACACGCCGCGTCATCGAGCCGGAATGCCAGTGTTCCAGCACGCGCCCGGTGGCGAGCCAGAACGGATATTCCTTGTCCGGCGATTCCGGTGGCGGCTCATACGGCAGCGCGAAGATCACGGCCTTGCCGTCGGGATTGCCGTAGAACTGGAAGCCGGTACCGGCCTTGACATAAGGATCGCTGCCTTCGCGGTAGCGCCAGCGCGTTTCCTTGCCGTTGACCACGGGCCAGCGCAGGCCGCGTTCCTCGTGGTAGCGGTCGAACGGTGCCAGGTCGTGGCCATGCCCGCGGCCGAAGCTCGCGTATTCCTCGAACAGGCCCTTCTGCACGTAGAAGCCGAAGGCCTGGGCCTCGGCATTGTGGTATTCGGTGCTGACTTCCTTGATCGGGAACTTGTCGACCTGGCCGTTGCGGTACAGCACGTCGAACAGCGTCTTGCCCTTGTATTCAGGTTTCTTTGCCACGAGTTCGGCCGGCCAGACTTCCTCGACCTTGAAGCGCTTGGAAAACTCCATGAGCTGCCACAGGTCGGAGCGCGCATCGCCCGGCGCATCGACAAGCTGGTGCCAGAACTGCGTGCGGCGTTCCGCGTTACCGTAGGCGCCTTCCTTTTCCACCCACATCGCGCTGGGCAGGATCAGGTCCGCCGACAGCGCTGTCACGGTCGGGTATGCGTCCGAAACAACGATGAAGTTGGCGGGGTTGCGGTAGCCCGGCAGGGCTTCCTCCATGATGTTGGCCGCCGCCTGCATATTGTTGTTGACCTGCACCCAGTACGCATTGAGCTTGCCGTCCCGGAGCATGCGGTTCTGCAGCACGGCGTGGTAGCCGGGCTTCTCGACGATGGTGCCTGGTGGCAGTTTCCAGATGCGCTCGGCTTCCTCGCGGTGCTTCGGATTCGTGACCACCATGTCGGCTGGGAGCCGGTGCGAGAACGTGCCGACTTCGCGCGCGGTGCCGCACGCGGACGGCTGCCCGGTCAGCGAGAACGGGCTGTTGCCCGGCGTGGCGATCTTGCCGGTCAGCAGGTGGACGTTGTAGACCATGTTGTTGACCCAGCTGCCACGCGTATGCTGGTTGAACCCCATGGTCCACAACGACATCACCTTGACGTTGGGGTCCGCGTACAGCTCGGCAAGCTGCCTGAGCTTGTCCTTCGGTACGCCGGAGAGCTTGCTGACGTAGTCGGCGTCGTACTTGGAGACGAACTTGGCGAAATCATCAAACGTGATGGGCTTCGAATCGCCCGGATTGGCCGCGTTCTTTGCGGCCTTCTGCAGCGGATGGTCAGGCCGCAAGCCGTAGCCGATTTCCGTCACGCCTTCCTTGAACACCGTGTGTTTGTTGACGAAGTCCTTGTTGACCTTGTTGTTCTGGATGATGTAGTTGGCGATGTAGTTCAGCATCGCCAGGTCGGTCTGCGGCGTGAAGATGATCGGGATATCCGCCAGGTCGAACGAGCGGTGCGTGAAAGTGGACAGCACCGCCACGCGCGTCTTCGGGTGGCTCAGGCGCCGGTCCGTGATGCGCGTCCACAGGATCGGGTGCATCTCCGCCATGTTCGAGCCCCACAGCACGAACGCGTCGGCGGCCTCGAAATCGTCATAGCAGCCCATCGGCTCGTCCATGCCGAAGGTGCGCATGAAGCCCTGCACTGCAGACGCCATGCAATGGCGTGCGTTCGGGTCGATATTGTTGGAACGGAAGCCCGCCTTGTAGAGCTTGGACGCCGCGTAGCCTTCCCAAACGGTCCACTGGCCGGAGCCGAACATGCCCACCGCGGTCGGGCCTTTCTCCTTGAGCACGCGCTTGAACTGGCGCTCCATCTCGTCGAACGCCTGGTCCCACGTGACCGGCGCGAACTCGCCGTTCTTGTCGTACTTGCCGTTCTTCATGCGCAGCAGCGGCTTGGTGAGCCGGTCCTGGCCGTACATGATCTTCGACAGGAAGTAGCCCTTGACGCAGTTCAGGCCCTTGTTGACCTCGCACTGCGGATCGCCCTGCGTGGCCACCACCTTGTTGTCTCGCACGGCCACGGTGACGCCGCAGCCCGTGCCGCAGAAGCGGCAGGGCGCCTTCGACCACTTCAGCTTCGTGACTTCGCTGTCGGTGACGAAGTTGGCGGCCTCGGTGCCAAGCGGAATGCCAGCAACCGATGCTGTCGCTGCGATGGCAGTCTGTTTAATGAAATCCCGACGAGAGACTTTCATCGTCGATCTCCTCGTTCATGGCTTCGGCGTCTTCGTTGTGCTGATAGACCAGGGTGGCCGACAGCACGCCTTCGAGCTGGTGAAGGCAGGTCAGCTGCGCGGCAATGGCGCGGGAGGAGGGGGCTTCGACGGTGACGACCAGCTTGCCGGCTTCGCTGGCAGCATGGATCTCCACGCCCGTCATGGCTTCGACGGCGGCGCGCACGCGGCTCACGCTGTCGGGATGCGCGTACACGACAATCCCGGCGATATGCCATTCCTCGCCGGCGGAGACCGGCCCGATGGGTATAAAAGATCTTGCAGCTGGCATTCGGTAACTCCAGCTAAAGGCCGTTTAATTCTGTGTTGCAGCCTTTTTATGGTCGCCTTTGTTGCACTCTCTCTGGCGAGAGGGTTGCGGACTCAATGCGTAGGAGGGCCGCTGATGAGTTGGCTCATCCAGACAATGAAGCCGTAACCGGCTACGGTGATGACCGACAGCACCGGTACCATCACCGCGGTAAGAAACAGGAAGCTGCGCAATTCTTCCTTCTTGCGCTGCGGATCTTCGATGCCGCCTTTTTCCATCATGGCTTGATGTAATGGGTGGGGCCTTTCATGCGGCAGGCTTGATATGTGTTACCCATTAAACAAAGCAGGCGCCAAGGTGTCAAGACTGCACCTGCATGCAGCCCCGCAGAATGTTGGGACACGCGCGTCAGTTCATCCGGATCGGGCCATATTCTTGCTGCGGCAGGCGCAGCCCGATGGGCTCCGCTGGCGGTGTGGCGCAAGCGTCTCGCAGACGGCTCCGCGTCAGTATACGTCGTGCATTGCGCCGCTCCGGGCCACAGCCACGGATAGTGGCTTGCCGTGTTCGGGGGGCACGGCGGGGCGCATTGCAGCAAGCGCAGCGAGGTCAAGTTCGTCGAGCCGTGCATCGCGCCAGGCGGCGCCGTCCCAGTGCTGGAAGCGCAGTTCAGCCAGCGGCACCTGCGCCAGCACGCCGACCCAGTCGGTCGGGGTGGCGCCGCGGCGCAGCCCGGCCGAAACCATGGCCATGGCTTCCGGGATGTCGATATCGGCCAGGCGCGTGACCGCGGGCCATGGCACAAGACGGTTGTCCGACGCCGGCAGGCCAAAGCGGAACACGCCGTCCTTCTCGGGGAAAGCGGTCTTGGCGGCGGGGTGGCGTTTCCAGCCGGTCCTGGCGGTCGACGGCTCCCACGTCTGCTGGCGTGAAAACCACAGCACGCCGAGCGACGCCGTGGCGTGCAGCGACCTTGCGGGGATCAGCAAGCCGGATTCCGCGATGGCTGGCAACCTCGTGCCGACCGTGTAGTGCCAGACGAAGTTGGTGGGTTTCATGATGTCCTCCTGTTCGACACCTCCAGCTTGGGCGCGAATCCTTGCCTGGACAAGCAAGTTCATGAGGCATTGTGCAATGCGGAATAGTGAGGCGGCGTCGGCGTCGCGCTGCAGGAGGGTCCGTGCGCCGATGTGCGCCGACCGGCCTTTTCGCTTCACGGGATCAGGCCGCGGGAGCGCCCGATAGCGACAGCCTCCGTGCGGTTCTGCGCGCCGAGTTTGGCGTTGATCTTGCGCAGGTGTGACTTTACCGTCAGTTCGGAGAGAAAGAGCTTCTCCGCAATCGCGCGGTTGCGCAGGCCCGCCGACAGCATCTGCAGCACTTCCAGTTCGCGCGCCGTAAGGCTGTCCGACAGGCCGGCTACCAAAGCGGGTTCCGCTTCGGTGGCGACAGGCGCGCTCGGCAGCTTCGCCAGCAGCCGCGTGACGAACTGCGGGGCAATGCCCAGGCCCGCCGCCTGCGTCTGGTATGCCGAAGCCCAACTGCGTACCAGCATGGCGATCCGCTCACCTTCGTCGAGGAACGTGCGTACAAAGCCTTCGTGGCTGGCGAGCCGCAGCGCTTCAGTGATTTCCTGCAACGCCTCGTCGCGCCGCGCGAGGCCGTCGAGCGCCGTGGCGCGCAGGATGCGTAGTTTGAGCAGGCGCCAGAAGCGCTGGTGCGCAATGGCAGCGCCGATGGCTTCGTCCAGTGCGGCGAGTGCCACCGCATGCTGTCCCTGCGCAATTTCCAGGCGGCGCCGCGTGATCGACGGACGTTCGATGTCGTTGGCGTGTCCGGCCGTATCACGGGCTTCCCAGCCGCCATACAGATCGACGGCGCGCAGCGCCTGTTCGGCGGCGTCGAGCCGGCCTTCGAGCGTGGCTACGCGGGCGCGCTCTATCCACGCCGAGCACACCGACCGTTCTGCATTGACCTGCTGACCGAGCTGTTCCAGTTCTGCCAGCACGCGCAGCCACTGCTCCTTGTCGCCGCGCAGCAGCGCCAGTCGCGCGCTCAGCACATGGCAGCCGATCACCGAGTCCGGCGGGCCGTTGGCCTTGGTGTAGGGCAGCGCGTCGGCGAGCAGCCGCGCCATTTCGTCGAGTGCATCGTTCTCGTACAGCGCCAGCGACCACGAGGTGTCGATCGCCGGCTTGTCGCCGGTGATGTCCCCGCTCGCGTCGTTCCACGTGCGCGTGGAGGCGGTGTGAAAGCGCGCCAGCGCGTTGCCAAGGCGGCCATGCACCAGATCGATGAGGCCTTCCAGGCAATCGGCGATGCTGCGCATGAATACCGAACGCTCATCGGCACCGCGCTGGATCGCGCGCGACAACACGCTGCGCGCGTCGTCGTAGCGGTGGGTGCAGATCAGGCTGTAGGCCAGCGAGTTGGCGAGGATGCAGTACTGGAACAGGTCGTCGGGCCCAAGCCGGTTGATCTGGACCATGCTGGCCTGGCGGCAGGCCTCGACCTGGTCGGTCATGACCAGCAGCACGCAGCGGATCGTTTCCGCTTCCACGGCGAGCCGCTCGCTGCCACCGCTGTCGCCAAGCGCCTGGATCGATTCGACGGCCTGCAGGGCATCGGCGTAGCGTCGGTTGAGCAGCAGCGCCCACGCACGTGCGAGCCTCAGGCGCGGATGGCGCGCCAGCGCTTCGGGGCGGATCGGGTCGAGCCAGCGCACGAGCAACCGGACGCGGCCCGCGCTCAGCAGCGCATCGGCCTGCCGCGCGATCTGGGGCAGCGCTTCGTCGTGCAAGCCGGCCTGTAGCAGGTGGTCCACCGCCGGCACCGGCCGGCTCTGCTCGAGGTACCAGCGGGCCGCGTCCCGGTGCAATTCCGTCGCGCGGCCCGGTTGCTGCAAGTCCAGCCGGTGCTGCAGGAAGCTGGCAAAGAGCTGGTGGTAGCGATACCAGGTGCGGTCGCCGTCCAGCGGGAACAGCAGCAGGTTGGCGCGCTCGAGGTAGTCGATCATCGCGCGGCTGTCTTGCCGGCCCGTGACAGCGTCGCACAGCGACGCGCTGAGTTGGCCCAGTACGCTGGTTTCGAGCAGGAACGACCGGCAGGCATCGCTCTGCTGCGCGAGGATGTCCTCGGCCAAGTATTCGGCCAGTTCAAGGTTGGTGCCCGAAAACGAGGCGACGAATGCCGCGTGGTCCGTGCGTGTCTGGAGGGACAGCGTGGCCAGGTAGATCGCGGTGGCCCAGCCTTCGGTGCAGCGGTGCAGCGTGGCAATCTCGCTGTCGCGCAGCGGCAGGTGGCAGCGCTCGCGGATCAGCGCAGTGGCTTCTTCGAGCGTGAAGCGCAACTGCGCGGGGTGGATCTCGAGCAGGTGCCCGCGCGCACGGATGCGTCCCAGCCCGATTTCGGGCGTGACGCGCGAGGCGATCACCAGCGTGCCGCACGGCGGCATGGCTTCGACGAGTTGCTGCACGAAGTTCAGCACCGATGAGCTTTGGACGGTCTCGAAGTCGTCGAGCAGGATGCTGAACGGCAACACGGCGCTGGCCACCTGTTCGATGATGCGGTGCGCGAGCCGCGGCCCGGTCGTGTCATCGGCGGGCGCGGTGCCCCGCGCGGCCTTGCGCTTGCCATGCAGAGCCTGCAGGCCGGCGTCGAGGTGGACCAGGAACCGTTCGAGGTCGTTGTCGCCGCCGTCCACGCGTAACCATGCCGTGCTGCGCTGGCGCGCCGCGCATTGGACGGCGTATTGCTGCATCAGCGTGGTCTTGCCAAAGCCGGCGGCCGCGCGAATCAGGATCAGCCGCGCCGCGCTGGCATCAAGCATGCCCTGTACGAGCTGCGGCCGCGGCAGTGTCGCCGGTCCGCTGGCTGGCGGCACCAGCTTCGACGCCACCAGCCCGCGCGAGGGCGGGCGGGCAGGCAAGGGGATGTCCTCTACTCCTTTGTGCATGGCTTATCCGACGCGTCTGACTACAGTTTTGCCTGATTTGTGATCAATTCTACGCATACTGGCCATCGGATTCAGGAAAAACGCGATTGTTCCACGCCTGCGTACGCCTGTCGTAGTTCTTTCGAACGATTCGGCGTCCGCCGGGATTTTCCTCCCTTCGACGGACGACAGCCGACAGGGCGGCTCCTAAAGTGGCCGACTACAGCGGGGCGCCACGTCCTCCCCGCCGCCCACGCACTCCGGAGACTTCGCAGTATGTACCTGACCCAAGGGCTGCATCGCTGTCTGCAGCAAACGCCTGATCGCACGGCCACTATCTTTCGTACCCGCCGCCAGACCTTTCGCCAGCTTGGCGACCGCGTCGCGCGCCTGGCCGGCGCACTGCGCCAGCTGGGCATGGCCGAAGGGCACCGCGTCAGCATGCTGGCGCTGAACTCGGACCGCTATCTCGAATACATGCTGTCGGTCTGGTGGGGCGGCGGCGTGCTCAATCCCGTCAATACCCGCTGGAGCGTGCCCGAGATCGTCTACTCGCTTGACGATTGCGACACCGGCATCCTGATCGTCGACGACCACTTCCTGCCGATGGTGCCCGGCATCGTTGCGAGCGCCAGCCGAAAGCCGGTGCTGATCCACGTCGGTGACAACTCCACGCCCGACGGCATGCTGTCGTACGAGCGGCTTGTTGCCGAAGCTACGCCGGTCGAAGACGCGCAGCGCGGCGGCGACGACCTGGCCGCCATCATGTACACAGGCGGCACCACGGGCAAGCCCAAGGGCGTGATGCAGTCGCACATGAACCTGTGGTCGTCGGCGATCTCGCGCATGGCGCAGTATCCGTGCCCCGAAGACACCATCACGCTGCATGCGTGCCCGCTGTTCCACACCGCGGCCATGGCCAAGGCGGTGACGCTGTTCGTCGCCGGTGCCACGCATGCGCTGATTCCCGCCTTCGATGCGAAGGAAGTGCTCGACACCATGGTGAGGGAACAGGTCAATGAAATCCTGCTAGTCCCGACCATGCTGCACGCGGTGCTCTCGCATCCCGATTTCGCGAGCCATGACCTGCGCGGCCTGCAGCGCATCAACTATGGTGCCTCGCCGATCAGTGCTGGCCTGCTCGATGCTGCGCTGGCCGCGCTGCCGCAGGTGCAGTTCTTCCACGCGTACGGACTGACCGAGGCCGCTCCGGTGGTCTCCGTCAATCCGCCCGTCAATCACGGCCCGGAGGGCCGTGCCAGCGGCCTGTACCGCTCGGCTGGCCGCGCCGGGTACGGCGTCACGGTCAAGATCGTGGACGATCAGGGCGTCGAAGTGCCGCGCAATACCGTCGGCGAAATCATCGTGCGCGGCCCGAACGTCATGCAGGGCTACTGGAACAAGGCCGCCGAGACCGCGGCCACGCTGCGCGATGGCTGGCTGCATACCGGCGACGGCGCATACATGGATGAAAACGGCTACCTGTTCATCGTCGACCGACTCAAGGACATGATCGTGAGCGGCGGCGAAAACGTCTACTCGGCGGAAGTCGAGAACGTGCTCTCGCGCCATCCGGCGGTGGCGTCGTGCGCCGTGATCGGCGTGCCTGATGCGCGCTGGGGTGAGGCCGTGCATGCGGTGATCGTGCTCAAGCCCGGCGCGCAGGCCGACGAGGCCGGCCTGCGCGAGCACTGCCGCCAGTTTATCGCGGGCTACAAATGCCCGAAGAGCATCGAATTCCGTGCCGAGATGCCGCTGTCCGCGGCCGGCAAGATCCTCAAGCGCGATCTGCGCTCCCCGTACTGGAAAGACAGCACCCGGCAGGTCAACTGAGGCGGCCGCCTTCTTTAATTCTCAGAGGAAATCGACATGAGCAACAAAGTGGTAGTGGCCGGCGTCGGCATGATCCCGTTCACCAAGCCTGGCGCCAGCGATGACTATGGCGTGATGGGCGCCAATGCGGCCAAGGCCGCGCTGGCAGATGCTGGCATCGACTACGCGCTGGTAGAGCAGGCCTACGTTGGCTATGTGTTCGGCGATTCGACGTCGGGCCAGGCCGCCATCTACGGCGTCGGCCTGACCGGCATTCCGGTCATCAACGTCAACAACAACTGCGCCACCGGCTCGACCGCGCTGTTCCTGGCGCGCCAGGCCGTGGAAAGCGGCGCGATTGAATGCGCCATCGCGGTCGGCTTCGAGCAGATGGTGCCGGGCGCGCTCAAGGGCGCTTATACCGACCGTCCTGGCCCGATGGAACGCTTTGCGAAGACCATGGCGCAAGTCCAGGGCTTCGACGAGCAGGCGCCGCGTGCGGCGCAGTTCTTCGGCGGCGCGGGCCGTGCGTACATGAAGGAATACGGCATCCGCCCGGACACCTTCGCGCGCATCTCGGTCAAGGCGCGCCAGCATGCCGCGCGCAACCCGTTTGCAGTGTTCCGCAATACCGTTACGCTGGAAGAGGTCATGGCGGCGCCGACCGTGTTCGACCCGCTCACACGCCTGCAGTGCTGCCCGCCGACCTGCGGCGCTGCCGCCGCGATCCTGTGCACGGAAGCGTTCGCGCGCAAGCATGGCCTCGACACGCGCGTGAACATCGCCGCGCAAGCCATGACCACGGACCGCAACAGCACCTTCGACGAAGGCGACATGCGCAAGGTGGTGGGCTACGACATGACCGCTGCCGCAGCGAAAGCCGTCTACGAGAAGGCCGGTGTTGCGCCGACCGATATCGACGTGGTGGAACTGCACGACTGCTTCACCGCCAACGAGCTGATTACCTACGAAGGCCTGGGTCTGACTCCGGTCGGTACTGCCGAGAAATTCATCGTCGATGGCGACAACACCTACGGCGGCCGCGTGGTTACCAATCCGTCGGGCGGCCTGCTGTCCAAGGGTCACCCGCTGGGTGCCACCGGCCTCGCGCAATGCGCCGAACTGGTCTGGCAACTGCGCGGCAAGGCCGGTGACCGCCAGGTCGAAGGCGCGCGCCTGGCGCTGCAGCACAACCTCGGCCTCGGTGGCGCCTGCGTGGTGACGCTGTACGAACGCCAGCAATAAGCGGTAAAGGAAGCACAGAGATGATCGACAAGATCCATATCGGCGCGCTGATCTCGCGCCATTCCGTCGACGTGGAGGCCGGACGCCTGCGCTTCTTCGCCAAGGCGACGGGCCAGAATGATGCGCGCTACACCGACCTGGCTGCGGCCGAGGCCGCGGGCTATCCGGACCTGCCGGTACCGCCCACTTTCCTGTTCTGCCTCGAAATGGAATCGCCCAATCCGCGCGCCATGATCGAGCGGCTGAACATCGATATCGGCAAGGTCCTGCATGGCCAGCAGCATTTCGAATACCACCGAATGGCCTATGCGGGCGAGTGCCTGACCTTCGAAACCCGCGTGGCCGACATCTACGAAAAGAAGGGCGGCGCACTGGAGTTCGTGGTGCGCGAAACCCGTGTGACTGACGCCAAGGGCGACCCGGTCGCCGACCTGCGCAGCACCATCGTCGTGCGCAACAGCTAAGGAGACAGCCATGCAGACCCTCCGGTTTGATGAGATCGCGGTCGGCACGGAGCTGCCGTCCTTTACCGCGCCGCCGCTGAACCGCCTCACGCTGGCGCTGTACGCCGGTGCCTCGGGCGACCACAACCCGATCCACGTCGATATCGACTTTGCGCGCAGGGCAGGCATGCCTGACGTATTCGCCCACGGCATGCTGTCGATGGCTTACCTCGGCCGTCTGCTGACCAACTGGGTGTCGCAACAAGACATTCGCAGCTTCTCGGTGCGCTTTGCCGCGATCACGCATGTCGGCGACGAGATCGCGTGCACCGGCACGGTTGTGGAAAAGGATGACGTTGCGCGCACCGTGCGCGTGGCACTGGAGACCCGCAACCAGGCGGGCGAAATCAAGCTGTCAGGCGATGCACTGATCGCCCTTGCCGCCTGAGGCGGCCGGACAGCCGGGACATTCAACAGATCAGCAAAGGAGTACAGGAAATGAGAAAACTCGTCGACAAGGTCGCTATCGTTTCGGGTTCGGGCCGCGGCATCGGCCGTGAAATCGCGCTGAAGCTCGCCAGCGAAGGCGCAGCCGTCGTGATCAACGACCTCGACGCGGAACCGGCACAGGCCGTGGTGCAGGAGATCGTCGCCGCCGGCGGCAAGGCCGTCGCGTGCGTGGGCAGCGTGACCGAAGCCGATTTCGGCACCCGCTTCGTCGGTACCGCGCTGCAGACCTTCGGTCGCCTGGACATCATCGTCAACAACGCCGGCTACACCTGGGACAACGTGATCCAGAAGATGACCGACGAACAGTGGTCGGCCATCATGGACGTGCACGTGACCGCGCCGTTCCGCATTCTGCGCGCCGCCGCTGACTACTTCCGCGAAGCCGCCAAGAAGGAAGCCGAGGCCGGCCAGGAAGTGTTCCGCAAGGTGGTCAACATCTCGTCGGTATCGGGCGTGATGGGCAACGCCGGCCAGGCCAACTACTCGGCCGGCAAAGCCGCCATCAACGGCCTGACCAAGGCGCTCGCCAAGGAGTGGGGCCGTTACAAGGTCAACGTCAACAGCGTGGCGTTCGGCCTGATCAAGACGCGCCTGACCGAGGCCACGGCCGGCTCGGACAACACCTCGACGCTGAACATCGGCGGCAACGAGATCAAGGTTGGCGTGAATCCGCAGCTCATGAAAAATATCGAAGCGATGATCCCGCTGGGCCGTGGCGGCACGCCGGTCGAAGCTGCGGGTTCTGTGTACCTGCTGTGCATCCCCGAGTCGAACTACATCACCGGCCAGGTGCTGATCTGCGGCGGCGGCCGTCCCTGATCGAAGCGGAGCAAGAGCATGGCATTCAATCAACGTCCCTGGATTACTGACGACCTGGCGATGTTCCAGGACGGCATCCGCAAGTTCATCGAACGCGAGCTGGTTCCGCACGAGGATCGCTGGTGGAAGCAGCAGCACGTCGACCGCGAGATCTGGCGCAAGGCTGGCGAGATGGGCATGTTGTGTGCGAGCATTCCCGAGGAATACGGCGGTGGCGGCGGCAACTTCGCGCATGAAGCAGTCATCACGCTCGAGCAGTCCCGGGCGGGCGTCAGCAGCCTTGGCACTAACGTCCACAGCGGCATCGTCGCGCATTACATCCTGCGTTATGGCACCGAGGCGCAGAAGCAGAACTGGCTGCCGAAGATGGCCAGCGGCGAAATAGTCGCGGCCATTGCCATGTCGGAGCCCGGTGCGGGATCGGACCTCAAGAGCATCAAGGCGCGCGCCGTCCGCGACGGCGACCAGTATGTGCTGAACGGCTCGAAGACCTTCATCACCAATGGCTTTCTGGCCGACCTGATCCTGGTGGTCTGCAAGACCGATCCGGACAAGGGTGCAAAAGGCGTGTCGATCGTCGTGGTCGAGACCGAGAACCTGCCGGGCTTCCGCCGCGGCCGCATCCTTGAAAAGATCGGCCAGAAGGGTCAGGACACAGCCGAGCTGTTCTTCGACGACGTGCGCGTGCCCTGCACGAACCTGCTGGGCACGGAAGAAGGCAAAGGCTTCTACCAGCTCATGCAGCAGCTTCCGCAGGAGCGCATGATCATCGCGCTGGGCGCGTTGTCTGCGATGGAACGCGCGGTGGAACTGACCACCGACTACGTGCGCGAACGCAAAGTGTTTGGCGCGACGCTGCTCGACATGCAGAACACCCGCTTCAAGCTGGCGGAGTGCAAGACCAAGGCTGTCATCGCGGGCGCATTTGTCGACGACTGCATGGCCAAGGTCCTGCGCGACGAGCTCGATCCCGAGACCGCCGCCATGGCGAAGTGGTGGGGCACGCAGACGACCTGCGAAATCATCGATGAATGCCTGCAGCTCCATGGCGGCTACGGCTACATGATGGAGTACCCGATCGCGCGCATGTACGTGAACGCACGCGTGGGCAAGATCTACGGCGGCTCGAACGAGATCATGAAGGAGATCATCGCGCGCACGCTCTGACCTTAGCGGCACCGCAGGACCATGGCTGCATGACCAGGCCCGCCAGAGGCCGGCTGCAGCCGCGAATCGGTAGAACCAATGAAAAATGGAGACAGCAAGATGCAGCAGCAAAGGCGAAAGGTTTTGCAGCAGTTGGCGCTCGGTTTGGCAGGCGCGGCATTCGGAGGCGTCGGCCTCAATGCGCGGGCCCAGGCCAACGCGGCCGGGTTCCCATCGCGCGCGGTGCGCGTGGTGTACCCGTACCAGGCGGGCGGTACCGGCGACGTGGTCGCGCGGCAGATTGCCGAGGGCCTTGCCAAAGCCTGGGGCAAGCCGGTCATCGTTGACAACCGGCCCGGCGCCGGCGGCATGATCGGTGCTGACATGGTCGCCAAGGCCGACCCGGACGGCCATACGCTACTGCTGACGCTGACCGGTATGGTGCAGGCGCCAAGCCTGTACAGCAAGGCGCCGTACAACCCGGTGCGGGACTTTGCGCCGGTTTCGGAGCTTGCCACGTCGAACCTTGCGCTGGTGGTGCAGCCTTCGCTCGGGGTGAGCAGCGTGAAGCAGCTGATCGAATACATCGGCAAGCAGGGGAAGCCGCTGGCGTACGGTTCCTATGGCCTGGGCTCGAGTGGCCATTTGCAGATGGAGATCTTCGGACGCAACGCGAAAGTGGCGCTCACACATGTGCCCTACAAAGGTGAGGCGCCAATGGTCAACGACCTGCTGGGCGGACAGCTTCCGGCCGGCATGATCGCCGCAGTCAGTGCGCGCCAGCATGCCGCCGCGGGCAAGCTGCGGGTGCTCGCTGTTGCAGGCGCAGCGCGCTCACCCATGCTGCCTGACGTGCCGACGTTTGCCGAGGCTGGCGTGCGTGGACTCGAGCGGCAGGGATGGGTGGGCATGTTCGCGCCCGCTGCAACGCCGCGCGCCATCGTGGAAAAGGTGTCGGCCGACGTCAACCGCACGTTGACCAACCCCGATTTCCGCGCGCGCATGGTCGATCTTGGGATCGTGCTCAAGGGAAGCACGCCGTCGGCTTTCTCCGATGTCGTCAAGGCCGAGCAGGCCTATTGGGCCGAAGCGATCCGTGCTTCGGACATCCGCCTGGACTGATTGCGCCAGCATGCAGTGAATCGCTGGTGCGGCAGATCGAGCCCGCGCCGGCCAGCAGCCCACCGAACAAAAGGAGATGATATGACCCGTAGCAATGCCGCCGTTCAACTTAGCGATGCGTCCGCCGAACCTAACACCCTGAACTACCACGGCTTCACCATTACACGGTCGACGCCGACCATTGGTGCCGAGGTCGGCGGGATCGATCTGGCCGAGACGCTCGACGACGCCACCGTGGCCGCGCTGCGGCAAGCGCTGGTGCGCCACAAGGTGCTGTTCTTCCGCGACCAGGACATCACGCCGGCACAGCACGTGCAGCTCGCACGCCGCTTCGGCGAACTCGAAGTTCACCCCGTCTTTCCGCATCACGAGGACCATCCCGAATTGGTGCTGCTGGGCGGAAGCAAGGACATGCGTGGCCGCGAGAACATCTACCACTCCGACGTCTCGTGGCGCGAGGTGCCGTCGATGGCGTCGATGCTGCGCTGCGTGGAGTGCCCCGACACCGGCGGCGACACGATCTGGGTCGATATGGCACGTGCCTACGCGGCCCTGCCCGACGCCGTCAAGGAGCGGATCGACGGCCTCTATGCGGTTCACGACATCATGCCCGGCTTCGGCGCACGCATGACTCCGGAGGAACGTGAAGTCAACCGCAAGAAGTTCCCTGCGGTCACGCACCCGGTCGTGCGCACGCATCCCGAGAGCGGTGAAAAGATCCTCTACGTCAACGAAGGATTCGTCACGCATCTCGCGAACTTCGGCGAGAAGGCGCAGTTCCGCGTGGGCTTCGATTTCCGCTATGGCGAACTCGATCTGCTGCAGTACCTGTTCCGCCAGGCCGCCGTGCCCGAGTACCAGGTCCGCCTGAAATGGCGGCCCAACACCATTGCGTTCTGGGATAACCGTTCCACGCAGCACTACGCCGTGCAGGACTATTTCCCCGCAGTACGCCGGATGATGCGCGCGACCATCATCGGCGATAAACCTTTCTGAAGCGCCCCCACTTTCAGGAGTTAACGCTCGATGCACAATCTCAATACGTTCTATATCGGGGGCGAGTGGGTTAAACCCGCTGATGGCGCCACGTTGGCGGATCTCGTCAACCCGGCGACGGAGGCCGTGATCGGCACGGTCGCCATGGGTGGCGCGGCCGATGTCGACCGTGCCGTGGCGGCCGCGCGCGACGCGTTCGCATCGTGGTCCAGGTCCAGTCGCGAGGAACGCCTGGCCCTGCTGCGCCGCATTTCCGACGGCTACAAGGCGCGCATCGGGGAGATTGCCGAGGCCATCAGCACGGAGATTGGCGCGCCAATCTGGCTGTGCCGTGAATACCAGGCCCCGATGGGCTTGGTACAGATTCAGGCAGCCATTGCAGCGCTCGAAGCGTTCGAGTTCGTCACCGTCAAGGGCACGACCCAGGTCGTGCGGGAGGCGGTCGGCGTGGCCGCGCTGATCACGCCGTGGAACTGGCCGGTCAATCAGATTGCCGCCAAGGTGGCGCCGGCGCTGGCGGCCGGATGCACGGTGGTGCTCAAGCCATCGGAAATCGCGCCGCTCGACGCGCGCATCTTTGCCGAGATCGTGCAGGAGGCCTGCCAGGCCACATCGACGCCCGCAGGCGTGTTCAACATGTTGTTTGGCACGGGTCCGACGGTCGGCGCGGCGTTGTCGCGCCACCCCGATGTCGACATGGTGTCCATCACCGGCTCCACGCGCGCTGGCGTAGACGTGGCCATGCAGGCCGCGCCAACGGTGAAGCGCGTCGCGCAGGAACTTGGCGGCAAGTCGCCCAACGTCATCCTCGATGATGCCGATCTCAAGGCTGCGGTCTCTCAGGGCGTGGTGAGCTGCATGCTGAATTCCGGCCAGACCTGCACGGCGCCGACGCGCATGCTGGTACCACGCGCGCAATACCAGATGGCCATCGCGATTGCGCAAGCGACGGTGCAGGCGCTGACTGTCGGTGATCCGTCTTCGCCTGACAGCAAGCTGGGGCCCAGTTCCAACCGTGCACAGTACGAACGTGTCCAGCGCATGATCGAAGCCGGTATCCAGGAGGGCGCACGCGTCGTGGCCGGTGGTCCGGGCCGCCCGGAAGGACTTGCGCAGGGCTTTTACAACCGCCCGACGGTATTTGCCGACGTCAGCAACGACATGACCATTGCCCGGGAGGAGATTTTCGGGCCGGTGCTGTCGATGATTCCTTACGACAACGAGGCTGAGGCAATCCGTATCGCCAACGACACGCCTTACGGGCTCGCTGCCTATGTCTGGTCGGGCAACCCGGCACGTGCGCGCCGCGTCGCTGGAGAACTGCGCGCGGGCTCCGTGCAGATCAACGGTGCGAAGATGGACTTTGCCGCGCCGTTCGGCGGCTACAAGACGTCGGGCAACGGCCGCGAGTTCGGCGCGTACGGCCTGGCCGAGTTCCTCGAATACAAGTCGGTCGCAGGCTGCACCGTGGATGAATGAAGGAGTGACCGATTACATGGAAACGTTTGACTATCTGGTGGTGGGTGCCGGCTCGGCAGGCTGCGCCATTGCATCAAGGCTGGCCGAAGACCCCGCCGTGACGGTGGCCCTGATCGAGGCCGGGCCGACTGATCACCATATGAGCATCTGGATGCCGATCGGCATGGCATCTACCGTGCGCAATGCCGGCCCACGCAACTACGGCTACTACACCGTGCCGCAGCCGGGCTTCAACGGGCGGCAGGGTTACCAGCCGCGCGGCAAGGGTCTGGGCGGCAGCTCGTCGATCAACGGCATGGTCTATATCCGCGGTCACCGCAACGACTACGACGACTGGGCGCGCCTGGGCTGCACCGGCTGGGGATATGAAGACGTGCTGCCGTACTTCCGGCGCAGCGAACATCACGAGGACTACAGCGGCCGGGACGATAACCGATGGCACGGTGGCACGGGCCCGCTGCGCGTAAGCAACCTGCGCTCGCCCAGCCCGTTTTCCCGGCGCTTTATCGACGCGGCAATCCAGGCTGGCTATCGGCCCAATAGCGATTTCAACGGTGCGGATCAGGAGGGAGCGGGCTTCTACCACGTCACCCAGCATCGTGGCGAGCGCTGGAATTCGGCGCGCGCCTACCTGCATCAGGGCAACGCGGTCGACAAGACTCTGAGCGGAGGCCGCAGCAACCTTTCGGTGCTGGTCGAGACGCAGGTGCTGCGTATCAACTTCGACGGCAGGCGGGCCACGGGACTGACCGTTGTGCGCGGCGGGGTGGAGCAGAAGCTGGCGGCACGGCGCGAAGTCATTGTCAGCGCCGGGGCCTTCAACTCGCCGCAGTTGCTGCTGGCGTCCGGCGTAGGCCCGGCGCGCGAGCTTTTTGACATGGGGATTCATGTTGTAGCCGACCTGCCTGGCGTAGGTAGGAACCTGCAGGACCATCCGGATGTCATCCTGAACAAGCAGGTGCATTCGCTGGACCTGTTTGGCCATTCCTTTGGCGGCTTTGTGAAGCTGTCGATGGAGTTGCTGCGCTATCGCCGCAAACGCACCGGCATGCCTAGCAGCAATTTCGCGGAGGCCGGCGCTTTCATCAAGAGTCGGCAGGGACTTGCGGCCCCTGATATTCAGCTGCATTTCATCACGGCACTGCTCAATCACGGCAGCGACAGGAAGAAGCTGGGTCATGGCTATTCCTGCCATGCCTGCGTGCTGCGGCCGAAGAGTGTTGGAGAAGTACGATTGCGTTCCCCGGACATGCGCGAAGCACCGGTCATCGATCCGCGCTTCCTCAGCCATGAGGAAGATATGACCGTCATGGTGGCAGGCGTGCGCGCAATCCGCCGCATCTTCGCGCAGCAGGCGCTGGCCAGCGCCGGCGGCCGCGAGCTGTTCACCGACGAATTCGGGCCGGGCGACGGCGACCAGCAAGCGATCGAGGCTTTCGTGCGCGAGCGGACCGACAGCGTCTACCACCCGGTCGGCACCTGCAAGATGGGTGTGGATGACATGGCCGTGGTCGATCCCGCCTTGCGTGTGCGTGGTGTGCAGGGCTTGCGCGTGGTCGATGCATCGATCATGCCGACGCTGGTGGCAGGCAACACCAATGCGCCGGCGATCATGATCGCCGAGAAGGCGGCAGACCTGATCCGGGCCGGCGACTAACGGGACGGCACTGCAATCGTCTTGCCGGCCCGCAGTGCCGTGAGGTGCTGCGGGCCGGGGCGTCGGGCCGGCTTCAGAGATAGGTAGCCACAACCACGTACGTGTTCGTGGCGCCACGGCGGCCAATCGGCTCCAGCCGCAACTGGGCCGCGCCCACTCGGGCGCTTGCGGCCTTGCCAAGGGCCGCCGCGCGCAACGCCTTGCTGACCGGGCGCCCCGCCGGCGTCAGGCAAGTGGCGTTGACCCCTTGCGCGTCCGCCTCGAACCCGCACGAGGGCTCGGTGATCGCACCCTGGAACGTGATGGTGCCGGACTGCGCGGCCGCACCGCCCGCGATACCTGCCGCAACACACAACGACAATCCGACCCGTCGCGCCCATGCCGGCACGCGCCTTTCCTTTGCGTCCATATCGATTCCCTCCATGGTGGATGCCACCTGACTGTTGCCGTGTGGCGCGGAGCGCGACCGCTGTCAGTGCTCCTGTCGCCAATAGCGGCGTGCCAGGACTGGGCTTTAGTAATTCCCTTAAAAATATTGCAGCCTGTTGACTTCTGATGCGGTCCGGCGGTGTCAGTTGCCGGCGACGGCCTGAAGAGTAGCGTTGCCGCTGAAGCCATTTGGCGCCACCGGGATATCGCCGGGCAAGGCGGGCGGCTACGCCTCAGCCCATTCTTATCGGCCCCGGTTGATTTTCGTGCGCAGCGGAGGACGATGCGGGCAGGCTCTCGGAAAAGAGGCGTCATCCGCCGTCTGGCCTCATGCGTTGCATGCGGCCCGACGGCGGATGTGGTGCGACAGGAAAAATCGGTGCGAAGGGGTGGGGTTAGCGCACCAGCAGCCGCGAACGTACGAAGCCGGCATGCGTGCGCAGCGATTCCATCAGCACGTCGGACGGCACGCGGTCGAGATCCGTGACGACGTAGCCGGTATGGCCGCGCGTCTGCAGGTGCTGGCCGTTGATGTTGACGCCATCCTGGGCCAGCAGCGTGTTCAGTGCGGCTAGCGCGCCCGGAGCATTGCTGTGGATGTTGAGCAGGCGTGCCGGCGCGTGCAGCGGACCGGGATCGACTTCGGGAAAGTTGACGGCGCCAATGGTGCCGCCGGTGTTCAGGTAGTTCAGCAGCTTGGCGGCTACCTCTGTGCCGATGTTCTCCTGCGCCTCTTCAGTGCTGCCGCCGATGTGGGGCGTCAGCAGGACATTCGGAAGCTGCTGCAGCGGACTGACGAATGGATCGTTGTTCGTCTTCGGCTCTTCCGGGAACACGTCGATTGCCGCGCCGCCCAGGCGCTTGTCGCGCAGTGCCGCCGCAAGCGCATCGATATCCACCACGGTGCCGCGCGATGCGTTGATCAGGATCGCGCCCGGCTTGAAGCAGGCGAGCACGTGGGCATCGATCATGTTGCGCGTGCGGGCCGTAGCGGGCACGTGCAGAGTGACCACGTCCGCCTGCGACACGGCTTCTTCGAGCGTACCGGCGGCACGCGCCGAGCCGAGCGACAGCCGGGCCAGCACGTCGTAGTACACCACCCGCATACCCATCGACTCCGCCAATACGCCGACCTGAGAGCCGATATTGCCGTAGCCGACGATGGCGATGGTCTTGCCGCGCGCCTCGAACGCGCCGCTGGCGCCCTTGGCCCACTTGCCGGCATGAGCTAGCGCATTCTTCTCCGGGATCTTGCGCAGCAGCATCACGGCCTCGGACACGACCAGCTCGGCCACCGACCGCGTGTTCGAAAACGGCGCATTGAAGACCGGGATGCCAGCCGCGGTCGCGGCGTCCAGATCGACCTGCGAGGTGCCGATGCAGAAGCAGCCGATGCTGAGCAGGGCGGGCGCGCTGCGGATATCGTCGCCGCGCAGGTGCGTGGCAGAGCGGATGCCGACGAGGTCATGGCTTGCCAGCACCTGGCGCAGTTCGTCGCCGGCCAGCGCGTCGGTGCGGCGCTCGACCGTCAGGCCGGCCTCGCCAAGGCGCGCCGTGGCGCTTGCATGGATGTTTTCGAGCAGGATCGCAGTCGTCACGTTCAGTTTTCCGCGCAAGAATAGGACTCGGAGAGAACAAGGTGCGCGCCGGCAGCCTCTGCTGCGGCGCGGCAATGTCTATTCTGCGCGAAAAAGCTGCCGCGGTCCCGGTGCCCCTTCCGCCAACGTTGGCACCATCGGGAGCCGCTCAGCCTACCGGGAGCGTCCGCGTCGGTCGCCGCCGAGCGGGTCGACGATGATCATGCTTTGCTGCAGCACGCCGTTGTCGTCGAAGTAGCAGCTGAAATGGGCGGTCTGGTAGCCGTCCTTGTACATCCGGTAGGTCCAGGCCTCGCGCTTCATCAGCGGGTAGTACTGCGTGGGCTCGCGTGGCTTGCCGAAGCGCTCGAGCACTTCCTGCTTGGTCCAGACTCCGACCTGCGCCTGATAGATTTCGGCTTCCGTCAGCATTTGCCGATAGCTGACGAGCTTGCCGGTCGCGTCAAAGTCCGCGGCATAGACCGTGTGGCCGAGCGGCTGCCCCGAGTAGAGCCAGCGGGACGTGCCGTTCGGAAACCTGAAGGTATCGGTGGGCTCCCCCAATGTACCGCGAACGGCACCTTGGTCGCTGCCGATCAGTCGCTGGCCGGTCTGTTCCGGTTGCAGCGACGCGCAGGCGCTCAAGGCAAGGGCTGCCATGCAAGCCAGTGTGGCCAGGCGGATTCGCATCGTGCGCTCCCGCGGGGAAATCCCGCATGCCCGGATTGTCCGGCCTGTGGCACGGCGTGCGCAATAGCGCCGGCTGCAGTCGGCGGCGCGGGACTAGCCCTCGACCTCGCTGCGGATCAGCAGCACCGGGCGGTTGGATTTGCTCACCACGCCCTCGGAGACGCTGCCCATCAACAGACGCCGTACGCCGCGCCGGCCGTGGGTGCCCAAGACGATCAGGTCTGCGTTCCAGGTATCGGCCTGCGCGACGATGGTTGACGAAATCTGCCCGGGTGCCACCGGCTTTTCGATCAGTTGGGTCACATGCCTGACGCCGGCTGCATCGAGCCTGCTCGCGGCCTCGGCAAGGACTTTGTTGCCGAATGTCAGGATACCTTGCATCAGGGCCTTGGCGTCGAAGTAGGCGACGTCGAAAAACGCGTCGCTGTCGTCGGCGACGAACAGGGCCTTGACCTCCGCCCCCGTGGCCTTGGCGATTGTGATGGCCTGGCTCAACGCCAGGTCGGAAGACTGGCTGCCATCTACGGCGAGCAGGATGCGTTGATACATGGCGGATCTCCGGAGTGTGACGGCGGATGGTCAGGAGTGGCAAATGGTTGCCGGTACGCGTGAACGCGTTGGATTCAGCGTAGGTGCATCTGAAGGTGTCGGCTTGATGTGCATCAAGGCTTGCTGCGGCAGACGCGGCATCACGGTTCGGTCGTGCCGCATTGATGCCCGTCAAGCACCTTGGCCGGCAAATGCTTACACTGGTTCACGTCCCAGGCGGTCCGCAGCGTCGCACTCACGCCTTTGCAAGGAGCAATGAACCGATGGACTACAAGACAATCCTTGTCGCGCTGGGCGACGATCCCGCGCGCGCGGCGCGCTTGCACGCCGCGCTGGTCCTGTGCCGGCACTTCGGGGCGGGGCTGGTCGGGCTGACCGCAACGGGCACGCAGCTCGAGCCGTTCCGCGGCGCCGGCGACGAGGCCGGCAAGTACGCCGAGCAGGCGGCGGCAAGCTTGCAGCGCATCGTGGATGAGAACCTGGCGGCGCTGCAGGCTGCGGTCACGTCATCGGGCAGCGGCATGAGGTGCCGGCACGCGGTGGTCGAGGCGGAGACGGGCTGGGCGCTCGCGATGGAAGGCCGATTTGCGGACCTGGTTCTGCCGCCGGCTTTGCAGGCTGGCGACAACGCCCCCGCACTGATGGCCGAGGAAGCCGAGTACGCGCTGCTCAATGCGGGGCGTCCGATGCTGCTGGTACCGGCCGGTGCCACGCTGGCACCGCAGGGGCATGCATTGGTGGGCTGGGATGGCAGCCAGCCAGCCGCGCGCGCGGTGAGCGATGCGCTGCCGCTGCTGGCGCAGGCGTCCTATGTAACCGTGGTGGTGGTGGCCGGCGCCAGTGGCGAAGACGAGAAGGAAGCAGGCGGGGAACGGCTGCTGCAGTGGCTGGCCGCGCACGGGATCGAGGCCTGGCTGCGTGTCGAACGTGGCGGACAGCCCGGCGATGAACTGCTGCGGCTAACCTATGAACTCGGTGCCGGCCTGTTGGTGGCAGGCGGCTACGGCCGCAGCCGCCTGCGCCAACGCGTGCTGGGCGGCACCACGCGCACGCTGGTGCGGCGCGCCGGCGTGCCGCTGTTCATGTCGCACTGACGATTGCCAGCGCGTTGGCGCGCGGTAAAGCCTCAGGCCGGCAGGAAGCCCTCGACCGTCAGGTAACGCTCGCCGGTGTCATAGTTGAACCCGAGCACGCGGGCGCCGGCCGGAAGTTCAGGCAGCTTGCTCGCGATCGCGGCCAGCGTCGCGCCCGACGAAATGCCAACCAGGATGCCTTCTTCGCGCGCGCAGCGGCGCGCCATCTCGCGCGCTGGTTCGGCATCGACCTGGATCACGCCATCGAGCAGGTCGGTTTTCAGGTTCTCCGGGATAAAACCGGCGCCGATGCCCTGGATCGGATGCGGCGCGGGCGCGCCACCCGAAATCACCGGCGATGCCGTCGGCTCCACGGCGAACACCTTCAGTTGCGGCCATTTCTGCTTGAGCACCTGCGCGCAGCCCGAGATATGGCCGCCCGTGCCCACGCCGGTAATCAGTGCATCGAGGCCTTCCGGGAAGTCCGCCAGGATTTCCTGCGCCGTGGTGCGCGCATGGACGTCGATGTTGGCCGGATTCTCGAATTGCTGCGGCATCCACGCGCCGGGGATCGAGGCGATCAATTCCTCGGCGCGGGCGATTGCGCCCTTCATGCCTTTCTCGCGCGGGGTCAGGTCAAAGGTCGCGCCGTAGGCGAGCATCAGCCGGCGGCGTTCGATCGACATGCTGTCCGGCATCACCAGGATCAGCTTGTAGCCCTTGACTGCCGCCACCATCGCCAGGCCGATGCCGGTATTGCCGGAGGTCGGCTCGACAATGGTGCCACCGGGTTTGAGCACGCCACGGCGTTCGGCGTCTTCCACCATCGATAGCGCGATACGGTCCTTGATCGAGCCGCCCGGGTTGGACCGCTCCGACTTGATCCAGACTTCGTGGCCGTTTCCGAACAGCCGTCGGATGCGGATATGCGGCGTATTGCCGATGGTCTGCAGGATGTTGTCTGCCTTCATGTTGTCTCCGGAGGGTTGTGCGGGCGCGGCGAACCGCGGCGCGAATGCGTGTCAGACCGGGATTCTATTAAAGTTCACAGAGCCTTGGTCGCATGCGTCATGCAGCGTGGCCCGCGGCATGGCCATCGGTGTATGCCTGCGGCCCCGGCGCGAAGCGCTCCAGCACATGGGCCGTCATGCCCCTGGCCAGTTCTTCCTCGCCGTAGAAGACCGTGCCGATTGCCTCCTTGCGCAGCATGACGGACTCGTCTTCATTGTGCGTACGCAGGACGATCTCAATCGAGGGATTGAGCGTGCGGGCGGTATCGGCCATCTGCCTGACATCGATTGGATCGGCAATGGCGACCACAAGCATGGCGGCACGCGCGATATGGGCCTGGATCAGGACGGCGGGATCGGCCGCGTTGCCCGAAACCGCCGCAATACCGCGATTGCGCAGGCTCTCCACCAGTTCGCGGTTCTGCTCCGCGACCACGAACGGAATGCCGCGCGACTGCAGCGCGCTGCCGATGCGACGCCCCACGCGGCCATAGCCGACCAGCACGACCTGGCCCTCGAGATACTTGCGCTCGGTCGTCATCGGCAATTCAGCGTACGGGTCGCCACGCTGCTCCAGGCGCCGGGCCAGTGCCGAGCGTTTGAGGACCCAGCGGCGGAACGGCTCGTTGAGGGCGAACAGCACCGGGTTCAGCGCGATCGAGATCAGCGCACCCGCCAGCACCAGGCTCATGCCCTCGGCCGGCAGCAGGCCGAGCGAGAGCCCGAGCCCGGCCAAGATGAACGAAAACTCGCCGATCTGCGCGAGGCTGGCCGAGACAGTCAGCGCGGTATTGAGCGGATAGCGGAACGCCAGCACCAGCGCGAACGCTGCAATCGACTTGCCGACGATGATGATCGCCACCGTGCCAAGCACGTGCAGCGGCTGCTCGATCAGGATTGCGGGCTTGAACAGCATGCCCACCGAGACGAAAAAGAGCACCGAGAACGCATCGCGCAGCGGTAGCGATTCCTGCGCCGCGCGGTGGCTGAACTCTGACTCGCGCATGACCATGCCGGCGAAGAAAGCGCCCAGCGCGAACGAGACACTGAACAACTGGGCCGCGCCGTACGCAATGCCGATGGCCGCGGCGATGACTGACAGCGTGAACAACTCGCGCGAGCCCGTGCGCGCGACCAGCCACAGGAACCACGGCAGCAAGCGGCGGCCCGCCACCAGCATCAGCGCGATAAAGGCACCGACCTGCAGCAGCGTCAGCGCGATGGTGGTCCACAGCGGCCGGGTCTCCGCCGCGGCCGATGCGTCCGAGCCGCCCAGAATGCCCGCCAGCGGCGGCAGCAGGACCAGCACCAGCACGGTGGCCAAATCTTCGACCACCAGCCAGCCCACCGCGATGCGGCCGTTCATGCTTTCCAGCACGCCGCGCGTCTCCAGCGCCTTGAGCAGCACGACCGTACTCGCACAAGAGAGCGAGAGCCCGAAGATCAGCCCGCTGCCCCAATGCCAGTCCCACATCCATGCAACCCCAGCGCCGAGCGCCGTGGCCAGCGCCATCTGCACCACCGCGCCAGGCACGGCGATGCGCTTGACCGCCAGCAGGTCTTTGAGCGAGAAGTGCAGCCCCACGCCGAACATGAGCAGCATCACGCCGATCTCGGAAAGCTGGGAGGCCAGATGTACGTCCGCGACAAAGCCGGGCGTGCCCGGTCCGATGATGATGCCGGCTACCAGGTAGCCGACCAGCGCCGGCACTTTGACCCGCTCGGCCAGGAAGCCGAGAACCAGGGCAATGCCGAACCCGGCGGCAAGCGTGGTGATAAGAGGGATGTTGTGTTCCATGCAGGACGAAGGGAGTGGCGGATTGAAAACGGGGCGGTCCTGCGGCGGAGCCCGGCAGTCCGGTTGCCGGTCGGGCAAGGGTGGGTCTGCCGTGCGCCGGCAGACATACCAGGCCCCTTCATGATAACGGCAGATGGACGAAGCGCTGTCGAAAGGGCAGATTCAGGCGCATGGCGAGTCTATGGCGAAGCATGGCGCGCCGGCCGTGCTGTGGGCCAGCGTGTGGCGCAGGCAAACGTTGCGTTCGGAAATTGCAGATGGTGCGCGGCCCGGTTAGCGGCGATGATCGGTGCCGATATCCTGCTACCGGCTGTTTTCCGAGTCTTCCGTCCACCATGCGCGTCCACCTGCAGTCCTACTCGCACGTCAGCCTGCATCGACTGTTCCTGGCGTTCCCGCTGACCATCGTGGCCACGCATGGCAGGTCGGTCGTCAGGCGGCGCGGCCACGAGCGGCTGCTTGTGCCGGGACACGATGTCACGATCGAGCCGTTCGAGACCATCGACATGCATCTGGACGGCAGCAGCGGCCAGCCGTCGTCGTGCACGTTCGAGATCAGGCGCGGCATGCCCGGCACGCCGCAGGATGCGTTGCACCAAAGGATTTCCAGGCGCGTTTTCCTGCAGCCCCAGTATGCATGGAGCGCGGGCTTCATCGCCGAACGTATCGACATGCCCGCGACGCAGCTGCGCCGCCTGCTGTTTTCGCAAGGCACGGCGCTGACGGACCTCTGCCGTACGCAGCGGCTCATGCGCCTGCTGTTCGAAGCCATGGCGGGCGACGTAGCCATGGCGGACCTGAAGCGGTTCGTCGGATGGCCACCCAACGGTGATGTGGAGTCGGCTTTCTATGATCGCTTCGGCGTGTCCGTACAGACCGCGAGGCGGCTGGCCAGTCATCGGGTACCCGAACTGAGGCGCTCCATTGCCTGAGTGGATTGCGTCTCTCCGGCAGCAACCGCCCTATGCAGTCATACTGGCGCATTCACGGAATCGGCGGAGGACGCTGACATGGCAGATCGAGAGCATCACTATCGGGTTTCGGTCGAGTGGACCGGCAACAAGGGCAGCGGCACGTCGGGCTACCGCGCGTATGCGCGCGACTACGTGATTCGCTCCGGCGCCAAGCCGGTCATTCCGGGCTCATCGGATCCGTCCTTTCTCGGCGATGCGGCGCGCTGGAATCCGGAGGACCTGCTCGTGGCCTCCGCCGCGGCGTGCCACAAGCTCTGGTACCTGCATCTATGCGCCAACGCGGGCATCGTCGTGCTTGCGTATGTCGATGATGCGGAAGGCACGATGATCGAAGCGCAGTCCGGCCGCTTCACAAGGATCGTCCTGCGGCCGCGCGTCACCGTGCGCGCGGGCGACGACCTGGAACTGGCTGCGCGGCTGCATCACACCGCCCACGAACAATGCTTTATCGCCAACTCGCTCAATTTCCCGGTGCTGTGCGAGCCGACCTTCGAGCAGGCGCCCGCTTAGAGCAAGCGTCGCGGTCCCGCTGTTCGGACCGCCCCGACGCTTTGTGCGCCTGTTGGCCGTTGCCCACCAAAATCAGCCTCTGACAGCTCGTTGCGTACACCTGAGCGCGCGCGCAGTCGGTGGCATGGCATCTGCATAGTCAAGGGCGAACGTCGTATCCGCCGTTCGCTTTCCATGACTACAGGAGATTCCCATGTCCACGCTACTGATCGAAAACCTGCCGCGCGTCCGCGAACTGGACCGGGCTGCCCGTGCCGCCATCCGCGGCGGCGTTGCCTACATGCCTGCTTCCATCGCGGTGGGCGAGCCCGACCCGAACGGGCACCTGCCGGGGCCGTCGATGCCCTCGATGCCTCCGCTGCCATCGTTCCCGCCGATGCCTCCGATGCTGAAGCTGCCCGAGTTTCCGGCGGGATTCCCGTTCCAGCCCAAGCCTCGTCACATTGTGCCGCTGTAAGCACCTGTCCCTCCTCGGCCGCCTCGATACGCGTCAAGCGTGCCAGGGCACGTGAGCGACCGCACCATGGACATCGTCTGGAGTGACTGACCATACCGGCAGGGCACCCGGGCGGGTGACTGACCATACCGGCAGGGCACCCGGGCGATGTCCATTCCTTCTTGAGGCGCAAGGAACTCACTTTCCGAAACTCCTATTGCTTTCATCATGAAAGTTCGGCTAGAGTTGTTAATAGCATGATGATAGTAATTGGTGGCTGAACCGACGCTGCTGCTATGTCAGTGCCATCCGGTGCCGCTTGTGGCGCCCGCAACCGTCGTCGATGTCCGTAGGAGGGGTAGTTTCATGAATACGCGCGAAGTGGTGTTGTGTCACCCGGTTCGCACCGCGATTGGTGCATTCAACGGCACCCTGAAGGGCACGCCTGCGGTTGAACTCGGGGCCGCGGCAATCGGAGAGTCGCTCAAGCGTGCAGGCATCGATGCCGGCCGCATCGGCAGTGTGGTGTTCGGCAACGTGATTCAGGCCGGCAACCGCATGAACCCTGCACGGCAGGCCGCCATCGGCGCGGGCTTGCCGGTATCCGTCCCCGCCATGACCGTGAACCGCGTGTGCGGGTCCGGTGCGCAGGCCATTGCAACGGCCGCGGACGAGGTCAGGCTTGGCTATGCCGACGTCGCCGTCGCCGGCGGCATGGAGAACATGGACCGTGCGCCTTACCTCGTGCCATCCGGCCGCTGGGGGCAGCGCATGGGCGATACGGTCATGCATGACAGCATGCTGTTCGACGGGCTGCAGGATGCGTTCTCCGGCCTGCACTCGGGCTGGCATACCGAGGATCTCGCCACCCGCTACGAGCTCAGCCGCGATGCACAGGACCGCTGGGCCGAGCGGTCGCAGCAGCGCTTTGCGCGAGCGCAGGCGCAGGGCCGATTCGCGTCGCAGATCGTTGAAGTCGCCGTGAAGGCCAAGGGCGGTACGGCCGCGTTCAAGGTCGACGAGGCCAATCGTCCCGATACCACCCTCGAGACGCTGGCGCGACTGAAGGCGGCATTTCGTGAGGGTGGAACCATTACTGCCGGCAATGCGCCCGGCATCAACAGTGGTGCCGCTGCCATGCTGGTGGCCGAACGCGCCTTTGCGGAAAGCCAGGGCATGAAGCCGATGGCAAGGCTGGTTGCCTACGGTGTCGGCGCGGTGGAACCGGGCTTGTTCGGGCTTGGCCCCGTTCCTGCCGTGCGCCAGGCGCTCGAGCGCGCACGCTGGACGCTCGGCGATATCGAGCGTATCGAGATCAACGAGGCCTTCGCTGCCGTGCCGCTCGCAGTCGCGGCCGAGTTGGGCCTGCCCCACGACATCATCAACGTGGACGGCGGTGCCATTGCGCACGGGCATCCGATCGGTGCGACCGGTGCGGTGCTGACGACGCGGCTGCTCCATGCGATGCAGTCGGACGGCATCCGGCGCGGCATTGTCACGCTCTGCATTGGCGGCGGGCAGGGCATTGCGCTTGCCATCGAATCTCTCTGAACAGACGAGACCTTATGAAGATACTTGTGCTGGGCGCGGGCGCCATGGGCGGTTACTATGGCGCGCGCCTGATCGAGGCCGGCGCGGACGTCACGTTCCTTGTGCGCGCGGGACGTGCCCGGGCGCTGGCGGAACACGGGCTGGTCGTGCGCAGCGCGCTTGGTGATTTCAGGCGCGCCGTGAAGACCGTGCAGGCGGGCGCAGTCAGGCCCGAGTACAACCTCGTGCTCATGGCGTGCAAGGCCTATGACCTCGAAGACGCCATGCTCGCAATCGCGCCGGCCGTCGGCAGCGACACGGCCATCCTGCCGCTGCTCAATGGAATGTCCGCCTATGACCAGCTCGACGCGCGCTTCGGCGGGAAGCGCGTGCTTGGTGGTGTGTCATACATTGCGACGACGCTTGCGGATGACGGAACCATCGCTCACGCCGGCAGCAACGACCGGCTGATGGTGGGCGCGCGCGCACCCGAAACGCATGATATTGCCAGGGCGCTCCACGAGCAGTTTTCCCGCTCGGCGGGCACGCGCGAACTGTCATCCGATATCGTCCAGGAGCTCTGGAACAAATGGGCGATGATCGCCGCCGGCGCGTTGATGACCTGCCTGATGCGCGGCAACGTCGGACAGATCATGCGGACGCGCGACGGCCGGAGCCTGACGTTGCAGGCGATTGCGGAGTGCGGGGCTGTCGCGGCACTGAGCGGCTTTCCGCTTCCAGAGGCGGTCGCCAATGCCGTGAAGAGCCGCCTGCTCGATGAATCGTCGACCTGGGCCGCCTCGATGATGCGCGATATCGCACAAGGCAGGCGCCAGATTGAGGCCGATGCGATTGTTGGGGATCTCGTCGCGCGTGCGGCCGTGCTCGGGCATGAGGTGCCGTTGAGCCGCATGGCTTATTGCCACCTTCAGGTCTATCAAGGCCAGCGCGCTGCGGAACGGGTCTGAGCCACGTGTGACGACGGCGGGTACGACCTGGCACTTGCCAGCGGCTCGTCCCCCCGTATCGCACTAATCTTCCTTCTTTTCCTCGCGCATTGCCCGCGGCATGCCGGTCCATACGCACCGGTGCCCGGCACTGCCGAGCTCCGATGCGAGCGCCGACAGCGTCATGGCTATCAGAACAAAGAGCCTTCGCATCGCCAGCCACCGCTTGTCAGTGCGTGTCGACGTCCAGCACCGCCTGTGCAAACGCTACAGGCGCTTCCTGCGGCAGGTTGTGGCCAATGCCGCCGGTCAGGTGCCGGTGCTCGTACCGGCTTGTGAACTTGCTGGCATAGGCGCTGGGCTCAGGGTGAGGCGCGCCATTGGCATCGCCTTCCATGGTGATCGTCGGCACGCGGATGGCAGGTGCGGTCGCGAGCTTCCGTTCGATGTCGTCGAATCGTGCATCGCCGGCGGCCAGCCCCTGTCGCCAGCGGTAGTTGTGGATGGTGATTTCCACGTGGTCGGGGTTGTCGAACGCGGCGGCGCTGCGCTCGAACGTGGCATCGTCGAAGTTCCATTGCGGCGAGGCGAGCTTCCAGATCAGCTTGGCAAACTGCCGCGTGTACTTCTGGTACCCCGCGCGGCCGCGTTCGGTCGCGAAGTAGAACTGGTACCACCACTGCAGTTCGGCTTCGGGCGGCAATGGCTGCTTGCCGGCTGCCTGGCTGCCGATCAGGTAGCCGCTGACGGACACGAGTCCGCGGCAACGGTCTGGCCACAGCGCGGCCATGATGTCGGCGGTGCGTGCGCCCCAGTCGAAGCCAGCCACGACGGCGTTCTGGATGCGCAGCGCGTCCATCAGCGCGATCATGTCGACCGCGACGGCGGACGGCTGGCCGTTGCGGAAGGTATCGGGCGACTGGAACGTGGTCGCGCCATGGCCGCGCAGGTAAGGCATGATGACGCGATATCCGCGTGCCGCCAGCAATGGGGCGACATCGACAAAGCTGTGGATGTCGTAAGGCCAGCCATGCAGCAACAGCGCGACGGGCCCGTTGGCGGGGCCCGCTTCGGCGTAGCCGACGTTAAGCACGCCGGCATTGACGTGCTTGATCGGTGCGAAGGTGGTATGCGTTCCGGGCAGGGCAGAGGGCAGGGGCGAGGCTTTCGCCACGCTGGTCTGTGCCTGTGCTGCCTGCGAAAGGCCAAACTGTGCTGCGGCCAGCGTGGCGGCCGCAGCACCCAGAAACCCCCGGCGGGGCAGATCGACTTTCTCCGACATCGCGTTCTCCTGTGTGCTGAACAATCTGTGCACGAGTCTAGGAGGCCGCCGCATGCGGCATGTGTCGAAGTTCCTGGGCTTTGTATCGCCATGTATATGGCGCTGACCAGCGCATACATCGATACAAAAAGATGCCTTTGCCGGGTCACCGCCCTTGTGGGGCGTTATGAAACGATAGCTCCACGCCGATGCGGTCGCCTGCACGGACGCGGCTGATCGCATGCCGAAGGTTGACGCGATAGTGCCCGCCTGCTCCCTTGTGAGGGCGCCGGGCTGTGCTGATGATAGCCATGTCGCCAATCCCCAGCGGCACCACCGCTGGCCGCGACTGCATGCGCGGGCGCTGCTCGGTCATCACGAATTCACCGCCCTGGAAATCCACGCCCGGTTCGCTGAGCAACGCGATGACCTGCAGCGGGAACACATGTTCGCCATCGGCACGTTGATGCAAGGCGAGATAGTCCCCAGAACGAAGGCGATGCAGGCAGGACAGCGGCTGCGATTGACCGGCTTCCCGGTTGTGCTTGATGAACTCGCGCAGTTCCCGAGGGTAGCGGTAGTCGATATTCATCAGTGCGTTCCACCGGTTCGCGATGGGCGCGAGCTTGCAATACAGCGCCGTGCGCCAGTCCGCCCACGGATCGGGAAGCACACCGCCGAGACAGACCATCTCGCCGCGCCCGAGGCCGGCCGATTCCAGTGAGTGGTGGTGGAAGGCGCCCGATTGTCCTGCGTCACGGCCGAGCTCCCTTGCCTGCTCCGGCGAGAGCAGGCCGGGCAGCCCGGCATACCCGTCCTGATCGAGTTGTGCAGCGATCTCCTGCCAGTCCAGCCGGTCGAATGTCATAGCGGAGGAGGGCATCGCATCGTCCCGGTCAGGCTTCGGCTTCGCGCCGCAGCAGTTCGCGCTTGCGATCCACGCCCCAGCGATAGCCAGCGATGTCGCCATCGCGGCGGACGACGCGGTGGCACGGAATCGCGATGGCAATGTGGTTGGCGCCGCAAGCCTGAGCGACGGCGCGCGTGGCCGTGGGCCTGCCGATACGTTCGGCGATCTCCGCATAGCTCACGGTCGTGCCGGGCGGGATCTCGCGCAAGGCCTGCCAGACGCGTTCCTGGAACGCGGTGCCACGGACGTCGAGCGGCAGGTTGAGACCGATGGATGGCGCCTCAACGAAGCCGACCACCTGGGCCACGAGATTTTCGAAGCCGGCATCGCCACCGATCAGCTGGGCATTGGGAAACTGGTCTTGCAGCTCGCGCACGAGCGCATCCGGGTCATCGTTGAGCAGGATCGCGCAGATGCCGCGCTGGCTTTGCGCGACCAGGATGGCGCCTAGCGAACACTGGCCGACCGCGAAGTGAATCACCGCGCCGGTGCCGCCGGCGCGGTAGTCGCGCGCGCGCATGCCGAGCAACTGGTCGGAGGTTTCGTAGAACCGGCTGTTGGAGTTGAAGCCGGCATCGTAGATGGCCTCCGTCACCGATGCGTTCGGCGTGCCAAGGCCCGCGCGCAGCCGGCGCGCGCGGTAGGCCGATGCATAGGCCCTGGGCGTCAGGCCGGTCTCGGCCTTGAAGACGCGATGCAGGTGGAACGGGCTCATGCCGGCGCGCGCGGCCAGTTCGTCAAGGCTGGGGACGGTGTCCGAAGCTTCGATCAGTCGGCAGACCTCCGCCACGAGCGCAGCGCGCCCGGCGGCCGCGCTGGTCCGGTCGGCGCGAGCACGGCGGCTGGCTCGGTATCCGGCGGCTTCGGCCGCTGCGGGCGTATCGAAGAACTCGACGTTCTCGCGCTTCGGCAGGCGCGCGGAAGCACTGGGACGGCAATAGACGCCTGTCGTGCGCACGGCGTAGACAAAGTATCCGTCAGCGGCGGCGTCGCGCGCCTGTACTGCCTGCCAGCGCGATGCTTCGCTCGCGTACATGGCGGTGCCGGTGCCTTTCGCGTTCATGGTGCATGTCCTGGAAGGGTCGATCACAGTGCCAGAATAGGCCCGGATTCGATCGCAAGAACTCCGATTCTTGCGGACTAATTTCCCACAAATCCTGGACAACGGGCAGACGCCTGATGTATCCGCCAGGCTACCTCTGGCCGGTGGCTGTGCGCCAACGCATGACGAATGCACGGTATTCGGCGATGTCCAGATGCCGCGTCAGGTCCGCGTCGTTCGGGATCGGCCGCATGCCGGCGCCCAGTTGCGCGGCCAAATGTACGGCGGTAATGTCGCCGCCGACGTCACCGCGCACGGCATACAGCCCGGCGCGCTGTGCCATGAGCGCTTGTCCGCGCCGCGACAGCGTGTAGTCGACCCATAGCCGCGCCGCATTCGGGTGGCTCGCGCGCTGGCTGATGAGCTGGATGCGCAACAGCGCGAGCGTGTAGTCACTCAGGAAGGCCCAGCCGATGCCGGCGTCCTTGCGCGCCTGGCTAACCGTGTAGGCGCCGAGCACGTTGTAGGCAATCGTCATGCTGCCGCTGGCCACATGTCGCAGCATGGCGGCGGTGGTCGTCGCGTACCTGGCATCGACCCTGCCCAGGCCAGCGGCCATGTCCCAGAAGGCTGGCCATGCCCGGGCGTCCTGTGCGGCCAGCAGGAAGCCCAGGCCGGATCTTCAGCAGCGGCGCCGCGATCACTACGTCGATACTGACGGAGTATATGTTGCGGGGGAGGCCCGTGGCGAGGAGATTTGGGTCTCCAGTCCCCCGTCGCACCACCCCTACCGGACGTCCACCACCACCTTGACCCGCCCGGTGCCTGCCGCAACAACTTCATAGCCGGCTTCCGCCGTGCCGAGGCCGAAATGGCGCGGATCGACCACGGGTTTCAGCGCACCGGCTTCGGCCAGACGCGTGGCTTCACGCAGCATTTCACCGTGATGCGCGCGGTGTTTGCCGGTCAGCAAGGGATAAAGCGTAAACACCCCGGAATAGCTTGCCTCGCGAAACGACAGCGGAGCCAGCGCATGCGTGCCCCAGCCGAGTGCGCTGACAACGTGGCCGAAGTGCTTCACCGCGGCAAACGAGGTATCAAGCGTCGCACCGCCCACCGTATCGACAACCAGATCGAACCCTTCGCCCCCGGTGTGGGCCTCGACATAGGCTTCAACCGGCTGCGCACGGTAGTCGATCGGCGTGGCGCCGAGTTGCCGGACGAGATCGAGGTTCGCTTCGCTGGCGGTGGCGAACACTTCGGCACCAAGCGCGCGTGCCAGTTGCACCGCAATATGGCCCACGCCACCAGCGCCGCCCTGGACAAGGACGGTCTGACCAGCCTGCAGATGTGCGCGGTCGACGATGCCGGCGTAGGCGGTGATGAAGGCAAGCGGCAACGCGGCCGCCTCGCGCATCGACAGGTTCGCCGGTTTATGTGCGAGCAGCGCCGCATCGACAGCGGCGTATTGCGCGAGCGAACCCTGGATGCCGCCGACGCCACCGGTCATGCCGTAGACCTCGTCGCCGGGTTTGAACGCGCTGACGCCAGCGCCGACGGCCTCGACCGTGCCAGCCATGTCGATGCCGAGGACCAGTGGCAGCGGGTGCCGCGCATGCGCTGCGGCACCGGCGCGGATCTTGGTATCGAGAGGATTGAGGCCACTCGCCGCGATACGTACAAGTACCTGGCCCGGAGCGGCGTCAGGGCGCGGCACGGTGGTGAGTTCGAGGGGGCCGTTGTGCCGGGTCAGCACCAGTGCTTGCATGGACATCGTGATCTCCTTGGAAACAGTGAACAGTGGAGTCATCATGGTTCATGCGAATTTGCATGTAAATTGACAGAATTGAATAACCGTCAGTCAAATATGAATGAAAGGCTCGAGTGGAGCGATTTGCGCATCTTTCTGGCAATCGCGCGTGCCGGCACGCTCGGTGCCGCGGCGAGGAGGGTCGGCCTGACGCAGCCGACCATGGGCCGGCGCTTGCGCGCGCTGGAAGCGGCGGTCGGTTACATGCTGTTCCACCGTACCAGCGATGGCTTTGTCCTGACGCAGGAGGGCAGCGCCATACTGGCCTACGCGGAACGCATGGAAGACGAGGCGCTGGGTCTTGCTCGGGCGCTTGCAGGAAGCGATAACGCGCTGACGGGCCTGTTGCGCGTGACCTCGTCGGACTGGTTCGGTATTCATGTGCTGACACCGGTTTTTGCGCGCTTCCTGGCGCATCATCCGCGCGTTGCGCTGGAGTTAGTGACTGACGCCCGCCAGTACAGCCTCACTCGGCGCGAAGCCGATCTGGCGTTCCGCATCACGCCATTCGAGGAGCCGGATGTGATTCAGCGCACGGTGATGCACATGGACTACGCGCTGTACGGTCATGTTGACCTTGAAGTGCCGACCGCGGGCGATGGTGAAGGCATCGCACTCATCAGCATGGACACCGCCTTTGGCATGCTGCCCGATGTGGTATGGACTGCGCGCATGCTGCCACGCGCCCGCACGGTGTTCCGCAGCAACAACCGCGGTGTGCAGGCGCGCATGTGTGCGGAGCGCGGGGGCTTTGCGGTGCTGCCGTGCCCGCTTGGCGATGCCACACCCGGCCTGCGCCGCATCGATCTCGGCGAAGCGCCACCGGGGCGCGATGTCTGGATGGGTTGCCACCGTGACTTGCGGCGGCTCACGCGTCTGCAGGCGCTTATGGCAATGACGACGGAGTGCCTCGGGCTACCCTGACGGGACTACTCATCTGCAGCATCCCCGGCACGCGCCCAGCGCATCGGCAATGCCGCCTCGCGCCGCACGATCTTTTCGGGGAAGAAGCGCCACAGGCGCTCGGCGCCCTGAAACGCAGCGATCTCGGGGGAGTCGACGATGACCTCCACGCGGCCCGACATCTGCAGCAGTTCACCGGTGTCGAAGTCGGCAAACGTGACGCCGGCCGTCGGATTCACCATGAAATTGCCGAGCGTGTTGAAGAACAGGTTGCCGGCGAAATCCGGAATGGTGAGACCGCCATCTGCGTCAATCCGCACGAAGCCCGGTTCGCCGCCGCGATGCGACACGTCGACCTGCCGGCCGGCTTCAGGCCGGTCCGCGTAGGACGCCACGAAGAACGCATCCGCCGAGGCGATCAGCGCGCGAGCGCGCGAGTCCAGCGCGCCCATGGCCAGCGGGGCGATTGTGGTCTGCTCGGACGGATCGCGCGTGAAGCGGAACGCGCGTTGCTGGATGTAGCGCGGGCAGTTGCCGAAACTCTGCACCACGTCGATGCGCAAGTCCGCGCCGTCGCGGTCCGCTCGCCGCAGCACGCCATTCATGCGATTTCGCCGGCGCGTCATCAGGTCGATGCCGAGGAGGCCCAAAGGCTGGCCGTCTTCCATGCCTGCATCAGCCGGGTCGGCGGCTTCCCGTGGCAGGCGCAGCTCCAGGATGCGGGCATCGGGCGATTGCAGAAAACCCGGCCGCCCGGCGCGCAACGTTGCCCACACGCGCCCGTCCGGCGCCACGGTGCCGAGCACGACGAACGGCATCTGCGCGAAGAACTCGCGGTGCTGGTCCGGCATGTAGTCGCGCATCACGCGCCGGCCAACATCTTCCATCTTTGCCGCGACACCGACACGGGCTTGCAGCGCGAGTTCGCCCGCGTGCCAGGGGAGGCTGGGGTTTGTGGACATGTGCGGACTCCGGCGGACGAGGTAGCGTTTTCAGGCTTCGAGCCCGGCCGGGCTCTTCCTGAACTCGATAAAGCCAGGCAGCGCTTCCACGGCCGCAAGCCAGCGCCTGACATTGGCGTACTCCGCCAGGTCGACAAAGCCTTCCGGCGCGCGCGCGATATAGCTGTAGAGCGCCACGTCGGCAATCGTCGGCTGCGCCGCGGCGATCCATTCGCGGCCTTCGAGCGCGTCGTCCACGCGCTTGATGACCACGTGGGCACGGGCGATGACTTCCTCGCGGTTCAGCGGCGCGCCGAACACGGTGATCAGGCGCGCGGCGGCGGGGCCGAAGGCAATATCGCCCGCGGCCACGGACAGCCAGCGCTGCACGGCGGCGGCAGCGGCCGGCGCTTCAGGCAGCCAGTCGGTCCTGCCGAACTTGCGGGCCAGGTAGACCATGATCGCGTTGGAGTCCGGTACCACGGTGTCGCCGTCGACGAGGACCGGCACCTGCCCGAACGGATTGAGCTTGAGGAATTCGGGCGACTTGTGCTGGCGCCTGGCCAGGTCGACCTCGACAGGCTCGGCATGGACATCGATCAGCGACAGGAAGAGGCGGGCGCGATGCGAATGGCCGGACAGCGGGTGGTGGTAGATCTGCATGGAAGAAGCCCCTTTTGCGACGGTGATGGTGTGCGCCGCTGCCGGCCTGCATTCTTGCCGCCGGCGCGCGGGATGTTCTGCTGCAAACCATCTTAGGTGCGCGAACGGCCACGAGAAATGGCCTGTCCGTGAAGGGACTCTTCTGGAAACCAGAATAATGGGGCGTCAGTTGATGGTCTTGTCGGCGCGCAGCCGTTCGATCGCAAGATCAAGGAACGCGCGTACTTTCTGCACCGCGTGGCGCCCTTCGCGATGGATCACATGGATCGGAAGCGGCGCAGGTTCATAGTCGGCGAGCACAGTCTGTAATCGCCCATCCCGCAGTTCACCAGCGATCTGGTACGACAGCACCCGCGCCACGCCGAAGCCTGCCACTGCCGCGGCAATGGCGGAGTCATTGGTGGTGGTGGCCATGCGCGGGGCAATGCGCGTGAACACCGGTTGATCGTTGTGGTGAAAGCGCCATTCCGGCAGCGTGGAGATGCCGGTGGTCTGTATCAACGTGTGGTGGGCAAGGTCATCCGGTGTTCGCGGCACGCCATGGCGAGCGAGGTAGTCGGGCGATGCACACACCACGCGCCGCACGCGGCCGACCGGAACGGCCTGCAGCGACGAACTCGGCAACTCGCCGATGCGCACGCCGACGTCGATGCCCTCGTCGACAAAGTTGACCACGCGGTCCAGCAGCAGGCAGCTGACGCCGACCTCGGGATAGCGCCGCAGATATTCGACGACGATCGGCGTGACGTAGCGCGAGCCGAACAGGACCGATGCGGTCACCGACAACTGGCCGCGCGGCGCCGCATGCGTCCCCGTGACGGAAAGTTCGGCCTCTTCAATCTCGGCCAGAAGGCGTCGGCAATTTTCGAAGTAAGCGGTCCCGGTCTCAGTGGGCCGCACCAGCCGCGTGGTACGCGTCAGCAGCCGCACGCCAAGGTGGGCCTCCAGTTCCGTGATCACACGGCTCACGACGGACAACGATACATCGAGCTTGCGCGCAGCGGCCGTGAAGCCACCGGTCTCCACGACCGTGACGAAGGTCTTCATGGCCTGCAGCCGATCCACGCGTGCTCTCCGGGGTTGGTTTGTCGCGAGTATATCGGGATGCAGCAAAGGGGCCGTAGCCCCTCCTGTATTTGCAACTCAGGCGGCGTGCCGGTGCTTAGTGTTCGATCACCGGCGCATGGACCGGCGCAATCGAAGCGTGTGTCGTCGCCGTGCGCTGCGCCGCCTTGTGCACCATCGTGTAGGCATAGTCGATGCCCATGCCGTAGGCGCCCGAGTGTTCCTTGGCCACACCGATGACGGCGTCGTAGGTTTCGCGGTTCTTCCAGTCGCGTTGCCATTCCAGCATGACCTGTTGCCAGGTCACCGGTACCACGCCGGCCTGGATCATGCGTTGCATCGCATAGTCGTGCGCTTCCTTCGTCGTGCCGCCGGACGCGTCCGCCACCATGTAGATCTCGTAGTCGCCTTCCAGCATCGCGCTCAGCGCGAAGGTGGTGTTGCAGACCTCCGTCCACAGCCCGGCCACAACGATCTTCTTGCGGCCGTTCGCGGCGAGCGCGTCACGCACCTTCTGGTCATCCCACGAATTCATCGAGCTGCGTTCGAGCGTTTCCTTGCCCGGAAACACGTCGAGCAGTTCGGGATACGTGAAGCCCGAGAACGATTCGCTTTCGACCGTGGTGATGGTGGTCGGCACCTCGAAGATCTTCGCCGCCTTCGCCAGGCCCACGACATTGTTCTTCATGGTCTGGCGGTCCATCGACTGCACGCCGAACGCCATCTGCGGCTGATGGTCGATGATGATGAGCTGGCTATTGCGCGGGGTCAGGACTTGCAGCTTGGCGTTCGACATGGCGTCTCTCCTAAATGGAAAATTCAATTGGTTTGAACTTCAGATCTGGCGGGGTACTTGCTGTGCTCTTCGCCATGGGCAGAACTATAGCCAGGGTCGCCTCGAAGGAATGGTACCGTTGCTGTAATAGTTCATCAAAAAAATTGAATTATAGAAGGTGGCGTATGTGCCTCACGACCCCTCCCTCAGTTGGGGTGAATTTCGACGCGCTGGTGCCGACAAACCGTGGGGGCATTGCCTGCGCGCAATGTGCATCGATGCCGCGCCGGTGAAACAAGCCGCAGCCTCGGTCAGGTCGCCCCGGCGGCCCGGAAAACATCACCACGACGAGAACCAAAACTCAGGGATGGATAGCGACTACTACCGAGTACTCGGGGTTCGACGTGCGGCTTCACAGGCCGATATCCGCAATGCCTATCGCCGCCTGGCCATGCGTTGGCATCCGGACAGGAATCCCGACACGGTCGAGCGTGCGGAAGCGGTCTTCAAGTCGCTGCAGCAAGCCTATGCGGTGCTGAAAGACCCGGTGGCCCGCGCTGCCTACGACGCGCAAGTGGCACAGCCGAGGCGCAATGACGGCCCTCCGGCGGCGCCGGACACTGCGCACAACCCGGGTACACCGGGCGCGGACTACGTCTGCGAGACGACGATTCCGCTTGAAACAGCCGTTCTCGGAGGCATTGCGTTGACGAGAGTCAGCGAGTCTCCGGCCTGTGTGCACTGTTCGGGAAAGGGGCAACAGGCTTCGAGCTGCGCGACCTGTGAGGGCCGTGGTTCACTCGCCCGACGTTTCCGGCAGGTGCCATGCACTGACTGCAAGGGTGCGGGTCAGCGAACGCGTCGTTGCGATGCCTGCCGGGGGCTCGGGACGACCCGGGTGGCAAAGCTGCTGCGCGTCACGGTTCCCGCGCATACCAGAGATGGCACCGTGCTTCGCGCCAGGGGCCTCGGAGGGGAATCCGTCGACGGCGGGCCCAGGGGCAACCTGCTTTGCAAAGTCAGTATTCGTGCAGACCGCGTCTTCCGCATGGACGGACTGGATCTTCAGCGCGAACTGAAGATCGACTTCGTGGTTGCCATCCTGGGCGGACAGGTGCCGTTGATGCGCTTCCGGAACTCCCTGGTGGTGGAGGTGCCGCCAATGACGCGCAGTGGCGCGCTGATCCGCATAGCGGGGCAGGGGCTGCAGGATCCAAAGCGCCGGCGGTCTGGAGACCTCGTGCTGAAAGTCATGATCGATCTGCCGGCGAAGATGCGCATGCCCGACGAGCGGCAGCGCGCGGTGTTGCGCGAGATCGCTCGTGGATATTGATCGGGGGCGAGGCCGCTTGCCGTTGCCCCTCATCCTCCGGCTGTGCGCGACGTCTTACCAGCGTTCCATGTAAGGGCGCAGGTCCAGCTCAAAAGTCCAGGCATCGCGCGGCTGGCTATGCAGGTACCAGTAGTTCTCTGCGATGTGCTCGGGGTTCAGGATGCCATCCTGGTCCTTGAGCGCGTAGCGTTCGGGAAACGTATCGCGGATGAACGCGGTGTCGATGGCGCCGTCCACGACCACATGCGCGACGTGGATGTTTTGTGGGCCCAGCTCGCGGGCCATGCTTTGCGCCAGCGCGCGCAGCGCGTGTTTTGCCCCGGCAAACGCGGCAAAGTTTGCCGCACCGCGCAACGCGGCCGTGGCGCCCGTGAACAGGATGGTGCCCCGGCCGCGCGCGACCATCCGGCGGGCCGCCGCCTGGGCGTTGAGGAAGCCGCTGAAGCAGGCCATCTCCCAGATCTTGAAGTACTTGCGCGGAGTCTCTTCGAGGATGCTTGAAGGTACGTTGGCGCCAATGTTGAACACGAGAACCTCGACCGGCCCATGCTCGGATTCGATCTGCTCGAACAATGCCGCCACCGCGTCTTCCTTGCGCGCATCGCTGCCGTAGCCGAACGCCTGGCCGCCTTCGGCGCGAATACTGTCGACGAGTGGTTGCAGTTTGTCCGCGTCGCGGCGAGTGACGCAGGCGATATAGCCTTCGCGGGCAAAACGCCTGGCAATGGCCCCGCCAGTGGAATCGCCTGCGCCAATGACCAGGGCAACCTTGGGCTGCGATTGGCTGGATGTCATGGAGTCTCCTTTGGTCTACGTCCGTTTAGTGAACGAACGTTAAGTTACGGGTCGCGAGGTGTCAAGCAACTGGAGCCGGAAGCGATCAGCCTTTTGATTCGGTGGCGGTCGGGATTGTCTTGCCGAGGAAGCGGCGGCTGGCAGCCAGGATTTCCTTGCGCGTCTTTTCGCTTTCGACGGTGCGGGCCAGTACCAGCGCGCCGACCAGTTGGGCGATCAGGGCCCAGGCTGCGTCGCTGTCGCCCGTGCGCGCGCTCCAACTCTGTTGCGTATGCTTCAGGCCGCGCTCGACCTGTTGCCGCACGGCAGGGCCCGCGCGCGCGATTTCGGCACCCAGGGTCGGGAGGATGCAACCCACCTCCGGCGTGACTGCGTGAAACGAGCTCAGATAGTCCCGCACGCACTTTGCCACGTGGTTTTCCGGGGACTCCTTGTCGCCTGCCATCATGTCGCTGCTCTTCTGCATTTCGAGTTCGACGATGGCCTCGAACAATTCCTGCTTGGAACCGAAATGGCTGTAGAACGCACCGCCGGTCAACCCGATGGAGGACATCAGCGCGTCAACGCCCGTGGACGAGAATCCTCCCTTCTTGGCGATCGCGCTGCTCGCATCGAGCAGCTTCTTGCGGGTCTCTTCCTTGTGGGTCTTGGTGTAGCGCATGGCAGCGGACTGGCAGTTGACATCAACTGAACCATAGCATATCGTCCGTTAACTAAACGTACGTTAAATAAAAGGAGGATGACGTGACCAAGACGGTGGAGTTCTACTTCGATGTGGGCAGTCCGGCCTCCTACCTGGCCTGGACGCAGCTTCCCGTGCTCTGTGCGCAAGCCGGCGCGCAACTCGTCTACAAGCCGATGCTATTGGGCGGCGTGTTCCAGGCCACCGGCAATGCATCGCCGGCCGCGGTGCCGGCGAAGGGGCGCTACGTCTCGCACGACCTGGCCCGCTTTGCGCGGCGCTACGGCGTGCCGCTTGCGCGGAACCCGCACTTTCCCATCATCACGCTGATGCTCATGCGCGCGGCCACCGCGGTCCAGTTGCGCGAGCCGGAGCGGTTCGACCACTTCCTGTCCACGGTTTTCCAGGCCATCTGGGTGGATTCGCTCAACCTGAATGACATGGGGCTGACCGCGCAGACGCTCGCGCGCGGCGGGTTCGACGCAGGTCAGATCGAAGCGTGGGTCAGCGATCCCGAGATCAAGGCGGCGTTGAAGGCCACCACCGACGAGGCGCTGCAGCGTGGCGTCTTCGGCGCCCCGACGATGTTCGTCGGGCAGGAGATGTTCTTCGGACAGGACCGGCTGGACTTTGTACAGGAAGCCCTAGGCTGACCGACGTGTTGCGCCGGCCAGGCCTGCAACGCTTGCCGAACACCCGCTCGCCGCGCGTGCTCACCACTCTTGCCATCAGGCTCGGTGGTGAAGCGTCGTCGGCTTCAGGCAGACAGCTTGCCCATGGGAACATCCGCGTCGGCAAGTCGCTTCACATCTACCGGCTTGCTCTGCTCGATCAGCCTGCGCGCGAAACGGAGGTCGCGGGCGGCGTTGGCGCCCAGCGCGGCCTTGATGACATCGTCTTCGAGGTAGAACAGCGCGAAGCTGTTGTCTCCCGGCATGCCGCGCGTCACGATGCGGTGCGAGGGCAGGGGGACGCCATAGATCTGCAGGTTCATATCGTATTGATCAGACCAGAACCACGGCAGCGGCTGATAGACGACCGGCAGGCACAGCGCGGCGCGTGCCGCAGCGATACCTTGCTCCTGCGCGTTCTGCCACGATTCCAGCCGCATGCGGCGGCCAGCCCACGGGTTTGGCGTCACGGCGACATCGCCCGCGGCAAAGATGTCGGGGTCGGACGTGCAGCAGCGCTCGTCGACAATTATGCCGCCGTCGCAATCCAGCCCTGCGTCACGCGCCAGATCATCATTCGGCACCAGACCCACCCCCGCGACGATCGCATCGCAAGTTAGCGTGTCCCCATCGGCAAGCGTCAGGGCGGGCCGTCCGTCGGCGCCTCGGGCGATACCAGAGATATGAACGCCGAGTCTGATGTGCACGCCATGCGTGGCATGCAGCCCAAGCAGATGCTCCGAGATCTCCGGCGGCACGGAGCGTTCGCACAGCCGGCCTTGTGCCTCGATTACCGTCACCTCTGCGCCTCTCTGGCGCGCCGTGGCGGCGACTTCGAGTCCGATCCAGCCACCGCCGATCACGGCCACGCTGCGGCCCGGTCGAAACTCTTGTGCGAGCGACAGCGCGTCACCAATGGTCCGCAAGGTATGGACGCGGGCCCGATCCGCGCCCGGGACAGTGAGCGTGCGGGCGCGGCCGCCGGTGCACAGGATCAGCTTGTCGTAGGCCAGCGTCTTGCCATCCGTCATCTCCAGCCGTTTCGCATGGCGGTCGATGTGGTTCACCGGTATGTCCGGCCACCACTCCAGCCCGAGGGCCTCGAACGCGTCTGGCCTGAGCAACTGCGTGCTGGAAGGCTCCGCCTCTCCTGCAAGCACGGCTTTGGACAATGGCGGCCGCTCATACGGAGGATGGCTTTCATCACCAATCAGCACAAGCCTGCCTGTGAAGCCTTCGTTGCGCAGCGTCTGGGCGGCCCAGCCGCCGGCCTGGCCTGCGCCAACGATGACGATCGTGCTGGTCGGCACGTTAGCGGTCGCGCCGCGCGGTTGTTCGTCATGCATGCGGAGTTCCTCTGGTTCTGACGCAGGCGTGTTAACCGAGGTCCACGAAGACCTTGCCGCCCTCGATCCGCACGGGATAGATGCGGATGCCCTCGGTCAGCGGCGCGCACATGGCCGCTCCGTTGCGGATGTCGAACCTGCCCTGGTGAAGCGGGCACTCGATCTCGTGCCCCTCAAGAAAGCCTTCGCACAGGCGTGCGTGGCCGTGCGTGCAGATGTTGTCGGTCGCATAGACGTCGCCGTCCACGCTGTACAGCGCGATCTCCTTGCCTTGCACGGCCACGGCGATCACGTCGTCCTGCGGCACGCCGGATAGCGCCGCTGCCTCGATCCAGGTTTCGGTCATGAGGGCTCCTTGTCAGATGGGGTAGATCAGCGAGTTGAGGATCATCTCGCTGTCGAATATGCAGAGGCGTGACGCGAACTTCCAGCCTTCGGCCGTCCGTGCGATGGTGTCGAGATAGCGGCCGACGTTGTACACATCGCTCATCTGGTCGGGTTTGGTGCGCAGCACGGCATAGTTCGTCTCCGCGACGATCTTCTCGCCGGTGGCCTCGCGGATCAGAGGCGTCCCGACGATGTGGCGCTGATAGTAGGGATCGTGAAACAGCGTCTCGCGAATGCCATAGATGCGGTCCTTGAGCATGCCCTTGCCTTCGAGCGAGAGCGTGGCGAGTGGTAAGCCACGCTCGTGGTTCTCGCGGGGCTGGACGAGATAGAGGCAGTCGTCGGTGAAGAAGTCAGGCCAGCGGTCCCATTCGCCGCTGTCCACGACACTGGTGTAATCGGCGTGCAGCGTGAGCAGCGCGTAATAGTCAGTGAAGTTCATGGCGTCAGACCTCCATCACCTTGCGCCAGTAGGCGTACATGCCGCGGATCAGGGTTTCGGTGACCATGTGGTCGGTGTTCTCGGCGGTCTTGCCGCCAAGTTCGGCGATCACGCGATGCCATGGCTTTTGGGAGAAGCCTTCCTGCGAGCATTCGATCGCTTCGCCATCGTCGGCTGACACGAAGCCCGCCGGCCCGAACAGGTTGGCCTGGCGCAGGCGGCGCCGCGTCATCTCGTCCGTGTCGTCGTCAAAGCCGAAGTGCGTCCACACGAAGTCGAACGAGTCGGGGCCATTGGGCTGGATATGGCGCGTGGAAACCGAGTTGACCTGCTGCTGGAAGATCACGCTGGGGAAGACCGTCATCATCACCGCGGTGGGCTCGCCCCACCATGGCTCGTGGACGATGTCGAGGATGCGGTCATCGTTCAGCGCCATCTGGTCCTTGAAGCTGGAGACGCCCGAGGTCACGTCGCTTTTTCCGCCCTGGCCGCGCGTCGATACCATCGCCGCATGGCGGAACGCGTTATCCATCACCAGGCGCGACTTGTTGTCCGCGCGCCAGAGTCCGAACGTGACAAACCAGGTGTGGAGAAGGCCGGGGTGGTAGGGATCCTTGATGTTTTCCTGCATCAGCTTCCAGTTGCCCGGAATACGCTGCTTGTTGTAGCCGAGCACCTTCAGCTTGCGGCCATTGAAGAGTCGGTCGAAGTAGCCGAGGATGTCCGGCCCGAGATAGTCCTCGAGCGGCTGGACGTCGTGGTCGAACGAAGCGAACACGACACCGCCGCGCGTCGCCACCTTCAGTTGCGTCAACCCGTGCTCCTGCGGCTTGAAGTCGGCCGGCATGCCGCCATTGACCTTGCCGTCCTGCTTGACGCCCCGGCGCAGTGGCACACCTTGCAGGTTGCCCTTCAGGTCATAGTTCCACTGGTGGTACGGGCAATGGAAGTCCTTGCGGTTTCCGCTGCGTTCCCTGCAAAACTTCATGCCGCGATGAGCGCAGACGTTTTCGACGACGTTGATGTCGCCGTCCTGGTCGCGCACCAGGATGACGGACCGTTCCCCTACCGTGGTGCGCTTGAAGTCGCCGGCATTCGGAATCTCGGCCTCGAGCCCGACGTAGTTCCAGTGACCCTTATAGAAGCAGCGTTCGAGTTCACGCCGGTACAACTGGGCGTCCGTGTAGACGCGGAAGGGGATGCGGCTGATGCTGTCGTCAGCCCACACCGGACCAGCCTGGGACGAGTCGGTTCGCATGGTTGTCTCCGTATTGCTTTCCGTATGCGAAGGATCATGGAGCGCCGTGCAAAATAAACCAATAGAATCCGGTCTATAGTCAATATTCACAGAATCAATAAGACTTCCATGGAGCTGAGAGACGTCGATCTGAACCTGCTGGTTGTGTTTGAACAGTTGCTGCGGCAGGGCACCGTTTCTGGCGCCGCCAAGGCCATGAACCTCAGCCAGCCGGCCGTGAGCAATGCACTGGCCCGCTTGCGCACGCTGTTGGGGGATCAGTTATTTGTGCGAAGCAGCAAGGGGATGCTGCCAACGCCGCTCGCGCTGGAGTTGGCTGAGCCCATCAGCTTTGCGCTGGAGTCACTGCAGGCGACGCTGAGCCAGAAGCGCAGCTTCGACCCCGAGCACAGCACTCGCGCGTTCCGTGTCGCGATGACCGATATCGGCGAGGTTCATTTCATTCCGCCCTTGATGGGTGCGCTGGGACAACGCGCACCTGGCGTGACGCTGGCGACCGTGCGCAATACGGCGGTGGACCTCGCGGCGGACATGAGTCAGGGGAAGATCGATCTGGCGGTCGGCCATCTTCCTGAACTCGGCAGCGGGTTCTTTCAACGGCGCCTGTTCCGACAGCGCTATGTTTGCCTGTTCCGCCCCGGGCATGCGCTGGACAAGAAGAAGATCAGCATGCGGGACTTCGAAGCGGCGGAACACGTGGTGGTGACGGCAGCGGGCACAGGGCACGCCCGGGTTGACGAGCTTCTTGCCGAAGCGGGCGTGAACCGGCGGGTTCGCCTGCACGTCCCGCATTTCGTGGCGCTGGCGGACATCATCGCCACCACCGATCTGGTAGCCACGGTGACCTGGACCTTTGCGGAACGATGTGCCCGGTACTTCGGGCTTAAATATGTCAGTCACCCGTTTGCGCTGCCCGAGATACAGATCAATCTGTTCTGGCATGCCAGGTACCATCACGACCCGGCAAACCAGTGGCTGCGCAATCAGTTTGTCGAACTGTTCGCGGATTAGAGATGGAAAAGCGGCAGGCAGCCAGCTGAGACGCTGGCTGGCTGCCGCCCGGGGTTACTCCGTTCCCTTCAGCTCGATCAGCAGATCCTTCGCCGACACCCGGTCACCAGACTTCACATGCACGGCCGCGATCTCACAGTCGCGCTCAGCCGCGATGTGGGTTTCCATCTTCATGGCTTCCAACGCAATCAGCGTCGTGCCCGCCGCCACGCGTTGGCCCGGCTGGACCGCTACGGTCACGATCGAGCCTGGCATCGGCGCGGCGATATGCAGCGGATTCTCAGGGTCCGCAACCGGACGGCTGTGGCGTGACGTACCGGCCTGCACGGTGCTGCGCTGCTCGATCACCGCCGTGCGCGACTGCCCGTTCAGTTCGAACTGGACCTTGATGTTGCCCTCTTCCGCGTCGGCATGCGTGCCCTGCAGCGATACCAGCAGCGTCTTGCCCGGCTCGATGTCGATGCCCACTTCTTCCTGTGGCTGCAGGCCGTACAGGAAGGCCGGCGTCGGCACCACCGAGGTATCGCTGTAGGTGCGCACGTGCGCGTGATAAGCAACGGCCTGCTTGGGATACATCAGGTACGACGCCAGCTGGCGGTCGTCGACAGGCTGTTCGCACGCCGCGCTGGCTTCGGCGCGCGCTGCCTCGAGGTCAACCGCCGGAATCTGGTCGCCCGGGCGGTAAGGTGCGGGCGGCTCGCCGCGCAGCACCTTGCGCGACAGTTCCGCGGGGAAGCCGTCGGGCGGGAAGCCCAGCTCGCCCTTGAACAGCGAGACCACCGATTCGGGGAAGGCAACTTCGCGGGCCGGATCGCAGACGTCGGCTGCGCTCATGTCGTTGGCGACCATCATCAGCGCCATGTCGCCGACTACCTTTGAAGTCGGCGTCACCTTCACGATATCGCCGAACATCTTGTTGACGTCTGCGTACGCGCGCGACACCTCGGTCCAGCGATGCTCGATACCGAGCGAACGTGCCTGCTCGCGCAGGTTGGTGTACTGGCCGCCGGGCATTTCGTGGCGGTAGACATCGGCGGTACCCGCGCGGATTTCCGACTCGAACGGCGCGTAGTAGCGACGCACGCCTTCCCAGTACATCGACGCCTCGTGCAGCCGCTCCAGGCTGAGCCCCGGGTCGCGCTCGCTGCCGGCCAGCGCCGCCGCGATGCTAGACAGGTTCGGTTGCGACGTCAGTCCGCTCATGGCATCGAGCGCACCATCCACTGCATCGCAGCCTGCCTCGATGGCGGCCAGCGCGGACGCGGCCGAGATGCCGCTGGTGTCGTGGGTATGGAAGTGCACGGGCAGGCCGGTCTCTTCCTTGAGCGCCTTGACCAGCGCGGCCGCCGCTTGCGGACGGCAGATGCCGGCCATGTCCTTGATGCCCAGCACATGCACGCCGGCCTGCTTCAGCTCGCGCGCGATGCCGACGTAGTACTTCAGGTCGTACTTGGGACGGGAGCCGTCGAAGACGTCGCCGGTGTAGCAGATCGCGCCTTCGCATAGCGCGCCGCTTTCGCCCACGGCATCGATGGCCACGCGCATATTGCGCACCCAGTTCAGGGAATCGAACACGCGGAACACGTCCACGCCGGCGCTGGCGGCCTGGCGCACGAAGAACTTCACCACGTTGTCCGCGTAGTTGGTGTAGCCGACCGCGTTCGAGCCGCGCAACAGCATCTGGAACAGGATGTTCGGCACCCGCTCGCGCAGTTGCTCGAGACGCTGCCACGGGTCTTCCTTGAGGAAGCGCAGCGCCACATCGAACGTCGCGCCACCCCAGCACTCCATCGAGAACAGCTGCGGCAGTTCGCGCGCGTAGAACGGCGCGATCGGCAGCATGTCGGCGGTGCGCATGCGCGTGGCGAACAGCGACTGGTGCGCATCGCGCATGGTGGTGTCGGTCAGCAGCACCCGCTTCTGCTCGAGCATCCATTGCGAGAACTTCTCTGCACCAAGCTCGCGCAGCAGATCGCGCGTGCCGGTCGGCACCGGGCTCGTTGCGTCTACCGAGGGAAGCACCGGTGCGGGCAGTGGCAAGGACGGCAGCGAGCGGCCCGCCATTTCTGGATGGCCATTGACGCAGACATCGCCGAGATAGTGCAGCAGCTTGGTCGCGCGATCCTGCCGCTTGGTGAACGCCAGCAGTTCGGGCGTCTTGTCGATAAAGCGCGTGGTGACGTCACCGGCCTTGAACGATGGGTGGTTGATGACGTTCTCGAGGAACTGCAGGTTGGACGCGACGCCGCGGATGCGGAACTCGCGCAGCGCGCGGTCCATGCGCCGGATCGACTCGGGAGCAGTGGGCGCCCAGGTCGTGACCTTGACCAGCAGCGAATCGTAGTAGGGCGTGATCACCGCGCCGCCGTAGGCGGTGCCGGCATCGAGCCGCACGCCGAAGCCTGCGGCGCTGCGATACGCGGACAGGCGGCCATAGTCGGGCAGGAAGCCGTTCTCAGGGTCCTCTGTGGTGATCCGGCATTGCAAGGCATGCCCGTTCAGCGAAATCCCCGACTGTTCCGGCACACCCGCAGCGCGCACCACGATCTTGCCCTCAGCGTCGCGCGTGTTCTCGGTCATGCCGATATGGCCGCCTTCAGTGATGCGGATCTGCGCCTTGACGATATCGACGCCGGTGACCATCTCGGTGACCGTGTGCTCGACCTGGATGCGCGGATTGACTTCGATGAAGTAGAACTGGCCGGAGTCGGCATCCATCAGGAATTCGATCGTGCCCGCATGCGTGTAGCCGACCGCGCGCATCAGCCGCATCGCCGCGTCGCACAGTGCTGCGCGACCGGCGGCGTCGAGGTATGGCGCAGGCGCGCGCTCCACCACCTTCTGGTTGCGCCGCTGCACGGTACAATCGCGCTCGTACAGGTGCACCAGGTTGCCATGCGTATCGCCGAGCGCCTGCACTTCGACGTGGCGCGCATTGCGTACCAGTTTCTCGACATAGACCTCATCGTTGCCGAACGCAGCCAGCGCCTCCCGCCTTGCCGCCGGCAGCAACGTTTCGAGATCCTGTTCATTCTCCAGCATACGCATGCCGCGTCCGCCGCCACCCCAGCTCGCCTTGAGCATTAGCGGATAGCCGATGCCGGCTGCCAGGCGCTTGCACTCGTCCAGATCTTGCGGCAACGGGTCGGTGGCCGGCATCACCGGCACGCCCGCCTCGATCGCGGCATTGCGCGCCGCGACCTTGTTGCCGAGCTTGCGCATGACATCGGGCGACGGGCCGATCCAGCGGATACCGGCATCCATCACGGCCTGCGCGAAATCAGGGTTCTCCGAGAGGAAGCCGTAGCCCGGGTGAATGGCGTCGACCTTCGCCTGGCGCGCAATGCGCAAGATGTCGTCGATATCGAGGTAGGCCGCCAGCGGCTTCTTGCCCTCGCCGACAAGGTAGCTTTCATCGGCCTTGAAGCGATGGAGCGCGAGCCGGTCTTCCTTCGAATAGATCGCAACCGTGCGGATGTTCATCTCGGCGGCGGCGCGCATCACGCGAATCGCGATTTCGGATCGGTTGGCAATCAGCAGGGATTTGATTGGGGTGTAGTTCATAGCGCACAAAGGAAGGGTCGGCCAGGGTTCAGGTGGCCCTCATGGTCAATCGGGTGCGGTGGTCTCCGCCATTGGGTCGAATAAGCGGAGGTTGGTCGGGGCATAGCGCAAGAAGCAGGCCAAGGCCTGCTGTCATCACAGCTCTTTGATTTTTATAGAACTTTTTTGGAGGGATGGGATCGGGTGTTTCGCTAATGAAATGCAAGATTTCACTGGTGAAATTGAACGGCCATCAGGCGGCCGTTCCATACGCTTAGAGGCGAGGCAGGAGATGGCGCCCGATAGGCCGCGTGATGTCGCCTAATACCCTGTCCGCACAATCCGAGGCAGTCGTGGATCGTCCGTCTTCAGTGTTCCTCATTGCACCCATTTCACAGTGCTGCCAGAAATGTGCTGCCGGCTCGAAGCGCGCGCGGCAAACGCGAAGAGCAACGCTGAACTGATCCCGAGTACGTCGGTTGCCAGCAAGATATGAGTGATGGGCATTGGCATGCCGCGCGCACCGAAGTCGTCGATCGCCCAGCCAACCGCCAGATTGCCGATGGCGATCGCAAACACGTTGATGCAGAGCATCGAGAAGCCCGAGATGGTCGATCGGGTCTGCTGCGGAACCATGCTCACGATCGCTGCGTTCACAGGACCATACAGTGCCAGCGGCAGGAAGAAGCCCGCACACATCCCGACATAGAAGATGACGGAGCCAGGGGCGGCGAAGCGGTAGGCAATCATCGGCGCCGAGCAAAGCGCGACGAGCAGGGCCATCAATGTCGCCTGCGAACCCGGCAGGCGGCGGCCCAACCGGTCGCCCAGCACACCACCCACCACGGAGCCAAGCGTGCCGAACAGGAGTTGCAGCATGCCGATGTTCGTGGCGATACCGGTAGCATCCATGCCCCGCTCCCTTGCCAGCCACAGTTGCGTGAACGCGAGCCCGGCGAAGAGCATGTGTACGAGCACGAAGCCGGCGATGATGAGGCGCAGCGAAGGGCGTTCGCGCAAGACGGCCATGATACTGGCCACTTGTCGCACGAAAGGCGCGCCGCGCTCCTGATGTGCCTGTTGATCGCGCTCGTCTTTCAGGAACGCCAGCACGATGGCAATGCCCACGCCGATGGCGCCCAGCACGTAGAAGGTGTTGCGCCAGCCGTGCGATGCGCCGAGCGTGCCGGCCAGCAGGAAGCTGCAACCGATTCCCATTGGGATGCCCATGAAGAACACACCCATGGCTGAGCTGCGGCGCTTCTCCGAAAACAACTCTGCCAGCAAGCCGACGGCGGCGGGCACCAGGGCGGCTTCGCCGCTCGCAACGAAGAAACGCGCCATGACCATTTGCTCGAAGCTTTCCGCATGGCCCGATGCCCATGTGCAGGCACTCCACACGAGCACGCCCGCAGCGATGACGCGCGTACGGCTGAACCGGTCGGCAAGCGCACCCATGAACAACGCCATGACGCCAAAGCTGAGCACCCAGACTGCGCCAACCAGGAAGCCATATTGCGCATTGCTGAGCGCCAGGTCAGTGGTGATCTGCGGCGAGAAACCCAGCAGCATATTTCTGTCGATATGCGCCAGCAGGTGGATCGCGAGCAGGCCGGTGAGCACGGCAGAGGGGCGGTCTTTCCACGACATCGTTGTCTCCACTTGTTTGCTTCGGCGCGCACAACGGCGCGTCCAGGGCAACCTGCGGTGCGTTGCCGCGAGGTTGCACGAGTCGTGCCGGTCAGGCTGCCTTGCGCGGTGGCACACCACGCTGCTCCGGCTGCCGGTTAGGCACCATGCCGAGCCGATTCAGCGTCTCTTCCGTGCTGCTCCAGCGAGTGCCGGTCTGGTAGATCCGGTGCGCGTCCGTGCCGCTGGCGATTTCACGGTTCAGTTCGCGAGCGATGTTCACCATCTTTTCGATCTGCTGCACCGACGTCGCGCGCTTGCCGTCCGGCCCGTAGAGCGTGTCTTCAATGCCGACTCGCACGTGCAGGCCCATCGCGATGGCCATCGTGTTCAGTGGCACGACGTTCCGGTTCAGTGTCTCCACCGTCAACACGGCGCCGTCCGGGGTACGGCGTGCGAATTCGACCATGTCGGCGGGGTGCAGGCCGGCGGCGCCGCCACCGATCGCCACGTAGTTCAGAACGAGAGGGCCGGTGTACACGCCTCGACGGATCAGGCGCTCAACCGTTTCCAGTTGTGTCAGGTTGCCGAGCATGAAGTGGGGCTGGATGCCATTCGCAACGAGCCGCTTGATGTGTTCAACATGCCAGGACGGATTGGATGGCACGATCATGTCGCGGTACGCGGCCTGGAGGGCGGGATTGGCGAGCGAAGTACCCGCCACGTCCGCTTCGGTCATCAGTTCCATCACGTTCATCTGGCTGGTGTTGATGGCCACAGTCACCTGATCGGGGCGCGGGCTTAGTTCGGCCAGCATATGACGCGTATCGTCGTTCAGCCACTTTGCTGCCTGGTTATCGTTTTCCGGCGCAAACGAGATCGAGCCGCCCACCTGCAGCACCATCCCGGGCACGGCTTCGCGCAGGCGTGCCAGCATTTCATTGAACATGGACAGGCGCTTGCTGCCTTTGCCATCGGCCTCGCGCACGTGCACGTGCAGCACCGTAGCGCCGGCGTTGTAACAATCGACGGCCTTCTGCACCTGCTCGTCCATGGTGACAGGGATATCGTCCGAGTCGCCCGGCAGCCATTGCGGCCCATATGGCGCAACCTGGATCACGAGCTTTTCCTGGTTTTCGGGCAGCAGTGAGTCATCGAGGAAGTGCATGCTTGTCTCCTTGGTTTGAAGGCTGAGGGTAGGTCTTGGTGTTGGGCGGCATTCAGGCGGCTTGCCGGTCGGCGACGCGCTTTTCCTGCTCAAGGGCCGCCATCTCTTCCAGAAGAATCGGCGCACCCAGACTGATGCTGTGAATCCCCAGCACGCTGACCGCTTGCAGCACGGCGACAATCTCTTCCTTGGTGGCGCCTAGTTCGAGGGCCTTGCGGATGTGGCGCCGGGTGCCGGGCGCGTACATGTGCGTGCAGGATGCGTCCACCGCAATGGCGAGGAACTCCAGCACCTTCGGTTCGAGCACACCTGGCAGGACGGGGTGCATGCCCATCGCCATGAATTTCTCGGCCCAGATCGGGTCCAGTTCGGCAATGGGGTCCCAGGCGGGGTTCCAGGTTCCGCTTGTCCGCAACTGATCGCAGACAGGCGTTGCGCTGGTCTTGGGCTCATTCTTCATGGGTCGACTCCTCTCAAGTTTTGTGCCGCTTATTTGTGCCGCTCATGCCCTGGACACGTTCAATCGCGACCCCTGAAGTCTGGATTATTGGCAGGAATGAATTTGACCAAATACGGCATCAATTTTACAATTGACGACATCTGGGGCGAGAGACGGAGACGTGCCGATGGCCTATCAGTTGCGCAGTGCCGCACTCACGAACTATGTCGAAGTCGCGCGCGCCGTCGGGCTTGATCCTTACCAGCAATTGCGCGCTGCGCGGATCAGCCGATCCGTTCTGCTCGATCCCGACATCCGCATTCCGGCCCAGGCTGTCAGCCGGCTGCTGGAGTCCTCGGCGAACGCTGCGGGAATCCAGGACTTTGGCTTGCGCATGGCCGAGACACGCCAGCTTTCGAACCTTGGACCGCTGGCATTTGCCATGCGGCAGGAGCCCACATTGCGTCGTGCGCTCGAATCGATGGCCCGTTATCTGCGCCTGCAGAATGAAGCGATTGCCATGCGTATCGAGGAAGCGGAAGGCCTCGTCATGCTCAGGCAGGAAGCGCTGACGGGCGTTGCCGGATCGCTGCGCCAGTCCACCGACCTGGTGGTGGGCGTTCTGTACCGCGTGCTGGCCCTGGTCCTCGGTCCAAAGTGGAGGCCCCGCAGCATCTGCTTTTCCCACGCAGCGCCGGGCAGCACGGCGATGTACTTGCGTCTGTTTGGCATGCCCGTCCTCTTCAACCAGGAGTTCGACGGCATCATCTGCGTGGCGTCGGATCTGGAAGTTCCGCTGCCATCCTACGATCCGACCATGGCAAGGCAGGTGCAGCAGTACCTCGATACGATGCTTGCCCAGTCCGACGCGACCATCTCGGACAAGGTGAGGCGGCTCGTTCTTGCCTTATTGCCGTCGGGTGCCTGCACGATCGAGCGGGTAGCTCAGCACATGGGCGTGGATGTCCGCACCGTGCAGCGTCGCCTTGCCAACTATGACGAGACGTTCTCTGCGATCGTCACCGCGACGCGCGTTGATCTGGCGACTCGTTACCTCGAGAATCGTGAACGCCCGCTGTCGGAGGTTGCAACGCTGTTGGGCTTTGGCTCGCTCAGCGCTTTCTCCCGCTGGTTTGGCGGGCACTTTGGTTGCAGCGTTTCAAAATGGAGAGCCAAGGGCTTTGCCAAAGCCGTCAAGAAGGAGGGAGCCGGGCGATCGCATTGAACGAGCGTGCGGCCCATGCTGAGCAGAGCCGACGTTCGACCGTCCATACGCCACGGACGAACAGCGTCTCCTTGCCTGACAGGCGACCCTCCCGCCGGTGGCCGCCTGACACATCACGCTCCGGCCATGGTTTCCGGTGTGACTTCCCATCCTGCATCGATGCCGCCAGGAAGCATCTGCCCGCGGTCTTCGCCGACCTCCGCATCGATCAGGCGATTCAGCTTCTCGTTCATGGCGACGACAAGCTCGCGGTATCGGCTGTCGGCGGCCAGATTGTGCATTTCGAACGGGTCGGTCTGCACGTCATACAACTCCACGTCATTGAACTGGTCGAGTTCCTCCAATGTCCTGGGCCGGTTATGCTGCTTTGGCGAGAAGTAGCGGGCAAAGGTGTAGCGTCCATCGAACACCGAACGCACGGCGCCGCGCTTCATCAGGTCGGGCCGCACGCCTGTGCTCTTGAACTGGTCTGGCTTGCCGCCCTTTTGCAGGTAGTCCACGGCCTTGTAGAGGAAGTCGCCGTCGAGGTAGGCCAGCATGTTGTAGCAGAACAGCGCGCCGTCGCGAATCGCATTCGCGTCAGCTTTTTCCGGGGCGCTTAGCAGGCCTGAAAAATCCTTGCCTGCAAGGCCCTTGACCAGCGTCGCGCGTTTGTCGGCATTCACGCCACTCATTGCAACCAGGGTCGGCGCGATGTCCAGGTGCGAGGTGACGGCGCGGCATTGCCTGCCGCCCGGATAGGCCGGATGGGAGATGATCAGCGGTACGTTGTTCTGCTCGCGATACGAGACAGCCCCCTTGGCGTGGAGCTGGTGGGCCCCATCCATGTCGCCGTGGTCGGACGTCAGGATCACGATGGTCTTGTCGGTGAGGCCGGCCGCGTCGAGTTCGGCCAGTACAGACGCGATATTGCGATCGACGTCGCGCATGCAGTTCAGGTAATAGTTGTGGCGCCGCCGCCAGCGCGCCTCCTCGTTAGGAATGGCGCCGACCATAGCGTCGTGCGAGCGCAGGAAGTCCCGGTGGGCGGGCGGACGCCCGGGTGCGTCGAGCGGCTGTGCGTGGCTGGCCGGAAGCGTGAAATTCCACTGCTTTGCATATAGCGGGTCGGCCGGATCGCGGGCGACATGCGCAAGGCCGCGTGTTGCCTGAACTTTGGTTCCGGGTGCGTCGGTGTCGTAGAACATCACGTCATGCGGGTTGACGAGGTTCATCGCCAGAAACCATGGCTTGCCCTGGGCCGCAAGATCACGGCCTTTCCCGCGCAGCCAGCTCGTCCCCATGGCGGCAATTACCCCGTCGTGCAGGTAGCCGCCACTCGTGTGGGCGATGATATCGCCAATCCCGATGTAGTCCGAGAAGCCATAGGCCTCCATTTCCGCGGTAAATATCTTCGTTGGCGTGCCAAGCTTGTTAACGGTCTCGAACTCCTTGGTGAGATGCCATTTGCCTTTGTACGCGGTGTAGTAGCCTGCGTCGCGAAGCATGTCACCAAGCGTCGGTATGTCGGTCGACATGCTGGTGATCCACGGAAAATTGGTGTTGTCGAACATCCGCGTCTGCTGGATGTGCTGGCCCGTATAGAGTACAGACCGCGACGGCGTGCAGACGCACGAGTTGATCTGGTGGTTCAGGAAGGTCGTGCCACGCTTCATCAAGCGTTCATGTGCCGGCAGGCTGTAGCCCACCGGCAGTTCTCCCGGCCGAAAACGACGCTCCTGATCGACAACGATAAGAAGAATGTTGTACGGACCTGCCGCATGGCTTGCGGTGGACGGCCCGGCGCTATCTGTACCGGGCGCTGCAGCCTGGGCGTTGTGGGCCCCGCCAAGGCCAAACGCCGCGGCGCCCAGGCCGGCAGCGCGCAGAAAGTCGCGCCGAGTCAGCGCCAGTTCGGGACTTTTGTCGTCTTCCATCTCGATTTCCCCATCGATAGCATCCCGCTTGGGGGGACTTCCGGATTACGACCTACATTTCGCCCAAGCACGCCAATGGAGCCTATCAATATCATTCCGGGTCAACAAGCCGGCGTTCGAATGCCGCGGCGCACGGAATGTTGGCCATCGCACTGAGCACGAAACGCGAGCCGCGCCGCAATGTGGTTGCCAAGGGCTATCGGCTTTAGCGGCCAGATTTACCTATCCCTGTGATGCCTGCCTGGCTCCAGGTGTGTGCTTTGTCACTCGCTTGCTGCGGGATGCCTATGTTGCATAACGGCATTTTTTTGGCGGAGTTTCCCTGTTCCGATGCCTTAAAAGCCCCTTCCACGCAAAATGACCCCCTGTTTTATAAGACCATGCTTTGAGTGAGGCCCGCCGTTGTTCATTGTGGGGGCGAGTGTTGCCGCCGTGACCATGGCATGCGTTGCCGCAGTCGCCCTTTATGAAATGCGTCTGGTGACGGAACGGTACTGATGCGGCGTCCCTACAAGCGTGAGGATATCGGTCAGAGCATTGCCGGTGCCCCGTCGTTCGAGCCGCTCATCCAGTCCGACAATGGTTCCTACATTGGCACCGCGACGCTGGATGGCGCGCAGCGCCTCTACAGTTTCAGGCGTATCGGAAAGTATCCATTGATCATTGTTGTGGGCCTCGCAATCCAGGACATCTACGCGCAATGGACGCAGCGTGCCTGGGCTATCGGTGGCGTTGTGACGGTGCTTGATGTGCTGATTATCTGGATGTCGGTGATGTTTGCGAGGCTGTTCCGGAAGCGGCTCGAAATGGAGAACCGGCTTCACCTGCTTGCTACGACGGATAGCCTGACCGGGGTCGGCAACCGCCGCGTCCTGAGTTCGACGCTGGAGACAGAGTGGAAGCGGGCCAGCCGGGACGGCAGGAACCTGTCCGTACTGATGCTCGATGCCGACAACTTCAAAGCGCTCAATGACCGGCACGGCCATGCTATTGGTGATGAAGCGCTAAAGGCGATTGCGCAATGCATTACCAAGAATATCCGTCGCCCGGCAGATTTCGTTGGCCGTTATGGTGGCGAAGAGTTCTCTGTGTTGCTGACAAGCACGGACATGAACGGGGCAATCAGGATTGCGGAGAACATTCGCGCAGCAGTGATGGCAACGGAGTTGACAAGTATGGGCGCGCGGCCTGTTCCGCTGAGCGTGAGTATTGGGGTGGCGACTTTTGACGGCAAGAATGCTCGCGCGGAATCTTCTGAACAGCTTCTGCGCCAGGCCGACCGCCGTCTCTACCAGGCAAAGGCTGCTGGTCGTAACACGATCATGCCGCGCCAAGCGCATGGCCAGGCGGCGATGGTCGGGGATCCCCACCCGAGTACCTGAAAGCCGCGGCCAATCCAGTCGGAAGAAGCCGTCACACGCGGAGCACCGCCGCCCCGGCCAGACGGCCAGCGCGCAGGTCATCCAACGCCGCATTGGCACTGGAAAGAGGATAGGACGTGGTACGAATATGCAATGGCCACGTGGCTGCCGCTTCCATCAGGCCGTGGCCGTCGGCACGCGTCAGGTTCGCTACGGAGACGATCCGCCGTTCCTCCCATAACAGTCGATACGGGAAGGAAGGAATGTCGCTCATGTGAATGCCCCCGCAGACCACAGTGCCACCCTTGTCGACAGCCGCCAGCGCTGCAGGCACGAGGGCGCCGTCGGGGGCAAAGATCAAGGCAGCGTCCAACGTGGCGGGTGCCTTGTCCTGACTGCTGCCCGCCCAGGCAGCCCCGACATCCGTGGCCAAAGTCTGGGCGGCTTGGTCCCCGGGCCGCGTGAAGGCGTAGACGGTCCGGCCTTGCGCCACCGCGATTTGCGTCACGATATGTGCGGCGGCGCCAAATCCGTAGATGCCGATACGTTGTGCATCCCCAGCCGAGCGCAGTGTCCGGAAGCCGATGAGGCCGGCGCAGAGCAGCGGCGCTGCATGCTCGTCGTCATACGTTTCGGGAATGCGAAAGCAATAGCTGGCATCGGCGACCACGTACTCGGCATATCCGCCGTCACGGGTATAGCCGTGGAACTGGGGTGCATCGCAAAGGTTCTCCCGCCCGCTCAGGCAGAAGCGGCACTGCCCGCAGGTGTGCCCCAGCCATGGCACGCCGACCCGCGCGCCGATTGACAGTCCAACGACACCGGCGCCGAGCGCATCGACGCGACCAACGATTTCATGGCCCGGGATCAGCGCGGGCTTGGGCAAGGAGAGGTCTCCATCCACCACATGCAGGTCCGTACGGCACACGCCGCACGCCGCCACGCGGATTCGCACTTCACCGGCTCCCGGGACCGGCACTGGCACCCGGCGGTCAGCTAGGATTGGACTCCCGCCGTCGAAAACCATTGCACGCATCGTCGCGTTCATGATGCCTCCTTCGTCAGGTTTTCAAAAACAAAGCGCGGCCGCCGGAATGCAGCCGTGAAACCGTCGCAGGCGTGACAGACATAGAGGCCGTGGTCATCGCAATACTCGGGAATCGAAAAGGCAACAAGGAGCGCTGCCTCCGAATGCTTCGACTTTGGATACAGGCTATGACAAAGCTTCCAGGCCCGGTTGCTGCAGATCAATGAGCTGTGGACGGGTGGTGCAACGTGGACCGCACCTGAAGTCTTCTAGGTCTTGATCAGACGTCACCATGGCGAAACATCGATCGAAGTTGCTCTACCGCAAGGCGATCACCGCTTCAGCACCTACTTTTGATAAAGCAGGTAGTCGTCAGATGGCGGTGCCACACAAGGAAGGGCCGCTGCATCGGTAACTGTCTATGCGATAGAAGTCGCGGGGTACGGCTCACCGTTTTGCAGGCCAGGGCCTTTGATTGTCGTTCGACCCTCAGGATAAGGAACGAGCATGAACTACAGCAGCATTCTGGTGCATCTGGATCGCAGCAGGCATATGACAACTCGGCTGGCGCTGGCGACCCAGCTGGCGAGTTCCCATGATTGTCCGTTGATCGGCCTCCTGGGCAGCTTCATTCCCGATCCCGCATGGTTCTACCTGATGGACAACGCCGCCGACTATATCGAAAGGGACAGGCAGCGGCGCCGGTTGATCGGGGAGCGTACTCGTCATCAGTTCCTGGAAACGACAAAGGATCTTGGCGCTGGCGTGGAATGGCGGGCAGCGGAGCACGACGTCCTTTCCACGGTGCTGAGGGAGTCGCGCGAAGCCGGCCTGATCGTCGCGGGCCAGTATGACGCCAATGGCGAAGAAGGCCCGCTTGCCACGCAGGTGCTCGAAGCGTTGCTGCTGGAAAGCGGACGGCCGGTACTCGTCGTTCCGTGTGACGGGCAGTTCAAGACAACAGGGGCGCGGGTGATGGTGGCATGGAATGGCAGCCGCGAAGCGGCACGGGCCTTGCATGATGCGCTGCCGCTCATTGGCGGAGCGACGGCACGCATACTGTGCGCCCAGACTGCTGCCAAGGAAGCACGTCCGGACGCCACGCCGGTCGCCCATGCGGTGCGCGTCCTGGAACGACACGGTGTGACGGTGGAGGTCGAGCACGGCCCGGGCGGTTCCGACCTGACCATCGGGGAATTGCTGTTGTCCCGTGCCGCCGATTTCGATGCTGACCTGATCGTGATGGGTGCATACGGCCATGGGCGCATGCGGGAGCTTGTGCTCGGAGGCGTCACGCGCACGCTGCTGTCTTCCATGACGGTGCCCGTATTGTTCTCGCATTGAAATCCGGATCCGGATATTGGACCGGCGAATGTCCCGGTGATGGCGCCTTGCGGTTCGGGCATGCAGCAGGAGAAGGCAATGTACACAAGGATTCTGGTGGCGATAGACGGAAGCCAGTGCGGCGATCTTGGCCTGGCGGAAGCTATTGGGCTGGCCGCGGCGAGCGATGCCGAGCTGGACATCGTGCATATCGTCGATGGCGGATACGAAGAGCCGGACGTGCGTGCAGGTCTGGTCCGGGCAGGGCACAAGCTTCTGGCCGAGGCGCAGGCGAAAGCCGAAGCGCAGCAGGTGCGCAGCCAGGCAATCCTCGTCGACCAGATCCTCGAGCTTGGCGATCTCGGCAAGCAGGTTCAGCAGATTGCTGAAGAGCGCGGCGCCCAGATCGTGGTAGCGGGTACACATGGCCGCTCGGGCATCGGTCGGGTATTGATGGGTAGCGTCGCGGAAAGCCTGCTGCGCCACGGCAGCTTGCCCGTATTGCTGGTCAAGGCAGGCGGACATGGCGGTGCGGCCTCCTGATTCCAGTCCGGGCGCAGCCAGCACGGTCGGCAGGGTGGAGGTACTGGCAGACCGGGGCGAAAGCCGGGGCGCGGTGCTCGATGTGGTGGACCGCGTTTCCGAGATGTGCTTTGGTTTGTTCATGGCCCTGACGTTTGTCGGCGCGGTCTCGTCGGCGAGTGCCGGCGCCGGCGCGAGCAGGACCATGCTGCATGCCGCGCTGGGCTGCAACCTGGCGTGGGGGCTGGTGGATGCAGTCATGTATCTCGTACGGACGATCGCCGGAAGAGGGCAGCGGCTTACGCTCGCCATGGCCATCAAGCATGCGTCCGACCGGCCGACCGGCATCCGCCTCATTCGCGACGCGCTTCCACCGGGCATGAAGGCACTGGTAGCAGACGCGGAGCTGGACGCCATTCGCGCGAGGCTGGCCGCCGCTGGCCTGCCGGCGCGCCCGCGGCTGTATTGGGCCGACCTGCGCGGGGCCGTGCACATCTTCTGCATCGTGGTGTTGAGCACGTTTCCCGTGGCACTGCCTTTCGTGCTGATGAGCGATGTGCCGAGTGCGTTGCTGGTCTCGCGTGTGTTGACGCTTGGCATGCTGTTTTTTGGCGGCGCGGCGCTCGGTCATTACGCAGGGTTCGGGGCCATGCCGGCCGGATTGGGCATGACGGCTCTGGGCGTGGCCCTGACCATTGCGATCATCGCGCTGGGCGGCTGAAGTGCGGACCTCCCCACTGCCGCTGCTGGCCCTGTTCGCCGCGGCAGCATTACGGGCCCAGACGCCAGGCCCATCTCCCGGGCTGGCTAGCGGTTGGGATACGCCTGATCCGTGGACCTACTCCGCAGCGGCCTACTGGAACATGCCTCGCGAGGGCGCGAGCTACGCCAGCGGCATATTCAGTGCAGACCACGGCCAGCTTCACCTCGAGGCGAGGGCCAACTATGAAGCCATGCACTCGCAGTCGGCATTCATTGGCTGGACGTTCTCGGGAGGCGAAAAGCTTCGTGTGAGCGCCACGCCCATTATCGGCGCGGTCGCCGGGGAGGCACACGGACCCATCGCCGGCCTCGAGGCGAGCGTAGCCGCGGGCAAGCTGGACTATTACCTGGAAGCGGAGTACCTGCCTGCCCATGCTGGCCGTTCCGGCTATCTCTATGCCTGGAGCGAACTGGCCTATCGACCCGTCGAGTGGATACGGCTCGGTATCGTCATGCAGCGCACACGGATCTATGGCGGCGACAGGGACATCCGGCCCGGAGGGCTCGTCCAGTTGACCGTGCGTAACTGTACGGCGGGCGTCTACTGGTTCAATCCCGGCGCCGAAGCTCAGGTCGTGATGCTGTCGCTCGCGTTCCGCTTCTAGCCCGCTTTGCCGGGCTTGCGCTGCGTCAACGGCCGCCTTCTGCGCTCTCCTACGCTGTGTGAAGACCCATGTCATTTGGAAGGGCGGAGGCCCTTCTTGCCATGCGCACTGCGGCAGGGGTGTCTTTACGGAATGTCCGACGATCATCTGCCCGTCGGCGCATCCGCGCATTTACGCAGAGTGAATAACGACGAACAAACCATGGATACCACCATCAAGGACTACCCCGTTCTGGTTTTCGTCGTCACCTTCGGCCTGTTATGGCTGGCTGAGAGGATCGGCGCCAAGGCCATCCGCGGTCCAAGGAGTCCATCTGCCGATGCGCGGCAGGACGTAGGCGTGATTCAGGCCGCCGTGCTCACGCTGCTCGGTTTGCTGATCGGCTTCTGCTTTGCCATGGCGGTCAGCCGCTACGACCAGCGCAAGCTTTACGAAGAGGCAGAGGCAAACGCCATCGGTACGGAGTATGTCCGCGCGGGACTGTTGCCGGCGGCCGATGCGGAGGCTGCGCGCGCGCTGCTTCGCGAGTACCTCCGGTGTCGGCTGGACTTCTATACGAACCATGATGCGGCCAGCCTGAAGAAGACTGACGTCGCGACAGCGGCTTTGCATGCCAGGCTGTGGGCGGTGGTGGAACGCAACGCCGCAGCCAATCCGAACGTTATCGTGGGTCTGACTGTGGCGGGGATGAATGAGGTCCTGAATGCGGAAGGCTACACCCAGTCGTCGTGGTGGAACCGGATCCCGAACTCTGCCTGGATGCTGATGCTGGTCGTGGCGGTGTGCAGCAATGCCCTGGTGGGATACGGCCTGCGCAAGGCCGAATCGGCGCGCTACCTGCTGCTGGTATTGCCCATGGTGGTTGGCGTTTCGTTCGCGCTGATTGCCGACATCGACAGCCCACGTGGCGGATTGATCCGCGTCGAGCCGTACAACCTCATGCGCCTGGCGGCTTCAGTGCCTGCCGGCCCCGCAAGCTTCATGGATCCAAGGTGAAGGCACGACGTTGATATCGACTTACAGCGGAAACGAGAGCATGTACATGTCGGACGAAGCCGGCTGCGGCGTTCAGTGCGGCTCGATAGAGACCGCAGGGTGCGCCAGCGCGTAGCTGCACGAGTAGTCCAGTTCGCCGGAGGCCTGGGCATGGACCGTGAACAGTGGTTGACCGGCCCGGACTTCGTCGTTGACCCGTACCCGCATCTCAAGGCCCGCGACCTGCCGCATCGGGGCGCCGGCCAGCTTTGCGGTGCGGGCAATGTGGCGGTTGTCGATGGCGATTACCTTCCCCGCGTGGGGAGCGACGATGTCGCGGCGAAAAATGGCTTCGCCCGGCACGCGCAAGCCGCCCTGCGCTTCGCAAATCGCCTGGAACTTGCGCCAGGCCGCGCCACTGTCGAGTAGCTGGCCAGCGGCTTTTTCGCCAGCGCCCCTGGGTGCCGCGCCACAGAACTCCAGCAGCGCGCCGGCGAGCATGACCGAGCGCTCGCGCAGGTCGGGCGGCGCCGCCACCGTGCGCTGGAGTACCGCCAGGATGTCGCGCGCCTCCAGCGCGGGGCCAATGCCCCTGCCGACCGGCTGGGTGCCGTCGGTCCGAACCATGAGGATGTGCAGGCCGAACGCCTCCGCCACATGCCGCATCGCGGCTTCGAGCCGCTCCAGGTCCCTGTCCTCGCGCACCTTGGCTGTGGGACCAACCGGCACATCGATCAGGATGTGCGTCGAGCCTGCCGCAACCTTCTTGGACAGGATGGAGGCAACAAGCTGCGCGTCGCTGTCGATATCAAGCGCGCGTTCCACGCGGATCAGGATATCGTCGGCGGGACTCAGGTTCAGTGCGCCACCCCAGACCAGCGACGCCCCGACTCGCTCCACGACGTGGCGCAGTTCCGCCGCACTGAGCGCCACGCGGGTCAATGTCTCCATCGTGTCTGCGGTACCGGCTGGAGAGGTGATCGCCCGGGAAGACGTCTTCGGCAAGACCAGGCCTCCTGCCGCCGCTATTGCCACGACAATGGGTGTGGTCCGGTTGCCGGGCAGGCCGCCGACGCAGTGCTTGTCGGCAACGACGGCGTGGCTCCATGACAGCCGCTCGCCCGAGTGCACCATGGCACGTGTGAGGTCCACGGTTTCCCGCCGGTTCATGCGGCCATCTGCACATGCGGCAAGGAACGCGGAGATATACACATCCGGGTACCGCCCCGCCGAGATATCGCTGATGATGGAATCGATCTGGGCGCCGTCGAGCCGGCGGCCGTAGATCTTCGCACGCAAGGCGCGTACGGATTCCAGGGCCGGCGCGTGACTGACGGCCACGACATCGCCGGCGCGAGCCTCCAGTGCCTGTGCAGCGCTGGCCGAAAGGCTTGCCTCTCCGGTATCGAGCAATGGCGCACCGACCAGGTTCAGCGTGGCAATGAGGCTTGCGTCGCCGATCCGCACCTGTACCCGTGCTTGCGCAGCAAAGCCTTCGGCGCGGCACACGGGGCAGTCCGGGTGTAGATAGATGACATGCTCCTGCCAGGTATCGATGCCGAGGGGTTTGAAAATCAGCGGCTCGGATCCCTGACCTTCCCCGGCAGCAAGTTTCAGCTCGTTTGCCTGCATTGCGCTTTCCCCTCCGATCGGCATCGGACGTGTGAAGGCATGTACCTATCGCAGATAGGGCAGCTCGATCCAGGCGTTCGATATGTTTGCCCTGTACCCGATTCAGTCCCTCCTGCTGGAAGCGGGACAGCGTCCGGCTCTCGGTTTTCAGGCTCATGCCCAGCTAGCTGCCGACCTGCCTCAATGATTGTGCGCGCTCATGTGCCCAGTATCGTCATTGACCGTGCATTTCGAAATCAGGCTGGGCTGAGCCTGCTGTCAGGCTTGCCGCGCGCCTTGTCAGGTTTCCCTGACAGTGCAGACGAACACGTATCGACGCCGTGGTGTCCAGAGGCGGACGTGTTGACCTGGCCGGTGTTGACGCGCTCTGCCGCCTGGCTTCTCCGCTGCGGATGATCGTAGGGGGAAGCCGATCCTGTCGTTGTCAACCTCAGCGCCCGCGCAGCGGCGTGGATCTCTTGTGAGAAGCGGCTGGATGTGGTGCCTGGGGCGACCCACATGTTCGAGGAGCCGGGCGGCAAAGCTTGCAGCCGCATGGTTTGTTCGCCATTTCGCTGCAGCGCAAGCGGGAAGGGGCCCATAGCGCCCTTGCTGTCAGCGCCGTCAAGGCTGACTCGGCGAGGAGAAGTGGGGCGAAACGCAGTCGCTCGGAACGATATTGCGTTGCCGCACGCGGGGCCGCATCTGTCGATTATCTTGATGTCAGGCGCGACCACTTCAATGAGATGCCTGGAGACACCAAGGCATTTTCGCGTAATGGTCGACGGCATCCGACACAAACAGATTAGCGGCCGGATTCCCTCTGGCAGCCACAGCATGAATTCCTCAATGGGCAGTCTGGATAACTTTTCGGCGGCGGCGTGGGCGCCGATGGGGACATTCTTGTCGGCCATGTGCGGCGCGCAGTTCGCCTACGCCTACGAACTGTTCCAGAGGTCGATGCGCCAGTTCGGGCCGCCGTCATACCATCTGGACACTGTCTGCCAGGACGGCAAACACGTGCCGGTGACAACGACCGTCGTTGCCGAGACCCCGTTCTGCCGTTTGCTGCGCTTCTCGGTGGGCGACGGTCACGGCGTACGCCGGATGTTGTGCGCACCGCTTGCCGGGCACCGGGCAGTCGTGGTTCGCGACGCCATCGAATCCATGCTGCTTGACGCGGACGTCTATGTCACCGACTGGATTGATGCACGGGACGTACCGCGCGAAGCCGGCCACTTCGGCCTGGCAGACTGCGTATTGCTGCTCGAGCAGTTCATGACGCTGCTCGATCCGGCGCGCCTTGATGTGGTGGCGATCTGCCAGGCGACCATTCCGTGCATTGCGGCCGTTTCTCGCCTGGCATCCGGAGATGCGCCGGAAGTGAGGGCGCTGGTACTGATGGGCGGCCCGCTGGATGCAAGGCTTCACCCGACCAGACTCGGCGACATCGCGGCCATGATGCCGCTGCCAGTGTTTCTCGCCCACTGCACAGGCGCCGTGCCGCACGAATATCGCGGCGCGGGACGTATCGTGTATCCGGGCTTTCTGCAATTGCCCACGCTGGCATGTGGCCAGCCGGAGCGCCTTTCGGCGATGGTGTTCGCTGCGCTTCAGGGGCCATGGCCGGGGTCCCGGGCGCAGGCAGATCTGCGCCATGCAGCCGTAGCGGGGTATGTGGCGATGATGGACATGCCGGTTGAATTCGTGCTCGATACCATGCGCATCGTCTTCCGCGAGCACCTGTTGCCACGTGGGTCGTGGTACGTCGGAGGAATGCCGGTGGATCCGGCAGCCATGCGGACAACACGGCTACTGACGGTTGAAGGGCAGCTCGATACGATCACCGGCGCCGGGCAGACCCACGCCGCGCAGACGCTGTGCCGTGGTCTGGAACGACGGTTGTGTACGCAAGTCACCGTTCCGGGTTGTGATCACTATGGGTTGTTTTCCGGCCCGGTGTGGCGAAGCCGCGTTTATCCCATGCTACGGAGCTGGCTTAACGCGCCGGCGTGACACCGGCGATCCTGACGTGAAGAGAGGCTCTTGCGGAGAGGGTCGAGGCAGGCCCATTGGCACTGCCTTCCGAATCCTTCAAGCTCGTCGTCTCGTGCTACGATCCGCCCAAATGAAAAAGCCTATCTACTACACCTGCCAGAACCAGTCCTGCGGAACCCGCTGGGAGTCCACCGAAGTGGTTGTCGTCAACGAGGGCCAGGGCCCGTTGTTCCGCTGCCCGATCTGCGGCGCCCGCAATGTGCTGGCCGCGCGCGAAGAGGGCGGCGTGACCGTCTATCGTCAACGGCGGACGACAGGCTCCTGACGCAACCTGAACCAGGACGGCGGCCAGCGTCCGCGGTCCGCAGGGTTTCGGGGTGCCATGGCCGTCTACTTGACCCGCAACATCCCCTTCATCGTCGGATGCAGCGTGCAGATGTAGGGATATTCCCCTTTCCGGGTTGCCTTGTATCGCCAAGATTCTCCCGGCGCAATGCTCTTCGAGTCGAACCGGCCGGCTTGGGACGTCACCGTATGGGGGAATGGGTCGTTATTGACCCAGACAACGGTGTCGCCCATGTTGACGGCCAGTTCCGGGGGCGAGTACGCCGTAGCGTCCATCGTGATGGTGTGGGTCGCCGGCCTGGCGCTCACAGGCTGGGCTGGCCCGGCGAGCATCAATCCCAATGTCACGAGCAGGGGAATATACGAGCTTCGCATGGCCTGAGTTCTGGAAGGCTTACTTCTTGTCCAGTTCGTCCTGGATATGCTTTGCATGCTCAAGATGCGCGACGAAAGCCGGACGCACCTTTACCAGCAAGGCCTTGAGTTCCTCGTTCTTGGCGTTCGGAATGAGCGTCTTGTCCATGGCATCCAGCACTGCCTGGTGGTACGTGACCTCGTTATCGACGTAGGCGCTATCAAATTGCGCACCCTTCAGGCTCTTCAGATTCTGAATGTTCTTGTCGCCGCCGGCCTTGAGGCTCTGGCTGGTGGGATTGTCTTCTGGCGTGACATTCAGTTTCTTGACCAGAGCGGTGGCCGATTTGTTAACGCCCGTATGGTCCGTGACCATTTGCTTGCCGAACGCCTTCACGTCCTTGTTCGAGGCTTTGGCCTCGGCAAGTTTCCCCGCATCGATGTCGACCTGGTTTGCCGTGACGACGATGGAGGCGATCTGGGCATCGTTGGGTGCGGCGCCCTGCGCCATGGCGGCATTGGTGGCAACGGCGAGCATGCCCGTGACTAGAATGCTGGCGATCTTCATGATGGTTCCTCTTCGTTTGGTGAGTCATGGATAAACACGCATGCCGAATGACGTCGCGATCAATGGGGGCGGACCACCCCCTGGCTGTGACGTCGCCGCATGATGACCTCGAAGGCCGAAGCATCGCCGGCGACGGCAGCGGCGATCATCGGCATCTGTGCGGGCAACGGCCGCAGACATGGGTGTCTGGGTATGCATATCGGGGATGGCCACTCCATTTGCGTTCCTGCGTATTAGACAGGCGAGGCGCCAAAAAGGTGACAGAGGCGCGAAAACGAATGTCTGGCATCACTTTGGGGAGAGGCTCGCTTGGAATGGGAGGCGGTGGGAAATTCGGCGATTCATGACCGCGATTTCAATCAATTCTTGGCCAAGGATTGGCCAAGATGACAGTCATAAGGCGCTGCTTTGGCGGCGCGTTTAGCCAATTAGTGTCCGAACTTGCATCATTCAAGGATAAAGTGACCAAATTTTTGACCGTTGCTGTAAGTTTTTGAATTCAAATGCTTTTTTTTGAGGAGCGAACTGACGGATCTCAAGGGAGCCTTGGCTGGAAGCCTTCCAAACAGTGCGACTGATTACTGAGCCTTCCATATTCAGTTGGCACTAGCGGACGTTCCAAGCGCATCACCGAGTTGACCGACACCGACTACCACTGCGGCAACTTCTGAGCCACCCGCGACTCCGCCACCCCTGGCGTGTTCCATCCCTCGGCGGGTGGTACACCAGCTTGGCTTTGTCTTGGTTTTCCATCGTGTCGTATCGGGCGCCCAGGACGCAGCTCTTCTGACACAACATTGGCAAACGCTTCTGCGACGGTCGAATGTGGAAGATGGCTCGCGCGGGCCATTCTGATCTCGATGAGGCACGCCGGCAGAAGTGGCACGACCCGCAACGCATGAGCGAACACGCGCGCGGCATACGGATTGACGATACCAATGCCCGCGCCTTCCGCTGCCAGGCCGCAAATCGTCCCGGAGTAGGTCGTCTGCAGCGTTGCGGCTGGTTCCGCGCCGGCTTCTCGCAATGCCTGCCAGAGCGCGACGGACAGTTCATCGTCGGCATTGAGCGTCAGCAGACGCTGCGCCGCGAGCTCGGAAGCATGCAGCCGCCGCCGCGAGGCGAGCGGATGGTCCGGGTGGATCACGCAAACCGCGCGCGTCTGGCCCATGACCTCGATATCGAACTGCGGATGGTCGAGTCGCCCCGTGACCAGCACCAGGTCGAAGCGGCCGTGCAGCAGTCCTTCGCTGAGCTGGTGGCTTCCCATAGTCTGCAGGTCGACATGCACATCGGGATGCAGCGCCGCGAAGCGCGCCACGATGCCCGGCATGAGCCCGAGCCCGAGCGCCGGCGTGCAGCCCAGGCGCAGCAGCCCCGTTCCCGAGCGTCGCAGCAGGTCGACTTCCTGCGCGATGCGCGCGAGTCCCTGAAAGTGGTTCTGCACCGTTTCGAACAGCCGCTGCGCTTCCGGCGTCGGCCTTAACCGCCCCTTGCCCATATCGAACAGCTTCAGTGCCGTTCCGGACTGCATTTGTGCGAGCAGCCGGCTCACCGAGGGCTGGGTGGTGTGCAGCATGGCCGCTGCCGCCGTGGTCGTGCCAGTCAGCATGACGGCGCGGAATGCCTCGATTTCGCGAAAGGTTGGCGTGCGCGGCATACGAATGAGCGTCCGATGGGGGGCGCCCAGTGTATATCAGGATTGCATAGCCTCCACGCATAATTGCATTTTTCAGCATGGTAGGACCCACCTAAACTAGCATCCATTCAAAGGCCGACCGCCTGTTCCCCACGGAGACATTGCATGCCACGCAAGCCGACGCTTTCGCGCTGCCTGACCCTGCTGACCGCGCTGCTTGCCGGCACCGCATCGTTTGCCGCCAACGCGGTCTACCCGGATCACGCGCTGCGCCTGATCGTGCCGTTCAGCGCGGGCGGCAGTTCGGACCTGCAGGCGCGCATGCTGGCCGACAGGCTCGGCAAGGTGTACGGCCAGCCTGTGGTGGTCGAGAACCGCCCCGGCGCTGGAGGCCATATCGGCGGCAAGGCCGTCGCGGATGCGCCGGCGGACGGCTATACGTTATTGCTTGGCTCGATCGGCCTGCACGCGACCTATGGGACGTATCCGAAGCTTAACTACAACCCCGCCACGGACCTCAAGGTAATCACGGTGCTCGCCGAGATGCCGCACGTCGTGGTGGTGAATCCGCAGATCCAGGTGACCAGCCTCAGGCAGCTTGTCGAGGCTGCTGGCAAGCGCCCCCAAGGCATGACGTTCGGGTCGGCCGGCGTGGGTTCGTCGGTGCACATGATTGGCGAGCTGTTCCGCGTCACCACTGGCGCTTCGCTGACGCACGTGCCGTACAAGGGCAGTTCGGCAGCCATGGCCGACCTGCTCGGCGGGCAGATCGATATGATGTTCGAGAACCCGCCGACCACGCTTGGCTATATCCGCACGGGCAAGCTGCGCGCGCTCGCCGTCACCGGCAAGACGCGGTTGCCGGCATTGCCGCAGGTGCCCACGGCGGCGGAAGCCGGCGTGCCCGGCTTTGTCGCGACGTCGTGGACGACGATCGCGGTAGGTGCCAAAGTGCCCGACGCAATCGCGGACAAGCTCAATGCAGATATCCGCTCGATCGTCGCCTCGCAGGAATTCCGCAGCGGGCTGGCCGAGCAGGGCATGACGCCGGTCGGCAATACCCGCGACGCCGCCACAAAATTCATTGCCGGCGAGAAGACGCGCTGGGATGACGTCATCAGGAAAGCCCGGCTGGTGGCGGAATGAGCCTGAGCACCGACTTCAACCCCCACGTCTTCCACTCCGCAGCACCGACTATGCCTCATTTCCCCAACGTCATCACGCAGCTGGCTCTGCCGTGCCGACGCCTCGGCGACGGCGAGCGCCACCACTTCTTCGGCTACTACAACAAGAGCACCTGGGACCGCGGCGACCGCTATGCGCTCGCACAGCGCGTGCCGATGGCCGATGCGGACCTGCATCCGGGGCTCGCGGCGGAGATCGGCTTTTTCGACACGCAGGACAATGACCGATTCCACAAGGTCGGCGAGACCACCGCGTGGAACTGGCAGATGGGTGCGCAACTGCAGTGGCTCGATGGCGCACCCGGGCGGCAGCTAATCTATAACTGCAGCAACGACGATGTGGCGGCGTTCTATCCATGCCTGGGCTCTACCATTCACGACGTTGCCACAGGTGCCACGCGCCACCTGCCGATGCCCGTCTATGTCGTCGCGCCGAACAGCTGCTACGCGCTGTGCGTGGATTACCGACGGCTGTACGTGACGCACCAGACGATCGGCTACAGCGACGAGGACGCATTGCGTGCACGGCCGGCGCTGCCGCTGGCGCCAGCGCATGACGGTATCCACGCCATGGATCTCGAGAGTGGCCACACGCGCTTGATCGTCAGCTATGCGGACTTGCGCAACTTCCATCCCGTGCCGTCGATGGACAAGGCCATCCACTGGGTCAGCCACATCGAGATCAGTCCATCCTCGTCGCGCGTGCTGTTCCTGCATCGGTGGACCGAGCGCGTGGAGGACGAGACCTGCTTCCTGCACCGGCTGATCACCGTCAACCCGGACGGCACGGACATGCGCCTGCTTGAGTGCTCGGACCATCCGCTGCCGCAACTCGCCGAGGATTTCGACCCGAGCGCGGTAGGCACGTTCGACTATGAGAAGTCGGAGTACCAGATCTCGCATCCGCTGTGGAAGGACGATCGGCACATCATTGTCTGGGGTCCGCACAATGGCAGCATCCATTACCACCTGTACGAAGACCGGGCCGGCGGCGATGTCGCGGTGATCGGCGCGGACTTACTGACTGAGAACGGTCACATGACGTTCTCGCGCACGCATCCGGACTGGCTGCTCAGCGATACGTACCCTGACGCGCAGACCAACGAGCGCATCCTGTTCCTGTACCACGTCGGCCGCGGCGAGCGCTACGACATTGGCTCGTTCTACACCAGTCCGGACCTGAAGAAGGAAAACCGCTGCGATCTCCACCCGCGCTGGAGCCGTGACGGCAAATCCGTTTGCATTGATTCGATTCACGATGGCAACCGGCAGATGTACGTGCTTGATGTCAGTCCGGTGATCGATGCGCCGTGAGGCGCCTCCGATCATTCAGGTACCGCGGCAGATAATACGTGCCGTAGAACTGATCAAGACCATCCCGGTCGCTTCCAGCGGACGTCCACGCCGTGCGCTTCAACTTGCCGCATGAGTGGCGACACTGCCTGCGAGGCACGGATCGGTGTACGCCCGCGCAGCAAGTCATCATGTTTTGCCTGTAGTGCGTGAACGATACTCCGTTGGCGCAAGCGAGAACGCACGCCGGAAAGCCCGACTGAACGCTGCCTCCGAGTCATAGCCGAGCTCCTCTGCAATCTGCGAGATTCGCCGGCCAGTGGTTGACAGCCGCTGGCAGGCAAGCTGCATTCGCCAATTGATCAGGTAACGCATCGGCGACTCGCCGACCAGTTGCACAAACCTGCGCGACAAGTTGGAGCGCGACTGGTCGACCGCGGCGGCCAGCTTGTCGACGGTCCAGTCGGATCCCGGTTCGGCGTGCAATAGTGCAAGCGCATGGCCAATCAAGGGATCGCGCAGCGCTCCAATCCAACCCGTCGATTCCTTGGGGGCGCTCGAGAGCCAGTGACGTATTGCCCAGATGAACATCAGGTCAATAATCCGGGACAACATAATGGCGCTTCCGATCGAAGGACTCGCGACCTCCTGCTGCATCGCTGCAATAGTTAGTGACACCCATTCCCGCGAGCCGATGGCGTCAGACGGTTCATCCGCCCTGCAGGCCACATGCAGTAAGGTTGGCAATCCGCGCATCAGTGCCTGACCTCCAGCCGCTTCAAACTGGAACAGGCCGCTCGTAATACGCGCGGGCGAGGAGCCCTGATGATTTTCGCGGGTCAACGTAGCGTCGGCGCCTTCAATGCGATGGCCTTGCGCACGAGGGAGAAGAACTATGTCGCCCGGCGACAAGCGTACAGTTTCACTGCTGCCGGTCAGGCGCAACTGACAGTGCCCGTCCTGAATGATGTGAAAGCATGCTTGGCCCGTTGGAAATGAATGCTCCTCTCCGGATTGGACAACAGTTTCACCAAGAAGCTCACCGCGCATGCGAGAAATGCTAAAGACCTCCAGAAAAACGTCGGAGGCGGGACGACTGGCATCCGTGAATAGGGACCGACTGGCTGGGCGTCTCTGCAAAGATTTGGATGTCTTGGTCATGGTGTGCCAGCAAAATTAGCTCAATAATGGGCGATCGAAGCATACGCCAGCGCTCCCGCTTGTGTCTCTCTTTCGCTGTGTCGTTGCTCCCATTGTCGGATGGGTCGTCAGTCACCGTCTGGGTGACATCGATTGGAACGTTTTCTCAACCGCCGAGGGACTCCGACGTCTCGGAGATTTCGGCGAGTAATTTCTACTCACAGATTGGAGTCAGCCATGAGCAATCAGCCTACCATTGTGTTGGTGCACGGCTTCTGGGGCGGAGCTGCGCACTGGGGCAAGGTCATTGTTGAACTGGTAGGGAAGGGATATACCTCCCTTCGCGCCGTGGAGCTCCCGTTGACATCGCTTGCCGACGATGCGGAGCGTACTCGCAAAATGATTGCCCAACAAACCGGCCCAGTCCTACTGGTCGGACATTCTTACGGGGGCGCGGTGATCACGCAGGCCGGTGACCAGCCGAATGTAATCGGGCTTGTTTATATAGCGGCGTTTGCACCCGACGCGGGGGAAAGCCCCGGCGGCATTACGCAGCAGCATCTTCCTGTGGCAGCGCCGAACCTTGTGCCAGACAGTGACGGCTACCTTTGGCTTAAAGCCGATAAATTCCATGAGAGCTTCTGTCAGGACCTGCCGGCCAAGGATGCGCTGGTGATGGCGGCGACGCAGAAGGCGCCGCTTGCCAGTACCTTTGGCGACACCATCACGGCGGCAGCATGGAGGAAGAAGCCGTCTTGGTACCAGATTTCCAGCGAAGACGGAATGATCGCGCCTGAAAATCAACTGAAGATGTCGGCACGGCTCAACTCCCGGAAGGTCATCACTCTGGCGGCAAGCCATGCTTCGCTGGCTTCGAGGCCAGCGGAGGTTGCAGCGTTGATCGACGAGGCGGCGACCGAGGCGTCCAAGGGATAGCTTCCTGAACGCCGCCACCCTCAGGCTGCGCAGTGTGCCGAACGGCGTCAACGGCGAGGTATGCCTCCAAGATTGATGGCGTCCGGCGCAATGGCACGATGGCAACCGTCGTCCGATGGAGATATCGAGATATGAGTGACATGCACAACGCCAAGGCTGCCTGCTCCACGCGATCCATGTGCGATAGCCGTGGCGCTTCGACCATGCAGGCGGTTCTTGCCCCGCGCCAAGACGATCTGGATCGGCATGCAGCGAACCATGGATACCGCGCTCACCATTCAGGCACCGAGGGAAGAGTCATGACTTCTCTATAAGGCGATGCCACTACCGTCCAACTGGCGGCAAAGGCAAGCGATGCGACGCCTTGATGGAATGCAGGACAAATGCGCTACGAACTTCGCGCACGTGGGGCAAGGTAGCCAGCGTCTTGCGGCTGAACTCAGCAAAGCTGTCCAGGTTCTGCGCGACGACTCGCAGGAGGTAGTCCTCCACGCCAGACAGGATGTAGCAGGAAAGCACTTTGTCCACCCCGTGCACGGCGCGTTCGAACTCCAGGGCGTCCGCCTCGCGGTGTGAAGATATCTTGATAAAAACAAAGGCCTCGATTCCAAGCCCCAACGCCTTGCGATCAAGCAACAGGTTGTAGCCCTGGATCACGCCGGATTCCTCGAGACGCTTGACACGGCGCCAACTGGGGGAAATCGAACTGTTGGTTGCCTCGGCAAGTGCCGCCATCGACATGCGAGGATCGGCCTGCAGGCAGGAAAGAATCTGAATGTCCGCAGCGGACAGCGGTACTGGAAGCATGGTGCTCTCCCCGTTTGCCGAGCAACACGGGGACCACCCCCTTCGAGAAGCCATCGGCACATTTTTTCTAAGGAAAAGGATACTACAGAAATGCCTTATCCCATTGGGCCAACAAATCGCAAAAAAACATAACCCCCAGCGAGTCCTCGCGTATTTCTCAGAGCGTCGCGGTCATACATGTTTTCATGATTTTCACTGCCCCATAATCGAATCCGTTCGGGCAAGTGGGAATCATGGACGCAAGGGAATCGAGGCCGTGGTGTCCGGTCCGGAGCGCGGACTCTGGTGTCGATAAGCCGGTCGCGCTCGTTGCCTCATTCACCGGTGCGTCGGGCAAAGATTGTCCTGATGGCTGCCAATGGGCATGCCGATCGCGACATTGCCATGCAGCTTGCCGGCCGAGATTGCCCACCAGATCCTGCAGCAACATCAGTACTTGCCGCTCAGCAGCTCACCGCAGCCCTGCACTTGCGCGCGCAGCCCGAGCTTGCCCAGCATCTGCCACGTGGTGGCCACTGCGGCCGACACGGTCGGGATGCCCGATTCTTCCTGCACCTTCTGGATCGACGGCAGCGACTGCATCTGCACGCACGCCGACAGCACGATGGCATCGACACCGGTGGTGTCGATGCGCTTGTAGATCTCGAGCAGGTTGGCCGGGTCCTGCGCCGCGACCTGCAGGTTGTCGGGGATCTCGAGCGCGCAGTAGTCCTTGACTTCGATGTCTTCGCTCTCGATGTAGTCGACCACCATCCTGGTCAGCGGCTTCATGTACGGGCACACCACGGACAGACGTTTGGCGCCCATCGCCTTGAGGCCGTCCACGAGCGCACCTGCGCTGGTCACTACCGGCGCAGGGTTCCCGTTCTCGACGGTGCGCCGCGTCAGGCGTTCTTCCGACACACGGTGATAGCCCTTGCCCATGCTCATGATGGCCACGAGGCACGCATAGCCGAGCACGTCCACGCGCGCGTCGGACAGCTCGATCGCGCAGCGGTCGCTGTCGCGGTCCATGGCTTCGAGTTCTTCCTTGACCACCTTCTTCATGCGCATGCGGCTCGAATGAAAGGTGAAGCGCTCGGCAAAGTCGAGTTCGCGCGCGCGGAACATGGCGGGGATCTCCGTCTCCATCGTGGTGTTGGAGGACGGCACGATCTGGCCGATACGCAGCGGCTTCTGCGGGGTAAAGATTGGGGACGGCATTACTTGGTCTCGGTCAGTTCGAATGCATTGAGTTCGGCCTCTTCGGCGTCCAGGTCGATCTGCGGAACCGCGCCGTCGAGGAACTGCGCTGGCTGCAGTGCGCGGCGGTTCACGCGCAGGTCGAACACGTCGAAGCGGTTGTAGTGGCCTGTGATGTCGTGCATCTGGCGCGGCTGGATGCAGCGCGACAGGTCGATATCGGCATAGACGATGCCTTCCTCGTCGATCAGCGGCTCGCCGATCACGCGGCCGTCCGGGCCCAGGAAGCCGGAAAAGGCGCTGTTGCGGCGGGACATCAGCTCGCGCGCCTTCGGGTTCAGGGGTTCCATCGCGCAGATGATCTCTTCCGACACGGTCGAGCACGACACCGCGGTGAACACCTTGCCTTCGAAGCAATGCGCAGCGGCGCGCACCTTGATCGCTTCGGCCATGTCGTAGTCGGCCGGCGCCACGGGCAGCGAGATATAGCTGGCCACGTGCATCAGTTCACCCTGCGACAGCAGCGCGAAGCGCGCGAGCGTGTTGGTGTTCTCGCCGCAGGCGAGCGAACCCAGCGGGCCCACGCTGGTCTGGCGCACGCGCAGCGCTGATGCATCGCCATTGGCCCAGGTCAGCTTCTCGGCCCAGGTCGGCACGAGCTTGCGGTGGCGGCCCAGGATGCGGCCTTCATCGCTGATGGTCACCAGCGTGTTGTACAGCGTGCCGATGCCGGTCTTGCTGCGCTCGTTCACGCCGACTACCACGTTGATGTGGTTGGCCTGCGTGGCTTGCGCGATCTTGCGGATCTCGGGACCGGGTATCTCGATCGAAGCCTTGACCAGCTTCTCGAACCACGGGCTCGCGTCGACCGGGTTGGTCAGCCAGCTCCAGTACGGGTAGCCCGCGACGAACACCTCGGGAAAGGCAACCAGCTTCGCGCCATTGTCGGCGGCTTCCTTGATCAGGCGGCAGACCTTGTCGACGGTCGCGTCGGCATCGAGAAAGACCGGCGCGGCCTGTACGGCGGCGGCCTTGAACTTGGGCAGGTTGAGCATGGAATTCTCCGTTATCGTTCGCTACACGTCGTTCCCGCGCAGGCGGGAACCCAGCGTCTTTCCGCATGCCGATGGCACCCGCGCAAAGTCACTGGGCCCCCGCTTCCGCGGGGGCGGCGGAAGTAGTTCCGTCAGCCTCAGACCGCAACCACCGGGTGGCGCAGTTCGCCAATGCCTTCCACCTTGGCGACCACCACGTCGCCCGGCCACAGCCATTCCTGCGGGGTGCGGCCCGCGCCCACGCCGTCCGGCGTGCCGGTGGCGATGATGTCGCCCGGCTCCAGCGTCATGCCCTTGCTGATGTCGGCGACCAGCGCATTGACGTTGAACAGCATGTGGCGCGTGTTGGAGCTTTGCTTGGTCACGCCGTTGACGGTCAGCGACAGGTCCAGCGTGTGCGGATCGGCGATCTCGTCGGCGGTGACGATGACCGGACCGAACGGCGCGTAGGTGTCCTGGCCCTTCGAGTAGATCCACTGGCCGGCGCGGCGGCAGTCGCGCGCCGAGATGTCGATCATCACGCTGTAGCCGAATACGTAGTTCAGCGCATCAGCTTCCTTCACGCCCTTGCCGCGCGTGCCGATAATGACGGTCAGCTCCACTTCCCAGTCCATCTGCTGGGTGATTTCCTTGTTGTGCTCGATGGCATCGCCCGGGCCGATCACGGTGGTCGGCGGCTTCGAGAAGATCACCGGCTCCTTCGGCAGTTCCTTCGAGGTGTCCAGGCTGCGGCTCGATTCGGCCACATGCTCGACGTAGTTCAGGCCGATGCCCCAGATGTTCTTGCGCGGGCGCGGAATCGGCGCGAGCAGCTTGACGTTCGACACCGGCACGGCCACGCCGAACGGGAAACGGCCCTTGTGCTCGTTCAGCAGCGCGCTGGTGGACTTGACCGCGGCCGGACCCAGGTCGATGAACGACAGCATGTCGGACGGGATGGCGGCGCCGACGGCTTCGCCGAAGCGGGCTAGGTCGACGACATAGCCGTCCACGATGGCGCCCAGGCGGGCGGCGGCGGCAACTTCAGTGCGGAAGGTAACGAGACGCATGGTTTTACTACTCCGATGAGAATTCAGTAATCAGGGAATCAGGGGATAAGGGGGTTCAGGCCAGCCGTTGATGGCCGTCGTTCTCCGCCAGCGCTTCCTCGCGGTATAGCCCGAGCGAATGCATCACCGGCAGGTCGTTGAAGCAGAACAGCACCGCGTCGTCGCTGGCCGAAGCGTTCGCGTGCTCGTGGAATGCCCACGACGGCACGCAGAAGATGTCGCGCTCGGTCCAGTCGAAGCGCTGGCCATTGATGACCGAATGGCCGCTGCCCTTGGCCACCTGATAGATGAAGCTGCCGGTGTGGCGGTGGGCCTTGGTCGCTTCGCCGGGGCGCAGCAGTTGCATGCTCGCGCCGATGGTCGGCATGACCGGGCCGCCGGTGACCGGGTTGACGTAGTGCATCAGCACGCCGTCGAACGGACTGCCGTCGGTGACCTTGCTGTATCGCGCCAACGCCTCGTAGGTCGGCGCCCATTCGTACTTGAACAGCGGCGAGTACGGCTTGCTCCACGCGCCGCCGTGCGGGCGCAGGCCCTTGCCGCCCCAGATGGCCGGCACGTCGTCGACGGGGTGCGTGACGGCCTGCAGCAGGTTCGGGTGCACCGCGTAGAAGCCGGCCTCCATCGCGTTGACGAGCGGAATGTCCAGGCCGTCCTGCCAGATGCAGGTGGTACCGTCGGCCGACACGCCGTGTTCGTGCCACGTACCGTTTGGCGTCAGCACGAAGTCATTGGCACCGAGCGTCATCTTGTGGCCGTCGACGATCGTGTAAGCGCCGCTGCCTTCCATGATGAAGCGCAGCGCCGACGACGAGTGCGCGTGGGCCGATGCCGCCTCGCCCGGATGCATCACCTGCAGGCCCGAGTAGAGCCAGCCCACGGCGGCGGACACGTCCTGGCGGCCCGGATTGTTCAGGTAGATCACGCGGCGCCCTGCCTTCTCCGGCGTCACCAGGTCGACCGAGCGCAGCACGTGGTCGCGCAGGTCGCGGTAGCGCCACAGCACCGGCACCGATTCGGACTTCGGCTGCCACGGCTCGATCTTGTTGGCCACGGTCCACAGCGCGCCGGTCTTCAGCGCGTCGAGTTTCTTGTAGTAGGCCACCAGTTCCGGGGTGTCCTCCACATCGGCGCGGCCGGCGACGCTTTCGCGGTAGGTGTCGTAGTTGCCTTTGGACATGTCATCTCCTGTTCTTCATGTGCTGCGGGTCCGGCTGCGCAGTCAGAATCGATGCCGAAGCCCGATCCGTGAAGCAAACTGGCGACTGCCCATGGCCGGCTGGCCGAGCGCGGCGACCGCCTGGGCATTGAAGGCGTGGTCCATGGCGTAGGTGCCAACCAGGTATGCATCCGTGCGGCGCGACAGCTGGTAGTCGAGGCTCGCGATCACCTGGCTTGCGCTGTCAAGATCGTTGTTGCGGCGCTGGAACTGATAGCCAAGGCCGGCGTTCAGGCTTGGCAACAGCTTGTAGACGGCACCGGCCTCCAGCGTGAGCGCGCGCGGCCTGCTGCCACCGTTGAGCCGCACGTCCGAGGCACTCGCGAACAGCCGCAGCGCGTCACGCTCGTAGGCCGCCCCTGCGGCATAGATCGTCTTGGTACCGATACCGAATGCATCGCTTTCGCGGTAGTAAGCGACCGCCGCGCTGGCTGGTCCGCGGGCGTAACTGACCCCCGCGCTCAAGGTGCCGCGCTTGCTGACCGAACCGCTTGCTTCGCCGAGGCCATACATTGCCCCGAAGCTCAGGCCACCAAGGTCGGGTGAGACATACTTGACGGCGTTGTCGACCCAGTCACCCCAGACGCGGTTGTCGAGCTGGTAGCCGCCCGCCGCGTAGGCCGGCAAGCTCCAGGCGAACAGGCCAGCAGGCGTATTGGCGGCAGACGCGTAGGCCGGCAGATAGTCGCCTATCAGATCGTATTGGCGGCCAAGTGTCAGCGTGCCCCAATCTCCCGACAGTCCGGCGTAGGCCTGCCTTCCGAACAGGCGCCCGCCCTGGCCCGGTACCCCGGTATCCGACTGGAAGCCGCTTTCGAGCGCGAACACCGCACGCATCGTGCCACCAAGATTCTCCGTGCCGCGCATGCCCCACCGCTCGCCCTGCGCAACCCCGGACATCATCTGCACGGCAGAGCCCGCGTGCCCGTTCGCGGCCGTGTTGTTGGTATAGGTCACGCCCGTGTCGAGCAGGCCATAGAGCGTGACTTGGGCCTGCGCCTGGGCGTGAACGCTGGCCAGGCCGGCGAGCATCGCCGTCATGGAATAGATCTTCTTCATGTCTCCTCTCAATTTTGATTTGATTTGGTTTGATGCAGTGCCGCCCCGGCCCGCGCGACGCGTTGTTGCGTTTCGTCAGGCAAGCCGGGGCCAAAGCCTGTGGATGCCAGGCCGGTTGTCGTGGTGAATCCGGGATGGGCGCGGGTTGCCGCGCGGGGTATGCGCTGGGCGCGTCAGGCGGGTTTCGTGCGGCTGGTCTGCCTGCGGCCGGCAATCAGATAGGCAATGGCGAGCGCGGCAAGCATCGGCAGGCCGGTGAGCAGGGTCATACGAAACGCCGGCACGAACAGGGTCGAGCCGATCACGCAAACCATCGTGGTGCCGCCCAGCAGCGTCAGGTAGGGATAGCCCGGCACGCGGAATGCCGGCGTGATGCCATCGCGCTTGCAGGCCAGCCGGAAGCGGTAGTGCGTCACGAAGATCATCAGCCACGCGAACAGCGCGCCAAACATTGCGATCGACATCACCAGCAAGAATGAATCGTGCGGCACCAGCACGCTGCAGGCTGCGGCGAAGGCCACGCCTACGGTCGACAGCAACAGGCTATGCAGGGGAATGCCATTGGCGCCAACCGTGCCCAGCGATGCGGGTGCGTGGCCATTGCGTGCGAGGCTGAAGATCATGCGTGTGGCCACATAGAGCTGTGCGTTCATGGCGGACAGCGCCGCACTTAGCACCACAAAATTCATGACGCTGGCGCCGCCGGCAATGCCGATGTGCTCCATCACCAGTACAAACGGGCTTTTGCCGGTGCCGGCTGTCTGCCACGGCACGATGGCCAGCATCAGGCCGATGGTGCAGGCATAGAAGAAAATCAGGCGGAACAGCGCGGATTTGAACGCGCTGCGCGCAGCACGTTCCGGCTGTGCCGCCTCGCCTGCGGCCACCGCGATGAACTCGATGCCAATAAAGCTGAAGATTGCCACTACCACCGCGAACCAGGTTCCGGAGAATCCATGTGGAAAGAATCCGCCGTTGGCGTGGAAGTTCGCCAGGCCGATGGCGCCGTCCGCCGGAGCGGAGAACACGACATAACTGCCCAGCAGGATAAAGGCGACGATTGCGATAACCTTGATGACGGTAAACCAGTACTCGGCCGCACCAAACGTGTTCACGCTGCGCGCGTTGAGGAACACCAGGGCCGCCGAGAACGCGAGAATCCACAGCCAGCCCGGCGAGTCGGGGAACCAGAAGCGCATATAAACCGAAATCGCCGTTACCTCCGCGCCGATGACCAGCACCACCGATATCCAGTATGCGTAGCGCACTACAAAGCCGGCCATGCCGCCGAGATAGTGCTCGGCGTAGGAGCCAAAAGATCCTGTGCTGGGGTGAGTAACAACCATTTCTCCGAGGCACCCCATCAGCAGCAGCGCGACTGCGGCGCCGATGGCAAAGCTGAGTATCACACTGGGGCCGGCCAGCTGGATCGCAGCGCCGCTGCCAAGGAACAGTCCAGTGCCGATCGCGCTGCCGATGGCGATCATGGTGAGCTGGGGTGGCGTGAGGGACTGCTTGAGGCCGCGCTCGCGCGCGGCAATGGTGTGAAACTGCCCGGGATCGGACATGTCTTGTCTCCTGTTTTATCGTTTGAATGAGGCGAGGGCCTGGCGCGGCCCTCGACCCCGCGAACAAGCTGCAGTGCTAGGTGAAAGCACGCCGCTGCAAGTGCTCAGGCCGGTCCCACAGGCGCCGGGTCATGATGTCGTCGATGGCGTTGATCAGCGCAGTCACGTCCTCTTCGGTGTTGAAGAGCGGAGCAAAGCCAAAACGCATGAAATCGGGCATGCGGAAGTCGCCGATCATCTGCTGCCGGGCCAGCTCCTGCATCACCGCATAGCCTTGGGGATGGCGCAGCGAGACATGGCTGCCGCGGGCCTCGGGCTGTGCCGGCGAAGCGACCTGGAAACCATGCCGGTCCAGGCGGCAACGCGCTTGCTCGATGAACCGGCCGGTCAGTTGCAGGCTGCGCGCGCGCAGCGCGTCGAGGCTGATGCCGTCGAACGCCTGCAGCGAACGCTCCAGCACAGACAAGGCGAGCACCGGGTTCGTGCCACACAGGAAGCGCTCGATGCCGGGTGCCGGCTCGTAGCTCTCATGGAAATCGAAGGGCTGGGCGTGGCCAAACCATCCGGCAAGCGGCTGCTCGCAGTCGGCGAGATGGCGGCGTGCGACATACAGGAAGGCCGGAGCGCCGGGGCCGCCGTTCAGATACTTGTAGCCGCAGCCCACCGCAAAGTCGACGCGGTGCAGATTCAGGTCGCAGCGCATGGCCCCCGCCGAATGCGACAGGTCGCACACCATCAGAGCACCCGAGTCGTGCGTGGCGCGCGTGTACGCCGCCAGGGAATTGACCTGTGCGCTGCGATAGTCCACATGGTTGAGCAGCACGATGGCGACGTCATCGCTCAGCGTCTCGGGAATCCGGGCCGTCGGCACGCTTGTGATCGTCATGTCGAACAGCTTGGCGACCTGAGCGGCGATGTATAGATCTGTCGGAAATGACTCCGCATCGGTGATGATGCGCGTTCGTCCCGGACGCAGCCGCGCCGCGGCACACAGTACCTTGAACAGGTTGACAGAGGTCGAATCGGACGCGATCACCTCGCCCGGAGCGGCACCGATCAGCGCAGCAATCCGGTCACCAACGCGACGCGGTAGCGTATTCCACTGCGCGTCGTGCCAGGACCGGATCAGGCCTTGTCCCCACTCATGCGTGACTGCCACGTAGGCGTGCATCTGTGCAGCCTTCGGCAACGGACCCAGCGAATTGCCGTCAAAATAGCGCATGCCCTCCGGGAGCACGAACTGCTCTCTCGCGCGTGCGAACATGGCGGCGGTGCCGTCCGGTCCGGCAGTATGGTCGAACTCGCTCATCATGCCCCCAGTACCGTACGGATGGCCCACAGCTCGGGGAAGAAGCGGTGCTCGACCACATGCTTGAGCCAGCCTACGCCTGCGGAGCCGCCGGTGCCAGGCTTGAAGCCCAGGATGCGCTCGACGGAGGTGAAGTGGCGCCAGCGGTATTGCGAAAACAGGTCGGCGATCTCGATCAGCTGTTCGCCCAGCACATACAGATCATTGTCCGGACCCGCATCCTGGTACACCATGAGCCACGCTTGTTCTACCTCCGGGTTGCTCGCGTAGGTTTCTGACCAGTCGCGCTCAAGCGCCCGGGCGGGCATAGGCACCCCGCGCCGCGCCAGCAACGCCAATACGTCGTCATAGAGGCTGCGCCCATGCAGCGCTTGCTCCAGCTGGGGATACACGTCGGGATTGTTGGCGTGCGCCTGCGCCAGCCGCACGGACTTGTTGCCGAGCAGGAATTCGACATGCCGGTACATGTACGACTGCTGGCCCGACGACACGCCGAGACAGTCCCGGAACTCGTTGAAGCCGCTCGTCGAGATGGTCGACAGCACGTCCCAGGTCTTGACCAGGTATTCGAACAAGCGTTTCACGCGCGGCGCGAGTTCCAGTGCGCCGCTCAGGTCGTCGGCCTGGATGCGCAGCTGCATGTTGTAAAGCTCGTAGTGAATTGCCTTGAAGGTGAGTTCCTTGCACTGCGTCATCAGAATGAACACCATCTCGTCGTGGCCCGCGCTGCGCATGTGCTGCAGGCTCAGCAACAGGTCGTTGCGGTGGTAGTCGATGTACGGATTGCTCTTGCCAGCGAAGTCGACCAGCGGCTCGCCGGCGGTTACTTTGACGGCATCCGAACGGCTCTGGTCGGTCGAGATGTCGACGTTCCGAACCAGCGACAGCTCGAGCGCGGGGTCGCGGACTTCGGGAATCACGCGTTTGCGGGGGAAAGTCATTTGGGGTCTCCAAGTAGCTTGCTGACAGCCTGGCCAAGCACGGTGTCGCGCCGGCCAATGTCGAAAAGAATGTCAAAATGATCGCGCTCGGGTACCTCGAGCGTATGCGTGGGGACTATGTGGGTGGCAAGGTGGGCGGCATAGTCCCGGCTTTGCCGTTTGAATTCGGCGGTCTCCCGCTCACCCCAGGAGACAAGGGTCGGTACCTGAACCTGGGGGGCGAGCGAGAGCGGGCTTAGTGCCCACGCGCTCGCGTTGTCCAGCCCGAGCGGTTTATTGACGTAGGTGCGAACCAGCGGGCGCAGGTCATATATGCCTGATAGCAGCAGCACGGCGCGCAATGGGGGTGTGCGTCGATCGAGCAAGCGCCAGTCGAGCATCGTCATCATTGCTGCGAGGTGGGCGCCAGCGGAGCTACCTGCAAGCAAGATGGCATGGTCAGGCCGCGCACGGCTCAGCGTCACCAGCGCACGCGCGCATTGTCGGACGATGCCTTGCACTGTGGCGGCAGGGGCCAGCGTGTAGTTGATGGCAGCGTAGTCAATGCCCTGCGCGAGGAAGTGACCCGCGGGGAAGCAACTGTCATCCGCCGACAGATCTTGCCAGTAGCCGCCATGCAGGTAGACCACCATGACGGGCCGGGGCGGCGCCGCAGTCTCGAACAGGATGGTGTATTCGTCACCGTGCGAGCCGTACGGTATGTGACAGCTTGTCCTCTCGGCCAAAACCCGCCGACTCAGCGTAGCGTAGGACGCAACGACTTCATTGAAGCGTGGTGCCAACGAGCTGGGCGAGTATTCCCGCTCGAGGTCTGTGTCGGGTAATTGTTCCCACATCGTCGTCTCCCCCATCGATGCGGAAATTGTAGAGACGGGACGCGGGGAATTCTTTTCGTTCTTTGCGAGAAGGGCCGGGGTAGCCGGCAAGCTGTGCCTACTGCCGTCGACGCATGGGAAAAACATACCGCAGCTTGCGTGGCGTGGCGTTACCAGGACGCGGCTGCCACTGAATGTCGGGCTGAATGGCCTGGCAAGCGTGCGTGGCCGGGTTTTTCCGGATGCCGACGAAATGAGTAGATCCGCAAACAAGATGAACGGATGTGCCATCACAAGTCAGCAGGGCGGGGATAACATTTGGCCACTTATTCAGCAACCGGTAGAGGGATATATCACCGGGGCGCGAACGGCATGGTGGGTTTCCTGAGGAGGTTCCTACGTCGTTGAGCCGTCTGCTGCGTTTCTCCTGGCGCGGCCATCCCGACAGTCAGAGTTGTGATCGCCCGCCGCGTTCTGACAACCCATCTACCGTCTGTGCTACTCGGTGGCGAAATCTTCGATGCGAAGGCGGGGATACACAACGGCAGCTTCCAAGCGAGCTATGCCGACCCGCCCACGTTGGAATGTGCCGCGATCGAATGGGCCAGCAGGATGGACCCATGCCCAGCCAAGCCTATGAACTGGCAAAAATGCAGCCCTTGGCGCCATATCTGGCCACGATACGCAATGCCGCGGCGCGGCACTGGCCCATGTTCTGTGAAGTATTCCGCAGTGCCGTGAGCCGGCACGCCATTGCCAAGCACGCCGCTCGCGTTCAGCTCGGCGGAGCAGGCTGGCACGCTCAGCACTGAATCACGACCTTGCTGTTCATACCGTCGGAGCTTTCAAGCATGTTAAAGAACATCTTCTGTTGGTGCATAAAAGGCGCGCATCTTGCGTTGTTCGGCTTCGTCTTGGGGGCTGGACTGTACCTTACTATGCCGCTGCAGGCATGGGCGCTGACGCCGCCTGGGAACGACCCCTTCTATACGCCCCCAACCATCCATTCACAGCTTCCTCATGGAACCCTGCTGCGCTGGCGGAAGTTCGATCCGATAGAAGTTTCCGCCAACGGTTGGCAAATCTTGTACTCGTCGACTGACGCCCGCGGTAAGCCGGTGGTTGTTTCCGGCACGGTGTTGGTGCCAAAGACGCAAAGAAGCGTTGCCCATCGCCCGGTTATCGCGTGGGCGCCCGGCACTCATGGGATCGCGGACATCTGTGCGCCTTCGTATCAGTACGCCCTGGGCAATGAGTATGAGGTATCGCTAGGCCCGGTACCGCAGACACTGGCCAGGGGCTGGGCAATAGTTGTCACCGACTATGTTGGGTTAGGAACTCCTGGTGACCAGCCCTACTTGGTTGGCCGCTCCGAGGGCCACGCCGTGCTCGATGCGGTTCTCGCGGCTCGCCACTTGCCGGGCGCTGGCATCAAGCAGCATGACCCGGTAGGCATTATGGGATACTCGCAAGGTGGACATGCAGCAGCTTGGGCGGCTCAGTTACAGCCGACGTATGCCGCATCGCTGAATGTCTATGGTGTGACCGTGGGGGCCGCACCAGCGCGAATGGACGACATCTTTGCCTTTGCAAACAATGGCGTTTCGCGGTTGTCCGCCGCAATTCCCTACATGCTTGTCGGCCTGAACGCAGCGTATCCAGAGTTGAACCTTGATAACGTGTTGACCAGCCACGGAAGGGCAGTGGTGGCCGACGTGCGCAAAGGCCAATGCTTGGTAGAGGCGCTGGCGGCCTATACCGGCATCACCGAGGCTCAATTGGTTGATGCGCCGGCGATTCTTTCGAGGTCTGACTGGCGAGCGCGGCTCCGCGAAGGTAGCACCGGAACCATTCCATCGCCCGTGCCTGCATTTGTTTATATCAGCCGGTCAGACGAGCTTGTGCCCTACGACCAGGCCATCACGTTGAAAGACGACTGGTGCGCGCGAGGTTCCAAAGTCGCATTTCGAGCGGTAGAGGCCGCGGACCACGTAAGCGGCTTGAGCGTCGGCTGGCCAATGGCGATCGAATGGCTGGTCGATCGCTTCGCCCAAATACCGCCGCCCTCGGACTGCCAGTAGCCCTCAGGCCGCCTCCCGCGGCAGATTTGCAGATTTGCCGAGACAAGCCAGGCACAGGTTAAGCAAAGCTCGCCCGCCGCGAAGAGAGTGGCACAGCTATCCATCGACGCGCTGGGCGCATTCACACCACGATGTTTCCGAGCTCGGTGCAGTTCAGCCAATCCCGGTTGGCACCCTGCAGCAGCGGCGAAATAGCTGATGTGACGAAGACTTGCTGACTCATGCTGAGACGCGCCATCTGGATGCCGTAGACCAAGTTCTTGATGTCCTTGGTCGGGTCGTAATGTTTCGAAAGCCGACGCCGGTCAGGCGCTTGAGGGTTTTCAGGCGCATTCGCGGCATGTGACAAACGTCGGTAGCTGACGTAGCGCTTGATCGAAACGCCGGGTGTTCAACGCGAATAGTTGAAGATCCGCCCCCAGCCGACGAGTGCGACACACGTCACGGCATCCGGTGATGCTCTTGAGGGGAACTTCGCCGTCGGGGAAACCAGACCAGATCTGCAAGTATCTTGCGCACATATGTACTCGCTGAGCCACGCACCAACTACGTAAGATGAGCATCGACGGGGCTGGTTTGGCCGATAAGTTTCAGGCGCTGGTGCCCGCAGAACACTTCCGTTTGGGATATTCACTGCCGCACCGGCACAAGACCACCATGAAAGACCTGTCCACAGTATTCCTGACCGAGCAACAGCTCATGATCCGCGACGCGGCGCGTCGCCTGGCACTCGAAGTCGTCGCACCAACGGCCGCCGAGCGCGACAGGGCTGCAGCCTGGCCATACGCGGAACTGGGAATACTGGCCGAGGCGGGCTTCCTTGGCATGCTGATTCCGGAGGCTTATGGCGGCGTGGGTGCCGGGTTTGTCGAGTTTTGCCTGGCGCAGCAGGAGTTTGCGGCCGTCGATGCCGGGCTGGCTACCATTCTGCATGTTCACAATATCACCGCGATGTGCATTGCGGCGCATGGCTCCGAAAAGCAGAAGCGCGACTACCTTCCGGCCATGGCGCGCGGCGAAGCAATCGGCGCGACGCTCATTTCCGAGCCGCAGGCTGGTTCGGACACTGCGGCGTTGCGTGCCACCGCACAGCGCGACGGTGACACTTTCATGCTGTATGGCACGAAGCAGTTCATCTCGAACGGAAGCGAAGCCGGGGTGGCGGTCGTGCTGGCGCAGACCGACAAATCGAAGGGAAAGAAAGGCTGGAGCACTTTCCTGATTGACCCGAAACAGCCTGGCTATGAAGTCAGCCGCATCGAGACGAAGCTCGGCCAGCATACGGCGCATACCGCGCAAATCGTGCTCGATGGCTACCGCGCTCCGGCGAGCAGTCTGCTCGGCATGGAGGGCAGCGGGTACGCGACCATCCTTGGAAGCCTGTCGGATGGCCGCATCGGGATCGCTTTCATTGCGGCAGGTGCCGCGCGGGGTGCGCTCGAAGCCGCGCTTCAGTATGCACGCGAGCGCGAGGTTTCCGGCAAAGCGATCCTTGAGTTTCAGGGCGTAGCGTTCGACCTGTCTGACATGGCCACAGAGGTTGAGGTGGCCTTCCAGTATTGCCTGCACGCCGCGCGCCTTTGCGAGGCCGGCCTGGTATGTGTCAAGGAGGCCTCCATCGCCAAACTGTTTGCCAGCGAGATGGCAGAAAAGGTGTGCTCGCAGGCGTTGCAGGTTCACGGCGGCTACGGTTACCTCACGGATTTCCCGGTCGAGCGCTACTACCGCGATGTGCGGGTGACCAGCATCTACGAGGGCACCAGCCACATCCAGAAGCTGATCATTGCCCGGTCGCTGGCTTGAGCGCAGCCCCTATTTGCAGGAGGAGGTCGAGAATGAGTGATATCTATGTAGTGGGGGTGGGTATGACGCCGTTCGGGCGCCTGACGGATCTGAGCCTCAAGGCCATGGTCCGGCATGCGACCGAGGCCGCATTGAATGATGCAGGGTTGCACAAGGAATCGGTCGAAGCGGCCTTCTTCGGTAATGCGTCGCAGGGACATATGGAGGGCCAGCAGATGATTCGCGGCCAGATCGCACTGCGCGAGATGGGTATCAGCCGGATTCCGGTGGTCAATATCGAGAATGCATGCGCCAGCGGCAGCAGCGCGCTCACGCTGGCGGTCAATCACCTGCGAGCCGGCGCGGGCGACGTGGCGCTCGCGGTGGGCGCAGAGAAGATGGTCTCGACGGATCGCGAACGCATGTTCTCGGTCTTCGACAGCGCGCTGGACGTGTCGTGTGCAGATGCCGTGCGCGCTGACCTGCTGCGCATGGGCGAGGGCGTCGAGGTGCCGCCTGGCACCACCTCGCCAAAGCCATACAGCGTGTTCATGGACGTCTATGCCGCCTTTGCCCGCGCCCATATGAAGCGCTTTGGCACGACGCAGCGACAGATCGCGGCGGTAGCGGCCAAGAATCACAGGCATTCGGTGCACAATCCGCTGTCGCAATATCGCACGGCGTACACCGTCGACGAGGTGCTTGCGGCTGCGCCGATCACGTATCCGCTAACGGTGCCGATGTGCTCGCCGGTGTCGGACGGGGCCGCCGCCGCGATTCTCTGCACGGGTTCTGCACTGTGCCGGCTGGGCCTCGACGCGCGCCGGGCGGTGCGCGTATTGGCGTCGGTGATCCAGACCGGCAGCGACCGCGACTACGCGGATTTCCGGAACCACCTCACCGTGCACGCGGCCCAGCGCGCTTACGAGGCGGCCGGCGTCGGTCCGGCAGATGTATCGGTGGCCGAAGTGCACGACGCGACTGCAATGGGGGAGATCATCCAGATCGAAAACCTCGGATTCTGTGGATTCGGCGACGGCGGCTCGTTTTCCGAGCGCGGCGAGACCAGCATCGGCGGGCGAATTCCTGTCAATCCGTCGGGCGGGTTGGAGTCGAAGGGGCATCCCGTGGGCGCCACAGGGATCGCCCAGATCCATGAGCTGGTCACACAGTTGCGCGGTGAAGCCGGGCCACGCCAGGTGGAACAGGCACGCATTGCCATTGCGGAAAACGGCGGTGGACTGTATGGCGTTGAAGAAGCCGTGGCGTGCGTGACAATCCTCGGACGCTAGCCCCCGAGCGCCGCTAGTCGCGGCGCCGATATGAGCCGGGGGTCGAGCCCGTCCAGACCTTGAAGGCGCGGTTGAAGGCAGTCGTATCGGCGAAGCCAAGCTGCGCGGCAATTTCCGCAATCGGTGACGAGCCCGAACTGAGCCGCTCGACGGCCAGTTCGCCCCGCAACTGGTCCTTCAGCGTCTGGAAGGTAATGCCTTCCGCGGCCAGCCGGCGTTGCAGGGTGCTGATCGACATGTAGAGGCGCCGAGCTACCGCGTCCATGTCGGGCCACTCAGGCTCGCTATGCAGCAGTACCGCACGCACCTGTGCACGCGTGGCGTAGTCGCTGGGATGCGGCACCACGAAGTTCTCCGGCGAGTTCAGGATCAGCTTACGCAAAGCGGCGTTGTCGCGCCGGACCGGCGCGTTCAGTGCCGCCGCATCGAACCAGACCGCCGAGCGGGCCCGGCCGAACTGCACCTGGCACGGAAACATAATGGCGTGGAAAGCGCCCCACTGTGGCGCTGCATAGCTGAAGTCCACACGGCGCGGCGGCAGGCGGCCTCCGCCGAGCCAGGCGAGCATGTGCCAGAACACCCGCATCAGCACGTCGTGGGCGATGTGGCGGCTGGCGACGTCGTCGTCGGCAAACTCCAGCGTAAATCCGGCAAGCGCCTCATCGCGCGCGTAGCGTAGATCCACGCCGTGCTGCAGCAGGCGGAAGGTGTTGGCGGCGCGGCGCATTGCCGCCGCCAGGGTCGATGAACCCAGCGCGGAGCGGACGACCAGGGCAAAACTGCCAGGCCGCATCGGATGCGACAGGAAGCCGATGCACTCGTCGTCCATCGCCACGATCAATTGCCGCAACAGCGCGCCGTACTGCTTCGGCGCAATCCGCGCTTGCGAATCAGCGAGCACGGACGGGGCAATGCCGCAGGCCTTCAGCAGGGCAGCCACCTGATCGTCCGAGATCCCGAGCCGTTCCCTTGCGCCCGCCAGGGAACCAAGCACAAGAGTGACGGGGACGGTATGGAGTTGAGCGGACATGCATGTGATTTAACCAGATTCTCCGCGAAAGCGCAGTCGAGTTGAGCAGATCCGCAAAGAAGATGAATGGATGTGTCATCACAAACGCCGACGGGCATCCTAAGATTTCCCATAATCAGCAGTAGAAGGAGCCCCAATCCATGCAAGCAGCAGTACTCACGGAGATTCGCGACGGCGCGATCTGGTTGACGCTGAATCGTCCTGACGCCATGAACGCCATCTCGCCGGATATCGTTCAGGGGCTCATGTGTGGGCTCGACCTTGCACAAGCTGCCGTCGAGGTCCGCGTAGTGGTACTGACCGGCGCTGGCCGCGCCTTCTGTGCCGGTGCCGACCTGAAGTTCGTACGCGGCACCGGCAAGGGCGTTGGTGTGGGGACATTCCTTGAAGACATCCTGGTATTGCTGAACCGGCTGGAGGCGTTCCCGAAGCCAGTCATCGCCGCAGTCAACGGCATGGCGCTAGCGGGCGGCCTGGAAATCGTGCTGTGTTGCGATCTCGTTGTTGCCGCGCGGTCGGCGCGGTTCGGCGACGCGCACGCCAACTATGGCCTGCTGCCGGGCGGTGGCGGCTCGGTACGGCTGCCGCGCAAGATCGGACCCACGCGCGCGAAGTACCTGATGTACACGGGCGCGTTCGTGTCTGCCGAGCGCATGGAATCGGCCGGGCTGGTCAATGAGGTCGCCGAAGACGCCAGCCTGTTGCAGGTCGTCGGCGAAATCGTAGCCTCGATTGCCGGCAGGAGCCCGCTTGGACTCGCCCGCATGAAAACGCTGGTGAACGACGGCCTGCAGCAGCCGGTGGACGTGGCGTTGCGGCAGGAATTGCTGATGAGCGCGCTGCACGAGCACAGCCATGACATGCGCGAAGGCCTGGCGGCCTTCGAGGAAAAGCGTACGCCCCAGTTCGCCGGGCGTTGAGGAAATGGCCGGCTTCCGGCAGCGTAGGAGAAGCGGAATGAACCTGAAAGACAAAGTCGCCATAGTGACCGGCGCCGCATCCGGCCTCGGGCTGGCTACCTGCAAGGCGTTGGCCGCAGCCGGTGCCACGGTGGCGGGTTTTGATATCGACGGCGCGAAGGTCAGCGAAGCGCTCGGCCCCGGCATGACGGGCCTGGCGGTCGATGTATCCGACGAGCGCAGCGTGCAGGGCGCCGTCGAAGCCATACGCGAGACACATGGCGCCGTGCACGTCGCAGTCAACTGCGCCGGCGTTCTGGGGCCCTGCAAGACGATCTCGAAGGGCGAGCTGTTTCCCACCGAACAGTGGAACCGGGTGATCGGCGTGAACCTGACCGGCACCTTCAACGTGGTTCGGTACGCGGCGTTGGCCATGACGGCGAACGCGCCGGATACAGGCGGCGAGCGCGGGGTCATCATCAACACGGCGTCCGGGGCCGCCAAGGCCGGGCAAATGGGGCAGGCGGCGTACAGCGCCAGCAAGGCCGGCGTGATCGGCATGACGCTGCCTCTGGCGCGTGACCTGGCAGAGCATGGCATTCGCGTCATGGCCATTTCCCCAGGGCTGTTCGAGACCGGCATGTCCACCGGCATGCCCGGGAAGGTGTCGGGCGCACTGATCGACAAGATGCTGTTTCCCCGGCGCATGGGCAAGGCCGAAGAGTTCGCCTTCCTGGTGCGGCACGTGATCGAGAACGGCTACCTGAACGCCCAGTCGCTCGACATCGATTGCGGCACGCGTTGAACTCTGAAGCACGCTCTGACTTACCAACTTCACATCAAAGAACGAGCAACGTCCGAAGCGTTCGGGCCTTGCCAGCAAGAGGAGACAGGTATGCAGCTATCCGACTATTTCGACGCTGCCGCGTCGCGCCATCCGGACCGGGAGGCATTCGTGGACGGCGGCGGCGCAATACGCATCACGTTTGCGCAGGGGCAAGCGTTTGTCCAGGACGTTGCCCACGCGCTGCGTGCCGACCAGGCGCTGGACGCCGGTGCCCATATCGCCATCTATGCGCCGAACGACTATCGCGTCAGCCTGCTGCAGATCGCGGCAAATCGGGCTGGCATGGTATGGGTGTCAGTGCACACGCGCAATGCCGTCGACACCAACATCGAGGTGCTCGACTATGCGGACTGCGATCTGGTCTTCTTCCACAGCAGCTATGAGCTGCTCGTACCGGCACTGAAGGCCGGCCTGCCACGCGTCAAGCGATTCCTGTGCATTGATCGGGTCTCTGAGCACGGCGTTGAGCTTGACGGATGGGTAGCTTCGCATCGGGAAGTCGCGCTGTCACCACCTACACCGGACCAGGACCGACCGGCGGTTATCCAGCCCACCGGCGGCACCACTGGACCTTCGAAGGGAGCGATGCTGACGAATCGTTCGGTCGAAATGGCCCTGATCTCGGTATTCTCAGCGCTTCAGATGGATGAGAACACACGAGTCCTTGCAGTCGCTCCGCTGACGCACGCGGGCGGCTTTGTCACGCTGGCCGCGGCGATGCTCGGCGGTACGACGGTCGTACTACCGGCTTTCGATGTCGACCAGGTGCTGGAGACTATTGCGCGGAAACGCATCACGCATCTGTTCCTGCCGCCGACGATTGTCTATGCACTGTTGGGCGCACCGGCGCTGGAGCGCGCCGACATGTCATCGCTCCGATGCATCGCCGTCGGCGCCGCTCCGATCGCACCGGAAAAGCTGAAGGAGGCCGTACGCCGCCTTGGACCCGTGATCTATGAGGTTTATGGGCAGAGCGAATGCCTGTTTCCCGTCGTCGCCAAGCGGCCCGCCGACTACTTGCTCGCATCGGGCGAGTTCGACGAGGAAGCGCTGCGTTCGGCTGGCCGGGCTGTACCCTTTGCACGTGTCGAGATCATGGACGAAGACGGCAATCTCGTCGCATCTGGCGAGCGCGGAGAGATCGTCGTGCGCTCGGCCATGGTCATGGCGGGCTATTACAAGAAGCCGGACGATTCGGCAGCGGTGTCGACATTCGGATGGCACCATACGACTGATATCGGCATCCGTGATGCGCGGGGCTTCATCACCGTCGTGGACCGCAAGAAGGACATGATCGTCAGCGGCGGCTTTAACATTTTTCCCGCCGAGATCGAAGCCGCAATCAACGCTCACCCAGCTGTGCTCGATTGCGCGGTAGTTGGCGTCCCCGACGAGAAATGGGGGGAAGCGGTCAAGGCCATTGTGGAACTCAAGCCCGGCCGTGACCTCACCGAGGCGCAACTGATCCATCTGTGTAAACAGACGCTCGGGAGCGTAAAATCGCCTAAGTCGGTTGAATTCTGGACGGACCTGCCGCGCAGTGCCGTAGGAAAGGTGCTTAAACGGGAGATACGAGCGCGGTTCTGGGAAGGGCGGTGGCGGTCTGTCTGAAAGCGAGCTGCGTTTGCTTATGAAATGGGTATTTTGTAGCACCGCCGCCCTTACTTGGCGTTGCAACTCGGAAGAAGTCGCGGTGACATCCTCGTGCCATTGGATTGCCTTCCCGCGCGCCTCAAAGGCATTCACTCCGTCGCGCCGCATCTTGGCTACGGCCAATGGTTCAAGAGCGTCATGCAGGCGCGCCTTCGCTTCGCGCAGCCCCGCATTGGCCAGGCGCCCCAGCGGGGCCAACTCGAATGGCCGGTGACGCGCGCATTTGAGCCACCTGCGCGACCGCGTTACTCCGCAAGCTTAATTACATAGCGGGAGCAACGGCATCCCTTCTCCACACTCAATCAAATGCCATCCCCAGGGCTACCGTCAGCCAGGCGACGAATACAGCGAAATCCCAGATGGCACGTTGCGGTATCTACCGCATGCGGTTGGCGAGCTGCCGGGCGATAGCGCTGGCAATAGGTCGGCGCGCACAGATACGAGCCACCCTTGATGACCTTGCGCGGGATTTCACTTCCTGGCTCTGCGGGATCATAGCTGCCGGACATATCACCGCCGCGCGGATTGCGAGGGATGCAACACGGCTTGTTGGAATACGCCTCCTGTCGGCGGCCGTACCAGTCCGACGTCCATTCCCATACATTGCCAGCCATCTGGTATAGACCATATCCGTTTGGCGCGAACGCAGCCGCAGGTGCGGTGCGATCGTAGCCGTCCAGACACAGGTTCTGCCAGGGGAATTCGCCCTGCCAGACGTTCGCCATGTGCTTGCCTCCCGGCGTCAGTTCATCGCCCCAGACAAATGCAGCTCCCTCCAGACCGCCACGTGCGGCAAACTCCCACTCGGCTTCGGTGGGCAATTGCAGGCCTGCCCAAGCGGCATAGGCTTCTGCATCTTCACAGGCGATTTGCACGACCGGATGGTCGTCCAGCCCCTTGATGGAGCTTGTGGGGCCGAGTGGCTGTCGCCAGTTTGCCCCGGCAACGTAAGACCACCATAGCTCGATGTGGCGCAGGTCCACGGGCGCGGACGGCGTCTTGAAGACGAGCGCGCCCGGCACCAGCAGTTCGGGCGATGCGCCGGGATACATGGAGGGATCGAGCGGACGCTCGGCAACCGTCACGTAGCCGGTTGCTGCCACAAACGCGGCGAATTCAGCGTTCGTCACCGTCGTGCGCGACATCCAGAAGCCATCCACCGCGACCCGGCGCGACGGGCCTTCGTCGGGGTAGTGGCCGTCCGATCCCATGCGGAACTCGCCGCCGGGCACCCAGACCATCCCGTGCGGCGTTTCGTCCCTCGGCATCATGGCTTCGGTGCGGGCGGCACGTAGGGGTCCGGGGTGCCCATCGGGATCAGCGGGTACTTCTTCGTGCTGGCTTGGAAGGCGCCGATCATCTTCATCATCGGCCCGATCGCCCAGCTTGAATACATGCGCTTCTGCTCATCCTCGCGCGGATTCGTGTAGAGGTCGAAGAAATACGGGATGGGCAGCTTCGCGGCCGGCGCTTCCATGTTGTCCTGCTGGTAGAAGTGCGCCTTGAAGTTGTGCCACTTCGCGGCCTGCAGGCGATTGTCCACCCAGATCAGGATGCCTTCGCGCGCCGACTTGTCGGTCTTGCCTTCCAGGAACGCGGTCTGATCCACGCCGTCGATGGGACGGTCGTCGGGCACGTGGGTGCCGGTCGCATGGGCGATGGTGGGGAACACGTCGATGCCGTGCACGATCTCGTTGCTGACACGGCCGGCCGGAATCTTGCCTGGCCACCGGATCATGAAGGGCACCCGGATGCCCCCCTCGTAGGCAGTGAAATACTGCCCGCGCCAGGGGCCGGACCAGCCGTCCCACGGACGCAGGTACTCGGCGCCGTTGTCACTGGCGAAGATGACGATCGTGTTGTTGCGCTGACCGAGGCGGTCGATGGCATCGAGCATCTGGCCGACGTTGGCGTCCATTTCGGCCAGCATGTCGGCCCAGTCGCCATTGCCGGTCTTGCCCGCCCAGCGCTTGTTAGGCACGGTGGGAAAGTGCGGCTGCGTCAGGCTGGCGAAGGCGAAGAAGGGCTTCCCGGCTTTGCTCTGGCGCTCCATGAAATCGACGGTGCGGCGCGTGAGGTCGGCATCCATCTGCCGGCGCTCGTCCATGTCGTAGACGCGCACGTCATGGCTTTTCTCGCCCTTTCGACCTTCCATGATGTACTCGGGCTGCCGGAGTTCGGGGGAGTAGCCCGGCGATCCCGGAAACATCGCTTCGTTGGTGGTTCGCGGAATGCCGTACCACTCGTCAAAGCCCTGGTCGTTGGGCAGGCGGCCGTTCTCGCTGCCGAGGTGCCATTTGCCGTAGAGCGCGGTGGCGTAGCCCGCATCGGACAGCGTCTCCGCCATCGTGATTTCCCACTGCGGCAGTCCCTCGGCCTGGCCGGGGAGCGGCACGGCATAGGTCCCCGAGCGGATCGCGTAACGCCCCGTCAGCATGGCGGAGCGGCTCGGTGTGCACTGTGGCTCCATGTTCATGTTGGTCAGGCGCATCCCTTCGCTGGCCAACTTGTCGATGCGTGGCGTGGGCGCGCCACGCAGCGCACCGCCACCGTATACGCCGAGTTCGCCGTAGCCGAGGTTGTCTGCCAGTATCAGGAGGACGTTTGGCCGCTGGGTGCCCTGCGCGGAAGCGGTCGCGGCGAGCAGTGCGCCGGTGGCAAGTAGCGCGACGGAGGCGAGCCGGGAGAGGCGTGCGGGAATGGGAGGCGGTCTGTACATGGGGCGTGCGGGTCGAAAAACAGGGGGCGTCGCAGGTTAGGGTAGCCGACCTGTCGGCGCCCGGATGTCCCGGATGGGAAACGCATTAGCCGAAAGCGGTTACATCATGTCCTGGGAATCAGACATCCAGGCTCGTCAGCGTTAGCCCCGATTTGCCCAACGGCCCGGCTCGCTCACAATGCGCTCCCGGGTATATTCTGCAATGGGCAGGGACGATTTCCTCGGGGCAGCAGGCATCACATGTACAAAAACGAACACTGCACCACGGTGCTGTTCAACACCCCCGAAGACCAGGCACGTGCCGTTCCCCAGCTCGATCAGGACTACTTCCAGACGGGCCCCGGCTGCTTCGGCGGCAGTGTCCAGCAGTTTCACCTTGGCGGGGACGCCTTTGCCTATCGCGAACGCCTCAATGTCCCGGTGCTGCAGGAAGGGGCGACGAAGAAGGGCTGGCGTCTGTTCGCGATCCCGATGCTGGCCACCAGCACCAGCACACTGGCCGGCCGAGCGATCGACGCGCGAGCCATGATCGGCCATCTCGCGGGCGGGCGGGAATTTCTCGGTCAGACCGCGGGTACGAGCGACCACATCGGCATCGTCCTTTGCGACAGCCTGTTCGAGGTCTATGCCGACTATCTCGGCGGTTCGCGCAGCTTGTCGTGGTCAGGCCAGCACCTTCTAGAGATTCGCCAGCTCGCATTGCGGCGCGCGTCGCAGGGCATCGGGCAGTGCATCCGCGCCGCCGAGGAGAATCCTGTGGCGCTGGAATTCGAGCAGGCGCGCAAGGCGCTGCGCGACGACCTGCTCGAATACCTGTTCTGCCTGCTGATCGACGCCGAGCCGCCGCGGCGGCAGCCCGATGTCACCCGCTACACCTATACCGACATCGTCAACCGCAGCCGGCAATACCTGCTGGCAACGCCGAACGAACCCACGGGCGTGCTCGAACTGAGTCGACGCCTGCGCGTGAGCCGCCGCACGTTGCAGACCGCATTTCTCGAAGTCGCGGGCGTCACGCCGCACGTCTACCTGCGGGCGATCCGGTTGTCATCGGTGCGTCGCCTGCTGCTGCAGAACAGCGTGGAACGGCTGGGCATCCGCGACGCGGCGGCACGCTGGGGCTTTGTACACATGGGCAAGTTCGCGGCCGAGTACCGCACAATGTTCGGCTATCTGCCTTCCGACACAGCGCGCCCGGCGAGCGGGTAGACACGTCCCGCGCCAAAACATCTGTTACGAATCACTGCCAAACTGCGACACGGTGCCGGCATCCGCACTCTTAGACTTTGTGGGAAGTTCCCATAACAAAGCGAGGAGGCAGCAATGCAGAAGCACAAGGGCAGGTTCGGCCTGAGGATAATTTCATTGGTGGCGGCGCTGTTGTTGGCCAACGGAGCATCGTGGGCGGCAAATTCCGATGCCGACCTGACGTCGGCAGGCGCGCAGCAATCCGCCAGCAAAGACGGTCTCATCCCCGCCTGGGAAGGCAAGGACACGCCATCCGCGGGCTGGACGCCGGACAAGCCGCGCGGCGCCTTCTGGCAGCACAAGAACGAGAAACCGCTTGTCACCATCGACGCCGCCAACGTCGACAAGTACGCCGACAAGCTGAGCCCCGGCCAAGTCGCCTTCATCAAGGCCACCAAGGGTTATCGCATGGAGGTCTATCCGACGCATCGCAATTGCGGCGCACCGGACTGGGTGCAGTCCAACAGCAAGCGCAATCTCACCGAGGCGAAGATGGCCGCCGACGGCGTCACGCTCGAAAACGCCGTGCTGCCGGGCGTGGCCTTCCCGCGTCCGAAAACGGGCGCCGAGGCGATGTGGAATTTCCAGACGCGCTACCGCGGCATGGGCGTGCAGTTCCCGAGCTTCTACACGGTGCTGTCGCCCCGCGCCGGCAGCGACGAATGGGTGGACGCGAACCAGGAGATGACGATGTTCTTCCCCTGGGCGAAGAAGGGCGCGGCCACACCCGAGCAGGTGAAGAACACCCTGATGGCGGTGTACTTCCAGTACAAGTCGCCGGCTGCGCTCGCGGGGCAAGGCGCCGTAGGCATCAACTCCTTCGGCAGCGCCTCGCCCGAGGTCTCCTACTACTTTCCGGGCCAACGCCGCGTGCGCCGCATGCCGAGCTATGCCTACGACGCGCCGCAGATCGGCATGGAGAACCAGTACACCGTCGACCAGGCATTCATGTTCGTCGGCAATCTGGACCGTTTCGACTGGAAGCTGGTCGGCAAGAAGGAAATGTACGTGCCGGCCAATTCGTTCGGCATCTACGACTTCACGGCAAAGTTGCGCGACGTGCTTGAGCCGCAGTACATCAGCAACGCCAGCCGCCGCTACGAACTGCACCGCGTGTGGATGGTCGAGGCGACCGTGAAGGCGGGCACCCGTCATACCGCGCCCAAGAAGACGTTCTACTTCGACGAGGACAGTTGGCTCGCGCTGGTGTCGGAAGACTATGACGCGCAGGGCAAGCTGTGGAAGCTCCGTGAAGGCTTCCCCCTGCCGGTCTGGGAAACCGGCTCCTGCGATCTCGAAACCTTCGTTCAATATGACCTCATCAGCGGTCGCTACGTGGCCGACGGCGTGACCATCGGCGGCAGCAAGGACATCCGCTGGATCACCGACTCGAACGAGCCCCGTTTCAAGCTCGACTACTACACGCCGGAAAGCCTGCGCGCACGCAGCGAGCGCTAAACCCGTACAAAGCCAGCCGCCGGCATCGCCCGGCGGCTTCCACATTCAAGAAGCGAACCGCATGCGCAGATGCTGCGCGGTGCGGTATTCGCTCGTCGCGAGTTTTCATCACAACAATAAAAGGGAGGAAGTCGTGAAGACAAGAAGCAAGCGGTATGTGGTCCGGTCGTTCGCCTTGTCGGCAATTGCCGCAGCCATTCATGCGGGCTCCGCGAATGCCATCGAGATCAAGGGGGACACTGTCTACGGATCGTTCGATTCGCAGATCACGACGGGCCTGGCCATGCGCGCCCATGGCATTGACTGCCAGCGCGTGGGCGACCCGAACACCTCTGGCTGCGCGGGCGGCGTCAATACCGCCCAGTTCGCCAACCTGGACAACGGGGACCTGAACTACCGCAAGGGGCAGCTTTTCGCCGCGTACGTGAAAGGCACGCACGAACTGCTGCTCAACTTTCCCGAGGACATCAAGTTCATGGCGCGCGGCACGTGGCTGTATGACATGGCGGCCAGCCATACCGACCGCTCCGACCTGAACCGTGACGCATTCGATCAGGTGGCACGCGACGTGCGCCTGCTCGACCTATGGGTGAGCAAGGGGTTCTCCATCGGCGACCAGAGCGCGCGCGTACGCCTGGGCAACCAGGTCATCAACTGGGGCGAAAGCATCTTCGCGCTCGGCGGCATCAACTCGACCAACGCGCTGGACATCCAGAAGGTGCTGGTTCCGGGCACGCAGCTCAAGGAAGCGGTGCTGCCCGCCCCCATGCTGAGCTTTGCCACGGGTCTCGGGCACGGCTTCAACATGGAGGCGTACTACCAGTTCCAGTGGAACGGCAGCCGCGTGCCGCCGGTGGGTTCGTACTTCTCGCTGACGGACAACCTCGGCCGCGGGGGCGAATCGTTCAACGTCAGTACGGAGAACCCCAATTTCTCAGGCACGGACGCGACGACCATCGCGCGCTCGCACGACCAGGGGGCCATCCAGCGCACGCAGGCGGCGATCAATCAGGGGGCATTCGCGGGACCGCCGTTCAACACCTTCGGCATTCCGCTGGTGGGCAACCAGCTAGCCCGTAATTCAGGCCAATACGGCATGGCGCTCCACTTCAAGCCGGAAGGCACGCAGCTTGACCTCGGTGCCTACGTCATGAACTACCACGACAAGCTGCCGTCGATGATGCTGCGCTCGGACGATACGATCCAGACGCGATTCCTCGAGGATCGCAAGCTGTTCGGCGTCAGCGCGAACTTCCCGGTCGGCGACTGGGCGGTGGGCTGGGAGCTGTCGTACCGCCCGCACGATGCCGTGGCGCTGAGCGCCTGCTATGGCCCCAACGGTCCGCTGGACATCATCACCAACGGCGTGACCGGCATCGACTGCCAGCAGTGGATCGACAAGAAACGCTTCCAGATGCACCTGACCGGCCTGTTGGCGCTTACGCCCAGCAACTCAGGCGGGCTGCTGAAGCTGCTCGGCGCCGATGCCGCGGCCTTTACGGGCGAGCTGGTCGGCATCTATTTCCCGGGCGTGAACGCCAATTCGCGCTTCGTCCGTACCGTCAACGGTGTCCAGGTCATGCAGGCCCCTGTATCAGCGCTGCAGCCGTGGATGGACACATCGACCAACGACACGCTCGGCTATCCGATCTCCGCTGCCCGGGGCACGTCGCTGTCGATGGGCGCCACGGTCGACTTCAACTGGACCTACGACGGCAGGCTGATCCCGGGCTGGCAGGTGACGCCGGGTGTGACCTTCTCATACTCGTTCATGGGCTACACACCGACCGCGCTGGGCAACTACATGCAGGGCGCCAAGTCGGCCAACCTGTACGTGCTGTTCAACCAGAACCCGACGAAGTGGCAGGCGGGCATCAACTACACGCTCTACTGGGGCGGCAACCCGCTCGCCCAGCCGCTTGGCGACCGCAACTTCGTGGGCGCCTTCCTCACCCGCAACTTCTGACACGGCGGCTGTCGCGTGCGCGCCGGTCCCCTGAGCCGGCGCGACTTCTCCGCATCGCCGCATCCCGCAACAAGGAAGCATCTGGCCATGAAAGCCCTGGTACGACGTCTTGAAAACATACTGTTCGCCCACCGCGTGACAACGCTCGCGGTGATCGGGCTATTTACCGCGGCAATGACGTTCTTTGCCGCGCAGTTGCGCATGGAGGCCGGCTTCGAGAAGCAGATGCCGCTCGGGCACGAGTACATCCGGACCTTCCAGGAATACCGCGATGACCTGTTCGGCGCCAATCGCCTCACCGTGGTGGTGCGCCCGCGCCACGGCGACATCTGGACGCGCGAGGCGCTGGGCCGGCTGTACGACGTTACGCAGGCGGTGCTGTTCCTGCCGAACGTGGATCGTCTCGGCGTGCAGTCGCTGTGGACGCCGAACAGCTACGTCAACGAGATCACCGAGGACGGCTTTCGCGCCGAACCGCTGATCGACGGCAACATCACGCCGCCGTCGCTCGACGCGCCCACCATCGCGCGCATTCGCAAGGCTACCGGCGACGGCGGCTTCGTCGGCACGCTGGTCTCGCGCGACCAGCACAGCGCGATGATTACCGCCGAACTGGAGGAACGCGACCGCGACGGGAAGCAGCTCGACTACGTGGCGTACAACCACTTGCTTGAACGCCAGTTGCGCGACAAGTTCGAAGACAAGGACTTCGAGATCCAGATCATCGGCTTCGCCAAGCAGATCGGCGACATCGCTGACGGCGCGTCGAGCGTGCTGGCCTTCTGCGGCGTGGCGCTGCTGCTGACCGCGCTCGCGGTGTACTGGTACTGCCATTCGCTGCGTTTTACAGTGCTGCCCATCGTCTGCTCGCTGACGTCGCTGGTGTGGCAGTTCGGCACGCTGCGGCTGCTCGGCTTCGGCCTCGATCCGCTGGCGGTGCTGGTGCCGTTCCTCGTGTTCGCCATCGGGGTGTCGCACGGCGTGCAGCAGATCAACTTCATCGTGCGCGAACTGGCGCACGGCAAGACCCCCATGCAGGCGGCGCGCAACAGCTTCTCGGGGCTGCTGGTGCCTGGCACGCTGGCCCTCGTCACGGCCTTCGTGTCGTTCGTGACGCTCGTGATCGTGCCGATTTCGATGGTGCGCGAACTGGCGATCACCGCGTCGATCGGCGTGGGCTACAAGATTCTGACCAATCTCGTGATGCTGCCCGTGGTGGCGTCGTGTTTCCGCATCCCGCAGGACTACGGCGTGCGCGCAATGGCCACGCGCGAGCGGCGCTCGCGCTGGCTGCGCGGGCTGGCGAAGGTCGCCCAGCCCCGCGCAGCCATCGCTGTGGTGCTGCTCTCGGCGGGCCTGCTGGGCGTGGCGATGTACGAGAGCCGCGACCGCGTGATCGGCACGGTCGAGCAAGGCGCGCCGGAACTCCGGCAGGACGCGCGCTTCAACCGCGATGCACGGTCGATTGCCGACAACTACGACATGGGCCTCGACTGGCTCACCGTCGTTTTCGAATCTCCGCCGCAATCGTGCGAGAACGCCGCCATCGGCGCCTACCAGGACGACTTCGCCTGGGCCATGCGCGACGTGCCCGGCGTGGTGTCCATCAGCGGCTTCTCCACGCTGGTGCGCACCTACAACGCGGGATATAACGAAGGCAATCCGAAGATGTCGGCGATCCCGCTCGACGCCGCGAACTACGCCGCGCTCGCCATCGAGATCGGCCGCCTGCGCGGCTACATGCGCAAGGACTGCAGCATGACGGCCGTCCACCTGTTCCTGGCCGACCACAAGGCCACCACCATCGCGGGCGTGATCCGCGCCGTGGAAGCGTTCCGGGCAGGCAACCGGCGCGCCGACGTGACCATCCGCCTAGCGTCCGGCAACGCCGGCGTACTGGCGGCCATTGACGACGAGGTCGAGCGCAGCGAACTGCCGATGATGCTTTACGTCTACGCCACGATCCTGCTGCTGGTGCTGATCGCCTATCGCGACGTGCGCGCGGTGGTCGCCTGCTGCCTGCCGCTGACGCTGGCTACCTTCGTCGGCTACTGGTTCATGAAGACACTCGACATCGGCCTGACCGTTGCCACGCTGCCGGTGATGGTGCTGGCCGTCGGCATCGGCGTGGACTATGCGTTCTACATCTACAACCGTTTGCAGGCACACCTCGCGGCCGGACTACCGATGGCGCAGGCGGTGGAGAACGCACTGCTGGAAGTCGGCATGGCGACCATCTTCACGGCGATCACGCTGGCCATCGGCGTGGCCACTTGGGCCTTCTCGGCGCTCAAGTTCCAGGCCGACATGGGCAAGCTGCTGGCGTTCATGTTCCTCGTCAACCTCGTGATGGCGATGACGGCGTTGCCCGCGCTGGCCGTGGTACTCGACAGGCTGTTCCCGCGCCGGCGTTCGGTGCGGGTGTCCAATTTCATGTCGCACTGAGGAGCGAAGGCATGCAAGAGAGAAACTGGCTCCGGGCGGCGCTCGTGTCGCTCACGGCGACTGTTGGCCTGATGGCTGCGGCCCACGGGGCCCGACCCGATGAATCGCCCCAGCTCCTGCCGGCGGTACGGTCCGCCGCCGCCACGAAGGCGATGATGCTCGGCGCCACGCGCGCCGGCGATCGCATCGTCGCCGTGGGAGAACACGGTGTCGTACTGCTGTCGGACGACAGCGGCAGGCACTTCCGGCAGGCGACGCGCGTACCGGTGCGCGTGCTGCTGACGGGTGTCAGCTTTGCCGACGCGCGCCACGGCTGGGCGGTCGGCCATGCCGGCGTGATCCTGCATACGGAGGACGGCGGCGAAACCTGGACGCTACAGCGCTCCGATACGGGGACGGACCAGCCGTTGTTCTCCGTCCTGTTCCGCGACCGCGATCACGGTCTTGCCGTGGGCTTGTGGTCACTGCTGCTGGAGACCGACGACGGCGGCAAGTCGTGGCGCAAGCACGACCTGCCCGCGCCGCCAGGCAGCACGAAGGCCGACCGCAACCTGTTCCGGCTGTTCGCGGCGCCCGATGGTGCGGTCTTCATCGCCGCTGAGCAGGGGATGGTGCTGCGCTCGACCGACCAGGGCAAGTCGTGGCGTTACCTGCAGACCGGCTACAAGGGCAGCCTGTGGGCAGGCGTGGCGCAGCAGGACGGCACACTCGTAGTGGCCGGCATGCGCGGGACGGTGTACAGCAGCCGCGATGGCGGCGAAAGCTGGCATCAGGTGCCGAGCGGCACGCACAGCGCGGTGATGGATCTCGTCGCGGTGCCGGGCGGGCTGGCTGGCGTGGGCGCGGAAGGCGCGTCCGTGCGCGGGTCGGCTGCCGCGAGCCTGGTAGCCGCGCCGCGTCCTGACAGGCTGGACCTCACCGCCGTCGCGGCCGCGCCAGACGGCAAGCTGATCGACTTCTCCTCGCGCGGACCACTGGCGCCGCGTTAGCGGACCAGTTGTTCGTGTGTCGGCGAACGCACTGCTGCCAGTGCTTTGCCTTTTCGGGAACCGCCGGTGTGCACTGCCAGCGCCGGCGGCCCATTTTTTTGGGCCGATGCGGGCACCCGGATGGCCCGTGAGGTCGCCTCGCCATCACTGTCTTCCGCGTGTAACAAAGCGCTGCTACCGCTTGCCAATCCGGATCATGCCGACCGGATCGCCGGCCATATAGTGGGACCACGATTCAGCCCCAGTCCCTCATGTCTCCCACCATGAATCACCGAAACCAACGCACTGGCGCCGCTGTCAGGCTCGCGTGCCTGATGCTGTGCGCGGGCGCAGCGGCAGCAGCAGGCTCCGCATATGGCGCCGCCCCGCTGCAACCGGAAACCCTCACCGTCCAGCCCATGCCGCCGCGCGGCGACCATGTCCTGTACTCGCTCGACATGGACAATCCGATCGACACGCGCCTCGCCGTGTACGACATCGACAAGAAGAAACTGGTTGCCCAACAGGGCGCCGGCTTCATGCCCGGTGTCGTCCAGTCGCGCGATCATCGCTACACCTATGTCGCCACCAGCTATTTCGCGCGTGGCACCACCGGCCAGCGCACCGACGTGCTGGAGATCACCGACAACCAGACTTTCAAGAAGGTCGGCGAAGTGGAACTGCCGCCCAAGCACGCGCAGCAGGTGCCGTCGCTGTTCAACACCACGGTTTCCGACGACGGCAACTTTGCCTACGTGACGAACATCACGCCGGCCACCTCGGTTTCGGTGGTCGACCTGAATGCCAGGAAGATGGCGTCGGAGATCGACACGGCGGCGTGCGTGCTGACCTATCCGTCCGGCCCCGGGCGTTTCGCGTCGCTGTGCCAGAGCGGCAAGGCGCTCGTCGTCACGCTCGACAAGGCGGGCAAGGAGACCGCACGCGAGCAGACCGCCGCCTTCATCGACGTGGAGAACGATCCGGTCTACACGCACGCCGCGCGCTGGGGCAACGGGTACCTGTTCCTCACGTTCGGCGGCAAGGTGACGCCCGCCGACTTCTCCGCCAGCCCGGCGCGCTTCGATCCGACGTGGTCGCTGCTCAGCGCGGAAGACGCCAAACAAGGCTGGCGCCCGGGCGGCCTGCAGCCGCTCGCGGCAAGCCAGGCGACCGGCCGTCTCTACGTCGCCATGCACCAGGGCGGCGAGGGCACCCACAAGGAGCCCGCCACCGAAATCTGGGTGTTCGACCTGAAATCGCATGCCCGCGTGGCGCGCTGGAACCTGACCGAGGCGAAGCTGCTGCCGATGCTCACGCTGTCCGTGTCGGAGGGCGATCGCCCGCTCGTCTTCGGCAGCACGTTCCACGGCGTGCAGGCGTTCGACGCGACGACGGGCAAGCTGGTACACGCCGACAAGACGCTCGGCAAGGCCATCGTGCAGATGTTCCCATTCTGAGGGGAGGCCATGGAGATCGATCCCGTTTTTCTCAGAGCCAGCCAGGGCGCGGTAGCCATCGTGTTCGGCGCGGCGGCTGTCTCGAAGCTGGTGAATATCGACCGCTTCGAACGGGCGCTGGCGTCGTACGGGCTGGTGCCGGCGTTCCTGCTGGCACCCCTCGCGCGGGCACTCGCCATCGCTGAACTGGCCGTCGCCGTGGCCCTGCCGCTGGAGGCTGCGCGCTACGCGGCGGCGCTGGCCGGCTTCGCCCTGATCGGCGTGTTCTTCACCGCGATGGCGGTCAATCTGGCGCGCGGCAACCGCGACATCGACTGCGGTTGCTGGGCCTTCGGCAAGCACGAGGACGGCACCAGCGCACGGCTGTCGGGCTGGCACCTCGGCCGTGCCGCGCTGCTGGCGCTGCTGCTGGCGCCGAGCCTGATGGAATCCACGCAGCGCAGCGTCGAGTGGGTCGACTATTTCACCGTCGCGGGCAGTCTTGCCATTGCCGGCGGCATGTTCTTTGCGATAGATCTACTGCTGGCCAATGGGGTCGCAGTGCAGAAACTGAGGTCCTGAAATGCAGAATGCTCTGGTGGTTTCACAAGTCATGCTCTGGCTCGTGGTGGTGGTGCTGGGCCTCGTATGCCTGGCGATGGTGCGGCAGATCGGCGTGATTTACGAGCGCATGATGCCCGTTGGCGCGCTGGTGGTGGACAAGGGGCCGGGCGTGGGTGCCTTGGCACCCGCCTTCGATCTGCCAGATCTGTATCAGCGCGAGGTCCGCATCGGCGGCCGGGCTGACGACGGGCGCAGCACCTTCCTCTTCTTCGTCTCCCCGACCTGCCCGGTCTGCAAGAAGCTGCTCGCCCTGCTGCCGTCGCTGCAGGCCAGCGAGGGCGCGCGCTACCGCTTCGTCCTTGCGAGCGACGGTCAGCGTGCCGAGCACGAGGCGTTCTACCGGAAGGCGGACCTGTCGGCGTTCCCGTACGTCCTCTCGCAGGAACTTGGCATGGCGTACCACATCGGCCGCCTGCCGTACGCGGTGGTGATCGACAGCGAAGGCAAGGTCCGCTCGAAGGGACTGGTCAACAACCGCGAGCATCTGGAGAGCCTGTTCGTGGCGAACGAACTGGGCGTGGCGTCGATCCAGGAATACGTGGCGCATCGCGACACCCAGCAAGTGCAGGCCTGAGGAATCTGAACATGAAATGGATTGACGGACTTTTCGAACGCTCGGCACGTACCGTCGCGCAACACCACGGCCGCCGCAGCGCGCTGGCGCGGATGGGCAAGGTGCTGCTTGGCGCTGCCGCCGTGCCGCTGCTGCCGGTAGACCGGCTGGCCCACGCGGCCGGCCCGGCGCCGGCGGCAAAGCTGCCGGCCGGCATCGACGACGAGACGAGTTGCGAATACTGGAAGCACTGCGCCATCGATGGCTTCCTGTGCGCCTGCTGCGGCGGCAGTTCCAGCAGTTGTCCGCCGGGCACGTCGACCTCGCCGATCACGTGGATCGGCACCTGCCTGAATCCGCATGACGGGCGCAACTACATCGTGTCGTACAACGATTGCTGCGGCAGTACCACCTGCGGGCATTGCATGTGCAACCGGAACGAACGCGAGCGGCCGATGTACAAGATGTCACTCAACAACGACATCAACTGGTGCATGGCAAGCCAGCCGTCCACTTACGTCTGTTCGGTGTCGGTGCTGTTGGGGGTGCAGGAGCAATGATGAGCAGAATCTCTGTGACGGCCATCGCGGCAGCGGCATGGCTCGGGCTTGGCGTGGCGGGCAGCGCGCTCGCGCAGGACATGGCCGCCGGCAAGGCGGTATTCGCTAGCAACTGTGCGGTCTGCCACCAGGCGAACGGGCAGGGGCAGGACGGACTGGCGCCCGCGCTGACCACCTATCCCGGCCGATATGCAGGCACCGACACAGGCCGGAAGCTGCTGGCGCACGTCGTGCTGAATGGCATGATCGGTGCCATCGAGAACGGCGGAAAGCAGTACAACGGCAATATGCCGAACTTCCGTGCGTTGTCCGATGCCGAACTGGCCGACGTGCTGACGTTCATCGCCATCGGCCTGCCCGGCATGGGCACCACGGGCGGCAAGCCGTTCACCGCCGAGGAAGTCAATGCCGCGCGTGCGCCGGCCATCGCACCCACGGAAGTCCGCCGCCAGCGGGCCGACGTGGTCAAGGAAGCCGGGCTGTGAAACCCGCAGGCCTGCACTGGTCTGCATGGCTCGGACTGTGCGTAGCGCTGGGCGGCTTGGCGGGATCGTCCGCACACGGACAGTCCCTGTCTGCCGGCGACGCCGACGCGTACCGCAATTATGTGCTGCACTGCATGGGCTGCCACGGCGCCAGGGGCGACGGCGTGCCGGGCAAGATTCCTCCGCTGAAAGGCGCGCTCGGGCTTTTCGTTCACTCCGACCCCGGCCGGCAGTTCATCGTCAGGGTGCCCGGCGCCTCGACGTCGGCGCTCACCGATGCGGAACTGGCGGCGGTCACCAACCTACTGCTGGAGCGGTTCAGCGCGAAGGAATTGCCTGCGAACTTCCAGCCATACACCGAGGCCGAAGTCGGCCGCCTGCGCCGGCCGGCGTTCACCGATGTGGCCAAGGTGCGCCACGACGTAATTACCGACCTCCGTCGCGACGGCGTGCCGCTCCGGTTCGACTACTAAGCATGCTCTCGCGCAGATTCGCGGTGGCCTTTGGGAGGGGCGGGTAACTGCCCATGAGCGGTCGTTCGGCGATCAGACCCGGATTGTCTCTTTCTCGGCCGGTCCGGCCATCGAGGATCTTCGCGCGCGGCAGGTAGAGCGCACCATGTAGTTCCACCCCGGCGTATCCGTTCGCATCGTATACGCTGATCGACCAGAAGCCGTCCACGGGGACTTGCGGCACGTTCAGCCGGTACACCGTCTTGCCGTCGTTGCCGTGCCCAAGGGGACTCGCATTCGCACACTCTCGGCGACTCTACTCGACGCCGCTTGACCGAAGCCTGGGGGCCATACGCGAGCGGCGAAGAGGCGTGCCCTGAACCAACTCGCGAGGTAGCGTCAGTTCCATCTCGAAGGAGTCACCGCGGTACCATGACACTCCTACATACGCCAAGCGATTGTCATCACCGTAGACGTGCCGAACGATCTTTGCAATCGGTGACCCAAATGGGTAGTCCAGACGTTCGGAAATTATGTAGTCAGCCACCTCTACTGACAGGACTTGGCGAACGTTGGCCGAAAGCTCGGGAGCGAGCTCGAATACGAGGCTGACCACCGTCGACTTTTCCAGTGCACGCCTCGGAAACTGCTTGAATATCTCATCAGCGACGAAGACACGCATCATTCCGAATGGAACACCGCGCAGCGAGTGCACTTTGGAGATTTCGACATAGGATTCGAACGGTAAAAAATCAGCACGAAGCTCTTCGGGCAGTTCCTTTACCTTGTTCTTGTAGACCACGCTGAGTTGCATGTCGTCGGGCGAATCACCTCGAGCGCCTTTCACGTCCCTGTGAGGCGCTGTTGTAGCAGCAGACAGATCGCAGACGATGGTGCCCCGGCCTCTGTGGGTGGTCAGGAGACCCTCTTGTACCAGTAACGCGACCGCCTGACGTACCGTGATCCGGGCGACCTTGAACTGTGCGGCGAGCGTTTCGAACTTCTCGAGTCGATGATTTGCCGGCCACGCGCCGGACAAGATCTTGTACCGGAATAGATTCGCCAACTGGACGTAGAGGGCAATACCTCGAGCTGGATCGAGGGCAGTGTCGGGGGGGCCAAAGCGGGCCGGAGCATTTTGTTCGTTAGCCATACCATGCAAAGATGTGATTTCTGCCTGATCAAGTGCTTTCGGTAGCATCTTACAGGATGGGCCAGGGACACTGCTCATGTGGTCTGCCAACAAAGGGATGCAAAAAAAATGGTCGCCAATGGCGACCGAAACATGGAGACGCATGTTGACTTGCCCGACTTCTTCTGTCGGCTAAAAAATGTGTCTTAGTCCCAATGCGGCGCCAAACTGGCTGTTCTTCCCAGCCCCGAGCGTGTATGTACTACCACCTCCTACTGACGTGTCAAAATTCAGACTCGCATTCTTTGCGTAGGCGCTTGAGAGGTAGAAACTGGTGCGTTTGGACAGGTAATACCGAGCAATGAACAGCACTTGCCAAGGATTCTTGACATCGGACAGAAGGGATCCCGTGGTCGGGTTGGTCAGTGTCTTGACGTCGTCGTAGTAGAACCCGAGGGTTGTCTCCACAGCCGGCATAAAACGATATGTCGCTCCGATCCAGTAGTAGTCGTCGCGCAACGTTTCAGCATCGGCGGCGTTCTTGTTTCGGCCCCAGCGATAGCCGGCCATGACATCGAGCTTGTCCGTCGCATAATGCGCGGCAGCACTGGCTTTCTGGTTCTTTCCGGGCGCGCCCCCAGCTACGGCTGCAGGCCGTACTTCATCGTAGCCGAGCGCGAAGCCGAGCGAGCCTGCGGCATACTTTGCTGCGGCACCCCATGCGGAGCCGGAGCGGAAGTTGCCTGGGACTTCGCCGGCAGTTGTTGCTGACGCGGTATCGACGCCGAACGACCAGTGCGCGACGGCGGTCACAGGACCAAAATCGCCCGTGTATTTCACAGTGTTGTCTTCGCGCACGAAGCGGCCGAGGAAGACGCCGGCCGGCTCATACTGCGGTGCGTATGCTGCAGCTTGGAAGTCTGCAAAGATGTCAAACATCGAAGTGTATTGACGGCCAAGGGTCAACTTGCCCAATTGTCCGGAGAGCCCGCCAAAAGCTTGCCTGCCAAACAGTCGGTTGCTATTGCCCAATTTGCCGTCGTCGGCGGTGAAGCCACTTTCCAGGACAAACAACGCCTTGTATCCGCTGCCGAGATCTTCGACACCACGCAGACCCCACCGTGAGCCGCCAATGCCACCGGAGTTCATGGCGAAGCGATTGCCTGCAGGACCGCGTGCGGCTGGAGTGGCCCCCTGCGCCATATTGTTGATGTACTCAATGTTCATGTCGAGCACACCATATAGCGTGACGCTGGATTGCTGCGCTTGGGCTGCGTGAGCGAAGCAGGCGCTTGTCAAGATCAGACCGAGCCCAAGGGACTTAGGCCGTTTGCGTGTAATCATTTTTTTGTCTCCTCCTTTTTCTGAAGCAACAACGGCCGGAGTGTTGAGCCGGCCGGCAGACGAGGCCGGTCCTCCCGTTTGTCGGGTGCGATTCCTTACGCGGGTTGGGTAAAGCGGTCGGTAGGATCGGCCGCGATTTCCTATCGCACGACGCGACACTCCGGTGAAAGCGCTAGCGGTGAGCCCGTCAGCGCCTGCACGGCATCGAACGAAACGCCTTCCGCCAAGGCGGTGACGAGGAGCCGGCCTTCAGGCTCCACGTCAATGACGGCGAGGTCTGTATAGATGCGGTCGACAACGTTAAGGCCGGTGAGCGGATAGGTACAACGTTCCACGATCTTGGGTTCCCCGTCCCGTGTGAAGTGCTCCATCATGACGTACAGGCGGCCGGCGCCTACGGCGAGGTCCATGGCACCGCCGACAGCGGGAATGGCATCAGCCTCGCCAGTGGACCAGTTCGCCAGGTCACCCTGTGCCGACACCTGAAAGCCACCCAAGACCGTAATGTCCAGATGGCCGCCCCGCATCATCGAAAATGAGAGCGTGTGGTCACAGATCGATGCACCCGGGACCAGGCGGATCGGTTCCTTCCCGGCGTTTATGAGGTCATCATCGATTTCGCCATCGCGGATAACTTCGCCAACACCCAATATGCCGTTTTCGCTGTGCAGGATGATCTCGCGGTCCGTGGGCAGATGGTTGGACACCAAAGTCGGCATGCCAATGCCGAGATTCACATAGCTTCCATCCGGGATGTCGGCTGCGACGATGCGAGCTATGGCACTGCGACTGAGGCGCTTAAGTTGCGACAGGGTGTCACTCATGATGTTGCTCTCCAGTCTTGACCACGCTCTTGAGGAAGATGCCGGGAGTCATCACGTGATCGGGTGCGAGCGCTCCCAGCGGAACGATCTCGCTGACCTGCGCGATGGCATGCGGCGCGGCGGTGCACATCACGGGACAGAAGTTGCGCCCCGCATACCGGTAGGTCAGGTTGCCCCAACGATCGGCCTGGTGCGCTTTCACCAGGGTAAAGTCTCCATGCAGGGGTTGCTCCAGCACGTAGCCCACACCATTGATGACACGTGTTTCCTTGCCTTCGGCCAGTTTCGTGCCATAGCCCGTGGGTGTGAAGAAGGGCCCTTGGCCAGCGCCTGCGGCGCGTAAGCGTTCCACCAGCGTGCCTTGCGGAACGCATTCAAGTTCCAACTTTCCCGAGCGATACGCTTCGACGAACGCGTCCGAGGAGGGGGTGCGTGGATAGGAACAGATGACTTTGCGTACCCGTCCCGCCCGAATAAGTGCGGCGATGCCGGTTTTGCCATAGCCGGCATTGTTGTTGACAATGGTGAGATCGCGCGCGCCTTGCTCTAGCAACGCATCCAGCAGTGCCACCGGAACGCCCGCGCCGCCAAAACCGCCTACCAGGACCGTAGCACCATCGTGAATACTGCGGACTGCCTCTGCCAGTGATCCAACTGTTTTATCTATCATTCGCTTCTCCAGCAATCATTCAACTTGGGCCATTACGAAGGTGGCCAGCGGGATCTCACGGCTCACATCTATCTGTAGCCTGACCCTTGCCTCGCCTTTCAAGTTGGGTGCGTCGCCGAGAATATTGGTCAACAAGCGCGGTCCTTCATCGAGTTCAACCAGCGCGACGTTGTAGGGCACATGATTCTCAAATGCTGGGTGGTAAGCGGTGTGATACACAACCCAGCTTTTCAGCGTGCCAGCCCCACTGGCTCGTGTCCAAACAGGCCCGGGCTTCAGGCAAGAGGGACAAGCGTGGCGGGCCGGCAGCCAGCGGTTGCCGCAATGGGGACATTCTTGAAAATGCAGTTCACCCTTGCCCAAGGCTTCCCAGTAAGGTGCGTTGACAGTGTCGATTTCCGGACGCAATGCACTGGTCATGGCTAGCTCCCCAAAATCAAGGTGCCATGCGTATGCATGGTTCCACCTTGGTTACCTACCAGGCAGGTGCTGGCGCCTGGTACTTGCAGGTTGGCGGTGCCTCGGATCTGTCGCACGCCTTCGATGATCAGCGGCAAGCCCGGCACACCGGTCTCGGAAAGCAGTCCGCCGGCCGTATTGATAGGAAGGCGGCCGCCGATCTCGATCTGACCGTCGGCGACGAAATGGGCGACTTCTCCCTTCTGGCAGAAGCCATAGTCTTCCAGTGTCATCAGCGGAACAATGGTGAAACAGTCGTAAATCTGAGCGACGTCGATGTCCTTTGGTTTCATGCCGGCCATTTCAAATGCCAGCCGGCCAGAGCGGACGGCTTCGGTCGAGGTCAGTTCAGTCCGTACTGGAATCTCCCATGATGTGTTGCCCTCGCCCAGGCCAAGAATCGGCACCGCGTGATCGATGCGCAGGGAGCGGGCGCGCTCGGCGCTCATGATGACGAGTGCCGCGCCGCCATCAGAAATCAGGCAGCAGTCATCGCGCCTCAGCGGATCCACCAGCATCGGGGAAGCCATGTAGTCGTCGATGGACAATGGCTTGCGCAACTGTGCATCAGGATTGGCAGCACCATGCCGACGGGAGGCCATCGCAATGGCAGCAAACGCTTCCGGAGGGGTCTGATATTCGATGATGTGTCGACGCGCGATCATGCCGTAGCCAGCTGAAGTGGCAAACCAGCCGTACAGAGCATCGTCTCCGCGCGGACGCCCATACGTGGCCCGACTGCCGCTACGCGGATTGTCCGCATAACAGACCAACGCAATCTCGCACTGCCCGGTTTCGATTGCATTCATGGCGAATGCGATGTTTGAGATGTTGGCGGCACCGCCCTGGTCCACGGCCATGCCCCAGCGCGGCTTGATGCCCATTGCTTCGGCAACCTTCTGCCCGTACAGGATCTCCCGGGTTGACGTCGGTGTCTTCACCAGCAGTGCGTCCACCGCGCTTTTCTCGATGCCGGCATCGGCAAGTGCTGCTGCGCAGGCCTGGACATTGAGCGAGACTGTGTCCAGACCAAGCTTTCCGTACTTTGTATGCCCTACGCCGGCAATGACGTATTTGCCCCGCATATCGTTGTGCCCTTTCATTCGTTGTCGAGTGAGGTCAGCTGCAGGTGAAGTTGGGTGGACGCTTTTCGGCGAAGGCGCGAGCGCCCTCGCGGGCATCATCCGATTCCTTCAGGATTCGGTTGAACATCTGCTCCATGCGCAAGCCGCCGGCCATGCCAAGTTCAGGGCCGCGAGTCGCCAACTCCTTCGCGGCCATCGTTGCCAGTGGTGCGTTCTTAGCGATCTCGCGTGCATATTCGAAGGCGGCTTCCAGCAACTGCTCTGGTTCGACCACGCGATTCACCATGCCCCAGCGCTCCGCTTCGGCGGCGCTTACGCTCCGACCGGTGAGCAGCATGTCCATTGCGATGGCATAGGGAAGCTGGCGAATGGCCCGCTGGGTGCCGCCATTGGCCGCGATGATGCCGCGCTTGACCTCCGACAGACCGAAGGTTGCCTGCGGAACCGCCACACGGATATCGGTTGCCATCAGCAGGGTCATCCCACCGCCGAGACAGAAACCGTTAACCGCGGCAATTACCGGCTTCCAGACTTCCAGGCCGCGGTTCAGCAGCATGTCCTTTTGAGTTTGCCAAAACTCGGCCATTTCGCCCTTGTCGGTGGCCCTGGTCTTCAAGTCCGCGCCCGCGCAGAAAGATTTGTCGCCCGCGCCCGTGACGATGGCCGCGCGAATCTCATTGTCGTCGCGCACACGCTGCCAGGCTTGGGATATGCCTTCATAGTGCTCGGCATCCAGGGCATTGCGCTTCTCGGGACGGTTGATCGTAATGAGCGCAATGCCGGGCTCATGGATAGTGAAATCGATGGACATGGATTTGTTCGAAGAAAGCGGTTGGAGTCCGGCCGTGCAGAACTGCCGCGGTGCGAGCCGGACTTTCGGATAGCGACGCTTGGTTCAGTGGCTACCGAGCAGTGCGCGGGCCAGCACCATGCGGTGCACTTCCGACGGGCCTTCGCCAATGCGCTTGATTCGTAGTTCCCGGTACCAGCGCTCCAGTGGCAGTTCGCGCGATACCCCCAGTCCGCCGAGAATCTGGATGCAGCGGTCGACCACGCGGCCGGCTGTCTCCGTTGCAGTCACCTTGGCGATGGAGGCTTCAACCTTGTAATCCAGGCCGGCGTCGCAACGTCGTGCTGCCTCGTAGGTGAGCAAGCGTGCCGCACGAAGCTCCATCTCACTGTCGGCAATCATCCATTGGATCGCCTGCTTGTCAGCGAGGCGGCTGCCGAAGGTTTCGCGCTCGCGAGCCCATTTGATTGCAATACCCAATGCTTCCTGGGCAACGCCGATGGTGCCGGCGGCATAAGGAACACGTTGCTCGATGGCCCATTGCTGCACCAGCTCAAATCCCTGGCCTTCCTCGCCGAGCCTGTGTTCCTCGGGGATCTCCACGTCTTCGAAGCTGATCTCGTACGGGGAGAGGGCGCGAATCACCGGGATCTCGTGGCAAGTCATGCCCTTGGGCCTACCTTTCACGATGAAACAGCTGATTGCACCGCGCTTGCCTTGTTCACCGGTGCGCGCAAAGACTAGGCCCCAGTCTGCGGTGCCGGCGTTGGTGATCCACATCTTGGTACCGTTGAGAATATAGCGATCGCCCTTCTTAACGGCGCGGGTTCGAATGGCACGGGCGGGATCCGAGCCACCGGATGCCTCGCTGATGGCTACGAATGCCTTCTTGCCGTCGCGGATAGTCGGTACTGCAAATTGTTCGATTTGATACGGAGTACCGTACTCGAGGATTGGCGATGGGGGAAAGGCGCCAGTGGCTCCGCACGCGGGAACATAGGCTCCCATCTTGCACCGGGAGGTCTCCTCGGCAATCATCGTGGTTGCCAAGAGGGATAGGCCAGCACCTCCATACTCGACTGGAGCACGGACGGCCCACAGGCCGATTTCCTTGGCCTTGGCACGCAGCGGGAGCAACAGTTCCGGCGGGAGGGAGTAGGCGTCATGCGGCACTTTCTCTTCGGCCGGCCTCACTTCATTCTCCATGAAGCGGCGTGTGGTATCGCGGATCTGCAAGAGTTCCTCGGACAGGCCCGCAGTATGGTTCGTCATTTCTGTCATTCCTCTGTCGATGGATGAGTGGCGGCGCCAGTAGCCTGGCGTCAAGTTATGCGTGTCAGGAAAAGGCTCCTTCTTCGGCGAGCTCGTCGAACGAGGCGTCGTTCATTCCCAGATGGCGCGCCAGCACCGCGCGGGAGTCTTCACCAAGCGCGTGGCTGGGGCGATATGGCGGCAGCTCCTGATCCTTGAAGACAAGCGGGCTGCCATGTACCAGCACCTTTCCGTAGGCCGGGTGCTCGATCCAGCGCAGCATGCCGGTTTCGTGCAAATGGGGGTCGTTGACTACGTCGTCGAGCTCGCGAACCGGAGCACACGGGACGCGAGCGGCGATCAAGAGATCGAAGAGCGCGGTCTTGGTGTGGTGCTTCGTGACGTCGGCGATTGCCTGGTCCACCGCATCAATATGGCGAACACGTTCGCCACGCGTGGCGAAGCGGGGATCGTCCCGCCAGTGCGGGCGTCCGAGTGCTTGAGTCAGCGCCCGCCAGTGCTCGTCGTTATTCGCGAGGATGGCGATCTGCCCGTCAGAGGTCGGATAGACGTTGTAGGGGGCAATGGACAAGCCTCCGTGACGATTCCCAGTGCGCTTGTTTCCGCGATCCCCCGCCTTGTGCAACCCTAGGTTGGACAGCAGGCTGGGGAAAACCGCGCTCAGCATGGAGACTTCAACCGTGCTTGCTTTACCGGTGACAGCTCGCTGATAGAGCGCCGTGACGATCGCGCCATAAAGATGGATGCCACCAAAGAAGTCGCAGATGGCGGGGCCCGCCTTTACCGGCATGCCATCCGGCATGCCGGTAACGCTCATCACGCCAGACATCGCTTGCATTGTTACGTCCATCGCCGGGTAGCTACGATACGGACCGTTGCTTCCATAACCGGACCCGGAGGCAATGACCAGACTGGGATTGGAGGTGCGCAACACGTCCTCGCCCAGACCCAGCCGATCCATCACACCGGGCGCGTAGTTCTCGACCACAACGTCGGCGGTTTTCGCCAGCTCCAGAAGGACCCTGCGGCCAGCCGCCTGTCGGAGGTTGAGGGTAATGCATTGCTTGTTGCCATTGAGCACCGCAAACGGTTCGGTCACGCCATCACTACGAGTGCGTTTTCGGAGATGCTCCCCGTCAGGCGGCTCGACCTTGATGACGGTAGCGCCTGCCATGGCGAGCAGGAACGTGGCATAGGGACCGTTGTAGATTTGGGTCAGGTCCAGCACAACAATGCCGGACAGTGGCAGGTTTTCCGTTTTTGACATGGCCTTGGCGATGGCGGGAACGCAGTCGTTGATCCGATAAGACGATTTATAGGCTTTGAGAAGCGCTATGTCAAGAACGGAGTCCATGTGTGCTGGTCCCCCTCATCGGCCTGGCCATGCAACAAAGAAGCTGGACACCAACCTCGTAAACATCTATAAAACGCTTTATAGTCCTTACAGCGTTTGCGAGGGGAGGAGAGATGAAACGAAGAAGATTCCTGAGGGTGGCGCTTTTCGTAACTGTGGCGGGTGGAGTGGCAACAACTACACATGCAGCGACGGTGTATCCGGCTCGCCCTCTACGCATGATTGTCCCGTTCCCGCCCGGCAGCGGGACGGACGCCTCTGCGCGGTTCCTGTCGCAGCAAATTGGGGAGGCGTTAGGGCAACCGGTGGTGGTGGAGAACAAGGCTGGCGGCAACGGCGTGATTGCCGCTCAGGCCGCAGCCAGGGCACCCGGAGATGGATACACCCTATTCATCACGACGATGACCACCCAGTCCGTTAATCCGCACCTTTACGCTCGATTGCCCTATGACCCGGTCAAGGACTTCACGCCGGTGGGGCTGATCTACAAGTCTCCGTCTGTCCTCGTGGTACGAAACGAGGAGGGGCAGCCGAAGACTCTCTCGGAGTTGACTGCGAAGGCGCGGGCGGCGCCTGCCAAGGTCATCTTTTCCAGCGGTAACATGTCGTCCCGGGTTGCGGCTGAACTCTATGCACATCAAGTGCATGCAAAGCTGTTGCACATTCCCTACAAGGGAGCGACCCAGGCGGTGACGGAGTTGTTGGGCGGGCAGGTCGATCTGATGTTTGCCGACCTGGCCAATGCAATGCCGCATATCCGAAGCGGCAGGCTCAAAGCGCTTGCCGTCGTTGCATCACAACGTCTTCAGACATTGCCCGACGTCCAGACGATGGAGGAACTGGGCGTGGGAGGCATGAATCTTGTTCCGTGGTCAGCCTTGTACGTTCCTGCCAGCACGCCACGACCGATCGTGGAACGCCTGAGCGCAGTGCTTCTGCAGGTGCTCAGCACACCGGCCGCACGCGCGTTCTTTACCCGCTATGGCGCGGAACTGACACCTTTGCCGGCCGAAAAGACTGCAGCATTCCTCGCCACTGAGTACGCGGCCTGGGGCAACGCCATCAGGATTGCCGGTATTGAAGCCGATTAGACCCTTGATATAGGTGCATGCTCGAGAAGCGAGATCAAATCTGATTGACATGCAAACCTATAAAGCCTATAAATCGATCTATAGAACACTAGTTCAAGACTGTGAGGAGATTGAGGTGTCCAGTATCGCAATGCAGGGAAAAGTGGTTCTCGTGACCGGCGCCGGCCGCGGCATCGGTCGCGCGATTGCAGAGATGATGGCTGCCTATGGCGCCAAGGTGGTAGTCAACGATCCGGGCGTCTCGGTCAACGGCGAACCTGGCACGGAGCGGCCCGCGGAAGAAGTCGTCACGGCAATCAGGGATAAGGGTGGCGAAGCGGTGGCCAGCCTTGACAGCGTATCCGATTGGGCAGGGGCGCGCCGGATGGTAGAGACGGCCATCGATACGTTTGGTGGCATTGATTGTGTTGTGAACAACGCCGGCATTCTGCGGGACCGCATTTTCCACCAGATGACGGCGGAAGAATTCGACGCCGTGATGAAGGTGCACCTGTATGGCAGCTTTAACGTCAGTCGTGCTGCGGCTGACCGGTTCAAGACGCAGAAGAGCGGCAGCTTCGTGCATATGACTTCTACGTCGGGCTTGATTGGCAACTTTGGTCAGGCCAACTATGCCGCCGCGAAGATGGGAATTGTAGGGCTCTCGAAGTCGATAGCGCTCGATATGTCCCGCTACAACGTGAGGTCGAACTGTATTTCGCCGTTCGCATGGAGTCGGATGGGTGCCACCGTTCCCAACACAACGGATCAGGAGGCGAGACTGGCCAAGGCAAAGGCCAACACACCCACCACCATTGCGCCCTTGGCAGTGTTCCTGGGCAGCGACGTCTCGAGCGAGGTTACCGGACAGATCTTTGCCGTGCGCCGCAATGAGATTTTCGTGATGAGCCAACCCCGTCCAATCCGCTCGGCCCATCATAGCGAAGGGTGGACGCCGGAGACGGTAGCTTCTCATCTGTACCCCGCGCTGAAGCCCTCCTTTGTGCCACTTGACCGTACTTCCAATGTATTCACATGGGATCCGATGTAACGCAGACGGGGAGAGGCGTGCTAGCCGCCTCCGCCCACCGAACAATCTTTAGAGAACGATGCAATGAGTATCTTCCAGCATGACGACGTCGTGGCGGTAGCGGATGCGCTGATCCGTTTCATCGAACGCGAAGTTATTCCGCTTGAACAAGAAAACAAGGAACTGTTGTCAAGCGAGCGGAACATCTATGGGGTCGACGGCCGCTTTTCCACGCCGATGCTGGACTTGCGGCGACGCGTGCGGATCCGCTCCGCGGAATTGGGCTTCTACACCATGCTGGCTCCGGAAGCTTTAGGAGGTGGCGGCCTTGGAGCCCAAGCCACGATGGTGATCCTGGAACGCCTGAATGCCTTCTGTGGCCCGGGCCGTCCCTTGATCGAAGATGTAATCGTGCCGTCGCCATTCACAAATGCGCTTTCGCCGGTTCTTTTGCATTTGGATCCGAATGTACTGGAACGGTATCGCGATGGATTGGCCAGTGGCAAGACACTGCTTTGCTTTGGTCTTAGCGAACCCGATGCGGGCTCCGACGTGTTCGCCATGCAGACGCGCGCGAAGAAGGAGGGCGACGAATGGGTGCTGACTGGTACCAAGCAGTGGATCACCAATTCGCCCTACGCGGACCTCGCCATGATCTTTGCGGTCACCGACGAAGCGTTGGCGCGTGAGCGTAAAGGCGGTATTACCGGATTTCTCGTTGATACCCGTAGTCCCGGCTTCAGTGTGCCCAGTGTCATCCCGACAATGGGTCATCTTGGCGCCCAGATCGGCATTGTTTCGCTCGATGGAGTGCGGGTGCCGGATAACCACAGACTAGGACCCGTCAACAAGAGCTTGAAAGTTGCATTGGGTGGTGTGAGCGCCGGACGCCTTTCCATGGCCGGCAAGTGCGTTGGCCTGGCAAGGTGGGCATTGGACCAGGCTATTGGCTACGCGAAGGTGCGCAAGACCTTCGGACGCATCATCGGTGAGCACCAGGCCATTCAGTTCATGCTTGCAGAGTCAGCCATGGACATCTACGCCGCAAAGTCGATGGCACAGAACTGTGCGATGCGAATCGATGCCGGGGAGTCCGCAGTGAAGGAAATCTCGATGACCAAGGCATTCTGCACCGAAATGCTAGGTCGCGTGATGGATCGTTGCATGCAGGTGCACGGAGCCATGGGCTTGACCAATGAGTTGCGGCTCGAAGAGGGCTTCCGCCAGGCTCGCACCATGCGCATCCCGGACGGTACGGCGGAGATCCAGCGCCGCACCATCGCCTCCCGCTTGCTCTCGGGTGACACGGAGTTCTGATGTCGCGGTGAGCGCCATCATGAAGACAAACACAGCAAGGTATTTCAATGCGCAACTTCAAGAGTGTCAGGGATCTTCAGTCTTGTGTCGGACAGGAAATTGGTGTGAGCGGCTGGGTCACCATCGATCAGCAGCGCATCAATGCCTTCGCCGATGCTACCGGAGATCATCAATGGATTCACGTCGATACCGAACGCGCGGCGCAGGGACCGTACTCAAGCACGATTGCTCATGGTTATCTCACTTTGTCGCTGATTCCGATGCTCGCAGCTCAGGCCATGAGTTTTGGCGACGTCAAGATGGGCATCAACTACGGCCTGAATAGGGTACGGCTTCCCTCGCCCGTCAAGGTGAATAGCCAGGTACGTTGTCGCTTTCGCCTGTTGAATCTGGAGGAGTTGCCGCGACTCGGCGAGCTTGCGGGGTTCCAGATCACGATGGAGGCAACCGTCGAGTGCGAGGGCTCGGTAAAGCCGGCCGTGGTTGCGGAGACCGTTGGGCGTCGGTATTTCTGATTGGCGTCATCTGTCGATTTGAATGGAAGAGAAAGCACGACGGAGGCCAAGACAATGGAAGTCAATATGCAAGGTAAGGTGGTCCTGGTAACGGGCGCTGGAGGAGGTATCGGGCGCGGTATTGCACTGGCGATGGCCGCGGCCGGCGCACGGGTTGTGGTCAATGACCTTGGCGTTTCGATGTCTGGCGACGGCGGCGATGCGGGGCCGGCGCAACGGGTAGTCGAGGAGATACATGCGAACGGTGGCGCGGCCATCGCAAACACGGACAGTGTCGCGAGTTGGGATGGGGCCCACGCCATCGTCGAGTGCGCGCTGGACAACTTTGGCCGCATCGATGCAGTCGTCAACAATGCGGGCAATCTGCGAGACCGCATGTTCTTCAACATGAGCGAGGAAGAGTGGCGGTCCGTGATCGACGTCCACCTTAACGGCACCTTCTTCATTAGCCGCGCCGCTGCACCCCATTTTCGCGACCAGCAGGCGGGCGCATACGTCCATATGACTTCGACGTCTGGGCTGATCGGCAACTTTGGGCAGGCCAACTACTCGGCTGCCAAGCTCGGGATCGTGGCGTTGTCGAAATCGGTCGCACTCGATATGGCACGCTTCAATGTGCGATCAAACTGCATTGCCCCGTTCGCATGGAGTCGCATGACCGATTCGATTCCGGCGCGAACTGCCGAGGAGAAGGAGAGGGTATTGCGACTGCAGAAAATGGAGGTCGGAAAGATCGCACCGATGGCGGTGTACCTCGCCAGTGGCGCCGCAGTCGATGTTACGGGACAAGTATTTGCGGTACGCGCGAACGAACTGATGCTGATGAGCCAGTCGCGGCCCGTTCGCTCTGTTCATATGAGCAATGGCTGGACTCCGGAATCCATCGGAGAGATCGCAATTCCGGCTATGCGTAACAGCTTTTACAGCCTGGAGCGTTCGCCTGACCTCATCAACTGGGATCCGATCTGAGACGTGGATGGACCCCATCCATCTGTTACGGCGCGGGCCGCGCCGGCGCATAGAGAGACAACATGAGCATTAACGGAAAGGCATACATCGTCGGGGCCTATGAACATCCGACGCGCAAGGCACCCGATAAGACCGTGGCGCAACTGCATGCGGAATGTGCCAAGGGCGCTCTCAATGACGCCGGGCTATCGCTAAGCGATGTTGACGGATACTTCTGTGCAGGCGATGCCCCCGGTCTCGGCGTCCTGAATATGGTGGACTACCTCGGCTTGAGGGTAAGCCACATCGACCACACTGAAATCGGCGGCTCCTCCTATCTAGCCCACGTTTCGCATGCCGCCCAGGCGATCGCGGCGGGAAAGTGCAACGTGGCGCTCATCACGCTGGCAGGCAGACCACGGTCGGAAGGCTCCAGTGGTACGCAGCCACGAAATTGGGGCGCAGATCTACCGGACGTGCCATTTGAGATGCCGTTCAATCCGGTGACGGTCAACATGTACGCGATGGTGGCGATGCGCCACATGTACGAATACGGAACCACGGCAGAGCAACTCGCGTGGGTAAAGGTGGCCGCATCTCACCATGCGCAGCACAACCCCAATGCAATGCTGCGCGAAGTCGTAACCGTGGAAGATGTGCTGAGTTCGCCAATGATCTCAGATCCACTGCGCAGGATGGATTGCTGTGTGGTGTCCGATGGAGGTGGTGCACTGATTGTGGCGCGCCCGGAGATTGCCGCGACGTTGAATCGTCCCCGGATCAAGGTTCGCGGTGCGGGCGAGGCGGTCAAGGGCCAGCTCGGCGGCGAGGTCGACCTAAGTTGGTCTGGCGCTGCAATCTCAGGGCCGATTGCCTTCGCGGAAGCTGGGGTCACACCAGCCGACATCAAGTATGCCTCGATCTACGACAGCTTCACCATCACGGTATTGATGCAGCTCGAGGACCTTGGCTTCTGCAAGAAGGGTGAGGGCGGCAGGTTCGTCGCCGACGGAAATCTGATTTCCGGCGTGGGACGGCTGCCGTTCAACACGGATGGCGGTGGTTTGTGCAACAACCATCCGGCTAACCGGGGCGGCATCACCAAGATCATCGAGGCCGTGCGTCAACTGCGTGGTGAGGCTCACCCAGCCGTGCAGGTCAATGGGTGCGATCTAGCGCTCGCGCATGGTACCGGAGGCCACCTCGGATCGCGCCATGGTAGTGCGACCCTGATTCTGGAACGGGAGCAGTGACATGACAACACCCTATACGCCAACTATCCTCAATGCGCCTACGGAAGCGGTCGACAACACGGAGTTCTGGCAAGCCGCCCGTGATGGTCGCTTACTGGTGAAGCATTGCGACACCTGCGGAAAGCCCCATTGGTACCCACGCGTTCTGTGTCCGTTCTGCCTGGGGACTACCAGCTGGAAGGAATCCAGCGGTCGCGGCACCATTTACTCGTACAGCGTAACGCGCCGGATGGGACCAACGCCGTTCTGCATTGCCTATGTGACCCTGGAGGAAGGGGTGACCATGCTGACGCACATCGTCGACTGCGATCTTGACCAAGTGCGCATCGGGCAGAAAGTGCTATTGAAGTTCTCGCCGACAGTCGACGGTCCACCGGTGCCGACCTTCAGGCCCGCTTGAGTGGCCGAAATGGTTGGCCGCCTGTCATTGCAACGAAATCGAACATGACCACGATTGACTCTCTGGACTGCCTGCTGAATCCCCGCTCCGTCGCTATCATCGGCGCCTCCGACGACTCAACCCGTATCGGCGGCCGTCCGATCGCATCCATGCGTCTGCTGGGCTACAAGGGTCGCATACTGCCAGTCAATCCGAACCGGCGAGAGGTGCAGGGTCTGCCCGCCTATGCATCGGTAGCGGAGCTCCCGGAAATCCCGGACGTTGCCATTGTGGCAGTTCCGGCCCCGCACGTGTGCAAGGCCGTGACGGAGCTTGGTGAACGTGGAGTCGGCGCGGCCATTCTCTTCAGCTCGGGCTTCGCCGAGGTGGGCGAGAAGGGGGCTGCCATGCAGGCCGAACTGGTGGCAATCTCGCGGCGCACCGGCCTGCGACTGCTCGGCCCCAACGCACTTGGCATTGTTAATTTTCATAATGGCTTTGTTGGCAGCTTCACCAGTTGCCTTGGCTTCGGCAACGAACGCGCGGGGAGCGTCGGCATTGCCAGTCAATCGGGTGCGTATGGTGGCCACTTGGTGGCATCGGCACTGGATTCCGGGATTGGCTTGTCCACCGTTGTCCTGACTGGAAATGAAGCTGACCTTAATCTGGCTGATGCAATCGGCCTGCTGGTTCGCGATCCCCGCACTCAGGTGATTGCGGTGTATGCGGAAGGCATTAGTAACGGTGATGCCCTGGCGCAGGCGCTGCAGGATGCTCGTAGAGCTCGCAAGCCGGTGGTGATGATGAAGGTGGGACGAAGCGAGGTGGGTAGCGCGGCGGCCCAGTCGCATACCGCATCGATTGCCGGTGATGACGCTGTTGTCGATACCGTGCTCGAAGAGCTTGGTGTCGTGCGAGCACATACGACCAGCGAGATGCTGGACATCGTGCGGCTGGCGACACAGGGGGTCTACCCAGCCGACAATACGCTGGGTGTACTGACAGTCAGTGGCGGCGCCGGCGTGATCATTTGCGACGCCGCCGAAGATCTTGGACTCGCCATGCCGGCCATGCCGGCCACGGCGCAGGCCAGACTGTTGGAGATGTTGCCCATCTGCACGCCACGCAACCCGGTGGATACGACCGCTCAGATCCTGAACGACGTGTCTTTGCTCGAGCCATTCACCGAGGCAATGATCGGCGAGGGCAAATATGCGTCGGTGCTTGCCTTTCTGACGTACGCAGGGGCCTCTCCTGCGGTCGCTCCTCAGATTCGGGCGCAGCTGTCACGCGTGCGCGCAAGATACCCGGGCCGACTCTACGCACTCGTGCTTCAGGGGCCGCCGGCTGTGTTGCGATCCTATGAGGAGGAGGGCTTTACCGTGTTCGATGATCCTACACGGGCCGTGGTAGCAATAGCGGCGATGGGGCGGTTCGGCCGAGCCTTTGCGGCCGGAGTTCCGGGGCCGGCGCCTCGCGTGCCTCCAGTCAGTTTACCCGCGGAGACGCCTACGGAAAGCCAAGCCAAGAAGTTGCTGGCACTGGCGGGTATAGGCAGTGCGCCCGAGCGGGCCTGTACCGTGGCTGATGCCGCAGTGCTGGCAGCGCGCGAAATAGGCTTCCCGGTGGTGCTGAAGATCCTCTCGCGCGACATCCTGCATAAGTCGGAGATTGGCGGGGTGCTGATGAACATACAGGACGAGGAGGCCGTTCGCCAAGGCTTCGACACCCTCATCCGTCGCGCCCGCGAAGCCGTACCGGACGCGCGCATCGAAGGCGTGCTGGTTGCCCGTGAGCTGCGGGGCGGCGTCGAGTGCATCCTGGGCATTCATCGGGACCCGGTCTTCGGGCCAATTGCGATGTTCGGCCTCGGGGGAGTGTTCGTGGAGGTGCTCAAGGATGTGGTCTTCCACCGTTGCCCGTTTGGCGAGGAAGTGGCGGAGCGGATGATCCGTTCGATCCGCGGGGCTCCATTGTTGCTCGGTGCGAGAGGGCGGCCAGTAGCGGATATTGGTGCACTTGCGCGTACGCTTTCGCGACTGTCCGCCTTCGCTGCGGAGGCTGGCCCTCGCCTGCGTTCGGTGGACTTGAATCCCGTTCTTGCCTTGCCGGAAGGTGAAGGTGCATTCGCCGTGGACGCAGTCATCGAGGTTGATGCACAGCTCCAGGGACGCGGTAGCTAACGTGGGTGCGGGCAGGGACGTGTTACCACCGCCGCTCCAGTGCACTGGGCCTTGATGATATTTCACAGAGATCTACCCTATGGACTACAACGTACCCATCGAATGGGTCGAATTCGGCGATAGCCTCATCCGGTTTATCGATCGCGAAGTTGTATCGCTCGAGAAGGAACATCGTGCTCTGCTCTCCAGCGAGCGCTCCATTTATATGGAGGACGGCCGTTACTCAGTTGAGATGTTGGCATTGCGCCGCCAGGTGCGAATGCGATCGGCCGAACTCGGTTTCTACACTGCACTGAGTGCGGAGTCGCTAGGTGGCGGTGGTTTGGGCGCCCAGGCTGCGGTCTACATCCAGGAGCGGCTCAACGCCCATTGCGGCCCCGGCCGCCATCTGATCCAGACAGTGGTGCTGCCGTCGCCGTTCACCAATGGCCTTTCTCCCATTCTGAAGCATCTAGAGCCATCGATCCTGAACTCATGTCGCAACGCGCTTGCGAGCGGTGACAAGACGATGTGTTTTGGTTTGAGCGAGCCCGATGCGGGATCGGATGTCTTTGGTATGCGAACCCGCGCCGTGCGTGACGGTGATGACTGGATACTTAATGGCACTAAGCAGTGGATCACCAATGCTCCCTATGCCGACTACGCAATGGTCTTCGCCGTTACGGATGAGGAAAAGGCGCGCGTGCATCGCGGCGGTATCACTGGATTCTTCCTACCAACTGATACACCAGGTTTCTCGGTGCCGAGCGTGATCCCGACCATGGGCCACCTTGGCGCCGACATTGGCATCGTATCGCTTGAGAACGTCCGTGTATCCGACAGACTTCGCCTTGGTCCGGTCGATCGCGGCTTGTCGGTGGCATTGGATGGTGTAAACGCCGGCCGGCTAAGCATGGCGGCCTCATGCCTTGGGCTTGCGCAATGGGCGCTTGACCAGGCTCTGAGGTACGCGAAGATTCGCAAGACCTTTGGCCAGCCCATCGCAGACCATCAGGCGGTGCAGTTCATGCTGGCTGAGTGTGCGATGGACATTTACGCCTGCAAGTCGATGATCCGGCACTGCGCCTGGCTGGTCGACGAAGGCAAGTCCGCGACAAAAGAAGTTTCGATCGTCAAGGCGTCAGCTACCGAAATGGTGGGACGCGTATTCGACCGTGCCATCCAGATTCACGGCGGCATGGGGCTGACCAACGAACTGCGCTTAGAGGAAGGCTTCCGTTGGGCGCGTACCATGCGCATTCCCGATGGAACGTCAGAGATCCAGCGCCGGACCATCGCACGTCGACTGCTGGAAGGCGACGCAGCACTTTGAGTGCACAGCCCGGCAGAATGACTGAGACTCTCGGGAGGGGTTCAGCCGGCATTGACCGAGCACCAATGCTGGAGCGTATGGCTGTGTTGCGTGCTGAAGTGCGCGCCTTAAGCCGGCAGGCCGAGCGTATCGCGGGCGGCATCGCGGCAAGCGGAGCTGCAGACTATGAGCGCGCGCTGTCAGAACTGTTTGACGGGTGGATTGCCAGGGGCGATGCCCGCTCGCAGGTGGTATCGTTCGCCGCCGCAAGCGAGTTTGGCCTGCATCTTCAACACCAGGCCGTCCGGTGTGCAGCAGCGGCCAAGCGAGATGGCTGCAGGGCGGTGTGCGCACTGTATTGGGCCGCAGTGCGCCGCTGCCGGCCATGGAAAAAATCTAGCGCAAGGGGCGGGCTCCCCATTTCGAATCCTTGCCCGTGCTGTAAGCGCATGCTGCTGGATCCTCGCAGTGCCGTCGAGCATCCTGGCTTGCGGCCGGTAAGCGACACCAAGTTGGCCAGACCCAGCACTAATCCTGTCTGCGAGCAAGAGTGCGATTATTGCCATTCACGATGGGTAAGACGCTGGAGCGCTGAAGATCCGTTTGCCAACTGGGCGCCAAGCCGCCTTGGCAGCGACCGAACCGAAGCCGATCGCTGAATCTCATCGCTTAGGCAATTGCCGCGGAATGCAGAGCACCCTATCTAGCACTTGTCTTACGGGCTTTTCAGACTTAACAAAGAAGGAAACACGCATGAATATCCATGAGTACCAAGGCAAGGAAATCCTGCGCAAATATAATGTGCCGGTTCCGCGCGGCATCCCCGCGTTCTCGGTCGCCGAGGCCCTGAAGGCCGCAGAAGAGCTTGGCGGCCCGGTTTGGGTGGTCAAGGCGCAGATTCATGCGGGTGGCCGCGGCAAGGGCGGCGGCGTGAAGGTTGCCAAGAGCATCGACGAGGTCAAGACCTACGCCACCAACATCCTGGGCATGCAGCTGGTCACGCACCAGACCGGTCCGGAAGGCAAGAAGGTGAACCGCCTGCTGATCGAAGAAGGCGCCGACATCAAGAAGGAACTGTACGTTTCGCTGGTGGTGGACCGCGTTTCGCAGAAGATCGCCCTGATGGCATCGAGCGAAGGCGGCATGGACATCGAAGAAGTCGCTGCCCACACCCCGGAAAAGATCCACACGCTGATCATCGAGCCGTCGACCGGCCTGACCGACGCTGACGCCGACGACATCGCGCGCAAGATCGGCGTGCCCGACGCTTCGGTTGCCCAGGCTCGCCAGGCGCTGCAAGGCCTGTACAAGGCGTTCTATGACACCGACGCTTCGCTGGCCGAAATCAACCCGCTGATCCTGACCGGCGAAGGCAAGGTCATCGCGCTGGACGCCAAGTTCAACTTCGACTCGAACGCGTTGTTCCGTCATCCGGAAATCGTCGCCTACCGCGACCTGGATGAAGAAGACGCCAACGAAATCGAAGCCTCGAAGTTCGACCTGGCCTACATCTCGCTGGACGGCAACATCGGCTGCCTGGTGAACGGCGCCGGCCTGGCCATGGCCACCATGGACACCATCAAGCTGTTCGGCGGCGAGCCGGCCAACTTCCTCGACGTGGGCGGCGGTGCCACCACCGAGAAGGTGACCGAAGCCTTCAAGCTGATGCTGAGCAACCCGAACGTGGAAGCCATCCTGGTCAACATCTTCGGCGGCATCATGCGCTGCGACGTGATCGCCGAAGGCGTGATCTCGGCGTCGAAGGCCGTGAACCTGACGGTGCCGCTGGTGGTCCGCATGAAGGGCACCAACGAAGACTTGGGCAAGAAGATGCTGGCCGATTCGGGCCTGCCCATCATCGCCGCCGACACCATGGAAGAAGCCGCCCAGAAGGTGGTGGCTGCTGCCGCCGGCAAGAAGTAATCCGGGCGCCGAAACAACTCCAGCACTGGGGCAGCGCGCGAGGCCAACGCCCGCGCTGCCAGAGCCAAGCAAAGGAATAACGTATGTCGATTCTGATCAACAAAGACACCAAGGTCATCACCCAGGGCATCACTGGCAAGACCGGCCAGTTCCACACGCGTGGCTGCCGTGACTACGCCAATGGCAAGAACTGCTTCGTCGCCGGCGTGAACCCGAAGAAGGCCGGCGAAGACTTCGAAGGCATTCCCATCTACGCGAGCGTGAAGGACGCGAAGGCCCAGACCGGCGCCACCGTTTCCGTGATCTACGTGCCGCCCGCAGGCGCTGCCGCCGCGATCTGGGAAGCCGTTGACGCCGACCTGGACCTGGTGGTCTGCATCACCGAAGGCATTCCCGTGCGCGACATGATGGAAGTCAAGGACCGCATGCGCCGCGAGAACAAGAAGACGCTGCTGCTCGGACCGAACTGCCCGGGCCTGATCACGCCGGACGAAATCAAGATCGGCATCATGCCGGGTCACATCCACCGCAAGGGCCGCATCGGCGTGGTGTCGCGCTCGGGCACGCTGACGTACGAAGCCGTGGGCCAGCTGACCGCGCTGGGCCTGGGCCAGTCGTCGGCTGTCGGTATCGGCGGCGACCCCATCAACGGCCTGAAGCACATCGACGTCATGAAGATGTTCAACGACGATCCGGAAACGGACGCCGTGGTCATGATCGGTGAGATCGGCGGTCCGGACGAAGCCAACGCGGCTTACTGGATCAAGGAAAACATGAAGAAGCCGGTGGTTGGCTTCATCGCAGGCGTGACCGCGCCTCCGGGCAAGCGCATGGGCCACGCCGGCGCGCTGATCTCGGGTGGTGCCGACACCGCCCAGGCCAAGCTGGAAATCATGGAAGCCTGCGGTATCACGGTGACCAAGAATCCATCGGAAATGGGCCGGCTTATCCGATCTGTTCTCCAGTAGTACGATGGTCTGATAGTGACGATTGCTTGGATGAACATCGGCGCATCCTGTATAGATGCGCCGGCCTTGATTCAGATGCTCGTTATTGCAAGATCGCGTTGATAACCATGCTCGCGTCATCAATGTGGGAGATGGCCTGACCCTACAGCCAAGAAGCTCTCAGTTGGCGCCGAGTGAATATTGCTAGCCTTTGCGCCAATTGACGGCGCGAGGGACAAGGCCAGACCGATACTCGCCATGCGCCACTCGTGCGTGGGTTACCCAACCGCTACCGCTCGTCGAAGCGGAGTTTCCCGGATTCAGGGCAGGCGAGGATCGAGGCATAGCTCTTCTAACGCCCGTTGCAATGCGTAACTGCGCGTTTCGAAGATGGATCGCATGGATCCTGCTGCAGGGCTGCCGTCCCTCTCCAACGCTGTTACCAGCTCAAGCATCACTGATATTTCACGAAATTCATATTCATACCGGCCGACGCGCAGAAGTAGTTCGTGTCGAACGCTTAATGAGAATGCACGGGCGTGCAGAGTGCTGGCCAGTTCATTGAGTTGGTGTCTCAAGTACGAGAGCTTTGGCAAGGCTGTCACTGCTGTGCAGTCGTAATTGGGAAAAATGGCTCGGTACAGTGGTGCACCTAAGTCGGGGGCAGAACGACTAATCAACCTTTCCGCCCCCGATACGAATGATTCTTGCGGAAGCCACACCTTATTTCCGTTGGAAGAGGGTGAACATCACTCGGCCACGGCTCCCGAAACTTTGATCATGTGCTGGATAATGGGTACGCTGGCCTCGAAATCCCGACGAAAGTCGGCGGAGGAATTGCCGCCAGTCTCGGCGCCGGTACTCTCGAAAAACGATTGCAGCGTTGGTGTCCGAAGGGACGCGCGAGCCTCTTTCTCCAATTTTTGCAGCACTGAGGCTGGTGTATTGGCCGGGGCCAAAAGACCCGTCCAGCCGATCTCTTTATACATTGGCTCGGTGAGGCCGACCTCAACCATTGTGGGCACTTTTGGGAGGTTTTTGGCTCGCCGCTCGTTGAACTGGGCGATTGCGCGGACGCGCCCCGATTCCAGAAGAGGACCGGCAGTACGCGGATGTATAAGGCCCCAACTAAGTCGTCCGCCGATAATATCTTGAATCATAGGCGCCTCGCCTTTATAAGGAATATGATTCATGTCGAGGTTCTTGCTCTTGCTCAGATATGCACCTGCCAGATGTCCAAAACCTCCCAATGCATAAGATCCATAGTTGACCTTTCCCTTGTTCTGTGCGGCCCAATCGAGAAAATCCTTCATGGTCCGAATGGGAATATCCTTGTTTACGACGAACACCAAGCCAGCACTTGAAATGCGTGTGAGGAAAGCGAGGTCGCGACGCGCGTCATAGGGCGGCTTCGCGTGGAGGAGCGGTGTATTCAGCAATGCCGAAGACTGCGCGACAAGCAGCGTGTAGCCGTCCGGCTTTGCCCGCATTGCAGCCTGAACTGCCAACATGCCACCTGCGCCCGGCCTATTCTCAACAACGAACGGCTGCCCCATGCGCTTACCCATTTCTTCGGCAAGCATCCGGGCAGCGCCGTCTACGGCACCACCGGGGGCGCCGGTCGTGATGACAGTGACTGGCCGTATCGGGTAGGTGTCCGCAATGCTGATGCCACTACAGGCAAGCAGGACAGTCGACAAGATGATTCTAAGCAACATGATAAATGCTCCCGGCTTGCTGATGAGCGGAAATTGTGGGGGGCAGCGCGCGAGGGCTCATAACAGTGGTCTCGCTTGTGTATTCACTGGTGACATCTATGTCTCCTTTGTAATTGTGGATCCTTTGTAGCGTGTGTCAGCGCCCAAGACTTTCCGAGCGGGATGTGAAGACGACAGCTTTGCACTCGAACGAGCGAAGTGGCTACCGCATTTGGAGGACGCTCGACTACGCTTGCGTGACGAACTTGGTGACTAGGTAGCCGTCGAAGGTCTCCTGGCCGCCCTCGCTGCCGATACCAGAGTCCTTGATACCGCCGAACGGCGTCTCGGCCAGCGCCATGCCAAAATGGTTGATGTTGACCATGCCGGCCTCCAGCCCGTTCGAGACTTGCGTTGCTGTCTTCAGCGCATTGGTGAAGACGTAGGCGGCAAGGCCGTAGGGAAGGCTATTGGCGCGGTGCAGAACCTCAGCGGTGTCTTTGAAGCGTGTGATAGGTGCCACAGGGCCGAAAGGTTCATCGACCATCAGCCTGGCGTCATCGGGCAGGTCGGTGACCACAGTCGGGGCGAAGAAGTAGCCCTTCTCTCCAATGCGCGAACCGCCGGCCACGACCTTGCCGCCGCGGTGGTGCGCGTCGTCCAGGAACTGCTCCATGGACAGCACACGGCGCTCGTGTGCCAGCGGCCCCATCTGGATGCCGTCTTCGAGCCCGTTGCCGACCTTGATCGAGTCAATCACCTCGATAAAGCGGGCCAAGAACTTGTCGTAGGCCTTTTCCTGCACGTAGAAGCGCGTCGGCGATACGCATACCTGGCCCGCGTTGCGCAACTTGAAGCGCGCGAGCATTTCGGCGGCCGGTTCGACATCGGCGTCATCAAATACCAGCACCGGCGAGTGCCCGCCCAGTTCCATCGTGACGCGCTTCATGTGGGCGCCGGCCAGTGCTGCAAGCTGCTTGCCCACGGGCACCGAGCCAGTGAACGAGATCTTGCGCACGATCGGCGATTCGATAAGGTAGGTCGATACCTCGCTCGGCACGCCCCACACGATGTTCAGCACGCCCGCCGGTAAGCCGGCGTCATGGAACAGCTGCGCCAGCGCGACCACGGCGCTCGGCGAATCCTCGGGCCCCTTCAGGATCAGCGTGCAGCCCGCACCAATCGCTGCCACAATCTTGCGGATGGCCTGATTGAACGGAAAGTTCCACGGCGTGAAGGCCGCGCAGACACCGATCGGCTCACGTACCACGAACTGACGCACATTAGGCTGGCGCGGCGGGATCACGCGGCCGTAGATGCGGCGGCATTCCTCGGCGTGCCAGTCGGCATGCTCGGCGCAGTTCATGACTTCACCCACGGCCTCGCTCAACGGCTTGCCCTGATCCAGCGTGATATTGCGGCCGATGTCCTTGGCGCGCTCGCGGGTCAGTTCGGCGACACGGCGCAGGATCTTCGAGCGCTCCAGCGGCGAAGTCTTCTTCCAGCTTTCAAAGGCACGCTGCGCGGCGGCCAGCGCGCGGTCCAGGTCGGCGCGGCTGGCATGCGGCAGTTTGCCCAGGACTTCCTGGGTGGCGGGGTTGATAACATCTTGCTCGCGCCGGCCGTCTCCTTTGATGAATTCCCCGTCAATGTAAAGGGCGAGATCAAGGTTCATGCCTTTCTCCTTTTAACATGATCCCCGGATTTCAATCCGCACACCTCGGATCCCACCGCTTCGACCACGCCTGACACCTCATGACCGAGCACAGCAGGTAATGGCGCCGAATAGGTACCCTGGATTACGTGCAAATCACTGTGGCATAGGCCGACCGCAGCAGTCTGCACGAGCACCTCATGTGGTCCGGGCTGCGCAACATCAATTTCGCGGATCGTTAGTGGTGCACCGGCTTGCTCCAATACGGCAGCTTTCAACTGTCTTTCCTCCGTGTTTGTCTTTCGTCCATGAGGGCGCCTTATCGGCTTCCCATAATGATGCTAGTGCACCGTAGGAACTATAAGACTCACTATAGGCTTTGAATGTGGCTATGTCAAACTGCAACAAGGCGCCGGCTCTTGCGTCGCGGCTCGATTTGGCCTGCCGCTTGAGGGTGCTATAGGTGGTCGTGCGCGAAGCACCTCGCGCCTCCTCAAACCAGCGGTATGACGAGGCCGTGCGGATCGCTGCGGCCGCGGCGCAGGCCATCGTCGTAGAGGACTCGACTGACCCGGTTGTGAAGGGTCTGTTTTCAGTCGCGCGCAGTTCGAGCTTGTCCAGTCGATGATCCGGACCGGCATGGAAGAGGACGCCCGGTTAGTAGCCTGCGGTCCGGGCAGGCCGCCGGGGCTAGCGAACACGGCTTCTTCAGCACACCGACGTCTTCGACGAGGTACGCAATGACATGATCGTGGCGCGGGATGAAATCTTCGGGCCCCGATCCCGCATGACGGCGACGAGGAAGCGCTTGCGCTCGCCAACAACTCTCCCTACGGCCTTGCAGGATATGTCGCGACCGAAGATGCGGAACGCGGTCGCCGTTCGCACGGCGACTCAGTGCACCTTTAGTCATGTCGACTAGACCTTCAGTTGACTTGATGCCTCGATTGCAATTACGGCGCGAGCTGCCGCGGGGGATAGCGAGCGTTGTGTGAGATGCACAATGCAGTATTGCAAGTCCCTGGCGGGCATGTCCTTTACCGTAAGCTGGACCAGCCTGCTAACTGCGAGTTCGCGGCGTACCGCGCGGACCGGAGCGAATAGGATAGCATCTGAATGGCAAACGAGATAAACCAGCGTGTGCAAGTCGTTCGATTCCACTTGGATCGGCAGGGGGTCAGTTGGCTTGCACTGAAGCAGCTTGCGCCAGCGGTTATCACCTTGCCCACCGAACACCACGGAGACGAGCGCAGTCTCGCGCAACTGCGCAAGCGTCGCCCCTTGCGCGCAAAGGGGGTGGCCCGGGCGAGCAAAACAGCCTGCCGGATCTGGCGCCAGCTTCTGCACTTCTAAGTCTGCGTCGGCTGGGATGGTACCTGCCTCGACGACGAGTAAGTCGAGCTCTTCGGCTTGCAGGGCTGAGAACAATGCGGGCGGACTATTAACCTCGGCGCGCAACTTCAGCTTTGGCCAGTCTCGATGCATCGCGCTCAGGACTTCCGGCAGAAGCATGGCCGCGGCATAGGGGCCCATTCCCAACTGCACGTTACCGATCTCGTGCTTCTGCATCAACGAGAAGTCCCGAGTGAGGCAGCGGGTTTCGAACAGGATGCGTCGAGCGCGCTCTATCGTCATTCGGCCGGCCGGGGTCATCGTTACGCCGCGAGGGCCGCGATCGACCAGGGCCATGCCGGCTTCCTCCTCCAGGGCCTGGATACTGCGTGTCAGCGCCGGCTGGCTCAAATGAACACGCTTGGCCGCGCCGGCCAATGATCCCTCCTCACTGACTGCTATCAGGTGTTCCAGCCGCTTGAGGTTCATGGTATGCGTCCAGCGCAATGGTGCGATACGAAACTTGCAATTGAATTATACCTGCAGGCTGACATAAATTAATACGCTCTAGCGCGGTGAGGATGGCAGGACTACTACAACAAGGGAGACGTGAGATGCAGAATGCAGTGGAAGCGACGAAGCCGAATAGTGGGTCACCGGATGAGCAGGATTGGCCGTTCGGTGTCAGGCGTTCGACACCTGTGATCGGGGCCGAAATTACCGGAATCGATATCGGCGAGCCTTTGAGTGATGAGGTTTACACTGCGCTGCGACGGGCTCTTGTGAAATATAAAGTCTTGTTCTTCAGGGACCAGGATATTACCCCTGCGCAGCATGTTGCTGCTGCCCGCCGTTTTGGCGAACTAGAATGCCACCCGGTGTTCGACTGCCACCCTGATCATCCGGAACTTGTGACGTTTAATAAATCCGAAAATATCAAGGGGCGTGAGAATATCTATCATAGCGACGTCTCGTGGCGCGAGATTCCTTCGATGGGTTCGATGCTGCGCTGTGTCGAATGTCCGGACGCCGGTGGCGACACCATCTGGGTCAACATGGCAGCGGCGTTTTCCAATTTGCCGGACGAGGTGAAAAGTCGCATTGTCCACATGCAGGCGTTCCATGACGCCTATCCGATGTTTGCTCGACGGGCCCAAGGTGCGGAACTGCAGGCCCTGCGCGCCAAGTATCCGCCCATGCTGCATCCCATAGCTAGAACTCATCCTGAAAGTGGCGAGAAAATCCTCTTCGTCAATCAGGCCTTTACCACGCATCTCTCTAATTTCAGTGAGGCGCAGGAGTTTCCGAGCGGTTTTGACATGCGCTGTTGCGAGAGCGAATTCCTGCAATACCTCTTGCGCCAGGCTGCCTTGCCGGAATATCAGGTCAGACTGAAGTGGGAGCCGAATACGATCGCATTTTGGGACAACCGCTCCACCCAGCATTATGCAATCCAGGACTACTACCCGGCAGTACGCCGCATGATGCGCGCCACCATTATCGGCGACCGTCCCTTCTGATCCGGTCTGCGCCGCACGGAGCTCCGTGCGCGTCATTAAGACCCCTGACGACTGACGTACGCGTGTGCGACATGTGCCCAAGCACCGGAGAGCACGCGTGACTTGGAGCCGAGGTCACCACCCTTGGCCGGATTTCGGCTCAACAATCGTGCCGCCACGTCCCGAGTGACGGAACATCCGATCAAGTGGCCGGGTGCCAAGATCGAGCAAGGTTTCGATATCGGCTTGGAGTGAGGAGCGCAATGACGCTATGGCTGTCCTGTGCAATGCTCATCGTCGCAGGTGCGGCTATCGGTGCAACGTCCATTGGCGGGGTGCTCGTCGTGCCGGCGTTGACGATGCTCGCGGGGATCCCGGTGGAAGATGCTGTGGCTGCATCAAGCCTCGCCTTTGTACTCACCGGCATGATGAGCTGGCGCGGCAAGCGGCATGAGAGTGCTCCGCAGGACGCCCTATTGGCGCTCCATGGTGCGGCACTTGCTGGTGCGTTGGCAGGGGCGGCGTACGTCCACGCCGTATCGCCGGGCGCAGTGCAGGCATGGATTGCTATGCTGGCAGCGCTGTCCGGTGCCTACGGCTTGGCGCCGTGGGGCCGCGAACGGGGCGAACAGAAATTGCGGCCTTGCTGCGTGCTCGCAATCTTGGGCATGGCCGTCGGCTTCGGCTCCGCGTTGTCCGGCACGGGGGGACCTGTGCTGTTGCTGCCGCTGCTGATGTTGCTGCGGACACCCATGGCGGCGTCGATCGCATTCTCGCAGTCGATCCAGTTGCCGATTGCTCTGGCAGCCACTGGTGTACACGCTGCGGCGGGGGCCTTGCCCGTCGCGCTGGGGATTGGCACGGGCCTTGCGCTCATGTGCGGCGCGGTTATGGGGCAGATGCTGGCTAGGCATATTTCACCTGCGAAACTGCGCATCGGTACCTCGGTGGGCTTGATCGCGGTCGGCGCTTTGTATGTCCTGCATTAGCCTACACGAAGAGAACTCATGACTCATCCAGCCGACCTGCCGGCCACTAGCCTGCTCGCAATGTACCGCACCGGTGATTTGTCACCGCGTGAAGCCACAGATGGGATACTTGAGCGCATTGCAAAGCTCGATCCGGAGTTCAACGCCTTTCGCTTTGTTGATGCCGATGCTGTGCGTACCGAGGCGAGCGAGGCGGAAGCGCGTTGGAGTCGAGGAGAACCAAGAGGCTTGCTCGATGGTGTGCCGGTGGCGCTAAAGGACCTGCTGGATGTACGGGGCTGGCCTACGCGCATGGGAAGTCTCGCCACGACGGACGCGCCCGCTTTGCAGGACTCACCCGCGGCCGCGCGACTACGCGAACAGGGCGCCATTCTTCTGGGGAAAACGAACACTTCCGAATTTGGTGCCAAAGGCGTGACTGAAAGCGCGTTGGCTGGCATTACCCGCAACCCGTGGGATCCTGCGTACAGTCCAGGTGGCAGTAGCGGTGGGGCAGCTGTCGCGGCCGCGCTGGGCATGGGGCCGCTGCACGTGGCTACCGATGGAGGGGGGTCCATCCGCCGGCCAGCGGCCGCTTGCGGCGTATTTGGATTCAAGCCAAGTTTCGGGAGAGTGCCGTGTTACCCGCCCGCACACTCAGGCACCGTATTTCACGTTGGGGCCATCGCCCGCAACGTGTGCGATGCGGCGTTGCTAATGAACGTAATCGGCGGCCGGGACGCGCGTGATTGGACCGCGTTGCCGCATGACGCCCGCGATTGGCGTATCGGGCTAGACGACGGTATTGCAGGCTTGCGTGTCGCATATAGCAGGACTCTTGGCTACATAAAGGTCGACCCCGAAGTCGCTACGCTTGTGGACCGGGCAGTAGCCCGCATCGCAGAACTCGGCGCCATCGTGGAAGAGGCCGATCCGGGTTTCGAGGATCCGGCACCGATCTTCCAGCTGTTGTGGGAAGCAGGAGTGGCCAAGCTGCTTCGCGACTTCCCAAGCGATCGGCATGCCCTGCTTGATCACACCCTGCATTATTCCGCTGAGCGCGGCCGTGCCCTGGGCGCGTGTGATTATCTTGATGCACAGGAGCAGCGCGCGGAGTTGGCCGTCCGTTTGCGACGCTTTCATGAACGCCATGATCTTCTTTTGACACCGAGCCTTGCGATGCCAGCGCCCAAGATTGGTATGTCCTGCCCGGCGCCGTTCTGCCTCCCATTCAATCTGACACAGCAGCCGGCGGCCAGCGTGCCTTGTGGCATCACGGCAAGTGGCTTACCAGCGGGTATGCAGATCGTCGGTCCTGCTCACCGCGACGATCTGGTCCTGCGTGCTGCATATGCACTTGAGTCAGTCCAGCCATGGCAGTTTCCCACACACTGGGAATCGATGACGAAGAGGAGAAATTGAAATGCGTGAAAGAGAAATCATGATGCTCATGAATGCGTTTGGCGCGGCATATTCGGCTGGGGACGTGGATGGCGTTGCGGCATGCCTTGCTGAGGAGTTCACCTGGAACCTTCCAACAGGCGAAGGAGAGCCACAAGGTCGGGTCTTACAAGGCAAGGAGGCGGTGAAAGCATTTCTGCATGAGCGCTTTGCACAGAAAGACCCCCTGGTTTTCTCCGATGGGCGAAGAGAGGTTACCGGGGAAATGGTACTCAGCCGATATCGAGTGCGAGGTACATCGCCCGATGGGCGCCGAATCGATGCGATGGGCCTAGACATCTATCGGGTCGCCGGCGGCAAGATCCTTTCAAAGGATGCGTACTGGAAGCAGATCGTGTGGCCTCGGACACTCTCTGACGCAGGTTAGGAACGGACTCCTGCAAATCGACAGGATTTTTGCTTGGCGTACATTCAATGAGGAGTCAGCATGTTCAGAAATCGCGGGCGGCGGCAGGGGCATTGGCTTGTGGTAGTACTTGCGGGAATTTTATCGTGTGCCCATGCGATGGCGGGGACCTTTCCGGACCGTCCATTAAGAATTTTGGTGCCGTTTCCCGCAGGCGGCGCCGTGGATAGCATGGCGCGGATCTTTGCTAGGGAAATCACGCTCGCAACTGGCCAACCGGTGGTGGTTGAGAACAAGGGAGGGGCCAACGGCATTATTGGCGCGGAGCAGGCTGCACGGGCCGCGCCGGACGGCTATACCATATTGCTCGCTAGCAATACACACTTCGCCAATAAATTCCTGTTTAAGAAATTACCCTACGATCCGGTCAATGATTTTAAGCCCGTTTCGCTATACAAACGGCCGTCACCGATGGTTCTTGCTGTTGCGGCCACTTCACCGATTCGGTCCCTTCCAGAAATGACGCGGGCAGCCAAAGAGCAGCCGGGCAAGCTGACCTTTGGCAGCGGCAGTGCGTCGGCGCGCGTTGCGGCCGAGCTCTATCGGCTACAGGCAGGTGTAGACATACTTCATGTGCCGTACAAGGGCAACCAGGAAGCCATCAATGATGTTGTCGCCCGACGGGTCGACATGACCTTCCTCGATGTCACCTCTTTCATGCCGATGCTAAAAGCGGGAAAACTCCGGCCATTGGTGCTCATGGATGACGAGCCGATGCCCGTATTACCTGGCGTGCCGACCGCCGCACAGGCCGGGCTGCCACGGCTTTTGCTGTCCACTTGGGCCGCCTTCTTGCTGCCGGCGCGCACGCCTGACACCATAGCCGACCGCTGGCACGTCCTGATTAGCGAGGCAAGCAAGTCGGAAGCCATGCGCGAGTATCTGCGTGCCACCGACAGTACAGCGCTTGATCCTCCCCGGACCGATGTAGTCACGTTCATACAGGCGGAGGCTGAGCGCTGGGGTAGCATTATCCGCACCGTGGGCATCGAGCCGCAGTAAATCCTCAGATGAGATCCCGCTGTGATTCACAAAGTCTGATATCGCTCCTGCGAACAGGTAATTAGGTCCGATGGCAACTCCGCGCAGTGCACGTTCGACCGGCAGGTTGTCGATCTCCAGTCGCCCGTCGTCGCAGTAGCGCGTGAGCCCCTCCCATCGGTCCAGGGCATAGAGGATTGCCCGACTCGTGTCAGGTTTGCGCGAGAGTGGGGGTGTGGCAAGCATCGCAACGCCTCACTTCGCGAGAACGCTTTGCCTGCAACCACGGAGTCTCGCGTCGCGCCCGCGAATAACGCCTCACTTACCCAATGGCATGCTTCGTAAATGCCCGTTGCAAAATCGAACAGAATGTCAGGCGCCGCTACGGTGATTACTCCCATGCCTGTAGGCTATCGCCAGATGACCGTGGCGCCGGGCGGAGGATCGCTGCGGCGATTCAGGTAGCCACGCAGGGTGGCGTAGTTTGTGCCAAGCGCTGCTTCCTCGATCAGCGCCCCATTGGACAGGTTCAGCGCCATCTGCAACAGCGATGCCTCCACGCATTGCCCGCGACCACTGCGCTGGCGCTCGTACAACGCCATCACCGTGCCAAGCGCGCACGACAGCGCCGTGGAGAAGTCGACGACCGGCACCATCGCCTTGGTGGGGCTGTCGGGCGTGCTTGACATGTAGACCGCGCCGTCACGGAAGACCTGGGTGGCGGGCTGAAATCAGTCTTCGTACTCGAAAACGGCTATGCCGCGGATACGGGTCTGGGCCAGCAAAGTGGTCGGATGTTTGGTCGCCAGGCTTTTGTCGGCCTGCAAAGCGCCGGCCTCGGGCAACTGATCTTTGGCCGGCAGTACACCTCGATGTTCGATGCACTCGCCAACTTTGCCCCGGCTTCCTAGTCTTGCGCGACGATTACTACTGGATCGGCCCGAACTATCAGGCCACGCCTGCCTTGGGCATGACGCTTGAGTATGTGTACGACAACCTGAAGAACCTGTACGGCAACAAGAATGCAGCCAATCCCCGGCAGATCGCCTTTGTGTCGACCTATGCCTTCTCCAAACGTACCGATGTCTATCTGACCACTGCATACTCCAAGAACGCCGGCCTGCCCCTTGAATCGTTGGCGACTGGCTATCTCACCAGCCTTTCCCTCGGCTCCAGCTACGTACTGCCAAGCGGTGGGAGTTCGATGCTGGGCGTGGCTGTGGGTCTGCGTCACAAGTTCTAACGACGCTTGAAATCTGCCTGGCAAGCCGCGTTATCTTGCCAGGCATAGCGGCTGTCGGGGCGTATCCTTGCGCCGCAGTTGACCGGCATACGCTTGGGCGACCGTGCACATTGAACGCGGCGATGTTGAGCTACATTTCTTCCTATGTGTGCAGGCTGACTTCGCGAACGGGAATCTCGGCCTGGCGCATGTATCGGGTTTCCGATCTCCCCTGGCGCCGGGAAGACGTCACATGAAGCCACACATCGGCCTCTCCTTCATCCAGTCAGTCCTGCTCCTGTCAGCCGCCGTGCTGCTCGGCGGCCGCACCGTTTTCCAGCCGGCGATCCAGACAAGCACCATGACACCCGGCGAATACATCGCGGTCAAGCGGGGCGATATTCTGACCAGGGGCCAGCTCAGTGCCGCCACCCGTGAAACGATCAGGGTGACAGGCCTGGTCGATGGCAGTTCCGCGAGCCAAGCGATTGCCTGCATTGAGGCATTGAGCGGCAGCGCAGGCCTTAGCGAGGGGAACAACGGCAATCCGCACTGGCCGAGATCTGGGTAGCGTACGCGCAGTCACTTTTCGGGTCGATTTCCCCGGATGGAAGCCACCCGTCATAGCTACGCCTACCTGTCTGCGTAGCATTTACCGGCGCGATGGCTTCGGTGCCGAGTTGCTGGCCGTGACGGCAGAGGCACCAATCGCCTGGGGCCTCAGCCGTGGCATGGATGCTCCGACAAACAATCTCTATCTGGTATGGAATAAGGCCTCGATGCGCAACCCTCGCATCGTTCATGTGCGCGATTCATTGGCCTTTTCAGCCGGAATGCCTGACGCAGGGGTGGACCCAATATCGGATTCTCCGCGCCGGTCGATGGGATGTCTGTTGCCATCGACGCCGCCGGATTGATGCTGCGATGTCCGGCACGCTAGAGCGCTGTCTTGCTGTCTTGGGGCGAAGATAGTCAGCTACCACCAATCGAAGCGGCGAAAGAAGCCGGCGGGCTCGAGCCCGATCGCATGCAGCCAGTCCACTACCTCGACGACATCGAGCCGCCGCTCCAGTAATTCGACTTTAGCGACATACGATTGCGGCTTCTGCAAAAGTTCTGCTAGTGCACTTTGAGTCACTTTTTGTTCGAGTCGAGCCTTGCGCAACTCCGCTACGACGATCGCGTACCGCTCGGAATGAATGGTCTTCATCCCCGAATGCGATCATCGATTCGAAAATATCCCAAAATAGGATATTTAAGGATAGAATGCTGGCCCTCATTCAATACACCAACTCATATGAGCTCACGTAGCGCACGTCGAAGAGCGGTGGCCGAAGGCCGGAGATCCGTGAAGGCCGAATTGAAGGTCCAGACCGGTCGAAAGAAGGTCGAAGTCGAAGTGTCGAAGTTCGGCTTACACGTAGTCGTCGAACAAGCAGATGTCGCGCAAGCAGTCTTCTTCGAAGACTTGGAACGGCTGGAAATCTGCTTGAAGCAAGGGAGTAAGGTTTCCCTTCGTTGCACACTCGAAGGCGCGGAATGGCTTGCTGTCAAGCTCCTGCCCGAGGAGCGTGATCACGATTTCCTTTTCCATGCGAGAGACGGTCAACGCTACTGCGCTTGGGACGATTTGCGATAATTTCGTGGCGACACGTCTCTGGCTACGTCACGTCTCTCACAACCGCTACGTGCTGGTGTATGGCACAGGCCCATGATCCTCTTTCTCGATTACGACGGAGTTTTGCACCCCGATCATGTCTACCTGGTCAATGGCCGCCCGGTGCTGCGGGCAGATGGTGAACTCTTCATGTGGGCTCCCATCCTTGCTAGGATTCTGGCGCCTCACCCCGATTTGAAGATTGTCCTTTCGACGTCGTGGGTTCGGCTACTAGGGTTCAATCGAGCCAAGAGCTATCTTCCCAGAGAGTTGCGCGATCGCGTCATCGGGGGAACATGGCATTCAGCGATGGGGCGCCATGGTGAGGGGGCTCATCGGCTCGAGGGCAACTGGTTCGTTGCTGCGTCGCGCTATCAACAGATTGCCACGTACATCAGTCGCGCGGGCGCACGGGCTGAGCACTGGCTCGCGCTGGACGACGACGGAGACGGCTGGAGCCCACGCCTTGCAGCTCGCCTGATTCTCACGGATAGCGACCGAGGACTTTCCGATGTCACTGCGCAAGCCGCTTTGCGAAGCCGGCTCACCAGGGAGGCAAGGAATGGCGCGTCGCGAGAGCCGTCGCGTGGCACGGCTAATAGCATTGCATCCGAGCGAAATCGGCGCCGTGCCTGGCGAAAGCGCATGCGCCGCCTAGTCGGGCGAAGAGAATACATCAAGTGCACTATTGTCGATGGCCAGGACGACGTCATTGAGCTCTGGATCGTTGCCGCGCGCTTGAACGGTGGGCGCCTACCAGTGGGTCTTGTGTCCGACGTTGCCATGCGACTCGCGATCGAGCGGGCGATCACAATGCCCTTTCAGATGATTGCTAAATCTGGGTCTCAGCCTCACAGTAAGGTATCAGCGCGTCGAAATGACTGGGGTGGCATGCTGCGATTAGCCAACGTCATCACGGCGCGTTAGTCAGACGTCCTTAAGGAAGGCGGTCCGGCATTTTGGCCGACCGCAGCCAGTGACCCGAGGCGTGGAGGTTGGCCGCTAAAGGGAATACGTTTGACGGGTGCGCCTGACAGGACGCGTTGCGGCTGGGGACGAGATTTCGGGCATCGTGCTGAACCGATCTGGGCTGCTTGACGAGGCGCTGCGCGGCACGCGAAGCGTCCCCGTAGCGTGACAGCGTTCAAGGCAGTTGCCATTGGCCACCGCGCCCATAGCGAGGCCTTGCGCAGAAGACGTCCGGATGGAAAGCAGTCTAAAGGCAGCTTGGATCGATGGGGTACGCGCCGCAGGCCGAGTCTAGGCCGTTATAGGGCCGTGGCATCCGGAACGTCGTAGGTGACCGCGGTGACTTCGCTCAGCAGGCGGTGGTCGAGCAGGACCTGCATGATGGTGCGGGCGGTCGCTGCGCAAGGAACCAGTTGTCCCGTCGCCTGATTGAAGTTCAAGCCCCACTGCCGATTATTGCTGACGGCCTGCAGGTTGGGCAGGAAGTTCGGCCGGTTGTACAGGCCGCGCTGCTCGATGCGCGCCATGCGCCGCAACTGCGTGGAGTTGGTGCCGACGAATTCGACGAGGGGCTGTACGTCGGTGAACAGACCGACAAATTGGGGCGTGGCGGCCAGCGTGCCGAAGGCCGTCGTATAGGACTTGCGATGTTCCAGAACGGACTCGAAGGCACGCTTGCTGGAGATGAACAAGGTGTCGCGAACGGCGTAAAAGTCGAAACTCTTTTCGATTGAGAAGGAGTCATTTTCCATCGCGGAAAGTTCCCCCTGCTTGAACACAAAGTTGATGCGAGTCTTTAGGTAATTCGCCTTCCAGTTCGGAGCAGAGCGCCGGACCGCATAGACCGTCTGGCCGTTATGCGTGAACTTTGCCACATAGCCACCCGCATTCTTCAGGTGCTTGATGTCGTTGAGTCGGTGGTCAGGTTCGGGGCGGTCGACCAGAGCTCTCATGCTCGGGAATTCCGTCTCGGCGATGCTGGCCGTCAGGCAACTATTTTCGTTGTTCTCCGCAAGGTAGGTGTACTGCGCAAATTCCGTCAGCCTTTGCATCTCATCGACAGCGACGCTACACAACATCCCATTCAGTGCGTCATCCGTCTGGGCATAGTGGGCCGTGTACTTGCTAGTTGCGCTGGCACTCTTCTTAAAGATCCAGAGATGAACGGTCGCCGCCTGAAAGTCGAAGGCCTTGAGAAAATCGAAGTCCTGTTGCATGGCACTGTTAGATGATGTAGAAGTCCTGGATGGTCTGCGCCTTGTGTGGGCCAATTGTCAAATGGCCGCGGCATAGGATGCGCACATCCCGTTCAATGCCGCTGATGACAATAGTGGCCTCATGGAGTCGCCATCCCAGAATCAGGAGCAGTGGATTCATCAGAATCTGACCCGACTTATAGGTGATGGCAAACATCCACAGCAGAAAGACGATAAAACCCGAGAGCTTCTGCTGTTCCCCGTAGGCAATCCCCATAAACGAGACGACATATGGGAACGTGTAGTTGATGATCTCATTCGGAATGGGTTTGGCCTTTTTTACTTCGACGTCGAATGGGTAGGTGATTTTCCTGAGCGTCATCCGCGCCAGAAAGATCGCGACGCACGAGGTCGCCAGGAATATCAGGGACAGCCAGGGGTGCTCGAACGGAAGGTAGTCGCACGTCTCCGCACGGAAGCCCTGCAGTCTGCAGAACGGGCGGGCCCACCAGGCGCTGGGGATGTCCTGGATCGCGAGAATGATGGCCAGCGGCAGATACGATCCGAGGAAGATCAGGAATGCGGGCGCGAGATGAAACTGCATGCTCTCTCTTGAATGGAACCTTCCTTCTTCCGAGGCGCGGTACCCGACGATGGGACAATGGAATCATCACCGATCGGCCGACTTTCTTGAAACCAGCGAGTCTCGCAGAAGAAGGACGTTTGTCACTATTGTCGACGAAATCCATGGGAAACGGCACGACCACGGGACCCTCCATTAGAGGGACTTGCGCGCTCACTCAGACGCGGATGTGCCTCAAGTACGGCCGGCATGGCCGTCTTCGCAACCCTGGCAGTCGGCATGCATTGGCAGGGATTGCGGCTTCTGGAAGGTAAAAAGGGGCGGGCGTAGATGTCCGTGGATATCACCTGAGGTCCTGCGCTCATTGTTGAGGCAGGCGGCGGGTCGACCTTCTTTTAAGGGGAGGTTGCAGATCCGGCAGGCGGTGAAGTCCGGTCGATAAGCGGTATGCACTCCGGTCGGGGGGGCCTGCGCCGCACGTTGTGCGGCCGCGCCGCTGATCACCGGTGGCGGCCAGTCCGCCTCGGGAAACGTGCCCTCGAGTACGGCCTGCCCATGTGCTGCCGCGCGCCTCGGCTGCTCATAGTGGAATCCAGTGCGCATCTGCTAGGGCCGTTGGGCCTCGTTTTGTCACGTCAGCTTTGCTGCCTTTCTGCAAAGATGTCCCCGGACGACCTGTCATCCGGCGTCCGGGGGCGGAGTCGCGGACGAACTGGCCTTCGCGAGCAAATCTGCCTATATAGATATCGCTACCTATCTGCATGAGCGTTTCTGCGTCACACCCACCAAGCGCCGACTGCGCCACGCGCACGTCGCTGACAACAGGAGGGCCCGTATGGCTTCCGCTCCCGCAGCTTCCCGCCGCCCGGCCGCGCCCGGGACCCCGTCCGACCCGGCAAACCACGGACCTCATGACCGTCGCTGCCGCAGCGCCGGCCAGCCCATCACCCAGGCCCGCCATCTCGGTGCCCACCTGTTCGCGTTCTACCGCGGTGTGCTCGAAGGGCTCGATCTCGCCGACCTAGGGGAACGGTATCTGGAAACCGGGCGCGACCGGCGCCAGGCGCGCCTGACCCAGCAAGTCATTGAGGCCGAACTGCTGCGCGGCGTGCGTCGCCTGACCTCGGCCACGGTGACCGCTGGCGCGCCGGCACTCGCCGACACCGGTGCGCTGCCCGACGAAGCTGGGTGGCGCGCGCTGTTTCGCGACACCGGCACGGCAGTGCCGGCGCGGCGCCGGCGCCGCCAGCTCGACGCGCTCGAGGCGGTGCGCCCGCACCTGACCTGTCTCCCCACCCCCGCCGATTCGGTCGCCGGCTGGTTCGCGCCGCCGGTCGCGGCGCGGCTGGCGCGCGCGGAGCTGGCGACGCTGGCCGACCTGCGGGCCCATGTCATCGCGCGCGGCCTGCGTTGGTATTGCGCCGTGCCGCGCGTCGGCGCCGCGACGGCCCGGCAGATCACGGCGTGGCTGACCGCCGAGGCGCCGGCGCTCGGGGCCCTCGCGCCGGCCGCGCTGGTGCCTCGGCACCGCATGCCGAGCAAGACCCGCGCGGTGCTGCGTCCGCCCGCGGTGATGATCGCGCCGCTGGAGGCGCTGCTGTTGCCGGCCACCTGCGATGGCCGCGCCGGCCACAACCGGCCCGGCCCGGACGCGACCCCGCGCACCGCCGCGCAGACCGACCTCGCTGCGATCCAGGCGTGGCTCGCCACCCACGAGCCCGAGGGCGGCCCGACCTGGCGCACCTATCGCTGCCATGCCGAGCGGTGGCTGCTGTGGTCCATCTTTTCGCGGGGCAAGGCGCTGTCGGACCTGACCGTGGAGGACTGCACCGCCTACTTGGCGTTCCTCGCCGACCCACAGCCGGCGGACCGGTGGGTCGGCCCGCGCGGCGTGCCGCGCTATTCATATGAATGGCGTCCCTTTGCCGGGCCGCTGTCGCCCAGCAGCCGCCGCCAGAGCTATACCGTGATGCGCGGCCTGTGCGCGTGGCTGGTCGACGCCCAGTATCTGCGCTACAACCCGTGGACCCTGGTGCCCACGCCCAAGGTGGCGCGTTCGCGCCTCCAGGTCTCGCGCAGCTTCACCAAGACCCAGTGGGCCAATCTGCAGCGTTGTGCTGCCGATTTGCCGGTCGACGATCCGCGTAGTGCACGACTTTGTTTCCTGTTGCGGTTTGCTTACGCAACGGGCCTGCGCATTGCGGAACTGTCGCGAGCCACGCTGGGGGATCTGCGCCATCATGACTTGCCGGACGATCCGCGCGGATCCTGGGAACTGGTCTTCACGGGCAAGGGCACCCTCGAGCGCGAGGTGCACGTCTCGCACGCGGTGATCGGCGCGCTGCGTCGCTACTTGGTGGCTCGCGGACTGGGGCAGGATTTCGGGCGACTTCATCCGGCCACGCCCCTGGTGGGACGCGTCAAGGCGGATGGTCGTGCGGGCGCGCTGTCGGTGGGGCAACTCCACGCCATCCTGACGCGCTTCTTTACGCACGCGGCTGTCGCCTTGCACGACGAGGATCCCGCGGGCGCGGCGCGTCTTGCATCCGCCTCGGCGCACTTCCTGCGCCACACCTTCGGTATGCATGCGGTCGCGGCCGGCGTGGGCCTGGACGTGGTGCAGAGCCAGTTGGGCCACGCCTCGCTGGCGACCACCTCGGTCTATGTGCGCGCCGACGCCGAGCGGCGTGCACAGGAACTCGAGCGCGTGGGGATTTTCTAGATCGGCCTGACACGTGACAGATAGGGATGCAAGAGGAAAAATGGATTTTTGTCGCATAGAAAATAAATATTAAATTTGCGCGTAAAAGTCCACGTCTATTCGGAAATTGAGTGCTTTGGATCAGTGAATTTCTGATTCATGGAGTCTTGCGAGGGATGCCGGTATGCCCAGTGCGTCATTGAGCAGCGGCGCTCGAGAGAAATCGCGCGCGGGTGTTTACGGCCACGCTTTCAGCGTCTAGAACTACAACAGCTACACGCCTTCCGACAGCAACTGCTGACGTACTCTGTCACGCTACATCGGCGTGACAGGGCATCCACCAGTGATTGTTGCCATCGTGAACGGGTAGGCCTCACCGGATGCAGGAGCAAGCCATGCTGGATGCGGATGCGTTAGACCTATTGCTCTCCAATAGGACAATCCCAGCGCCGGGGCGAACATTGCTCGCGAGCGTTCGGGAGCACGATTTCTCGAAGTTGTCGCGATCGATCAGCGGATGTGTCGAATACTTGAACAGCGAGAAGATGAGGGGAACTGTCGCAGTTCCTGGTCGCACCGTTGGGGCTCCGTTGGCGGAGCTACTCGAACTGGACGTGAATGTGCTGGAGTTCTATTTCCAGCCCTGGGAATTCGAGATTCTTGTACGAACGGAGGCCCGTCCCAACGGAGCAACACGCTTGCTCCATCGCCCCGCGGTAGTGCTTGTCAAGAAGGATGGGATTGTGGTGCAGGACTGGAAGGAGGAAAGAGTTCTCTTTCGCCAGAGCCAGAATTCCACAAATTTCTACAAGGAAAGTGAGTCGCCGTATCACTGGCACTGGCGACCCGGTGAATCAACCTATGAAGCCTTGGGGTTCCAGTATGAAATACACAGTCTTGCCGAGATACCGTTTGTTCTGGTCGGAAACATGCGGGATTTGCAGCGGTACGCTGGCATGGCGGCCATAGACAGGGAGATTGAAAGAGAGCTTCGCGATGTGATAGAACGGGAGGTCGTGCTGACGCTGCGACAACTGCGCGAGCAGTATCAATTTGATGCCGATACAATTCGACTCGCCATCGTACAGCGCATTCTATGGTGCGACCTCGTACATTGCCGTCTAGATAGCGACGACACCTTCCGAGTCTTTCGGGATCCTGTGGCAATGGCGATCTGCGGCCTTGGCGACAACGGTCGTGACAGCCTGCCGCTTCCGCGGCGCGGTAATGTCGTTCCAGGAGCTCTCATTCAATTCAACGGCGAAAGCCATTGGATTGAGGTCATCGATGGCGAATCGGTTCGGCTGCGGGGGCCCGGTGACACGGTGAGAGTACTTCCACGCGAAGTGGTCGCGTATGCCTGTTTGCCGCCCGCGATAGCCGAGGCAGATGGTTCGGTTCGTCCAGCCCTTCGAGAGCAGCTGTCATTGCTACCCCAAGCCTTGTTGGATCAAGGGATAGAGAGGCTGAGCGCAGTCCGTGAGGGTCGTGAGATTCGTTCTAAACGACAGATGGCACGGTACCGTGCCATCGTCGCGTCGAGCGATACCGACACGGAAGCTGCCATCCGCTTGGTCGAGAATGTCCGACAACGGGGAAATCGGTCGCCACGTTTGCCTGATGACGTTGAGCTGCTGGCCGAGAAGACGATTGGCCACGTCTATCATCGCTCGCCCAATGTCACAGCGCATGGCTGCTACATGCGATACAAGGGACTCGCATTGCGGCTGCATCGGGTGCCGATGAGTTATCCGACTTTCGCTGTCCGTGTGGGCCGCTTTCGCAAACTGGAGAAAAAGCACGGAGCACGCGCGGCGCTGGCCATGAAGCCAATCGCGACAAGCCTTGACCCAGGGCTGTCGCCTCACGGACTCTTGCCGCACCAGTGTGTACACATTGACCACACGCCCGCAGACGTGGAAACTATCGCGCCGGCGGCTAGCCTCCGGCTCGGGCGACCGTTGATAACGCTCGCGCATGATGCCAGCTGTAAGCGATCTCGCGCGCTTTATTTGTCGTATGGCGGCGCGTCGGCGGAATGTGTATTGATGGTATTGCGCGACTACGTGCGGCGCTGGGGACGGTTGCCGCAAACCATCATTGTGGATGGCGGCGCAAACTTGCGTAGTCCAGCGGTAATGCGTTTTGCCAAGCTGCATCACATCACAATCCGCCAACGAGCCAAGAACAACCCTCGTCAGGGGGGACCCATCGAAACGCAAAACCGAGCCCGAGAGTGGGAGGTAGATCGGCTCTTGCCCGGCAGCACGTCGCACATGAAGGCGCCTCGTCCTTACAACGGATATCCCTCACCGAAAGACGTCGCGGAAGAAACGTTGTTCAGCGTTTATCGTCGATACGAGCAGTACTTCTTCACGGTCAAGGACTGCGAGCACGTGCATCCGGAGCTTGGGATGACCCCAAAAGAATACGAGCAGATGCTTGAGCGCGAGCGAGGGACGCAACCGTTTCGCCGTGTGGCATTCGACGAACATTTACTAATTCTCACGTCGCCATTCGCGTCGCATCCGAAGCATGTTATTGAGCGGCGTCGAGGCGTATGGGTCGACTACCGATGGTATTGGAACGACGCATTTGCCGGTGCAAAGGAACACGACACTGCCTTAGTAAGGGTCGAGCCGTTCAATGCTGACGTGGTCTATGTGGAATACAACGGGCAGATGCTGGTGGCCATCGCGCGCGACCTAAGTCCCGTGCCCAACCGTACTCGGTTCCAGGTGGAGCAAGCAATCCGCCAGATGCGGAAAGAGGCCGGAGCAAAGGCACAGCGCTCACGATTTGAGTATCACGAAGAGCGCGACGTGATGTCCTTAGACGCGCACCATTTCGATCCTTGTCTCGCCTTGAAGCAACAGGAAATGCTCCGCCTTTACAGCGCCTTGGCCATGGTGGCACGTATCGATTGGCCTTCGCACTCGGTTCAACCTCCAGAACCTAGCGCCGATCCGAGCGATCGGGTCATGCCGAAAATTCCCTCAACTGAGAGTTGCTTCTCAGGTGGGCTAGACACTTCCCTCCACGATAACGTTGCGGCGCGCGGCACATCTAGTTCAAAAAGAGCTACCCAAAAGACGTTCCCGCCCGCGGGGGGGGCGACCGTAGCAGACGCAGAGGAGCGCCTTGCGCTGAAATCAGTCGATCTTAAATTAGTCAAAGGGCTTGCATAATGAAAAAAAATATCCATCCTTTGGTTGAGATGACCTCAAGTGCACGTTACGCATTGTCGAATCAAGATAAAGTCGACGCTTTCAAGTTTTTGAGTATTGCACATCCACTGTTGGAGGATGTTATGAATATGATGACGCACTATTTATGCCCAAATAATGGGATCGAAATTATTATTTTGGTTGGTGTTTCTGGGGTTGGAAAGTCATGGTTGCTGCACGAGATACTTCCCGGTGTCGTCGTGCAGAAAGATTATAGGAAGCCTGGTGGCATTGTATATGTCGAAGCGCCGGCGCTCGGTGAGCAGAGAATGATGTTGAAAGCATTCTACACACTTGTTTTACGCGCGGGAAACGAGCCGTTGATCGATAAAAAGGTCGGATTTGTCGTCAAAAATGGTCGATTGAGGCTCGAGAATAAAGGGCGCGGGCCAACAGCTGGAGTTTTGTTTGAATCGATACAAAGCATGTTCGAATGCAGACAGCACCTCGCGCTTGCCATCGACGAGGTATTACATCTTCTGCGGTTCCGTGAGGTCGAGCCAATGATGGATATGCTCAAGTCAATGGCTAAGGATGGCTGTCCGAAGCTGATTGTGGTCGGTGATTTTAATGTCACGGAACGGGCCAGAAATTATGAACAATACGTGAGGCGAGGAAGGACGGTTTTCTTCCCGCGCTATGACTATCGCTTGGCTGTTGCTAAAAAGTCGGGCGCCGAAAGAGAGTTGCAGGAGGCGGTATTAAGTCAGTTTCTTTCGATCTTACTGAAGATAAAGAAATATTGGCCTTGGCAGGAGTTCATGGATGTGGATAAATTTTGTCCGAAGCTATTGTGGCAGTGCTTGGGGAACATGGGGCTGCTCAAGCAAATTATGTCTAGTTGCTTGTCGATGCAGAATGACAGTGATGGGGATTGGGACGACAAATTTTTGCAAAAGAGTTTTCTGCCAGCTCTGCAGCGGGCAAGTTTGGAAGGTAAGTTTAATGATAATGAGGTAGAGATGAGAAAATTTGATTGTTTGGGCGATCCAGCAGAGTTCCCTGTTTGAGAGGCTGGCTGGAGCGTTAAGATGAGCGTTACGGAAAGCAGCACGCTGTATCCAATTCCATGGATCGGTGCGGGTACACTATTTAGTGAATCGATATGCAGCTATTTTTATAGATTGGCATATCTGCATCGCGTTACTCCGTCTACGCTGTATCGCTCCTATATTGTTCCACGCCTAAGAGATCTAGGGATGGGAACTCATGTCTGCTATCAAATTCAAGACGGATTGGGACTATCGGCCGATAGCGTGGTGCTGCGATGCTTGACGGACACACTAGTGGAGCTGACGGGCGTCGAAACCATTCGCTACGGGAGTTTACAAGGGATGGCCGCGCTCGTTGGTCATCGAGGCCTTGCGCATCTTAAACGACGTTATTGTCCCAAATGCTTTGCAGAACCGCGTCTCGGTCGGTATGGGCATGCACTCTGGGAGTTTCAAGCGGTTCAGGCATGTCCGATACATGGCGTGCGCCTGGTTGCTGAAGTATGTGGCGACTCTTCGGTGCGACTCGCCCCGAGCCACCGGCCTCAGTTGTACGGCGTCTGCCGTCAATGTGGCAGTATCGGGATGGCTTGTGGTGCCCAACCTCAGGTGCTGGCGGGCAGCAATGAAATCTGGGTAGCGCAGGAGGTTGGGGATGTTGTTGCCTATGCCTCTGGAGGCGGTCAGCTCTCTCGTGACGGCTTGGAAGCGGGTATTACTGCCTGCATTGGTTTATATCGTTCCCGGTCAGAACTAGCGCGGCGCTTGCATTGCACGCCGTCAGCATTAATAGCGGGTGCTCGAGGTCGACCGAGCCTTTCTGTGCTACTAGCGATGTCCGCGCACTGTGGATGTAGTCTTCTCAGCATTTTTCAGGGGAGGCCGGTACCTACAGGCAATGGGCAGCAACGCTTCGCCCTCCCTAATAGGGTCGAAGCGTCGTGGCGACGTGACGCTCAACTGAAACGCAACATCGAACTGCTCGAAGAAAAATACCGCTCTCTGGACATGTGTGCCGACTCAGGCGCCGTCGTGTCGCAAAGGTTAGGCGTGAAGCGCATGTTTCTAAAACGGCGTGCGCCTGTTCTGTGGGAGCAGATCGTGTTAGCGCATCGAACGTACGTAGCAGCCGAGCTAGCGCAACGCCTCGAATTGAAGAGGGCGCTACTTCTCACCGCGATTGAAGAAGTTATCGCGTCGGAAGAACCTCTCACGGCCCAGTCGATACTGCGAAAGCTAAGGGTAGTGGATTGGCAGGTCTACGAAATGATAAAAGTGCTCAAAAAAACACTTTGTCTCCTCCCAGCGCCGGTGTAAGCATAATGTGGCCTTTCTTCCTTGCAAGGATAACGTGGCATTTCGGCCATGAATTGCTTAACTTCCCAGGCGGACCGTTGCGCTTTCACATACGTACATTTACGTAATGCTGCAGCGCGACAATTCCTTTGCTACAATCAGGGAAAACCCCATGAGGGTAATCCCTGTAAGGAAGGACGCCATGAACACCCAATCCGATATCAAGCTGACCGACCAACTGGAACGCGACCTCATCGATCGTGAACTGGGCTACCGTGGCCTGGGCATTGGCAATGATGTGAAGCGCGCGATTGCGTTTGTGCAGTCGGTGCTGACGCGTCTGCAAATGCAAGCCCGCAAGGCCAAGGTCAGCTACGCCAACGGCTGAGAGATCGCTCCCTGAGCGTGCTGGTCTCCTGATCGAGACCGGAAAAAAGCCGGCTGAAGCCGTCCCTCGGGGCGCTCTTGCCGGCTTTGCCATTTAAGGCCTGGTGACTTCAAGTGATGTGCCCTTGACTTGTGAGCTGCATTCGCAAGCGTTGCCAGACCTTTTCGTTTTGAGCCGGCGTGGCGGAAGGCTATCGTGGAGGCCTTTCCGCAGTTGCCCACACGCCATGCCGCCGCTCGTCCTGTGCTGCCTGCTGATCACCTACGTGGTCTGGGGCACGACTTATCTCGCTATCCGGTTCACGCTGGAGAGCTTCCCGCCGTTGCTGATGATGGGCTCGCGCTTCCTCTGCGCGGGGCTGCTGCTGGCCGCCTGGCTGGCCTGGCGACGCACGCCGATGCCGACTTGGCGCCAACTGCGCAACTGCGCGGTACCTGCGGTATTCCTGCTCGTCGGCGGGATGGGACTGACCGCCATTGCCGAGCAAACCATCTCTTCGGGGGCGACCACGGTGATGATCGGGTCGATGCCGATCTTCGGCCTGTTCTGGAGCGCGTGTTTCGGCACGCGTCCGCGCTGGTATGAGGGGCTGGCGATTGCGATCGGTAGCGTCGGCATACTTGTGCTGACCGCCGGCGCCGAATTCCGCGTCAGCACCGCAGGCGTGGTGGCGCTGTTGCTCGCTGTGGCGAGCTGGTCGTTCGGGTCGCAGCTTGCGCGCCGGATTGAACTACCGGACGGTGCTTCCGCGTTCGCCGCTGAGATGCTGATCGGCGGAGCGATCCTGCTGGTGTTGTCGGCGCTGCGCCAGGAGCCGTGGCCGGCCACGATCAGCACGCAGGCGTGGTGGGCGTGGGGTTATCTCGTGGTGATTGGCTCGCTGGTGGCGTTTTCCGCTTACATGTACCTCGTCGCGAACGTGGCCCAGACGCTGGCCACCAGCTATGTCTATGTGAACCCGCCCGTGGCGCTGGCCGTGGGCGCGTGGCTGGGCGGGGAGCAGGTTGCCCCCCAGACGCTATGGGCGATCGTGCTGATTCTTGCGGCGCTGGCGGTGTTGAGCGTGGGCAGCCTGCGCACGGCGCGTGCGGCAGCGGCTGCCTGAGCCGCGCCGGGTGCCTCAGGATGACGACTGTTCTTCGATCCAGAGCGACAGCCGCACCTTGTAGGCCTGCTGGATATGGCGGCGCGTGATCTGCTCGGCCAGCGCGGGGTCACGCTTTTCCAGCGCTTCAACGAGGGCAAGGTGTTCCTCGTAGGAACTGCGAGGCCGGCCCGGTACTGATAGTGTGGTGCGGCCGAGAAGCGCCATGGACTCGTGCAGCGACCGCAGCGTCTTGAGCAGGTAGCGGTTGTGCGCGCAACGATGCAGCGTTTCGTGGAACAGTCGGTTGTTGGCGGCCAGCCGTTCGGGATCGTCGATCATGGAAAGGTCGCGCTCGACGATATCGCGCAGCAGCGAGATCTCGACATCGGTGGCGTGGCGTGCGGCCAGCGCGGCCGCGGTGCCTTCCAGCACTTCGCGCATGACATAGAGTTCGCTGACCATGCTGGCGTCGAGCTGGGTCACCATCATGCCGCGGTTCGGCTCGTTGACGACGAGGCCCTCGGATTCCAGCCGCGACAGCGCTTCGCGCACGGGCGTGCGCGACAGGCCCAGCGATTCCGCCAGTTCGACCTCGCGCAGGCGCGTCCCCGGGGAAAGCTGTCCAGCCTGGATGGCCGCACGCAACTGCTGGTAGGCGCGCTCGGAGCGCGGCAGGGACGAGGCCTGGCCGGCGTCGGTGCCGCCGGCGAATTCGGTGGAGATCATGTGAAGCTGGCTGGTTGACCCGTGTAAGCGGTCATCATACCCGCTCGCAAGCCGCTGACATCACTGCGCCGCAATACTGTGCAACGCGGCCGGACGCTTGCCAGGCCCCGCAAGCCGGGGCTGCGGCGTGCGGCGCGTCAGGCGCCGTAGGCCGTCTGCGACTGGAACGGGTGGTACTGGTAGAGCCACGTCTCGGACAACGGCTTGCCATCCAGCCGCAGGAACAGCCGCAGATCGACCGGCTCCTTGCCGTCGGCCGTCAGGTCGAACTGGGCGCGCCAGTGGCCCGGTACGCCGTTGGGCACGGCCTCGGTGAAGACATAAGAGAACTTGCCGCGCGAGGCGGTCAGCACCGCTTCGGGCTTGACGCCGAACGGCAGCTTCTCAAGCGGGGCGCCCTTGAATTCCACCATGAACTTGCGCACGCCCTTCGGGCGCGGCTGGCCCGGCTGGCCGCCGTTGCCCATGCGCGTGGCGACGCAGCGGGCCAGTGGCGAGGGAAACGGCTCGTCGGCCAGCCAGTGGAGCCGGTAGCGAAGCCGATAGGTGTTGCCCGCGCGCGCGGGCGCCTTGGGCACCCACATGGCGACGATGTTGTCATGGATCTCGTCATCGGTGCGCAGCTCGACAAGCTGCACCGCGCCCGCGCCCCAGCCGTCGCGCGGCTCGACCCACAGGCTTGGCCGGCGTTCGTAGTTGACGCCGTCCTGGTAGTGGTCGAACAGGCGGTCGCGCTGCAGCAGGCCGAATCCGCGCGGGTTGTCGTCGCCGAACGCGGATGCCATGGTCTGCGGCGGGTTATTGAGCGGACGCCAGATATGCTCGCCTGCGCCGTTCCAGATCGCCAGGCCGTCGGAGTCGTGGACTTCGGGGCGCCAGTCCACGGCGGTCCCTTTCATGGTCTCGGAGAACCAGTACATCGACGTAAGCGGTGCGAGCCCGAGCCGCGCCACGTCCTTGCGCAGGAACAGCGCGCATTCGACGTCCATGACCACGGCCTTGCCACGCTGCATGACGAACTTGTAGGCGCCGGTGATGCTCGGTCCGTCGAGCAGCGCATAGACAGTGACCGTGTCGCCCTTGCCCTCGGGCGGTTCGAAATAGAAATGCGTGAAGTTCGGGAATTCCTCCGACTTGCCGGCCTCCGCCACGTCGATGGCGATGCCGCGCGCCGACAGGCCGTACTGGTACAGCTCGCCGATCGCACGGAAGTACGACGCGCCGAGGAAGGCGACCCAGTCGTTCTTCTTCCAGTCACGCACCTTCTGGTCGCCCAGCCGGCTTTCCTGGAAGCGGAAGCCCGCGAAGCCGCTGCCGCGCGGCAGCTTGTGCGCTGGACTGTCGGTGGGCATGTCGAAGTAGCTCTCTTCGTAGACGATTTCCCGTGCGTTGCCCTTGCTGTCCTTGCCGCGCTCGATCACGTGCATGCGCACCGGCGTGCGGAAGTAGGTGCCCAAGTGGAAGAACGTCACCGGGAACTGGCCCGGGCCGTCGGCAAACAGCGCGTTTTCCGGACGGAAGCGAATCTTGCCGTGGGCATCGTAGTCGATGCGATCGAGGATCTCGGGTGGCGGCGCGGGCGGGGCGGCATAGGGTTTGCCGGCCAGCGCGCGCGCCTGGTCGATGAGAGCGTCGAAGCTGAACGGGCGGGCGTCGCCCAGCTTGATCCCGCTGGCGGCCAACGCCGAAGGGGGGATGCCCAGTGCGGCCAGGGCAGCCGAGGCGGTGGCGGAAACCAGCAGGGTGCGGCGGTTCATCATGTGGCGTCAGCGTCCTTCTTCTCATCTTCGATCAGTGCAGAACTGTAAGAGACGCCATCGCCGGGCGAAAGTTCGGACACCGACTGTTACAGCAGGTGGTTCAGCCGTCACTGTCCGGCGCGTGCGCGGCGCTGCGCACGCCGCTTCCTGGAAACCATGTTCAACCCTTCAACTGCGGCCGAGAACGCCATCGCCGTATAGATATAGCCCTTGGGCACGTGCGTGCCGAAACCTTCGGCAATCAGCGTCATGCCGATCATCATCAGGAAGGCCAGCGCCAGCATCACGATGGTCGGGTTGCGGTTGATGAAGTTGGCCAGTGGCGTGGCGGCAAACAGCATCGCCGTGACTGCGGCGATCACGGCGATGAACATGATCTCCACATGCTCGGTCATGCCGACCGCGGTGATGATGCTGTCGATCGAGAACACGAGGTCCAGCACCAGGATCTGGCCGATGGCGCTGGCAAAGCTCTGCGATGCACGGGCCTTGCCCGTGTCGTCGCCTTCCGCCTCCCCCGAAACGTGGTGATGGATTTCCCGCGTCGCCTTCCACATCAGGAAAGCACCGCCTGCAATCAAGATCAGGCCGCGCCACGATATGCCGCGCCCTAGTACGGTGAAGAGCGGCTCGGTGAGCGTGACGATAAACGCGATGGTGGCCAGCAACGCGAGCCGCAGGATCAGCGCCAGGCCGATGCCGACGCGCCGCGCCTTTTCGCGCATGTCTGCCGGCAGCTTGTTGGTGAGGATGGAGATGAAGATCAGATTGTCGATGCCAAGCACGATCTCCATGACCACCAGCGTGGCCAGCGCCGCCCACGCGGCGGGATCCTGCAGCAATGCGAGGGACGATTCCATGTCAGCTCCGTTCGAGAGTGGGGCCGATGGAACCGGGCCCGCAAGCGCAGTGTTGCCGACATGTTAGCAACTGCCTTGTGACGAAGGAAATCTAGTTCGCTTGCGAGCGAAAATTAGGGTTGTCGTTCGGCCTTGTGGAATATAGTATGTGATATATCAATGAATACTATCGAGCCATCAAGGAGACAGGCAATGAAAGTGTGCATCTATGGGGCAGGGGCCATCGGCGGCTATGTGGGCGCCCAACTGGCGCGCGCGGGGGCCGAAGTCAGCTTCGTCGCGCGCGGTCCGCACCTGGCGGCCATGAAGGCCAACGGCGTTCGGCTGCTGATCGACGGCGAGGAGCGGGTGGCCAGGGTCAACTGCACGAGTGATCCGCGCGAACTCGGTCCCCAGGATTATGTGTTTATCACGCTCAAGGCGCATTCGGTGCCCGGCGTGGTGGATCTGATGCAGCCGCTGCTGGGACCGCAGACGGCGGTAGTCACGGGCGTCAACGGTATTCCTTACTGGTATTTCTACAAGCATGGCGGCGAACTGGCGGGCAGCACGCTCGAAAGTGTGGACCCGGGCGGCAAGCAGTGGCGCGGCTTCGGCCCCGAGCGTGCGATCGGTTGCGTCGTCTATCCCGCCGCGGAAATCATCGAACCGGGCGTGATCAAGCATGTGTATGGCAAGAAATTCCCGCTTGGCGAGCCGGATGGCAGCCAGTCGGACCGCGTCACACGACTGAGCGAGATGATGATGGCGGCTGACCTGGAAGCGCCGGTGCGAGAAAACATCCGCGATGAAATCTGGCTCAAGCTGTGGGGCAACCTCTGTTTCAACCCGATCAGTGCGCTGACCCACGCCACCTTGGACGTCATCACAGCAAATCCCGCCACGCGGGCCCTGTCGCGCCAGATGATGCTGGAGGCCCAGAGCATTGCCGAGTCATTCGGCGTGAAATTCCGCGTGGACGTCGAGCGCCGCATCAACGGCGCGGGCGCCGTGGGCGCCCACAAGACGTCGATGCTGCAGGACCTGGAGGCGGGCCGCGCGATGGAAATCGACCCGTTGCTCACCGTCGTGCAGGAGATGGGCCGCCTGGTCGGCCATCCGACGCCGATGTGCGATGCAGTACTGGGCCTCATCAAGCAGCGCGACGAAATGGCGCGCCTGGCGGCCTGATCGTCGGCATGACCTACGCCCCGTGCCACAGCCCGCGTGGCCGGGGCGCATTTGATGCATGCAAGTCCGCCGGGAAAGTCACCTTTTCGTGGCTTACCGCCCGGAATGGATATCCATTGTGATATACCATATACGACAGGCCGGGCACCGGGTGGCACGCCGGACTTATAACCGATCGGGTTTGATGCGATCCGGGAATGAGTCCAGATGATTTTGCTAAGCTGTGCAGGAATGCGGAGGGCAGCCATTGTGGCCGCCGCGCCACCGGTCTCACACGAGCTCATTCATGTCTGCGCAAACCCAACCTATCGTCCAGTCACCGGGACTGACCCTCTCCGTGCAACCGATCAACGCCGGCGCCAGCCTGCGCGACCAGGCCTATGCCATGTTGCGCCAGGCCATCGCCGACGCGGATATCTACCAGTCGCGCGACGAGATCCGGCTCGATGAACGCGTGCTGAGCGAGGCCATGGGCGTGAGCCGCACGCCGATCCGCGAAGCCATGACACTGCTGGAGCAGGAAGGCTTCCTGCGCACGGTGCCCCGCCGCGGCATCTACATCATGCGCAAGACCAAGCGCGAGATCGTCGAGATGATCCAGATGTGGGCGGCGCTGGAAAGCATGGCGGCGCGCCTGGCCACGCTGCACGCCACCGACGCGGAAATCGCGCAACTGCGCAGCATGTTCGACAGCTTCCGCGATTCGACGCCGGCCGAGCATATCGAGGAATACTCCGACGCCAATATCGTGTTCCACCAGGCGATCGTGCAGTTGTCGAAGTCGCAGATCATCATGGACACGATCCGCAACATCTTCATCCACGTGAGGGCGATCCGGAAGATGACCATCTCGCAGAGCGACCGCGCGGCGCGTTCGATCGTGGATCACTTGCGCATCATCGAGGCGCTGGAAAAACGCGATACGGAACTGGCAGAGCGCCTGGTGCGCCAGCATTCGCTGGACCTGGCCGACTACGTCGAAAAGCACTGCGACTTCCTTGACTGATCGGCTATTTTTACAGCTTACCGATAAGAACGGCGGACCGAGTCCGCCGTTTTTTGTTTCTGAACGCGGACGTGGGCCGGCTTCACCGTTGGTATGTGATATATCAAGTAGACTGGCGCAAAGGCACCGCCCGGTTGGCCCGATACATCATTTGGTAGCGAGTCAGAAGCCGCCGCTTCAGTGCTGGCAAGGGCTCGCTCGGGTGGGGCGTGGTCCGGACGGCGTCGTAATTGTTGCGGTGCACCGACGAAAGTTGAGGCCGAGGTGGGAAAAGAGCTTGCCGTTCTCTGATATATCACATACCGTATGTCATCAAGACGGTCGAAAACGATCGGCAAGAGATAGAAGCATCCAGCGGGCCACCCGCCACCGAATTCAAGTCAAACGAGGAGACCAAGCATGTCCGAAGTCCACGCGAAGCGCGCCGAGAGCCGTACCGCGGAAAACACCCTGAAGACCCTGTACCAGTAAACAGACGCCATCGGAACCGAGGAGACATCGCCATGGAACGAAAAGCACTGGATGGCATCCGTGTTCTGGACATGACGCACGTTCAGGCAGGCCCTTCCGCCACGCAGCTGATGGCATGGATGGGCGCCGACGTGATCAAGGTGGAAATGCCGGGCCGCGGGGATATTACCCGCAGCCAGCTGCGCGACGTGCCCAACGCCGACAGCCTGTACTTCACCATGCTCAACAGCAACAAGCGCAGCCTCACGCTGAACATGAAGACGGCGGAAGGCAAGGCGTTGCTCGAAGACCTGATTCAGCGCAGCGACGTGCTGATCGAGAACTTCGGCCCTGGCGTGCTCGCACGTGCGGGTTTCGACTGGGACCGCATGCAGGACCTGAACCCGCGCCTGATCTATGCATCGATCAAGGGTTTCGGCCCCGGTCCGTACCAGGACTGCAAGGCCTATGAAAATGTGGCCCAGTGTATGGGCGGCTCGGCCTCCACGACCGGCGATGCCGCAGGCGTGCCGACCGTGACCGGTGCGCAGATCGGCGATTCGGGTACCGGCGTGCATTGCGTGGTCGGCATCCTGGCTGCGCTGCTGCAACGCGAGCATTCGGGCCGCGGCCAGCGCGTGGAAGTGGCCATGCAGGATGCGGTGCTGAACCTGTGCCGCGTGAAGCTGCGCGACCAGCAACGGCTCGATGCGGGCCCGCTGCGCGAGTACCCCAACGAGCAGTTCGACGACCACGTGCCCCGCGCCGGCAACGCATCAGGCGGCGGCCAGCCTGGCGCCGCGCTGCGCTGCTCGCCCGGCGGCCCGAACGACTATGTCTACGTCATCATCCAGCCGCAGGGCTGGGAGCCGCTGATGCGCCTGTGCGGCCGCGAAGATCTGATCACCGATCCGGAGTTCGCCTCGCCCGAGGTGCGCCTGAAGAAGCTCGGCGAATGCTTCGGCATCATCGAGCAGTGGACCATGGGACTGACGAAGTTCGAGGTGATGAACGCGCTCAACGAGGTCGATGTGCCGTGCGGTCCGATCCTGTCGATGAAGGACCTGATCGAGGACCAGTCGATGTACGACCGCGGCTATCTGGTGGAGCTGGAGCACCCGACGCGCGGCAAGTACGTGCAGCTCGGTTCGCCGATTGCACTGTCCGATTCTCCGGTAAAGGTGGAACGTGCCCCGCTGCTGGGCGAGCACACCGAGGAAATCCTCGAGTGGCTGGGCCGCACGCCAGCCCAGATCGCCGCGATGAAGCTGGCCGGCGCCGTCTGAGCGTCCGCCTTCCTCTCCTCTTCTTCCCCTGTTTCTCACACCGAGCGGGCGCGCCTGGCGCGTGCCCGCCGGAGGAGTTCGTGCTGTGAAATCCTGGATTCGTTTTCGCCGTCCCGACGGCAGCGTCGGCTACGGCCGCACGGAAGGCGACGGCAGCGACTGCGTCATTGAGTTCGATGGCCCTGGCTATGTCGATCCTCAACCCACGGGCGCCAGTTACAAGCTTGGCGAACTGCATCTGCTCGCCCCGTGCGAGCCCGGCAAGGTCGTGGCGCTTTGGAACAACTTCCACGCTCTGGCACGCAAGCTGGAAAAGCCCGTGCCAACCCATCCGCTGTTCCTGATCAAGCCGGCCACTTCGCTGGCGGGCCCTGGCGATGCCGTGGAGCGGCCGCGCAGCTATGACGGCAAGATCGTCTACGAGGGCGAGCTTGGCATCGTGATCGGCAAGAAGGCGCGCAACGTGTCGGTGACCGAGGCGGCATCGCACATCTTCGGCTACACCGTCGTCAACGACGTGACCGCCGCCGAGCTGATCGCTGCCGACCCGAATTTCCCGCAGTGGACCCGTGCCAAGGGCTTCGACACCTTCGGCTGCGTCGGTCCGGCCATCGTGCCCGGCTTCAATTGGCGCGCGGCCAGCGTAAAGACACGCCTCGACGGCGTGGAGCGGCAGAACTACCCGCTCTCGGACATGATCTTCACGCCCGAAGAGCAGGTCAGCCGCATCTCGCAGGACCTGACGCTGATGCCGGGCGATGTGATCGCTGTCGGCACCTCGCTGGGCGTGGGCTCGATGAAGGATGGCGCGGTGGTGGAGGTGAGCATCGAAGGCATCGGCTCGCTGGTGAACCACGTTCGCGGGTAATCGCGCAATAATCAAAGGGAAAGCCATGCCAATGACAATTGGTGTCCCCCGGGAGGTCCATCCCGGGGAGCGGCGCGTTGCCGCGACGCCCGATTCGGTCAGGGAGCTGACCAAGCTCGGTTATGAGGTGGCAGTGGAATCCGGCGCAGGCCAGCAGGCCTCGTTCTCGGACGAAGCGTATCGTGCCGCCGGCGCAGCCATTGTCGATGCCGCCAGCCTGTGGGCGTCGGTCGACGTCGTCATCAAGGTGCGCCCGCCGCAGGTCCACCCGAGCCTCGGCGTGGAAGAGGCGGCGCTGCTCAAGAAGCACGCCACGCTGATCAGCTTTGTGTGGCCCGCGCAGCAGTTGACGCTGCTGGAGCGGCTGTCGCAACGCGGCGCCACGGTGCTCGCGATGGATTGCGTGCCGCGCATTTCACGCGCGCAGAAGCTCGATGCGCTCAGCTCGATGGCCAATATGGCGGGCTATCGCGCAGTGATCGAAGCCGCGCATGCCTTCGGCCGACCGTTCGCAGGCCAGATCACGGCCGCGGGCAAGATTCCGCCCGCGCGCGTGCTGGTGATCGGCGCTGGCGTGGCTGGCCTTGCCGCCATTGGCGCAGCGCGCAGCCTCGGTGCCGTGGTACGCGCGTTCGACACGCGACCCGTGGTGCGCCAGCAGATCGAAAGTCTCGGCGCCGAATTCCTGACGGTGGAAATCGAGGAAGACGGCAGCGGCAGTGGCGGCTACGCGAAGGAGATGAGCCCGGCGTTCATCGAGGCCGAGATGAAGCTGTTCGCCGAGCAGGCGCGCGAAGTGGACATCATCATCACGACCGCGCTGATTCCCGGCAAGCCCGCACCCCGCTTGCTGGAGGCCGACACGGTGGCGCTGATGCGTCCCGGCAGCGTGGTGGTCGATCTCGCCGCGGAGCAGGGCGGCAATTGCGTGCTGACCGTGCCTGGTGAATCGGTGACGCACAACGGGGTCACGGTGGTCGGCTACACCGACCTGCCCAGCCGCATGGCCGCACAGTCGAGCCAGCTCTACGCCACCAACATCCGGCACCTGCTGACGGAGCTGACGCCCGCCAAGGACGGCCAGCTCGTTGTCGATATGGATGACGAGATGATCCGTGGCGCCACGGTGCTGCACCAGGGCGACGTGACCTGGCCGCCGCCACCGCTGAAGACCTTGCCGCCACCGGCACCTGCAGCGGAAGTGCAGGCGCCCTCCGAACCCGTCGCGCCACCGAGCCGCACGGGCACGACGCTGGCGGCACTGGCTATCGCCGTCATTGCGTTGCTGGCGCTCGGTGCCGTGGCACCACCAGCGTTCATGGCGCACTTCACGGTGTTCGTGCTCGCCATTTTTGTCGGCTACCAGGTCGTGTGGAACGTGACGGCAGCCCTGCACACGCCGCTGATGAGCGTGACCAATGCGATCAGCGGGATCATCGTGGTCGGCGCGCTCGTGCAGCTCGGCAAGCCGTCGCTCGTTACCGCCATCGTCGCCGGCGCGGCGGTGCTGATCGCCACCATCAACATCGCAGGCGGCTTCCTCGTGACGCAGCGCATGCTGAAGATGTTCCAGCGGGACTGAGGAGACAGACATGCCTTCGGGAATCAGCAGTATTGCTTACCTGGGCGCGAGCGCGCTCTTCATCCTCAGCCTGAGCGGGCTGAGCCATCCGGCCAGCGCGAAGCGCGGCAACCTGCTCGGCATCGCGGGTATGGTGATCGCCGTGCTGACCACGGTGCTGGCCGGCAGCCCGGACGGGGTGCCCATCATCATCGGCGCGATGGTGCTCGGCGCGGCGGCCGGCGCGGTGCTGGCCCGACGCGTGGAAATGACGCAGATGCCGGAGCTGGTTGCGGTGCTGCACAGCTTCGTCGGCCTGGCTGCGGTGCTGGTGGGCTATGCGAACTATCTGGACGCGCATGCGCTGACCGGTGCGGAGAAGGCCATCCACGAGATCGAAACCTACCTTGGCATCCTGATCGGCGCGGTGACGTTCACGGGTTCGGTGATCGCGTTCCTCAAGCTGCGCGGCACGCTCGGCGGCAAGCCGACGCTGCTGCCGGGCCGTCACGTGCTCAACGCGCTGGCGCTGATCGTGTGCGTGGTGCTGGCCTACCAGTTCCTCAATGCGCCATCGGTGCAGGACGGGCTGGTGCCGCTGGGCGTGATGACGGTGATCGCGCTGCTGGTGGGTGCACACCTGGTCGCGGCGATCGGTGGTGCCGACATGCCGGTGGTGGTGTCGATGCTTAACAGCTACTCGGGCTGGGCCGCCGCGGCGACTGGCTTCATGCTCGGCAACGACCTGCTCATCATCACCGGTGCGTTGGTTGGCTCGAGCGGCGCGATCCTCAGCTACATCATGTGCAAGGCCATGAACCGCAAATTCCTGTCGGTGATCCTGGGCGGGTTCGGCGTCACGCAGGCCAAGGGCGCGGCGACAGAGCAGGGCGAGGTGTTGCCGGTATCGAGCGACGAGGTCAGCGCGCTGCTGAAGGACGCGAACGAGGTCATCATCGTGCCCGGCTACGGCATGGCGGTGGCGCAGGCGCAGGGCACCATCAGCGAGATCGCAAAGCGGCTGCGTGCGCAGGGCGTCAATGTGCGCTTCGGTATCCATCCGGTCGCCGGCCGTTTGCCCGGGCATATGAACGTGCTGCTGGCTGAGGCGCGCGTGCCGTATGACATCGTGCTCGAGATGGAGGAGATCAACGACGATTTTGAGCACGCCGACGTCGTTCTGGTGGTTGGCGCCAACGATATCGTTAACCCGGGGGCGCTCGAAGACCCCGCCAGCCCCATCGCCGGCATGCCGGTGCTCGAAGTCTGGAAAGCGCGCACCGTGGTGGTGTCCAAGCGCAGCATGGCCGCCGGCTATGCGGGCGTCGACAACCCCTTGTTTTACAAGGAAAACACGCGGATGTGGTTCGGCGATGCCAAGGGCAGCGTAGACGCGTTGTTGCGCCAGCTCGAGGAGGTTCCCGCGTGATTGGCCGCGTTCGTCCGCCGCAAAGCATGACTACGACTTATGTATTAACTTGCAGTCATGCGGCGGACGGCGGCCCAATTGATGCGGAATTCGCAATATATAATCGATCATAAATACATACGATAAAAAAGTTTAAGACTCATCAAATTAAGCATCGGTTAGCATCAATCCCCAGATTTACGTGCCGCAATGACAGGCGCCGATCCCGTTGTGAATAGGGATGCCGAAATAGAGCACCCCAAGCAGTCCCGGCGAGGACGCAGAAAAGCACTAGGAGACAGGTAGATGGCGCATCAAGAAGCGGGAGCCACGTCCGGCAATGGTCGTGGCCTGCAGAATCGTTGGTTTCAGCTGGCCGTAGGCGTGGTTTGCATGGGGCTGGTAGCGAACCTGCAATATGGCTGGACTCTCTTTGTGTCACCGATGGACGCCAAGCATCACTGGGGCACGTCCGCGATCCAGGTGGCATTTTCGATCTTCATCGTCACCGAGACCTGGCTGGTGCCGCTTGAGGGCTGGCTGGTGGACAAGTTCGGCCCGCGGCCGGTGGTGGCGGGCGGTGCACTCTGCGCCGGCCTGGCGTGGGTGATGAACGCGTATGCGACGACGCTGCCGGAGCTGTACGCAGCGGCGGTGATCGCAGGCATCGGGGCCGGTGGCGTGTATGGCACGTGCGTGGGCAATGCGCTGAAGTGGTTCCCGGACAAGCGCGGCCTGGCGGCCGGCCTGACGGCGGCGGGTTTTGGCACGGGCGCGGCGATCACGGTGATTCCCATCGCGAACATGATCCACAGCGCCGGGTACGAAAGTGCGTTCCTGTTCTTCGGCATCCTGCAAGGCGTGGCGATTTTCGCGCTGTCGCTGCTGCTGGTGAAACCGCGCGCGCCGAAGGGTGCCGTGGCGGCGAAGGCGGTGCTGACCAACAAGGTGGAATTCTCTCCCGGCCAGATGGTGAAGACGCCGGTGTTCTGGGTGATCTACGCAAGCTTCGTGGCAGTCGCCGCGGGCGGGATCATGGCAACGGCGCAGCTCGGCCCGATTGCAAAGGACTATGGCTTTGCCTCGATGCCGGTGACGCTGCTGGGCATGACACTGCCGCTGCTGACGATGACGCTGTCGATCGACAATCTATGCAACGGCTTCACGCGTCCGCTGTGCGGCTTTCTATCTGACCGCTTTGGCCGCGAGAACACGATGTTCGTGATCTTCATCGGCGAGGGGCTCGCGCTCTTGGGCCTGATGCAGTTTGGCCGCGACCCCTATGCGTTCATCTTGTTCGCTGCGCTGACCTTCCTGTTCTGGGGCGAAATCTTTTCGATCTTCCCGGCACTGTGCGCGGACACGTTCGGCAGCAAGTTTGCGGCGTCGAACGCAGGCACGCTATACACGGCGAAGGGCACGGCGGCGATGCTGGTGCCGCTTGCATCGATCCTGTCGGCGAATGGTGGCTGGGACGCGGTGTTCACCGTCGCGGCGGTCGTCACCATTGCAGCGGGGATATCGGCCAAGCTGTTGCTGGCGCCGATGCGCAAGCGGTTCATCACGGGCCATTCGGAGACGCCCATGCCGGTATCGGACGGGGCCTTCTTTGCGAGTGCATCGGCCAGGCGCGGCGAATAGGCAATAGGCAGAGAGCATTGCCATCGCCGTACTTGTAGCGATGCATTGAAAGATTGTAGAGGCCTGGCGCATGTCGCCAGGCCATCAGGCGCAAGCGTCTGGAGCAGGGCCAGTAAGAGACCTCGAGGACCTCGCAAAGCATTCCAGCGGGCGTCAAAGCGTCTGAAAATCTGGTATGTAATATATCTTGGTGCCGAACTTCAAAGGCCGCTTGGCCTGTGCATTGGCTTCCTTGATCTGTGCGCGACGCGAATCAATGGCGCACATTGAGGAGTTGCGCTGATTTAGGCACAGATTCGAGCTCGTTTGCTGCAGTGCATCGACGAAAGTTGATGGATAGGTAGGAAAATAGCTTGCCGTTCTCTGATATATCACATACCGTATGTCATCAAGACCGGTCGAATTGATCGGCACAGATTGAAGCAGGGGGCCGAGCCTCATGCACCACGAAGAAAAGTCCAATAGGAGACCAAGCATGTCCGAAGTCGTAGCCAAGCAGCCCGATAGCACCACCGCGGCAGCCACGAAATAACACATTCCCACCCCAGTCAATTTGCATAGAAGGAAGCAACCATGGCAGAAGTCGGAAACGAGCTGCAGCGTCACGCCGCGGAAGAACAGCAGGCACAAACCGATGGTTTCCATCTGGTCATCGACGCGCTGAAGCTGAACGGCATCGAAAACATCTACGGCCTGCCCGGCATTCCGGTCACCGATCTGGCTCGTCTGGCGCAGGCCAACGGCATGCGCGTCATCAGCTTCCGTCACGAGCAGAACGCAGGCAACGCCGCAGCGATTGCCGGCTTTATCTCGCAGAAGCCGGGCGTTTGCCTGACCGTGTCGGCCCCTGGCTTCCTGAACGGCCTGACGGCGCTGGCGCATGCCACCACCAACTGCTTCCCGATGATCCTGATCAGCGGCTCGAGCGAGCGCGAGATCGTCGACCTGCAGCAGGGTGACTACGAAGAGATGGACCAGCTGGCCATTGCCCGTCCGCACGCGAAGGCTGCCTTCCGCGTGCTGCACGCCGAAGACATTGGCGTGGGTATCGCGCGTGCCATTCGTGCCGCCGTATCGGGCCGCCCGGGCGGTGTGTATCTCGATCTGCCGGCCAAGCTGCTGGGCCAGTCGCTGGAAGCAGAGAAGGGCAAGAAGTCGCTGATCAAGGTAGTGGATCCGGCCCCGCGCCAACTGCCCGCACCGGACTCGGTCGACCGCGCCGTCGCATTGCTGAAGAACGCCAAGCGCCCGCTGATCCTGCTGGGCAAGGGGGCCGCTTACGCACGCGCCGACGAGGATATCCGTGCGCTGGTCGAGAAGACCGGCATTCCGTATCTGCCGATGTCGATGGCCAAAGGCCTGCTGCCCGATACGCATCCGCAATCGGCCTCGGCGGCACGCTCGTACGTGCTGGCTGAAGCCGATGTGGTGATGCTGGTCGGCGCCCGCCTGAACTGGCTGCTGTCGCACGGCAAGGGCAAGACCTGGGGCGGCCCGAAGCAGTTCATCCAGATCGACATCTCGCCGACCGAGATGGACAGCAACGTCGCCATCGCCGCGCCGGTGGTGGGTGACATCGGTTCGTGCGTGTCGGCGATCCTTGGCAAGGTAGGCAACGACTTTGCCAAGCCGCCCGCCGAGTGGTTGAACGCTGTGTACGAACGCAAGGACAAGAACCTGGCGAAGATGGGCGAGCTGCTGAACAAGGAAGTCTCGCCGATGAACTTCCACACCGGGCTGCGCGTGCTGAAGGACGTCATCAAGGCCAATCCGGGCATCTCGTTCGTCAACGAAGGCGCCAACACATTGGACTACGCCCGCGCCGTGATCGACATGTACGAGCCGCGCAAGCGCCTCGACGTCGGCACCTGGGGCGTGATGGGCGTGGGCATGGGCTACGCGGTCGCCGCAGCGGTCGAGACCAATAAGCCGGTGCTGGCGCTGTGCGGTGACAGTGCATTCGGTTTCTCGGGCATGGAAGTCGAGACGATCTGCCGCTACAACCTGCCGGTGTGCATCGTCATCTTCAACAACAACGGCATTTACAAGGGCATCGACAAGAACCCCACCGGCGGCGCGGACCCGGCGGTCACCACCTTCGTGCCGGGTGCCCGCTACGACAAGATGATGGAAGCATTCGGCGGCGTCGGTGCCAACGTGACCACGCCGGCGGAACTCGAGGCTGCCGTGAACGAAGCGCTGCGCTCGGGCAGGCCCACGCTGGTCAATGCTGTGATCGACCCGTCTGCCGGCACCGAAAGCGGCCGCCTGACCAACCTGAATCCGCAAAGCTCGGCCAAGAAGTAATTCAACCGAATTTCAATCCCGAATTTCACCCGCTTATCCAATAGGAGAACGAAAGTGACCCTCCCACTCAACGGCATCAAGATCATCGACTTCACGCACGTTCAGGCTGGGCCCGCGTGCACGCAGCTTCTCGCGTGGTTCGGTGCGGACGTGATCAAGGTGGAGCGCCCCGGTTCGGGCGATGTTACGCGCACGCAGCTGCGCGACATCCCGGATGTCGACGCGCTGTACTTCACCATGCTCAACAGCAACAAGCGCTCGCTCACGCTGGACACCAAGAAGCCGGATGGCAAGAAGATCCTGGAGCAGCTGATCCGCGAATCGGACGTGCTGGTCGAGAACTTCGGCCCGGGCGCGCTGGATCGGATGGGCTTCTCGTGGGAACGCATCAACGAACTGAACCCGAAGATGATCGTCGCCTCGGTCAAGGGCTTCAGCGACGGCCACCACTATGAAGACCTGAAGGTGTATGAAAACGTGGCGCAGTGTGCAGGCGGCGCAGCGTCGACCACGGGCTTCTGGGATGGTCCTCCGACAGTATCGGCCGCGGCGCTGGGCGATTCCAACACCGGCATGCACCTGGCCATCGGCATCCTGACGGCACTGATCGGCCGCGACAAGACCGGCAAGGGCCAGAAGGTGGCCGTGTCGATGCAGGACGCCGTGCTGAACCTGTGCCGCGTGAAGCTGCGCGACCAGCAGCGCCTGGACCGCCTGGGCTACCTGGAAGAGTATCCGCAGTATCCGCATGGCGAGTTCAGCGACGTGGTGCCGCGCGGCGGCAACGCCGGCGGTGGCGGACAGCCGGGCTGGGTGCTGAAGTGCAAGGGCTGGGAGACCGACCCGAACGCGTACATCTACTTCACCATCCAGGGCCACGCTTGGGAGCCGATCTGCAAGGCGCTGGGCAAGCCGGAGTGGATCACCGATCCCAACTACAGCACGGCCAAGGCGCGTCAGCCGCATATCTTCGACATCTTCAAGACGATCGAAGAATGGCTTGCCGACAAGACCAAGTACGAGGCCGTGGACATCCTGCGCAAGTACGATATTCCGTGCTCGCCGGTGTTGTCGATGAAGGAAATCGCCGCCGACGAATCGCTGCGCGCGAGCGGCTCGATCACCGAAGTGCAGCACAAGGAGCGCGGCTCGTACCTGACGGTGGGCAGCCCGATCAAATTCTCCGACCTCAAGCCGGAAATCACGGGTTCGCCGCTGCTCGGCGAGCACAGCGAGGAAGTGCTTGCGGGCCTCGGCTACGCTGCTGACGATATCAAGCGGCTGCGCGAAAGCCAGGTGATCTGAACCGGCTCGCCTGTGCCTGAACAGGACTGAGCTGAACCGGACGCCGGAGCGCCGCGCACGCGGTCTCCGGCGTTTTTACTGAAGCGCACAGCTGTGCCAAACTGCATTGCGGCACGTTGCCGCGAATCTTTACCGCCAACCTTTACACCCTGCCGCAATGTCCGGCAAAGAGGGGATCCCCATGCAAGCCAGCATCGACTACGAACAACTGGTTTCCGCCATCGGTGACGCCGTCATCATCTCCGACGCCAACGGCGCCATCACGCTCTGGAACCCGGCAGCCGAACGCATGTTCGGCTACACGCAGGCCGAAGCGATGGGCCAGTCGCTGGACCTGATCATTCCGGAGCGGTTGCGCGGCCGCCATTGGGAGGGCTACGACAAGACCATGGCCACGGGCATCACGCGTTACGGCCACGACCTGTTGAAGGTGCCGGCTGTCGACAAGAACGGCAAGTCGATGTCCATCGCCTTTACCGTGGCGCTGCTGCACGGTGACGATGGCAAGATTTCGGGCATTGTCGCCATCATTCGCGATGAAACCGTGCGTTTCCAGGAAGAGCGGGCGCTGCGCAAACGCATTACCGAACTTGAGGCGCAGTTGAAAGTCGGCGCCTGACGCCGGCATGCGCGGTCAAGTGCCACAACAGCTGGTTTGCGAGAGCCGGGAAGAGTATCTCGTTCTCGCAAGACCGGTGTCAGTCCAGTTCCGATCCAGAGATTTTTTTAGCAATAATGATTTAAATCAATTCATAACTATTCCTTGTTCGAGGGATGTGCGCATAACGCCCTTTCTGTGTGTGATTCGAGGTCCATTTTTCCGGGGAGTCCCTGTTCTATTGCTGCACGGTGCCGGGCAAATCCGTATGTGAAGGCTATGTCCCGCGTGACAGACTAGGTACGTCCGAATGTCAACGAGATGACGGCTCGTTTCGTTTACAAACAATTACGTGCTGAGTAGCGAAGGCGCCGCACGGAGACACAGTGCGGTACCTGGAATAAAGTGAATAGAACAGTGGATGGACAGTTCTTGGGTGGCGATGCTACGGGTTCTTGCAATACAGTTGCAGCCCTGTTGATCCACGGTCTCGGCGGTACCGAACATGAGCTTCGGCTTGTCGAGAAGACGCTGAAGGCGGAAGGATACGAAACAAAGTGCGCCGTACTGCCCGGGCATGGTACACGCCCGGAGGATCTGGTCGGCGTAAGGTTCGAGCAGTGGCTTGAGGCCGTATCGATTGAATATCTTGAACTGCGCGCCAGGCACGATACCGTCCACATCGTCGGCATGTGCATGGGTGCGTTGCTGGCGCTTGCGTTGAGCCAGTTGATCGGCGACAGGCGCGGCCGCGTCGTCGCACTGGCAGCACCTGTATTCCTCGACGGCTGGTCTCTGCCCTGGTATCGCGGCTTGCGGCATCTGGTGTACCGTCTGCCGCGAGCCCGCGACAAATTCCGCGTGAAGGAATCCGAGCCGTTCGGTGTCAAGAACGGCGTATTGCGCGCGGCAATCAAGGCTCGCTTCCTGCGAGGCGACACGTTTCACTATTCGTGGACGCCGCTCACCTGCATCCGCGAACTGGATCGCCTGCGCAGCTACGTCCGCAAGCGCGTACGGCGCGTTAGCCGGCCAGCACTGATTATTCACGCTCGCGAAGATGAGTTGACGAGCCTGCGATCGGCCTACTTTCTCAGCAAGCACATTCGCGCGGCCAAGTTGCTCGTCGTGGACGAGAGCTACCACATGCTGAGCATCGACAATGATCGCAGGCTGGTCGCCAGCACTGTCGCGCAGTTTCTCCGCGAAGACGAGAACAGTGGACAGAACTTCGGCACCGCGCGGAGGGGCGTCTTTGCCGAACCCGCGAACGAGCCATTCGAGGCATTGGTCGGTATCTCCCTGGCCGCCGAATAGTCACGAGTCGCGCAGCAATTGCCAAACGGCCGCCGCAGGCCGTCGCCATTTTTCGGCCTCCGCACGTGCTTGGAACAAACTGATAATGATTCCTGTTTGCGTTTGAGGCCGCCTTTACCCTACAATCTTCGATCCCCGACCCGAAGGTAGGCACGAGCCATGATGCTGCAGATTCCGGACGTCCTGTCCAAGGCCCAGGTAGCGCAATGCCGGCAAATGATGGATGTCGCGGACTGGACCGATGGCAATGCCACGTCCGGACATCAGTCCGCGCTGGCCAAGCGCAACATGCAACTGCCAGAGGGCTCGCCTGTCGCGCGGCAAATCGGCGATCTGATCCAGGATGCACTGGGCGCCAACGCGACGTTCTTCTCCGCAGCGCTGCCGCTCAAGGTGTTCCCGCCGCTGTTCAACCGCTATGAGGGCGGCCAGGCGTTCGACAACCACGTCGACAATGCCATCCGCTACCTGCGCGGCACCGGCTTTCGCGTGCGCAGCGATCTTTCCGCGACGCTGTTCCTGACGGAGCCGCAGGACTACGACGGCGGCGAACTCGTGATCGAAGACACCTACGGCCAGCACCGCGTCAAACTGCCGGCGGGCTATATGGTGCTGTACCCGGCCACCAGCCTGCACCACGTCACGCCCGTCACGCGCGGCGCGCGCGTGTCATCGTTCTTCTGGATCCAGAGCATGGTGCGGGACGAAGGGCAGCGCGCCTTGCTGTTCGAACTCGACACGCGGATCCAGCAGGTTGCGGAAGAGATGGGGCAAAAGGATTCGGGCGTAGTAGGGTTGACCGGCGTCTACCATAACCTGCTGCGCCGCTGGGCCGACGCCTGACAGCAACGCAAGCGCCAAAGAGCCTGTTAAAACAACAAAAAACCGCGGGCTCCGGCACAAAAATGCCAAAACCCGCGGTTGCTCGCAACGCTTGAATCCATTCAGCCTCAGAACCTGAAGTTCGCCGTCAGCATACCGAAGCGGCCCGGCGCCAGAGCGCCGTAGTGCGTATGCGCCTTGGTGTAGTACGTCTTGTCGAACAGGTTCTGGATGTTCAGCTGCAGCGTCAGGTTCTTGTTCACGCGGTACGCACCCATCAGGTCGAAGCGCCAGTACGACGGCACGTACAGCGAGTTGGCCGGATTGGCGTAGACCTTGTCGACATAGTAGGCGCCTGCGCCGATCGTCAGCGGTGCCAGTACCTGGTAAGTCGTCCACAGGCTGAAGCTGCTTTTCGGCGTGTTGGGGAACTGGTTGCCGTTGTTGGCGGCGTTCGCGGCTTGCGGGCCGTTATCGATCAGTTCGCTGTCCAGGTGGGTATAGCCGCCGAATACGCCCCACTTGTCGGTCAGGTTGCCGGCGAAGCCCAGCTCGAAGCCCTTCACGCGCTGCTTGCCCGCGTTGACGGTAGTGTTGGCGTCGACGGCCACGCGCGCATTGTTCTTCTCGATCTGGAAGATCGCACCGGTCAGCGACAGGCGGCGCGACAGCAGGTCCCACTTGGTGCCGATTTCGAACGAGCGCGCGGTTTCAGGCTCGAGATTGCGCTGCGCCGCGGTGATGTTGTCCGCGCCGTCGCCATTGGTCGAACCGGGCGGCGTCGACGACGTGCCGTACGACACATAGATGCTGCCGTACTCGACCGGCTTGTACACCACGCCGGCCTGGTAGTTGAAGAAGTGCGACTGGTTGCGGATGTCCACCTGCGCCACGGCCGCGCCGGTGTTCGGGTTGGTGTACGCGTTGGTGAAGGAGTGCGTGTCGTAGTTGTCGTAGCGGATGCCGCCGTTGACCAGCCACTGCTTGGTGATTTCGATCGTGTCGAACAGGTAGACCGATTGCGTATTGGTCGTTGTGGTCTGCGTGTACGGCATCTTGGTGATGCTGCCGCGCCACGGATCGTTCGGGTTCGGATTGCCCAGCGGCGCGCAGTCGAAGCTCGCCAGTAGCGAAGCGTTGCAAGTGCCACCCGATGCGGCCGCGTTGGCCGACACCACGTTGTACGGGTTGTTGTCCGTGTTATCGCGGCTGAACTCGAAGCCGAACAGCAGGTTGTGCTTGAGGCTGCCGGTGTGGAATTCCGACGTCAGGTCGGTCTGGTTGGTCAGGGTCTCGGTGGCCGAGTCGCGGTTCTTGGTGTTGCGCCATACGAAGCCGCGCGGCACGTTGCCGCGGCTGTCGTCGGGATTCGTGACGACGTAGTCGTTCGTTGCACGGCCCCAGCGTGTCGTGTTGCGGAACACGAGGCCGTTGCGGAAATCATGCTGGACCGATGCGGTGGCAATGTCGGACTGCGTACGCTGGAAGTCGCGATCGGTCAGCCCGTAGAAGTTATTGCGGTCGACGCTGGCCGGCGCCGACGGGTTGGCCTTGGTCGCCTGGCTGGACGGGCGCGCGTACGGGATGCTGTAGTCAGGCATGCCGTCGCCCTGCAAGTGGTAGTAGGACAGCGTGACCTGCGTGGGCGAACTCAGGCCGAACGTCACCGATGGCGCAAAGCCCCAAGAGTGCTGGTCGACTTCGTTGCGGCCCGGCACGTCGAAGGACTGGCCCATCGCGTTCAGGCGCACCGCGGTGTTGTCGTTGAGCAGGTAGTTGCCGTCAGCCGTGGCGCGGAAGTACGAATCCGTGCCCACGCCGACCGAACCCTGCACGAAGTTCTCGGCGGTGGGCAGCTTCGACACGAGGTTGATCATGCCGCCGGCCGAACCCTTGCCGCCGAAGGCCGAGCTCGGTCCCTTGATGACTTCGACGCGGTCGATGTTGAACATGTCGCGCGTCTGCGAGGCTGTGTCGCGCACGCCATCGACGTAGATGCTCGACATCGAGTCGAAACCGCGGATGAAAGGACGGTCGCCGATCGGGTTGCCGCCTTCGCCGGCGCCGAACGTGATGCCCGGCGTGGTACGCAAGGCGTCCTGCAGCGAGTTGGAGCCGGTCTGCTGCAGCACTTCGGCCGGCACGACGGTGACGGACTTCGGCGTGTCGAGCAGCGGGGCGGTGAACTTGGACGACTGGGCTTCGTCCACCTTGTAGCCATCGTCCTTCGTGCTCGTCACCGTCACGCTTTGCAGCGTCACCGGCTTCGACGCGGCCGCAAGCTCGGCGGCCGGCTGGTTTTCCTGCGCGCCGGCGCTTTGCATGGCGAACGCCGCGACGGTACCGGTTAGCGCTGCGGCGAGCGGGTTCAAACGGAATTTTTCCTGTTTTCCTTCCACGGTTCTACCTTCCCTTTGTAGTTCTTGACGCGATCAATGCATCGTCATGAAGACAAGTTCAGGCAACGATGAAGCTATTGATGCAAGTCATCCATAACGAAAGGCGATTGTACGTAATTGAAAATCAAAATACAAATACGAATCATTCGTACTCAATAAAAAAAGTAGACTTCTGTGCATATTGAGTGCTGCATTCCTAAGTCGACGTGCAGGTCCGCAGGTTTCTCGAGGGCCTTTTGTGATGTAGCCCCTGGCGCACAAACCAAAAAAAGCGAGCACGCCCCGTGAGCGCGCTCGCTTCAAGTGGAGATCGGCGTCTCAGCTGTTCAGTTGAGATGACCGACCGCTCGCAGGTATTCGTTTTTCTTGTCGAAGATCAGCTGGCTCAGGAATGCGGCGTCATACGCGGTGAGCAGATGCGTGTGGTGTTCCTCGATGTAGCGGGCCACGCGCTCCTTCTCGCATTCGATGCCGCACAGCCATTCGTACATCGCCTCGTCCCAGCGGAAGCGCAGGCCCAGTTCGATGAACGCCGCGTTGTAGGCGGCGAGCTGGGTGGCGCGCGAAAGCGGTTGGTTGTCACTGCCCAGCGTGGCGGCCGGCTGGCGTTCGATCTCGATCTGGTTCATGGTGTGCCTCCTGTCTTCTCTCTGGCGGTGCGGTAGAGGGAAGCATAGGGGCGGCCATGGATTTACGATAATTAAAGTTTCATCGATAAATCATAAGATATCGTTTATGTATCACGCGTGCCGGATCAGCCCCTCAACGCCTGTGATGCGCTGAATCAGGCCTGCGCCTTCCTCCATCAGGAACTGCTTGAACGCAAGCGCCACGGGCGGCAACCGCTTGTTCTTGCGGTGCACCACATACCAGTTGAGCATGACCGGGAAGCCTTCGATATCCAGGACGGCAAGCTTGCCGGTCTGCAACTCCAGGCCCACGGTATGGGCGGAAAGGAACGCAATGCCCATGTTCGCAATGACCGCCTGCTTGATGGTCTCGGTACTTTTGATCTCCATGGCGATGCGCATGTTCGACAGCCGCCCGGCAAAGCCTTCCTGCATGGAGTTCCACGTATCGGAGCCCTTCTCCCGTGCGACGAAAGCCTCATCGGTGAGCGCGGACAGCGGGATCTTGCGCTGTCCGACCAGGGGATGTGTCGGCGCGGCGACAATCACATAAGGGTGCGGCGCGAACGATTCGTTGATGGTGTCCATGCTTTCGGGCGGGCGCACCATGACGGCGAGGTCCGTGAGGTTGCCAGCCAGCTGGTGCAACAGTTCCTCGCGATTGTGCACCGCAAGATTCAGCGTGACGCCGTCGTGCCGTTCCATGAATTCGGCCAGCAGCCGTGGGAAGAAATAGTCGCCAGCGCTGATCACCGCTACGTTGAGCCGGCCGCCGGAGATGCCCTTGAGCTGCGACATGGCGTCTTCCGCTTCGCGGAATTGCTGGATGATGCTGCGGCTGTAGTGGAGCATCTCATGGCCCGCGGGCGTGAGATAGATTTTCTTGCCCAGTTGCTCGAACAACGGCAGGCCGACGTGGCTTTCGAGCTGCCTGACTTGCGTGGACACGGCCGGTTGAGTCAGGTGCAGTTCTTCGGCGGCACGCGAAAAGCTCATGTGCCGGGCCACGGTTTCAAAGACTTTAAGCTGGCGCAGGGTGGCATTCTTCATCAGTTGTTCCGTGCAATATATAAACGGTCGTCAATGCATATGATAAAAAACTTTAAGCCGTCTGAATCTTAGATTGAAGTAGCATCAATCCCACAGATTTGCATGCCGCAATGTCAGGCGCCGATCTAGTCGTTTAGGGCCCGCCCCACAGAGGCCCAGGAAAGCGTCCCGTCGGGGACGCATCAGAACCGCACTAGGAGACAGTTAGATGGCGCAACATCAAGCGGCAGCCGTGTCCGGCAATGGACGCGGCGTGCAGAATCGTTGGTTTCAGTTGGCCGTAGGCGTGGTTTGCATGGGTTTGGTTGCAAACCTGCAGTATGGCTGGACCCTCTTCGTGTCACCGATGGACGCCAAGCATCACTGGGGCACGTCCGCAATCCAGGTGGCGTTTTCGATTTTTATTGTGACCGAAACCTGGCTGGTGCCGCTTGAGGGCTGGCTGGTGGACAAGTTCGGCCCGCGGCCGGTTGTGGCAGGTGGCGCGATCTGCGCGGGCCTTGCTTGGGTGATGAACGCGTATGCGACCACGCTGCCGGAGCTGTATGCGGCCGCGGTGATCGCGGGCATCGGCGCCGGTGGCGTGTATGGCACCTGCGTAGGCAATGCGCTGAAGTGGTTCCCGGACAAGCGCGGCCTGGCGGCTGGCCTGACGGCGGCAGGCTTTGGCGCGGGCTCCGCAATCACGGTGATTCCCATCGCGAACATGATCCAGAGCTCGGGCTATGAGCACGCCTTCCTGTTCTTCGGCATCCTGCAAGGCGTGGCGATCTTCGCACTGTCGTTGCTGCTGGTGAAGCCGCGTGCACCGAAGGGCGCGGTGGCAGCCAAGGCGGTGCTGACGAACCCGGTCGAGTTCACGCCTGGCCAGATGGTGAAGACGCCGGTGTTCTGGCTGATCTACGCGAGCTTCGTCGCAGTCGCTGCCGGCGGCATCATGGCCACGGCGCAGCTTGGCCCGATCGCCAAGGACTTCGGCTTCGCCTCGATGCCGGTGACGATGCTCGGTATGACGCTGCCGCTGCTGACGATGACGCTGTCGATCGACAACCTGTGCAACGGCTTCACGCGTCCTCTCTGTGGTTTCCTGTCTGACCGCTTCGGCCGCGAGAACACGATGTTCGTGATCTTCATCGGCGAAGGCCTGGCGCTGTTGGGTCTGATGAAGTTCGGCCACGACCCGTACGCCTTCATGTTCTTCGCGGCGCTCACGTTCCTGTTCTGGGGCGAGATCTTCTCGATCTTCCCGGCACTGTGCGCAGACACGTTTGGCAGCAAGTTTGCTGCAGCGAATGCGGGCACGCTGTACACGGCAAAGGGCACGGCCGCGATGCTGGTACCGCTGGCGTCGATCCTGTCCGCACGTGGCGGCTGGGATGCGGTGTTCACGGTGGCGGCAGTGGTGACGATCGCGGCCGGGCTGTCGGCGAAGGTGGTGCTTGCGCCGATGCGCAGGCGGTTCATCACGGGCCATGCCGAGGCCGCCGTGCCGGTGTCGGATGCCGCGTTCATGGTACGCACCCATAGGGAAGCCGAATAAACAGGAAGCAGGGAAGGACTGGGGGGCCGTGCATCCGGACCCCAACGCCCCCGGCAAGCGGTCTGCGCACGGCGCAGGCCGCTTGGCATGTGGGCCACGGACACAACAACTCATAACAGGTGGCCTCGCCGCCAAGGAGACAGCCGTGCGCAGACTGAAACCATCCACGCTTGCCGCAGGAACTTCCGCTGCGACGCATCGCGGTACTGCGATGCCGTTGGCGCAACCGAAATGGGACGGAGGAGGAGGGCGGTCATGAACATTTCACTTCCCCAACTGAAGGCATTCGCCGCCGTTGCCCGGCACAAGAGCTTTACGCGCGCCGCGGCTGAGCTGGGCCTCACGCAATCGGCCGTGAGCCGCAGCGTGCGCGAGCTGGAAGAAGAAATCGACCAGCGCCTGTTCGACCGCACCACGCGCCAGGTCGAACTGACGGACGCCGGACAGCATCTGTCGCAACGCATCTGCCACCTGATCGAAGAGGTCGAGCAGACGCTGCGTGAAAGCCAGGGTGCCGCGCGGCCATCGCAAGGCATGGTGCAGATTGCGACGGACCCGGTGCTCAGTTCGATGTCCGTGCCCGCTTGGCTGGCCGGTTGCCGCAAGGCGTGGCCCGCGATCGCCATCCACCTGAAGGACCGTTCGCAGGAATCCGTATTGCAGAGCGTGCGCAGCGGCGAAGTCGACTTCGGCATTGCCACCGATCCGCAATCGAGTGATGACCTCTATTGCGAGCCGCTGTGCGTCGACCCGTATCACGCCGTGCTGCCCGCGCAGCATCCGCTCGCATCGCGTGACGCCATTGCATGGGGCGACCTGTCCAATGCCAACGTGTTCACGCTCGACCAGCAGTGCGGCGTGCAGCCCGTCGTGGAAAAAGCGCTCAGCCACCACCACGTGCGTGCCGGTTCGTTGCAATTGCTTGGGCATTTCGCTGCGGTGTTCGGCATGGTGGCGCTTGGGCTCGGCATCGGCGTAGTGCCATCGCGCGCGCAGGCGGGCGGTCTTCATCCCGCAGCCGTCATGCGGCCATTGCGGCCGCAGGTCACATCCACGGTCATGCTTGTGCGGCGCAAGAGCCGATCGCTGAAGCCCAACGCCGCGGCCATCTGGGATGCGCTGCGCGGACTGGAGTACCGCGATGCCGCCGAACCGGACCGGCAGCCGCCTGTCCCGGTGGAAGTCTAGGATTCAGGGCGGTTCCGGCCGCCGTTGACCGCTGTTGTATTGGAGCAAAACCACCACTGATATATTACATACAGGATATTTACACATACTGCGGCGCAGCATATAATGGAAACTCCTAAACACAAAGCAATGGGAGTTTTCAAATGGAAGTCGCTCTTCTCTTCGTTCTCGGTCTGGGCCTGATCGCTGCCGGTGTCGGCATGACGACCCTGCTGGCTACGCGCCTGCCGATGGACGTGCTGGTGACCGCGCAGGCACATGGCCGCTTCGCAGGGCTGGGTTCGAACCAGGAAAGCGATGGCGTTGGACGCGCTCGCCCGTCGCGTACGGTTGCAGCCGCCGGCGAACTCGCCTACGCCTGATGGCCGCTTGCATCTGGCGCCGTGCCTGACTGAGCGGCGCATCGGACAAGGGCTGTAGCGGCCGGCAACCCTTGGCGCAGTATCCCGCATGACGTGTTGTCCCGCAGTTCGCGCTGGCGTTTCGGTACAGCGCTCGCAGCAGCGAAACACGATGAAGCGAAGCCTCGGCCGCCTTCCCTCAGTGGACTGCGTATCCCCCCGCGCATCCTCTGCCACTGTCCGGCGAACCGCCGGTTCCAGGATGTACCCACGTCTTATTTGTGCAGACAAACGGGTAATGTCTTGATTGTCTCCATCTAGGGACTTTCCCCAGCCCAGCTGTTTTGCCATGTTCCCGTGCTGCGAATCGCGTCATGCTGACGCCTGTTCTGACGCGCGGGATTGATGCGGCAGGACACGGCAACTCCTTGATTTCCAAAGGCTCCGGAAACTTTCGTCTGCCACGTTGATGCGCGTTGCGCACCAGTCGATTCGCCACGCCGCGGCGTGGCGATTTTCCGTGCAAACCGGATGCTGCAGGGCCGCGAAGAATACGCTTGACTTGCGTGATATATCACATACCGTATAGCACTAGAACGGCTCAGCTGTTCGAGAAAGCGCAGTAAGCGAGAGGCGTCAGCAGGCGCCCGCATCTTCCACCACGGGTGGTTTCGACCGCCTAGAAGGAGACATCATGGAACTGCAGCACAAGGAGTCCACGTCGCGCTTTGCGTCGCCGTGGGTACAGCTGGTCTTCGGCGTCATCTGTATGGCGATGATTGCCAACATGCAGTATGGGTGGACGCTGTTCGTCAACCCGATCGATGAGAAGTACCACTGGGGCCGCACCGCGATTCAGGTCGCGTTCACGATCTTCGTCGTGACTGAAACCTGGCTCGTGCCGATCGAAGGCTATCTGGTCGACAAGTACGGCCCGCGTCCCGTCGTCGTAGGCGGCGGCCTGCTGTGCGCAGTGGCATGGGTGCTGAATTCCATGGCGTCATCGCTGCCGATGCTGTACGTTGCGGCGGCCATCGGGGGTGTCGGTGCCGGCGCGGTCTATGGCACCTGCGTGGGCAATGCGCTCAAGTGGTTCCCGAACCGGCGCGGCCTGGCCGCGGGCATCACGGCGGCGGGCTTCGGTGCGGGTTCCGCCATGACGGTGGTGCCGATCGCCAACATGATCAAGTCATCGGGCTATGAAGCCACGTTCCTGTGGTTCGGGCTGGGCCAGGGCCTGATCGTGTTCCTCCTCGGCATGGCCCTGTACCCGCCGTCGGCGAAGATCCTGAGCGAGGTCAAGTCCACGCTGAAGGCAGCCGCCACCTACAACGCCACGCCGCGCCAGGTGCTGAAGTCGCCGATCTTCTGGATCATGTACGCGATGTTCGTGATGATGGCCGCCGGCGGCCTGATGGCCACCGCGCAGCTCGGACCGATCGCCAAGGACTTCGGCTTGCATGACTCGCCGGTATCGATCCTCGGCCTGACGCTGCCCGCACTGACCTTCGCGCTGACCATCGACCGCGTGCTCAACGGCCTGACCCGTCCGTTCTTCGGCTGGATCTCCGACCATATCGGCCGCGAGCGCACCATGTTCTTCGCTTTCGCGGTGGAAGCAGTCGGCATCCTGCTGCTGTCGAAATACGGGCACAACCCGGTGGCGTTCGTGGTGCTGACCGGCATCGTGTTCTTCGCCTGGGGCGAGATCTACAGCCTGTTCCCGGCGACCTGCGGCGATACCTTCGGCCCGAAATTCGCTGCCACCAATGCCGGCTTGCTGTACACCGCCAAGGGCACGGCCGCGCTGCTGGTACCGTTCTCGAGCGTGATCACCGCCGCGACCGGCGACTGGCATGCGGTGTTCGTGCTGGCCTCGGCCATGGCCGGACTGTCCGCGCTGCTTGCACTCTTTGTGCTCAAGCCGATGCGTGAAGCCCATGCCCGCAAGTATGTGCATGCCAATACCACCAGCCCGATGGGATACCGCGCCGTGCCGGAGGACCTGACCTGATCTGATGCAACGATGAAGAGAGCCATACGGCGTGGCGCTGTCATCACGCAGCACAGACAGCGCAGCCGGTAGCACAATACGAGGAAGACAAGAATGAGAGCGACAGGAAGGCTGCCCGCAAGGGCGTCTTCCTGAACGCCTTTATAGCGACGCCATGATCGCCCCCGCAGGAGACAGAAGACCCATGAATCAGGTTGTCATCCCGATCGAGGCCACCGGCCTTGGAAGGCTGCGCAAGCGCCGCCAGCCCAAAGGCAGGCAGGTGGACGCTGCCGCGCTGGCGGAAGTCCGCGCGGCGCTTGGCGACATGCCGCGCCGCCGAGACCTGTTGATCGAACATCTCCACTGCATCCAGGACCGCTACGGTCAGCTGGCCATGCCGCATCTTGTCGCGCTGGCGCAGGAACTTGGCCTGGCGATGACCGAGGTCTACGAGGTTGCGACGTTCTACCACCACTTCGACGTGGTGCGCGAAGATGCGGACGGCCACATCGCACCGCCGCCGGCACTGACGGTGCGCGTATGCGAGGGCATTGCCTGCGAGATGGCCGGGGCGCAGGCGCTGATCGACAAGCTGCCCGCCGTGCTTGGCACGGACGTACGTGTGGTGGCCGCGCCGTGCATCGGCCGGTGCGAGAAAGCGCCGGCCGTGCTGGCCGGACAGAAGCCGGTCGATGGCGCGACGGTGGAGGCCGTCGCGAGTTGCGTGGCGGCGGGCACCGTTCGCGATGCCATCGCCGCGCAGAACAGCTATGGCGCGTACAAGGCAAACGGCGGCTATGGCCTGCTCAAAGCGCTTGTGCAGGAAGGCTCGCTCGATCCGGCAGCCGTGATTTGCACGATGGAAGACTCCGGCCTGCGCGGCCTGGGCGGCGCCGGTTTCCCGACCGGCCGCAAATGGCGCATCGTGTCCGGGGAGCCGGCACCACGGCTCATGGCCGTGAACATCGACGAAGGCGAGCCCGGCACCTTCAAGGACCGCGTCTACCTGGAGCGCGATCCGCACCGTTTTCTGGAGGGCATGCTGATCGCTGCCGCTGTGACGCAGGTTGCTGCGATCTATATCTACCTGCGCGACGAATACGCGGGCTGCCGCGCCATCCTGACGCAAGCGCTGCAGGAACTGCTCGATGATCCGCCCGTGCCAGTTCTGCCGCGCATAGAACTGCGCCGCGGCGCGGGCGCGTATATCTGCGGCGAAGAGTCCGCGATGATCGAATCGATCGAAGGCAAGCGCGGCATGCCGCGCCTGCGGCCGCCCTATGTGGCACAGGTCGGGTTGTTCGGCAGGCCGACGCTCGAGCACAACTTTGAAACGCTCTACTGGGTACGCGACATCCTGGAGAACGGCGCCGAGTGGTTCGCGTCGCAGGGCCGGCATGGCCGCAAGGGGCTGCGCTCGTTCTCGGTGTCGGGCCGTGTGCGCGAACCCGGCGTGCACCTGGCGCCGGCCGGTATCACGGTGCGCGAGTTGATCGATGAATATTGCGGCGGCATGCTCGACGGACACACGTTCTACGCCTACCTGCCCGGTGGCGCGTCGGGCGGCATCCTGCCAGCGTCGATGGGCAATATTCCGCTGGACTTCGACACGCTGCAGCCACATGGCTGCTTTATCGGCTCGGCCGCCATCGTCGTGCTGTCCGATCGCGACAGCGCCGTGGCCGCAGCGCGCAACCTGATGCACTTCTTTAAGCACGAGTCGTGCGGGCAATGCACGCCGTGCCGCGTCGGCACCGCCAAGGCGCTCGACCTGATCCGCCAGCCGAAATGGGACTTGCCCGCGCTGGAGGACCTGTCCGCCGTCATGCGCGATGCCTCGATCTGCGGGCTCGGACAAGCTGCGCCGAATCCCGTCGATTGCGTGATCCGCTACTTTCCCCATGAACTGCAGGCGGCGCCAGACCGCCCGGAGGCACAGGCATGAATGCGCTGACACGCGCCGAACGCGCACTGGTCGAATCCACGGAGCCGCCCGTCACGTTTACGCTGAATGGACGTGAAGTCAGCGCGCACCCCGGCGAAAGCCTGCTGAAGGTCGCGCAGCGCGAAGGCTTTGACGTGCCCCATCTCTGCTACAAGGATGGGCTCGATCCCGCGGGCAACTGCCGCGCCTGTATGGTCGAGATCCAGGGCGAGCGCGTGCTGGCGCCGTCGTGCTGTCGCTATCCGTCGCAAGGCATGACCGTCCAGACGGATTCGGAGCGTGCGCTCCGCGCCCAGCGCACGGTGCTCGAGCTGCTGCAGTCGGACATGCCGGAAACCGACTACACGCGGCACAACGAACTGGACCAGTGGTCCGCACGCCTCGACGTTGGCAAGCCGCGCTTTGCGCCGCGTGAACGCCTGGCGGCGGATCTCTCGCATCCCGCCATCGCCGTCAACCTTGACGCCTGCATCCAATGCACGCGTTGCGTGCGCGCATGCCGCGACGAACAGGTCAATGACGTGATCGGCCTTGCGCTGCGCGGCGATGCTGCACGCATCGTGTTCGACATGGACGACCCCCTGGGCGCGTCCACGTGCGTCGCGTGCGGCGAATGCGTGCAGGCGTGCCCGACCGGTGCGCTGATGCCCGCGCGCGACGCCGCGCTCGCCGTGCCCGATCAACAGGTGGATTCGGTCTGCCCGTATTGCGGCGTGGGCTGCCAGCTGACCTACAACGTCAAGGACAACCGCATCCTTTACGTGGAAGGGCGCGACGGTCCGGCCAACCACGAGCGCTTGTGCGTGAAGGGCCGCTACGGCTTTGACTATGTCCAGCATCCGCAGCGGCTGACCATGCCGCTGATCCGGCGCGAAGGCGTGCCGAAGCGCGGCGACTTCGTCATGGACCCGGACCATGTGATGGACGTCTTTCGCGAAGCGACGTGGGAAGAGGCGCTCGCGCTCGCCAGCGGCAAGCTTGCGCAGATCCGCGACACGCACGGCAAGCGCGCGCTGGCCGGCTTCGGCTCGGCCAAGGGCAGCAACGAAGAGGCCTATCTGTTCCAGAAGCTCGTACGCACGGGCTTCGGCAGCAACAACGTCGATCACTGCACGCGGCTTTGCCATGCGTCGTCGGTGGCGGCGCTGCTTGAAGGGATCGGTTCGGGCGCGGTATCGAACCCGGTGATGGACGTGGATCGCGCCGAACTCGTGATCGTGATCGGCGCCAATCCCACCGTGAACCATCCCGTGGCGGCGAGCTGGATCAAGAACGCGGTGAAGAACGGCACGAAGCTGGTCGTGGCCGATCCGCGCCGGTCGGACCTGGCGCGCTTTGCCTGGCGCTTCCTGCAGTTCACGCCCGACGCGGACGTCGCGCTGCTCAATGCGATGATGCATGTGATCGTCAGCGACGGGTTGGTCGATCAGCATTTCATCGACAGCCGCACCATCGGCTTTGAAGAACTGCAGCGCAACGTGGCGGCGTTCAGTCCCGAGCTGATGGCGCCCATCTGCGGCATCGACGCGCAGACCATCCGCGAAGTCGCGCGCGCCTATGCCACGTCGAAGGCCTCGATGATCCTGTGGGGCATGGGCGTATCGCAGCATGTGCACGGCACCGACAACGCGCGCTGCCTGATTGCGCTGGCGCTGATGACGGGCCAGATCGGCCGTCCCGGCACCGGGCTGCATCCGCTGCGCGGCCAGAACAATGTGCAGGGCGCGTCCGATGCGGGTTTGATTCCGATGATGTATCCGGACTACCGCCGCGTGGACGATCCTGACGCCATTGCGAGCTTCGAGGCGCTGTGGGGCATGCCGCTCGACCGCCAGCCCGGCTTGACCGTGGTGGAGATCATGGATGCCATCGGCCGCGGCGAGGTGCGGGGCATGTACATCATGGGCGAGAACCCGGCCATGTCCGACCCCGACGCCGAGCATGCGCGCGAGGCGCTTGCCGCGCTGGACCATCTTGTCGTGCAGGACATTTTCCTGACCGAGACCGCCTATCTCGCGGATGTCGTGTTGCCGGCTTCGGCCTTCCCGGAAAAGACCGGCACCTTCACCAACACGGACCGCACCGTCCAGCTTGGCCGCCAGGCGCTGTTGCCGCCGGGGCAGGCGCGGCAGGACCTGTGGATCATTCAGCAGATGGCGCAGGGGCTCGGCCTCGACTGGCACTACGGCAATGTGGCGGAGGTCTTCGACGAGATGCGGCAAGCCATGCCGAGCATCGGCGGCGTGACGTGGGAACGGTTGGAACAGGACGGAGCTGTGACGTATCCCTGCCATGCGGAAGGTGATCCGGGCGAGCCGGTGATCTTCACCGATCGGTTCCCGACTCCCACCGGGCGTGGCCGCTTCGTGCCGGCGGACATCATCCCCGCCGACGAGCGGCCGGATACCGACTACCCGATGGTGCTGATCACCGGGCGCCAGCTCGAACACTGGCATACCGGCAGCATGACGCGGCGCGCGGGCGTGCTCGACGCGATCGAACCTGACGCGGTGGCACTCGTGCATCCGCTTGATCTCGGCTTGCTGGGCGGCCAGCCGGGCGACGTCATCACGCTGGCTTCGCGGCGCGGCGAGGTCTCGCTGTATGCCCGCGCCGATGCCGGCACGCCGCGCGGTGCCGTGTTCGTGCCGTTCTGCTACTACGAAGCGGCCATCAACAAGCTCACCAACGCGGCGCTGGATCCGTTCGGGAAGATTCCCGAGTTCAAGTACTGCGCGATTCGGATGACGCTGGGCGGGGTAGCGCCCGCTCAGTCGAGCTATGGCGGAGGCAAGGTGCTTGGGGCCTGACGATCAGGCCCGGGGCTCAATACTTGATGTCGCGGGCTGTCTGCCGTCCCTGCTGCTTGGAATGCCGCTTGTCCTGGCGGCAGCCCGCGTTGCTCTGGTGGTCGGCAGCACGGCAATCCTGCTTGGTGTGCCGGGCATCCTGGCGCGTATCCTGCCGCACGTCGCGCCCTTCGCGGCGTTGCTGCGCCTGTTCCGTCGCCGAGGCCATGCCTGACCAGGCTGACAGCGCCATGGCAACGGCCAGTGCGGTGAATCGTGGGTTCCATGCACGCATGATGTGATCTCCTGGGAAAGTCATTGACCAGACAGACTCCAATCTAGTCCACCGCGGCCCGGAAATCGCGCCGGGTCTGCCCGGATTCGCGCCCGGCCCGCTTGCGCTTGGCGCGAACGGGCGGCCAATGTCATGATGGCAGGGACGCCGCTTGCGGCGGCACGTCGGCCAAGGCAAAAACCCGGGAGAGAGGTGACTATGCAAGGCAGGGAAACACAAGGAATGTCGCGCGAGCGGCTTGCGCGCATTGAACGTTTCATCGACGAATCCTATGTCGCGAATGGCAAGCTGCCCGGCGCGCTGGTCCAGGTATGGCGCCGCGGCGAACTGGCGCTGAACTCTGTCCTTGGCGTCGCTGACCGGGAACGGCAGGTGCCGCTGGCCGAGGATTCGATCTTCCGCATCTATTCGATGACCAAGCCCGTGACTTCCGTCGCGATCATGATGCTGGTCGAGCAATGCAAGATCGCGCTGGATGACCCGGTCAGCAAGTACATCCCGGCATGGGAGAAACTGGGCGTTCACGCAGGCGGCTTCATGGAGAGCTTCCAGACGAAGCCCGCCGCGCGACCGATGCTGGTGGTCGACCTGCTGCGCCACACCTCGGGCCTGACCTACGGCTTCCAGCAGAACACCAACGTCGACGCGGCTTACCGCAAGCTGAAGCTGGGCGAGCTTGCCACCGAAGGCACGCTCGACGAAATGATCGACAAGCTGGCGGGGCTGCCGCTCGAATTCTCGCCGGGCGAGGCCTGGAACTACTCGGTGTCGACCGACGTGCTTGGCTACCTGGTCGGCAAGGTCAGCGGCATTCCGTTCGATACCTTCCTGAAGGAACGTATCTTCGAGCCGCTGGGTATGGTGGACACGGGCTTCCATGTGCCGGAAGACAAGGTGGCGCGCTTTTGCGCGTGCTATGCGATCGGTGTGCTCGGTTCGAAGGTCATATCGAACAAGGGGCCCATGCTGCAGGACGACCCGCGCGCCAGTCCGTACCTGAAGCCGCCTAGCTTCATTTCGGGCGGTGGCGGGCTCGTGTCGACCGCCGCGGACTACATGCGCTTCGCGCGCATGCTGCTGCAAGGCGGAGAACTCGACGGCGTGAGGCTGCTCGGGCCCAAGACGCTGAAGCTGATGACCGCCAACCACCTGCCCGGCGGAGTGGACCTGCCGGCCATGTCACGCTCGATGTTCAGCGAAGCGACCTATGACGGCGTGGGATTCGGCCTCGGCTTTGCCACCACCGTGACGCCCGCGTCCACGCTGATTCCCGGCAGCGCGGGTGATTTCTTCTGGGGTGGTGCAGCAAGCACTTTTTTCTGGGTGGACCCGCAGGAGGATCTTATCGGTCTCTTCCTGACCCAGTTGTTGCCCTCTTCCGCATATCCCGTGCGACGCCAACTGCGCACGCTGGTCTACAGCGCCATCACGGAGCCGGGGGCTGCGCCGCGCTGAATGCCCGTGGGGTCCGGGGAAGGCTAAAATATGGTTGTGTGACACCAGCCGGAAACCGGACACATTGGCATGAGGAAGGCAAACACTCTGATCATCGCGATCACGCTCGCTGCGGCGAGTCCGCTCGCGCAGGCGAGCCTGTCCGCGGATGCCCATGCATTCAAGGAAAACGTCAAGGCAGCAGGCAAGCAGGGCGGCCATGCCGTGCGCGATGCCACTTTCGCGATCGGCCGCGGCACCAAGGCGGCCGCGCACGGGGTTGCTGATGCGACCAAGCACGGCTATCACGCCACCAAGCGAGCAGTGACTGGACACGATTAAGGCGGGCGTCCCCTATGCGGGGGCGTCGGTGGTTCTGCCTGCCAGCAACCACGTACGCACGTCACCGATCCCCCGGGCCGTAATCAACCCACGTTCTTCCAACAGGAAGGGTTCCGCAAGGCGTCCCCGCTGCAGGCCGTGGCCGCTGCGCTGGTTGAAACGGTCCAGTGACGCGATCATGTCCAACGCCATATGGGCCGCCTGAACGGCGGGGTCGGCTGCGGGAACGGGCAGGCCGGTCGCCCCCATGTAGGCATCGCCGATAGTCTTGATCTTCTCGAGTCCCCGGCGGTCGGCAATGTTGTCAAAGTCGGCAAATATCTCGTTCAGTACCGCCACCAGGCGCTCGGGGCCCATGCTCGGCGAAAAGCGGGTGAATTGCACGAGGTCCGCGAACAGCACCGACACGTCCTCGAACCTGTCCGCGATGACTGCCGGCGGGCCCTCGGCGACGAGATCGGCACGCAGCTTCAAACGCTCGGCGGCGGGAGCGGGCAGCACGTTGAGAAGCAGTTGCTCGGTGACCTGCTGCTCGCGTCCGTTCGCATGTCGGCAATACTGCGTGTTTGCCTGTGTAGTTGTGGCGTAAAGACAACATTTTGATGATTTTGAGTAGCGCGTAAAGCGCTTTATCGCAATGAATCCATAAACAATAACCGTTATCATTTACATTCATGACTTTGTACGTTTGTGCGCTGTTTGCTACAAGGAAGAGAAGTCATGAAGTCGAGCCGATGCGGCAACGAGCCCGCCGCACCCCAGATCGCCCTGCGCGCCACGGCGCTCGCCGTTTCGTTGCTGTGCATGGCGCCATTGGCGTTCGCCCAGAAGGTGGATGCGCAATCGGGGGAGAGTGGCAATGTCGAGCAGGTGCTCGATACCGTGCAGGTCACTGGCAACTGGCTCGGCACCGGGCTGCAGAACAGCGTGAAGACCTTCCCCGGCGCGCGCACCGTGGTGGGAGAAGAACAGATCGAACAGAGCGGCGCATCTAGCATCAGCGACGTCATGCGCCGCGTTCCCGGCGTGCAGTCGACCGATAACTCCGGCACGTCCGGCAGCGCCATTTCCCTCAACATCGGCGTGCGTGGCCTGACCGGCCGGTACTCGCCACGCTCTACAGTGTTGCTTGACGGCATTCCGATGGCAGTCGCCCCGTACGGGCAACCGCAGCTTTCATTTGCGCCGGTGAGCCTGGGCAATATCGACTCGATCGACGTGGTGCGCAGCGGTGGCGCGGTGCGATACGGCCCGCAGAACGTCGGCGGCATCATCAACTTCAACACCAGACCGATCCCCACCAGCCCGGGCATCACCGGGGATGCGTCGATCCGCGAAAACATCTACACCGAAGGCGGCGGCAGCAATACGCAGTACAACGCGTTCGTGGGCACCACGCTCGACAGCGGGCTCGGACTGGCCGTGCTGTACTCGGGCATGACCGGCCGCGAATGGCGCAAGGGCAGCGATGACGACGTCAACGATCTCGCCGTGAAGTTTGCCTACGACATCAACAACACCTCGCAGGTCTACGGCAAGGTCTCGTACTACGACGTGCGCTCGCGCACGCCGGGCGGCCTGACGGTCGCGCAATACAATGCCGACCCGTTCCAGAACACGCGGCCGAACGACTACTGGAGCGGCAACCGCACGGCGTTCGACCTCGGCTACGTGAACACGATCTCCGGCAACCAGGAATTCGAGATCCGCACGTTCTTCAACGAGAGCTATCGCCAGAGCACGCTGCAGCAAAGCGCCACCGTAATCGCGCACCAGCCGCGCAACTACACCACGTTCGGCATCGAGCCGCGCTACACGCAGCGCCTGGCGCTGGGGCCGACGACGCATGACATCACCGTCGGCTACCGCTATATCCGCGAACGCGGCGATGACAACGCCTTCAACCAGAATCCGCGTACGGGCGTGGTCGGCCCGACCACCACGTTCGACAACGCCACCGATGCGCATGCCGTTTATATCGACGACCGCATCGCCGTCGGCAACTGGCGCATCGTGCCTGGTGTGCGTTTCGAACATATCGACACCACACGCCAGCAGCGCGGCACGACCACGCAGTTCGACAGCATGAACAACAAGGCACTGCCGTCGATCAACGTCTCGTACCTCGTCAACAATGCGTGGACTGTGTTCACCGACTACAGCACGTCGTTCGGCCCGGTGCAGAACACGCAGCTCAACTCGCAGACACCGAGCAATCCGCTGCAGCCGGAAGTGGCGCGCACGTTTGAAGTGGGTACCCGCTGGACCGACAACCGCATCAAGGCCGAGCTGACGGCGTTCAAGATCAAATTCGACAACCAGATCCAGCAAGTGCCGGGCCTGTTCCCCGCCACGTTCCAGAACATCGGCGCGACTGACCACGATGGTGTCGAAACCGCGATCGACTACACGTTCGACCGCGCGAGCGTGCTTGGCGGCCTGAACGTCTACGCCAACTACACCTACACGCGCGCGATCCAGAAGTCGGGCGCCACGGCCGGCATGGACGTCCCGTTCTACTCGCGCAACACCGATACCATCGGCGCGCGCTACAACTGGCGCAACTGGACCTTCAACGCTTCGACCACACACCAGAGCGCGCAGTACTCGGACCTGGCCAACACCGTCGCCGAGTCGGCGGATGGCAGCGTGGGCCGCATTCCTGGCTTCCGCACCTGGAACCTGCAGGCGATGTTCACGGTTCCGCAGTGGAAACGTACCGACATCACCATCGGCATCAACAACCTGTTCGACAAGCGCTACTACACGCGTACGACGGACAGCAATGCGGGGCGTCTGGTTGGCGCGCCGCGCATGGTGTATATCCAGGCGCGCGCCGGGTTCTGATTGTCGATGCGGCGCCGGCCAGCGTGGCAGCAAGACTCGCGCGACCCGAAACGACAGCAACTGTCCTGTTGCACTGCGCAATGCCGTGCGGGAGAATTCGTTCCATGGATGCCTTGCCGGCGCCCCCCTGAGCGAAACCTTCCGAGAGAGCTTCAAATATGGACCACGCCCTGCGCGCGAGCCTTGCGAACGAGTTGCACGCCAGACCCTTCCTGCGTTTGTCGGGTTCCGTCGCCCTGGCACACCTGGCAATCTACGCGGGAGACGACGCCTCGGTGCATGAACAGCTCCTGCGCGCATTGTGTGATCTCACCGGCATGCCGTCTCCTGAGCCGGGCAGCACCCACTATGCCGCGCAATGGAACGGCGAGCGCCAACTCAAGTGGGAGCGCCACACGGAATTCTCCACCTATACGTTCGTCGCCAGCCGGCGCGATACCGAGTATTTCTCCGGCCTGGCGACCGATCACGTGCCCCAGGGATGGTTCGCGCAGATTGCCGGCATGCGCTTCGTGGCAATACGCATGGAGCTGGTTTCCGGCGAGCACGCCGTACAGGCGCGCAAGGACTACGGCCGCTGGATCGACGGCCCGATCAAGGTCGGCAGCCGCGTGCTCGGCAATGGCGAAGTCTATTGCGACTGGACCATCAAGCCTGATGGCTTTTCGCGCTTCCTGGTGATCGACGAAGGCTTCCGCGAAGCGCAAGGTGGCCGCCTTCTGCAGCGGCTGTACGAGATCGAGACCTATCGCATGATGGCCTTGCTCGCGCTGCCCGCCGCGCGCGAGCTCGGTCGTTCGCTCGATGGCCTGCAGCGCTCGCTGTCCGGGCTGATGAACCGGATGGACTCGGCGCCGAACGACAATGTGGACGCCGCCCTGCTGCAGGATCTCACACACCTGGCCGTGCGCGGCGAGGCGCTGGCCGAGTCCAGCCACCGCTTCAGCGCCAGCCGCGCCTACGAGCGCCTGGTCATGGCCCGCATCCAGGAACTGCGCGAGGAGCGCATCGAAGGCATCCCGACCATTGCCGAGTTCATGGAACGCCGGTTCACGCCGGCCATGGAGACATGCCGCGCCAACTGGAACCGGCTCGAGCAATTCACGGCGCGCGTGGCGCGGGCGGTCGACCTGTTGCGTACGCGGGTGAGCCTGGCGCAAGAGGGCAACACGATGCGGCTGCTCGCCGGCATGGACCGCACCGCGCGCACGCAGCTTCATCTGCAGCACGCGGTGGAGGGTCTGTCGGTCGCGGCAATCTCTTACTATGTGCTGTCGCTCACGGCGGTAGGGCTGCGCTCCATGCATGCCTTCCACCTGCCGCTGGATCCGGAACTGGTCGAAGGCCTGCTGATCGCGCCCGTAGTGTTGCTGGTATTTCTGGTGATCCGGCGCACCAAGCGATCCAACGGGCACGGGCAGGCGCACCAAGGCGCGACGCGCGCAGGCTGAGCGCTCAGTCCGCCGTGATCTTGCCCACTTCGATCACCTTCTTCCAGCGCGCGAACTCCGACGCCTGAAACGCGGCGAACTGCTCCGGCGTATTGGCGACGATCTCGAAGCCAAGGTCGAGCAGCTTCGCCTTGGTGGCCGGCTCATTGAGCGCGGCCACGGTGGCGCTGTGCAGCTTCGCCTTGATCTCTGGCGGAAGTCCCTTGGGCGCGGCCACTGCCTGCCATGAGTAGACGGTTACGCCCTTGACGCCGGCCTCATCCATGGTGGGCACATCGGGCAGGATGGGCGAGCGCGCAGTGCTCGTGATGGCCAGCGCGCGAAGCTTGCCCGCCTTAATATGCGGGACCGCCGTGTTGATGTTCATGAACGTGGCATCGACCTGTCCGCCGATCAGGTCATTCATCGCCGGCGCGCCGCCTTTGTAAGGCACGTGGATGCCTGTCGTGCCTGTTTGCTGCCAGAACAGTTCGGCGGTGAGGTGGTCGCTGGTGCCATTGCCGGCGGAGGCGAAGGTCATCTTGTGCGGGTTGGCCTTCTCGTAGGCGATCACATCCTGAAGCGTCTTGAATCGTGAACCCGCTGGCACGGCGAGGACATTCGGCGCCTGCACCCCGACGCTGATGTAATCGAAATCCTTGAGCGGGTCATAGCCGGCGTTCTTCGTGAGATGCGGGCCGATGACGAACGGCCCCAGCGACGAGACGAACACCGTGTAGCCATCGGCGGGCGCGCGCTTGACCATGGCGGCACCGATCATGCCGGCCGCGCCGGGCCGGTTGTCGACCACGAAGCTGCCGCCGAACTGGGTCTGGTACTTCGCGCTGAGGATACGCGCGACATTGTCCGTCGAGCCGCCCGCCGGGAAGGGCACCAGTACGGTGACCGGCTTCTCCGGCCACGCCGCGTGGGCCGCCATGGCAACGGTCATGGCAGTCGTCGTGAGTACGGACGCAATCAGCTTTTTCATCTTTTGTCTCCTTTCACCGTTCTGTGTATGCGGGATTCCGACGCCTGTCAGGCTTGTTGGCCGAATTCGGCCTGTTCGCGCGTCCACGCGCGGGCCTGCTCGCTGATGGTGAGTCCCAGGCCCGGCCGGGTCGGCACCACGATGCGGCCGCCGCGTATCTCCAGCCGTTCGTTGAACAGCGGTTCTAGCCAGTCGAAGTGCTCGACCCAGGGCTCGCGTGGATAGGCTGCGGCAAGGTGCACGTGCAACTCCATGGCGAAGTGCGGCGCGATCATCAGGCCCGCATGCTCGGCCAGCGCGCAGACCTTGAGAAAGGGCGTAATGCCGCCAACGCGCGGCGCGTCCGGCATCAGGTAGTCCGCGGCGCGGTGCCGGATCAGGTCCCAGTGTTCGGCCGCGCTGGTCAGCATTTCGCCGGTCGCGATCGGCGTGTCGAACTGCGTGGCGAGCGCGGCGTGTCCCTCGTGGTCGTAGGCGTCCAGCGGCTCCTCGATCCAGACCAGGTTGAAGGATTCGAACGTGCGGCACATGCGTTGCGCCGTCGGCCGATCCCATTGCTGGTTGGCGTCGACCATCAGCGGCACGGCATCGCCAAGCTGTTCGCGCACGGCGGCCACGCGCTGGATGTCCAGCGCACCATCAGGCTGGCCGACCTTCAGCTTGATCCCGCCGATCCCGCGCTCCACCGAGGCCGCTGCGTTGACCAGCAACTGGTCCAGCGGCGTGTGCAGGAAACCGCCCGAGGTGTTGTAGCAGCGCACGGCGTCGCGATGGGCCCCCAGCAGCTTGGCCAGCGACAAGCCTGCCCGCTTGGCTTTCAGGTCCCAGAGTGCCACATCGAACGCGCCCATTGCCTGTGTCGACAATCCGCTGCGTCCGACCGACGCGCCGGCCCAGCAGAGCTTGTCCCACAGCCGGGCGATGTCGCTCGGGTCCTCACCGAGCAGGGCCGGTGCGATTTCGCTGGCATGCGCGAACTGGCCCGGTCCTCCGGCGCGCTTGGCATAGCTGAAACCGATACCTTCGTGGCCGCCGTGGGTCCGGATCTCGGCAAACAGGATCGCGACCTCGGTCATTGGCTTTTGGCGACCGGTCAGGACCTTGGCATCGCTGATCGGTGTGGCCAATGGCAAGTAGCACGAGGAAAGCCGGATCGTGGCGATGGTGTCGGTGGAAGGAGCGGCAGGGGTGGTCATGGGCGTGGGGCAGGGAAATTTTGATCGGGCAGACATTGAGGTACGGAATTGCCCCTGGGCGTTAATGATAACGTTATCATTTTTGGGTGTGCGTGACTGATATAATCCAAGCGTCATCTCCGCCGGGGTTCAACATCCTGGTTCCGCTCGGCTGCGACAGGTCGCTGACGAAGGAATGATGGAAATGCTAACGTTGTCATTCTCGATCGTCAATCGCCTTCAGGCGAGCAACCGGTAGCGAATTACCCTGACTCAGGATCCGCATGTCGAATACCACTGGGCCGAAATCCGTGACGCTGCACGACGTGGCACGTGAGGCTGGCGTCTCACTGATTACCGCCTCGCGTGCGCTTAGCAATCCCGGCATGGTGTCGGAGAAAACCATTGCGCGGGTCCGGCAGGCCGTCGAGGCGACCGGCTATATCCCGAACCTGCTTGCCGGCGGGCTCAAGTCGAAGCGCAGCCTGATGGTCGCCGCGCTCGTCCCGAACATTGCGGTGGCCCAGTTCCTGCCGACGGTCAAGGCACTGACCGATGCGCTCGACGCGGCAGGCTATCAGGTGATCCTTGGCCAGACAGGCTACGACCACGCGCGCGAAGACGCGTTGCTCGCCACGATGATCAGCCGGCGTCCGGACGGCATCGTCGTCACCGGCCTGGTCCATTCGCAGGTGTCGCGGGAGCGCTTGCGGCGGGCGGGTATTCCTGTCGTGGAGACCTGGGATCTCAGCGACCGGCCCGTCGATATGGTGGTCGGCTTTTCACACCTTAAGGTGGGTAGCGCCGTCGCGGGTTATTTCCTCGGCAAAGGATGGCGCCGCCTCGGCATTGCAACCGGCGACGATCATCGCGCTTCGGTGCGGCGCGAGGGCTTTGTCTCGACGGTCGGCCACGACGTACCGACTGTGGTCGTGCCCGCGCCGAGCAGTCTGGCGCGGGGGCGCAGGGCCCTTGCCGATCTCCTCGAGAAAGATCCGCGGATCGAAGCCGTCTATTGCAGCTCCGACCAGCTCGCGCAGGGCGTCATGGTCGAGGCGCTCGCACGCGGACTGCGCATTCCCGGCGACCTGGCGATCTGTGGCTTCGGTGATGCCGATTTTGCCGCGCACCTGAATCCGTCGCTGACGACGGTACATGTGGATGGCGCGGCCATTGGGGCGATGGCCGCGCGCTTGCTGCTGGAGCGCTGCCGTGGCGAGTCGGTTCCAGAACCGGTCGTCGATGTCGGATTCCGCATCGTCGAACGCGGTTCGACCTGACCTGGCCTTCACTCCAGCTTGATCCCCAGTTCCCGAATCAGCTTCGCATAGCGCGCCGTATCCCGCGCGATCAACGCGGCAAACGCCTCCGGCGTGCTGCCGGATGGCACGGCACCTTGCTCGAGCAGCATCTGTTTGACCTTCGGATCGGCCAGCGCTGCGCGCACGTCCTGCGAGATCTTGCCGACGAGCGCCGGTGGCGTGCCCGCTGGCGCCAGCAGGCCGATCCAGGAGACCGCTTCATAGCCTGCCAGCCCAGTCTCGGCCACGGTCGGCACGTTGGGCATTGCCGCAGCGCGCTTGTCGCCGGTCACCGCTACCGCTTTGAGCTTGCCGCCCTTGATCATGCCCATGGTTTCGTACAGCGTCGCAAACGTGTAGTTCACGTGCCCGGCCATTACGTCGGCCACGGCCGGGCCGCCGCCCTTGTACGACACGTGCAGCATGTCGATGCCTGCCTGGCGCGCGAACATGGCACCGGCGAGATGCATCGAGCTGCCGCTGCCCGAGCTGCTGTACGTGATCCTGCCTGGCTCACGCTTGCCCGCTGCGATCGCCTGCGGCACCGTGGCCGCCGGGTTTCCGGGAGCGGTCACCATGATCTGCGGCAGCTCGGCCACCAGCGATACCGGCGCGAAGCTCTTCACCGCGTCATACGGCTGCGACTTGTACAGCGAAGGGTTGATCGAATGCGTGCCGATGTTGCCCATGAGCAGCGTATAGCCGTCCGGCTTTGCACGCGCCACGTAGTCGCTGCCGATCTGCCCGGCGGCGCCCGGCTTGTTTTCAATGACGACAGCCTTGCCCCACAGTTCGGTCAGGCGCTGCGCCAGCAAGCGAGCGCCGGTGTCGGTGCCGCCGCCGGGCGGGAAGGGCACGACGATGGTGACCGGCCGCTCGGGGTAGCCGCCGGCGTGCGCCGGTTGCTGGGCGATGGCGACGAGTGCGGCTGCAGCCAGCAGCGCCAGCACGGGAAATGCGCGATGTTGCATGGTGTCTCCTGAATTTTGTCCGGGCGCTCTATGACGGCGCCCTGATCCATGAAGGGGGATGCGATGACCGGTTGATGCGTGCTACGCCATCACCGTCGCAGGCGGGCGTTCGCCGGCAAGGCAGGCGCGCAGGTTGGCGAGCACGATCTCGCCCATCGCATCGCGGGTCTCCCACGCGGCGCTGGCACGGTGCGGCTGGATCACGACGTTGTCCATGGCGAGCAGGGCGGGTGGTACGGCCGGCTCGTCGGCGAACACGTCTAGCCCGGCGCCCGCGATGCGGCCCGCTTCGAGCGCACGCACCACCTCGGGCTCGTCCACGAGCCGGCCGCGCGCCACGTTGATCAGCACGCCGTCGGGTCCCAGCGCATCGAGCACGGCGGCGTCGACCACCGGCTTCGCGCCGTCGGCCGATGCGGCCAGTACCAGCGCGTCGCAATGGGAGGCAAGGGCGGCAATGTCCGGCAGGAAGGTGTAGGGCACATCGGGAATCGCACGCAGGTCGGTGTAAGAAACCGGGCAGCCAAACGCCGCGGCACGAACCGCAATCGCAAGGCCCACGCGGCCCAGTCCGACGATGCCCACGCGCTTGCCGCTGAAACGGCGCGCGAGCGGCAACGGCGCCTTGCCCCACTGTCCGGCGCGCACGTAGCGCTCTGCTTCGGTCAACCGGCGGTACACCGCGATCAGCAGCCCGATGGCCTGATCGGCGACATCGGCTGTCAGCACATCGGGCGTAGTGGTGACGTGGATGCCACGCCCGCGTGCGTAGGGCAGGTCGACCGCATCGGTGCCGACGCCGGACACCGCGACGATCTTGAGTGCCGGCAAACGTCGCATCACGGATTCCTTCAGGCCGAGCGAGCCGCCCGTGACGACGCCCTCGATGCGCGGCCCGACTTCGTCGATCAGCGCGTCGGGCGATGCGGCGGCATACAGGCGGTGGATCTCGTAGGCTGCCTTGAGGCCGGCTTCGAGACTGGGAACTACGGGCTGGGTGAGCAGGATGGCGGGTTTCACTGGCAGGCGTCTTGGAGCGGTTGTCGATGGGCCGAGTATAGGAACGCCATCCATGCATGTCTAAGCTATAGTTTGCATCGATCAATCCAACTATTGGCATGATGCAATGATTCCGGATCTGAACCAATTGCGCTGCTTTATCGCCGTGGGCGAGGAGCTGCACTTTGGCCGTGCCGCCACGCGGCTTTTCATGACGCAATCGCCGCTGAGCCGGCAGATCCGCATGCTGGAGGAATCGCTCGGCGTACGGCTGTTCGACCGCAACAGCCGCGTGGTACGCCTGACCGCGGCCGGCAGCGCCTTGCTCGACGACGCGCGGCGCCTGCTGGCACTGGCCGGTCACGCGGTGGACGTGGCGCGGCGGATCGACAAGGGCGTCAGCGGCAAGGTACGCGTCGGCTTCACCGCCGTGGCCGGCTACGAACTGGTGCCCAACCTGATCGCCCGGGCCATGCAGGAGTTGCCGGAGATCGAGGTGACCCTGCATGAGATGGTGACCGTCGCGCAGATTGAGGCCTTGCAGGCAGGGACCATCGACCTGGGCTTCCTGCGGCCGCTGCCGGACGTGGATCCGGAGCTGCAATGGCGGCCCGCGGTCAGTGAGCCGTTGCTGCTTGCCATGCATGCGACACATGCGCTGGCGGCGCGGGAGCGCATCGCCGCCGAAGATCTGGCGGGCCAGACATTCATCCAGTACTCCGCCACCGAAGGCAAATATTTCCATGATCTGATCGGCTCGGTGCTCGCCAGCGCCGGCCGTCCGCCACGTGTGGTGCAGCAGATGAGCCAGACGCATAGCGTGCTCGCGCTGGTGCGCGCTGGACTGGGGCTGGCGCTGGTGCCGGCATCGGCGCGGCATCTGCATTTCCCGGGCGTCGTGTTGCGGCCGATCTGGCGCGACGATGTGCGAGCGGAACTGCGGTTGGTGTGGCGCGATGCGAACCGCAACCCGGCGTGCCGGGTGTTTGCGGATTTTGCGGCGATGCATCTTGCAAGCGCGAAGGAGCTCAGCCAGACGTTGACAGCCTCGGACTGAGGTGCCTCGCGGTGTCTACCATTCTTCAATCGATGCGGTGGTTCTTACACGCCGCATCGACGGGTGTGCGGTTTGTGTGACGTGACATGCTGGAACGAAAGTTGCGCGCCGATATTCATGGCCTCGATCCGTGCCCAATGCTTTCGGAGGCGTCATGAAACAGAGCAGACACGACACATCAGGGAACCCCGAACTCGACAAGCGGCAGGGGCTCGACGATCGGGAGTTGCGCGAGAACGCTGAAGCGAATCAACGCTCGCGCGAGCGCGCGGCGGCGGATTGGGAAAATGCCGCTTCGCACCGCAAGGGACCGGCCGACAAGCCGCGCGACGAGCGCGCCGGAACGGGCGAATTTCCGCCGGGCGTCGGAAAGCGCGATCTGCATGACCCGGGCAGCCGCGATCCCGATGCGCCGCCCATCGTCAATCGCTCATGAGCCACGTTGCGGACCATGCACTCTCAAGGGCTGCGCCCGAAGCGAGAACGTGAGACATTAGGCATCCGCAAACGGCCTCCATGTCATTCACGCGGGAATAAGCGACCCGTCGCTTGCCGCCGTTGACCAGAAGATGCCGAGGCCGGCGTTCAATCCCTGCAGACCCTTCAGGAGACACCAGGATGATTAGCAAGAACACGATCTGCCTGTGGTACGACGGCGGCGCGCTCGACGCCGCGAATTTTTACGCTGCAACGTTTCCGGACAGCTCGGTTGGCGCCGTCCACCGCGCGCCGGGTGACTACCCCGACGGTCAGGAAGGCGATGTCCTGACGGTCGAGTTCACCGTCATGGGCATTCCCTGCCTCGGGCTCAATGGCGGGCCGCATTTCAAGCACAACGAGTCCTTCTCGTTCCAGGTCGCGACCGACGATCAGGCGGAAACCGACCGCTTGTGGGACGCGATCGTCGGCAATGGCGGCCAGGAAAGCGAATGCGGATGGTGCAAGGACCGCTGGGGTTTGTCGTGGCAGATCACGCCGCGCGCGCTGACAGCCGCGTACACCGATCCGGACCGCGCGGCGGCCAAGCGCGCCTTCGACGCGATGATGACCATGAAGAAGATCGACATCGCGAAGATTGAAGCGGCGCGGCGTGGCTGAGGCCCGCTTTTGATGGAGTGACACGGAATTGCCCGGACCCGCGTCAATCTGGCTGCGCTATCAGTCGGTGCTGCGGTGCGCCGGTTGTGTGCCAGCCGGAGTGCCGCGCTGCGATTCGCCTTGCGCTGGCGCGCCCAGGAACAGGCGCATGGCCAGGCGCTGCACCCACGAGCCGTAGGGCGGGTGGAACAGCTCGATCGGGAACCAGCGGCGCTCGGCGAATACGGACTTCGCGTGCGACAGCTCGCGGAAGCCTTCCGCACCGTGGTAGTTGCCCATGCCGGATGTGCCGCTACCGCCAAACGGCAGGTCATGGTTCACCACGTGCCAGCCCCAGTCGTTCAGCGTGACGCCGCCGGCGTGCGTGCGTTCGAGCAGCGGACCGGTTTCCGCCTTGTCATGGCCGAAGTAATAGAGCGCCAGCGGACGGGTGCCGCTCTGCACGTGCGCGATGGCTTCGTCGAAGCTGCGATAGGTGAAGACCGGCAGGATGGGTCCGAAGATTTCCTCTTGCGCGAGGCGCATCTGCGGCGTGACGCCGAGCACGACGTGCAGCGGCAGGCGCCGTCCGCCCGAGGGCATGGCCGCCGAGAACACGCGCGCGCCAAGCGCGCGCGCGTCGTCGAGTAGTGCACGTTGCCGCGCAAGCGCCCCATCGTGGATGACAGCCGTGTAGTCGTCGCTGCCTTGCGGGTGCATCTGGCTGGCGGCATCCAGTACCGCTTGCGCGAAGGGCTCGGCATCTTCCGCCGGCACCAGCGCGTAGTCGGGGGCGACGCAGATCTGCCCGCCATTCACGGTCTTGCCATGGGCAATGCGGGTGGCGGCGGTCCGCAGGTTCGCGCTGCGCGACACGATGGCCGGCGACTTGCCGCCCAGTTCCAGCGTCACGGGTGTGAGGTTGGCCGCGGCGGCTCGCATGACGTGGCGGCCGATTTCCGGGGAGCCCGTGAACACGATGTGGTCGAACGGCAGGCTCGTGAAGGCGCGGGCGACATCGGCATCGCCTTCGACGATCGCGACCCTGTCTTCGTCAAACACTTCACGCAGCAGGGCGCGCAGTGCCGCCGACGTATGCGGCGCGTACTCGGAGGTCTTCACCATGCAGCGGTTGCCCGCGGCCAGTGCCGTGGCCAGGGGGCCGAGCGCCAGGTAGACCGGGAAGTTCCACGGCACGACGATGCCGACCACGCCCTTGGGCTGGTACATGACCCGCGCGCTGTTGCCAAAGAACAGCAGTTCGGTGTGCCGGCGCGACGGCTTCATCCACCGGCGCAGCCCGCGCAGCAGGTGGTTGATGTGCATCACGGACGGCAGGACGTCGACCATCAGGGTCTCGGCCTCGGCGCGCGCGCTGAAGTCGCGCTGGGCCGCCGCGGCGAGCCGGTGGGCATGACCGCGGATGGCGGTGCGTAGGCACCGCAACGTGTCTCGCCGTTCGCCGAGCGACGGAAACGGCGATGCCATGAACGCTGCACGTTGCTTACCAAGCCATCGCTGCAGATCCTTTTCCTGTGCTGTATTCGGCACCATATTAACCCTAAATTTATTCTGAATGGTCAGTACAATTTAGAGTTTGGTAAAGAGATGGTAGGCTGTCAAGAACAGGGCGCTGGCCTTAGGGCAAGTCCCGAGAAGCGGAAAGGCGCCTTCTCCACACATCGCACGCACTGTGCCAACCGTGCCCCAACAGTGCCCCAACAGTGTCCAACAAGCAGCCATGAACTCCGCACAAGAGGGTGCCGCCGGCCCCGATCTCGCCCTGGACGCCGCCGCCCCGGAAGCGCGCACTGAAGCGCCGCCGGCACGTACCGGCGCGACAACTAAGTACCGCCGTGGTCTGGAAACCCGCCAGCGGGTTATCGAACTGACCAAGAGCCTGATCGCGGAACACGGATATGGCGAAGTGACGCTGGACCGGATTTCCGCGCACGCGGGCGTGGCCAAGAGCAGTCTGCTGTGGCATTTCGGCAGCAAGGAGATGCTGCTGGCCGAGGCGGCGGTCAGCCTGTTTCAGGAAATCGAGATTTCGCTCGGGTTGGGCGATCTGCAGGACATGCCCGTGTCGCAGCGCGTCGACGATCTCTTCGCGCGTGTGGCCGACTATTTCACGCGCCACCCGGAAACCAAGGGCATCGTGCTGTCGTTGCTGTTCTCCAGCAATACGCCGCAGACCGTGCGTGAGCATATTCGCGAAAGCTGGGCTGGCCATGTGCGTGTGATGATGGAGGCGCTCGGAACCGCTGACCGCCCGCTGTCGGCGGACATGGGCCGTGTGCTGCTGGCGCTGTTCCACGGCTGCTATTGCCACTGGTACGCCAACGGCGGACAGGAAGACATCGGTCTTTATCTCGGCCCCGCCAAGGAAATGTTCCGGCAATGGTTTATCGGCGCCGCGTAAGGTGCGGGACTGCCGATGTGTCCGACGACCCGGACATTGACATGAAAATCCGGCTTATCTAAATTTTCCGTTACGGGGTTCCAGTTCTTGCCCCGGAACGGATGCCCGAAACGACGCTCTTCTCCCGGGCTTTTTTCGTTTGGCTGTTGTGGCCGTTGCCTTGATGCCCTGAATGCCCGGAGTGCACCATGTCAAAGGTTACGTTGCGATCAAGCCGGTCCATACCCAGTGGCTGGAGCGATCTCCAGCGCTCGATCGACGCTTCCCGGCGTCGCGTGCGCGAGCAGATACAGCGAATCCGTACGATCCGCGCCGAAGGCGGGGACACCCGGCTTGCCTGCCGCGTTCTCCAGTATCTGCTGGATGCGGTGGCGCAGATGCGGTGGAATCGCGACCTCCTCGTCGCCGCATACAGGATGTGCCCTGGCCGCCCGCGGCCGCCCGGAAAGGATCCGGACGGCAACGATGGTCGCGTCGCGCGCCGATCCGGTCGACGCGGCCGTGTACGCGCGAAGAATGCCAACACCGCAGGCAAACACGCCGCGGCGCGCGATGGTACAGGAGCGTAGTAAATATCCGCGACGGTCATGTTGAAATTTTCTTTTCGAGATACCCGGCGCGCAGGCATTGCGGCAGGATAGGCTGCGGGTCTGTCGCCACTTCTCCACTTTTGCGCCCAAGCCATCGCGAACGCACGTGGCGTATGCATCGGTGACGCGATAGCCCTGAACGTGGCTACCAACGGCAGTACTCTCTGACGGAGTTCACCATGGCACGCAAACTGGTTCTGAGCCTGCTCGCCGTCGCATTGACGGCGTGCAGCGGTACGCCTCTGACGCCGTCGAGTCCCCCGGCGAGTCAGCCTGGCGCGTCATCCACCAGCGCAAGCACTCCGCCGCCGGCGAGCACGGCGCAAGCGGACGCGAAGGCGGTGGACCCCGCGGCCATCAAGGCGCTACAGGATATGGGCGCGTACCTGCAGACCCTGAAGCAGTTCCAGGTCACCATCAACCTGACCGGCGAGCGCGTCCTGCAGGATGGACAGAAGCTCCAGCACACGGCGACGGCCGACCTGGACATCGTGCGACCGAACAGGCTGCGCGCGGAAATGCGCAGCGCGCGCTCGCAGCGCGACCTGATCTACGACGGCAAGACCGTCACGCTCTACCAGCCCGAACAGAAGTACTACTCGCAGGCCCCGTTCAACGACAACCTGGGCGCCCTGACCGAGCGGCTGAGGGAGCGGTTCGGCATTGAAGTGCCGTCAGCCGACCTGTTCCTGTGGGGCACGCCGGCGGCGCCCGTCGACAACATCCAGTCGGCGATGAACGCCGGGCAGGACATCATCGTGGGCGAGCTGTGCGACCACTACGCGTTCCGGCAGGGAGATTTCGACTGGCAGATCTGGATCTCGGCCAATGGGCGCCCGCTGCCGCGCAAGCTGGTCGTCACGAGCCGTGCCGACGAGGCACGTCCACAGTCGATCACCTACTACAAGTGGAACCTGAATCCGAAGTTCGGCAATACGACCTTCGCCTTCAAGCCGCCGGCTGGCGCCAAGTCCGCCGAGTTCGTTCCCATGAAGTCGCGCTAAGGAGCCCGCCATGAAATACGCAGATCGCAAGCTGTTCACGGTGTGCATGGCCGCGCTCGCGCTGGCGGCATCCGGCTTGGCGCCCACGGCGCAGGCACGTGTCGGTGGCGGTGGTGGGGGAGGCGGTGGCGGGCATATGGCGGGCGCGCGCGGCGGTGGTGGTGGTGGTGGTGGCGCCATGGCCAGCGGCGGTGGCGGTGGCCGGCAGGTCAATAACCAGCGCACTGACGCGCGCGCCAACAATGTGCGCAGCACCAGCGTCAACAACGTGAACAACGTCAATGCCAACCGGAACGTCAACGTCAATTCCAACCGCAACGTCAACGTGAACGTCGACAATCACGGCGGCTGCTGCGGCTGGGACAACGACTACCACCCGGTGGCGACGGCTGCTGCGGTCACGGCCACGGTGGCGGTGACGTCAGCGGTGATCGGCTCCATGGTCCGTACGGTGCCGCCGGGCTGCGTGCCGGTCAACTATGGCGGCATGGTGTACCAGCAGTGCGGCACCACGTGGTACCAGCCGCAGGGGTCGCAATACATCGTGGTGAACGCGCCGTACTGACGCCGGCCTGCGCATGACGGCGACTACCTGCATCACGCGGTGGTCGCCGTCATGCTGTTTCTGAACGACGAGGCAAGTCAGGACACTTTCCTGTCAGGCGCCGCCGGTGCCTGATGCCAGTTCGCCGGCGGCACCACCACCGGCTCTTTCGGCTGGAGCACGAAGTGCGGCGACATGATCTGCACGCCGTGGCGGTTGAATTCGTCCTGGATGGCCTGGTGCAACGTGGATAGCGTAGGGAAACGCTGGCGCGGGTCCGTAATGCCGAAGAACAGCTCGTACTCGACATAGAAGTCCGACAGCCCACGCTGCAGCACGAACGGCGCCGGTTCATCGCGCAGGCCCGGCACGTTCGCCACGGCGCCGAGCAGCATCGCATGGACCTGCCGCCACGGCGTGTCGTAGCCGATCGTCACGGCTGTCGATAGCAGTGCGCCCGTGTCGCCATGCAGTGCGGCCGAGGCGCGGCCCCGGCGCGAGAAGTTGTGGACCGCGCTGCCGACCACCACCGCGTTGGGGAGCGTCACTTCCTCCTGCCGTACGTTTTCGATCTTGACCGACAGCGCGTCGAGCCCTGTCACCGTGCCGATCGTCCCGCCGATGTCGACCATATCGCCGGGCCGCAGTGCGCGTGAATACACAAGCACCATGCCGCTCATGATCTGGTTGACGATATTGGCCGAGCCAAGCGTCACCATGAAGCCGAACAGCACCGACAGGCCCTTGAACACGTCGCTCTGCGAACCCGGAATATACGGGTACGCGAAGGTCAGCCCGAGTGCCCATACGCCCACGGCGGTCAGCCGGCGCGTGGCGCCGACGGTTTCGGGATGGAGGCCCGGCACGTCGAGCTGGCCGCGCTGTACGGCGAGGAAGATGGTCGACACGAGCCGCTGCAGCGCGCGCGTGATCAACAGGATCACGATCACGGTGACGATGCCCGGAATCGCCTCCAGCATCGATTCGCCGATGCGTGTCAGCAGCGTGAACAGGAAGGTGCCCATGCGCTGGCCAAGCGGCTCAGTCAGCGGGAACTGTTCGAGCGCAAATTCCAGCCACAAGAAGATCAACAGCGCGGTCAGGCCGACGCCGACGATCTGCACGACGAGGCTGGCGAGCTGGAACAGTGCACCGGTCCAGTCGAAGCCGCTGCGCTTTACGCGATCGCCGACGCGGCGTTCCAGCGCCTTCAGCAGCAGCGCGCTGAGCCGGCGGCGTGCGCGGGCAACGCCCCAGACGAGCCCCACAAGTAAAAGCAGGCCCAGCGACGACAGCAGTGTGCCGCGGATGATGGTCGGCCAGCGCAACTGCTCGCGCCGCGCGGCGACGGCATTCTCGAGCGCATGGCTGGCCGCGTCGGCCACGGCCTCCACGGTCTGTCCCGGCTGCTCGGGATCGAGGTCGTCCTGGACGATGGCGAACATCACGCGGTCGCCGAGCCGAATCGCCACACCGGACTCCTCGCCGAGCCGCCCCGACACGCGCGTCAGCGGCTCGGCCAGTTCGGCGCGATTCAGGTTGTCGAATCGCTCCCTGGCGCGGGCCGCGCGCACGGCCGGCACCGCTCCCGCCACGGTCGCGCGGAACGTGGCGACGGGCCGGTTCATCAGGATCAGATCTGCAGGCTCGGAAACGGGGGCAGGTACCGGCTTGTCGGCCGCGTGGGCGGCGAGCGGCACGATGAGTGCCAGTATCAGCAACACCAGCAACACCAGCAACACCAGCAGCATCTGCAGCGCCAGGAGCTTGCGCCAGTCAAATGGGAGAAACCTCAGCCGGGAAGGCCTGATGGCGGCCGGGCGAAACAGCGAATGGGCGTGAGAGGCGATCATCCGGAGGCTCTGTAAGGCGGCTAGTGCTTCGCATGATCGGGTGTTTTGGGCAGGAATGCCAGTCGATGTGCGGATCGCAACGCGGCACCGCACAAGCTTGGCCTCAGACCCGGTTGAAGCGTTGCTCCGTCACCGTGGTCCCCCATTGGCTGCCCTCGAACTCTTCGCTCAGCCGGAAGCCATGCGACTCGTACAAATGGCGTGCCGCCTCAAGTCCCTTGAACGTCCAGAGATGCGTTTCGCGGAACCCCTGCGTCTCGACGAATCGCATGGCGCGGGCCATGAGTTCGCGTCCGATACCCGAACCGTGCAGCGATTCGTCGACGATGAACCAGCGCAAATGCGCGATGCCGGTGGTCTTGTCGCCGTCGATGGCGAGAGACGCCAGCGAGCGGCCATTCTCGACATAGAGCCAAAGCGCCTTGCCGTCGACTGGCAGCGACCCGGCAAATGCAGCAAGTTCCGTGGCGACCCGCTTCTCGAAAAAGGCACCGAAGCCCCAATGCGCCGCATAGAAACGCCCGTGCAGGCTGGCGATATCGCCAATGCAGCCGGGTTGGTAGCCCTCGATAATCTGCACCGCTTCCGGCGTGGCTGGCGGCGCATTGCCGGCGTTGTCCTGCGCCAACGCATTGGCATAGAGCGCGAGCGAGCGAAGCAGGGCTTGCTGGTCGGCGGGCGCCATGTGCCGAAGCGCGTTCGATACCTGGCTGGTCGCGAACTGGTCGATCCTTGCCCTGAGCGATTTCCCTTCCGCGCTCAAATACAGCTCGGACGAACGCGCGTCATCGCTGGACACCCGGCGCTCCACAAAACCAGCGGCTTCCAGCCGTGCGATTTGCCGGCTGGTATTCGACTTGTCGAGCCGCAGGATGGTGGCCAGATCTTTTGCCGTGATGCCGGGCTTCATGCCGATTTCCAGCACCGCGTGCACCGCGGAAGGCGCCAGATCGCTATTGGCCAGGGTGGCGCGCATGAACCCCAGTTCGCGGACGAGTTTGCGGGAAACATCGCGCAGCGACAGGATGGTGGCGTCACGGGTGACGGCAGGAACGTCGACGAAGTCCATGATCTCTCAGAAAGTTGCGAGTCGCAACCAATATTAGTTGCGACTCGCAACCTGGTCAAGGTGAGAGCGTGGGTCAGGCGGGTTGTCTGTCCAGGATGGCGCCGCGCACATTCTTCACATGCGCCGCACCGGCAGCCTCGGCCGCGTCGGGCTCGCCAGCGAGTACCGCCGTAGCGATGCGACGGTAATCGTCGAGCCGCATCTGCCGCAACGAAGCCAGCCGATGCTGCGCGTGGACGATCGGCATATGGATGGTCGGGAACAGCCGGCGCAGTTCGCGGTTGTCGCCCATTTCCAGCAGCGTGCGATAGAAATGGCGCCTGGCGTTAGAAAACGTCTCGCCGTCCTGGGCCTTCTCTGCTGCGACGAGCGCCTGGACCGACGTGCGCAAGGCCTGAACCTGCGGCTGGTTGCCGCTGCCGCGCGTGGCGGCGCGCGCGAGCAGGCCAGTCATGCGTTCCGCGACATCGAGTACATCGAGGGTTTCCTGCAGGCTCAGCCGCCGGATGACCGCGCCGCGATGGCGTTGCAGGTCGACGATGCCCTCGGCGGCCAGCCGCTGCAGCGCCTCGCGCACCGAGTTGCGGCCGACACCGAAATGCGCGACCAGGTCTGTTTCCACGAGCCGCTGGCCGGGCACGAAGGTGCCAAGTTCCAGCCCGCTCATGATCCCGAAGAACACGGTGTCGGATGCGCTGCCGTCCGCCGGGCTGGCGTCGGTGGGCGTATCGATAGGCATGGCGGAGGCGGCGGAGGTCGGTCTTGGCACGGCGGCGATTCTAATCGATTGGCAGGTCCCGTCGGACCGGAGCCGTTGACATGGGATGAAATCATCCTACAATCTGATCCCATCTGCAAACGGTCCGCAAGTGACGACCCCACCCAAGTCGAGGGAATGACACCCATGTTTACTCCTTGTCCCACTGAAAGAAGCCAGGAAATTGCGGACCGCGTCGAGCGCTTCGTGCGCGACGTGGTGGCGCCGTATGAAAGCGACCTGCGCTGCACCGCACATGGTCCGACCGCCGAGCTTGTGCATGAACTGCGCACCAAGGCACGTGCTGCGGGCGTCATGACGCCACACATCCTGGCCGATGGTTCACACCTGACCCAGCACGAGACAGCCGCTGTGCTCAAGCGTTCGGGCCTGTCGCCGCTCGGCCCCGTGGCCGTCAATACGATGGCGCCCGACGAAGGCAATATGTTCCTGCTCGGCAAAGTCGGCACGCCCGCGCAGAAGGAGCGCTTCCTGGCGCCGCTCGTCCGTGGCGATGTACGTTCGGCGTTCTTCATGACCGAGCCCGCGGAAGAGGGCGGCGCCGGGTCGGATCCGTCGATGCTGAGCACCACCGCCGTCCGCGATGGCAATGACTGGGTGCTCAACGGCCGCAAGAAATTCATCACCGGTGCCGAAGGCGCCAGCGTGGGCATCATCATGGCGCGCACCGGCGACGGCGAACGCGCGCAGGCGACGATGTTCCTCGTCGACCTGCCGCATCCGGCAATCCGCACCGAGCGCGTGCTCGACACCATCGACAGTTCGATGCCCGGCGGTCATGCGCAGGTCCTGATCGATGGCCTGCGCGTGCCTGCCGACCAGGTGCTGGGCGAGGTCAACGAAGGCTTTCGCTACGCGCAGGTGCGCTTGTCGCCGGCACGGCTGTCGCATTGCATGCGCTGGTTCGGCACCGTCACGCGCGCGGACGAGATCGCGCGCGCCCACGCCACCACGCGCAAGGCATTCGGCAAGCTGCTGATCGACCATGAGGGCGTCGGCTTCATGCTGGCGGAAAACCTGATCGACCTGCAGCAGGCGGCGTTGATGATCGACTGGTGCGCTGGCGTGCTCGACACGGGTTCGGCGGGCACCACCGAGAGCTCGATGGCCAAGGTGGCGGTCTCGGAAGCGCTGTTCCGTGTCGCAGACCGTTGCGTGCAGATCCTGGGCGGCAATGGCGTGTCGCGCGACACCATCGTCGACCAGGCCTTCCGCGAGCTGCGCGCCTTCCGCATCTACGACGGCCCGACCGAAGTCCACAAGTGGTCGCTCGCGAAGAAAATCAAGCGCGACACGCTCGGCACGCGTCAACATGGCTGATTGCGTTTGCTGAGCCCCGCATCATGGCGACACGCCCGTCCCCTGTGCAGCGCGCGCTGGCAGTATTGCGCGCGCTATCCGATCCTGAAGTGCGCCGCATGAGCGATGTGGCGCGCGCCACGGGTCTTGACCCCGCCACGACGTCGCGCATGCTCGACATGCTGGTGCAGGAAGGCTTCGCCACGCGCGACGACAAGCGTTGCTATGGCATTGGCCCCGAGGTGTTCCAGCTTGCCGATGTGGGGCAGCGGCGCGTCGACCTGCGCGAGCTGGCCCATCCGGCGTTGCAGCGGTTGCAGGAGACGTTTGAAGACACCGCGGTGCTCACCGAGGCCAGCCGCGGCGAGGCCGTGTGCTCGGACGTCGTCACCGGGTCGTTTCCTGTGCATGCGAACTATGTGACAGTCGGCACACGGCGACCGCTAGGCGTCGGCGCGGGCAGTCTCGCCGTGCTCGCGTGGCTGCCACCGGCGGAACGCACGCGCCGTCTGCAGCAGACGGCCCGCAAGCTGGCGAACTATCCGCGGCTGCATGCGCCGTCGATTGCCGCCGAGGCGGACGCGGCACGCGCGCGCGGCTATGTACTGTTCCTGGACTGGGTGGTCGAAGGCATGGGCGGCATTGCCGTGCCGATTCTCGACTATGACGGTCGGCCCATCGGCGCGCTCAGCGTGGCGGCGCTGTGCGATCGCATTCGCAGCCGCGAGGCAAGCCTTGCGCGTCACCTCCTCCAGGAAGCGCGCCGCATCACCGGCGCGTGGACGCGCGTCGTGGTGCCGGCGGGCGGCCCTCAGTGTGCCGGGCCACGCAGCAGCGGCGAGAGCCCGTCGGGAATCTCCACTTCAAAGCGCAGCACGGCGCTGGCGAGCGCTTTGCCGTAGTTATCGATGGCGAGGCTTCGCGAGACGCCGCCGCCCAGTGCACCGTCGGCGACGAAATTGAGAACCTGCAAGCCATCAACGTCATAGCGCGTGACGGCTCCCGTAATCAGCGTGCCGTAGTGCGCCTTGAACGCATCTGCGGTGAGCTGCTGCTTGATATGCGGATAAAACTCCGGCGCATAGGCGATGACGGCTGTGTTTGAAGTATTGCCCTTGTCGCCGGAACGGCTGTGGGCAAGGCGGCGCAGCGGTACGCGCATGATGTGGTCTCCCCGTCAGGTAAGCGGTTGCGGATGGTCAGACGAACTGGACCTGCGACCGGATCAGCGCGCGCGGCACCAGCGCCGACCACACGCCGATGATCTCGCGCGTACGGTCCTGGTGCGGCACGCGCTTTCCGGTGGAGGCTAGTCCGCATACGGCCATGCTGTCGATCTCGCGGCCGACCTTGGCGGCTTCTTCCCGTGTGCGCGTGCGGGCCGCAACGCGCACTGCAATTTCGTTGGGCTCGCACGCGGGCTCGGGCGATGCCGCGCCGTGAACCGCATTGACGCCCAGGAAATCGATGCGCAACTCGTCGGCCCGCAACGCGGCCATGGCGAAGCGCTCCTCGAGAATGCGCTTCGCGAGCTTCGCTTTCTCCAGGCAACCCGGGCCGGCATAGAAGAACATATCTTCGCCGATATGGCCTTCCGTGCAGCCCAGCGACACCTTGAGCGTATCGGTGCGTGGCAGCCCGCTTACGCCGCTGATGCGCACGCGGTCTGGTGCGACCTGTTCCAGTACGGCGGTCGAAAAATCGACAATCACGTCGGGCGTGATGTAGCGGCCCGGATCGTGGACTTCATAGAACATCTGTTCCTTGACGGTCTGCAGGTCAATGCGCCCGCCGCTGCCCGCGACTTTCGAGATGACCGCGCTGCCATCGGCCTCGACCTCGGCAATCGGGAATGCGAGATTCCACGGCTCCGGCACGTCCTTGTAGCCGGGGTCGCCAAAGTAGCCGCCAGTCACCTGCGCGCCGCATTCGAGCAGATGGCCAATGGCACTGCCGCGCGCGAGCCGTGCAACGTCGTCCGCTTGCCAGCCGAAGTGATGGATCATCGGGGCCAGAAAGAGCGACGGGTCGGCGACACGCCCCGTGACCACGATCTGCGCCCCGGCGCGCAACGCTTCGACGATCGGGCCGACACCCTCGTACGGTTCCGCGCTGATCAGCGTTTCGCGCAGCGTCGATACGTGCTCGCCGCTTTCCAGCAACGTCAGGTCGAGTTCGCAGATGCTGCTCGTCAGGTCGGTCGTGGTGACGGCCGCGATCTTCACGTCGGGCAGGCCGAGTTCCTTGCATAGTTCGGCCACGCGCCGGGCCGCGCCCAGGGGATGGATCCAGCCCTGGTTGCTGATGATGCGCGTGCCGTGCGCAATGCAATGGGGCAGCACGGCTCGCATGCGGTCGTCGAGATACGTGTCGTAGCCGCCGAATGCGGGGTCGCGCCGCTTGCGTACCTGTGCGGCCGAAACGGTCGCTTCGGCCATGGTCTCGAAGCACAGGTAGTCGAGCTTGCCGAGACGTGCGGAGCGTTCGGCCGGTTCTACGCGGTCCCCCCACCAGCCCGATCCGGAGCCGATGCGCAACGTAGTGTTCTGGGTCATGACGTCATGTGTCCTGGTTTGGCGATGCGTATCAGTCATTGCGCCTTGATGCCGGCGCTCTTGATCACGCGTGACCACTTCTCGGTATCGGCCTTGATCTCGGCGGCGAATGCGGCGGAGCCTTCGCCGCCCGGCTCCGCGCCGAGTTGTTCGATGCGCTTGCGTACATCCGGCATTGCAAGGACCTTGTCGACCGCCTGCTGAATCTGGCGCACGCGCTCGGGCGGCGTGCCCGCCGGCGCGAGCAAACCGAACCACGAGTTGACCTCATAGCCGGGCAGCCCCGATTCACGCACGGTTGGCACGTTGGGCAGCACGGATGCGCGCTTGACACTGGTCACCGCCAGCGCTTTGATCTTGCCCGTCTGAATCTGCGCGAGTGCCGATGGCAGGTTGTCAAACATCAGGTTGACCTGCCCCGCGAGCAGGTCCGTCATCGCGGGCGCGGCGCCCTTGTAGGGCACGTGCTGCATGTTCACGCCTGCCATTGCGTTCAGCAGTTCGCCGGAGAGGTGAGGGGAACCGCCCGTGCTGGTCGAGGCGTAGTTGATCTTTCCCGGTTCTCGTTTCGCGAGCGCGATCAGGTCCCCAACCGAATTCGCCTGCAGCGTGCTGTTTACGAGCAGCACGTTCGGCGAATTTGCCACCAGCGTCACGGGCGTGAAATCGCGGGCGCTGTCGTACGGCATGCGCGCATAGATGAATTGGTTGGTGACCTGCGTGCCGAGCGTGCCCATGAGCAGCGTATAGCCATCGGGCGCGCTGCGCGCAACGGCCTCGGCACCGATATTGCCGCCGGCGCCGGGGCGGTTGTCGACAACGACCGACTGCCCGAGCACCTCGCCGGACTTCTGTGCGACAAGGCGCGCGAGGATATCGGTCGTGCCGCCGGGCGTGAAAGGCACGACGAGCCGGATCGGCTTGGATGGGAACGTTCCGGCGGCGCTTGCGGGCATGGCAAGCACGGCACAGATCAACGGCAGGGCGGCCAGCAGGGGCTGGCGCGGGAATGCAGTCATCGGCTGTCTCCTGGGCGCGATGTGCGCAGGTGGCGGTTTCATCGAGGGAAACTCTGTGCGCACATAGTAGGAAGCGGCCGAAAACGGCGTCAATCAAACGTGCTGAATTTTCATTGGATGAAAATTCAGCACAGAACGCGCCGCCACAAAAAAGAAGCGCGGTCATACCGCGCTTTCAACGGCCTTGAACAGAAACGGGGAGCGTTCTGCAGGGGTGGCCTTACTGGCAAGATAAGCCCGCTAGGGGCTGAAGACAATTGAAACAATCTAAGGTCCGAATTAAGTGGCTTCTACGTAATCGTTTCGTCGCGTTGCGAGGTGGCTGAGTACACCTGTCGCCACGCCGGCATCTGCAACGGGCAACCGAACAGGCCGGCTGATATGTCGCGCGCCACCGGTGCAGTCAGGGCCTGGCAAATCAGACGCGGCCGCTCACGCCGGAAGAGCAGGCGCGCCTTGGCGGCAAGACGTGCTGCGGGATGAAACGACACCGAAAATATGGCGACAAGCCAGAGCCTGTTGGCTTCCATTCATAGAAGCGCAAAGCCGGTATCCCCTCACGCCGCTGCGGCCGGGGGGATAATGGCGACCTTTTATCCAGCCAGCCAATGAAAGCAGGTGTCATGCAAAGCACGCGTAAGGCCACGTTGATCGGGCTCATTGCGATCCTGTTGTGGAGTTCCATCGTCGGCCTGATCCGCGGCGTCAGTGAAAGCCTCGGCGCGACCGGTGGCGCCGCCATGATGTACTCGGTTGCCTCCGTCCTGCTTATGCTGACGGTTGGCTTCGTGCGTCTGCGCGAATTTCCGCGGCGCTATCTGGTCTGGGGCAGCATCCTGTTCGTCTCCTACGAACTGTGCCTGTCGCTGTCCATCGGCTATTCGCACAGCGGCAGGCAGGCGATCGAGGTGGGGATGGTCAATTACCTCTGGCCGTCTTTCACCATGTTGTGCGCCATCGCCTTCAACAAGCAGAAGGCGAACGTTCTGATCGTGCCGGGCTTCCTGATTGCGATCCTGGGTATCTGCCTGGTGCTGGGCGGCGAGCAGGGGCTGGATGTTGCAGGCATGGTGGCCAATGTCAGGGACAACCCGCTCAGCTACGGCCTCGCTTTAGCGGGCGCGCTGATCTGGGCGGCCTATTGCACCGTGACGAACAGGATTGCCGGCGGCAAGAACGGCGTCACGCTGTTCTTCATGTTCACCGCAATGGCGCTGTGGATCAAGTACTTCACCGGCGACCATGCGCCGATGGCGTTCACATACCACGCCGTCATCTACCTGGCACTGGCAGCGTCGGCGATGGGCTTCGGCTATGCGGCGTGGAACGTGGGCATCCTGCACGGCAACGTAACGGTGCTTGCGGGTGCGTCGTATTTCATCCCTGTGATTTCAGCCGCACTGGCTGGCTTGCTCTTGCATATACCGCTTTCGCTGGCGTTCTGGAAAGGCGCGTCACTGGTATGCGCGGGGTCCGTGCTGTGCTGGCTGGCGACGCGCGCACCGCGGCGCAAGGTGGCTGCAACGCCCGACCGTGCTCCGGTCCGCGACCGTGTCTGGAAGCAATGAGCTTTCGGCGGGTAATTTCAGGTCATCTGTCTTCCATGAAGTAGTCATTGCCTTGCGGCAGACGTGTCGTGCCCCGATTCCGATGCATTGCCCCATACTCCCCGGATACGCGGCAAAGGAGCAATGACTGCATGACCGAGTCCGATTCCACCACCGCTGCACCTGCCATCGGTCAGCATACGGACTACGGCAGTGCCGATCCGATCTGGGCGGCGCCCGGCGATCCGGAGGCGGCCGTATCGGCTGTCGTACCCGATGCGCCGTGGCGGAGCCTGACACTGCGCGGTGTCACGTGGCGCTACCCGGACGATGCGCGTGGTGGATTGCAGCGCGTCGGTGTCGGCCGGCTCGCCGAAGGTGAGGTTCTCCTCCACGCTGGCCTCGAACACCTCGGCCTCCTGCGGAATCAATGTGGCCAGCGAGCGCAATTCGGCCCAGTCTTGCGCCGCGCCGTCACGCCGAAGTTCGTCCTGCTGTGGATGATAGAGACCAGCAAGCGCACGCAGCAGCGTGCTCTTGCCACCGCCGCTCGGGCCGATAAGCGCGACGCGCGCTCCGCGCTGCAGCAGGAGGTCGATGCCATGCGTACCTCCTCGCGCGGACCAGCGTCGACCACGCGGCCTGCCTCCACTAGACGATGGTGTCAAGCCGGGGGAGCAGGCTTGGCCGATGCTTTCCGGTGGCCAGCGGCAGCGGCTTGCGCTGGCCCGCGGTGCACTGGCGGCGCAGGGAAGCTCGCTGCTGCTGCTCGACGAACCGACCAGCGCGCTAGACCCGCAGGCCGAAGGCCGCGTGTTCGATCGCATGTTTGCGGCGTTTCCGTCAGCGTGCATCGTCGCCTCGGTGCACTTGGCAGGCGGACGCATTGATCGCGATGCGAACGTCGTCTTTTGTCGGCCGGTATTGTCGACACCATCGTCCGAAGAATCGCATTGCCTGTGCGGATTCCCGCATCGTCGACTCGGTTGGGTGATGACAACCTTGCCGGCGGAGGCGCATAGTTTTCCGAATTCCTGGTATTCCAGTTCCCGGAATGTCGCCCACGGACTACTATGGGGCAAGTATTGAAGAGCGAAAGTCCACAACGTAGTCATCAAAATGATAAGAGACGTTCGACTCCGTGCAGCTTCAGGTGATGATACGGAAGGCATTGCACAAGTACTGCAGGCTTGCGGCCTGACGCTTGCCGAGGCAAGCGATGTGGGGCGGCTCTACCATGTGGCGGAGTTCGAGAGACGGATCGTCGGCTGTGCCTATGGTGAACAATACGGCCTTACCTTTGCCATCCATACGGTCGCGGTGTTATCGGAATTTCGTGGCCGCTGGCTGGGCACCTATATCGTCAGTGCGCTTCTGATGAGAGCCCGCGCCGGCGGCTGCCGCAATGCGACGGTGCTGACGAACGAGCATCCGGGCTTCTTCGCCCGCCATGGCTTTACCTTAACCTCGATAGACTGCCTTGTGCGTGAGACGCAGTTGTCGTTGAGTCTGTTGCGCAGTTTTGGCGCCCGGACGCATTTCATGGCGCGCCAGTTGAACTGAGTGCGGATGCCGGGCATGCGGATCTGCGCCCCTTCGCGCACACCAATCGCCTGCTGATCCGCGGATTCAAAACTGAGAAATCGCGTGGAGGTTTCCTGATTTCAGGTTGAGTGAGCAGGATCGCCTGCCGGCACGCGATTCGCCTGCTGTCAGGCATTTCCTACGAGCGATTCAGTCCGTCCTGACGCCCGTTGTTGTCCCTTACCGAAGGCATCGGCGTTGCTCCGCATCTAGTCTTGAAATCAAGAGGTGCCGGCAGTTTATGCAGCGCCGCCAAGGGAGTGACAGATGCGAAATACCGATAATTCGCTACACGCACTGGTCGAGAAGTGGTTGTCGCCAAGCGAGGCAAATCCCGCTCGGGTCGCCTGCTTCAGGCACTTGGCGAACCGCAAGGGTTGCCTGGTTCAGGTCGAATCGACGCATCCCACCCGGCGCTTGTCCATTGCTTTCTTCCGCCACGGCGACGGCGCTTGGTACGTGTTTCCGCCAGTCGTTGGCTAGCCTCCGAGCCAAGAAGAGATCGGCTGCCATCTTCTGGCCATCAAAAGATGTGGCGAATCCCCACCACGGCGCCGATCTCGAATTCTTGCCACGCTAACGTGTCTCGTCCACGCCCTCGGCGTGGTACGGTCATCCAGTATCAGAGCCACGGCATCGTCTTTTGAGTGCAGGGCGCCCGAGTCGGAGGCGCTTGATCGAACGCATTCGGGATTCCCCCTAGTCCGCTTTGACGAAGTAGGCGCCGCCTCCAGCCCCTAGCATCCGGTCACAAGCCTGAAGACAGGCGGACGGAGACGGCGATGAAGCGTGGTCGGTGTTTAGCGGCTGTGGTGTTGCTCGGCCTTGGCGTGGCAGCCGGGGTGGCGTTGAGCCTGAAGATGGGCGCAACGGGAATTCCCGATGGTGACGATACGGTAGAGATCCGCTTCGCCCCCGAGGCTGTGGTCGACTATTGCGATGACGTATGTGTGCGCGGGCGCGGCGCGGCTGCGCTGATCGTGTTCAGCCAGTGGCCGTCACCTTGATGATGTGTGCGCAGCGTGTGATACATGATTCGCCGGTGGCGCGCGCTTGCGTCTGCCGGCGTTAAACCTTCGGCGGACGTCTCTTCACTACTTCATCCTCCTGGCTGCTGCCTGCAGTTTCTTCGGCAATCTCCCGGCCAGCAACGACCCCGCACGCAGCATTTCGCGCTTCTCGATACGGACGCCGCCAGGCGATCCAAGAGAAGCAGTGTCCGCTTTTCCGAAAGGCTCTGCGGAGGTCTATTCCGGTATGAGGCCGTGCATGTGGACACCAGCCGTCTGACTAATGGTTCGCGATCTGGTTCTGCGTAAGATCGGCGACGGACAAGAACAAAACTTGCAGAGCCAGACCAGACCCGCATGCATATTCGCGCTACGAAGTGTGTGGCCCGTGGGGGTTGTCACGCAAGACGGTCTCGTTTGAGGAGGCACCATGCCTTGGATTACGACATTCAACGCCGCGAGTGATGATGCGAAGGGCAACACCTCCGTATCCCCCGGTTTTACGGGGTTCAGTGCCGAACCCTTTCGGAAGGTCATCCTGTTTCGAATAGTGATCAACGGGCGAGGCATGTATTACGGATTCTTCTGTCATGCCTGCGATGCGATCGCGGATGCGCTGGACCATGGCGCCAACAGCGTGGCGGTGGCGAGGGCCTAGACTGCGGGCACACACGTGATAGAGTCGGTCATCCTTCTCTATCGAGTCGCCCTATGTCGCCGCCCGTTGATTGTGGATCCGTCGATTCGGCAAGCCATCGGCAGCACAATGAAGGCGCCGCCGATGCGGACAGCGTGACCACGCGGATTCCGGCGATTGTTCCGGCGCAAACCGCACTGGTGGTCATGCACTATCAGACCGACATCCTGCAGTTGTTCCCGTCGGTCGCACCTGCGTTGCTGACCAATACACGCAAGCTGTGTGATGCTGCGCGGGCCGGGGGCGTGGGCGTCTATTTCGCCAAGATCCACTTCAGCCCGGGTTATCCGGAAATCAGTCCCTTGAACCGGAACGGGCAGGGTATCCGGCAACTGGGTCTGTTTGTCGACGACCAGATCTCGCCGGAACTCGGCCGGCAGGCGTCCGAACCGCTGATCATCGCGCATCGGGCCAGCGTGTTCTTTGGTACCGACCTGCAGGTCCGGCTTTCCGCGCAGGGGATCGACACGCTGCTGATGGCGGGCATTGCGTCGACTGGCGTGGTGCTGTCTTCGGTGGCGTACGCGAGTGACGCGGATTTTCGGCTGTTCACGGTAAAGGACTGTTGCTACGACCCCGATCCGGTCGTCCACGAACATCTTTTTTCAACAGCGTTTGATTCGCGCACAACCGTGCTCTCGCTCGCAGATGCCTTGTCACTGCTTGCCTGACGGCGGCGGGGAATTCGCCTACGCAGCGTAGGGCGCGTTGCCAGACGGTTTCAGTCCGGTGGAACGCTCAGTCGTGCACGAAACTGGCCGATTGATAGACCGTTTCGCACCACGCCGGACTGGCGCCCAGCAACCGCGACAGCTTCGCCGCGGCGACGAGCTGCACGCGCGTGATTTCCGAGCGGTCCGCCGCTTCCAGGCGTGACGCCGGCCCGGACAGCGTGAGCGCGGCCACGAATTTGTCACCGGCACCGAACAAGGGCGTAGCGAACGCCGCCGTGTATACGTCCCGGACGCCGGACGTGAACCAGGGCAACGGATCATCGCGCTTCGCGGACGCTTCTTCCTTGCCCCAGTACTTCAGGACGGAGCCGATTGCCGTATCGTCGAGCGGCAATATCGTGCCCGGCAAGCGCGTTTCCCGCAGGCCTTCGCTGGGCTCGGCGCGATACAGGCACATGCGCTGCTCGTCGCCATGGAGCACGTAGTAGGACGCGCTTTCGCGCGTGGCCAGCGCAAGTTCCTGCAGGACGGGCTCGATGACCGAGCCGAGCTGGAACGACGACTCGTATAGCTTTCCCAGATAGAGCAGGCGCGGCCCCAGCGCGTACCGGCCGTCGGCCGTGCGCACCACGTAGCTCATTCGCTCCAGCGAATTCAACAGGCGGAAGACCGTGGTCTTGTGCATGCCCGAGGCTGCGGCGAGTTGCGCAAGCGACTGGATTTCGGCCCCGAGCCGAAAGCAGTCCAGCAAGCCGAGCGCCTTCTCGACTGCAGCGACACCGTGATTACTCATCGATCCATTCCTGGCTATGGTGTGAGCATTGTACATAGTACAACGGTGTTTTGACACGTACAGGGGTAAACGAGAAGTGGAACATCCGGGCGGACATACTATAGTTCCCACACGTTTATGAAACGATGTTGTACAGGGTACAACGATCGAATTGAGATATGTTGGTGAGCACCTCCGTCGTCACAGAGTTCTATACCTGGAGTAGTACATGAGCACTCAAGCCAAAGCATCCCCCGCCATTCGTCGCGATTTCGAGCGTGTCTCTCCCGAGCTGGTTGAGCGCGCCTCCAGGTTCCAGGCCGCCATCCTGGCCGACGTCGTTGGCCGTCGCGGCACGCTGAACGGGCGCGTGCAAGGCTTGTCGCCTTCGATGAAGGTCGCCGGCCCCGCGCTGACTGTGGAGGTCCGCCCTGGCGACAACCTCATGTTCCACGTCGCACTGGCCATCGCCAAGCCGGGCGACGTCATCGTGATCGATGCCAAGGGCGACCAGACCGCCGCCATGTGTGGCGAGATCATGGCAACCCAGGCTCAGGCTTCGGGCATTGCCGGCTTCGTCGTCGACGCCGCCGTGCGGGATTCGCGCGAGCTGGCCAACGGCAGTTTCCCGATCTTCGCTGCCGGCACCAATCCGTGCGGACCGACCAAGGCGCTCGGCGGCCTCGTCAATTGGCCGGCATCCGTGGCTGGCGTCGCCGTCAATCCTGGCGACCTGGTCGTGGGTGACGCCGATGGCGTGGTCGTGATCCCCCGCGAAGATGTGCCGGCGATCCTTGAACTGGCCCAGAAGAAGCTCGATTCGGAAACCCAGCGCATCGCCGCCATCAAGGCCGGCGACCTCCGCCCTGGCTGGCTGGAAGGCGAACTGCGCAAGGCCGGCGTGCTGGCCGAAGGGGAAGTGCTGTGAGCGAAGCCAGGAAACCCGTTCTGCTCGTCACGGGGAATGACCTGGCGCCGCAGGCGCTGGCGTTGCTCAACGACTTTGAAGTCTGCTTCGCGGGCAAGCAGTGCAGCGAAGAGACGGTGGTAGCCCTGGCGAAGGAAAAGGATCCCGTTGCCATCATCGTGCGGTACGGCAAGATCGGCGCCGCCGTCATGGACGCCGCGCCGTCTCTCAAGGTGATCTCCAAGCACGGCAGCGGCATCGACGTGATTGACCAGAATGCCGCGGCGGCTCGCGGCATTGCCGTGAAGGCTGCCGTCGGCGCCAACGCCGCCGCGGTGGCTGAGCACGCGTGGGCCCTGATTCTCGCGTGCGCAAAGGCAGTGCCCCATCTCAACGAGCGGATGCGCGCAAGTCATTGGGACAAGGCCGTCCACAAGTCCATCGAGCTGGAGGGGCGTACGCTCGGCATCGTCGGGCTCGGAGAGATCGGCCGTCGCGCAGCGGCCGTGGGCATCGCGATGGGCATGCGGGTCATCGCATTCGATCCGTTCGCCAAGACCGCGCCGCAAGGCGTCACGCTGGCCGAACTGCCGCGGATCTTCTCGGAGTCGGACGTCGTATCGCTCCACTGCCCGCTGACCGACGAAAACCGCGGGATGCTGAACCGGGAAACGCTGGCCACGTTCAAGGACGGTGCGATCCTTGTCAACACCGCGCGCGGCGGCCTGATCGACGAACCCGCGCTGGTCGAAGCCCTGAACAGCGGCAAGCTGTACGCCGCGGGGCTGGACAGCTTCGCCGTGGAACCGATGCCCGTGCCGCATCCGTTCCAAAGCGTGCCGAACCTGATCCTTTCGCCGCATATCGGCGGGGTGAGCGATGCCGCATACGTGAACATGGGCGTGGGCGCGGCGAAAAATGTACTTGCCGTGCTGGAAGCCGGCGTCGTGCCGGCCTGAATACCCCCGCCCGGTAGCAGGCCACAAACAACGATGCCGCAGGACCCCTCAGGGGCCTCGCGGCAAGGAGACAAAGATGTTCCACCGCACTTTCGGGTTCGTCGCCGCGGCGATGCTGCTGAGCCTCAATGCCTTGTCCGCCGCAGCGGCCTATCCGGACAAACCTGTGCGCATCGTCGTGCCGAATCCTCCGGGTGGGGCGGTAGACGTGATCACGCGAAAGATCGCGCAGAAGCTCAGTACGCAAACGGGGCAGAGCTTCGTCGTCGAAAACAAGCCGGGTGCGTCCGGCACCATTGGCACGTCGCAGGTGGTGAACGCGCAGCCCGACGGCTACACGCTGCTGGCAAACGACAGCTCGTACACGACATTGCCGTATGTCTTCAAGAAGCTGAACTGGGATCACCAGTCGGCGCTCATTCCCATCGCGCCATTCTCGTTTGCGCCGGTGGTGGTCGGCGTCAAGGCTGGCTCGCGATTCAAGGACCTGCCATCGCTGGTGGCCTATGCAAAAGCCCATCCCGACGAGGTGACGTTTGGCAGCGGTGGTCCGGGCAGCGCGCCGCATTTTGCCGCGGAAGCCTTCCAGCAGGCGGCGGGAATCAAGCTGATGCATGTTCCGTACAAGGGTGCGGGCGAGGCCATGGTGGGTCTGCTCGGCGGCAACGTCGATTTGCTCTTTGTGTCGACGCCGTCCGCGCTGGCACAGGTCAAGGGTAACCAGATGCGGCTGCTGGCCATCAGCGGGAAGAGCCGCGTTGACGCTTTCCCCAATGTGCCGACGTTCGCGGAAGGCGGTGTTCCTAGCTTCAGCCTGTTCAATTGGGCCGGCCTGGCTGCGCCGAAGGGCACGCCGAAAGACGTCATTGCGCGTCTGCAAGCAGAAATCCAGAAGGCGCTCCAGACGCCTGACGTGAAGGAATTCATTGCCCGGCTGGGCGCCCAACCGGGCAGTCTTGACAGCCCCGCGTTTGCGCAGCTGATCCAACGCGAGACTGCGCAGTGGGCACCCGTGGCGCAGAAAGCCAATATCGAGAAGCAGTAAGACAGGAGCGGATGATGTTTCTTCTCCAGCAACCAACCGTTCGCGATGCCAGCGTCTTCACGAAGCTGCCGGAATCACTCCGTCGGCAAGGTAGCGATAACGCATGGGTCCGCGCCAACCGCCCGGATCTGCGGACGGATTCGTTTCTGGAAGGGCCGGTATGGGCCGATGACCACCTGTGGGTGACGGACATACCTTTCGGCCGGATCTTTCGCGTATCGCTGCAAGGCGAGTGGGAAGTCGTGGCCGAGTATGACGGTGAGCCAAATGGCATGAAGCGCATGGCCAGCGGGGATTTCCTGATCACCGATTATCGCCTCGGCCTGATGCACCTTGACGCCAGCACGGGCAAGGTCACGCCGTTCCTGGAGCGCAGAAATTCGGAGCGCTTCCGCGGCGTCAACGACCTGACCTTCGATTCCAACGGCAATTTGTACTTTACCGACCAGGGCCAGACCGGCATGCATGACCCGACCGGGCGCGTATATAGGCTGAGCCCTGAGGGCAAGCTGGACCTGCTGCTCTCCAACGCTCCGAGCCCGAACGGCCTCGTGCTGTCGCCCGATGAGCGCGTGTTGTTCGTCGCCATGACGCGCGGCAACTGTGTATGGCGCGTACCGCTGCAGGCCGATGGCTCAGTGAGCAAGGTGGGACAGTTCTTTACATCGTATGGGCCCAGCGGTCCCGATGGTCTGGCCATGCGTTCGGACGGCTGCCTGCTGGTCGCCAATCCGGGACTGGCTTACGTCTGGGTCCTGAATCATCGGGCGGAACCGGTAGAGGTCATCCGCGGGCAAGCCGGCACGTCGCTGACGAACCTGTGCTTTGGCGGTGCCGAAAGGAAAACCCTGTTCATCACGGAGTCGACGACGGGCACGATTCTTTGTGCAGAGATGTCTGAGCCCGGCGCTCCGGTCCACGAAGGGCGCCGGGCATGACTTCCGCAAGCGGTTCCGTCATCGAATTCGTCGGCGCTTGCGACTGCCACATGCACGTGTATGGCAGCCGTTACCCGATTACACCGGGGGCCACGTTGCGCCCGGCAGACGCTTCGGTGGCCGATTACCGCCGCGTTCAGCAAGACCTTGGGACGCAGCGTGTGATCGTCGTGACGCCGTCGACCTACGGGGTCGACAACGCGAGCACGGTGGACGCGATTGCCGAGTTTGGTGAGAACGCTCGCGGCGTTGCCGTGGTGGACGGCACGGTGACCGATGCCGGGCTCGAGAGCCTGCACCAGGCCGGCATCCGCGGTATCAGGCTGAACCTGACGCTGCCTGCACCGGTGACACTGGATGAACTGCCGCAACTTGCCGAGCGGATTGCGCCAATGGGCTGGCATGCGCAGCTCAATGTGCCACCCGCCTGGCTTCCGGAGATCGCGGGCATGCTCGAACGCCTGCCGGTCCCGATCGTCTTCGATCACTACGGACACTTGCCGCCGGGCACGCCGGAGACAGAGGCGGCAATCCGCGTGATTGCCAGCCTGTTGGATTCCGGCAAGGCATGGGTCAAGCTGTCCGGACCGTACATCGAGTCGCTGGAGGGCGCGCCACACTACGCGGACATGCGGCCGCTGGCGCAGCGTTACCTGGCGCTCGCGCCGGAACGCACGCTGTGGGGCTCCGATTGGCCACACCCCACGCAACGGGCGAAGGGCAACGCCGTCGACGACGCAGGCCTGCTCGACACCTTCCTGGGCTGGTGCCAGTCGGGCAGCCTCGCGGAACAAGTGCTCGTGCGCAATCCTCAGAACCTGTATGGGTTCCAGGCATTGAAATAAGCAAGTCCCCTCACCGATTGACGGGGGCCTCAAAAAACATCAGACAGACACCGGAGACTACATGCTCAAGAGGATCCTTTCGAAAGGGCGTGCGCACAGGCTCGGCGCCGTCATGGCGCTGGCATCGTCGTTCGTGACAATCGGCGCACATGCCCAGTCGGACTGGCCGAATAAGGTTATCAACTATGTCGTGCCGTATCCCGCTGGCGGGACGACGGATATTCTTGCGCGCCTGATTGCCCAGAAGGTCGGCCAAGCCCTGCACACGACCATTGTGGTCGAGAACCGGCCCGGCGCAACGGGTGCAATCGGTTCCGCCTATGTCGCACGCTCGGCTCCTGACGGTTATACGCTGCTCGGCGCATCGACCGCGTCGCATGCGATCAACCCGGCGCTGAATCCGAAGCTGCCCTACGACGCGGTCAAATCCTTCACGCCGGTTGCCTTGTATGGAACGATCCCTAGCGTGCTGATCGTCGGGCCGAACAGTGCCTATCAGAGCGTCAAGGATCTGCTGGCAGCGGCAAAGAAGAAGCCCGGCGCCATTTCGTACGCGTCGGGTGGCAACGGCACCATCCTGCAGATGTCGGCAGAGCTGTTGCAGCAACAGCAGGGTGTGCGGATGACGCACGTGCCGTACAAGGGCGATGTGCCGGCGATCCAGGACGTCATGGCAGGCCATGTCGACTTCATGTTTGCCCCGACCGCACCAATCCTGCCGCACGTTCAGGCAGGCAAGCTGCGCGCGCTTGCCGTGGCGACGGCGGCACGTGTTCCGACGCTGCCCAACGTTCCGACCATGGCGGAAGCGGGCGTTCCGAACTTCGAGGCGGAGCAATGGCAAGGCGTCTATGTGCCGGCCGGCACTCCGGCCGCCATCGTGCAGCGCCTGAATGCCGAGATCAACCGCGCGCTGCAGGATCCCGAGGTCAGGCAGCAACTCGCCAAACTGGGCATCAGGATTGCTGGCGGACCGCCGGAGCGCCTGACCGAGATCCAGAAGGCGGATACCGCGAAGTGGGCGCGCGTCGGCAAGGCCGCCGGCATCCTGCTGGACTGAGCCATGACTGCGGCATCAGCCTGACACCTGGGGCCAGTTTCGCAGCGGAGCCATCCGCGGATCGCCCCACACGCCCGCACGGGTTTGCATAACCACTGGAAGCAAGATGTTGTACTCCGCAGTCACCGATCACAAAGAGCAGGACCTGGAAGCCAGCACGACGATCAGCAAGATTTCATGGCGTATCGCAACGCGTCGTCGAACCTGATTGACGGCGGCATGGTTTCGCTGATAGGTCTCATTAAGGCATCGACTGGCAGCTACGGCCTGGCGTTGCTGCCGATTGTGGCGCTGACGCTGGTCGGCAGCGCATCGCTGCTGTGGATCAGCCGAAACGCGCCGCAGCACAAGCCCTGAGCTGTCAAGCCCGATCCATTGCATCGCTGAGACCGCGGCATGCGGTTCAGCGAGGCGCATGAAATTCGCCCACAGAAGATTGCAGTGTTCGCCGCACCGCGTGGCGCGTTACGGCTGCGCACCCGGACTGAATGCCACGCAACGACGACGCAGATTCCTCTTTCACAAAGACACAGGAGACAGACATGCAGTTCATTCGACGCGGCCTATGGGCCGTGGCCGCAAGCCTTTTCGCGCTCACTGCTTTTGCCCAGACTTATCCCGCCAAGCCGATCCGCGTGTACGTGCCGTTTCCGGCCGGCGGCGGCACCGACGTCATTGCGCGGGAGGTGTCGAACCGGGTGTCGGTCACCCAGGGCTGGAACATCGTCATCGAAAACAAGCCCGGCTCGGGCGGAAACCTAGGCGTGGATGCAGCGGCCAAGGCGCCGGCGGACGGCTACACGCTGGCACTCGGCCAGACCAGCAATCTTTCCGTCAATCCGACGCTGTACGCCAGGATGCCGTACGACTCGGTGAAGGACCTGACGCCGATTTCGCTGGTGGCGAGCGCACCGCTGGTGATCGTGGTGGGCGCCGATTCACCCTACAAGACGCTGCAGGACATCATGGCGGCGAGCAAGGCAAAGCCGGGCTCGCTGAATTTTGCGTCGCCCGGCAACGGGACGGTGGCCCACCTGACCATCGAACTGCTGCAGAAGACCGCCAATGTCAAATTCACGCATGTTCCGTACAAGGGCGCTTCGCAGGCGACCACGGACCTGATCGGCGGCCAGGTGCAGCTGTATGCGGCGTCGATCCCGACGCTGCTCGGGCAGATCAGGAGCGGACGACTGCGCGCCATCGCCGTGACCTCGGCGCAGCGCACCACCGATCTGCCACAGGTTCCGACGGTGGCCGAGTCCGGCTACAAGGGCTTCGAGTCGGTCACGTGGTTTGGCTTCGTCGGACCCGCAGGCATCCCGCAGCCGATCGTCACCAGGCTCAACGCTGAAATCAACAAGGTGCTGCAGTCGCCCGAACTGAAGAAGAAGCTGAGCGAGCAGGGCGCTACCGTGCTCGGCGGCACGCCCGAACAGTTTGCTTCGCTGATCAGAAGCGAAATTGGCCGATGGTCTCCGATCGTCAAGGCATCCGGCGCGAAGCTGGACTGATCGGGAACTTGACCTGCGGCGTTGAAGATGGACGGTGGGTGGGGCGCGCGGACTGCACCGCGCTCCACCTGCACTTTCTACATGATGTCGACCTTCTGACATCCAACATCGCGCTCCGCGAGTGCCGTAGGCTGACCATGGGCACGCCCGGGCGGCGGCGGCGACGCCGGATTCGCCACCCGTGACGTCGACATGCGCGAATGGCACCAATCCTGCTAGTTGCCGGAAATGGACCACGGATGGACGACGGGCAACCGGTTTCGCTTACTGGAGAACGGGGAGGAATACTTCCCCAGGCTGATTGCGGCCCTGAACGCCGCGCATACCAGTGTGCTGCTGGAAACGTTCATCCTGGCCGAGGATGACGTCGGTTGCCGGCTCGCCGAAGCGCTGGCCGCCGCAGCGCGACGGGGCGTGCAGGTAGCGCTGACCGTCGATGGTTTCGGATCGGCCGATCTGTCTGCCGACTATATGGTGAGGTTGACGCAGGCAGGCGTTGCGGTGCGCATGTTCTCGCCGGGCCGCCGGCTATTGGGCAAACGTGCCAATCTCTTCCGACGGTTGCACCGCAAGCTGGTGGCCATCGACGCATCCGTCGCGTTCGTCGGCGGGATCAACCTGTGCGTCGATCATCTTGTCCAAGCAAGCCCCATCGCCAAACAGGACTACGCGGTGGAGGTACAAGGGCCCGCTGCAGAAGCCATCCACAGGTTCATGCTGGAAGCGATTGGCGCCGGGGCCAAATGGCCACAGGCCATGCGCTGGCGGCGTCCGGCGGCGCGCGGCAACGCGGCTTTTGACGCTGACTTGCCAGGTGCCGCCTTGCTTGTGACACGGGACAACCGGGCACATCGGAGCGACATCGAGCGGCACTACCTGATGGCGATCCGCGCGGCGCGGCGCGAGATCGTCATTGCCAATGCGTACTTCCTGCCCGGCTATCGCCTGCTGCAGGCGATCTGCGCCGCGGCGCAGCGCGGCGTCGATGTGAGGCTGATCTTGCAAGGCAGGCCGGACATGGTGTGGGTCAAGCGCACCGTCGACATGTTGTACGCCCACTTGCGTGAATCGGGTGTGCGGATTTTCGAGTACTGCGAGCGTCCCAACCATAGCAAGGTGGCCGTGGTGGACGATGACTGGGCCACGGTGGGATCGAGCAATCTCGATCCCCTGAGCCTGTCGCTGAACCTCGAAGCCAATCTCGTGATTCGCGATGGCGCGTTCGTCGCCACGCTAAAGGACACCCTGCGCGACCTGATGGTCCGCAGTTGCACGGAGATATCCGCCGTCGAGCGCGGACAGGGCGCGTGGTGGCATGGCATCGCCACGCCGCTGATCTTCCACTTCCTGCGCAAGTTTCCCGCCTGGGCCGGATGGCTGCCGGCCCATACGCCCCGGCTGGTGTCGCCGGAGATTCCGGCGGCCGGCGTTGCGCCGCCGGCAGACATGGCCGTGCACAACGTTCAACGGGATGGCTCATGACAAGCACTACCGCTCTGCGCCGTGCGTTTCGACGCGGCATCCGCTGGTCGACCATCAAACGCGTGAGCGGCATCTTATTCGCGGCGCTGGTCGTTTACCTGATCTATCACAGCCTGCGGGGCGTCGACTGGCCGCAGGTATGGCAGGGCCTGCAGCGCTACAACGCGGCCACGCTGCTGCCGGTCATGGCGCTGGCCTGTGTCAGCTTCTCGCTGCACGCCTCGTTCGACATCCTCGGGCGCCACTACACGGGGCATCACCTGTCCACGCCGCGCGTCATGCTGATCGCGTTCATCGCGTACATCTTCAACCTCAACGTTGGCGCGATGGTGGGCGGCCTGGGCATGCGACTGCGGCTCTATTCGCGTGCCAATGTCAGCGGGTCACAAGTGGCCGGCATCTACACCATTGCCATCATCACGAACTGGACCGGCTACATGCTCCTGGCTGGCGGCGTGCTCGCGGCGGTGCCGCCCGTGTTGCCGAAGGAGTGGGGTGTCACACCGTGGATGCTCCGCGCCCTTGGTGTCCTGATGCTGGCTTGTGGGCTGCTCTACTGGCTGGCCTGTGCCAAGGCAAAGACGCGCAGCATCCGGTTCAAAAAGCGCGTGTTCCGGCTGCCGGGCATCCGCTTTGCATTGCTGCAGACCGCGTTGTCCGTCACGAACTGGATCGTGCTCGCCAGCATCATCAACCTGCTGCTGCCAAAGGAGGTGACGCTGTGGCAATGCCTTGCCGCCTTGCTGGTCGGCGCGGTCGCGGGCGCGCTCGCCCATATTCCGGCTGGCATTGGCGTGCTGGAAACCGTGTTCGTGGTGCTGTTGCGGCCAGTCGCCCCGGAACATGTCGTGGTCGCTGCCTTGATCGCTTACCGGGCGCTCTATTACCTGCTGCCGATGGTGGTCGCGTCGTCGATGTACGCGTGGATGGAGTTGCGCGGTGCACCCGCGCCGGCTCGCTAGCAAAGGGAGTTGGTGCCCAGTGGATCATCGTTGGTGGCAACGGCTGATGCGTCCCGGCCCCGGGGCGCGGTACAGGTCCTCAATACGCCGTAAAGCGCCAGGACTGGTGGATTGCCACCCCATTTCGCGCACCTGCGAAGGTCGCCTTGTATGTGCCGGGAGCGATGGGTTGTGTGGGGAGCAGGAAAACTACGCCTCGATACAGGCTCGCGTCCGCGATAGCCGAAGCAACCGAACCCGCCTTGGATTCTGCCGGCACCAGGATACGAGCCGGCACGGCATAGCCGCCTGGCCCCGTGAGGGTGAAGTCTGAAACCGTCAGTACGTCGGACGGCCTTTCCACGTTGACCCGGAACATGATGGGTGGACCGGCGGTGGCCAGATCGGGCGCCGGATTCGGGATCTCTTCCGCCGGAACGAACACGCCGTGGACGCTGGCATTGTTGGCCGGGTAATGGGCGCCAGTGCCGGGGGACAATTGCTGGCCGCCCCATTGGGCCAGGCCATAGCCGCCAGTGCCGTCCGCGGTCACTATGCCGAAGTTCGCCACGCAGTAATTGTCACGCATCGCGAGACCGATAGTCTCCTGGTTGCTGGTAATCCCCTGCAGGTGGTAAACCGAGTTCGCCATCGACGCCAGGCAGCGGCCGATGTCGCCGTTGTAGGCGTTCTGTCCGACCCATTGCTTGTGCGAGCCGCCCACGGCAAGTACCTGACGGTACGGGTCGGGGCTGGTGAAGCCGGGATTTCCCGGGATCTCCGTGTGGCTCATCGCCGCATTGAGCTTCATGTACTCCAGGTGGTTCTCGGCCGCCGCGTCCAGTGCAGGGTCTTGCCGCAATGCACCTACGCCGATTGCGAGGCGCAGGGCATTGAGCGCGTTGAAGAATTCGAGCCGGGGATCGGTTCGGAAGTAAGTCGATTTGTGCGTGCCGGTGGTCGGCGCGGAAGGAGAAAACTCGTTACTGACGGTGGGTCTGTGTGGCAGGTTTGCGGCGATCGTCGAAGGGGCGGCAACGACGTTGTCAATGCGGGCGCAGACCGCGACAAGGACAAATGTCGCGGCGACTGCGAAATGGCTCTTTCTCACGTTCTTCGGGTTGTTATAGGTCTGTACACGCGGGGTTCAGGGCGGCGCCGGATCCTGGGGAGCCGCTCCCCCGAGCCATAACGCGAGATGACGGAGATTCGTGCACACGATTTGCGCCCGGCCGGTACGTCGGATCCCTGGCCATGTTCACGACAGGACAATCTGATATCGTATTGCGCCCCGGCCGTGTGCCCCAGAGACCAACCTGACAAGAGAGGCAAGAATGCCCAGGCCCAACCCAGCGCTCCGACGCAGCCATAAGGCGCCCATGACACCGATGCGCCGGCGCCTTGTCATCACCGGCGCGATCCTGCTGGTCGCCGCGCTGGCCTGGGGTGTGGCAGTCGTCGTCGAACCCGCCATCCAGCGCACCATCGTGATCACGACTGGCGCGGACAAGGGCATCTACCGCGGCTTTGCCGATCGCTATGCGCCTCTGCTCAAACGTGACGGCATCACGCTCGATATCCGCAACTCCGCCGGATCGGTCGAGAACTATGCAAGGCTGACGGATCCGAACAGCGAATTCGACGTCGGCTTCATCCAGTCGGGCACCACGACCCCGAAGGAAACCGACCACCTGCAAACCATCGCTGCCGTTTCATACGAACCGATCTGGGTGTTCTATCGCGGCAAGGCCACGATCGACCGGCTCGCACAACTGAGCGGCAAGCGGATTTCGATCGGCGTACCTGGCAGCGGCCTGCTGAATGTCTCGCGCGTTTTGCTCAGCCACAGTGGCGTCAACGCGAACAACAGCACACTGCTGGAAATGGACGCCGGCCAGGCTTATCAAGGCCTGCGCGATGGCCGGCTTGACGCCGCCTTTTTTATCGGCAGGCCGGATGCCGACATGCAGCAAAAGCTGCTGAACAGCGACCTGAAGCTGATGAATTTCGCCCAGGCCGACGCGCTGGTACAGCGGTTCCCTTCGCTGTCCAAGCTCACATTCCCGCGCGCATCGACCAGCATCGCCAAGGACCTTCCGCAGGCGGATGTCACGCTGCTGGCCGCGACGGCCCTGCTGGTGTCGAAGGACACCCTTCATCCCGCCCTGGTCTACCTGCTGCTGGAGGCTGCGCGGTCTGTGCATGGCGGGGAGGACTACTTCACGCGGCTGGGCACGTTCCCCAACCTGAATACGAGCGAGTTCCCGATCTCGGACGAGAGCATGCGCTACTTCAAGTCCGGACGGCCCTTTCTGCAGCGCTATCTGCCATTCTGGCTCGCCAGCTTCATCGAACGGCGCCTGCTGATCCTGCTGCCTTTCATGGCTTTGCTGCTCGGCTTGCTGCAGGCATTGCCGCGCATGATCCGGGCGCAGTACAAGAACCGGCTGATCGTCTGGTACCAGGAGATCAAGGCGCTGGAAGATGAAATCTGGAGAGCCGGCGAGCCGACCGCGGAACAGGTGGCGCAATGGCGCGACGAGATCGAGAATATCGATGCGCACGCCAGCCAGATACGGCTGCCGCAGCGCTACTTCCAGGAGGTCTACGCACTCAAGCAGGCGATTGGTGTCGTCAGGGACCGGATTTCCCACGCGGCCGGGAAAATCAAGAACTCCTCGGCCGCTTGAACTTCAGCACGGACTAGATGCCAGCGTCCTGCATCAGTGCGCCGACATGCGCCATCGAACTCGTGGCCAAGGCGTCCAGGCTATAGCCGCCTTCCAGAATCGATACGATGCGGCCGTTGCACGCCTCGTCGGCAATTTGCATCAGTTCCCGGGTGATCCAATGGAAGTCGCTGTCCTCCAGGTTCATGCCAGCGAGGGGATCCAGGCGGTGCGCATCGAATCCCGCCGAGATAATGAGGAGGTCGGGGGCGAACGCTCTTAGCGAAGGAAGCACGAGAGCGGAAATCGCCGCACGGAACTGCGCTGACTCGCAGCCGCGAGGCAACGGAACGTTGACGATATTGTGGTTCACCCCTGTCTCGGACCGCGCTCCGGTGCCCGGATAGAACGGCGACTGGTGGGTGGATGCGTAGAACAGTTCCGGGCGGTTGAAGAACGCTGCCTGGGTTCCATTGCCGTGATGCACGTCGAAATCAACCACGGCAACGCGCTCGAGTTTGTGGACCTCACAGGCGTAAGCCGCGGCGATCGCCGCCTGGTTGAAAATGCAAAATCCCATTGCCTTCGCCGGTTCAGCGTGATGGCCGCACGGCCGCGTCGCGCAGAACACGTTACGCGCGTCGCCGTTCATCACGGTATCGACACCCGCGCAAGCCGCGCCGACGCAGCGCATCACGGCTTCCCACGACCCTGGCGACATGACCGTATCCCCCGCGTCCAGCGGCACGTATCCGTGTGTGGGCGCGCGTTGTGCGATCTCGTCGATGTAGTCCGTATCGTGGATCAATTGCAACTGTTCGACGGTCCCCATCGGCGCATCGCGCCATTCCAGAGATGCGAATTCCGGCGTTCGCAACGCCTCCACGACGGCTTTCAGGCGTTCAGGCGATTCCGGGTGGTGCGGTCCGGGGCGGTGTTCGAGACACGCGGTGTGGGTATAGATGATTGTGGGCGTCATGTTCGGCTGGTCTCCGTTTCAACCGGTGGCGTTCTTTGAATCGCGCATTGCGTGCTACGTCGATCGTCACGGCAATCTCATCAGATATGTAATATATCAGGAGTTGTGGGCCGGAGCAGCCCGGTAACCAACAGATTGCGAGACGACGCAGGAGAGACCGCTCAGGACCTACCGCGGCCAGTGTCGCCCGCTCGCGGAGTCACGTCCCACTGACGTGCTGACAATGTTCGCGAAACCAGAGGTCCAGCCTTTGCTGCGCGCCGGCCCAGGTGGGCACCTCGCCGAATGCGCCCGGCGCCAGACCGAGGCTTTCCCACGCGGAGTGCAAGAGTTGATCGACAGGTTTCCAGGAACGTCCCCATGGATTCTGCGGCTCCAGGACAACGTCGTGTGCCGCAATCCACGCATAAAGCGCTTGCCGGTCCTGCTCCGAGGGAAGGTCGGTCGACTGCATCGCCTGAGGCGCGACCCTGCCGATTGCCGCCGCTTCCAGCCACGAGGCCAAGGCTCGGCCCAGAGGCTGCTCGGCCAGCATGGCTGACAGCGCGACGCCCCGGCGCAGATCAGCAAGCAGGTACAGGCAGGCGCGCGGTGGCGTCTGCCCGCGAAAGCGTGTGCAGTGGAGGGCCCAGGTGGGGGCAAAAGATGAAGGGGGCGTCTGCAGGGACATGGCGATAACTGGAGAGCCACTTCCTATCGCAAGCAAAGCTTGTACCGGCCCCGATGTCAAGCGCTGGCAACTCTGGCGCCTGCGCGGGGCGCGTGTGCACCGAAGCAGGGACTGGCAACGATTACACCAACCGCAGACCCCACAGCACATCCAGAACGTGTTGGGTGGAGCGTTCAACGTACCCCGCACGATGCGCGATGCCGAGCCGACGCCATAGTGCAGGGCGCAGTGGACGCATGACGATGCGCTTGTCCGGCAATGGCGTGGTGGCCTCGTGGGGCAACAGCGCGGCGCCGTAACCCGCTGCGACGAGGCTCTTGATCGCGTCGTTGTAGTTGAGCTGAATGCGTGGGGCAGGATGGTGTCCCGCGGCCGCGAACCACTCCGCAGTCTGACGCGAGAGGCGCGTGGTCGCGTCATTGAGAATCAACGGCTGGGCGGCGAGCCATTCCGGCGTGACGCGGGCCGGGCACCGCCAATGTCCCGGCACGAAGGCCATCACGGGGTCGCGGCGCCAGGGCTTGATCACCAGTCCGGCTACTGGCGGCTGAGGCAATGCCACCAGCCCGATATCGAGCGTACCGTCCGCCAGCCGTGACAGTGTTTCCTGCGAAGTCAGGACCGCGATCTGAATGTCGATGCCGGGATGCTGCTGGCGCAGCACCTCCAGCGCCTGCGGCAGCAGGTGCGCGATCGCGCCAGTCGACGCGCCGAGCCGGGCGCGCCCTTCGAGCCCTTCCACCTGTCGCTGTATATCGTCCAGCGCCTGCTCGGCATCGGCCAGCAGCCGGCGCCCGCGCTCCAACAGCACCTCTCCGATCGCCGACGGCCTTACCTGTCCGCGTTTTCGCGACAGCAGCGGCGCACCGATGCGGTGTTCCAGTTCCGCGATGTGGAGGCTGACCGTGGGCGGCGCAAGGTGCAAGGCGCGCGCCGCCCCGGCGAATGAGCCATGGTCGGCAATGGCGACCAGCGTGCGCAGGCGGTCCAGGCTGATCTCTCGCATGTCGGCTCCCGATTCAGGAAAACTGAACGTCAAGGTTGTGAAATTCAACTTTCCCTATTTTAGCGGTCGATGGAAGATTGGGGCTCCGTCGACGTCCTTCTACGTCCTTCGACGTGTTATTCCTTCAGTCACCGGAGTATTCCTGTCATGAACTCTCCCCTCGTTTTCATCGACGGCGACCAAGGCACCACCGGGTTGCAAATCCACGAACGGCTGCGCGGCCGGACCGACCTCCGCCTATTCACGCTTGCCGCCTCGGAACGCAAGGACCCACGGCGTCGTGCGGATGCAATCAATGCCTGCGACATCGCTATCCTTTGCTTGCCCGATGCCGCCGCGCGCGAGGCGGTGAACGCCATCGTCAATCCCGCCGTCAGGGTGATCGATGCAAGCTCTGCCCACCGCACGCATCCAGACTGGACATATGGTTTTCCGGAAATGGCACCGGAACAGGCCGCACGCATCGCGAACGCACGACGGGTCACCAATCCCGGCTGCTATCCGACTGGTGCGGTTGGCCTATTGCGTCCGCTGGTGCAGGCCGGGCTTGTCCCGGCCAACTATCCGCTCAGCATCCATGCGGTGTCCGGCTACTCCGGCCGCGGCCGTGCCGGCGTGGAGGAATATGAGGGGCAGGATGCCGTCAGCCCGCCGGCATTCCAGATGTATGGCCTGGGGCTCGCGCACAAGCACCCCCCGGAAATCCAGCAGCACGCCGGGCTCGCGGAGCGTCCCATCTTCGTTCCCGCGTATGGTGCGTTCCGCCAGGGCATCGTGCTGACGGTGCCTATCGCGTTGCGGCTGCTGGCCCTCGATGTGGATGGCGCCACGCTCCACGCATGTCTCGCGCGCCACTATGCCGGGGCGGCCCATGTACATGTCCTGCCGTTGCACGAATCGCGCGATTTAAAGCACCTGGATCCGCAAGTGCTGAACGGTACAAACGACATGCACCTGAGCGTGTTTTCCAACGGGGAGCATGGGCACGTGCTGCTGTCGGCGGTGTTCGACAACCTTGGCAAAGGTGCGTCCGGCGCCGCGGTTCAGAACTTGGACCTGATGCTCAGGCGGCAATAGTGGCGATGGCTGAGCTAAAGGTCGGTTGTCCGCGAGGCGCCGATGCGGCGGCGGTCGCAAACTTCGGGTTTCCGACCCTCAACGGCCCTTCCACTTTCCCCTCCAGTGCAAGAGCCCCGCGGATATGTCACCGATGGGATTCTCGCGGGATCAGCGATCGTCGATTACAGTTGCTGGCCTCGGAAGCGTCAACATTGCCTCCAGGCCTCCGCGTTTCAAGTTGTGCAGTACCAATGTGCCGCCGTGAATTTGAGCGATCGCTCGGGCGATCGTCAGGCCTAATCCGGTGCCTCCGGTATCGCGGCTGCGGGATCTCTCAATGCGATAGAAAGGCTCAAACACGCGCTCGAGCTGCGCCTCGGAAATGCCGGGCCCCTGATCCAGAACGCGTATTACGAGTTGCCTCTCGTCGTCCTCGACCAGGATTTCTGCGCGATTTCCATACTTGCATGCGTTATCCACAAGGTTGCTAAGGCAGCGCTTGAGCGCTTGCGGGCGGCCAGGATATGGCCTGTCGGTGCTTCCTTCGATTGAAACGTGCGCACCGACCTCTTCCGCATCGGCCTGCAGGCTCTCGAGCAATGCCGTCACGTCAAGGGGCTGGATTGGTTCCGCGCTGTCCCCTCCGCGCATGAACGCGAGCGTGGCCTGCACCATCGACTCCATGTCATGCAAGTCCTGGGAGATCTTTTGTTTCAGCTCTCCGTCGTCAAGCAGTTCGGCGCGCAGGCGCAAGCGGGTGATCGGCGTCTTCAAGTCATGCGACATCGCCGCAAGCGTAGCACTGCGCTCTCGAAGGTAGCGGCTCAGGCTCGCTTGCATGGTATTGAAAGCGTGTGCCGCGCGCGCGACCTCCAGTGGTCCGTCCTCGGGCATGGGTGCGCGGTCGGAGGTGAGGTTGCGGGTTGCGGCATCGAGCACCCACCCGCTGAACTTGAACCACGCGGCTGCTTCGGGCTCCAGGTTATCAGGTAGCGAGCGGGCGCGTCTCAGTACGCTTTTGATCCGGGCGAGTAATTCGCGCGGATTGAAGGGCTTCACAACGTAGTCGTCGGCGCCCATCTCCAGTCCGACCACGCGGTCGGTCTCCTCGTCGCGCGCAGTAAGCATGATGATCGGCAAATTGGAACGGGTGCGCAGGTCGCGGCATAGTTCCAGGCCATCCTTCCCAGCCAGCATCAGATCGAGGACGATGAGATCCGGGCGCGCCGTACCGAGGGCGGCACGCAAGGCGCGACCATCGGCTACGGCCGTCGCGCGATAGCCCTGCTTTTGCAGATACTCGCGCAGCAGCCTGCGGGTCTCCGCATCATCATCGACAATCAATACATGACCTGGCAGGGCGAGAGCCTTACGATGCGCAATGCCAAGACGCCCGAGGATCGTCAAAAAGTGGCAAAAACGACACTCTTCGAGGTGCAGAAGCGCCCCAAGGAAAAAGGCATCACCCTGCCCGACCATCACGGACCGGGGGCGGTTTCTGGCCCCGGAATTGGCAGTCACACGGATTGAACGCAATGAAAAGAACATTGATAGGCGCGGCGGGCCCACTAATTTGCGGCATATCGATTGCCTTTGCGGCGCAACCGGGCGACGCGATGTTGCAACACGACATGCACTCGCGCCAGACTGAAGTCGCCCACCGCGGCGCGGCGGTGATGCCGTTTGATCTGGAGCGGACCACGCATTTTTTTGACGATACCGTGAGCGGGGGGATTGAGACGATCACGGCAAACGCCAAAAACGACACCGAGCAGATCGCGCTCATTCGCTCGCATCTGGCAACCGAGGCAAAACGTTTCGGTCGGGGGGACTTCTCTGATCCTGCAAGAATCCACGGTCATGACATGGCTGGACTGGCCGAACTGGCCGGCGCGGGCGACAAGCTTCATGTCGAATACAGGAGTATCCCGGCCGGGGCGAGCTTGACCTTTACCAGCACCGCCCCTGCGGTGATTGCGGCGATCCATGCTTGGTTTGCCGCTCAGCGCTCCGAACACGGGGCGCACGGCCATCGCGAGCCCTAGGTCGGAGTTCGTGCGCCACCTGTCCGTTTCTGCAGGTTGACCTGTATCAATGGCCGTCTCGACGGCCCTTCTATCCTTTTGTTATTGGCCATGTATCCACGCGCGCTGGGGAGATAAGCTTGCTTGCGATGGCATGTTCCTCATTAAAGCACGCGAGGACGGCAGGCGCATTCGCATCCGTGGAATCGCCAGCGCCTTCGCTGCATGTGGCACGGGCCCCTAGTATCAAGGTCGACAATGAATAGCCACCTCGCCGACGCCCATCCGGTTTCAGATCGCACGGCGCTGCAAACCTGGATCGCGAGGTGTTGTCGGATGCGCTGGATTCCGAGCTCGGAAGTAGGGACTTGGCGGAGCTGGTGCAGCAACGGTGTCCGTTCATTTTGGCTGCCCAGCCCGTCTTCATCCCACGCTAACAGTTGCCAGGTATGGCCGTGGTTGTGCACGGCGTTGAGTTGTTGAGCTGCTGGGCTATCGCGAGCAAGTGCAAGCTGGTTCACCCACGAGAGCGACTCACGGAGTCCGAATCATGAATGAATTTGTGATGCGTTTGCCACAACGAGGCCCGCGACTCTTCCTCGTGGCTGCCGCAGCAATCTGGTGGGCGCTGTACCAATCCCTTCTGCCCCTGTCCGAAGCATTGGTGGAGGCATTGCCGGTGGCGCGCGACAGCCGCCTTGGCGGCGCACTGCAGTTTTTTTTGTATGACACACCGAAAGTCTTGCTTCTGCTGACTGGCATCGTGTTCGGGATGGGCATGATTAACAGCTACTTCACGCCAGAGCGCACGCGCGCATTGCTGGCAGGGCGTCGCGAAGGCGTGGCCAACGCGATGGCGGCCAGCCTCGGCGTGGTCACGCCATTTTGCTCGTGCTCGGCGGTACCGCTCTTCATCGGTTTCGTGCAAGCCGGCGTGCCGTTGGGCGTAACCTTCTCTTTCCTGATTGCCGCGCCCATGGTCAACGAGGTAGCGCTCACCCTGCTGTTCGGGCTATTTGGTTGGAAAATAGCGCTGCTGTATCTCGCCTTGGGGCTGACGATCGCCGTGGCTGCAGGCTGGATCATCGGACGGCTCGGGATGGAGGCGTATCTTGAAGACTGGGTGCGCGACATGCCGAGAGCCGCCGCGCATTTCGAAGCAACCGGTGTCGATCTTAGCGATCGCATCGCAGCGGGCATGCGGAGCGTGCGCCAGATCGTCGGCAAGGTCTGGCCTTATATTCTCGCCGGCATTGCCATTGGCGCGGGCATCCATGGCTATGTGCCGGAGGATTTCATGGCCTCGATCATGGGCAAGGACGCCTGGTGGGCCGTGCCGATGGCGGTCATGATCGGCGTACCGATGTACACCAATGCCGCCGGGGTCATTCCGATCGTCCAGGCGCTTCTGGCGAAGGGCGCGGCACTGGGGACGGTGCTAGCCTTCATGATGAGCGTGATCGGGCTGTCGCTCCCCGAGGTCGTCATCCTGCGCAAGGTACTGAAGGTGCGCCTGATCGCCATTTTCCTGGGTGTCGTCGCCACTGGCATCCTGCTGGTAGGCTACATATTCAACTGGGCGCTGTAAGGAGGCCGTATGAAAGACATCAAGGTACTGGGCAGCGGCTGCGCCAACTGCAGGAACACCATCGCACTGATCGAGCAGGTGGCGCTGGACAATGGCATTGCCATCAGTATCCAGAAGGTGGAGGAAATGCGCGACATCGTGAGCTACGGCATCATGCGCACCCCGGGCGTGGTTGTCGACGGCAAGGTGGTGCACGCCGGCGGCATCCCCACCCGTGATAACGTCGAGGAGTGGCTATCGTCTTGACGGCATCATTCCCCATTGCCAAGGGCATGGCGAGACAAGTGAGGGGGGCTGAAAACTGGGCCCGCGAGTGCCGGCAGACCTGTCAGCCCAAAGCGCAAGCGGGAATCCACCATAGGCCCTTGTTTGAACGTTGGCTTCGCGCTCACTGAGGCGTTCTATGGCTGGCAAGCTATCTCTTGCGTTTCTCGCAGATGCTGGCCATAACCTCAGCGATGTCGGCGGCCTACTGCTGGCGTGGGCCGCCTTCGGTGCGGCGCGCTTGCGTCCGGACAAACGGCACACCATGTGCTCGGTCAGACTCCCACTGCTGCCAAAGCCGCCTGACCAGCCCTCGGAACCGCACGCGAACGTCGAAACGGAGCTCGTCGACCAGTAAACATCAATTCCATAGCGTGGAATTGCACTGCAGACCTTTTGACGCACCGCGCTTAACCTGTTTCTGCAGCCGGCACATCGTGCCGGCGACTCAGACGACAGGAGACCACCGTGGCAAGCTTCCCACTATGTGCCGTCCGCAAGCTGATGGCGCTCTTTGCGCTACTCGCAATGCTGGCGGGTATCGCAGCGCCGCCGGCGCAGGCCGCATATCCCGACAAGCCCATTCGCATCGTCGTGCCGTTTTCCCCGGGCGGCGGCACGGACCTGATCTCGCGCGCCATGGGCGTCGCGATGGGCCAGGACCTTGGCCAACCTGTGGTCATCGACAATCGACCCGGCGGCGGAACCATCATCGGTACGGATAACGTCGCCAAGGCTCCCCCAGACGGCTACACGCTGGTCATGGCGACGTTCGCGCATGCCGTCAACCCTAGTTTGCAGCCGAAGCTGCCTTACCAGACCGACAAGGCCTTCGCGCCAGTCATGCTGATCGGCCGGTCGCCCAATGTGCTCGTCGTGCGGGCCGACAGTCCGTACAAGTCAGTGCGGGACATCATCAATGCTGCCCGCGTAAAGCCGGGGCAGCTCTCGTTCGCATCCCAGGGCCCCGGCACATCAGCGCATCTGGCTGGCGAGTTGTTCAAAAGCCTGGCCAGGATCGACCTCAACCACATCCCGTACAAGGGGGCCGGCCCTGCCATCACCGATCTCCTCGGCGGGCAGGTGGACATGATGTTTGCGACGGCGTCGGCTGTGGGCAACCTGCTCGAATCGGGCAAGCTGCGTGCGCTCGGGGTAACCACGTCTCAACGCTCTACCAGCGCCGACCTAGCGCAGGTGCCGACCATCGCCGAGGCCGGCGTACCGGAATACGTCGCGGAGAGCTGGTATGGGCTGTTCGTCCCGGCCGGTACGCCCGCGCCCGTGATCGCCCGCTTGAACGCCGCGGCCCGAAAGGCTGTGACGGCTGATGCATTCCGCAAACGCGTAGCGTCGGAGGGTCTGATCGTCTCGCCCGGAACGCCTGAAGATCTCGCCCGCTACGTGCTCGGAGAGCAGGCGCGCTGGAGCAAGGTCGTCAAGGACGCCCACATCACCCTCAACTGACATCCTCCGCAACATCATCCAGGCACCCATCATGAGCGAATACCAACTGATCCATCTCGAAGACCGTGAAGGCATCGCAGTCCTGACGCTGAACCGTCCTGAAAAGCGCAACGCCATCAGCGACGACATGCGCACTGAGCTCATCCATGCGCTGGAGTCCATCGCCGCCAGCCGCGAAATCTGCGCGCTCGTGCTGACCGGCAACGGCAAAGGCTTCTGCGCCGGCGGGGACGTAGCGGGCATGCAGCGGCGCATGGATGCGCCGGCTGGCGAAGTCGGCTTCAACGGCTGGACGCGCCAGCAGCGCGTGCACCACTCGGTGGCGCTGCTGCACGATATGCCCAAGCCGGTCATCGCGGCGGTCAATGGCAGCGCCAACGGACTCGGCGCCGACCTGGCCATGGCCTGCGACTTCGTGATGGCCTCCGCATCGGCCAGCTTTGCCTGGTCCTACATCCATCGCGGGCTGATTCCGGATGGCGGCGGCATGTACTTCTTGCCGCGCCGAACCGGACTGTCTATCGCCAAGGGGCTGATCTTCAGCGGCCGCAAGGTAGAGGCCGATGAAGCGCTGACCCTGGGCATCGCAGACCGGCTGAGCACGTCGCCGGAAGCGCTGGTGTCCGAAGCGGTCGCGTGGGCGGCGGAGTTGTCGCAGGGCTCGGCCACGGCGCTGGCGCTGGGCAAGACGATCCTGAACCAGACCTTCGAGCTCACCGCGGATCAAGTGTTCGCGCAGGGCAGCCAGGCCCAAGGCATTTGCTACACGAGCGCCGAGCATCGCGAATCCGTGCTCGCCTTCCTTGCGAAGACAGCCACTCCAAACGCAGCGGCGAAGGGCTAAGACATCATGACGACATCCCATCAGTTTTCGCCGGCTGCCACGCGCCCGAATGCCGAGGCGATCTCGCGCCTCTTCACGCCACGAAGCGTGGCGGTGATCGGCGCGTCGGCCGATCCCGCCAAGACAGCCGGACGGCCGGTTTCCTACCTGTTGCGCCACGGCTATTCCGGTGCCATCTATCCGGTCAATCCCAAGGTGGATGCGATTGCAGGCGTGCGCTGCTATCCGGATATCAGCTCGCTTCCCGAAGTCCCCGACGTGGGCATTGTCCTTCTCGGCGCCGAACGTGCGCACCACGCGGTACGCGAACTTGCGGCGCGAGGCACAGGGGCGGCAATCGTGCTGGCAAGCGGCTATACGGAGACCGGCGCGGAAGGCGCGCGCAGGCAGGCCGAACTCGTGGAGGCCGCCGGCAAGATGCGCCTGCTTGGGCCGAACACGATCGGGCTGGTCAATGTCACCGAGAGCATCCCGCTCTCGGCAAGCGGCGCGCTGGAGATGGATAAGTTTCCGGCCGGCGGCATTGGCGTGGTATCGCAGAGCGGCGGCATCCTGGGCGCGGTGTTGTCGCGTGCCGCGGCTCGCGGCGTGGGCTTGTCCAAGCTGGTCTCCACCAGCAACGAGGCAGATCTCGATTTATCGGATTTCATCGACTACCTGGCGGACGATCCCGCCACCCGCGTCATCGCGCTGTACGTGGAAAGCGTGCGGCATCCCGACAAGTTCCGTGCGGCGGCACTGAAAGCAGCAAGGGCCGGGAAGCCAGTCGTCGCGTTCAAGATCGGCCGTTCCGAAGCCGGCGCCCGGGCCGCCGTCTCGCATACGGGCGCCATGGCGGGCGCCGACCGCATGTACGACGCCTTGTTCGCACAGGTGGGCATCATCCGCGCACAAGCTTTCTCGGATCTGATCGACATTCCTGCCGCGCTCGCGACCGGCCGCCGTCTGAACGGCAAGCGGATTGCCGTGCTCACTTCTACTGGCGGAGCCGGCACGCTCGTGTCCGACAGCCTCGGTGTCTCCGGCTTCGAAACGCCACCGCCAGACACCGCTACCGCGCAACAGTTGCGCGCCTTGCAGAAGGGCGACCACGCGGCGCTGGATCGTAATCCCATCGACGTGACGCTCGCCGGCCTGCAGCCAGACCTGCTGCGCAGTGCAATCCGCATCCTGCTCGCCAGTCCTGCCTATGACGCCGTGGCGGTTATCGTCGGCTCGTCCGGGCTGGCGATGCCACACCTGATGGCTGATGCCATTACCGACTGCCTGCCAGAGAGCGACAAGCCCGTGCTGGCCTACGTCAGTCCCCATGCTCCAGAGGCCGCGGCCGTGTTGAACCAGCGCGGCGTACCCGCGTTCAGCGCGCCCGAAAGCTGCGCGGTGGCGTTCGGCGCCATGCTGTCGGTCCAGCGACTCGTGCGCAACGATGATGCTCCAACGCCGGAAGCTGAGTTCATAGACACCACGGACCTGCTCCCGGGGCCAATGGACGAGGCAGCGGCGAAGCAACTCTTCGCCCGTTTCGGCGTACCGGGCGTACGCGAACAAGAAGTCGGCGGCGCTGTACAGGCAGAAGCGGCCGCCCGGAACCTGGGCGGACAGGTTGTCCTGAAGTTGCTCTCTTCCACCATTACGCACAAGAGTGACGTGGGCGGCGTGGCGGTAGGCGTCGCGCCAGCGGAGATCGGCAGGCGACTGGAGAAGATGCGCGAGGACGTGCAGCGTCATACAGGCCATGCCGCCGAACGCTTCCTGGTCCAGGAAATGGTCAATGGTGGCGTTGAACTGATTCTGGGCATGCACCGCGATGCGCTCGGCACCGCGATCCTCCTGGGCATGGGCGGCGTCACGGCGGAACTGTTCCAGGACACGACCATGCGGCTGCTCCCCGCCACGGGCGGGCTCGCGCGTGACGAGGCGCTGGCCATGATTCACGACCTCAAGACCTGGCCGCTGCTTGACGGGTTCCGCGGACGGCCAAAGGCCGATGTGGCGGCGCTCGCGGATGCTATCGTAGCGTTCTCGGCCATGGCTGCGGCAATGGGCACCCGGCTGGCGGAGGCGGAGATCAACCCCATCTTCGTGCTGCCCGCGGGCCAGGGCGTGCGCGCGGCGGACGGCGTGGCGGTGATCGGCAGCCAATGACAACAAGCCCGCGGGAGACGGCACGGTGGATCCGCAAGATGCAAGTCGCCGGGCACGTGGCCGTCCGGCCAACCTGCAGGCCAATCGCTCGCTTGAGCGCGGCCTCGAGATCCTGCGGGCGTTCCGGCCGGGTTCCGAAATCCTGGGAAACAGCGAACTCGCCGAACGGACCGGCCTGCCGCGCTCGACGGTAAGCCGACTCACGCAGAGCCTGGTGGAGACCGGCTTCCTCCAGTACGACGCGGGACTGCGTGCCTACCGTCTCGGCGTCCCCGTGCTTAGTCTCGCGCATGCGATGCGCGGGGGCTCCGCTGTACTGCAGGTCGCGGCCCCGTTCATGCGTAAGCTTGCGGAAAGCGAACACCTGAACGTTGGCCTGGCGATGGCCGACCGCGACGAGATGGTCTACCTTGAATCGATCCGCTACAGCCGCAAGGCGTCCCTGCGCAGCGTCGTGGCGGGTCAGCGTGTGCCGATAGCCCTCACTTCCCTTGGACGCGCCTGGCTGGCCGTAGCAACCGAAGCTGAACGCGCTGGCCTGATGGCGGCCTTCTCGACACGCTTCGCCCACTGGCGAACGGTTGAAGCGGAAATCCGGCATGCCATTGCACATGTCCAGCGGCACGGATGGTGTGCCGCCAGTTGGCAACCTGAGGTCGTGGCGGTCTCCACCCCGCTACAGCCTGGATCGCATCCGGTTCACGCCCTCAACGTCAGCCTGTCGACCAAGTTGCCGGCCGCGGAAGCCGCCGCCCGACTGGCGCCGTTGCTGATGCGCCTGTCCTGCGATATCGGTTCAGAATTTCTTGCGGCGCAGCCGCCGTCTGTCTGAAGCTGTCCGACGTCACAACCGAACGGGCGAGACGCAGGCTTTTGTGTCCAGATGCGCCACCGTTCAGTTTGCAACCACCGGAGCATTACCATCGCTAACGGAGTAGAGCTCCGAGATGGCGCCAGCGTTTTTGATTCTCGTGCCGGTCAAAAGGGTGCTCTGGCGTTTCCCCTGCACATCTGCCAAGATTGCGGCCCCTCAATGATCGCCGGCAAGCAAGCGCAGTCCCACCATGGCTTCAAGCAAAGCACACCACGCCACCGGATGGGCAGCGGCCGTCATCGCCGCCGCGGTGATCGGGAAGAGCGGTGGTGGAGGGTGGCACTGGGCAAGCGCGCTTGGCTTCGTGGCGGCGCTGTTCGGCAGCACCGCGCCCGACTGGCTCGAAGTGGCCTGGTGGTCAAGGTCGCGCCGCCTGTGGATTACGCATCGAACCTGGACGCATTGGGGCATCGCCTGGATCGGCCTTCTCGCGTGGGCATACCAGGCACTGGGCGCCCATGCACTGGCGGCGCCGGCGTTCGGCTTTGCCTGCGGGGGCGTCATGCACCTGCTGGCCGACTGGCCAAATCCGTTGGGTGTCCCGTGGATCGCAGGACGTCACAGCCTCAACTGGTGGAAAAGCGGCCGCTGCGATCTTGTCATCGTCGCCGCGTCATGGCTGATTGCCTTGTGGGTTTCCGATGAACTCTGGCTCCATGGAAGGCATGGCCTGGCGCTCATCCATCATTTCGGCTTCGGACCCGCTTACCTCTGACGACTCTCGGGAAGCCGGGGCAATGCCGGAGCGCGGGAGGAAGGCGATGATTACCGCACCCGCAGCGAGGGGAGCATGACGGCAACCGCCATATCTGACAAGCCCATGACGCGGACGGACCGGATCGCCTAACCTGATGCATGGGGCGGAAGCATCGGGAGGTCGATATGCGCTGCACAAACTGCGGAACGGTGAGCCCCGCCACCGCCAAGTTCTGCAAGAGTTGCGGCGCGAGGCTGGTCTTGCATTGTCCGACTTGCGGTCATGCCGCCGATCCCGAGGACAGGTTTTGTGCGGAGTGCGGTACATCGCTGGTGCCCGCCATGGAGCCTTCGGCCGAGGTACAGCCCGCCGCCGTCCGCGCGCCCATCCACTACACCCCCAGCCACCTCGTCGACCGCATCCTTGCGGAACAGGCGGCGATGGAAGCCCGCGGCGCCAGCGCGGGCGAGCGCAAGACCATCACGGCCCTGTTCGCCGATATGGCGGGCTCGACGGCGCTGATCCATGATCTGGACCCGGAGGAAGCGCGCCGGCTGATCGATCCCGTGATCGACCTGATGATGGAGGCCGTGCACCACTACGAGGGCTACGTAGCGAAGTCGCTGGGCGACGGCATTCTGGCCCTGTTCGGCGCGCCGATAGCGCACGAGGACCACGCGCATCGCGCGCTGTATGCCGCGCTGCGGATGCAGGCGGCAATGCGCCGCCATAGCGACCGGGTCCGCCTGGAGCAAGGCATTCCGCTGCAGATCCGGGTGGGCATCCACACCGGCGAGGTAGTGGTGCGCTCCATCCGCAAGGATGACCTGCGCACGGACTACGACCCGGTCGGGCACACAATCCACATTGCCTCGCGCATGGAGAGCATTGCCACGCCGTCTTCGATTCTGGTCAGCGAGCCGACCTGTCGGCTGACGGAAGGCTATTTCGATTTCAAGGCGCTCGGGGCGACGCAGGTCAAGGGCATGCCCGATGCGTTTGCCGTGTACGAAGTGGTGCGCCTGGGTGCGCTGCGCACGCGCCTGCAGGTGGCGCAGCGCCGCGGGCTGGCGCGGTTCGTCGGCCGGCACGCGGAACTGGAGCAACTGCGCCGCGCGCTGGAACTTGCCGCAGCGGGACACGGCCAGATTGTCGCCGTGGTGGGCGAGGCCGGAGTGGGCAAGTCGCGCCTGTTCTATGAGTTCAAGGCGGTTTCGCAGCGCGGCTGCATGGTGCTCGAGACTTTTTCTGTGTCGCATGGTAAGTCGTTCGCCTATCTGCCGCTGATCGAACTGGTGAAGAACTACTTCCGGATCCAGGACCAGGACGACGAACGGCAGCGCCGCGAGAAGGTTGCGGGCAGGATGCTGATGCTGGACCGTACGCTTGAAGACGTGCTGCCCTGCATGCTCGACCTGCTGGGGATCAGTGAACCGGATTCGGCGTTGCCGAACATGGACCCGCAGATCCGGCGCCAGCGGACGTTCGATGCCATCGTGCGGCTGTTCATCTGCGAAAGCGCCAACCAGCCCCTTCAGCTGATATTCGAAGACCTGCAATGGCTGGACAGCGACACCGAGGCCTTCCTCGACGTGCTGGTCGACCGCATTCCAAGCGCCAGGATTCTCCTGCTGCTGAACTATCGGCCGGAGTACCGGCATGACTGGCACGCGCGTGGCTGCTACACCCAGCTTCGGCTCGACCCGCTCGGCCAGGCCGAGGCCGGGGAACTGCTGACTGCCTTGCTAGGCGACCATCCCTCGCTGGAGATCCTCAGGGCGCTGATCCTGGAAAAGACCGAGGGCAACCCATTCTTTATCGAGGAGGTGGTGCAGACGCTGTCCGAGGAGAAGACGCTCCTGGGCGAGAGCGGTCACTACCACATCGAGGCGACACCGGCGGCCCTGCATATCCCGACTACCGTGCGCGGCGTGCTGGCGGCGCGTATCGACCGGCTGCCTTCCGCCGAGAAGAATCTGCTGCAAAGCCTCGCCGTCATTGGCAAGGAGTTCTCGCTGAGCCTGATCGAGCAGGTGATCGGGCAGCCGGAAGATGTCCTGCGGCCGTTGCTGGCGCGCCTGCAGGCAGGCGAATTCATCTACGAGCGGCCCGCCTTCCCGGATGTCGAATACACGTTCAAGCACGGCCTCACGCAGGAAGTGGCCGGCAGCACGTTGCTCACGGAACAGCGCAGCGCCTTGCATGAACGTACGGCGCGGGCCATCGAAACGCTCTTTCGCGACCGGTTGACGGACTACTGCAGCGAGCTCGCGCGGCATTACAGCCTCAGCGGTAACGACCCCAAGGCGGTCGAGTACCTGCTCTGCACGGGACAGCAGTTGCTGCAGCGCTCGGCCTACCGCGAGGCGGTCCGCCAGTTTGGCGAGGCGCTGGCCTTGCTTGCGCGCCAACCCGATACGCCGGCGCGCGCACGGCAGGAACTTGCGGTGCGGCTTGCCATCGGCCCGGCGCTCATCGCGGCGCGCGGCTTTGCTTCGCGGGAAGTCGAGGCGACTTACATGCGGGCCCTGGCGCTGTACGAGCAACTAGACGACATGTTGCAGAGCTTCCCGGCACAGGTGGGGCTGCGCACGTATTTCTCGATCAGCGCCGAACACGCCAAGGCCTACAGGCTTGGCAAGGGTCTGGTCAGGCTTGCCGAGCGGGCCGGCAACGCCGAATGGCTCGCCGAGGCGCATGTCTCGCTGGCCACGACGCTGTATTACGCGGGGCGCTTCCGGATCGCCAACGTCCATTTCGATCATGCGCTGGCGCACTACCAGTCTGGCGCGCGCCAGATCCACCCGAACTTCCATGGCGTGGACCCTGAGGTACGGGCGCTTTCCTTGTCGGCGCTGGTACGCTGGAACCTTGGCGATGCGGCGCAGGCGCGCGCTCGAAGCCAGCGTGCAATCACGCTCGCGCGCGGGTTGTCCCATCCGTTCACCCTTGCGCATACGTTGTGCATCGTGGCCCATCTGCACGAATTCCTGCGCGAGGCGCAGACCACGCTCGATCTCGCCGAGGCCGCGATCGCGCTGTCGACGGAACAGGGCTTTCCGCACTGGTCGGCGTGGGCGACCGCACTGCGTGGTCAGGCGCTGGTCCGGATGGGGCGCCACGATCAAGGTATTGCCGACATACAGTCAGGTATGGCCGCGTATCTTGCCACCGGCGCGCGGCTGGGGCAGTCGCACTTCCTGACGCTTCTCGCCGAGTGCAGCGGCCAGATCGGGCAGGCCGAAACGGGACTGCGCGCCATTGCCGACGCCCGGGCCATGGCGTCGGCCTGCGGCGAGCGTCATGTCGAGGCGGAGCTGTCGCGGGTCGAGGGCGAGCTGATCTGTTCTGACTCGTCCCTTGAGTTGCCCGATGCCGACCGTTGCGCACGTGCACAAGCGTGCTTCGAGAAGGCGATCGCCGTCGCCCACCGCCAGCACTCTCGTCCGCTGGAACTGCGCGCCACCATCAGCCTGGCGCGGCTGTGGCAGCGGCAAGGAAACAGCCGCGGCGCCATAGAGCGGTTGGCTGCAGTCATGGGATCAGTGGGCGAAGCATCCGGAATCGATGAAATTCACGAGGCGAGAGTGCTGCTAGACAGCATGATGTAGGTTCGCTTTCCGTGACTCTACGGCCGCTCGATGCCGCGCTGCCGGTCCGGGCCCGAAACGGCGTCCTATGGTAAGGTTGCTGCGATACGCTCGTGGATTCCAAGGGCTTATGCATGAGCGGTCGTGACGTGCTGCAGGAGAGTGACGGCGTGAGTGATCTGAAACGAGGAGCGCGGCGCACGCTGGGGACTGAGAAGGTTTCAATCAGCAGGGCTCTGCGCCAGAGTGTGGCGGCAGAGGCCAGGCCTGCGCCGATCAACAAGAAAGACTGGCTGCGGCAGCGAAAGGAGCAACTGCGGGCTGCGCGTGCCGCTGCCAAGCAAAGGCGCGATCAATTGAGGGCCGAAATCCTGTCGGCCGCGCGCGATATCGCGCGGGAAGAGCGCAGCGCTGCGCGGCTGGAAACCGAACGCCTGAAAGCGGAGGCCAGGACCGCGAGTACCTACGCGCGGGAGGATGCTCGCGCCGCCGCCAAGTTCGAGCGCGGTCGGCCAACCCGCGCGGTGCCGGAAAGAAAGACGCTTGCGCAGGAAAAGCGCAAGCTCGTGTCTTACGCCGATTTGCTACGCATGCGCAAGGGGTGAACCGGCAGAAGCCAGGACGGGCGGAAGGCCGTATCGCTTCCCATCCGCCCCGACTGATTGCCGCCAGGCCCTGAATTCACCTTGTCCGGTGTACCCGATCAGCCCCGCCAGGTGCTGCCTGTCGTTTCGCCAGTGCCGGACAGCGACGACGTGTCGGTATCCCGGCGCACGCGAATGTCGTTGTTGACCTCGCTGACGCCATAGGTCGAATCGGCCAGGTCTTCGATGTAGTACTTCTGGCTGCGGCTTTTCACTGTGCCGGACAACGTCACCACGCTATCCTTGACGTCGACACTGACATCGCTGATATCAACGCCGCGCGCGTAACTCAGGCGCTCGCAGATCTGGTCGCGGATCCGCTCGTCGGTCCGCTGGTAGCCGCGAGGCCCCACATGGCGCTCGTGCCGTTCCGAGGTGCCGAACAAATCGCCCACGGCTTCGCCGATGCGGCGCCCGAGGTTATAGAGCGCGCCATGGTCTTCGTCGCGGTCTTCATCGACTTCCCAGCCGCGCCGCTGTGCCGCTTCGCGGCTGTAGCGCCGTTCGTAGCGCTGGCCTTGCGCGCGGTCGTCGTCAGCCTCTGTCCAGTAGCGGGTATCGCTGCGGAGGTCATTGAAATAGGTGTCGCGGCCTGCCGTCTGGCGCTCCCGCTCGCGCGCGCGTTCCACGCTCTGGCGCCACTGGCGTTCGGCTTCCGCGTCGTCGCGCTGCCAGGCCCTCGGGTCGCGCCATTCCGAGGCCCGATCCCAGCCGTAGCCGCCGTTCATGCCATAGCGCAGTTCGCTGCCACGGTGACGGCCTTCGCCTCCGGTACTGCCTCCGCCGCGGTAAGCCTCTTCGGTGCGATAGCGGCCTTCGTCGCGGCCGCCATAGCGCTCGCCACCATAGCGGTCACCATATCGCTCTCGTCCTCGTTCGCGCGACGGATTGTCCTGGTAGCGCTCGGCGCCGTATGAGCCGTACCCCTGGTCGGGATCATCGTACCGGCGCTCTCCATACCGCTGGCCTGACGACCCTTGGTACGGATCACCATATCCGCCCCGCTGGGGCGCCGGGCCGCCATAGCTGGTCTGCCCCGGCGTCAGGCGCCGGCGTGCGCGCTCCGACTGCCACGCTTCGCGCCCGGATTCAGGTTGCCAGTCATCATCGTCTCGCCGCTTGCTGCGTTCGCGCCTGTAGCGCTCTTCGTCGTAGTAACTCATGCTGATGTCCTGAAGTAACATGGGGATGCCCGATTGCCCGCAGGCGCGATTGCACCCGCTCTGGCGTTGGGGCCGGTCTTCTACGAACGGCAAGATTCGTACCGCGTCACAGCGTCGCCGCGCGGGCGCTGGCGCGGCTTTGTGATCTTCGGGGCATTGCAACGATTGCACACCATGTAAGGGATGCAGGGTGACGGCTGTCTAGTTGCGTGCGGCCACAGGCGGTCGCGATGGCGGGCCACATGATGTACAAACCGATCCGCCTCTCCGAACAGCATTGCGCCTCCTTTCCAATGACCACGCCTGTGCTATGGTTGTTATGACCTTTTCGTGGAGTTCGCCGGTGTGGCTTCGGGGTCGCCAGACGACGGGGGCGAAGATGGTGCGTTTGAGCATGGAAGGACGCGAGCTGGAAGCACCGCCCAATTGCTCGATCCTGCAGGCCTTCCTCCATGCCGGCGAAACGCTGGTCGAGGGTGTCGGCTGCATGGGGCAGGGCGTATGCGGGTCCTGCCGCGTCATGGTGCGCCGCAGCGGCGACCAGGAAGTCAGGACCGCGCTCGCTTGCGAGACGCTGGTCGAGGAGGGCATGCAGGTCGCCTTCCTCGATTACTTCACGGTGTCGGCGCGCCACGTGTATCGCATCGAAGAATTCAGCGACAGCTGGCAAGTCCTGGGTGCGATTTCACAGACCTTTCCCGAGGCCGCGCATTGCCGCCACTGCAGCGGCTGCGATCGCGCGTGTCCAAAAGGTCTGGAAGTCCAGCAGGGCGTGAACTTTGCGGTGGAAGGAAACCTGGCCGCGTCGAGCCGTGTGTTCGACGAGTGCGTCATGTGCAATCTCTGCACGCTGGCGTGTCCCGAGCATATCCGTCCCAACCACCTTGGCCTGTTCGTGCGGCGCGTGATCGCGGCGAACTCGCTGCGTCCGGCCAATCTCATGCGGCGCCTGCAGCAGATCGAGCGCGGCGAAATGGGCATCGATTTCGATGCGCCGGGCGCCCGCCCGCCGCGCTGACGGGGGCGAACCGTCATGCCAGCCGGCATCCCTTACGAAGACGCGCGCCAGCGCTATCGTCCGGGCGCAGAGCACGCGGTGCGCAGCGACGACATGCCCGTCGACGCATTGCTCAAGGCCTATCATCCGGACCATGGCGCGAACGCGCATGTCCCGCTGGCCGTTGGCGTCAACCGCGGGGAGTCGTGCCAGCCTGACCTCGCGCGCTATCTGCAGGCCAATGCGCTGATCGACGATGTCGACATCGCCGGCGCGCAACTGGCGACCACCGACGTGCTCGTCATCGGCGGCGGGGGCGGCGGGTGTGCCGCAGCGCTGACCGCGGCAAAGCAGGGGGCGCGCGTGATTCTCGCCACCAAGTTGCGCCTTGGTGACAGCAACACCGTCATGGCCGAAGGCGGCATCCAGGCCGCCATCGGCGAGGACGACAGTCCTCAGCTGCATTTCGAAGACACGCTGCGGGCCGGGCATTTCTGCGGCGAGCCCGAACTTGTCGCTCAGATGGTGATGGACGGGCCCGACGTGATTCGCTGGCTGATCCGGCTCGGCATGATGTTCGACCAGGAAGAGGACCGGCTTATCGGCAGCAATCTGCTGCGCAAGAAGCCAGGCGGTGCGTCGGCCGCGCGCATTCTTTCGTATCGCGACTACACCGGGCTCGAGATGATGCGCGTGCTGCGCGAGGCGGTCGACCTCGATTCCGGCATCGACGTGTGGAACCGTTGCCCTGCGGTCGAACTGCTGTCCGACGAGCGCGGGCGCTGCGCTGGCGCGGTGATCTACAACCTGGAGTTGCGCACCTTCGTGCTGGTCCGCGCGCGGTCCGTGATCCTGGCCACGGGCGGCGCGGGGCGACTGCATCTGAATGCGTTCCCGACTTCGAATCACTATGGTGCGACTGCGGACGGTCTTGTCCTTGCCTATCGTCTCGGCGCGCGCCTGCGCGAACTCGATTCGTTCCAGTACCACCCGACCGGCATCGCGTATCCGTCCCACCTGGCGGGTGGGCTGATTTCGGAAGCAGCGCGTTCCGCGGGCGCAAAACTGCTCAATGGCAACGGCGAACGCTTCGTGGAGGAACTCAAGCCTCGCGATGTCGTGGCCTCGGCCATCTTGCGCGAATGCGCCGAGGGGCGAGGCATCGACCGCGATGGCCAGGTCGGCGTGTTCCTCGACACGCCGACGCTGGAAATGCAGAACCCGGGCATCCTTTCCAGGCGGCTCGTGACGCTGCGGCATCTCGCGCACAAGTGTGGGTTCGATGCGGCACAGGAGCCCTTCATGGTCTACCCAACCCTCCACTACCAGAACGGGGGCGTGGCGATCGGGAAGGACGGCGCGACGAGCGTGCCTGGCCTTTATTGCGTGGGCGAAGTCACGGGCGGCATTCACGGACGCAACCGCCTGATGGGCAATGCGCTGCTCGATATCCTCAGCATGGGCCGGCATGCCGGCGCCAGCGCCGCGTCAGCGGGCGGCAACGCCATGGCCAACCGCGCCGGCATCGGCCACGTGCATGCCTGGCAGCGGGAACTGACGCTCGCCGGGCTGCCGCTGCACGTCCAGGCACCGCTGCTGTTCCCCGGCTACGCGCATTTCGATCTGCGCGTCGACGCGGCCCGCAGCCCGGGCGCGTGGGGCCGGGCGCCCGGTGGCATCCGTTAGCGATAGGGCGATAGCGATCGGCGGAGCGCGTCATGGAAAAGCTGAATCAGGTCTTGCTTAAGGAGGACATCCGGGTCGGCGCAGACCTGCAGGCCTGGCTTGCGCGTGGTGGCGGAGAAGGGCTGGCCAAGGCTTTGTCCAATCCGGATGCGATCCTTGCGGAGATCGAACAGGCCGATCTGCGCGGCATGGGCGGCGCAGGGTTCCCGACGCACCGCAAGTGGAGGCCAGTTGCTGCTGCAGCCGCGGTCGACAAGTACATCATCTGCAATGGCAACGAAGACGAACCCGGCACGTTCAAGGACCGCTTCCTTCTGGAGCACACGCCGCACCAGGTCATCGAGGGCGCGCTGATCGCGGCGGCAGCCACGCGGGCCAATCATGTCGTGCTCTACGTCAATCCGCATCAGCCACTGTCGCTCGAAATGACGCGGCAGGCGGTGCAGCAGTGGCAAACACATGCGCAACTCGCCGAACTCGAGCGGCTGCTCGGCGGGCCGCTGACGCTGCGGGTCGTGCCGAGTTCCGGCCTGTACATCGGTGGCGAGGAAACGGCCGTGATAGCCAGCGTCGAGGGTACGTTCCCATTTCCGCGACGCAAGCCGCCTTATCCCGCCGACAGCGGCGTGCACGGCGCGCCGACCATCGTCAACAACACCGAGACGCTCGCCCACGTGCCGGGGATACTTCGCCACGGCGCGCAGTGGTATCGCGCGCTCGGCGTCGCTCAGGCGGCAGGGACCAAGCTCTATTCGCTGTCGGGCGACGTCCTGCGCCCGGGGCTGTACGAGCTGCCGATGGGCACCAGCCTGGAGACACTGATCTTCGAGTTTGGCGGCGGCATGCTGCAGGGCAAGGAATTCAAGGCTGTCTTCACGGGCGGGCCGTCCAACACGCTGCTGACCAAGCGCGATCTCGACGTAGCGCTGGATTTCGACTCGGTGCGCAAGCGGCGCTCGCGCCTGGGGACCGGCGCGATGATCGTCGTATCGGAGGGCTCCAGCATCGTCCGCAAGGTGGCCGAGTATGTGAGCTTCTTTGCGCAAGGTTCCTGCGGCCAGTGCCCGCCGTGCAAGGGGGGCACATTCCAGCTGATGCGATTGCTCAACCGGATCGACACGGGCCGCGGCGTGCGCGCCGACCTGGAGGCGCTGGAGAACCTGTGCCGCATCCTTCCCGGCAGCGGTCGCTGCGGGCTGATCGACGGCGCTGTCACGGTGGTAGACAGTTCGCTTCACCAGTTCCGCGATGAATATGAGTCGCATCTGATGGCATAGACGGCAACGGCAATCAGCGGCCCGGCCGTTCACGGGACGGTCGGTCCGCACGCAGAGGAGTCCACCATGTCCTACAGGGCATCGTATGCGTTGTGCCTGGCAATGGTCTTGATGAGCGGATGTGGCCGGGAACCGGAGAAAAGCCCGGCCCCCCAGACGGGCGCGGCAGGGAGCAGCGATGCCAGCGCGGCCGCCGCGTCGCCACGCGCCGACGACCTGCCGCCCCTCGGACGGCCCGGTCGGTTCCAGATCGTGAGCAACGCCCAGGCCCGCGGAGGTGCCTTCCTGCTTGATACGCAGGCCGGCCGCGTCTGGCAGTTGAGGGACTTCCCGGGGTTGCAGGGGGCGCCGAGCGCGTGGCAGGAAATGACCATCATCGACGACAAGAGCGGGATGGGAGTTACGACTGCCCAGTTCCAGAAACTCTACCCGCAGCGCCAGTTACCGCCTTCCCGGCAAGGGGACCGACACCGCCGCTAAGCAGCGGCAGCGTCGGATCGACGCACCGGTCGGTGAGTGTCGAATGCCGCACAACATCGGGATAAAAACTTTGCTTATCTCGGCGATGGAAAGATTTCATTTCGGAATGCTCCGGCTGCACATAGAGTTGACACGAGGATGGATACTGAGCACTTGTGCCGCTGGAACGCAGCGGCTCGGGCGAGCATGTACTTGTCATATAGGTAATGCCTTTTCTTTCGGGCGCTGAGCCCGTCGCGGTGCCCGGCAAACGGGCGATTTGGGGGGATGGCAATGGATCCGTGGACAACGCGCTCGCTCCGCTGCGCCAGGGCTTGGCTGCTCGCAGTTCTGGCGTTGCTATCGTTTGCCGTCCATGCGCAGGACACGTCCGCGCCGGCTACTACGTTCAAGCCGGAGGAACTCGAGGCACTGGTCGCCCCGATCGCCCTGTATCCCGATTCGGTGCTGGCCCAGGTGCTGATGGCCTCCACGTACCCGCTCGAGATCGTGCAGGCGGCGCGCTGGGTCAAGGCCAACCCGAAGGTCAAGGGCGACGATGCGGTCAAGGCCGTCGCTGACCAGCCGTGGGATGTCAGCGTCAAGTCGCTGGTGGCGTTCCCGCAGGCGCTGGAGCCGATGAACGACAAACTCGACTGGACCCAGAAGCTTGGCGATGCCTTCCTCGCCCAGGAGAAGGACGTGCTTGCCGCGGTGCAGCGACTGCGGGCCAAAGCCCAGCAGACCGGCAACCTCAAGTCGAATGAACAGCAGAACGTGATTGTGGAGCAAGCCCCCGCGCAGGCGCCCGTGCAGGGTCCCGCACCGTCGCAGGCGGCGGCTCCGCAGACCGTCGTGCGGATCGAGCCGGCCAATCCTGAAGTCATCTACGTGCCGTCCTACAACCCGACGGTGGTCTACGGTTCGTGGGGATATCCATCCTATCCGCCGTACTACTGGCCGCCGTATCCCGCTTACTATCCGGGCGCCGCGCTGGCCACGGGCTTTGCCTGGGGCGTCGGCCTCGCGGCAGCGGGGGCAATCTTCGGCGGCTGCAACTGGGGCGGGGGCGACGTCAATGTGAACGTCAACCGTGCTACCAATATTGACCGCAACTTCGACCGGACCAAGGTGCAGAACGGCAAGTGGAACCACGATGCCTCGCACCGCAAGGGCGTGGCGTACCGGGACAACGCATCGCGTGAAAAATTCGGCGGCCGGAGTTCCGCCGGGGCCGACAGGCGCAATGATTTTCGTGGCCGCGACGGTCTTGGTGATCGCGGCGGCGCTGGCAACCGCGGTGGCGTCGGTGACCGGGGCGGCGTAGGCGATCGAGGCGGCGTAGGAGACCGGGGCGGCGTAGGTGATCGAGGCGGCGTCGGTGACCGAGGCGGCGTAGGTGATCGAGGCGGCGTAGGCGACCGGGGCGGTGTAGGAGACCGCGGCGGAGTCGGTGACCGCGGTGGCGCCGGCAACCGCGCAGGCGTGTCGGACCGTCAGGCCGGCGCTGGCGGGCGCGGAGGCGCTGCAGGCGGCGGACGCGACAACGCGTTCCAAGGCGTGGGCGGCGGCGGCGCTTCGCAGCGTGATGTCGACCGCGGCAGGTCCAGCATGCAGTCCACGGGCTATCGCCAGAGTGGCGCCAGCCATGGCGGCGGCGGAGGTTTTTCCGGCGGAGGCGGCCGTGGAGGTGGTGGCGGAGGCTCCTTCAGCGGTGGCGGCGGCCGTGGAGGCGGCGGCTTTGGTGGCGGCGGTGGCCGTGGCGGTGGCGGTGGCCGTGGTGGCAGGCGCTAAACGGAGGGGCCGGATCATGAACTCGATACTGCGACATACTCCGTATCCGCGCCACGCCAGGGGCCGCACGCTCGCCGTGGCGGTGGCCATGTTGCTCTGGGGCATGGCACCTGCGTACGCGCAGAAGGACTTCAGCACACCCGAGGCCGCGATGACGGCCTTTGGGAACGCCGTGGCCACCAGCGACGATACGGCGATGCAGTCCATCCTCGGCGCCAACTACAAGACCCTGATTCCGCCGGTCGGCGCAGATATCCGCTACCGGTTCCTGGAAGCCTGGAGCCAGTCCCATGCGATTCAGCCCGACGGGGACAATCGCGCACGCATCGCCACGGGCAAGGACGGCTGGACGTTGCCGATTCCGCTGGTCAAGACCGCGAAGGGCTGGCATTTCGACACGCGCGCCGGCGTAGAGGAAATGAAGGCGCGCCGTATTGGCCGCAACGAGCTGTCGGCAATGCAGACCTTGCTGGCCGTGTGCGATGCGCAGGACGACTATGCCCGGCTGAGCCAGCAGAAGACCGGCATATCGACCTACGCCCTGAAGCTTGCCAGTTCGCCAGGCAAGCGCGACGGCCTGTACTGGCCAAGCACGCCCGGGGAACCGCAAAGCCCGCTGGGCCCGGCGTTTCTCGAGGCTGGCAAGCAAAGCCTCGGGGAAAGTGGCTACCACGGCTATCACTACAAGCTGCTGACTTCGCAAGGCCCGCATGCTCCAGGCGGCAAGTATGACTACCTCGTGAACGGCAAGCTCTTTGGCGGCTTTGCCTTGATCGCGTGGCCGGCCCGGTATGGCGATACCGGAATCAAGACCTTCATGGTGAGCTACGACGGGCGGGTGTACGAAAGCGACCTTGGTCCGAACAGCGCTGCCAAGGGCGCGGCCATCAAGTCATTCGACCCGGGGCCGGGCTGGACGGAGGTAAAGCCTGAAGTTTTGACGCGTTGACAGCCATACACGCTGTCACCTCATCCCACGCTGCTGGCGCTTGTACTGGGCACGGGTAGGCGAGAGAGCGATCCCGCTATCTCCGCTAAACTTGTGCCCGGACAGCTTCTTCAGGGTTTTGCAGCGTGGCACTTCAACAGGGTTTCATCCTGACCCGGCATTGGCGCGATACGCCGGCGGGTACCGAAGTCGAAGTCTGGCTTGCCACCGACGACGGCCCACGCCTGTTGCGATTGCCGCCGCAACCGTCCGTAGCCTTTGTGCCGGAGGCCCAGCGGCAGCGCGCCGAGGCCGTGCTGCAGGGTGACGCGACTGTCGATCTGCGTCCGCTCCGACTCCAGGACTTCAACCAGAGGCCCGTGTCTGGCCTTTACTGTCGTCAGTATCGGCAACTGGGACAGCACAGCCGCGCGCTGCGCGACGCGGGCGTGGACGTCTACGAAGCCGATATCCGGCCACCGGAGCGCTACCTGATGGAACGCTTCATCACCGCCCCGGTCTGGTACGACGGCGATGCCGATGGCAGCGGCGTGGTGCGCAACGCGCAGATGAAACCCGCCACGGACTATCGGCCGACGTTGCGGTTGGTGTCTCTCGATATCGAAACCAATGCCTTCGGCGACCTGTACTCGATCGCACTCGAAGGGTGCGGCCAGCGCCAGGTCTACATGCTGGGCCCGGCACCGTCCGTGCCCGCGGACGTCGAATTCTCGCTCGAATACTGCGAGACGCGGCCGGCATTGCTCGAACGGCTGAACGCGTGGATGGGGCGCCATGACCCCGACGCCATCATTGGCTGGAACCTCGTCCAATTCGACCTGCGCGTATTGCACGAGCATGCGCGCAAATTCCAGGTGCCGTTGCGCCTTGGCCGCGGCGGCGCCGAGATGGAATGGCGCGAGCATGGCAGCCAGCAGCACTATTTCGCCGGAGCCGCCGGCCGCCTGATCATTGACGGCATCGAAGCGTTGCGCTCCGCCACGTGGACCTTCCCATCGTTCAGCCTCGAATCGGTAGCCCAGTCACTGCTCGGCGAAGGCAAGGCGATCGACAACCCGTATGACCGCATGGACGCCATCGACCGCATGTTCGAGCAGGACAAGCCGGCGCTGGCACGCTACAACTTGCGCGATTGCGAGCTGGTGACACGGATCTTCGACAAGACGGAGTTGCTGACCTTCCTGCTGGAACGTGCCACGGTGACGGGCCTTCAGGCGGACCGCAGCGGCGGCTCGGTCGCGGCCTTCACGCACCTGTACATGCCGCTGATGCACCGCCAGGGCTATGTGGCACCCAACCTCGGCGACAAGGCGCCCGAGGCGAGCCCCGGCGGCTTTGTCATGGATTCGCGCCCCGGCCTCTACGAATCGGTGCTGGTTCTCGACTACAAGAGCCTCTATCCGTCGATCATCCGCACGTTCCTGATCGACCCGATCGGCCTGGTGGAAGGGCTTGCTCATCCCGACGATGCCGATTCCGTGGCCGGCTTTCGTGGCGCGCGGTTCTCCAGGACGAAGCACTGCCTGCCGTCCATCGTGGCCCGCGTCTGGCAGGGCCGCGAAGCTGCCAAGCGCGACGGCAACAAGCCGCTCTCGCAGGCGCTAAAGATCATCATGAACGCGTTCTACGGTGTGCTCGGATCAAGCGGCTGCCGCTTCTTCGATCCGCGGCTCGCGTCGTCGATCACGATGCGCGGGCACGAGATCATGCAGCAGACCCGGACCCTGATCGAGGCGCGCGGCTACGAGGTCATCTACGGCGATACGGATTCCACGTTCGTGTGGTTGCGCCGGGCCCGGACGGAGGCCGACGCCAGCCAGATCGGCCGCAGCCTGGTGGCCTATGTCAACGACTGGTGGCGTGATCACCTGTGGCAGACCTACGGGCTCGAAAGCGCGCTGGAACTGCAGTTCGAAACGCACTTCCGGCGCTTCCTGATGCCCACCATCCGCGGCACGGACCTTGGCAGCAAGAAACGCTATGCCGGCCAGGTGCAGCGGCCCGACGGCCGGGTCGAGATGGTGTTCAAGGGGCTGGAGACCGTGCGCACGGACTGGTCTCCACTCGCGCAGGAATTCCAGCAGGTACTCTACGAACGGATCTTCAACCGCGAGCCGTACCAGGATTACGTGAGGGATATCGTGCGCCGCACGCTGGCTGGCGAACTGGACGAACAGCTGGTGTTCCGCAAGCGGCTGCGCCGCAAGCTCGACGACTACCAGCGCAACGTGCCGCCGCACGTCCGCGCTGCGCGGATTGCCGATGCCCACAACGAACGCCACGGCCGCCCGCTGCAATATCAGCATGGCGGCTGGATCAGCTATGTGATGACCGTGGCGGGGCCGGAGCCGCTTGAAGTTCGCTCGGCGCCCATCGACTATGGGCATTACGTGACAAAGCAACTGCAGCCTATCGCCGATGCCATTCTGCCTTTCCTCGATGAGGATTTCGAGACGCTGCTCACGGGGCAGATGGCATTGTTCCCGTCATAGGGAAAGGGTTGCCTATGCCCGGGCACACTTGATGACCGTATCGAGCGTGCGCGTGGTGATGTCCTTGCCGAACGTGCGTTCGAGCAGGCTCATGAACACGGGACCTTTCTTCGGATCCGGTATGTAGACGCTGAAGATCTCCGTGGCACCGGCCTTGACGATGCTTGCGCCATCACGCTCGATGGGCAGCTTCACGTCTGGCGGCACCGGCCCGCGCAGAAACGTGACAACCCGCTTGGCCGAAGACGCAATGCTGAACTCTGCATAGGGATCCGAATCGATCAGGTCTTGTAGATAGCCCGCCGGACGGACAAAGGTGTCGAAGCTGCGGCCCAGCTCCTCTTGCATGGCCTTCCCGGCGCGCCGCTCCAGGCTGGTGAGTGACGATGATCGCGCGTTGAACACGACGTTGCCGCTGGAGAGCAAGGTTTTCACTTCGAAGAAGCCCGCCGCCTCGAAGCAGCGCTTGAGTTCGGGCATCCGGGCGTTCATCGGGCTGACGCCGCGAAGAAAGGCAATGTATCGGGGCATTGGTGATCCGGTCATGGCTGGCGCGCCGCTATGCATGTCGCGGCCAATGGCAAATGAAGTTGGCGGCTCACCGCAGCGGCTGGTCAATGATAGAGGACTGGCGCGCTGGCGCACCAAGGCACGATCCAAGAAGCGGCATTGGCGTACAGGAAAACCCCTACAGCGAAGGACAGCGTGCGGCAACTATTATTGCCACGAGTGGAAATTAATGTCGGCGTGAGTCGATGGATGGAAGCAAATCATCACGCGTCGGTAATCGCCACTGCAGCACATGGGAACTGCGCCGAGGCCATGGACAGGCAATCGGCGCGTCACACGGGAGGTTAGTCTTGATTCAGTTGGAGCAGGTATGAGCACATCAGGGACAGAAATCACGGGAAGCGGCATGGATGGATTATCAGGTCACGGAGGGTCGAGCGGAGCCGCGCACGATAGTGTGTGGCGGACAACGACTGAGCAGAACGAAGCCGCACGCATTGTGGCCGAAGTGGAGGCGCTTCCCCTTACGCCCTTGCACCGGCTTGCACGTGTCATCGTTGGGAGCGCCACCTTTTTTGATGGCTTCGATGTTCTCGCCATCGCTGCGGCGATGCCGGTGCTGATCAAGCTGTGGTCGCTATCTCCTGAGCAGGTCGGCCTCATTATCTCCATCGGCTATCTCGGCCAGCTTATTGGCTCGCTTTGCTTCTCGCACCTTGCGGACAAGTTCGGGCGCCTGCGTTGCGCCAGCCTCTCGGTGGCCTTGTTCGCACTTGGCAGCCTGGCCTGCGCGTTCGCGGGTAGCCCGATGAGCCTGATGGCATATCGATTCATTCAGGGTCTCGGGCTTGGGGGCGAGCTGCCGGTTGCGGCGACTTACATCAATGAACTGGCCAAGTCCGAGCATCGCGGACGCTTCGTGCTGTTCTACGAACTGATTTTCCCCATCGGCCTGTTTGCCGCGAGCCTGGCGGGCATGTGGGTGGTGCCCAATCTCGGTTGGCAGACGATGTTCTTCCTGGGGGCATTGCCGGCGCTGATCGCGCTTTGCATGCGTCGCTTCTTGCCGGAATCTCCAAGATGGCTCGCGTCGAAAGGCCGCTTCCATGAAGCCGATGCCGCACTGGAACGCTTTCGCAAGTACGCCAGGGCGGCGGGCGCCAACGGGCAGCCGGCTTCTCTCGAAACCAGGCACAAGACTGTGGCCAGGCAGGAGCCGCCAGCAACCTGGCAAAGCCTGTTCCGGCCGCCGTTGCTGCGCAGGACCTTTGTCCTGGTGTCGCTGTGGTTTGCCGGCGGCTTTGTGACAGCTGGTGTCACGTCGTGGATGCCGACGATCTATCGTGAGGTGTTCCACATCGACCTGGCCACGGCGCTCAAGTACGGCACCTACACGTCGTTGGCCGGCATTGTCGGCTCAGCAATGTGCGCGCTCGCGATCGACCGCTTCGGGCGCCGACTGTGGATGACCATGACCTGGATCTGCGCGGGCTTCGCGATGCTGGCTCCCGTCCTTTTCGCGCCAATGGCTCCGGCCACAACGGCGTTCTGCATGTCCCTCGCATTCGGATTCACGGCTGCCGCGTTCATCGGCTGCTATGTCTATACCCCCGAGCTGTATCCGACCGGGATCCGCACCTTCGGCGTGGGCGTGTCCAGCGCGATGCTGCGCCTGGCTTCCATCTGAGGTGTTCTGTCTAGAGCGGACACGTCTGGTTCATGCTGCAGCTAGTCGATTGAGGTAGCTTGCAGCGACTTCGCCTGGCGTTTGGTACCCCAACTTGGAATGCCGCCGTTGGCGATTGTAAAAAATTTCAATGTACTCACGAACAGAGGCCATGGCTTCCATCCGGGTGGCATACCGATGGTGGTACACCAGCTCTGCTTTCAGACTGCCCCAGAAGCTTTCCATGGGCGCATTGTCGTAGCAATTTCCCTTGCGTGACATCGATGCCTGCATGCCGAACTGCGCCAGCAACCTGCGATAGCCGTGAGCACAGTATTGGCTACCCCTGTCCGAATGATGTATCAGGCCGGGCCGCGGCCGCTTGCTACGCACCGCCCGGAACAGCGCCTCGCCTACCAGTTCCTGTGTCATTCTGGGCCCCATCGCGTAGCCCACGATCTCGCATGTGTACAGGTCCTTGATTCCTGCCAGGTACAACCACCCCTCGTCGGTTGCGATATACGTGATGTCAGTCACCCACGCGGCGTTTGGCCTGTCGGCTTCAAACTTCTGCTCCAGTAGGTTGGGCGCCACTGGCAGATTATGTGCCGAGCGCGTTGTCGCCACGAATCGACGCTTTTGCCGACACCGAATCCCCATCTCATTGCGCAGTCGGGCCAGCCGGTCACGACCGACCATGAATCCATCGCCAGCCAGTTCTCGCTGCAGGCGCCGCGTGCCATACGTCTGACGCGTGCGCTTGTGGGCCGCCCGGATCGCCAGATGCAACCGCTCCTGTTCCGGACTGAGCCCGTGAGGTCTGTGCGTCCAGTCGTAATAACCACTGCGCGAGACTCCCAATACCCGGCACATCATCTTCACCGGATACACTTCTCGCCATTGCCTCACGAACGCGTACCGGGCAGTGATTCCCTGGCGAAGTACGCTGCGGCTTTTTTTACAATATCGCGCTCCAGCTTCGCTTCTGCCAGCTCCTTGCGCAGCCTCGCATTCTCCGCCGCCAGCTCCGCCACTGTCACGCCTCCTGGTGCCGCTGTTGCTCCAGGCGCTTTGGCTCTCAACACCCAATTCGTCAACGTGCCCTTCGGAATCCCAAGACGCTGGGCGGCCGACTGCAGCGTCAGCCCCTGTTCCAGCACCAGTCTCACGGCCTCTGCCTGAAACTCTTCCGTGTACGTCTGTCTTGCCTTGCTCATCTTCGCGCGCTCCTGATCCACGATCTTAATCTAAGGACCAGGCGTGTCTGTCTCGATCAGGCTACCTCAATCATCTGTCCTTCGATGATCGGTTGGTTCGTTGCCCGCGGTTCGCTTTCCACGTCTTACGTCGTGATCGCCGGCGTCGCCTTTGCCGCGGCGCTTGCGGTCGGACTATTCGGCGAGGAGACAACCGGGCGAACGCTTGAGGACGCATCCGCGACGCCTCAGTAAGCGACTTTTTTTGCCACTAATTGCCATATATGGAAATTAGTGGCCGGTGAACAGAAGACTCAAACCTAACGGTAAAGGCGGGCTGATCATGAAGCACAGGGTTATCTCTGCGTTGGCTGTCTGTTGTGCCAACACGGCGTTCGCGCAGAGCCAGGTGACGTTGTATGGGAGTGTCGATACGTCCGTTCCGTGGATCAGCAATATCCGCGGCAACAGTACGGTTCGCATGGACGGCGGGATCTCGCAACCCGATCTGTTCGGTCTGCGCGGTTCCGAGGACCTTGGCGGTGGCATGAAGGCAATCTTCCAGCTGGAGAATGGCTTCCTGACCGACAGTGGTTCCATGATCGCCGCGGGGAAGATCTTCAACCGGGCGTCATGGGTCGGCTTGTCGGCAAGCAGCGGTACCGTCAGGCTTGGCCGCCAGGTTGACTTCGTGGCCGACAAGCTGGGCCAGTGGAGCAATGGCTACCAGCTGTTCAATTTCTACCTGTATCACCCCGGAAACCTCGACGGGTTATCGAGTCAGTTCCCGGTGGACAATGCCATCTCGTATCAATCGCCGCGCTTTGGCGGGATGCAACTCAGTGCGATGGTCGGGCTGGGCGAGGTGCCGGGTAGCAGCAGCGCCAAGCGCACCTACAGCCTTGCCGGCACATACGACGCGGACCGGCTGAGCGTCACGGTCGCCTACACGGACGCCAACGGCCGGGCCTTCGACATTGGCGGTACTACCGGTCTTCCGAATGCCCTCGGCAGGGGGCTCACACCCGGTGCCGCCATGTTCATCGATGCATTCAAGGCAGGGGGCATTGGCGGGAGCTATCGCCTTGAATCCGTGCCGCTTTCCGTGAACGCCCTCTACTCGCGTTCGACGCTGCGAGCCGGTGCGGCGGAAGGCACGATGAACGCAGCCGATCTCGGCCTGACCTGGCAAGCCACGCCAGCGGCTGCGGCCACCGTTGGCTACTCGTTCAGCAAGTTCGAGAAGACCAAATGGCACCAGCTTCATCTCGGTGGCATGTATTACTTCTCGAAGCGGACCCAGTTGTATGCGTTCTGGACGTATCAGCACGCCGTTGACGGCCTTGCGGCGATGAATGTCGTCGGTGTGTCGTCTGGCCAGAACCAGTCAGTGGTCAGTGTCGGACTACATACGTCGTTTTGAGGTGGCAGCGACCGTCCACACATCAAACAGGAGACAGGAGGCGAAATGAGATTCTTGCTGAACGCCAGGCGCGTCACATTCGACGGCGATCCGCAAACACCTTTGCTATGGGTGGTGCGCGAACACTTCAAGCTCACCGGCACCAAGTTCGGATGCGGTATCGGCATGTGTGGTGCCTGCACGGTTCACGTTGACGGAGCGCCAATGCGGTCCTGCTCCGTCCCGGTAAAGGCCGTGGATGGAAAGCAGGTCACCACGATCGAAGGACTGTCCAGGGACAGGTCTCATCCGATTCAAAGGGCGTGGATCGACAAGGATGTCCCGCAGTGCGGATATTGTCAGTCGGGAATGATCATGTCCGCGGCGGCTCTGCTGAAGAGCAATCCGACCCCCACCGACGAGCAGATCGACCAGGCGATGACCAACCTGTGCCGCTGCGCAACCTATCATCGCATTCGGGAGGCTATCCATGGCGCCGCGGCAGGCAAATAGCGGTAACACCAGCGAGGTGCGGTCACCTCGGCGACGACTTCTCCTGAAGGGCGTGGCAGCCGCGCTGGCGCTGCCCGCTGCCGGGAGCCTGGCAATACGCGTGGTCTACCCGAAAAACGACGGAGGGGCCGATCAGGCATCCGCGGAAGTCGAGGTCAGCGACTGGATCTGGATCCAGCCATCCGGTCACACCATTGTCGGCGTGTCGCAATGCGAGTTCGGCCAGGGCATCTATACCGGCTTGCCGCAAGTGCTCGCCGACGAGATGGACGCTGACTGGGAGAATATCTCGGTCAGGTTCGTTACCGGACGGGACGCGTACCGGAACGATGCCGGGGAAGAGCCATTGCAGCAGTACACCGGCGCATCGATGTCGATGACGTTCTTCTATGAGCGCATGCGCCTGGCCGGTGCGCAAGCCAGAGACGTCTTGCTGCGCGCCGGCGCGAAGCGGATGGGAGTGCGGTCCTCTCAGTGCATCACCAGGACCGGTCGTGTCATTCATCCCGCCACCGGGCGAAGCCTGGGCTATGGCGAGGTGGTCGGGGATGCGGCAAAGCTGCGCATCAGTCCCCGGCCGCGGATGAAGGTGCCATCGGAGCAGACGCTGATCGGCAAGAACCTTCGCCGCATGGACACCGCGGCCAAGGTCGACGGCAGTGCCATCTTTGGCATGGATATCGAGGTACCCGGGATGCTGGTAGGCGCGGTGCGCATGGCGCCAAGCGTGACCGGCAGCATCGTGCGCATTCGCAACGAAGCGGAGGTCCGCAAGAGGCCAGGGGTGAGCGCCATTGTGACGACGTCGCTGTGGCCGGTTGCGACACCCAATACCATCATCGTGGTGGCCGAGTCCTACTGGATCGCCAAACAGGCTGCTGATGCGCTCGAGATCGATTTCGATGCGGGTGTCGCCGGGCATGTCTCCTCGGAGCAGATCACCCGGCAGTTCCTCGCCGCGCTCGACAGCCCCAGTGCCCCGGTAGCGAGAAGGCTTGGCGATCCCGAATCCATTCTCGCGCGGAAATCCAGGCCATCCGTCATCACCGCGGACTACCAGTCTCCGTATGTCACGCATGCCACGATGGAGCCGGTCGTTGCCACGGCGCATGTCCGGGATGGCGAGATTGAGCTATGGGGGCCTTTCCAGGGACAGGATTTCCTGCGCGGCGAAGTGAGCCGGGCATTCGGCATTCCCGCGGACAAGGTGATCGTCAATACCGTCTATCTCGGCGGCAGCTTCGGGCGCAAGTACTTGCCGGATTTTGCGTTGCATGCCGCGACGGCGTCCAAGGCTGTGGGCAGGCCGGTCAAGGTGATTCGTTCCCGGGAAGACGACACGCGGCACTCCTACTACCGGCCCGGTGCGGCGGGGCGGTTCCGCGCGGTGTTGGACGAAGCCGGCATGCCGGCGGCCATGCACGCGCGAATATCCGGTCAATCGCTCTATGGCGTCATCAAGCAGGAAAAGATGGCGGCCGTGGGGGGATGGGATGAAACCATGGTCGAGTCGATCTACGACCTGATCTACCGCGTGCCCAACCTGCTGGTGGATGCCGTCGATGTCAAGCAGCCGATTCCGCTCAGCTTCCTGCGCAGTGTCGGCAGTACCTCCAGCGTCTTCTTCCTGGAAAGCTTTGTCAGCGAGCTTGCCTCGGCCGCGCACATGGATGACTACCAGTATCGGCGCAAGCTGCTCGCCGACCAGCCACTGGCCGTCAGGGTGCTCGACGCGGCCGCGCGTGCAGCGCAATGGGATCGCCCGCCAGCAAACGGCGTGTTCCGCGGCATGGCCTTCAACGTCTACACAGGACGGGGCGAGGGCTTCCAGACGTTTGTCGCGCTCGTGATGGAGCTTGAGTTGACGGCAGGAAAGGTCAGGCTCAGGCGCGCCGTTTGCGGCATCGATGCCGGCCGTCCGGTCAATCCCGGGCTGATCAGAGCCAACGTGGAGGGCGGCATCGGCTTTGCGCTGACCAACACATTCAAGAGCCAGCTGACCTTTGAGCAGGGGGCGGTCCAGCAAAGCAGCTTCCATGACTATCCGCTGCTGCAGTTGGCGGAGATGCCGCGCGTGGAGGTCGTCATTCTCGACAGTGACCGGCCGCCGCAAGGGTGCGGCGAGGTGGTGCTGGGTCCGACTGCGCCGGCTGTCGCGAGTGCCATGTTCCAGGCAACCGGACGGCGGTTCCGGTCCATGCCGCTCCCCCAGGCGGTGTAGTCCGGTGCCGGGGCGACAAATATGCACATCACGAAGTTGCTAGAATGCCGGGACGCCGGCCAGGCCGCGGCGACATGCATGCTGAAGTCAGTGTTCGTCCCTGGCCCTCGTTCTCCACCATCACTACCTGCGATATGGCAACGAAGACTCCCACCAAGCGTACATCCTCGGCTGGCAAGCCCGCGCGACGGCGCGTGAGCGGCAGGCCCACGGGAGAGGATACGGTGGGCAAACAGGTCATCCTCCAGACGACGGTGGAATTGCTGAAGACCCGGCTGCCGGAGCAACTGACCATCCTCGAGATCGCGGCGGCAGCCGGGGTCGCGAGGACATTGGTCCGGTACTACTTTGGCGATCTCCACGGCCTGCTGCGCGAGGTAACCGAACACCTGATGAGCCAGTTGCAGGATCGCATGGAAGTGGTGATGCGCATGCAAGGCACGGTCCGCGAGCGCGTCCATCAGCGCTTGCTGCTACGTCTGGAGTTCATGCAAGAGCATCCGCATTTCGAGCGGCTGGCGCTTAGCGAGATCTATCACGGCAAGGACGTAGCCGAAGAGGATGCGGTCGGCGATGCGCTGCAACGCATTACCCGACGCGCTCTGGAGCTGACCGACATGATCCTCGAAGATGCGCGAGGTGCGGACATCGATGCGAGGTACGTACACCTGCTGATACTGAGCGTGTCCGCGTTTATCCCCACGGCACAACCTTTGCTCCGACATCTTTTTGGGCCGGGCAAGGAATGTGAGCGACAGGTGGACAACTACCTTGAGTTCGTCTCGGGCATGATCGCTGATGCCATTGATGGCAAACGCGGGCCCGTCACCCCCCGCAAATAGAGGCGAGCGCAAGGCTTCGAGATACCTCAATGCCTTCGGGCGGTCATTGGCGTGGGCCTGGAGGGTGATGCCAGCGCGCCCAACGACCCGATGCGCTTGACTCTGCAAGACCGATCCAACTAAACTGCCACAAATTGCCACTAGTGGAAATTAAAGGCAGTTCGAACAAACCAAGGAAGGACGACTCATGAAAATCGACAATCTCACACCTGCAATCGGTTCCGAGATTCACGGCATCAACCTGGCCGATCCGGATCAGGTGCTTCAACACGCTGAGGACTTGCGCGCCATTCTTGCCGAGCGCCAGGTCATCTTCTTCCGCGATCAGGATCTGACGCCGGAAGCACAAGTTCGCTTTGCGAAGATCTTCGGAAGGGTGGAGCCGGTTTCGTCGACGTTTCCCGCGCATTCGGAAAATCCGTATGTGGAGCTCCTCGTCAGCCAGGGAACCAGGACAGGCACGGACATCTGGCATGCGGATCTGACGTGGCAGACATCCCCGCCTGCCGGTGCATGCCTCTATGCGGTGGACGTGCCGGAAACCGGCGGCGATACGATGTGGGCAAGCATGACGGCGGCGTTTGATTCGCTTTCACCGGCAATGCAGGATCATTTGCGAGGTCTGCGCGCCGTCCACAACTGGGAGGCACCGGCCTTGACCGACAACCTCCGCAAGCGCGATGAAACGGGGGCGCTGTATCGGGCAGCCCGCGAAAAGTATGCGCCGATCGAGCAGCCCGTCATTCTTGAGCATCCCGTCACGGGCAAGCCGGTGACGTTCGTCAACTCGCTCTACACCACCCACATTCGCGATGTGACGAACGACGAAAGTTGCGCGCTCATTGGCTTCCTCAGCGGCCTGGCGAAGGTGCCGGAGTGGCAAGTCCGCTTCCGCTGGACCAAGGGGTCTGTCGCGGTCTGGGACAACCTCGCCACACAGCACTACGCCGTCAACGACTACCACCCCGAACCGCGTCGAATGCATCGCGTCGCCATTCGCTGACGGGCGGAGTATCAAGCCGATTCCTGCACCTGATCTTTCTCTGACCGACTAACCACATCCTCCGACTATGAAAACCAAAGCTGCCATCGCCTGGAAAGCCGGCGCCCCGCTGACCATCGAAGACGTGGACCTGGAAGGCCCCCGTGCTGGTGAAGTGCTGGTGGAAATCAAGGCCACCGGCATCTGCCATACCGATTACTACACGCTGTCCGGCGCCGATCCTGAAGGCATCTTCCCGGCGATCCTGGGTCATGAGGGCGCGGGCATCGTCACCGATGTCGGCCCGGGTGTGACCTCGCTCAAGCCGGGCGACCACGTGATTCCGCTCTACACGCCGGAATGCCGCCAGTGCAAGTTCTGCCTGTCACGCAAGACCAACCTGTGCCAGGCCATCCGCGCCACGCAGGGCAAGGGCCTGATGCCGGATGGCACCTCACGCTTCTCGATCGACGGCAAGCCGATCTTCCACTACATGGGCACATCGACGTTCGCCAACCACATCGTGGTGCCGGAAATCGCGCTCGCGAAGATTCGCCCCGACGCGCCGTTCGACAAGGTCTGCTACATCGGCTGCGGCGTGACCACCGGCGTGGGCGCCGTCATCTTCACCGCGAAGGTGGAAGCCGGCGCCAACGTGGTGGTGTTCGGCCTCGGCGGCATCGGCCTGAACGTGATCCAGGGCGCGAAGATGGTCGGCGCGGACAAGATCATCGGCGTGGACCTGAACCCCGAGCGCGAAGCGATGGCGCGCAAGTTCGGCATGACGCATTTCATCAACCCGAAAGACGTGGGCAACGTCGTCGACCACATCATCCAGCTCACCGACGGCGGCGCGGACTATTCGTTCGAATGCATCGGCAATACGCAGGTCATGCGCCAGGCGCTCGAGTGCTGCCACAAGGGCTGGGGCAAGTCGATCATCATCGGCGTGGCGGAGGCCGGCGCGGAGATTTCCACGCGCCCGTTCCAGCTCGTGACCGGTCGCGAATGGAAGGGTTCGGCTTTCGGCGGCGCGCGCGGGCGCACTGACGTGCCGAAGATCGTCGACTGGTACATGGACGGCAAGCTCAACATCGATGACCTGATCACGCACACGCTGCCGCTGGACCGCATCAACGAAGGCTTCGAGCTGATGAAGCGCGGCGAGTCGATCCGCTCGGTGGTGCTGTACTGAGGAGCGCGCCGTGACCCTCGAACTGCTGTCCGAACACGGCTGCCATGGCGGCGTGCAGCGCTTCTACCGGCACGCATCGGCCACCATCGGGCTGCCAATGCGATTCTCGGTGTACCTGCCGCCACAGGCGCTGGCCGGTGGCGGCAAGCTGCCGGCCCTGTTCTATTTGGCGGGGCTGACCTGCACCGAGGAAACCTTCATGATCAAGGCCGGTGCGCAGCGCTTTGCCGCCGAGCACGGGCTGGTCCTGGTGGCCCCCGACACCAGTCCGCGCGGCGCTGGCGTGCCGGGCGAAGCCGATGCCTGGGACTTCGGCGTTGGTGCGGGTTTCTACGTCGACGCGACCGAAGCGCCGTGGAACACGCACTGGGGCATGGAAAGCTACGTCACGCAGGAGCTGTTTGACCTCGTGAGCCGCGAGCTGCCGGTCGATCCGGACCGTGTCGGTATCTTCGGGCATTCGATGGGCGGACACGGTGCGCTGGTGCTGGCGCAACGGCATCCGCAGCGCTTCCGCTCGGTGTCGGCGTTCGCGCCGATTGCCGCGCCGACGCGGTGCCGGTGGGGACAGAAGGCCTTCACCGGCTACCTCGGCGCGGACCGGGCAGTCTGGATGGACTACGACGCATCGGCGTTGATGAGCCAGCAAACGCGCCCGCCATTTCCGGAAGGCATTCTGGTTGACCAGGGTCTCGGCGATGAATTCCTTGAGGCGCAACTGAACCCCGCGGCATTCGAAGCCGCTTGTGCAAGCGTCGGACAGCCGCTGATCCTGCGGCGGCATGAGGCCTATGACCACGGCTATTACTTCATCAGTACGTTCATTGGCGACCACATCCACTTTCACGCCAGCATTCTGGCGGAGCGCAGTCGCCCAATGCTGACCCGGACATCAACGGTCAGGTAAATGCATCTGAACAGGCTGGCGCGACTTGCCGTGGCCTGGAATTCTTTTCTTCTTAACCAAGGAACTATGAGTATGACCATCTTTACCCACGTTGTGATTGGCACGAACGATCTGGAACGCGCCCGGAATTTCTATGACGAAGTGCTCGGCACACTCGGTGTCCAGCGGGTCATGAACCTGGAGACCGCATCGCTTTGGGGGGCGGATGTCCCGGCGTTCATGGTGACCAAACCGGGCAATGGTCTGCCTGCGACCTATGCCAATGGCGGCACCATCAGCTTTGCGGCGCCAAGCCGTGCCGCCGTCCATGCGTTTCACGAGACGGCACTGAAGCTCGGCGCGCTGGATGAAGGCGAGCCTGGTCCGCGCAGCTTTACACCCACCGCCTACGCGGCGTATGTGCGCGATCCGGACGGCAACAAGATCTGTACCTATTGCTTCGCGTCCGCTTAGTTTGCCTGCTGCTTGCGCGGCTGCGCTCTGGCGCCGGGACGGCAGGCACAGGGCGCTATGACTATCCCTGCCTTCCCGGCCCTTCGATGCTGATGCTCAGATCGACCGCTTCGACGGGCCGGTACCATCGTTTCTCGAAGCAGACGCCACAGGGTTGCGCTCTGCGCTGGCCGCCTGGCCAGCAGGCGGATTGCCGCTGCTTGCCTCGTACCTCGCAACGGCCAGGTCAATCGCGAAGAACATCCTTTCATGCGTCAGCGTCTCGCCGAGCGGCGAGCGCCGGACCATCTCCAGCACGTCCGGGTTCAGGCCGGCCAGCCACATCAGCACGCCGTTTTCCTCGCGCAGCAGCCTTTCGGCGTCGATAAGCATATGCAGCGCGGTGTACTCGAGGTCCGAGACGCCGGCCAGGTCCAACGCCAGGATGCGAGGGCTGGATTCCGCGACCAGCGCGCGCAGCTTGTGCCCGACGCGCCGTGCATTGGCAAAGTAGATGCGTCCTTCGGGCCGCAACATGAGCAGGCCCGGCAGCGTCTCGTCCTCGGGATGCCTGTCGGAACGCGGGCGAAATACGTTGGTCCCCGGTTTGCGAACCAGCACGTACACCGGCGGGTCGGAGGTCTGGTAGGCCAGCGCCAGCATGGAAATGATGATGGCGACGACGATGCCCTGCAGGGTGCCAAGCGCAACGACGCCAACCATGGCGATCAGCGCCCAGCTAAATTCCGTGCGCCGGACATGCAGGACCGCGCGGAATTCCGCGGGCTTGACCAGCGTGATCGAATAGACGATGACCACGGCGGCCAGCGTGGCTTCGGGCATCAGTCCGACCAGCGGGGCGAGTACCAGCATCGTGCCCAGCGACGCCAGCGCAGTCACCAGCCCGGCAAGCTGTGACCGTGCGCCCGCCATCTGGTTGACTGCGGTCTGCGTGGTTCCGCCGCCGGCCGCCATGGCGCCGAGAAACGCACCGGCCAGGTTCGCGAAGCCGGTCGCCAGCAGTTCCCGGTTTGCCGGCGGTGGCGATTCCCCGCTCTGCGCAAATGCGCGGCCGGCGGCAATGCTTTCGGTAAAGCTCATCAGCGCAACGCCAAGTGCCCCGGGCCAGAGCTGTTCCATCAGATCCGGATCGGGCAGCGTGAGCGGCGGCAGTCCGGTCGGCACCTTGCCCACGATGGCCACACCCAACGCAGGCAGGTTCAGCACGGAAACGCCGATGATGCCGATGGCCACCGCGATCAGCGGCGCCGGAGCGCGCGGCAACCAGTGCTCCATGGACAGCAGGATCGCAACCATCGCGATGCCGACGGCCGCGGTGGCCAGCGAGGCATGCGGAATCCCTTGCGCAATCCCCAGCACGTTGTGGAAGAACGAGCCCTTCTGGAAATGGATGCCAAGCAGCTTCGGGAGTTGGTCCACCACGATGACGACGCCGATGCCAGCCTTGAAGCCGATCAGCACCGGCTCGGAGATGAAGTCAGCGACGAAGCCAAGGCGCAGAAGCCTTGCAGCAATCAGCATGGCGCCAACCAGGAACGTCATCGTTGCCGAAGCCGCCACCAGTGTCGCAGTGCCAGGATTGGGACCCAGGGTGGAAAACGACGCGGCTACCAGGATCGCCAGCGTCGTCGTTGTGCTGACGCTGAGCAAGCGCGAGCTGCCGAGCAGCGCATAGACCAGCATGGGAACGAAAGCCGTGTACAGGCCGACCTCGACAGGCAGCCCCGCGATGGTGGCATAGGCCAGCGCCTTCGGGATGACTACCGCTGCGACGGTCAGCCCGGCGATCACATCGGGAGCTACCCACTCCTTGTGGTAGCCATGGAGCCAGCCGGGCAGCGGCAGGCTCGCGGTGCCGCGAGCCCAACGGCGTGGCATGAGGAGTTTCCGGTCGCCCGGCGCGCGATGCGGCATGGCTATGTACCTCCTTCCCTCAATCTTGGAATCCCGGGGCAGGACGTTTGCCGGATGCGCCCCTGCTCCTGGCGCTTGATCAGTTCCTGGTGCAAGGGAAGCAGGGCGTCCCTGTATGCCGTGAAGGACATGGGCGCCTTGACTCACCAGCAGGTCCCGGCACTCGGGCCGCGGCAGCGGTCAAACCTGCACTTGCCCGACAACAGAGTCTAAGCCTTCGACAGGAATTCACAAGTACGGTGAGGCATGCGAGTTCAAGGCGCCAGCCACAGCAATGCGGCATGGAGCAGCACACCCACCGTGCCGCCGACAACCGTGCCATTGATGCGGATGAACTGCAGGTCGCGCCCGATCTCCGACTCGATTTTCCTCGTGATCTCGTCGGGGTCCCAGCTCTTGACGACTTCGGAGATCAGCGCAGGCACCTGGTGGCGGTAGCGGATGACGGCCGCATGGACGAGCTGCAGCCACCACGCATTGAGCCGGTCTTGCTGGGCCGGATCATCGCGCACGCTCGCGCCGAGCGACGCCAGCATGTCGGCGACCATGGCGCGCATCCACGAATCCTCGCGTGCCGCTTCGCTGCCGAGCCACAGGCGCAGACGTTGCCACAGCATGCGATAGCTGTCTTCGCGCTTCAGGTAGCGGATGAAGTCGCGCATCCATGACCGGCCCGTACGGCGGTAGCGGGGGGACGTGCGCAGGCGGACGATCTGCACTTGCATGGCTTCGTCGAGTTGCTGCCGCAACGGGTGGTCCGGCGCGGAGCGGACTTCATGCAGCAGCGCGATGATGCCTTCGACGAACTTGTTGACGATGTAGGCGTCGAGCCGGACCGGTGTATAGCGCGATGCCTCGCTGAACTTGGCCTGTAGCACGCCGGCGTTCGCCGTGAGCCATTTTTCCATTGCGCGCAAGCCGCGATCGAGCAGCGGCTGGTGCCGCTGCTGCTCCGTCAGCACTTGCAGCAAGTTACCCGCCAGGGCCGAGACATCGAGCGTGCGAAGCCAGGGCAGGGCGCTGCGCTCGAACAGGCGGGCGACGTTGTCGTCGTCGAGCACCTGCAGCAGTGCCGGCAGCGAATCCACCACCGGGTCGGCCAGCGTCCGGCTGTTGGCTGGGCTGGCCAGCCAGCTGGCGGCCACCTTTGCCGTGTTGTGCGCGCGCAGCCGGTCGACAATCAGCTCGGGCGCGAGGAAATTCCGCTCGACAAAGCTCCCCAGGCTATCGGCAATGCGCATCTGGTTGCGCGGAATGATTGCGGTATGCGGGATCGGCAGGCCGAACGGGCGGCGGAACAAGGCCACGACCGCGTACCAGTCCGCGACTGCGCCCACGGTGCCGGCTTCGGCAAACGCGCGCACCCACGCAAGCCACGAGGCGTACGAAGGAAAGTAGGCCTGGCCCAGTGCGCTGAGCACCAGCAGCACCAGCATGGCCGCGAGAATAGCGGTTGCCGTCATGCGCATGCGCCGCAGGCCGTTCTGTGCTGGCGTGGCGGGCCGGTCGGGCGCGTCGTGCGGCAGGCGGGTGTCATCATCCGCGAATAGACTCAAGGCGAGGGCTCCTGCAGGAATCTGGATAACCTTGCCGCCGGCGACCCGCAGTGGACCCCGGCGAATGCGCATGGTACCGCGCAATGATTGCACGGGCTTGAACAGCGCCTTCATCGCCTCCGCATTCCCGGCCAAGGCCAGGCTCGCTGGCTTGCTGCCTCCGCGCCGTGACGCAATTACCCTGATCGTGCTATTCCCTTGCCCGCACCTTTGCTGGGATCATGGGGCTGCAAGCAGTGCAGGCGGTTGCACCAATCTCCATGGAGCCGTAAACAGGCTCGACACCATTGTGGCCGACACCGATCCCGATGCGCTGTTCAGGCGCGTCGGTTACTACGACTTCCCAGCCTGCACGGAGCTCACGTCGAGCGGACTGAACCAGGGGTTCGTGCTGGTACGCCATCACACCCTGATCGGCACCGTTCAGACGGTATTTCGTGCCGGCAAGCCGCAGGCGCAGCGCGATATGGCGCTGTTCATGGCGCTCGAAAAGCTCGGGCAACTGGCTGCGCTAGCCGCCCGGGACAGGTTGCCGAAACGGCACGGCTAGGTATCCTTCAAACCACGGCCGCTGCCTGATCGAGCGGCTTGCGTGCCAGCAGGTCCGCGAGCCGCTTCAGTGCCATCGACAGCTGCGTACGCTGCGCCGCGCCGCCGAGCGAGATGCGGATCATGTTGGGCGGCGTCGGCCCTTCATGGAATGCGTCAGAGGGCGTGACGCGCAGTTGTTCATCGAGCGCGGCACGGCTGAACCGCGCAGCGCTCCAGTAGCTCGGCAGTGCATGCCAAAGGTGGATGCCGGCAGGTGACAGCGCCCCGGAGCCAGGCAGCCACTGGCGCGCGATGGCCTGACGCGCGGCCGCTTCCGCGCGAATGCCGGCCAGCAGTTCGGTGGCCGAGCCGTCCTGTATCCACTGCATCGCGAGCGCCATCGATAACGGCGCCGCCATCAGGCTGAAGGCGCGCAGCGCGGACAGCATGGCTTCCTGCGTCTCCGGTCCACCGGGCATCACGACGTAAGCGGTGCGCAGGCCCGGGCTCAGGCACTTCGATAGTGTCGATACGTAGGCAACGCGTTCCGGTGCCAGTGCCGCGATGGGCGGGGGCGCATCGGGCGTGAGCAGCCAGTAGGGATCGTCTTCGATGATCAGCGCATCCCAGGCGGCGGCAATGCGCGCCAGTTCCAGCCGGCGCGCTTCGGGCATGGTGTGCGTGGTGGGGTTCTGCGAGGTCGGATTCAGATACACCAGCCGCACGCCTTCGTTGCGGCATGCGGCCTCAAGCAGGTCGGGGCGCATGCCGTCGGCATCGACGCCGATCGTCACGATGCGGCGGCCCAGCGTGGCGGCCGCGAGGCGCATGCCCGGGTAGATCAGCGGCTCGGCGGCGATGGCGTCGCCCGGTGCGCTGTGCGCCAGGACCAGCGCCGCCAGCGCGCTCTGCGCACCCGGATACACCACCACACGCGAAGGCTCGACCGCGCCCAGCATCGGCGCCAGCCATTGCGCGCCCGCGGCACGCTCGGACGCGCTGCCGCCGCCAAGCTGGTACGTCATCAGCAGGCTGGCATCGGTGCGCAGCGTGACCTGCGTCAGGCCACAGCGCATCACGTCGTTGAAATCGACACCTTCCGGCGGAGGCGGCACGTTCATGCTGAGATCGACGACCTGGGCCAGTTCGGCGGTCTGTGCCGCGACGAAAGTGCCAAGCGTTCCACGCGATTCCACCAGCCGGCGCCGCCGCGCCTCGTTCAACGCACGGGTGACGGTGGTCAGGTCCACCCCAAGGCGGGCGGCCAGTTCGCGCTGCGGCGGCAGCCGGTCGCCGGGCAGCAGCAGGCCGTCGGCCAGCGCCTGCTCGAGGAAGCCGACGATCTGCAGGTAGCGCGGGCCGGCGCCGGCCGAAAACCCGCGCGCCCAGGTCAGCACATGAGGGTTTTCTTGTAGGTTGATAGTCACCGAAAAGTTTGCCTTGTATGGATGTTGTCTTACCTTACCATCGCGACCGCCCCAGGTAAATCCATACAAAGGTTTGTCAAAGATGCGCAAATCCATCGCCGCCCTCGCGCTGTTGCTGGGCGGCTGTTCATTTGAACTGCTGTCCCCGAAAGGCCCGGTCGGCGCGCAGGAGCGCGACTTGATCCTGCTGGCGACCGGCCTGATGCTGACGGTCGTGATCCCGGTAATTGTCCTCACGCTGTACTTCGCCTGGCGTTACCGCGAGACCAACACCAAGGCGGAGTACGCGCCGCGCTGGTCCCATTCGACGGCGATCGAAGTGGTGGTGTGGGGCATCCCGTGCGTGATCGTGGCGGCGCTCGGCATCATCATCTGGGAGACGACGCACAGGCTGGACCCGTACCGGCCGCTCGAAGCGAAAGTCACGCCGGTCGAGGTCGACGTGGTGGCGATGGACTGGAAGTGGCTGTTCATCTATCCGCAATATGGCGTCGCCTCGCTGAACGAGCTGGCCGTGCCGGTCGGCACGCCAGTCAACTTCCGCATCACCGCGGAATCGACCATGAATGCGCTGTTCATCCCGCAGCTCGGCAGCATGGTGTACGCGATGAGCGGCATGCAGACGAAGCTGCATCTGCTGGCCGACACGCCGGGCGTCTACGACGGCCGCTCTGCTGCCTACAGCGGTGCCGGCTTTTCCGACATGCATTTCAAGACGTACGCCACGTCGCGCGAGGCCTTCGACGCCTGGATCGCGCGCGCCCGCGCTTCCGGCCAGGCGCTCGACGAACGCGCCTATGGCGCGCTCAAGCGCCCCAGCAGCAAGGACCCGGTCACCCTGTATGCCAGCGTATCGCCGCGGCTGTTCCAGGCCGTGGTCGATCAGTACATGCCCGGCATGGACGGCGTGTGCCGCTCCGACAACCCGGCCACGCTGCAAGCGGCGCTCTCTCTGCCCGCGCCGGCTACCCCTATCTCCGCGACCCCCGCGACCATTCGCTAAGCCATGTTTGGAAAACTCACCCTCGCGGCCATCCCCACCCACGAGCCCATCATCATGGGCACGCTGGTGGCGGTGCTGCTGCTCGGCGGCGCCCTGGTGGGCGCCATCACTTACTACCGCAAATGGTCCTATCTGTGGACCGAGTGGATCTGCTCGGTCGACCACAAGCGCATCGGCGTCATGTACATCATCATGGCGCTGATCATGCTGCTGCGTGGCTTTGCCGATGCCATCATGATGCGCACGCAGCAGGCCATTGCCGTGGGCGAGGCCGCGGGCTACCTGCCGCCGCATCACTACGACCAGATCTTCACGGCGCATGGCGTGATCATGATCTTCTTCGTGGCCACGCCGTTCATCCTCGGCCTGATGAACGTCATCGTCCCGCTGCAGATTGGCGCGCGCGACGTTGCGTTCCCGTTCGTCAACTCGCTGAGCTTCTGGATGTCGGCGGTCGGCGCCGTGCTGGTGATGATGTCGATGTTCGTCGGCGACTTCGCGGCCACGGGCTGGGTCGCTTATCCGCCGCTGTCAGGGCTCGGGTATAGCCCGACAGTCGGGGTCGACTACTACATCTGGTCGCTGCAGATATCGGGGCTGGGGACGACGCTCACGGGCATCAACTTCATCGCGACGATCCTGCGCATGCGCGCCCCGGGCATGAACCTGATGAAGATGCCGGTGTTCACGTGGACCGCACTGATCACCAACATCCTGATCGTCGCGATCTTCCCGGTGCTGACCGCCACGCTCGCGCTGCTGACGGCCGACCGCTACCTCGACATGCACTTCTTCACGAACGAGCTTGGCGGCAACGCCATGATGTACGTGAACCTGATCTGGATCTGGGGCCACCCCGAGGTCTATGTGCTGATCCTGCCGTGCTTCGGCGCGTTCTCGGAAATCATCGCCACGTTCTCGCGCAAGCCGCTGTTCGGCTACAAGTCGATGGTGTACGCGACTTCGTCGATCGGCGTGCTGTCGTTCTTCGTCTGGCTGCACCACTTCTTCACGATGGGATCGGGCGCCAACGTCAATGCGTTCTTCGGCATCATGACGTCGATCATCTCGATCCCGACCGGTGTGAAGCTGTTCAACTGGCTGTTCACGATGTACCGCGGGCGGATCCGCTTCCATTCGTCGACGCTGTGGACCATCGGCTTTATGGTGACCTTCGCCATCGGCGGCATGACCGGCGTGCTGCTGGCGGTGCCCGGCGCGGATTTCGTGCTGCACAACAGCCTGTTCCTGGTTGCCCACTTCCATAACGTGATCATTGGCGGCGTGGTGTTCGGCTGCCTGGCGGCCATGTCGTTCTGGTTCCCGAAGGTGTTCGGCTTCCGGCTCAACGAGTTCTGGGGCAAGGTGTCGTTCTGGTGCTGGCTGATCGGCTTCTGCCTGGCGTTCCTGCCGCTGTACGGCCTTGGCATGAAGGGCATGACGCGCCGGATGAACCACTACGTCAACCCCGAATGGCAGCCGTGGCTCATCGTTGCGATGATCGGCGCGCTCATCATCGGCGCCGGCATCCTGGCACTGCTGTGGCAGATCTACGTCAGCGTGCGCGACCGCGAGCAGAACCGCGACCTGACCGGCGACCCGTGGAACGCGCGCAGTCTCGAATGGTCGACGCCGTCGCCCGCGCCGCACTACAACTTCGCGATCGTGCCGAACATCACGTCGCTCGAGCAGCATTGGGACGACAAGGAAGCTGGACGCGCATGGCAGGCGCCGGCGCGCTACGAAGACATCCACATGCCGCGCCCGACGGCGGCGGGCTTTATCGTGTCGATGTTCGGGCTGGTGCTCTGCTTCGGCTTCGTGTGGCACATCTGGTGGCTGGCCGGGGCCGGTCTTGCCGGGATGATCGCCACCTTCATTGCGCGCTCGTATGACCGCGACGTCGACTACTACGTGCCGGCGGAGGAAGTCGAGCGCACCGAACGCGCGCGCTTCGAGCAGATGCGGCAAGCCACTCTCTGACAGACATGGAAACCACTTACAAGATCGGGACGGACGCGGTTGCCGTTCCCCACAGCGCCGGCGTCCATCACGCAGCACACACCGGTGCTGAGCACGACGCCCATGCCAGCGAAGGCCACACGACGCTCGGCTTCTGGCTCTACCTGATGAGCGACTGCCTCATCTTCGCCGTGCTGTTCGCCACCTACGGCGTGCTCGGCAACCACACGGCCGGCGGCCCGACCGGGCGCGAGCTGTTCGACCTGCGTTTCGTGCTGGTCGAAACCATGCTGCTGCTGTGCAGCAGCTACACCTTCGGCATGGCGATGATGAGCATCAAGAATGGCCGTGGCGAGGTGCGCGACGTGATCCGCTGGCTCGCGATCACGTTCATGCTCGGCGCGTGCTTCATCGGCATGGAGATCTACGAATTCCGAGAGTTGCTGCATGAGGGCGCCGGCCCGCAGCGCAGCGCGGCGCTGTCGGCGTTCTTCATGCTGGTCGGCACGCACGGCATGCACGTGGCGGCCGGGCTCGCGTGGATCGTCGTGCTCGCCCACCAGATGCAGGCGTTCGGGCTCGACGCCGTCGTGCGCCGACGGCTCGCGTGCCTGAGCCTGTTCTGGCACTTCCTGGACCTGGTCTGGATCTGCGTCTTTACGTTCGTCTACCTGAGGGCCTTCGCATGACGACTTCTCACGCTTCGCACGCTACTCACGCCGCGCATGATGCGGCTGCTCACGACGGCTCGCATGGATCGCCGCGCAGCTATGCGATCGGCTTCGCGCTATCGCTCGTCCTGACCTTTGCCTCGTTCGGCGCCGTGATGAGCGGCGCGCTGCCGCCCGGCATGGGTTTGCCGGTTATCGTCGGGCTGTGCGTTGCCCAGTTGCTTGTGCAACTGAGCTTCTTCCTGCATCTCGGCATCGGCAAGGGCCAGCGCGGCAATAGCGGGATCTTCGCGTGTACGTTCGGGCTGATCGTAATCGTCATCGCCGGCTCGCTGTGGGTCATGCATAACGCCGACACCAATATGATGCCGACGCAAATGACGTTCGAGCGGGCGCGGGCGAAGGACTGAGCGATCAGGACGTTTGCGGCACGGATACGCCACGGCCCTGCATGGCCAGCACCGACCACGCAAACACGACGAGACCGCCCAAAGCGAGCAGGGCGCCGACCCATCCGGTCGACGTCCAGCCCAGCCCGGCGGCAATGCTTACGCCGCCCAACCACGCGCCCAGGGCATTGGCCATATTGAAGGCCGAGTGATTGAGCGCGGCGGCCAGTGTCTGGGCGTCGCCCGCTACGTCCATCAGGCGGATCTGCAGCGCCGGGCCGAGCGCGACGACGGTCCCGATCAGCAGCACGTTGACCGCGGCCAGCCACGCATGCGGCGCGGTCAGCGTGAACGACCCAATCACCAGTGCCGACCACACCAGCACGCCGCCGATGGCTGGCATCAGGGCCTTGTCGGCGAGCTTCGCGCCGGCAAGGTTCCCGCTGACCATGCCCATACCGAACAGTGCGAGCACAAACGGAATCGCGCTCGCCGGCATTTGCGCCACTTCAAGCATGGCGGGTTTGATATAGCTGAACACCGCGAACATGCCGCCAAAGCCGATCGCGCCAATTCCGAGCGTCAGCCACACCTGCTTGCGGCGCAGTGCAGTCAGCTCGCGCAGCGGGCTCGCCTTGCGATCGGCCGGGAAGAACGGGACCCAGCACCACACCAGCCATGCCGTCAGCGCACCGATTGCGCCGACGATCATGAAGGCGGCGCGCCAGCCAAGCCAGGTGCCGACCGTAGCGGCAATCGGCACGCCAACCAGCGTGGCGACAGTCAGCCCTAGCATGACCAGGCCCACCGCCTGTCCGCGACGTTCGCGGGGCACCAGTCCCGCCGCCACCAGTGCCGCCACGCCGAAGTAGGTGCCATGCGGAAAGCCGGTCAGCAGCCGCGCGATGAGCATGGAAGCGTAGGAGGGCGCAAATGCGCTGGCGAAATTGCCGATGGCAAAGGCCGCCATCAGCGCGATCAGCAGATTGCGCCGCGGCAAACGTGCGCCGAGCACAGCCAGCAGCGGCGCGCCGATGACCACGCCCAGCGCATAGGCGCTGATCAGGTGCCCGGCTTGCGGGATCGTGATGGCAAGGTCGCGTGCGGCGTCGGGCAACAGGCCCATGATGACGAATTCGCCAGTGCCGATGCCAAAGCTGCCCACGCCAAGCGCGAGCAAGGCGCGGCGGCTATGTGCCGTAGAGGCTGGGTTGTCGGTGGTGGAGGCGGAAAGAGAAAGCGAGTCGGGGGTTCCGTGCGGAGCCGTCATGGGGTGAGAGCGCGAGGGGTTGTTGTCCAGTCGCTGCTCGCTGGCGGGCGGGCATCTGCGTCCCGCCTCATTGGTTGCCAGCGCGCTCCGGCGCAGCGCGAGTGCGCATTGTGACGCAAAACGGCGAGCCTTGCAGGCGGTGCCTGATGCGCCGCCTGACCTGCGCGGTGCACGCCGGACGCGTGGCCGTCGCTGCACCCGCGAAGTCAGAACCCGCCTACGCATCGTTGCGCCGTCCTCCGATGCTGAGGCAGTGCGCGGGCAACTACATTGACTTTAGCCGACTCACTGCACGGAGGTGCCTTATGTCTTTCGCGCTCTACCTGATCGGATTGCTGGTGCTCGTAGGCGGGATCGCCTGGGGGCTGTCGATTGCGGGCCTGGCGCCGGTCTATATCGGCATTGCATGCCTGATAGTGCTTGGTCTCGGGATCATGGGCGCTGTCTCCAGGACCCGGACCAAGGATTCCTGATGGTCATGAGGGGATCTGACGCAGGTTCGACGTTCTGACCGTGTAACGACCGGCCCTTCGGTCCAGGGCGCCCCGGCAGCGGGGCGCTGTCGTATTTCCGTACCCCATTTTTCCAGGGGAAACGGCCGGCGTTCTATGGCTTCCAGGCCCCGAAGCTGCTCAGCGTCGATCGCTCAAAACCTTGCGATGCTGGTGAGGCGTCGAACCCTTCCAGCGGCGATAGGCGCGAATGAAGTTCGATACCTCTCCATACCCGAGCGCCTCGCCAACCTGCGTCAGCGGGAGGCCGCTCGCCAGCAGTTCGTCGGCGAGGGATTCGCGTACTTCCTCCTGCAACTGGCGGACACTGGTGCCTTCGCCCGCGAGGCGCCGATGCAACGTGCGTGAAGTCATGTTCAGGTCCGCAGCAAGTGCCTCGGCACCGGGCAGCGAGCCGGGCTTCGCCACCAGCCGTGCGCGGACCTGTCCGGCGAAGCCGCTGCGGGCACGTCGGCTTGCCAGCAGCGCCTCGCATTGCAACTCGCACTGGCGCGCGACTTCCGCGCTTGCGCCCGGCAGCGGCCGGTCGAGATAGTCCGCCGCGTTCTTGACGACGCGATTCTTGTCTGCGCCGAACACGGGCGAGCATCCGAACAGCACCTGCCAGGGACTCGCATCGGCGGGTTCGGGTCGACGCAGCGTCACGCTTTCCACCGGCAGCGCTGTGCCGATCAGGTCGCGAACGAAACTGACGGAACTGGCTATGTCGCGGTCGACGATGAAATCGCGCACGTCTTCGGGTAGCCCACTGTCGTCGATGGTGGTAACGACGCGGTCGCCCTCGAATGCCTCATTGATCTCGGATAGCGGATACGAAAGCTCAAGGAAACGGACTGCCATGTGAATGGCACTGCGCAGTGTGGGACAACTCAGCAGCGCGAAGCCCCAGATGCCGTAGTTGGCCAGCCGGTAGCGCAACCCGGCCTGTATGCCAAGCCCGGGAAGATGCCCGAGCGCGTTCACGAGGTTGCGGATCAGCTCGAGTTCCTGCCTCGCGTCGATGGCGAAGCCAGGTTCGGCCAGGCGTCGCCAGTCGAGCCCTGTGCGCGCAAGGCAACGGTCTCCGGAAAGGCCGTGGTCGAGGCCGAATTGGAGCAGCAGTTGCACGCTGGCGGTGTTATGGCGAGAAGCCTGCGAATTCGAAGTCATCAATCTGGTAAGTCGGCAATTGCCCGGCAGTCAACGGGATCACATGGGAACAACCCGTGGCTGTCTGAAAATGATTATTTTCTGTCTAAATATGCCATGGCGCCACCCTTTGCGCCAACTTAGCATTTGCACTCAATACAAGAGCTCCCAAAGCTCGGCTTCTGACCACAGAAGGAGACAGCCCTCCGGCAACCGACTCATTCCTGACGCTGCACGTCGACGTGCGGCGGGGGATCGTTCGTGCCCACGCCCGCGCGTCGCCCAAGTGTCAGTCGCCTGATCGGCGCCGGCATCGTTCCGTGTGCCGCCCATGACCCTTCGATTCAACAGGATTCAATATGCGGATGCAGGGCAAGATCGCGCTCGTTACCGGAGGTGCCTCCGGCATGGGTCTCGCCTTCACAAGGCGGCTGGCGCAAGAAGGCGCCCGGGTCTATTTCACGGACATTAACGGGGCTGCGGGGCACGCTACCGAAAGCGAACTGCAAGGCGCGGGCCTCGCGGTGGTTTTCCTGCGGCACGACGTCACGCAGGAAAACGACTGGCTGCGGGTGCTCGAACACATCGGCGCTGTCGACGGCCGGCTCGACGTGCTCGTGAACAACGCCGGCATTGCCATCTCGCACAACATCGAGACCTGCACGACCGAGGATTTCGACCGCACCCTCAACGTCAACCTGAAGAGCGTCTTCCTCGGCTGCAAGCATGGACTGGCCCTGATGAAGCAGAAGGGCGGATCGATCATCAACGTGTCGTCGATTACGGCCATTTGCGGCGAGCCCGTGGCGCTGGCCTACAGCGCCTCCAAGGCGGGCGTGCGCTTCTTGTCCAAATCCGTCGCGCTGCACTGCGCGGAAAAGGGCTATGCGATCCGCGTCAACAGCCTCCATCCGGGCTACATCGATACGCCGCTGCTTGCCGGCAGCAACGCCGGCGGCAGCCTGACCGCGGACGAGGTCACGGCGTCGCGCGTGCGCATCGGCGGCGAGATTCCGCTGAAGCGCAGAGGCACGCCGGACGAGGTGGCTGGCGCCGTGCTCTATCTGGCCAGCGACGAGTCGACCTATGTCACCGGCACCGAACTGGTTATCGATGGCGGCTACGCCTGCCACTGACCACTGACCACTGTCCACTGACGGTTCTGCCTTCACCGACACCCATACAAGATCCCTGCAACAAAGGAAACCCGCACCCATGACGCTCCCCGCCACTATCACGCACCAGGAAAAACTCCTGACCGTAGACACTACCGCCCATCCCTTCCTGAAAGCGCTTGGCGGGCATGAGGGCACCGACATCTTTCCGCTTTTCATGGACCCGTACAACGGCCTGATGGTGATGCGCGCGAGCTTCGCGCCCGGCCTCACGCTGCCGCTGCACTTCCACACCGGCACAGTGCACATGTACACCATCTCGGGCTGCTGGTACTACACGGAATATCCCGGCCAGAATCAGACCGCCGGTTGCTACCTGTACGAGCCGGGCGGCTCGATCCACCAGTTCAATACGCCGCGTGATAACGAAGGACAGACCGAGGTCATCTTCATGCTGTCTGGCTGCAACGTGAACTTCACGCAGGACGGCACTTACCTCGGCCTGTCCGACGCAGGCGTGATCAAGAACTGGGTGGACCGCGCAATCCGCGAGCAGGACAACGGCTTGCGGTACATCGCCGCCGCGGTCCCGACGTACGCGGCCTGACCGCAGCACGCCAATCTTGACGGAGGCGATCTGTATGGTGCGTACGATGGGTTTTCCGGGGCAATATCTGCAAGGGCCTGGCGCCCTGCGGCAACTGCCCCCGCTACTGCAGCGCATGGGCTGGCGGCGCCCGTTGGCGATCTGCGACGCCATCGTCGCGGAGAAGGTCTGGCCCGCCGTGGCGCAGGCACTGTGCGAAGCCGGAGTCGCGGCAAGGCAACTGGCCTTTCCCGGGGAATGCACGCGGGCGGTGATCGCCGGGATGGTGGATCAGGCGTCGCAGGGCAGCCATGACGTGGTCATTGGCCTGGGCGGCGGCAAGGCACTCGACACCGCCAAGGGCGTGGCGCGCGCGCTTGACGTTCCCATTGTCATTTCTCCGACCATTGCGTCGAACGATGCGCCGACGAGCCGCGTGATTGTCCTGTACGACGATGCACACCGGCCGGAAGGCGCCGAATTCCTGAAGACCAATCCCGCAGCGGTGATCGTCGACACGCAGGTCATCGCGCAGGCGCCGGTGCGCTTCTTCGCCGCCGGCATCGGCGACGCCATCAGCAAGAAATTCGAGGCTGCGCAATGCAGGGCGACGGGACGCAACAACGCATTCGGAACGCCGCCGCTGGATACGGCATTGCTGCTCGCTGGCGCTACCTATGAAACACTGGTCAAACACGGACCTGCCGCCTGCGAAGCTATCCGGCGCCAGGAGCCCAATGAAGCCGTGGAACGTGTGGTCGAGGCGACCGTGCTGCTCAGTGGCCTGGGCTTCGAAGGCGGAGGACTGGCGCTTGCCCATGCGCTGACGCGCGGCTTCAGCGCGGTCCCCGGCATGGCGCAGGCGCTGCATGGCGAACAGGTCGCCTTTGGTGCGCTGGTCCAACTGGTGGCCGAGCAGCGAGACCAGGAGGAGATCGCAGAACTTGTCGATCTGCTCTGCGCGGTCGGCCTGCCTGTCACGCTGCAACAGCTCGGGGTGGCGCCCGAGAACCATCACGACAGCATTGCCACCATCGTCCAGGCCACGTTGGCGGGACAGACGAGCAACGTCATCAGCCCTTCTCTCAACCCTCAGCAACTGGCTGCGGCGCTCGCGCATGCCGACAGTATCGGCACGCTGGCGCTCAGCTGACCGGCGGGAAATCCTTCTCTGCAGGAGCAACTATCCATGATGCACACATTGAAGCGGCTGGTGGCCGTTACGGCCACCGTCGCCGCCATGAGTCCGTTCGCCGCCGGGGCACAGCAGGCGCGGCCAAATATCCTCGTCATCTGGGGCGACGACATCGGCTGGGAGAACGTCAGCGCGTACGGCATGGGCGTGATGGGCTACACGACACCGAATATCGACAGCATCGGCATGGAGGGCATCCGCTTTACCGACCAGTACGCCCAGCCTTCCTGCACGGCGGGCCGCGCGGCGTTCATTACCGGCCAGTATCCGATCCGCTCGGGCATGACCACCGTTGGCCAGCCCGGCGACAAGCTTGGCTGGCAGCCGGCATCGCCAAGCCTTGGCGAAGTGATGAAGCAAGCCGGCTACCGCACCGGTTTCTTTGGAAAGAGCCATATGGGCGACCGCAACTCGCACCTGCCCACGGTCCACGGCTTTGACGAGTTCTTTGGCAACCTCTACCACCTGAATACCGAAGAGCTTCCCGAGAACCACGACTACCAGGCTTATGCGAACGGCTACCCCGGTGGTGGCAAGGCCTTCGCGCAGAAATTCGCACCGCGCGGCGTACTGCACACCTATGCCACGGACAACGACGATCCGACCGACATGCCGCGCTTCGGTCCCGTCGGCAAACAGAAGATCGAGGACACCGGCCCGCTGACGAAAAAGCGGATGGAGGACTTCGACGCCGCCGAGGTCATTCCCAAAGCCATCGACTTCATGCAGGGCGCGAAGCAGAAGGACAAGCCTTTCTTTGTCTGGCTCAACACCAGCCGCATGCACCTCTATACCCACCTGAACGACAAGTGGCGGTACGCGGCGGCCAAGTACACGCATGAAGACGACATGCAGGGCAGCGGCATGCTGCAGCATGACCACGACATCGGCCTCGTGCTGGAATACCTCAAGCGCAGCGGCCTCGACAAAAACACCATCGTCTGGTACTCGACCGACAACGGGCCGGAACATGTCTCGTGGCCGCACGGATCGACCACGCCGTTCCGCGGCGAAAAGATGACGACCTATGAAGGCGGCGTGCGCGTGGTCTCCATGCTGCGCTGGCCCGGTGTCATCAAGCCGGGCCAGATCAAGAACGGCATCCAGGCGCACCAGGACATGTTCACGACATTCGCTGCGATTGCGGGCGTGCCGGACGTCGTCGGGCAGATGAAGCGCGAGAAGCATCAGTACATCGACGGCATCAACAACCTCGACTACTGGACGGGAAAGACCGCTGACAGTGCACGCAAGGACTTCCTGTACTACTACGAGAACAAGCTCACGGCCGTGCGCATGGGCCCATGGAAGCTGCACTTCTCGCTCAAGGAGGATTACTACGGCACGCTCCAGCCGCGCAGCGTCACGATGCTCTTCAACCTGCGCAGCGATCCGTTCGAAAGCTATGACAGCAAGGACGCCTATGGTCACCTGCTGCAAAAGGCCCAGTGGATCTCCGGCCCGATGAATGAACTGATCGCCAGTCACCTCAAGACCATCGCGGACTATCCGCCGGTGCAGCCTGCCAAGTCGTTCGACCGTTCAAACATGGTCCAGGACTTTCTGCAGCAGCAACAGCAGTTGCGGCAGCGGCAGCAGCAACAGGCGGCGATCAGGGAGTAAGGCGTGATCCAGCGCAGAACAGCGACGCGGGCGCTTCTCGTGATCCTGGCGGGCAGCGCGGTTGCGGTCGCGACTGGCTATGCCCGCTGGGGCGTGAGTGGGACCACGCCACCCGCGGCGGCGCCTGCCATCACGATTGGCGACGGTGTGAACGGGCCCGCCGGGATGGCGCACATTCCCGGCGGCGAATTCCTGATGGGCAGCGACAGCAACATGGCGCAGCCCAATGAGAAGCCCGCGCACAAGGTGCGGGTGCACGGGTTCTGGATGGACCGCCATCACGTCACCAATGCCCAGTTCCGGGATTTCGTGAAGGCAACGGGCTATGTCTCGACCGCCGAACGCAAGCCCGAGTGGGAAACCCTGAGGGTCCAACTGCCCGCTGGCACGCCGCGACCGCCCGACAGTGCGCTGGTGCCGGGCGGCATGGTCTTCGTTGGCACGTCACGTCCGGTGCCGCTGAAAGACTACTCGCAGTGGTGGCGCTACGTACCGGGGGCCGACTGGCGCCATCCGGGCGGGCCCGGCACGTCGATCGACGGCAAGGATGACCATCCGGTTGTCCAGGTGTCGTATGAAGACGCGCAGGCGTATGCACGGTGGGTTGGCAAGCGTCTGCCGACAGAGGCCGAATGGGAGTTCGCCGCCCGTGGCGGGCTGGAGCAGGCGACCTATGCCTGGGGCGGGACGTTCGCGCCGGAAGGCCGGCAGATGGCCAACGTCTGGCAGGGACAGCAGGCACAGCCTTTCCCGGTCGCCAGCCCCAAGGCGGGCGGCGCGCTGGGCACCAGCCCGGTCGGCACCTTCCCCGAGAACGGCTACGGACTCTATGACATGACCGGAAACGCCTGGCAGTGGGTTGCCGACTGGTATCGGGCCGACCAGTTCCGGCAAGAAGCCGCCGCCGGCCGGCGCGTTGACGACCCGAAGGGGCCCGTCTCTTCCTGGGACCCGGACGATGCCGGCGTGCCCACCGATGCGCCCAAGCGTGTCACGCGCGGTGGCTCGTTCCTGTGCAACGAGGACTATTGCCTCAGCTACCGCCCCAGCGCGCGGCGGGGCACGGACCCGTACAACAGCATGTCGCACCTCGGCTTCCGTCTGGTCATGGACGACAGCCGCTGGGCGGCAACACGCGGCCAGGCGGACCGCGCGAAGGACAGCATGGCTCGATAGCAAGGAGAAGCCATCGTGAGGGAACGTCCCAGGTTCGGGTGCATGTAGGACAACACCCGCGCCGCAACGAAAACAAATCCATACACAACGGAGGAGACAAATGACAGATACGCGCCCCATTGTCGACGTCAAGCGACTGATCGACGAAGAACGATTTTCCCCCTACCAGTGGCTGATCCTGGCGGTGTGCTTCCTGACGATCGCGGTGGATACCTACGATGCATTCGCCGTCGGCTTCGTTGTGCCGGCACTGATGCAGGAGTGGCACGTCGGCAAGGACGTGCTGGGCCCGGTGATGAGTGCCTCCATCTTCGGGATGGCCATTGGGGCGCTGCTGGCCGGACCGCTGTTCGATCGCACCACCCCGAAGACGGTGATGGTCTTCTCGATGCTGGTGTTCGGCATCTGCAGCCTCTGCAGCATTACGGCCACTTCGCCGTTGTCGCTTGGCCTGTGGCGATTGTTCACTGGGATCGGCATCGGGGCGGCGGTGCCGGGGGCGACGACGCTGGTGTTCGAATATGCGCCGGCACGGCGCAGTGCGCTGACCGTCAATGCCATGGGCTGCGGCGGCATGCTTGGCGCCGCGCTGTGCGGTGTCACAGCGGGCGTACTGGTGCCGGGCTATGGGTGGAAAAGCCTGTTCGTGGCCGGCGCCGTGCTGCCTATCGTTCTGGCACTGGTTGTCCAGTTTTCTCTGCCCGAGCCAATGCGCTTCATGGTGATGCGCGACTGGCCGGCGCAGCGGATCGCGGCGGTTTTGCGGCGCATCGCGCCAGGGCGTGACTTCGACGGCGTGCGCTTCGTCTTTTCCGAGGAGCAGGCGACGGACCGCAAGTCAGGGATGGCGGCAATGCTGTCCAGGCCGCTGCGTACCGGCACCATCATGCTGTGGGTCACGTACTGCGTCGGAACGTTCTCCTACTATCTGCTGATGGGGTGGATGCCAACGCTGGTCCAGGAATCCGGAGCGTCACTGCGCGAAGCGACGCTTGCTACGAGCCTGCTGTCGCTGGGCGGCATCGTGGGGGCGTTCGGTGTCGGCTGGCTGATGGACCGATTCGAGCGGAATGCCGCTGTGGCGGCGGCATTCGTCGTCGGTGGTGTGGCGGTGTGGATGATCGGCCAGCAGTCTGCCGGCACGGCATTGTTGCCGGCCATTATCTTTATTGCGGGCGTGGGCCTGAACGGCGCGATCTTTTCCATGGGCGGCCTTGCCGCGGCGTTCTACCCGACGAATGGGCGCTCCGCGGGCATTGCCTGGATGTACGGCATCGGCCGGATCGGCGGGATTCTCGGGCCGATTGCAGGTGGATTCCTGCTCCGTGCCAATTCAGGCACCGGCTTGTTCTATCTGATCGTGACGGGAGCCGTGCTGATGGCGGCTGCGGCGCTGTGGATCAAGCGCCGGGCCAGTGGCGGCCCGGCCGGCGTGAGTGCCATGGCGCCTGTGCGAAGCGGGTCGGAGGCAAGGTAGTGTCATTGGGCGTTTGCCATGGCCGATGTCGCGCAAACGCCCGTCTGCGCAGTCGGGTCAGAGCGGCCGGAACGTGGGCATCGGCGGCCCGTTGTCCGTCGGCGTAAAGGTCAGCTCGACCCGCTGGCCGATATGAACGGTATCGAGATCGCAGTCGACGATACGCGTCATCATCGTGACACCTTCGTCGAGCGCGACATAGGCCATGCAGAACGGCGTCGGCCCGGCACGGCGCGTAACGCTGTACGAATAGACCGTGCCGCGGCCGGCCGACGCCTTCCACGTGGTCTCGCCCATGCAGAACGGGCACAGCGTGCGCGGATACCAGTGCGGCTTGCCGCAGTCATTGCAGTGGCGTACCAGCAGGCGCGCTTCGCGGGCGGCAGTCCAGAACTCGGTGTTGTCCGGCAGCTCTTCAGGCGCCGTCAGGACTTGCGGGATAAAAGGAGTGCTCATGATGCGTTCTCGGTAATTCGATATGGATGCGGATTATTCGCGTTCGAGGATCAGCGTGGCGCTGCCATGGCGCGAGCCGAGCAGGCCGCCCATGCCCTGCGCCACGGCGAGGTCGCAGTTCTTTACCTGGACCGCGGGATGTGCCTCGCCACGCAGCTGGCGCACCGCTTCGATCACCTTGGTGATGCCGCCGCGGTTGGCCGGGTGGTTGTTGCACAGCCCACCGCCATCGGTATTGAACGGCAGCTTGCCGACGCCCGAAATCAGGTTGCCGTCCATCACGAACTTGCCGCCGTCTCCCTTCTTGCAGAAGCCGAGGTCCTCAAGCTGCATCAGCACGGTGATCGTGAAGCTGTCGTAGATCGAGGCGTATTTGATGTCGGCCGGCGTCACCCCGGCTTCGGCGAATGCTGCCGCGCCCGAGAACTTCGCGGCCGACCAGCTAAGGTCGACATGGCCGCCCATCTGCCCCTTCACGAATTCGCCGGCGCCGAGCACCTTGACCTTCGGCCGGTTCAGCATTGCCGCGATTTCCGGACGCGCGACGATCAGGGCGCCGCCGCCGTCGGACACCACGCAGCAGTCGAGCTTGCGCAGCGGATCGGAAATCATCGGCGAGTTCAGCACGTCTTCAACGGTCACGATCTCGCGCAGCATCGCATTCGGGTTGTGCTGCGCGTGGTGCGATGCCGCGACCTTGATCCATGCGAGCTGTTCGGCCGTGGTGCCGTACTCGTACATATGGCGCATGGCGACCATCGCGTACGAATTGACCGTGAGCGGGCTGAACGGTGCCTCGAACGGCTGGTCGGGCAGGTTGTTGCCCCAGTTTCGCGGCTTGGTGCCGCTGGAGCCTTCCGAACGCGGACGGCCGGCCAGCGTGATCAGCGCGACGTTGCACTTGCCTGCGGCAATGGCCTGCGCGGCGTGGGCCACGTGCACCAGGTACGACGAGCCGCCCGCTTCGGTGGAATCGACATGGCGCAGCTTGAGACCCAGGTAGTCGACCATGTTGAGCACGCCAAGGCCCGGCGCGTCGCCGGCGCAGAAGTAGCCGTCGACGTCGGCGAGCGTAAGGCCCGCGTCTTCCAGCGCGCCCTTGGCGCTTTCGGCATGCAGTTGCGCGACCGACTTGTCCGGTGCCTTGCGGGTGGGGTGTTCGTATGCCCCGACGATATATGTCTTGCCTTTGATGCTCATGCGCGAACCCTCAGTTGGAAACGTTGTGCCGGCCGTCTGGAAACGGCGTTCGCCGTGATCTTCCGGCAAGTGGGGTGCAATTTCCAATACAGGCTATGTATTGGCCGAAATACCGAAAGTATTTCACGCGCAATCCGGCGATCCGTAGCATCGGCCCATCAGTTTCGAGGAGACACGCATGAATTCCGCGGTAACAGAACACGCAAGGGGCACAGCATGACGGGCCCGTTGCAAGGCATTCGCATCGTCGACATGACGACGGTCCTGATGGGGCCGTACGCGACGCAGATCCTTGGCGATCTCGGCGCGGACGTGATCAAGGTCGAGCCCCCCACGGGCGACACCGTGCGTGACGTAGGCCCGCGCCGCAATGACGGCATGGCGGGTATCTTCCTGCACGTCAATCGCAGCAAGCGCAGCATCGTGCTCGACCTCAAGCAGGCCGCGGGGCGCGAGGCGCTGCTGCGTCTGGTGGCGGACGCCGATGTGCTGATCTACAACGTGCGCCCGCAGGCCATGGCGCGCCTGAACCTGGGCTATGAAGAGATCGCGAAGGTCAATCCGCGCATCCTGTACGTGGGCGTTTATGGCTACGGGCAGGGCGGTCCTTATGCAGCGAAATCTGCCTATGACGACCTGATCCAGGGCGCGGTGGCGATTCCGTCGCTCGCCCATACCGCAGGCGCCGACATGCCGCGCTACGCGCCCAGCGCCATCGCGGACCGCATTGTTGGGCTCGCTGCCGCGAACGCAGTCACGGCAGGCCTGCTGCATCGCGCGCGCACCGGCGAAGGCCAGTGCGTCGATGTGCCGATGTTCGAGACCATGGCGCAGTTCGTGCTGGGCGACCACATGGGCGGCCTCACGTTCGACCCGCCGATCGGCCCGAGTGGCTATGCGCGCATCCTCGACCACAACCGCCGCCCGCACCGCACCAAAGACGGCTATCTCTGCGTGCTGTTCTACAACGACAAGCAGTGGCGCAAGTTCTTCGAACTGGTCGGCCAGCCCGACCTGATGGACCGTGACCCGCGCTTTGCCACCATCGGCGAACGAACCAAGCACATCGACGCGCTATACCGCATGGTCGCCGAGGTGATGCCCACGCGCACCACCGCACAGTGGATCGAGGTGCTGGAAGCCGCCGATATGCCGGTGATGCAGCTTCACACCATCGATTCGCTGATGGCCGATCCGCATCTGCAATACGTGGGCTTTTTCGACGTGGTGGATCACCCCACCGAAGGCGCTATCCGCTCAATGGCCATTCCGAGCGTGTGGTCCAAATCGTCGCCGCAGGTCTCGCGCCAGGCGCCGCGCCTGGGCGAGCACAGCGCCGAGGTGCTGGCCGAGGCCGGCTACAGCGCGGCAGAGATCCGCAAGCTGGCCGAGTCGGGCGCAACGATGCTTGCCCCCGAAACCCGGTAACCCGCCTAGATTCAGGAGTCCTCACTTGACCACCAACCTTGAATCCCTCCCGCTCGTCGCGATTCCGGCCGAAGACGAAGCGCTGCGCGCACCGATCCGCGCATTCCTGCAGCAGAAGCTCGCCGATGTGCCGACGCATATCCGGGCCCGCACGTGGATGGGCTATGACGCCGAGTTCAGCCGCGCGCTGGCAAAACAGGGCTGGCTCGGCCTTGCGCTGCCCGCCGAGTACGGCGGAGCAGGGCGCAGCGCGTTCGCCCGCTTCGTGCTCGTGGAAGAACTGATTGCCGCCGGCGCACCGGTATCGGCCCACTGGTTCGCCGACCGGCAAACCGCACCGCTGATCCTGAAGTTCGGCACGCCCGCCCAGCGCGAGTACTTCGTGCCGCGCATGGTGCGCGGCGAGATCTTCATGTGCATCGGCATGAGCGAGCCCGATACGGGCTCCGACCTGTCCAGCGTGCGCACGCGTGCCGTGCGCACCGAAAAAGGCTGGCGTCTGAACGGCCGCAAGATCTGGACGACCAATGCGCACCGCACCCAATACATGTGCGCGCTGGTACGCACGTCGGGCCAGCATGGCGACCGCCACAAGGGCTTGTCACAGGTGCTGATAGACCTGAGCCTGCCGGGCATCCACTATCGCCCGATCAGGGACCTTGCCGGCGACGCCCATTTCTGCGAGGTGGTGTTCGAGGATGTCGACCTGCCCTCCGACGCGATCGTGGGCGAGGAAGGCTCGGGCTGGAAGCAGGTCACCGCGGAACTCGCATTCGAGCGCAGCGGCCCGGAACGCATCCTGACCAGCCAGCTGATCGCCGAGACGTGGCTGGCGGAAGTGCGTGCGTCGGGCCTGGCGGTACCGGATTCCGTCAAAGCTATCGCCGGTCGCATTGCTGGCCGTCTCGCGACGCTGCGCGCGATGTCGCTCGCCGTGGCGGACCTGCTCGACAAGGGGCAGAACCCCGAGACCGATGCCGCCTACGTGAAGGACCTCGGCACCGAGTTCGAGCAGACCGTGCCGGGCTGGATCGCCGCAGCCATGGAGCAGATGCCCGGCTTCGTTCCGTCGGAGTCGCTGCAACGCGCGCTTGCCTATATCACCCAGCTTTGCCCGAGCTTCTCGCTGCGCGGCGGTACGCGCCAGATTCTGCGCGGCATCATCGCGCGTCAGCTCGGCCTTCGCTGAATCCGGAGAGAGACACACCATGACCGATTCCCTGCTGGAAAGCTTTGAGCGCGCGCTCGCCGACCTCTGTACCGACGATGCCGTGCGCCGCAGCGAAGCGGGCGAGGGCGCTGCGCAGCAATGGGCCGCCATCGACGCGCTCGGCTACACCGATGCACTGGTTCCGACGGAATGCGGCGGTGCCGGGCTGACGCTGGCCGAGGCGTTTCCGTTGTTCCTTGCGGCGGGCCGAGCCGGCCTGAGCCATCCGTTCGCCGAGACGGCGATCGCCCGTGCCATGCTGGCAAAAGCCGGCCGCCAGAGCGGCGGCGAATGCATCGCCATTGCGCCCGCTGCTGCTGCCGGCGCCCGCATCGTGTGCCGCGACGTGCCGGGTGCCGCGGTGGCGGATCTCCTGCTGACGCGCGTGGGCAACGAATGGCTGCTGCTGCCGGTCAGCGCCGCGACGCATACGGCGGGCATCTACCGCGCGCACGCATCGGCGTCGCTGCAATGGCAGTCGGCCGATGCCGCCGTATTCCGCTTCCGCGACGATGACGCCGACATCCTCGCCATCTGCAACGCCGCGCACGCCGCCGGCATGGCCGGCGCCATGCAGCGCGTGCTGAGCATGAGCGTCGGCTACGTGAACGATCGCCAGCAGTTCGGCCGCGCGATCAGCCAGTTCCAGGCCATGCAGCAGGAACTGAGCGTGATGGCGGAGCAGGCCAGCTCGTCGGTATTCGCGGCGCGTATCGGCTGTGCAGCCCCCGGCTATCTGCCCGAGCCGCTGCGAGCAGCGACTGCCAAGCTGCGCGCATGCGAAGCCGGCGCCAGCGTGGCCGCCATTGCCCACGCCGTACATGGCGCCATTGGCATCACCGAGGAACTTGCGCTGGGCCTGTTCACGCGGCGCCTGCACGAATGGCGCAGCGTGGCCGGCAGCGAGACGTATTGCGCCAAGCTGCTCGGCGACGCGCTGTTCGCCCAGGACAGCGCATCGAGCCAGGTGATCCTCGACTTCGCACGCAACCAGCTGGCCGTTCCGGCCTGAGGCAAGACATGCAAAACCCTGTGAAGGAATCTATCGTCATCGTCGGCGCGAAGCGCACGCCGATTGGCGCGTTCAATGGCTCCCTGGCCGCACACAGCGCGCCCGAACTCGGCGCCATCGCCATCCGCGCGGCCGTGGCGCAGGCCGGCGTCGATCCGGCGTCGGTCGATGAAGCGATCATGGGCCTGTGCCTGTTCGCGGGCGTCGGCCAGGCTCCGGCCCGGCAGGCTGTGCTTGGCGCCGGCCTGCCGACCTCGACACCGGCCACGACCCTGAGCAAGATGTGCGGCTCGGGCATGAAGTCGGTGATGCTCGCGCATGATCTGCTGCTCGCCGGCACGTGCAATGTGGCAGTGGCGGGCGGCATGGAATCGATGACCAATGCGCCGCACATCGTTCCGCGCGGCCGTCACGGCTACCGGCTCGGCCATGGGCAGTTGCTCGATCACATGTACTGCGATGGCCTGGAGGACGCCTACGAAGGCCACCTGATGGGCCATTACGCGGACCTGGCCGCGGCGGAGCGCGGCATCGGCCGCGAGGCGCAGGACGCCTATGCCCGCGAAAGCCTGCAGCGTGCGCAGGCCGCAGTGGCCGAAGGGCGCTTCAGCGACGAGATCGCGCCGGTCGCGCTGAAGCGCGGCGGCGAGCTGGCACAGGACGAGACGCCGGGCCAGTGCGACGCCGAGAAGCTGCCTAAGCTGAAGGCAGTGTTCCGTTCCGGCGGCACGGTGACGGCCGGCAATGCGTCTTCGATCTCCGACGGCGCTGCGGCGCTGGTGCTGATGCGAGAAAGCGACGCTCGCCGCCAGGGCCTGGCGCCGCTGGCCCGCATCGTTGCGCCCGCTACGCACGCCAACCCGCCGCAGCAGTTCGCCGATGCGCCCGTGCATGCGGCGCGCCGCGTGCTCGATAAGGCGGGCTGGACCGCGCGCGATGTGGACCTCTACGAGATCAACGAGGCCTTCGCCGTGGTGACGATGATCGCGCTGGACGAACTTGGCATTGGCCATGACCGCCTCAACGTCAACGGCGGCGCCTGCGCGCTCGGTCATCCCGTCGGCGCCACCGGTGCGCGCCTGCTGGTCACGCTGCTCCATGCGCTGAAGCAGCGCGGCGGCCAGCGCGGTCTCGCGAGCCTGTGCCTTGGCGGCGGTGAGGCCGTGGCAGTCGGCGTGGAACTTTGCTGAGGGATATGCCATGAGCCTGCAATCCCGTATCGAAGGCGCCGTCGGCTGGATGACCATGGACCGCCCGGCGGCCATGAACAGCCTGAACCGCGAGATGGCTGCGGCCATGACCGCGCAGCTCAAGGCCTGGCGCGAGGATCCGCAAGTCCGAGCAGTGGTGCTGACCGGCAACGGCCGCGCGTTTTGCGCGGGCGCCGACCTCAAGGAAGTGGCCGAGCCCGTCGTGACGGGAGAACCCGATTTCCTCGATGTGGTCGTCGGCTTCGTCGACACGCTGCGCGTGTTTCCGAAGCCCGTCATCGCCGCCGTCAACGGGCTGGCGCTTGCTGGCGGGCTGGAAACCGTGATGGCCTGCGACCTTGTGCTCGCCGCGGAATCCGCGAAGCTAGGCGATGCCCACTCGAACTTCGGCGTCTTTCCCGGCGCAGGCGGCGCCGCGGTGCTGCCGCGCAAGATTCCCGCCAACGTGGCGCGCTGGCTGCTGTTCACGGGCGCCACGTTCACCGCTGCGCAGATGGAGCGGTACGGCCTGGTCAACGAGGTGGTGGCCGATGCCGAACTGCTCGCCCGTGCGCAAGCCGTCGCGGAACTGCTGGCCACGAAGAGCCCCTTGGTGCTGGCGCGCATGAAACGCGTGGTGGCCGAAGCCGCCGACAAGTCGCTGGCCGATGCCCTGCGGCATGAACTGCTCGAACTGCGCAACCACCAGCGCTCCCATGACATGAAAGAAGGCCTGACAGCCTTCGCCGAAAAGCGGCAGCCGGTCTTCAAGGGCTGCTGACGCGAGACGAGGAATCCGATGGACCTGTTCTACTCCGACGAACACAAGGCGTTCCGGCAGGAAGTGCGCGATTTCATCGCCGCCAACCTGCCTGACGACATGCGCGAGCGCCTGCGCGCCGGTGGCTTCGCCTCCAAGACCGACACCGAACGCTGGCAGCGCGCGCTGAACCGGCGCGGCTGGGGCGCGCCCGCCTGGCCGACGGCCTTCGGCGGCGCTGGCTGGGACGCGGCGAAACAGCAGATTTTTGCCGATGAATGCGCCGCCGCACCGGCGCCTCCCCCGCACATCTTCAACATCACGATGCTCGGCCCGGTGATCATCCACTTCGGCTCCGATGCCCAGCGTGAGTATTTCCTGCCGAAGCTGTTGAATGCCGATATCCAGGTGTGCCAGGGCTTCTCCGAGCCGGGCTCGGGCTCCGATCTGGCGTCGCTGAAGACCTCTGCCGTGCGCGAAGGCGACGAGTACGTCGTCAACGGCCAGAAGATCTGGACCAGCCAGGCGCATTACTCCGACTGGGTGTTCGCGCTCGTACGCACCGATCCGGAAGCCGTGCGCAAGCAGGCCGGCATTTCGTTCCTGCTGATCGACCTGAAATCGCCGGGCATCACCGTGCGCCCGATCATCAGCATCGACGGCCGCCACAGCCTCAACGAAGTCTTCTTCGACAACGTCCGCGTGCCGGTGACCAACCTCGTCGGCGAGGAAAACAAGGGCTGGGACTACGCGAAGTTCCTGCTCGGACACGAGCGCGCGTACATCGCCGGTATCGGCCGCAACAAGGAACGCGTGGCCTGCGCGAAGGCGCTGCTGACGAAGCTGGCGAGCGAAGGCCATCCGGAGCGTGAGTTGGCCGGCTGGCGCGGCCGCATCGCGCTGATCGAGGCCGATCTGCACGCGCTCGAGGTGACCCAGTTCCGCATGCACGGCGGCCACGCCGACATGAAGCTGTCGCCGATGCTGAAGGCGCGCGGCAGCGAGATCTTCCAGGCCATTACCGATGTGATCTGCCGCATGAGCGGCCCCGCGGCGCTGCGCGCCGATGGCATCGGCGGCCCCACGCTGACCAAGTCATACCTGTACTCGCGCGCCGTATCGATCTTCGGCGGCAGTACCGAGGTGCAGAAGAACATCCTGTCGGCCACCGTGCTGAGCTTGCCATGAACCTGCAATGGAACGATGTCCAGCAGCAACTGAAAGACAGCCTGTCCCGGCTGCTGGCGAATGAATACGACTTCGAACACCGGCAACGCTACGTGGCCGCGGCGGAAGGGCACGCTCCCGCGGTCTGGGCGAAGCTGACCGAACTTGGTGTGCCTGCTGCCGCGATTCCCGAAGCATGGGGCGGCTTTGGCGGCGATGCCGTGGACCACATGATGGTCTCGGAGGCGCTTGGCCGACACTTGTCCCTGGAGCCGTACCACGGCACCGCGGTCATGGGCGCGACTGCCATCGCGCTGGCGGGCAGCGACGCGCAGAAGGCTGCCTTGCTGCCGCGCATCGCGGATGGCACCGTTCAGGTGGCGTGGGCGCATGACGAGGCGGTGGCGGGGCGCGTCACCGTCCAAGCGGGTGGTGGCACGCTGACCGGCGCCAAGCCGTGCGTGCTGCATGGCGCATCGGCCGATTACCTGCTGGTGACGGCGAGAGCCGGCGACGGTGTCGGTCTCTTCCTCCTCGATGGCCGCGCTAGCGGCGTGCGCCGCGACGGCTACCGCCTGATCGACGGCACGCCGGTGGCGGATGTCCATCTCGATGGGGCAGTGGCCGAGCCGCTGCCCGGTGCGAACGCGGAGATCCTGTCCCGCATCCTGGCCATCGGTATCAACGCGGCCTGCGCCGAAATGGTTGGCGCGATGGATGCCGCCGTCGCACTCACTGTCGAGTACCTGAAGACCCGCAAGCAGTTCGGCAAGTTCATCGGCTCGAACCAGGCGCTGCAGCATCGCGCGGTGGACATGCTCACGGCGCTGGAGCAGAGCCGCAGCCTGTCGCTCTCGCTGGCGCTCGCCTTGGCCGGGCGCAACGACCTGGCCGGCGGCGATATGCAGGCGCACGCGGCCAAGGCGTATATCGGCCAGGCAGCGCGGCAGGTTACGCAGGAAGCCATTCAGATGCACGGCGGCATCGGCATGACCGAGGAGTACGCGGTGGGCCACTACCTGCGCCGCGTGCTCGTGTTCGACCGGCTGCACGGCGATATCCACTACCACACCCGCCGCCTCGAAGGCTGGCGGGACTGACGCTACACATTGCAAGCCTTCCCACATCGTCACGCGGGAAGGGAAGCCACTACGACCAAGGAGACCTTCAATGTCCGAAATCATGTCCCTCAAGGGGAAAGTCATTGTCATCACCGGCGCCGCGCAGGGCGTGGGCCGTGCCACGGCCGAACTGGCGCTGAATCTTGGCGCCAAGGTATGCGTCGTTGACCTGCAGCGTGAACCGCTGGAAGCATTCGCGGCGGCCAATCCCGACCACGTGCAGGCTTACATCGGCAGCGTGTCCGATCCTGACTTCGTCGCCGCTTCCATCGAACACGCCATCTCGCGCTTTGGCAAGCTGGACGGCCTGGTGAACTGCGCGGGCATCGTGCGTGCCGCGATGATCGAAAACATGACACTGCAGACCTGGAACCAGGTCCTTGAATGCCACCTGACCGGCGCGTTCCTGTGGCTGCAAGCCGTGGGCTCGCACCTGGTCGAGCGCGCCAAGTCCGGCGAGCAGGTCAAGGGATCGATCGTCAATATCTCGTCGGAAGCGGGGCGTCGCGGCTCCATCGGCCAGATCAACTACGCGTCGGCCAAGGCCGGCATGCTGGGCATGACCATGAGCGCGGCGCGCGAGTGGGGCAAGTATGGCGTGCGCACCAACACCGTCTGCCTGGGCATGGTCGAGACGCCGATGACCGAAACCATCCGCAGCGAACGCTTCCGTGATACCTACCTCGCGCAGATTCCGATGGGCCGCTGGGCGCAGCCCGAAGAAGTGGCGGGTCCGATCGTGTTCCTGTTGTCGGACGCTGCGGGCTACGTGCTCGGCCAGCACCTCGGCGTGAACGGCGGCTTCCACCTGGCGAGCTGAAGCACTATGTCGTCGCGCAAGCTCTATACCCATGACCAGCTACGGCGCGCGCTGCACCCGCGCAGCATCGCCGTGGTTGGGGCCACCTCCAACGAACGCTCCTTCGCCGGGCGTTCGATGGCGAACCTGAAGCAGTTCCAGGGCACGGTGCATCTCGTCAATCCCCGCTATGCGGAAGTGAATGGCCAGGTCTGCTATCCATCGCTGTCAGCGCTGCCCGAAGTGCCGGACTGCGTGCTGATTGCCACCGCACGCGACACGGTCGAGCCAATCGTGCAGGAATGCGCGCGGCTTGGCGTCGGCGGCGTCGTGCTGTTCGCGTCGGGCTATGCCGAGACCGGCAATCCGGAAAAAGCGGCAGACCAGGCGCGGCTGACGGCAATTGCCCGCGAAGGCGGCGTCACGCTGCTGGGCCCGAACAGCATCGGCTATGCAAACTACGTGACCAACGCGCTGGTGTCGTTCACGCCGTTGCCGGCCCGCACCGGCGAACTGCCACCGCATGCCATCGGGCTCGTGAGCCAGTCCGGTGCACTGGCCTTCGCGCTGCAGCAGGCCGCCAACCACGGCACCGCGTTCAGCCATGTGTTCTCGTGCGGCAATGCGTGCGATATGGACGTTACGGACCAGATCGCCTACCTGGCCGGCGACCCCGCGTGCGCAGCGATTGCTTGCGTGTTCGAGGGCCTGTCGGATGCGAGCCGCATCGTCCGCGCGGCCGAGTTGTGTGCCGCCGCAGGCAAGCCGCTGGTGGTCTACAAGATGGCACGCGGCGCGCTTGGTGCCGCGGCAGCCATGTCGCACACCGGATCGATGGCGGGGTCGGACCGTGCCTATTCCACGGCGTTGCGCGAGGCTGGCGTGATCCAGGTCGATACGCTGGAACAGCTGGTGCCGACGACGGTGTTCTTCGCCAAGGCTCCCGCGCCGGTTGCCACGGGCGTAGCGATTGTGTCGGGCTCGGGCGGCGCAGGCATCGTGGCGGCCGACGAAGCGGAACGGTTCAACGTGCCGCTGCCGCAGCCAGCCGACGACACGCGTGCCATTCTTGAAGCCCACATCCCGGACTTTGGCGCGGCGCGCAATCCATGCGACCTGACCGCACAGGCCACCAACAACTTCGATTCGTTCATCCGCTGCGGCGATGCGGTATTTGCCGATGCACAGTACGGCGCAGCCGTCGTGCCGCTGGTCGTGACCGGCGACGGCAATGGCCGCCGCTTCGAAGTGTTCAACGAACTGGCGGTCAAGCACGGCAAGATGGCTTGCGGTCTGTGGATGTCGAACTGGCTGGAAGGTCCCGACGCGCAGGAGGCGGAAGCCCTGCCGCGGCTCGCGCTGTTCCGCTCGGTGTCGCACTGCTTCGCCGCGCTGCGCGCATGGCATGAGCATGAGGCGTGGCGCATGAGCCGGCAAGCCGCGCGGCCGGATCGTCTCACCACCGCGTCTGTCGCCACGGCCGCGCGCGAACGCATTATTGCCGCGCCGGCCGATACGCTGACCGAACGCGAAGCCAAGGATGTACTGGCTGCGTACGGCGTGCCCGTGGTCGGAGAGGCGCTGGCGACCAGCGAACAGGATGCCGTGCGTGCTGCGCAAACCTGCGGCTATCCGGTGGTGCTCAAGGTTGAAAGCCCGGCTATCCCGCACAAATCGGAAGCCGGCGTGATCCGCCTCGGCCTCAAGAATGCCGATGAAGTGGCCGCCGCCTGGCGCGACGTCATGGCCAATGCCCGCAAGGTCACCACCGATGACCGCATCAACGGTGTGCTCGTGCAAAGCCAGGTGCCAGCCGGCGTCGAGATCCTGGTGGGTGCGCGCGTCGATCCGCATCTGGGCCCGTTGCTGATCGTCGGGCTTGGTGGCGTGATGGTCGAGCTGATGCAGGACACAGTGGCTGCAATGGCTCCTGTGTCGGCACAGAAGGCGCGAGACATGCTGGAGCAATTGCGGGGCGTGGCCCTGCTGAAGGGATTCCGCGGCGCCGCGGGTGTGGACATCGCTCGGCTGGCGGAAGTCATCGCCGCGCTGTCCGAGTTCGCGCATGACCAGCGCGATGCGATTGAAGAGTTTGACGTCAACCCGCTGATCTGCACGGCCGACCGCATCGTGGCCGTAGATGCGCTGATCTCGCGGCGCGCGGCGAAGCGCTGATCCGTCAGGAAGCAGGCCGCGTGACGGCCTGCGCCAGCGCCACGAAGTTGCGTGTCGTGGCGATGCTGGTATCGCCCAGCGTCGCCAGCGCCAGCCCGAAGTTCAGCTTGTCCGGCAGGCCCGTCAGTGGCACCAGCCTAGTCCCGTTCCCAGCATAGCCCGCCGCCGTGGCCGGCACCAGCGCTACCCCCAGCCCGCTTTCGACCAGCGCGAGCAACGTCTGCACCTGCACGGCTTGCTGCGCGATCGGCGGGCGGATGCCGGCCTGGTGGAAAGCCGACATCGTCATCGCATGCATGGCCGGGACGCGCGACTCCGAGTAGACAATGAAGGGCGTCGTGCCCAGTTCCGACAGGTCGATGCTTGACCGACCGGCCAGTGCCGAATCGGCGCTGACGGCCAGCACCAGTGGGTCAGGGCGCAGAAAGGTGATCTGCGCACTGGTCTGCGCGAGCACGGGGTAGCGCACGAGCGCCACGTCGAGCGAGTGTTCCTCGACCGCGCGCAGCAGATCGACGGTCGTCGATTCCTCGATGATCAGTTCGACTCGCGGATACTTGAGACGAAATGCACGGATCAGTTGGGGCATGACCGAGTAGACCGACGAGCCAACGAATCCCACGCGCAACGTACCCTGTTCGCCACATTCGCCCTCACGCGCTGCGCGGCGGATTTCATCGGCGAAGAAGAGCGTACTGCGCATCTGCCGCAGGACCACCTCGCCCGCGGACGTGAGCGACAAGCCGGATGGCTGGCGGTCGAACAGGGTGACACCCAGTTCTTCTTCCAGCTTGCGGATGGCGGTGGAGAGTGGTGGCTGCGCCATGTGCAGCCGTTCGGCGGCCCGGTGGAAGTTGAGTGTCTCGCTCAGCACCAGGGCCTGCTTCATCTGGCGGAGATCCATCTCCGTACTCCGTGTTCTTGTATTACGTTGGGCGGTAGGTTACTCCGAACGGTCGGATTAAACAATCAGGGATTGTCCGGCGGTGCAAAGCAAAAGGCCGGCATGATGTGCCGGCCCTTGCGCCTTGGGTGAAGTGCGCCGCGCTGAATTACTTCGGCTGCATCCGAATCGCCCCATCCAGCCGGATCACCTCGCCATTGATCATCGGATTCCCGATGATCGCCGCGGCCAGCTTCGCATACTCCGGGGGCCGCCCCAGGCGAGACGGAAAGGGCACCATCTTGCCGAGCGCATCGCGCACGGTTTCCGGCAGGCCGAGCAGCATCGGCGTCTCGAACAAGCCCGGGGCGATGGTCACGCAGCGCACGCCGTCGCGAGAGAGGTCGCGCGCGACGGCCAGTGTCATCGCGGCCACGCCGCCCTTGGAGGCCGCGTACGCAGCCTGTCCGATCTGTCCTTCGAACGCCGCTACCGACGCCGTGTTGACGACCACGCCGCGTTCGCCGTCGGCATCCGGTGTGTTGTTCACCATCTGTGCAGCGGCCAGCCTCACCATGTTGAACGTGCCGATCAGGTTGATGCGGACCGTGCGCTCGAACACGTCGAGCGGGTGGGGACCATCTTTGCCTACGGTCTTGCAGGCCGGCGCGACGCCCGCGCAGTTGACCAGCCCGGCCACGCGGCCCAGTGCTGCAGCAGCGTTGACGACCGCCGTGCCGTCGGCCTCGCTTACGACATCGCAGCGCACGAAGCGTGCGCAGATCTCCTCGGCCACGGCTTCGCCGGCCGGATTGATGTCGGCAATGACCACCTTGCCTCCGGCGGCGGACAGCATTCGGGCCGTGGCCTCGCCAAGTCCCGACGCGCCGCCGGTGACAATGAAGACGTTATTGCGAATTTCCATGGCGTTCCTCAGCCTTTGATGCGTGCCAGGAAGCCATCGAGTGCGGCTTCGTGTTCGGCGGTATGGTGCGCCAGCGCCTGGAACCCGGCCGACATTTCGAGAATGGTGTCGAGCCGCGCATGCTGGGCTTCTTTGAGCAGGCGCTTGCACATGCGCAGCGCATGCCCCGGATTGGCGGCGATGCGGTGCGCGAGTTCCAGCGCGGTCGGCAGCAGTTCCTCGTGCGGTACCACGCGCGAAACCAGCCCGTACTCGCGCGCCGTGGCGGCGTCGATGGTGTCGCCGGTGAAGCACAGCTCGGCCGCGCGCGATGCACCAATGGCACGCGGCAGCAGCCATGCGCCGCCGTCGCCGGGGATCAGGCCCAGCTTCACGAACGTGGCGGCGAAGACGGCCTTCTCGGAAGCGATGCGGATGTCGCAGGTGCAGGCGAGGTCGTTGCCGGCACCGAGGGCCGGGCCGTTCACCGCGGCAATCACCGGCACTTCGAGGTTGGCCAGCGCGAGCGGCAGGCGCTGAATGCCTTCGCGATAGGCGTAGCGTGCGCTGACCGGCTCACCGGATTCGCTGCCGAACGTCGCACGCAGCGTCTTGAGGTTGCCGCCAGACGAGAACGCTGTGCCGGCCCCCGTCAGCACGACGACGCGCACGGAATGGTCGCGGTTGAACGCGTCGCACATGGCGACCAGTGCATCGACGGCGTCGTTGTCGGAGACCGCGTTGCGCGTCTCCGGGCGGTTCATGGTGACGATGGCGACGTGGCCATCGCGGCGGATATCAAGAAAATTGCTCATGGTCTTTGGTCGTGAAAACAGGTTGGCCGGTATTCAGTCCCGGTCGGCTTTCTCGGCGAGCGCGCGCACTTCGGCAATCCGCGCGGCAGGCAGCCAGCCCGCAAGCGTGTGGGCGTAATCGCGAACGTCGGGCGCGCGCGGCGCCGTGGGCAGCGCCGATGGCGTGCGGCTGAAGCGCGGGGCGGGGGCGGGCTGCACGATGCCGTCGATCTCGACGAAGGTCTCGCGTGCCTTGAGGTGGGCGTGCTGCGGCGCTTCCTCATAGCTGAGTACCGGCGCGAAGCAGGCGTCGGTGCCCTCCAGCAGTGCGCACCACTCGTCCCGCGTGCGCGTCCGGAACAGCTCCGCCAGGCGATTGCCCGCGGCTTCCCAGTTGGCCGGGTCGAGTTGTTCGCCAAGGCTGGCGGGGTCGATGCCAATGCGGTCCAGCAGGTCACGATAGAAGCGCGCCTCGATCGGGCCAACCGAAATCCAGCCGCCGTCCTTGCACTGGTAGACGTTGTAGTAATGCGCGCCCGAGTCGAGCACGTTGGTGCCGCGCTCCGGGTTCCACTGGCCTGCGGCTACCAGCCCGAAGAACACGCTGCCGAGCGCGGCGGCGCCGTCGACGATGGCGGTGTCCACCACTTGTCCCTTGCCGGACTTGCCCGCTTCCACCAGCGCGGCGAGCACGCCGGCCAGCAGGAACATGCCGCCGCCTGCGAAGTCGCCGAGATAAGCCGGCGGAATCGCGGGTGGCTGGCCGCGCTGGCCGATCGCATTGAGCGCGCCGGTCAGCGCGATGTAGTTCACGTCATGCCCGGCAGTGTGCGCGAGCGGACCCGTCTGGCCCCACCCGGTGATGCGGCCATAGACCAGCTTCGGATTGCGCGCGAGGCAGGCATCGGGGCCAAGGCCCAGACGCTCGGTGACGCCCGGGCGGAAGCCCTCGATCAGCGCATCGGCCGACTCGACCAGGTCCAGCACCGCAGCCACGGCCTGCGGGTCCTTCAGGTCCAGCGCAATGGACTTGCGTCCGCGCAGCATCAGGTCGAAGCGGCGCTCGCGCCTGACGCCGAGATCCGTCTCGCCGGGGCGCTCGATGCGCAGCACTTCGGCACCCATGTCGGCCAGCATCATGCCGGCCAGCGGGCCCGGGCCTATGCCGGCCAGTTCGATGATCCTGACACCGGCCAGCGGTCCCTTCTTTTGCTCTTGCATGCGGTTTCTCTCTTCCTTTTTGTCTCCGGTCGCTTACTCGACCGGAATGGCTGCGCTCTTGACGATCTCGCGCGTGCGCGCGATCTCGGCAAGCTGGAACTTGCGCAGTTCGCGCGGATTGCCCGGATCCACGGTGCCGCCGAGGCCGGCGATGAATTTCACGCTGTCAGGCTGCTGCATGGCCTGGCGCACCGCGTCGGACAGTGCCTTGATGATGTTCTCCGGCACTTTGGCGGGAGCGAAGACGCCAGTCCACGCCGTCACCTCGAAACCGGGTGCGCCGCTTTCGGCCACGGTGGGCACCTGCGGCAGATCCTTGAGCCGCTGCGAATCGGTCACGGCGAGCGGACGGATGCGGCCTGCGCGGATCAGCGGCAGGACCGAGCTGATCTCGCCAATCGCGTAGTCCACGTTGCCGGCGGCTACGTCGGTCATGGCGGGCGCGGTGCCCTTGTAGGCGATCGCATTGCCTTTCAGGTGGAAGCGTTCGTGGAACATCTCCGTGTAGACCTGGTAGCCCGCGCTTCCGCTCGCGTAGTTCAGCTTCCCGGGCGCTTGACGGATGCCTTCAATAAGTTCGCCCAGGTTCTTGAATCGCGATGTCGACGGGACAACCACCACCATCGCAAAGCGGGCCAGGCGCTCCACCGGCACGAAGTCCTTCACCGGGTCGTACGGCAGGCTCTTGAACAACGCCGCATTGGTCACCATGGTCGAGTTGCTGCCGACGAACAGCGTGTAGCCATCAGGCGCGGCCGATGCCACGGCACGGGCGCCGATGAAGCCGTTTGCGCCGGGCCGGTTCTCGACCACGAAGGGCTGCTGGAACGTCTCGCTCAGGCGCTGCGCGATAAAGCGCGCGGTGGAGTCGGCACCGCTTCCCGGCGGCAGCGAAACGATGATCTTGACCGGATGGGTCGGGTAAGCGGTCTGGGCCGCCGCTGGCAGAGTGAAAAGTGCCAGTGACGCCAGCATGAGGCGCCGCCTCAACTCGTCGAATGCCATGGAGTCTCCTTGCTGTGGTGCCACGTTGTTGTCGGACACTAGTGGGTGTGGCCCGATCCTACGGAAGCTGCGGCAAACGGAAAAATACTTTTGGTATGTCGAGCAATACAGCTCGTGTATCGAAACGGGACGCTGCGTGGGCGAAGGCAGCGCGGCACGGCATATCGTGTCGCCGGCCGCGCGTGCCACCGCGCTATTCGCGTGGGATATTGGCGGTCCTGACAACCTTCTGCGCGCGTTCGTACTCGGCCGCCTGGAAGGACTTTAGTTCGGCGGGTCCACCGGGATAGACGACGCCGCTCATCGCGTCGATCACGGCGGCAGTCGACGGCTTCCTGAGGACGGCGTCCGCAGCTTGCGCCAGCGCATCGACCAGCTTCGGCGGCATCTTTGCGGGCCCGTACAGCGCAATCCAGCCGTCGAAATCGAAACCTGGGGCGCCGCCCTCGGCCACGGTCGGCACGTCGGGCAGGTCTTTGAGTCGGCGCGCGCTCGTGGTGGCCAGAATCCGGACCTTGCCGCTGCGCACGAGAGGCAGTACCGCATTGATCTCGCCAATCGAGTAGTCCACGTTGCCGGCGGCCAGGTCGGTGATGGCGGGTGTGGTGCCCTTGTACGGGATGGCGTTGGCCTTGACGTGGTGCTGCTCGTTGACCAGTTCGAGCACGACGCGATACGTCGCGGACCCGCTTGCGTAAGTCAGCTTGCCCGGTGCCGCGCGGCCTGCGGCCATCAGGCTTTCCAGCGTCTTGTGCGGCGACGTGGACGGGACCACGATGACAAGGGGCAGTCGCACGAGTCGCGCGATCGGCGTGTAGTCATTGACGGGATCGTAGGGCAGGTTGAGGAACACCGCCGGATTCGTCACCATCGGCGAATTCGAGCTGAGCCAGAGCGTGTAGCCGTCGGGCGTCGCTCCCGATACCGCCTTCGCGGCGATGAAACTGTTGCCACCGGGCCGGTTCTCGACCACGAATGGCTGGCGGAATCGCTCGGACAGTTCCTTGGCGATATATCGGGCCGTGGTGTCGAGGCCACCGCCCGGCGGCATGGCCACGATCAGCTTGACCGGACGGTTCGGGTAGTCGCTGTCGGCTGCCGCCGCCGTGGCGGGTTGCGTGGCCGCGAGTCCTGTGCAGACCAGCAGCGAAGTGGCCGTCCAGCGCCGTGCAATGCATCTCCAATCCATGTGTCTCCTCAGCCTTCTTTTCGTGGTGATCGCCAGCGCCGTCGAGGGCGCGGCCGGCCAATGCTATGACAGGCGATTCGGCATCGGAAATACATTCGCTGTCTCGCCCGATATAGCGCGTGTATCTGCTGCCGAGCGACGTATCGACGTTGCCGCCAATCATCTGGCTCATATGAAATGCGCGGGCGACACGCCACCCGAGACGGGTGGGACGAACCGGCGCGGTGTCGGGAAACCATGGTTGATTCCTGCCATATCGAGTTCCGAGATACCCGACAAAAGCCGCGCCAGGCAGGGTGCCTGGCGCCTACAAAGTGAGGAGACAGCCAATGACAGCCACGGAACATACCCTGCGGAACACCACGCTAAGCATTCGCGATGGCATCGCCGAGTTTACGCACCAGCGACCCGAGATCCGGAACGCGCTGACACCTGAACTGAAGCACGATTATGTCGATATGCTCGATATCGTCGAAGACGACCGCAGTGTCCGGGCGCTGATCCTTACGGGATCGGGCGGAAGCTTCTGTGCGGGCGGAGACCTGAAGTCTTTGCTGGCCATGCGCGACGATCCGTCCCTGGCGGCGCACCAGCCGGAAGCCATGCGCCGGCGTGTGAAACGTGGTCAGGGCTGGCTGCGGCGGCTTCGCGACCTCGAGGTTCCTGTCGTTGCCGCGGTGGATGGTCCTGCTGCCGGAGCCGGCTTCTCGATTGCGCTCACCGCGGACTTCGTGCTGGCTTCGGAACGCGCATCGTTCTCGATGGTTTTTGTGAAAATCGGGCTGGTACCGGACATGGGAGCGATGTACTCGCTGCCGCGAACGGTGGGCTTAAGCATGGCGAAGGAGTTGATGCTGACCGGGCGCCGCGTTGGCGCGGCGGAGGCGCACAAGCTCGGCATCGTGCATGCGATCCACTCGGCCGATGCGCTGGCCGAAGACGCGCGCCGGTTCGCCGCGCGCTTCGTTGACGGGCCCCGGGAAGCCATGGCTTTGACCAAGAACGCGCTCAATGGCACGTTCGAAGCGCCGTATGACACGATGCTGGCGGCGGAGGCCCAGGGCCAGGCCGTTGCCGCGGCGGCGCCGTATTACGGCGAGGCGGTGCAGGCCTTCCTGCGCGGGGAGCCGGCGAAGTTCGACTGGGATCGTCGACGCTAACGTCGATTCACGCAACGCCGATATCGACGATAACGTGCCTTGCCTGACGCTGAACGTGGCTACTCCGCCCTGTACCACAACCCCGAGTCGGGGCGGACGCTGACCCTCACGCCATCGCGTCGAACCTGCTCCTCATCGAGTCGCATTGCTGCCGAAGGATCGATGTCGAACGAGATATCGAGTGCCTTGGTGACGCGGGCATCTTCGATGGGAAGCTCCCAGGTCAGGAATAGCTGCGTGCAATCCTGGTCGTCCGGAAACTCCGCCGCATCGAAAGCATTGCTACCGCGTGGAATCACCGCATGCGGCTGGCAGGTATCGAAGATCAGGACGGTACCGCGTCTCAGCGGAATGCGGAGGCCCAGCGACGGGAAATGTACGTCCTGCCCCTTGTCCTCGCTCAGGAAGAGGTTGCAGAACGCCGCGCCGCCATACTGCTCGCCGTCATGGTGATATCGCGCGCCGCGGCAAACCATGAGCGCCACGTCGCTGGAGGCAAGGACTCCAGGTAATCCAAGCGTGCTCGTCCAGTCGTCGGCCGCCCGTACGCATTGCGAATACTCCGGCCAGCGGGTTCGGGCTCGCGCCAGCGGCATGGCTTCGACGTCGCCGGCTTCCAGCGTCATGCGGGACAGCTCGCGTGTCCAATCGGCGACGAGACGCGCCGGTGGCGGTGGCACGTCGACAGCGCCGACCAGCACCACGTCGCTCACGCTGCGGCTGCGGATGGCGTCGCCACTCCAGAAGAAGGAGGTCAGGGCATTGGAAGCGGGGCTTTGATCGATGCTATGGGTCATGGGTAACCGTGCCGTTCGGCTGTGCAGTTGGGCTGGCCGTGGTGCCTGCGAACGGTGAAAGAAGCGCGGTCCGCGCAGGATAACCGATGTTTCGTTGTCTGCCGGCCACGAGGACCGGATGTAAGTCTGGGCGGCGACACAGGCAAAAAGCGGGAATCGGCCCGTACTGCCCACGGCGTGCGCCAACTTTCGAACGGCACGGATATTGCTCGGGAACGAAGATACTGTCGCCGAACGCCCATGCCCGAGACGCTGCCGCCAGACATCATGGAGATCCTGCGGGATCAGTTTGGCGTCGCACGCCTGCGCCCCGGGCAGGCTGACGTCCTGGCCAGCGTGCTGCAGGGCCACGACACGATCGCTGTCATGCCGACCGGGAGTGGAAAGTCGCTGTGTTTCCAGCTGCCTGCCCGCGTACTGGACGGCCTGACGGTGGTGATATCGCCGCTGATCGCATTGATGCAGGATCAGGCCGGCAAGCTGGACCAGCTCGATTTGCCGCCCGCGGTGGTCAACAGTGCCGTGGGCGACGCGGCGCTGGACAGTCTCGCGCGCGGCGGCGAGCGCATCCTGTTGACGACGCCCGAGCAGCTCGAAGGCAAGGCCGTCATTGAAGCGCTGCGCCGCAACCGCGTTGCATTGTTCGTGGTCGACGAGGCGCACTGCATTTCGCAATGGGGCCACGATTTTCGGCCCGCATACCTCGGATTGCGGGAGGTCGTGTCGGCGCTGTCGCGGCCGCCGGTACTGGCGCTGACCGCCACGGCGACCGACGCCGTCGTCAAGGACATCGCGCACCACCTCGGCATGCGCCATCCGCGTGTCGTGCGTGCGCCGCTGTTTCGGCCCAACCTTGTCTATGCCGTCGAGCATCTGTCGGAGGCGCCCACGCGGCCTGATGCGGTACGCCGCCTGGTTTCGGCCGAAAGCGGTGGAAGCGGTGGAAGCGGCAGGAGGGGTGCAGGCATCGTCTACACTGCGACGGTCGCGCTGGCGGAACAGTTGTACGATGCACTGCGGGGTGCAGGCATGAACGTCGCGCTGTATCACGGCCAGCGCACCGCGGTGCAACGCCGCGACGCGCAGGACGCTTTCATGGCGGGGCGCGCGGACGTGATGGTGGCGACCAATGCCTTTGGCATGGGGATCGACAAGCCCGACGTCCGGTTCATCGTTCATGCGCAATGTCCCGGCAGCCTGGATGCCTATTACCAGGAGTCCGGAAGAGCAGGGCGCGACGGCGGGTTGGCGCGCTGTACGCTGCTGTTCGACGAGAAGGACAAGCGCATCCACCAGTTCTTTCTTGCTAACCGTTACCCGGCCGCGACGGACCTGCGGCAGATGGTGACGGCGCTCAGGGGCACGCCAACGGTCCTGCCGGCGTTGCGAGAGGCACTTCCCCACATCGGTGTGCGGCGCTTGCAGTCAGGCATGCGGATGCTTGGCGATTTTGGCATCGTGCAGCGCGATCGCCGAGGGCGCTTCTCGCTGCGCGATGGCAGTGCCGACAGCATCGAAGACATCGCCGCCCTGTACGAGGCCCGCAGTCGTGAGGACCGCGAAACCCTGCAGGCGATGCTCGATTACGCGCGCAGCGGGCGTTGCCGCTGGATGCTGCTGCTCGAGTACTACGGCGAATCCGAGGACCTGGAACCATGCGGCATCTGCGACAGTTGCCGGCGCTTGGCGGAGGCTGCCACACATGAGGCTGACGGCGAGAAGACGGTGGCTGCCAGCGCGACAGCCGTGCCGTTCGCCGAAGGCGACACGGTAAAGGCGCGCCGGTTCGGCAAAGGCACGGTGGTGTCAGTTACCAGTGAATGGGTGGAAGTCCGCTTCCCCGATGAGAGCGTGCGCCGCTTTCTGCCGGATCGCCTGCTTCGCATGGGCAAGCGCCGTGGCGCCGCGTAGCGGCCCCCTCGCAGCCTTGGCTATCAGGCAGGCCACGCCACCTGCTTCCAATACGCATCTTTCATCTGCATCTTCCCATCTGCCACGCGAAACAAGTCCAACCCCATTGCGTCAACGGGCCGGCCATCCTCCATCGTCCCCTTGACGCGGTAGTGCAGAAGCACGGCGTCGCCGCAGATTTCCATGCGGCTGTCCGAGAAGACCACGTCGCCATGGCTCCCGGCCGCGCGCGCGAAGCGTTCGAGCAAGTAGCGGCGAACGTCTTCTTTGCCCTGCAGCACCTCGCCTTGCGGATTGCCGGTCCCTGTGGGAAGGCGCCACGTGAAGTCGTCTGCCAGGCAGGCGGCTACGCCATCGGCGTCGCCGGCACGAAAGGCACTGGCGAAGGCGGCAATCAAGGCGCGGATTTCCATGTCGGTCATGCTTGATCTCCTTGTCGGGTCGGGGATGAGGCGCGCGGCGCCCACAGTGGCCACCGGCACGTCGTTTCGAAAGCGCGCGCAGCGCGCAACACCATGGCGTCGGCGTGGCTGGGGCCGACGATTTGAAGGCCAATCGGCAGCCCGGCGCGTGTGACACCACATGGCACGCTGGCGGCGGGCTGGCCCGTCAGATTGAACGGCAGGCAATGCGGCGCGGACCAGGGCTGTCCCACTCGCGGTGGCGCCGACGCGAGCGTGGGCGTCACCAGCAGGTCATACCGCTCATGGAAGCGCCGCATCGCCACGCCCAGTTCGCGCCGGCGCTCGGTCGCGTCGAGATAGGCCAGGGCGTCCACATTGCGGCCCCGTGCGGCGGCTTCGTGCAGGAGCGGATCCATCAGCGCGAGGCGATCGGGCGTGATGTCGCGCAGAAAGCGCGCGACGCCCGCATCCCACAATACGCGGAACGTCGGGGCCGGGTTGTCGAAGCCAGGGTCCACGTCTTCGACCATGGCACCGAGCGCCATCAGGCGCCGGACGGCGGCATCGCACAATGCGCTTACCTCGGGATCGACGGGAAGGTAGCCAAGGGTGCGGCTGTAGGCGACGCGCAGGCCTGCGATGCCATCGTCGAGGCCGGTGCGCCAGTCGCGATCCTCATAAGGCAATGCGTGCCAGTCGCGGCTGTCGGGGCCGCTGATCGCGGTGAGCAGCAGTGCGGCGTCCGTGACGGTGCGCGCCATCGGCCCTACGTGGAACAGCGTGCCGGAATGCGCGGGCGGATAGCAGGGCACGCGTCCGCTGCCCGGCTTGAATCCAAACACGCCACAGGCTGCCGATGGCGCGCGGATGGAACCACCGCCGTCGGTCGCGACATGCAATGGCCCCAGCCCGAGCGCGGTGGCGGCGGCCGCGCCGCCGCTGCTGCCGCCCGGTGTGTGCGCCGTATTCCAGGGATTGCGCGTGATGCCGGCCAGCGCGCTTTCGGTGATGCCCTTCGTGCCGAACTCCGAAGTATTGGTCTTGCCCAGCAGCACGGCGCCGTGCTCGCGCAGGCGCGCTGCGGCCGGGCAATCGTCGGGCTGCGGCGTATCGGTAGTGGCAAGGCTGCCCAGACGCGTTGGCCAGCCGCGCACGTGGAGCAGGTCCTTGAACGACACCGGCACGCCGTCCAGCAAGCCGCACGGCTTACCGCGCCGCCAGCGTCGTTCCGACGCGCGCGCCTGTTCGCGCGCGTCGTCTGCATCGATGAATCGGAACGCATTGCAGGCAGGATCGCGTTCGGCCACGCGATGCAGGATGGCGTCGAGCGTCTCGACTGGCGACAGTTCGCGCCGGGCGTAAAGCGCCAGCAATGCGGTGGCGGACAGATCTGCGGGATTCGACATGATCAGGTCGTTCATCGGACGGCGTACCACGCGGCCACGGCGAGCAGGCAAAGCGATGCACTGCCGCGCAGGGCCCGTGCCGGCATCTTGCGGGCGAGGAAGCGTCCCGCCAGGGCACCGGCGGTCACCAGGGCGCCTGTCTTCAGGCCGAGGGCCAGCGGCAGATGGCCACCAAACCAGTGCGCGGCGCTTGCGGCAAGCGCAATCGGAAGCTGGATGGCCAATGCCGCCGCAAGTGCCGGCGCCGTCGCCGTGCGCCGAAGAAGCAATAGCGGCAGCAGCAGCACGGGGCCACCTGTGCCGGACAGCGCGGAACCGAGTCCGACAGCGAACCCGACTACGGCAAGCATCGCCGTAGCCGGCATCGGGCGCTCGCCCTGTGCCGCCATGAGCGATGCCAGCCCGTACAAACCAGAGACTGCCGCCAGCGCAGCCAGCCACAGGTCAGCACCGTTGGTCGGTACCACATGGACCAGCAGCGCACCGCACACGGCGCCGGACAGCGCCGTGGCATGGAGCGCCCACGGCGTGGCATGGAGCCCGGCCTGGACTCGCGCCGCACGCCAGCCAAGCAGCCCGGCCGGCACGAACGCGAGGCTAGAGGCGGCCACCGCTTCGGCCAGCGGCAAGCCCGCGATGCCGGTCAGCACCGGCACCACGAGCACGCCGCCGATCGATGTCGCGCCGATGGCCGCGCCGGCCAGAACGATCAGCCCGTCAGCCAGCCACGTCATTCGACTTTTGCGCCAGACTGGCGGATCAGCCGTTCCATGACTGGCAGCATCACATCGAAGTCCCGCCGGAATGCGGCCGAGGTCGTGCCCTGCGCATACATGCCGTAGAGCTGGAAGCGCGCCTTCATTTCCGGGGTCTGCACCGCTGCGCGCGCTTCCTGTTCAAGCCGGCTCAGGATGGCCGGCGGCAAGTTGGCAGGGCCGAGCAGCACGGCGCCGCCGACCGGCCGGTACTCCGGATCGGGGAAGCCCGCCTCTGTCATGGTCGGCACGTTGGGCAGTTCGGCTGGCCGCCGGTCCCCCATCACGGCCAGCGCGCGCAAGCGTCCGTTCTGCAGGTAGGGGGCCATCACCCCGACGGTGCCGATCGCCCAGTCGATCTGCCCGCCGATCAGGTCCTGCACCATCAGCGATTCGCCCTTGTACGGCGCGTGCGTCATGTCGAGCTTCTGGGTCTGGCTCAGATACGACCCCATCAGGTGCGCCGACGAGCCCACGCCATAGGAACCATACGTCACGGCGCCCTTGTGCTGCTGGGCCCACGCGATGAACTCCTTGACCGTTTTTGCCGGCACCTTCTGCGGATTGACCGCGAACACGAGTTGGCCCGTGCAGACCTGGGAGATGAAGCTGAGATCGCGCTTCGCGTCATACGGCAGCTTCGCGTACAGGAACGGCGCGGTCAGGATGGGCGCCGACGTCGCAAAGAGCACCGTGTAGCCGTCAGGCGCGGCGCGCGCGACGGCCTGCGTGCCGATTGTGCCACCCGCTCCCGGCCGGTTGTCGACGATGATGGGCTGGCCCATGCTCTTGCTCATCGCCTCGGCCATGGTCCGTGCCAGCGCATCCGTCGCACCGCCCGGCGGCACCGGCACGATGAACGTGATCGGCTTGCTGGGGTACGTATCGGCCCTGGCCACCAGGCTCAATGCCATGGCGGCGATACCAACGAGCAGCTTCCATTTCATATGAGTCTCCCGGTTGATGCGTTGGCTCAGAACGGACGATCGCCGATGATCGTGGCGCGCATCATTCGGCGTACGGCAGGAAAGTAGTCCTGGATAGCGTAGTGCTGGGTCGAGCGGTTGTCCCAGAATGCGATGGTGTTGGGCCGCCAGCGCAGGCGCATCTGGTACTCGAGGATGGCAGGCTGACGCAGCAGGTACTCCATCAGGTCATGCTTCTCGGACTGGCCTTCGAACGCCCCGCGCACCGCGTTGCGCGAACGGAAGTTCAAGAAGTGCGTGACGAAGGCGCCGTTCACGTAGAGGATCTTCTCGCCGCTTTCCGGATGCGTGCGCACGACGGGATGGATCGCGGGGGGAAACTGTTTGCGTTGTTCCGGCGTCATCTTGTCGCCGAATGCGGGCAGGATGTCGTGCGCGGCGAAGAGTCCCTCGATCTGCTGCTTGCGGTGCTCCGGCAACTTCTCGTAAGCAAGCGCCATGTTGACCCAGACCGTGTCGCCGCCGATCTCCGGGCATTGCACACAACGCAGCATCGACGCCATCGACGGGATCTCGCGCCACGACACGTCGCTGTGATAGCCGTTCTCCATCGCCGGCTTCTTGTCGTCGCCCCCGAGCAGCACCAGTTCCGGGAACTCCTCATGGTGCGGAAAGGCGGGATGCACTTCCAGTTCGCCGAAGCGCCGCGCCAGCGACACATGCTGTGACGGCGTGATGTCCTGATCGCGGAACACCAGGACCTTATGCTCGACCAGTGCGCGCCGCAGGGCCGCGATGGTGTCGTCGTCGAGCGGTACGTTGAGGTCGATATTGCCGACTTCGGCACCCAGTGCCGGTGAAATGCGCGTCAGCGTGAAGGCGGACTGCAGGGCGCTGCGGGACACCACGGCCGGGGCTGTGATCGTCCCGTCTGCTGCGTGAATCGTTTTCATGCCTTGTCTCCAATTTATATTAGCGAGTATATTTTTGGCTGACGATGCACCGAGGCGCAACCAATGCGTTGGGTGGCTAGGGAAAACCATGTCGAAACTTATGCCTCAGGACCCACTTGCCGCGCTGGAAGGCCAGCAAGGCTTCAAGCCGCCCCGGTACGGCCGTGCCGGCCGTACCACCGAAGCGCTTCTTCAGGCCGGCCGCGAATTGCTGCGCGAGCGCGCGCTCGACAGCATCACCAACCAGGAAATCTGCGCCGCCGCCCACGTCACAACGGGCGCCTTTTACGGCCGGTTCCAGAGCAAACAGGCCTTTTTCGAGGCCTTGCAGGCCGTGATGGCGGAAGATATCGACACCCGGATGGGGGCGTGCCTGGCCGTGGTAGAAGCGTCCGATGGCGATCTGCAGACCGGGGTTCGAGCGCTGCTGTCGGAAGTGCGGCGCGGCGCGCTCCGTCACCAGGGCGTCCTGCGCGCGACGATCATGGAGATCAACGGGAAAGCGTGGCAGGGCGTCAAGCAGCGGCGCGCGGGATTTGTCGAGCGCGCTGTGCCCGTGCTCGAAGCCCTGTATGCCGAGGGGCAGGGCGATCCCGACGCATTGCGGCGGCGGATCCGCATCGCGTTTCAGTTCGCCATCGGCAGCATCATCAATGCGATCCTGAACAACCCTGGACCGCTGCGCCTGTCGAGCGCGGAATTCGACGAGGAACTGACCCGGGCCTTTTGCGCGTACCTGAGGGCCTGATCCAGTTCGATCAGACCCGCAGTCATACGCGATGAAGCTACGGCTGAAACCAGACCAGCATGCCGTAGAACAGCACGGCGAGGAACACCGTCTCCAGCACCATCAGCACGATGGGCTTCCAGCCCACCGTGAGGACTTCCCTCAGGTGCGTCTTCATGCCGATCGCGGCCATGGCCATGACCAGGCACCACTGAGACGCCGTCTGACCGGCCTTCACGACCACCGGCGGCAGCCAGCCGGTGCTGTTGATCGCCACCAGCACGGCGAACGCCACGGCGAACCAGGGCAGCAGCGGGGGGCGCGGACCGGTGCTGGTTTCGCCTTGCGCGCGCTGGTGGCGCTGCGAAAGCCACGCGGCGAGCGCAATGACGGGCAACAGCATGGCGACGCGCATCAGCTTGATCAGCGTGGCCGCGTCGCCGGCTTCATGCGAGATGCTGTAGCCGGCGCCCACCACCTGCGCCACGTCGTGAATCGTTCCGCCGAGAAAGGCGCCGGCCTGCACGGAGTTCAGCGCCAGAAAATTGGCGAGCATCGGGTAGAGCACCATCGCCAGCGTGGAAAGCGTGCTCACACCGATCACCGTGAACAGGGTCGCCCGCTCCTTCATCGGGTGCTGCGGCATGGCAGCCGACAAGGCCAGCGCCGCGGAAGCGCCGCAGATGGCCACGGCGCCGCCGGTCAGCAAGCCGAAGAACATCTGGAAGCCCATCAGCCGTGCCAGCAGGATGCCGCAGACGATCGTCAGCGCGACCGCCAGCACGATCATGGCTACGGATTGCCACCCGAGCGCCACGACCTGCGCGCCGGTGATGCGCAGCCCGAGCAGGGCCACGCCGAGGCGCAGCACCTGCTTGGCACTGAATTCGATGCCGATCGCGCTCGAGGCTTCCTGCGACAGGAAGTTGAGGGCCATGCCAAGCAGCAGCGCGAACAGCATCACGGGGGCATGGTAGTGATCGGCGAGAGACATCGCCGCCACAGTCACCACCGCGCTGATAAGCACGCCCGGCAGATACGGACGCACTGCGGGCCAACTCATGGGCTTGCGGATAAGCACGGCCATGGCGATCTCCGGTGGATCAATGCTGCGCTGCGATGGGTATCTGGCTGATGCGGGCAGTCCGAGTCCAAGTATCGGCGAGACGCCCCGGATTGCAAGAAGCGTTGGAACGCGGCAACTTGTCCAGCTAACCTGCCGCGGAATCCCTGCGCCGCTGCAGCAGTCCCAGCAGGGCATCGAGGTCGACGGGCTTGACCAGGTGGGCGTCGAAGCCCGCTTCGTCGGACCTGCGGCGGTCTTCTTCCTGCCCCCATCCGCTCACGGCAATCAGTACGATGTCCACGCCCCACGATTCGGCGCGGATCCGGCGCGCGGCTTCGTGGCCGGTGATGGTGGGCAGGCCGATATCCATGAGGATCACATCGGGACGGTATTGTTCGGCCGTTGCAATCGCCTCGAAGCCATCGTGGGCGGTTTGGACCCGATGGCCGCACGTGTCGAGCAGCGCCGCCAGCGACCAGGCTGAGTCCTGGTCATCGTCGACGACCAGTATCTGCAATGCCGCGGTGGCGGCCGCGTTCGCGGCAGGCGGATGGATCACCGTTGCGCCGCCGACGGCGCCGACCGGCATTGGCAGCCGCACCACGAACTCGCTGCCGCGCGACGGGCCGTCACTGAAGCCTTCGACCTGCCCGCCGTGCATGTCGACCAGGCGCTTGACGAGCGCGAGGCCGATGCCCAGTCCGCCGCGTGCCCGGTTCAGCGATGAGCGAACCTGCATGAAAAGGTCGAAGATCGACGGCAGGGCGGCGGCAGGGATGCCGACGCCATCGTCCTTCACGCGCAACAGCACTTCGTCGCCGCGCGGTTCGACGCTGAGCCACACGTGTCCGCCATGCTCCGTGTACTTGTACGCGTTGCTGAGCAGATTGCCGATTACCTGCGCAAGGCGCACCGGATCCGCATCGAGCCAGATGGATTCCGCGGGGACGTCGAGCGTCACCTCGCGCTCGAGTTCTTCGGCCAGCGGCCTGCACGTCTCGATCGCGTCGCGAATGGCGGCCTGCAGTTCCACGCGTTCGATGTGCAGTTGCAGCTTGCCCTGCGTAATGCGGTTGGTGTCGAGCAGATCGTCGACCAGGCGCACGAGATGCCGCAGTTGCCGCTCGATCCTCTTCTGCGCATCGCGCGCCAGTTCGGTGTCCGTGCGGGACTGCCCGAGGATATGCGCGGTATTGCTGATGGTCGCCAGCGGCCCGCGCAACTCGTGCGCGAGGATGTTCAGGAACTCATCCTTGCGCCGGTCTGCCTCGCGCAATGCCTTGCCGCGATGGCGCAGCGCCTCCAGCGCTTCGCGGCGGAAGCGCGCCATCTTCACGTGCGTGCCGACTCTAGCGAGCAGCTCGCGCGCACTGAACGGCTTGGTCAGGTAATCATCGGCACCGGCTTCGACGCCCTCCGCCAGGCTTTCTTCTCCAGCTCGCGCCGACAGCATGATGATGGGCAGGTCGGCGGTTTTGGGATCCGTGCGCAGGGCGTGCAAGAGGCCAAGGCCATCCAGGCCCGGCATCATCACGTCGGTGAGAAGCAGTTCGACACTGCGAGCGTGGATGCGCGCCAGGGCGTCCTGCCCGTCGTTGGCCAGTTCGACCTCGTAGTCCTTGGAGAGCAGGCGAGCCAGATATTGCCGCATGTCGGCGTTGTCGTCGGCCACCAGGATACGCGGGCGGCCCGCGCCGGGCGCGTGCGGCAGGGCCTCCGGGGCCCTGTCGGCAGCCGGCGCATGGGCCGGGGCTGTGGCAGGCGCACCGTGCGGCAACCAGCGCAGGGCTTCCTCGACGAACGGCCGCGGGTCGGTCGACGTCCCGATGGCGTCGTCATGGGCGCCGATGCGGTCGGCCGGCAGGTGCGCCTTGCCCATCGGAATCTCGACAATGAATGTGGTGCCGGCACCAGGGGTGCTGTCGGCGCGTATCGTGCCGCCGTGGAGTTTGATAAGCTCCAGCGTCAGCGCCAGCCCGATCCCGGCGCCTTCGTGCGTGCGGCCGTGGGTGCCTTGCACGCGATGGAACCGTTCGAAGATGCGTGGCAGTTCGTCCGCCGGGATGCCCGTGCCCGTATCGGCAACGCGCAGTTCCGCCTTGTCGCCAATGGTCCGCAGGCTGACCGCGATGCGGCCTGCCTGCGTGAACTTGAACGCGTTCGACAGCAGGTTCAGTACGATCTTTTCCCACATTGCGCGGTCGACGAAGGCCGGTTCGGGCAAGGTGTCGCAATCCACGGTCAGTGTCAGCCCGGCACGCTCGCATGCCGACCGGAACAGGCTGGCGAGTTCCTCCGTGAAGCGTGCGAGGTCAGTCGGTTCGTACGTGGCCTGCATGCGGCCTGCCTCGATGCGCGAGAAATCGAGCAATGAGTTGACCAGCCGCAGCAGCCGCAAACCGTTGCGGCCGACAACAGCAAGATCCTCCTTCGCCGCTGCGGAAAGCTCATCGCTCCTGCGCATCAGCAGGTCTTCGACCGGCCCGAGCATGAGCGTCAGCGGGGTGCGGAACTCATGGCTCACGTTGGAAAAGAACGTCGTCTTGGCCCGGTCGAGTTCGGCCAGCTTTTCGGCCCGCTGCTTTTCTTCCTCGTAGGCGCGCGCATTGTTGATGGCGGAAGCGATCTGGGCTTTCGCCAGTTCCAGGAAGTCCTGATAGTGCCGGTCCCATTTCAGTCGCGCACTGAGGCCCGCCACCATGAAACCCGCGGGCTCCCTGAGCCGGCTCGCGGGAATCGTGGTGACAAACGCGGAATCCGGCGGATCGTCCCACGGTCCCGCCGGCACGGCTGCGAAGCTGGTGCGCAGATCCGTGAAGACCACGGCACCGTCACGCATTGCCTCGCGAAGCGGCCAGCCTCCCGGTAGTGCGTTGCGCAGGTCAACAGTCAGCGGCGAAATATCCTTGCCTGGTTCGATTCCCGTCGCGCCCGCGAGCGTGGCGACGTGCGTGGCAGGATCGGTCAGGTACAGCAGCACGAAGGGCACGTCCTTGTCGTGCGCGGCGAAAACCTCGGCCGCGATCGCACAAGCGTCGTCGGCTGTCCTTGCGTCGGCCATGCGCGCGCCCAGATCGCGCAGCACGGTGAGCCGCCGTTCTCCAATGACCTTTTCGGTGATCTCGTGAACCGTCGCGAGCACGCCGCCGATGCCGCTGGCCACCGTGTCGTCGGGAACAGGGCTGTACGCGATCGTGAAGTGGCTCTCCTCGCGGAAGCCATGGCGATTGACTTCCAGGAAGATGTCGTCGTCCCAGGTCGCGGGGCCACCATGGAACGGACGGTCGATGAGCGGCTTGATGACGTGCCAGATCTCCGGCCAGCACTCGCTGGCGGCTATGCCCAGCGCGCGTTCCGGGTGCTTGGTACCGGGAATCGGACGATAGGCGTCGTTGTAGAACTGGATGTAGGAGGGGCCCCACCAAAGGATATGGGGAAAGCGGTTGGCCAGCATGATGCGAATCATGGACCGCAAGGTCGGCGACCATGACTCGATGGCGCCGAGCGGTGTCGCAGACCAGTCGAACGTGCGGATGCGCTCGGCCATTTCGCCTGACGCCCAGTCTGCACCCGAAGACGGGCCGCCGAGGTTCGTATCGATCATTCGTTCTCCGCGAATGGAAGCGGCCTGCGCGATGAGCGGCTGCAGCGGTCGCACGCTTGCGCTCGCTATCGGCGCAGGAGCGAGGTGTGCTGATTTTAGCGTACCTTGGCTGACTCGACCGTCAACGGAGTTCGGGCCACATCGGGCGTGGGACCCGTTCCGGATGACTGCGGCACCACATCCCTGTTTTCAGGGAAGAGAAGTGATGTGCACCTCGAGCCTTGCGCGCTCGGCAACGTGGCACATGGCGAGCGCAGCCGGCGTCGGCCGACGCCGGCGCGTATGTGCCAATGCCTTAGGGGTTTGTCGCCAGCGCGGCAGCTTCTGCGGCACAGTCCCGGTTCGGCGGCAGTCCTTGGGCGTGCACCTTGGCCAACTCATCGCGCGCGGCTGACAGGTCGGCCTCGAATACCGGGTCGGCATGCATACGCGCTACCGTGGCCGCCGCGATCATGCGGCCTTCGTTCACGTCGCTCTGCCAGTGCACGTTGCAGGCGATGCGGCTTTGCCCGAAGGCACGCCCGCGCATCAGGATGGCGTCGGCGCGATCGGGAGCGATTTCCGTCAGCACGAGGGCCCATGCCCATCCGGCGGCGCTATGTCCCGAAGGGTAGGAACCGTCCTTGGCCAGCTTGGCTTCATCAGCGGGCGTGCACGATGACGTGCTCGTCGCCACGAACGGGCGCGTGCGGTTGTAGCGGTCCTTCGCGCGGTAGGTCGCCAGGCCTGCGTCGACCAGCGTGCGCCGCAGCATCATGTACAAGCGCGGCGTCTGCGTCTCGCTGATGGGCGCGTTCACTGCGCAGGAAAAGGCGCCTGCTGCGGCCGGGAAGCTAAGATCCGCGTCGAGTTGCGCCTGCTTCCAGCGCGCCGAGCCGGACTTCGCCCACTGGGTCTGGGCCAGCTTTGCCGTGTCCTTGTCCAGCGCGAAGGCCGCCGACTCGGCCGCCGGCGGCTGCGGCACCAGCGCCAGGCTGTCGGGGCGGGCATCCGGCGCCAGGTAGCCTGCGGGAATGCCGGGGCGTAGTTCGGGCACCTTGGCCGACTGGCCGGGCAGATTGGCTGCGCAGGCGGAGAGCAGGCCGGCCGTGGCCGAAATCGTCAGAGCAAGCAAGGCAGGGCGTGATGAGCGCGGTGACTTCATGGGACGGGAACGGCCGGGCATTGGGATCTTCTCCTGTGTGGTGTGCCAAGAGGGCAGGCTACTGCTGGCGCGGATGTCCGGGAATCGGGTACCTCCCCAATGCACATTGAGATGGTTTTTCGTAGGATTGGGGAATCAGTTATCGCATCTCGGCAGATGCGGCTGTTTCGCCGGCGTAGTCGGTGGAAGCTTCTGGTCGGGGGCCAGGTTATCGCTCTTGGCGGGCGCTGCGGCCCAGCCGCTTTCACCAGGGCGGGGGATGACGCGGCGCTTCATGCAAGCGCCGCGCGCCATCACGCCATCTCCAACACCAGGTTGCGAAAGATCTCCCGCGCACCATCCAGCTGTTCAAGCGCGATTGATTCATCGATGGTGTGCGCATCCTCTTCACACCCCGGACCGAGTCCGATGGTCGGAATCCGGCGCCGCCCCGCAGACTCGGACCCGTTCGTGCAGAACGCCCAGGTGCCGACTTGCGGGGAGCGGCCGGCTTGCGTGACGGCTCGCGTGGCGGCCTGCACGAGCGGCGTGCTGTCCGGTTGCTGCCACGCGGGCAGCCAGCGCGTCGGCCGCGCCAATTCGCCGGTGAACGTCCGCACCTCGTCATCCGACACGGCCAGCGTGAAATCGTGCAGGCCCGCTGTGCGCAGGCAGGCGTCGATCTGCCCAAGCACGTCCTCGCGCGTCTCGCCATCGAGCGTGCGGCGATCGAAGCGGATCGTGGTCGAAGTCGGGATCATCGAGATCGAAGGATAGGGCGCCGAGACGATATCGGTCGGCACGAGCAGTGCGGCGCCGAGCACGCGGTCGGTCGGCAGATTCAGCCCTTCGAGCGCCGTCAATGCGCGCGCGGCAGCCTGAAGCGGATTCACGCCAAGGTGGGGCGTCGCCGCATGGGCGGGTTTGCCGTGGAACGTCAGCAGGATCTCAAGCCGGCCCTTCTGCCCGCGCTTGATCTGCAGCTTCGACGGCTCGCAGATCACCACGGCCGCCGGCTGGCAACGGTCGAGTACCGATGCCAGCGCGTGCCCCTCGATGATCTCCTCGAGCACACTGGCGGACACGGCGATGCGGCGGCGCAGCGGCCGTTCACGCGCGGCGGCCGCCACGCCGCAGATGGCCGCGGCGATGCCGCCTTTCATGTCGGTGGTGCCGCGCCCGTACAGCCGGCCGTCATGGATCGTGCCGCCGAACGGGTCGAAGCGCCACTGTCCTGTGACGGGGACGACGTCCATGTGGCCGTCGAAGAGCAGGGCCACCTCGGCGTCCTCCGGGCCGATCAGCCCGAGCACGCTGCCGTTGCCGTCTGTCGTGACCGATGTGAAGCCGGCTTCGGTCATGCGGCGCGCCAGAAGCGCGGCCACGTCGCCTTCGCGGCCGGAGAGGCTCGGAATGCGCACCATCTCGCGCGTCAGCGCAATGACGTCGCTGAGATTGTCTGTCTGGTTGTTCATCGTGGTACGTCCTGTGCAATCAGCGGTTGACCAGCGTTGCCGGCACGCGCAGCACCAGCAGCGCGCCGATCACGGTGAAGGAGGCGAGGAAGTACATGCCCCAGTCGGTGGAGCCGGTCAGGTCCTTGATCCAGCCGATCGCGTAGGGGCTGGCGAAGGCGGCCAGACCGGCGAACGAGTTGATCGCGGCGATGCCGGCAGCGGCGCTGCGGCCTTCGAGGAATGCGGTCGGCAGGCTCCAGAACAGCGGCGAGCAGACCATGCAGCCAGCGGCCGCGACGGACAGCATCGCCACCGCGAACGTGGGGTTGTGGCTGAACAGCGTGCTGAGCGTCAGGCCGGCGCCCCCGACCAGGAACGGGATGACCATGTGCCAGCGGCGCTCTCGAGTGCGGTCAGAGTGCCGGCATACCAGGATCATCGACACGACCGCACAGGCGTTCGGGATCGCCGTCAGCAGCCCCACGTCCAGCAACGACACCACGCCCGTCGAGCGGATCACCGACGGAATCCAGAAGGCCAGGCCCGACATGGCTCGATACCGTGCAGTAGCAGATCAGCGCCATGTGGATCACGCGGCGGTCACGGAACAGCGTCAGCAGCGATACGTGATCGACCTTGGTCGTCTTCTCCGCCGCAATGTTGTGTGCGAGCCGGTTCTTCTCGGCGGTGTCGAGCCAGCGCGCGTCGGTGATGCGGTCGTCGAGATACCAGAGCACGGCCAGGCCCAGCACGATCGACGGAATCGCTTCGATCAGGAACATCCACTGCCAGCCGGCGAAGCCATGGTGGTCGTGCAGGCTCTCCATGATCCAGCCCGACAGCGGGCCGCCGAGGATGCCGGCGAACGGCACGGCTGTCATGAAGACTGCGATGACCTGCCCGCGGCGGTGCGACGGGAACCAGTACGTCAGGTACAGGATGATGCCGGGATAGAAGCCGGCCTCGGCCGCGCCCAGCAGGAAGCGCAGGATGTAGAACTGAGTCGGCGTCTTGGTCAGCGCCATGCAGGCCGAGATGCAGGCCCAGAGGATCATGATGCGCGCGAGCGTCTTTTTCGCGCCGATGCGGTGCATCAGCACATTGCTCGGGACTTCGAACAGGAAGTAGCCGATGAAGAAGATGCCGGCGCCAAGGCCGTATATCGTGTCGCTGAACTTGAGCTGGTCCAGCATCTGGAGCTTGGCGAAGCCGACGTTGACGCGGTCCAGGAAGGCCGCGATGTAGCAGGCCATCAGGAATGGCAGCAGTCTCCATGCCACCTTTCGATAGAGCGCGTTGTCGTACGCCTGCATCGTGTCCGTCGTCGCAGTGTTCGTTGCGGGATTGCGCAGGGTCTGCGCGGAATGCATTGAATCGCTCACTATGTTCCTCCTTTGGATTTGGTGAGACAAAAACGCCCCCCTGCGGGCGCCCGGAGGCGCCTGCATCGTGTTCTTCTTTCTAGATTTGGAGAGGGGCGACTAGCGCGTGCGGCTATGCGGCCACGGGCTGCGGCGGCGTGGCGCCGCGCTGGCTCGTGATGCGGCCGTAGGCCTCGGGGCGGCGGTGCCGGTCGAAGTTGAAGGTCGTGCTCTTGTACGACTGGCACAGGTCCAGGTCGCAGCGGGCGATTGCCAGTTCATCGCCCTTGGTCGAGCAAGCCGCGACGATCTCGCCGGACGGCGCGATGATGCTGGTGCCGCCGATCATCTCGCAGCCTTCTTCCTTGCCGGCCTTTGCCACGCCGACCACCCATGTGCCGTTCTGGTACGCGCCGGCTTGCATGACCAGGTGGTTGTGGAACATCGACAGGTCGTCGTGCTCGGGCGCCGGCGGGTTGTGAACCGGTGTGTTGTAGCCGAGCAGGATCATTTCCGCGCCTTGCAGGCCCATCACGCGATAGGTCTCGGACCAGCGGCGGTCGTTGCACAGCGCCATGCCCATCACGCCGCCGAAGGCCTGCCAGACGCCGAAGTCGTCGCCGGGCTCGAAGTAGCGCTTTTCCAGGTGCTGGAAGGCGCGCCACGGTTCGTGCTGGTCATGGCCGGGCAGATGCACCTTGCGGTACTTGCCGACGATCTTGCCGTCGCGGCCGACCAGGATCGCGGTGTTGTAGCGGCGCTCGACGCCTTGCTCGACCGCGAGTTCCGCGTAGCCGAGATAGAAGCCGATGCCGAGCCGTGCTGCCGTGTCGAACAGGATGCGGGTTTCCGGGCCGGGCATTTCGCGCTCGTAGAACGCATTCAGTTCCTCGGGATCATCCATGTACCAGCGCGGAAAGAAGGTGGTCAGCGCCAGTTCGGGAAAGACCACCAGATGGCAGCCCATCTCATGGGCGTGGTGCAGGTGGGCCAGCAGGCGGGCGACGACATCGCGGCGCGAATCGCTGCGCTGGATGGGGCCGAGCTGCGCTGCGGCGACGTGGACAAAGCGGGACATGGTGGGTTGTCTCCTGTTATGCGGTGAATGTCAGGTGGCCAGTTCGAGCATCAGGTCGAGCAGCACGTCGGCGCCCGCCTGGATGTCGTGGTCGTGGGTCAGTTCGGCGACGTTGTGCGAGAGGCCAGCCGCGCTCGGCACGAAGACCATGCCGGCGGGGCACATGCGGGCAAGGATCTGGGCGTCATGCCCGGCGCCGCTCGGCATGCGCCGCACGCTGTGGCCGTGGCGGCGCGCGATGGATTCGACGCTGGCGACCACGCCTTGGTCGAACGCCACCGGGGCAAAGTCGGCCAGCGTTCGGTGGGACACCTGCACGCCTTCGGCCTTTGCCACGTCCAGCGCGTAAGCGAGCGTGCGCTGTACTGCGTCGGCCAGTACGGTGCCATCGGTATTGCGCAAGTCCACCGTGAACACGGCGCGATTGGGTATCACGTTCACGAGATTCGGGAAGAACTTCACCTGGCCCACGGTCGCGAGCTGCGCGCCACCGAGTTCGCGCGTCAGGTCGCGCACGAAGCATGCGATGCGCGCGGCGACGATGCCCGCGTCGTGGCGCAGCCGCATTGGCGTCGTGCCCGCGTGGTTCGATGTGCCTTCGACGGTGAACTCGGTCCAGTGGATGCCCTGCACGCCGGTGACCGCGCCAATGGTGACGTCTTCGTGCTCCAGCACCGGGCCCTGTTCCACGTGCAGTTCGACAAATGCATGCACACGGTTTTGACCCACCGGCGCGGGTCCGGCATAGCCGATGCGGGCAAGGTTCTCGCCGACCGTGGTGCCGTCGATGCCGCGCGTGTCCAGCGCCTGTTGCAGCGGGAGATCGCCCTGGAAGACGAGGCTGCCCATCATGTCGGGTGCGAAGCGTGCGCCTTCTTCGTTGGTGAAGAAGGCCACCGCTAGCGGGCGGCGCGTGACGATGCCGGCGTCGTCGAGCGCGGCCATCACCTCCAGGCCGGCAAGCACGCCGAGGTTGCCGTCATAGCGCCCGCCGGTACGCACGGTGTCGATGTGCGAGCCAGTCATGACGGGCGGCAGGTCTTCCTGCCCGGCGCGCACGCCGACCACGTTGCCGATGCCGTCAATGCTGACCGACAGGCCGATTTCGCGCATCCACGACACCACGAGATCGCGCCCCATGCGGTCTTCGTCGGTCAGCGCGAGCCGGCAGACACCACCGCCGTCGATGGCGCCGACTTCGGCGAGCGCGGCGATCCGGCGCAGCAGGCGCGGCAGGTCGATCCGTGCGGGTCGCTGGAGAGTGTGATCTGGCTTCACGCCGCTTTCCTCACGTCTTCAGGCAGGCGGCCGACGATGCGCTCGTAGAGGGCCACGTCGGTGGCGCCTTCGCTGCCGAACACCAGGATGCGGCTGTCGGCATTCAGGCCGAGCGCGTCGCGCACTGCAGGGGCGGCCAGCGCGCCGAGACTGCCAGCCAGTCCTGCCACAGCGGATTCGCCTGCGACGACGGGCGCATCACCATAGGGACTGTCGGCGAGCAGACGCACGCAGTCGAGTGCCGATTCGTCGTCGATGGTCAGGAACGCGTGGGCGCCGGGATGCAGGATCTCCCACGCGAGCAGCGAGACCTCGCCGCAGGCGAGGCCAGCCATCACCGTGTCGAGGTCGCCATGGACTGCCACCGGCTTGCCAGCACGTGCGCTCTCGTACAGGCAGGCCGCCTTGTCCGGCTCCACCACGATGAAGCGCGGACGCGCGTTGCCGAGCACTTCCCAGAAGTGCGCCGACACCGCTGCGGCAAGGCCGCCTACGCCGCCCTGAAGGAACACGTGGGTCGGAAGCTCGCCCTGAGGCATCTGCTGAAGCGCTTCATCGGCCATCACCGCGTAGCCTTGCATGACGTCCTTTGGCACTTCCATATAGCCTTCGTAGGAAGTGTCGGACACCACGAAGCGGCCGAGCCGTGCCGCGTCTTCCGCCGCCTGGCGCACGGAATCGTCGTAGTTTCCGGCGGTGCGGATCACCTGCGCGCCGTATTGTTCGATGGCCGTCTTGCGGCCCTCGCTGACCGTGGCGTGGATATAGATCACGCACTGGCAGCCAAAGCGCTGCGCGCCCCAGGCGACCGAGCGGCCGTGGTTGCCGTCGGTCGCGCACGTCACGGTGATGTCGCGCACCACGTCGGCGTAGCGGCCCGCGAGCATGTCATCGACCGATACGTTGCTGACGCCGAGCCGGCTTTCGATCTCGCGCAACAGCAGGCGGCTGACCGCGTAGGCGCCCCCGAGTGCCTTGAAGCTGCCCAGCCCGAAGCGGCCGCCTTCGTCCTTGTAGAGGATGCTGGCAACGCCGGCGGCGCGTGCCAGGCCGTCGAGCGCAACCAGCGGCGTCGGCGTATAGCCGGGCCAGCGGCGGATCTGCGTGGCTGCGCGGGCAAAGGCTTCGCCGCCGAGTACGGCTCGCTGGCGGGTGCCGTATGGCGCGCCGGGCGTGGCCGCCGGGTTCAGCGCGCACTGCAGCTTCAGGTTGGGGAGCGGGTGGTTCAAGACAGTCTCCTTGATCAGGTTTCGTTCACTAGCGATGAAGGTCGCCGTAGTGGTCGTGTAACGACTCGATTTCTTCGAGCCGCTCGCGCGCCGTGTCGCCAAGGACCAGCGCTAGGTTCGTACAAAGGTGGTTGATCAGGCTGACGGCGGCGACATAGGAGTCGAACACCGCCGCGCCGTGGTTGACGCAGCGAAGTACCACGTCGGAGCGCGCCGGCAGGTCCGTCGCGCTCGGATCGGTCAGGATCACGACCTTGGCGCCGACGCGGTTGGCATGGGCGACCATCGGCCACAGCAGCGTCACGCGGCGGCGGAAGTCCATGACCAGCAGCACGTCGCCGGCGCCGAGGTCGGCCAGGTCTTCGGCCAGGTTCAGGCCGGCGCCCGGCACCAATGTCACGCCCGGCCGCAGTTGCGTCAGCAGCGCCCACGCGTATTGCGCGAGCACGCGGCCGTTGCGGAAGCCCGCGATGAACACGCGCTTCGTGTCGGCAAACAGAGCAACAGCACGTTCCACGTCGGCCGGGTTCAGCCTGTCGAAGGTCTGCGCCAGGTTCTGCAAATCGTTGGCGAGGTGGCGCGCCAGCGGCGTCTGGTTCTCGGTGGGTGCCTGGACGCCAGCCAGTTCATACAGCGGCGAGCCGCGGTCTGCTTCGTCGCGCACCAGCGCCCGGACCTCATTGAAGTTCTCATAGCCGAGCCGGCGGAAGAAGCGGCCGGCCGTCGCTTTGGAAACGCCAGCTTTCTGCGCGAGCTCGGTCGCCGAGTAAGCGGCCAGGTTGCCGATGCACTCCAGGGTGACGGCAGCCAGGCGGCGCTCGCTTTCGGTGAGCTGGTCGTTCAGGGCGAGGATCTTGTCTTGCAACGATGCGGTCATGATTGGATCCGAATGAAACTTCGGTTTCAGAAATATAGGTGAATGAAACTTTGGTGTCAAACATTGAGGAGAATGAAACCAAAGTTTCATCATATGCGCTTTTGTCCACGCGACGCAGGAGCGCGGCTTTTGGAGACACTTCCTCGGCCGTATCGAGCATCCGGGTTGCGCTCTCAATCTCCTTCGATTACATTAACCAAAACGTTTTGGCTAATAAAAAACGTGCGGATTGACGCCAACAGCGCACAGACGCAGGGCCCCTCCGCGAGGTCACCGGTGCAACGACTGACCCACCAATCGAGGAGCAACGACATGTCCCAACCCGCCCCCGCCCCGGTGGATGAACGCCTGCCATGGCGGCAGCTGTTCGTCTTCGGCCTCCAGCACGTGCTGGTCATGGCGGCATCGCCCATTGCGGCGGTGTTCCTGATGAGCAAGGCCCTGAATCTTCCGTCCGCGCTGTCGGTGCAGTTGTTGAGCGCGACTTTCGTGGTCTGCGGGCTTGGCACGTTGCTGCAGTCGCTTGGCCGTCGCGGCATTGGTGCGCGGCTGCCATTCGTGATGCTTCCTGGCGGCGCACCCATCGTGCTGTTCATCCTGATCGCCCAGCAGACCAGCGTGCAGACCGCGGCCGGGGCGGTAATCATCACTGGCCTGTTCTACTTCTGTGCGCTGCCGGTGTTCCGGCGCTGCCTGCGCTATTTCCCGCCGGTGGTGGTCGGAACCATGCTGCTGCTGGTGGCGATCAACCTTGCGCAGGTTTCGGGGCGGCTGATTGCCGGACATCCTGCGGCAGGGGCATCGGTCGATCCGATGAACCTGTTGCTGGCCTTCGTGACCATCGCCTGCACCGTGGCGGCGTCTCGGTGGTTCGGCGGCACGCTGGCACGGCTGGCGATCCTGATCGGACTCGTTGGCGGTGCGTTGTCGGCCATGGCGCTCGGCGTATTTCATGCCGGGCAGGTGTCGGCATCGCCGTTGCTGGCCTTGCCAACGCCTTTCCCATTTGGCTGGCCGCAGTTCGATGTCGTGGCCGCCATTCCGCTGGTGGTGTTTGCCGTGATCTCGATGGTCGAGGCCACCGGCCAGACCCTCGCCATCAGCGATGCCGTGGGACGGCCGGTCGACGGCGAGCGCGATGTGCCGCGCACCATCCGCGCCGATGCGCTGGCGTCGCTGCTTGGCGGCGTGTTCGGGACATCGCTGATTATCACCAGCGGGGAGAACATCGGCATCGTGCGCGCCACCGGCGTGCGTTCCCGCTATGTCACCGCGGTATCGGGTCTCATCCTTGTGGCGTTCGGCCTGCTGGTACCGGTGTCGTCACTAATCAGCGCGATCCCGGAAGCGGTGGTCGGCGGCACGGGTCTCGTGGTGTTCTGCATCGTGGGCACCATGGGCATTGACGTGCTGCGCCGTGTCGACCTGCGCGACCACGCCAATATGTATGTGGTGGCCGTGGCGCTCGCGGCCGGACTGCTGCCGATCCTCGTTCCCGGCATCTACGGCGCACTGCCGCCCAACCTGCGCATCCTGCTGGGCAATGGCGTGGCGATGGGCGCCTTCACTGCCGCCTTGCTCAACTTCCTGTTCTTCCACACGGGCGCCAGGCGCGTCGCCGACGTGGCGCCTGTTACGCACTGAAACCGTATCCGGAAATCCGAATGACACATCGATCCGCATTCCAGCCAGCGTGGCCTGGCGATCTGGCGCCGCCCCTGGACCCGGCACGCCTTGCCGAACCCCATATCCTCCAGCCCGAATGGACGCTGTTGCGCCACGGTGCCGTGCGCGATCACGCGGTGGTGGTCGAGGGCGGCCGCTTCACGGCGGTAGGCCCGGTCGACGACGTTGCCGCGCAGTTTCCGTCGCTGAAGCGGCTTTCCCTGCCAGGCATGCTGCTGATGCCCGGCATGATCGACACCCATCACCACCTGACCCAGTCGTTCGGCAAGTCGCTGGTGTTCGGCGAGCCCTCAGAGATTTTCCGTCGCGTATGGGTCCCGCTGGAAGGCAGTCTCAACGCCGAGCATCTCTACCTGTCGTCAAAACTCGCGGCGCTGGAGGCGCTGCGCGGCGGCTTCACGACCGTCGTGGATGCGGGCACGCGCAGCGACGCGGGGCTCGACGCCATTGCGCGGGCCGTGTCCGATGCCGGCGTGCGGTGCGTGCTGGGGCTGATCTGCAACGACCGCCCGGGCGCCGAGACGCTCGATGCCGCTCCCATCCAGCGCCGCGCATCCGAGCATCTTGGCCGCTACGATCACCACGCACTGGTCACGCCATCGCTGGCGATCTCGATTCCCGAAGTCGCCAGCGATGCGATGCTGCATTACGTACATCGCATGTGTGCCGAAGCGGGTCGAATTTTCCAGACGCATGCCAACGAGCACCTGGTCGCGGTGGAGCGTTCGCTCAACGCCTGCGGCCGCCGGCCGATCGAACATCTGGCAGCCGTAGGAGCGCTTGGCCCCGCGGCGCTGCTGGCGCATGCCACGCTGGTCACGCCGCATGAGATCCGCCTGCTGGCCGACACTGGCGCGGCCGTTGCCTACAACCCGGTGGCCAGTGCATGGAAGGGCAATGCCGTGGCACCGGCTGAAACCATGGCCACCTTCGGCGTTCGGCTCGGATTGGGCACCGACGGTACGCGCAGCGACGGCTTCCGTCTGCTCGACTATGCCGAAGCGGCGCAGCGTTTTGCGTTCGGCATCGGCGTGGGCGACTCATCGTGCGGGGCCGGCTGGCGCTGGCTCGACATGGCGACGCATGATGCTGCCGACGTGGCCGGTCTTGGTGCGGTGACCGGCGAGATTGCCGCGGGCAAGCGTGCGGATTTCCTGCTGGTCGATCTCGACGTGCCGGAGCTGACGCCTTCGTGGGACGTGACGTGGGAGCTCGTGCGTCTTGCCAATCGCGACCAGATCCGCGCTGTGTTTGTCGATGGCAAGTTACGGCTGTGGGAAGGATGGCCGCCGGACTGGGATGCACGTGCGCTGATGCGTGATATCCGCGCGATGGCCGCCGACACGATTGCCGGCGCGCCGATCCGCAAACTGCACGACTACGCCGATGCACATCGCGCGCGGCACGCGCAAACGGTGCCGCACGCCGGCACGCCTGGAGCATGACGATGGATCTGACGGTTTTCAGTGTCTGCGCCGCGGTGTTCACCGGTGCGCTGATCCAGGGCGCGACCGGCATGGGTTTTGCGCTGATCGTCGTGCCGGTGCTGGCGCTTGCGGCGCCGGCAATGTTGCCCGGCGCGCTGCTGCTGGCCATGCTGCCGCTCAATGCCTATGTAGCGTGGCGCGAGCGGCATGCGATCGACATGCACGGTGCCGGCTGGATCAGCGCGGGACGCGTCGCTGGCACGTTCGGCGGCCTCTGGGTGCTGGTGGCGATGCCGATGGCGTGGCTCAACATGATCGTAGGCGGAAGCACCATCGCGGCGGCGCTTGTGTCGCTGCTGGCGCCGGCTTTTACACCGGGGCGGCTGACGTTCGCGTCGACCGGGCTGATCACCGGCGTGACGGAAACGGCCACCGGGGTCGGCGGGCCGCCGCTGGCGCTCGCCTACCAGCATGCGCCCGTGGCCACGCTGCGAGCCACGGTGGCGCTGTGCTTCCTGGTGGGCGAAGTCATCTCGCTCGTGGTGCTGGCAGCGAGCGACCGGCTCGGCATGACGCAGATCGTCTATGCGATGGGTCTGGTGCCGGTGCTGGTGGCCGGCATGGTGGCGAGCCACCTCGTCCATCGGCGCATCAACCAGCGCATGCTGCGCGTGGGCGTGCTGGCGTTCGCGCTGGTTTCGGGCGCGGTCGTCCTGCTGCGCGGTTAGGCTGACGATGCGCGCACAATGAGCTCCGGCGCCGGGCCCACCACGGTTTGCCGGCTGCGATCGCCGGACAGGTGCGCAAACAGCAGATCCACGGCCAGCGCGGCGACGCGCTCGAGGTGCAGATTGACGGCGGTGAGCGGCGGGTGCGCGGTACGCGCGCGGATGCCGTCGTAGCGTGTCACGACCTGCACATCGTCCGGCACGCGCTTGCCGGACTTGTTCAGATGCTCCATCGCGCCCACGGCGAAGGCGTCCACGGGCGCGCACAGTGCATCGAGACTGGGCAGCTGTGCCAGCAACTGCGCGCAGGCCTCGGCACCGGCAGCTTCGCCTTGCGCCTCGGGCGCCTTGACCAGTGTGCAGGGCAGCCCGTTCGCTTGCGTGAATTCGCGGTAGACGCGCTCGGTTTCCACATATGATTGCCTCGCAGCGTCGCCGATCATCAGGCCAATCTGCTTACGGCCGTGCGTATGCAAGTGTTCCAGCAGCATGCGCGCGGTGTCTGCCGATTGCAGGTCCACGTAGGGCACCGGGCTGTCGGTAAGCGGTTCGCGGCCGATCGACACGATGCTCACACCGCGCTCGCGCAGGCGTGCGATATGCGGGTCGCCGGCCAGTGGCTCGATCACGATCGCACCATCGATGTCGAGCGTTTCCAGCAAGCCCCCGGCGCCTTCCAGCGGCGGCACCAGCACGACGCCGAGCCCGCGCGCCATGGCGGCTTCCGCGGCAATGGCTGCGACTTCCATCATGAATCCGAGCCGCGACGTGCCGCCTGCCACCGCGAACGGCATCGATGACAGCAGCGCAATGCAGTTCGCGCGGCCGGACTGCAGGCGCTGCGCACGCACGCTGGGCCGGTAGCCGAGTTCTGCCGCGATGCGCTTTACACGCGCCCGCGTGGCGGGATCTACGACGCCACGGTCATTCAGTGAATGCGATACGGTCGTCAGCGACACCCCGGCCGCGCGTGCCACGTCATGAATGGTGATGCGGCGCGGTTTGCCGGTGCGTTCGGATGGAGGGGGGCGGATGGAGTCGGACATGCCATTTCGGGAAGCAGTGCCGGGAGGATACAACAGGGGCAGAATCCCGGCACAGGGCCGCGTGATAACATTCGCGTGCGAATGAAATGACGGCCCTGACCAGATCCGACATGGAACATCGACTCGTCTATCTATTGAATGTCGGCCAGCGCCGCCTGCAACGGTGGTCGCAAGCGCGCACGGCCCTGGGCGGTGCGACGGCAGCCCAGTCGGGGTTGCTGTTTTTCCTGGGCGAGAACGACGGTGCACTGATGAGTGAGGCCGCCGCAGCGCTGGACCTCGGCGCCCCGGGAATGAGCGGCCTTGCCGATCGGTCGGAAAAGGCAGGCCTTGTCGAGCGCCGGCCGGATGAATCCGACCGCCGCATATGGCGCCTGTGGCTGACCGACGAGGGGCGCGCGGCGCGCCGGCGTTCGAAGGCCGGCTTGAAGGATCTGAATGCCCGGCTGACCGAAGGTTTCAGTGAAGCGGAGATCGACGTGGTGGCAAGGTGGCTCACCAGCCTGCAGACGAAGTTCCCCGCTACTGACGAGGGCGAGGTCTAGTCAGTTCACTGGGACTTATTGCTGGGCGATCTTGACGAAGTCCGGCTTGCGCTTCTCGGCGAACGCGGAGAATGCCTCGCGCGCTTCGGCGCTGGCCAGCCGTGCTTCGAATTGGGCGCTTTCGCTGGTCATCTGCGCGACCAGTTTTTCTGCGTCGCGCATGAGTGTCTTCATGGCGCTCAGTGAACCGGCGGGTTTGCTGGCAAGCTTCTCGGCCATTCGCCGCGCGTCTGCACGCAACTCGCCGCTGGCGCTGACCTTGTTGGCAATGCCCCATGCCACGGCGGTTTGCGCATCAAGCGGCTCGCCCAGCGCGAACATCTGGAACGCCCGTGCGTGGCCGATGCGCAGCGGCAGCAGGTAGCTCGAAGCCGCTTCGGGAACCAGCGCGAGGTTGACGAACGGCGTGACCAGTCTGGCATCTTCGCCAAGCACGACGTAGTCGCAATGCAGCAGCATGGTGGTGCCCACGCCCACGGCATTGCCGTGCACCGCGGCCACGACCGGCACGGTCGAATTGGCCAGGGCGCGCAGAAAGCGATGGACATGACGTTCGCTCGGGCCCTTGCCGGCAGCAATCGCCGCGAACTCGCCCAAATCGTTGCCCGCCGTGAAGCTGTCCCCATCAGCCTGCAGCAGCAATACCCGGATATTGCGGTCCTGCTGTGCGCGCTCGATCGTATCGGCGAGTGTGCCGTACATGTCGTTCGTGAGAGCGTTCATCTTGTCCGGGCGGGAAAGCGTAATCGTCTGGATGCCGTGGTCGAGTTCGGTGCGGATTTCGGAAGACATGGTTGTTCTCCAAGGGGATGTGCGATGCCAGGCGGCGTCAAGATTAATTTCGTGTGCGAAGTATATAGATAATTCGCGTGCGAAGTAAACCGGGGCTCGGACGAGAAATCGGGTACGGGCGGCATTGCGGCTTGATCACATTCCATCTCCCCCTTGCACAACCGCGAATACTGTATAAATATACAGTTATCGTAAAAACCTTATTCGCCCCTTCGGCGAGACTCAAACCTCACATGACCGCACCCGCAGCCTCCGCCGCGGAGGCCTTCGCTTTCTCTTCGCTTGCCCAGCAACTTCCACCAACCCGGGAGGAGGCTGTGGCTGCGCTCGAACATCGCTACCCGGGCCTGTGGCGCGCCGGACAGCTTGGCCGCGCGGGCACCCAGCCGGTGTGGCCCGCCGGCTATGCCGAACTGGCGGCCGAACTGCCCAGTGGCGGCTGGCCTGTTGGCGGGGTGACGGAGCTGCTGACCACGCAGGGCGGGGCGGGCGAGTTGCGCCTGCTGCTACCGGCGCTGCGCGCGCTGGCAGCGGCGGGGCGGCGCATCGGGCTGGTGGGGCCGCCTTACCTCCCCAATGCGATGGGGCTGGCCGCGGCGGGTTTGCCGGCGCGGCAGCTTTACTGGGTGCGCGCGGCCGCTGGTGCCGGCAAGAACGCGCAGCAGGCCGATGTGCTGTGGGCGGCCGAGCAGATGCTGCGCAGCCAGGCGTTCGGGGCGGTGCTGGTGTGGCTGCCGGCCGCGCGACCCGAGGCGGTACGCCGCCTGCAGGTGCTGGCGCAGGCCGGCGATGCCGCGGTGTGGGCCATGCGCCCCGCCGCGGCACTGCGCGAGTCGTCGCCGGCGGTGCTGCGGTTGCTGTTGTCGCCGCTGCCGGGCAATGAATTGTCGATCGTCTTTCACAAGCGGCGCGGGCCGGTGCGCGAGGCGCCGCTGCTGCTGCGGCTGGAGGGCATGGACGCCGCCAGGCGCAGCAGTGGCCATGCAGCGCCTGCGCCGGCTGTTTCACCTGTATCTGTTGTCGCGGGAGGTTCCGCCCATGTCGTACTGGATCGCGGTGCATCTGCCGCGCCTGTCGCTGGACGCGCTGCAGCCGAACTGGCCTGAACTGGTTCCGGCAATTTCCTCCCCGGCATCTTCTGCCATCGGCACGCTGCACCACGCGGTGCCAGTGGCGGTGATGGAGCGCGAACGTGTGATTCTCGCCAATACACCGGCCATGGCGCTGGGCGTGCGCTTCGGCATGCGGCGCGGCGGCGTGCAGGCGCTGTCGGCCGAGGTGGTGCAGCTTGAGCGTGACCCGGTCGCAGAGGCTGAATTGCTGCATGCGGCGGCGCTGGCGCTGCTCCGTTTCACGCCGCTGGTGACGCTGGATGAAGACCCGGAAGCAGCCACGCTGATGCTCGACGTCACCGCCAGCCTGCGCCTGTTCGGCGGCTATCGCGCACTGTGCCGCTCGGTACGCCTGTGCGTGCGGCAGCTCGGCACGTTTGCGCAGGTGGGCAGTGGCGTCACGGCCCATGGCGCGGCATGGCTTGCGCGCCAGCCCATGCGGCGCACCCGGCGCGGCATTGTGCGGCCGGCGCGGCGGGCGGTGCAGGGCGAGCGCATGGGCCGGCTGCTGGACCGCTTGCCGGTCGAGGTGCTGCACCTGCTTGCGGATCCGGCGTGGCTCGACGGCATCGGCTGCCGCACGCTGGGCGAGGTGCGGCGCCTGCCGCGCGCGGGCCTGGCGCGCCGGCTGGGCCCCGGATTACTGGCACGGCTGGATCAAGCCTATGGCGATGCGCCGGCCAGCTTCACCTGGTTTGCCGCACCGCCCGCGTTCGCGCAGCGCATGGACCTGCCGGGCCGCATCGAATCGGCCGAAGGCGTGCTGGCCGGCGCGCAGCGGCTGCTGCTGGCGCTGGCCGGCTGGCTGTCGGTGCAGCAGGCCGGCGTCACGCGCTGCGTGCTCGTGCTCGAACATGAGCGCTACCGGCTCGGCGTCGATACCGTGGGCACGCCCGTGACCGTGGGGCTGGCCCAGCCGAGCCGTGATCCCGCGCATTTGTCTCGACTGCTGCGCGAGAAGCTCGACAAGCTCAATTTCCACGCCCCAGTCACGGGTCTGGCGCTGCGCGTGGAGGCCATGGCCGAACACCTGCCGCACAGCGACGCGCTGTTCCCCGAGCCCGGCGGCACGCCGGCCGAGCTGGGGCGCGTGCTCGATACGCTGGTGGCCCGACTGGGCCGCGATAACGTGCTGCAGCCGCAGCCGCTGGCGGATCACCGGCCCGAATGTGCCAACCGCTGGTGTCCGCTCGACGAGGCCACGGGCAAGGCGTCCGGCGCGCCGCTGCCGCCAATGCCCGAGCGCCCGCTGTGGCTGTTGCCGCAGCCGCTGCCCCTGCCGGTACGCAACCATCGCCCGAACCACGGCGGAGCACTGAGCATGCTGACCCGGCCGGAACGCATCGAGGCCGGCTGGTGGGACGGCGCGCTGGCCACGCGCGACTATTTCATCGCCGAGCGCACCGATGGCCTGCGTTGCTGGGTCTACCGCGAACGCCCCGGCCATCCGGGGCGCGACGGGCACGAGGACGACGGCGAATACCGCTGGTTCCTGCATGGGTTGTTTGCATGAACCCGTCTGATTTGTCAGGGCTGTCCGCGTGGCTGCCCACGCTGCCCGACTACGCGGAGCTGCACTGCATCTCCAACTTCACGTTCCTGACCGGCGCGTCGCATCCGGTCGAGCTGATCGAGCGTGCTTTCCAGCTTGGCTATCGTGGCATCGCGCTGACCGACGAGTGCTCGGTGGCCGGCACCGCGCGCGCGCACGATGCCATCAAGACCTTGCGCCAGCGCCTGACGGATGCGGTGAAACGCTGCGAGGCGGATGCCACCGAGGCGCAGGACGAGGGCGAACTCAATGTGCTGAAGGCCCATGCCGCGGCTGCCGATGCCTTCAGGCTGCTCATCGGCAGCCGCTTCAGCCTGACTGTGCAGGGCGTGGAGGAGCGGCCGCCGCTGCGGCTGATCCTGATCGCGCAGCACCGTGAAGGCTTCGGCAACCTGTGCGAGCTGATCACGCTGGGCCGCATGCGTGCGCAGAAGGGCAGTTACCAGTTGCATCCCGAAGACCTGTCTGCGCCCGAGGAAGAGCAGAAGCACTTGCGCGGCATGCCGGGTTGCCTGGCGTTGCTGGTGCCCGATTACTGTCCCGATCCGGCGCAGTTGCTGGAACAGGCGCAGTGGTGCCGCGAGGCCTTCGGCGAACGCGCATGGATCGCGCTCGAGCAGTTGCAGGGCCACGCCGATGCGCTGCACCGCGCTCGGCTCGAAAGCGTATCGGCGCAGGCCGGCGTGCCGCTGGTGGCGGCGGGCGCGGTGACCATGCACGTGCGCTCGCGCAAGCCGTTGTCCGATGTGCTGACCGCGATCCGGCTCGGCAAGCCGCTGCCCGAATGCGGCATGGCGCTGGCGCCCAATGCCGAGCAGCACCTGCGCATGCGCCAGGTACTGTCGCGCCTGTATCCGCGCGAGGCGCTGGCGCAGACCTTGAAGATTGCCGGGCTGTGCGATTTCTCGCTCGATACGCTGCGCTACGAGTATCCCGAGGAGCTTGTGCCGAAAGGCGAGACGCCGATCAGCTACCTGCGCAAGGAAGTGGAGGCAGGCAAGCGCATGCGTTTTCCCCACGGGCTGAAGCCGGAATGGGAGAAGCAGCTCGAAGGCGAACTGGAACTGATCGAGGAAAAGCAGTACGAGCATTTTTTCCTGACCGTGCACGACATCGTGCGCTTTGCACGCCAGGAAGGCATCCTGTGCCAGGGCCGTGGCTCCGCGGCCAATTCGCTGGTCTGCTACTGCCTCTACGTCACCGAAGTCAGTCCCGAGCAGGCCAACCTGCTGTTCGGGCGCTTCCTCTCGCGCGAGCGTGACGAGCCCCCCGATATCGATGTCGACTTCGAACACCAGCGGCGCGAGGAAGTCATCCAGTACATCTACCGCAAGTACGGCCGCGACCGTACCGCGCTGGCCGCCTCGCTGATCACCTACCGCTCGCGCAGCGCGCTGCGTGACGTGGGCCGCGCGCTGGGCATCGACGCCAGCGTGGTGGAGCAGGTGGTGAAGGGGCAGGCGTGGTGGGAGAGCGGGCAGGGCTTCCTGGACCGTATCGGCCGCTACGGGCTCGACCGCGAATCGCCGGCGGTGCAGCAGTGGGCCAGCCTGACGACGCAGTTGCATGGCTTTCCGCGCCACCTCTCGCAGCACGTGGGCGGCTTCGTGATGGCGCGCGGCAAGCTGTCGCGGCTGGTGCCGATCGAAAACGCGGCCATGGCCGACCGCAGCGTGATCCAGTGGGACAAGGACGATCTGGAATCGCTGGGCCTGCTCAAAGTCGACGTGCTGGCGCTCGGGATGCTGTCGGCCATCCGCCGAGCGCTCGCGATGATCCCGAATCCGGACGAGAGTCTGGCCGAGGCCGGCGTGCCGGCGCGCATGGAAGACGTCCCGAAGGAGGACAAGGCAACCTACGCGATGATCTGCCGCGCAGACACTATCGGCGTGTTCCAGATCGAATCGCGCGCGCAGCAGTCGATGCTGCCGCGCCTGCAGCCGCGCGTCTATTACGACCTCGTGGTAGAGGTGGCCATCGTGCGGCCGGGGCCGATCCAGGGCGGCATGGTCCACCCGTACCTGAAGCGGCGCGAAGCGTTCCGGCGCACCGGCAAGCCGCCGGTCTATTTCAACGACGTGATCAAAAAGGTGTTGGGCCGCACGCTCGGCGTGCCCATTTTCCAGGAACAGGTCATGCAGCTTGCCATCGACGCGGCCGGCTTCACGGCGGGGCAGGCCGACAAGCTGCGCCGCTCGATGGCGGCCTGGCGGCGGCGCGGCGACTTGCGCCAGCATCAGGAAGCGCTGATCCGGGCGCTGACCGAGCGCAAGTATCCGGAATCGTTCGCGCTGGCCATCTGCAAGCAGATCGAGGGCTTCGGCGAATATGGCTTCCCCGAAAGCCACGCGGCCAGTTTTGCCAAGCTGGTCTATATCAGCGCCTGGCTCAAGTGCCACCATCCGTCGGCCTTCCTGTGCGCGCTGCTGAACAGCCAGCCGATGGGTTTCTATTCGCCGTCGCAACTCGTGCAGGATGCGCAGCGCCATGGCGTGGTGGTCTTGCCCGTCGATGTCACGGTCAGCAACTGGGACAGCACGCTGGAGCCTGCGCCCGGCCAGACTGGCGCCGGCAAGCCGCCGGTGCGCATGGGGCTGGGCCGCGTCAAGGGCATGCGTGAAGCGGCCGCGTTGCGCATCGAAGCCGCGCGTGCGCAGCGTCCGTTCGACAGCGTGGAAGACCTGGCCTTGCGCGCCAGCCTGGATCGGCACGATATCGACGTGCTGGCGGCCGCCGACGCGCTGGCGGCACTCGCCGGCAACCGGCGCCAGGCGCGCTGGCAGGCCAGCGCCGCCGCGCTGCAGGTCGCGCACCGGGACCTGCTCCACGAAGCGCCGCTCATCGAACGCCAGTTGACGTTGCCGGCACCGCGCCTCGGCGAAGAGGTGGCGGCCGACTACGCCAGCACGGGGCTGTCGCTCAAGTCCCATCCGCTCGCGCTGCTGCGCGCGAAGCTTGAGGCCATGGACTACGCCACCGCCGAACAGCTTTCCCGTTGCCGCAATGGCCGGCGCGTGCGCACCTGCGGCATCGTCACGGTACGCCAGCGGCCGGCCACCGCGAGCGGCACCATCTTCGCGACCATCGAAGATGAAACCGGCACTGTCAACCTGATCTTCTGGCCCGACCTGATCGAGCGGCAACGCAAGGAGGTTCTCGGTGCGACGCTGCTTGGCGTGGTTGGCACCTGGCAACGGCAGGGCGAGGTGCGCCATCTGGTGGCGCAGGAACTGATCGACCTGAGTCCGATGATGGGCCGGCTGATGGTGGGCAGCCGGGATTTTCACTGAAGCTACGGCCACGCGGCATACACGGCTACACTGAAAGACTTCCCCCCGCAAGCCCGTCCAACTTCACTTTGCCCGCCAAGCGCCGCTCCCCGCTCGACATCCTCCTCAACGACATCACCGCCTGCCGTGCCTGCGACCTCCCATACGGACCGCGGCCGGTCGTCCGGGCCGCGCCTACCGCCCGCCTGCTGATTGTGGGCCAGGCGCCCGGCCGGCGCGTGCATGACACCGGCATCCCGTGGAACGATCCGTCCGGAGACCAGCTTCGCGCCTGGCTGCAGATGACGCCCGACGAGTTCTACGACACCAGCCGGATCGCCATCGTGCCGATGGGGTTCTGCTACCCCGGCAAGGGTGCGAGCGGTGACCTGCCGCCGCGAACCGAGTGCGCGCCACTTTGGCATGCGCAGCTGCTTGCCACCATGCCGCATATCCGGCTTACGCTGCTGATCGGCCGCTACGCGCAAGGGTATTACCTCCAAGGGCGGCTCAAGCCGACGCTGACCGACACGGTGGCCGCGTATGCCGATTACCTCCCTCAGTTCCTGCCGCTGCCGCATCCGAGCCCGCGCAACCGCCTGTGGCTGCGCCGCAATCCCTGGTTCGAAGCAGATGTGGTGCCCTTGCTGCGCCAGCAGGTGGCCATGGCGCTAAGCGGTTAATGATTCGCCGGCACCCGTGACCGGTGTAAACCCGCAAACTGGCGCTTTCGGTCTTGTCTCGTAAATTCATAGTGATAAACTTAAATTCATGCACATGAATAGCGGCCGATTCGGCTGTTCGAAGAAATGCCCCAATCCCCTGTCTATTTCGTTTCCACCAAAGACACCCCGGGCTACCACCCCGCCAACCACACCGGCACCCTGAACCGCCGGCTGATCTCCCCCGAAACCGTCGGCGCCCGCCACCTTGAAGTGCTGCACGGCACGATCGAGAAGGGCAAGGGCGCGCTGCCGCATGCGCATCCGGGTATCGAGCAGGTTTGCTATGTGCTTGAAGGCCGCGCCATTGCTGAAGTAGGTGGCCAGAGCAAGGAACTGGGTCCCGGCGATTGCTGCTTCTTCCCGCCGGACACCATGCACGTGTTCACCGTCGTGAGCGACGAGCCGGCCAAGATCCTCGTCATCTATTCCCCGCCTTACGAAGAATCGCCGGAACGTGTCGTGCGGCCCGCATAGCGCGGCCGTACACGCTTCCGATCCCCCGTCAAGACAGCCGGCGCCGCAGACCGGCAATGACACGCTGAAACTGGAGACCAGCATCGTGAAGTTCGCAAAACAGGCTTTGCTCACCGTGGCGGTGGGCTGTGGTGCCATGATGGCCATGATTTCCCCGGCAGGCGCGGCGGATCCGTATCCGACCAAGCCGCTTCGCCTCGTGGTGCCGTTTGCCGCGGGCAGCGGTACCGACGCCGTGGCACGGCTGACGGCCAAGTACCTCGGTGAATCGCTCAAGCAGCCGGTCGTGGTCGACAACCGGCCCGGCGCCAACGGCACCATTGCCGCCGAGTTCGTCGCCAAGGCGCCGGCCGATGGCTATACGCTGTTCATGACGACCAACACCACGCATTCGGCCAATCCGTCGCTGATGAAGCAACTGCGCTATGACCCGGTGAAGGACTTCACGCCGGTCTCGCGCATGGGCAACCTGCCGTTCATGCTGGTGGTCAGCCCGACGCTGCCGGTCAAGACGCTGCCGGAGTTTGTCGCGTATGCCAAGGCGCATCCGGGCATGTCCTATGCGAGCGGCAACAGCACCGGCATCGTGGCCGGCGCGACGATGTCGAAGATGGCGGGGCTCAAGATGCTGCACGTGCCGTACAAGAGCACGCCCCCGGCCATGACCGATGTGATCGGCGGCCAGGTGCAGGTGATGTTCGTCGACTTCGCAGCGGGCATCGCCAACGTCAAGGCCGGCAAGCTGCGCGCGCTGGCCGTGACCACCGCGCAGCGCAGCGCGCTGCTGCCAGACCTGCCGCCACTGGCAAGTGAGCCCGAGTTCAAGGGCTTCGATATCACGTCCTGGAATGGCGTGTTCGCGCCGGCAGGCACGCCCGCGCCGGTGGTCGAGCACCTGAATCACGAGCTGGTCGCCATTGCCTCCAACAAGCAATACGCGCCGCAGTTTCATGCCTTCGGCTTCGAGCCGTTCGGCAGCACGCCGGCCGAGCTGGGCCAGTTTGTCACGGCGGAACTGCAGAAGTGGTCGCGTCTGGTGAAGGATGCGGGAATCCAGCCGGAATAAGAAAGCACAAGGAACACCGATATGAATTTCGATCTCTCCGCCGAACAGCAGTCGATCGTTGAAGCCGTGCAGCAGGTCTGCGGCCAGTTCGACATGGAATACTGGAACAAGCTGGACGTCTCCCACACCTATCCGCACGAGTTCTACAAGACGCTGTGCGAAGGCGGCTGGCTCGGCGTTGCCATGCCGGAACAGTATGGCGGTGCGGGTCTGGGCATCCTGGAAGCAGCCCTCGTTATGCAGACCATCTCGGAGTCCGGCGCGGGCATGAGCGGCGCTTCGGCGGTGCACATGAACGTGTTCGGCCTGAACCCGGTGGTGGTGTTCGGCACCGACGAGCAAAAGGCGCGCTTCCTGCCGCCGCTGATCGCCGGCAAGGAGAAGGCCTGCTTTGGCGTGACCGAGCCCGACGCGGGCCTCGACACCACCAAGCTCAAGACCTTCGCGCGCAAGGTGGAGGGCGGCTATTCGGTGACGGGACGCAAGATCTGGATCTCCACCGCTCAGGTCGCGGACCGCATGCTGCTGCTGGCGCGCACCACGCCGCTCGAATCGGTGAAGAAGCCGACCGAAGGCCTGTCGCTGTTCTATACGAAGGTCGACCGCAGCAAGATCGAAATCCGCGAGATCGACAAGATGGGCCGCTCGGCCGTCGATACCAATATGCTGTTCATCGACGACCTGTTCATCCCCGAGGAAGACCGTATCGGCGAGGAAGGGCGTGGCTTCGAGTACATCCTGCACGGCCTGAACCCCGAGCGCATCCTGATCGCCGCCGAGGCCATTGGCCTGGGCCGCGCGGCGCTGGCCATTGCTACGCAGTATGCAAAGGAGCGCGTGGTGTTCGGCCGGCCTATCGGCATGAACCAGGGCGTGCAGCACCCGCTCGCACAGGCGTGGATGCAGCTTGAAGCGGCCAACCTGATGATGTTGAAGGCTGCCGCGCGCTACGACGCGGGCGAGTCCTGCGGCGCCGAGGCCAACACTGCCAAATACCTCGCAGCCGAAGCTGGCCACAATGCTTGCCAGACTGCCATCCTGACGCTTGGCGGCATGGGCTATTCGCGCGAATACCGCGTGGAGCGGTTGCTGCGCGAGTCGTATATCCCGCGCATCGCGCCGGTGAGCCCGCAGCTCATCATGTGCTTTATCGCCGAGCGCGTGCTGGGCTTGCCGAAGTCGTACTGAGCGAGGGATAGCGATGACGATGCCGAACGCGGGCACAACGCCCAAGGCCACCGGACCGCTCGCGGGCGTGCGCGTGGTCGATATGACCTCGGTCGGTATGGGGCCGTACGCGACGCAGATCCTTGGCGATATGGGCGCCGAGGTGATCAAGGTGGAGGCGCCCGCAGGGGATGTCTTCCGCCACGCCGAACCTGCGCTGCATCCCGGCATGGGCGCCACGTTCCTGAACCTGAACCGCAACAAGCAGTTCATGGTGCTCGACGTGAAGCGCGCGGAAGACCTGGCCCGGCTCAAGGACCTGATCGCGGGCGCGGATGTGTTCATCTCGAACGTGCGGCCGCAATCGCTGCGCAAGCTCGGGCTCGATTATGAATCGCTGCGGACGTCGAATCCGCGGTTGATCTACTGCGGTGCCTACGGCTACTCGGAAACCGGTCCTTACGCCGGCATGCCCGCGTTCGACGACATCATCCAGGCGCGCAGTGGCCTGGCGCAGTTCCAGGGCGCGAACAGCAGCGATGGTCCGCAGTACGTCAACACCATCCTGGCCGACAAGGTCGCCGGCCTGACGGTGGCCTATGCGATTCCGATGGCGCTGTACGAGCGCGAGCGTTCGGGGCAGGGACAGGCCATCGAGGTGCCGATGTTCGAGACGCTGGTGTCGTTCCTCGCCCCGGAACAGCTTGCCGGACACACGTTCGTGCCGGAGCAGGGTGCATGCGGGTATCCGCGCGTGATGTCGCCACACCGCAAGCCCTACCGCACGCTGGACGGCCATATCGCGCTGCTGCCGTACACCACGCCGCAGTGGGCGCGCTTCTTCGCGCTGTCCGGCCACCCGGAGCTGGCGGAGGATCCACGCTATATCGACCCGGCCGCGCGCAGCGCCAATATCAACGAGCTGTACGCAACGCTGGCCGACATCGTCAGCCGCAAGACCACCGCGGAATGGCTCGCGCTGCTGGCCGACGCCGATATCCCGCACAGCGAGGTGCCGGCGCTCGAAGACGTGGTGCAGGACCCGCACCTGCGCGCGACCGGCATGGTGTTCGAGTACGAGCATCCGACCGAGGGACAGCTGCGCGGTATCGGCATCCCGACGCGTTTCTCGCGCACGCCAGGCAATATCCGATCGTGGGCGCAAGGGCTGCCGTCGTCGGACGAGGCTTGAAGACGCGTACAATCCGCGCACGGCAAGGCTGACAGGAACAGGAGATGGCGGAATCCGAGACGGGCGACAAGGCAGGGCAGGCCAGCGTGAAGACGGCGCTGCGCGTGATCGAGATCATGGAGATCTACGCGCGCGAAGGGCGCTCGCTCACACTGACGGAACTCGCGAAGCTGCTCGGCGCGCCGATGTCGAGCTGCCTCGGCCTGATCCGCACGCTCGCATCGCTCGGCTATCTCTACGAGACCGGACGGCGGCAGGGCTACTATCCGACCAGCCGGCTGCTCAATATCGCCCAGCGCATCTCGCGCAACGACCCGCTGCTCGAACGCGTGCAGCCCGTGCTCGAAACCCTGCGCGACGCGACCGGAGAAACCGTGATCTTCGGCAAGCTGCAGGACGACGGGCGCGTGCTGTACCTGGAAGTGCGTGAATCACAGAACCCGGTGCGCTATACCGCGACGCCGGGTGAATTGCGCGACGTGCATATCAATTCGATCGGCCGCGCAATCCTTGGTGCCATGACGGACGCCGCGCGCGATGCCGCGTTGGCGAAGGTCTCGTTCCAACCCCGCACCGGGCGCACCGTGGCCTCACGCGAGGCGCTGGAGCGCGAGATTGCAATGTGGCAGCAGCAGGGCTGGTATCCGAACTTCGGTGAATCATTCCCGGACCTGGGGGCGATTGCTGTGCCTGTTGAAATCGGGGGCGCTGTGTACGGGATGTCGGTGGCCGGGCCGATTCACCGGGTGGAGTCCAGTGTGGACCCCATTGTCGCCGCCTTGCTGCGCGGGCAAGACGCCTTGCGGACATAGCTCTCCGTATTCCTGAATATTCCAGTTGAGAGGCGGTCACCCGCCGCACTTGGTTTGCCGATAATTTCCCGTTGACACCGGAGAATGATCGTTCTACCATTGTTTCTATCGGAGAACGATCGTTCTCCTTGGAGTTGCCACTATGTCCGACGAATCCTCCATCGAAGCCCGACTGCTCGAAGCCACCGAGCAACTTATCTATTCCGGCGGTATCCACGCCACCGGCATGGACGCCATCGTCAAAGCGTCGGGTGTGGCCCGCAAAAGCATCTACCGGCTCTATCCCGCCAAGGAAGCGCTGGTCGCGGCAGCGTTGCTGCACCGCGATGCGCGCTGGATGGCATGGTTCATCCGTTCGACGCCGCCCACGGACGATCCATTTGAGCGCGTGATGTCGATCTTCCCGACGCTGCGGCAATGGTTCGAATCAGAGGGGTTCCACGGCTGCGCCTTCATCAATGCGGCAGGCGAGACGGAAGATCCGGACAGCGAGATCCGCGCCGTGTCGCGGTTCCACAAGCAGCGGTTACTGGACTACCTGAACGAACTCACACAGGCGTGCGGCCTGCCCGATTCGAAGGAAACCGCGCGGCAACTGCTTGTATTGATCGACGGCGCCACTGCCGTCGCGCTGGTCAGCGGCGATGTCAGTGCCGCCGACAGTGCCGGCAGGGCCGCGGCCCTGCTGCTCGAAGCTTCCCGGTCCGCCAACGGGCCATCTTCCTCCCACCACTGAGGTGCTCCCATGTCTTCCAACGCCGAAACCCGTCCGCCACTTCCGCCGTTCACACGCGAATCCGCCATCGAGAAGGTCCGTCTTGCCGAAGATGGCTGGAACACGCGCGATGCCGCGAAGGTGTCTCTTGCCTACAGTCTCGACACGCGCTGGCGCAACCGCGCCGAGTTCGCCAATGGCCGCGACGAGGCGCGCGCGTTCCTGGAGCGCAAGTGGAAGAAGGAACTCGACTACCGGCTCATCAAGGAACTGTGGGCCTTCGGCGGCAATCGCATCGCGGTGCGCTATGCCTATGAATGGCACGATGATTCGGGCAACTGGTTTCGCTCGTATGGCAACGAGAACTGGGAATTCAGTGACGATGGCCTGATGGTTAATCGCTACGCCTGCATCAACGACATGCCCATCAAGGAGTCGGAGCGCAAGTTCCGCTGGCCGCTCGGCCGCCGTCCGGATGATCATCCGGGGCTGTCGGATCTGGGGCTCTGAGGGGGGTTCCTGCTCAGTACCCGGCCGAGCGAGGCGGCGGACAGAAATCAGTTTCAGGCAACATAGGGAAACCCGGTATTGAGAATGGTTCCCGTTTCAGGTTACGATTAGTCCGTCGCCGCCCATACCGGGCGCCTATGCCGGAGATTTCCATGTTCAAGATCCTTGCTTTCGCCGTGGCCGCCGCGTTTTCCACCGGTGCGCTCGCCAGTGCCAAATGCGTAGCGCATCCCAAGGCCGAGTGGATGAAGGAAGCCGACGCGCGCGCCAAGATCGAGGCGCAGGGCTATGTCATCAAGAAGTTCAAGGTCGATGGCAACTGCTACGAGATTTACGGCACCACCAAGGAAGGCAAGAAGGCAGAGATCTACTTCGATACCAAGAGCCTGGAGATCGTGAAGTCGGAGATCGAGAAGTAACAGTAACGGTTCCGTCGTTTCCGGTACCGCCATGCAGGACCACGAGTCGGTCCGCGTCTGGGACGTGGCCGTGCGCATCACGCACTGGAGCGTGGCGGCCATCGTCTTCTGGAACCTGATCGACGATTCCGGCGGCCGTCTGCACCGCATGCTCGGCTATGTGGCTGCTGGTCTCGTGGTGTTACGCATCGTGTGGGGGTTTGTCGGCAGCGAACATGCGCGTTTCCGCGCATGGGTACCACGGCCGGCCGGCGTGCTCGCCTACGCGAAGGCGCTCGCGCAGCGCCGCGCGCCACGCTTCCTGAGCCACACGCCGCTCGGCGCCGTCATAATGCTGCTGATGTGGGCGCTGATCCTCGCGCTTGCCGTCACGGGCTGGATGTCGCGGCTCGATGCACTCTGGGGCGAAGACTGGCCAGTCGATATCCACGCCGTGCTTGCCGATATGCTGACGGCGCTGATCGTGCTGCACGTGCTGGCCGCCATCGTGTTCAGCGTGGCGGGCAAGGAGAACCTTGTGCTGGCCATGGTGACGGGGCGCAAGCGGCGGGGCCCTGACGCCTAGCCGCTGGCCGCCTCCGTGGCTTACCCCACTTTTTCCATCGATTCCTGCGCTGCCTCGTACTGTCCCTGACACGCCTGGCCGTTAAGAAGCGACCTTTGCAGCAGCGCCTGCTGCGCCTTCCCGACATTTGCGGCCTGCCCGCGCCATGCCGCCAGCGGCGGCTCCTGCAGCGCGCGCCCGTAGGAAAAGCTCAGCGGCCACGGCAGCGGACCCAGCCGGTTCATGGCATCCAGGTTTGCTGTCGCCTGTTCCGGTGTCTGTCCGCCGGACAGGAAGAAGATGCCGGGTACCGCGCCGGGGACCGTGCGCTTCAGCACGCGCACCGTTTCGGTCGCGACGTCTTGCACGGATGTTTGCTGCGCGCTTTTCTTGCCTGCGATGACCATGCTCGGCTTGAGCACCATGTGTTCGAGCACGACCCCATAGCGATGCAACGCGTGAAACACCGCATGGAGCACGCGCTCCGTCACCGCAGCGGAGCGCGCCAGCCCATGATCGCCATCCATCAGCACCTCGGGTTCCACGATCGGCACGATGCCTGACGCCTGGCAGATTGCCGCATACGCGGCGAGCACCTGCGCATTGGCCTGCACCGCCAGCGCGCTCGGCAGCGTGTCCGACACGTTGAACACCGCGCGCCACTTTGCAAAGCGCGCGCCTTGCTGGCGGTAGGCCTCCAGTCGCTTTGGCAGTCCGTCCAGACCTTCGGTGATCTCGTCACCGGGCGCATTCACGAGTGGAACCTTTCCCTTGTCCACCTTGATGCCGGGCACGATGCCCTGGCGCGCGCAAAGCTCGGGCAGCGGCGTGCCGTCGTCGGCGCGCTGGCCCAGCGTTTCCTCATACAGGATCACACCGCTGATATGCGCGCCAAGCCCTGGTGTGGACAGCAACAGGCTGCGCCACGCGCGGCGGTTCTCTTCGTTCGATTCCACGCCGATCGTGGTGAAGCGCTTGGCGATGGTCGGGCCGCTCTCATCGGCGGCGAGCAATCCCTTGCCCGGCTGCACCATTGTCCGGATCGTGGCCTGCAATTCGCTTGCGGTATCCATGGATTCTCCTCTCTGCGGTCACGCGGTGCGGCCGAACGCCTCGCGCAGCTTGCCCTTGGCGCGCTGCAACGTGGCGCGCTGCGTCTTGGACAGGTTGCGGCCCGCGCGGTTGATGTAGAAGTTGAGCATCGACATCGCCGACTGGTACGCCGTGCCTTTGCGCCGGCGGCTGTGTTCGGCCGAGCGCTTCAGCGAAGCGGCAATCTCTTTCGGGTCGGTGTGCTTGAATATGTCAGGTTCGAGGTCGAGCGAGTCACTGCGTTCGCTTACCTGCTTTGACCAGCGGCGCACATGGCGGCCGTGGCGGCGATGCTTGCTGGTTTGTCGTGCGGATCGGGCGGCTGCCACTGTTCATCCCCGGGATAAGTGCCTGTTTTTCAGACTAGGCGATTTCGGAAACGGTGGCGGTGGCGGACCGCACCTTTGTCCAAGAGCGGTCACATCCGAGAGCCTGCGATGCAGGTTAAACGCTGGCAATCAGTGCGGCGAGGCGATGGGTCAGCCCATCACCAGGCTGCCCACCACCTTCTTCTCGTCGCTGGTGAACTTGCGCGTGGCCTGAGCAAGGTCGGCGCCGACCTTGTTCATGGCAGCCGTCAGCGCGCCGACTTCGGCGCGCAGCGCTTCCATCCGCATGCGGCGCTGCTCGGGACTGCCGGCCGTGCTGTGGCTGAGCTCCTGCAGTTCCTGCGCTTTCTGCTCCAGCTTCTCGCGCAGCTCGCGCATGCGCTTGATCAGCTTCTTGACGTTGTCGGGCAGGTTGCTGTTGTCGATGTCGCTGTCCTTGGAGGCAGTCTCCTTAGCGCCGCGCGTGCCAGACAGGGCGTTGCCCGACATCGAGATATGGACTTCGGAGCTTGGTCGCGCGGCGGCGATGCCCGGCATGCCGGTGGCATCGCTGCTGGTGGCTGCCGCCACGTCATCGGCGCTCGCGGGGAGGGTGGCATCCTGGGTGAGCGGGATAAGCGGGCTTGCCGTAGTGGCTTCGATCGTACTCATGGTGGTTCTCCGGTTGACGGATTAACTAGCGGATTGCCGCACGTCACGGGGGGCCACGTTCGTACGATTCTTGAATATCGGGATGCTTCCTTTATCGGCAGGGCGCTGCGAGCTTTAAGTCACATTGACTTAGATTTGCGGCATCGCAATCTTGATATCTGGCAGAAATAATCGGTTACACAGTCCCACGCGGGACGCGTCAACAGCGCGTGCGCGCCCCGCGTTTTTACAGGCAACGCGCAATATCGCGCGTCCTTCCGGGAGACCGACAATGAAGAAAGTACTTGCCATCCTGACCCTGGGCCTGTTCGCCGCTGGAGCGTATGCGCAAGCGCCTGCCGCCGCGCCAGAGTCGAAGGAACCCGCCAAGGTGCAGAAGAGCGCCCACAAGGACAAGACGCACGCGCAGAAGCACACCAAGAAGGCAATGCCTGACAAGGCCGCAGCACAGTAAGCGTCGCCAGGATGGGCTATCGCGCGGCACCGCCTCGATGGGAGGCCGTGCCGCGTCTTTTTTATCGGTCTGTGGCTCAGAACTGATAGTTGACCGACACGTCGAACACGCCGTTTGTCGAGCTCTGCGTGAGCGGGCTGCGCTTCGCGTCACCAACCAGTTGCATGACGGCCACGTCGGTCGTGGCAAACCAGTGCTTGTCGAAGAACCAGACCGCGCTGACGCCGAATCCATAGGAGCGTACGCCGCCAGACGGGCTGAATTGCGGCCGTCCCGGTCGCGCCTGCGAGGCGCTCACGCCGTACCACGCATTCATGTACCGCGAGTCGGCGAGTGTCATCGTCGGGCCCGCGAACCAGAAGAACTTCTCGGAGCTGCCCGGCATGGGCATGTAGGCGCCAATGTCGCCGATCCAGCCGTCGGAGCCGCCCAGGCTGCGGCGCGCGTCGACACGCATCACCAGCGGGAATTCCTTCGACACCGCATATTCAGCGAACAGCTTCGCTTCGGGCGCCGGATTGATGTTCTCCATGCCATCGAGCAGCGGCGACGTCTCCTTGGCGCGCCTGCCGAGGTTATAGGAGAGCGCAATGCCTGCACGCCAGTTCTTGCCGCGCAGCACATTGACGCCGAGACCTTCGCCGATCGAGGCAAACGCAATATCGCGATAGCGGATATCGATGCTGGGGCCGCCCACCACGATGTAGTTTGATGAACCGTCGTAGCGCGGCCGCACCATGGCCGCGCCACCGAGGCGGACTTCCCAGTCCGGAATGGTGTCCTCGAACAGCTTTTCGAGCGGTATGCCGGCCGAAAACTGCCATTCGGCCAGCGGCGCCGGCGTTTGCGCCCAGGCCGGCGCTGCTGCAAGCGCGCACAGCCCGAACAGCCATGGCTTTGCGCGGCGTGTGCGCAAGCGGCCCGTAGGACTGAAGGTTTGCGGCTCTGACAATGGGTTCTCCCGTTTCTTCGTTGTTCATTTTGGCTACTGCGGGCTACTGCTGGCTATTGCGCTTCAGGCGACCAGCTTGTCGACCGTCAGCGGCAAATCGCGGATGCGTTTTCCCGTTGCGTGATACACCGCGTTGGCCAGCGCCGCGGCCACGCCGACAATGCCGATCTCGCCGATGCCCTTGGTGCCAAGCACGTTGATATGCGGATCATCCTCGTCCAGCACCGCAATGTCGATAGCGCCGACATCAGCGTTGACCGGCACATGATATTCGGCCAGGTTGCCATTGGCGATACGGCCGCTAACCAGATCCAGTTCGGACTGCTCGTGCAGCGCCATGCTCAGGCCCCATACGATACCTCCCATGAGCTGGCTGTGGGCCGTCTTGCGGTTCAGCAGCCGCCCCACGCCATAGCTGGCCACGATGCGCTGCATGCGGATCTCGCCCAGGTGCGGGTCGACGTGGACTTCCGCGAACACCGCGCCAAAGCTGTGCATCGAGAATTTTTTGCGCTCGTCGCCAGGCCGCGCACTCATGCGCGCTTCGACAGGCTGGCCGCCGCGCCGCGCAATGGGCGCCGCCACGGGTTCGCGGCGCGATGGCTCGGACCGCCGCTGCAGCCAGCCGTCGACGACATCGACATCCTCGGGCGGCGCGCCGGATAGCGGCGAGGCCGCGTCCGCAACGGCCAGCTTCACCAGCGCCAGCCGCGCCGCCATGCATGCCGCCTGCACCGCAGGGGCGACGCTGGCGACCGATTGCGATCCACCCGATACCGGGGCTTCGGGGAAATTGGTGTCGCCGAGCTCGAAGCGGACCTTGTCCGGTGGCAGGCCCAGGGCGTCGGCAGCAACCTGCGTCATCACGGTGAAGGTGCCTGTTCCCAGATCTTGCGAGCCCGACTGCACCAGCGCCGTGCCGTCAGGCAGGATGCGCGCCAGTGCGCTGGCGGCCGAGCGGTTGGCAGGATAGGTCGTCGTGGCCATGCCCATGCCGACGAGCCGGCCATCTTCAGTTCGCATGGAACGCGGTGCCGGATTGCGCTGCGCCCAGCCAAAGCGCGCGGCAGCGTCGCGGTAGCACTCCCGCAGCGACTTGCTCGAGAATGGCAGTTCCTTGCCGGGATCCGCGTCGGCGTAGTTGCACAACCGCAGCGCAACCGGGTCCATGCCAAGCTTGTACGCCAGCTCATCCATCGCGCATTCGAGCGCAAAGCTGCCCGACGCCTCGCCAGGCGCGCGCATGAAGGTCGGCGTACCGATGTTCAGCTTGAGCAGGCGGTGGCTGGTCTGCTGGTTCGGTACGGCATACAGCATGCGCGTGAGTAGCGCACACGGTTCCAGCCAGTCTTCCATGAACGAGGTGCAGGCCGTCACCTCGTGGCGCATGCTGGTAAGCGTGCCGTCGGCGCGCGCGGCCAGTACGACATGTTGCTCGGTGCGTGGCCGTCCGCCCACGGGGCCGAACATCTGCGGGCGGTCCAGCACCAGCTTGACCGGATGCCCGGCTTCGCGCGCGGCCATGGCGGCGAGCACCACGTGCGACCACGTCGAGCCCTTGCAGCCAAAGCCACCGCCAACGAAGGGGCAGACCACCCGCACGTTCGATGGCTGCACGCCCAGGGTTTGCGCGACGGTCTTGCGCACGCCGCTCACGTACTGCGTGGCATCGTACAGCGTGAGCATGTCGCCTTGCCAGGCCGCAACCGTGGCGTGCGGCTCCATCGGGTTGTGGGTTTCAAGTGGCGTGGAGTAGGTGGCGTCGAGGCGCGCCGCCGCGCCGTCGGTGGCGGACATGTCGCCGCGCGAGCTGTCCGCCGGCTCATCCTTGGCTTCCTTGGGCTTGTACGCGCTCGCGCGGGCCGCGGCGAAGTCGAGCACCGGCGTCTTCGTCCTGTAGCGGATGACGATATGCGCAGCGGCGTCGCGCGCCTGTTCCAGCGTATCGGCAACGACCACGGCCAACGGCTGGTTGTTGTAGTGGACTTCCGTCTCCTGCAGCAGGTTCAGTACGCGCCCGGCCGGTGGCTTGCCCGCTGCGGCCTTGCCGGCCTGCGGCAGCCGCGGCGCGTTGAACGGCGTCATCACCTTGCGTACGCCGGGCATGCGCTCGGCTACGGCAGTATCCATGGACGCGATATCACCGCTGGCAACGGTGCTGGTCACCAGTACCGCGTGCAATAGTCCGGGCAGCGGATTGTCCGCGGCATAGCGTGCGCGGCCGGTGACCTTGAGGGCACCGTCGGTGCGGTCTAGCGGGGCGCCGATCACGTTCATGCCAGGCCTCCGGCTGCGATGCCCAGCGCGCGCACCACGGCATGCTGCGCCAGGGTGAGCTTGTAGGCGTTATTGGGAAGCGGCCGCGCGCCGTCCAGCAGCAGGCGTGCCGCTTCGCTGGCGGCTGGGGTGCTGAGCGGGCGTCCCACCAGGACTTGCTCGGCCGCCGGCACGCGCCATGGCTTGTGTGCGACACCGCCCAGCGCCAGTCTTGCGCTGCGTACGTTCCTGCCATCGAGTTCCAGCGCCGCGGCCACGGACACCAGTGCAAACGCATAGCTCGCGCGGTCACGGACCTTGAGGTAATGGCAATGTCCTGCCAGCCGCGACGGCGGCAGGTCTACCGCGACGATCATTTCGCCGGGCCGCAGCACCGTGTCGAACTGCGGCGTGTTGCCCGGCAGGCGGTGGAAGTCAGCGATCGCGATGCGGCGTTCGCCGCCATCGCTGCGCACCACGACAACGGCTTCCAGCGCGGCCAGTGCCACGCTCATGTCGGAAGGGTTGACGGCGATGCAATGCTCGCTCGCGCCAAGGATGGCATGCATGCGATGCACGCCCTGCAGCGCCCCGCACCCCGATCCCGGCGCACGCTTGTTGCACGCGCTGAAGCCGGTGTCGTAGAAATAGTGGCAGCGCGTGCGCTGCATCAGGTTGCCGGCTACTGTCGCCATATTGCGCAGCTGGCCGGAAGCCCCGGCAAGCAGCGCCTGCGACAACAGCGGGTAGCGCTCGCGGATCAGCGCGTGGTTGGCGGTGTCGGTATTGCTGGCCGTGGCGCCGATGCGCACGCCGCCATCGGAAAGCGATTCGATCGTGGCAAGCGGCAGCCATCCGACATCGACGAGATGTATTGGGTGCTCCACGCCTGCCTTGGCGAGATCGAGCAGGTTGGTGCCGCCGCCGATATAGCGGGTGCCGGGCTGGCGGCCCAGCTGCAGCGCTTCCTCCACGGTAGTGGCACGGTGATAAGTGAACGGGGTCATCGTTGCGCCTCAGCTGCGGCGCATCGCGCCAGTGGCATCGCGCACCGCGGCCACGATATTCTGGTAGGCGCCGCAGCGGCAGATATTGCCGCTCATGCGCTCGCGGATCTCTGCGTCGCTGAGCGACTGCGGCAACGCAGCAGGTGGAGGTTGCACGGTGCTGGCAGCGCCGGCCCGTGCTTCCGCGAGCATCCCGACCGCCGAGCAGATCTGGCCCGGCGTGCAGAAGCCGCACTGCAGTGCGTCGCGTGCGACAAACGCGGCCTGCATGGGATGCAGGGTTTCGCCATCGGCGAGCCCTTCGATCGTGGTGATGTGGCGGCCTTCCTGCATGACTGCAAGCGTCAGGCAGGCATTGATGCGCCGGCCATCGCTGAGTACGGTGCATGCGCCGCACTGGCCATGGTCACAGCCTTTCTTGGCGCCGGTCAGGCCGACCACCTCGCGCAGCGCGTCGAGCAGCGTCACGCGCGGTTCCAGCGACAGGGCGTATTCCTTGCCGTTGATATGCAACCGGACTGGCCTGGCGGGCACGGGCGGCGGCACCTGAGCCGGGGCGGACGCGGCGGGTTGCTCGGCCGCATAGGCAGCGGGCAGCGCGGCCGCCGACGCTGTCAGCGCGGCGGATTGCAGGAAGCGGCGCCGGGTCGGGCGGTCCGGGCCGTCTGGATGGTGATGGGGCATGCGCGATCCTTTCGCGGCGCACTGCCACGACGGCTTGCGCCTGCGCTGTTGCGCCAGAGCGAGCAAGATCGGTGCCGATGGCGCGGGAGCACCCGCGCCACGCACATGCTACGTTGCGTGCCTCAAATTTTCAGCACACATGTAGAAATTACGACAGCTTCGTTCATGCGATTACGCGATGGTGTCGACCACGCCGCCATCGACGCGCAGCGCGGCGCCCGTGGTCGCGGATGCCTGCTTCGAGCACACATAGACGACCATATTGGCCACCTCGTCGACGGTCGCCGCACGCTGGATGATGGATGTGCTGCGATGGGTCCTGACGAAATCGGCGGCCACTTCCTCCACGGGCTTGCCGGTGCGCCTGACTTCGTCAGCAAGCATTTCCTCGACGCCTTCGGACAGCGTCGGCCCGGGCAGTACGGCGTTCACTGTCACGCCGGTGCCAGCCAGCCGTTTAGCCAGCCCGCGCGAGACCGCGAGTTGCGCGGTCTTGGAGAAACCGTAGTGGATCATCTCGACCGGAATGTTGAGCCCCGATTCGGAGGAGATGAACACGATGCGGCCCCACTTGCGCTGCACCATGCCCGGCGCATAGGCGCGGGACAGGCGCACCCCTGACATCACATTGGTTTCGAAGAACCGCGTCCATTCGCTGTCGCGCGTTTCGAAGAAGTCCTGCGGATTGAAGATGCCGAGGTTGTTGACCAGAATATCGACCGCCGGTACCTGCGCGAGCAGCGCATCCACGCCTTGCTGCGTGGCCAGATCGCCCGCGAAGGGAATCAGGTCCGCGTCCAGCGCCTCTGCGCGCAGCGTGTCCGCCGCCTTCGCCAGTGCATCCGCCTTGCGGCCGTTGAGGACGACGCGCGCGCCGGCTTGTGCGAGGCCGCGCGCGGTGGCGAAGCCGATACCTGCAGTGGAGCCCGAAACCAGGGCGGTCTTGCCCGACAGATCAATGTTCATGGCGATACCCTTCAGGATGGTTTGCCTGCATCAGGGGCAGGCACTTCACGGAATGGCGTAGCCGGCACGCGACGTGCCACTGCCCGCCGACCCTGCGTTTGTACTACGAACGGGCGACGTGTGCAGAAGCGGTGGCGAAGGGAGCGCGCTGAACCGCGCAGAGGAAGGGAAGGGACGGGCGAAAGAAAAGCGCGGTCCGGGGGAGTGCCCGGACCGCGTTGTGGCGCGCGGCTTACCTGCCGCCGAGCACCGCGGCGATGGCCTTGGCCACCACGGTCACATTGCGTTCATTGAGACCGGCGACGCACATGCGGCCCGAGCGCAACAGGTACACGCCGTGGTCTTCGCGCAGGCGGTCGGCCTGCTCCGCGGTGAGGCCGGTGTACGTGAACATACCGCGCTGGGTCAGGTAGCGCGACAGCGCTTCGCCGCTGACGTGGTCGCGCAGGTGGTGGTGGATGGCCTCGCGCATGCGGGTGATGCGGTTGCACATCGCGGCCAGTTCCTGCTGCCACAGCGTGCGCAGTTCGGGCGTGGTCAGCACCTTGGCCACCACGCGCGCGCCGTGCGTCGGCGGGTTGCTGTAGTTGGCGCGCACGGCACCGGTCAGCTGGCCCAGCACATTGGCCGCTTCGGCCGCGCTGTTGCACACCACGCTCAGGCCGCCGCAACGCTCGCCATACAGCGAGAAGTTCTTCGAGAACGAGTTCGCGACCAGGCACGGCACGCCCTGGCGGTCCAGCTCGCGGATGGCGAACGCGTCTTCGTCCAGGCCTTCGCCAAAGCCCTGGTAGGCCATGTCGACGAACGGCAGCAGTTCCTTGGCCTTCAGCACGCCGATCAGCTGGCGCCACTGGTCCTGGTTCAGGTCCACGCCGGTCGGGTTGTGGCAACACGCGTGCAGCAGGACGATGCTCTGCTTGGGCAGCTTGCTGATCGCATGGACCATGGCGTCGAACTTCAGGCCGCCGGTGGCATCGTCGTAGTACGGATACGTGTTGACGGTGAAGCCCGCGCGCTCGAACACCACGCGGTGGTTTTCCCAGCTCGGGTCGCTGATCCACACCTGCGACTGCGGGAAGTAGCGCTTCAGAAAATCGGCACCCACGCGCAGCGCGCCCGAGCCGCCCAGCGTCTGCAGCGTGGCGACGCGGCCGGTCGCGCGGGCCGCGCTGTCCTCGCCGAACACCAGCGCCTGCACGGCATTGCGGTAGGCCACCAGGCCCGACATCGGCAGGTAGGGGCGCGGGCCCATGTCGGCCAGCAGCGCGGCCTCGGCCTTTTCGACAGCTTCCATGACCGGCAGCCGGCCTTCGTCGTCGAAATAGATGCCGATGCTCAGGTTGACCTTGTCGGTGCGCGGGTCCTTCTGGAAGTCTTCGTTGAGCGAAAGGATCGGGTCGCCAGGAAAGGCCTCGATATGTGCAAACATGGGATTCTCAGGATTCTGGAGTCGGGGCTGGGAGCGCGCCGCAGGCCTTGCACCGGGCGCACAGACTGAAGTGTAACCGGCGGCGCGCCATGAAGCGTCGTGAACGCGCCGCCGGGAGGCTTACTGGGCCGAGACGCTGCCCTGCAGGGCCGGCACGGCATTCTTCTGCCGCAGGCGGTAGCTGATGCCCAGAACCGCCAGCCACACCGGGATCAGGTACACCGAGATGCGCAGGCCATCGGTCAGGTACATCACGACCAGGATGCCGCCCAGGAAAGCCAGGCACAGGTAGTTCGTGAGCGGGTAGCCGAAGCTCTTGAAGCGCGTTTCCTGACCAGCCTTGCGCTTGTCGGCGCGGAACTTCAGGTGAATGATGCTGATCATGGCCCAGTTGATGATCAGGGCCGAAACCACCAGGCCCATCAGCAGTTCAAACGCCTTGCCCGGCATGAAGTAGTTGATCAGCACACACAGGCCGGTGGCCGCCGCCGACACGCCCAGCGCCGTCAGCGGAATGCCGCGCTTGCTGACCTTGAGCAGCGACTTCGGCGCATTGCCCTGCTGGGCCAAGCCGAACAGCATGCGGCTGTTGCAGTACACGCCGCTGTTATAGACCGACAGCGCGGCCGTCAGCACGACAACGTTCAGCACATTGGCGACCCAGTTGCTGTTCAGCGCATGGAAGATCAGCACGAACGGGCTGCCGCCGGTCACGACGTTTTCCCACGGGTACAGCGACAGCAGCACGGCCAGCGCGCCAACGTAGAAAATCAGGATACGGTAGATGACCTGGTTGGTCGCCTTCGGGATGCTCTTTTCCGGTTGATCTGCTTCCGCCGCCGTGATGCCGACAAGCTCCAGTCCGCCGAACGAGAACATGATCACCGCCATGGCCATGACCAGGCCGCCCAGGCCGTTCGGGAAGAAGCCGCCGTGCTGCCACAGGTTCGTGATGCTGGCCTGCGGACCGGCATTACCGGACATCAGCAGGTAGCCGCCGAAGCCGATCATGCCGATGATGGCGACGACCTTGACGATCGAGAACCAGAACTCCATCTCGCCGAAGGACTTCACGCTCGACAGGTTGATCGCGTTGATGATCAGGAAGAACGCCAGCGCCGAGATCCAGGTCGGGATGCCGGGCCACCAGTACTGTACGTAGATACCGACCGCCGACAGCTCGGCCATGCTGACCAGGATGTACAGCACCCAGTAGTTCCAGCCCGACATGAAGCCGGCGAAGTGGCCACAGTACTTGTTGGCGAAGTAGCTGAACGAGCCCGCCACGGGTTCATCGACGACCATCTCGCCGAGCTGGCGCATGATGAAGAACGCCACGATGCCCGCTACCGCGTAGCCGAGCAGCACCGAGGGGCCGGCCATCTTGATGGTCTGGGCGATGCCCAGGAACAGCCCGGTGCCGATCGCGCCGCCGAGCGCGATCAGCTGGATGTGCCGGTTCTTGAGGCCACGCTTCAGCGTGCCGTCATTATTGCTTTCAACCATGAATTGTTTCCTCTACCCACTCTTATGGAATGGCATGCGGAGCCTGGCGTCTCTTAATGTGAGGAGGGTGGGACGCCTGGGCCTTGAAGACCGCCGGGAACGGGGTACCGCGCCCGGCGACGGTGACGGTCAGAGCCGGATCAGGCTTCGACCTTGAGGGTGCCGCGCTCGATCTGGTCGCGTTCCAGCGACTCGAACAGCGCCTTGAAGTTGCCTTCGCCGAAGCCGTCGTCGCCGCTGCGCTGGATGTATTCGAAGAACACCGGGCCGAGCACGGTCTTCGAAAAGATCTGCAGCAGCAGGCGCGGCTTGCCGCCTTCGGTGGTGCCGTCCAGCAGGATGCCGCGGGCCTTGAGCTGGTCCACCGGCTGGCCGTGGCCCGGCAGGCGATTTTCCAGGGCCTGGTAGTAGTAGTCGTTCGGCGCGGTCATCAGTTCGACGCCGGCGAGCTGCAGGTTGTCGATGACTTCGATCAGGTTGTCCGTCAGGAAGGCGATGTGCTGGATGCCCTCGCCGTTGAAGGCCATCAGGAATTCCTCGATCTGGCCCGCGCCCTTCGACGACTCTTCGTTCAGCGGAATGCGGATCTTGCCATCCGGCGCGGTCATGGCCTTGGAGGTCAGGCCGGTGTATTCGCCCTTGATGTCGAAGTAGCGGATTTCCCGGAAGTTGAACAGCTTCTCGTAGAAGTTGGCCCAGTAGGCCATGCGGCCACGGTAGACGTTGTGCGTCAGGTGGTCGACCAGCTTCAGGCCGTGGCCCACGGGGTGGCGGTCCACGCCTTCGATGAATTCGAAGTCGATGTCATAGATCGACTTGCCTTCCTCGAAGCGGTCGATCAGGTACAGCGGCGCGCCGCCGATGCCCTTGATCGCGGGCAGGCGCAGTTCCATCGGCCCGGTCGGGATTTCAACCGGCTGCGCGCCCAGTTCCAGCGCGCGGGCATAGGCCTTGTGCGAATCCTTCACGCGGAACGCCATGCCGCAGGCGCTCGGGCCGTGCTCGGCGGCGAAGTAGGCGGCGTGGCTGTGGGGCTCGCGGTTGACGATGAAGTTGACCTCGCCCTGGCGATACAGCAGCACGTCCTTGGAACGGTGGCGGGCGACCAGCGTGAAACCCATCTTCTCGAACAGCGGCTCGAGCACATTGGGGGTGGGCGAGGCGAATTCGACGAATTCGAAGCCCATCAGTTGCATCGGGTTGTCAAAGAGGTCGGCCATGGTGTGTCTCACAGGGGAAGGTAAGTATTTCGATCTCACGCGCCGCGCGGAGTGCCGCGTGGCGGCGTGGAATCAGGGAAGGCGGGCAAGCGCCGGGAGCAGCGGCCGGGCGTCGTGTCGGCAGACGTCGCTTTGGCGATCGGCAGGCAGCGGAGACGGCAGGCAGGTGGTCATGGGGCGCTTGCTGTACCGGCCGGGTGGCCGGGAAATAATATTGCGAACCGTGCGCCGCGATCCTGACCTGCGGCGCGCTCTGGCAACCGCTGGAAGTCTCTGCGGGTCCTCATCGGCATTGCCAATCTGGGATGCAGTGTATATTCTGGCCGACAAAATTGGATTTCATTAATGACGCAGGGAAACCCTGAATTACGAAATCGGATTGTGCAAAAACTTGCTTAGGGGAAACAAAAGTGCAAGCCATTGAGCTGGACCGTACGGATCGGCGCCTGCTGGGCGTTTTGCAGGAGCAAGGCAGGGCTTCCAACCTGGAACTGGCCGAAGCGATTGCGCTGTCGCCGGCACAGACTTTGCGACGCCACCGCCGCCTGGAGGAGAGCGGCATCATCAAGCGCTACGAGGCGCGGCTCGATGCCGCGGCGCTCGGCCTTGGCGTGGTGGCCTTTATCCACGTGACCATGGAACGCGGCCATATCCGCGACCTGTCGAACTTCAAGAGCCTGGTGGCGGAACTCGCGCAGATCCAGGAGTGCTTCTCTGTGACGGGCGATATCGACTACGTGCTGAAGGTCGTCGCCAAGGACCTGAAGTCGCTGTCGGACTTCCTGCTCGACACGCTGATGCGCATTCCGGGCGTGAGCGGCGTGAAGTCAAGCGTGTGCCTGGACGAGATCAAGTGCACCAGCGCCGTGCCGCTCGATATGTAAGGCGGGGCTATTGCCGGTACTGGAATACACTCGGAAGCAATGCCCCTACGTGGCCCCCGGCCGCCGCCCAAGATGTCAAAGCCCCACATCCTGACCTACATCGATGCCGGCGCGTCCGACTGGACCGCCTGCCTGATGCGCACCATCGGGCAGCAACTGCAGTCCGGCACATATGAGATGCGTGCGGTCATGGCATCGGATATCCGGCATGACCCGACGCTGTTCGACGACGCGGTCATGTTCGTCATGCCCGGCGGCGCCGACCTGCCATACTGCGCGAAACTCAATGGCGCGCCCAATGCGCGCATCCGGCGTTTTGTCGAAGAGGGCGGCGTCTACCTGGGGATCTGTGCGGGCGCCTACTACGCGTGCCGGGAGCTGGCGTTCCACGCCGGCACGCGCGGTGCGATCTGCGGTTCGCGCGAGCTGAGCTTCGTCGACGCTGTCGCGGTGGGCTCGCTGCCCGAACTGACCGGCGGGCGGCTCTATGACGGGACGCCGCGCACGGCCGCGGCGGTCGAATTGCGTACCACGGGCCAACTGGCGGGTGCGCCGATCTCGGCCTACACGCATTACCACGGCGGCTGCCGCTTCGATTTCGGTAAGGCGCCCGGTGCCGGTACGGAAGTACTGGCCGTCTACGCGGATATCGAAGACGCGCCGCCAGCCATCGTCAGTTCGCGTGTCGGCCGGGGCCGCGCGATCCTGACCGGTGTTCACCTCGAAATCTCCGAGCAGGAATTCGAGGAGGTGCTGCGCGGGCACAGCGACATGGAGCAGCATATGCACGTGTGCCGGAAGCTGGCCGAGACGGGCGATGCGCGGCTGGAAGTGTTTCGGCAAGTGCTGGCGCATGGCGGACTGACGCTGGCATAGCGCTTCCGCCATGCAGGGGGCGGCCACAACGTGCCTATGCCACGGTGGCGTATTCGAGAGTCTTCGGCGTCTTGACGATCACTTCCGGCCTCTCTCCGACGATGACGGTGTCATCGAGCCGGAATCCACCTAGCCCGTAGACATACAGCCCCGGTTCCGATGAGTAGACTTCGCCCGCCAGCAGCGGCCGGGTATTGAAGGCCATGTCCTCGGGATACTCGTGCAGCATCAGCCCGACCGCGTGGCCGGTCCGGTGGAAGACATACTGCCCGCAGCCGGCGGCTTCGATCACGGCCTGCGCCGCGGCGTCCATGTCGCACACGCGCTTGCCAACAACTGCAGCGGCCACCGCAGCGTCGGTCGCTTGTGCCGCGACCTGGTAAAGCCGCGACTGCTCGCTGTCGGGCCGGCCGCAGAACCATGTACGTTCGTTCTCGACATGGAGGCCATTGAGGCGCGGCAGGATCAGGTTGACGATGGTATCGCCGCGCGCAATGCGCGACCCGCAGGCGGCACCGTCGCCGTGCGGCGAGGCTGACGCGGCGCCCGCCAGCGTCCAGCATTTCAGGATGTCGAAGTCCTCGCCGGGGAAGCGGTTCGCTGCTTCTTCCACCATCAGCGCGGCCATCGCGTGATCGAGTTCCTGCACGAGCCGGCCGGGGCGGATGTTTTCGCGGTAGCGGTCCTGCACCCAGTCGGTCAGCGACGCGAGGTCGCGCATGACCTGATGCTCCTCGGCATGCTTGACCCAGCGCAGGCTACGCATTTCCGCAAGCGACGGGCGCAAGGTCAGTTCGGGCAGGTAGCGCTGCGCGCCGACCAGAATCGGGTGCTGCGTGTCGACCGCGATGCGCGACATGCCCAGCCCCTTGGCGCTGAGCAGCGCGGCGACGACCTCGGGCAGTTGCGCGGGCAACGGCAGCCGATTCGACACGCGCGGGTGCTCGGCGTAGAACGTGACGTCGGTCATCCACACAGTGTCCTTGCTGGTGGCGAAGCGCAGGTGGTTCGTCGACAGCTCGTTCATGACCGCGAAGGTTTCGCCGTTGCGCGGCACGATAACGAATACAGGCCGCTCCCACGGCCAGACATCGAGCTGGTAATTAGTCGCGTACTGGAAGAAGTCGGGCGTGCCGAAGACCAGCGCATCGACGCTCAGGCGGTCCATCAGCCGGTGCATGGCCGACAGGCGATAGTCGTGTACTGCCTTGCTAAGGTGTGCCATATCAATCTCGATACTCAGAGGGAAATGTTCAGGCGCCGGATGATCGGGCCCCAGGCGTCGGCATCGCGCTTCATGTAGCGCTCGACTTCGGTCGGCGGCCCCTTGATCGGGTCAAGGAACTGGTAGCCGAGCTTTTCGCGGAAGCCGGGATCGTCGAGGACCTGGTTGATATCGGCATTGACCTTCTGGACCACGCTCGCTGGCGTGCCCGCGCGCGCCACGATGGCGTACCAGCCGGGCACCTGCACGTCATAGCCGAGTTCCTTGAAGGTGGGCACCGTTGGGAGTGCCGGCAAACGCTTGTCGCCGGTCACGGCCAGCGGGACCAGCTTCTTGCTCGCGAAGAAGGGCTGCACGCCGGCAATCACGTTCATCATCACCGGCGTCTGCCCGCTCATCAGGCTCGTGGAACCGCCGGTGCCGTTGAACGGCACATGCTGCATGCGGATGCCGGTGCGCTCGGCCACCAGTTCCATGGCCAGATGCGTAGAGTTGCCGATGCCGCCCGACGCAAAGCTGATCTCGCCCGGACGCGCCTTCGCCATGCGCACGAAGTCCTGGAACGTGCTCACGTTCAGCGACGGGGCCGCAACGAACACGAACGGCGAATTGGCAAGCATTGCGACACCGGTGAGGTCGCGGGTCGGGTTATACGGCAGCTTGGGATAGAGGAACGGGTTGAAGGCCAGGTTGGAGACACCGGCAAAGAACAGCGTATGCCCGTCCGCCGGCTGTCCCAGCACGTAGCCGATTGCCAGAGTGCCGTTGGCGCCCGGCTTGTTCTCGACGACGACAGGCTGCTTCCACGCCTGCGCGAGCTTTTCCGCGAGGGCACGGGCCAGCACGTCATTGCCGGTGCCGCCGGCTTGCGGCACCACGAGCCGCACGGGTTTGGAGGGAAAAGTCTGCGCCTGCACGATACCCGGCAGCGTCATCGCTACCGCAGTACCAGCCGCCCAGGCAAGTAGTTGTCGCCGGTCCATATTCCACCTTGATTCATTGCGAGAGACACCCTGACAACCAGGGTGTAGGACGCAATGTACCATGTGGTACATCGGTGGGCGGAATCGGGGTTTACGAGCAGAACATCAGTAAAAAGGAGGCTTAGACGGAGGGTTTGCCGGAGGCGGGACTCAGCGCCATCTTGCCGGCGAAATATTTCAGGGCCGCCGTAGTGCCTTCGCGATCACCGGTAGTGACAAGATCGAGCAACAACCCCCGCATCATGGCGACCTCAACACGCGCTCTCAGGCGTGCCTCGGCCTCATCCAGTCCCATGCTTTCCCGGAAGCGCTCGGCGAGCATTGTGGCCCAGCTTCCGATCACGTCGTCGAGAAAGCCGCTGAAGCGTTCGCGGTCATGGATTGCCTTGCCGTAGATCTCGAACAGCAGTTGCATGATCGGCAGGTAGGCAGGCGCCGAGTAGCGTTCCCACGCGGCTTCCATCGCGGCTTGCGGATCCATGCCATCGACGATTACGCGTTGCCGCGCATCCTGTTCCGCATGGCGGATTCGGTGCAGCAGCGCCTGCCAGAAGCCATCGGCGGAGCCGAAGTAGTAGATGAGCATCCGGTGGCTGGTGCCGAGCGCATCGGCCATGTTCCGGAGAGACAGGTCGCCGAGGCCATTGGCAAGGACTTCGGCGGTGGCGGCATCGAGCAATTGCAGCGCTTGCTCGCTGGTGGACCGGTCAATGGTGGCTTTGGGTGTTGGCATGGCAGGCGGGCAATCATGCCCTGGCACGAAAGCGGGCAGGGCGGCAGCCCGGAATTCTACGTGATCGAATCCCGACGCCGCACCCGCAGACTTTCACCCTGCCAGTTCGGTGTGCAGCGCCAGATACTCCTGCGACAGCTTGTGGCGCGGATCCAGGTGGATCATCGGCGTGGCATGCTGGTGCGATTCGCGGATCTTCACAGACGACGACAGCCGCGATGCGAGCACCGGCAGCCCTTCGCTGACCAGTTCCTCAACGAGCTTGACAGGCAGGCTCGCGCGCGGCTGGAACTGGTTGATCACAATGCCTTCGACCTGCAGCGCTTCGTTGTGGTCCTGCTGGATTTCCTTCACGTTGTCGAGCAGCGTATAGAGCGCGCGGCGCGAGAAGTCGTCGCAGTCGAACGGAATCAAGCAGCGCTCCACCGCGATCAGCGCGGAACGCGTGTAGAAGTTCAGCGCCGGCGGCGTGTCGATGTAGATCGCGTCATAGACCGATTCCAGTTCGATCAGCGCGTCGCGCAGCTTGTAGATCTTGTAGCGCGATTCCAGCTTGCTATGCAGGGAGTCCAGGTCAGGGTGCGCCGGCATCACATCGAGATTCTCGAACGGCGTCGTGTGGATGAACTCGCTCAGGTCCACCGGCTTGAAGCTGTAGGTCAGCGACGACTCGAAGAAATGCGCCGCCGTCGGCGTGGCTTCGGCTGCCTGCGCGCCCATCAGGTACTGGGTCGAATTGCCTTGCGCGTCCAGATCGACGACAAGCGTGCGCAACCCTTCGCTGGCGCTGATCGCCGCGAGATTGCATACGATGGTCGACTTGCCCACGCCACCCTTCTGATTGAACACGACGCGCCGCATTTGCCCCTCTGGAGAAGATCGTTTCGGAGGCGAAAGCATACCTTAACAAGGTAGGGTGCGGGGGCAGCGGGACGGGGCTGTGGTTCGCACTTGCGCAGGCTGGCGATCACTGGTACTCGAGTGGACAGTTATCAAGGACGCCGGGACCGGCTAGCGGAGCGGTCACGCGTCAGTCTCCCGGATTTCGAATGCATTCAGCAATGCTCTTACCTTGGGTGGTACAAGCCTTCGGGCCGGAGTCAGCGCATATACCCTGAGCGGAGACGAAAGAAGTGCAGGGAACAACCGCACCAGTTCTCCTCGCTTGACCTGATCTTCGATGTATGCCGGCATCAGCCGTACGACGCCAAGACCTTCGATGGCGGTGCGCACGCGAATCTCAACATTCGGCGTCCGGATGGCCGGGCATACGGCTACCCGCCCGACTTCCCGCCCGTTTTCAAACAGATCCCAATAAGTATCGTCACCGTCCACGATCATGGGCCACGACCCGATATCGGGGAGTTGCCGCGGGAGCCCGCGCCTGGCAATCATCTCCGGCGCTGCGTAGAAAGCGCGTTCCATTGCCACAACGTGTTTGCTGACCAGCGAACTGTCGGGCAGTCTTGCATCGGTCTTGACGAACGCAATGTCGTATCGGTGCTCCAGCAGGTCGGGAATCCTCCGCGTATCGTCAATCTCGACCTTCAAATCCGGATGCGCCCTGAGCAGCTTCACCAGTGCCGGCGCCAGATGAATCCTGCCTGTTTCATACGGCGCTGCCAGTCGTAGCGTGCCTGATACCTGCTGCCGTGTTGACCGCGCATCGTTATCCGCTTCCCGAAGTTCATTCAGCAAAGGCGTGATCCGGTCATATAGCGTCTGACCCAGATCCGTTACGCGAATCTTGCGCGTGGTCCGGTCAAGCAGCCGATTGCCCAGCCGGGCTTCCAGGCGGGCCAGCGACAGGCTGATCGACGACTTCGGAACGCCGCTACGGTCACTCGCGGCAGTAAAGCCCCCGGCCTCGACGACCCGGCAGAAATTGTCCCAGTCGCCCCAGTCCACGATCTCATCAGGTTTCTTGTGCAGCATGGCCCCGTGCGGCACAGAGGGCCGCTCTAACTCCGACACATCCCGGAGGCATCACCCTCCGGTATTCCATGAATCCTATGAAGCGTCGCGCCTTTTCTGAAGGGGAACCAGTGCATGGATTGGGCCATTTTATTCGTGAATCTTGCCAAGGTTGCCGCGGGAAATCCTCCGCCTTGCCGAGTCCGTCGATTGGCCCGTATCTCGCAAACATTGGCCAGAGACTGGCCCATTTGCGTCGACCTGCGCGCGCTCGCTTCACTACCATTTGGATCAGCGATGCACGGTTGTGATGCATTGCATCGCGATCGAACTTGCGCGTGCCATCCCGTCAGGAAGGCATCGGATCGACGCCGTCGATTCCGATTCCCATCCCCCGTGCGCGCATCCGTGTCCGCTCAAGGAACTTCAGGAGAGCAACATTGAATACGCCAGATAAAGGAGGCCGCAGCTGGATCTGGGCGCTCCTGTTTGCCCCCTACATCGGCCTCTTGTGGCTGCCGTTTTATAACAGCGCTCAACCGGAATGGCTGGGCTTTCCATTCTTCTACTGGTATCAGTTCCTCTGGGTGCCGATTACCTCCTTGTTGCTGTACGTCGTCTATCGGAGGATGAAATGAGCGAGACACCCGCAGTCAATAGCGTGGCAATGGCGGTGTTCATTGCTTTCTTCGTCCTCGTCACAGTGCTGGGATTCGTCGCGGCGCGGTGGAAGCGGGGGGATTTGTCACAGCTTCATGAATGGGGACTTGGCGGCCGGCAATTCGGCACGGTGATCTCATGGTTCCTTGTAGGCGGGGACTTCTATACGGCCTATACCGTCATCGCGGTCCCTGCGCTGGTCTATTCGGTGGGCGCGTACGGCTTCTTCGCGATGCCCTATACGATCATCGTCTATCCGTTCGTGTTTGCAGTCATGCCCAGGCTGTGGGAGGTGTGCCATCGCAAGAACCACATCACGGCTGCCGACTATGTGCAGGGCGAGATCGGAGGACGATGGCTTCCGGCGGCAGTAGCGATCACCGGGATCATCGCCACGCTGCCTTATATCGCGCTGCAGCTGATTGGCATGCAAGTGGTGATCAAGGGGCTGGGCGTCGATGGCGAACTGCCGCTGATCGTTGCCTTCGCCATTCTCGCCGTGTACACCTATTCGAGCGGGCTTCGTGCGCCCGCGATGATTGCCTTCGTGAAGGACATCATGATCTATATCGTGGTCATTGCCGCGATCTCGGTCATTCCCAGCAAGCTTGGCGGCTACGGTGCGTTGTTCCATGCTGCCGACACCTACTTCAACGCCAAGGGCGGCGCCACCGGCATCATCCTCAAGCCATCGCAATTCACGGCGTACGCGACGCTGGCACTCGGGTCGGCGCTGGCGGGGTTCATGTATCCCCACACCATGACGGGGATACTGTCTTCGGGTTCCGCAAACACTGTGCGCAAGAATGCCATCGCGCTGCCGGCGTACACATTGTTGCTGGGCCTGATTGCCGTGCTCGGCTATATGGCGATTGCCGCCGGCGTGCATGTGTCATCCGCTTCGGATGTGGTGCCGGTGCTGTTCCTCAAGTTGTTTCCGTCCTGGTTCGTGGGTTTTTGCGCAGCCGCGATCGCCATCAGTGCGCTCGTGCCGGCGGCAATCATGTCGATCGGCGCGGCAAACCTGTTCACGCGCAATCTGTACAAGCCGCTGGTCGCGCCGAATGTGAGCCCCGAAAAAGAGGCTAAGAGTGCCAAGCTGTTTTCGCTGGTCGTGAAGTTCGGCGCATTGCTCTTCATCATCGTGCTGCCCACACAATACGCGATCGACCTGCAACTGCTCGGTGGCGTCTGGATTCTTCAGATCTTTCCAGCGGTGGTGTTCACGCTATACACACGACGCCTGACCGCGACCGGGCTGCTTGCCGGCTGGTTTGTCGGCATCGTCACCGGAACGGGACTCGCCATTTCCCTGGGCCTGAAGCCGGTGTATGCGCTGCATATTGGCGATGGTGTGTATCCGACCTACGTTGGCGTGATTGCGCTGCTGGTCAACATCGTCGTGTCGGTAGCCGTGTCGGCGCTGACACAAGCGCGTCGTGTTGCAGGCGAAGTTGGCACTGTTACGACGAGGTAGAGCATTTGCTTATGAGTCTGGATTGAAGTGAAGGCATGCCTTGGGCAGCGCCGTTCTGTTTCCTGTGGAACAGGGCTCAGGCAACCGGCGCTGCTCTTTTCGAGTTTTTCTGCGGTGTTTCGATAAAACGAAGTGGGGTTTGATGAAGAAGGTCTTTGCGGTACTGGCAGCATCCTTTGCCGCCAACGTCGTCTATGCCGAGTCCGGCGTGGCGCTCTATGGGCTGGCGGACGCGGGTGTCGAGTACGTCGACAATACCGGGCGTAACGGCAGTGGTCTCTTGCGGGTGACATCGGGAAATCTCTCAGGCTCGCGCTGGGGCCTGCGCGGCGTTGAGGACCTCGGCGGCGGGCTGAGAGCTGTACTCCAGCTGGAAAGTGGCTTTGATATCGATACCGGAAACTCCGGACAGAGCGGGCGCCTGTTCGGCCGTGACGCGCATGTGGGCCTGGAAAGCCGGTATGGCGCGGTGCATCTTGGGCGACAGCAGACATCCATGCGCGAGTTCGGCATTGTCTACGATCCCAATGTCATCGCCGACCGCTATGGCATGCTTTCGATTGCTCCTGAGTTCGGCGCGCGCGCCGACAATGCCATCAAGTATGTGGGCGCATTCGGAGGGCTGACCGCCCAGGCCTTCTATGCTTTCCAATCCAATGGCACCGAGGTGGCGGGCAGCAACGTCTACGGCCGTGATTTCGGCGCGTTCGTGAACTATGCCATCGGACCTTTCTCGGTTGGCGTGGCCTATGATGACGCCCATGTCGGCACGCCGGCAAACCAGGCGCCACTCATCAGGCGCGCTTCCGTGGCTGGCACCTATGCCGCTGGCGCCGCCAGGTTGTATGCGGGATATCGCCTGGCAAAGGCGTACGGCGGTGCGGCACTGCCTGGCGCGCAGACGGCCAACGCCGGCTCGAACTTGTATTGGCTGGGCATCGTGTACAAGCTGACGCCCGCCTTTTCGCTGACCGGTACCGCTTACTACCAGGACTTCCGGAAGACCGGATCGGACCCGTGGCAGTTCGCGCTGAATGGGGACTATTCGCTGTCCAAACGCACAGACCTGTACGTGTCGATGTCCTACGCGCTCAACAAGGAAAACTCGCAACTGGGCGTCAATGGCTTTAACAGTGGCACCGGCGCGAACGCGGTCTTCAATGTGCAACCAGGCAAGGACCAGTTCGGTGCGGTGATGGGTATTCGTCACCGGTTCTGACGTGCCTCGCCCCGACAGCGGGGCGTGTCCACGGCCAGTGCTTTCTGGGGAGTGGCTGACGGACGGGCAGGTGGCAAGTTCCTGCGGGTTCCGTTCTGTTCCACTTCCAATGGTCCGCGCAGGCGGCTAGAACATATCGGCGGCAGGGAGATGCGGCGCCCCATGTTCCGCCCCTTCCGGCCCGGATCGTGAAGGGATGAATGGTCCGGTGATCATGCTTGCGTAACTCTGGCCGGGTCCCACCATCGGGAATACGTCAGCGTTCTCGTCAACCATCACCTCCAGCAGGGCAGGGCCATCGAACTCGACGAAGGCCCTGAGCGCCGCCTCGACCTTGTCGGCGTCTTCCACGCGGCACGCAAACTCGAAGCCATCCGCCTGCGCCGCGAGGACAAAATCCTTGCGGTGGAGTGCCTTGTCGCTAACACAAAAGCGCCCCTCGAAGTACAGTCGCTGCCACTGCCGGATCATCCCGTCACCGCGATTGTTGAGCAGAAGAACCTTGACGGGTACCCCGTACGTCGTCGCGGTCTCCAGTTCCCCGAGGTTCATGCGGATGCTGCCGTCGCCGTCGATATCGATGACCAGCGCGTCGGGCCGCGCCAGTTGCGCGCCGATTGCCGCGGGCAGTCCGAAGCCCATGGTCCCCATGCTGCCGGATGTCAGGAAGCTTCTGGGTTCGCTGAACCGGAAGTACTGTGCCGCCCACATCTGGTGCTGGCCAACCCCAGTGCTGACAATCGCGCGCCCTCCGGTGATCTGGCCGAGCACCTCCACGACAGACTGTGGCTGGATCGCGGGACTGGTCCGGTCGTAATTCATGCGGTAAATCCGCTTCAGTTCGGCGACGTGATCGAGCCAGTCCGAATGCGACCGCTCGATCGGGCCATGTTCCGCCAGCGACGCCAACGCGCGCCTGGCATCGCCGACATGGCTCCAGTGCGCCCGCTTGATCTTGTTGATCTCCGCTTCATCGATGTCGATATGCGCAACGTATCGCGCACCGGGAGCAAACGCGTCGGGTCGTCCACCGGCAACCCGATCATCAAATCGGGCACCGACAGCAATCAGGAAGTCGCAATCCTCAACGGCATAGTTCGCACACGCGGCACCGTGCATGCCAAGCATGCCAAGATACAGTTCGTGATCCGCGGGCATTGCACCGAGTCCCATGAGCGTCGTCACGATGGGGATGCCATAGCGCTCGCTGAACTGACGCAATTCGGCCGTGGCACCGGCCGCTATGACGCCACCACCGACATACAGCAGTGGCCGCCTGCTTTGTCCGAGAAGATCGAAGAAGCGGGCGCGCTTCTTTTCGTCCAGGCGAGCGCCGTGCGCCACCTTGCGAAGACGTTCAGAGTAGCCGCGGAACTGCAAGGTGCCGGAACCGTGAAAGGTACCGGTCCAGTTCTGGACATCCTTCGGCACATCGACGACCACGGGACCGGGGCGCCCCGTGCGGGCAATCTCGAATGCCGTCCGCAGGGTGTGCTCGAGCTTTTCAGGATCCGTCACGAGGAAGACCTGCTTGGCGCAGGCGGACATGATGTTGAAGACGGGGGCTTCCTGAAAGGCATCGCTACCGATGGCTGCGCGCGGCACCTGGCCACATATCAGCACCACCGGGACGGAATCGCCATTGCAGTCGGCAATTGGCGTGACCGCATTCGTCGCGCCGGGCCCGGATGTCACCATGAACACGCCGACTTTCCCGCTGGCACGCGCATAACCGGCGGCCATGAAGCCGGCAGCCTGCTCGTTGGCGGGAACAACGAGCCTGATCTGGCGCGCGGGATCTTCCGCGTGCATGGCATTGAAGCGGAAAACGGCGTCATACGTCGGCAGGATGGCGCCTCCGCTATAGCCAAATACGGTATCGACGCCCTGTTCGCTAAGGACGCGCAGGATGATATCGGCGCCCGACAAGCGCTCGCGCGATGGCGCAGGCGTCAGGGGAAGTGAGGGGGCAAGTTCTGGATTTCGGGTCACGGCCGGATCGCATGGAAATTGGTGCTGGCAACATCAGCAGCCAGGATTTAACGGACAATTTCCCTTCCAACTCGAGAACAGCTTATGTTCGGCACCAGCTCGTGGACCATGGCTTCGACGGGTTCTCCGTACCTGCGCCTGCCCACCTGGCACGTTCCTGGTGTGCGCCTGGAAGAATTGTGAGGGTGACGTGCGTCATTGTGGCAACGACGGCGGCGCCGCGCTGGCCGAAGAAGTTCAGTTACTGGCCAAAAGTGACCGGATCCAGGCCATATGGGGACACGCCGGTCCCCGCCTCTTGCCAGCGAGTACGCCACTCGCGCACCACCACTCCGGGTCTGAATATCCAGCTATTCATGTCTTTTAACCCGGCGGAAAAAGACTATTGCATGCAGAGGTGGTTAAGAAGGATTTCAAACATCTGCTGGCAAGATTATCGAATAAGTTGGCCAGATACGGACTCGCTTCCTCCGCAAGAAAATCATTCCATCTCGTACATTGAATGCACCAACACCAGCGCGCTGCAATGCGCCGGAGAGGCGCAACGGAATGCAGGCGCACCCGCTGCGTCGTATCGTCCAGCCAACGAATTGAAGGAGTCGGCCGTGTTCTCTGCAATGCTTGAAGTCAATCCCATCCCCGAGCAATTCGATGCCTATCTTGGCATGGCGAAAATGCTCAGGCCCGAACTTGAGAAGATCGAAGGGTTTATCGACAACGAGCGCTATGAAAGCCTGACGCGTCCAGGATGGCTGCTCTCGCTGTCGAATTGGCGTGACGAAAAGTCGTTGATCCGCTGGCGTACCACAACCAAGCACCACAAGGTCCAGCAGGCGGCCCGTGACCGGATCTTTGCCGACTACCGCCTGCGCATCGGAGAGGTCGACACCGACACCCATCTGCCCATCGGCGAGCCCTTGCATCAGCAGCGTCTGGACGTGACCGAAGCAGGTGAAGGCAAGGCTGTGACACTGCTCGATGCCGATCGGTCGCGCTACTGGCTCAACGGGGCGAGCGCGGAGGCCGTTGCAAAATCGCTTGGGCTGGATGCGCAAGCGCGCGGGCTGCTTGCCTGGGATGTGTTCAAGGCACTGTTGTCACCCGAAGAAGTGATTGTCGTGCTGACGTGGCGCGACGAGGCCGCGGCCCTGGCGTTCGGGAAGAACGCCAGGCTGCCAGGCGACGTGCGTCTGAGGAGCATCCGCATCGTGCGGGAGTACGGCATGTTCGACCGACGCGAAGCGCCCCAATACTTCGAAGAGGTGCCACGCAAAGCTTGAAGTCGCCCACCGCTTCTTCCAGAGATTGCCGGCGTGACCCGCCGCAGAAAGTGGAATCTCCGGAGCCAAGACCCATCAAGTCGTCAGGGGACATTTATGACCACAGCGAATCCTTCAACCACTGCAACGGATGTGCCGCCCGTCGAGCAACAGACGCGCCCGGTCTCCGTGCAGGAGGAGGGGATCCCTTCGCATCCAAAGCCCGCGGGTGCCGCACTGTCGCTGCGCCTGGCGACCGGCCTGATCGGCGTCTTGCTCGCATCGTTGCTGGCCATCCTCAATGAGCAGGTGACCGCGCTGGCTTTGGCCGATGTACAGGGCGTGTTCTCGATCGGCCGTGACGACGGGACGTGGCTCACGACGCTGTTCGAAGCGGCCAATGTCGCAACGATGGTATTTGCACCCTGGTTCGGCATTACCTTTACGCTGAAGCGATTCACGATCGGCGCCGTGCTGGCCACGATGCTGCTTGGCGTTCTTTGCCCGTTTGCGCCGAGCCTCCAGGCGCTCTACCTGCTTCGCGTCCTGCAGGGTGTCGCGGGCGGCTGCCTGCCACCGATGCTGATCATCGTGGCATTGCGCTATCTTCCCCCGAAGATCAAGCTGTATGGACTCGCCGGCTACGCGTTGACTGCGACCTTCGGCCCCGCAGTCGGTACGCCACTTGCCGCGTTGTGGACGGAGTACGTCAGCTGGGAGATGGTCTTCTGGCAGATCGTGCCACTCGGTATTGCGAGCTGTGTGGCCGTCCGGTGGGGCCTGCCGGATGATCCGTACAAGCTTGAGCGGCTCAGTGCATTCAACTGGACCGGGTTGCTGACCGGATTCCCCGCAGTCGCCATGCTCGTAACCGGCCTCCTGCAGGGGGACCGTCTCGACTGGCTGAGCTCCGAGTTCATCCGCGTGATGTTCGGCGGCGGCGTAGTCCTTCTCATTGTGTTTCTCTTCAACGAGTGGTTTCACCCGCTTCCCTTCTTCAAGCTTCAGTTGCTCGCCCGCAGGAACTTCGCGCATGGGCTCATGACGCTGGCGGGTGCCGTGATCCTGCTGGTCGGCGTGGCAGCCATTCCCGGCCAATACCTCGCCAGGGTTCACGCATACAGGCCGCTGCAAACGGCACCGCTGTCGTTACTGCTTGCGCTTCCGCTGTTGATCACACTGCCGCTGACGGCGGCCGTGCTGAACCTTCGGCGCGTGGATTCCCGGTGGGTGATGACGGCTGGGCTGCTGCTCATGATTGCCACGTGCGCGCTGGGAAGTCTTATGACTTCCGAATGGATACGCGTCAATTTCTACTGGCTTCAGGCGCTGCAGATCATGGCCCAGCCAATGGTGATCCTGTCGATCCTGATGGGCGTCACCACGGGATTGCCTCCCACGGAGGGCCCGTTCGCCTCGGCCATGTTCAACTCGCTCAAGACGTTTTCTGCTGCCGTGGCAACGGCCCTGATCGAGGGGCTGGGTACCGGTCGCGAACGCTTTCATTCGAACATGCTGGTGGACCAGCTTGGCAACAATGCCGTCGTGGCAGGCCGGGGCGTCGATTCGGTGCACACCCTGGCTCAGCTCGCCCATCGTGTCCACGAGCAAGCGCTCGTACTGACCTCGGCCGATCTGTACCGCGTGATGGCCTGCGTTGCCATTGCCTTGCTGTTTCTCGTTCCGATATTGCCCGTGCGCATCTATCCGCCCTGGAGCACTACGCCACCCTCTTCACACTAAGGGAAGATCATCATGTCATCCGCTACCCGCCCGCCAATCAGGAATATCCGCCTTGCAGCGATCATCATCGCGGTCGGCATCGTTGCGTGGGCCTGCGCAACCCTCGTTCCAGGCTCAAGTGCGCAGTCCACCAATGATGCCTATGTAACGGCAGACTTCACGCTCGTAGCCCCACGTATCGCTGGCCAGATTTCCGAGGTGCTTGTGGATGACAACCAATGGGTCAAGGCCGGGCAGGTCCTGGTCCGTATCGATGACCGCGACTTCAGGGCGGCGCTGCAAAGTGCGCAGGCAGACGTTCTGGCGGCCAAAGCCATGGTGGCGAACTATGACGCGGAGATCGCCCGGCATCCGTCCCTGGTCGAGCAGGCACGGGCGAAGCTCCGGTCCGACGAAGCATCGGTCGAGTTTGCCCGCGCCAACGCGTCGCGCTACCGGAATCTTTCGGAAGCCGGAGCCGGCACCGAGCAGGAGCAGCAACGTGCGTCCAGTACGCTTGCCGAGCAGGTAGCGCAGCAGTCCCGCGACCGCGCCGCGCTGAGCACCACCGAACAGAACCTCATGGTCCTGAACACGCAGCGCGACAAGGCCGCGGGAGCCCTGGCGCGTGCCGAAGCCGCACTGGAACAGGCAAGGCTCAATCTGTCGTATGCGGAAATCCACGCGCCGGTGGATGGCAAGATCGGCAGGCGTTCGGCGCGTGTCGGTGCATACGTGACGGCAGGCGCTTCGGTCCTTGCCATCGTGCCGGTGTCGGACGCGTACGTGGTGGCCAATTTCCAGGAGAACCAGATTGCCGGCATGCGGCCGGGACAGAGCGCGCGCATCAAGGTTGACAGCCTGCCTGGCGTCGAGATCCAGGGCCATATCCACAGCCTGGCGCCCGCTACGGGAGTGAGCTTCGCGCCCATTGCCCCGGATAACGCCACGGGCAACTTCACCAAGATCGTCCAACGCGTGCCGGTCAAGATCACCATCGATCGCGGGCAGAAGGCCGCATCCGGATTGAGCGTGGGTCTTTCGGTAGAGGTGGACGTCGCCATTGCCCGTCGTGAAGATGTGCTGCCCCAGGGAGGTAACAGAGGATGAACGCCGCCGATTTCTCCATGCGGGCCTCGATCCTGGCGATACTGGCCTGTCTTGCACTGGCGGGGTGTGCCGTGGGGCCCGATTTCGATCGCCCGACGCCTTCTGCGCCAGATGTCTTCCATCGCATCCAGTCCGCCCAGGCAAGCAGCAAGGCTGTTGACGCGGAGTTCAACGTGGAGTGGTGGACGCTGCTGAACGATCCCCTGCTGAACAATCTCGAGAGCCGGCTGGTCGACGCGAATCTCGACGTGGCCGCGGCATCGGCGCGTTTGCGGCAAAGCCGCTCGACCCAACAGGTTGTCGGCGCGGCCCAGCTTCCGCGGCTTGACGGCGCCGCATCCTATTATCGCGAGCGCGGGAGTCCGAACGGCATTGTCTCGCTGTTGGGGGTCAGCCCAACGGGGAGCCCGCCGCAACCGGCGTCGGGTTCGTCGCCGCTCGGGGTTGCGCCGGTGCCAGGATCGAGCGGTTCCCCGCCCTTTGACCTGTACCAGTTTGGCTTCGATGCGTCCTGGGAAATCGACATCTGGGGCCGGGTGCGGCGCAGTGTCGAAGCTGCCGGCGCATTGACGGAAGCTTCGTTCGAGGACAGGAACGCCATCCTCTTGTCTGCCCGCGCCGAACTTGCACGGGACTATGTGGAACTTCGCGACCTCCAGTCGCTGCTGGAAATCACGAAGCAGAACCTTGAGATTGCTCGTGACACCGCCAGGCTGACGCAGGTCCGTGCACGCGAGGGCGTGACAACGGATCTCGATGTAGCCAATGCCGCAGCCCAGGTGGCGTCGATCGAAAGCCTGATGCCGACGCTGGAAGCGCGGCTCGAAGCTGCCATCAACGCCATCGGCTTGCTGCTGGCCGAGGAGCCTGGCGCGTTGCGGCAGGAACTTGCGGAACGGCGTGAAGTGCCAGAGCTGCCGGAGCGCGTGCCGGTCGGCTTCCCGTCGGAGATCGTGCAGCGCAGGCCTGACATCAGGCGAGCCGAGGCGCAGTTGCACGCGGCCACGGCATCGATCGGGATGGCCAAGGCCGACTTCTATCCGCGGATTTCGCTGAACGGAAGCGCCGGATTCCAGAGTCTGCAGCTTTCCAGCCTTGCCGACTGGGCCTCGCGCCAGTTTGTGGTCGGGCCGTCGATCACGTTTCCGATCTTCGAGGGCGGTCGACTCAAGGGAACGCTGCATCTGCGCGAGGCCCAGCAACAGGAGGCCGCTATCGCGTACAAGCGCACCGTGCTCGACGCATGGCGCGAGGTTGACGACGCGCTGGTCGCCTACGATGCCGAGCAGCGGCGGCGCGACCGGCTCGTGACGGTCGTGAGCGAGAACCAGCGTGCTCTCGCGATTGCGCAGCGGCGGTACAAGGCCGGAGCAGTCGATTATCTCGACGTGCTGAACGTGCAGAGACAGCTCCTGCGGTCGCAAAGCAATCTCGAGCAAAGCCGCGCAACGGCGGCCACGAACCTCATAACCCTGTGCAAGGTCCTCGGCGGAGGCTGGGAATCTGCGTACGCCAGGACCCCGACTGCGAACTGAGCGCGCGAGTGGCCAGAAACACGCAGAATCTGGCCACAATCCTGATCAAGTCGTTGGATCGGCACGCGATGTCCAAACCTATACTTGCCCGGGCAGTGCATGGCAACAGGTCCATGGCATGGACATTCGCTGAGGAAAATCGATGCATACCTTCCCATCACCCTCTGAACAGACGATTGAGAAAAACGAAATATCGGTGAAGAACCTTCCTGTGAACCTGTTTGCTTCGGTCATGGGAATTTCCGGGCTTGCCCTTGCATGGAGACAGACGGCAAGCCAGTTTGGCGTGAGTCCGATCATTTCCGATGTGATCAGCGTGGTGGCGGTGATCGCATTCCTGGTATTGACAGTCTCGTACGCTGCAAAGATCGCAAAACATCCCGATGCGGTAGTGAAGGAATTTTGCCACCCGATCGCTGGCAATTTCTTCGGGACGGTGCCGATCGCAATCCTTCTGATTTCTTCTCTTATCGGTCCATCGAATGAAGCCATCGCGGAAGTCGTCTGGACGGTGGGAGCGGTTGCGACGATTGCCCTCGCTTTCACAATCTTCAGTCGGCTTGTTCGTGGAAAGATCGATTCGGGACACGCCTTGCCTGCGTGGTTGATTCCGGGGGTGGCGACACTTGACATCGCCGTGGCGGGTGGAAGCATGCGCATGCCGTGGGCCCGGGAACTGAACATCGTTTCCCTTGGCATCGGAACCGTTCTTGCGCTGGTGCTGTTCACCATGATCATCTCGCGGCTGATTCATCATGAAAAGCTCGCGAGTCACATGATTCCGTCGCTGATGATTCTCATCGCGCCGTTCGAAGTGGGGTTCCTGGCCTATACGAACTTCACGCAAAGCATCGATGTGTTTGCGGCGATCCTGTTCTATTTCGGGCTGTTTCTGTTCTTTACCCTGTTTCTCAAGGTATTCCGTCGGAGCATTCCGTTTTCCGCTGGCTGGTGGGGGGTGAGTTTTCCGATCGCTGCACTGACCAATGCGACGTTGAGGTATGCGGATACGGTGCGCCTGTGGCCGATTACGGTGTTGTCCGTCGTTCTGCTTGCCTTTGTGTCCGGGGTGATCGTGATGCTTTCTGTCCGGACGTTGCGTGTCGTCTTCAACGGCGAGCTGCTGTCCGGGCGGTGACTGGCATCCGTGGCGTTATTGGTGCGAGCTGGTCTGACGCATCCCGTCAGCACCAGCCCGCGACGGTCGACGCAGGCTCAATGTGCCGCAGCGGCAAGCGCATGCGACGCCGGGCGTCGGTGATCCTCGCGTCGTGGCTGGTGTGGCAGCGAAGCAGGCTGGCCGTGGCCGTGGTAGTGCGCCATATTCTCGGACTGGCCCTCGGTTTCCTGAAGGCGCTGCCGATATTCCTTCGGTGTGATATCAAGGCGCCGCGAGAAGATCATCCGCATATGTGTCGAGCTATGGAATCCACTCCTGAACGCGATGGTCTTGAGCGGCACATCGGTCTGCTCGAGCAGCTTCTTTGCAAAATCCACGCGCACCTGCTCCACGAAGACGGAAGGCGAGACCTTGGCGTGTTTGGCGAAGACGCGGCTGAATGTCCGGCGGCTCACGCCAACGGCATCGGCCAGTTCCTCGATGGAGAAGGCGTCCGCAATGTGATCGTCCACGTACCGCCGGGCCTTGCTGACGATGGAGTCCTCTTCGGGTCCCACGGCAAGGTACGGGCTGTACTGGGACTGCCCTCCGTCGCGGCGAATATAGACGATCAGCCGCTTCGCGACTTTTACCGCCAGGGCGTGACCAAAGTCTTCAGCAAGCAACGCGAGGCAGAGGTCGATGCCGGCGGTGACGCCGCCGCACGTGAACAGGCTGCCGTCGCGGACAAAGATCTTGTCCGGCCGCACGAACGCACGAGGGAAATGGTCCTGGAGCCGCTTGGTCTCGGACCAGTGCGTCGTGACTTCCCGCCCATCGAGGAGCCCGGCATGAGCAAGCAGGAATACCCCGTTGCACACGGCACCGAATCTTTGCGCTTTCAGCGACTTGTCATGAAGCCAGGTCAAGAACTCCGGGTCCGGCTCCATCCCGGGAGCGCGCGGCCCGCCCGCAACCAGCAGAAGATCGCAATCGTCGTGGTAGTTGCGATAGTCAACAGGCACGCTGATCTGCATACCGTTTGAACACATCACGCTGGTGGGGCGAACACCGACCAGTGTGACTTCGTAGCGCTTATGGGCAGGCAGCAGGTGGTTGGCTTCCGCAAATACGTCCATCGGGCCGGCCACGTCCAGCGCCTGAACCCCATCAAACACGACAAGAGCAATTTTCATCTTCATTTACGTCACATTGGCAGCAGCCACTTGTGTTGCGTAGTGGTACGGGCAATCAAATCCCCATCGTGCAGCCCGGCGAAAAGATGCCGAACTGCGGTCGATGCATGCGGTAAAGTCTATGCGAAGGAAAGCAGGGAAGAAGCCGCCTCGCCCGAACGATGGTACTTGTTTCCGCTCTGGAAGATTACCGGGCGATATTGCAAGTCATTCTTCCGGAAAACGAGAGTATGGAGAGAGAACTCTCTCTCCGATTCTATTTTTGGCTTTCGGGGGATCGGGGTGCAGCAGGCGTGATTGTTGCGGCGCGTCAGGGACGGCTGGTGATGAGCGGCGGAATGACCATCAGATCCATCCGTTGACTGGCGCGGATATCCGCGCCATCCGTGATACGCCGGGTGGCGGCGTCAAGCGAACTGAAGCGATTTCGGCTTCTCAGTTTCGGCCGGCGCTACGCCAACCGCTCCTTCGACAAAGGCCATGCCTTGATCGGTGACATCGATGACAGCCTGGTCCGAGATGACCCTGTAGGAGACGCCGTCGCCCCGGCTGCTCGTCAGGAGATCGGTGATGTCCTTGATGCTGCGAACGCCTCCAAGCAGCAGTACGACGTGCTTTGCGCCGCATCCGATTGCCCACCTGGCAATGTCGATACCGTTTCCATGTGCGCCGCTTGCGTCGAGGATCGCCAGATCCATGGACAGGCTGGTCATTTCCGCGAAGGAGTCCGTGGAATGGTAGATCTCCCTGGGTCTGGCTTCGGTGCATTGTCCCTGGCTGCCGGCAATGAATCCTGCATCCATGAAATCGTCAGTTGGATAGTGCATGAATCCAGGAATGCCGTCGTGGACATGCAGCCAGACTTCAGTTTCGGCCGGAATCCGACTGGCCACCGCCGCGGGCAGGCCCGGGCCCAGATAGACAAAATCCCCATCGTTGATCTGCGTCGTCGCGCGCTCAACCATCTCGTTGGTGGTCCATACCATCCCGCTTACCTCCTGTTCATTTCAGGCTATCGACTTCCGCACACTGTGGGGACTCCCCGTAGCGGATCTGACTTTCCACGGACGCACGGAACTCGCCATACGCGTCGACAAGACCGGCGAGACTGAACGCCCGATTTCGCCCGCTCGGGTTGGGCAACACCCAGACCCTTGCGCCGCCCATGCGCCGCCGCTGCGGGCCCCACGGGACAACACGCTGGCTCGTCATGGCCGCATAGGCAGCCTTGCCGAGGAACGCAACGCAGGCAGGATGGAAGCGCTCCAGCTTGATGATCAGGCGCACCGATGCATCGACATATTCGTTGTGGGAGAGTGCGGCCGCGCTGGCAGTTGGCCGGCTTACCGCAGTTGTCAGACCGTATCCGTATGACAGCAATTGCCGGTCGTCCACGGGTTCGAGCTCCCGGTCGGTGATGCCTGCGAGATGAATCACGCGCCAGAACCGGTTGCCGTGTCCTGCGAAGTGATGGCCGCTCGCCGCAGCCCGCAGCCCGGGATTGAGTCCGCAGAACACTGCCGAGAGCCCCGGCTTCATGATGTCCGGCAACGGGCCGGACGGTCCATGCGTTGGCGCTAGCTGTGGATGCTTCATTCCTGTTGTCCTTGGCGCTCGCCCGGCACAACCAGTAACCGGACAGGTCTTGCTGCCTGCGGCATCGACCAGATGCATGCAGCGGTGTTCCGACTATAGGGAAGATGCGCGATCCGGTGCGTCGCAGATGGGTCGGAAACTGGCCATAGTTTGTCGATTGCGGGCCAACGGCGCTTTCTGCCGCGTCCGCACAAGCGTATGTGCTGCCGAACGGAACCTGGCCGTTATGCGGAAAGGGCCGGGGCTCCGGGCACGATGGCCCAAAACAGACAGGACTTGTCCTCAGACAGGAACAGGCCGGCCGCCGGTGAAAGTCCGCTGTACATAGACTGAATCTACGAGCGAAGGACAGGCATGTACGCGGTGGATGGGCCGGGGACGTGGTTGCCGTCTCACGCGATCTTCTGGCAAATGCGGGCAGGCGCCCGGTTGAGGACATGGCTACCCTTATGATTCGAGATCGAAATACCTCCTTCCTGTTTGGAGGCAATGCCCCGTATGTGGAAGAACAATACGAGGCGTACCTGAAGGATCGGGCATCGGTGTCCGACGAGTGGCGCGGCTACTTCGATGCCCTGCAACAGATGCCTGCGGTCGATGGATCGAATGCCGGCGATGTTGCGCATGGTCCCATCGTGTCCCGCTTTGCCGAGCTGGCAAAAAGTCCACCGGCGGTCGGGCATCCTGCGGGCGCTGGCCATGCCTCCGTACGCAAACATCTCGCCGTGCAGGCCTTGATCGCGGCTTACCGCATGGCCGGTTCGCGCAATGCGCATCTTGACCCGCTGCGCTGGACGGTGCGGGTGCCATTGCCGGAGCTGAGCCCTGGCTACTATGGTCTGTTCCGGTCGGACCTGGATGCCAGGTTCTTGCTGTCCGACGCGAATTTCGCCGACGAAGACATGACGCTTCGTCATCTGATGCAGGCGCTGGAGGAAACGTATAGCGGCACGCTCGGCGCCGAGTTCATGCACCTTGCCGATCCGAAGCAGCGCAGCTGGTGGCAGATGCGTCTGGAATCCACGCGTGCCAGGACCCACCTGGACGACGGTAACAAGCGGCACATCCTTGAACGCCTGACGGCAGCGGAGGGACTCGAAAGGTATCTCCACGCGCGCTACGTCGGGCAGAAGCGCTTTTCGCTCGAGGGCGGCGAATCCCTGATCGTATTGCTGGATGAACTGGTTGCCTATGGGGCCACGCAGGGCATCCGCAGTGCGATCCTCGGCATGGCGCATCGTGGGCGGATCAATGTGCTGGTGAATGTTGTCGGCAAGCCTCCGGCCGCGCTGTTCGACGAGTTTGAGGGAAAGACCGCTGACCGGCTGCCGGCCGGCGACGTCAAGTATCACAAGGGCTTCACCGGCACACTGCGGACGGCATCGGGACCCGCCGAAGTGACGCTGGCCTTCAATCCGTCGCATCTGGAGATCGTGAACCCGGTGGTCCAGGGCATGGCGAGGGCGCGTGCGGAAGTGCTGGGCCTTGGCATGGGCGCGGTGTTGCCAGTGGAGATCCATGGCGACGCATCGATCTCGGGGCAGGGTATCGTCATGGAGACGATGAACCTCTCCGGTACGCGCGGCCATGGCACCGGAGGCACGGTGCATGTGGTGGTGAACAATCAGGTCGGCTTTACCACCTCCGACCCGCGCGATGCCCGCTCTACGTTCTATTGCACCGACATTGCCAAGATGATCGAAGCACCGGTGCTGCACGTGAATGGTGATGATCCCGAGGCCGTGGTCGCCGCCACGCGGCTCGCGGTGGACTATCGCATGACGTTCGGCAAGAGCGTGGTCATCGAACTGATGTGCTTCCGGCGGCACGGTCATCAGGAGCAGGATACTCCGGCCATCACGCAGCCACTAATGTACCGCTCGATCGCGGAGCATCCGGGCGTGCGCGCCATCTATGCGGAAAAGCTCGTCGACGAGGGCGTTGTAACCGCGGCGGATGTGGAACGGTACGCGCGGGAATATCGTGCGCGCCTGGATGCCGCGCAGGGCGGCAAAGACGACAAGCCGTCCGCTGATATGCGGCTTGAAGCCTCGTCGCCGCAGGATTCTGGCAACAGCAAGACACAGCCCGGATACGCTACGCCTGGGCGCGAAATGCTAAAAGGCCTTGCCCTGAAGATCACCGATATACCGGCCGGGCATACGCTGCATCCGCTGGTTGCCCGCGTGATCAGCGCGCGCCGGGAAATGGCAGAGGGCGCGCGTCCCTTGGACTGGGGCATGGCCGAGCACCTGGCCTTTGCGTCGCTGCTTTCCGCCGGGGTAGGCGTGCGGTTGAGCGGGCAGGACAGCGAACGCGGTACCTTCGGTCATCGCCATGCCGTGCTCCACGATCAGAAGCGCGAGATGCGGGGTCAAGGCACCTATATTCCGCTGGACCATGTATCCGACGACCAGGCGAGGTTCTCGGTCACCAATTCCATTCTTTCCGAAGCTGCGGTACTGGCGTTCGAATACGGCTATTCGCTGTTCCGGAAGGACTCGCTGGTGCTGTGGGAAGCCCAGTTTGGCGACTTTGCAAACGGCGCGCAGGTCGTCATCGATAACTTCCTTTCCGCCGGAGCCGCCAAGTGGGGCCAGCATAGCGGCGTGACGCTGCTGTTGCCGCATGGCCAGGAAGGGCAGGGTCCGGAACATGCTTCGGCACGGCTTGAACGCTACCTGCAACTCTGCGCGCAGGAGAATATGCGCGTGTGCCAGCCGACGACGCCGGCGCAGATGTTCCACCTGCTGCGTTTGCAGGCCACGCGGAATGACCGTATCCCGCTTGTCGTGATGACGCCGAAGTCGCTGCTGCGGCACCAGGAGGCCGTCAGCACCCTGGACGAACTCGCCACTGGCGAATTCAGGGAGGTTCTGGCTGAGGGCCGCTCCGAGCAAGAAGAGGACAGGATCACCCGCCTCATCCTGTGCTCGGGAAAGGTCTATTTCGACTTGCTGGCTCGTCGGCGGAAATCCGGGAAAGACAACATCGCGCTGCTTCGCGTGGAGCAACTGTATCCGTTCCCCGAGCAGCAGATTGCCCGGGAGCTTGATCGGTATCCGTATCTGAAAGAGGTGATCTGGTGCCAGGAAGAAGCCAGAAACCAGGGCGCCTGGAGCTTTGTGGTGGAGCGGCTGCAAGGCATCGTTGAAGATCCGCTGGTGCTTCGCTATGTCGGGCCCGAGGCGGCAGCGTCGACGGCGCCGGGTTATGCGTCGATGCACGCGGCTCGCCAGGAAAGCACTCTGCACGAAGCCATCGATGCGTAGCAGGGCCACGGACCAGTCCGGTGACGAGGCCGCGCCACCGGATGATGCAATGCATCAATCACCGCCGGAACCACAGCATCGACAGCGCGCAAGCCGACACCAGCAGCAGCACTGATGCCGCCGCGAGCAGGGCACTGATCTCGGTCTCCCGGCGCTCTAGCGCAAAGCGGGCGCTGAGCTGGCGATATACCTGGCTCAGATCCGCTGCCGATCCTGCCTGGAAGTACTCCGCGCCAGTGATCGTCGCCACGGCGCGCAACGCGGGTTCATCGAGCTGCATGTAGTAGGACAGGCTCGTTTCCGGTGCATTGCCCCCTAGCGTCCCGAAGCCCACGGTATAGACACGCACGCCGCGCTGGGCTGCCATGCGGGCGGCGTCGACGGGGTCGGGGCCGACCGTGCGGCGGCCGTCGCTGAGCAGGATGACCGCGCCATGCCGGTAGGAGCCCGGTTGTGCGCTCTGCGTCGCCTGCTCGCGCTTGCGCACGGCGTCGGCCGCCGCGGCTTCGTCCAGCGGTACGGCCCGGCGCGTGGAGAAAACCGGTTCGTCGGCGAACAGTATCGCTTCAAGGTCTATGCCATCGTCCGGGAACAGGACCGCTAGCGCCTGGATCAGCCCGCTGCCTGTCGCCGTGCCGCGCTGGAGCTGGAACCGGTCGATCGCGTCCAGCATGTCCTGCCGGTTGCTGGTGGGCCGCAGCACCACGGTCGCAGTGCCAGCGAACGAGACGATGCCAAGGCGCACGCTGGCCGGCAGTCCGACGATGAGGTCGCGCGCGGCCTGCTGCGCGGCGCTGATTCGCGTGGGCGCAACGTCGGTGGCCTCCATGCTGCGTGAGACGTCCATCGCCAGTACCAGCGTGATGGTGTCGGACGGCAGCGTGACGGTGGCCGTCGGGCGTGCGCAAGCCAGCAGCGCTGCGCCGAGTGCGACCAGGAACAATGCCGGGGGGATGTGACGCCGCAACCGTTGGCGGCGGCCGATGGCCGCGCGCGGCAGGGCCAGGCTGGCGTAGAGGAGGGCAGTCTTCTTGCGCCGTGCTAGCAGGTACAGGTAAGCGGCTGCCAGCAATGGGAGCGCGAGCAGCAACCAGAGCATTTGCGGCCAGAGAAACTGCATGCTCTGCTCCTTGGCGCGTGGTTAAGAGGATGGTACTGTATTTTCAAGGGCGGCACGGGACCTCGGGAGTTGGCGATGAAGCGTGTGGCGATCTACAGATGGATCTCGGCCGGGCTGGCGCTTGCCGCCGTGGCAGTGCTGGCCTTTGCCTGGCATTTGCGACCGTCGCAGCGCGTGATTACGCAGGCCGATATCGACGCGGCGGTGCTGCACACGTTGCAGACCAAGAGCCTGCCGTCACGCACGGCCCGCGCGGCCGAGGCGATTCGCGAGTCGGTGGTGGAGATCCGCAGCTTTTCGCCTGCAGACCCCAGTGAGGAAGCGGCGTCCGCGCCGCGTGCGCGGCGTGATGCGCCGGCCACACGTCCGAAATCCTCCCAGCCATCTCGACGCAAGCCGCACGACGAACTCGCCAAGGCCGCTCCGCCCGCAGGCACGGACGTACCGAAAGAGAAGCGTGAAGCGAGTCACATCGGTTCGGGCGTGGTCATCACCGAAAGCGGGCTCGTTCTGACCAGCTATCACGTCGTTGCCGATGCCAAGCGTGTGGAGGTCATGTTCCACGACGGCCAGACTTCCGAGGCTTCAGTGCTTCAGGCCATCCCCGAAAAAGACCTTGCCGTGGTCAAGCCGAAGTCCATCCCCGACGACCTGCCGGCCGCGACGCTGGGCTCCAGCCGCAATCTCGCGCCGGGTGCGGAGGTCGTCGCGGTCGGCTTCCCGTTCGGCATCGGGCCGTCGGTGTCGGCGGGCGTCGTATCGGGCCTTGATCGCCAGTTCATTTCGCCGGACGCCAGGCAGAGCCTGGACAACCTCATCCAGTTCGACGCCGCGGCCAACCCCGGCAATTCCGGCGGGCCGCTGATCAATATGGATGGCGAAGTGGTGGGAATCGTCACGGCCATCCTCAATCCCAACAAGAGCGGTACATTCCTTGGCATCGGTTTTGCGGTGACGATCGAAAGTGCCGGCGTTTCCATCGGATCTTCTCCTTTCTGAAAGCGGAGGCCTATGAACGAGCAAGCCCGTGGCGCCATCGACAGCGCCGATCTGATGGAGCGCCTGCTGTACGAGGTGAAACGTGTGGTCGTCGGTCAGGACCACTTTCTCGAACGCGTGCTGGTCGCGATACTGGCCGGCGGCCACCTGCTCGTGGAAGGCGTGCCCGGCCTGGCGAAGACGCTGACCGTCAACACGCTGGCCAGGACGATGAGCGGATCTTTCAAGCGCATCCAGTTCACGCCGGATCTGCTGCCGGCCGACCTGGTCGGCACGCGCATGTACAACCAGGGAACCGGCGAGTTCTCGACGGTGCGTGGCCCGGTCTTCGCCAACCTGCTGCTCGCGGATGAAATCAACCGCGCGCCGGCCAAGGTACAAAGCGCGCTGCTGGAAGTGATGCAGGAAAAGCAGGTGACCATCGCCGGCGAGACCCATCGCGTCCCGGCCCCGTTCCTTGTCATGGCCACGCAGAATCCGATCGAAACCGAGGGTACCTACCCGCTGCCCGAGGCACAGGTCGATCGCTTCATGATGAAGGTGCTGGTCGGCTATCCGAGCGAGGAGGAAGAAGTCGTCATCGTCAATCGCGTGACAGGCCCCCGGATCAGCGTGAGCCCGATCGCGACGCCGGAGCACCTGACCGGCCTGCAGGACGAGTGCCGCAAGGTGTACGTCGATCCGTCGCTGGTGCAGTATGCGGTGCGCGTGGTGGCGGCGACGCGCAAGCCGTCTGGCTACGGTCTGGAAGAGATCGAGCGCTACATCACCTTCGGGGCCAGCCCTCGTGCCACGATCGGCCTGATCGAAGGCGCCCGCGCGCTCGCGTTCCTGCGCGGGCGCAACTATGCGGTGCCCGAAGACGTGATCGACCTCGTGCCCGACGTGTTGCGCCACCGGCTGTCGTTGTCGTACGAGGCGATGTCGGACGGCGCGACCGCCGACCAGCTCATCAGCCGCATCCTGCAGGCGCTGCCGGTTCCGGAGCGCCCGCTCGAAGCCCATGTTCGAGCGACTGCGCGCTAGGCGCCGGCGCGGCGCGGAGACGGCTGCATCTGTCGCATCTGCCGCCACGCCTGCCGGTCCGGCCCTTGTCAGTGTGGGCACAAAGCGGACAGAGAGCCTGCTACGCCGCCTCGAATGGACCGTAGTGCGGCGCCTCGACGGGCTGCTGCAGGGGGATTACCGCACGCTGTTCCGGGGCTTCGGCCTCGACCTTGCCGACTTGCGCGAGTACCGGCCGGGCGACGATGTGCGGCATATTGACTGGAACGTGACGGCGCGGCTACAGACACCGCACGTGCGCGAGTTCCAGGAAGACCGTGATCTCTCCGCGTGGTTCGTGCTCGATCTGAGCGGGTCGATCGAATTCGGTTCGGGCGAGGTGCGCAAGCGCGACCTGCTGAATGACTTCACAACCGTGATGGCGTTGCTGCTGACACGCTACGGCAACCGGATCGGCGCCGTGCTGTACGGTGGGTCAGCGGACACGGATGCGTCCATGATTCCGCCGCGCTCGGGGCGGCGCCAGTTGCTGCACCTGCTTGACCGCATGCACGCCACGCCGGCCGCGTGCCCCGGCGAGACACGGCTGCGCGACCTGCTGGAGCGCGCGCGCGCTGTCGCAAAGCGGCGTTCGGTCATGTTCGTCGTGTCCGACTTCATCAGTACGCCAGGCTGGCAGACCTCGCTCGGCATGCTGGCGCGGCGTCATGAAGTCGTGGCCGTGCGGCTGGTCGATCCGCTCGAAATGGCGTTGCCCGACCTCGGACTCGTCGTGCTGCAGGATGCCGAAACCGCGGAGCAGATGTTTATCGACACGCATGATCCCGCGTTTCGCAAGCGCTTTGCGGCAGCCGCCGAGGCGCGCGAGGCCGAGTTGCGCCTGGCGTTCGCGCGCGCTGGCGTGGAATGCCTGACGCTGTCGACGTACGCGCCGATGGACCTCGCACTGTTGCAGTTCACGCGTGAGCGCCGCTTCCGGCAAGGGGCCGCGAAAGCGGCGCCGGCGACGAAACCGGCGACGAAACCGTCGACGACAGCGCCACCGAGGAACGCGGCATGACAGACGCCATCGACCGGCTGCCTCTGTTCAGCTTCCTGTGGCCCGACATGCTGTGGCTGCTCGGCCTTTTGTTCGTGCTGACTGCAGGCTATGTCTGGTTCGACGCGCGGCGGCGTCGGACAACAGTCAGCCATCCGGCTCTCAAATCGATCGGTTTTGCCATGACAGGCGGGACTGGCTGGCGCCGCCATGTGCCCGCGGTGCTGGCATTGCTGGCGTTGGTCGCGCTGATCTTTGCCATTGCCCGTCCGCAGGCCGTGATGACGCTGCCGTCGCGCATCAAGACCGTGATCCTCGTGATCGACCTGTCGGGCAGTATGCGCGCGCAGGATGTCCGGCCGAGCCGTATCCGCGCGGCGCAGCAGGCGGCCAGGGTGCTGCTTGATGCCCAGCCGGCGGGCGTCAGCGTCGGTGTGGTGGCCATGGCGGGTACGGCAGCGCTGGCGCAGGCGCCCAGCCACAGCAAGGACGATGTGGCGACTGCGATCGAAGGCCTGAAGCCGCAAGGAGGCACCGCGCTGGGCAACGGCCTGCTGATCGCGCTGACCACGCTGCTGCCACAAACGACCAACGATGCAGAACGTCTCATGAACGGCGGTGACGTCGCCCAGCCCGGCAAGCCAGGCAAGGCGGCTCCGGGCGAGTTAGACAACGGCGAGCCGGTCAGGCCCGGATCGTACGCGTCCGGTGCGATCGTGCTGTTCTCCGACGGTGAAAGCAATTCGGGTCCGGGCGCGGTACAAGCCGCGCAGCTCGCAGCCACGTACGGCGTGCGCGTCTATACGGTTGGCGTGGGCACGACGGAAGGCGTCGTGCTGTCGGCCGATGGCTGGTCGGCGCGCGTGAGGCTGGACGAAAAGGTGTTGAAGCAGGTCGCCGACACCACCGGCGCCGAGTACTTCCGGCTTGAGGACACCGCTGCGCTGAAGAAGGTGTATCGCGCGCTCAATACCAGGCTCGCGTTCGACAAGCGCGATCAGGTCGAGGTCACGGCTTTCTTTGCCGCGATCGGCGCGTTGCTGGCGGCGTGCGCGGGACTGCTGTCCCTGTGGTGGTTCGGACGGGTGATGTAGGGCTGGCCGGGGTCGGAAAAACCCCGGGACAGTCTTCGATCGCGTATCAGGGATCAACCCTGCAAGGCAGGAATATTGCCGGCTTCCTCATGGATGGTCAGCTCGTCCGCGAGGTCCGTGACGCCGGGCACGGCCCACACCGTCGACAGCACGGCGTCATGCTCGCCGGCCAGGATGTGGCCGCTGAGGCAAGCGCACCCGCCGCTCACATCGACCTCCACCGCGCCCGGGTGGCTGAGCACATGGCCCAGTTGCGCACGGATCCGTTCGCCGATCTGGTAGTCGCTCGTGTCGACGTCACGAAGGCTCACGGTCACATGTGGCCGCACCCTGGCGGCAAGGCCCCGCGCATGATCGAGGACGCGCTTGGCCTGTGTCTGCGCGTAATCGGTCAGGTCATGCTTCCCGGCTGCTGCCTTGTCCCGCAATTGTGCGCGTCGCCGGGCGCCCTGGTGCGGATCGAACAGGTACATCAGCGCGGCCCCGGCCACGGCGGCGAGGGCGAGGTTGGTCAGGTTGCGGTTTTCATTGGGCATGTTGGGGCTCCTTCGATTTCGGCGGGGATGCGGCAGCCTTGCGACTACTGCGTCCTCGCCCTGTTGCAGGGTGCGTGCCCGGATGCCAGGTGGCTGGCAGGCCACGGGAAGACGGGGCAGGGCAGCAGTGTCGCCACCATGGCCGCACATTCTTACCGGGCCATGTAAATGATCGCCTCTGCACCGGCTGTCAGACGGAGGCGCACATTCGGGCGCTTCGCAGGCGGATGATGTCCCCTACTCACTCATCCGTCTTGTAGCGAGCATCGAGTTCGTCGTACATCGGCTTCCTGACGAGCCGCTGGCGCTCGCTGAATGGCACGACGATGGCGGGATCCTCGTCCATCTGGCCGTTTGCCTGCAGGTTGCCGAGTGCCTGCTGCATGCCGCGCACGGCGCCTTGCAATGCGGCGTTCGCGTAGAGCACCAGGCCGTAGCCAAGCCGCTCCAGCGCGTCGAGCCCTTGCACCGGCGTTTTTCCGCCGATCACGATATTGATCAGCAGCGGCACATCGAACAGCCCCGGCAGGCGCGCGATCTCGCTTTGACCCTCGATCGCCTCGAAGAACAGGATATCGGCGCCGGCTTCGGCAAAGCGGTGTCCGCGATCGATCGCATCCTCGATGCCGTGCACGGCCGCGGCATCCGTGCGCGCGACGATCTGGAAGTCGGGGTCGTCGCGCGCGTCCGTCGCGGCCCGGATCTTGGCCACCATCTCGTCCGTGCTCACGACATCCTTGCCGGCAAAGTGCCCGCATTTCTTCGGCATGACCTGGTCCTCGAGCTGGATCGCATCGGCGCCCGCGCGCTCCAGGGTGCGTACGGCCTGGCGCACGTTCAGCGCGTTGCCGAAACCGGTATCCGCATCGACGAGCAACGGCAGTTCCACCGCATCGCGGACCCGCGCCGTGTGCTCGGCGATATCGCTGAGCCCGATGAAACCGAGGTCAGGCAGGCCGAATGACATATTGGTGACACCGGCGCCGGTGAGGTACACGGCCTTGAAGCCGAGGTCTTCGATGACCCGCGCACTCATGGCGTTGAAGGCGCCGGGGATGAGCAGGGCATTCTTTGACGCGGCCTGCTGCCGGAATGCCTGTCTGCGGGAGGAAGCGGATGAAGTCATGTGGGGTTCTCCGGTGAGGCGGCGTGTCGTCGGCAGCCTGACAGCCGCGCAATCAGGACAGGTCGAATCGGTGAGGCGCGATCATGCGGATGTGCCCGACGCGAGTCCGGATAACGGCGGGCATCTGGTAGCGTACACCGCAGTGCGACCCGCGGTGGTGTATACCTTGCCGATATAATGCCCGCCGCTAACTTCCATTCGCTACCGATCATGCTGCCCGACGGAGAACTCCTGCTACTGCTCGTCACGCGCGAGATGCCTTTCGGCAAGCACAAGGGAACGCTGATCGCCGACTTGCCTGGCAACTACCTGAACTGGTTTGCAAGGGAAGGATTTCCGCCTGGCCAATTGGGCCGCCTGCTGGCGCTGATGCAAGAGCTGGATCACAACGGGCTGCGGCACCTGGTGGATCCTTTGCGCGGGGCGCGTTGAAGCGTCCGGGCCTGCGATGCCTGGCAAGCGTCAAGGCGACGTAGTCATCAATCAAGGCTTGTCTCGCTGCACCCCGCAGGCGAGTTTGTGTAGGTGGCGAATGCCAGTTCCGCCAATGTCTTGGCCGCAATTCAGGCCAGTATCAGGGGCCGTCCCCGGCCCGCTCGCATTGGACATTCATGGCACGACAGACCTCGCACCATCGATCCGGCGCATGCGACGCGCGCACCGGCTCTGCGCCGGCCGTGGGCCATGGCAACGGCATCTGTGCCGTCGCCGGCAGCCTGCGACCCGCACAGGCATACGCGCGCACGGCTTCGCCGAGTGCCGCCAGGCCGACCGGCTTGACCAGCACGCCATCCATGCCAGCCGCCAGCGCGGCTTGATGGTCCTCGGGCACCGCGCTGGCCGTGCAGCCGATCACCGGAATTCGGGCGGGCGCGTCGCGGCGCGCGCGCAGTGCGCGGGCAAAGGTCTGGCCATCCATGACTGGCATCGCACAGTCGCAGATCACGAGGTCGAATGGCCCCTGGGAGGCCGTCGGAGACTCGGCCAGCCGCTCCAGCGCCTCGCTGCCATCCGCGGCCGTGTCCACGCGATGGCCCAGATGTTCGAGCTGCCACTTCAGTAGCAGGCGGTTCGGCGCATGGTCGTCCACGACCAGCACGTGCAGCGAATCAGTGGCAGCGGCACATGCGGAAAGGGCCGCCGGCTCGGGCATGACCGGCAAGCAGGCTGTGCGCAGCCGCAGGGTAACCCGCACACTTGTGCCAGCCCCCGCGCGGCTTTCGAGACGGATCTGGCCGCCCATGGCCGCGACCAGCCGGCGGCAGATGGCCAGGCCCAGCCCGGTGCCGCCGGATTGTGGCCGCGATCGGTCGTGTGCCTGCTCGAACGGCTGGAACAGGCGCGCCTGGTCGGCGTGCGCGATGCCAATGCCGGTATCGGCGACCGTCAACACGATCTCCTGCTTTCCCGCATGCACGGGGCCGCCGTGCAGATGCACGCGTACCTCGCCCTTGTCGGTGAAGCGGATGGCGTTGGAGACCAGATTGCCAAGTACCTGCTTCACACGGAGCGGGTCGACCATATGCGCCGCCGCGATGCCCGGGTCGATGACCCGCACCAGCGGCAATGGCTTCTGCGCGGCTACCGGGCCGAGCATCTGCAGGACTTCCTCCACCAGCGCCGGCAAGCTGGCGGGAACGGGATGGACGCGCAGCTTGCCCGCTTCCATCTTCGACAAGTCGAGAATGTCATCGATCAATGCGAGCAGTGCCAGCGCGGAATCGTGCGCGGTGGACAGCATGCGGCGCTCGTCGGACGGCATCTCGGGCCGTTTCAGGGCGAGCTCGATCATGCCGGCCACAGCGTTCATCGGTGTCCGGATCTCATGGCTGACCGAGGCGAGGAAGGTGGACTTGGCCCGATTTGCCGCCTCGGCACGCGCCTTGGCTTCGGCCAGCTGGGCGAGCATGTCGTGGCGCTCGGTCAGGTCCACCCAGCCGCCGGCCAGTGCCGTCACGGTCTTGCCGGGGCCTTGCAACGGTGCAACCCAGTTCAGCACATGCCGCTTTTCGCCCTGGATGTGCAGGCAGCGGTCCTTGCTGAGCGCGCGGCCGGAGGCAATGACGTCGCGGTAGTCCTCGGAGAGTTCAGCGGCGTCTGTGATCACGCCGGCGAGCTGTTCCGGCATGTCCGGCGGCAGGCCTCGCAACGATGCGCGTGACGCGCCGACCAGTTCCTCATAACGCCGGTTGCAGGTGATGAGCCGCTGCTGGGCGTCGCGCACATAGACGGGCAGGGGAATGCTGTCCAGCACCGCCGTGTGCAACGTCAGGCGCTGGCGCAGCCGTGCCGTGCAGGCCTGGCTGCGGGCGAGCTGGCGCCGCAACACGCGTACGCGCGCTGCGAATAGCGCAGAAGCGAGCAGCAGCGTCAGGCTCAAAGCCAGCCAGACGATTGGCGGGGGCAGGGCGGACAAATTCAATGCAGGCGACGGGCATGGAGGACAGCCCTGCACGGCATTGCGATTGCGGGGCGCGATCCATGACTCTATGGATGCGCGTATCGCCGTAGTTTCAGACGCGTCGGAGTCTGGCTGGAGAAATTTCCTATTCAGTCGGCAGCCACGCTGGCCGAATGTCGTCGCGGCCACCGGGCCGAGCGGCTGGCAAGCCACCGGGCAACGCTATCATTGTCTTGCCCTGCTCGTCTGTTACCTGTCCGCGATGGAGTTTTCCGATGCTGACCGCGCCAACCCCGATCACTGGCCTGCTGGCCGCCTGCGTGGTGCTCATGGCCGCCTGCCTGCTGCACTGGCACCGGCGTCTGCGAACGATGGGCAGCCAACGCGATGTGCTGGCCGCCATCATTGACGCTGCGCCATATCCGATGGTGGCGCGCGACGCACGCGGGCGCTTCGTCGCAGTCAATGTGGCGCTTGAGGATTTTCTCGACATCCGCCGCCAGACAATGCTGGGGAAGACCATGGAAGACGCTGGCGTGCCGCCCAACATCGTGGCTGCCGTGGCATCGCCGATCGCTCGCGCGCGGGCGTCAGGCCAGCGGGTCGACGAGACGCTGCGCGTGCGTGATGCCGCCGGCGAGTGGCATGACCTGCTCTTCGCCACGCAGCCGCTGCGCCTGCCGGACGGCACCGAGGCAGGCACCGTTTCCGCGACCATCGACATCACCGCCCAGCTCGCAGCCGAACAGGCCGCCCTCGAGGCCAAGCGCGTGCTCGATGAGATTGCCGACGCCTTGCCCGTGGCGTCGTTCCAGCTCTGCGCGGAGCCGGGTGGCCGGTACTGGTTTTCGTATTTTTCCGCGAAGGCGGAACGGTATCGCGGCTGGTCCGCCGAACGGCTGCTCGCCGTGGTCGATGGCGAATACCCGTCGATCCATCCGGAGGACCGCTTGAAAATGGCCGACGCGTTGCATCAGTCCGCTGCCGCGCAATCGGCCGCGCAGTTTGAACTCCGGATTCTTGTCGACGGCGAAACGCGGTGGCTGCGCTTGTTCGTGGGCGCACCGGCGCGTGATCCATCCGGCCAGTTGCGCTGGAGCGGTTATGCCGGCGACGCGACCGACGAACATCGCCAGCTCGAAGCGCTGGCGGCGGCCCGCGCGGCCGCGGAAGGCGCCGCACAGGCGAAGGCGCGCTTCCTGGCCACGATGACGCACGAGATCCGCACGCCGCTGGCAGCGGTCATCGGTGCGCTGGAACTGTTGCGCGGCAGCCCGATGAGCGCGCAGCAGGCCAGCGAGGTCGCGCTGGCCGACAATGCGGCGCGCCTGCTCATGGAAATCCTCGACGGCATCCTCGACTACAGTCGCCTGGAGGCCGGGCAACTCGCGTTGGAGTCGCTGCCGCTGGATCTGCGCGCCCTCGTCGAGTCGGTGATGCAGGTGCACAGGCCCGCGGTCGCGGCAAAGCAGCTCGCGTTTGCGTTCGAAGCCGATGCGCGCGTTGCCGTGGCCTTGCTAGGCGATCCCACGCGGCTCAAGGAGATCCTGCTCAACCTGATCGGCAATGCTGTGAAGTTTACGGCGCAGGGCGGCATTACGGTGCGATTGGACTTGCTCGAAGACATGGAGGAGCACCAGCGTGTGTCGCTCAGCGTCGCCGATACCGGCGTGGGTATCGACGCCAGACAGCAAGAGCAGCTGTTCGCGCCATTTTCGCAGGCAGATAGCTCCATTTCGCGCCGTTTTGGCGGCAGCGGGCTGGGCCTGGCGATCTGCCGGCGCCTGGCGGAACGGATGGGCGGCACGCTGACGCTGCAAAGCCAGCCTGGGGCCGGCACTACGATTGTGCTGTGTGTGACGTTGCCAGTGGCCATGAGCCCAGTGCCCCAAGGGGTCGCCGGCCGCGCTGGGCCGCCGCCCCCCTTGGAACCGCTGGACGTGCGCAAGGCCATCCTGGTAGTGGAAGACCACCTGCCGTTCCAGGTCATCATGCGCCGGCAACTGGAGATGCTGGGGCAGGATTGCACGGTGGCATCCGGGGGCGAAGCGGCGCTGGAGCAGCTCCGGCAGCAGCGTTTCGCGCTGGTACTGACCGATTGCCAGATGCCCGGCATGAACGGTTTCGAACTGGCCAGCCGGATCCGGGCATCCGGGCCGGGCGCCAATGCCGACGTGCCGATCGTCGCGCTGACGGCGTCTGCCGGTGCGGAAGTGGCCCGGCAATGCCACGACGCGGGCATGGACGCCTGTCTCGCCAAGCCCGTTCGCATGGACGACCTGCGCGCATGCATTGCCCGATGGGCGCGGTAAGGCGCATCATGAGGTGGCTGTCCGGCGCCGTTGCAGTGCGCAGGCGATGCCGGTGGGTGCAGGATCCTGCTCGTGAAGGTCAATCGGGAAAAGTCGTACCAGCGCTCGGAAATTTCCTGCGCCGGCGCGGAAAAATGCTGAGCACAATGATGTGCCAGACCATAAATGCCTGCCGGATCATTCCTCAGGCAATGTGCCCAATGCCATTAGCGATGGAGTGTTTGCCGTGGCCACAATCCTGATCGTCGACGACCATCCCGCTGTACGCGTGGTGCTGAAAACGCACCTGTCGCAGGTCCTCGGCGTGACGCATGTGCTGGAAGCGGACAATGGCCAGGCTGCCGTCGAGATCGTGCGCCAGTATGCGCCGGACGTCGTCATCCTTGACCTCGACATTCCTCGCATCAACGGCCTGGACGTCATTCCGCGCCTCAAGGCCATCCAGCCCAGCGTGCGCATCCTGGTGATCTCCGGCCAGGACCAGAACACCTTTGCGCCGCGTGCGCGGCAGGCCGGCGCCAACGGCTATGTCAGCAAGACCCAGGAATTGCCCGAGATCGTGCGGTGCGTCGAATCCGTCCTGGCCGGGTATTCGGTCATGCCGGACGTCGATGGCGGACGCGCCGATGGCGTGGACGAAACCCGCCGGCTGGGAAGCCTGTCTGACAAGGAACTCGTGATCATGCAGATGCTGGCCAAGGGCATGTCCAACAAGCAGATCGGAGAGGTGCTGTTCATCTCCAACAAGACGGTCAGCACGCACAAGACCCGCATCATGGAAAAGCTGGGCGCGCGGTCCCTCGTCGACGTGATCGATTTCGCGCGGCGCCACCACATTGCCATCGGCTGATGGAGATTCCCATGCACAGCGCATTCATCCTCGCCACGTCTGGCAGCGCCTGGATCGAACCGGCCACGCAGTATCTCAGCGATGCGGGTTTGCCGGCGCAATGCGTGACGGCCACGGAAGCCGAGGCGGTGCTGGCAGCTGCCGTGCCGCGCGTCATGCTCGCCCCGCCCGAGATTGTCGCCACGCCGTTGCTGCAGCGCGCGCGCCGGCAGGGCGCGCTGCTGGTATGCGTCGGCCGCGCGCAGGAGGACGTATCGTCACTGTGCGACGACGTGCTGACTGACCCCGTGACCGAAGAGGCTCTGTTCAGGTTGCTGGCGCGGCATCAGTACGTGGCGATTTCAGTCAGCGACCGTGCCGGTCTGGCCAATGCCATCGCAAGCCAGACCTTCGGCGATGCAGCGCTTGCCGCTGAACTGGTGGAAGCGCTTGCCACATCAACGGAATCGGACCTTGATCGCCTGCAAGAGGAAGACGACAGCCTGGAAACGTGGCGCAGCGTGGCGCACCGCGTGAAGGCGTCGGCGCATCTGGCCCGCTGCGAAGGCTTCCAGCGGCTCGCGCAACGACTGGAAACCGTGGCGCGCGGCGGAGACGTCAGGCTGACGGGCGCGCTTGCCGAAGTGTTCGTGCCGACCGCGCACGAATTCCGCGCCATGCTGCTTGCAAGCGCCTGCAAATAGCAGAGAAGCTATTGATTGCCGGAATGCCCGGTAATGCACCGTAATTCCCCCGATTTAAATATCCGCGGCGGGAATTATTATTGTTTGAATTCCGTGCGGCAATAAAGAAGTCATCAGAATTAAAACGCGAATATCATGTGCGCGCGGAATGAATGACGGAGTCTGGGTTTCCATCCACGCTTGTCTGGGGACGGGTCATGAGCCATGCCTTGGCGACCATGCCGGAATCATCGTTCTATTTCCACCTGGCCGGAGCGGCGGTGCTGGTGCTGGTGGTCGGCATGGCGCGCGCGGTGTGGTTTGTGTATTCGCGGCACGAAGGGCGGCGCGAGCGCGCCATGTGGCTCGCTGCCGCTGTCACGCGCTGCGGGCTGGCGCTTGGCGCAATGTGGACGGCCATCGTCTATGGCAGCGGGGCCTGGGAGCGCGCCGGTGCCCACAACTGCCGGCGCCTGCCCATGCCGGATGCTTCCGCCCGGTATGAAGCGGAGTACTGCTACCTTTCGCAGCACAAGGTGCTGGTGCGTGTGTACAGCGCGCGCCGCAACGTCGTGCTGGCCCAGCGTACCTTCCCGAGTTCGGGGCCAGTCCGCCTGCACTGGGATCGCAGCGTGCTGGTGTTCGACGCAGCGGCCACCGAAGGCAAAGGCCGGCTCGTGCTGCCGCCTTCGCTGCGCGACCGGCTGATGGCCCGGTTGCCCTGAATGCCGCCGTGCGCTCCGGGGCGCGTGCCATGCGACACTTGCGCCGGCGCGGGAAGCTTCCACGAGGAGGCAAATCCGCTGAACCATCGGAACCCGACAGCATAACCAGGCATGACGCGACGCGATTCCCCACCGAGCCCGACCGCCCCGGTGAACACAGAGAACAGTGTGCCGCGCCCGGGGATAATCCCAGCGCGATACCAGGGCGATTACATTGCCTGGAGTGGAGGCTGCCTGTTCATCGGTTCCGGAGGCGGTCCGGTCGCGCCGCACTCGCACTACGCGATCCAGCTGGTGATTGGCGCGCCTTCGGGTCTTCAGGTCCAGTCGGGCCATCGCGGATCACTTGTCGATTGCCATGGCGCACTGGTGCCGTCCCGCGCGGTGCACAGCATCGATGTCTCGTCTTGCGACTGGAGCGCGGTGCTGTTCATCGAGCCCGAGACACAGGAGGGCCGCGCGTTGTCTGCGCGGATGGGTGGGCAAATCGAGTTCCTGGAGAAGGAGGCGCTCGCCGGCATGGATTCGGCGCTGGAGCAGGCGTGGCGCCGGACCCGGACTGCCGACGCCGTGCAGTATGCCGCGCAGGCCCTGGTGAGTTCGCTCTCGCGGACGATTCCGCACGTGCCGTCCGATCCGCGGGTACTGGCGGCGATCGAGCATCTCCGTGCTCAGGATGGCAATACGCTGGCGCTCGAAGACGTGGCGGCGGTGGTGCACCTGTCCCCGAGCCGGTTCCGCCATGTCTTTGTCGAAGAGACCGGCATGCCGCTACGGACCTACCAACTCTGGCGCCGGCTGCTGAAGGCTTGGGAAATCCTTATGCGCGGCGACAACCTCGCCAATGCCGCGCACGCCGCGGGTTTTGCCGATTCTGCCCATCTGTCGCGCACGTGCCGGACCATGTTCGGCCTGGCCCCGTCCGCGATGCAGATGAAAGGGCCGCTGAGCGAGCGGCTTCGCGCGCCGTCTTCCTAAGTGGGCTGATCAATGGTGCCGGTCAGGGTGCCAAGAAATGCAGCCAGGTCTTCGACGTCCTGCGGCGACAGCCGGATCGCCTGCCGAGATCCCGGTGCCTCGCCAGCGGGTGCCAGTTCGCTTCTTCCGATCGCCGCAGCCGGGGCTTTCACGTAATGCCGCAGCACGTCGGGCAGCGTCTTGATTTGCCCGGCATGCATATAGGGCGCCCGATCCGCGACGTTGCGCAGGCTCGGCGTGCGGAACGCGCCAACGTGGGCAGGATCGTCTTTCGCCAGGAAGTTCAGCTCCGCGCACTGTTCGGGGCTGGCATCGCTGAATGGGCCAAGGCAATTGAATTCATCACGGAGCAGCTTCGGGATGGCATCGGCACGCCCGCGCTCAGGATGTTCGGGACTCAGCGGTGGTATGCCCGTGTTGTGGAACGCGTGGTCGCTCAGCGTCGGTCCGTTATGGCAGGTAATGCACTGGCCCTTGCCCAAGAACAGCCTGAGTCCGCGCACCTCCTGCGCAGTGAGCACGTCCTGCCCGCCACGATCTGCCGCGAGGGTGGCTACAACATAGCGGTCGAATCGCGAAGGACCATATCGCACGCGGCTTTCATACGCGGCAATGGCCTTGCCCATGTTGGCGAACACGCGATTCACCTGTTCCCGCGTGGCGGGCGGCAGGGCAGCCCAGGCCGACCGCTCTTCCTGCGAGCCCAGTGGCGAGGCATCGGCCGGAAGTACTGGCATGGCCGGCAGCGGCCCGAAGACCTGTGCGTACTGCGTCGCATACTTTGCCTGCAGGATCCGGACAAAGCGCACACGATTACCGCCATGCTCGGCGGCATCTTCCATGGGACCCAGTGCCTGCGACCACAGGCTGTCCTTGCGGCCGTCCCAGAACAGGAATGGCGCACCGGACGCGCCCATCACCGGCATGGTCCGGCGCGTGCCTGTGGCAATGCCAAGCCCCACGGGCCGTCCATCCTCGAACTGGCCGTTCGGCTGATGGCAGCTTGCGCACGAGACACGGCCATTGCGGCTCAGGCGAGCGTCGTTGAACAACGCGTGGCCAAGGCTGGCCGCGTTGCCGCTCCCTTCGTAGGCATTGGAAGGGTCGGCGGCGCGCGGCGTGGATGGGTCCAGTTGCAGGCTCGCCAAGGTCCGCAGGTCTTCTGGCAGCCAGGTATCGCGCAGCGCGGCTTGCGGCGCGGATGCCGACACGCGCAAGGCGAGGGCGATTGCCATCAGTGCGCCGGCAATCGCCATGCCGGTCTTGAGGCGGGACTTCATCAGCGGCGCTCCGAACCCGGATCGACGACGATGTTGAACGCCACCGTGTCGGGGCCTGGCGCCGCGCGAATGCCGAGCTTGAGGTCCCACCATCCGCTCATGCTGAACTTCATGCCCTGCAGCAGGTAGGTGCCTGCCTCGGCCCCGCGCGTGACGCGCGGCTGTGTGGGGTAGCCGTGGCCGTGCTGCGGCATGCCGCCGGCAACAGAGAACTGGGCGTCGTTGACCGGCCGGCCATCCGGCATGGTCAGCCTGACCGTCCAGGCATGCATCTGGTTGATGGCGGGTGCAGGCGTCGGCGCGATGATCGCGACCCGGTAGCGGCCCTCGTCAGTCGACTTGTCGCGGGACAGGTCCAGGTCCTGCGGCGGCGTACTGCAGCCGTAGCCGGCAAAAAGCATCGAGAACATTGCAAGTGCGGAGAGGGAGCGAGACATGATGGGACGATGGAAGCTGTTTCGGTCCGCTGATTGTCCGGACCGGTGCTCGCCCGCGCTTGAACGAAGAGGCTGTTCCCGCAGCCTTTTCATTCAAGCCGCCTCACTCCCCCACAAACATCCCGCCGATGATCCGCCCCATCTCATGCCGGCGCGCCACCGGCATGCGTGATGCCGCCGACACAATGCTGATGGCCGCGTCGGCGTGCATGGCCATCGGCAGCGCATAGCCGACACCGGCCACGCCATCGGCGCCCGCCAGCGCGTAGCCGCACGCGCGGCTGCGTTCGACGCCGCGCATCAGCTTCATCAGGCTGCGGCCGCTGGCTTCGTACTCGGCCCGGTGGCGCTCGTAGTGCGCGCGCACGGCGTCGTTGTCCAGGCGCGCCAGCAAGGCCATGCTGCCGGTGCCCTGGCCCAGCAGGCGCGAGCTGCCCGTCAGCATGTGGAAGGACTTGATGCGGTGGCTGCCTTCCTCGGTATGCAGGCAATGGCCGTGATCGCCGATGCGCACGATCAGGAATACCGCGTCGCCGGTCAGCCGCGCGAGCGCCTTCATCTTGGTCACGAGCACACTGCCGGGCGGCGGGCGGTTCATCGCGCGCAGGCCGAGCGACATGGCCGTGGTGCCCAGGTACAGGCGCTTGCTGGCCGACTCGCGCTCGATATAGCCGGCCGCCTCCAGGAAGCGGGCCATGCGGTGCGCCGTCGTGCGGTCGATGTCGGCCTTGATGGCCAGCTCCGGCAGGGTTAACCCGGTTTCATGGTGCTCGGCGAGCAGCTCAAGCAGGGCGAAGGCGCGGGTGAGGCTCTGGACCCCACTGGGCGTAGATGGCTTGGCAGGCATGCGCGGGCGGCGTCCGGTCGGGGAGCATTGGGTTTGGCGTGCACATTATGCACAATCTGAGCGATTAATGTTGTCCCGCGGGGCGCGGTGGTTTGCAATCCTCCCATCACGCCAACCAAGCCAGCGCCATGATTCCCATCGAGACACGCATCGACCCGTCCTCCGACTCGTTTGCCAGCCAGCGCGCCGGCATGCAGGCCCTGATCGACCGCCTGCACAGCCTGGAGCAGCGTGCCGTGGCCGCCTCCGAGCGCGCGCGCCCGGCCTTCGCCAAGCGCGGCGCGCTGCTGCCGCGCGAGCGCATCGGCCGCCTGCTCGACGCCGGCGCGCCGTTCCTGCCCATTGCCACGCTGGCCGGCTTCGGCATGGACGACCCGAACCATGAGACGTCGATTCCCGGCGGCTCGCTCGTGGCCGGCATCGGCATCGTCTGCGGCGTGCGCTGCATGGTGCTGGCGACGGATTCGGGCATCGATGCCGGCGCCATGACCGAGGCCGGCAATATGAAGCTCATGCGCTGCCAGGAGATCGCGCTGGAAAACCGGCTGCCGTTCATCCACCTGGTCGAATCGGCCGGCGCCAACCTGCGCAAGTACCGCGTCGACAAGTTCATCCGCGGCGGCAGCATCTTCTACAACCTGGCACGCCTGTCGGCGGCCGGCCTGCCGGTGATCACCGTCGTGCACGGTTCGTCCACGGCCGGCGGCGCCTACATGCCGGGCCTGTCGGACTACGTGGTCATGGTGCGCAATCGCGCGCGTGCGTTCCTGGCCGGCCCGCCGCTGCTCAAGGCTGCTACCGGCGAGATTGCGACCGACGAAGAACTCGGCGGCGCCGACCTGCACGCCACCGTCAGCGGCCTGGCCGAATACCTGGCCGAAGACGACGAGCATGCGATTGCCACCGCGCGCGACATCGTGGCGAGCCTCGACTGGCCTGACGTGGCACCCGCTCCGGGACAGCCGGCCCGTGCGCCACGCCTGGACCCGGCCGAACTCGACGGCGTAATGACGCTCGACATGAAGCGCCCCGTGGACATGCGCGAAGTCATCGCGCGCATCGTCGACGATTCCGCGTGGCTGCCGTTCAAGCCCGACTACGGTCCCGGCACCGTCTGCGGCCATGCGCGCATCGAAGGCCACGCGGTCGGCTTCATTACCAACAACGGCCCGATCGATCCGGCCGGCGCGACCAAGGCCGCGCAGTTCATCCAGCTCTGCAACCAGTCGGGCACGCCCATCGTGTTCCTGCAGAACACCACGGGCTTTATCGTGGGCCGCGCGTCGGAAGAGGCGGGCATGATCAAGCACGGCTCGAAGATGATCCAGGCGCTGTCCAACTCGACCGTTCCGCAGATCACGATCTACTGCGGATCGTCCTTCGGCGCCGGCAATTTTGGCATGTGCGGCCGGGGCTTCCATCCGCGCTTCTGCTTTTCGTGGCCCAATGCGCGCACCGCGGTAATGGGCGGCGAGCAGGCCGCCATGACGCTGGAGATCGTGGCGCGCCAGCAGGCCGAGCGCAAAGGCAAGGCCGTGGACGAAGCGCAGCTCGCGGCGCAGACCGCCGAGATCGTCGCCAACTTCGAACGACAGGCCAGCGCTTTCGTGACCAGCGGCCTGCTGCTGGACGATGGCGTGATCGATCCGCGCGACACGCGTGCCGTGCTGGCCTTCGTGCTGGCGACCGCCCGCGAAGCAAACCGGCGCGAACCGCGTGCCGTGCAGTTTGGCGTGGCGCGCCTCTGAGCCATCAACGAACATCCTAGCCTGTAGCTAACAAGAATTCCTGGAGACCAGCATGCTGTACACCGAAGACCACCGCAATATCATGGACAGCATCCGCCGCTTCGTGTCGGCGGAGATCGATCCGCACGTCGATGAGTGGGAAGCCGCCGAAATTTTCCCGGCGCACGAACTGTTCAAGAAGATGGGCGACCTCGGCTTCCTGGGCATCACCAAGCCGGTCGAATACGGCGGCCTTGGCCTTGATTTCTCGTACGCCATCGCTGCGGCGGAAGCACTGGGCTATGCACGTGCACAAGGCATCGGCATGGGCGTTGGCGTGCAGTGCGACATGGCTACGCCGGCGCTGACCGCATTCGGTTCCGACGCGCTCAAGCGAGAGTTTCTTGCGCCCGCCATTGCCGGCGACATGGTGTGCTCGATCGGCGTCTCGGAAGCGGGGGCGGGCTCCGACGTGGCATCGCTCAAGACGCGCGCACGCCGTGACGGCGACGACTACGTCATCACCGGTTCCAAGATGTGGATCACCAACGGCACGCAGGCCGACTGGATCTGCCTGCTGTGCAACACGTCCGACGGCCCCGTGCACAAGAACAAGTCGCTGATCGTGGTGCCGCTCAAGGAGAACGGCAAGCGCGTGAAAGGCGTGGAAATCCAGAAGATCAAGAAATTCGGCATGTGGTGCTCCGACACCGCGCAGATCTTCTTCGACGAAGTGCGCGTGCCGGTGCGCAACCGCATCGGCGAAGAAGGCATGGGCTTTATCTACCAGATGAAGCAGTTCCAGGAAGAGCGCCTGAACGGTGCCGCGCGCCGCCTGGCCTGTACGGCGCTGATCGAAGAAACCGCCGAGTACCTGCGCCAGCGCATCGCGTTCGGCAAGCCGCTGCTCGACAACCAGTTCATCCAGTTCAAGCTGGCCGAACTGAAGACCGAAATGGAAGCGCTGCGCGCGCTGGTGTATGTGGCCACGCAGACCTACATCAACGGCGGCGAAGTGACCGAGCTCGCTTCCATGGCCAAGCTCAAGGCCGGTCGGCTGTCGCGCGACGTAGCCGACTGGTGCATGCAGTTCCAGGGCGGCATGGGCTACACGTGGGACAACCATGCATCGCGCGCGTATCGCGATTTCCGCCTCGGTTCGATCGGCGGCGGCGCGGACGAGGTGATGCTGCAGGTCATCGCCAAGCAGATGGGCCTGATGTCGCGCGGCTGAGCGCGTGTCCTTCCACATTTGACGAGACACACTGCCATGCCCGACACCTCGCAGAACGACGGCGTAATCGTTCGCCGCTCCGGCGGCGTGCTGTTCGCCACGCTGAATATTCCCGCCACGCGCAATGCGCTGGCACCTGAAGTCGTGGCGGCGCTGGCCGCGGCGGTGGAACAGGCGGAGACCGATCCCGAAGTCCGCGCGCTGGTGTTGCGCGGCGCGGGCGGCATCTTCAGCGCCGGCGGCAACGTCGGTAATTTCCAGGCGCGCCTGCAGGCCGACGCTAGCCAGGAAGACCCGGTCGCCACGCGCAACCGCCAGTTCGGCTATTTCATGGAGCGCCTGTCGGTGCTGCCGGTGCCGGCGATTGCTGCCGTGGATGGTGCTGCGATGGGCGGAGGCATGGGCCTGGCGTGCGCGGCGGACATTGTGCTGGCCACGCGCGATGCGCGCTTTGCGCTGTCGGAAACCACGCTGGGCATCATTGCCGCGCAGATCGCGCCGTTCGTTGTGCAGCGCCTTGGTGCGGTGGCGACGCGCCGCCTCGGGCTGACCGGTGAGCGCGTCAGCGGCCAGTCGACGGTGGCCATCGGGCTCGTCGATCAGCTTGCCGAAGACAGCGCCGAGCTTGACGCGCTGATCGCCGAATGGCTGACGCGCGTCGGCCGCTGCGGGCCGAACGCGAACCGCGTGTTTAAGACGCTGGTGGGCCGCTGCGGTCGCGAGCCTGTATCGCCGCTGCTCGACGAGGCCTCGCACCTGTTTGCTCAATGCATGCGGCAAGAAGGCGCCGAGGGCGTTGCTGCCTTCCGCGAGAAGCGCGACGCCAGCTGGGTCGCGCGCTTCGATGCCGACACCGTCCGCGCGGCGCAGGCCGTCGCCTGAGATTTCAAAGACTCAAAGAGATTCACGGGATTCCCTCATGTCCGCTACCCGCCGACCCTTCCATACGCTGCTCGTCGCCAACCGCGGCGAGATTGCGGTGCGCATCATGCGCACCGCGCGCCGCCTCGGCCTGGCCACGGTGGCTGTCTATTCCGAGGCCGACCGCCACAGCCCGCACGTGGCCGCAGCCGACCGGGCCGTCTGCATCGGCGCCGCTGCGCCGCGCGAGTCGTACCTGAACATTGCCGCCATCATCGATGCCGCGCGCCGCAGCGGCGCCGATGCCGTGCACCCCGGCTATGGCTTCCTGGCCGAGAATGCCGAATTCGCTGAAGCGATTGCGGCCGCCGGACTCGTCTTTGTCGGCCCGCCGGCGAAGGCCATCCGCGCCATGGGCAACAAGGCCGAGGCCAAGCGCCTGATGCTGGATGCCGACATGCCATGCGTGCCCGGCTATCAGGGCACAGCGCAGGACGACGCCACGCTGCTCGCGCAGGCCGGCCAGATCGGTTTTCCGCTGATGGTCAAGGCGGCAGCCGGTGGGGGCGGGCGCGGTATGCGTCTGGTGCGCGATGCCGCAGGTTTGCCCGGTGCGCTGACGAGTGCGCGTTCGGAAGCCGAGACCGCATTCGGTTCCGGCGAACTGATCCTCGAACGTGCCGTGATCGCCCCGCGCCATGTGGAAATCCAGGTGTTCGCCGACACCCACGGCAACGTGATCCACCTCGGCGAGCGTGACTGCTCGGTGCAGCGCCGCCACCAGAAGGTCATCGAAGAAGCGCCGTCGCCGGCCGTCGGCCCCGCGCTGCGCGCGCGCATGGGTGAGGCTGCCGTGCGTGCCGCGCGTTCGATCGGCTACGTCGGCGCCGGCACGATGGAATTCCTGCTCGATAGCGAAGGCAACTTCTACTTCATGGAGATGAACACGCGCCTGCAGGTCGAGCACGCGGTGACGGAGGCCATCACCGGTTTCGACCTCGTCGAGTGGCAACTGCGCGTGGCGGCCGGCGAGCCATTGCCGGTCACGCAGAACGAAGTGCAGTTGAACGGCCACGCGATCGAAGTCCGCCTTACCGCCGAGGACGTTGCCGCAGGCTTCCTGCCGCAAGGCGGTCCGCTGATGCGCTGGCGACCGCCTGCCACGGGCCGCGACGTGCGTGTGGACCATGCGCTCGAAGAGGGCGGCGCGATTCCGACGCACTATGACTCGATGGTGGCCAAGCTCGTGGCGCACGGTGCCGACCGCGAAGAAGCGCGGCGCAAGCTGCTGCGCGCGGTGGAGGATTGCGTGCTGCTCGGCGTGCCGTCCAACCAGGCGTTCCTGGCGGACTGCCTGGCTAGCGAGGCCTTTGCCGGCAACGACGTCCACACCGGTTTCGTCGAGACCCATATGCAAACCGCGCTGCAAGCCACGGTGCCGCCGCAGCATGTGGCAGCAAGCGCTGCGCTGGTGGCCGCTGGCGTGCTGGAAGGCGGCAGCCGGCCGGCGGCGCTGGCACGCGCGGCGGCCAGCGTAGCGCTGGATGCTGCGGGACAGTCGTGGCAGGCCATGCTGCGGGCCGGGCGCGATGGCTGGCATGTCAGCCTGCGCGAGCGCGACAGCGAAGCGCCGGGTCGGGAATGTGTGCTGCGCATACTGCGGGCCGATGCCGAGGCGGGCACCGCGCTGGTGGAGTGCGACGGCGTCGCCTATCCGCTGGTGTTTGCCACGGACAAGCATGCGCTGCACCTGTTCCAGGCCGGCCGTGCGTGGAAGTTCCAGCGCCACGATCCGCGTCGCCGCCGCGACGCAGGCGATGCCGACGGCATGCTGCAGGCGCCGCTGACCGCGCGCATCGTGGCCGTGCATGTGGCAGAGGGCGATCGCGTGCAGGCTGGTCAGCCGCTGGTGGTGCTCGAGGCCATGAAGATGGAACACATCATTGCCGCGCCGTTTGCCGGCGTGGTCGCGGAACTGTCGGCTCGCGCAGGTGGACAGGCCAGTGCCGGCGCGCTGCTGGCGCGCGTGGAAGCTGACGACGCTGAACAGGAGAAGGCATGAGCGATACCGCCAAGACCGTACGCATCGGTGGCGCCTCGGGCTTCTGGGGCGACTCCGCGATCGCCACGCCGCAGTTGCTGGCCGTGCCCGGCATGCAATACCTGGTCTACGACTACCTGGCCGAGACCACGATGTCGATCCTGGCGCGTGCGCGTGCAAAAGACCCGGCATTGGGCTACGCCACCGACTTCGTGAATGCGGCGATGGCGCCGAACCTTGGCGAGATTCTGCGCCGCGGCATCCGCGTCGTCGCCAATGCCGGTGGCCTCAATCCGGAAGCCTGCCGTGACGCGCTGCTCAAGGTCGCCGCGCAGCAGGGCTTGTCGCTACGCATCGCCGTGGTGACCGGCGACGACGTGCAGCCGCACTTCGCGCAATGGTGCGCGGACGGCCTGACCGACCTGGCAGGCCAGCCGGTGCCCACGACCGAGCCATGGTCGGCCAATGTCTACACCGGTGCGCAGGGCATTACGCGAGCGCTGGCGCTGGGCGCGGACATCGTCATTGCCGGACGCTGCGTGGACAGCGCTGTGGTGGTCGGCGTGCTCGCGCACGAGTTCGACTGGGACTGGACCGACTGGGACCGCCTGGCTGCCGGCACGCTCGCTGGCCATGTGATCGAGTGCGGCGCGCAGGCTACTGGCGGCCTGTTCACGGACTGGCAGCGCGTGCCGGGCTGGGATCGCATGGGCTATCCCGTCATCGACTGCGCGCATGACGGTAGCTTCGTGCTGAGCAAGCCCCAAGGCACGGGCGGACTGATCGATCCCGCCGCAGTGGCGGAGCAGGTGCTGTACGAGGTCGGGGATCCGGCCAACTACCTGATGCCCGACGTGACCTGTGACTTCCGCACGGTGCGCACCGAACTGGCCGCGCCGGGACAGGTGCGCGTGTCCGGCGCACGCGGCCGGGCACCGGGTGGCCACTACAAGGGCAATGCGACGTGGCAGGACGGCTACCAGATCAGCCTGATGATGGCGATCCGCGGCATCGACGCACCCGCCAAGGCACACCGTACGGCCGATGCGCTGCTCACGCGCACGCGCGCCATGCTGGCCGAGCGCGGCCTGCCTGACTACAGCGAGACAATCGTCGAGCTGCTCGGCTGTGAATCGCAATACGGCCCGCATGCGCGCGAGCTGCCGACGCGCGAGGTCGTGCTGCGCATCGGCGCACGGCACGCGCAAGCCAAGGCGCTGAGTTTCCTGCAGCGCGAATGCTCGTCGGCCGGCACGTCGATGGCGGCGGGCACGCGTTCGTCGTTCTCGGGCCGCGTCGACATCCAGCCCGTGGTCAAGGTGTTTTCCTTCCTGGTGCCGAAGGGCGACGTGCCAATGCGCGTGGCGTTCGAGGACGGCGAGATCGTGCTGTCCAAGGCCGCGCAGTGTGGTGACGCTGCCGCCCCGGCGGCTGTCGACATGCCGGCACTGCCGCCGGTGCCCGACCAGCCCCGCGTGCAGCGCCCGCTGGTGGCATTGGCCTATGCCCGCAGCGGCGACAAGGGCGACGACGAGAACATCGGCGTGATCGCGCGGCGGCCCGAGTACCTGACGCTGCTGCGCGAGCAACTGACGCCGCAGGCTGTACGCGCGTACTTTGCCCATCTCGTTCACGGCGACGTCGAGCGCTTCGACGTGCCGGGCCTGCATGCGCTGAATTTCCTGATGCATGGCGCGCTGGGCGGCGGCGGTGTTGCAAGCCTGCGCTCCGATCCGCTCGGCAAGAGCTACGCACAGATGCTGCTGGACTTCCCGCTGTCGGTCCCGCAGAGCTGGGCGCAAGACATCGCTAACTGAATCGCAGAACCGATTGCGCCGGCCACAGGCGCACATCCGACAAGGAGGAGACATGACACAACGCAAGCCCAACGGGCGCATCCGCAGGCTGCTGGGACTGGGTCTGTTCGCAGGACTGATTGCGGGCACGGCGCCGGCGGTCGCCCAGGGCGACAACTGGCCCAGCCGCCCCGTACGGGTAGTGGTGCCATACACGCCCGGCGGCGTGTCCGACGCTGTCACGCGGCTGGTCATGCAGAAGCTGGCCGAGCGCATCGGCCAGCCCGTGGTGGTGGAAAACCGTCCGGGTGCGAATGGCATGATCGGCTCGGACAACGTCGCCAAGTCCGCGCCGGACGGCTATTCGCTGCTGGTTGTGGTGGCCGCGCATGCGATCAACCCGAGCCTCTATCCGAAGATGAGCTACGACCCGATCAAGGACCTGACCGGTGTCAGCCTGATCGGCCGGATTCCGCTGCTGCTGGTGTCGAGCGCCCAGCTGCCCCCGACCAACGTCAAGGAACTGGTGAGCTGGGGCAAGGCCCATCCGGACAAGATGACTTTTGCGTCCAGCGGCAACGGTTCGGGCGCGCATCTGGCCGGCGAACTGTTCGCGCAGACCACCGGCGTGAAGATGGTCCACGTTCCGTACAAGGGCATTTCGCCGGCGTTGCCTGACCTGTTCTCGGGGCAGGTCGCCATCATCTTCGATTCGGTCCAGACCATGATGCCGCAGGTAAAGGCCGGCAAGGTCCGCGCGCTGGCGATTTCGAGCCCGACGCGCTGGCCGGCGGCACCGGACGTGCCGACGATGGCCGAGGCCGGCTATCCGAGCGTGACGGCCAGCAGCTGGATCGGCCTGATCGCGCCGGCGAAGACGCCGCCAGCGGTGCTCGCAAAGATCTCCGCCGAGATGGACGCCGTGTTGCGCCAGCCCGATGTCCGCGTGCGGCTGATCGACTACGGCATCGACCCCGTGGGCGGCAAGGCCGACCAGTTCCAGGCCTTCATCAAGGATGAATCCGTGCGCTGGGGCGAGGTGGTGAGGAAGGGCGGCGTGAAGGTGGAGTAAGCCGGTGGGGCCGGTCCGATGCCCGTGCCGGCCCGTTTGCTACAGATGCCGCTCGGCAGGCGGAGAATGATCGTGATGCTGGTGCGACGCTGGGTGCAGGTCCGCGCTGCAACTCGGCGATTCCGCATCATGCGTGTGCGGGTGCAGGGCGCCCGGCACATTCTGGCTGTCCAGGCCATTGCGAGACAGCCACAGCGCCGTCGTGCCGGCCGCCCGGTCGATCAGCTCGCCGCAGCGCGAGTAGTCATAGGGTGAGATATCGAGCGGGCACAGCGGTGGCACCACGGAAATATGTGCGTGGTTGCTCCAGTGCTGCAGGTCGTGGACAAGCTGGCGCGCCACCAGCAGCGAAAGCGCATTGAACGCGTGTTCGAGCGCCCCGCGCGGCGGACGCCGCTCTGAGCACGTGAAGCCTGCCGGCAGCACGATCACGCGCGTGGCGCCGAGCCGGATCGCGGTGGAAACCGGGGTGTTGTTCGCGACGCCTCCGTCGATCAGCGTGCGTCCTTCGAACTGCACCGGCGGGAACACGCCGGGAATCGCCGCGCTGGCGAGCACGGCCTCGACGATGCCGCCGCTGGAAAGCAGGACTTCCGCGCCGCTCTGCATATCGGTTGCCACCACATGCAGCGGCAGCGCGGCACTTTCAAGGCGCGCGTCGCCAAAGTTGCGGTTCAGCAAGGTGCGCAGGCCAAACGCATCCACGAGGTAGCCGCGGCTGCCGCCCAGCATGCCCAGCACGCTGCGCCACGACCAGGGCATGATCTCCGCGCGCCGGATCGCGCGCCACAGTTGCTCCAGTTGCGCGGCCCCTTCGCGCCCCGGGTGGCACGCGAAGTAGGCTCCATTGATGGCCCCGGCCGAGGCCCCGATTACGAGGTCGGGCGTCAGGCCCCACGCCACCAGTTCGCGCAGCATGCCTACCTGGATCGCGCCCAGGCTGCCGCCGCCGGCAAAGACAAAAGCGGTTTTTTCCATGGTATGGGTGCGGCGCAATCCACGCCGCGCTTGTGCTCGGGCTGAAATCGTCCTGAGCAAAGCATAGGCGACACTGGCGCCGGTTGGCAGGGCGGGCTTCGCGAAACCGGCATGCAGGCAACGCCGGCGGTGTCATGTGCCGGAGGCGGTTGTATCTCGATTGCGCAATTAACCGACATGAGTTTTGATCCCGACTTCGGGGCGACCTGTGGTCGCACAAACTCTTGCGTCAGATCGGTGGTGAGTCGGGTATTGCGCACACCATTTGTACCATAGAGCTTACAAAGCCATGGTTTGTGTAACGAAGTAAACAAGCCAGCAGGATTCAGGGTACGGGGCAGTATCAGAAAGATTACGGTTTATTAAATAGGGCAGAAATTGCCGCCAGTTGAAGAGAGTTGGTCGAAATGCCCACTGCTATGGTGGCTCGCGGCCAATGTCTGGACATTGCAGCCGCACCTATCCAAGCAACCGTTGCAGGAATACGCATGACAACCATATCGAATCTGGGCGTCGGCTCAGGTCTCGACCTGAGTTCCCTGCTGGATCAGCTAACGCAGTCTGAACAGGCGCCGCTGCAAGCGATCCAGGACCAGGAAACCAGCTACCAGACCAAGCTGTCGGCCTACGGACAGCTCAAGAACGCGCTGACCGCCTTCCAGTCGGCCGCAGGCAAGCTCGGCCAGCCTGACTTCTTCAACGCGACCAAGATCTCCTCGAGCAGTACCGACGTGCTCAGCGCCACCAGTACCACCGGCGCCGCGCAGGGCACGTACTCGGTCAACGTCACCGCGCTGGCGCAGGCCCAGTCGCTCGTCGGTGCCGGGCAGGCCAAGGAGGACGCGACGATCGGCACAGGCACGATCCATATCGACTTCGGCACCATCAGCGGTGGCACGCTGGATACCGACAGCACCAGCGCCACATACGGCAAGTACACGGGCGCCACGTTTGCGGCCAAGGACGGCAGCACTGGTGTCGATATCAATATCGACAGCACCCATGGCACGCTCGAAGGCGTGCGCGATGCGATCAATGCGGCCAATGCCGGTGTGACCGCGACCATCCTGAACGACGGATCGGGGTCGCCGTACCGCCTGGTGCTGACGTCCAACGACACGGGCGAGGCTAACAGCATGCGCATTTCCGTGACCGGCGACAGCACGGGCGCGCTCACCGGCCTGGTGGCCAATGATCCGGCGGGCACCCAGAACATGGAGCAGACCGTCGCTGCGCGCGATGCCCGGCTCTCGGTCAACAACATCGACATCCAGAGCGCCAGCAACGACGTCTCGGCCATCCAGGGCCTGACCATGTCGCTGTCGCAGACCGGCACGTCGGTCGTCAGCGTGCAGCGCGACAACACGGCCATCCAGAACGGCATCCAGGCCTTCGTCACGGCCTACAACAGCCTGCAGAGCACGGCCACGAGCCTGTCGGCCTTCAACCCGACCGCGGCACAGGGCCAGCAGGCCGCCCCGCTGACGGGTGACGGTGTGCTCCGCAACATCCAGACGCAACTCCGCTCAGCGCTCAATATGCCGGAGGCCGGCGGCCAGGACGCGTTCACGATGCTGTCCCAGGTCGGTGTCAGCTTCCAGAACGACGGCACGCTGACTTTGGACGCCAACAAGCTGTCCAAGGCCATGAACAGCAATATGGCCGGGGTGGAGACACTGTTCAGCAACAGCGACGGCAAGACCGGCTACGGCAACAAGATCAGCAGTCTGGTCGGTGAAATGACCGGAACCGAAGGCGAGCTGACTTCCGCGACCGATGGCATCAACAGCACGCTGAAGGACCTGAGCTCGCAGTACGACTCGACGCAGAACATGGTCAACGACACGATCGCAAACTATCGCCAGCAGTTCACCCAGCTGGACACGATCATGGCGCAGATGAAGAACACCAGCACTTACCTGACGCAGCAGTTCAGTGCGTCGAGCAAGAGCTGACAGGAAGACTACGAAGAGGATCTTCGGGGTCTTCGCGGGCCGGGGTTTGACTCGGCCCGCGCCTCGGTCAGGCGCCCAGCGCGTCCGGGTCGATGCCGAGCTGGCTGGCCATATGTTCGACCAGCGCTTCCAGGCGCTGTACCCGGTTCGAAAGGTCGCGTTGTTCGGCACGCAAGCGCTCGAGTTCAGAGGGCGCGACAGATTCGTCAGCCAGGGCCGCTCCGGCGGCGGCAAAGCTGTCTACATTGATTTCCCCGCCGAGCAGGTGCATCCACCGATGCTCGCGCTCGCCCGCCGCACGGGGGAGCTTCACCACATAGGGCGGCTCATGTTCGGCCAGTTCGTCCAGGAACCCCTCAACGGACGAGATGTCCGCGAACGCGTGCAGGCGCACCGTGTTCAGGCGTAGTTCGGCCGCGGTCTGCGGCCCGCGCAGCAGCAGCATGGCCAGCAGCGCGGCCGACTGCGAGGGCACGCCCAGCACGCGGTTCATATTGTGTTCGAAGCGCGGCACGCGGCTGCTGCTGCCTTCGAACACCAGGCTCAGGCCTTTCAGGCCATCGATCGCCACGACTACCTCCGCTTCCGTGACATTCATGACCGGCGCACGCGCGGTCTTCTGGTTGCAGCCCGCGGTGAGCGCATTGAGCGACAGCGGGTAGGTATCGGGCACGGTGTGCTGCTTCTCCTTCAGCACGCCGAGTACGCGTCCTTCGATCGGGGTCAGCGCGCGGATCGGCTGGCGGGAGGGGGTGTCAGGCGTGGAGCTCATGGAGAATGTGTCGTGGTGCCGCGGCGGAGTGCCGGCAAGGCGGACATTCAAACGCAAGCCGGCGCAATGTGCAACTGCCCGTCCCCAAACCTGCCGCGGCGCCCTCGCTTTCGCGCGGGCGCCGACTACTATCGATGAGGTGCAACGACCGGTTGGGCGTTGATGCGCCGGAGTGCGCGAAAGCCGACAAATTCTTTTTGCTACGGGGAGGCCAGTATGGCGCAGGCGGACCGGACGGAGAGCGTTGAGGGGCAGGGCACCGAGGCCACGGCAAGCCTCGATGCACCGTATTCGACGCTGGAAAGCCGATGGCACCAGATGTTTCCGACGCTCACTGGCGACGAAGTCGAACGGATGCGGCACTTTGGCACGCCGCAGCGCTGGCAAGCCGGCGAACAACTGTTTTCGGTCGGGCAGGTGGGCCGCGGCATGTGCGTGGTGGTCAGCGGCTGTATCCAGATCATCCGCCGCGACGGGCTCGGGCATGAGCACCGCATTACCGACCTCGGGCCGGGCATGTTTTCGGCGGAAGTGGGCACGCTGACCGGGCGCCCGTCGCTCGTGGACGGCCGCGCGGTGACCGATTCCGAAGGCTTCGCGATCCCGCCCGACAGGCTTCGCGCCTTGCTGGTGGCGGAGGCTGATCTTGGCGAGCGCATCATGCGCGCGCTGATCCTGCGCCGCGTCGGGCTGATCGAGTCCGGCAGCGGCCCGGTACTGGTCGGTCATGGCGCCGAACCGCTGCTGCTGGCGCTGCAGGCGTTCCTGCGCCGCAACGGTCACCCGTACACGGTGATCGACATGGACGTCGAGCGCGACTGTTCCTGCCTGAGCGAGTTCGCGAACGCGCCGGCTTCGGACTTCCCGCTCGTGATCTGCCCGGACGGCCGCGTGCTGCGCGCGCCCGATGAAGGGCAACTGGCCTCGTGCCTCGGCTTGCTGCCCGAATTCGATCCGACCCACGTCTACGACGTGGTCGTGGTGGGCGCAGGTCCCGCCGGCCTGGCCACGGCCGTATATGCCGCGTCCGAAGGGTTGTCGGTGGCGGTGATCGACTGCCGCTCGCCGGGCGGCCAGGCCGGAGCCAGCGCGCGCATCGAGAACTACCTCGGGTTTCCCACCGGTATCTCGGGCCAGGCGCTGGCCGGGCGCGCGTTTGTGCAGGCCCTCAAATTCGGCGCCCACATTGCGATCCCGCTGGAAGTGAAGGCCCTGCATTGCGGTTCGGATCCGATCCGGCTCGAACTGGCCGATGGCCGCATGATTTCGACGCATACGGTGGTGATCGCCACAGGCGCCCAGTACCGCCGGCCGGCCATCGATGCGCTCGAACGTTTCGAGGGGCGGGGCGTGTACTACTGGGCCTCGCCGGTGGAAGCCAAGCTGTGCAAGAACGAGCCGGTGATGCTGGTCGGCGGTGGCAACTCGGCCGGACAGGCGGCGGTATTCCTGGCCACGCATGCGGCGCATGTCCACATGCTGGTGCGCGGGCAGGGGCTGGCGGCCACCATGTCGCGCTATCTGGTCGACCGTATCGGCGGGCTGCCCAACGTGCAACTTCACACCCGTGCCGAAATCCATGCGCTCGAAGGGGACGGGTGGCTGTCCGATGTCCGCTACCAGGCGCCCACCGAGAGCGACGGGCTGGTATCGCTGCCGGTGCGCCACCTGTTCCTGTTCATCGGCGCCGATCCCAATGCCTCGTGGCTGCGCACGTGCAACGTGGAGACCGACGACAAGGGCTTCGTGCGCACGGGCGGTGGGACGCTGGGCTGCGCGTCGGCCGTGCCGTATCCGCTGCAGACCAGCGTGCCGGGCGTGTTCGCGATTGGCGACGTGCGCTCGGGCTCGACCAAGCGCGTGGCCGCTGCAGTGGGGGAAGGGGCCTCGGTCGTCGCGCAGATCCACAACTACCTCGCCGGCCTGACGACGGCGGCACAGGCCGCCTGAGCCGCTGCCGCGCGCGGTGTGGCACGGCTTGCCGGCATGCCTTGCTTTACTGCATCTTCCCGAGGTTCCCGATCCTCACCATCATCTCGGTGAACATCTGCAGGTCCAGGTCCAGATCGGGCACTTCCTTGTACTCCTTCGCATTGTGCGCGGTGTACTTCTTGCCGGGCATGGCCGGCCCGAAATTGATCGCATTCGGCAGCAGCTTGGCCGTGGTGCTGCCCGCCGTAGCCACGGGTTTGGCTTCGAGTCCGGTGGTGTCACCGAAGATGTTGAGCAGCGTGGAGAGCCACGCGCCCTTGGGGTCGCGCGCCATCCAGTTGCCCTGCTCATGCTTGACCTCCACGGTCGAGCCAGTGGAGGCCGCCCACTTGTAGATGCGCTGCAGCACCTTGCCGCTGAGCGCCTCGGGCGTGCTGCCGCGCGGCATGCGCACATTGGTGGTGACTTCGATGAATTCGCCTTGCTCGCGGATCTGGTTCGGCGACATGGTCAGCGGGCCCATGAACGGGTCGCGATAGGCCAGTCCCATCTTCTCGCCCAGGTAGCCCAGGCCATACAGGTCGACGATATAGTGCGCCGCGCGCAGGTAATGGTTGTCGGTGAGCGGCACGCCCGATGATTGCAGGAACAGCGCCAGCCGCGGCAGCGGGTTGACGCCTTCCTCGGGCCTTGAACCGTGTGCCGACACACCGGTCACCTTGACCACCACTTCATCGCCGTCCCGCTTGACGTCGATGGCGAACTTCCCGCCCTGCGGCGCGTACTTGCGGATGAAGGCCGCACGTGCGTTATCGAACGCGGACAGGACCGCTGCAGGATTGCCGCCCCCGATGCGCGCGGTAGCACTCTCCGGCACGGTATTGGCCGACGCCGCGCCACGCATGGCAACGATGGTCGCGCGCTTGCTATCGGTGGCCTGCACGGGAAACAGGACGCGAAGTGCGCCGGAACCCTTCTCCGCCACGACAGCCGGATACTTGCTGTCGAGCACGATGTTGTAGTCGGGCAGCGCGTTGTGTTCGCGGTAGTACTTGATGCCGTCGCCACCGGTTTCTTCGGTAGTCTCGATCATCAGGCGTACGCTGCGCTCGAGCGGCACGCCGCTTTCCTTGACCGTCTTCATGGCGTAGAGCGCGGCGGCAATCGAACCCTTGTCGTCGATGGTCCCCCGGCCATACAGGCGGTCCCCGACGCGCGTGACGGAGAACGGATCGAGCTTCGTGCCATTGTCGAGCACCCAGTCTTCGGCGGCGGCTGGCACCACGTCGGCATGGGTCAGGATGCCGAAGATGTCGGTGCCGGTGCCGGGCAGCGTGACCTCGAAGACGCGGTTATCCACGTTGCGGTAGACCAGCCCGAAAGACTTCGCCATACCCTCGACGAGCTTGCCGAACTCGATGATCGCGGGGTTTTCGTGCTGCGGCATCTTGTCATCGCGAACGGTGCGCAGCGCGACCATCTTGCCCAGCGTGTCGATGACCGCTGCCTCGTTGTGTACCCGGTTGTAGACCCCGAGCAAACGGCCGATGTTGACGAGGTTGTCGCCGCTGAGCGGCAGCCCGCCCTGCCACGCCGCTACGGCAGGCGCCACGGCAGGGGCGGCCTTGGCCGCGTTGGCCAGGAAGGTTTCCAGACTTTCCTGCGCGCCGGACTTCTGCGAGGCGATCAGCGCGTCCAGGGCGGGCTTGCGTAGCGTTTCGGCGCCTGCCGGACAGGCGAGCGAAAGCGAAAGCGAAAGCACAAGCGCGGAGAGGGCGGATCGGGTGGTAGGGCGGCTCATCGGCGCTGGGGGATGCGAAAGGAGGTCGACAGATGGCCGCATGATAGGGCACTTGTCTATCCCATTGTAAAAAATAGGGGTGCCTTATGTGGCACCTATAACTGTCCATAAGGGAAGTCTATCTGTCATTGATAGTAATGGTTAATGGCGTCGGTTTAAACGATGAATTGTACAAATCACATTGGGATCGCCAGAATCGGGTCCATCGCTGCAACACGCAGCAAACCACTGAAACCACCAAGGAGTGATCCCGATGCTGCAATCCCGTGAAGGCCAACGCGTTCCCAATGTCGCTTTCCGCATCCGCCAGGACAACGAGTGGAAGACTGTCACCTCCGGCGATCTGTTCAACGGCAAGACCGTCGTCGTGTTCTCGCTGCCCGGCGCCTTCACGCCGACCTGCTCGTCGACCCACCTGCCGCGCTACAACGAATTGGCGCCGGCATTTGCCCAGCATGGCGTGGACGAGATCTTGTGCGTGTCGGTCAACGACACCTTCGTGATGAACGAATGGGCCAAGGACCAGGAGTCGCAGAACATCACCATGATTCCCGATGGCAACGGCGAATTCACCGAAGGCATGGGCATGCTGGTGGACAAGGCCGACCTGGGCTTCGGCAAGCGCAGCTGGCGCTATTCGATGCTCGTCCGTGACGGCGTGGTCGAGAAAATGTTCATCGAGCCGAACGAGCCGGGCGACCCGTTCAAGGTCTCCGATGCCGACACCATGCTGAACCACATCGCCCCCGACGCCAAGCGTCCGGACCAGGTGGTGGTGTTCTCGAAGGCAGGCTGCTCGTTCTGCGCCAAGGCCAAGCAGCAACTGTCCGACGCCGGCTACGAGTACATCGAGGTGCCGCTCGACAACAAGGTGCGCGGCAAGGTGCTGGGCGCCGTGTCCGGCGAGATGACCGCGCCGCAGGTCTTCATCAACGGCAAGCTGATTGGCGGCGCCGCCGCGCTCGAGCAGTACCTGGGCCAGTAATCCCCGTATCACGACCGCCCGCGCGGTCCGGCAGTCGCCGGACCCGATGGCGCCGCGCTGCCCGCGCGGTGCCATCCAGCCCGCCGATTGATGTCCGATCGATTTCAAGAAATCTCAAAAGGAAAGGAACCGTTCACCATGAAGACCATCCAGACCGACGTCGCTGTCATCGGAGCAGGTACCGCCGGCCTCGCCGCCTACCGCGCCGCCATCGCGGCCGGCAAGCGCGCCGTGATCATCGAAGGTGGCCCGTACGGCACCACCTGTGCCCGCGTGGGCTGCATGCCGTCCAAGCTCCTGATTGCCGCCGCCGAAGCCGCGCATGAGTTGCGCCACACGGCCCCGTTCGGCGTACACGTGGATGGCCAGATCCGTATCGATGGCCGCGAGGTCATGGCCCGCGTACGCAGCGAGCGCGACCGCTTCGTCGGCTTCGTGGTACGCGGCGTGGACGGCATTCCCGAGGCAGACCGCATTCGTGGCTACGCCTCGTTCATCGACAACACCACGCTCGAAGTAGCGGCCGACGACGGCAACATCACCGTGCGTGCCAGCCGCGTGGTCATCGCCACGGGGTCGCGGCCGGTGCTGCCGGCACCGTTCAAGGTGTTCGGCGACCGCCTGATCGTCAACGACGATGTGTTCGCATGGGAAGACCTGCCGCGCAGCGTGGCCGTGTTCGGGCCCGGCGTGATCGGGCTGGAGCTTGGACAGGCGCTGTCGCGCCTTGGCGTGCGCGTGCGTGTGTTCGGTGTGCGCGGCTCGCTCGGTCCGCTGACCGACCCCGTCATACGCCGCTATGCGGACGAGACCTTCCGCAAGGCGTTCTATCTTGATACCGAGGCCAGCGTCACGGAGATGGCGCGCGAAGGCGATCTGGCCCGCATTACCTATATCGACCGCGAAGGCAAGTCCGTCGCGGAGACCTTCGACTACGTGCTCGCCGCGACGGGTCGCGAGCCTAATGTGCGCGGCCTGGGCCTGGAGAACACCGGCCTGGAACTGGATGCGCGCGGCGTGCCGGTGTTCGATCCCGTGACGCTGCAGTGCGGCGTATCGCCGGTGTTCATCGCCGGCGATGCCAACAACATCCTGCCGCTGCTGCATGAAGCCGCCGACGAGGGCAAGGCCGCCGGCGAGAATGCCGCGACGTACCCGCGGGTGTTGCCGCTGGCCCGCCGCGCGCCGCTCGCCGTGGTGTTCTCTGACCCGCAGATCGCTATGGTGGGCAAGCGCTTTGCCGACCTGGCCGAGGGCAGCTTCGTCACCGGCGAAGTCAGCTTTGAAGACCAGGGCCGCAGTCGCGTCATGCTCAGGAACCGTGGGCTGATGCACGTGTATGCCGACAAGGCGACTGGCCAGTTCCTGGGTGCCGAATGGACGGGCCCGCGCGCCGAGAACATTGCGCACCTGCTGGCGTGGTCGTATCAGCAGGGGCTGACCATCGCGCAGATGCTGGCAATGCCGTTTTACCACCCGGTGGTGGAAGAGGGGCTGCGCACGGCGCTGCGCGATGCAGCGGCGAAGCTGGAGGGCTGAGGCGATCGGCGGCCGCCGGCCGGCAGCCGGCCTACGGCCTCCGGCCAGCCGCGCCAGCGCCGTGCACTCAAACGTACTCAGGCGGGTTACCATCAATGCGGCCGGGGGCCAAGGGTGAGGCTCTCCGGCTCAGTCGATGGTCTCCGGCAGACACGTGCCGGGCGCTTGCCAACGATCGCGCATCCACGCGCGGCGAGATACCACGGTATATTGACTGCGACTGAGTCTGTGCCTGCCGCACGTTGCGGTGTACCCGTACATCGAGGAGACTTCCATGTCGCTGCGCCGCCGTCTGTGCCAACTCGCCTTGCTCGCCGGTCTGGCGCCGCTGTCTGGCGGCCATGCCCAGACACAGCGGCCGTCTGCGCCGGACCCCGCAATCAATGACGCCATCTCCGATGCCGTACGTGAAGGGTCGCATCGGTTCCAGCCTACCCCCAGCCAACCGCTTTCGCGCGACGAGCAGTGCGACCGGCTTGCCGAACAGATCGGCCAGACCCCGCGCCGCAGTTACCGCCCTTCGAACGCGCCGGTCGAGAACAGCCAGGGCAACGATGTGGCCACGGTCGAGCGCGACCGGACCCGCAGGCAGTTGCAGAAGGTGTATCAGGAGAAATGTACGCGGTAGTGCTTGCGTTCGGATGAAAGCCCATGACTGGACTTGCGATGACGCCAGCGAACGGCAGACGGTACGCGGCAACACAGATCCTCGCGATCTTTGCCATCCTCGCATTCTTCGGCGCTAGCCCCTGCGTGTTCGCGCAGGAAACCGGCAATGCAGCGCGCCTGCGCGACAAGTACGCGAGCCTGACCGAACAGTTGAGCCGCAACCCGTTTCAGCGCCAGCTATACCTGGCGTCAACGGAAACCGACTCCACGCTGACCGGGGATATCTATGCGGTGGTCGACTATCCCTTCGCCACCGTCAACGGCTCGCTCAATGATCCGGCGCAGGGCCCTGCCAACTGGTGCGACGCGCTGATCCTGCACCTGAACGTGAAATATTGCCGGGCATCGACGAGCGGAAATGGCCCCATCCTTACCGTCAACCTGGGCAGAAAGGTCGAGGAAAAACTTTCCTCCACGTACCGCGTGCAATTCACCTACCGCGTGGCGGCGACGGGGCCCGACTACTTCCAGGTGAGGCTCGACGCGGACAGCGGCCCGATGAGCACGCGCGATTACCGCATCGTGCTGGAGGCCACTTCGATTTCCGCCAGCCGTACCTTCGTGCATCTGACGTATGCATACAGCTATGGCATGGCCGGGCGCATGGCGATGAAAACCTATCTGGCGACGCTGGGCAGTGGCAAAGTGGGCTTCACCACCACGCGTGATCCATCGACCGGGAGGACCGAATATATCGGCGGTGTACGAGGGCTTCTGGAGCGCAACACGATGCGTTACTACCTGGCCATCGACGCGTATCTGGCAACGCTGTCCGTGCCACCCGCCAAACGCCTTGGCCAGCGCCTGGCCAGCTGGTTCGATGCCACCGAGAAATATTCGCGCCAACTGCACGAGGTGGATCGGGATGCGTACATGACGATGAAGCTAAACGAGTATCAGAGGCAGCAGACCGCGCAATGACAGAGGAACCAGCGAACAGGCCATCGAGTGCTGGCTTGCAGCGGATCAAACTAGACTAAATTGATTGGCGTTAACCCTTGTGTGGCATGAATTGCCATTCTTTTGGCGCGATTTGTGGCTTTTGAAATGCTTCGCGCCAATACCATTGGGTCCATACATTGCGCTGCCTGGCAAAGGGAGACCCGAATGGAAATGAAGGGCAGCAGAGCTGATGAACGGGCAGCACCCGGTGTGCTGACCGCGCAGAGCGATCCACAGCCGAAGGCCCTTCCTGGCATTGCCGCCATGGCGGCCATTGCAGCGGGATTGTCGATGCTCGGGCAGTTTGCCATCGCGACCTATCTGCCCGCCTTCGCGATCATGAGCGATGCGCTGCACGCGACGAACGCGCAGGTCCAGCAGTCGCTCACTGCCTATCTGCTGCCCTTCGCGCTGATGCTGCCGTGGCACGGCGCCATCTCCGATGCCGTGGGCCGCCGGCGGATGGTTTTGCTCGGTTGTGCGTTGTTCACCATCGGCTCACTGGTCTGTGCCGGGGCCACTGGCATCGATATGCTTCACGCCGGGCGGGTACTGCAGGGCATCAGTGCCGGCATTGGCGTGATCGTCGGCCGGGCCATGGTGCGCGATGTCTTCGACGGCATGCAGGCCCAGCAGGTCATGGCGCTGGTCGCGATGATCTTTGCGCTGGCTCCGGCGATCGCGCCGGTCTGCGGCGGCTGGCTCTTGCTGTGGACAGGCTGGCGCAGCATCTTTGTCTTCCTGGCGCTCGTGTCGGCGTCGCTGCTCGTCGCCTGCTGGCGATGGGTGCCCGAAACCTTGCCGCCCGCGCGCCGCCATCCGCTTCATCCCGCTTTGCTGGCGCGCGGCTATGGGTCCATGTTGACCCATTGGCGCTTTGTCGCGCTGACGCTCGCGAACGCCGGGGTCAACGTCGGCATCTATGTCTATATCTTTGCCGCGCCCACGTTCGTGACCCGGCATCTCGGGCTTGGTGCGCAGTCGTTCGGCTGGCTATTCATCCCGATCGTAGCGGGGATCATGCTGGGCTCGCTCGTGTCGCATCGCATGGCCGGCAGGATCAGCCCGGTGCGCAGCGTGCTGCTCGGGCACGCTGTCATGCTGTTCGCCGGCATATTGAACATTGTGCTCACGGCGCTGCACGCCCCGGCCATGCCGTGGGCGCTGATCGCACTGCCGGTCTACGGCGCCGGCATGACCATCACGCAACCGAGCCTGCAATTGCTGGCGCTCGATTGTTTCCCGGAACGGCGCGGGCTCGCATCGAGTGGCTATGTCACGGTGCAGCAGTTCGGCAATTTCCTGATGTCAGCGCTGCTGGTCCCGCTGCTGCTGGATTCGACAGTCAAGCTGGCGGTTTGTATGGCAGCGCTGCAGTTATTCGGCCTCGCCATGTTCATGGGCGGGCAACGCGACAGGGCAGTCGTGGTTTCTTCGTGAAACCAACGTTCAACCCGCCAACGCCACATCAATGGCGCGCTGCAGCCGTTCCATACCGAAGGTCACGTCCTGCACCACGCCATTGACGAAGAACGATGGCGTGCCCCGTACCTGCCATTGCGTGGCGCCGCGCATGTCATCGCGGATATGCGGCAGGTGCGAGTGAGCCGCCATGTCGCTGTCGAAGCGGTTCAGGTCCATGCCGAGCATGCCGGCATAGTGGCGTAGCGCTTCCGATTTCAGGCCGTTCGGCTTTTCGTGCAGCAGGCGGTACATCTGCCAGAACTTCTGCTGCGCGCCGGCCGCTTCCGCGCATTCGGCCGCGGCTTCGGCGGATGGATGCCAGTGAGACATCGGATAGTGCCGATAGACGAAGCGGACCTGCGGGCCATAGTGCTCCATCAGGATCTTCATGGCGCCGTAGGCCATGCGGCAGTATTCGCATTCGAAGTCGCCATATTCGACGACGGTGACCCTGGCGGTGTCAGGGCCGATGGCATGGTCGGCAGCGGTAACGGCGACGTCTGGCATGGAGCGCTCCGGTTCATGGGCGGGCGGCCCGGGGACTTTCCAGTTTAGGCGCAGACCGGCCTCACCGCGCCGCCAGCTGATCGGCTACAGCTTCGCGCCCGAACGCAACTGCTCCGTGTTCTTCATCGGCCGCGATGGATCTTTAGATGCCACCGTGCGCGGCGATGAACATGGCGACGGCCGACCGGCAATAGGATTCGATTTCGTTGTCGTCCTTTGCTTTCGCCTCGTCGAAGCGGGCGATCAGCAGGAGATCGGATCCTTTGAAAAGCGCGGCAAACAAGCGGGCGGACTGGAGAGCATCGGGTACGTTCAGAATCGCTTTCGCGTGCAACTGACGCAACACGGCCTCGATTTGGGCGATGACATGGGCGGGCCCGGCTTCGTAATGGAGCTTGCTTAACGACTTTTGATTCGTCTTGTCGGCCAAAACCATGGCTTCGACACTACGGACGTCCGGGCTCAACAGCGTGCGAAGCAGGGATGACCCCAACGCCATGAGCTGATCTTCGGCCGAGCCATCGACGCCTTCGAAAAGGGCCTGCGGTGCAAACTGCTCGCAGCGGGCCACCATGGCCGCGCTGAACAGCGCCTCCTTGTTCTCGAAGTGCCGATAGATGCTTAGCTTGGATATCTTCGCCCGCTGGGCGACCTTGTCCATGGTCGTCGCTTGAAAACCCAGTTCCACGAAGAGTTCGCAGGCGGTGTCGACAATCGTTTGGCGAAGCGCCTCGTTGGCGGGCCGGCCGCGCCGGCCCTGGCTGTTTTCGGTCACGACAATTCCGATACTTGACAGTATTTAAATTCTTGTACTACGATACCATTAAGTATCGTAAATGAGCAAGCCAAGGGTATGTTTCAACCGGTTGTCCAAATCAGCTTTCCTCTGGCCGCCCGGCGATAACGAATGCGGCATTGTCGGGCCGGACAATACAGCCATGGGCAACTTTCTCGCCAGTGCCGAAACCCTCTGGCCGCGGATCGTCTCAAGCGCTTATCTCCGGACGTTATTGCGCACCGGGCCCAGCCACCCCTCTATCCACAACACGGAGCCCATCACCATGAATGACGTCATCATCATCGGCGGCAGCTTTGCCGGGCTCGCCGCCGCCCTGCAGCTCGGCCGTGCGCGCCGCAAGGTCATCGTTCTCGATACCGGCCGACCGCGCAACCGCTTTGCCGGCCACTCGCATGGCCTGCTCGGCCACGATCACAAGCCGCCGCTGGACATCCTAGTCGAGGCGCGGCAGCAGCTTGCGCGCTATCCAACGATCAGGCTGGTCATAGCTCGGGCCGAGAGCGTGTCTGGCGCCATCGACGATTTCTGCGTCGTCACTGACGATCAGGAAAGCCTAAGGGCGCGCCGCCTCATCCTGAGCTATGGCGTCGCCGACCAGATGCCTGATGTTCCGGGCTTTGCCGAAAGCTGGGGCACGTCCATCGTGCCCTGCCCCTATTGCGACGGCTTTGAAGTCGCCGGCCAGCATTGGGGCCTTCTCTGGTCCGGCCCACAGTCGCACCAGTCTGCCAGGCTGTTCCGCGATTGGACTGACAAGTTGACTGTCTTCGCCGATGGTCATGACATTGCGGCCGATATCCAGGCCGATCTGGCGCGCCGCAACATGCCTGTCGTCGATGGCCGGATCGTCGAGATCGCCCATCACACGGGCCATATCACCACCGTCAATCTCGATACCGGCCGCAACGTCGCGGTCGACGTCCTGTTCGCCCATCCGCGCAACAAGCCGTCCGCAAGCCTGCATGAATCACTGGGCCTCGCCACGGTCGATACGCCCACTGGCATCGTCCTCAAAGTCGACGAGCGCCGCCAAACCAGCATCCCCGGCATCTACGCCGCTGGCGACCTCGCCACGCCCTTCTTGCCCTCGGTCACCCAGGCATCATCGCAGGGCGCGATGGCGGGTATCTTCGCCCAGCAGTCGATGGTTGTTTGAGAGTACAGATTCCTTTCTCCCGTTGCGTCGTCGCCTTCGAAAAGGTCGGCGTAGGAGCAACCTATGGATGATGCGTGGACGGCTGATGGGCGAGGCCGTTGCATGACGCAAAAGCCGCCCGGGCGGGCAGGCAATCGGCGCCTTCTTTATGCCGGACCTGAAGCTGATCCTCAAGAACCATGTGCCGGATTTTCCTGGCAAGAAGGTCGACATCAGCCTCCAGATCACCGATTCGCCGGCCCCGTCCGTCGTCGCCAGAATGCTGGCCTCGGTGCATTGGCTGATATGCGGCAGTCCTGCCTATTTGTACGACAAGGCTGAGCCGTCGAGCCCTTCGGACCTGGCCAGGCTGGACTGGGTCGACCAGTACATCCGCGGCTTCCTGGAACTGGATGGCGACGCTGGGGTGGAGCGCGTGAAGATCCGTACGCGGCTCCGGCGAAAGTCAAGGTGCTGCTGGATTTCATCGTGCGCGCGTTCGACGGCAGCGGCGGAAGCCTGGCGGCCGTGGCGGAGCGTTATGCCGAGCGTGAAACGTCGATCTGATCACCCGCGACGGTTCCATGTTGTCAGCGCCAGACCGACATCGACCTTTGCAGGCTTGGTATAGAACGAAGTCATACCTTCCCTCAATCTTTCACCGGTTTGGGAGCATTGCGATGACTGAACTGAACGCGTTACCCGAGACAGACCCACGCCACCACACCCTCAAGATCAAGGCCATGCTCAACGACACGTTGCAGCACTTGCGCGACGATGTCACCAAGGTCACCGACCCGAAGGCGCAAGCATTGTTTGAGACCTCTGCCGAAGTGCTGCAGGGTTTGCTGACGGCCTATGACCATTTCGAGCAGCGTAGCGAACCGGCATGGCGTTAGCGCGGCTCACCCCGTTGATGCGGTTCCGGCGCGCGCCAGCATCTGTGCGATATGAAGCGGAACGGTGCCCGCGTGGTGCCGGATCTGCAGGCGGCAACTGAAGCCGTCGGCAACGACCATCGTTCCGGCTGATTTCGCCAGGATCTTCGGGATCAACGTCCGTTGCGCGCACGCGTTCGACACCGTTTGCTTGTCCGGCAGAAAGCCGAACGATCCGGCCATGCCGCAGCAACCGGAATCGAGCACGGTGGGCACGACGCCCACCGCACGCAGCGCTTCTTCCTCGCCCGCGGTCTTCCAGATCGACCGGTGATGGCAATGCGCGTGGACGAGCGCGTTCCCCGACAACGTGTGCATGCCGCGCAGCGCGTCCCGCTGGCACAGGAAATCGGGCAGCAGGAAGGATTGCTGGCGCAGGCGCATTGCCTGCTCGTCGCCGCCCAGCAGTTCGCGCATTTCCTCGTGGAAGACCGACAGGCAGGCGGGTTCCAGCACGACTACCGGCGTCCCGCGGCGGATATCCTCGGCCAGGGTATCGAGCACGTCGCGCAGATACGCGCGCGCCCGGTCCAGCATGCCGTACTCGTAGAGTGGGCGGCCGCAGCATAGCGGCTGGGGTGGAATGTGCACGTCGTGGCCGGTGGCTTCGAGCACCGATACGGCGTCGCGCGCGATGTCGGGCTCGAAGGCATTGGTGAATGTGTCCGGCCACAGGATCACCCGGCGCCCGTGCGGAGCCTGGCGCGGCCGGGTGGCAAACCAGTCCCGGAACGATTGCTTCGCGAAACGTGGAATCTCGCGGCCGCTCGCGACGTTCGCCAGCTTGTGGGCCGCCAGCGACAGCAGCGGCGCGTGCGTGAGCAGGTTGAACAAGCCAGGCGCATGCATGCCCAGGCGCGCCCATTGGTCGACCAGCCCGAAGGCGAACGCTTCGCGTGGCCGGTGGCGGCGTTCGTAGTAGTGGGCCATGAACTCGGCACGGTAGATCGCCATGTCCACGTTCACGGGACATTCGCCCCTGCAGCCCTTGCATGACAGGCACAGGTCCAGCGCCTCATGCACGGCCTCGGAACGCCAGCCGTCCTGTACCACCTCGCCCTTGAGCATCTCGAACAGCATGCGGGCGCGGCCGCGTGTCGAATGCCGTTCCTCGCCCGTTGCCATGTAGCTCGGACACATCACACCCTTGTTCTTGCGGCATTCGCCCACGCCGACGCAGCGCAGCACCGCACGTGGAAAGCTGCCGCTGTCCGTGGTGTAGTGAAAATAGACGGGCTGCTCGGGCGGGTTGTAATCCGTGCCGATCCGCAGGTTCTGGTCGATATGCCAGGCGTTGACGACCTTGCCTGGGTTCATGCGGTTAAGCGGGTCCCATATCTGCTTGAACCGGCCGAACGCGCGCATCAGCCGTTCCGGGTACATGATCGGCAGCAGGTCCGCCTTGGACTGGCCATCGCCATGTTCGCCGGAGATGGAGCCGCCAAGGCTGACGACAAGATGTGCGGCGTCCTGCAGGAATCGCTGCCATATTTCGATGCCCTGCGCCGTTTCCAGGTCGAAATCGATGCGCGTGTGCACACAGCCCTGGCCGAAGTGGCCGTACAGCGCGCAGGCGTAGCCGTAGCGATCAAACAATTCGCGCAACCGGCGCAGGTATTCGGCCAGATGCCTGGGCGGGACGGCAGAGTCCTCCCACCCTTCCCACGTGATCTTCTGGTTGGGCACATGCGCGGTCGCGCCAAGGCCGGATTCGCGCACGCGCCAGATCAGCTGTTCCTCGGCGGGGTCGTCGAAGAGCTTCATCGAAGGCGCGTCGCTGCCGGCCTTGAGCGTGTCCATCAGCTTGCGTGCACGGTCGTCTGCCTGCGCCTTGTCGTCGCCGCCGAATTCCGCGAGCAGCCATCCGTTGCCCGGTGGCAGCAGCGCTACGTCTTCGGGGTGCAGGTGCAGTGCGGTCATGTCGGCAATCAGCCGGTCGTCCATGCCTTCCACGGCGATCGGGCCGGACGCCATGACATCGAGCACGTGATCGGCGGCATGGAATACATCCGGATAGCCAAGTGCGAGCAACGACCGTGCGCGCGGACTATCGACCAGGCGCAGCTTCGCTTCGAGCACGATCACGCACGTGCCCTCGGTGCCCACCAGCGAATGGGCGATATTGCCGTTGTACTCCGGCAGCAGTGCCTCCAAAGGGTATCCCGAAACGCGTCGCGGAATGCGCGGCATGTCCTGGCGGATGTCGTCCTGGTATTCATCGCGCAGCGTGCGCAGCAGCCGGTAGATCTCGCCGACGCGGTCGCTTCGTGCGGCAAGCGCGTCCCATGCCTGCGGCGTGGTGGCGCCGACGGTCAGCCGGGTGCCGTCGTACGTGAGGATGTCGAGCTCGATCACATTGCGGATGGTCTCGCCCCCCATCACCGAATGCGGCCCGCACGAGTTGTTGCCGATCATGCCGCCGAGCGTGTTGTGCGTATGCGTGGCAGGGTCCGGTGCAAACGTCAGGTGATGGGCTTCGGCCGCATCGCGCAGGCGGTCGAGCACCACGCCGGGCTGCACGCGGGCTGTCTTCTCCTGCGGGTCGATGGACAGGATGCGGTTGAGGTACTTCGAGAAATCGAGCACGACCGCGACATTGCAGGTCTGCCCGCACAGGCTGGTTCCGCCCCCGCGCGACAGCACCGGTGCGCCGTGCCGGCGGCACAACGCGACGGTATCGATGACGGCCTGCACGCTGCGCGGAATCACCACGCCGATCGGTACCTGGCGGTAGTTGGATGCATCCGTCGCATACAGCGCGCGGCTTCCCGCGTCAAAGCGGACTTCCGCATCGACGGTATCGCGGAGCGCCGTCTCCAGCGCGGCGAAGCCTTCGCCGTGGGCCGAGGCTAGCAGGCCAGGTGACATCGTGCATCCCCTTCGCGGAAGCGCAGGCCGAGCCCGGGCTGGTTCGCGTGCGGGCACAGGTTGCCGTCGTGCAGCGTGGGTATACCGTCGAAGTACTGCGCTTCAATGTGGGCATGATCCTCGAACACTTCGACGTGGACGGCCGGAGAGGCCGCGCAGCACAGGCTCGCATGCAGCGCAGGGGCACAGTGGCTGGACAGCGGCACATGGAAGGCTTCGCAGAGGTTCACGGCGCGCAGCCATCCGGTGATGCCGCAGCGTGTTGCATCCGCCTGCAGTACATCCACGCAACGCGGCTCCAGCAGTCGCCGGAAATCGTCGCCCGTAAAGCCATACTCGCCCGCCGCGACGGCGAGCCCCGGTGGCGTGTGCTCGCGCACCGCGCGCAGGCCCGTAATGTCGTCCGACGAAACAGGCTCCTCGAACCATGTGATGCGGAACGGTGCGAGGGCCTGCGCCATCTGCAGCGCCTGCGCGACCGTGTACGCGCCATTCGCATCGACAAACACTTCGACCTCCGCGCCAACGGCATCGCGCACCGTGGCGACGCGGGCCGGGTCGTCGTCGGGGTGGCGCCCGACCTTTATCTTCACGCGCGAGAACCCCGCGTCGCGCCAGGCGCGCGCAGCGTCGTGCAGCGCTTCATGGGACAGGCTGGTGAACCCGCCGCTGGCATAGCCGGGCACCGAGGTGCGCGCGGCGCCGAGCAACTGCATGAGCGACACGTCGAGCAGGCGCGCCTTCAGGTCCCACAGTGCAATGTCGACGGCCGAAATCGCCTGGGCGCACAGCCCCGATACGCCGAGGTTGCGCACGGCGCCCTTCATGGCGCGCCAGCTGGCGTTCGTGGCCATGGCGTCGGTGCCGAGCAAACGCGGCACCAGCAGTTGCGCAATGATCGGGATGACGGCCTGGTCGGAGTACCCATACCCGCACCCGGTGACGCCGCCGGCGGCGGCATGCACCACCACCAGCGTGACATGGTCCCACTCCAGCGTCCCGTCGGATTCCGGAGCCGGCAAGGGAATCCGATAAGCCCTGGCTTCGATGGACCGGATCGGCGTGGCATGCGAGCGTGTCACGGCGTCGCATCCTTGTCCGCATGCCGCTTCGACGAAGCCGTCAGCGATTCCCAGACCTGCCGGAACGTCGCGCGCAGCGTGCCACCGGCATCGGTATCGCCATGGAGCATGGCCGCGATGTAGTCGCGTGCCTGCTTCGCCGAAATATGCGGCGGCAGCGGCGGAACATCGGGGTCCGTGACCATTTCGAGCACGGTGGGGATCCTGGCGGCCAGCGCCTGGTCCAGGGCCGGGCCAATCGCCTCGGGGCGGTCGACGCGCACGCCCTGCAGGCCGAGCAACTGCGCGAACGCCGCATACCCGAACACGGGCAGGTCCTGCGACACGGCAAACTTGGGGTCGCCTTCCATGACGCGCTGCTCCCAGGTGACCTGGTTCAGGTCGCCGTTGTTCAGCACGATGATGGTCAGTGATCCGCCCGACCAGCGCTTCCAGTCGCGCGAGATCGTGATCAGCGCGTTGATGCCGTTCATCTGCATGGCGCCATCCCCAACCATCGCAATCACGGGACGATCGGGGTGCGCGTACCTTGCCGCAATCGCATACGGCACGGCAGGCCCCATCGTCGCGAGCCCGCCGCTCAGCGATGCCATCATGCCGCGACGTATCTTCAGGTCGCGCGCATACCAGTTGGCGGCGGAGCCAGAGTCGCAGGTCAGGATGCAGCCGTCGGGAAGCCGTTCGGACAGTTCCACGAACACGCGCTGTGGATTGATCGGGTTGGCCTTGGCGGCAGCGCGCTGGGCCAGCACCTGCCACCACTCGGCGACGTTATGTTCGATCTCCTGCTGCCAGGCGAGCGGCTTCTGCTCCAGCATCGGCAGCAGCGCACGCAGGGTGGCCGCGCTGTCGCCCTCCAGGCAGATCTCCATCGGGTAGCGCAGGTTCAGCATGCGTGCGTCGATGTCGATCTGCACCCCGCGGGCCTTGCCTTCTTCGGGCAGGAACTCGGAATACGGGAAGGCCGAGCCCACCATCAGCAAGGTGTCGCATCCCGTCATCAGCTCCCAGCTTGGCTTGGTGCCGAGCAGGCCGATGCTGCCGGTGACAAAGGGCAGGTCGTCCGGCACGGCGGCCTTGCCCAGCAGCGCCTTGGCCACCCCTGCGCCGAGCCGGCGCGCCACCTCGATGACTTCATCGGTGGCTTGCAGGGCGCCGGCGCCCACCAGCATCGCCACCTTGCTGCCCGCATTGAGCACGTCGGCGGCGCGGCGAAGATCCGGCTCCGGCGGCACCAGCGCGCGCGCGGTGTAGCCGATGCCGGTATGCACCGTGCCGTGCTCGCGTGGCGGCACTGGTACGGCAGGCAGGTTCTGCACGTCGTTCGGAATGATGATGCACGTGACCGTGCGCCGTTCGATGGCGATGCGCATGGCGCGGTCCACCAGGTGACGCATCTGCGCGGGATCGATCGCCATCGCCACGAAGTCGCGCGCCACGTCCTTCATCAGCGTGGTCAGGTCGACCTCCTGCTGGTAGTCGCCGCCCAGCGCCGCGCGCTTTTGCTGGCCGACGATGGCCACCACGGGCTGGTGGTCCATTTTTGCGTCGTACAGGCCATTGAGCAGGTGAATGGCGCCGGGGCCGGACGTGGCCAGGCATACCCCGGCCTCGCCGGTGAACTTGGCATGCGCGCACGCCATGAAGGCGGCCAGTTCCTCATGGCGCGCCTGGATGAACTCCGGGTCGTTGTCGGCGCGACCGAACGCTCCCATCAGCCCGTTGATGCCATCGCCCGGGTAGCCAAATACACGCCGGACGCCCCATTCCCGCAAGCGCTTGAGCACAAAATCCGAAACAGTCATTGCCATGGCGGTCTCCATCCTATTGGACACCGCCATGCATCACGCATGCCGATGACCACGGGCGCCGGTACGCACCCGGCGATACGCAACGGCCGCAATCGTGAGCGCAGCGCACAGCGTAGAAAGTGCGCGTTCCGGTAAGGATTGCATGTCGGGTTAGCGCGGCGGGGGCTTGGGGGCCATGTGCGAAATGCGAAGCGCAACGCATGCCGGGCGACACATCACACTGGGATGCATCTTGCATGGGTTACCGAAGTTGTCCGTTGGAAAACGCAGCATGGCTGATGCTAAGCCCGTTCAAAGCGCCCGTTGCGTGGTCATCACCGGTGCCTCGGCCGGCATCGGGCGCGCCACGGCACGCGCGTTCGGCCGCATGGCATGGCGCGTGGGTCTGCTGGCGCGCGGTCAGGACGGGCTGCGCGCAGCGGCATCGGAAGTGGAGCGGAGCGGTGGGGTCGCCCTGCCGATCGTCGTGGACGTCGCGGACCATGACGCCGTGGAACGGGCCGCGGCGCGGGTGGAGGCCGAACTGGGGCCGATCGACGTATGGATCAACTGCGCGATGGCGACGATCTTCTGCCGCGCCGACCAGATAGCACCGGCGGACTTCGTCCGCGCGACGCACGTCACCTACCTGGGCGCCGTGTGGGGCACGCTGGCGGCGCTGGGCCGCATGAAGACGCGCAACCGGGGCGTGATCGTGCAGGTTGGCTCGGCGCTCGCGTATCGCTCGATTCCGCTGCAGGCGCCGTACTGTGGCGCGAAAAGCGCGTTGCGCGGCTTTACCGATTCGCTGCGTTCGGAGCTGATTCACGACGGCAGCCGCATCCACCTGACCATGGTGCACCTGTCGGCGTTCAATACGCCCCAATTCGACTGGGGCCGCACGTGCATGCACCGGCAGCCGCAGCCCGTGCCGCCGATCTTCCAGCCAGAGGTCGCCGCCGACGCCATTGTATGGGCGGCGCTGCATCATCGCCGCGAGTCATGGGTGGGCTGGCCGGCGGTGCAGGCCATCATCGGTACGCGGCTGATTCCTGGTGTGCTCGACCGCTTCCTGGCGCGGCACGGATTCGATTCGCAGCATACCGATCAGCCCTTGCCGCGTGACCGGCCTGACAACCTGTACCACCCCGTCAAAGGGGACCATGGCGCGCACGGCAGGTTTTCCGACCGTGCCGCGCGCAGCAGCATCCAGTGGTGGCTCAATACGCATCGCTGGGTGATGGCTGCAGTCGTGATGATCGTGATGGCGCTGGTCGCGGGGTGGCTTTGGCGAAGCCGCTGACAGGCCGGCGCCATTTGGGCAGGGAATCAATCAAGGAGAACGAACATGCTCAGCGATACCGAATTCCGACAACGCCTCAGGCAAGCCCTGGCGCAGGTTCCGGTGGACAAGCGCCGTGCCTGGAACGAAGAGGAACTCATCACCTGGTGGAACACGATGGCCATCCAGGACGAAGCACTCGTCTCGTGGCAGCCTCCCGGCGACGAACTGCCCACGGCAATGCTTTGGAGCCTCTGCAACGACCTCGTCGGGCCACACGCGGCGGCGCAGCCTTAGCGGCCGGCGGAGGCTTCGCGCGGGGGCACCTGCCAGGCCGCGGGCACCTTGATGCGGCTCGCGTAGTCGCCGTGCGCCAGCACGAACAGGATGGCGAGGATGGCCACCGGTACGGCGCTGGCCAAACGGAGCAGCGCGTGAGCACGGCCCAGGTGCATGAAGAAGACAGCAACCAGCAGGGCCTTGAGCACGGCGATGGCCAGGTTGATGACCATGTTCCACGTGCCGAGGTGGAGGAAGGACGTGCCGATGGTGATAGCGAGCAGCACCACCAGGCATGCCCACACGCCGAGCTGGCGGGGCGTGTCGGAAGCATGCGGCTTCATGGGCCACTCCTTCCCGGCAGGTAGAGCAGCGCGAACAGGAACAGCCAGATCATGTCGACAAAGTGCCAGTACAGGCCAACGATCTCCAGACGCCCCGGATCGACCGCCAGCGGCCGGCGCTGGCGCATCGCCAGTGCGAACACCACGACCAGGCCGATGCCGATGCACAGGTGGATGGCGTGCAGGCCCGTCATCGCGAAGTAGAGCAGGCGGAACATCTGCCCGGTCGGTCCGCCGGCGCCCGAAGCATTGCCCGGGACGAAGCCGGAAGCAATGTCCTTGGAATACTCCCAGCCCTTGATGAGCAGGAAGACCAGCCCCAGTGCCGACGTGGCCCACAGGCACCGCACTGCGGCGCGGCGGCGGTCTTCGTTTGCGGCCGAAACGGCCATCGCCATGCCGAGGCTGCTGGTCATCAGCACCAGTGTATTCAGGCTGCCGAGCAGCAGGTCGGTCTGCCGCGCCGCCAGCGGCAGCGCGACGGGGTCTGTCGCGCGGACGAAGTAGTACCCCATGAAGAGCGGGCCGAAGAACATCAGCTCGGTGCCCAGGAAGACCCACATGCCGAGCCGCGAGGCCACAGCTTGCTGTCCGGTACTGTCGAACTGGAACGGCGGCGCGCTCATTGCGGCGTCTCCTTGCCCGAAACGGGGTCGTAGCAGTAGGGGTCGGCACCGACCTTGGGCACTTGCGCAAAGTTGCGGGTCGGCGGCGGCGATGTGGTCTGCCATTCAAGGCCTGTGGCATGCCATGGGTTGGCTGGCGCGCGTTCTGCGCGGAACAGCGAGTGGATCAGGTAGACCAGCGGCATCAGGTAGCCGATCGCGAGGATCGAACCGCCCGCGGAAGACAGGATATTGAGCACCTGGAATTCGGGCGGGTAGGCGTGGTAGCGGCGCGGCATCCCTTCGAAACCGAGCAGGAACTGCGGAAAGAAGGTCAGGTTGAAGCCGAGGAAGATCACCACGGCCGCGATGCGCGCCCAGTTCTCCGGGTAGCGGCGGCCCGTCATTTTCGGCCACCAGAAATGCAGGCCGCCAAGATAGGCCATGACCGCGCCGCCCACCATGATGTAGTGGAAATGCGCGATTACGAAGTAGGTATCGGTCAGGTGGACGTCGAGCGCCAGCGCCGCCAGGATCAGCCCCGTAAGGCCGCCTATCGTGAACAGCCCGACAAAGCCGAGCGCGTACAGCATCGGCGCGGACAGGCGGATGCTGCCCTTGTACAGCGTCGCGGTCCAGTTGAAGACCTTGATGGCCGACGGCACCGCCACCAGAAAGCTCAGCAGCGAGAACGTCACGCTCGCGCGGTAGGACTGGCCGCTCACGAACATGTGGTGGCCCCATACCAGGAAGCCGAGGCTGGCGATGCCGACGATCGCCCACACCATGGCGCGGTAGCCGAACACGGGGCGCCGCGCAAAACACGGGATGATCTCGCTGGCCACGCCCATCGCGGGCAGGATCATGATGTACACGGCGGGATGCGAGTAGAACCAGAACAGGTGCTGGAACAGCAGCGGGTCGCCGCCAAGCGCGGGGTCGAAGATGCCGATATGCGCGAGCCGCTCGAGCGCCACGAGGCAGAGCGTCATGGCCAGCACCGGCGTGGCCAGCACCAGGATCAGGCTCGTGCCGTAGGCCGCCCACACGAACAGCGGCAGGCGCAGCCACGTCATGCCCGGCGCCCGCAGCGTATGCACCGTAACGATGATGTTCAGGCCGGTCAGGATCGAGGAAAAGCCAGTAACGAATACGCCGGCCAGCGTCATCACCACATGGCTGTTCGAGAACATGGTCGAGTATGGCGTGTAGAACGTCCAGCCGGTATCGACGCCGCCGGCGATCATCGCGCCAAGCGTCAGCAGGCCGCCCGCCACGTACAGGTACCAGCTCGCGAGGTTCAGCCGCGGGAACGCCATGTCGCGCGCGCCGATCATGAGCGGCACCAGGAAGTTGCCCAGCACCGACGGAATCGACGGGATCAGGAACAGCCAGACCATGATCACGCCATGCGCGGTGAACAGACGGTTGTAGGTATCGGCCGCCATCAGCGAGCCTTGCGGCGTGACGAGATCGAGCCGGATCAGCGTGGCCGCCGCGCCGCCGATAAAGAAGAACAGCGTGATCGCGCCCATGTACAGCCACGCAATGCGCTTGTGGTCCGTCGAGCCCAGCCATGAGGCGAGCGAGAAGCCGTCGCTCAGGTAATCGGGCTGCGCCACGGTGCTGGCGCGTTCAGCGGCTTGTGCTCGCATCGGCGGCTCCCATGCTGCGCAGGTATTCGATGATGGCGAGAATGTCCTGCTCGTCGATCTGGCCCTGGTAGGTCGGCATGATGGGCGCATAGCCCGCGACGATGTCCTTGTGCGGCGTCAGGATCGCGTCGCGTACGTAGGCCGCGTCGGCGGTCACCGCGCGTCCATCCTGCAGGGTGACCGTGCGGCCCATGAGCCCGTCCAGCCTCGGTGCCTGCACCGTTGCGCCGGCGTCGTGGCAGGCGGCACAGCCATAATGCCGGAACAGTGCGCGGCCGCGCGCCGCCGTGGTTTCAGGGCCCACGTTCGCGTCCAGCCATCGCGCAAACTCCGCGGGCGGCATCACCACGATGCGCCCCTGCATGGCGGCGTGGTCGGTGCCGCAGTACTCCGCGCAGAACAGCCGATACACGCCGGCATGCGTCGCAGTGAAGCGCAGCGTGGTGTAGCGGCCCGGCACCACGTCCTGCTTGATCCGGAACGCGGGCACGTAGAAGCTGTGGATCACGTCCTGCGAGGTCATCGTCAGTTGCACGGCCTGCCCCAGCGGGACGTGGAGTTCGTTGATTTCACGCTTGCCGTTGGCGTGCTCGAGCTTCCACATCCACTGGCGTGCCACCACGGTGACGGGCAGCGCGCCCGCGGTCTCTTGCGCGAGCAGCGTGTAGTCATGCGCGGCCCAGGCGAAGATGCCCAGGAAGACCAGCAGCGGGATGGTGGTCCAGGCAATTTCCAGCGGCTTGTTCGCGAGCGGCGGATGGCTGCGGTCCGCCGGCCGGTGTTCGTGGTAGCGGATCACCGAGCCTGCTATCGCCACCAGCACCGCGAGCGCGACCACACAGAGCAGCGCGGTGAGCGACAGCATCAGGGTGTCGTAGCGCCCGGCTGCCAGCGACGCACTCTCGGGAAACAGATGGAAGCTGCTGTTCATGATGAGCGCCGCCGCTGCCGGTGTTGCCACAGCCACCAGCCGGCCAGCGCGGCGAACGCGCCAAGGAACAAGGCCCGGATGCCGTCGAGGATCGTCACGGTGTAGCGTCCGGTCAGCGGATCGAAGTGGACGCAGCGCATCAGCAACTGCTGCGCCGGAGAGCCGACCTTCCCGGCCGAGGCGCGCTCGATGGCGGTGCGCAGGGCCGATGCATCGAAACGCACGCCGTTGAAGGCCTGGGCGATGCGGCCGTCGGGGGTCAGCACGGCAAAGCCCGCGGCATGGGCGATCTCGCTTGCGCCGGGTGGGCGGGAAACGCGCATGCCGATGGCCTGCATCAACGTGCCGACGGCTGCGGTATCGCCGGTCAGCATATGCAGGTTCCCGCCGGAAGCGGCCACCAGCGCGCCATAGCTTTGCTTCTTCGCAGCGGCCACGGCGACTGTCTCGCCGCTGTCGATGCTGAAGGCGACCACGCGCCACGCGCCGCGTGGCAGATGTGCCTGGGCCAGCGATTCCAGCACGCCATCCATGACCGTGCTGCACAGGTTGGGGCAATGGTAGTAGCCGGGGACGAGAATCACCGGCCGATGCGCCGACAGTTCGCGCAGCCGAACCGGCGTACCGTCGTCGTCGCGGAAGACCAGATCGAGCGGCACCTGCTTGCCCAGGGTCGGCGCGAATGCCATATCGGGCGGATCGGGGAGCGCGAGCGGGCTGGCCTGCGCGTACAGCGTGAGGCAGGTGGCCGTGAGGACGCAGATCCATCGCAGGTTCATCGTGCGGGCTCCGGCGGTGTTTCGGCCATCAATGCCATGGCCCGCTCCACCGGGATATGGGCGACACCGGCGCGCTTGTCGACCCAGCCCCAGCCTTTGAGCACGGCCTGCTTGTCAGCGTCGAAACGCGCGCGTTCGGTTTGCGGGGCGCTCTCCGACAGCGGCAACGTGGCCTCCGGCGTGGTTGGCGTGGGCACGCCGAGCCGACCTGAGGGATTCAGGTGGCGTCCGTATAGCCGGCCGAGGGCGGCTGCCAGCATGATCGCGACGAGCAGGACCGCAGCGCCGGCGATCACCGCGCGCGGGCTGACATGGCGGGCCTGGCGCACGCGGGTCATGTCTGGCCTCCCGCTCCCGTGGAGGGCAGCACCAGCCAGCATGCGTCCAGCAAATGCATGACGAGCAGTGTTGCCGCCACCGTGGCCAGTCTGGCCGGCGATCGCTTCAGGCGCCGCGACAGCAGTGCAAGCATGGGCAGAACGAAATGCCCAAGCGCCAGCGCCCACGCCAGCAAGGGCCAGATGCCATGGCGGCGCACCAGATACCAGCCGGTTTCGTGCGGAAGATCTTCCGCCCAGATGATCAGGTATTGCATGAATGCCAGGTAAGTCCAGGTGATGACCGCCGTCAGTAGCAGATTGCCCAGGTCCTGCAGTACCTGGGGCCGCGCGCCGCGCCGCGCTGCCACCCACGTGCCGAGCGCCAGGCCCGCGCAGGCCTGCCCGGTGGCCAGCAGCAGGCCGAACACGCTCGAGTACCAGAGCGGCATCAGCGACATGATCCAGTCGACAGCCGCGATGCTGACGGTGATGCCGTAGACGATCAGCGCCGCCGCGGCGAACCGCGCGGAGCGCGTCCAGCGCGCGGAGCGGCTCATCGCGGCCAGCACGATCCAGACGACGAGCACCACGACGCCGCGGAGCACAAAGGCCAGCGGTGTCAGCCACATCGACTTGAACGCGGCGTCCGCGGGCGCGATCTCGTGCGGCCAGCGCCGGATGCCCAGCGCTGCGTCGGTTGCCCATGGATACAGCACGGTGGTGCCGGCCAGAACCGGCACAAACAGCAGCGCCAGCAGCCATGTATGGCGTGACAGGTCCAGCAGCGGCGCGCGCAGCGGTTCGCCCCAGGCGCCCCCGCTGAGGTTGTGGATCCACACCATGACCAGTCCGCCCAACACGATGCCGATGCAGCACCACCACGCGCAGAGGTACAGCGCCAGCGCCGTCGTGCCGGGGTGTGCGCTCATGGCGTCGCTCCTTCATCGAGATGCTGCAGGTCGTTCGCCGTCAGCCGCGCCGCGGGCGCGTGCTGGCTCAGCTGCAGCGCGCGGATATACGCGACCACGGCCCAGCGGTCTGACGGGGTCAGTTGCGCGGCATAGGGGGCCATGGGGCCACTGCCACGGGTGATCGCGTCGTACAGCTGCGCGTCGGGCGCACGGCGCAACGCGTCGGTGTGGAACGAGAGCGGGTGCGGAAAGCCGCGCCGGACCACCATGCCATCCCCATCGCCGGTCGGGCTATGGCAGGGCGCACAGTGGATTTCATAGCGCGAGCGCCCGCGCTGCAACTGTTGCAGTGTGAGCGGCGGCCGGTCGCCGGTGCCAGACCAGGCCTGGCTTCGGCCGCTCGACATCGCGGCAAAGGGCCCGCCGGGCACCGGCACCGAGTTGTCGGGCAGCGGGCGCGCCGATGTACCGTCGGCAAAGCGGTCGCTGCGCGCGTACGGTTTGTACTTTGGCTGGTCATACATGTCCTGCCGCGCGCGTTCGCATGCGTTGAGCGCGATCAGCATGCAGGGCAGGGCGAGGTAGCGCAGCAGGTTCAGCACGCGTGGGGAGATCATTGCGGCACCTCGCTCACGCGCAGCGGCGCGGTCGTGGCAAGCATGCGGAACGCCGCCGTCGCCTGCGCGGCTTCGGGCCGGATGCAGAGGAAGAAGCGGTGCCGGGACGCCTGTTCGAAATCGGGCGCGTCGAACAACGGGTGCCGCAGCCGCGGCAGCCGGTTCGCCACCAGCATGCCGATCACCGTGGTCAGCGCCGCGCCCAGGATCGTCAGCGAGAACGTCACCGGTACGAACATCTGCCAGCTGCCGGCAGGCCGGCCGCCGATATTGAGCGGGTAGTCGATCACGGCCGCATACCACTGCAGCAGGAATCCTCCAAGTCCGCCGGTCAGCCCGCCCAGCAGCGCGAGCAGCGGCATGCGGTCCGCCGTCATGCCGATGGCCTCGGCCAGCCCCTCGACCGGATACGGCGTGAAGGCCTCCAGGTGCGTGAAGCCCGCCGCGCGGGCGCGCCGGGCGGCATCGAGCAACGCAGTGCCCGTGCGGTATTCGGCAAGCACGCCATATTGGCTCATGGCGCCTCCTTCGTGCTGGTGAGCACGAGCTCGCGCATTTCGGCGATCGAGATCACCGGCAGGCAGCGAATGAAGACCAGGAACAGCCACGCAAACATCGCAATGGAGCCCGCGAGCATGATCCAGTCCCAGCGCGTCGGATAGAACATGCCCCACGACGACGGCAGGAAGTCGCGGTGCAGGCTCGATACGACGATCAGGAACCGCTCCATCCACATGCCCGTGTTGATGACGAGGCTCAGCACGAACAGCACGGCGGGGCTGTGCCGCACGCGGCGCCACCACAGGCACTGCGGCGCGAGCACATTGCAGGTCATCATCGCCCAGTAGACGACCGCGTACGGCCCGGTCCAGCGGTTCTGGAACAGGAACATCTCGTAGCGGTCGCCGCTGTAGAAGGCCGTAAAGATCTCGCTCGCATAGCCATAGGCGACGATCAGACTCACTGTCAGCATGATCTTTGCCGCATTGGCCAGGTGGCGCGTGGTGATGAAGTCCTCCAGCCCGTACACGCGCCGCAGCGGGATGGCGATGGTCAGCACCATGGCGAAGCCCGAGAACAGCGCGCCGGCGACGAAGTACGGCGGAAAGATCGTCGAGTGGTAGCCAGGGGTGTTCCCGATCGCGAAGTCGAGCGACACGATCGAATGCACGGCGATCACCAGCGGCGTCGCCAGTCCGGCCAGCAGCAAATAGGCGCTTTCGTAGCGGGCCCAGTGGCGCGCATCGCCCCGCCAGCCGACTGCCAGTAGCGCGTAGGCCTGCGCGGTGCGGCGCCGTCCGCGCAGGCAGGCGCGGTCGCGCAGCGTGGCCAGGTCCGGGATCAGCCCGACGTACCAGAACAGCAGCGACACGATCAGGTAGGTGCCGATCGCGAACAGGTCCCACACCAGCGGACTGCGCCATTGCGGCCATACGTTCATGACGTCGGGGTAGGGCACGAGCCAGTAGAAGAACCACGGCCGGCCAAGGTGCAGGATCGGGAACAGGCCGGCAATCGCGGCGGCAAACAGCGTCATGGCCTCGGCGAAGCGGTTGACCGACGTGCGCCACTGCTGCCTGAGAAGCAGCAGGAACGCCGAGATGAACGTCCCCGCGTGGCCGATACCGATCCACCAGACGAAGTTGCCGATCGCAAAGCCCCACGCCACCGGAATGTCGACGCCCCAGATGCCGACGCCGCGCGCGAACAACCACGCTGTGGCGCCCATGAACACCAGCATCCCCGCGAAGGTCAGCAGAAAGGCGCTGAGCCAGGGCAGGCGTACCGGCCGTTCCAGCACCAGGCCGGCGATCTTGTCGGACACGCTCGCATAGCCCCACCCGGGCCGCAGTACCCCGATGTCTTTCGAAACGGGGGGCGTATCGTATCGATCGGTGCGATCTGCCATGGTCATGCGAGCGCATCGTCGGGATTGGTCACCAGCGCCGCATAGCTCGTACGCGGCCGGGTGTTCAGTTCGGCAAGCAGGTCATAGTTGCGCGGCCCGCGCTTGAGCCGGCTGACCTGGCTGTCGGGATCGTCGAGGTTGCCGAACGCAATCGCTTGCGTCGGACAGGCGGCCTGGCACGCCGTCACGACATCGCCATCGCGAACCGGCTGGCCGAGCTTTTCCGACTCGATCCGCGCGCGCGTGATGCGCTGCAGGCAATACGTGCATTTTTCCATCACGCCGCGGCGGCGTACGGTGACGTCCGGGTTGAACGCAGGCGGCGGGCGGTCATTGCCCTGGTTGCTGTACTGCAGGAAGTTGAAGCGCCGCACCTTGTACGGGCAGTTGTTCGAGCAGAACCGCGTGCCGACGCAGCGGTTGTACACCTGTACGTTGAGGCCGGCGCTGTCATGCACCGTAGCGCCGACCGGGCATACCAGCTCGCAGGGCGCGTCCTCGCAGTGCATGCAGGGCACGGGCTGGAAGACAATGCGCGACGCGCGGCCGTCGGTATCGCGCGCGTCGTCGTAGCGGTCGACGCGTATCCAGTGCATGACCCGGCCGCGCGAGACCTCTTCCTTGCCGACGACAGGGATGTTGTTCTCGGCCTGGCAGGCGACGGTGCAGGCGTTGCAGCCAATGCACGCGTTGAGATCCACGTTCATGCCCCAGCGTTCGGCAGGGTAGGGCCAGCGCGGATAGAGCGAAGGCCTGTCGGCAGCGGGCTGCGCGAAACGCGGGTTGCGCCGATACTCGCTCACGGTGGCGAGCGGTGCCACCTCGCGCCCTGCCATCGATGTCTGCGTCTGGACCACCGCGAACGCATGGCGGCGCCCCGTGGCTTCGACGGTGATCTCGTGCGGGCCATCGACCGTACGCAATGCGTAGGCGTCGAAGCCCACGCCGTTGCCGACGCGCCCCGCATGGCGGCGGCCGTAGCCGAGCGGCAGCGACACGACGCCCTCGGCATGGCGGGGCAGCACCCACACGGGCGCCTCGATCGGGTTGCCCTGCCGGTCCGTGCGCCGGATCACGACAATATCGCCGGTAGACAGACGTCGCGCGCGCGCCGTCAGCGGCCCGATCAGCGCGGCATTGTCCCAGGTGTGCCGCGTCAGCGCGCGCGGCAGTTCCTGCAGCCACGCATTGTTGGCCAGTTCTCCGGCATCGGTGGCGGGGTCGGGCATGAACCGGGCAACCAATGGGGGCGCCGCGAATGACGGTGGCGTGATGGGCTGGCGCATGTCGGTCGTGGCTGGCGGCGCGGCGGTATCCGCAATCACGCCGGTTCGCAAGGCCTGTTCCCAGAAGGCATCGAAGTCGTCGCGCTGGCGGGCACGCCAGTGCGCGCGCACGAGGTCATAGCCTGACTGGTGTTCATCGACAGCGGCGGACAGAAGCTCATGCGCCGAACGGCCACCGTTGAGCGGTGCGATCACCGGTTGCACGATGGATGCCGTGCCGTCCCACGCACGCGCGTCGCTCCATCGCTCCAGGTCATGGGCCATGGGCGCATGCCAGGTCGTCAGGCGCGCCGTTTCGTCGCGATACACGCCCATATGCGATGACCATGGTACATGCCGGAGCGCGGCATCGAAGCCGAGATCGCACGGCGCGTCGTAGGCGGGATTCACATCGATCATGAGCAGCGCCGAGACTGCGCCGGCCCGCATGGCCTCGGTCAGTGCGCCAATCGAATGCGCTTCGCCCAGCGGACGCCTGGGGGTGCCTGCGACCGGGCGCACCGATTTGCCGAGATTGCCCAGCCGGGCATTGAGCCGCCAGACCAGTGCTCTTGTCGGACCGGACAGGGCACCGCCAGCGATCAACAGCGAACTGCCTGGCGGTGCCTCGCGCAGTCGCCGGGCGAGCACGGCGATCCAGTGTCTTGCGGTGTCGGACGCAGGCTCGGGCGTGTCGACGGGAACGTCAGGCACGCCGAGCTTGCGCGCGAGCGACCACGCGAGGCGTTCGATCTCGTGAGGTGGCAGCGCGAGCCGGTTGTCGGAGATCTCGCCTGTCAGCGTCGGCGACGATTCGATCGCGTAGAGCCGGCACGCCAGCATTGGCGCCACGCCGCGGCGGTCCGCCATGAAGTCGTGCGCGTGGCGCACGGCAGCCGGACCATGACCGACCAGATCGGCATCGAGCGTCACGATCGTCGTGGCCGGCTTAGGGTCGATCAACAGGTCCACGTCGTCGCCGAACGCCATGCGCGGCGAGGGATCCTCGTCGTAGAGCGGGTCGTGCACGTGCCACACGGCCTTCGGATAGCGATCGAGCCATTGCGCAATCTGGGCGGACAGCGTCGGCGAGCCTACGTTGCCGGTCAGCAGCCGCAGGCCTTCGCCGTCACGGTCGCGCCACTGGACCCGCTGCGTGGCCAGCGCCGCGTCGAACGCTGCCCAGCCCGACAGCGCACCGCCGCGATACGGCGCCTGGCTGCGGTCGGGGTCCCAGAGCTGAAGTACGGCGGCCTGATCGAACGGATGCGTCGCACCGAGGCTGGCGGGGTGACGCGGGTTGCCCTCGATCTTGGTCGGGCGGCCCATATTGGTTTCGACGAGAACACCCATCCCGTAGCCGTGGCGCGTCAGTGCCGTGGCGTAGAACAGCGGCCGGCCTGGGACGATGCCTTCTGGCATCTGCACGTAGGGGACGATCATCTCGGCTGGCGGCCCGCTGCATGCGGCGCCCGCGAGCGCTGCCGAAGCCGCCATGGTCGTACGCAGGAAATGGCGGCGGGCAGGGCTGCGGGGCGCATCCGATGGCTCATCGACCGGCACGAGGGGGATCACGCGCGCCCTTGTCATCGATGACAAGTCGAACAATCGGTGAGCCGCCGCGTGTCCTGCAGGTGATACATCTTCTGCAGCAGCGCAATTTCGTCGGCGGAAATCGGTGTGGGATCGCGCATCGTGACGATGTCCGTCGGCGCATGCAGATGCCTGGCTGGGTCACGGTGGCAGGCCAGGCACCATTGCATGTCGAGCGGCGCCACGCGGCGCATCAGCGGCATCTGGTCCACGCGCCCGTGGCATTCCTGGCAGGCAACTCCCTTGGCGACGTGGATGCTGTGATCGAAGTAGACAAAGTCAGGCAGGTCGTGCACGCGCGTCCAGACCAGCGGGCGATTGTCCCGCAGGCTTTCGTGAAGCGGCGCGAGCATCGGGGCGTCACGAAACAGCACGCTGTGACAGGTCAGGCATACGCTGGTGCTCGGCATGCCCGCGAACGCCGACGTTTCCACGGACGCATGACAGTACCGGCAATCGATGCCGTCATCGGAAACGTGATGCTTGTGGCTGAACGGTATGGGCTGCTCGACAGGTTCCTGCATCTCGATCGCGGGCGCCATGGACCACCGGGCCATCCCGAGGGCCCCGGCGACAAGCACGGCCGCACCAATGCCCAGCAGCTTGAGGACAAGCAATTCCGAGCGCGTGAATGCTTGCGCCATGGCGTTCTTTATTGGGGCAAAACGCTTGTGTGCTGCAATCCGGATGCCAAGCTGGCGTGCAATGAGCGCTCCGCTGACGGAACGATGGACGTAATGCTTGCGCTGAAGGTTGCGTGTGTAAGCTTTACATCCGGGTCCCGATTTTCTCGGGTGTCGAACAGCGGAGGCAGAGGCGTAGCAGGCGAATCACATGGGGTCGGCGATGGACCCGATGGCCCCGGTTGCGAACTTCAGGATGCCTGCCGGCCGACCGCTATCACGCTCGGCAGGCCTGCGATCCCTTCGATGCGCGGCAGCTCGCCGGTGGCAATGCGCTGCCTCACCGCCGTCATAAGCTCTGTCGTGTCCCAGTTGCCCTGGATGATTTCTCCATAGGCTTCGCCCGTGACCGAAAAACGCCCGCCGCAACACGCGCATCGGTAAATACGGCCTTCGAGCACGTGATCGTGCCGATCGGACCAGCGTCGGGCGAGTTCGCCACACAGTAAGCAAGGAACAACAGCAATAGCGCTCACGATAAACCTGCCTGAGTGGTCCTGAAGGGACTCAGCATGACAGAAACTCGGAGCAAGGCCGTTGTACGGAAAGGATCGATTCCGGACCACTCGCGTTGCCGATCGCGCACGAACAACGGCAGCGGCGATTGCTGATGATCAGCCACCCTGGTCCTTTGGCCAGAAGGTGATCCGGATTTCCGACGGTGCGACGCCGTTTTCGTCCCGTGGCAGCGGATCGGAGCGCGACACCGCGCGCAGGACCGCATTGTCCCAGTCGGCGTTTCCGCTTGATTTGGCAAGCCGCGTCGACAGCACAGATCCGTCCGGTGCCATCTGGACGGCTACCACGGCGGCTGGATTGCCGTTGACTTCCTCGTTGAAAATAATATTCGGCTTGACCCGCCGCCGGACGCGCTCGGCATAGCCGGACGAAGGCTTGCCGGAGGTACCGGTGCCTGCATTCGCGTTGGCGCCGCCGGCCTGCGCACGCAAGCGGGCCAATTGGCTCTGGTGTTCGGCATTGCTCGCCTGGCGCTGCGCTTCCATTGCCTCACGCTGTGCCTCGCGTTGTGCCGCCTTGCGCTCGGCCTCCGCGCGCGCCTGCTTTTCGCGTTGCGCTCTGGCTTCGTCGCGCGCTGCGCGCTCGGCCTTGCGCCGCTGCTCCTGCAGCGAGATATCGGCGGGCTCTTCTTCAGCCGGCTTCACGCTCGGCGTCGGCGCGACCGCGGGCTCGTTCGGAACGGCCTCCGCGATGGGTTCCCACAGTTCGGCAGAAACCCCTTCCGGTGCCGCGCTGCGCCAACGTACGCCATAGTAGAGCAGCGCGCCGAGCAGCATATGCATGAACAGCGCCGCCAGGAAACAAATCAGGGTGCGCCGTTCTCGCACGGGATGATACGGATATGCGCTGGCCTGCATGGTCACCTGCCTCGCCGCTGCCCCGGCCAGCATTGCATGCACGCTCTGGCCGATGGCAACACGTTCCTCCAGCCGATCAGAACATCGGGCTTCAGGGCAATCGCCGGGGAAGCCAAAAACTTGATGGCTGCGCTCCTACACAGAACCATATTACAAAGTGCGCTGAAAAACAGGAGCGGAGCCGGGCCATGGCTCTGATGCGACACCTCCCAAGCGGCGAGCGGGAACCGGGTCCACGTGTTGGGGATGGCCCGATCCTTCATCTACGAGACAAGCAAGCGTGCGCCTATGCTGTTTTCATGGCACGAACTTCCCTTGACCGATACCGCGAAAAACGTGATTTCCGCGTCACGGCCGAACCGGGCCCGCGCACCCGTGCCCCCCGCGCCCCGGGGCCGCTGCGCTTTGTCGTGCAGAAACACTGGGCGCGACGCCTGCATTACGACTTCCGGCTCGAACTCGATGGCGTGTTGCTCAGCTGGGCCGTTCCCAAGGGACCCAGCTTCGATCCGGCCGAGAAGCGCATCGCCATCCACGTGGAAGACCATCCCGTCGATTACGCGGCGTTCGAAGGCACCATCCCGCCGAAGCAGTATGGGGCGGGGTCCGTCATTGTGTGGGACAACGGCACGTGGGAGCCGGTGGGCGACGCGCAGGCCGGCATGGCGAAAGGCAAGCTCGAATTCGCTTTGCACGGGCAGAAGCTCGCCGGCCGCTGGGAACTGGTGCGTATCTCGAAGCCGGGCGATGCCGATGACCAGTGGATGTTGTTCAAGAAGCGGGACCGGTGGGCGCGGCCGCATGCGGAGTTCGACGTCATTACGGCGTTGCCGGACAGCGTCGTCGCGCATCCACTCGGGCAGGTCGAGGAACGCGAGAGCAGCAGTGCATCGCCGTCTGGTACCCCGGACTTGTCGGCCGCGGTACGGGCACCGCCGCCGCCGCGCCTGGCTCCGCAACTGGCGACACCGACCGCAAAACTGCCCAGTGGTAGCGGCTGGATCATCGAGACCAAGTTCGACGGATATCGGCTCCTGTCCCGGATCGTCGATGCCAGGGTGCACCTGATCACGCGCAACGGCCACGACTGGACGCGCAAGCTCGGCGGTCTCGCCAAGGAAGTCGAGAAGCTGGATATCTCGGAAGGATGGCTCGACGGTGAGATCGTGGTGCTGCGCGACGGCCTGCCCGACTTCAATGCGCTGCAGAACGCCATCGACAGCCATCGCACCGAATCGATTGTCTACTTCCTTTTCGACATTCCGTACTGGGAAGGACGCGACCTGCGCCGCGTGCCATTGCGGGAACGTCGGGCGCATCTGGCGCGCCTGGTCGATGCCCGCTCCGAACGCGTGCGCTTCAGCGAAAGTTTCGAGGCGCCTGCGGATCAGGTCTTTCAGGCCGCGTCCCAGTTGGGGCTGGAGGGCGTGATGCTGAAACGGGCGGACTCCGCCTACAGCTCTTCGCGCAATGCCGACTGGCTCAAGGCCAAATGCCGGCTGCGCCAGGAGTTCGTGATCTGTGGCTATGGAGACAGGGAAGGTGCGCCCGGCGAAGTCGGCCGCCTGATGCTCGGCGTCTATGAGGACGGGCAACTGCGCGATGCCGGCAACGTCGGCACGGGATGGGACAGCAAGACCGCCGCCGCGTTGCGGACGCAGCTCGCAAAGCTGAAGACCGATACGGCGCCGTTTGCCGCTGCCTCGAAGGGCCGCAGCAGGTGGGGATCGAACAGGAACAGTACGCCGCATTGGGTCAAGCCGTCGCTGGTGGCGGAGGTCGAGTTCGCCGAGTGGACGCCGGCGGGCCAGGTACGCCAGGCATCGTTCAAGGCGCTGCGCAGCGAAACGCCGGCGCGGGATGTCCGCAGGGAAGCGGTGCAGGTCGAGCCGGGTTCCACGCGCGCCGCCGTGAAAGTGACGCACCCTGAGCGAGTCATTGATGCCACCACCGGCATCACCAAGCTCGACCTCGTGCGCTACTACGAGAGCGTGGCAGACTGGCTGCTGCCGCATCTCATGGCGCGGCCCGTGGCGCTGCTGCGCGCGCCCGATGGCATCGGCGGCGAGCTCTTCTTTCAGAAGCACGCTGAAACCACGAAGCTGCCGGGGCTGACCGAGCAGCCTGCGTCCCTGTGGCCAGGGCATAGCCGCCTGCTGACGATCGACTCGGCCGAAGCGCTCGCCGGCGCCGCGCAACTGAATGTGGTCGAACTCCACACATGGAACTCCACGGCGGCCGATCTCGCCCACCCGGATCGCGTCATCTTCGATCTGGACCCTGGGGAGGGCGTGTCCTGGCAGCATGTACAGGAGGCAGCGATCCTGGTGCACACGCTACTGGGGGAGCTGGGGCTTGCAGCGTGGCTCAAGACCAGCGGCGGAAAAGGGCTGCACGTCGTCGTGCCATTGGTGCCGGAACTCGACTATGACGCGGTAAAGTCCTTTTCCCGCGCCGCCGTGCTGCACCTGGCCAAGACCCTGCCTCAGCGCTTCGTGGCCAGGTCCGGCGCAGGCAATCGCAAGGGTAGGGTGTTTGTCGACTACTTGCGCAACGGCACCGGGCAGACCACCGCCGCAGCATTCTCGGCGCGTGCGCGACCCGGCATGGGCGTGTCGATGCCACTATCATGGGAGCAACTGCCGCAGCTCAAAAGCGCCGACCAGTGGACGGTCCGGAACGCCAGGGAATACCTGAGCTTCCGGACGAATGATCCATGGAGTGACTACTGGTCGACGACGCAAAGCCTTCAAGATGCCATGGAGGCACTCGGCTGACGGTGTTCGTGATTGTCCTTCGTGACGTGGAGATTGCATTATGGCTGCGCGATCACTTGCTTCGCTTTCCCTCTCTTTCGGCCTGGTCTCGATTCCGGTGAAGCTTTACACCGCGACGGATTCCGGAAGCACGGTGCGCTTCAACCTGCTCAGCAAGGACGGCTCGCGGCTGAAGCAGCAATACGTCTCGGAGCAAACGCGGGAAGTGGTGCCACGCGAAGAGATGGTGAAGGGCTACGAATTCGAGAAGGACCAGTTCGTGATCTTCAGTCCCGACGAGCTCAAGGCGCTCGAAGAGGGCGCGAGCCATATCGTCGAAATCGTCTCGTTCGTGCCGGAGAAGGGTGTCGATCCCATCTACTACGACAAGACCTACTACATTGCCCCGGACAAGCGCGGTGGCAAGCCATACAGCCTGCTGCGTGCCGCCATGGCAAAGACGGGCCGGTGCGCGATTGCCAAATGGGCGTCCAAGGGCAAGTCGCATATGGTTCAGATCCGGCCCATCGAGGGCGGGCTCGTGTTCCAGCAGCTGCTATTCGCGGACGAAGTCCGGTCCATTGACGAACTGCATGTCGAGGACGTCGCCGTGTCTGATGCCGAAATGAAGCTCGCCGTCCAACTGATCGAGCAGGCGTCGGAGGATCACTACGATGCCAGCCAGTATCGCGACGAAGAGAAGGAGCGCGTCCTGGCGGCGATTGATGCGAAGATCGCCGGCAAGGAAATCATCTCTCAGGAACCGGTGGAGATTTCACCGTCCGGCCAGGTGATCGATCTTGTGGAAGCGCTGAAGAAGAGCCTATCCACTGGCAAGCGGTCGGCCGCAGCGAGCAAGACAGCCACGGCCAAGGCGCCTGCCGCGGAGTCACCCGCGCCGCGCAAGAGCGCCAAGCGAACCACTGCCACTGTGGCAGCCATTCCGAAGCGCGCGAAGAAGGCCTGAGCATGCAGGCGTTCAGCTTGCGCGACGTCCAGACGCTGGCTGGCATTTCGCGTTCCATGGTCCAGGCGATGGTGGCAGCGGGCATCGTCACGCCGGCCCGTGGGCCGGGGAGCCAGTATCGCTTTTCCTTCCAGGACCTGCTGCTGTTTCGCACGGCGCAATCGCTGCGTGCCGCCAATGTCCCGCCGCGGCGTGTCGTTCGATCGCTCAAGAGGCTGGATGCGCTTGCCACGGGCAGGCCTTTGACCGGCATCCGTATCACGGCGCTGGGCGGATCCGTGGCCGTGAAGGACGCGCACGGTCCATGGCAAGCGGAGACCGGACAGCGGATCATGGACTTCGATACGCCTGACCGCTCCGCGCCCGTGCTTCCATTGAGTCCGCTACCGGCTACTGCCGTCTGCCTGAGCGGCCATGAGTTGTTCGAGATTGCGCAGGAGTTCGAACGAGAAGATCCCGAAGAGGCCGAGCTAGCCTACCGCAGGGCCATTGCCGCTGATCCTGGCCTGCTGGACGCCTATGTGAACCTGGGGTGCCTGTTGTGTGACCGGGCGCGCTACGCGGATGCCGTCGATCTGTATCGCGCTGCGCTGGAACAAGGCCTCGACGGGCCCTTGATTCGATTCAATCTTGCCGTTGCGCTGGAAGACAGCGGATACGCTGAAGCGGCACTTGCCGAATACCATGCCTGTATCGCACTGGCGCCTGATCTGGCCGATGCGCACTACAACGCCGCGCGGCTGCATGAAGCCATGGGCGACCATCAGCGCGCGATCCGGCATTTTCACCAGTACAGGCGGCTTGAACCGGTCCGGTGATCGGTGGCGACGTCCGTCTCCTGCGAACCTGGGCCCGGACATTCCCATCCGTTATGGCGTAATGCCTCTGAGCGTCTTGTAAGGGGCGATTCCTGCTTTTCATACTCCTTCCTGCGGCCGCCGTCGTGGCGCGCGGCGCGGCATCAGGGCGCGAGGAAAACTTCACCACGCTCACCCCCTTTGCCGGATTGATGTAGATTTTCTGCCCGAATCGCCCGCCGGCCTCGACGGACCCGTCGCCGTCGTTGACCTGGTACCAGTAGTCGCCGTAAGCGTAGCCGGGCTTGCCCGCCGCGAGCCGGCCTCTGGAGAAGCCCGCCTGATTGGCGGCCTGCCGCAAGGCAAGGCGGACTGCTTCAGTGGAAATCCCCGCGCTGGCAGGCACACCCGTATCGCCTGGCCGGACGCTGGAATCGTCAACGGCGCTCATTGCGGCAATCCGGGCGATCTACGCGGCCATACCGCGCTGAGGCGGTCCGGACGACCGCCTCGGCCCTGCCACGTTGCGAAAGGCGCGTTCAGCGATGCGTCCGCACCCCGAAGCCAAGCCCCGGAGAGATCACCGAAGCGTCTTCGTCCTTCAGCATGACGGTCGATACGCGTCCATGCCGCTGCGCTTCCGTGGCGAACTCGCCGAGCTTGCGCACTTTGGCGGCTGGCACGCCGCGCGGGCCGAGATGGTGTTCGAGGTCTTCCGCCCCAAGCGTCCTGACGCGGTCGGCGATCACGGCCTTGAGCCGCGCGGGATCGACGGAGCGTACGAACGATACCGGCGTGTCCGGGTCCAGTGGCTCGGCAAAGTAAGCCGGATCGGACGCGAGGTGCGACAGGTCGAGCACTTCCAATAGCCGCATCAACTGGCGCGGCGTATTGGCGCCGAGCGCGATCCAGCCATCCTCGGTGGCAAAGAAGTCGGCAGTCGGGCTGCCGGAATAGCCCTGGTTGCCGACGCGCGGCGGCGTCGTGCCGCTGGTCAACGCCTCGCACGCGAACGAGTACATCAGCTGCAGCGCGGCACCTGTCATGGACACATCGAGCTGCACGGCGCAGCCAAGCCGGTCCCGCTCGCGCAGCCCGGCCAGGATCGCCAGCGCGGCCTGCATGCCCGTCGCGGCATCGACGACCGGAAAGCCGGTCTTGATCGGCGGGTCGTCTTCGGTGCCTGCCATGAAGGCCATGCCAGTGGCGGCCTGGATCACGTGGTCGTACGCCGGCCGGCCGGTGACGTCGCCGCTGTGCTGGCCATAGCCCGAGATCGTGCAGTACACGACTTTCGGGTTGACCGCGCGGATCGCCTCGAAGCCAAGCCCGAAGCGCTCGAGCACGCCGGGGCGCAGGTTGTCGACGACGACGTCGCAGGTTGCCGCCATCTCCAGCGCGCGGGCCAGGTCTGCCGCGTTGCCAAGGTCTACCGCATGGCTTTGCTTGCCGGCGTTCAGCGCGACGAAGCCCTGCCGGCCTTTCTCGGTGCGACGCATCACGTCGCCACCGTTTGCGTTTTCCATCTTCAATACCGTGGCGCCGAGTTGCGCGAGGTAGAACGTGGCCAGCGGCCCTGCGATGACGTGCGAGAAGTCGAGCACGCGGATCCCGCTCAGCGGGGCGAAGGAGAGTTCTGACGAATTCATGTCGGCCTCACTGCAACGCAATATGACTCTGTTTGACGATGCGACGATATTTGTCCGTCTCGTCGGTGATGAAGCGGTCGAACGCTTCGGGGCTTGGCGTGGGGTCGATGATCGTGCCGGCCTTCTGGTAGAAGTCGCGCACGCCGGGGTCGTTGAGCGCCTTCAGGAATGCCGCATGCAGCCGCGCGACGACCGGCTTCGGCACGCCCGCGGGTGCCCAGATGCCAATCCATGCGTCGAGCGCGAGATCCTGTCGGCCAAGCGCCTCGTTCAGCGTCGGCACCTGCGGCAAGCCCGCGAGCCGGTGCGCGGACGTTACCGCCAGCGCCCGCACCGCGTGGTTCTGCAACTGCGGAATGGCGGTCGACGCCACCGGAAAGCCGACTGTCGCGTCGCCCCGGATCAATGACGGCACGATTTCGACGGAACCCTTGTATGGCACATGGACCAGATCGACGACTGCCGCATTGGCAAATGCCGCACCCGCCAGATGTGCCGCGCTGCCGATGCCGCCCGACGCGTAGTTCAGCGAGCCGGGCGACTTGCGCGCGGCCTGAACGACATCAGCCACCGTGCGATAAGGCGCGTCGTTCTTCACGAGCATCACCTGCGGGCTGAACCCCGACCGGATGATGTGGGTGAAGCTCGTGACCGGATCGAACTTGACGGATGGCTGAAGCAGCTTTTGCGTGATGTGCGTGGAAGCCCCGAGGATCAGCGTGTAGCCGTCGGCCGGCTGCTGCGCGACCACCTCCGCCGCCAGAATGCCGCCGGCACCGACCTTGTTCTCGACCACCAGGGGCTGCCCGAGTTCGCGCGCTGCAACCTCCGCCAGCTTGCGCGCCTGGATATCGGGTCCGCCGCCGGCTGCGTAGGGAACGATCAGCCGGATCGGCCGGGTAGGAAAAGGGCTGTCGGTGGCCTGAGCGGCCGTGGCGGCCGTCCAGGAGGCGCCGGCAACGGCCGCCGCCAGGCCCAGCCTGGCCAGAAGTCTTCCTGTCGTGCGCACCGTGTTGTCTCCTTGTCATGGTCTGGAAGATGGTGTCGATTGTGGGAGTGCTGGCATTTCCTGTAAATTATTAGTTGTTAATCAGGTCATCACGAGTTGTTATGAGTGCCAATACGCCGGCGATGCGCCAGGCGCGGCTTGCCGGTCGCCTCGACCGCCTTCGCATCCGCCACTTGCGTTTTCTGGGGCTGATCGAATCCCATGGCTCGCTGTCGGGCGCGGCCGCAGAGCTTGGGCTGAGCCAGCCTGCCGCCACCAAGATGCTCCAGGAGATCGAAGCGGTCTTCGGCGCCGAACTGGTCGCGCGCACGACACGCGGCGCGGCGCTGACGCCGGCGGGGCAACTGGCGCTCGGGCGCTTGCGGATCGCCCTCAATGCGATGTCTGCCGCGATGGAGGCCATCGATGCCGCGCCGCCGGTACCCGTGGTGCGTCTCGGCATCCTGCCGCTGGCCGGCGTCGTCGCTTTGCCCATGCTGCTTGCGAAGATGACCTCGCGGCCCGGCTGCCCACACCTTGTGGTGCACGAATCCACGGTTGCCGGCCTGCTCGGCATGCTCGACCGCGGCGAACTCGACTGTGTGATCGGCCGTGTTGGAAGCAGCCTCGAAGCCAGCGCAACGCGCGAGATGCGCGTGACGCCGCTCTGGGAAGAGCGGCTGGCCATTGCCTGCGCGCTGGCCCATCCGGTCGCAAAGAAGCGGTCGCTGGGGCTTTCCGACCTGTGCGAATACGACTGGGTGATCACGCCGCGCGGCGCCCATACGCGTACGCTGTTTGAAGCACCGTTCCTCAACGCTGGCATCGTGCCACCTCAGCCCACGGTCGAGTCCTTTTCGTTCCACACCAATCTCTGCATCGTCGCGCGAAGCGGCATGCTGACGATCGCGCCGGAAAGCGCCGTGCGGCACTACGCGCAGCTGGGCATGGTGCGGCAGGTTCGGGACGGCGCCTGGTTCGCGGCCGGACGGACGGTGTTCATTACGCGCGATGAGGCGGCGGGGGCGCCTGGGGTGGCGGCGGTCAGTGAGGGGTTGGCCGAGTTGATGGAGGAGGCCGATTGGGATTGAGGTGGGCGAGCGTGGCATGGGCGCTGCTGCGCCGGCGTAGCCGGCGCAACAGCCTTTGTGTCCCGCGAATCCCGATATACCGCTGCGCCTGGCGATACTTCACGGAACCAGGTGTGTATCCCCAGCCGCCTGCGGCGGCAACTTGATGGCCAGTGCCTTGAAATCCCCGCTCGTTGCAATCGACCCCGCATGCGCGACGCCTTTGGGGATGACAATCAGATCGCCGGGCCCGACTTCGCGCTGCTCGTTGCCGAGCCAGAACGTGCCCTTTCCTGCAATGACATATTGGATCTCGTCAGCGCTCGTATGGTAGTGCTTCGGGACATTGCCCGCTTGCACGCCAACGGTTCCTTGTGGCGTCGTCACCAGCGTTTTCGAACGTAGCGTGCCCATATTGGGCACCTGCGGTCCGATGTCTTCCTGGCTCATGGCAACCAGGTTGATAATCTGCGGCGCCAACGTGGCGGGCGGCGTTTGCGCGTGGGCTAGCGGCAATCCCGCATTGGCGGCAAGGTAGCCGCAGGCAAAAGCGACCGGGACAGCGAGAAAAGCGGCAAAGCGACGCATGTTTGTCTCCCTTCGGTTGGCCAGCGAACGTCGGATCGCCACGACCAGCGATCGTGCGACAGGAACGGATTGTCTCACTACGATCGCGGGCCAGAATTGAGGGGAAACCCGGGACAAGCCAAGGCACTCACGACAACCACTCACGCCGACTGATGGCTGGAAATGATGATGTCCGCCGTTTGCGTAAACGCGGCAGCCAGTTCGAGGTCGAGGCTAGTCGGCTCCCGCGCAGATTGCACCGGCTGTGCCATTCATGCCCGTTCCGGAAAGCGCCACGGCGATCAAGCGCGAATGCGCGTGCCGCGCGAGGCTTTCAAAGAACGCGTCGATGGAATCGATGCCTGGGCGTCTGCTGCCACCTTCCGCCGGCCGGTGCTGAATTGACCGTCTTCAAACGTAATTAATGGGGTCGGGGGCCGGGACGTAGATATGGTTTGGCTCGGGATGCATGCCTTCCAAGGCGGCCAGTACCGGAAGGCGCGTCCACATTCCAAGCAGTTCGGGCAAACGGCTTGGGTGATCGGGCGGCAAGTGCTGAAGCACAACCATGGCATAGGGGACATCGGCAGCGATCGGGCAGCATGCGGCGTCATTCTCCGACCTCACATATCAGGGAGGCACGGGCCGACTTGATGTGCCAGTGGCACGCTTTTCATACCACTCTGCCGACGACTGGACGTCAGCCGGTCCACGCTTCGTCTTCATTGTAGAAGGCCAGCGCGAGCTCCTTCCGGCAAGGGTGTTGGAGCACTATGCTTTTTATCGAGTGAGGTGCGGGGCTGATCACGAAAACGGCTGCCGCTCTCGCGGATGCCGTTTGATCACACGTCGTTGTCAGCGATACCGCACCGAGGCTGCATGGTGGGACAGCCGTTGCGCGGGGCGCGCGATGGGTCACTCTTCAAGGAGGGAGCGCCATGGACGAGTTTGCGATTCAGGGATTCCGCGGCAGGCTGATCGGCCCGTCCGACAAGGACTACGACGACGCGCGAGCGCTGTACAACGGCATGATCGACAAGCGGCCCAAGCTGATCGCCCGCTGCACGGACGCCGCCGACATCATCGCTGCGGTCAACTACGCGCGTGAGAACAAACTGCTTCTCGCAGTCCGCGGAGGCGGACACAACGGGCCCGGTCTGGGCAGTTGCGACGGTGGGCTGGTCATCGACCTGTCACAGATGCGCAGCGTGCGCGTCGACCCGGCGAGCGGCACGGTGCGTGTCGAGCCGGGCTGCACAGCGGCGGATCTCGATCACGCGACCCACGCCTTTGGCCTTGCCGTACCGCTGGGCATCGTTGGCAGCACGGGCGTGGCAGGCCTGACGTTAGGCGGTGGCACCGGCTATCTCACGCGCAAGTACGGCCTCACGGTCGATAACCTGCTGGAGGTGGATGTCGTGCTCGCCGACGGCTCGTTCGTCACCGCCAACAAGGACGAGCACGTCGACCTCTTCTGGGCAGTGCGAGGGGGCGGAGGCAACTTCGGCGTGGTGACGAGCTTTCTGTTTCAGGCCCACCCGGCAAAAATGGTGTTCGCCGGTCCCATCTTCTGGGACGCCAGGGATGCCAGGCAGGTCATGTCGACGTACCGCGACTTTATTCCCAATGCGCCCGAGGAACTCGGGCTGTTTGTCGGGCTGAAGACCGTGCCTCCCACCGATCCATTCCCTCAGGAGCACTGGAACAAACGTGCGTGTGCCCTGATCGGTGCTTTCAACGGACCGATCGATGCGGGCAAGCAACTGGTGGATTCGCTTCTGGAGAAACTGCCGGCCCCGTTGTTCAACTGGATGGGCGAGATGCCGTGGACTGCCATCAACAGTCTGTTCGACCCGTTCTTCCCCAAGGGCTTGCAATGGTACTGGAAGGGCGACTTCGTCAAGGCGTTGCCAGATGAGGCGATCGATGTGCACATCGCCAATGCGATCGAAGCACCCACCCCGTTCTGCCTGATGCACCTTTACCCCATAGACGGCGCCGTTCGGCGGATCGGCAGGGACGCCACGCCATGGAGCGCGCGAGACGCTTCGTTTTCCATGGTCATCGCGGGGATCAGCCCGGATCCCAAGGACGCAGAGGCGCTCAAGACCTGGGGGCGCGCCTACTGGAGCGCTATCCACCCGTTCAATCTGCAAGGGGCCTACGTCAACTTCCTGGATGCCGACGAGGCCGAGAACCGGGTCGAACTGAGCTACGGCGAGAACTACACGCGCCTCGCTGCGATCAAGGCGAAGTACGATCCCGACAACTTGTTCCGGGTCAACCAGAACATCAAGCCGAAAGCGTGAATCGACACGGCGCGGGCTTGCGTGCCCGCGCCGTCTAGTGGACTCGGTCTTGCGTGCGTTCAGGGCTTCGACGGTTGCCCCAGCTTCGGCGGCGCCGGCGGAGGCAGTGGCGTCGCTACCGGTTCCAGGCCGGTGCTGCTGACGATCGCCGCCGCTGCCGGAGAAGCCAGGAAGCTGACAAAGCGCGAAGTGGCCGCTGTTTGCCGGCCTGCAACCGTTCCGGCCGAGAAGAAGACCTTCTGTTGGAGATCATCTGGCAACGGGCCGACGTAGTCCAGTTCCTTGAACGGCAGCAACTCGCTGACTTGCTGGAACCCGATTTCCGCATCACCACGCGCCACTACGGCGCCCACACGTTCGCTATAGATCTTGTGGGCCTTGTCCCGGATCTTGTCAGCGACGCCAAGCCGGGGAAACAACTCGTTGGAAAGATAGGTGCCGCTGGCACTGGCGGAATATGCAATCGATTTGGCCTGGAGCAGGGTTTGCTTTACCGCTTCCGTGCTGCTGATATCCGGCTTTGGCGCGCCCTTGCGCACGGACATGCCGATCAGCGAGCGCGCGAGGTCGACCCGGCTGCCCGCTGCCACCTTGCCGTCCGCAATCAGCTTGTCGAGCCCCGAGTCGGCCAGGATCACGACATCGAATGTCTCGCCCCGTGCCAGCCGGCTGGGAATGGAATCGGGTGCATTGCCCATCGATGCACCGTAGGCGGTGATGACGTGGTCCTGCGTGGCGGCCTCGTACAGTGGCACGAGCTTCTGGTAGGCCGCCGTAAAGCCGCCCGAAGTAATGACGCGGATCTCATCCGCCCAAGCCGGACTGGCCAGCCAGAGCAGCACAACCAGCGCGCCATGCCTGGCTGCAGCGCTTGCGAATTTCATGGGGTCTCCTTGATCGACGTGCGCGAGTGCGATTTGCGATTTACGCTTTTGCGATTCGCGCGCCGCGTGTCAGTCTTCTTTCATGTTGGCAGCACGTGCGATCGGGCCGAGGCGGGCTTTTTCTTCTGCCAGGAACTTCGAGAAATCAGCCCGTGTCCCGCCCATGGGCTGGATGCCTTGCGGAATCAGCCTGGCACGCAGTTCCGGCGACTTGATCGCGGTATCGATGGCTTTGTTCATCTTGTCGAGGATGGCCTCAGGCGTACCGCGCGGGGCGAATACCCCAGACCAGTGGCCAATGAAGATGGTGGGGTAGCCGAGTTCGGCCGTGGTGGGCACGTCAGGCATCGCGGCAATGCGCGTATTCCATGTTGAGGCCAGGGCCCGAAGCTTGCCGCCCTTTACCTGCGGGAGCACCACCACACTGGCCTCCGAAGTCGCGTCGACCTGCTTGCCCACCACGGCAACCATGCCCTCCGACCCGCTCTTGTAGGGAATGATCTCGACCTTGACGCCGGTTGCCAGCTTCAACATCTCGCCGACGAAGTGCGGCGTGCTGCCGGTGCCCGCCGTAGCGAAATTCAGGCCCTTGCCGCCTTTGCCAAGCGCGATCAGGCTCTTGAGGTCCTTGATCGGCGAGTCAGCGGGGACCACGATGACGGACGGGCTGACCGCCAGCATGGAGACGGGCACCAGGTCCTGTTCCTTGTACGGCAGGTGCGCCTTGATCATAGCGTTGGTAATCACGCCGCCTGCCGGCGCCAGGAAGGTATAGCCGTCCGGGGCGGACTTGGCGACATAGTCGGCACCCAGCACCGAGCCGGCGCCAGGCTTGTTTTCCACGATGATCGGCTGGCCCAGCTGCTTGGACGCCGCGTCAGCCACAGCGCGGGCGACCAGATCGTTAGCGCCGCCCGGACCGAACGGTACGACGAACTTCACTGGCTTTTCCGGCCAGGTTCCAGCGGTCGCGGTCATGGCGCAGGCGGCGAGTGTCAGGGCGAGCCCCAACTGGCGAACAGCAATTTTCAATCTAAGTCTCCGGTAGTTCTGATATGTATTTCGAGGCCCATGCACAGGGCCCACGTGGACATTGCAAGCATATTCCGCCATGATTGATCTGTAAATTGCAACGTTTTGAATAATCGATGCATGTCACGCATTAATTTCGGCTTGGAAGACCTGCAGGCATTTGTGGCGATCGCCGAAAAGGGCAGTTTCCGCATGGCTGCGGAGGCTCTCCACATTTCCCAGCCAGCGCTGAGCCGGCGCATCGAGAAGCTGGAAATGACACTGGGCTCGCGCCTGCTCGAGCGCACTACGCGCCGCGTGGACATGACCCATATCGGACGCCAGTTCCTGGAGGAGGCTCGCGCCGCTCTGGACATCCTCGATAGCGCGGTACTGCGGCTCGGCGACGAGGTTGGGCTCCAGCGCGGACTGGTGACCGTGGCAGCGATACCCTCCGCTGCGTTGCATTTCCTCCCCGACGCCATCTGTCGGTTCGGCAACCGGCATCCGGGCGTGCGCGTACGTGTGATCGACGAGAACGCGAACGCTGTGCTTGCCAGCGTACTGTCGGGAGAGTCCGATTTCGGGCTCAATTTCATGGGCGGGCAGGAGCCCAACATCGAATTCCGCGCAATCCGCGCCGAGCCTTATCGGCTGGCATTGCGCCGGGACCATCCGTGGGCCGGACGGGATTGCATCGCGTGGGAGGAACTCGCGGGACAGAGGATGGTGAGCGTGTCTAAGCAAAGCGGCAATCGCGCCTTGATCGAAAATGCCATCGCCCATCTCACGCGACGCCCCACGATTCACTACGAAGCCAACCACGTGGTTGGCGTGCTGGCCCTCGTCGAGGCCGGCCTGGGGATGGCCGTGCTGCCTGGCATGTCGCTACCGCGGGATCATCCACGGCTTTGCGGCATCGAGCTGGTCGAACCTTCCGTGGATCGGGTCCTGGCGCTGATTCGGCGCCGTGACAGGCCTTTGCAGCCTGCCGCAGAGGCGTTGTATGAAATCCTGACCTCGGACACGGGACCGGCCGCTTGAATCCGGTGGCGGCGGCCGGCGCGCAGGCGTAGCCCTCCCTTGCAAAGCCTGAAAGCCGCCTAGCGTCCCCCGTGTCGCTGTTTTGCGCCTCCGCCGGCGCCGTGGTGCTTCTCCGCCTTCACGTGGCTCGCCGCATGCCGCCCGCTCTGTGGCCGCTTGCTGTCGGTTTCGGCAGCCTTGCCGGAATTCTGCGCGGCCCGGTCATCTTGCTCGGTGCGGTTGGTGGGGGGTGCCTTCTTGTTCATGGCTTTCTCCTTGTCAAAGGATGAGATCGGTTCAGCGCACTGCGCTGCAGTGCAGACGCGAAGCCCGCTGCCGTGGCCGGTCCGCACTTGACACCGGCGGACGCATCGAACGTGCCTGCATAGAATTCCTGCCCGGGATGTGACCTTGCGATCCCGCGCGCGATGGCATGGATCCTGCGCGTTCGCGTTGTTTCGAACGTCGCAGGCGCGCCCGCGCCGATGGAGGTTCGCCATGTTGCCTGATCATCGTGTGCACCGGTTCTGGCGCGTTCATCCATTCCGGATGACAGCTGGCATGCTCGTGCTGGGCGGCGGCGCGCTGTCGTTGCTGAGCCGCCTTTGCGCCTTCCTTGGCTGAGATGCCGCCACCGGAACACTGCGCGCCAGCAATAGCCCGGGCCTGCACGTCTCCTGACGGCTGGCGGGGCATGCTGCGCTTTGCCGGCCCGGGGTACCTCGTTGCCGTCGGCTACATGGATCCGGGAAACTGGGCCACCGACCTGGCCGGCGGTTCAGCCTATGGGTATCGCCTGTTGTGGGTCATCGCCATGTCGAGCTGCATGGCGGTGCTGCTGCAGATACTCGCGAGCCGGCTCGGCCTGGTGGCGGGCATGGACCTCGCGCAAGCGTGCAGGCACCGTAGTTCGCGGCTGTCGGCCCTGGCGCAGTGGGTGCTGTGCGAGATCGCGATCTGCGCCGCCGACCTCGCCGAAGTGCTCGGCACGGCCATAGCGCTGAACCTGCTGTTCGGGCTGCCGCTGGCGTGGGGGGTCGCGCTGACGGTGTTCGACGTGCTTCTGGTGCTGGTGCTGCAACAGCGCGGCTATCGCCGCCTGGAAGCGTTCGTCATCAGCATGGTGGCGCTGGTGCTGTGCTGCTTCATCCTGATGCTGCTGATCTCGCGCCCCGCATGGCCCGACGTGGCGGCCGGCCTGGTGCCGTACGGGCCGACGATGCGCGATCCGTCCGCGCTTTATATCGCCATCGGCATCATCGGCGCGACCGTGATGCCGCACAACCTCTACCTCCATTCGGCGGCGGTGCGCACGCGTGCGCTGGACGGAAGCCCCCAGGATCTTCGGCGGGCCCTCCGTTTCATCGCCATCGATACCGTGATTGCACTGTCGCTCGCGTTCGTCATCAACGCTGCCATCCTGATTACAGCTGCCGGCGTGTTTTACAAGGCCGGCCGTACCGACGTGGCGGAAATCCAGGAAGCCTACCGGCTGCTCAGCCCGCTGACCGGCGCGGCCTGGGCGAGCGTGGTGTTTGGCGTGGCCCTGCTGGCCTCGGGACAATGTTCGGCGGTCACTGCCACGCTGGCCGGGCAGGTCGTGATGGAGGGTTTCCTGCGTACGCGGCTGCCGCCGTGGCTGCGGCGGCTAGCGACCCGCTGCGTCGCTATCGTTCCGGCATTGGTGGTCGCGATCCTGTACGCGGAACGCGGCATCGCTCAGCTCCTGCTGGCAAGCCAGGTGATCCTGAGCCTGCAGTTGCCGTTCGCCGCCATTCCACTGGTGCGCAGCACAAGCAGCTGCGCGCTGATGCGCGAGCACGTGAATCCGCGCTGGCTCGCGGTGCTGGCCTGGATCGCAGTCGCCGTCATCGTGTCGATGAACGCGACCATGCTCTGGATGCTGGCGGGCTCTCCCGCTGCAGGCGGTTGAGGGCTGAGCAATTTCCGCTGGGGCCACCGCGGTAGCGAGCGACATCACATCATGCGAGCCGTTGAAATTGCTACATCGCTGCACCTGAAGAACAAGGCGGAAGCGGGCGGGGGAACGCGCCGGGAAGGGTCGCCCGGGAGAAACAACTGATTACCCGCATGTGTGCGGCAGCGCTGGCACGGTCGATGCAGCGGCACGGCAGCCCGGCCGCGGCGGCGGGGTATGTCTCGACCCATCCTGGAGCTGACCATGTTCATCCACAACAAGCGATTGCAGTACACCGTGCGCGTGTCGCGCGCCGACCCTGGCCTGGCCAACCTTCTTCTGGAACAGTTCGGCGGCCCACAAGGCGAGCTGGCAGCGGCCACGCGGTACTTCACGCAGGCGATCGCCGAAGAAGACCCAGGCCGCAAGGACATGCTGCTGGATATCGCGACCGAGGAACTGAGCCACCTTGAAGTGATCGGCTCCCTGATCGCCATGCTGAACCGCGGCGCTAAGGGCAAGCTGGCTGAAGGCACGGAGCAGGAAGCGGATCTGTACCGTTCGCTGTCCGGCGCGGGCAACGACAGCCATGTCACGCAGCTTCTGTACGGAGGCGGCCCGGCGCTGGTGAATTCCGCCGGCGTGCCATGGACCTCGGCCTATATCGATACCATCGGCGAGCCCACCGCGGACCTGCGCTCCAACATCGCGGCGGAAGCGCGCGCCAAGATCATCTACGAGCGGCTGATGAACCTCAGCGATGATCCGAGCGTGAGCGAGGCACTCGGTTTCCTGATGATGCGCGAGATCGCGCACCAGAAATCGTTCGAGCGCGCGCTGTATTCGATCGCACCGAACTTCCCGCCGGGGAAGACGCCGGGCGACGAGCGCTTTGCGTCGGTCTACTTCCGGATGTCGCAGGGCACGGAACCACAGCGCGGACCCTGGAATGACGACAAGACCTTCGAGTTTGTCGAAGAGCCGGCTCCTGCGGTCGATGGCGGAGATGGCCTCGCTTCGGTCACGCTCTCGCCGGACGAAGAGGCAGCTGTCGACGCGTTTGCCATGCGCGCAGCGTCGGACGTCAATAGCGACCCCGTCACCGGCGCGGACCTCGGTTCGGACGACGCCGAATCCGAAAAGGCCTAGCCACTGCAACATGCGGCCATGCCTGGCACAGAGCGAACCGGTGCCGCCCCCTGAGTTCAGGGGGCACGCATCGATGCAGCCACGGCCCGCGCCCCGCGCCTTAACGTGCCGCTCAGCGGCTTGTGCTTGTCCGCTGACGCACGACATCCTTCCTTTGCCATGGTGATGTCCGGGTCGATGTGCTGGCAGCGGGCACAGGGTTTGTGAGCATGGCATATGCCGTCGCGAGGAAAGTGCCGCGAACGGCCGTATTGCCCACGATGCTGCCGTCGGCTGTCGGCTTTGGGGACGGTGGCCCAACGACAGTGTCATTTCTGCAGGGGATTCTCACGTGCTCTGCAATGCCTGCCCGCGAGCCTCCATAGGCCATGCAGTCGCAAGTGTCACGCCACATCGGAGTGGCGTTACGGACGCCCTGTGCAGCGGCCTGGAGCCCGCACAGGAATGGCTCTTGCTTGATCCTGCGGAGATGTTCCGAGAGCGTCCCATGCTTCTCCCTGGCTCCGTTTTCACACGTACCGCCTCCCAACTCGTCCGCGAAAGCATCAATTCGTGGATCGACGACTACGCGCCCAGCATGGGCGCTGCGCTCGCGTACTACACCGTCTTCTCCATTGCCCCATTACTGATGATTGTCATCAGTATTGCGGGCGTGATATTCGGTCCCGACGCGGCGCGCGGCGAGGTGGTAGGCGAGCTGAATGGACTGATCGGCTCGGAAGGCGCGCAGGCCGTGGAAGAGATGCTGGTGGCCGTCAGCAAGCCTGCGGCCAGTACGGTGACGGCCATCCTTGGTGTGCTGGCGTTGCTCGTCGGCGCTACCACGGTGTTCTCGGAGCTGCAGTCGGCACTCGACAGAATCTGGCGCGTTCCGCAGCCCGAAAAGATCTCCGGCCTGTTTTCGCTCATTCGCTCCCGCTTGCTGTCGTTCGGCATGATCCTCGGCATGGGCTTCCTGCTTGTCGTTTCGTTGCTGCTCAGTGCCGGTATCTCGGCGATGGGCCGGGAATGGGGGCCGCTGCTCGGCATACGGGAGGCCGTCGGGCACGTCCTCGACACCGTCGTGAGCCTGGTCTTGACGACCGTGGTGTTCGCGATGATCTACAAATTCATGCCGCGGACGAAGGTTCGATGGTTCGACGTCTGGCTCGGCGCCGTCGTCACCGCGGCGTTATTCACGCTGGGAAAGTTCCTGATCGGCCTGTACATCGGCAAGAGCGGTGTTGCCAGCGGTTATGGCGCCGCAGGGTCGCTGGTGGTATTGCTGCTATGGGTGTACTACGCTGCGCAGATCTTCCTGCTCGGAGCCGAATTTACCTGGCATTTCGCACAGCGTTTCGGGTCATTGCGGCACAGCGGCCAACTCGCGCCGCCCGCGCGCATCTTGTACCGGCGCGAGCACGCAGGCGTGGACCAGACTGTTCAGCGCGATGCCGGACACCATCCGCTAAACGGTGGGGATGGCGTCACCACGCCCATCGTCGCTGTTTATGTCGATGAAATCCTGAGTGCTGCCTGCCGGGCCGGGGAACTAGGACAGGTGACGGCCACTGCTATCGCAGACGCCGCGGAAAACGCGTTCATGCACTTCCAAAGCCTGGCGAGGACAGATAAGCGGGAACTGCGCGAACGGCTGCGCGAGCTGTCGCTGGCTTTGTCGGTCTTTGCGGAAGCGGGCGATCTTTCGGCCGAAACGCGGGACCTGATCAAACTTGGGGTGGCGGACGTAAGGGCCTACCTCGACTCCGTTTAAGCTGGGGTCCTGTCAAGAATTACGAAGCTCCCTTCGATTTTTTGCAATCTGCCGGCGTAGCGGTTCCCGCGCAGGGGGTCCCGTTGCCTTTTCCATGCCAGACTGCAGCCCGCATGACGGAGAGGCCGCCCTACGGCATGTCCGGGCACGAATAGGCCTGGACCCTGCCCATGTCGGTGCAAGAGACGGGCAGGCATTCGTTTTGCTCACGCGTGGATGGCATAAGCATGCGCTTGTGCGAACCGGCACTCAGGAGGAAGACAATGGAATCGACGGAATCGAGCGCAACAGGCAGTAGTTTCACGCCAGGCGCACATAGGGAGACATCGTATGAAGACGTGGGGCAGTCTCCGCGCCCTGCCTCTGCAAATACCATGACCCCGGATGCGAACGCTACAGCGGAAGCGAATGCATCGCGAGACCTGTCACGCGAGTTGGACAGGTTGCTGGAGCGACTTCCCGGTCTTGCCGGTGAGGATAGGGACAAGGCGAAAGCGGAGTTCCTGAAATTCGCCGCGAAATCCACCAGGACCACCGCCGAACTGGTAGCCAAGTCAGCGGACGTCGCCAAGCGTGTCACCGGACGGGTAAAGAATGAGTGGGAGACGGGACGAGAATGCGCTGAATCGTTCGTCAACGCGCATCCGCTTCGGGCCGCGTGGATGGCGTTGGGGGTCGGCATACTGCTCGGTGCGAAGCTCTTTGGTCACTCACACCGCGATGGTAGCTTTTAGTCGTACGACGCCAATGCGTCGTAGCTGCCGAGGTCAAGATTAAAAAGACGCCAGGGCGCCATGGCGCCACTGGCTGGACAGCGCGGGCAGCGACGGACGCCACCCCACGCAGGACAAACGGCTTAGCCCTGATCTCCGCCACCAACCGGCAGCACCGTCCCGGTAATGTAGGACGCCTCGTCCGACGCCAGGAACAGGATCGCGCCGACCTGCTCGTCGATGGTGCCGTAGCGGTGCATCAGGCTCGAGCCGATGGTCTGATCGACGATGCCCTGGTACCACTCGGCTTCCTGCGGCGTTTGCTCGGACGTATTGCGCGGGATGCGGCGCGGCGGGGCTTCCGTGCCGCCGGTGGCGACCGCATTGACGCGGATACCTTCGCCGGCGTGTTCGAACGCAAGGCTAGCAGTCAGCGCATTGACGCCGCCCTTGGCCGCGGCATACGGCACGCGGTGGATACTGCGTGTAGCGATCGACGACACATTGACGATTGTGCCCTGGCGCCGCTCGACCATGCCGGGCAGCGCCGCGCGGCAGCTCCACAGCGTGGGGAACAGCGAGCGGCGGATCTCGGCTTCGATCTGCTCTGCTTCGTAGTGCTGGTAAGGCTTGGCCCAGATGGTGCCGCCGACATTGTTGATGAGCACGTCGACACGACCGTGCGCAGAGAGTGCCGTATCGATCATGGCCCTGGCGCCGGCATAGGTTTCCAGGTCGACGATCACCGCCGTGGCGCGGCCGTCCTGCGCGGCAATTTCGGCCACAACCTCATGGACGAGTTCCGACCGGTCAGCGAGCACGAGGATGGCTCCCTCGGCCGCTGCGCGCAGCGCCACGCCGCGGCCGATGCCCTGTGCCGCGCCGGTGATGACGACGATCTTGCCTTCAAAACGATTGGAAGTGCTCATGACAGTCAGGCCACGCTGCTGGCCGAGAATTTTTCGTAGTAGAAGCCTGCCGGCTCGACGCCGCTTTCCTTGAGCCAGTTCCGCACCGCATCGACCATTGCCACGGGGCCGCACAGGTAGATGTCGACATCGCCGCCGTTGAGCCATTCGGGTTCGACATGCTGCGTGACATAGCCCTTGCGGTCGTGGCCGCTCGCGGCGCTGGCTACGCAGGTGCGGTATTCAAAGCCTGTCAACTGCTGTGCAGCACCATCGATGCGTGGCAGTTCGACGAGGTCGATGTCGTTGGTGACGCCATACACCATGCGCACCGGATGCGGATTGCCGTTGCTGGCCAGCACGTCGAGCATCGACAGGAACGGTGCGATGCCCGTTCCGCCTGCGAGCAGCAGGACAGGGCGCTGCACCGGACGCAGGTAGAAGCTGCCGTAAGGACCGGAAAACGCAATGCGCTGGCCGGGCTGGGCATCGTTCGTCAGGTAACTGCTCATGCGGCCATCCGGCACGTTGCGCACGACGAAGCCGGTGCGGCCGGCGCCGGGCGCGGAGCTGAACGAGTACGAGCGCGTCAGCCCGCTGCCCGGAATCTCCACGTTGACGTACTGCCCCGGCAGGAAGTCCAGCGCGCCGGCATCGTCCAGGTCGATCGAGAAGCCGATGGTGGAATCCGACAGCTTGTCGACGCTGGCAATGGCGCCTTCGAACTTCGTGACGCCGGTCTTGCACGCCGTCGACGATGCCGCGATGCGGATCACGCAGTCCGAACGCGGACGTGTCTGGCACGCCAGCACATAGCCTTGCGCGGCTTCTTCCGAGGTCAGCGCGTCTTCGATGTAGCTGGATTCCGGCAGGTCATAGCTGCCCGATTCGCACAGGCCGCGGCACGTGCCGCACGCGCCGTCGCGGCAATCCAGCGGGATGTTGATCTTCTGGCGATATGCCGCGTCCGAGAGGGTTTCGTTCTCCCCGCAGGTGATGAAGCGGGTAACGCCGTCCTCGAATTGCAGTGCGATCGTGTGTTCCATGGCCTTGTCCTCCAGCCGTGTCCGCTGGCCCGAACGGAATCTCCGCGGGCCGGCGAACCCTACTCAGATGTGATAGATGTCGATAACCTGGTTGATGTAGTCGTTCTTGAGCACGACATACTTGTCCAGGATCTGCGGGTGCGCGCCGGCAAAGTCGATCACGTAGCGCGACATGCCGAAGTAGCTGTAGTTGGTCTGGTACCGGTGCGCGAGCGTGTGCCAGTTGAAGCGTACGGTCAGCTTGTCGCCGTCGCGTTCCACGATCTCCACGTTGCTGAGGTTGTGGCACGTGCGCGTGTCCGGAATCGTCGCGCTCGAACGCTCGGTCTTGATGCGAAAGATGCGGTCTTCCAAGCCCTGGCGGCTCGGGTAGAAGATCAGCGAGATCTCGCGCTCCGGATCGGTGATGAGCTGGCCGTCGTCGTCCCAGCACGGCATCCAGAAGCGCGACTCGGCGTGGTAGCAGGTCAGCCACTCGTCCCACTGCTCGTCGTCAAGCAGGCGGGCTTCGCGGTACAGGAACGCCTGGACGGCGGCGATGTCGACGGTGCTCATGCGGCGCTCCCGTTGCAGTCTTCCGTGTCTTGTTCGGCCATGGCCTTCTTCATGACGTCGAGCCAGTAGCGGTGTTGCACGGTGTAGAGCCCTTCATCCTCGGTCCGCACGCCGCTCATGACGGGGTTCAGGCCGATGCGTTGCGCCGCTTCATCGGGGCCTTCGATCCAGTGCTCGGAGCCGCGGCACATGTCGTTCCAGGCCAGCGCGCTGCCGTTGTAGCCCTGCTGACAGGCGCGGAATTCCTCGAGATCGTCCGGCGTGGCCATGCCGCTCACGTTGAAGAAATCTTCGTACTGGCGGATGCGGCGCGCACGGGCGTCGTCGGGTTCTCCCTTCGGCGCGATGCAGTAGATCGTGACTTCGGTCTTGTCGACCGACAGCGGGCGCAGCAGGCGGATCTGCGAGCCGAACTGGTCCATCAGGTACACGTTCGGGTACAGGCACAGGTTGCGCGAGTTCTGGATCATCCAGTCCGCGGTTTCCTCTCCGCAGCGCTCGGCGAATTCAGCGCGGCGCGCGAAGTTGGGCCGGTCTTCCGGGTTGGCCCAGCGCGTCCACAGCAGCATATGGCCATGATCGAACGCGTAGAAGCCGCCGCCTTGCTGGCCCCACTTGCCGGCATCCATCGCGCGGATCTTGTCTTCGCGCTCGTTCTGCTGCTTGCGGTGGTTGGTGGTGGCCGCGTAGTTCCAGTGCACGGCGGATACGTGGTAGCCGTCGGCGCCGTTTTCGGCCTGCAGCTTCCAGTTGCCTTCGTAGGTGTAGGTGGACGAGCCGCGCAGCACTTCCAGGCCATCGGGCGACTGGTCGGCAATCATGTCGATGATGCGTGCCGCATCGCCGAGGAAATCCTCGAGCGGCAGCACGTCGTCATTGAGGCTGCCGAACAGGAAGCCGCGGTAGTTCTCGAAGCGCGCCACCTTCTTCAGGTCGTGCGAGCCTTCCTTGTTGAAGCACTCGGGGTAGCCGGCGCCTTCGGGGTCCTTCACCTTGAGCAGCTTGCCGCTGTTGTTGAAGGTCCAGCCGTGGAACGGGCAGGTGTAGGTGGCCTTGTTGCCGCGCTTGTGCCGGCACAGCATGGCGCCGCGGTGGGTGCATGCGTTGATGAAGGCATTCAGTTCGCCCTGGCGGTTGCGGGCGATGAACACGGGCTGGCGGCCCATGTGCGTGGTGTAGTAGTCGTTGTTGTTCGGGATCTGGCTTTCGTGGGCCAGGTAGATCCAGTTGCCCTCGAAGATGTGCTTCATCTCGAGTTCGAACAGTGCTTCGTCGGTGAACGCGCTGCGATGCAGGCGGTAGTCGCCGGTCTCATGGTTTTCGACGAGGAACTGGTCGAGCGAGAGGCGCGGGCGAGCGGGGGCCGTGCCCCGGTCCACGTGGATGGGGATCATGGAATCGTCTCCTGATTCGGTGTCTTTCGGCCCGTTGGTGGAACCGGGCGGCCGTCCCCGGTGGGTGCTGCCTGCCGGCAGCGTCATCTGGAAGCCTCAGGCGGCAGCGCGGGTGCGCTCGACTTCGGCCGAAGGCGCGTTGTCGCGCTCGCTGTTCAGGCGGAAGTCGAAGTCGATCGAGGCGAACGGCTTGTCCACGCCATGCTTGTCCAGTGCTGCCGGGTCGCTCACGCGGGTCACGGCCGGCACCAGGCCTTCACGGCTGGCGAACGCGAAGTCGTCCCACAGGTACTCGTCGCCGTCGATGTTGATTTGCGTGGTCAGCTTGCGGTGGCCCGGCGCGGACACGAAGAAGTGGATGTGCGCGGGACGGCGGCCGTGGCGCGCCAGTTGGTCCAGCAGGCGCTGCGTGGTGCCTTGCGGCGGGCAGCCATAGCCCATCGGCACATTGCTGCGGAACTGGTAGCGGCCCTTGTCGTCGGTGACGATGGTCCGGCGCAGGTTGAAGTGCGACTGCGTCTTGTCGAAGAACGAGTAGTTGCCCATCAGGTTGGCGTGCCACACCTCGACCTTGGCGCCCGGCAGCGGCTTGCCTTCGCCGTCATAGACGGTGCCCTGCATGAACAGCACTTCACCCTTGTCGGCTTCGCTGCCGTCGTCCAGGCGGGCGAAGCCCTTGCTTTCCGGTGCGCCGGCCACGTACAGCGGGCCTTCGATGGTGCGCGGGGTGCCGCCGGAGATACCGGCCTTGGCGTCGGCCTCGTCTGCACGGACGTCCAGGAAGCGTTCCAGACCCAATCCTGCCGCAAGCAGACCCAGTTCCTGCGTGGCGCCGGCCTCGGCCATGTACTCGATACCCTTCCACACTTCGCTCTGGCTCAGGTCGAGGTCTTCGATGGCCTTGAACAGGTCGGTGGTCAGGCGCAGCACGACCTGCTGCACACGTGCGTTCGCGGTGCCCTGCGTGGCGGTATCGACGATGAATTGCTTGGCCAGTGCCTCGATCTCTGCATGCGTCATTTGTCTGCTCCGGGGATGTGATTGTCTGGTAGTGTCGGGGTCGAACGGTCAGTCAGATAATGCGTTTGGGGTATCAAGACTTGCCGTTCGACTTGGTACGGAGCATAGTTGACGGGTATTTGAGGCGTCCAACACTGATTTAGTATCTTCTTTATACCTGCTGGGTATGACCATAGAATTGAGACACCTGCGCTACTTCGTCGCCGTCGCGGAGGAACGCAACTTCACCCGCGCGGCCGAGCGCCTGCATATTGCGCAACCTCCGCTGAGCCGCCAGATCCAGCAATTAGAGGAGGTGCTCGGTGTCCAGTTGTTCGAGCGCAATACGCGGCCGCTGCGGCTGACCGACACCGGGCGCTTCTTTTACACGCACGCGCTGCAGCTGCTAGCGCAGACGTCGGAGCTGGAGGCCATGACGCGGCGCGTGGCCAAGATAGAGCGCAAGATGTCGGTCGGCTTTGTCGGCTCCACGCTGTACGGCATGCTGCCGCGGATCATCCGGCGCTTTCGCACCGAGCATCCCGATATCGAGATGAGCCTGCACGAGATGTCGACCATGGACCAGATCAAGGCGCTCAAGGACGGGCGCATCGATGTGGGCTTCGGCCGCATCCGGCACGACGACCCGGCCGTGCGGCGCGTGGTGCTGCGCGAGGAGCGCATGATCGTGGCGTTGCCGCTCGGGCACCCGCTGGCTGCGGGGCGAAAGACGCTGTCGCTGCATGACCTGGTGGAGGAGTCGCTGATCATCTTCCCCAAGGCGCCGCGGCCCAGTTTCGCCGACCAGGTGCTTGCGGCGTTCCATGATCGCGCCTTGAAGCCGCGCCGGCTGCATGAGGTGCGCGAACTGCAGATCGCGCTGGGGCTGGTCGCGATGGGCGAGGGGATTTCGGTGGTGCCGAGCAGTGTGTACGGCCTCAAGCGCGACGATGTGAGCTATGTCGAACTCGACGACCCGAGCCTGGTGTCGCCGATCATCATGAGCATGCGCATGCTCGATGAATCGCAGGACCTGCGTGAGATGCAGGCGATGATCTACCAGCTCTACGAAGAACTGGGCATTCCGTACAACCCGCCGGGCCACGAGAGCGCTTAAGCCATACCTAACGGGTATGCGACGAGACATCATCGGTCTTGGACAGCCGGAAATCAGGCTCCCATACTTTCGCATACGACATCCACTGTATCGAGAAGGTATGAAAGCGACGATTTCTTCCATTGAGGCCATCCTGGTCGACCTGCCCACCATCCGGGCCCATCAACTGGCCATGGCCACCATGCAGCAGCAGACGCTGGTGATCGTGCGGCTGCGCTGCAGCGACGGCATCGAAGGCATCGGCGAGGCCACCACCATTGGTGGCCTTTCCTATGGCGATGAAAGCCCCGAAGGCATCAAGCTGGCGATCGACACTTACCTGGCGCCTGCGCTGGCCGGCGAAGATGCGACCAATGTCCATGCCGCCATGGCACGCCTGAACAAGATCGCGCGCGGCAATCGCTTTGCCAAGTCGGCTCTGGAGACAGCGCTGCTTGATGCGCAAGGCAAACGCCTCGGCGTGCCGCTCGCCACGCTGCTCGGCGGCGCCGTGCGCGCCACGCTCCCTGTCCTGTGGACGCTGGCCAGCGGTGATACGGCACGCGATATCGACGAAGCCGAGCGCCTGCTGGCCGAACGTCGTCACAACACGTTCAAGCTCAAGATCGGCCGGCGCAGCGTGCGTGATGACGTGGCGCATGTGTCCGCCATCAAGCGCGCGCTGGCTGACCGTGCACGCGTGACGGTGGATATCAACCAGGCGTGGAACGAGGCCGATGCCGCGGGTGGTATTGCCATGCTCGAAGCCGCTGGCATCGACCTGATCGAGCAACCCACGCCGCGTGAGCAACGTACGGCGCTGGCCCGTCTGGCGGCGCGCTTCGTCGTGCCGATCATGGCGGATGAAGCGGTATGTGGCCCAGAAGATGCCATGGAACTCGCGCGCATCGGCGGTGCCGATGTGTTCGCGCTGAAGATCGCGAAATCGGGCGGCATCTTCGGCATGCTGCGCACGGCAGCGGTTGGCGATGCCGCGGGTATCGCGCTATACGGCGGTACGATGCTGGAAGGCAGCGTGGGCACCATCGCTGCCGCGCACGGCTTCTGCACGCTGCCGCAACTTGCGTGGGGCACAGAGTTGTTCGGCCCGCTGCTGCTCAAGGACGATGTAGTCGTGCAGCGGCCCGAATATCGCGATTTCAGCCTGCACCTGCCCGCAGGCCCGGGACTGGGCCTCGCGCTCGATGAAGACAAGCTCGCGCACTACCGTCGCGCGTGAGCCAGCGGTAGTGTCCGTTCAGGGCACTACCGACAGGAACAGGTAGGCGGCCAGGATCACAAGGTGCACGACACCTTGCAGGATCGTGGTTCGGCCCCTGCCCAGCGTGAGCGACGACACCACCAGCGTCAGCATCAGCAGCACCGTTTCCTTGGCGCCGAGTCCGAGTTCGAGCGGTTGCCCGATCCAGATGAAGACTGCCGCCACGGCCGGAATGGTCAGGCCGATGCTGGCCAGTGCGGAGCCGAGCGCGAGGTTCAGGCTCGTCTGGAGCCGGTCCGCTCGCGCCGCGCGCAACGCGGCCAGGCCTTCGGGCAGCAGCACCATGGCCGCGATGATGATTCCGACCACCGCGGCGGGCGCGCCGGCACGCAACACGGCGGCCTCCACCGACGGCGACAGCAGCTTGGCCAGACCGACGACGAGCACCAGGCAGACCACCAGCAGCAAACCGCTGATCGCAGCCACACGGCCAGGCGGGGGCGGGGCGTGGACGTTCTCGTCCGAGCTGCCTTCCGCAAGGAAATAGTCGCGGTGGCGCACGGTCTGCACGAACACGAACGAGCCATACAGCACGAGCGACATCACGCCGGCAAAGCCAAGTTGCGCGGGCGTGAGCACCGGGCCCGGCGAACTGCTGGTGTAGTTGGGCAGCACCATGGTCAGCACCAGCAGCGCAGCCAGCACGGCCATGGCGGCATTTGCGCCCGGTGCCTGGAACACCTGCTCGCGATGGTGCAGCCCGCCGACGAACAGGCATAGACCGACGATGCCATTGCAGATCAGCATGACCGCGGCGAACACCGTGTCACGCGCAAGGCCGGCTTTCTCAGGCCCGGATGACAGCATTACGGAGACGATCAACGCAACCTCGATCACGGTCACCGCAATGGCGAGCACCAGCGTGCCGAACGGTTCTCCGACCTTATGGGCGACCACTTCCGCATGATGTACGGCGGCGAACACCGCGCCGGCCAGCGCGGGCGCCATCAGCATGATCAGCCAGCCCTGGGTGGGCAAGCCAAGTCCGGCGGCGAGAATCGCCGCCGCGGCAAGCGGGGCCCACACGGTCCACGCCGGCAGCTTGTTGGAAGTCAGTGCCATCCCTGTTTTTTCCTTTCTAGTTTTATGTGGCCGCCGGGCGGCGGCATCGAGACGTGCGGGTGATTGATGCCCGGCACGAAGCAGAAGGGTGGCTGGCGCCGCATATAACGACGACAGCACTGGTATGGCAAGCCAAAGGACATTCAGTTCCCCGAGATTGTGCGAACTTGAATGGAATTCGCCGTGGTTCGGGTCTGATTTCCGGGGCTAGGTGCCTGCAGGCGTGGAGGAATCGTCTTTTTCGGCGGCGCGAGGAGGTGCTGCATCCCGCAATGCGGGGTGGTTGCGCGCAATCCAGCGGGCGGCTGCGAGCAATGCGATGAGGCAGGCGACGAAATAGGCGCCGTAAGCGACGACGTGCTGCATTTCCTGACCCTGTTCTTTTTGATTTTTTTGAACGGCTCTTGGGGCCGGTAAGGGCGGAGTATGGGCAGCATTCGTTACGTCGGACATCCCTCTTTAGGTGGGGGACGGATGGAGAGGTTACGCCGCTGGGCCGCATGGCCTGGCATGCGTGGCTGTTGCCGCCAAGAGCGATAGCCCGATCTCGCCCGCTTTCCAACTGCACCAAGAATAAAAAAGCCCTCGGCCGGGGTGGTCGAGGGCTTTAAGTGGTGGAGGCGTACCCGTTAACCGCCCCGCTTCCGAGTGTACCTCCCGAAGCCATGCTCAAAATGAGCCATTCCCACCGACTGTCGCGCTACAACGACGGTTAATCCAACCGATCACATTTCGCATTCCCCACACGCCACTTGACGCCGTAAACGTGTCGCATGCGATATGCGCGCGCGCGCCCATAGACCCGTTGCTTGCGCGACACGCTCCTACCGCATTTCCTCTTGAAAAAACTGCGACACAATCTGCCGCGTCGTCGGGCTCGTCTCGATGTCGCCGAGTTTGTCGTGAGGGAGCCACTGCAGGCACTTGATCTCTTGCCCTGGCTTGGGCCGTGCGGAGCTACCGATGGCAGCAGTGAAGACGTGATGCACCGTGGTTGCACCGATGAACTGGAACGCGCCGACCAGCTTGGCGTCAAGCGCTGTTTCCTGCTGCAGTTCGCGCCGCGCGGTTTGCTCTGGGGATTCCTGCTTGCCCGGACGGCCGCCGGGCAATGCCCATCGCACCCCATCCTTGGAAACGAGCAGCACGTGACCGTGCCGGATGCACACGATCGTGGACCGGACCTTGGGTTTCAGCGGTTGCATGTCAGCTCCCTGCAATAGCGCGGCGGTATCGCCTGCCGCGTGGTGCGCCGATGGAAGCGCGCTCCGTCTTCTTATTGCTGGCTTGGCGTTGCCTGCCGGGACAGGCGAACGCCATCCAGGCCGCACGCTTTTCGTTCTGATCAAGCTCGTAAGTGGGCGGAGCACGATGGTACCCGCGTATGGCCACTACCTGTCAATCGGCATCCGCACCCAGCATCTGGCGTGCCAGGCTCCGGCTGTCGGTTGCCGACATGCGCGGCTCGCGTCCGGCATGCATCTTGATTGGACACTGCGCATCTTTGCCAAGGATATCCACTCATGCCCAAACGCGCTGAGACGCATAGCGAAGCCGTACCGGCACGCGAGGAAGTCAACGCATGCCGGCGTTGCCCGTTGTGGCACGACGCTACGCAAGGCGTGCCGGGAGCCGGCCCCACCAGCGCGAAGCTGATGCTCGTCGGCGAGCAGCCGGGCAATGAGGAGGATCTGCAGGGCGAACCCTTCGTCGGGCCTGCCGGCCGCCTGCTGAGCGAGGCGCTGGAGCGCGCGGGACTGGAGCGCCATGACGTCTATCTGACCAATGCCGTCAAGCATTTCAAGTTCCAGTTGCGCGGCAAGCGGCGCCTGCACAAGACGCCGGGCCAGCTCGAGGTCGAAGCGTGCGGTATCTGGCTCGAACAGGAGATCAGGGCCGTCGAGCCCACCGTGATCGTTGCGCTCGGCGCGACGGCCACCGGCGCGGTGCTCGGCAAGAAGCGCGTGGCGCTGTCGACGCTGATGGACGCGCCGGTCGAACGGGAAGGGCGGATCGTCGTGGCGACCTACCATCCGTCGTTCGTGCTGCGGCAGCGTAGCGAAGAAGGCCGCCATGCCGCATTCGAACGCATCGTGGCCAGCCTGCGGCAGGCCGTGCGCCTCGCGGGTGCCGGGCGCAGGCGGTAATTCTTTCCATGGCGGACTGCAATTGCCCTTCGGCCTTACGAACCCGTCGCCCTGATTGCGTGCCGCTGTCGAGATCGCTGCGGACGGGCATGGTCGTTGCAATGCACATCCGTGCCTCGAGCCGCCCCAAGTGACGGTGACGGCGATCCGACGACCAGACAAAGCGCAGGCAAAGCGCAGACATGGAGAACCAGATGGCCACCCACTTGCAAACGCAGCGTACGCAGCATAGGCGGCAAGCTGCCACGCCCACCTCGTCGCTGCGGCTGCGCGACGTGATGACCGCCAATCCCCAGTACATCACGCCTGACTGCACACTGCAGGAAGCCGCAAAACTCATGGACGACCTCAATGTCGGCACGCTACCCGTGTGCGTCGACGGACAGTTGCGCGGGATGGTGACGGACCGCGACATCACGTGCCGGTGCATCGCCGTGGGCAAGGACCCGCAGACCCGGATCGTCGACGCAATGTCCGAGCGGCCGCTGTGGTGCCGCGATGACGACACCATCGACGATGCGCTCGCAAAGATGGCCGAACGGCAGATTCGCCGTGTGCCCGTGATCGACAAGGACGACAGGCTGGTCGGCATTGTGTCGCTCGGCGATATCGCGACCAAGTCCGGCGACATCGCCAAGGCCGGCGATACGCTGACCGAGGTCTCGAACCCGTCCGAGCCGGACCGCTGATAGCGCCCGGGCTAATCGAATCCCTGAAAGCGGGAATGCCGGGAATAACGCCTCGCGTCTCGCGCCGGAGGATCGCAGGCGAGCTGTGGCGCGCGATCTGGCGGTTTCGCACACGCGTGCTCGTTGCCGTGGCGCTGCTGCTGCTGGCGAAGGCGGCGGTGGTGGCGGTGCCGCTCGTCCTCAAGCTGATCGTCGACGAACTCACGCCGATCCAGTCGCTGGTCGGCGCGGCGCCGGTCGGGCATGCCGGCTCGGTCACGCGCCTCGTCGTGACGATGCCAGCGTACCTGGTGCTCGCCTACGCCGTATTGCGCCTGCTTGGCAACGCGTTCAACGAACTGCGCGACGTGGTCTTCGCCAGCGTCGCACAGAATACCGTCGCCAGCTTCATGGCCCGCACTTTCGCGCATCTGCACAAGCTCGGCGCAAGGTTCCATGCGCGGCGCGAAACCGGCGGCGTGATCCGCGACCTGGAGAAAGGCACCGCCGCAATCGGCTTCCTGCTGGGGGTGTCGGTCTTTACCATCGTGCCGACGTTGCTGGAGATAGGCTCGGTGCTCATCATCATGGTCGCAGGCTATGGCGCGGGCTTCGCGCTGATCATCGTCATGGTGTTCGCGCTCTACACGATCTGCACGGTGCTGCTCGCGCGGCGGCGCATGCGCGTGCAGCGCGAAGTCAACCGCGTGGAGGCGAAGACCAACAGCAAGGTGGTTGACAGCCTGCTGAATTACGACACCGTCAAGTACTTCGCGCGCGAGTCGTTCGAGTCGGAGCGGCTCGGCGGCCTGCTCGGCCGCTGGACCGACATCAGCGTGGAAAACCAGTATGCGTTGTCCACGCTGCATATCGCGCAGAGTGCCTGCATTGCCGTCGGCGTGGCCGGCGTCATGCTCCTTGGCGTGGACAAGGTCCTGCATGGGACGCTGACGGTCGGCGACCTGGTCCTGATCAACGCGTACATCATCCAGGTCGTGCTGCCGCTCAATACGCTGGGCTTCATCTTCCGCGAATCGAACGACGCCATGACCAATGTCGAACGGCTGTTTGCGCTGCTTGACGCGAAAGGTCGCGCCGGCGAGGACGACGATGCCCCAGGCGCGTCGCCATTGCGGGTCAATACCGGCACCATTGCGTTCGAGCACGTCAACTTCAGCTATGACCCAAGCCGCCAGACGTTATGGGATGTGAGCTTCCAGGTCGGGGCCGGACAGACCGTGGCTGTGGTCGGCGGTAGCGGGTCGGGAAAATCGACGCTGGCGCGGCTGCTGTTCCGGCTCTACCAGCCGGATTCCGGCCGAATCCTCATCGACGGGCAGGACCTGCGGCTCGTCACGCAGCGCAGCCTGCGCGAACGGGTCGGCATCGTGCCGCAGGACACCATCCTGTTCAACGACACGATCGCCTACAACATCGCCTACGGGCGCGAAGGCGCGACGCGTGCCGACGTGGTGGACGCCGCGCGTGCCGCGCAGCTCGATACCCTCGTCGACCGCTTGCCCGACGGCTACGACACCATGGTTGGCGAGCGGGGCGTGAGGCTTTCCGGCGGCGAGCGGCAGCGCGTGGCCATTGCCCGCGCCATGCTGAAGAAGCCGCCGATCATCGTGTTCGATGAAGCGACTTCGGCGCTCGACACGCGCACGGAACGCGCGATCCAGCAGGAGCTTGCGGAAGTGTCGAAGGGCCGTACTGCGTTCATCATCGCGCACCGTTTGTCGACGATTGCCGAGGCCGACCACATCCTCGTCATGGAACACGGCCGTGTCGTGGAAGCCGGCACGCACCAGGGCCTGCTCGCACGCGGCGGCGTGTATGCGCAAATGTGGCGGCTGCAGCAGCAGCAGCGCGAACTCGAACGCACGGAAGAACGCCTGGCCATGCAGCCGATCCGGCTCGAGACGCTGGTGGCGGGCGTGGTCGATGGGCTGCGCGACATCATCGCCGAGCGCAATGTCCATCTGTTCACGATCATCGGCGAGACGGAGCTTCGTGTCACCGGCGATCCCGGTGTGCTGCAGCAGGGCATCTGGCAACTGTGCGAGAGCGTGATCGACAGCATGGACGAAGGCGGGCGGATCGAGTTGCGGCTCGATCGCCTCAATGGTGATGCGGCGCTGACATTGACGGCGACGCAGCCGGCCGAAGGGCGTCGCGTACCACCTGCGGATATCCAGCAGCTCCAGGGTCGGCTGGCCGAGGCGGGCGTGACGCTGACCGGCGACGCCGGCCGCCAGGCCTGGAGCTTCCGCATGCCGATGCGGCCGGTCCGCGAAGCTGTCGCGCCGCCGTTGCCATCGCCCGCGGATTACCCGGAGCCGGGACCACAGGCCCTGCGCGACTTGTGTGTGCTGGTGCTGGATGATGATGGCTCGACGCGCGAAGTCCTCGTCGAAGCCCTGGAGGATCTCGGCGCCCGCGCCTTCGCGTTCGGCTACGGCAAGGACCTGTTGCACGAGTTGTCACGCACGTCGCACGCAAATTGGCCCAATGTGCTGCTGTGCGATATCGCGCTCGACGAGGAAGACGGCTACACGGTGCTGCGCGAGGTGCGGCGGCTGGAAAGCGAGCGCCAGGTGCCGTTGCTGCGGCGGCTCACCGCCATCGCGCTGTCGGGACATGCGCAGCCGCAGGATCGCATCCGCGCGATGATGGCCGGCTTCCAGGTTCACCTGCCGAAGCCGGTCCGCATGGCTGAGCTGATCGCGGCGATTCAGGCGCACACCGCGCAACGGTCGGAGGTGCCAGAGCGCTAACGTTCGTGATGATGGCGCGCGCTGCGCACCAGCCGCAGCGCCGACACGACATGGCGCGGCACTACCTGACGTTCCTGCAGCACCCAGCGCATGCCGCGCAGCAGATCCATCCAGTCGTCGCGCTCCAGCTCCTTGGCCAGCGCCGGCAGTGCGGCGAGCGTTTCTGTCATGGCCATGGTTGCCGGCAGGCACAGCCATGCCGACCATACCGCGTTGCGCGCGAGCATGGCCCGGCGCTGCTGCGCATCGCGCGCCGCGCTCGGATAGTGATGCACGATCAGATCCGGCGCGTAGACGAGCGACCACCCGCGCGCGGCGAGCCGCAATGACAGCAGCGTTTCTTCGCCACCGATGAAGAAGCGCGGATCGTAGCCGCCCGCTTCCATATAGGCCGAGATACGGAACGCCGTGGCGCCGGCCATGATCCCCAGGATCATTCGTCCCGGCAAGCCGGCCGATGGCAGCGGGCTATGCGACATCGCCGTGCTGGTCGGATCTTCGCGCTGCGAATGGCCGACTAGGATACGGGCCGTCAGCGAGGCGATTTCGGGATTGGCGTCGAACATTGCGCAGGCGCGCGTGAGCGCACCGGCCTGCCACCAGCAATCGTCGTCGCAAAAGGCCACGTATGGCGTACTCGCCCACGCCGCACCGACGTTGCGGCCCGCGGCGCCGAGATTGGTGCGGCAGGGCAGGCAGGCCACCTCGGGGAATTGTTCCGCGAGCATGGCGCACGTGCCGTCGGTCGAGCCATTGTCGACCACGGCGACGCGCGGATGCTCCGGCAGCGCGCTGAGCTGGTGGAGCGTATGCGCGAGCGTATCGCGCCGGTTGTGGGTGAGGACCACCACGCTGATGCCGGGATGGGTCACGTCTGGCTCCGTCCCGCAAACGCCAGCGACCAGTAGCGCTCCGGTGCGCCGATATCGGCAATCTGGGAGGCGCTGAACAGCGGCAGCTGGCTCACATAGGCCTTTACCGCCTCCATCTTGCGCGGCAGAAATGGCGCGGTGGCAAAGTAGACCGGCGTTGCGATCAGGCCTTCCTGCCGCCACGCTGCAAGCTGGCTCTGCACGAGCCCGGGTAATCGGCGATAGATCGCGTCTTCATAGAACAGCCACTGCTGGGGCTCGGCACCGGTGTCGTCGCTGTCGTGGTCGCCCGCCATGGCCAGTGCGGGCCGGCACAACGACAGACTGGCCGCATGCGTGAGGATGTGGTCGCTGTGGAACAGGCCCATTGGCGCGATCACGGTGCGGCTTTCCTGCAGGATCTGGCAGACCCGAATACGCTCGGCCACCGCTTCGATCGTGTAGGGGTGCCGGTACTGGCTGTCCAGCAGGTCCAGCCACAGCGGGTGGCCGCCGAGCTGTCCGAGCGCGCGCGCGTCTTCATGGCGGCGCGACAGCACGGCCTCGCGCGCACTGCCGAAGCCGGCGGCGCGGTCCCATTCCGGCGGCTCCATATCCGGCGACGGAAGGCCCGCGAAGACGGTCAGCACGTTGGGGTTCCTGACGGCAGCGATCAGGCACCCGCAGCTGAAGACCGCGTCGTCGAGGTGCGGGGAGAGGATCGTCATCCGCTCCGGAGCATGGGAAGTCGGCATCGTTCCTTGGAAGGCTTGAAGGCTTCAGGAGACGTCGGGAGCGGGCGATGGCTGTGGCGCCTGCCGCGATGCTTCCGCGGACTTCGCCAGTGGCGCGGCGCGATTGGCGGCCTTCTGCCGCCGCGCGCGTTCGGCCCGACGCGAGACGAAATACGCCACTGTCAGCCGCAGGCCCTCCGTCAAGGTTGTCGCCGGGTTCCACTGCAGCAACGTGCGTGCCAGTGTGATGTCGGGGCAGCGCTGGCGCGGATCGTCCTCCGGCAGCGGGCGCGTCTCGATGGCCGAAGCCGACCCGGTCGCCTGCAGGATCTCGTTCGCGATTGCATGCATCGTGCATTCGCACGGGTTGCCGAGATTCACGGGCGTTGCCGCGGCGTCGGACTCCATCAACCGCATCAGTCCGTCGACGAGATCATCGACAAAGCAGAACGAACGCGTCTGCGACCCGTCACCGTAGAGCGTCAGCGGCTCGCCATCCAGCGCCTGCGAAATGAAGTTCGACACTACGCGTCCGTCGGCCGGATGCATGCGCGGCCCGTAGGTGTTGAAAATGCGTGCAATACGCACATCGACGCCGTGCTGGCGGTGGTAATCCATGAACAGCGTTTCGGCGCAGCGCTTGCCCTCGTCGTAGCAGGCGCGCCGCCCGACAGGGTTGACATGGCCCCAGTAGCTTTCGCGCTGCGGATGGTTGTCCGGGTCGCCGTAGACCTCGCTGGTGGATGCCTGCAGGATGCGCGCTTTCACCCGCTTGGCCAGTCCGAGCATGTTGATCGCGCCATGCACGCTGGTCTTGGTGGTCTGCACCGGATCGCTCTGGTAGTGGACGGGCGATGCCGGGCACGCGAGGTTGTAGATCTGGTCCACCTCGACATAAAGCGGGAACGTCACGTCGTGGCGCAGCAGCTCGAAATTGTAGAGAGGCAACAGGTGGGAGATGTTCTCCTTCGAGCCCGTGTAGAAATTATCAACACAAAGTACATCGTGGCCGAGTTCGACCAGGCGCTCGCTCAGGTGCGAACCCAGAAACCCGGCACCTCCGGTTACCAGGACGCGCTTGCGATCGGCTTCCCGCATGGCTGGCTCCTTGTTGTTACGTTCAGGCCGCGACCCGGCGTGCCGGGCGCTCGGCACGCATGACGCGCGCGTAGACCTGTTCCATGGTTCGCGCGACGCTCATCCACGTGTAGTTCGCATGCGCACGCTGCAAGCCGGCCGCACCCATGCGGCGGGCCAGTGCCCTGTCCCGGGCGAGCCGGGCAAGGCGGTCCGCCAGGGCTTCGGGCGCGTGCGGCGGTACCAGGTAGCCGGTTTCGCCATCGACCACGGTGGAGCGGATGCCACCTACATCCGCGCCGACGACCGGCACGCCGCAGGCCATTGCCTCGACCGGCGTGATGCCGAACGGCTCGTACCAGGGCGTGGTAACGAAGACATCCGATGCGCTATAGAAGTGGCAGAGCTCCGAGCGCCTGCGCCGGCCCACGAAGGTGACGCAGTCCGACACGCCGGCCTCGTCGGCAACGCCCTGCAGGCGCCCGATCTCGGGCGTCGCTTCCACGCTGGGCTGTTCGGCATTGCCGCCGACGACATACAAACGGGCCGGGATACGAAAGTCGCGCCGCAGGTGGCCGATCGCGCGGATGACGTTGTCGATACCCTTGCGCGGCACCAGCCTGCCCAGCTGAAGCACCGTGAAGACATCGGCATCCCAGTCGAGCGCCCGCCGCGCCTCGGCGCCGTCGAGCGGCGCGAATTCTTCTTCATCGAACCCGCACGGGACGATGTCGATACGCTCCGGGTCGCCACCGTACAGCGTGGCCAGGTCGTCCAGGTCCTGCGGGCACTCAGCCACCACGCGGTCGGCATGGCGCACGAGTTCGTCTTCGATCTCGAAACGGTTATCCGGAAAGCCGTCGGCGCTGCCCTGATGCAGCCGGCGCACCTTGCCGAGCGCATGGAACGTCATGACCAGCGGGATATCGAGCACCTCGCGCGCGCGCATGGCGGCCACGCCCGACATGAAGAAGTTGGCGTGCAGCACGTCATACCCGATCGCGTCGCGGCGCATGAAGTCGACCATGAAGTCGCCGAACGCCGGCATGAAGGACAGCAACTGTTCCTTCGGCACGAATACCGCAGGCCCGGCCGGCACATGCACGACGCGCACATTGGGCGCGAACGCCACAACGTCCGGCAGCAGGGCCTTGTCACGGCGCGTGAACACGTCTACCAGATAGCCGCTCTTGCCGAGTTGCCGCGCCAGGTGCGCGACGTAGACGTTCTGTCCACCGCTGTCGACGCTTCCGACGCTCGCCAGTGGCGAGGCATGTTCACTGATCATGGCAATGCGCTGCATGGCGGGCTCCCGTCGGGTATGGCATCGGTAGCCCGCTTCTGCAGCATGCATGCCAGAGGTGGCGCCATGTCGCAGTGGAGTTTTTTTTCAGCCGGCACGGAACCGATGGACAAGCGTTATAGCGATTCTCGCGTTCCCGGCCTTGCCGTCGGCATGCCGGGGCGCCCCCTGCACCAGGTTGAAGTTCGGGGCCGCGATTTCTACCACCGGCTTGTAGAAGCGTCTCTGCTCACCGCGCGCTGGGGCCAGCCCATGGGCACGGACGTTGCGTGAATGGGGCCCCGCCTTCCGGACAGGAGATCCCCATGAGTTCCCGTTTCGCCGACGCCGAGTCAGCTCGGCGCGCTGTTGCCCTGGCGTTGCCGATGCTGACCGCGAGCCTTGCCGACCGTGATGTGGGCGAGAGCCGCTGCATGCATATCGTCGTGATGGACCCGTGCCGGCCCTGCGGCGCCAGCACGTTCGAGGAAGCCATCCTCTACGAACATTCGCTGCCGTCGCGTGATCGCTGGGATGCCGACTACGCCTACTATGCGCGCGAAAAAGCGCGTGTTGCCTGGCGCACGGGTATCGACTCCGGCATCGTGGCCACGCAATCGCCGCACCGGTTCGTAGCGGGCGACATTCTTCTTGCCGGCGGCATCGTGCTCGACGGGATCGTCGTGGCCGTCAGCGGCGCCAATGGCTGGTATGACGAGGCCTTCGCGCGCTGTGTTGCCGCGCTGTTGCGTGCGGCGGCCATCGGTCGCATGGAAGCGTCACGCAAGACATAGGCGCCAGGCCACGCGGCAGGGCCATGCCGCACTGGCATGCATTTCGCTGTGCTGACGCTGACCGGCCGCCCGGGGCGGCCCTGTTTTGACCTTCGGATCGGAGAGACCACATGTCGGGTAACGACCCTCAACTGGAAGGCAAGCGGTTCCTTGTCAGCGGTGGCGGCCGCGGGCTTGGCGGCGAGATCTGCCGCATGCTCGGCGAAGCCGGCGCAAGCGTGATCGTTGCGGACCTTGACCTGTCGCGCGCCACAGAGTGCGCGGCGTCGCTCGACCAGACCGGCGTCAAGGCGCACGCGGTCGGCGTGGATGTGTCCGACGCGCAGGCCGTGGACCGGTTGTTCAAAGAGATCGGGCGCGCAGGCGGACAACTGGCCGGGCGCATCGACGGCATCATCAACAACGCGGCCATCGACATCACCCTGCCCGTGGAGGAGGTCGATACGGAGCAATGGCGGCGCGTGCTGATGGTCAATCTCTATGGCCCGTACCTGCTGGTCCATGCCGCCGTGCCGCTGATGAAGGCGCAGGGCGGCGGGCACATTGTCAATATCGCGTCGACGGCGTCCAAGCGCGCATGGCCGAATGCGTCCGCCTATCACGCGACCAAGTGGGGCGTGCTGGGCTTCTCGCATGCCTTGCATGCGGAACTGCGTCCGCATCGGATCAAAGTGTCGGCCATCGTGGCGGGCGGCATGCGTACGCCGTTCCTGCTCGACCGCTTCCCCGACATCGACACGTCCACGCTGCAGGACCCGGCCAATGTCGCGCGCGCCGTGCGCTTCGTGCTGACCCAGCCCGAAGAGACGGTCATCCCCGAGGTGATGGTGCTCCCGATGAAGGAGACCTCATGGCCCTGAACCGACCGGCGCGCGGCGCGGTGCTGCTCGACAAGGACGGCACGCTGCTCAGGAACGTGCCCTATAACGTGGATCCCCACCACATGCAACTGGCGGACACCGCCGGCGACGCACTGCGCATACTGGGCGCGACAGGCCGGCCGCTGGTGGTGGTCAGCAATCAGCCCGGCGTCGCGCTCGGCGGCTTTCAGGAGAGCGCGCTGCAAGCGGTGCACCGCAGGCTGGCCGAGCTGTTCCGCCTGCACGGGGCCCGTCTGTCGGGCTTCTTCTACTGTCCGCACCATCCGGATGGCGCGGTCGCGCAGTACGCGGTGCCGTGCAGTTGCCGCAAGCCGTCGCCTGGCATGCTGCAGGCGGCGTCATCGGTGCTCGGCTTCGATCTGCGCACGTCATGGATGATCGGCGATATCCTCGACGACATCGAGGCAGGGCGGCGCGTGGGCTGCAACACCATCCTTGTCGACTGCGGTGGCGAAACCGAATGGGTTACCGGGGCATGGCGCACGCCGGACTTCATCGTGCCGACGCTCGGACAGGCCGCGCAGATCGTGGCGGGCGAGCCTGTGGCCGCCTGCGCACCCTTCGTGGCGGGGCAAGCATGACGACATGGGATCGCGCACGCCGGATCCTGTGTGTCCGGCTCGACAATATGGGCGATGTCCTGATGACCACGCCCGCGATGCAGGCCCTTGCCGAAGCAGCACCGGGGCGGCGCCTGACCTTGCTGACCTCGGCCGCATCGGCCCGGCTCGCTCCGCACCTGCCGATGATCGACGACGTGATCGGCTGGAATGCGCCGTGGGTACGCCATGCCGACACGCCCTCGGCAGCCGAAGCCGCGCGCCAGTTGCGCGCGTGTGCGGCGCAACTGGCCAGCGACCGCTACGACGGCGCCGTGATCTTTACCGTGTACACCCAGAGCGCGCTGCCAGCAGCCATGCTATGCACGCTCGCCCGGGTTCCGCTGCGGCTCGCGCATTGCCGCGAAAACCCTTACGCGCTGCTGAGCCACTGGGCCAAGGAGACCGATCCGGGCGGACAGCCGCGCCACGAGGCCCGGCGCCAGCTCGATCTTGTGGCGCAGATTGGCGCGCACACGGCGGATTCGCGTCTGCGTTTTGCCGTGCACGATGCGGACCGCGCCGCATTGGCGGTACGGCTCGCGGCGCTGCCGGCGCATGCGCCGGCAAAAGCGAGGATCGTGCTTCACCCGGGCGCAACGGCGCCATCGCGCCGCTGGCCCGCCGAACACTTTGCCGCAGTCGCGGGGCAACTGGCGCGGGACACGGGCGCGCAGGTGTTCGTGACCGGATCGGACACGGAACGCGATCTCGTGGACGGCGTATGCCGGGCGGCGGGACACCCCGATGTCGTGCCGCTCGCCGGCATGCTGCCGCTGGGCGAATTCGGGGCACTGCTCGAAATCGCCGACCTGCTGGTATCGAACAACAGTGGGCCCGTGCATATCGCGGCGGCGCTTGGCACACCGGTCGTCGACCTGTACGCGCTGACCAATCCGCAGCATACGCCGTGGCAGGTGCCGCACCGCACGCTGTTCGAGGACGTGCCGTGCCGCTATTGCTACAAGAGCACGTGCCCGCAGGGCCATCACCGCTGCCTGCGCGGCGTCAGCCCGCCGGTTGTGGTGGCTGCGGCGCAGGCGCTGCTCGTCGGCGAGCCGGCAACCGAATGCCGGATGCCATGGCTGCCGAAATCGGAATCGGAATCGGAATCGGAATCGGAATCGGAAACGGAAACGGAACCCGAACGCGAACCAGCCGGCGAACCGGAAAGCAAGCCGGTGTCGACCGTAGAGGAGAGCACGCATGTACACGCTTGGCATTAACGCCGCCTACCACGATTCCGCCGCCTGTCTCGTACGCGACGGCGAGGTGATTGCCGCCGCCGAAGACGAACGCTTTACGCACATCAAGCACGGCAAGCGGCCGGTCCCGTTCAGCACGTGGGAGCTGCCTTACCACGCGATCGACTACTGCCTGGCCGAGGCCGGCATGACGCTCGCCGGCGTGGACCATATCGCGTACTCGTACGATCCGGCCTTGCTGCTGGGCGAGCAGCAAGGCGACGAAACGCTGGCGTTGCCACTGGAGCCTTCGCGTGCCGGGGCGGCCGGCGTGCCGGCAGCGCCATGGGAGCCGCTGTTCCTGTCGTATATCGTCAATGCGCCGCGGCAACTGGCTTCCGGCGCACCGCATCATCTGCAGGCGCGCTTCCAGGGCGTGCGGCACGATGGGCCGTTCCGCTGGCATTTCGTCGAACACCATATGGCGCACGAGGCCAGCGCCTTCCTCGCGGCGCCGTTCGAGCGCTGCGCGGTGCTGACCATGGACGGGCGCGGCGAGCGCGCGACGACCAGCTATGGCGTGTTCGACGGCAAGGCCTACCGGCGCATCCGGCAGATCGACCTGCCCGATTCGCTCGGGCTGCTGTATGAGCGCATCACGCGGCATCTGGGCTTTTTGCACTCGTCCGACGAGTACAAGGTCATGGCGCTTGCGTCGTACGGCAAGCCTGCCTATCTCGACGTCTTCCGCAAGATGGTTACCACGGACGGCGCCGGGGGATACCAGGTAGCCGACACGGACCTCGACGCCGTGCTTGGGCCACCGCGCGTACGCGGCAGTGCCATGGCCGGCCGGCATTTCGATATTGCGCGGTCCTTGCAACAGGTGCTCGAGGAAACCGTGGTCGGCATGGCGACGTGGCTTGCGCAGGCGTCCGGGGAGCTCTGCCTGGCCATGGCCGGTGGCGTCGCGCTGAACTGCGTGATGAACGCGCGCGTGCGCGACCAGAGCCCGTTCGATGCCGTGTGGGTGCAGCCCGCCGCCGGAGACGCGGGCACGGCGCTCGGTGCGGCGCTGTGGGTGGATTTCGAACAGCGCGGGAAACCGCAACGGCGCTGGCATATGGACCATGCCTATCTCGGCCCCGCGTATGAAGACGACGAGATCGCGGCATTCCTTGACTGGGCCAAGCTGCCGTACACGCGTCTGGACAATGTCGCGGAGTCGACCGCGGCACTGCTCGCGCAGAACAAGATCATCGGATGGTTCCAGGGCCGCATGGAATTTGGCCCGCGTGCCCTGGGTGCGCGTTCGATCCTGGCGTCGCCGATCGATGCAGGCATGCAGCAACGCCTGAACCAGATCAAGGATCGCGAGGACTTCCGGCCGGTGGCGCCCGTCGTCATGCAGGAACGCATGGGCGAGTGGTTCGATGCTCACAAGCCCGGCGACGGCACGGCGCCTTTCATGCTGTTCATCTATGACGTAAAGCCAGAGAAGGCCGCGAGCATTCCGGCGGTCACGCACGTCGATGGCACCGCCCGCGTGCAGACCATCCGCCGGGACCAGAACGCTGCGTACTACGATGTGCTGGCCGCGTTCGAACGCCGCACGGGCGTGCCGATCCTGGTCAATACGTCGTTCAACACGCGCGGCGAGCCGATCGTCTGCACGCCGCGCGATGCGGTCGAGTGCTTCTGGACGTCGCCGCTCGATGCGCTGGTGATCGGCTCGTTCCTGCTCGAAAAGCCGGCGGTGCCCGCGGCGGCCAAGGCCGCGACGCAGGCCTCGACGGGAGAGATGGCCGATGCGAGCGTCTGACCCGGCCGTTTCGGTCGTCATTCCGACCTACCGGCGTCCCGACCTGCTGGAGCGGTGCCTGCGCGCGCTGTGCGCACAGGATATCGACGGCGGCGCGTTCGAGGTCATTGTGTGCGATGACGGCTGCGAGCCGCATATTGCAAAGCTTGTCGAAGCGCTGGCCGCCGAGCATCCGCACAGGGTGTTGCGCTATGTTGCGGTATCGCGTACGCAGGGTCCCGCAGGCGCACGCAATGCCGGCGCCTGGCGTTCCCGCGCCGGCATCGTGGCATTTACCGATGACGATACGATCCCCACCCCCGCCTGGGTGCGCGAAGGCTGCCGCGCGCTGGCCGCCATGCCGGCCTGGAGCGCCGCGTCAGGACGCACACTGGTTCCGACCCCGGCACGGCCGACCGACCACGAACGCGACACCGCGGGGCTTTCCACCGCGGAATTCGTCACCGCCAACTGCTTCGTGCGCCGCAAGGCGCTGGTGAGCATCGGCGGCTTTGATGAACGCTTTACGCGCGCGTGGCGAGAGGACTCGGACCTGCAGTTCCGGCTGGAGCAGGAAGTCGGGCCTGTTGGCCGCGCACCGGATGCGGTGGTCGTCCATCCGGTCCGTCCGGCGCCGTGGGGCAGCAGCATTGCGGCGCAGGCCAAGGTCTATTTCGATGCGCTGCTGTACAAGAAGCACCCGGCGCTCTACCGCACGCGGATCCGCCGCTTCCCGCCGTGGCAGTACTACCTGATCGGCCTGGCCGTGGTCGTGGCGGTGGCGGCCGCGCTGGCCGGTGCCTGGCGGGTCGCGGGTGCGGCTGCGCTGCTGTGGTCCGTATTGACAGCCTGGTTCTGCGCACGCCGCCTGCGTGGCGCCGCCCTGACGCCATCACACGTTGCCGAAATGGTCGTCACGTCGATCCTGATTCCGCCGTTATCACTGTACTGGCGCTTGCGCGGCGCGCTGGCCTTCCAGACGAGGTTCTTATGAATGCGCCGCTGCTGTTACGGAACGTGGGACGAGGCGAAAGCACGGAATCCGGGGCAGTGCCGCCCGCAGTGCTGCCGCCGGTGCAGCCATCGCCGACAACGCTCCAGGCGCCGGACCACGCCGCGCGCCGCCGCATCGCGGTGTTCCGCGCGCTGCAGCTCGGCGACATGCTGTGTGCGGTTCCGGCGCTGCGCGCGTTGCGCGAAGGCGAGCCGGACGCGCATATCACGCTGATCGGCCTGCCGTGGGTGCGCGACTTCGCCAGCCGCTTCGGCAGCCTGATCGATGACGTGATGGTCTTCCCCGGCGCACCAGGCTTCCCGGAGCGGCCCTACGACGCGGCAGCGCTGGCGGCTTTCCATGCGGAGGCCCGCGCGCGGCGGTTTGACCTTGCCATCCAGCTGCACGGCAGCGGCACGTTGAGCAATGACGTCGTGCGGCAACTTGGGGCCCGGACGATCGCGGGCTTCTGCCCCACCTCTGCGGAGGCCGCGCTGGCGAACGAGCACGAACGCCTGCTGCCATGGCCCGGCGGCAACGAGATCGAACGCCTTCTGGGCCTGATGCGGGCGCTGGGCTACCCGGTCGTTGACGCGCATCTCGCGTTTCCGTTGCGGCCGCAGGACCATGCCGGCTGGCAACGTCTTGCCGAACTGCACGGGCTGGTGGGCGGCGAGTACATCTGCGTGCATCCCGGCGCGCGGATGCTTTCGCGCCGCTGGCCCGTGGAGCGCTTTGCGGACGTTGCGCTGCGGCTGCGCAAGCGCTGGAGGATTGTGGTGACAGGAGCGCCGGACGAAATCATGCTCACGCACCGCCTTTGCGAGCTGATCGGTGGAGACGTAGTGAATCTGACGGCCGCCACGCCGCTGGGCGAACTGGCCGCGCTGATCGCGCATGCGCGGCTGCTGCTGTGCAACGATACCGGGCCATCGCATATCGCCGCGGCGCTGGATACGCCGAGCGTCGTGGTTTCATGCGGCGGCGACAGCGATCGCTGGGCGCCATTGGATGCCACGCTGCACCACGTGCTGGCTTCCTATCCGCCGTGCCGGCCCTGCAACTGGCAGAAGTGCCCGATCCGGCACGAGTGCGCGACCGCCATCACCGTCGACGCGGTGGAAGCCGAGGCGCTGAGCCTGGCTTCGCGGGGCCACGATCATGCCTAGGCGCCTGCGTATCCTCACGTGGCACGTTCACGGCAACTACATGTATTACCTGTCGCAGGTACCGCACGAGTTCTTCCTGGTGACGCGTCCGGGCTATCCGCCCGGCTATGCGGGCGTGGGCGGCTCGCTGCCATGGGGAACGAACGTGCATGAAGTGCCGTGGGAGCGGGTCGCGGCCACGGAGTTCGACTGCGTGCTTTACCAGCACCGCAGCCATTACGAGCTTGACCGGCAGACGCTGCTGACGCCGGTGCAGCGCAGCCTGCCGGCGATCTACCTTGAGCACGACCCGCCGCAAGAGCATCCGACCAACACGCGGCACCCGGTGCAGGATCCGGACGTGTTGCTCGTGCATGTCACGCCATTCAATGCGCTGATGTGGGACAACGGCGTGACGCCCACGCGCGTGATCGACCACGGCGTGGTGGTGGACCCGCATGTGCGGTACACCGGCGCGCTCGCGCGCGGCATCAGCGTCGTCAACAATCTGGGCCGGCGTGGCCGCAGGCTGGGCGCCGATGTCTTTGCCGACGTGCGGCGCCTCGTTCCGCTAGATCTCGTCGGCATGGAAGCCGAGGCATCGGGCGGGCTCGGCGAGATTCCCAACGACGAACTGGCGGCGTTCATGGCGCGATACCGGTTTTTCTTCCACCCGATCCGCTACACCAGCCTCGGCCTTGCCCTGGTGGAGGCAATGATGATCGGCATGCCGGTCGTGGGGCTGGCGACGACAGAACTCTCCACGGTGATCCGCAATGGCACCAATGGCTATATCGATACGCGCACGGACAGCCTGGTCGAAGTCATGCGGGCGCTAATCGAAGAGCCGGTGCTGGCGGCCCGCTGGGGGCAGGCCGCGGCGCGCACCGCGCGCGAGCGCTTCGGCATTGGCCGCTTCGTATCGGACTGGCAAGCGGCGTTCCGGGCAGTGGCCGGCTGACGGGAAGCGCCGTGCAGATGTCTGCAACTTTTCCCGATACCGATGTAAATCGCACGGCAGGGCCGGCCAGACGTGGCGCTGCGAGCGCGCATAGCAAGGACGGTACGGAACTTGCTGCGACGGCGTAACACACGGGCCCGCGCATCGACGCCAGGCCCGGATTCCACCCATGCATAACCGGAGCCATCGATGAACCAAGGCGAATACGGGGACCGTCGCCGCTATGGCGCGACGCAAGAGGACTGGCCAGACAACCCGGACGATCGGGACGATTACGTGGCGCGCAGGCAACGCATGTTCGCCAGCAACCGGGACAATGGCGCACCGCATTGGCAGGCAGGAAGCCGGCAGCCGCCGGACAGCTGGTCTACGTCGCCCGAGACGCGGCATGGCTATCAGGGCGAGCGTGGGCCGCAGCAGCGGGGCGCACGCGGCGAAGGGCAACAGCCGGACCGCCACTGGTCCGAGGCTGCGTATGGCGAAGGCCGCTATGGCCAGTACGGGGAAGCGCGCTATCCCCGCAATCCGCAGAATCGCGGCGGACGCGACGACGGTCCGGAGCGACGCGCCGCTGCGGCCCGGCACGATCCCGAACGCAATTTCCACGGAGACTGGCACCAGGGCGGCGAGCCACGCTACCGCAACGAACTGGCGCGGGAAACGCGCACGCTGCGCGACGAGTGGGGAACCGGACGCGGCCCCACCGGCGAATGGCAGGGCGAAAGCGGCTACATCCCGTTCGCCGGCCGCGGGCCACAGTGGGAACCGCTGGACTTCGGGCAGCCGGAGCATGTTACGACCCGCCATCATCGGCCGACCGGCCCCAAGGGCTATCAGCGGTCTGACGCACGTATTCAGGACGATGTGTGCGAACGGCTGGCCCACAGCCATTTCGACGTGCACGACATCGAGGTCTCGGTGGCCGGCGGCATCGTGACGCTGAGCGGGCAGGTCAGGGAGCGCGGTCAGAAGTACCGCCTCGAAGAGATTGCCGATGGGGTGTTTGGCGTGCGCGATGTCGACAACCAGGTCCGCGTGGGACGCACGCAGGCACAGCACCAATCGACGCAGGAAAAGACGGAAAAGGGCACGAAGGATTCGCCATGAACCGCGCATCGCGCTCGGTCGCACGCCTTCCTGTCGACGGGGGCTCGCGGCATCCAATGGACAACTACAGGGCTAGCGGGCGGATTCCCGCGGCCCCACATGACTGTGCCCGATAAAGACAAAGCCAAAACGAAGGCCGATACGGAAGCTGCAAACGACGTACGCAAGGGGCAAGTCACGGAATCCCTGTCCCGCGAGGCGTTTCGCGAGCGGTTTCGTGCCAGGTACTTCGATCCGGCCTTCCGCAAGGAAGACGCCGCAATCGACCGCCTCGAGGCCATCGCCTGGGACGCCTACTGCCAGGGCCGCAAGGCGCCTGTGACGGAGAAAGCCGGTGCAGGCGCCGCCGATCCTGACTACGACCTGTCAGTGGAGTGGCGGCAGGCGCGCGATGCCGTGCGGGACGCCCAGCGCCGGCATGACGATCCTGCCGGGCCACCGCGCGTGCTGCTCGTGATCTGCGCGTCGCGCAATGACTTCACGTGTCCGGGCGAGGTATCGAAGTCGTGGCGCCTGGCCGGATTGGCCCGCGCCCGCATGGAGGCGCTGGGTATGACGGTCGACACGCTCGACCTGAGCCTGCTCGCCTCCGACCCTGACCGCCACATCCATCCCTGCAAGGGTTGCGTATCGACGGCCATGCCGCTGTGCCACTGGCCCTGCAGCTGCTATCCGAACCATGCGCTGGGGCAGGTCAATGACTGGATGAACGACATCTATCCGAAGTGGGTAGCCGCGCATGGCGTGCTGATCGTGACGCCGACGTACTGGTATCAGGCCGCCAGCCCGCTCAAGCTGATGATGGACCGCCTGGTCTGCGCGGACGGCGGCAACCCGGACCCGAGCAGCACGCACGGCAAGACCGTGGCGCAGGCGAAGGCGCTTGAGTTGAAAGGCTGGGACTATCCCAAGCATCTCGCGGGGCGGGCCTACGGGCTCGTCGTACATGGCGACGTGGCCGGCGTGGAAAGCGTGCGACGGGCGCTGAGCGACTGGTTGGGGTGGATGGGACTCATCGACGCCGGCACCAAGTCGCAGCTCGACCGCTTTATCGGTTACTACGCGCCTTACGCGACCTCGCATCGCGCGCTGGATGCGGACACGGGCGTGCAGCACGAAGTGGAAAACGTTGGGGCTGCACTGGCCGAGGCGGTGAAGCTGCGCCGCCAGGGCGAACTGCCAGCAGTCGGCTGCGATCTGGACGCGCCACGGCCCAAGTAGGCTCAAGCAGGCCTGGCAGGATTACGGAAGGAGGAACAGCAACGCTAGATGCAATGTCATCACGCGATCGAAGCTACCCGCGGCGCGCTGCAACCGGCGAAGTCGATCTCGCTCTTGGTCTTCGCGTCATTGGCTGCGTGGATCGTCAGCAATGCCCCCTCCGCCATCGCCATGTGGACGCCGGCGGTAATCGCATCGCCCTGCGATGGATAGTCGACGTCGCCGGTCCCTGGCGTATCGGATCGTACTGACCATTGGCCGGCTTCGGTCTGGAACACGCGGACGTAGCAGTTGGGGCTGGACATTGCGGACACCTTATTGGGACAACCATGCCTGTGTTGTACACGGCCGCGACGTACGTAGCCGTCGGATGGCGTCTTACTTTGGCGTCGTCGAAGCGGCCATGCGCGCGCCTGCGTGGAGCGTGTGGCACCTTAGCGACCCGACCGGTGCGCGAAGGGTTGGCACGTTTCCTGCGGTGCTACAGGACTTGATACGTTCCATCCGGCCCGTTACTTGCGATGCCCGTGGTTTAGGAGGCAGCGCCGCCGCAATAGCCAGGGAGGCGCCGGGCGGCGCTGCCGCGCGCGAGCCGGATGGCCTGCGACAGCGCCAGCGCAAAGCCGCCGATCGTGACCATGTCTTCTTCGATGCGCTCGCGCAGGAAGCCGGCCCAGCGAAAGTCGCCATACGCATCGGGTGGCTTCCGATACGCGCCGGACTGCCGGGCGAATGCGGCGAGGCTGCGGTAGGGGTCGTCGCGCATGCCCATGACGGTGGCCGGCAACGCATCGATGCCGAGCCGCTGGCCCAGTTCGTCATACGGATGCACGAAGCCAAGTGCCCGCATGCGCTTCCAGAACGCCGTGGGACTGAGCCCGCTCAGGTCGTGCAGGATGCGCACCGGCACGCGGCGAAACCCCAGTTCCAGCCACGCACGGGCCCAGTGGTGATGGTCGATGATGAACAGCGTGCCGCCAGGCCCGGACACGGTCTTGACGCGGTGGCAGCGCAGGAACCGGCGCAGCGCGGCGCGGTCTCCGCTGTCCTGGTGCTTGCGGGTGACGGCCATCTTGTGGCGCATGTGGAGAATGCCAAGCGTGAGCTGGGTAGGGCGCAGCCGCGCGAGCTCCGCAATCGCCTTGCCCCGGCGCCTAGTCCTCGCTGGAACGCTGATGATCGACATAATGTTCCAGTTCGCTTCCAGGATCTTCATTGCCGGTGCTTTCGCACTCTACTGCCTCGCGCGCCACAGGCGGTGCAACGCGGCCGGGCGTTCCCTGTGTGCCGTGCCTGGCGGCATCGAAGTCGGTCCACCGCCCGGTGTCCCATTGGCCCTGCGTGCGCTCAGGATCGCGCGCGCCGGCTTCGCGCAGAACGTCGGTGGCAACAGATGCGTTGCCCCGGCTCGCGCAGACAGCAAGCACCACGCGGGTCTCTGCGCCGGCTTCGCGTGCGTCCGCGGGCGGTTGCGCCGCTACGGAAAAGACCGAGACCTCCCACACGGAGAATCCGCGCGCGTGCAGTGTGCGCTCCGCTTCCTGGGCTTTCGCCATGGTGTCGAACCACCCGAATACGATCGGTGACATGATGCTGCTCCTGCAATCGATGCTTCGTGCCGCCGGGCCGTTGGCGGTTGTGCCGGCCGCTATCCGTTCACCACCTCGCCGCCATTGATATGCAGGATCTGCCCCGTGATATAGCTGGCCGCGTCGGACGCCAGGAACACATAGCCGGCTGCCACTTCGAACGGCTGGCCGGGCCGGCCCATGGGCGTCTTCTTGCCGAACTCGGCAACTTCCTCGGCCGTGAAGGTGGACGGAATCAGCGGTGTCCAGATCGGTCCCGGCGCAACGCCGTTGACGCGGATGCCACGCTTGACGACCTGCAGAGCCAGCGAGCGCGTGAACGAGACAATGGCGCCTTTGGTGGCCGAGTAATCCAGCAGATGTGCACTACCACGGTAGGCGGTGACCGACGTTGTATTGAGGATCGCCGCGCCCTTCTGCAAGTGAGGCAGGAGCGCGCGCGTGAGGTGGAACATCGCAAAGACATTGGTGCGGAACGTGGCCTCGACCTGCTCTGCCTCCACGTCTTCAAGCGACGGCTGCGGATGCTGTTCCGCGGCGTTGTTGACCAGGATGTCGAGACGGCCGAAGGCGTCGACCACGCGCGCCGCGACAGTTTCGGCATGGCTGACGTCGGCGAGATCACCGGCAAGCGAGACGCACTTGCGGCCGGCGTCTTCGACGAGCCGGACGGTTTCCCTGGCGTCGCTGTGTTCATCGAGGTATGCGATCGCGACGTCGGCACCCTCGCGCGCGAAGGCCACGGCGATGGCTCGGCCGATCCCGCTGTCGCCGCCGGTCACCAGCGCGACCTTGTTGTTCAGCCGCCCGCTTCCCACATAGTCGTCGGCGCCGCTGTCGGGCTTCGGGTGCATGGCGCTTTCCAGACCGGGTTGACGTTCCTGATGCTGCGGCGGCAGCTCTTTGGGCGTAGACATGGATGGCTCCTGAGGATGTCGTCCCGGTCGGATCGCGCAAGTTTCGTGCCGCGCGGGGGCGTGGGTACGTGTGCGGCCTCTGTCGCGAAACGGCCGTAAGCATTACATCGGCCCGGCAATCCTTACAGTGGCGCGGGCGAACGTGAAAGTTCTGCTCAACGCCTTGTGGTCGTCTGGCCGGTTCGCATGGCGGGGCACGGTTCTTGCGGCGTGCTGGTACTCGATGCGGCCGCGTGCGGTATCGACCGCGTGGCGCTGGCCACGGGTCGGACTCCGCGCGGCCGGGATTGCAAGGAGGCAGACATGTGGAACTTCCGCAAGGGCCGCAGCAATGAAGGCGGCGATCTCTCGCAGTATGAGCAGCAGGGACGGGGCCGCTCTCCCTCCGAGGAAAGCCGTGGCAGCGGCTCCGAGGACTGGGGTCAGGAGTGGGGCGAAGACTGGCGTGGCGGGTCTTCGGGGTCTTCGCAAGGCGGTGCCTGGCATCAGCAGGACACGCCGGCGGGCCAGCCGCGTGGCGGCTGGGGCGAGCAGAGCTATGGCGCCGCCGACATGGGCGGGCAGGGCCATCCATACAGTGGCACCTATGGTGGCTACCGGCCCCAGGCACAGGATAGCGGTTACCGCGAGTATGAACAGCAGTCGCGCCAGCGCGGCGGCCGCATGGGACAGGGCGGTTACGACAGCGGCAATTATGAAGGCAGCTTCGATTCCTCCAGTGGCTCGTCTGCTTACGGGCAGGGCGGCGGAGGCGACGAGCGCCGCATGCAGGGCGGCCGCGGCGGTCGCGCCATGCACTGGGACGAAGGTGCGGCACGTGACCGTGGCCAGCGCGGCGGGCAGCCGTCCTACGGCAGCGGCTACTACGGCGATTCGCGCAGCGGTGGCCAGTCCTTCAGCGGCGGCCAGCGCGTTTACCAGGACGATGGCCGGGATAGCGGCGGACGCGGCCGCAGCAGCGGCATGTCTGGTGGTGCACGGCGTCCGGTCGGGCCCAAGGGCTATCGCCGTCCGGACGAGCGGGTGCACGAGGACGTGTGCGAACGGCTTGCGATGAACCCGTACGTCGATGTCTCCGATGTATCCGTCCAGGTTTCCAATGGCGTGGTGATGCTCGAAGGCACGGTGAAGGAACGGCGGGAAAAGTACGTGATCGAAGAAATCGCCGAAGCGGTGTTCGGCGTGACCGAGGTCGAAAACCGCCTGCGCGTGCAGCGCAACGAGGGCACGGAGCGCGCGGGTCCGGTCGCCGGCCATCTCGAAGGTGCGGATACGTCGCCGCAACGCACGCTAAACAAGAGTTGAGCACGGACGCGGCGGTAACCTCGCCGCCGCGTCTGCACCACATGCGCGCGCCCAGGACCCTTCGCGACGACAGCAAGCTGATGGTGCCGCTCGACGCGCTGCGCCCGACCCAGATCACCGTGGGCGCGTACCACGTCCAGCAGAAGGTGCACGTCACGCGGCGCGTGCCGCCGGCGCGGCGGCACGCCTTCCTGGACCAGCATCGCGTGCACGTGGTGATCGCGCCGGAGCAGGCGCTGTACGTCGTGGACCACCATCACTGGGTACGCGCCTGGCATGACCTCGGCCTTTCGCACGTGCCCGCCATCGTCCGCAAGGACCTGAGCAGCATGAAAGAGCAGGCGTTCTGGGAATGGATGCTGGACAACCACATGGTCCATCCATACGACGAGCACGGCCGCAGGCGGCCGCTGAGCGAACTGCCGGAATGCATCCACGCCATGCGCGATGATCCGTATCGGAGCCTGGAGGCGTTCGTGCAACTGGCCGGCGGCTACCGGAAGGTCAAGCAGGCGTATCCGGATTTCAAATGGGCTGACTTCTTCCGCCGGCATGTGGAAGGGCCACTGGACTCGCCCGAGATGTTCGCAGCCGCCCTGGTACGCGCCTTTCAACTCGCCCAGAGCCCGAAGGCGCGCGGATTGCCCGGGTTCATCGAAAAGCCTCCGACCTGCTGATGTCACCCGGGCGCGTCAGGCCGCGCCAGTTTTCTCCAGCAACCGCAGCAGGCGCGCTTCGTCGGCCCGCAGGCGGGTTCTCGCGCGAACCGGACCGTCGGCATTCGCTTCGCCGGAAACGAACGCGTCAATGACCGCCGGGTGGACGTAGCACTTGCGGCAGACCGCGACCGTATTGCGCAGGCGTTGCGCCACGGTCTTGATGGCGTCGGCCACGGCCTTGCGGCGCTGGGCTTCCTGCTCCGTGGTCTCGGCAGCCACCTTGCGCAGCAGCGCCAGCGCATGGACGCTACCGGCCCAGGTGCGAAAGTCCTTGGCCGTGAATTCGCCGCCGGTCACTTCGCGCAGGTACGCATTGACGTCCGTCGAGCCGATGTCGCGCACTTGTCCGTCGCTGTCGACGTACTTGAACAGGCATTGGCCAGGCAGATCGGCGCAGTTGCGCACGACGCGCGCGACGCGCGGGTCGTTGACGGATACGTCGTGGGTAATGCCGCTCTTGCCCGTGAACTGGAACCGCAGCCGGCTGCCGCGCACCGTGACATGCCGGGGCCGCAGCGTGGTCAGGCCGTAGGTGCGGTTCTGCCGCGCATAGCGCGGTGTGCCGACGCGCACGAGCGTGGCGTCCAGCAGACGCACCACGGCCGCCGCCACTTTCTCGCGCGGCATGCCATTGCGCGCCAGGTCGCGCTCGACGCGCGCGCGCAGCCGCGGGAGGATCGTGCCGAATTGCGCAAGGCGGCCGTATTTGTCGGTGTCGCGCAGCGCGTCCCAGTCGGGGTGGTAGACATACTGCTTGCGGCCGCGAGCGTCGCGCCCTGTGGCCTGCAGGTGTCCGCTGGGGTCGGGGCAGATCCATACGGCCTCATAGGCCGGCGGAATGGCCAGCGTGGCAATACGTGCGAGCGTGGCGGCGTCGCGTACGCGATTGCCCTTTGGGTCGACATAGCTGAAGCCGCTGCCGCGCCGTATCCGCGTGATGCCGGGCGTGCTGTCGTCCACGTGGCGCAGCCCCGCCTCGCGCAGCGCGATTTCGGTGTCGTCCGCGACGCCACCGGCCACGGCGGCCTCGGCGCAGCAGGTATCCGATGCTCGCATCGCTCGGCTCCTCCCAGGCAAAAGGCGGCGCGCCATACAGTGCGCCGGACCCTTTCATTTTATGGAGCGCGCGCGCGATGTTCAGTGGAGGCTGTCCTACAAGACTCGCGTGGCGGAAGCCATCTCCGCCACGCTGATCAGGGAGGGCGAGGCCGGCACGTGACCGGGGCCGTTCAACGTGGCTGCACGCGCCAGCCGCGCAGCATCACGCGCAGGCGCACCACGATTCGGCGCAGGTTGCGTCCCGGGCGAGCCAGTTCGCGCATGGCGCGCAGGCGGTCGGCGTCGTGCGCGGCAACCTCGGTGTGGCGGAAGTCAGGCAGCAGGATCGAGAACTTCATGTCGGGTCTCCGGTGAATTCCCGATCCGGCGCCAGAGGTCATGGTTGCGGCGGCCGGAACCGGGAGGATTCGGGAACGGCGCGCGGGAGGACGCCGCTACGCGCCGGCTTCGGTAAGGGACTGCAAGGGTCGTCGGGCATGGAGAGGCTCCGGTCAGCGTGGATCGGCGTGCGCCACCGCGTGTGCCAGCAAGGCTGGCGAACGAGGAACGGCGAAGGGCGCACGGCTACCGCCACGGGCAGCGGCGCGCATACTGTATGGGGCGCGCGCCGGCGACATGGCGAAACGGCATGCGCGGCGGCTCGCGGCACGAGCGGGCCGACATGCGATACAAATTGTGAGGTGCGGGAAAAAAAGGGCCGCGGCGAATGCCGCGATCGATGCGCACCGTCAGGCAACGACTTGCCAGACAGTGGCCCTGTGATGCACTGCCGATGGAAACATCAGCAGCGAAAAAGGATGCGGGTCTGGCGAGGGTTACCGGTGATGTCCGTCAGGACAACTGGCTGAGTCCAATTTGGAACCCCAAGGCTTTAAACAGCGCGCAGTCTAGCCCCGCATCCGGCATGCGTCAACCTTCACGGACGCACGCAGTTGCCGCAAGTGCTGTAGGACGCCCACATGGCAAAAAGCGTCAGCCGTGCTGGCGCAATAGGCTATTGCCGTGTGCAAAGCGGTGAACCACACTGCTGCAGCCAGGCGCTTGCCTCGACGCAGCGCGCCGTAGAACACAGATGACAAGGTTGGAGACACCATGCGCGATTACACCGAGACCTTTGCCGGATTTTCGTACCAGGACACCGTCAGCCGTCAGTTGCACGGCAGCCTGGATGCCATGAACGCCTGCGTGGAATGCTGCGACCGGCACGCGCTGCCGGGCCGCATCGCGCTGTTCTGGGAGGGGCGCGACGGAACGTCCGAAACCTGGACGTTCGCCCAGCTCAAGGCCCTGTCCGCAAAAGTCGCGGGCTTCCTGAAGGCCCAAGGCGTGCAACCCGGTGATCGCGTGGCGGGTTTGCTGCCGCGCACGCCGGAACTGCTGGCCACCATCCTCGGCACCTGGCGCGCTGGCGCGGTCTACCAGCCGCTGTTTACGGCGTTCGGCCCGAAGGCCATCGAACACCGGCTCAATGCGTCGGGTGCGAAGTTCGTGGTGACCGACGGCGCCAATCGCAGCAAGCTGGACGACGTTGCCGACTGCCCGCCCATCGTCACCGTGGCCGGCGCCAAGGGCCGCGGCCTTGTGCGTGGGGACTTCAGCTTCTGGGCCGAAGTGGACCGCCAGCCCGCCGAATTCGAGCCCGTCATGCGCCGTGGCGACGACCCGTTCCTGATGATGTTCACGTCGGGCACCACGGGCCCGGCCAAGCCGTTGCAGGTGCCGCTGAAGGCCATCGTCGCGTTCGCGGGCTATATGCGCGATGCGGTGGACCTGCGCGACGCGGACGCGTTCTGGAACCTGGCCGATCCCGGCTGGGCCTATGGCCTGTACTACGCGGTCACGGGCCCGCTGGCGCTGGGCCATCCGACCACGTTCTACGACGGCCCGTTCAGCGTGGAAAGCACGTGCCGCGTGATCGAGAAATACGGCATCACCAACCTGGCGGGCTCGCCCACCGCATACCGGCTGCTGATCGCGGCCGGCAAGGCGGTATCGGGCCCGCTGCGCGGCAAGCTGCGCGCGGTCAGCAGCGCGGGCGAGCCGCTCAACCCCGAAGTCATCCGCTGGTTCGCCAATGAGCTGGGCGTGACCATTCACGACCACTACGGCCAGACCGAAACCGGCATGGTGCTGTGCAACCACCATGCGCTGTCGCATACGGTGCGCATGGGCGCCGCGGGCTTTGCCAGCCCGGGCCACCGCGTGGTCGTGCTTGACGACGAGAACCGCGAACTGCCGGCTGGCCAGCCGGGCACGCTGGCGCTGGATCTCACGCAGTCGCCGATGTGCTGGTTCCCCGGCTACCACGGCACGCCGACGCGCGCCTTCGTCGGCAACTACTACCTGACCGGCGATTCGGCCGAACTCAACGACGACGGCAGCATCAGCTTTATCGGCCGGGCGGACGACGTGATCACGACCTCGGGCTACCGGGTCGGGCCGTTCGACGTCGAAAGCGCGCTGATCGAGCATCCGGCCGTGGTCGAGACGGCCGTGATCGGCAAGCCCGATCCCGAGCGCACCGAGCTGATCAAGGCCTTCGTCGTGCTCGATCCGCAATACCGGCCTACGCCAGAACTGGCCGAGGAGTTGCGCCTGCACGTGCGCAAGCGCCTGGCGGCACACGCCTACCCGCGCGAAATCGAATTCGTGCCGGAACTGCCCAAGACCCCCAGCGGCAAGGTGCAGCGCTTTATCCTGCGCAACCAGGAGGTCGCCAAGGCACGCGAAGCGCAGGGTGCGCAGGCCGCCTGATCGCCACGCAAACGCCGGCACAGCGCTTCCTATAATGGGGAGGCGGTGCCGGCCGTCTCCTGGTCATTGGTAGCAGGCGGGCGCCGCGCCAGGCGTGCCTGCAGGCAGGGGCACGCTCCTTCCGGGCTCCAGACCATCAGGCGAGGCAGACATCATGCAGAGTAGCGAAGCGGTGCTGACGCAGGCGCGCGCAGCATTGGCACATGTGCCTTATCAGGGTCACCACCTCAATCCCACGATCCAGTTGCGGCTGTCCGACGGCGCGCTGATCCTGGAGGGCGAGGTGGCGGACATTGTCGACAAAACCCGCGCGGCCGCGATGGTGCGGCGAGTGGACGGCGTGACGAGCGTAATCGACCACCTGCGCGTGGCCGACGGTGGCACGCCCGTGGGTGACGGCGAGCTGCGCGATGCGGTGTGCGAGCGACTGCTTAACGCGATCGATTTCCGCAATTTCAAGATCTGTGCGAAGGTCAAGGGGCACCTTGAGGCCATGCGCGAAGCCGTGGGCGAACGCAGCGGCTGGATCGAAGTGGCCGCCAGCAACGGCGTGGTCACGCTGTCCGGGCAAGTGATCAGCCTGTCGCATATGCGCCTGGCCGGCGTGCTGGCGTGGTGGTCGCGCGGCTGCCGCTGCGTGGTCAATGAACTCGTGGTGGCACCCGACGAGGCCGACCGCGACGACGAGATCACCGAAGCGCTGATGCTCGTGCTCGAAACCGACCCGTTCATCGACGCGGGCCGCATCACGGTTCGCACCGATAACCACGTCGTGACGCTGGAAGGCTACGCGGCCACCGATTACGCGCGCAAGCAGATCGAGCGCGACGCGTGGTACGTGCACGGCGTGGAGAACGTCATCAACCATATCGTGCTGCGCAGCTGAGCGGCTGATTCCGGCTTTATATCTATATTCGCGGGCGGTTCCGGTCAAAGACCGGCCGCCCGCGCAGACTTTGGCGTCCGCCATCTTCCCAGTTCGTCAGGCAACGGCTAGCATCGGCAGGTTTGTGATGACCTGCCGAGAGGAGACTTCATGCCGCTTGCCCTTCGTCCGTTCGCCGTTGCCGCTGCCGCGGCCATGACCCTTGGTGCCACCGGCGCCGCGCAGGCCGCCGGCAATGCCGGTAACGCCGATACCGCGCTGCTGGATGCCGCGCGCGCCGCGCAGCCCGCGGTCGTGCAATCGCTCAAGGAGATGGTGTCGATCGAATCCGGCAGTGCCAACGCCGAAGGCCTTGCGCAGATGGCCAGCTATACCGAGCGCCGTCTGCAGGCGCTGGGTGCGCAGGTGGAACGGCTGCCGGTTGCGAAGGGGCCGGGCACGATGATCCGTGGCACGCTCCAGGGCACGGGCAAGGCGCGCATCATGCTGATCGCCCACATGGATACGGTCTACCCGGCTGGCATCCTCGCCACGCAGCCCATACGCGAAGACGGCAACCGGCTCTACGGGCCGGGCATTGCCGACGACAAGGGCGGCATTGCGCTGATCGTCCATTCGCTGGAGATACTCAAGCAGCGCGGCTGGCGCGATTATGCGCAGATCACCGTGCTGTTCAACCCGGATGAGGAAATCGGTTCGGGCGGCTCGGGCCGGACGATTGCCACACTGGCCGACCAGCATGACGTGGTGCTCTCCTTCGAGCCCAACGCGGCGAAGGCGGTTGCCAGACAAGAATCGCTGCTGCTCGGTGCCAGTGGCACCGCCAGCGCCGTCATGCATGTGCACGGGCGCGCGTCGCATGCCGGCGCGGCACCGGACCTTGGCCGCAATGCCTTGCTGGAACTCGCTTACCAGCTTCAGCAGACGCGTGACACGGCAAAGCTGGTTCCGGGCTCGCAACTCAACTGGACGCAGGCGAGCGCGGGCCAGGTGCGGAACCAGATTCCCGATAGCGCGGTTGCCTACGCCGATGTCCGTATCAGCGCCGACGGCGCCGACGAGAAGCTGCGCGCCGCGTTGCAGGAGAAGGTCAATGCCAGCCAACTGGTCCCGGACACGCGCACCACGGTGACCATGGAAGCAGGGCGGCCGCCTTACGTTGCCGACGCGCGCGGGCGCGCACTGGCACAGCGTGCCCAGGAAATCTATGCCGAGCTCGATGGCCGCCGGCTGGGGCTCGTCGAAGGCACCGGTGGCGGCACCGATGCGGGCTTTGCGTCGCGATCGGGCAAGGCCGTGGTGGTTGAAAGCTTCGGGCTGTCAGGCTTTGGCTATCACGCCCGCGACGAGTACATCGAGCTCGATTCCATCGTGCCGCGCCTGTACCTCGTGACGCGGATGCTGCAGGAGATCGGCCGGCGCTGAGGTTGCATAAATGCTGAAAAGCGGCGCCCGCCCCGCTATGGGCGCCGCGGCAGCCTCACGCCGAACGCCGTCTCTGTACTATCCGAACGCACGTAGATGGACCCGCGATGCGCCCTGGCGATTTCACTGGCGATATAAAGGCCCAGCCCTAGTCCCGCCTGGGCATCACTGACCGCGGTGTGGCAAGGACCGCGCTGAAGCGGATCAAACATGCGCTCCAGTGTCTCTTCGTCAATGGCGGGCCCGATGTTCCGGACCTCAAAGCACACCTCGTCATCGTCCGCGCTTGCCACCACGCGTACCGGCGCGTCCTGCGCACCGTAATTGATGGCATTGAGCACAAGGTTGCCCAACAGTTGCTGCAGGCGCTGACCGTCCCAGTATCCCTGCAGTTTGCCAGTCAACTCGAGATCGATCTGGCGGCCGGGATGGGACGCACGCAACTGGTCCACGACATCAACAAAAACCTCGGCCAGATCGACATCGCGCGGGCTGATGTTGACGCCCAGGCCGAGCTTGGTCCGGTTGAAGTCGCACAGGTCGTCCAGAAGCGTCTGCATGCGCGCACCGCTGCGGATCAGCCGCGCCGCCGCATCTGAAACGGCTTCGCCCGCGTTCAGCGCGGCAAGATAGGAGGCCGTCATCCGGATGGTTTGCAGGGGACTGCGCATGTCATGCCCAAGCATGCCTAGCAGCAAGTTGTGCGCCTGCTCGACTTGCATGCTGAAAAAACTGACCGATTCTGCCAGAGCCTGGTCGATGGCCTCGTTGAACCGGATCATGTCGTCGAGATGCGGGGCAACCGACTCGCACTGGTCCATCCACAAGCGCAGGACGCTGGCGCGAAGTGCACGATATTCGGCAGCCAGCTGGTTGATATTAAAGCCGCTTCTCGCGCGCAGGACCGCATGGGTTTGCGCGGCAGTCTCGGGTGCGCCGCTCAGTTGCGGAGCACGGCCCAGAGATTTCTGGCGCTGCTGGTCGCGCGTCTGGGGCATTGTCAGGTCGTGCGCGATCGCCTGCAGGATCTGTTGCGCATGGTCGCGCAAGGCCATCGAATCCAGATCCTTCGCGGCCGGTAGCAGAGAGGCCGCAAACGTCTCCCACTCCTCCAGAATGGGCTCGATGTTGCGCAAGATGAAGTCAGCTAGCCGCATAGGTGTCCCTACGAGAAAATGTGACGCACTGCATCTTTCAGGCTTGTGAAAAACATATTAACCGCAAAACAGGGACGCACAAGGTCTGTGGTGCTCGCTGCACATTCGCGGCCTTGCGTCACATGCCGACGATGCATATCACGCCGACGGATTGCTCATGGCAGGGGTTGGTGCGGATTCGCACAATGGAAAGGCCTACTGGAGCCTTTCATGCCTAGCATCTTCACCCTTCAAGCGGAATGCCGGCGCCTGCAACTGCAAGCCGGCGCGGAACTGGTCTGCCGCGGCGGCAGCGTGTGGCTGACGTTCCAAACGCGGGACAGAACATCCGAGGACGTCGTGCTTGCGCCGGGCGAGCGCTATCGGCTGCGCCGCGACGCCGAGGTGTTTGTTGCCGCTCTGCACGGAGCGGGCCCCGCATTGTGCGAGATCGATGCGCCGTCACTGGGGCACCGCGTTGCCGTGCCGTGGCTCAGGTGGTTGCGGGATGCGTGGACATCCTGACGGTTTGCTCGGCCTGTTCGCAGATCCATTCGGCCACGCGCCTGACATCATTGCGCGGATCTGGCGTGGCGAAGATCAGCCAGTAAGCGTTCGGGCTTGGCGGTGCCGACCGAATGGTCGGCACGATCACCAACTGGCCGCCTTCAATCAGCGGCCGCATGAGTTCAAGCCTGCCCAACGCAATGCCTTGCCCCGCCAGCGCGGCGTGGATCACCTGGTCGTACTGGTTGAAGCGAAGCATGCCGCGCTGGCTCGCCCGCCGGTAGCCGCGTGGCTGGAGCGTTCTTTGATTTCGACTGCCACCGCTTCCTCGCCGGGCGCCACGCCGTGGTGGCGGCAGCTTCGGGTGCTGGTGCTCGCCGGCGGCGTGCTGATGGGACTGGCGCTCGGCGTGCGCCATGTGCAGGGACTGTTCCTGCTCCCAATCATTGCCGAGCGCGGCTGGACGCGCGAATCGTTCGGCTTCGCGATGGCGGTGCAGAACCTGACCTGGGGACTGGTGCAGCCGTTCACCGGCATGCTGGCCGACCGTTTCGGCTCATGGAAGGTGATGGCTGGCGGCCTGGCGCTGTACGCAGCGTTGCACTGCCCGATCGATGACCGGCAGATCCAGCGGGGCGGCTTTGTGCCGGCGCGGTCATGACACTGCGCCGGGGTCCGATGCTGGGTGCATGGCTCTCTGCGCTGGGACTGGCGGCGCTGTGCACGGTGGCATTGGTGGAGTGGCTGGAGCCGGCACATGCGCTCGCGTGGGTCCAGTTGATGTCGCTGTGCCGGTAGCTTAGGCTTTTTGAACGGTATGCAGGGTCGCCCGCGTGCTCGGACCAGGGCTCCGCCCGCGCAACGCTGACCAAGAACCCGCGTCCGAAAGAACAAGAACCCAGGCGCTCAAAGCGGGGCAGCCACTTTAGGGGCAGGCGCTACCACAGCAGCCGGCTTTTTCTCGACCGTCCCACTGTATCCAAAATACTTCGCCTTGGCGCCCTTGGCCCAATACGCCACCGTGAACTGCTTGCCATCGCGCGCATAAAGCAATTCAAGGCTGCCATTCGCCGCCGCCCATTCCGAATAGGCATTCTCGGCATTGGCCTCAGTCTTCCGCCTGGACTCATAACGCGCGTCCAGCTTGCCGGCGACTTCGTCAAGCGACGAGCGGTCGAACGTAAGAGTCACGAGCGCCACCGTATCCTGCCCATCGCAGTTGACGATGGCACGACTCAGGCCTGGTAAATTGAAGCGATCCAGGTTCTTGATCTCGATGGCATCGCCACCGGCCCATTGCGCCTTCCCGGTCGTGACACGGTTCGGGCCGGGCGTGAGCCGCGCGCACCGCGTCTTGCCGAGTTCGAGACCAAGCGGAGCGGCCACGTTGCCTGGTGGCTCGGCATGGGCGAGGGACGCGGAAAGCGCGGCGGCGAGCAGGAAAGCCTTCTTCATCTGGGGAATTCTCCGGGCAAACTCTGGAGAGTTTTACGGCGATTCGATGCGGTCACTTGATAGCCGGACCGGGTCAGGCGCTGGCGACCACGTGGATGCGCAGCGCGTCCGCGCCTGCGGCGATGGCGAGCAGACGGTCGACGTTCGGGTGCGCGCCAGGGCGGTTGCGCGCGTCGGCAGTGTGTTCCGCGAACAGCGCCAGGCCGTACTCGGCGGCCTTCGCGTCCAGCGTGCCGAATGCCTGCTGGAGGGTGTGATACACGGCCAGCGAGCCCTGCTTGCCCGGCTGGTTCTCGATGCTGGCTACCACCGCGCCGCTACCGTCGATCAGTTCGATGCGCGCGATACCGTCGATGCCGGGCATCTGGGCGAGGTTGTCCTTGAATACAGGCGTGGGCTGGATCACTGATTCACTCCGTTTGTTGGCAAAAACGGGGCGTATCTTATCCGATCGCGGGGAAGGCATTGGGATGTGGCGCATAGTCCAGTGTTCGCCGAGCCCAAGCCTGGACCAAAGAAAGGCTTTATTGCTTGCGTTCGGCAGACGGTGCCACGGGCTTGCGCGTTGCCGCCATGTGATGGAAATACGCGAGCAGGTCCTTGAGTTCCGCATCCGGCAGCGTGTGCTGGTCGATCGATGGCATGCGCGCTTCCGGCCACCAGCGCAACGACTGCGGATTGCGGATGAGCCCGGCGAGCTTGTCGTCGCCAAGGTATTCGACCGGGCTGTACGGCATGTTCAGGTCGGGGCCAAGGTGCGAATCCCCGGCGCCGTTCAGCGAGTGGCAGGACAGGCAGACCCGCTGGTAGGCGGCAAAGCCGCGCATCACCGGCCCGTCGGCGGGCTGCCCCGCGGCTGGCCGGATGGCCGGATAGCGCTCGCCGGGCGACCCCGCAATGTCGATGCGCTCGATGTTATAGGTCCAGTAGCTCTCGGTGACTGTCTCGGCACGGCCGGGCGGCGCTGTCCAGACCAGGCGAAACGGCCCGATGCCCTGGCCCCGGAGCATTGGCCACGGGGCAGCGGGGTTTTCCACCGCCAGCCATGCGCGGGGCTGCGCCTTGCCGTCAGCCAGCAGCGCGCGCATCGGCAGGTGCGATACATAGCCATCGCTTGCGGCGGTCGTGGCGGTGCCGTCAGGCCTCGCTGGCAGGCCCGCAAGCAGCGCAGCGAACGGGATCGCCTTGAGCGTCATGCGCTGCTTCAGGTTCTCGTCGTCAATGGTGATATCCGTGACGCGCGGATCGTGCAGCAGCTGATCGGCGGTCCAGCTTCGCTGTTGCGTGCCGGCGGAGATGGTGAGCGTGCCGGGACCGGCCGCGATGGCCGGTGCGGCCGACGCTGCCACGCCCACGGTGATAGCGATGGCAAGGCCAACTTCGGCTGTCTTCTTTGCGATCCACGCTTTCATGCCCTGATCTCCGGCGGCGGGGGCATGCATTGCCGGCAAGCTCGCCTGGCGCAGTCATCCCGCTCATTAGTGCCCGGGGCCGGATGCCCTGGAGCGGATGAGACTGTAACTCGCCTCGTGCACCGACTCAATCGGCGAGTGCCGTGCCTGTGTGCACACGGAAATGAAGAGACCGTCCCCGGTGGGACGGTCTCTCTCGATGAGCCGGCCACGATGGCGCCGGCCCCGCTGCGGAACGGAGGGCGCGGACTAGCGCCCGTTTCTCCGTTCCTGGCGCGCGGCTCAGTGCTGCAAGGCCGCGACGACTCCCCCCACATTGTTGATCGTGTTGGTCATGGTCTTCAGGTCGACGTTGGTGCGGGTCGACGCATCGACCTGCGTGACCGGAGCGAAGATCGTATTGGGGCTGGCGAACGACACGCCGCTGCCGCCCACGATGGCGTTGGTGCCGGAATTCACGAAGACGCTGCCACCGCGTACGGCGCCCATCTTGGCGTGATCGAGGTCTTGTTCGAGCGGGAGGTTCTGGATGGTCAAGGACATGATGGTCTCCTGGGTAGGCTGAATGAGCTGAACGGGCTGGATTAGTGCTGCAGGGCTGCAACCATGCCGCCCAGGTTGTTGATCGTGTTGGTCACGGTCTTGATGTCGACGTTGGTACGGGTCGAGGCATCGGCTTGCGTGACCGGGGCGAAGATCGTGTTGGGGCTTGCGAACGACACGCCGGCGCCGCCCACAATGGCGTTGGTGCCGGAGTTCACGAAGATGCTGCCGCCGCGAACGGCGCCCATCTTGGCTTGGTCAAGGTCTTGTTCGAGGGGCAGGTTCTGGATGGTGAGGGACATGATGTAACTCCTTTGGGGGTACTGGTTTGGCTTGGGTTGGTGAGCATCGGATGTTGCGCTCGCAGTCATATACGCATGGGGTGTGCCAGCTCCGGTCCGGAAACGACGCGAGGCGATCAACCCATTGAAAATAAAAGAGAAAAGGGCAACTGTCTGGCACGCTGATGATCCTTGGCCACCCGCGCGCTGTCTGCGTAGGACCGACAGGGATTTGGTGGCATGTTTGCCGTGGGCAGACACTCGCCAGCCCCGTGGGTGGTGCGCCGCTCGGCGCGCGCATATTGAGCGGAACAATTGGGCGCCGTTCGCAACGAACCAGGACAGGGCCAACCAGTGTGTGGACATCTGCCCCAAGGGGGGAGTCCCGCACAGGCCATGGTGCGACCGAGATGAAGGAGGGTCGACATGAATGCAAAGGAAGAGCTGGTTCCCGCGACTGAACTGGCGCAGCGCAACCCCATCCGCTTCCCCAATGAAAGCGCGGAATACCGTCAGGCACGCAATGCGCTGCTGGCGGAGGAGATCGAGTTACGCCGCCATATCGAGCGCGTGGCGCAGCAGCGGCGCAGGCTGCCACCAGGCGGAGAGGTGACAAAGCGCTATACGTTCCAGAGTGAAAGCGGCCCGGTCACGCTTGCCGACCTGTTCGGCGACAAGGACACGCTGGTCATCTACAGCTACATGTTCGGGCCACAGCGGGAAAAGCCTTGCCCGATGTGCACATCGATCATGGCATCGTGGGACCACAAGGTGCCGGATATCGAGCAGCGCGTGGCGCTGGCGATGGTGGCCCGCTCGCCCATCGACCGGCTTGTGGCCGCCAGGCGTGCCCGTGGCTGGACGAAGCTGAAGGTCTATGCGGACGTTGATGGCGATTTCACGCGCGACTACGTGAATCCTGAAGATGCCGACATGCCGGCCTATACGGTCTTCACACGCCGGGACGGCCAGATCCGGCATTTCTGGAGCGGCGAGTTGTTCGGCATTCCGCCCGACCCTGGACAGGACCCTCGCGGTGCACCGGACCTGGATCCGCTGTGGAGCTTGCTGGACACCACGCCGGAGGGGCGGGGCAAGGATTGGTATCCCAAGCTGGAATACTAGTGCGCTAGTGAGCGAGCCTGCTGCGCGGCAATCAAGATCCATCACGGCAAATGCAAAGACCGCCCGTTGACGGGCGGTCTTTGTTGCGTCAGGCAGAGGGCGGGCAGAGCGGTGGTACACCGCCCGCCGGATACTGCCTTGCACCGCTCAGTGCTGCAGCGCCGCGACGATGCCACCAATGTTGTTGATAGTGTTCGTCGTGGTCTTGAGGTCGACGTTGGTGCGCGTCGACGCATCGACCTGCGTGACCGGGGCGAAGATCGTGTTGGGGCTGGCGAACGACACGCCGCTGCCGCCGACGATGGCGTTGGTGCCGGAGTTCACGAAGATGCTGCCGCCGCGCACGGCGCCCATCTTGGCGTGGTCGAGGTCTTGTTCGAGGGCGAGGTTCTGGATGGTCAAGGACATGATGGTCTCCTGGGTAGGCTGGATGAACGAGATGGACTGGCTGGGGAATTAGTGCTGCGCGGCCTGCACGATGCCGCCGACGTTGTTGAGCAGGTTGTTGATGCTCGTGAGGTCGACGTTAGTGCGGGTCGAGGCATCGACCTGGGTGACCGGGGCGACGATGATGTTGGGACTGGCGAAGGACACACCGGAGCCGCCCATGATCGCGTTGATGCCGCTGTTCAGGAACAGGCTGCCGCCGCGCACGGCGCTCATCTTGGCGTGGTCGAGGTCTTGTTCGACGGGCAGATTCTGGATGGTGAGGGACATGATGAAACTCCTTGAGGGTGCTGGTCTGGCTTGGGTTTAGAGGGCATCGGGTGTTGCGCTCGCAGTCATATACGCATGGGATGTGCCAGCCTCGCGTTCACCGCCTCATTTGTCGACCAAGTATTTGAAAATAAAAAGAAAATTACGGTGAGGAGAGGCCAGTCTTGGCCAATGCGGGCTGGCTGAATGTCGGTGGTGGCCAGACACATCCGCTGCGACCTGTTTGCGGAATAACGACACCAGTGGCCCTACGCGTCCGTGGATACCCACATTGACGCGGAACTTCATCTGCGTAAAATCGAATTCATAAATATGAATAAAAAGCGGTGCGGCCCGACCGAGCGCATCCGATCAACGCAGTAGTGGAGACACACCTATGAAGCCGAATTTCCGTCGCCGCCTGATGCTCTGTGCGGCCGTGCTGGGCGCCATGCCCGCGCTGGCCTGGAGCGACACCTATCCCAGCAAGCCGATCCGCATGGTCGTGCCGTTCTCCCCGGGCGGCGCCACCGACGTTGTGGCGCGCCTGATCTCGCAGAAGCTTGGCGAGGCGCTGAAGCAATCGGTGGTAGTGGAAAACCGGCCCGGCGCCAACGGCATCATCGGTACCGACGCCGTGGCGCGCGCCGCGCCCGACGGCTACACCTTGCTGCTCAACACGGCAGGGGCGCAGACACTGAGCCCGCTGATCTACAAGGCCAGCTACGACCCGCTTAAGAGCTTCGAGCCGATCTCGCTGATCAGCAATATTGGCTTCGTAATGGTGGTGCACCCGTCAGTGCCGGCCAAGACCGTGCAGGAATTCGTAGCGCTGGCCAAGTCCAAGACCCGGCCGCTGAGCCTGTCGGCGGGCAGCAGCATGATCGAGCTGATCGGCGCCAGCTTTAAAGCGACCGCGGGCACGCCTGACGTCGTCAGCGTGTCCTACAAAGGCACCGGCCCGCAGATGCAGGCCGTGGTGGCGGGCGAGGTCGACATGACGATCGACCCGTTCAACTCGATGGCGATGATCAAGGCCGGCAAGCTGCGCCCGCTGGCGGTGCTGTCGGACAAGCGCTCGCCGGCGCTGCCCGATGTGCCGACCATGCAGGAAGCCGGATATAGCGGCATGGCCTTCGGTTCGTGGGCAGGCCTGCTGGCCCCGACGGGCACGCCCAAGGAAATCATTACGCGCCTGAACAAGGAGGTGACCCGCATCGTCGCACTGCCCGAGATCCGGGAGAAGCTGGCCGCGATCGACTATGACGCCGTGGGCAGCACACCCGAACAGTTCGCGACCGTCATTGCCCAGGACACGGCACGGTGGAAGAAGATCGTGAATGAGACGAACTACAAGGCCGGTTCGTGATGATGTGACCGTGCGCTTGGCAGCGGCATCGTGACAACGTTGGGTCAGTCCGCTGGCATTGCCGAGCCGCCGGCCTTGCCTTCCATCTCGATGGAAGGCACCTTGCGCCGCCCCCAGTTCACCGATCTGGAGCGTACGTCCGTCGTCGGCGTTCTCAGTCGCACCGGGTGAGTGCGGCACCACACGCATCTCGCAATCCCCGCTTGGGCGCGGGCACGCCATCGACTACGTTGAAAGTCCGGCATCGGCTTCAAGGGCTGACGATGGAAAGACTGAACGGGCGCACGGCCCTGCTGATCCCGGCAGGGCTGCTGGCCGTTTTTGCCGCAAGAGGCGCGTACGCGTCGGATATCGCCTGTACGGCCCCTTTGGGCGGTGCATTGGCGCGTTGCGCAGAGCCTTACGGCAGCGGCGTTGGGTGCGAGCCGCGTGCTGGGGCAGCGGGCGCCCGCAAGGAACACCTGATCTGCGAATACACCATGCTGTCGGAGCGTTACGAGCAGATCTATGCTGAACAGCAGCGGATGCTGCGCAAGGGCGCCATGCAGAACGCCGACCTTGCCGCATGGCGCGCGAAGCGGGACGCTTGTGATTCCGTGCGGTGCTTGGACAGCGTCTTCCATATGTTCTGGCGGCAGCGCGATGCCATGCTGAAGGCGCCGGTCAAGCAGATGTTTGCCCGGTCGGGTGCCTCGGACAACGCGGCCGCCACGACGCGCGAAGCAGCGTCGCGGCCGGCGGTGCCGGTGCCGAAGTTCGCCGGGCATGATGCACCCGCCGCCGCTGTGGCACCCGCGTCCATCGTTGCTCCGAGGCCCCCGGCTGGCGCGCCGATCGATCCGTCAGCGTTGGAAGCAATACCCGAGCGGCCCCGTCATGCCGCGCCGGTCCCGGCGGCAAAGATCCAGCCACGCGAGAAGCGGGGGGCCGGTCCGCTGATCCTGGAAAGCCTGGCGTCCGGGCTCGCCGTGCTGGGCGCGGGAGCGGGCTTTGTTTGGAATCGCCGGCGCTCCGTGCCGCAGGACGGGGAGAAAGCGATCCAGCCTGGAAGAATCCCGGCCATGATGATGGTCGCGTATGGCTTGCTGCTTCTGAATGCGCTTCTGCTGCCGTTCACGCTGGGCCTGCGGTAACGCGCGTTGGCCGTAGCGCTGCCCATGTCGCCTATCGCGCAGGCCACGTCGTACCCTCGCGAATCGAACCGATCGACCCGGTGGCCAACGCCAGCGCCGCCGCGGCGGCCAGCGCGCCGCTGTAGGCATCGGCCGAGGCATTCTGCGCAAGCAGCAGCTGATTCTGCGCGAGGTTGGCCTCCGTCACCGACCCAACGCCCTTGCGGTAGGCGGCGAACGCGGCGTCATACGTGATCCGGGCCGCATCAGCCAGCGCCGTGGCCGCGTCATAGGCGGCGAGGCTCGATTCCAGCGCGCTCTGGCTGACCACCACTTGCCGTACGGACTCTTCTTTCGCGCGGCTCAGTTTCGTCGAGGCGCTGTCGGCGTCGTTGCGCGCCTGCGCGAGCACCGCGGAGCGCAGGCCGCCGTCGTAGATCGGCACCGTGACGCCAAGAAAGACGCTGGAACCATAGCGGTAGCCGTTCAGGTTGACAGTCGGCGGCTGCTGGCCGATGGGCGGAATTGCGGTAATGGCCGATCCGCCCGATGCATACGATGTGAACGCCGACAGGAAGACCTTCGGCATGAAGCCGGCCTCGGCTGATTTCACGCGTGCCTGGCTTGCGCGCTCCACTGCATAGGCGGCGAGTACATCGGGTCGCCGCGCGATCGCGGTTTCGACGATCTGTTCGACCGAGCTGCGCAGCGTGGGGGAGAGCGGCCGCAACGGCATCTCCGCGACCTGCGGCCGGGACAATGGCGAAATGCCGACCGCCGTCACGAGTGCCAGATAGGCATCGGTCTCCGCACCCTTCGCCTGGACCATGGCCAGGTTGGTCTGCGCGCGGTTCTGCGTGGCCTGGGCGACTTCCACGACGGTGCCGATGCCTCGCTGAAAGCGCGCCTTGGCCGCGGCCTGCACTGCATCGGCATTCTCCATCGCCTGCTGCGCGGTGCGCGCACGCGAGCGCGCCGCCTGGTAGCGATAGAACGCGACGCTGACGTCGTGGATGATCTTCTGGTGGACGGCATTGAACGCGATATTGGCCGCGACCGATAGCTGCTCCGTGGCATCGACAATGCCCGCACGTTCGCCGAAATCAAACAGCAGCCATTGCAGCGACAGGACCGAGATCGCACCGTGGTTCGATGAATTCGCGCCGACCGGGCCCAGCACCGTCGACGTGGAGCTGTGGCCGTTCTGGTAGCCGCCCATGGCGGCGGCCGAGATGTACGGCAAATAGCTCGCCTTGGCAATGCCGGCGGCCAGCGCTGCGTTGCGCGCATCGTTCCACGCAATGCGCGTGAGCGGGTTGGTGGATTCGGCCAGGTCGATCAGCTCGGGCAGCGTGTAGGCATGCGCGGGGTCGAGCGTGGCCGCTGGCGAAACCGCCGCCAGCGCCGGGTTTGCCGGCAGCGTGTAGTCGGACGGCGCTGGCACGGGTTGGCCGGCGGCACCCGGCACGATCTCGCCCGATGCCGTGGTGATGGGATGCCACGGGCGGTCCGGCTGCTCCGGCGCGAGGTCGAGCGACGACGTGGCGCAGCCCGCCAGGGTCAGCGCGCACAGCGTCAGCGCGGCCAGGGACTCAGGTTTGCGCATGAATCGATGAAGGGGAGCCCGTGTCCGACGCGTCGGCATGGGACGTTTCGAGTTGTTGGTCGACGATGGCGAGCAGTGCCTGGCGGGCCCGGACATCGTCGGGAGCGTCGGGTATCGCTTCAGCGTGCTGCGGGGCTGTCTGCAGCGGGATGTCGGTCCGCAGACGGTGCAGGCGCCGTGCAAGCGCCGGATCACCGGGAAAGCGCTCGGCGAGCAGGAACATGGGACCGGAGATCGCATCGAGGGTGGCCAGCCGCTCGCGGTGGATGTCCACCCATTCCTGTGCGGGCCCGACGGAAGCCGGTTCGTAGTGCGCCAGAATCAGGTCCTGCGTGATCGTGCCATGCAGGGCGAGCGCGGCTGCCGCATGCTGGCGCCGCGCGGTGGGCTGCGGCGTATCGACCAGCGCCTGCCATTGCGTGACCAGTGCCGCCAGCGCGGATTCGATGCGCCCGGCGATGCTGACTGGCCAGATACGCGTGAACACCAGGTAGACGACCAAGTTGCCAAGCAATACGCCGATCACGCGGTCACGTGCGATAGTCAGGTCGAAGCCGGGCGCGGCGCCCTGCACCACGCACAGGTAGAACGCAAACGCAATCTGGAAGCCCGCATACGCAATGCGCGGCGAGCCCTGTGCCACCCATGCGGAAATCCACGTGCCGGCAAACACCAGCAGCATCAGGCCGCCGATGGACGACAGCGACGGGACCACGTAGACGATGGCGGCAGTCCCGATCACCGCGCCGACCAGGCATCCGGCCAAACGCAGCCAGAGCTTTTCCACGGACTCGGCCGTGGTGCCGAGCGACACCAGATAGCAGGTGATGAAGCAGGTATGAATGCCGGGCCAGTTGAGCTGCTGGTACAGCACGTAGCAGAACATCGCCGCGCCGGTGGTCTTGAGCGCGTAGCGGACGTGGTCGGGATTGGTGAATGCGTCGGCGCTCAGAAAACCGCTTTTCGGCGTTGCCGCTGCGCGTGCCGGCGCATCGCTGGGATCTGTGCCGGCTTCGGCATAGCCATCGATGGCCGCGACCAGCTCGCGCAAGACGGCTTGTTGCACCGGCGAGAGGTTGTCGATGGGCGCTGCCTGCAATGCAATCTCGAGCGGATAGCCGCCAGCAGCGAGCATGCGGGCCATTTCGTCGAGCGTGTCTGCAAGGCTTGCTGCCGTGGCCGATGGAAGCTGTGCGCTGGATTGTCGTTGCGTCACGTCGGCGGCTAGCAGGATGGCCAGGGTCGATGCCGTTGCCTGCTGCAGCGCGTGCAGATCCTGGACGTTGAGGGCGCCTTCGACCCTGGCAAGCCTGAGCCAGCCCGCGACGGGTTGAAGGCCGCCATGCAGCGCCTCATGCAATGCGTCCCCGCCGCCGTTGTCCAGCGGGTCCCGCAGGCATCGCGCGGCTATACGCAGGCAATGCGCAAGGCGGTCCGTTGCCAGCCGGCGCGGCGACGGACCCATCGCGAGGTTGACGACAATGTTCACGCCGATCGGGATCGCCACCATCAGCCAGGCATAGAGCAGTGCGCGCGTCGCGACTTCGCCACCGGGCACGAGCCCGAGTTCGTCGAGCGCGAAGCCGATGATCATCGCGACGATCGCGCCCACCGGCCGCAGCTTGCTGGCCGAAGTCAGGAAGAGCAGGACAGCAGACAGCACCGCCATGCACGTTACGCGGCGCATGGGGTCATCGACGCTGAAGTCGGCGAGCCACACCACCAGCGCAATGATCAGGCTGACCAGCACCAGTGCCGCCGCGCTCATGATGATGCTGGTGGTCCGGTCGGCGCGGTTGATGAAGAAGATGACGTATGCCGAGATGGCCGCCTCTGGCGTGCCGTAGATACTTGTGACCAATACCGTCAGCGTGCAGCCAACGGTGATACGCGTCGCGCCCGCATAGCGGCCTGGCAACGGCGCGAGCAGTGCACCGATATCGGCAAGGCGCAGGCGCAGCTTGTCAGCGGCAGGCTGCGCCATGCCGGATCTCGACAGTTGCGCTCGCGCCCACGCGGGCCAGTGCCTCGGGCGGGTCTTCCAGGCGGATTCGCACCGGGAAGCGCTTGGCCACGCGCACCCAGTTCACCGACGGCTGCACATAAGGCAGCGAGCGCGGCAGGTTGATGCGGTCCGTGTCGGTCACGCCGATGCCGATGCCGTCAACTTTGCCGCGCAAGGCTTGGCTGCGGTCGATCATCGAGTACACCGTGGCGCAGTCGCCGATGCGGATGTTGGCCAGCGACGTCTCGCGGAAATTGCCGACCGCGAACCACTCGCCGGTATGCACGAGCAGGAACAGGGACTGATTCGGGATCACGACCTCGCCCGACAGCACGGTCAGGCCGCTCACGCGCCCGGCGTGGGGCGCGCGGACCTTGGTGTCGTCAAGTGCGCGCTGCGCAATGGCCAGCGCGGCCTCGCGCGCGTGTACGGTGGCGATGGCATCGTCTTCATTGCCAACAGCGCCTGCCGTAGCGGCGCGCTGCGTATTGGCCTGCCTGAGCGATACGCCGGCGTCGCGCTGGGCCACTTGCGCCTGGTCCAGCTGCTGCGCGGGTACGTAGCCGTCCGCGACGAGCGGGCGCAAGCGTTCGACGGTGCGGGCAGTCAGCGCGTAGTTCTGCTCGGCGCGCTTGGTCTGCTCGGAAGCGATCGAGGCCGTGGCGCGCTCGGTGGCGATGGTGCGCTGCCTGGTGCCCAGCGCGGCCCGCGCCAGTTCGAGATCGGCGCGCGCCTGCGCAACAACCAGCTGGTAGGGCACGGGATCGATCTCGAACAACACGTCGCCCTTGGCGACCAGCTGGTTCTCGGCCACATGGATCTTCGCAATGCGTCCGCCGACGGGCGATGCCACATGGACGATATCGGCGTCGAGCGAGGCGTCGTCGGAAGACGGATAGCGGCTGGTGCGCTGGTAGGCGTAGACGGAAAGAAGGACAGCCAGCAGGACGATCACCGGCGCGATCAGTTTGCCGCGCTTCGGGCTGCTGCGTACGCCGGCCATTTTCATAGGAGGTGCCCCGAACCCAGTAACCAGACGATTTCCGCAATGATCAGGCCGATCGCGGTGTTGACCAGCAGTTGCGCGCGGACGATTTCCGCCCAGCCTGTCGCGAAGAAGATCCGGTAGGACACGACCGCGCCCGCGATGCCGGCCAGCGCGCTCAGCAGCCAGAGCGGGAAGTAGGCGCCGAACAATCCGAGAGACGGCGCACCGGCGCAACCATAAAGCGAAGTAGCTAGCGCGATGAGCGCAAGCGAGCGTGCCATGGGATCTGGGTCGAAATCGGTCGCCGTAATATAGCAGCGCGGCTTGCGCGTTGTCCAAGGCACACCGCCGGCACATACCCGGTGCTCACGCCGATGCGCGTCCTGCTACAGTGACACCCGCGGCCACGACCGCGGCAGCCGCACCGCAGCGGCTACGACAGACAATTTCCTGGGGACACCATCCATGAACCGCAAAGGCTTGCTCGACGCCGCCGATTCCCTCGACGAACTCGCAGCCGGCAGGCAACCGGCGCCGGCCAGGGTCACCGCCGGGGCCGCCGCACTCGAACGCATTCACGCGGATTATCCGGGCTGGCGCGATGTCGGCGACGCGCTGTTCGGACTCAAGGCCCTGGCCGACGGCTGCGCCATGGACCTGGACGCCAACGGGCGCCAGCGTGCCGGCCGGTTGGCCGATGTCGTTCGCAGCCTGCTCGATCAGATCTGACACGACGGCGGCACACGGCTGCGGGCTTGGAACGCACTTCACGGGCGGTGCCGGTGCTGGGCTCTCGCCATGGTGGCGGGCCGAACGCATGCTTGGCGCGGGTGCAGCATGCCGGAAGGATACCCGGCGTCCCAGCCTTGTTGTGCCGGAGCGACGTGGGCGCCTCGCGCTGCAGCATCGATTCGTAAAAAAATGTTATAAACATGACGTATAATGCACTTTAAGCGCAATTGTATCGTCATGTATTGGGTAACTACCTAGGGATCAACTTAGAGGTCTTCCTCTAATCTGTGCACCCTGGTTGAACGCGGCTCTGGCCGGCGCGTTTCCCACCAGGAATACCAACTTCCGGTCAGCGCACCATGGCGGCACATGGCGCGATGCTGGCCGGCGATCCCAAGGAGAACTCAAGCATGTCCGCCTTTACGTCCGATCAGTTTGCGGCACTCCACAAGACCAACCTGGCCAACCTGGCCATGATGTCGAAGTCCACGATCGACGGCTTCCAAAAGCTGACTGAACTGAACCTCAAGACCGCCAAGTCCGCGCTGACGGAAGGCCAGGAGAACCTGAAAGCCGTGCTCGGTGGAAAAGACCTTCGCGACGTCCTTGCCGTGCAAGGCAGCCTGGCCCAGCCCACGACCGAGAAGGCCATCTCCTATGCGCGCCAGGTCTGCGAGATCGCCGCGCAGGCGCAAGCCGAACTGGCCCGCGCCGTGGAAGAGCAATACGAGCAGCATCACCGCAATCTGCAGGCGTTCGTCGATACCTTCGTGAAGAATGCGCCGGCCGGTTCGGAAGCGGTGTCGGCCCTGCTGCAGTCCACCGTCGACGCTGCTGGCAACACCTACCGTTCGGCTCAGGCCATCTCGAAGCAGATGTCCGATGTCGCGCGCAGCAACCTGGCTGCCGCAGCGGCTTCGACCAAAGCCTGATCTCCCGCGCGGGCATCGCCCGCATCAGCAAGACGCCAGCGCAATGTATGCATGCGCTGGCACAAGCACGTCATCAGCCTGTCCGATTCGCTCGGTTCGTCCGCCGATGCCACGATCCCGCTGGTAGTGCCGCTGTTCCACGTCAACGCATGGGGACTGCCTTATGCGGCCGCGATGACTGGCGCCAAGCTGGTGCTGCCCGGGCCGCATCTTGACGGCAAGAGCATCTATGACCTGCTGCGCGATGAGCGCGTCACGCTGGTGGCCGGTGTTCCGACCATCTGGCAGATCCGCGCACAGGCGGCTCTTGGGCAGGCCGCCTGCATTTACGCCGACACCAGTTCGCAGAACCGCTCCAGGTCGATATTGCCGCCGCTGATGATGATGCCGATGCGCTTGCCCTTCAGCGCATCCTTCATCTGCATGGCGGCGGCCAGGCCTAGGCAGCCCGTGGGCTCGACGATCATCTTCATGCGTGTGGCGTAGAACTTCATCGCTTCCACCAGTTGGGCATCGGACGCCGTCAGGATATCGTCGACGTCCCGCTTGATGATGCTGAACGTGTACTGCCCGAGATGCTGCGTCTGGGCGCCGTCCGCAATGGTCTTCGGGGTATCGATGTGCACGATGGCGCCGCTGCGGAACGACTGCTGTCCATCGTTGCCGGCTTCAGGTTCGACGCCAAAGAGCTTGCATTGCGGCGACAGCGCGCGTGTGGTCAGTGCGGTGCCGGATAGCAATCCACCGCCGCCGAGCGGCGTCAGCACGACGTCCAGTGCGCCGACCGCCTCGAACAGTTCCTTTGCTGCCGTGCCCTGGCCGGACAGGACGTCCGGATGGTCATAGGGCGGAATCAGCGTGAAGCCGTGTTCGTCGGCCAGGCGGCGCCCGATGGCTTCGCGGTCCTCGGTGTAGCGGTCGTAGATCACGACATTGGCGCCGTAGCCTTTGGTGGCCGCGACCTTGGCCGCCGGTGCGTCGTGCGGCATCACGATGGTGGCGGGAATGCCAAGCAGCTTTGCCGACAGCGCGATGCCCTGCGCATGGTTGCCCGACGAGAACGCCACCACACCCGCTCGGCGTTGCGCGGGGCTGAACTTCGCCAGCGCGTTGTACGCGCCGCGGAACTTGAACGCTCCCATGCGCTGGAAATTCTCGCATTTGAAGAAGACTTCGGCGCCGAGCATGTCATTGAGCGTGCGCGACGTATTGACCGGCGTGCGGTTGGCAACGCCATCAAGGCGCTTCGCGGCTTCCTGGACGTCTGCGTACGTTGGTAGCTTCAGTTCGGTCATCGGCTGTCCTGTTGCGTGGGATGAGACCGATATCCTACAGGCCTGTCGGAGATGCGCTGAATTGCAGCGCCATGGGCGCGCAAGCGGCGTTTGCGAGGCACTGCCATGCTAGGATGGACGCCAACGCAGCAGTCTCCCCCGCACCATGACACTCTATGCGACCCTTGGCGTCGAATCGGACGCCACCCTGGACGAGATCAAGCGCGCCTACCGCCGTGCCGCGATGAAGTGGCACCCCGACCGCAACCCCGGCCGCGAGGCCGAGGCACACCTGGCCTTCCAGGAAATCCGCGACGCATACGCCATCCTCTCCGATGAGACGCAACGCCGCGTGTACGACGACGTATTCGCGCAGGAAATGCGCCGCTGGCAAGCGGAACACGCCGCGCAGGAAGAACAGGAGCAAGCGGCGCAGCGCGAAGCGCAACGCCTTGCGCAGGAACACTACGAAAAGATGGTCGTCATCGCGATGCGTTTCGCCGACGACGGCCACAACCGTGACGTCCTCTTCGGCGTGCTGCTTGGCCACGATTGCGAGGCAGAACTGGCGGGGCGAATCGCCGACAGCGTGTGGGCCTTGCAGGAGTCGCGCAAGGCACAACAGGAGGCTGAAGAAGAGGCTGCACCGGAGATCGGGCCTGAGGAGGATGCGGCGAAGCCCACCAGCCGTCACCCCGGGGCTTTCGAGTCGTTCTGGCAGGGCCTGTTCGGAATCCGTACATAGCGCGTGCGCTGTCTGAGCGGGGCGTCGGCCCGCGACGCCTTTCGCATTCCATCCGCGCATTTCCCTTTCCAGGTCCTGCAACGGGGCAGGGCATTGCAATCGCCACGCCCGGATCCCGCCATGACAAGGGATGACCGATGAATATTGGAATTCTCCTCGCACACCCGTGGTTTGGTACTTGGGCGGCGGCCTTGGCCGCTGTGGTGATTGCGCTGATCGCGCATCGGCTCGGCGGACTGGTGCTGATGCGCCTGACGCGGCCAGCGCCGGTACTGCATGCGATGGTCAGGAAGGCGCGCGCTCCATCCAGCGTCGTGCTTCCGCTTCTGGCGCTGCAAACCGTATGGCAGGCCGCACCAGACGAACTGCGCTGGATCGACACCGTGCGCCATCTCAACGGCTTGCTGATGATTGCCGCGACCACCTGGCTCGTGGTGCGGATCATCGCCGGTTTTGCACAGGGCGTCATGGACCGGCACCCCGTCGACGTGGCCGACAACATGGGCGCGCGCCGCATTCACACGCAGACGCGCGTGCTGTCGCGCATCGCGATGACGCTGGCCACGGTGATGGGCGCAGCCATGCTGCTGATGACCTTTCCGGGGGCGCGACAGGTCGGCGCGAGCTTGCTCGCCTCGGCCGGCGTGGTGGGCCTGATTGCGGGCTTCGCTGCGAAGCCCGTGTTCAGCAACATGATCGCCGGACTGCAGCTCGCGCTGACGCAGCCGATCCGGCTCGACGATGTCCTGATCGTTGAAGGCGAATGGGGGCGCGTCGAGGAAATCACGGGCACGTATGTCGTCATGCGGTTGTGGGACGAGCGGCGGCTCATTGTGCCGCTGCAGTACTTCATTGAGAAGCCGTTCCAGAACTGGACGCGCAGCAGTGCGCAGATCATGGGCTCGGTGTTCTTTCACGTCGACTACGGCATGCCGCTCGCGCCGCTGCGCGCGGAGCTCGAGCGCGTCGTGCACGCCGCGCCCGAATGGGACCAGCGCTTCTTCAATCTCGTCGTCACCGAGGCGACCGAGCAGACCATGCAGCTGCGCGTGCTGTGTACGGCGGCGTCATCGGGGCTCGCGTGGGATCTGCGTTGCCGGATCCGCGAAGCGCTGATCGATTTCATGCAGCGCGAATTCCCGCAGCATTTGCCGCGGCTGCGTATCGAACGCGATGCCGAGGCCCAGCACGCTGCGGTGGCAACTGCGCCGAATGCGGGATAAGGCACGCGCCTGCCACACTCTGTGCATGACGGATAGTTCACTTGTGCGGGTCGCCTTATGACGCCTGCGCCACTTGTTTTGCGCGCCCCGGAAGATAGTCGTCGACTTACCCCTAAAGTAGGGGGTTAGGGGCGCACAAGGATGCCGATACACGGGCAGCAAACGCAGGCCTGTTCGGCACGACGTTCAGTGCGGAGTCTTGCGAAAACCTGGAAATCCCGCCGACCTCCATGACCCATTCCGAGCGCCGTCCGCACGGCTCGCGCACGCCGCAATCCGCATTTTCGCCGTTGGGACTCGCGTGTCCGGCCGGATGAGCCTGGTGCGTCGGCATCGCGCTGCCGACGGAGCGAACGGTACGCAAGGTGCCGCGCCAGGTCGGGCTTCCAGGGAGGCTGCCGTCATTGGCGCGGTCGGCGTGGCTTGCGCCACCGCGTATCTGTCGCTCGCCGTGCCATCTGCAACCAGCATCACGCTGACCGCGGCAATGCTCGGGCTGTCCGCGACGCTGACGCGGCTCGCCGTGTTGCGCACACGGCACAGGCAGACCGAGTTCAGGAGCGTTCGGCTGAGCCAGCTATACAGCGCACTGAGTCAATGCAATCAGGCCATTGCACGTTGCCGCAGTGAATCGGAATTGTTCGAGGACATCTGCCGGGCCGCCGTGACGATCGGCGGCATGCAGATGACGTGGATCGGCCTGCTCGATGACAGCAAGAGGCTGATGCCATTGGCTGTCCATGGACAGGGCATGGAGTACCTGCGGGATCTGAAGGTTTCCGCCGACGAAGCGGATCCGCATGGACGCGGACCCACCGGCCTTGCATTGCGCAGCGATTCGCCGTACTGGTGCCAAGACGTGCACGCAGACTCCGCCACGGTTCTCTGGCGAACGCAGAGCCAGAGATTTGGCTGGAAGTCATTCGCCGTGCTGCCTTTGCACCGTGGCGATCGCGTGATCGGCGCCTTGTCGCTCTACGGTTCCCTTGCCTATGTCTTCGATGCAGTCGTGCGCGACCTGCTGATGGACATGGTCAGGAACATCGACTATGCGCTGGCCAATCTCGACCGGGAAACGGAGCGGCAGCGCGCCAACGAAGCACTGCGTGAAAGCGAGCAGCGCTTGCGCACCGTGATCGAGACGCAGCCGGAGTGTGTCAAGACCATCGATCGCAGCGGCAATCTGCTGGAAATGAATGCCGCGGGTCTCGCGATGATCGGCGCGGACTCGCTGGCGCAGGCGCAGCGTCATTACACGGAAGTCATCCTTCCCGAGTATCGCGACGCGTTTGCCGCCTTGCATGCGCGCGTCATGTCCGGCGAAAGCGGGCTGCTTGAATTCGAGATTGTCGGCTTGCGCGGCCAGCGCCGCTGGCTGGAAACGCATGCCACGCCGATGCGAGGCGCCGATGGCTGCGTCACGCGGCTGCTTGCGGTCACGCGCGATACCACCGACCGCAAGCAGGCATCGGATCGCATCCAGCATCTCGCCCATTACGACGCATTGACGGGGCTGCCCAACCGCCGCCTTGTGGAGAATCGGGCCCGGCAGGCCTTCAGTCAAGCCTCGGACGGGCACACGCTTGCCATAATGTTCCTGGATCTCGACCTGTTCAAGGACATCAACGACACGCTGGGGCACAGCGCTGGTGATGCCTTGCTGATTGAGCTGGCCCGAAGGCTGCGTCCCTTGTTGAGCGAGGGCGATGTGTTGGCGAGATTCGGCGGCGACGAGTTCCTGATCCTGCTGCCCGATGCCTGCGAACGTACCGCTGCGCAGACCGCGCAGAAGGTGCTCGACACCATCGCGGAGCCTTATCACCTCGGCCCTTACGACTTGACGGTCAGCGGCTCCATCGGCATTGCCCTCTACCCGCGCGACGGCACCGACTTCGAAAGCCTTTCGAAGAACGCGGACACTGCCATGTACCACGTGAAGAAACAAGGCCGGCGCGGATACTGCTTCTTCACCCCGCAGATGCAGGCGGGCATGGTCCGCTATCTCAAGGTGGTAGGCGCCTTGCGCCAGGCGCTGCCTCGCAATCAGTTTCACCTGCACTATCAGCCCCAGATGTCCATGGACGACGGCAAGCTGATCGGCGTGGAGGCGTTGCTGCGCTGGAATCATCCCGAGCTCGGCGCCGTGTCACCGGCGGAATTCATTCCGGTGGCCGAGGAGAGCGGTGCAATTCTGCCTATCGGCGAATGGGTCTTGCGGCACGCGGCACGACAGGCGCGCATTTGGGTGCAGGCAGGCTATACGCCCGTGATCGCTGTGAATCTGTCCACGGTTCAGTTCCACCATGCCGACCTTCCCAACCTGGTTTCACGCATTCTGGAAGAGGAAGACCTGCCGGCGCAGCACCTGGAGCTCGAACTGACGGAAGGCGTCGCCATGCGCGATCCGCAGCGTGCGATCGCCATGATCCAGGAGCTTCATGAGCGCGGCGTATGCATGTCTATCGACGATTTCGGAACGGGATATTCCTCGCTCGCGCAGCTGAAGAAGTTCCAGGTTCGCAAGCTCAAGATCGATCAGTCGTTTGTGCGGGACATTGCCACCAACGCCGAAGACCGAGCGATCGTCGGTGCCATCGTGCAGATGGCACGCAATCTCGGGCTCCTGACCATCGCGGAAGGCGTGGAAACTGCCGAGCAGATATCGATCCTGCGCGCCGAGGGCTGCAATGAGATGCAGGGCTACTACTTCAGCAAGCCTTTGTCAGCGGTGCAATTCGAGCAATTTGCCAGGACACGGGAGTCATGTCCGGATCGACTTGACGCATAGGCTCGCGACGGCTGTGGCACCAATGCGGTCTATGGCTTGTGGTTGACGCGCCCGGCGAACGACTTCCATTCACGGAACGTGGTGTCGAGGCAGGCCGCCGAATCGCAGCGGTCCCGCTTGGCGCGGAACGCCGCGATGTCAGCCTCGGTCACGGATCCTGCCTTGAGCATGCGCTGCTGCTCGGCATAGATACGCTGGTAGCCCATTGAAAACAGCGCGGATTCGCAGATCAGGCGGTGTGCCGTGGTCTGCCTTGCCGGTGCCGCCGCAGGATCGCAGTCGATGTCAGTGGCGTGTGCACCGCCGGAAAGTGCGAACGTTGCGGTGGACAGGCAGAGCAGGGCGCGGTGCGGAAAACGGGACATGGCGGAGTCTCGGAAGCAGGCCGCCATGGTAAGGCAAGATGGTGGCCTGCTCTCGCAGTGAACTACACGTCCAGCACCAGCTCCGCACATTTCGCGCGCGAAACGCAGATCAGGATGGACTTGTTGGCCGCGCGTTCTTCATCGCTGAGCACATAGTCGTGGTGATCCGCCGTGCCGGCAACCAGCGGGACTTCGCAACTGCGGCACAGGCCTTTCCGGCATGACGATGGCAGGCAGACACCGTTATCTTCCAGCACTTCGAGGATGCTGGTCCCTGCCGGCACCGGGAATTGTCCGCCGTGCCTGAGCAGGCGTACCTGGAACGCACCGCTTTCCGCAGGTGCCTGTGTGCCGGCACTGAAGCGTTCGAGATGCACCGCATGGGTACCGATTCCCGATGCGCTGGCGTGATCGCATACCGCATCCATCATGACTCCCGGTCCGCAGGTGTAGACGTGCCAGCCTGCGGGCATTTGCCGCAATGCCGTATGGACGTCGGGATGGCCGCCATGCTCGTCGTCGGCATGCAGCGTGACGCGGTTCGCGAACGGTGCGAGCTGCTCCAGATAGGCGGCATGGCGGCGCGAGCGAACGCAGTACAGCAGCCACCACGGAAGATCGCGTTCGACGCAGCGCCGGATCATGCTCAGGATCGGCGTGATCCCGATGCCTCCGGCGACGAACAGATGGCCGGCGGCTGGCTCGTGCAGCCCGAACAGCGACCGCGGCGTGCCGACCGGCAGGGTGTCGCCCAGGCGCAGTTCGTGGTGCGCAAAGCGCGAGCCGCCCCGTGAGGCCGGTGCGAGCCCGATGCCAAGCCAGTAGCTTGTGGTGTCTGAGGCCGTGCTGGCGATCGAGTATTGCCGCGTCAAACCGTTGGGAAAGCTGACATCCACATGCGCGCCCGGTTCGAATGGCGGCAGGGCATCGCCTGAACGATGCCTGAGTTCCACGCCAAGCACGCCTTCCGCCTCCAGGCGCAGGCTTGTCACGACGAGATCCATCACGCCTCCTTCGCCTGACGCTGCTGCGCCTGTGCGGCTTCGTCTGCGACACGGCGCTCGACAACCCAGCGGAACTGCGACAGCGCGGCATCGATCGAGAACGGGACCATCTTGAAGTCCGGCGCCAACGCCAGGGACCGTTGTTGCGCGGTGATGATGTCCCGGTCCTCGTCGAACGCTGTCACGACGCTTTGGTGGATGGACCGCGTGACCTCGGGGTTGTCGATCGCGAAGTTATGCGGATGGGCGAAGAAGTAGTGCGTCGAGTTCTCCGTCTCCGGCGTCAGAGCCTGGCACCCACGGAATTCGGCCGCATCGATACGCTGCCCTTCGGGCGCACCGGTGCCCGTGGGTGCCATGCCGGAATCCATCAGCAGGATCGCCGGAATCGTGAAGTTGTAGATGTTCCAGCGGTCTACCTTGCCCGGCCAGTTCTTGACCTGCTTCGCAAAAGGCGGAGCTTCGGTGTTGAGCGTCCAGCGCGTAATGCGCACGCCGTCATCCAGACGCTCGACCTTGGGTTGGGCCGCTGCGTAGGCCTCGCTACCGCCCAGCGTGGTCGGGTGTACGAACGGCAGGTGCGAGAAGTCGAGCAGGTTGTCGGCAATGAGCAGGTAGTTGACGTCATAGTGGATGTATCCGTCGAGGCTGCGCCACGCCGGGTCGGCTAGCCAGTGCGTATCGGGGATCAGTGCGGGATCGGCCGCTTCGGGATCGCCCATCCAGATCCAGATCCAGCGGTTGCGTTCGACCACCGGAAAGACGCGCACGCGGGCCTGGGGCGGGATGCGTTGCTGCGCCGGCGCCTCGATACAACGGCCCGACGTGTCGAACTTCAGCCCGTGATACATGCAGCGTACGCAGTCGCCTTCGCGCCGGCCGATCGACAGCGGCGCGCCGCGATGGCAGCAGCGGTCTTCCAGCGCATGGAGGGTGCCGTCCTCTGCGCGGTACATGAGCACCGGGATGCCGATGATCGTGCGGCTGAAGAGATTGCTGGCGCCGACTTCGTTGTCCCAGCCGGCGACATACCAAGTATTCCTGACGAACATTGCGTGTCTCCTGTGTGTGGAACGCCCTCTGCGAGGCGTGTTGACAGGAGGTTAGGCAGCGCGCCAATATGCGTCAATCACATGCTGATCATAGAAGGAATGTATGTCATGCATACTGACGCATTCGACTACAACCTGCTGACGGTGTTCGACGCGATGCTGCGCGAGCGCAGCGTGACGCGCGCCGCGGCGCAGCTGGGGCTTACGCAGAGCGCGATGAGCCACGCGCTGAACCGCCTGCGCGAGTTCTTCGACGATCCGTTGTTCGTCAAGACCGCCGCTGGCATGACACCCACCATCAAGGCGGAAGCGCTGTCCGAAACCGTACTCGACGTCATGACGGCCATGCGCACGCGCGTGCTGCCGCAGGCGAGCTTCGATCCCGCCACGATGCAGCGCACGTTCACGCTGTGCATGACCGACATGGGCGAGCTGGTGTTCCTGCCACCGCTGATGAAACGGCTGCGCGTGGTGGCGCCTCACTGCAAGCTGCGAACGCTGCAGGTGCCGGTGCCGCAGATCGAAGGGCTGCTGGCATCGGGCGATGCCGACCTGCTGCTAGGCTCGGTGCAGACGGCGCCGGAGTCGCTGTTCCGGCAGCAGTTGTTCATGCATGGCTTCGTTACCATCGTGAGCACGAAGAACAGGCAGGTGCGCGACGCGCTGACGATCGAGCAGTTCGAGTCGATGCCGCACGTCACAGTGAGTCTCGCGGGCCGTACGAGCCCGTCGTACGACGCGGCATTCGAAAGCCATGGGCTCAGGCGCAACATCTACCTGCATACGCCACACTTCCTCTCGATCCCGCTGCTGATGGAGCAGCAACCCGAACTCATCGCGACTGTGCCCCAGGAACTCGCGAACGTCTTCAGCCGCTACGGCATCGTGCGCGTGGTGAAGCCTCCCGTGGTGTTGCCGCCGTATGCGTTGAGCCAGTACTGGCATCCGCGCTTTCACCACGATCCGGCTATCGTCTGGCTGCGGCAGCTGGTGAAGCAGACGTTCGACCGATATCCGGATACCGATGTGTCGGGCGATGCCATGCCCGTGCCGGCCCGCAAGAAAGGCGCAACGGCTAAGCGGGGCGCCAGTTCGCGGTAGCGTTCCCCAAGCCACGGCGAGGCGATGATCGAAGGGCGAGGCGCGCAGGTATCTGCCGGTCAGTGCCGGGGACTACCTGCGCCAGCGCGTGCATGCGGTCTTCGGGGGGGTACTGAACGGACGCGCCTTCACTACGACGCCGCAACGACCCCACACGCAATCCGGCCGCCCGCGTTGCCGGTCGGCTGTGTCTTGTAGTCGTCCGGATCCTTATGCACGATCACCGCGCGGCCGACAACGCTGTTCGGTCCGGCGCCCACACTGAGGTCAGGCATCAGGATACTGGCGCGCGCATTGCCATTGGCGTCGGCCGTGAGATTGTTCATGTCGCCGGCGTGGTGGTCAGGCATGCTCATCTGCCCATGCGGCTTGCTGGATGGGTTGAAATGACCGCCGGCGCTCATGGCGTCGGGCGCCGAGCAGTCACCCTTTTCGTGCACGTGGAAGCCGTGCGTGGTATTGGGCGGCAGGCCGGTGACCGATGCCACCATCATTACGCCGCCGGCCTGCTGCGTGAACGTGACCGTGCCGCCCGTATTAGTGCCGCTCTTCGGCGAGAGGGTCGCGGTGGCCTTGGCACCGCCGCCGCCCCCGTTTGTCCCCGAGCCGGCACAGCCCGCCAGGGTCATCGCTACCGCTGCCGTGGCCGCCAGGCCGAAAAGTGTGCGTTTCATCGGAACCCTCCCATTCACCTTATTGCGGAAGAAACAGTATAGGATGCGACGCTTACCCGGTGGCGCGGATTGAGCGGCGAATAACAGGCGCGCCTACGCGGCCAGCTGCGTTACCCCACCTTGCTGCGGTGCGGCACCGAAGTGCGGGTGCCGGCCAAAAATGTCCGCGACCCAGTTGACGAATACGCGAACCTTGGCGGACAGGTGGCGATTCTGCGGATACATGGCGGAAATCGGCAGCTCCTCGCTCTGCCAGTCAGACATGACTTCGACCAGCCGGCCGCTGGCCACGTACGGTTCGGCCATCACGCGCGACAGGCAGGCCAGCCCGTGGCCCGCGAGCGTGCATTCCAGGTAGACATCCCCATCGTTCGTGGAAATGGCGGATGGAAGCAGGATCTCGGTGCTCTCGTTCCCGCGCGTGAACTGCCATGGCCATTCGCGCCCGGTGCGGTTGGACAGGTGATTGACGGCCTTGTGCTGGGCAAGGTCCGCCAACTCATGCGGCGTGCCAAAACGATTCAGGTAGATCGGCGACGCGAAGAACGCCAGTTTGAGCTGGCCGATGCGCCGCGCCACCATGGATTCGTCCACCGCCCCTACACGCAACACTACGTCGACGCCTTCCTGCAGCAGGTCGATCGGCTTGCCGTTGATGGTCAGGTCCAGCTTCAGTTCCGGGTAGGCCGCGAAGAAGTCGTGCAGATGCGGGATCAGCGCGATGCGGGCCAGCCCGGCGGTGGTGTCCACCGACAGCGTGCCCTTGGGCGAGTTGTTGTGGCGCGTCAGCGATTGCTCGGCTTCCTCCACATCGGCCAGGATGCGCACGCACCGCTCGTAGTAGGCGGCACCGTCGCTGGTCACGCTGATGCGCCGGGTGGTCCGGTGCAGCAGCTTGACGCCCAGGTGCGTCTCCAGGTTCTGGATCAAACGGGTGAGGGTGGCCTTGGGCAGGTCGAGAGAGTCGGCGGCACGCGCGAAGCTGCCCATGTCGACCACTCGGGTAAAGGCCTGCATTGAGACGAGACGATCCATGATGAGCTTCCGACGAATGTTTCCTGACGGCTCGCCGAGCGGGGCGACCTGCGCGAATGTATGGAGTGGCTGCGGGGGTGGTGCTGGCTTCCCGGGTCCGGGGCTGCACGCCGGCGGCTGACATAGCCGCGCAGCCGGGAGAGCGGGAGTGAATCACATTTTCCAAGACCTTGTCATGCGTGGGGTCTCAGCGGGCCGATTATTCCAATCGCGGAACAGTGCGTTGGCAATCTCTCGCTTTATCCCATCGGCGTCAATCACCATAATCCGTTGCATCGCAACACATGATAGGCGTGGCAGCGCATTTCCGCACGCCCGCCAAGGTGCCCATGTCCCAGTCGCCCAGCCATCGCCCCCCCGCCGCGCCGCCGGCCACCGGCAACGAGCAGGCGCGCGTCGCGGAATTCAGCGTGGCAAGCGGCGAGCGCGAGATATCGGTATGCGTGTGCTATCCGCCCGGATATCCAGCACCGGCCACTGAAAGTGGTGCGCTGCTGCCGTGGTTGGTGTACCTGCACGCGGGTGGTTTCGTGGACGGCGGACTGGAACGGGCCAAGGAGGTCGTGCAGATGCTGGCGGCCTCGGTTCCGGCGGTGGTGGTGACGCCAGCTTATTCGCTGGCGCCGGACCATCCGTTTCCAGCCGCGCCGGAGGATGCGTACAACACCGTGGAATGGGTGCTGCGCTACGCGCGCCGCCTGAAGGTGGACAAGGCACGCTTTGCGCTGGTTGGCGAAGAGGCGGGCGGCAACCTGGCGATCGCGCTGTCGCAGATGCTGCGCGACCGTTGCGCCCCGCAACCGAGCGGGCAATGGCTGATCCGCCCGGTAACGGACCCGTGCCTGCAGCATGCGTCGTGCACCGGCGCGGGCCGTGGCGCGGTACCGCTGGAAACCCTGCAGCGGCTCGCCTGCAATTATCGCGACTATCTGCCGACGCCGGCCGCCAGCGTGCATCCGTATGCCGCGCCGGCGCTGGCCTCGCGGCTGGCAGGGCTGCCACCCACGCTGGTGCAGGTGGCGGAAGTCGATGCGCTGCGCGCCGAAGGCGAAGCCTTCGCGGGGCGCCTTGCCAAGGCCGGTGTGCCGGCCGAGGCCATGATCATGCCTGGCGCCTGTGGCGACGGCGTAGAAGACACCCACGACGACTGTCAGTCGTGGGTAGACGAAGGTGCGCGGTTCCTGCGGCGATGTCTGGCCGTGGCCGACGACACCTCATCCCGGCGCGAAAGCCGGTCCGGAATGAAGCCTGCCGGCTGAGGCATTCCGGGTAACACGCCAGCCGGTACTGATGCCGCCGAGACGGACTGCGCGGCATCCGGCAAACAGACTTGCTGATCTGTCCGACAAGCTCCGGACCGCATTCCGCGGCCCGGCCGGCGGCGTTCGTGCTTTCGCAGCCTTTTGCTTTTCCAGTTGAAGAAAACCCGCAACAGGAGTGAAGAGAAATGAGTACCCTGAATCGACGCACGTTGATCGCGATTGCCATCGTGGTCGTCCTCGGCGCTGGCGTTGCCACCTCCATGCTGCAGCCATGGCATGGCGGCGAGGCGCATGCCAACACGCCGCCGCCGGCTCCGACTATTGAAGTGGCAAACGTGGTCGGCAAGACCATTACCGAATGGGACGAGTTCTCGGGCCGTATCGAAGCCGTGGACCGCGTGGAAATCCGCCCGCGCGTTTCCGGCACGATTGAAACGGTGCATTTCCGCGAAGGCTCGATCGTGAAGAAGGGCGATCCGCTGTTCACGATCGATCCGCGTCCGTACGCGGCTGAAGTGGCGCGCGCCGAGGCAGCGCTGGCCGCGGCTCAGGTGCGCGCCTCGCACGCGCAGACCGAGAAGGCGCGCGCCCAGCGCCTGCTGGACGACAACGCCATCTCGAAGCGCGAATTTGACGAGCGCATCAACGCCGCCAGCGAACTGTCCGCCGACGTGCGCGGCGCGCAGGCGGCGCTAGAGGTGGCGAAGCTGAACCTGAGCTATACGCGCATCGTTGCGCCGGTATCGGGCAAGGTATCGCGTGCGGAAATCACGGTAGGCAACCTTGTCGCAGCGGGCGCCGCATCGCCGCCGCTGACGTCGGTGGTGTCGGTCTCACCGGTGTATGCAAGTTTCGATGTCGACGAGCAGAGCTACCTGCGCTATACCGCGCCCGGTGCCGGCGGCGGCAAGAACGGCCTGCCGGTGTTCCTGGGCCTGGCTAACGAGGACGGCAATCCGCACGAGGGCAAGATCCACTCGATCGACAACCGGCTCGATACGCGCAGCGGCACCATCCGCGTGCGCGCGGTGTTCGACAACGAGGATGGCCGCCTGTTGCCGGGCCTGTATGCGAAGGTCAAGCTTGGGGGCGGTTCGCCGCACGACGCCGTGCTGATCAACGACCGCGCGATCGGCACTGACCAGGGCAAGAAGTTCGTGCTCGTGGTCGATAAGGCCAACAAGCTGACCTATCGCGAAGTCGACCTCGGGCCGACCTTTGAAGGGCTGCGCGTGATCCGCAAGGGTTTGAAGCCCGGCGAGAGCATCGTCGTGAACGGCCTGCAGCGTGTGCGCCCCGGCGATACGGTGGCACCGAAGCCCGTCTCGATGGCGTTCCGCAGCGAACTGGAGCCACGCCCCAACGCGCCTGACCGCAAGCAGGCGGCCGCCGAGGCCGAAGGCAAGCCCGTCAGCTAAGCAGGCAGACAAGCCCCAACACAGACAGTCAGGCGCTTTGCTTCCCCGCATGTGCATGGCGCCCGCCACGGCGGGCCGCCAGGGGGGCTTGCATGCCGAAACAGGCCGAGAACCAAGATGAATCTCTCGAAATTCTTTATTGACCGCCCGATCTTCGCGGGCGTGTTGTCGGTGCTGATCTTCCTGATCGGTGCCATCTCGATGTTCAAGCTGCCGATTTCCGAATACCCGGAAGTCGTGCCGCCATCCGTCGTCGTGCGCGCGCAGTTCCCGGGCGCCAACCCGAAAGTGATCGCGGAAACCGTGGCCACGCCGCTGGAAGAGCAGATCAACGGCGTCGAGGACATGCTCTACATGAACTCGCAGGCCAACAGCGACGGCTCGCTCACGCTGACGGTAACCTTCAAATTGGGCACCGACCCCGACAAGGCCCAGCAGCTCGTGCAGAACCGCGTGTCGCAGGCCGAGCCGCGCTTGCCTGAGGACGTGCGGCGCCTGGGTATCACGACCGTCAAGAGCTCGCCCGACCTGACCATGGTGGTTCACCTGGTCTCGCCGAACGATCGCTATGACATGACATACCTGCGCAACTACGCGCTGATCAACGTGAAGGACCGCCTCGCGCGTATCCAGGGCGTGGGCCAGGTGCAGATGTTCGGCTCGGGCGACTACTCGATGCGTGTGTGGCTGAACCCGGAGAAGATCGCCGAGCGCAACCTGTCGGCATCGGACGTGGTCAAGGCCATCCGCGAGCAGAACGTGCAGGTGGCGGCCGGCGTGATCGGCCAGTCGCCGACGCTGCCTGGCACTGACCTGCAGTTGTCAGTGAACGCGCAGGGCCGCCTGCAGACCGTGGAAGAGTTTGGCGACATCATCGTCAAGACGTCTTCGGACGGCGCGGTCACGTACCTGAAGGACATCGCGCGCATTGAACTCGGTGCGTCGGAATACGCGCTGCGCTCACTCCTGGACAACAAGTCCGCGGTCGCGATCCCGATCTTCCAGGCGCCTGGTTCGAACGCGATCCAGATCTCGAACGATGTGCGCAAGACCATGGAGGAACTGAAGCAGAACATGCCGGAAGGCGTGGACTACAGCATCGTCTATGACCCGACGCAATTCGTGCGCCACAGCATCGAGGCGGTGGTCCACACGCTGTTCGAGGCCATCGCGCTCGTGGTGCTCGTGGTGATCCTGTTCCTGCAGACGTGGCGCGCGTCGATCATTCCGCTGCTCGCAGTGCCGGTGTCGATCGTCGGTACGTTTGGCCTGATGCACGCGTTCGGCTTCTCGATCAACGCGCTGAGCCTGTTCGGGCTGGTCCTGGCGATCGGTATCGTCGTGGACGATGCGATCGTGGTGGTCGAGAACGTCGAGCGGAACATCGAGGAAGGGCTGTCGCCGAAGGAAGCGACCTACAAGGCCATGCGCGAAGTCAGCGGCCCGATCATTGCGATCGCGCTGACGCTGATCGCCGTGTTCGTGCCGCTGGCATTCATGACCGGCCTGACCGGCCAGTTCTACAAGCAGTTTGCACTGACGATCTCGATCTCGACGATCATCTCGGCCTTCAACTCGCTGACGCTGTCACCTGCGCTGTCGGCGCTGCTGCTCCGTGGTCACGACGCGCCCAAGGACTGGCTCACGCGCGGCATGGACAAGGTATTGGGCGGCTTCTTCGCGCGCTTCAACCGCTTCTTCGGCCGGAGTTCGGACAAGTATGGTCGCGGCGTGAAGGGTGTGATTCGCCGCAAGGGCTCGGTGTTCGGCGTCTATGCCGTGATGCTGCTGGCTACGTGGGGCATTTTCCAGATGGTGCCGAAGGGCTTCGTCCCGGCGCAGGACAAGCAGTATCTGGTGAGCTTCGCCAAGCTGCCCGATGGTGCGACGCTCGATCGCACCGAAGACGTGATCCGCCGCATGTCCGAGATCGCGCTCAAGCATCCGGGCGTGGAATCGGCCGTGGCATTCCCGGGCCTGTCGATCAACGGCTTCACCAACAGCCCGAGCGCCGGCATCGTGTTCGTCACGCTCGATCCGTTCGAGAAGCGCAAGGGCAAGGAATTGTCCGGCGGTGCGATCGCAGCGGACCTGAACAAGCACTATGGGTCGATCCAGGATGCATTCATCGCGGTATTCCCGCCGCCGCCAGTACAGGGCCTGGGCACGATCGGCGGGTTCAAGATGATGATCGAGGACCGCTCCGCACTCGGCTATGACGCGCTGTTCGACGCGACCAACGCGTTCATGGCGAAGGCACGCGCCACGCCAGAGCTGGCCGGGATCTTCAGCAACTACCAGGTCAATGTGCCGCAGCTCGACGTGCAGCTCGACCGTACCAAGGCCAAGCAGCTTGGCGTGCCCGTGACCGATGTGTTCGAGACGCTGCAGACGTATCTTGGCTCGGCCTACGTGAACGACTTCAACAAGTTCGGCCGCACATACCAGGTCAAGGTGCAGGCGGATGCGCAGTTCCGGCAGCATGCCGAGGACATCCTGCAACTCAAGGCACGCAGCGCCAGCGGCGAAATGGTGCCGTTGTCGTCGCTGGTGAAGGTCAAGCAGAGCTTTGGTCCGGACAGCGTGAGCCGCTACAACGGCTTCACCGCTGCCGATATGAACGGCGGTCCGGCGCCGGGCTTCTCGTCTGGCCAGGCACAGGCTGCAGCTGAGCGGATCGCCGCCGAGACGCTGCCGAAGGGCATCGGCTTCGAGTGGACCGAGCTGACCTACCAGGACATCCTGGCCGGCAATGCGGGCGTGTGGATCTTCCCGCTGTGCGTGCTGCTCGTGTTCCTGGTGCTGGCCGCGCAGTATGAAAGCCTGACGCTGCCGCTGGCCGTGATCCTGATCGTGCCGATGAGCCTGCTGGCCGCCATGACGGGCGTGTGGTTGACGCGTGGGGACAACAACATCTTCACGCAGATCGGCTTCATCGTGCTCGTCGGGTTGTCCGCGAAGAACGCGATCCTGATCGTGGAGTTCGCACGGGAACTGGAGCATCACGGCCGCACGGTGGTGCAGGCCGCGATCGAAGCAAGCCGCCTGCGTCTGCGCCCGATTTTGATGACCTCGTTCGCGTTCATCATGGGTGTGGTGCCGCTGGTGGTGTCGACTGGCGCCGGCTCGGAGATGCGCCATGCGATGGGCGTGGCGGTGTTTGCGGGGATGCTCGGGGTGACTTTCTTCGGCTTGTTCCTGACGCCGGTGTTCTATGTGGCGCTGCGTTTGCTGGCTACGCGCAAGCAGCGCCGGGAAGCGGCGGCGGCCGGTGCTTCGGCATCGCACGCCGTGCCGTCGGCAGAATGATGGTGAACGACATGAACAACAACATGATGAAGCAGTACCTGCCCAGGCTTGCGACATTGGCCGCCGCGCTGGTGCTCGCCGGTTGCTCGTTGGCGCCGACCTACAAGGTGCCGGAAACGCCCACCGCCGCGACCTTCAAGGAGGCCGACGCCGCGGCCGCCGAAGGCGCGCAGTGGAAGACCGCCGCGCCGGCCGAAGGCCAGCATCGCGGCGACTGGTGGAAGATCTTTGGCGACGCCGAGCTGGACCGGCTGATCGACGCGGCCAACAGCTACAACCAGGATCTCGCTGCCGCTGCGGCGCGCCTGAAGCAGGCGCGGGCATTCACCGGCGCGACGGAAGCGGACCTGTATCCGCAGCTGAGCGTCGGACTCGATCCGACGCGTTCGCAGCCGTCGGCCGCTTCGCAGGGTTTGCCGGATGGCACGCGCGTGGCGCCGCAGACGGTGCTCAAGGCGCGGGCCCTTGCCAGCTACGAGCTTGACCTGTTCGGCCGTGTGGCCAGCAGCGTGAACGCGGCCCGCGCCGACGAGCAGGGCGCCGAAGACCTGTACCGTTCGGTGCAGCTCGCGCTGCAAGCCGACACGGCGCAGGCGTACTTTGCGCTGCGCACGCTGGACAGCGAACGTAATCTGCTCAACGCGACAATCAAGCTGCGTGAAGATGCGCTGAACTTGCTGCGCAAGCGCTATGAAGCAGGCGAAACGACGGATCTGGACCCCGCCCGCGCCGAAGCCGAACTCGGCACCGCGCGAGCCGACCTGGCCGGTATCGAGCGTCGCCGCGCCAACCAGGAACATGCGCTGGCGGTGCTGACCGGCGTGTCGCCGTCGCAGTTCGGGCTCGCCGCGAAGCCGTTCGACACGGCACCTGTGGCGGTGCCGGCAGGCTTGTCGTCGGAACTGCTCGAACGCCGCCCTGACATCACGGCAGCGGAGCGGCAGATGGCAGCCGCCAATGCGCGGATCGGTGTGGCGAAGGCAGCGTTTTTCCCGCGCATTTCGCTCACGGCGCTGTTCGGCTTCGAGTCGGCGGACCTGTCAAACCTGTTCAAGTGGTCGTCGCGCACATGGATGCTTGGCCCGTTGCTGGGGTCGACGGTGGCGCAGACCGTATTCGACGGCGGCCGCAACAGCTCGAACCTTGCCGGCGCCCGCGCTGCGCATGAAGAGAGCGTGGCGCGCTACCGGCAGACCGTACTCGTGGCGTTCCGCGAGGTCGAGGACAGCCTTGCCGATGTACGTTGGCTCAGCCAGCAGGCCACGGCACTCGACAGCGCGCTGGCGGGTGCCCGGCGCGCCCAGCGTACCTCGCGCAGCCGCTATGACGCGGGCGCCGTCGATTACCTGACGGTGATCGATGCCGACCGGACCGTGCTGCAATCGCAGCGCGATGCCAATGCGGTGGCCGGGCTGCGCGCGGCGGCGACCGTGGCGCTGGTGCGCAGTCTCGGCGGCGGCTGGGGGCCGGTGCCGGAGTCGGTGGCGTCCGCGTCGGCACCCGCGCAGTAATATCGGGCGCCCGGCAAGTGCCGCAGGGGTGGCGCGATGCAATCGGATCACTACACTGAATGCATTGCGCCGCTCCCGAATGCGCGCGGCACCTGCCATGCACCGACACAAGACGCTGTTCTGGATATTCATCGCCGTGGCCGTGAGCGTTGCGGCATTGTTCGTGCCGTTACCGTGGACCGATACCACCCGCATCCACAATGAAGCGGTCATCGCGCGCCCCCCGGCTGTGGTGTTCGACTATGTATCCACGCCCGGCAACTGGCCTGCCTGGCATCCGTCATCGCTGGGGGTGAAGGGGGCTACGGATCACTCTTTGCTGCCCGGCGAGCGTGTGACCGAGACTTTCGTCGTAGCCGGGCGCAGCGGCGTGGTCATCTGGACCGTGACGAAGCGCGATCCCCCGCGCGCATGGACGATCGAAGGCGAGATCGAAGGCCGCAAGGCCGGCACCGTCGCGTACACGCTGACCCCGGCGCTGACGCCGTCGTTGACGCCCACCGAGGAAAGCACGCGCTTCGAGCGCGATTTCAGCTATCAGTCGCCCACGCTGTTGTTCCTGCTGCTGAACCGCGTGGTGCTCCGTCCCCGCATCGAGGCGGAGTCGGCCGAAGCGGTCAGGCGCCTCAAGGCCACGCTGGAAGCCCGGCGCTGACCGGGTGCTGCGCCAGCGCGTCGCTTGCGCGGCCGTTGCATCCCCACTAAGTTGGAAATATCACTACTGAACGAGCGTCCGCCCCACGGACACCTGTCATGAGTACTATGCTTCCTTTGACTCGCATGAAGTGCCCGCACGGTGGCATGGCGTCGGCGTTGCTGGCCGCACTGGCCCTGTGCGCATCCATTCCCTTGCACGCTCAGCCTCAAGAAACCGGGTCGATGACCGTTGGCGGCTCCGCGCATGTGCGAGGGCCGGTGGTCGTGCACGGCCCCCTCGTGGTCGCCGGACGCGTCCATGCGCGCGGGCCGTTGACGGCCGCGTACTTCACTGGGCCCGCCGCAGCCCGTGGCCTGCCTTACGCGGGCGGGTACTACAAGGTCTTCGATGGGCCAGTTACCGTACATGGCACGATGGTCGTCAACGGCGATCTGCTGGTAGATGGCCCACTCACCGTTGACGGGCCGCTGGAAGCGAGTGGCGGCATCGACGCGGACGGGCCCATGCGCGAGCGCTATTACGGGCGCTGACGTCATCGCTGACAAGAGGTGGAACCCGGGCAGCCTGTATTGCACAATATGGGCCTTGCATCACAACCCCGGAGCTTCGCCATGGCAAAACCGGCCTTAGTTGGCCTCAGGAGCATTGCGCTGTTCGAAGCCGCCAAAGGCGCGCTGGTCATCGTTGCGGGGCTCGGGCTCGTGGCCCTGCTGCACCGGGACGCGCAGGCGCTGGCCGAATCGATCATCATGCGGCTCCATATCAATCCGGCCAGCCGCTATCCCACCATCTTCCTGTCGCTGCTCTCGAACCCGAGCGATGCCCGCTTGTGGGCCATTGGCGGCTCCGCAGCCGTTTATGCGCTGATGCGGTTTGCGGAGGCCTGGGGGCTTTGGCATCGGCTGGCCTGGGGCAACTGGCTTGGCGTGTGGTCAGGCGGCATTTACCTGCCGATCGAACTCTATGAGGCGCTGGCGCACCCTAGCTGGATGCATGCGGGCCTGGCGGCGGCGAACCTGCTGGTAGTGCTGTACCTCGTCAAAAGTCTGGCGCGCCACGAAGTCAAAACCTGAGCTCGCTGCGCCATTCCCAAAAGCAAGCGGGCTTCCGACGAAGCCCGCTTGTACTTCGCGCCAGCGTCAGGCGGGAACCCGAGCGCCGGCTGCCGCGGTTTCCTTAGAGTGAAGGCTCCGGGCCGTTGCTACATGCGATGCCAGCACGGGGCGCAGGACCATCATCGCGAGGAATGCGGCGCTAAGATCCATGGCGGCGACTGTGTAGAGAACCGTCGACCACGTGCCGGTCGCCTCCATCAGCAGGTTACCAATCGGGACAAATAGCGCGCCGATACCCTTCGCCGTATAAAGCACGCCGTAGATCTTGCCGATGTGCTTCGTGCCGAAGGCATCGCCCGCCAGCGCCGAGAACAGCGAATACACCTCGCCCCAGGCCAGGAACACCACGCCGGACAGGATCAGGAACGCATACGGATTGCTGCCGAAGTAGCCGAGCGCGATGATGCCGAGGCCTTCGAGCGAGAACGCGATGACCATGGTTTTCTCGCGGCCGATGTTGTCCGAGATCCAGCCGAACAGTGGGCGCGAGATGCCGTTCATGATGCGGTCGAGCATCAGCGCGAGCGGCAGCGCGGCCATCACGAAGAAGTGCAGGTCGACCTGGAACTCCTTCACGCCAAGGTCCTTCGCAATGACGCCGAGCTGCGCAACGGCCATCATGCCGCCGGTCACGACCAGCACGAACATCACCAGCATCAGCCAGAACAGCTTCGTGCTCATCGCTTCCTTGAGCGTGTAGTCGCGCGTTGCCTGCACGAGCTTCTGGGAAGCCCGGACCTCATTGGCCTTCGGCGAGCGCAGGAACCACGCAGCGACGAACGCCAGGGAGCCCTGCAGGACGCCGAAGAACAGGAAGGTGTGCTGGAAGCCCGACGACTCGATCATCGCGGCGATCGGCAGGATGGTGGCTGCCGAGCCCGCGCCATAGCCGCCCGCAGTCAGGCCTACGGCCAGGCCGCGCCGGTCGGGGAACCACTTGAGCGCGTTGTTGATGCAGGTCGCGTAGATCGAACCCACGCCAAGACCGCCGACCGCCGCGCCGACGTAGAAGCCCATCAGCGTGGTGGCCTGCGAGTTGATGATCCACGCGGCGCCGATGAACACCGCGCCGAACGCGACCATCATGCGCGGCCCGAACTTGTCGATGAAATAGCCTTCGATCGGTGCGAGCCAGGTCTGGACCAGCACGAATACCGTAAAGGCGATCTGGATGCTGGCCCGGGACCAGCCATAGGTTTCCTGGATCTCGGGCACGAACAGCGTCCACGCGTACTGGATGTTCGCTGTGGCAATCATGCAGACAACGCCGACAATCAGCTGGATCCAGCGCGTGTTTTCCGGAGTTTGCTGCGAAGGGAGGGCTGCCGATGGATGAGTCATTGTGCGCTCCGTGAATTGGATCGGTGCAATCCGACGGCGTGAATGCCTGGTTCTCGTGAGGTCGCTCTCATTTTTCATGTCTCCTGTTCCATTGCTTATTAAGTCTGGGATTCCCTGATTTTTTCGAGGCGCAGGAATACCCGGCTCTCCGGTATATGCCGGTAGCAGAAATGGCAAAAAAATGGATTTGTCAGATCGACTCATCTGACGATGAAAGAAATATTTGGTAAATGCCCTGGCGATTCCTCCTCGGGAGATGTGCTGCCTGCCAATATTACAAAGCTGTCATGTTTATCCCGTGCGAAGCCGCTTTGTGGCACGCATTCGGATACACAGTATGTGATATATCAAGTAAGTCAAGGAAAAGAAACAATCATAGGCATAGTTGAATGTATTTATGAAAATATCAAATGGAAGAATGCATTAACGCGGACAGCGAATGATTATTGCCGCGCAAAAAAAAAGCCCGCAGGCAAGGCTTGCGGGCTTGAGGCGTGATGCGCGACTCCACCACAGTGCGGCAACACGTATTGCACTGGCTTGAATTAGTCTGGTGATGGACGTCGTGAATTATTGGATTATCGAATTGCGCAATTGTATTAGGGTTTTCTCCGAGGTATTTGTCACGGGCTGTCATTCGATTGGGCTACCACCGGCGCGGCATCCCGGATCGTGGGGCTTCGGCGACAGCAAGGTGAACGGACCGGTACAGGCGCGACAAGTCACGCAAGCAACACCTCTGGCCGTTGCAGATCATCGAGTAAAAAAAAATCCAGATTGATGTAATGCCGGGCGAGGCCAGCCGACCAACAGGGACATTCACCCCGCCTGGAGACTGCCATGCCCACGACCATCGCCAAGACCCTGCTGACCGCCGCTGTAGCTGCCGCGACGCTTTCGATCGGTTCCGTTCAGGCTGCCGGCAACACTGCAGTGCGCACGCCTGATCCCTATAGCGACGGCGCTCGCACCCGGCAGATCGACCTGTTCACCGATGGCGCGCTGATCCTCGCCGGGATGGACACTTCAGGCGTGTCGGCGTCACCGGCCCGCAGTTTTGATCCGTACAGCGACGGCACGCGCACGCGGCAAGTGGACCTGTTCACCGATGGTGGACGTACCCTCGCCGGAATGGACACTTCAGGCGTATCGGCGTCGCCGGCCCGCAGTGTTGATCCGTACAGCGACGGCGGCCGCACGCGGCAAGTGGATCCGTTCACCGATGGCGGACGTACCCTCGCGGGAATGGACACTTCAGGTGTGTCAGCGTCGCCGGCCCGCAGCGTCGATCCGTACACGGATGGCGGGCGCGTGCGCCAGGCCGATCCATTCACCGACGGTGGGCGGACCATCGCGGGCATGGACACGCGCGGTGTGTCCGGTACGCCCAGCCGCAGCTTCGATCCTTACCGGAACGACTGGCGCGTCTGACGCGCGGGGGCGGCCAGCGTTGCGCATGCGGCCAGCATGATCCCCAGCAGCGCGGCGAGTCCGACGCTGCCGCCGCCACCATCCGGCTCGGCCGCGCCGATGCCGTTCCTGGGGCTGGCATCAAGGCGGCCAGCGTCCGGAGCCGCCTCTCGCCACGACAAATCCACGAGCACGGGGTCGTGGTCGGAGGCGCGCCACGCATCCGGCGCGTAGTAGCGTTCCTGCTGGGCAGCGTTGCGATACGCCTGCGCGTAGGCAAAAGCGACCGGCTCGTCGGCATTGACATGCCAGATGCTGACGGCGCGAATGCGCGGGACGAGCGCAGCATCGGCGAGCGCATAGTCGAGGTAACCGGCCCGGCCGTCGAAGACGTAGGTGTAGGCATCGCGCCCGGCGAACCGTGCCACAATGTCTTCGTAGCCTTCGCGCGCGAGCACCGTAAGCGGATCTTCGCTGGCATAGCTGTTCAGGTCGCCGATCACGAGCTTGCCGGCATTCGCGACGCCGGTCGGCGACGTGCCAAGCCAGTCGGCCAGCGCCCGCGCTGCACGCGACCGGGTCGCGTTCCAGCATCCTTGTCCGTCGCCCTGGTCGCGGTCAGTTCCGTCAGCGTCCGCGCAACCCTTGGATTTCAGGTGGTTGACCACGACGGTGAACGTTTGCGACAGGTTGCCGATCAGCTGGAACGTCTGTGCGAGCGGCTGCCGGTTGCGCATATCGAGCACTGTGGTGGCGGGCATGCCTACCGGCTTCACGGCACGCTGGTTATAGAGCAGTGCGACGGCAATGGCGTCAGTCCCAAGCCTGGGCGTGCCGGGATCGACCGCGCGCCAGCCGGGCCCCATCAGTGCCGCGAGTCGCTGCACGGCACTGTGCGGACCATAGCCGTTGTTCTCCACTTCCATCAGGCCGATCACGTCGGCATCGAGCGCGTGCAGCGCCGCGAGCAACTTGGCTTCCTGCCGATCGAACTCGGCGGTGTTGCGGGCGCCACGGTTGTCGGGCGCATTGAAGCCGCCGCCCTGGCCGTTGCCGTTGAAGTAGTTGAGCACGTTGAACGCCGCCACGCGTACGTCGGTACCGCCGGTCCTGTGTCCCGGGAGAATAGGGTTTGTCAAACTCGCTGCTTGAGTTTGTCAAACTTGGCGGAATTGGCTGGAAACCCTTATGGCACCGAGCTTTGACAATTCGCTCCAGTTGTTACTCGGAGCGTTCGGAAATCGATGATGTACAGGATTTTTTTGGTTCTTCTGTCTTCCTGTTCGAGCGCCTTGGTTTCGACAGCCATCGCGCTGGAGAGGCCGTCCGTCAAGCCCAGTATAGGTCATGCGAGCCCCGGCGCGAAGGCCCTGTTGCTACGACCAAGGCTCGATGACGACGCATGCCCTCGAGCATCAGCGAAGCTCGTCGCTGATTTTGATGCGTGGGATGAGCGTGCAGAGGTTATCGGATGCGGAGTTTTACCTGGCGTTCTGGTGGTTGAGAGCCTGCTTCTCCAAGGCGATGCAGAACGGAGCGGCGCGGATGGGCTACTAGCTGTCGTGAGCAACGCGGCGGCGCGTTGACGCAGCCCTACGCGGTCCCTCGTTTTCTTTCTCCGTGTCCAGAAAGCTGCTTGGTTGCCTAATCGACAGACTCGCGCGCATCAAGGCGCCTTGCCACAACTCAATTAGGTACGTCCCCGCTCCTACGGAGGTTCGCCACCGTGTGGCTGGTGATGTCATACCCATCCAGAGCGCCTCGACCTCCCATCTTGGCATCTTCGGAAGGTCTCCCTCTATGCTCAGCTCATAGGTAGGCATTGGGACGAGGTATGTATGGTAGTTCCAACCATCACCGTTCTTGACTCCAACTACAATCGGCTTGGCCTTCTCACGCTTCCACCTCTCGATGGCTTGCCAGATTTCTGGGTCTGTCATGTCCGCAAGCCAGATTATCTGAGTGTAAGCGATCTTTTGAGGGCGTCCCTTGCGGCCGCCGGCGGTATTCGCTAGACGGTTGAGGGCTTGAGCCTCCAGGGCAGCAGAGCCTCGTAGTCGTCGGCGGTCTGTGCGTGTGGCAACGCCTTGAACAAGGCAACGAGATACTGATACGGATCGACGTCGTTGGCCTTGCAGGTTTCCACCAGTGAGTAAAGACTTGCGCTGGCGTTGGCACCGGCTACGGTGTCGCAGAAGAGGAAGTTTCTCCGTCCGATCACGAATGGCCTAATCGCGTTCTCGACCGGATTGTTCGAGATCGGCCAGGTTCCGTTCTCGATGTAGCGCACGAGCTTTGGCCACTGCCCATGCAGGTAGTGCAGCGCCTTGCCGAACAGGCTTTGCGGCAGTACGGTATGCAGGTGTTGCAGCAGCATCGTTTCGATCTCGGCCAGCAGCGGCTGGCTTTGTTCGGCGCGAACCTGCTGCCGTTGTTCTGGCTTCATCTCGAGCGTGTGGCGTTCGATGGCAAACAGCTTGCCGATGCGCTGCAGGAATCCGGTGACCGGGTGGTCGGTGCGCTTGTCCTTGGGCAAGGCTTGCTCCGCCTCGACCAGGTAGCGCCGCGCGTGCGCCCAGCATCCGATATGCACCAACTGATAGGTGTTTGCGACGTCGTCGTATGGTGCATAGCCGTCGGTCATCAACACCGCCCCAGGCTTGATGCCGGCATAGAGAGCCGTAGCCTGCTTTGTCTCGCGTGTGGGGCTATAGGCAAACAACCGTACCGGCGGGCCCGTGCCATTCATCTGCGCCCATAGGAAGCTCTTTCTCTGGGCAGGCCTGCCGGGCTCCTTGAGCACCTGTACCGTTGTCTCATCACCGTACACGACGTCTGCTTCCAGCAGATGGTCACGCAGCAGGTTGATGATTGGCTGCACCGCTTGGCCTACTCGCACTATGCTTGCGGCCAGGGTGCCGCGAGAGAGGTCCCCGCCGAAGCGATGCAGCAGCGCTGCCTGGCGGTACAGCGGCAGGCCATCCTGATACTTCGAGGTGATGCACCAGGCCAGCGCCGATTCGGTAAGGAGTCCCTTGGGAAAAATGCGTGCCGGTGCCGGCGTCGTCTTGATGCCGCCGTCGCAGCATGGGCAGGCATACTTGACCCGCTGGTGCTGGATCACGCGGACCTGTTGCGGCACGATGTCGAGCTGTTCGCTGACCTCAACACCAATCTCGACCAGAGTCTGGCCATCGAGGGGGCAGACGCGTTCCGATTCGGGTAGCTCGTGACGAACCTCGACACGGGGCAGCGCCGGGTCGAGCGGCTTGCGGCCGCGCTTCTTGCGTGTGTGCCCGGCCACTTCGGTCTCGGGCGTACCTTCTTCTTCCTGCGCCGGCTGCGCGGCCGCTGCCGCCATGGCTTCGGCCTCATTGAGGAACAAGTCCTTCTGCTCCGAGCCTCGCGCCTCGCTCTTGGCGGCGAACAGCTTACGCTGGAACGCCTTGAGCTGTTCCAAGAGCAGGTCTCGCTGGACCGTCATCACACGCAGCTCGCCCTTGATTGCCTCGCGTTCCGCGAGTATTGCCTTGAGCTCGCGCTCGGCGTCTCGCAACAGTTGCAGCTCGGCGGCGGTAACGGTGACGGGCGTGGATGGCATGGCGGGTTAGACCGCTGCCGCCAAGCAGCGTTCACGCAGCGCGATGGTTGTCTACATCAATCGTCTCGATGCGAGAGAGGCATGGGCAAGTGACGCGGAAACTGGCGAGAATTTGGGCAAGCTATACGGTGAGGAAAAATGGGAAAACTGGCGATGTGCATTGCGGGTCAGAGAACTCGTAGGCGCAAAAGCAAAGGGACGGCCCCGAGGCCGGAGCCCCGATATTTATGCTAGATCCGGAAAAGTAGATTATGAGTTTGTAACGAGCGAAAATAGCGGCGAAAATATCGGAAAAAAAACTGCGCTTGCGATAGCGAAAGTAGCTCGGGATAGCTTTACTGGTTCGAAATCAGCATCCCTAAAGCCGGCCGAAGAAGATCACCACAATAATAATGTTGGGAGTGATAACGATCTGCTTCCAAATATAAATCCGCGCGGAATATTCAGGCTGGATTCGAGGAATAAGAAATGATTGCGTGCGATCGTGGAGAAAGAAATGGATGAGGGTCATCTTCGAGCATTAATGCTGCAGCACCCGATTATATCCAAGAAGAGCAGAGCGGAATCACCATTATGGACACTCCCGATATCGAATTTTTATGACAACGCCAGAACTTTATTGTTTCTCAGGCAAAGTTTTTTCATAGAAGAGATCGCTGGCGAGGGAAAAACCATCATGATGAATGTCCTTCGTGAGCGGTTACCAAGAGATCTCAGCGAAATTCACGTACTCTCTTATAGAGGATTAAATAGGGAAATATTTTCTCATGGTGGATTTGTGAGGGATTTGCTTTATACGGTTAATCATGCCGCTCTTGATGGAAATTCATACGAATTAAGTCGGAGATTGATTAATGACATTGTGGCTTCTGCACTGGAGACTAATTGGAAGCTAATTGTGATGCTGGTTGACGAAGCGCAGGCCCTTCGTCCTATAGATTTCGGTTTTATCAAAGATCTGCATAATGAATTAGAAGAGGTGAGGATTGATTTCGTCGTGATTTGTTGTGGCGAGTCTCCAAAAATTCGTGAATTATTCAGAACCTTATCCAGTGAGCAGCAAATAGGCTGCCTGGATCGGTATTTTAGGCATCGGCTGAGACTCAGCGGATATGGGTTGGAAGAGCTGCGAGATCTGCTTGAGGTGATCGACGTGAAAAGATGGCCGACGGATTTTGGACCAACATGGACAGAATTTTGCTTTCCACTCGGATATGCCTCTGGCTTTCGTCTGGCTAATCAAGCCAGTTTATTTTGGCAGGCAATGAAGGAGGTGCATCTTATAAGAGACGATAAAATATCAGAACCAAGTCAAAAGGGAAAATTGCTTTCGAGGCGTATTTTCGATGCTCTTTGGTTTTTAGCGTTTAAGGGTATGGATAAAGATTGCCCAAACTTCGAGTTTCCAAAGGAAGATTGGCAGAGTGCCGCTAAGTTTGCAGCTAAATCGGCCTGGGATGAAAAACCGGATGCCACGGATAGACCAGACTGCTCTCAAGCTTAGGCATGAAAGACGCTCACTGGTGCGGTGGTGGATTAGATTCGATACCAAATGAGTCTTCATTCGGGTATTTTCATCGGTTGTGTTGGCTGAATGCAGTTGGCATGAAAGCCGCAATGAGGATACTCGATGCTCCGAATTTTCCCACGCGCACGCAGACTTTTTTCGGCAAGCTGAAACGAATCCGCCATGTCATAGAGCGAGTTAACTTCAATAGTACTAGGTTTCCAGAGGAGCGTTCGCTGGTGGCTGGGGAGGTTTCAAATTTGTTGGGCGCCATTTTTACTAGTCGCCTTAGATTTTGTCCCGTTTGTTTGGAGTCCGGATATCACTCGATCTGGTTTCAGTGTAGCAAGTTAGCGCGATGCCCGATTCACAATGTTGATATACATGATCGTTGCATGAAGTGTAGTAGCCTTCTCTCCGATATAGGTATTTTGGAAAACTTCAGAGAGGCGCTTCATTGTCCGGTATGTCACTGTGCATTATCGGGGGCGCCCCTTAGTCCCATTTGATTACACACATCTCAGTCGTCAAGTTCACGGGCGTACCTGAGGCCTGCGGCGAAATCCACCGCTCGCTGCAGGCCTTGCCAGATAGTCTTGACTCCGGGTTCGCCGTCGCCTTTGCGCGCCAGGAAGCCGCCGAGCATAGCGACCAAGCGCACGACCTCATTCAGACGCGGTGACGTCTTCGGCGGCTTCTTCTTGTTAAGAATGAATGCCGCGCGCCATTCATCGCGCTCGAACAACAGCCCTGCATCCAAGTCCGGGCAAGTTCGGCCCAGTCGCATCAACCGAGCGATGCGCCATGCCACCACCATGAACAGCGCCAAGGCACGCTCAAGCCGTGCCATCGATGCGAGTTGCAACGCCTCGACCCGACAGCCGTTCTTGAGCACGTGAAAGAATAGTTCCACTTCCCAGCGCGCGCGGTACCAGTCAATAAGCTGTGCTGCCGCGTCAAGGTCGTCCACCTCGCGATTACTCAGCAGTCGCCATTCAATCGGTTTGACGCCGGCCGGCGGGTCGACCTCCCGGGCGACGATGCAAGTGGCACTTACCACGCCGCCTGCAGCATCAGGCAACGCGACACGTTGTGCCCACACCTGCTGCCGTACCGCGCGCGCCGGCTGAGCCTGACGGGCTGCCAGCGTAAAGTGAATCCTGCCCACTGGCTCACCCGCAGTCACTTGGTCCCACAGCTTGCCGCCGCCAGGCAAGGTGCGATTGTGCTGCGAGCGCAGTAGCCAATCCGCCGGGTGGCCCAACTCCTTTGCCTTGACCATCAGCGCCATGATGTCCGACTCCCGGTCAGCCACATAGACGAGTCGCGTGGCAGGCAGTGCGGCCGCCTGTTCGGCGACCCGCTCATATCCTTCGGTCCAGCGGGTACTTTCCTTGATGCCGGGGCGCACGCCATCCGCACCCTTGGGCTCGCGCGCCCACATGTAGGCGTCAAGCACGCCCAGCGGTTCGCGCGCTGGCGTTACCGCGTAAGTCGGGTGCAGATATAGCCCGCGTTGCGCCTCATACGACAGCGGTCCCAGGCCTGCGATGGCCTGGCCGTTAAAGTCCAGCTCCGTGGTGTCTTGGATGCATAGCACCACTTCGCAAGCTCGCATCCGCTCGGCTGAACTCTGCCAGTGGGGCGCCAGAATATCGCGCCAGTCCAGTTCATCCTGAGCCAGGAAGCGGTACGCCGCAGCCGTTTCCGCCCAGCCGCCGCATGCACTGGGTATGCTTGCCGTCGGCTTCTCTGCGAGCCGCTCCGCTAGCAGTACCGCCCGCTTGTTCAGGCGCTGGTCGCCCAAGTCAATGTCCTTAAATTCTGCCGCCGCCCAACTCGTTGCCTCTCGCTGCATGTGCCGCCCAAAATGCAAGAGTGAACGACAATCCGAAAGAGTTTACAACCCCACCCGCTATGTCATTGACCGTAAACGACTTTCTGCGGAGCACCAGCCGCCAGGAGTTGTGTGTAACGAGGTGCCTTAGTCCAGGAGTTTTTGTCGAAAGCTACCTCCACGAACATCGAACCCACGTAAAAATATATCGACAAGCATTCTCTACGTTGAATGAGTGGGTAGAGGATGTCTCCGCTCGCGGTGACAGTTGGATCGCCTACTCCAACGTCGAAATATGGGCCGCGGATGCGAAATGTGCCTTTGCGATTGCATGTGCGCTGGCAAAGCCTCCGGAGATATTGGAACGGCCATCATGCAACGGCGTAGCCCTGTTCTGGCAACGACATTTGGCGGGAAATATGTCATTCGTGCCTTTGTTTACTATTAGACGGCGCGAAGACGAGCTTATACGCGTTGTCTATTGCTGCACTTTGCGGCTTCTGCGTTCTTATGCTGCGGGTATTGCGAGCTCCGGGAGGGTTCCGCTGAAGCAATTTGTCGTCTTCAGGAAGGGCGACGGAATACAAGTCAGCACAGGGGATGTACGAGTACAGGCCTACCTGCTGCTACGCTATTTTGTGGAACAACCTGCCAATAGTGTTATCGCGCTTGATTCAGCAGTAGAACAGGTGTCGCCAAGTAGAGATTTGGGATGGTTTCTCTCCAGGGACGAGAACTCGAGAGCATCGACCCGAGCAGGAATTCTATTGGCGTATGCGACAATGCATCGTGCGATTCGAGAAGCAGCGACCTCCGGATTTGTAAAATGGGATCGTCTGATCGAACTGGTACAAGGTGTCGTCATGGCCCATCAATACTCGGAGACTGTCGAGCGGGGAGTCGTAGTATTCCGGATGCCCGTGGGAATGCCTTTGGCTCCGTTTCGGCCTTTGCCGAATCTTCCCCGCATTTCTGCGTAAGAATGACGGGGCTTCGGTTCGCATCAGGCCCGGTCGGATAGGCGTGGCCATTGCGCTTCAAATTAATTGTAGTTGCAATCGTCTGGGCATTGTGAGCGCTCTGCGGCATAATTGCAACTGCAACTATTGGAGATACCATGTCGACTGAGAAGCCGGATTTGTGGTTTTCGTTTGTACGGTCGCACCGGGCCTTGATACGTGAGGTGGATCGGCGTCTTGCCGAGGCTGGACTGCCTGTCTACGCGTGGTACGACGTGCTGTGGGGGATGGAAAGCGGGCCGGAGGAAAGCCGCCGGATGCATGAGCTGGCCGATGTGCTTGCCATCGAGCGGTACAACCTGACTCGCCTGATTGACCGGCTGGAGCGTGAAGAGCTGGTGACCCGTATCCGGTCAGAGGAAGACGGCCGCGCCGCGTTCGTGTCCGTCACACGGCAAGGTAAGGCCTTGCGCAAGAAGATGTGGGGCATCTACGAGGCGGCGGTCAAAGAACTGTTTCTGGCCGAGTTCTGGCCGGAAGACATCGGGCGATTTTCTCGCGCGCTGGATGCGGCGGCAGCCAAAGCGGGGTGGCCGAAATAGGTTCGAACTCCCTTTTCGTGCGGTGACGCTTCTGGCTCGCGCCGGAGGGGACGAATGTGTCCGCTTTTTGGGACACGTTCGACTTAGTTGGCAACGGCGGTACCCTGACGCCTCAATCAAAGGTCAGTGGCATGACCGGCGCTTACCGGCCCACCCTAAGCGGACATCAGGATGGAGCAGAGACTGATATCCATTAGGCGCCCCGCATGACTGAAGAATTCCCTCAGAACGTTGTCTGCAACGGTTCATTTAATAGCTGGACAACGTATGCTTCGACCGCTTTGTGCCCGGTGAGGGCCTAGCTAGAGCGACGGCTGAGTTCCGTCCGTAGCGACAAAACGTAGTTTGGCTCACCAACTATCGGGGCGGCGCCGTACTTTCGCGAACTACAAGGTCAGGCTCGAACTCGGTCTGAATGCGTTTGGACCCGCCTTCAATCTGATCAACCAGGTTACGAGAAGTAAGTTCGCCAATCAGAACGGGATTCGAGTGTACGGTCGTGAGTGCGGGCGTCATCAGTTCCGCCATCTGCCAGTCGCCGAAGCCTGTAACTGAGATGTCGCTCGGAACCGATAGTCCCAATGTGCGGCACTCCGCGATCGCTGCCACAGCAACGAAGTCATTGATGCATATCAGGGCAGTCGGCTGTTCCTGATGCGGCAGCGAGTCATTACGCTCGAGACAGGTCCGAACCGCTTGCCGGACGGCAGATGCTTCGTACGGTGTCGGGAGAATGCGGTCGTCGGGTATCGAAATGCCGTTCTCACTGAGGACGTCTTGGATGCCCAGAAGTCGTTGAGAGGAGAGAAATTGAGTCTCTAGTGGCCCTGGGAGGACGGCAAACTTTCGATGTCCCTGTTTGACCAAATAGCTCGTCAACCTGCGCATCGCCAAGCGATTGTCATATCCCACCGTGGGATGCATACCCTCACGATCGACGGCCCACATTAGGACATACGGAATGGCATGCTTGTGGATTAGCGAGAAGACGTCAGGGTGATGCTGTGACCCGATAATGGCGATTCCGTCGACTCTGCGCTCCAAAAGCGCGCGCGCGCAGCGTAGTTCTGTCTCACTGTCGTCCCGGTGGCACGTCAATAAAACGCTGTATCCGAGCCGATCGAGCTGCGCCTCTAAGGTATCGACCGCTTTCGCGTAAAGCTCGTTCATCAGTGTCGGCGCAATGATGCCGACCGATCGCGTGCGCCCTTGACGCAGGTCCCGAGCCGAGGAAGACGGGACGTAGTTGAGGCTTGCGATGGCGTTCTGCACGCGCTCCAGCGTGTCAGGTCGCAGCCGATCCGGCGATGTCAGTGCACGGGAGACTGTTGCCGAGGAAACGCCGGCGAGGAGGGCGACTTGCTTGACATTCACCATATCGGATCAGCGGTTATCTTCAGCCTGGGATATCGGCCGACTGCCGTCATTGTAACGACCTTGGTAGTCCACAGGCAGTTTCCGTCGTCGGGGGGTATCCCGACGACGGACCGGCATTCCCGGTGAGGGCTAGTCGAGCCGGACCTTTGCTGAATCAGCCACGCGCTTCCATTTCGTAACTTCGGTGCGCAGAAACGCATCGAATGCTTCCGGGGTGCCGCCTGCGATCTGCGCGCCTTGAGCCATCAGCTTGTCGCGGACCTCCGGATCCTGAAGGGCTTTGTTGAACTGGCTGTTCATCTTAGCAACGATGGCTGGTGAGGTCCCGGTCGGCACCATAAATCCACCCCAAGAAACGGCTTCGTATCCGCTTATCCCGAGCGCTTCATCTACCGTCGGCACATCGGGCAGTGCCGGCAATCGAGTCTTGCTCGTGACCGCAAGAGCCCTGAGTTTTCCACTCTTGACATGTGGCATTCCAGCAAGCGCGGTGGGAAGGGCAACATTGATCTGCTGACCGAGCACGTCTGTGAGCGAAGGCGCGTCTCCCTTATAGGGAACGTGGTTCATCTTGACGCCAGCCATGGTACTAAGGAGTTCCCCGGCCAGATGGCTGCCCGAACCGTTGCCTGCAGATCCAAAGGTAATCTGTCCTGGCTTGGCCTTTGCTAATGAGACCAGTTGGCGCAGGTCCTTCACCGGCGAATTTGCTGCCGTGACGATAATGAGCGGCACCTTTGTCACCAACACAACTGGCGTAAAGTCTTTCAGCGTGTCATAAGGAAGTCTCCCGTATACGGCCGGGTTGATGGCATTCGGCCCAAGGTTGGCCATCAGCACGGTGTAGCCGTCAGGCTGCGCCTTCGCAACGGCTTCATTAGCGATGATGCCGTTTGCGCCAGGCCGGTTCTCCACAACAGCAGACTCTCCCCATGCCTGGCTAAGCTTAGCGCTTAGGAGCCTGGCGGTCACGTCTGAGGCGCCGCCAGGGGGATATGGAAGAACGACCCGAATCGGCTGGACCGGCCATTCCTTAGCGTGGGCGGCGGCCAGACCGATGGTCAGTGTCACTCCGCAAACGGCTAATGCCCCCGCAATTCGTAGCAATCGATGCATGTCTGTCTCCTTTGAACGTGATCTTTATGGTGATCACTGTGGTCGGGCGGATTACACGTCAGATCGTCCCATCGCGGCGCATTGCCTCAATTTGCTCCACAGACTTCCCGAGCTCATTTTTCAGGATGGTTTCAGTGTGTTCGCCCAGCGCTGGGGGCGCGCGAAGGTAGTCGATACTGCTGCGAGAAAACTTGATAGGGTTCGCAACCTGGGGCGCGCTTGCACCGCTGCTGTGGGGCAAAGAGAAAACCATTTCACGCGCCCGGATATGGGGATCCTCCAGTGCTTCTGGAATGCTCTGGATCGGGCCACAAGGTACGCCGACCGATTCCAGCAGTTTGAGCCACGTGTCTCTCTCTTCTTCTTCAAAGCGAGCCGAGAGCACCTCCACAAGACTTTCACGGTTCTTTAGACGATCCGCATTGCGTCGATAGCGGTCATCATCCGGAAGATTGATTAAACCCAGCGCTTCGCACATGGCTCGGAACTGCCGGTCATTACCGACTGCTACGATCAGAGAGCCATCGCTTGCAGGGAATGACTGATAAGGTGCGAGATTGGGGTGCGCGTTGCCCCAACGACGCGGGTGGCTCCCGCCCACCAAATAGTTCGAGGCCTGGTTTGCCAGCCACGCCACCTGCGTATCCAGCAGGCTCATATCGATGTACTGCCCGCGGCCACTGCCGACTCGCTCAAATAGCGCGCTGACAATTGCAACGCTTGCATACATGCCAGTCATCAAGTCCGATATGGGCACCCCGCATTTTTGCGGGCCGCCACCGGGGACGCCGTCGCGCTCGCCTGTGATGCTCATCAGCCCGCCCATGGCTTGCACCACGAAATCGTATCCAGCCCGCTTGCGGTATGGGCCCGTCTGCCCGAAGCCGGTGATGGAGCAGTAGACGAGCCGAGGATTGATCTCACTCAGGGTCTTGAAGTCCAACCCGTAACGTTGCATATCGCCGAACTTGTAGTTCTCAACGAAAACGTCGCAATCTTTGACTAGCTCGTGCAGCAAATCCTGACCGACCTTGCTGCTGACATCCAGAGTGATCGAACGCTTCCCGCGATTGGCGCAAAGGAAGTACGCCGACTCTTCCGTCGTCGTGCCATCCTCACGAGTAAGGAACGGCGGGCCCCAAGCTCGCGTGTCATCGCCGGTGCCGGGACGCTCAACCTTCATCACGTCAGCGCCCAGGTCGGACAATAGTTGCGTGCTCCAGGGTCCAGCAAGGATCCGGCTCAAGTCTAGGACCTTGATACCTGCAAGGGGGCCTGCCATATCTCCTACTCCTCTTTTTTGAGTTTCTAACTAATTAGCTCGGGTCGAACAGCACGCCAGGGTTCAAGACCTGGTGCGGATCAAAGGCCTGCTTGGCGGCCTTTAGCGCGGTGCAGAACAGCTCCGGCCGTTCCTTGTCGTACCAAGGGCGATGGTCCCGACCAAGCGCATGGTGGTGGGTCACCGTACCGCCTGCGTCCACCATGGCTTGCTCTCCAATGCGTTTGATCGCTTGGAACTGCTCGGGCAATCGAGCCTTATCGCCATAGGCAAACCACGTGAAATATGGCGCAGGGCCATCAGGGTAGAGGTGGGTAAAGCGGCAAGTCACCGAACCCGGGCGGCCGGTAACTTCGCGAATGGCCCTATGCGTTTCTGCCTTGACGTGCGCGTGAAGAGCGGCGAACTTGTCCCACGTGCACGCGGTTTCCATGGTCTCGCGCATGACGCCGCGAGCAATGGCGTACTCGCGCAGGTATGGGCCGCGCAGGAACTTGTTTCGCCAGCTCGATGTCGCAGCGTCCGCACCACCTTGGTTTCCGCTGACCGGATCATCGTCCCATTCGCCGCCGCACTCCGCGCAAATTTCCTGTGCTCGCTTCAGGCGTGCCTCGACCGGGTGGTCGGCGGACTCGAATCCCAGCACGAGAATGTCATAGCTGCCGTCGCTCGAACCCGTGTACAAGGCTTCTTCGCGTTCCACAAGGCGGGCATTGGCAGGGTTCAGTCCAGATTGAGACAGTACCCGTGTGGCCTCGACAGCGCGCGCATAGTCACGGAAACGTACGGTCACCTGCTTGCGGAAGACCGGCCGGCGGTGAAGCTTGACCCACGCCTCGGTAATGATGCCCAGTGCGCCTTCGGAGCCGAGGAAAAGTCGATCCGGATTGGGTCCCGAACCCGATACCGGGAAACGTCGGGATTCAATGGCACCCTGGGGCGTTACCACTCGCATGCTCTCGACGTGGTCGTCGATCTGAGTGAACGCGGTCGCAAAGTGGCCTGCTGCTCGCGTTGCGATCCAACCCCCCAGTGACGAGAACTCCCACGCTTGCAGGAAGAATCGCATGGTCAGGCCGGTGGGCTTGAGCTGTCGTTCCAGCTCCGGGCCAAGGACGCCCGCTTGAATGCGCGCGGCCTGCGATGTTTGGTCTACCTCCAGCACTTTGTTGAAGTGCTTCATGTCGATGGACACCACGCCACGGTAACGATCGTGCTCGGGCGGATTCACGCCGGCCACGACGCTGGTGCCGCCGCCGTACGGAACTGCAGCAACGTTCTGGCGCCCGCACCAGTCGAACAGGTCCACGATGTCCTGCTCAGTGCGCGGGTAGGCGATGACGTCCGGCGGGTTGGAAAATTCCCGGCGCATTGCGCGCGCAACATCCATGGTGCCCGCGCCGTAGGTGTGATACAGGCGGTCGTAATGATCGCTTGTGCAGATTTCGCGAAGCGACGCGGGCAGCTGTACGCGAGGTTTGCGCAGCGAAATTTCTTCGGGCGTCGGAAAAGGTGTCGCTTCGAAGTGCTCGACACCCAGCAAGCGTGTCCACGCTGCCTCGAACTCCCGGATTTCGTCCGGCGTGACGGTGTCACCCTCATAGCCCCACCCGTAAAACTTACGACGACGTTCCTGCATTGTTGCCTCCTGTGTGATTTGGTAATCGATTACATACGTTACGGTAACCTGCATCATAGACTGTAAATAACCAATGACAGTACGGTGATGAGGCGAAAACTGCACTGCGTGCAACCGATTACATAAGTTTAGATTGGTGCGGCATAATGTCAAGCAGTTAACGCAGTCGCGGCCATGGGTTGGAGCAGGAGTCGACGAAGAGATCGGATCGCTAAGAGACCTTCCCGCGGCGACGTCACTGTGGGTTGGAGAGCGACTTACTTGGTGGTCTTCCCTTGCAGGGCGTCACGTACGTCCTTGCCTGAGGACCCAGTGAGTCGATCCTGAGCAAGCAATCTGGGGGCGCTTGCTCGTTGCAGCGTTGGCATGGTGCTCGAGCGACAGAGCAGCAAGAAGTGTGGCCGCTCCCTAGGCCTCAAGCGATGACATGCGGCATATCCGCCCTGGGTAGCCCACCAAACGGAGAGAAGATATGGCCCTGCAACACATCCCGCCCATTCAATGTCTTGTCACCTTCGAGACGGTTGCAAGGCTTCGGAGCGCCACACGTGCCGCCGACGAGTTGTGTGTAACAACCAGCGCCGTGAGTCATCGAATCCGCCAGCTTGAATCTCACCTCGGTGTTGAACTCTTCGGGCGGAGTGACTTCACGCTTTCTGCACATGGTGCAGCGTACCTGGCGAATGTCCGAAGCGGCCTCGCTGCGCTACAGCAGATGCCGGTCAAAAATGGAAAAGCCTCTTCCACGCGACTGCGGGTCGCGGTGACCCCAACTTTCTCCAGGCAGTTCCTGATGCCCAAACTGGAACTGTTCCGCAACAAGTATCCGGACATCGACCTTATCTTGCAGGTCTCCATCCCATTCCTGGACGTCACAGCCGAGCCATCCGATTTGGAAATCCGGTACGGCGCGGGCGGATATGCGGACGTCGATCATCGCGTCGTTCTCTCGGAGGAGGTGGCGCCGGCTTGCAGCCCTACCTATCTCAACGAGTTCGGCCCCTTCGAAGGCTTCGAAATGGCGGGTGAAATCGACCAAGCGCGTCTGATACGTAGCCCGCTTGAGCCTTGGACGACATGGTTCTCCTCATGTGGATTGACGAGAACGGAGCCGCATGTGGGCGCTCAATTCAACGATCTAGGGCTTCTCTATGACGCAGCCGCGTGCGGGTTCGGCGTGGCACTAGTGAGGACCCGTATGGCGCAGTCATGGCTAGAGGGGGGGCGACTCATCCGCATATCGGATCGATCCGTGCCTTCACCGATGGCGCACTACTTATGCTGGGAACCTGGGGCCCTGGAGAGATGGGAGTGCGCCGCCTTTATGGAGTGGCTCACCGACTCGCTAAGTTGAGCGGCCCAAACACGGCAATCAAGTTTTCTGCAACTCAACCGCAAATAACTCTCAACCTGCTATATCGCGTGATTGTCTACAGTCAAGTCATGGCGTCTCGTCGACGCCTTTGACAGAAGTGTATTAGAACCTCCCCACACAATGCATCGCATTCATCGCTCAACGTTTGAGCCTCAGCGCCCGGAAGCAACGCTCCGCCTTGGAGCTGCAGCATCCGTCCAGGCTGATTGCGTGGTTCGCCGGCTCGCTACGGTCGCGCCGTCGCTCCGCACTGATTATCCAATAGACCGGCACAGCACGACGCAGCTTCATCGCACCAGGAGGGCAAAGTCATGAATGCGACGCGTGACGGCTGGTTGGCACATCCTACTGACGCTGAGCGGAGGGAAGCCCGGCGTGCGGAAGTGGTTTCCGCGCTAGAAGGCGTGCTGCCTAGGGACCTTATCCTGTCGCAGCGCGAGGACACCCAGCCATTTGAATGCGATGGCCTTACGGCCTATCGGGCGCAGCCGCTCGTGGTGGTGCTTCCCGAAACAGAAGATCAGGTTGTTGCCATTCTGCGAACGTGCAAGACGCTCTGTGCGCCCGTCGTGGCTCGGGGCGCAGGCACGGGATTGTCAGGCGGTGCGCTCCCGCATGAGATGGGCGTGCTCCTTTCGCTAGCTCGTTTTAACCGCATCGTCAGGGTAGATCCTGTCAGTTGTACCGCGGTGGTCCAATGCGGTGTACGCAACGCCGCAATCAGTGAGGCAGCCGCTACGCATGGACTGTACTACGCCCCCGATCCGTCCAGCCAGATTGCCTGCACGATTGGTGGAAACGTGGCCGAGAATTCCGGAGGCGTCCATTGCCTCAAGTACGGACTCACGTTGCAGAACGTAATGAGGGTACGGGGATACAACATTCAGGGCGAGGCGATAGAGTTTGGATCGGAAGCCCTTGATGTTCCTGGGCTCGATTTGCTCGGCGTCGTTGTAGGAAGTGAAGGGATGCTCGCAGTGACATTGGAAGTCACCGTCAAGTTAATTCCTAAGCCAGAACTTGCGCGATGCATCGTTGCAAGCTTCGACACCGTCGAAGCCGCTGGTGACGCCGTAGCCAACGTCATCGCGGCCGGCATCATCCCAGCCGGCCTGGAACTGATGGACAAGCCGATGACCGCCGCCGTGGAGGACTTCGTGCATGCTGGCTATGACTTGGACGCGGCCGCAATCCTATTGTGCGAGAGTGATGGGACGGCGTTGGAGGTCGAGGACGAGATTGTAAAGATGAAAGCCGTCCTCACCGCCAGCGGGGCCACTCGGCTTGAAGCAAGTCAGGACGAGGCGCAGCGTCTTCGTTTCTGGAGCGGGCGAAAGAATGCATTTCCCGCGACGGGACGCATGAGTCCGGATTACCTGTGCATGGATTCCACGATTCCTCGCAAGAGTCTCGCTGCGATCCTTCGAGCAATCAGCGAGATGGAGGTGCGCTACGGGCTTCGCTGCGTGAACGTGTTCCACGCCGGCGACGGGAATCTACATCCGCTGATCCTTTTCGACGCCAACAATCCCGAAGAACTGCACCAAGCGGAGCAGTTCGGGGCAGAGATTCTGGAAACAAGCGTCGCGCTCGGCGGGACGGTGACCGGAGAGCACGGTGTGGGCGTGGAGAAGCTGAACTCAATGTGCGTTCAGTTCTCAGGCGCAGAGCGAGAACAAATGTTTGCGCTGAAACGTGCATTCGATCCGCAATCGCTCTTGAATCCTGGGAAGGTAATTCCGACGCTGCATCGATGTGCCGAATATGGTCGCATGACTGTTCGGCGTGGGATGCTGCCGCATCCAGAAATCCCGAGGTTCTAGAATGACGACGATCCCCACGGAAGTGTCTCATCTGATTGAGACAGTCCTGCATGCAAGAAAAACGAAGACCTCTCTCAACATCGTTGGCGGCGGTACGAAATGCTTCTACGGTGAAGAGCCGTCGGGGGAACCGTGTGATGTCAGGCGCCTCAGCGGAATTTGCAGCTATGAACCGTCTGAGCTGGTTGTCACCGCTCGTGCAGGCACACCGCTAGAAGAACTTGAGGCCGTGCTGGCCGAGCACAATCAGTACCTTGCCTTTGAGCCGCCACGCTTTGCTAAAGGAAGTACTGTCGGAGGAGCGGTCGCGGCAGGTCTGAGCGGGCCAGCACGCGTCGGGGTAGGGTCCATTCGGGACTTCGTTCTCGGCGCGACCATGATTAACGGCAAAGGCGAGCTTCTGACATTCGGCGGGCAAGTGATGAAGAACGTTGCCGGTTATGACGTTTCGCGTCTTCTAGCCGGCTCTATGGGAATGCTCGGTGTTATCTGTGAGGTCTCACTGAAGGTTCTGCCCATTCATTCATTGACTATCACCCTGGTCTTTGAACGCGACGAAGCAGGGGCGTTGTCTCTCTTAACCGGGCTGACTCGGCAAGCATTGCCAGTCAATGCGAGTGCCTGGCACGACGGAATGCTGTTCCTCCGACTGAGTGGTGCAGCCTCTGCTGTCACGGAAGCCAGAAAGCGTTTGGGCGGGACTGAGCTGGAACCAGACGAAGCGTTTTCCTGGTGGGATGCCGTCCGGGATCACCGCCACGACTTCTTCTCACAGAGCGACGTGCCTCTCTGGCGTGTTTCAGTTCCGGCAGTCTCCCAACCCTTCTTGGCCGCGAACCAGCTTATTGAATGGGGTGGTGCATTGAGATGGCTGTACACCGACGATCCCATCGAGGACGTTCGGGAAATGGCGTCATCGCTTGGTGGTCACGCCACGCTGTTCAGGGATCCGCATCATAGGAGCGGCGTGTTCACCCCACCGAGCGATGCGCTCTTCGAGATTCATCGCAATCTCAAGCAAGCGTTTGATCCCGATGGCATCTTCAATGTTGGTCGGCTCTACCCCGGCCTGTAAGGGGCTCCGTATGCAGACAAAACTAAGTCATGAGTTTGCCAATACTCCAGAAGGGGCGGAGGCCGAAGAGATACTGCGCAAGTGCGTGCATTGCGGCTTTTGTACGGCAACGTGTCCGACGTACCTCCTTCTGGGCGATGAACGTAACGGACCCCGGGGACGCATCTACTTGATGAAGCAGTTGCTTGAGGGGGAAGAGGTCACAGCAAGCACCCAACAGAATCTAGACCGCTGCTTGACGTGCCGGAACTGTGAAAGCACCTGTCCCAGCGGTGTCGAGTACGGCAAGCTAGTTCACATTGGGCGGAAGCTAGTCGACGAGCGCATTCCTCGTCGGCCAAAAGACCGCGCGGTGCGTTGGCTGCTGCGCGAGGGGATAACTTCGCCATTGTTCTTGCCGGCCATGAAGATTGGCCGAATGGTTCGGCCGCTACTTCCTTCCAAGCTCGCCAACAAGCTTACGCCGAGCAGACCTGCGGGACAGCGTCCAACGCGCCGCCACGCCAGGAAAGTGCTCATGCTCGAAGGTTGTGTGCAGCCGGCGATGATGCCGAATATCAATTCTGCGACCGTGCGGGTACTCGATGCAGCCGACTTCCAGGTTGTAAATGTTCCTCGAGCCGGTTGCTGTGGCGCGATCCGGCTGCACACCGGAGATTACAAGGGCGGTCTCGATGATATGCGCAGAAACATCGACGCCTGGTGGCCGGCGATTTCCAGCGGTGAAGTCGAAGCAATTGTCATGAACGCGTCTGGCTGCGGCGCGACCGTGAAGGACTACGCCGACTTGCTAAAACATGACGCGGAGTACGCCGAGAAGGCAGCTCGGGTTAGCGAGTTGACCCGCGACCTGAGCGAATTGCTTCCTGAACTTCTGCCACGACTGCGCGGCAAAGTCAAAGCGTTCGAAAAGCCGGCCTTGGCGTTCCATCCGCCGTGCACGCTGCAACACGGCCAGAAGCTGCGGGGAGTGGTGGAGGAGCATCTGGGACAGTTGGGATTTTCCGTTCATGGTGCCGGCGTGGAGAGTCACCTTTGTTGCGGATCAGCCGGCACCTACTCCGTTCTGCAGCCCGAAATTTCACTCCAGCTCCGAGACCGCAAGATCAGGCATCTGAGTGAGAAGCAGCCTGACTGTATCGTGTCTGCGAACATCGGTTGCATTCAGCATTTGCAAAGTGGAACGCCCACGCCAGTAAAGCACTGGATCGAGATACTGGATGATGCAATCGAGCCGGCAGTCCAACCAGAGGAACAAGTATTTATCTAGCGGCAGGGAAAGAGACGGGCGTCGAAGTCGGCATGGGCCGCGGAGCGGCCCATGCAGTAGTGTTTCGCCTCCTGCAAGTAACGCGGTCGGCGAAAAGTTAGTCACATCAAGATAAGAGGAGCATTTTGTGGCGATCTATCGAATTGGAGAGAAAGAACCGACAATTCATCCGAGCTCGTATGTATCCGAGCATGCGGTAATCATCGGCGACGTGGAAATCGCCGAAGACGTGTCCATCTGGCCCGGCGCTGTGATCCGCGGCGACAATGACAAGATCACGATTAGGCGAGGCGTGAACGTCCAGGAGGGGGCTGTGTTGCACACCGATCCTGGCTTTCCCGTCGAGGTAGGCGAGATGGTCTCCATTGGACACCAGGCGATGCTTCACGGTTGCAAGGTCGGAGCACGTAGTCTGGTCGGCATTCAGGCTGTGATCCTGAATGGCTCCGAACTCGGACAACAATGCCTCGTGGGGGCCGGATCCTTGATCGGCGAGCGCAAGAACTTCCCGGCAGGAAGCTTGGTCATGGGCACACCTGCAAACCAGGTACGCGAACTAACGGAGGAAGTCAAAGCTGCGATCGAGAAGAACGCTGACGACTACATTAGCAAGGCGAAGACGTACAAGAAGGACCTGGTCAAGCTGAGTTAGCGAGCTCCGCGCGTCGGCGGATCAAGCGTCGACGTCTTGAGACGAGAGCGCCAGCCAGCGCCTCGTCTCGTCATCCCTCTCCACCAAGATTGGTGCTCCGGCCATCGCGAACGGACCCGACAAGGCCCGGCCTTGAGTTGCTACCCGGCCACAGGCGCAGTACCCCTTCACGCGCCGCCGCTGTCTGCGTGGTCGCTAACCGCGCCAGTCGGACCATATCGACTCGGTGCCTCCAGGCACTTCGCGCGATCATTCTTCACTGAATCGTTATATCATCTGTTATCAGTGATTCCCCCATTTTTGTAGACATGACAGAACCCTCGGTTGAAATGCTTGCGGACGAACTTAGACCCCGCTTGATGCGGATCGTTGTAGCGCTGAGGCGGGAAATGAGAGCGGCGCACGTGCCCCCCGCGCAGAGCGCTGTTCTTAGTGCATTGCTCGTAAGAGGGCCGATGCGAGTTAGCGATCTGGCCAGGAATGAAGGCGTCAGATTGCCTACGATGACGCAGATTGTCGGGCGGATGGTCGACGCCGAGTTAATCGCGCGCTCCGCACCCGTCGGCTCGTACAACAACATGATTCAGATTACTGATGAAGGCCGGGCTGTGGCCGGAAAATTGGCCGCACAGCGGACGGCGGCACTGCGCAAGCGCATGGAGGGATTGACGCCCGAGGAGTTGCAGACGGTGATCGCGATGTTCCCCATCATCGATAAGATGTTCGAAAGAGAACCGTGGCTGGACCACGAGTAATACCAACGAAATCTACCTGAAAGACGACACGATTCGAGAAGGCTTATCGCTAGCCGGCCGCGCTTGCGCTGCAACTGCGGAACTATGCAGGTAGTTGTCAGAGTCGCCGAGAGCGACCGGATCGCCTAATATGGCCGCACTGCCGCGACCTGTACGCTAATAAAAAAGGCGCCTAACACTCATTTAGGCGCCAAAACCTGACTGGGAACGTAGTTTCGGGGGAAAGGGCTACGAATCGCCCTTTGCGACCCCCGATCTACACTTGAGTGACAAATTTAGTGACGAGATAGCCGTCGAACGTCTCGGTCCCACCTTCACTCCCGATACCGCTATCTTTGATGCCTCCAAACGGTGTTTCGGCGAGAGCGCTTCCAAAGTGGTTGATGTTGACCATGCCGGCCTCAAGGCGGGTAGAGACAGCATGCGCCGTCTTCGCTGACTCGGTAAACACGTAAGACGACAGGCCGTAAGTCAGTTTGTTCGCTCGTGCCAGTACCTCATCGAGATCGTCGAATGCTACAACTGGGGCGACAGGGCCGAATGGCTCGCAAGTCATGAGCATGGAGTCGTCTGAAATGTCTATAACGACGCTGGGCGCGAAGAAATGTCCTGTGTCGCTGCACCTGGTCCCTCCGACGACAACCTTTCCGCCGCGCGCTTTGGAGTCGGCAATCAACCCTTCCATTGCAGCAACACGGCGTTGGTTTGCGAGCGGTCCCATCTGTGTCGAGCTGTCTAGACCGTTGCCGACCCGCGCTGCGCCAATGACGTCCGTAAAGCGCCTGAGGAACCTATCGTAAGCCCGGCGCTGGACGAAGAAGCGGGAGGGCGAGACGCATACCTGACCAGCGTTTCGCAGCTTGTAGTTTGCAAGCATCTCGGCGGCGGTATCGGCATCCGCATCGTCGAAGACGATTGCGGGGGAGTGACCACCAAGCTCCATAGTGATTCGCTTCATATGGGAGCCTGCGAGAGCTGCTAGTTGTTTGCCAACAGCAGTGGACCCCGTAAAGGAGATCTTCTGGACCAGCGGAGATGCGATGAGGTGTGCTGACACCTCCGCCGGGACGCCAAATACAATGTTTAAGCAACCAGGAGGAAGGCCCGCATCATGGAACAGTTGAGCGATCGCCAACACGGCACTCGGTGTCTCTTCTGGTCCCTTCAGAATGATCGTACAGCCTGCGCCAAGCGCGGCAGAGATTTTCCGGATCGCCTGATTGAAAGGAAAGTTCCAAGGGGTGAAGGCTGCGCAGACTCCGACCGGCTGACGTAGCACGAGCTGGCGGACGATAGGGTTGCGGCTGGGGATCACGCGGCCGTAGATCCGTCGAGCCTCTTCTGCATGCCAGTCCGCATGCTCCGCACAAACCGTTACTTCGCCCACGGCTTCGTGCAGAGGCTTCCCCTGGTCAATGGTCATGTTGCGGCCGATCTCCGGCGCCCTTTGACGGGCGAGCTCCGCAACTTTACGCAAGATTGCACTGCGTTCCAAAGGCGATGAGTCGCGCCACTTCTGGAAAGCTCGATGAGCCGCCTCGACGGCGGTGTCGAGGTCCTCGCGGGTGGCGAGCGGCAGTCGCCCAACGACCTCCTCCGTCGCAGGGTTGACTACGTCCTGGTGTCGCCGGCCTTCAATGCCGAGAAATTCGCCATTGATGTAAAGGTATAATTCTGGATACACAGCGTGTACTCCAATGACTAAGAGGTTAGCTACGAAATTCCGTGGTTGTGACGGAGGTCGATCTATTCGAGCTTAAAATCACCGATTTTAATTACTGCATCAATGCTCTTCTTGCGCTGGTTAAGGAAGCCCTCAAAATCCTCCGGGGACTGCGTAATGACTTCCATTCCAGTGCCTTGCATCCGCGTGCGAAGCTCGCTGTTCTTCAAAACCGTAGCGACATCGTTCTGTATTCTTTTGATTGCGTTCCGGGGCATTTTGGCAGGCGCATACAGGGCGATGGTTCCGGTAAGCTGGACGTCAATCCCAGCTTCCTTGAAGGTAGGGACGTTTGGCAGCATAGGCGAGCGTTCTGGCGTCGACACGGCAAGGGCCTTCACTTTTCCTGCCTTAACGAGTTGCGCGATCGGTGCCATATCGATCATGAGCATATCGATCTCACCTGAGACGATAGCTGGGACACTTTGCCCAGCACTCTTGTAGCCGACTGGGGTCATCTTTATTCCGGTCTTTTGCGCGAATTCCTCCATACCGACACGCATGCCCAAGTTGGCCCATCCGTACGTGAACTTCCCGTTGGCCGCACGAGCTGCCTTAATGAGGTCAGCGAGGTTGTTGTATGGCGCGGAAGCCGGGGTCACCACAACGAGTGGGGTTGCGGCCAGCCCGCTCACAAGAGTGAGTTCCTTGGTGGGATCGACAGCAACAGTGGGGCGCAAGTATGCGTCGATGATCAACGTTGTCGGGGGCATGACCAGAAAGGTCGAACCGTCCGGTTCAGCTCGCGCGACAGCCTTGCTGGCGATCGACCCGTTTGCGCCGGGCCGATTTTCGACGATTACAGGCCGATTCCAGATTTTCGCCAGCTCTTCGCCAACTGCGCGTGCAACTACGTCGGTGCCACCGCCCGGTCCGTAGCCAACAAAGAGCCGGACCGGCAACCGGTCAGATTGCTGGCCGTACAGGATGGAGGGCAGGGCCAGGGAGCAGAGTAGGACTGCTCTGCGGATAGCCGAAGCGGGTTTTGTCATGTTGTCTCCTCATTTATTATGAAATACAGTCTCAACCTGCTACCGCAGCTGGAGCGTGGTTCTTCGTCCACTCCTCCTTCAACGGCTTGATGTACTCACGCGCTTTTCTACTGGCGTTCCAACTAAGAACGCCCATCAAAACGTCTCCCTGGTAGTAGCGAAAGATGCAGGAGTCGTCTTTCAGTGGATCCCCTTCGACAACTTCAACGGTGTATTGCGGGCCGATGCGTCCGTAGCTTTGGATTTGGACCTGGTACTGATCCGACCAGAAAAACGGAAGCGGAGCGTATTCAACGCGAGAGCCGAGCATGTTCTTTGCCGCGGCCATCGCCTGTTCGCTTGCATTCGTCCGGTGTTCAATGCGCATGTGCTCGCCGTAGCCTTTGTGAAACCACTCTGCAGCATCGCCGGCGGCATACACGTTCGGGGCTGCTTCACAGTATTCATTGCAGACTACGCCGCTGCGGATGTTTAATCCGCTGCACCACTGCACGCTGGGAACTGCGCCGATAGCCACAACAATTACGTCGCAAGTGATCACAGCCCCAGTGTCCAAGCGGACTTCGGTAATGGTGCGGTCACGCCATTTCACCTCCCTGAGTTCGCAGTCGTTGTGGAAAACCACGCCGTTGGCTTCATGGATTTTTTCGATCCGCTTCCCAACGATATCCCCGACTCTCGCCCCGAGAGGAACTTTCGACTTATCGATGACGGTCACCTCACAGCCGCTGGTCTTTGCAATCGCCGCTAACTCTGTGCCGATGAAGCCCGCGCCGACTACTAGCACTCGCTTTCCGGCAGTCAGATGTTCCCGAATCGCCAGCGCGTCGTTTAAGTTGCGCAGGCTGTAGCAGTTCGCCGCCTGGTTGAGGTTGGGAATCACTCGAGCGTCCGCGCCCGTGGCGATCAGCAAGCGATCATATTGAAGTGTAGAGCCGTTGCTGAGTTGCAGCGAACTGGCGTTCGTATCGAGGGCGGTGGCCGATGTCCCGTCCAGGTAGTGCAGGTTCAGCGCCTTCATGCCGTCCTCGGACACAAAGTTGAGCGCCTCTACCGGACATTCTCCTGCCATCAGCCTCTTTGAAAGAGGAGGGCGGTCATAAGGCATGCCGCCTTCCTTTCCGATCAGCGTGAGCCGCCCTCCCCAGCCCTGTGCGCGCAGCGCTCGTGCTGCCGTGATGCCGGCGGCCGAGGCGCCGACAACGACGATGTGCTCGGGGGAGTTCATCATTGATCCTCGTGAATCTCGATGGCGAGCGCTGGGCAGATGCCAGCAGCCAAGCGTGCTGATTCGAATTGGTCAGCCGACGGCTCTGCGTTCAAGAGAATGACGATGCCATCCTCCTTTTGGTCGAACAGATCCGGCGCGTTGACGACACATTGACCAGAACCGCAGCACTTTTCGGGGTAGATCGTGATTTTCATGATGCGTATCATTTAAGTGGTGGATTACCAGCGAACAGGGAGTTCCTTGACGCCATACATGAGTGAATCGCCCTTGAAATCAAGGTTTTCCACGGGAACAGCAAGCTCGAGGTTCGGAAACCGCTCCAGCAAGGCGGTGAACATGATCTGCATTTCGAGCCGTGCGAGGGGTTGACCGATGCACTGATGCGGGCCGTATCCGAACGAGACCTGCGTCCTTGAATCTCGGCGAAGGTCGAACACATTCGGATCTTCAAATTTCGAGCTGTCGCGATTGGCCGAGACACTCAGCACTACAACGGGGTCGCCCGCCTGGATCATTTGTCCGTTCACGACAATGTCCTCGGTGGCGACACGACGCTTTCCTGAATGTGTGACATCCAGATAGCGCAGAATTTCTTCCACCGCGTTTGGAACGAGGCTTGTGTCTTGTCGAAGCTCATTCCAGATATCCGGTCGTTGCAGGAGGAAAAGCACTCCCATTGCGGTCGTATTCGCCGTGGTCTCGTGGCCGGCGATCAGCAAGAGCCTTGCAAGGGAAACAACGTCCGTTTCGGTGATATCGCCCTTTCGTACGTGATTGACGATGAGGCGGCTGAGGATATCTTCCCCGGGGTTCTCCGATCTCTTCGCCACCAGGTCCTTCAGGTACACCTCGCACAACTCATGATTTGCAGCGATGGCCTCCTCAAGCGTCGCACTACTCGACGTCAGGACCATCGCCAGTTCCTGAAAGAAGTCATGGTCTTCGTACGGAACGCCAAGCAACTCTGAGATCGCCAATGCCGGCGTAGCCAACGTAAAGGCGCTAACCAGGTCGGAGGGTTGAGGCTTTGTTGCGAAGTCGTCCAGCAGCTTGTCTACGATCGCCTGAATCCGCGGGCGAAGGGCCTCGATTTTGCGGATCGAGAATTCACCTGTCAGCATGCGCCGATGCTCTGCATGCTTGGGTGCATCCATGGTGATGAAGGTCCGGTTACTACCCCGGGCAACTTTCATTGCAGCACTGACAGTGGGATAGCCGGGATTCGTAATGTCAGAACTAAAGCGAGGGTCAGACAGGACCGAGCGGACGTCGTCATAGCGCGTAATCAGCCAGGCGATCTTTCCGTCCCAGAGCCTAGCTTGCCCCAAGCCGCTTCCTTGCTGCATCTGGAAGTACACCGGCGGCGGCGACAAAGGATCGACCCGTTCGGGCGGAAAGTCGGGGATGCCGCTGTCCCCGCCAGCGTGCATCGGACACGTGGACTGCGCAGGTGAGGCCGCGTGAAACGGGCAGCCAGTCGACTGCGTGGGGGTTTGGGGGGCGGTCATGAATATGTCTCCGATGGGAAATTGTGAGTACATATTAGGCAGCCTACCTACTATATGCAAAAGGGGTTTACCCTAATCGGTGCAGAGGATTGACCTCGCGTCACAAATCTCGAGCGGGACCAGGGGTGGGAGAGGAGGGCGTGGCTAGACTGGGGGAGCCCAGTTGGCCTGAAGGCGGGCGACCGCCGATTTCAGTGGTCAAGATATGCCGCCGGTGACCCACTGGGTATGCGCGAGGACTGTTTGCCTTCTGGTTGTTATAGCTCGTCCCAGGGTAGATATGCGGTCTGGCCGGGCTGGCTGACGACAGAGGTCGGTACCGAGTGAGGCGCGGCCGGAGGCCCGCTTGGGACCCATGCGGGTGTTTTTTCTCGCCTATGCGTGGGGTTAGAAGTGCGCGATCGCCACCACTCGCTGACCAAGGGGGCAGCCTCACGACGCGTTGTTAAAGAGGCGCGGGGGGACAGTGAAGCCGGTGCAAGAAGGCAAGCGAGAAAGCCGAAGCGACCTCGCTTTGGCAGCCTACAAATCAAATAAATAGGCTCCAGCTCTCCCCTAACTCGGCACTGAGGTACTCGAACATCGACATGAATCGAAAGCGCTCCCATTGATTGAACGCCTCGCGTACCGCTGCCATCAGTGACATAGCTACCTCCGGGGTGATCGACTTTAGTTAGGGGGGCCACCGCAAGAAAAAAGCAGGTCTTTCAACACTCGTTCGCATCGGCGCATAGCCCATTCCACGATGCAATCGATTACATATAGCGTAGGTCGCCACGATGGTCTGTCAAGATAAAGCGTAAAAGTGCCATTTGCGGCTCAAAATCAGCCACCTGACTTCGTTGATGGGAGGGTAAACGCCTATTTGATTGCAATAGGTAGGCTACCTAATATTTACCACAAATAAGAGTAAGCGCGCTTCGGTTTTTCAAACATTGCTTATAGAAGTGGAGACAAAATCAATGCAACATCATCCCCGAAGAGGTTCGACCCCCAACCCCCAACGGGTCCGGGATGTTCTCAAGCCGATCTCCGGTGCCGCCGTGGGAAACATGCTGGAGTGGTTTGACTACTCGTTGTATGGCTATCTTTCCGCCACCCTGGCGAAGGTGTTCTTCCCAAGCAGCGACCCGATCGTTAGCCTGATAGCGGCTTTCGCGGCATTCTCCGTCGCATTCGTTACCCGACCACTCGGCGCTCTGTTTTTTGGATCGCTGGGAGACCGGCTTGGACGGCGCGATACGCTCGCGATTGTCGTTGGTTTGATCAGCGTTTCGACGGGGTTGGTCGGTGTCCTACCGGGATACGAGGCGATTGGCATCGCCGCTCCTTTGCTGCTGGTAGCCCTACGCATGATTCAGGGATTTTCCGCGGGAGGCGAAGCAGGTGGAGCACTCGCATTCCTTGCCGAGTACGCCCCGACACGCCGGCGTGGCGTTGTGATCGGGTTCTTCGGTATGTCGGCTGGAATTGGTGCGTTGAGCGGATCCGGTCTTGTTCTGGCGATCACCAGCATTTTTGGTCAGACGGCAGTTGAGGCATGGGCCTGGCGATTGCCCTTCCTGATCGCTGGTCCGATTGGGTTGGGTGCGTTCTGGCTGCGGCTGCGCATCGAGGAAACACCGGCATTCCGGTTGCACTTAGAACGCGAGGGCGCGGCACAAGCACCATTGCGCGAAGCCCTTCGTGACGACTGGCGAAGCATTGTCAAATGTCTTGGCGTAGCGATCTCACACGGCATCCCTTACTACTTGATCCTGGCGTATCTCCCGTCTTATCTCGTGTCAACTGGACGGTTGAGTAGCGGGCAAGCTCTAGCGGCGTCCGGCCTGGCCTTTCTGGGTTCAGTGATTGTGATCCCATTCGCTGCAGCGCTATCCGACCGCGTGGGTCGACGACCCGTCGCCTTTACGGCGGCATTGGCATACCTCGTCGTTGCGCTTCCTTTGTTCCGGATCGTCGTGGGCTCGACACCAGAGGTGGTAATTGCCACGATGGCTAGCGTCGGGGTATTGATGGGGATGTATGGCAGCGCGCCGTTCTGCATGATGACGGAGTTGTTTCCGACACGCACACGCTACAGCGCCATGTCGGTAGGCTACAACGTGGCCATGGTGCTATTTGGCGGCACCGCTCCTTTAATCAGCGCTTCTCTGACGAAGCTGACCGGAAACCCTTCATCACCCGCCTATTTCATGATGGGGGGCGCAGTGTTGTCTATTTTTGCCATCTTGGCGTCTCCTGAAACGTCACGAGTACCGATTGATGAGCTCGGACAGTCGGACGAGCACATTCGCCGCGTGCGCATGGCGCTCAAGGCATCGGCTCGCGTTGAGTGATCTCCTGATTATGAAAACCGCTTCATACGACTACATTGTTATCGGCGCCGGCTCGGCAGGGTGTGTTCTCGCTTCTCGGCTGAGTGAAGATCCCAGCGTCAAGGTACTGCTGATAGAGGCGGGCGCTCCCGCGTCATCCATCTTTGTTCAGATGCCGGCAGGGATCCGGGTTCTCTTTAAGAGCCAAAAATTCAACTGGCGCTATTGGACGGAGCCCCAGACACAACTGGACAATCGGAATATTTATATACCCCGGGGCAAGGTGGTGGGCGGTTCATCCTCGATCAATTCCATGATTGCTATCCGGGGGAACCGATCCGATTACGACAACTGGGCATCTCAGGGCCTGTCGGGCTGGGACTATGAATCCCTTCGTCCGTATTTTCGAAAGATTGAGGATGCATCACTGGTAACGAAGGCGAGGAATGACGATCGCGGGTACGCGGGTCCGATTCGCCTGTCATACGGCACGCAGCAAAACGCCATATCGACTGCGTTCATAGAGAGCGCAGTATCGGCCGGTATGCCGGAGAACAACGGATTCAATGGGGCGTCGCAGGTAGGCGCAGGATTCTACGAGCTTACGATTGCCGAGGGAAAGCGATCCGGTGCTTATCGTTACCTGGATCGAGCAGGTAACCGATCCAATCTGACATTGATGGCGAACTGTAAAGTCCGCAGGATTCTCCTTGCCGGAAAGCGAGCGCAAGGCGTAGTGATTGAGGATGGATGGGAGGAGGTGGAGCTTCGCGCGGACCGCGAAGTGATTCTGACAGCAGGGGCCATTGCCTCACCGCAACTCCTGATGCTTTCGGGGATCGGACCGGCCAAACATCTGCAGTCGATTGGTATCGCTCCCGTGGTCGATCTGCAAGGCGTCGGTGAGAACCTTCAGGACCATCTTGATTGCGCGATTCGCTTAGAAGCGTCGCAGCCCAATACGCTCACGCCCTATATCGGCCTGGTAAGAGGCGGAATGGCAGGAGCTCGCTATCTTCTTTCAGGAGGCGGGCCGGCTTCCTCTCAAGGCGTTGAGGCAGGAGCATTTTACAACTCCGACAGAAATCCGGATCTGCCTGAGTGGCAGGCCCATCTGATCATTGCGCTGCGCAATCCACCGCCTAACGAAAAAGTTCCCCACGGATTTGCAGTCCGCGTATGCCAGCTGCGTCCAAAAAGTAGAGGCGTGCTGCGACTGCGTTCTTCAGATCCGTCCGATTCTCCCCGAATCGACCCTCGCTTCCTCTCAGACGAGTCTGACCTGGAGAGTTTGGTGCGCGGCGTGGAACGCACGTGCGAGATTGTCGACCAGCCGGCGCTCCGGAAGTACATCAAACGAAGGCTCGACATCGATGCTTTCTCCACCGGTGCAGCCCGTAAGGCATGGATACGCTCGCATGCGGAAACCATCTATCACCCGGTTGGCACGTGTCGCATGGGAGTCGACGACAACGCTGTTGTTGACGAGGAGTTGAAAGTGCGCGGGGTTGAGAACTTGAGAGTAATTGATGGATCTGTGATGCCAACGATCATCAGTGGGAACACGAACCTTCCCATTATGGCCATGGCAGAGAAGGCCGCAGACTTGATACGAAATTCACGCACATCCGTTCGTTGAAGTTTTCGGAGAACTCTGTTCACTGGCGTTTCGAGCTTGCTCCGTCGCCTTCTTCCCGGTTGTCCCCTTACACGGGGACGAAAGGTTGCAGCATAGATTTCCCAGCATCGAATGGGAACGTCTACGGGCTTGCGTCGTTTGATGGAAGCGTTGGGCCACACCCTTTCTCTCAAGCGCCGAAACCGCCGGAATGCCAAAGCGCGGGTTCCAGCAAAGAGGACCACGTGAACAAGGGACTCGCCAGTCAACACATACCCATCACGGGCGCGTCACAGGGCATCGGCCGCTGGACATTCCCTGTACTTCAATAACCTTAAGGAGATAAGAATGGTCAAGTTCACCTATCTGGTACTCACGAACGCGGTTCCGGGGCGTGAAGAAGAGTTCAATCGCTGGTATACCGAGCAGCACCTTCCAGACGTGTTGCGCGTACCGGGCGTGGTGAGCGCACAGCGCTTCAGTCGCACGGAGCAGCAGCGAAAAGCGGGGCCTCATCCGTGGCAGTACCTGGCACTCTATAACTGCGAGGCCGCTGACCCGCAGGTCGTCACAGATGGGATCCAGGCTCGCGTCAACACAGCGGAGATGCAAATGAGTGACACGGTGGGCGATGTCAAATATGGTTGTTATTTCGAGCCAATCACCGAGGTGATTCGCAGTAAGTAGACGGCATGGAAGTACCTGCTTTCCCGTCGTCTCAAAGATGAGTCGGGTAGAAGCTCAACAGCTTCTCCGCCACGTGAGGCGACGGGCCAGGGCGGGTCGCTTACTCCGCCGTAGCGGCGATGGAAGGCCATGCAACCCGGTGCGAGAGCTTGGGACTTGGGCCGAGGAGGCCAGCCTAAAACCTTCAGCGCTGCAATCACATGGGCGACTGCACTGTTGCCCGTAGCGGATCACGCATCCATTTCGCGGCGCCAGGCTTGCGGGCTCTGCGATGTCCATCTCCGGAATGCGCGAGTAAATGCACTGTGCTCCGAGTACCCAAGTATCCAGGCCACCTCAGCGAGCGAAAGCCGTGGATCTTTTAGGTAATTCTCTGCAATCCGGCGTCTCGTGTCGTCACGTAGCTCGCGAAATTTCAGACCCAGTTTGTCGAGTCGCCGCTGCAACGTGCGGGGGGTCATGTGCATGGAGGAAGCCACTGTTTCAAGGCTCACTTCGCCTTGACGCGCGAGCCCGGCTACCGCTTGCCTGATGGCATGTTCCATGTCATCCATCTTCGGCATGGCACCCAGCAGAGCCTGTACCTGAAGCTCCATGATTCGCAGTAGCGCTTCATCAGGTTGACGCAGAGGCGCCTGCAAAAGGTCGACGGGGAAGCGCAGACTCGTCTCCGGTTGGTCGAACTTCACCGGGCAGCCGAAGTATGCAAGATAAGGGGTGGTGTCTTGAGGTGTTGCGTTAACAAAGCACACCTCCTCCAGCCTCACATCACCATCTGTCATGGCTCGCGTGAAACGGGTCATCGCAGCCAAGGCCGTTTCGTCAACGAGCGGCCCCGTTGGTTCCGTCGAACGGGGCCACGTCATCACGACGGACTTACCTTCGGTTCTTAGCTCCGCCGGCGTTACGTTTGCAACCACACGGTCGTACTGTTGCCAGCGTTGCAAGACAGCCCCGACGTCAGGGCAAGCCCCAAGTGCGTATCCAAGCACGCCGAGATGCGCAGGCGCAATGCGCTGGCCAACGTGCAATCCGAGGAGCGGATCATTGCAAACCTCGGCGGCACGCTCAAGCAAACGCCGCCAGTGATCGAGCGCGTAGAGTCGCACTTCCTGGCAATTAGGGCTGGATTCCCCCAGCACATGCACGGCATCCAGCCCTTGGTCCTGCAAGTAGTCGAAAAGCAGGTTCACGTAGGTGCTGGCGTAGTAAGCGGTGGGCGCGGACATGGGATGACAATGAACAATGTCGCGAAGTGTCAAGAAAGTGTCGAGGACTGTCAATGCGGAGGGTCACCAGTTTGATCAAACTGTCGGCAAGCCAAGCGAACAGGAGTCTAAATTGCCGTCCGATATGATGAACTGGCTGCATTCCATATTTGGGAAGACCGTGGATTGGAAGCAGGCGTTCATGCTCAGCATGGTTCCTCTCTTCATCATTGCATTCAGTCTCGAGACCCTGATCAATCGAAGGCGTAGAGCCGAATCGACACTGAACTGGAAAGAGGTGTGGGCGAACATCGCATTGGGCACCACTTACCAGATCATGGAGCCCCTGGGAGTGGCTCTTGTGACAGGATCCATCTATGCGTGGGTATATTCAAAACGTTTGTTTGATATCCCGGTGGACGGTTGGACCATTCTCCCAATCATTCTGTCGGTCGAGTTCTGCTACTACTGGTTTCATCGCGCCAGCCATCGAATCCGCTGGTTTTGGGCGGCGCACGTCGTTCATCATACCGGCGAGAACATGAACTTCACTACGGCGGCACGACAATCGATGCTCAATGTGGTCGCTGGGAGTTTCATCTTTTTCCTTCCTCCCGTGCTCCTCGGTGTGCCGCCGGCCGCAGTCGCACTCATCCTGGCCGTGAATCTGTCCTATCAGTATTTCATTCATACCGAACTGATCCGCCGCCTTCCTGGCTGGATTGAGTACATCTTCAATACACCGTCCCATCACCGTGCCCATCATGGCCGAAACGACCAATATATCGACAAGAACTACGGTGGCATGTTGATCATTTTCGATCGCATGTTTGGCACTTTCGAAGAAGAACGGGAGACGGTGCAATACGGCATCACCCAACAGATTAAGTCCTACAATATCCTGGTGCTGAATCTCCACGAGTTTGTCGACATGTGGCGTGACGTGATGTCACCGGGGCCCGTGTGGCAGCGACTGCAACACCTGTGGCGGCCGCCGGAATGGGTGCGCCGTGGTCATGAACCCATCCACACATGGACGGTGGACAGGAACGAGCCGACCGGCAGTGAGTCGACACCCACTCCGTCAACGTCCGCTACCTGAGAGCCAACTCATGCATCGCCTCTCTCAAATATACCTGGCCGTTTCGGCACTGGCTTTCCTGCTAATTGGCTTGCATACGTTTCACGACCCCGCTACGGCAATGGCGGGCCTCGATATGCAACCCCATTCGGTGAATGCCTTCAATGAGATCCGTGCCAACTACGGTGGCATGCATCTCGGTATCAGTCTGTTGCTGGCCCTGGGTCTACTCTCGAAGGCGTGGCGAAAGCCCTCGATGTGGATCAACGTCGTGTTCACCAGCGGCCTGGTGCTCGGGCGGCTGGTCAGCATTTCCGCTGACGGGTGGCCAAATGATCTCGTTCGAATGTTGCTTGGAATCGAAGCAGCAGCGGCATTGACCGGCCTAGCGCTGTTGTGCTTCCTCAACAAATATGATGCGCGCTCTTCCATGAGATGAGCGCTCACTTTGAGCGCCCGCGACGCGTGGACATGAGGTCATCGTTCACCCAGTCCTATCAAGTTAAACTCGCACCGATCAACCTCCACCTGTCCTGATACCGGTCTTGCGGACAACGCGCGAGATATCCGCGTTGACGGGCTTCACCGCTTTCTAAGCATCCTTTCATCGCGACGGGTCCGACGCAGCGAAGAGAACGCTAGCTCTCCCGAGAGCAGTCAAGGTGTTGGGGCCTGGCCCCAGTAGAGACTACGGAGGTTGCGTCCAGGACCGTAGTGTTCGGTCTCTTCTGGGGTCTTTCGATGCCGTGTCGTAAGCGGTCTTTTGAGGGCGTCCCTTGCGGCCGCCGGCGGTATCCGCTAGGCGTCTGAGGACTTGAGCGTCCAGGGCAGCAGAGCCTCGTAGTCGTCGGCGGTCTGTGCGTGTGGCAACGCCTTGAACAAGGCAACGAGATACTGATACGGATCGACGTCGTTGGCCTTGCAGGTTTCCACCAGCGAGTAAAGACTTGCGCTGGCGTTGGCACCGGCCACGGTGTCGCAGAAGAGGAAGTTTCTCCGTCCGACCACGAATGGCCTAATCGCGTTCTCGCAGGGATTGTCCGAAACCTGCTCGAATCATTGTCCGTTTTGTCCGAAAACTGTATGAAACGTCGAAACGTCGTGCGCTTTTGTGGTTGCTTTAGCACAAGGCGCGAACTCCGCCAGCGCACGCGAGCCCGTCAACGGGGCAGCGGGAGATGAATGCTTCTACCCGCTACCACCACTCGAAGCGCCTAAAGAACGCCGCGGGCTCAAGCCCGATTGCATGCAGCCAATCCACAACTTCGACGACGTCGAGACGCCGCTCCAGTAATTCGACTTTTGCGACATACGACTGTGGCTTCCGCAACAGTTCTGCGAGAGAGCTTTGGGTCACTTTTTGTTCGAGTCGGGCTTTACGCAACTCCGCAACGACGAACGCGTACCGCTCGGAATGAATGGTCTTCATGTTGCGAATGCGACCATTGATTCCAAAATATCCCAAAATAGGATATTTTGGGATAGAATGCTGGCCCTCTATCCCTACAGCAACTCATATGAGCTCACGCAGCGCACGCAGAAGAGCGGCGGCAGAAGGCCGCAGATCCGTGAAGGCCGAACTGAAGGTCCAGACTGATCAAAAGAAGGTCGAAGTCGAAGTGTCGAAGTTCGGCTTACACGTTGTCGTAGAGCAAGCAGATGTCGCGCAAGCAGTATTCTTTGAGGACGCAGAAAGGCTGGATATTTGCTTGAAGCAGGGCAGTAAGGTTTCCCTTCGTTGCACACTCGACGGCGCGCAATGGCTTGCCGTCAAGCTCTTACCCGAGGAGCGCGATCACGACTTCCTTTTCCATGCAAGAGACGGTCAACGTTATTGCGCTTGGGACGATCTACGTTGACTTTGCCACGCCTCTCGCCACCGCTAGGTGTTGGTATATGGCACGCGCTATGATTCTCTTCCTCGACTACGACGGGGCTTTTGCACCCTGATCATGTCGACTTGGTCAACGGCCGCCCGGTGCTGCGGACAGATGGCGAACTCTTCATGTGGCTCCCATCCTTCGCGGAATTCTGACGCCTTACCCCAACCTGAGGGTCGTCCTTTCGAGGTCACGGGGCAGCTTCTAGGATTCCGTCAACCTAAAATCGATCTCCCCAAAGAGTTATGCGATCGCGTCTTCGGGGGAACATGGCATTCATCGATAGGCATCATAATGAAGTTGCTCATCGGCTCGATAGCAACTGGTTGGTTGCTGCATCGCGCTATCACCAAATTACGACGTACGTTAGTCGTACGGGCCCAAGGGTGAGCACTAGCTCGCGTTGGACGACGACGGAGAAGGCTGGAGCCCACAACTGGAAGCTCACCTCATTCTCACGAATGCATTATTCAGTGATTGATTATATCCAATGTCAATTCAACAGAAATTGAGGCTTCTCGCAGCCTGGTTGCCAGCAGGGCTTCCCTGCTTCCTCCACGGGGCCACGACATATCTGTACCTGAAAGATGTACCCTACGAATTCGAGGGCATCATGGGGCGCTGGCTGTTACTGCATCCTGAGCTTACTGATAGCGACTCCTCGGAGTGTGCACTCATCGATCATACTGAAGGCTTGGCAATAAGTCAGGAAGGTTGGGAGCAGTTTGTCTTCTGGATCATGATGGTAGCGAGGGATCGACTGGATGCGATGGAGATGGAGAGAGGCAGTCCGTAGGATGGCTATGAAATTTAAGCGCACCACGATCCACGGGAAGACCCGCGTCCGCGAGGACCCTTGAAAGATGGTCCGTCGGAGAGCCATTTTGAGGTGCAGACCCATGTTGAGAATTCAAGTTCAGTTGATCCCGGATGGGGATGAAACTGCCACCCGTTTGCTGGGGGAAGTGGAAATTGTCAACGACGGAACGGGAACGGAGTTCACTGGTAATTACCTGATCGTCATGAATGAATATGATGAGCATATTCCGGGGCGCAGATCGATCTTTCGGACGATCGCGATGATTGAAGACGTGGAGAGGGACATTGCGAGGCCAATGCAGGTTGCTGGAATAGCGATGAATCTGCTGGCACCAGTGAAAAGAACACTGAGCAACAATCTTGAGTCTTGGGGAAAAATACTTTCCAAAGAGGAAGTCCAGAAGGATGCCCAGACGCCGGCGCCAGGGGGCCGATCGGCGGTGGTCAGATCAGGCGGTTCGGGCCAGGGCGAGTGAAATGCTTGTCTTCCTCGATACGGAATACACCGGCCGCAATGTGCCGACTCCGAAACTCATCAGCATTGCCCTTGTCGCCGAGGACGGGCATCGGGAGTTCTACGCAGAGCTCTCGGATGGCTGGCGAGTTGAGGATTGTAATGTTTTCGTTCGGAGCGAGGTGTTACCGCACCTTGATGCGGCCAACGTGCTTTCGAAGGCGGAACTCAAGTCCCAGTTGAGCCAATGGTTGCGAGCGGGACCAAGGAATATTCGGATTGCCACCGACTCCCCTGTCGACTTCCAGATTCTGGCCAGCTTACTGACCGGCGAATGGCCCCAAAATGTGGCGGTCGATCGCTATGACCTCAGGACTATGGTCGACAGTGGTGCTTTCCACCACGCCTTCCAACGGTACTTCGGCCCCGGGCGGCACGAGCATCATGCTCTTCATGACGCTCGCGCTCTCCGGTTAGGATGGTTGGCTTACGTGGACGCCCGGAAACTCCGTGGACAGGGGCGGTTTTAGTAGCGTGATTGCTGTGTAATCTAGTTGTCGCTGATACCGCAGGGGACCGCGATGTCTGGCTTCGGAGATTCGGTTGACTTGTCGGAGGTGAGCGTGAAGCTCTATGTCGATTGCGAATTCACAGACTTCATTTGCTGCGAGTTGATCAGCATCGCGCTGGTCAGCGAGACCGGCGATGAGTTTTACGGCGAATGCTCCGATTTCGATGTGTCAGTATGTAGCCCGTTTGTTCGCGAGGCGGTACTGCCCCAACTCGGGCAGTCGACCACCGACACCTACTCAACTTGTGACCTGCGTGATGCATTGCTAAGCTGGTGGCGGGAACTTTCCGTCACAGTGTCGGAGTGTCGAGTCTGCGTCGACAACGTTCTTGACTGGGACCTGCTCATCGAATTGCTCGGAGAGGTCCCTAGCGGATGGCGCGGGACCCTTGTCGGGCATTTGGCCGATCCTGGCCGCAAGGAGGCTTACTTTTCCGAGCACGGGGGGAGGCATCATGCCCTCCATGATGCTCGAGCGCTGCGAGTCTCTCTTGTAGGGGAGTTAATCAATGTTGTCTCGGTAGCTGACGTCAAGCCAACACGTTTCAATTTCTGATCTGTGCCGTACCGCTGTCAGCGCAAAGGGGGGGCAGTCTCCACAGTGAACGGCAAACCAACCCCGAAGCAATTCGGAACTCCGATCTCAATCGCACACACTGCCAAGGCCAACCGGGCCTTTGCTGCCATACCAGGCTCCAGCTACCCATAGGTCCCAGACCCATGCATCGACCACCGGTCCGATCGAGCCGACCGTTTCCTGGCCCTTCGTGGTTGAGACATTGTCCAAGCCGAGCGTCGCGTCGCGGCCGTCGAGAATGCGATCACAGTCGATTGCGGGCGCCTCAGGGCGGCGAGGCGGAGGCAGCCTTTGCACAACAGTGGATTGCCCCCCAGATGGGGGGCAGTCAAGCGTGCACTGGTAGCGTCGCGCGCAGGGTACCCCGACGAGGGGCGCGTTCGCCTTCTCCGGCCCGTCGGTCAGGGCGGCCCACTCTAAGAAACCCGGATCGGGCCATGTTTGTTCATGCTGTCGCCAGCGCACGACCATCAACGGTGTGGCTTGCGGGCGAGGTTTAAGCGTCGTGATTTTTGCATGCGAACCCATAGCAAGATAACTCGCCTTATTTAGCCCTGCAAAAGTGCCGACACGTCATGATCGGTGGCGATCGATGCGCCTTCCATGTGATGCCCTGGTGGCGCGGTGCGTCGCGCGCGCCGCCTAGTGACGGTCGGATGCGGCGCGCCGACCTAGTTCAGGCGGCTGTTCTGCGATTGCCTGCACAGCGGGCCAGCGTGGTGACTACAGTGAGAAAGGCACTGAGTCCGGCCACTGTCTGGCCAAGCCTTCGCGATGCCGTCTACCGATGCCCCGTTGCCCCGCATTACGCGCCCCCGCCTGCACCGAGGACACTTCGCCTTCCTGCGCGGAGTCATTCAGGGCTTGTCGCCCAGAGGGCTTTGGGATCGCTACCTCAGTGACCAGGGCGAGTTCGACGGCCCGGTCGTGCATCGGATGACCGGCTGGGTCCGCAGCGAACTGGCGGCCACCGCCGCGCGTGGCGGCAACTTTGGCCGCGCCCATCTGCTGCGCCTGGATCTGTCGCCGCGCGCGTCGTCGGAGTTGCCGCCGCTGGAAACCTTTGTCGCCACGGCCGGGCTCGAGGAGTTCAGCGAAGCCGAGCAGCAGGCCGCCTATGCCGCGCGCTACGGCACGGCACTCGCCCAGGACCAGCGGCGCGTCCGACTGTTACACCGCCAACTCTTTGCCGTGCATACGCTTGAGGCCCAGGCGGCGCTGCCGGTTGGCTTGGAGGATGGGTGCGAGGCGTGGTTTGTCGATTCCCTTGCGAGGCGCTTGGCCAGCCACGGGGTGGCGACGCTGGAGGACCTGCATGCACGGATGGTTGCGGACCCGGACTGGTGGCGGGACGTACCGGGTATTGGCGCGGGCAAGGGGCGGGCCCTGCGCCGCTTTGTGGAGGCGCACGCGCAGACGCTTGGGTCACTACCAGCGCCGGAGGCGCCGCTTCGCGACCGCGACCTTGCACTCCAAACGCTCCCGGCGCTCGCCACGGTGTCGCCGTTGATGCCGCTGGAGCGCCTGAAGCTGCCGGAAGCGCTTCGTGGCCACGTCGGCCGCTTTCGCGCCGATCGCGCGCACTGCCACCTCGCGGCCGACGATGACCGCGCGGCGATCCTAGCCTGGCTCGCGGCCAAGGGGCGGGCGCCGGGAGCGGGCGAGCGCCTGACCCACACCCAACTGGCCTATCGCAAGGAAGCGGAACGGTTCTTGTTGTGGATCACGTTGGAGCGCCGTTGTGCTTTGTCGTCGGCAACAGTGGAAGACTGCGTCGCCTACCGGGATTTTCTGCTCGACCCGCCTGCGCACTGGTGCGGGCCGCGCGCCACCCCGCGCTGGCAGGCAGGCTGGCGGCCGCTTGAAGGGCCGCTCTCGGCGCGGTCGTGCAGCTACGCGCTGTCCGTACTCGGCAATCTCTTCGGCTTCTTGGTCCACCAAGGCTATCTAGTGGGCAATCCGTGGCGCGCTGTCATTCAGCCCAAGCGGCTACCGCGAGGCCCCGACATCGGCCGGGGGTTCACCGTCGCTCAATGGGCTGTCGTGCGACAAGCCCTCGGTTGCCTGCCGCCCGGATTGGCGGCACAGCGTTTGCAGGTCGCCTTGCCGCTACTGCACGATACCGGGCTACGTCTGGCCGAACTGCTCGCCGCAACCACCGACGATCTAAGCTGGGCCTCGTGGAGCGGCGAGACGGCGGAGCGGATCGAGGGTTGGTGGCTGACGGTGCACGGCAAGGGTGGCAAGCTGCGCGAGGTGCCGGTCCCGGCCGCGTGGATCGAAGCGCTCTCGGACTATTTGACGGCGCGGGGCTATGTCGGCGGATTCGCGCAACTGCCGGGCGTACCGCTACTGGGTCGAGCTCGGGCCGGTGTTGGTCCCGCAAGCAACGCCGAATCGGGGGTGTCTGCAAGCGTCTTTCACCGGCAGTTGAAGCGCTTTCTGGTTGCCTGTGCTAGCGATCTTGAAGCGACCGAGCCGGTGGCAGCGCAGCGGCTGCGGCGCGCGAGCACGCACTGGCTGCGGCACACCCACATTTCCCACGCGCTCGACGCAGGCGTTCCGGTCGAAGTCGTGCAGCAGAACGTCGGTCACGCCTCGCTCGATACCACCACGCGCTACGTGCGCACCGAGCAGGCGCGACGCCAAGTAATGATGCAAAAGCTGTGGGATCAGTAGGCAAGTGTGTTGACGCATGCTGGTCGGCTGACGCGTCCTACGTCATCCATTGCGCGCGTGGCTGCTGAGGCTGACCTGGGGCGTTCGGCATCGGCTAGCGCGGGCAGCCACGTCTCATGTCCCAGTGTTTTAACTCACGCATGCCGCCGACGGTACATTCTAGCGAATCCGCGTCGGGGAAATACACCAAAGGTCGAAGAAACTAATATTTTGAGTGCATTGACTCGCCAACTCAGAACTAATTTAATATTCTTTTTTCTTTGTTTTTAAAACAAATCGACGCGTCGTCACTACTGCTTCACTGGATAATCGACACGTCGTCACTCCTGATTCAGTGGATAATTCCGTTATGGAGTTGAGTATAGGCGAAAGTCTCTCCTCCGTCGGTCGGATTGCGCCAAATAAGAAGGCCGTCCGTTCTGGAAACCGGGCGGCCTTCTGACTACCATCAGTTATCTTGGTGAGCCGGAGAAAGATGATGTCCGATCCATAAAGGCGCCGTTGAGGCGCTTGATTCTCCAACCATTCAGCATAACCCGCATGCCGATGTTCTTCCGGGTCTTCGTTTACTGCTCGTGCAAAGACAGTATCGAAGATCAGCCGGGGGTCGTCAAGCAGGAAATCCTTTTGTATCGGATCTTCGCGGAATGTTGATCACTGGACATATGCCGTGATGCCGAGTATCCGCTTCAGGCGCGGCGAGCCTTCCGCTCGCCCCTTGCGCCGCCCCGCGACCGCAGACGTCGGTGCGTATTCCGTTGAGCGCGATCTGCCCGCAGCTAAGCGAAAGCCTCAGCCTGCCGCCAGATCGGCGCGTCCGAATGCCGTTATTCCCCTTGAGCAGAGCCGCCAACGCCGGCACGCCGTCCTCGTGAGAGTCCACTTAATCGAGACGCCTCACAAAGACTATCTTGTCCTGCGCCTGCGCGGGGCCGCGGTCCCACCGATGGCGCGGCCGTTCCCGGCACGGGCAGGCGCGCGGGTGCCTCGCAGTGAAGTCTCATGGGTGTTGACCAGTGGCACGCCGGGTTCTCTTTTCGGCGCGGCCTTCACGGCCGCATGCGGCGTGTTGGACCGATTCTTGGGACGCTGGTAGGTCCGTCATAGGAACGTAGGTCGCAACGCCAACCGTCTGGGCGGACCTAGGCGATGACGCTGCTGTGGTCGTCGTGATTCGGCCGAACTCGCTTCGTCACCGCCAGTGCCCAAGGGGGAAAATATGCGAACCGCCATGCAAACCGGAGCGAAGCCGCTGCCGGATCCAAAACGTCTCGACCGTATGCTCAGCGCCGCGCCGGCGCAATTGCTATCGAAGCTGCCGGCGCTGCCACAATCCGCGCTGGAACTGAGCGAAAAGCTCTACCTCGCGGCGCTGCCAAAGCCATCGGCGCGCCTGGATCGCGACATGTCGGATTATGAGCGCGTGGACGAACGCGTACAGAACCATTTCATCGCCACACCCTTGGAGGCCGAAGCGTTGCTGGATGTCTATGCCATGGCGCGCGTCGTGACGGCGTCCATGGCGCGACGCTACATCGAGTGGTGCCACAAGCTCGCGGAACTCTCGGTCACCACCGACAATGTGCGGGCGTCGTCCAGGGTGCGCATGAGTATGGTGATTTGTGCACCGCTCTATATGGAGGTCAAGAAAGGACTCGATGCGTTGCAACAATTTATTGGCTCGCCCATTGCACACCAGTCATGGGCCGATTTTGATGCCAACGGGGACGTTGTCAACGTGCGCAAGGCAATCTTCTGGCAGTTGGTGCTTCTGCTTGTGCCCATGCCGAGCGGTAGAGAAGAATTCGACCTCTTGGAGGCGATCATAGCGGCCTACGATAGCACAGGCAACTTCGACGCCAGAGGCGAACTCCGAGCGGCATACGGTCGCCGGCGGTACGGCATCCATGACGTGATCCGCCGATTGCAGCGTACCCATGTTGCGGTGGTCGTCGTCTATGGATGGACCGAGATTCATCACACACATAGAGCACTGTGGGGCGTTTTGAATCAATTGCTCAACGCCGGCATCGCCGTGGTGCTCGTCGCCACGGCGGCCATTGCGTTATGTCGCGGCAATCCGCAATTCCTCTCGGTATTTCCGGCCCACCCCATCGAGATCGGTCCCTACGAAATGGACCAGGCCGCCAATCTGGCCCGTGCGTATGCGGCAACTTTGGAACTCGGCGACACGCCTCACGCCTTGGTCGGTGTGGTCCGCGACGTCTACGGCCAACGGCAACTGCTAGACGCGCTGGCCAAAGAGATCGCAAGGCGAGTGTATTTGGAAGGAATGGCGCCGAACGTGGCCGTGCGCGACGCCGTAACGACCATTGCGGCGGATTTCAATGGCGTGCTGGAGCCCTTTGAAATGCTCTTGCGCGGGGAGCCGTTGTCAACCGACATCATTGCGCGGCATCGCGATCGCTTGTCGTTGGCCACCGTACAAACAAAAGTCAAATCATGATTCCGTCACCCAACAAATGCGTGGGCTCGCCCGTCATCGAACTTCCCCCGCGCGCCACGGCCAGCAGCATTGCCGATCTGCTCGTTGGTTCATGGAATCCCGGCGACTACTCCTCGGACATGATGGCAGCTCGCGCGTCTTGCGCGCCGGTTGCCTTCGCCACCGTTACGGTCCCGCTTGGCATCCTCGAGCGCCTGTCGCACGGGATGTTTCCGGTGTCGACGCTCCTGATCGAGAATTCCCTGTGCTACCTGGCTGCTTTAGGCATGTCACCGGCCGCGCGGGAGGCGGGTATTCAACGTGCAGTCACCGGCCAGGCGCACAGCTATCGGCCCCCCCGTCTCCAGGCATGGGTCGGTGTGGATCATCGGCCGTCGCAAACGTGTGTCAATTGTGAATGGACGGGATGGAGGGATTTCGGTGTGCGCGCCATTCTTTGTCCGCATCAGATTCCCTTTGTGACCGCGTGCTTTGCTTGTGGCAACGTCCTGACGCGGCGCGTAATGGGCGCCGGCGCAAAGCCACCGAGTATGCGTTTCAAGGCGGCCGACCCCATTGCGCTACGCTTTGCTCAAGTGGCAGAGCGGCTTGCGATGGAAGCAATTTCTCCAAACGCTGTCCGTGCGCGACTATCGGCCTTACTCACGCAGGCCGGCTATGTTTACCCCCATGGCGACCATCGATGCGACGCGCTGAGTCGGGACTTTGCAGTGTTCTGCCGCCACGCGGTGACTGATCCGTGTCTGTGCAACCTTGCCCAATATCCGTTACGCGTACGAACGCTACTAAGTTGGATGTGCCAGGGTGGGCGGACCGTACATCCGGCTTTTGTGATTTTATTGGATCTGTTCCTGCTGACTGAAGGGAGCTATGGGTCCGTCGGCTCGAGATTTCAGACGAAGAGGGCACCGGTATGTTCCCCTGTTGCAGAGCGTCACAGCGGGTCCACGACTGCGACACGCGGTCGGAAACTCACGGTTGATGCGAGCAAGCCGTATGTTCGAGACGACTTGCCAAAACTTGTGGGCGCGGGATGCACCCGCCGCGAGATGGCCGAGCTGTTGCACATCTCGAAGAGCACTGTGGCGACAGAGCTGCGGCGCCAGGATTTGCGAGAGTATTGCAAGCAAATGCAGTACGCCAGAAAGATTGCCGAGGCGCGCGCGCAATGGCTGGCGCTACGGGACGCCTTCCCGAACCTGCGGCCCTACACGTTAGCCAAGAAGGACATCAACCTTGTGAACTGGTTGTTCAACAAGGATCGCACATGGTTTCGGGAGCATAGTCGGTCGACGGCAGTACCGCCATGGCCACGTGTACATCAGCACGGGCCCAACGGGCAGCATGCTCGTCTGGCACAGCGTATCCTCGCCGCGTCGAAACGCATTCGCGCGTGCCTCCCAGCTCGGTGGTGTTCCATTCAAGCAATCCTGAAGGAAACCGGAATGACCGTCTACGCGCTGGACCGCGCAAGGAGAATGCAGTCTCAGATAGACCGTCTCGTCTTAAGCGTGACGGAATCCCGCGCAGAGTTCTATGGGCGGAAGAGGGCTCAACAGAGCCGGTAAGTGGATGGGCACGGCTGGTTGGCATCGTGTAGGAGGGCATGTGGAGATATCGCTTAGAACGCTCTCAACCACCTGTGTCTTGGGTCCGAGGCTTGTGCTGCCGAAGGTGGACTATCTGCATAGCGCAACGGGCGCGAACTATGATAATGCGGCCTTCGCACCGGCGCCTTCTATCAACAGCTCCTTCGGACGATCGATCAATATTCGTGGTGGAAAAACGTTTTTCTTCAAAGGCGAGCTACTACGCAAGCTCGATTTTGTGCTGAAGACGTGCCCGTATATCTGCGATGTTCGGTGCTACGTGCCGGTCTATTTCACACCGACGGCTTGGCACAATCGACGTCCCGATATCACGCTCGAGCGAGTCATTACGGTCGAAGCCCGTGCAGCGCTCGGTCGTTACCATTTGCATGCCCTGTTGACGCGCGAGATTGCCGCGAGCAAGGCCGAGCATCTCGCGAGGCTCGGCGTGACAGTCGAGCGGGCCGATCTCTCGGCGTTTGCGCCCATCGTGTATGAGAACGCGTTGCAGCTCTACCAAGGTCTGCGCTTGAGCAATGTGGAAGCCTTGCGTACGCAAGCCCGCGTCATCTCCATCTGCTTGAGGACGAGCTCGCAAACGTTGTTGTGCGTGCGGCTGGAGCGATTACTGAAGCGGCTCGATCGAGATGTCGCGTTACGCGCTCGGTTTCAATGCGACATACGGGATCTGCACGACTTGTACCGATGGGTATTCGCGGCGATTGTGTTGGGCGAACTCCCCGTCGATCTCACTCGTAGAATTGGACCTCATGCGCCGATACCCCTTCTCACAGCTCGCCGTCGATGCACCTGCGACATGCGAAGCTGATCCGCCCTTCCCTGTCGTGCGGCTGACAGACGTAGCGGGCGATGCTCATTATTATCGATTGATCTGCCTTGAGACGACGGATGGTTACGTACTGTACGACCTGTCACAGCATCAAGATCAGCGCAGGCAAAGGCTGATTCTGCTGGACGACGCGACGGTATCCCCGGCAATGCGAGTCACCATGGAAGTGGTGCCCGATACGATCAGCCACCGGCGCATGACGGCCCAGCGCATCTGGGAAGCGGAGCGCCGGCACGCCGATCGCGAGAAGCGGACGCGCGCGGCCCGTCTGTGTCCCGTCGAGCTGGAGGGCGAGAATCAGGCGGGGTGGATGGCGGCTACCGATGCATTGAAAGGCATCATCGGCACCCTGGACGAACGCAATGGGCAGTTGCGAGGCGATGGTGTCGATCGTCTCTTCCTAGAAGCTCCGTTCCGGGAGGCGTTGTTACGAGAGGAAAGCCAGAGGGTGGGTATCGACAAGGCCGAACTCAAGCGACTCTTCTTCCGCTGGATCCGGTATGGCGGGGACGCCATTGCGCTGATGCCGCGCAGGGGGGGAGGCGATCCCCCAGGTACGCCTCGCGTGCCAGGACCTAACGCGGTGCGCGTGGGCCGTCCCGACGCCATGGAGCTTAATCTCGGACTACCCAGAAAGGTCAGGGGGATGACGTTCCATTGGCGTAGATGCATCCTGCTATTGGTCATGACTCTCATATGGGAGGTTCCACCGAAACGAAACCGAAAAATCGATATCGATGCCGTCATCGCGAAACTCAAGGATGCGAGTGGCTTTTGGCGGCAGTTCAAGGCGCGGTGCCTCGTCAGACCGGTCCGTCCCAGTGATGAGGCGAACTGGCCGACACCGGCAATGGTCGAATATCACCGTGAACGGGCGGTAGACGAGAACGAAGCCTTCATCCGAAAGGCGCTGCTGGACAGCAACGCCAAGCGCCTTCCAGCCAAGCACAGACCCGGCACCATTCCCGGTGGCGCGGCGACTGACCGAAATGCGGGGTTGTTGGAAACGATCGAAATGGATGCCACCGAGTTTCGTCGGATTGAAATCGTGGCAGTGAGCAAGAGCGGTAGGCGCAGAAGCCTTGGTTATGCCACGCTGATTGTTGCATGCAGCCGCTCCACAGCCACGATAGTGGGCTGGTACGCCATGATAGGCAAGGAAACGACGGAGGCGTACCGAAAATGTCTCTATTGGGCGCTAAGGCTACGCTGAACAAGCTGGGTAAATTGAGTGACGCAAGTTGATCAGGAGCCCGTTCGGCCGGAAAAATAGCTGTGGCGATGCGAATTTGCCTTCACGCGCCCCCAATTGGGGTGTGTTGACGGGGCGCCCGCCCCGCATTCGCCCTTTATGGGCGGACTGCTCCCATCAGATGCCCTCGACTCAAGTAGAGATTGGCCAGCGCCAGCGCCGTGAAGGCACGGCCGGCGTTCTTCTTCAGGCCACGGTAGCGGACTTTCGTGAAGCCCCACAGGCGCTTAACCACGGCGAAGACATGTTCAACCCGGGCCCGGATCTTCGATTTGTTACGGTTCTTCCCGCGTTGCACTTCGTCAATCTCCCCGTTCCTGCGGGTCCGCTGATTGGTGAAGTCCTTGGCGTGCGGCGCCTTCGATGCGATCAGCTCCTGCTGACTGGCGTATGCGCTATCACCGTAGACACGCCGCTCCTGCCCATGCAGTAGCTGGGGCAGCGCATGCTTGTCGTGAACATTGGCCGGCGTCACCACCGCGGAATGAGCCAACCCGCTCTGACTATCCACGCCAATGTGCAGCTTCATGCCAAAGTACCACTGCTGGCCTTTGCGGGTCTGATGCATCTCGGGGTCGCGCGACTTCTCTTCATTCTTCGTCGAGCTGGGCGCACCAATGATCGTGGCATCGACAATGGTGCCGGTCTTCAGCTTCACGCCATTGGCTTGCAGGCTTCGGCCAACCTCCGCGAACAGCCGTTCGGCAAGCTGATGTTTCTCCAGCAGCCGCCGAAACTTCAATACCGTGGTGGCGTCCGGCACCGGCTCACGACCCAGGTCAATTCCTACGAAGCGGCGCAGGCTGGCGCTGTCATACAGGGCCTCCTCGCAAGCCAGATCTGCCAGGTTGAACCAGTGCTGCAGAAAGTGGATGCGCAGCATCCGCTCCAGACCAATGGGCCGCCGGCCATTGCCAGCCTTCGGATAGTACGGCTCAATCGCGGCGCACAATGCCGCCCACGGCACGATCTGCTCCATCGTCGCCAGAAATTCCTCACGTCGCGTTGGCTTGCGGTGTTGCTCGAAACCTGCGCATTGGTCTGCACCCGCTGCCAACGTCATCTGCTTCATGTTCTTCTCTTTGCGCTCGTGATTCTTCAAATAACGCGCCTTCTCACGAACCGGAGGACTTGATCAGCATTGCCCTAAGTGATAAGGGGCCGCTTCTTCGGGCCCTGGGTCTAGATCCCGACAAGATGGACGGACTGGTGTCCGGGAGTGCTGACGAAGTCATGGTCGATCGCGGGCAGGGGGCAAAGGGAATGATGCCGATCTACGTTGTCGGCTCGGCAATTATGGATTTCTCCGTTACGCGTCCCTACACCGCGGTAGACAAAGGGACGGTCGAGAATGCCAACAAACTGATCAAGACGAAAATGCAGAAGAAGGTTGTCGCCTCAGCTGATCTAGAGAAGGAGCTACTGATGCGATACCGGGCGCTCCCGGTGGGCTACTGCACGGTCAAGAAGCTGAAGGCGATGGAGCTTCGCTTAGCAGCTCGTCGCAACGGTGAAGGGAAGAAGCGGACAAGGACGGACGACGGGGAAGTCAGGCGAAAGGGCGGAAAGATTGTTGAAATGGAGTTGATGACGTTCATGCGCATGGTCACTGTTGCGGTTAATGCGATAAATACGCAGTGTAGAAGAGACGAACTCGCACTGAGCCAGGACATGATCATTGACGCGGTGCCGCCGATACGTGCTGATATGCATCGTGCGAGACAAGCCGCTCGCGTGGCTGATGCAGCGAGGCGCGCAGACGCTGCGTTACTGGCGACGGATGTCCTGAAGTTCAAGCGTCTAAAAGTCTTCCAAGGTAAGGTGCGTCATAACAATGTGTGGTACGGAGCTGGATCCGAGCGAACGGGAGAGAGCCATCCGGGCCTACACACGATGCTCGCGGACGCGAGGACATGGGCTGAGACGTACCCTGGACGGCCATTCGAGATCGACGTGGCGTTCCCTCCCGATCCCTCGCGGCTTGTGGCGATATGGCGGCGAGCAAGCGGAGGGGAGCAGGGAAGCGAAAGCTTTGAACTCCTGGAATTGCCTGCCACCATCAAGTCGCTGCACACCTATGCCGGAGATGTCGACGACGCCGTAGGCGAAGAAGTCGTCAAAGGCTTGCGCAGATGCCTATTGATTCAGAAGAAAGAACGAGACAAGGACGACGGCGATGGGGAAGAGTCCGTCGCGGTAGACATCGACATGGTCGACCAAGGGGAACCCTTTCGGGATCCCATAGAGTCTTCCGATGGTGGCGTTGCGCTGCCACGCAGTACCGCCGGGCATGGCGGCACGACCAACGAGCACGGCGCGGACAAAGCCGCACCGTTGCCGGCCATGGCTTCGCGTGCCATCGCAGGTCATAAGTTCGATCTGCCGGCCTGGCTGGACAGTCTAAAGAATGCACTGAAAGGCAAGCGCGCAACGCGGTGAGCCCCTAACCTCTGGAGCCAAATGATGACAGCGCCGAACGAAAAGCGTTTATCCGTGCCTATCGTGGAGCTGCCCCCGTACGCAACTGCAAGCAGTATTGCCGATATGGTGCTAGGTTCATGGAGTTCTGGTGACTATTCTTCCGCGCGGAGAAAGACAGTGAGCTATCTGCAGACGATGGCATTTGCCACGGTGACCGTACCTCTGTCCGTCATCGCGCGTGTGTCCGGTGGGCTGTATTCGGTGCCGACTCTGCTGAGTGAAAACACACTATGCGCGCTAGCGGGTCTCGGAATGTCAGCAGTCGGGCGTGCGAATTTGCTTCAACGGGTGGTGACGGGCAATGGTGGCTACTACAAATCACCTTTCTTTCCACCCTGGGTCAATTGCGATAACCGGCCCGTACGGACGTGCGGGAAGTGTGAATGGGATATGTGGGCAACGTACGGGGTTCGCGCGATTCTTTGCCCTCATCAGATTCCGTTCGTGACGGCCTGCTTTACGTGTGGAAACCTGCTAACCAAGCGGGTTGAGGGGGTACGACCACCGAAGAGGGCTTTTACTGCCGCTCCCCGCAGTGTCCTAAGGTTCGCCCGGGTGGCACAAAGGGTTGCAGACGAGGCCAACGCGGTCGGCCCGTTCAAGAGGAAGCTCGTCGAGCTTCTTCGTGATCGTGGGTATGTTCACCCATACGGCACGTTTAGAACTTCGGCGCTGCGCCATGATTTCCACAGGTTTTGTCGAAGCAGCGTTTCGGACGAGCAGCTTCTTAAGCTTGCTCAGTATCCTTGGCGCATCAATGAGCTGCTTTGGTGGATTGGGGATGCAGGCCATGCGAACGAAGAACGCACTTGTACCATTCATCCCGTCTACATCATCCTATTCGAACAATTTCTAATGGAAGAGGGGCAGTACGGTGCCAAAGTTCCACATTCGTTGAAGTCCGAAGCGCTACGGACATGGCCGTACGATTGGGTGGCAAGAACCGCCGGAGCCGCGTATCGGATTCCTGTTGACCGTCGTCGGCGGTACGGAAGGCGGGATCTTCCGGCGTTGGTGGCGGCAGGTCGTACGCGTGAGGAAATCCGAGATCTTATCGGCGTGGCATGGGCTACGACAATCGACGAGTATTTGCGGGAAGATGGCCTACGCCCGCTCTATGACAACATTCGGAACAATTTGAAACGTCGTGAGGCACGGGAACGATGGGTCGCTCTGGAACGGCTCTTTCCGCGGTTGAGTTGCAGTGCGCTCCGCCGAAAGTCCCCTAACCTGTTTGCTTGGCTTGAGAGTAACGACAAAAGATGGTGGCGGCAGCGCCTCGAAAAGCGCCGTGGAAGACGAAACGATGAAAGTACAGAGATGCTGTTAGCAAAGATGACAAATAGCCAATGCTCGGCATTAGAGGATCGCGTTCGACAGGCTATCGATCGGATATACGAGAGCAATCCCCCTCGTCGGTGCTCCTTCGTGGCAATATTGGGCGAAGCGGGATTGAATCCTACTACGCTGCGCGTGGCACGAATGCTACCCCGTATCGATAAGTTGATTTTGTGCTCACATGAATCAAATGCCGAGTACCAGGCAAGGAGAAAGATCGCGAATAGTCGAGATAGTTGCCATGGGCTGGGGGGAAAGGTCTAACTTCAGAGATTCGGCCTGCATGAGGTCATACTCGTTGAAGACTATCGATCTGCGGATGCGCAGCCGGCTGAGCTGTTCTAGTGACAGGTGACTCCGATGCGATATCCAGAGGCAGTTTTGAGACGAACGGGGTCCGACGTCCACTCACATCGCGACCCAAAACCCCGCTGCGCCTCCTTCCTACTCTCCCTCGTACCATGGATGGTTGCTTTCGAAGGAGCGCACCTGCGCAGCGTTGGTGGCTTGACATGGCGGATAGCATGTGGATGATGCGGAGCTAGCGCGCATTGTCAAGATATCGGCCGCCGTCGCTCTCAAGTCGGGCCTTAGGCTCCCCTGTTCTCGTCTGGGGCGATCTACGCCTCGGTGCATGGGCACGGTCAGGCAGCTTTGCCAACGTCGCGCTCGATATCCCTCCGTCGGCGGATAGCACCTGTCTCGACAGCCGCGGATAATTGATGCGAGCCTCAAGGCGGGGCTGCGTTGTGCAGCGGCCGGACGTCCGATGCCGGGCCGGCATGGCGGGCAGTTCAGCGCTTGATCGACGAGGACTGGTCACGGCCGTCCTGACGCAGGGGATAGGCGCGGTGATTAGCCATACTATTTTCAGATGATTCGCCAGCTGCGGTAGCAATGGAGGGGGTGTGACAATAATTTCGAAGCTCGTGCTGCATAATTTTAAAAAGTTCGAAACGCTGGAGCTTGATTTCAATGCAAAGACCAACATTCTTGTTGGCGACAATGAAGCAGGAAAGAGCTCAGTGCTGCTGGCTCTCGACCTGATTCTTGGCGCGAGCCGGGGGCGAGTCGAAGCCGTGGGCGTGGAAAGCCTGCTGTGCAAGACAGCCGTCGATGGTTTCCTGGCCGGAGACCGGAAGCCCGAGCATCTGCCGTTGCTTTATGTTGAGGCCTGGCTGATGGCCGGGGATGATTTCGAGCTCAACGGCAGAAACAACTCCAAGGGCGTCGAGGCCGATGGCCTGCGCCTCGAGATCGCGCCGATCGAAGAGTACGGCAAGGCCATCGCGGAAGTCCTCGCGCAGGAGGAGCCCAATTTTCCTTACGAATACTACGGAATCCGGTTCCACACGTTCTCAGGGGACGCGGTGGTCGCCTACAAGCGTCCTGTCAGGCATTTGTCTTTGGACAGTTCCCGAATCGACAGTGAGCATGCAGTCCGGGAGTACACGCGGGCCGTATTCGGTGTGCACACGGACGTTCCCACCCGACACCGCCTGGAAAACCAGTATCGCCGCGGGAAGGACACCTTTCGCAAGGAATATTTGGGGCCTGTTAACCAGGACCTTGCTGACTACCAGTTCGGCGTGCGCAGTGGCCACCGTTCGAACCTGGAGGTGGACCTGCAGATTATGGAGGACGGCATTCCGCTGGAGAACCGCGGCAAAGGACGTCAGTGCTTCCTGAAGACCGAGTTCGCGTTGCGCCGCCACAAGAATAACGGCGCATCGCTGCATGCGTTGCTGCTGGAGGAGCCCGAAAACCATTTGAGTCACACGGGCATGCGGCGGCTCGTCCGGAGCCTGGAGGATGCGGTCCAGACGCAACTGTTTGTGGCCACTCACAGCAGTCATATTGCATCGCGGCTGGATCTGCGCCACGCACAATTGTTGGGCATCAACGATCAGGCTTCGAGTTTGCAAGCGCTCAGTGAAGAGACGGCCAACTTCTTCATTAAGGCCCCCGACAATAATATCCTGGAGTTCGCGCTGTCCCAACGCGTGATCCTGGTGGAGGGCGACGCGGAGTTTATCCTTCTCGATGCGCTGTACCGCGCCGCGTCGGGAGGGGTGTCGCCGGAGCAGGACGATGTGCACGTGATGGCGATTGGCGGGACGAGCTTTAAACGCTATCTAGAGTTGGGCAAGCTGTTGGGCATCCGGACCGCTGCCATTCGAGACAACGATGGCAACTTCCAAGCCAACTGTGTGGACAATTTCGCCGAGCACATCTATGACGCGGGGATGGTGTTCGCCGACGCCGATAATGCCAAATATACGTTCGAGGTGGGCTTGTATGACTGCAATTCAGCAGCTTGCGACGCCCTCTTTGCGGATGGCAGGCGCACGCTGACCCCCCTGCAATATATGCTGGCCAACAAGACCGACGCGGCCTTGAGCCTGCTCACCAGTCAGCATGCCCTAGTCGTCCCACGCTACATCGAGGAGGCCGTGCAGTGGATAAGAGGGTAATTTTCGCGGTCGCAGGCTCCGGCAAGACCACGCGCTTGATCGACGAGCTTGACCTGGAGCGGCGGGTACTGCTGATTACCTACACCGAGAACAATTTCGCCCACCTGCGATTTCGCGTGCTGCAGAAGTTCGGGTACATGCCGCCGAACATTGTGGTCTGTACTTACTTCAGATTTCTACACAATTTCTGCTACCGGCCACTGCTGCAGATGGGTCTGGGCAGCCGAGGCATGAATTTTCGGCTGCCCCCCGCTCAGACGTCAAAGCTCGCCTTGACCCAAGACGCGCGCTACCTTGATGGGAGTCGCCGCCTCTATCACAACCGCCTCGCTAAATTGTTGGAGGTGAAAGGATGTCTGCCGGCGCTTCTGGCGCGCATCGAACGATACTTCGACCGAGTCTTCGTGGATGAAGTGCAGGACTTTGGGGGCCACGATTTTAATCTGCTGTCCCGGTTGTGGCGGGTGAATACGGATGTGTTGCTGGTTGGAGACTTTTTTCAGCACACGTTTGATACCAGCCGTGACGGGTCGGTGAACCGGACGCTGCACAACGATTTTGGCCTCTACGCACAACGCTTTTCAGCCCAAGGGATTGCCGTGGACCGTCAATCTCTGCGCGCAAGTCGCCGGTGCAGCAAGACAGTCTGTGATTTCATCCGCGAGCGCTTGCAGATTGACATGCATGCGCATGAGGAGCGGGGCTCCGATCTGTCCGTTGTGGAGCAAGTGCCCGTCGCGAAGGACCTGTATCGGAATCCTTCGATCGTCAAACTCTTTTACAGCAGTCACACTCGGTATGGTTGCTTCTCTAACAATTGGGGGGCCAGCAAGGGCATGGACCATTTTCGCGACGTTTGCGTCGTCCTTGGAAAGGACGCGTGGGCGCGCTTGCGTGATGGCGGCCTTCAGGACCTTCCGCCGCAGACACGTAACAAGCTGTATGTGGCGTGCTCGCGGGCGCGTGAAAACTTGTTTTTTGTCCGTGAGCAGGACCTACGGGAATTCCTGACTTGACCATCACAACTCCATGCCATTGAAGAGCATTCCTAATTTGAACGTTCTGCGGGTGTCCCGTCGGCGATAATGCAGCATGTTCAACGATCGAGCTGCCCCAGCGTGAAAGCCCCATTCCTTGCTGTCCATGAACGGTTGCGGAGGTATTCGCTACGGAAGTGCCTTCCGCAGCTCGGTCGCATCGCGATGCATGTCCATGGCGATGGGCCACCGCCGTATCCGGTCCCGTCGCTCAAGGAGAAGGTGCCGGCCTTTATGTTGCCGCTGCTCGCGCGCGAGCTTGCGCTCCATGCACAGCCGGAGCGTGGACGATGCTTCGCGAAGCTGGGGGACCTGTACAAGGTACTCGATGTCATCAGGCACGCGTGGGACAAGAGCTTCAGTGTCGACATGACGCCAGAGGTCGCCTTGCGCGACCTGACGGCGATGGCGCACCAGCAGTTCCCATGGCAGGTCCAGAAGTCCCTGCTTTCGCTGATGCGCTACTACCGGATCCTGCGGCACCCGACGCTCGCCCCGATCGTGGAGACCGAGGTTGGGATGCCTGTGCGGACGTATTTCCTGCTGGGTGTCATCGGTGGCGGCGAACTGCTGAAACGACCATGGATCGAGCGCCAGCGCGTGCTGGACGCGGTAGGCATCACGCCGCAGCAGGTGCGCCGTTTCTATGAGCCCCTTACCACAGGGGTAGGCGGTTTGCGCGAACAGATCGTTAAGCATCAGCGCTTGGATCGCAGTTGGGGGTTCACCTGGAATCCGCTGGAGGGCACGCCGCTACTGCGGCTGAAGGGCAACTCTCCGCACGCCTTCGCGCCCATCCCGGAGTACTTCTACCGGGCGATCACCAATGGCCTGTACTACCGGCTCGTCAAGCGGGATGGATTCTCCAAGGGATTCGGGGCCGCATTCGAGGCCTACATTGGGGAGGTGCTGCGCGAGGCGTTCGCAACGCCGCGCTTCACCGTCACAGGCGAGGCGCCATACACCGTCGGCAAGGATGCGAAGCTCGGCACCGACTGGATTGTCACCGATGACACGGCCAATTTGTTTATCGAGTGCAAGACCAAGCGGCTGCGGCACGATGCCAAGATGCCTGATGCGATCGAAGAGTTTGATGAGCAACTCGACGTGCTGGCCGGCATCGTGGTCCAGCTCTACAAGAACATCCGCGATGCCCAAGGCGGTCACACGCCGGCGTGGCTGCCCAATGTTCGGCCGATCTACCCGGTGGTCATCACGCTGGACGAATGGCATCTGTTTGGGCCGATCGTCATGGAGTTGCTTGAACGTAAGGTGAAGGCCGGGCTGGAGCACTGCAAAATTCCGCTGTCGGTCCTGCAAGAGATGCCGTACACGACGTGTTCGGCGCAGGACTTCGAAAGCGCGGTGCTAACCGTGGCCGAGCTGGGCCTCGACAAATATCTGCGGGAGAAGACACATTTGGACTGCCGCGTCTGGTCGCTGCGGGATTTTACGCTGCAGCGACACGCCGGGGTGGCCGAGCGCGTTCACCGGCCCATGTTCTGGAATGACCTCAAAGAGATCGCGCCGTTCGAGGCCGTGCACTGCCCAGCATTGGGCTAAAGATAGCCCGCAGAAGGGCATAATACACGGACTGCTGCGGAGCCTTTTGGGGTATATTGGTGCGATGCAATATGGCGGATTGCCTTCACAAAGGGACAGTACACTGAGTGTTCTGACCAGGATCGCCAGTTGACCCGCTAGGCAATGGTTGATGGGCGATTATCGCTGTCCCCGCTACCGCCTTCTTTGGCAAAGTGTTGCTGCGCCCCAGTTCAAGACAGTTCGCCCCAAAAGCTGTGCGATCACATTCGCGCGGCCGCTCACATGGCAAGCGTCACGACATTCATCTGCGACGAGCCGTACCGGCAGCCAGCTTCTATGTGATCCCGGTCGCTTTAAGCCGGCCGCCGGCTATCCGGTAGATGTCGATGATTCCCAGATGCGATACTTTGACAAATCGCATTTCGGCGTTTGACACTCGCTTCAATTTTCGAAAAACGCATCTAAGAACCGGCGTATTTCGCGGACGCAACACCGCTTTGGCCATCGAGATTGTCCCCTGTTTCTAGGGGTTAATCGACGCTAGCCTTGGCCCCACCTATCGATTTGACAAATGGCATTCCTCCTTAACACGGTCCTGGCAGGCGCCGCATGGCGCGGATTCGTTGCAGTAAAGCGCGGTGGCGCATCGCCGGGCACAGGCTGCAGCCGCCATGTGCCGTAGCGCTTTTCCAGCACGCCGCGCACGCCACTGACGGTGTCACCGGCGCGCACCGGGTTTGCCGTGCTCAGCGCGGGCGCGGGGTAGGGCACGACCTCAGGAGTTTGCTGGCTCGACCCGTCGTCGAGCACCAGCCGGTTCAGCGCGTTGGCGGCGGCAAGCTGCGCGGCATCCCGGCCCGGTGCGGCGACTGCCGTGGGAATACGCAGCCTGCCATGTCCGAGCAGAAGGCTGCCGTAGCGGCCGAGTTCATGGGTGTCGTTGACGGTGAGGGTTTGGGGCAGGCTGACGAGCATGCCTTCGCGCGCGGCCAGTGCGGCTTCGTCGGCAAATGGCATCGTCATGCTGGCTGGCGTGACGGTTCGGCCCGTTGCACAGAGGACCGGCATGCCAGACAAGGCGAGCTGGGTCTGGCCGTAGCGTTCTTCCACGGTGCCGGGCAAGCGCATCAGATCGCCGGCGCGCGCGGTGTGGCGCGGCGCGTAGACAAACAAGCCTTCGGAAACGCCCGGCCGGTGCTGCCGGCGCGCATCTTCCTGCTGGGCGAAGAAACCCATGAAGCCGTCGGGCCCGCTGAAGTCGGCGGTGACAACGGCTTCGATCTCGACTGTCCTGCCGGCCAGCGGCGAAGTGGTCGATGCGCCTTGTACATCGGCGATCAGCGTGGACGGTGATCCGCACGGCGCGGTGGCCGCAACGGCGAGGGTCGTGCTTGCGGCGAGCAACAGTCCGGACAGCAGGGGGTTCGGCAGCATGAATGACATGGCGGTTCATCTGAGGATCATGGAAAGCCGCGATGCTAAGGGGCCGCAGTGACGAAAGGGTTGCGGCCACACGACCCTTGCGCATGAACGTGCTAAGGTAATGTCATTCGGCCGGCACGCGCCGGCAGCCACCCCAACCAGATACAGGGACATCATGATCAAGGAAATCGCGCAAATCACCGTCAAGCCCGGCAGCGAAAGCCAGTTCGAACAGGGCGTGAGCAAGGCCAAGCCGCTGTTCCTGCGTTCGCGCGGCTGCCATGGCGTGCAGCTGTTCCGCTCCGTCGAGCAGCCGCAGCAATACACGCTGGTGGTCGAGTGGGAAACGGTCGAAGACCATATGGTGCATTTCCGCGAATCTCCGGAATTCCAGCAATGGCGCGAACTGGTCAGCGACAGCTTTGCGGCCCCGCCGCAGGTCGGCCACGTGTCCAAGGTTCTCTGAGCGCAACGCTTATGTCGGCGCCTCAGGAGCGGCCCCGCCATTTCTCCATGCTGCGCGAGCTGCAGCTCGCCGATGTGTTCACGCTCGGCAATGCGGCGTGCGGCATGGGGTCGGTGTTCTTCGCCATGTTCTACGTGGGCACGCCGACACCGGCGCATTTCTTCACGGCGGCAGCGCTCGCGCCGCTGGCGTTCATCTTTGACGTGCTGGATGGGCGTATCGCGCGCTGGCGCCACCAGCATTCGGCGATGGGGCGCGAACTCGATTCGCTGGCTGACATCATTTCATTCGGAGTCGGGCCTGCCGCGCTGGCCTTTGCCGCGGGCATGCGCGGGGGCTGGGACCTGGCCGTGTTGATCTTTTTCGTCTGCTGCGGCGTCAGCCGGCTTGCGCGCTTCAATGTCACGGCGGAAACGCTGTCGGCCGGCAGCGACAAGGTCAAGTATTTCGAAGGCACGCCGATTCCGACGAGTGTGCTGTTGACCGGTGTGCTGGCCTGGTGTGCCGCGCAAGAGCGCACTGGCGCGGCGCTGCCCGGCGGCGTCTGGACGATTGGCCCCGCCGACCTTCATCCGCTGGTGCTGCTGTTCGCGCTATCGGGCTCGCTGATGGTCAGCAAGACACTGCGTATTCCCAAGTTCTGATCGAAGCCGGTCCCGCATGCGGGCCGGCGCCTTCATCTGCCTACTCCGGTTGCTCCGGCTGGTCCATTTCCAACTTTGCATTGAGCGACAGCGAGCGTGCCGCCTCGATCAGCAATTCGCGCGCTTCGTCCAGCGACGGCCCTGCATGGCGGTCAATGCGGCGGATATACGGCGAGGTCAGCACCGCGAGCGCATGTCCCTGCGGATCGAGGATCGGGCAACTGATATCGACCACGCCGAACGACTGCAGGCTTTCGCGCTGCTTGTAGCCAAGCTCGTGGATGTTTCGAGGGGCGCGACAACGACGGCCACCTCGTCGTGGACGCGCGATCCGGGCTATGGCCCGGAGATGGCGACTGACGGCGATCCGGCAACGCGGTGGGCATCGGAAGCGCCCACCGCCACGCTGACGCAAGTGTTCGCGGCGCCTGCGACGATCCGCCTGGTGCAGCTCGCCGAGTACCTCGACCCGACAGAGTCGGACTCCCGTACCGGCAGCTATATGCTGGAGGCACAGGTGAACGGCCAGTGGCAGGCGGTGGCCAGCGGTTCGGACATTGGCGCGAGCCGCTATGTCTCGCTGGCCGGTCCGGTCACGGCGTCGGCGTTGCGAATCCGCGTAGTGTCGCGCGACCAGCGGCCGCCGAGCCTCTACACGTTCCTGGCGGTTTCGACGGGCAACCGATGATGTCGCTGGCTCAGGCCTTTGCGGCCTGCGCCGGTGTTGCGTGGCCGGGCAGGGCATTGCGCCTGACCGCCAGCGCCAGCAGCGCTGCCACCAGGCAAGCCGCGCCGGCGGCATACAGCGCCGGCGTATAGGTCAGCAGCAGCGTGCGGCTCAGGCCCGCGCCGAAGGCCGCCGTGGCGGCGCCAACCTGGTGAGCGGCAAAGATCCAGCCGAATACCATCGGCGCGCGGTCGCGGCCGAACGCGGTGCCCGCGAGCTTGACGGTGGGCGGCACCGTGGCAATCCAGTCGAGGCCGTAGAACATGGCGAAGATCGACAGGCCATACAGCGTGAAGGTCGAGTGCGGCAGCCAGAACAGCGACAAGCCGCGCAGTCCGTAGTACCAGAACAGCAGCTTGCGGCTGTCATAACGGTCCGACAGCCAGCCTGACAGGATGGTGCCGACGAAGTCGAATGCGCCCATCATCGCGAGTGCCGAGGCGGCTGGCACGGGCCCCATGCCGAAGTCTCCGCATAGCGAGATGAAGTGGGTCTGGATCAGGCCGTTCGTGGACAGGCCACAGATAAAGAACGTGCCGGCCAGCACCCAGAACGTCTGGTTGCGCATGGCATCGCGCAGCACGACGAACGGGCCGCGCAGCGTGAGCGGGGCGGGCGGTGCGGATGGGGTAAGCGGAACCGCAGCGGGGACTTCGCCGAACGCCGCCAGGCCGACGTCGCTGGGGCGGTTGCGCATGAACCCTAACACCAGTACGGCCAGCACCGCACACGCGGCCAGCACCGGAAGCACCGCGACGCGCCAGCCCATGTGTTCGATCAGCCAGGCCGCCGCCGGCAGGAAAGCAAGCTGGCCGGTGGCCGAACTCGCGGTAAGCAGGCCGATGACCAGCCCGCGGCGCGCGCTGAACCAGCGGTTGGCGACCACAGCGGCGAGCACCAGCGCCGTCATGCCGGAACCGATGCCGAGCATCAGGCCCCAGGCCAGGAACAGTTGCCACAGTTCCGTGGCGACCGTGGCCAGCGCCATGCCGCCCGCAATCAGGGCCAGCGCTGCGCACACGACGTTACGCACGCCGAAGCGCTCCATCAGGATGGCCGAGAACGGGGCCATCAGTCCGAACAGCGCGAAACGGAACGCCAGGATCGATGAGATCTGGTCCGTGTTCCATCCCATTTCCAGGGTCAGCGGCTTGAGGAAGGCGCCAGGCAGGCCGAGCGCGGCCGAGGTCGTCAGCATGACGAGGAACGTGATGGCCGCGACGATCCACGCGTAGTGGATGCCGCGCCGGTCGAGCCGGCTGGAAATCGCTTGGGAGAACATGGGTCTCTTTCTCAGGGGGCGCTTTGCAAGCGTGAAAGGTGAGTCGGGCCATCCGCGTGCCGGTATGGGTGCGGAGGACAGAGTGCGTGATGGAGCTGCCGGAGCGGCAGATCGATTAATGGGTCAGCCGGATGACGTCCCGAGCAGCCGCTCACGGACTGCGTCCAGGATGGTGTCGGAGATTGTGTCGCCTTCGACGGCCCGGGCGAGCGTGATCGCGCCCACGAGCATGGCCATGCGAATCAACGCTTCCTTGTGGCGCGTCTCCGCGCTGTCACTCGCAACGGTCGCTTCCATATCCCCGACCAGTGCCTTGAAGCCTTCCAGGTAAGCGAGCCGCACTGGCTTGTCGGCCGGCTCGCGTGCCACGTCGCTGGCCAGCGAGGCGGCCGCGCATCCTTGTCCCGGATTCGCGCAATGCTCAGGCGTCAGATAGGGCGCGACGAGGTTCGCAAGCATCGCTTGCGGATCCCCCGAAGCGCGGTCGAGCCGGCGTTCCCAACGGACCGTCGATTCCTCGAACGCGCGTCTGCATGCCTGCGCCGCCAGCGCGTCCTTGGACGCGAAATGCCCGTAGAAGCCCCCGTGGGTGAGCCCGGCGCCTGCCATCAGTTCGGCCACGCTGACGCCATTGAGCCCGCGTTCGCGGAACAGGCGCGACGACGCCTGTTCGATCGCTTCCCGGTTCTTGTCGGCTTGTTCCCGTGATGCGCGTGCCATGTGAAGACTCCTTCGAAAATTGGTGCTTGACGAATTTTAGATGATGGTCATAATTTGTTCAATAGATGTTGATCGTAATTTAAGAGGTCATCCCCATTCATTTGACCTCGCACTTCACCCCAACCGACAGGAGTCCCTGTAATGCAGAACCTTTTTGATCTTTCCGGCCGCGTGGCCGTCGTGACCGGCTCGACCATGGGCATGGGCTTTGAAATGGCGCGTGCGCTGGGCAGCGCCGGGGCCAGCGTCATCGTTTCCGGACGCAATGGCGACGTCGCCCGTACGGTCGCCGCGCAACTGGAGAGCGACGGTATTCGCGCCGTGGGTATCGCCTGCGATATCGCCGACCTGGCCAGCGTGCACGCATTTGCGGAACAGGGGCTGGCGGCCTTTGGCAGGGTGGACGCCCTGGTGTTGAACGCTGCGGCCGATGGCGCCGCGGGTTCTTTGCTCTCGCAGGGCCCTGAAGTGTTCGATGCGGCGATGGCCGGCAATGTGCGCGGCAACCTGCAGCTGGTCAATGCGCTGGCACCGCAGATGGTGTCGCGCGGCGACGGTTCGATCACCTTCATGTCGAGCATCGCGGCCAAGCGTGGCTCGGCATTCCTCGGCATGTACAGCATCACCAAGGGTGCGGTCGACCAGGCCGTGCGCAGCCTTGCCCTGGAGCTCGGCGCGAACGGCGTGAACGTGAATGCCATCAATCCGGGTCCGGTCCGAACGGAATTCTCGCGTGAAGCCCTGTGGGGCGATCCCGCACGCGAGGCGCAACTGGCTTCGCGCATCCCGATGCGGCGCATCGGCGAGGCAAATGACGTGGCCGGGCTTGCAGTGTTGCTGGCCTCGCCTGCCGGACGTTTCATCAACGGGCAGAGCATCAGCGTGGACGGCGGGCTGTCCGTAGCCTGACGCGTCACGTTGTTCGGATGGCTTCAAATGTGCATACATATGAAGCCGTCTTCAGCGCGTTGAAGAGATTTGCCGTATTGTCTCGGTTGAACCGTGCCGGGCGATGAACCGGCCGCAAAGAGTCTCGCGCCGTGTCCAGTCCCGCCCCGATCCAAGCCGCTTCCCAGCCAGCGTCCGCCGCTGTCGCCCACGCCATGACTGCGCGCGAGCGCCGCGGCATGGCCGCCATCATGATCGCCGTGGCCTTGGCCACGCTGGACACGGCGATCGCCAACACCGCTCTGCCTTCGATCGCTGTGGATCTGCGCGCCACGCCGGCGGCGTCGGTGTGGGTGATCAATGCCTACCAGCTCGCGATGGTGGCGACCTTGCTGCCGTTCGCGGCGCTGGGCGGCATTCTTGGTCACCGGCGCATCTATATCGGCGGGGTAACGCTGTTCATCGCGGCTTCCGTAGTCTGCGCGCTGGCGTGGTCGCTGCCGTCGCTGGCGGCGGCGCGGGTGCTGCAGGGCATCGGCGCGAGCGCCATCATGAGCGTCAATACGGCGCTGATCAGCGCGATCTTCCCGATCCAACGGCTCGGCCGCGGGGTAGGGCTCAATGCATTGGTGGTAGGGGTCTCGTTCGCACTGGGACCGACCGTGGCGTCGGTGATCCTGTCCTTCGGCTCGTGGCCGTGGCTATTTGCCGTGAACTTGCCGATTGGCCTGCTCGCGCTCGGCATCGCGCGCGGCGCGCTGCCGCAGACGCCGCGCAGCCAGCATGGCTTTGATCGCGTGGCGGCGCTGCTGAACGTGGTGGCTTTCGCCGCGCTGATCTTCGCACTCGGCGAGGGGGCACAGCGCGCGCCGCTGGAAGAGTCGCTGGCGGCCGCGGCCGTCTTCGTCGTCGCCTTCGGCCTGCTGCTGTGGCGCGAGCGCGGCCACCCGGCGCCGATGCTGCCCTTGGACCTGTTCCGCCGTCCGATGTTCGCGCTGTCGACGCTGACCGCGATCTGCTCGTTTGCCGCGCAAGGCCTCGCCTTCGTTTCACTGCCGTTCTATTTCCAGCATGTGCTCGGGCGAGGCCAGGTGGAAACCGGCTTCCTGCTGACGCCATGGTCGGTTGTGGTCGCACTGATGGCGCCGATCGCGGGGCGCCTGTCCGATCGCTATCCGCCGGGCCTGCTCGGTGGCGTCGGGCTGGCTGTGATGAGCGTCGGCATGGCGTCGCTGGCGCTGATGCCGGCCAACCCCAGTACGCTGGAGATCGGCATCCGCATGTGCATCTGTGGTGCGGGCTTCGGCTTTTTCCAGTCACCCAACCTGAAGGCGCTGATGGCCAGTGCGCCACGCGAGCGTAGCGGCGGTGCGAGCGGCGTGATTGCCACCGCGCGGCTGCTGGGCCAGGCCACGGGCGCGGCGCTTGTCGCGCTGAGCTTTGGCCTCGCTGGCGACCATGGACCCGGTCTGGCCCTTGCGCTGGGCGCCGGTTTTGCCGGCGTTGCGGCCATTGCCAGCGGCCTGCGGCTGGTGATGCCAGAAGTGAAGCACTGACCGCACGGTCGGCCGAAAGCTGAGTCGCTTGCGTTTTGTATCGATCGATATATAATGTTTCATATCGATTGATACAAAACGGCATCCGTCATGGCCAGACCCCGTAAATTCGACGAACAGACTGCGCTGACCGCTGCCCAGGACGCCTTCTGGGCACGCGGTTACGAGGCCACGTCCACGCGCGACCTCACCAGCGCCATGGGCATGACCCAGCCCAGCCTCTACAACGCGTTCGGCGACAAGCGCTCACTGTTCCTGCAGGCGCTGGATTTCTACCTGGACCACAACCTCCGCGAAAGGATTGCGCGCCTGAGCAAGCTGCCTTCGCCGGCAGCGGCCATCAGTGCATTCTTTGCGGAAAGCATCGCACGCTCGCTCGCGGACCCTGAGCACCGCGGCTGCCTGCTGGTGAACACGGCGCTGGAAGTCACGCCGCAGGAGCCGGCGTTGCGGCAGAAGGTGTCGGAGGAGTTCGAGCGCATGCGCAACTTCTTCCACGACAGACTCGTTGCCGCACAAGCTTCCGGCGAAATCCCTGCTGCGGGGCCTGTTGAAGACAACTCGTCTCAACTGCTGGCCCTGGTTCTCGGTGTGCGCGTACTGGCGCGCACGGCACCGGACCCGCAACTGCTCGAAAGCGTCGTACGGCCTGCGCTCGCATCACTGGGCCTGCCGCCGTTACCGCTTGCCCCTGCCACAGCTGGCACCGGCTGATCCCCGCAGCACCGGCTGCATCGTCCCGATCCGTTCGCTGCTTCTGTTTCCGCACGCCCCCGGCCTGCGGAGGGGGCGCCTTTACGCCCCCGTTTTGCCGACACCCACGTGTGTCGTTTCCCGGAGTCCACCATGTCACAACCGCTCACCGCCAGACCCGGCACGGTCCCTCAGGTACCGCTCGACGGCGCCGCCATCTATGCCGCGCTGGCGGGTCTTTGCGCCAGCCTCGTTGCCATCGGGCTGGCACGCTTTGCCTACACGCCGCTGATTCCAACGCTGATCCAGGCGCACTGGTTCACCGCAGCACAAGCCGTGACACTCGGCGCGGCCAATTTTGCGGGCTACCTTGCCGGAGCGATGCTCGGGCGGCCGTACGCCTCGGCGGTGTCGAACCGTACCGCGTTGCGCACACTGATGCTGGCCGCGAGCGTTGCATTCATCGCGTGTGCATGGCCGTTGTCGGTGATCTGGTACTTCGCGTGGCGCTTTACCGCGGGCCTCGCCGGAGGCGCCATCATGGTGCTCGTGGCCACGTCGATCCTGCCGCATATCCCGGCGCCGCGGCGCGGGCTCGTCAGCGGCATGATCTTTCTCGGGCTTGGGCTTGGCATTGCGGCTTCAGGCACGCTGGTGCCGTGGTTGCTGCAACTCGGCTTGCGCGAAACCTGGATCGGCCTGGGGCTGGTGTCGCTGGCGCTCACGCTGCTGAGCTGGTTCGGCTGGCCTGCGGCCGATACGCCAGCGCATCAGCCTGCGAATGCCTCGCGACCGACCGCAATCCCTGCAGGCATGCGTCGGCTCTACGCGCAGTACGCCCTCAACGCCCTGGGTCTGGTGCCTGTGATGTTGCTGCTGGTCGACTACATCGCGCGCGGACTCGGCCGGGGCAGCAGTGTCGGTGCCGGCTACTGGGTGCTCTACGGCGTCGCTGCCATCGCCGGGCCGCCGCTGTGCGGGCTGGTTGCGGATCGCATCGGTTTTGGCCTGGCGTATCGCGGCGCCATGCTGCTGCAAGGCCTGGCGGTAGCGCTGCTTGCGGTGTCTGGACATGCGCTTGTCGTCGGCGTCGCGACGGTCATGCTCGGCGTGTTCACGCCAGGCATCGCGCCGCTGGCACTTGGCCGTATCCAGGAATTGATTCCGCATGACCCTGCTGCGCAACGGGCTTCCTGGAGCCATGCGACCAGCGCATTCGCGCTGCTGCAGGCCTTGTCCGGCTACGGCTACTCCTGGCTGTTTGCGCATTCTGGCCAGCGCTACGCGCTGATCTTCGCTTGCGGCGCGGCGGCCATGGTGGTCGCCCTGGCGCTCGACTTCGGCGGCGCGCGGCGGCAAGCGGCAAATTCCGCATCGGCCTAGAATCGAGCGGTTCACCCGTCGCATAGGGCGCCCTCTGTGCGCCGATTCTGATCTCCTGATCTGCAAGACAAGGTATTCGCATGAGCCACCTGTTTGATCCTCTCGACATCGGCAATCTCACGCTGCCCAACCGCATCATCATTGCGCCCATGTGCCAGTACTCGGCGCAGGACGGCAATGCGGTCGACTGGCACATGATCCACCTCGGCTCGCTGGCGCTGTCCGGCGCGGGCATGCTGATCCTGGAAGCGACGGCGGTTTCCCCGGAAGGCCGGATCACGGCAGGGGACCTCGGCCTCTATTCGGACGAGAACGAAGCCGCGCTCGGGCACGTGCTCAAGGCGATCCGCGCGCACGCGCCGATCGCCGTGGCCATTCAACTCGGGCATGCGGGGCGTAAGGCATCGAGCCAGGTGCCATGGGAAGGCGGGCAGCAGGTCGCGCCCGATGCGCCGGGCGGCTGGCAGGCGGTTGCACCCTCGGCGGTGCCCCATGCCGAAGGCGAGGCGCGCCCGACGGCGCTCGACCGCGCCGGCATGGACAAGGTGCGCGACGACTTCGTCGCGGCGGCGGTGCGTGCGGTGAGGCTCGGCATCCAGGGCTTCGAGATCCATGCGGCACACGGCTATCTGTTGCACCAGTTCCTGTCGCCGCTGGCCAATCATCGCGACGATGAATACGGTGGCAGCCTCGAAAACCGCATGCGCTTCCCGATCGAGGTCTTCGACGCGGTGCGCGCCGCAGTGCCGGCAGACCGGCCGGTGTGGATGCGCATCTCGGCCACAGACTGGGTGCCGGGCGGCTGGGATATCGAGGGAACGGTGGCGCTGTCGCAGGCGGTGAAGGCGCGTGGGTGCGCGGCGATCCATGTCACTACTGGCGGGGTCTCGCCGGCGCAGGCAATCAAGCTCGGCCCGGGCTACCAGGTTCCGTATGCGCAGCGCGTGAAGGCCGAGGTGGGCCTGCCGACCATCGCCGTGGGGCTGATCACCGAGCCGGAGCAAGCCGAGGCCATCATCACGGGCAACGAGGCCGACGCCGTCTCGCTGGCGCGCGCGATGCTCTACGATCCGCGCTGGCCGTGGCATGCCGCAGCGAAGCTCGGGGCTAGCGTGGCGGCGCCGAAACAGTACTGGCGTTCCCAGCCGCGCGAGTTGAAGGACCTGTTTTCGGGCGCCAACTTCGGCCAGCGCTGAATTTGCGCTGCACCGCTTTCACTCCACAAGAAGAGGAGGGCCCATGAAACCACGTGTCACGCTGATCACGCTGGGCGTCGACGACCTGGAACGATCGCTGCGCTTTTATCGTGACGGCCTGGGCCTGCCGACGCAGGGCATTGTCGGCGAGCAATTCGAGCATGGCGCGGTGGCATTCTTCGACCTGCAGTCCGGCCTCAAGCTCGCCATCTGGCCGCGCGCGAGCCTCGCGCATGACACCGGACTGCCGGTGTCCGTTCGCGCCGCGGCGGGGGCGTCTCTGGCCCACAACGTCGGCAGCCAGGCGGAGGCCGATGCGGTCATGCAGCAGGCCGCAGCGGCGGGCGCCACCATCGTCAAGCCCGCGCAGCCGACGTTCTGGGGCGGCTATGCCGGGTATTTCGCCGATCCGGACGGCCATCTCTGGGAAGTCGCCTGGAATCCGCAGATGCTGCCCGCAGATTGATCAACATAGCCTGAAGTGCGCGTGGGGTCGCAACGCTGCCGCGCGCACTATAGTAGAAGTTGACCTGTGTGGCGCATGACCGGAGGGAAGGCACGATGAAGGCATGCAAGACAACGTTCGGGCGGCATCGTCGCGCGGCTGCCGTGGTACTGGCATCGGCCGTGCTGATGGGCATGGCCCCGTTTTCGTGGGCTCAGTTGGGCGACGTCCTGAAAAACCCACTGGGTGGCGGGGCGGAAAGCGCAACCAGCTCGCTCGGAGGACTAGGCAGCGGTCTTTCGCTGCAGTCGCTGTCATCGGGCAGCATGGGCAATGTCACGGGCCTGCTCGACTTCTGCATCAAGAACAATTACCTCGGCGCTGGCGGCGCGGGTTCCGTCAAGGACAAGCTGATGGACAAGCTTGGCGGCCCATCCAAGGCATCTACGGACAATGGCTACACCAGCGGCGCCCAAGGCATCCTGCAGGATGGCCATGGCAAGACATTGGATCTGAGTGGCAGCGGCCTCAAGGCCAAAGCGACCGAGCAGGTGTGCGAAAAGATACTTTCGCAAGGCAAGGCACTGCTGTGATTTTGCGCAGCGCATCAAATTTTGAGGCCATTTTTCGCCGTTTTCGCAGGGATTTCCATGATTGCCACCCAACCGCGAAGTGGCGACCATGATCCGCAACAGACAGCAAACGCATTGCGCCAGGGCGTCCCCCCAACAAAGCGGCCTGGCGGCAGCACGATGTAGACCTATAAAAACATCCGGGGCATGACCCCACGGGAGACATCCATGCAAGTCTATGACGGCCTCGTGTACCTGACAGCGATGGTGCTGGTGTGCTTGTATGTCTATCTTGGCGTGCTCACGCGCAGCACGGCGATCAGGCTTGGTTCTCCGGCCATCGTCGCGGTGCTCGTGCTGGTGTACTCCATGTCGCCGATGCACGCCGTGGGCTGAGTATTGGCACGGCGGCCTGGTCGTCGCCACCACGCGGCAGAGCAAGAACGGGTCCTCGCAGCACTACGGAGTGCTGTGCTTGGCATGCGCTGCTGTACGCCGATTATGTGCGCGCAGCGCAGCCGAAGGCGTCCCACCCCGGGCGCTATTGGAACCTACCTATACGTGGTCGGGGCTCGTTCAAAAGTCGGCTGACGTCAGGCACCGCGCTGAAAACCTACGCATAGCAGGGTCGAACGGCCCACCACCATGACGGCGTCCAAAGCCGCATGAACCACTGCTGCCGCGGGATTGATGGCCAGCGGCAACGACGCGTTTTTTGGGTACTTTTTGTCGCTCGGACAAAAAGTGCCTCGCCGGCTACGCCGGCGAAACAGCGGCGCTAGTCAAGAGCGACACCCCATCCCCAACCACAAAACTCCCGCCGGCCCCGCGATCGCCCCAGCAGCACCCACCAAACCACACCAACCCCGCCGCCCTAAAAATCCACAACAATTCGCGCAGCAAAACCCAAACCACCAGTCCCCCGCTCGCGAATTCGCTCGGCGAGCCGTAAGGCATTCCCCGACATGCCTGGCAAATCGTCGGATACGACGAGTAACCCTCACCCGACCCTGTCCAGAATTTTTCCGTGACGGCCGGCCAAGCGGTGACGCCCCGCGTGTCGCCCACAATCAGTTTGCGCAAGCCCCAGGCCGGCTCTACAAACAAGAAAACGGAGACAAGGACGAATGAGTGCAACGTATCAGCGGGGCCGTGCATGGGTGGTGACCGTGCTGCTATTCCTGTTCGTGGTCGTGAACTTCCTCGACAAGATCAGCGTGGGGCTGCTTGCTGGCCCGATGATGGACGAACTTGGTCTCACGCCGGCGCAATTCGGGCTGGTCGGCAGCAGCTTCTTCTGGCTGTTCGCGGTGGCCGGCGTAGCCGGTGGCTTTATTGCCAACCGCGTTTCGTGCACGTTGCTGCTATTGTTGATGGCCGTGGCGTGGTCCCTGTTCCAGATTCCGCTGGCATGGTCATCGAGCCTGGCCGTGCTGATCGCAGCGCGTGTACTGCTCGGCATTGCTGAGGGGCCGTCGACCGCCATTGCCATCCATGCGGCCTACAAGTGGTTCCCCGATGATCGCCGCACGCTGCCTGTGGCGTTCTTTACGCAGGGCGGCGCTACGGGCCTGATCCTCGCGGGTATCACGATTCCATACATCACCGCGCACTGGGGCTGGCGCGCTAATTTCTACGTACTGGCCGCGCTCGGCGCCGCGTGGGCCGTGCTGTGGCTGCTGTTTGGTGGCGAGGGCAAGGTCGAACAGCCTTCGGCCCAGGCCACCACGCAACAGCGCGTTCCGTATCGGGCGCTGCTCGGCGATGCCACGGTACTGGGCTGCTTCCTGCTGCGCTTTGTGGCGTACTGGAGCCTCGCGCTGTCGCTGACGTGGTTCGCGGCCTACCTGCAGCGCGGACTTGGTTTCGACCATGCCATGTCGGGTCGGCTGTTTGCGGCCATCATCGCGGTCAACATGCCGGTCACGATGGCCGTGGCGTGGTGGTCGCAGCGCATGCTGCGTCGGGGCACGCCGTCGCGCATTGCCAGGGGCCGCCTGGCCGCGCTGATGCTCGTGGGCGCCGGGGTTTGCCTTGCGGCGCTGGTGGCGCCGGGGCTGGGCAACTGGCAGCGCGTCGCGCTGCTCGCGGCAAGCTGCGCGCTCGCGCCCTCGATCTACTCGCTCGGGCCGGCCATGCTGGCTGAAGTGTGCCCGCCGGCGCAGCGTGGTGCGCTGCTGTCGATCGACGCCTCGATTTCATCGATCGCCGGCATCCTAGCGCCGCTGGTGACCGGTTATCTGGTGCAGAACGCCACCGGGGCGCATGGTTACGAGACCGGCTTCGCGGTGTGCGGCGCGTTGATGATCGTTGGCGGGTTCGGTGGCGCCGCGCTGATCAATCCGGAGCGCTCGAAGCAGCGACTCGCCGGTCTGCAGCAGCAGGGAACCACCGTGCCAGACTCGCGCGCGGCGCACGCCTGACGTCAGAGATCGCGCGCTCGCCGATATACTGCAGGCTTTGCCGGGCCATGCGCCCGGGCGCCCCGGAGCGTTCACGATGATGCCTGCAGCTTCCAGCTGGTTCGCCTGGGCCGTGCTTTCCGCGATTTTCGCGGCCCTGACGGCGATCTTTGCCAAGGTCGGCCTTGCCGGCATCGATTCCGACATGGCCACGCTGGTTCGCGTGGTGATCATCTTCGTCGTGCTCGCCGCCTTCGTGGTGAGCACCGGCAAGTGGATGGACCCATCGGCCTTCTCGGCCAGAAACTGGATCTTCCTTACGTTGTCAGGGCTGGCCACTGGCGCCTCATGGGTGTGCTATTTCCGCGCGCTCAAGATCGGCGATGCATCCAAAGTGGCCCCTGTCGACAAGTTCAGCCTGGTGTTGGTGGCACTGTTCGCCGTGCTGTTCCTTGGCGAACGGCCTGCGCCGCGTGAATGGCTCGGCATCGGGCTGGTCGCGGCGGGAGTGATCGTGCTGAGCCTGCGGCGATAGCGCTGGGCACTGGCGCTTCATGCCACCGCGAGCCCGGTGGGCGGCTGCGGCGGCGCGGGCGTTCCTCGCATGCTGGCGCTCGGCCCTGCGAGTTCCCCGAGCCAAATTTGCCGACTTGGCAACGTCTCAGCTTTCTTCCTCCGTTTCAACGGTGCCGGCATATAGTGGAACCAGTCGGCCTGGCGCGGGCCGCGATGAAGGCAGCCCACGGAATCGCGCGTCGCCAAGGCGGCGTGCGCTGACCTGGAGAGACATCATGCTGATCGCCAGATGGCAGATTGACGCCCGCTTCGGGCACAAGCAGGAGGTGATCAGCCGCCTGCAACAGTGGGCGCAGGACATCGCGCCACAGGTTGGCCTGCAGTGCGGCCGGCTGCTGACCGGATCGATCGGCGCACTGGAGGCCACGGTCGTCCACGACTGGGAAGTGGCCGACCTGGCCGAACTGGACCGTGCGTGGCAGAAACTCGGCCAGCTTCCCGCGCATGCGCAATGGGGGCGTGAACTGGAACCGTTCGTGGTGTCCGGCACCGCGCGCTGGGAAATCTATCGCGTTATCTAGGCCGTAACAGGCACCGGCCACGCGGCCCAGGCCGGCGCGTGCGGGCGCCGGCTATCGTGCATGCCCGGCTGCAGTTGAGCCGGCTCTATGCCGAACAGATTGGCGCAGGCATTCGCGAATGCCGCGGCCGAGCGCAGGCCTGACTGCGTCGCCAGCAATTCCAGTCGGCTCGCTGGCAGCACCGGTGCGGCATCGGATAGCGCGAGCATGTAGAACGCCCGTGCAGCGCGCTGCTCGCGTACCAGCGGGTGCAAAGCCTCGCCTTCGGCGAACAGGCGCGCACGCACCAGGCGCTGCGCGACCTGCCACTGTTCGGCAAGCAGTGCGGCGTTCCAGTCCGCCGTCGGATGCTCAAAGACCAGCCGCGCCAGCGTGCGGGACCAGTGCTTGTCGTGATGGATTGCGTTCATGCGCGGGCAGACCGCGTCCGGCACGGCCTTGAACGTGATGGTGCACGTTTGTCCCGGTGCTGCCTGCAACTCGCAATCGAAATGCGCAAAGGCCGGGACCACGAACGGGTCGCCGGGCCGCACGTCGCGCCGCGCATTGACGTCGCGCAGCCGGGCCGCGCCCTGCACGGCTTCCACGCGCACGGCGAACGGAAAGCGCAGGCGGGTGATGCGGACGGGATTGCGGCTGACAAGGGGCATGCGGGCAATGGCGGTGGCGCAGGCGCGCGGCCGGTAACTGTCGCAGCATTCGGCGGCCGGCGCAACCTTCAAGGCCGCCGACGCCATGACATTTCGGCCGGGGGCTACAGCTCGGACAGCCCGAAGTGACGCAGCCGTGGCAGATCGGTCACGCGTATCGTCTGGTAGGCCAGGTGGACTAGTCCGTCGTCGGCGAGGCGCCGCAAGGCCTGGTTGACGCGCTGTCGCGACAGGCCGGTAAGCAGGCCGATTTCCTCCTGCGACAGCTCCAGCACGGGGCTGGTGCGCGGATACAGCGACGGGTGGAACAGTTGCGCAATGGCCTGTGCGACGCGTGCATCGGCGCTGAGCAGGCGGTCATTCTGCACGGTGGCGATGAACTGTCCCATGCGTTCGTTGAGCTGCGTGACGACAAAGCTGGAAAACGGCAGGCTTTGTGCGAGCAGGGTGTTGAACACGGGTTCCGGCACCAGCAGCACGCGCGAATCGCGGATCGCGATCACGTCGTAGCGGCGCAGCTCGCGCTTGATCACGCTGCCTTCGCCGCACCAGCCGCCGGCGGGCACGCCCGAGAACGTGCAGCCGCGCCCGTCGGGGGTATAGACGGCAAGCTTGATCAGCCCGCTGTCGACGCCGATCCAGTCGCGCGACGGTTCTCCACGCCGCGCGATGAAGGCGCCCGCTGCGAATTCCTTCAGCACAGTCTCGCGCGCCGCAAGTGCCTGATGCTCGGGCGCAAGCGCATGGAACCAGGCATGGCCGGCGAGCGGGGAATCGGTCGGGGAAAAGGCGGGCGCGGTCATGGTAGGCGAGCTTGCGAAACGGCGGGCAATTGGGGGCTGCGCGGGCGTGGCGCTGGCTCTGTAAGACTCCTGTAAGCCTTGCCTGGCGCGGCTTTCCGGGAGGTTTGTCGTCCGGATGACAGTGCGCAAGCGTGTGCGATGATAGCCTTGTGGAAGAAAAAGTTACAGCGCCCCCGTGCCAGACAGCTAAGCGGAGACACCAATCATGCCCACCGATTTCGACAGCGGCCTCGGCCGCAACGCGGCCAATTTCGTGCCGATCACCCCGATTGATTTCCTGGTCCGCGCCGCCGAGGTATATGGCGACCGGCCAGCTATCGTGCACGGCCCGGTGCGCCAGAACTGGCGCGACACCTATGTGCGGGCGCGCCGCCTGGCCAGTGCGCTCGCGCGAGCGGGCGTGGGCAAGGGCGATACCGTCGCAGCGCTGCTGCCCAATACGCCAGCCATGGTGGAGGCGCACTTCGGTGTGCCGATGGCCGGCGCGGTGCTCAATGCGCTCAATATTCGACTGGACGCTGCGAACCTGGTGTTCATGCTGCGCCATGGCGAGGCGCGCGTGCTGCTGGCCGATACCGAGTTCGCCGACCTCGCACGCCAGATGGCGCTGGAAATCCCGGGCCTGAAGGTCATCGCCGTGGAAGATGCGCTGGGCCCGCAGGCGGAGCGTTTCGGCGATACCGACTACGAGTCGTTCCTCGCTTCGGGCGATCCTGAGTATGCGTGGAAGATGCCTGACGACGAATGGGATGCGATTGCGCTGAACTACACATCGGGCACGACGGGTGACCCGAAGGGCGTGGTGTACCACCACCGCGGCGCGGCCATGAATGCGATCTCGAACATCCTCGAGTGGGACCTGCCCAAGCATCCGGTCTACCTGTGGACGCTGCCGTTATTCCACTGCAATGGCTGGTGCTTTCCGTGGACCATTGCGGCACGTGCGGGCGTCAACGTGTGCCTGCGCAAGTTCGAGCCGCGGCTCGTGTTCGATCTTATGCGCGACGAAGGCGTGACCCACTACTGCGCGGCGCCGATCGTGCATACTGCGCTCGTCAATGCACCGCCGTCGTGGCGCGAAGGCCTGCGCGGGCCGGTGCGCGGCATGGTGGCCGGGGCGCCCCCGCCTGCCGCGGTGCTCGCACAGATGGAGGCGATGGGGTTCGAACTGACCCACGTGTACGGCCTCACTGAGGTGTACGGTCCCGCGGCGGTATGCGCGGAGCAGGACGCCTGGGGCAGCCTGTCGCAGGAAGCGCGTGCGGTGAAGAAGGCACGGCAGGGCGTGCGCTATCACCTGCAGTCGGGCGTGGCTGTGCTCGATCCCGATTCGATGCAGCCGGTGCCGGCCGATGGCGAGACCATCGGCGAAATCATGTTCCGCGGCAACATCTGCATGAAGGGTTACCTCAAGAATGAGAAGGCGACGCGCGAGGCCTTTGCGGGCGGCTGGTTCCACACCGGCGATCTCGGCGTATGCATGCCGGACGGCTACATCAAGATCAAGGACCGCAGCAAGGACATCATCATTTCGGGCGGCGAGAACATTTCGAGCGTCGAGGTGGAGGATGCGCTCTACCGCCATCCGGCCGTGCTTGCGGCAGCAGTCGTGGCGCAGCCGGATGCCAAATGGGGCGAAACGCCGTGCGCGTTCGTCGAGCTGAAAGATGGGGCGAGTGCGACGGCAGAGGAACTGATGGCCCATTGCCGCACGCTGCTGGCGGGCTTCAAGGTGCCGAAGGCTGTGTATTTCGGACCGCTGCCGAAGACCTCGACCGGCAAGATCCAGAAGTTCGAGCTGCGCCGCAAGGTCAAGTCGGATTCGGCGATCGACGTCTGAGGCGACGATCAGGAGAACGAAGCCTCTTCGTCGGCTTGCCGGTTCGCGATCAGGCGGTCGATGGTTTCGCGACCCCACGCCAGCCCTGCACGGCTGGCGTCGGCAGCACAGGCAAAGCGCACGCCGCTGTTCGGGTACTGATCGGGCAGGGCGTGGCCTTGCTGCCAGATGTGCGCGCGCAGCGTCCACCAGCCGTCATGCTGGCCCCCGTAACGCAGTGCCGCGATGTGAATGCGGTAGCCGCGATAGGGGGCGCTGTGCTCGTGTGAGCCGCTAGGCATGGCAGATGTGGATCAACGCAGGCCCGCGTGCTGCGGCGGCCCGGGCCTGTGCCATTCCTGCGCGATTTCCGGGAACACCTCGAATTCACCGCGCACGATGTTTTCGATGGTGGTGCATACGCCCGCCGTGCCACGCGGCCCGACGCAGATCAGGCTGCGCGGATGGTCGGTGTGCTGCGGAATTGCGTACACGTGCATGCCCTCCTGGAACAGAGGGTGTTTCACCAGGCGCTCGTTCATTAACTCAACGAAACGCTGGGGACTGACGACCGGCTTTTCCTTTTCCATAGCGGGCTCCTGCGGCGCTGCCGTCGGGCGCACGATGCGTGCACGAGGCCGGCATACGCGGTAGTAAAGGCCAGGAAGATTGCGGGCAAGTGGCATGAGCCCCGAGAGGTTGCGGGGTGGCCGGAGGAAGCGCGAGCAAAAAAAGCCGCCCGCGTTGCCACTGCCAACGGTTTCAGGTTAGGCGATACGTCCGGCGGAGAAAAGCCGCCGGACGTATCAGGTCAGGAAGGCCGCACTTCTCCTGCGGCACGTGGCCCGTCGAGCATGTAGTTGCCTGCCGCCCAGCAGGCGGCTTCGGCTTCGGCCTCGGACGGATAGGAGGAGCTGGCTTCGATGGTGCAGTCGGCATCGGCCGCGCCGCAGTGCTCTTCCATCACGATGCGCCAGGTATAAAGGCCCGGCGGATCTTCGAGGACATGGAGCACGAGCGTGCGGTGGCTGTCGGCGAGGGTGAGGGGCTGAATCGACATGACAGTCTCCCGAAACAGCGACGACGTGGAGCTTAGATGCTAGCAATTGTGCGGCGCCAATTCCAGCTACGCATCCTGTCCCGACAATGGTGGTGACTGGCTGTGCATCTTCCGTCGCGGCGCGGTTTCCAGTATCTTCTGCGCGGAGGCGCCGGGTGGCGCCGCTTTTCCTGACTCGCATGCCCATCTCGCCTCAACTCGCCGAACTGGTTGCGTCGCTGCGCGCACACTATGACACCGCTGTCCTGCCGCACTGGACTGCCAACGGCTGGAATGCCGACCTGCTGCTCCCGTACGAGGCACTCGACGGCGCCACCAGCGACGCCTTGCCGCCAGTGCGCTATCGTGCCATGGCGTGCGCGCGCCAGCTGTACGTGTTTTCGGTGGCGGGGAAACTCGACCACGCCAATACGCTGTTCGGTTCGCTGCAGGCCTACTTCAGCAATGGTGAAGGCGGCTGGATTTACAGCGTGGATCCGATGGGCATGCCGCTGGACTCAACGCGCGACCTGTACACACACGCGTTCGTGATCTTTGCGTGCGCGCACTACTACGCCCGCAGTGGCAACGAGGACGCGCTCGCCGTCCTCGAGGAAACGCGCGACGTTGTCGAGCAGCGCTTCGCCGACGGCACGGGGCTGTACCACGCGGCGCTTTCCGAGTTTTTCAAGGACAAGGGTGCGGGCTTGCAGCAGAACCCGATCATGCATCTGACCGAGGCTTACCTTGCAGCACTCGACGCTACCGATGACGAATGGTATGCGGAGCGCCTGCGCGAGATCGCCGCGGCTGTGCATGGCCGATTCGTCGATCCGGCCAACGGCTGTATCGCAGAGTTGCCGAAGGAAGCCAACGGCAATCGCATCGAACCCGGTCATCAGTTCGAGTGGTTTTCGCTGGTCGCGGGCAATCACGATCTGTTCGAGGGCTCGCCGCTGACCGAGTCCCTGGAGCGGGCCTTCGTGTTTGCACAGACCCACGGCGTGGTGCCCGGGACGTTCGGCGTCAGCGCGGCGCTCGATGAGCACGGCGCGTTGCTCGATGGCACCCAGCGGATCTGGGCCCAGACGGAATATGCGCGTGCGCTGGCCGTGCATGGGACGCCCGAATCGCTGGCGACGCTAGAAGCGCAGTTGCGCCAGTACCGCGGCCGTTTCCTGCACAAGGGCGGCTGGCACGAATGCCTGGCGCCCTCGGGCGAGGTGGTGCGCGCCGAAATGCCTTCGACGTCGCCATACCATCTCGCCACGGCCTACGCCGAGCTGCCGGACCTCGAGAGCTAGGCGCTTGTCCAGCTGCTGGCGGCGCGCAGATCGCTCTTCTGCAGCAGCCGCAGCAGTGTCTCGGCCGGCTGGCTCAGCCGGCGCGCGGACAAGGAAATGAATTCCACCTCGGGCAGCGCCGGCAGCTTTTCCCAGTTGAGCGGAGGGGCGACGCCTTCGCCATACAGGTAGCGCGAGCGCACCGTCAGTCCGAGCCCGCCGCGCGCGGCGGCAAGGCAGCCGGAATGGCTACTGCTGCTGCAGACGACTTGCCACTGGCAGCCGGCCTTGGCCAGCGTATCGAGTACGACCGACCGCGTCACGCTGGGCTCGTGCACCAGGATCAGCGGCAGCGGTTGCGACAGGTCCACCACCGTCCCGGGACGCGCCAGCCACTCCAGCGAGCCGCGAAACAGCGGTACGCCACGGCGATCCCCCTGGCGGCGCTTGCCAAGCATCAGGTCGAGCGAGCCCGCATCCATCAGTTCGTACAGCTTGCTGGTCATGGCGATGGTGATTTCCATCTCCACGTCAGGGTGTGTATTGCGGAACGCGGACAACACCCCTGACAGCGGCCCCTGCGCCAGGTCTTCGGAGGTGCCGAGCCGCACGCGGCCTCGCAGCCGCGGCGCGGTGAACTGCGATTCCGCACGCGCCAGCGCCTCCAGGATGAGCCGTGCATGCACGAGCAGTGCTTCGCCGTCGGGCGTCATCGACAGCGAATGCGTATCGCGCACGAACAGGCGGCGACCCACGCTTTGCTCCAGGCGACGGATATGGTCGCTGACGCTCGATTGGGACAAACCAAGCTGCCGCCCCGCTTCGGTGAAGCTGCGTGCGGCGGCCACGGTGGCGAAGGTTTGGATCCAGACCGGGTTTAGCATGGCCGTGATTGTCATCGGCAAATCCGATCGCAGTCAACATCTCCAGTGGGGTTCCCGATCGGGTGGGTGGTGACTATGATCGGTTCCATGGCCTGGCTGCCAGGGCTTTGCAGACGTCGTCCGCCTTGGTTGCATGCTGTGCCAAGCACAATCCCACACCCATGAGCCAAGCTTTCGCCCCCTCTCTCAAGGCCATGTTGTGGATCGTCGCTGCGGGTTTCTTCATGCAGACGCTCGATACCACCATCGTCAACACCGCACTGCCTTCGATGGCACACAGCCTCGGGCGCAAGCCACTGGAGTTGCAACCCGTGGTTGTCGCGTACACGCTGACCATGGCGATGCTGACCCCTGCGTCGGGCTGGCTCGCCGACCGCTTCGGCACGCGGCGGGTTTACTTCTGCGCCATCCTCATCTTCGTGTTGGGATCCCTGTTCTGCGCGGGCGCGCAAACATTGCCGGAACTGGTAGTGGCGCGAGTGCTGCAAGGCGTCGGCGGCTCCATGCTGCTGCCGATCGGCCGGCTCGCCGTGCTGCGCAATGTATCGGGCGAGCAGTACATTGCCGCGCTCGCCTTTGTCTCCGTGGCGGGGCAGGTAGGTCCGATCTTCGGGCCGGTGCTCGGCGGCTGGCTGGTGCAGCACGTTTCATGGCACTGGATTTTCCTGATCAACGTGCCTGTCGGCGTTGTCGGTTTGCTCGCCGTGCGGCGCTATCTGCCTGCCGGCGACACAGCGGGCGCGCCGGCGTTCGACTGGGTCGGTTGCGGCTTGCTGTCGCTGTGCATGGTGGCGTTTTCGCTGGCACTCGATGCGCCGCTGCAGGAAAACCATGCAAGCTGGAGCGCCGGCCTCGCCGCGATCAGCGTGGTTGCCGCTATGTTGTATATCCCGCATGCGCGCCGCAGCCGCGTGCCGCTGTTCCGGCTGGCACTGTTTCGCGAGCCGAATTTCAGCGTGGGGCTGGTCGGGAATCTAGTCTGCCGCATCGGCTCCGGCGCGGTGCCGTTCCTGCTGCCGCTGCTGATGCAACTGCAGCTCGGCTACTCGCCGTTCCACGCGGGGCTGATGCTGCTGCCGGCCGCACTGGCGGGGGCGGTGTCCAAACGCTGGATCGTGCCGCTGGTGAAACGCTTCGGCTATGACAACTTCCTGCTCGTCAACACCGCACTGGTCGGCGCATCGATCGCGTCGTTCGGGGCGATGTCGCCGGGCTGGCCACTGGCGCTCTCCATTGCGCAACTGGCGTTGTTCGGCGCGACCAATTCGATGCAATTCGCTGCCATGAACAGCGTGACGCTCAAGGACCTCAGCGTCGAGGATGCGGGTAGCGGCAACAGCCTGTTCTCGATGGTGCAGATGTTGGCCATCGGACTGGGCGTGACCGTGGGCGGCGGGCTCGTGACCTTGTTCTCCGATCGGATCGGGGATGCGGGTCCCGCTTATCGGCTGGCCTTTGTGGTTGTCGGGACGATCACGCTTCTGTCGGCGCTGGTGTTTCGTCGGCTGGATATTGGGGAGCTTGGAAAAGGGCGGCGCGCAGCTGCGGCGCGCACGCCTTGAGTTGCAAACACGGGCTCAGGCCGCGTGAGTCTTTCGTCCCACGCTGCGGATCAGTTCCGTGACGCGAGCCTGGTACTGGTCGAAGTACTTGTTCGCCTGCTGCTGGGTTTCGACCGGTTGTACAACGGTACGCCCTTCGGCCTCGAGCTTGCCGCGCACATCGGGCTTGCTGAGCGCTTCACCGATAGCCTTGCGCAACACGGCCACGCGATCCGCCGGCGTGCCTTGCCTGACGAAGTAGCCGCCGCTGATCGCGTACTCGAAGTCCGGCACGATGCGGCTCTGCGAAATCAGCGGGATGTGCTTGACCGAAGCGGGCAGCGTTTTCGAGAAGCTGGTCAGCAGCTTCAACCGGCCTTGCTGCTGCATGGCGTCGAAGCTCGACTGGTAAGGCAGGATGGCAAAGTCCACTTCGCCACCGGCCAGGCCCTGCAATGCGGGTGCCGCACCTTTGTACGGCACGTGCAGGAAGGTCAGTCCGAGGCGCGTGCCGAGCGCATCGCCCATCAGGTGGTAGATCGAATCGATGCCGACCGTGGCGTAGGTCAACGGCTTGGCCTTGTTCTGCTTCGCATAGTCGATGAACCTGTCGAGCGTATCGGCGGGGATGCCGTTGCGCACCATCAGCACGATGTTCGCGTCGCTGATCGGTGCGGCCAGCATGAAGTCCTGCGGCTTGTAGCGCGCGGCCGGGTTCAGCAACGGCGCAAGGAAGACTTCGTTGATCGAGCCATGGAAGAAGGTATAGCCGTCAGCCGGGGCAGCGAGCACCTTGTTTGCGCCGATCAGTCCGGTGCCGCCGCCGTAGTTCTCGACCACCACCTGTTGCTTGACGCTCTTGCTGATCGATTCGCCAAAGATGCGCGCCGACGTATCGCTGGCGCCGCCGGCCGGATAGGGCACGACGAGCGACAGGGGCTTGGACGGAAAGGCTTCTGCGGCGAACGCCGGCAGGCCGGCGAGTGCGGTGCTGCCTGCGGTGAAGCCGGCATATTGAAGGAAGCGGCGGCGGTTCATCGAATGCATGGTGTCCCCGTTTTTGGATTATTCAGGCCGTTTCAGGTCGATTCAGGTCGCTTATTCAAACCAGGTAGCTTTGCGCGAGGTGCGCCCAGAATGCGGCGCCGACAGGCAAGGCTTTGTCGTTGAAGTCGTACAGGGGGTTATGGACCATGCAACCCCCGTCTTCGCCCAGCCCATTGCCAAGGCGCACGTATGCGCCGGGCCGCTGTTCGAGCATGTAGGCGAAGTCTTCGCTGCCCATCACGGGCGGGCGTTCCACGACGTTGTCCTCGCCGAGCAGGCGAATTGCCGCTTCCCGTGCGCGTTCGGTCTGCGCTGCATGATTGACGAGCACCGGGTACTTGCGTTCGTACACGACTTCCGATTGCAGGCCATAGCTCTCGGCCTGCGCGGCGACGAATGTCTGGATGCGCGTCTCGACCAGCGTGCGTACCTTCGGGTCAAGCGTGCGCACGCCGATCTTGATCAGCGCGCTTTCGGGGACGACGTTATAGGTTGCGCCGGCCTGGATCGAGCCGACCGTGATCACTGCGGACTTGAGCGCGTCGATTTCGCGGCTGACGATCGATTGCAGGCCCAGCACGATGCTGGCGGCGCACTGCATCGGATCAATGCCGTGGTGTGGCATGGCGCCGTGCGCACCGCGGCCGCGCAGCGTGACGGTGGCGCGGTCGAACGAGGCCATGGCCGGTCCGGTGATCACGCCGATCTGGCCCACAGGTAGCCCCGGCGAGTTGTGCAGCGCATAGACTTCGTCGCACGGGAAACGCTCGAACAGGCCGTCTTCCAGCATGCGCAGCGCGCCGCCTTCGTTTTCTTCGGCGGGCTGGAAGATCAGGTTCAGCGTGCCGTTGAAATTGACGGATTGGGCGAGATGGCGCGCGGCGCAGAGCAGGATGGCGGTGTGGCCGTCGTGGCCGCACGCGTGCATCTTGCCGGGAATGGTGCTCGCGTAGTCGAGGCCCGTCTTTTCCTGGATCGGCAGCGCGTCCATGTCGGCGCGGATGCCCAGCGACCTGGTCCCGTGTCCCTTCCTCAGCGTGCCGACGACGCCGGTCATGCCCAGGCCACGATGGATCTTGTAGCCCCATGCCGCGAGGCGTTCCGCGACCAGGTCGCTGGTCTGGCGCTCTTCGAAGGCGAGTTCGGGATGGGCGTGAATCTTCCGGCGGATTTCGACGAATTCGGGCGAGAGCGCCTGGATGGATTGCCGCAGTTCTGCAACGGTGGACGGGTTCATGGCGTGGCGGGGCTGGATCGTGGAGCTATTCTCCACGCGCACGCGTCCGGCATCCATGACAATGATTGCGGTAAAACGTTGTATAAAATGCAACGATTGAAGTTCGCCACGTTACGCGGATCGGGGGAGGAATGATGGACGATGTACTGGACCGGAAGCGGGCGATGTGCCTGCTGCAGATCATCGAGACCGGCTCGGTACGCGGCGCGGCCGATGTGCTGGAACTGGACCCGTCAGTGGTCAGTCGGGCTGTGGCCAAGCTGGAGCAAGACACCGGCCTCGCGCTGCTGGAGCGGCGCGGGCGCGGCGTGGTGGCGACGGATGCCGGCCGCCTGCTCGCGTTGTTTGCGCGTCGACAGCAAGACCTCAGTGATACCTTCCTGGCCGAGGTCAACAATTTGAAGAATTCGCAGCGCGGTCACGTGGAACTGGCCTTTGGCGAGGGCTTTATCGACCTGGTGCTCGAACCGGTGCTGCAGGGCTTCCTGCACAAGCATCCCGACGTCACGTACAACATCCGCGTGGCGGGCACGGAGGAAACGGTCCGCTGCATCCTTGAGGACCTCGCGCATATCGCCTTTGTGTTCCAGCCGCCGAACGACGTGCGGCTGCGCTCGCATTATTCACGGCTTGCGCCGATTCGCGTGCATGTGCGCAGGGACCATCCGCTGGGGCGCAGGCGAAAGCCGCTCACGCTGGCGGACCTGGCGCCGCATCAGGGCGCTTCACTGACGGAGTCGTTCGGCGTGCGCAAGCATATCGAGGCCGCGGAAATCGAAGAGCACATCACCCTGAACCATATGCTCACGACGAACTCGTTCAAGGTGTTGTGGGAATTCGCGGCGATGGGGCTGGGCTACATCATGACGCCGCGCTCGGTGGCGCTGAAGGGACCGCAATTCGCTGACCTGGTGTCGTTGCCGCTGGCCAATCCGATCCTGAACAACAGCCGCATCCACATCATTACCCGTGCAGGCCGGCCACTCTCGCCAGTGGCGGACCGCATGCTGCGGCATGTAATGAAGGCCTTCCCGCAGGTATGAGCTATTCGTTGACGCCGTTCTCGCGCAGCAGGCGCTCGCATTCGTCAAGCATGTCATGCGCGAAAGCCGACTGGTAATTCGGGTCGAGCGCTTCCATCATTTCGTGCGAGGCATACAGGCCGGCTTCGCGCGACAGCGTGTCGGCGAGCTGACGTGCGAACTGGTCGCTCAATTCCGATAGCAGGCGTCGTTCGGACAGTGCGAGTTGCAGTTTGGAGCGCGACAACCATTCGCCGGCCAGCGTCGCGCCTTGCGCGTCGGTCAGCCATTTGCCGTGTTCGTAATAGGCAGAAAGACGTTCGGCGGTCAGCGCGAACATCAGGGCCTTGCGGGTATTGAAATCGATCTTCAGAAGCGGGGCGGCTTTCATATACGTGGTGATGACAGTGGAGCGTGCCGTGTTTTAGCGTTGCGCCGTCTGCTCCGTGATCCGCGCAAAGGTGGCATTGAGCCACGCGCCGATCGCCGCGATTTCGTCCATGCAGACCGAATGCGGCATGGCATAGGTGTGCCATGCGACTGGAATGCTGCGTGCCTGCAGGAAATCGCGGGCCTGCTCGCCGAGGCGCAGCGATACGACGTCGTCCTGCGTGCCATGCGCGGCGAAGACCGGGATGGCGGCGTTCGCAGTCGTGGCTTCCGCGGTCAAAAGATCCGGCGCGGGGATGTAGGTGGACAGCGCGATGATGCCCGCAAGCGCATCGGGATGGGTGAGGGCAGTGGTATAGGCGATTGCGCCACCTTGCGAGAAGCCCGCAAGGACAATGTGGCTGGTCGCGATGCCGCGCGCATTTTCGCGCGCAATCAGCGCGCGGATGCGTTCGCGCGAAAGACGGATGCCCTGTTCGTCCGCGTGCCGGCTGGTTTCTCCGAGCGAGTAGATGTCATACCACGCTGGCATGACGTAGCCGCCGTTGCACGTAACGGGAATGGCGGGCGCATGCGGGAAGATAAAGCGCACCCCAGGCGCGGCGTCGAGCCCGAGTTCCGGCACTACCGGGACGAAGTCGTTGCCGTCGGCACCGAGCCCGTGCATCCAGATGACGCTGAAAGCGGGATTCGGCGCGGTCTCGATTTCGATCGCGGGCAGCAGTTCGTTCATGGGGGCACTCCAGGCTGATCAGGCAGACGCCGTCTTGCGCGGCGGGCAGCGCGAGTATCGCACAGGTCGGCGCAGGTCTATGCGCGCAGGCCGGCAACACGCGAGCTTCAGAGGCGTGCCTGGGGCGGGCGAAGTACGCATCCGCCATCGCGTCCAAGCGTGTTCGTGCCTCCGCGGGGCCGGCAGTGCGCGACAACAGGGCAGGCGTGGGCGCGACAACAGGGCAGGCGTGGGCGCGTGGCACCACACCTGGCCACCGGAGTGCGGGGCACACAGCCAGTGGCCAAGCCGCGGCAGACGGCTGTGCTGCCGGCTAGGCGGCAGACGGCACGATGGGCACGGTGGTCAGTCCGGGCGCCACGCGCGGAGCTTGCGCATAGCTTTCGATGGCGGGGGGCGCAGCGGCGCGCCGCTTGTCCACCACGTCCTCGACGCCTTTGGCCGCGACGTCTTCGAGAAACGCGACCATGTCGCGGTAATAGGCAACCTGCATCTGCGCCTCGAGCAGGCGCCGTTCGGCCTGGAACAACGTCAGCCTCATGTCTTGCAGTTCCCTTTCGGCAATCTTTTCCGGGGTCGGCGGACTGAACAAGTTTGCGAGCCAACGCATGGCATACCTCCTGTGCTGATCAACAGCTGAGAACCAATGTTTTTGCCATGGGAACCAATATAGACAAGAAATCGGCAAAAGAATCTCAACCTGCCCATTCGTCGCGCCTCGCCCACAAGGATGATTGCCGCGCTCGGGAGACTCGGTTAGATTGTCCTGTGGCAATCACAGTGTCACGATTCATGCGATGCGCGCATGGCGGTATTCCGGCAACGCTTTGCCGGCGACGCCGCCACCGGCCGGATGCCTGTGCTATATCGACCCGTCGATGCGCGGCGCTTGCGGTGCCAGCATGAAAGCAATGATCGGCGCCCAGAACGCTTCGATGTAATCGGGAAGGATGGCCGCGTCATGCGGCATGCCATCAAACAACACCAGTTCTTGCAGGCGCGATGCCGCCTGTGCCAGTCGCTCCGAATGCGCAAACGGCAGGACTTCATCATCGCGGCTGTGCAAGACCAGCAGAGGAACGTTCAGCCGGCGCGTACGGGCTAGATTGTTCCAGGGGTCCGGCAACAGCCAGGCCAGTCTCGCCGGAACCTTGCCGGTCTGGACTGCCGCCGCGCGAGCCGAACTGAAGCCGGAGGCAATGATCATCCCGTCGGGGACCGGCCTGAGTTCGCGCGCAACATCGAGCAATACGCCAGACCCCAGCGAATGTCCGAGGACATAGCGCCGCGATGCAGCAGGCGTGGCCTCCAGGAACATCCGGTAGGCCGCGCGCGCGTCCTCGCGCAGATGCCGAACTGTCGGGCGACCGCTGCTTGCCCCATAGCCGCTGTAATCGAATACGAAGGTGCTGATGCCCGCTCTCGACAGCATGGTCTGTACCGGCGCCCAGTCCGACAGGCATTCGTCGTCGCCATGGCACACCATTAATGCCGGCGCCTGAGCCGTGGCCGCGGGTGCGAAGGCAGCATGGAGCACGCGGCTGCCACTCGCGAATGTGCTGGCGTGCAGCGTCGTTTCGGACTGACCGCCTTGGGGCGGGATGGGCGGCGTGACGAAGGCCTCGCGTTCGAGCGCACGGAACAGCAGATGGCGGGCCAAGCCCGCCAGGACGGCAACGCCGGCAGTCCCGGCCAGCCAGCGAGGAATCGGGCTATCGGAATGAGGCAGCATAGGCCTAAGAGAAGCAGGTGCCCTCTAAGGCTAGCAGGTGTCGCGAGATTGGCACAGGCAGATCGGGAAGCGGAAGAACCGTTGTGATGTGCCGACATTCGTCACGCACGGAATGCCCAAGATGCGCTTTTGAAATCAACAGGTTATAAGGTCCAGGGAAAAACCTATCGGCGTCATAGGAAAGATTTTCCTTGACTGTCTACCTATTAGTAGATAGTATCCAATCCATGGAAGCGGTGCACCACCGGCAAAAAGAAGCGAAGCCGGTCCTGCAACAGAACCCATCGCAATACCGCAACGGCGGTCTTTTTTTAGATTCCCTTATCTATCTACCAGTAGATGCGGGATCGAAGAGAGACACCGGAAATGAACCGAATACCGCGACGCCTCAGGGAGGTCGCAAGCCCCAGGAGCTCATCATGAATGCCAAGTTCGCCAAGACCGTGATCACTGCCGCCGCCCTTGCTGCCGCGCTCGCCAGCGGCGTGGCCCAAGCGGCCGGCCCGCACGACACCAGCGCCGGTGACAAGTACGGCTACAGCTTCCGTGTCGGCAAGGTGGACGCCTTTACCGATGGCGCAAGGACCGGCAAGTTTGACCCGTTCACCGAAGGCGCACGCGTTGGCAAGACCGACCCGTACACCGACGGCGCGCGAGTGGGCAAGCCTGACCCGTACACCGATGGTGCCCGCACCGTAGCAGGTCTCGACACGCGTGGTGTGTCGCAGACGCCGGCTCGCGCCGTGGATCCGTACACCGATGGCGCGAAGATCGGCAAGTACGACCCGTACACCGATGGTGCCCACACCGTCGCAGGCCTGGATACGCGTGGCGTGTCGCAATCGCCGGCGCGCACCGTCGATCCGTACACGGACGGCGCCAAGGTGGGCAAGTTCGACCCGTACACCGACGGCCAAGTCGCATGATCGCCAGCTGGCCTTCCTAGCTAGGCCGGCCGCTTTCCCTACCACGGCAGCCCGGCGGTTCTGATGAACGCCGGGCTAGCCGCAATGGAGTCCATCATGAATTTGCGTGACAGCATCCTGTTGCTTGGCGGATGGCTGCTGGTTTGCGTGACGAGTGGCTCGATGATTACCTTCGCCGCGCAGGTCCTGCCGGGTTAGTCTGTTGTTTTCATGCCCGCCCCGGGTTGTCTGCCGGGGCTGTGGCTCCAAAGGCGCACCCCTCCAGGTGGTCTAATTTCCACCGTAAGGCTAATCCTAGGGATTACCCGCGCCTTCAGGCGTTCTCGCTTGAGCGTCTATCTTCATGTAGATAAACTGACCTCATGAAAACGCAATCTGTTCGTGAGCAATTGCTCGAGCACACGCTTGTGCTGATCCGGCGTCGAGGCTTCAACGGCTTCAGCTACCGGGATCTGGCCGAGCTCGTCGGCGTCAAGACGTCGAGCATCCACTATTACTTCCCGACCAAGGACGACCTTGTCCTGGAGGCGGTGAAGACGTACAGCGCGGCGATGTCCGAGCGGCTCCGTTCGATCGATACGACGCTGCCCGTGACGGAGCAGGCCGCTATCTACCTGGCCCCGTTTCGTGCGAGCTGTGGTTCGGACCAGATCTGCCTGTGCGGCATGCTTTCGGCCGAGACCTTGTGCCTGCCGGAATCCGTCCACAGTCTGCTGCAGACGTTCTTCCTGATGAATGAGCAATGGCTGACGGGCTTGCTGGAGCGCGCACAGCCGCAGCGCAGCACACCGTTCCCGGTGCCACCACCGCGCCTGGCGCAGGTGGTGTTCGGGTCGCTGCAAAGCGGGCTGATTTCGGCTCGCCTGTTTGGTACATCGGATCGTGTGGAAGCTGCGGCGGATACGCTCATGGCTGCCGTGAGCGGCTAAGACGCCGTCGGCCAGGCGCTGCCTGTAACCCCCATGTGGCGAATGCTGCATGGCGGTTTTGTTTTTCCGTCGACCCAGGAAGCAGAGTTGGTAGACTGAACTCCATTGCTACCAGCAAAAAATATCCGTTAAATCAGTGGCATAGCTTCGGTTGACTCACGGCTATCGGACCGATAGAAAGATTTTTGCTTGACTATCTACCTAGTAGTAGATAGTATTTGACTCATGGAAGCGCTGCTTCACCGGCAAGGAAAAAGAAGCCGGTTCAGCAACGGGACCATCGCCATAACCGTTACGACGGTCTTTTTTTGAATCTGGTTATCTATCTACTAGTAGATGTGGAATCAAAAAGAGACCTGAGACTGAACCGAAACGAACCCCGCGCGACGCTCTAGGGAGGTCGCCAAGCCAAGGAGCTCATCATGAATGCCAAGTTCGCCAAGACCGTGATCACCGCCGCCACCCTGGCCGCCGCACTTGCCAGCGGTATCGCGCAGGCCGCTGGCCCCGCCGACAGCAGCTTTGCCGGTGACAAGTACGGTTACAGCTTCCGCGTCGGCAAGACCGATGCCTTTACCGACGGAGCAAGGACCGGCAAGTTTGACCCGTTCACCGAAGGACAACGCGTCGGCAAGACGGATCCGTACACGGATGGCGCGAAGATCGGCAAGGTCGACCCGTACACCGACGGCGCCCGCATCGTAGCCGGGCTGGACACGCGCGGCGTGTCGCAGACGCCCGCCCGCGCCATTGACCCGTACACCGATGGCGCGAAGATCGGCAAGTATGACCCGTACACCGACGGTGCCCGCACCGTAGCAGGCCTGGATACGCGTGGCGTGTCGCAGACGCCGGCCCGTGCCGTTGACCCGTACACCGATGGCGCGAAGATCGGCAAGTACGACCCGTACACCGACGGCGCCCACACGGTAGCGGGCCTGGATACGCGTGGCGTGTCGCAATCGCCGGCGCGCACGGTGGATCCGTACACCGACGGCGCGAAGCTCGGCAAGGTTGACCCGTACACCGACGGCGCGCTTGCCTGAGCCTGACACGGACGGCCCGCTGATGGCCGGCCATCGGACTTCATCACCGGGCACGGGGTGCCCGGTTGCAGGGGAACATCATGAATTTGCGTGACAGCGCACTGGTACTGGTCGGATGGGTGGGGCTCTGCCTCGTCAGCGGTTCACTCATCACGCTCGTCGCGCAAACGCTGCCGGCTTGACTGGCAGCAGACATTGCAGAGGGGCTGAAACGATGAAAACGCAATCCGTACGCGAACAATTGCTCGAGCACACGCTGGTGCTGATTCGCCGCCGGGGGTTCAACGGTTTCAGCTACCGCGACCTGGCCGAGCTGGTCGGGGTCAAGACATCAAGCATTCATTACTACTTTCCGTCCAAGGATGACCTGGTCCTTGAAGCGGTACGCGAATACAGCGCGCGTACGCAGGAACGCATCCGCGCGATCGATACCAGCCTGCCTCCGCTCGAACAGGCGCGGCAATACCTGGCGCCCCTGCATGCGGGCTCCGGCACGGACCAGGCCTGTCTGGTGGGGATGCTGTCCGCCGATGTGCTGTCCCTGTCGGAACCTGTGCGCGCCACCATGCGAGAGTACGTGCGCATGCAAGAGCAATGGCTGACAGGCTTGTTCGAGCGCGCCCAGCCGCTGCGCGACAAGCCCTATCCGGTGCCGCCCGCGCAACTGGCCCAGGTCGTCTATGGCTCGCTGCAGAACGGGCTGATGGCCGCCCGGCTGTTTGGCACCGCCGAGAGGCTGGAGTCAGCCGCTGCGGTGCTGATCGGCGTCATGCCGCAGCAGTGAGCTGGCGCGCCACCACCGCGCACAGCCAATCCGGGTCATCGTGCGGCAGGTCGTGGCCTGCCCACGGATGGCGGAGCAGCGGCACGCTCCAGGCCTGCGCAAGCTGCGCCGAGCAGACCGGGTTGACCAGCCTGTCGGCCTCGGATGCAATCAGAAGTGTTGTCGGACAGGGGGCCATACTTTCGGTGCGGTAACGCGCCGCCGCCAGCAATTGCCGCAGGGCGGCGCGCCGGCTGACCGGCGCACTCGTCGCGATCTGCTTCCATGCTTCAAGGTCGGCGTCTTGCGTGTCCACCCTCGCACACGTCATCCGGTGGATGGTGGCCTCGCAATAAACGCGGTTCCCCCATACGCCTGCCATGCGCAGCAAACCTGGCCAGTTCGCGGGCTGCAGGCGCTCAGTGATGGTGCTGAAGGGCCGCATGCTCGTGTTGATCAGCACGAGCGCCGCCACCTCCTCTGGCTGCCGTCGCGCCCATTCCGCAGCGACCATGGCGCCCAGTGACATCGCGAGCACGCGCACGGGGCGCTGCTGTCCGGCCTGTCGCAAACTCTGCCGGACTGAAGCCACGAAGCCCGGTACGGTCGCCGGCGATTCCTCATGCCAAAGGGTGCCATTCCCCGGCAGATCGACCAACAGCGGCGCCCCAAGGCCTGCCGCCTGCCAGCGCGTGGTCAGCGCGCCCCAGTGCCGGCTTTCACGCGTCAACCCTCGCAGGAAAACCCAGTCCGTCATGGTGCTGGCCGGCGGTTCCAGTGCGCGCGCGCCTGTTCCTGCAGCATCGCGCGTCGCTCGCCGGTCGGCAGCCAGCGCTGCGGCGCAAAGGCGATGCGCCCCAGGAAATCGAACAGGCTCACATGCCGGCGCAGTACGCGTGCGGTGCGGTGTGCCTTGATCGGGTTGAAGATGCCGTCGCGCGAAAACAACTGCCGCGGGTTCTTCTTGATCCACAGCCAGGAACCGAGTTCCAGCGTCATCGGCAGGAACAGGTTCTGCGGCGGCGTCAGGTCATATGCGTAGTCCCACAGGTCGCCGTGCAGCAGGTACTGGTGGCTTTGCGGCTCGAACGCGTAGCCATGGTGCGGGTGGGCCTGTTCGAACATGGTCTTGAGCAGGTACATCTCGGGCAGGTGCGGCATGGGACGGTGCGTGCGCGCGTACGGAAACCAGATGCTGTCGCGCCAGCCATAGCCGGAATGGCAGTCCACGGCGAAGCTCAGCGGGCGCGTCAGCAGTTCGTTTCGCACCACGTCCAGCAGCGCCTGGCTTTCGATTTCCATCGGGTGGCCAGCGCGGCCACGGAACCACGGCAGCCACGCCCCGATGCGCTGGCCGCCAGCCAGGAACGGCACGCGCGCATCGGCGTCTTGCGGTGCGTTGCGCATCAAATCGACGCCGTTCGGGTTGGCGCGCGTGGCGGCCCACATGCCACCGGGGTTGACGATGGGCATAAAGACCAGGCGCACCGACTGCAGTTGTTCATGCAGCAGTTCGTCCCATTCCAGCCGGCAAAGCAGCGAGCGCAGATAGTCGAGCACAAGCTGCGTGCCGATCCGCTCGAGACCGTGGATGCCCCCGAAAATGCCGATGGCCGGCGCATCCGCAGCTGTCGCCCCGACGGTAGCGGCGTAGACCGAAAAGCGATGGCCCTGTACCGAGGCTTCGCATACTGCGCGCGCATCCAGCACACGGCTGCCCGCGTCCAGCAGGCTCAGCAACTGATCGTATTCGGCAAAAGCGGTGCGCTCGCTCATGGCACCAATATAGGCGCTGAGCGGCGCCGCGGCCACGCGCGGGCGGGGCAGGGCGTGTCCTGCATCACTCAGGCAGCCTGAGCCTGCTGGTCGGGCGCCAGCGATTCCACGCATTCGAGAAGGGCGCCGACCAGCCGCGTATGCCGCCGGCTTTCCAGGCAGTACAGGTACTCGTGGATGACGGGCGGGCGCTGCGCGAACGCCACAATGCGCAGCGCGGGATCGCGCGGGACTTCGCCAGCGGGTACGACACTCGCGCCTATGTTCTGGCGGATCGCCTCATAGATGGCCTCGCGGCTGCCGATGACCATATGGCGCGGCAGTTCCTGCCCGCATGCTGCGAGCGCAGCCTCGGTGGCCTGCCGTGTCATCGACCCGTGCTCGCGCACGAGCAGGTGGCATTCGGCAAGGCGGGCGATATCGATATGGGGCATCCGCGCGAACGGGTGTTCCGGATGGACGACCAGCACCATCGGATCGCTCGCCAGCCGGATACGCGCGAGCCGGCTGTCCTCCACCGCGTGCGAGGACACCGCGGCGTCGATGCGGTATTCCAGCAGCGCCTCGATCATCTGCTGCGAATTGCCGATCTCGATGCTGACTTCGACGGCCGGGTAGCGCTGCCGGAACGCGGCAACGCTGCGCAGGATGTAATACGGACCGGTTGCGCCGATGCGCAAATTACCGAAGCGCAGGTTCCCCGCATTGCGCAGGAGATAGTCGGCATTGCTTTCCTGTTGCATCAACTGCTCCACCACGGGCATCAGCGCGACACCGACATCGCTCAGGTCGACCCGGCTCGCACGGCGATAGAACAGCTCCACGCCATAGACATCCTCCAGCTGGCGGATGCGTGCCGTAACGGTGGGCTGGCTGACGCCGAGCTGCCGCGCGGCCGTGGTAATGCTGCCCTGGCGAGCCACTTCGAAAAAGGTCGTGAGAAGATCGCCGAGCATGGGTTGAGGGCAGGGAAAGGTAGCGGACGCGGCAGGCACCGGATTAGCGCGCAGTCTATCGGTGCAATGTGACAGTACCGCTACGCCTCCCCGACTTTCGGCGGATCAGGTACCCATCGCCGGATCGGACACGCTGTCGGCGCCGGTTTCCAGGCGGCCTGCAAAGCGCCGCTTGAAACCGCCCTGCGCCGTGCTCACCGTGAAGTCGTACCAGTTGCCCTGCAGGCCCACGGGCCAGTGCTGCTCGAGCTGTTTACCAGAGGGAATGTCGTACGTCCACGGGCCGTCCGTGCGGTACGCGTTGGGCTGGACCGTGAAGGTGCATGCGGCGCTGCCGGTGTTGATCATGGTCAGGTAGACGGCGGCATTGGCGATGTCGTAGCAGACTCGGATCTCCGGTGCGCTGGCGTACGCTGCCGTGACGGCGCTCACGTCGCCGCTGAAGGCTCGGTGAAAGCCGTTCGGACCGAGCACCCACAGGTCGTACTTGCCGCTGTCGCTGGCGAACGCATCCCAGCTGCCATTGAGTTCCTTGCCGGGCTCGACGAGGTAGCGGCGTGGTACGCGGTCGAGATGCAGGCGGTCATACACATGGAACACCGCGGCCTGCTTGCCTGTGTTGCTGAAGAGCAGCCATACCTGGCGTCCGGCGGCGTCTTCGCGTGCGCTCACGTGAAGCTCGTAGGGCAGGGCGCGCGAGGGACGCGTGCCCTTGTCCTGCTGCGGCAATTGCTGCGCAGCGGTGGAGGGCAACGGCACCTGCGGCAGCACGCCCTGCGCGGTGCGGATGGCATCGGCGCCGGTCTTGTCGCGGCTTGGCAAGGTTGGCAATGCGCCGGAATTCGGGTTGACGAAGTTGAACGCCGAAGTCAGATCGCCAGCGACGGCCCGCCGGTATGCCGTAACGTTGGTCTCCGCCACACCGAAGCGCGCCTCAATGAAACGCAGCACGGAGGTATGGTCGAACACCTGCGAGTTGACCCAGCCGCCGCGGCTCCACGGCGAAATCACATACATCGGTACACGCGGGCCCGGGCCATAGGGCTTCTGGTCCGTGTGGTATTCACCGTCGGTAGCGACCGTCGAGGCACCGGCGAGCACGCCGTTCTCGTAACCCGGTGCGCACGGCGGCGGTACGTGGTCGAAGAAGCCGTCGTTCTCGTCGAAGTTGACGAGCAGCACGGTCTTGCTCCACACGGCCGGGTTTGCCGTCAACGCGTTCAGGACCTCCTGCGTGTACCAGGCGCCTTGCACCGGGCTGGAAGGCCCGGGATGCTCGGAGTAGTTGGCGGGCGCCACGATCCATGTCACCTGCGGCAGCTTGCCCGCGGCGATGTCATCGCGTAGCGCCTGCAGGAAACCCGCATCCGGCATGGTGTTGGAAATGCCCTTGATCAGCGGGTTGATGGCATCGTCGCTGCTGGCATACGCGGGATACGGGCTGCCGTTGGCCGCGTTGCCGCGCGCAAGGTTCGCATCGCGATATTGCTTGAAGCCGGCGAGCGGGTTGTCGGTGTAGTTGTCCGGCATGTTCTGGTAGACCTTCCAGCTCACGCCGGCGGCTTCCAGACGTTCGGGATACGTGGTCCACGTATAGGGCGTGTTCGAGCCCGTGAACGAATCCCCGCTGTTGTCGATCACCGGGCCACCGTGCGTGCCGGACGGATCGTTGGTACCGGTCCAGTGGAACAGCCGGTTCGGGTTGGTGCCGCCGTGGAAGCCGCAATGGTAGGCATCGCAGATCGTGAATGCGTTGGCCAGCGCGAACTGAAAGTCCAGCTCCGCCTCGGTGTAGTAGCCCATCGACTGCGTGTTCTTGTAGGTAGGCCATTTGTTCATGCGGCCCAGGTCCCAGGCGTTCTGCGCATCGGGGTAGGTGTGCGGCGTGCCGCTGACACGCTGTGCATTGCCGGCCGTGCTGTCGAGGTGGTACGGCAGCACCGTGCGCGCCGTGCCGCTGGCGTAGGTTTGCTGCCAGACGTTGAGACCCCCCGCCAGCGGGATCGGGAAGCGGTCACCGAAACCGCGCACGCCGCGCAGAGTCCCGAAGTAGTGGTCGAACGAGCGGTTCTCCTGCATCAGGATCACGACGTGCTCGACATCGCGGATGGAGCCCGTCGCATTGTTGGCCGGGATGGCCAGCGCGCGCCGGATGGCCGGCGGGAAGGCGGCCAGCGCGGCGGCGGCCGCGGCGCTGCTGCCGGCGAGCTTGAGGAAACTGCGTCTGCTGTTGGCGTTCATGTCGTTCTGTGGCCGGATAGGTTCAGGATAGTCGGCGTGCTTGCTGCGGCTCAGGGCGCGCACCGGATAGCGGGCTTGACGGCGGGCGGCTGGTTGATCGCCCCCTCGCCGGTGGCCGGCGCGGGGCTGCCGGCCGGCGATTGCGAACCGCCGGATGCGTTGTCGTCGCTGCCGCCGCAGGCGGACAGCGTCGCGCACATCAGCAGAGTGGCCATCCAGTGCGAACGCGAGGCTGCGCGCAGGAGTCGGGTCATGGTTTGAATCTCCGGAATGCGTGGGCCGTGGAAGGACCAGGGCATGGGTTCAAGGATTGAGGCTGGACAGCGGCTGGCGCGACGCGGTGATGGACTTGAGTTCGTCCAGCGTCAGCACCCGTGTCCACATCGCCAGGTCGTTGAAGGCCATCACGCCCTTGAGCGATCCGGCGTTGTTGGCCACATAGTTGTGCGTGGCATCGTCATTGAGGCCCCAGACCTTGGTGGCGAGCCCGTTGAGCTTGGTCACGTCGGTCGATGCAATCGCCTTGTTCTCGACCTTCTGCAGGCCCAGCACCGGATCGATGACGTAGGCGCTGAACTTCTTCGCCACGGTATCGACGGACAGGGCGAGGTAGGCCCACTGGTTGGCCGAAACCTTCATGCCGTTGATGTCATCGCGCTTGCCGCCGCCGCTGCCGATGTTGAAACGCACCTCGCAGCTTCCGAACAGGCCGAGCGCGATGCCGGGGTTGGCGCCCGATGTGTAGTTCTTGTTGGAGATAATGGGCTCGCCCGTGCCGTTGCCCTGCGTGCAGTCCGTGCGGAACCACAGGCCGATGGTGAACTGCGGGCTCTGCGCGATGTCCGCACCGTTCTGCACGAGCTCGTATGCGTCAACGTTGGAATCGACGCGCAGGCCCTTGGTGCCGAAGTTGTCGTCGACGAGCGTACCGCCGTCCGTGGCCGGCAGCCACGGGTCTAGCGTGGCGCTGCCCTTGGCGTCTACCGGCGGCTTGGTGTCGAGGCTGAAGTACGTGGCGAGGTTATCGCGCAGCGTGGTCGCCAGCGGTACCGGCTTCACGTAATTGATCTGCGCCTGGTAGGACACTGGCACGCCGTTGCGCACGAGCGTGTAGTTGAAGCGGTACAGGCCGGTCGGCATGTCGAACGCATTGTCGACATACTGCGTGGCGCTGGCCGGCAACTTCGCAATCTGCACGCCATCGCGCAGCACGAGCGTTTCACCCGCGGATGCGGAAGCATTCTGCCACGTCAGTTCGATCGAATCGTTGTAGCGGCCTACCGCCATGCGGATACCGCGCACGCCGGCGCTGGCACCGTTCAGCGGCATGCCGTCGAACCGGTAGGCGGTGGCGTCGATGGCGATGCCGGCGTGCGTCAGCAGCGTCGGCGCGATGTCAGCCTCGGTCGGCAGCGCTGACAGGTCAGCCGGCGTGACCGGCGCCGCGGTGCCGGTGCTGGCCAGTGCCGCATTGAGCGGCTTGTTCATGGCGATGAAGGCCGTGCGGTTCTCCACCGTCGGCAGGGACGTGGTGGCGCCAGTGGCATCGAGCCCGTGGCTGGTCGTCACCATGACCAGCCAGTCCTCGTTCGGCTGCGCCTTGCGGCGTTCCGCAACGGCCGCCAGAAGCTGGCCCAGCGCCTGGTCAAAGCCTGCAAGCGCAGTGGCATAGGTGCCGGCGCCGAAGCCGTCAGCCTCGGCAGCCAGCGCCGGGGCGCTGTACTGTGCGAAGACCAGCCCGTAGCCGGCTTGCACCAGTTTCACGCTGTTCTGCGTTACGCAGCTGTCGGCGCTTGCACAATCGACGAACGTGTCGAGGTTGCCGGCGTCGCGCTCTGCCGTGAGCAGCGGCGGCACGACAGCCGAACTGATGGCGCTGCCAAGCTGCGTGCCGGCCTTCGCGCCATCGCGGAAGTAGCGGAACAGGCTCGGCGCTTGCGGTGCCACTGAACGCGTGTCGTCGGTCACGCCGTGCCGGTTGGACCAGGTGCCGGTCAGCACCGTGGCCCAGCTCGGTGCATCCAGCGGTGGCTGTGCGGTGACGGTGCCTGGCATGCCGCCCGTCGCGGCGGGTACGAGGTTCAGCTGCGCGAGGTTGGGCAGTTCGCGTCGCAGGATGGCGCTCTGCACCTGCTCATAGGTGGCGCCGTCCACACCGACCAGCAGCACCTTGCTGGCCGCCGGTGCGAGGTTGGTCTTGTTGCCGGAATCGGAGGGGTTGGCTGCCGTTGGCTGCGCATCGTCTCCGCCACAAGCCGTCAGCGCGGCGGCTGCCACGCCGGCCATGGCCAGGCTGAGGGCGTATCTGCCAGGCGCCGGCCGAGCAAGAATCCATGCCATCTTTCATTCCCCTGTCTGTTTGCCTTGTTGTGCGCAGGGCGGGCCCCGCGAAGTGATGGCAGAGTAAGAGCAGGGGTTGTCACAGTAGTGACAGGCAGGCAAAGAATCCTGATGGCGGCATTCGGATTCTTGAATGCATTGCAGACAAGGCCGGCGCAAAACAGCCGGCCCTGCCGCAGCAGCGGGTCAGCGGTGGAAGCCGGCTCCGGCCATCAGCAGGCGCAGCAGCCAGGCGGCGACGCCAAGGCCTGCCACGCTGGCGGCCCAGATCAGCACTAGCCAGCCGACGCGCTGGAGCCAGAGCGGCAGCCTCACGGAACGGGGTGCCATCAGTGGTACCCCTCGCCGTGGCGGACCTTGCCGCGGAAGACGTAGTAGGCCCACACCGTGTACATCAGGATGAATGGAATGATGAACAGCGCGCCCACCAACGCGAAGCCCTGGCTCTGCGGCGGTGCTGCCGCATCCCAGATGGAAATTCCCGGCGGGATGATATTGGGCCAGACGCTGATCGCAAGCCCCGTATAGCCGAGGAACACCAGCCCGAGTGCATACAGGAACGGCGCCATGTTCGGCGTCCGCCGCAGCGCGCGCATCAGCCCGAGCACGCACAGCACGACCAGCAGCGGCACAGGCGAGAACAAGACCAGATTCGGCAGGCTGAACCAGCGTTCGGCAATCTCCGGGTGCGTGAGCGGTGTCCAGAGACTGATCGCTGCGATAACGACAAGCAGCAGCCAGCCCAGCGTGCCGGCCAGCCGCACCATGCGCTGGTGCAGTTCGCCCTCGGTCTTCATGATCAGCCACGTGCTGCCCAGCACCGTATAGGCGACTACCAGACCGACGCCGCAGAACAGCGGGAACGGCGCAAGCCAGTCCAGCGGGCCGCCGGCGAAACGGTGGCCTTCCATGCGGATGCCGTCGATATACGCGCCCAGCGCGACGCCCTGGAAGAACGATGCCACGAGCGAGCCGCCAATGAAGGAGGCATCCCACACCGGCCGTTCGCGGTCATTGGCCTTGAAGCGGAACTCGAACGCCACGCCGCGGAAAATCAGGCCCAGCAGCATCAGCATGAGCGGCAGGTAGAGCGCACTCAGCACCACCGAATAGGCGAGTGGAAACGCAGCGAGCAGGCCGGCACCGCCGAGTACCAGCCATGTTTCGTTGCCGTCCCAGACCGGGGCCACGGTGTTCATCATCACGTCGCGGTCATGGCGGTCGGGCACGAACGGAAACAGCATGCCGATGCCAAGATCAAAGCCATCCATGACGACGTACATCATCACGCCGAAGAAGATGATGAGGATCCAGAGGAGGGAAAGGTCGATGCCCATGGCGTCAGCTCCTGCTGCGAGCGGGTTGATGGGGCGCCATCACGTCATCGTCCTCGACGGCGGAAATCGGGCGTGCAGGCGTGTGGCCGCGGCCGGGACCACCTTGGCGTTCGTGCTTGCCTTCGTCGATCACCGGGCCCTTGCGCACCAGCCGCAGCATGTAGGCAATGCCAACGCCGAACACGAAGAAGTAGGCGACGACGAACAGGCCGAGCGTGAGCGCGAGTTCGGGCACGTTGTGCGGCGTGACCGCATCGGCGGTGCGTTGCAGCCCATAGACCACCCATGGCTGCCGCCCGATCTCGGTCGTGAACCAGCCGGCGAGGATCGCGATCAGGCCGGTGGGCCCCATCCACATCGCCAGGTGCAGGAAGGCCCGCGACTTGAATAGCCGTTCGCCGCGCCTTAGCAGCAGGCTCCACAGGCCCAGCAGGATCATCAGCACACCGAGGCCGACCATTACGCGGAACGACCAGAACAGGATGGTGGAATTGGGCCGGTCTTCCGGTGCGAATTCCTTCAGGCCCTTGATCTGGCCATCGAGACTGTGCGTGAGGATCAGGCTGCCCAGGCGCGGGATGCCCACGGCAAAGCGTGTTTCTTCGCGCTCCATGTCAGGCAGGCCGAACAGCAGCAGCGGGAAGCCCTGCTCGCCATGCTCGGTCTCCCAGTGGCCCTCCATCGCGGCGATCTTGGCCGGCTGGTGCTGCAGCGTGTTCAGGCCATGCACGTCGCCGATCACGGCCTGGATCGGCGCGACGATCAGCAGCATCCACATCGCCATCGACAGCATCTTGCGGATGGCCGGGTTGTCTCGGCCGCGCAGCAGGTGCCATGCGCCCGACGCGCCCACGAACAGTGCCGTGGCCAGGAAGGCTGCTACGCTCATATGCATCAGGCGGTACGGGAAAGACGGGTTGAAGATGACCTTGAACCAGTCCGTCGGCACCACGCGGCCACTGATGATTTCGTAGCCCTGCGGTGTCTGCATCCAGCTATTGGAGGCAAGGATCCAGGTCGCCGAAATCAGCGTGCCCAGCGCCACCATGACGGTCGCGAAGAAATGCAGCCCCGGTCCGACTCGGTTCCAGCCGAACAGCATGACGCCGAGGAAGCCTGCCTCCAGGAAGAAGGCTGTGAGCACCTCGTAGGTCAGTAGCGGCCCTGTGATGCTGCCTGCGAACTCGGAGAAGAAACTCCAGTTGGTGCCGAACTGGTACGCCATGACCAGCCCCGAGACCACGCCCATGCCAAAGTTGACCGCGAAGATCTTGGACCAGAAGTGGTACAGGTCCCGGTAGACCGGGCGCTGTGTACGTAGCCAGCATCCTTCCAGTACCGCCAGGTACGCCGCCAGTCCGATGGTGATGGCGGGAAAGATGATGTGAAAGGAAATGGTGAAGCCGAATTGAATACGGGCGAGTTCTAGCGCGGTGAAGCCAAACATGTCTTGTTCTCCGTGGCGCTGGCCCATCGCACGCCGTCGACTGCGTCGCCATGCCGGTCAGGCGTGGCAGGCTTGCCGACAGGCGCGCCAGGGGCGCGGGCCGTTGGCGCGTGCGGTATGCGTAGTGTACGCCGCATGCGTCGCCATGTGCCGGCAAAGGCCGAGGTTGCCGCGGCGGCATATCGTCGCAGCGGGCGGACCCTGTTGGCCTTTTGCCGCACGTTCCGATGCTAGAGGTCCGCTGGAAAGGAGAACAGAAGCAAAAGGCGGGAAAAACACCGTATCAGATCGGGCAAGTGACAAGTCGGTGGTGGAAGCGCATAGTGGGCGACTTTTCCACTTCGCCGTATTCGCTTCATACCGATGGATTCCACGCTGATCATCGTCATTCTCGGCGCAGCCGTCGCCGGCTTCGTGCAGGGGCTCTCTGGCTTCGCCTTCGGCATGGTCGCGATGTCGTTCTGGGTGTGGACCATCGACCCGCGCATGGCGTCGGCAATGACGGTGTTTGGTGCGCTGACCGGGCAGTTGCTTGCCGCGTTTTCGGTGCGGCGTGGATTGCCGCTGCGGCGGTTGTGGCCCTTCGTGGCGGGCGGATTGGTTGGAATTCCAATTGGCGTGGCAATCCTCCCGGCACTCAACGCCCAACTGTTCAAAGCCGTGTTTGGCGCGTTCCTGACGCTGTGGTGTCCGGTGATGCTGATGGCGCCGCGACTGCCTGCGATCACGCATGGCGGGCGCGTGGCCGATGGCGTGGCAGGGGCTGCAGGCGGGGTGATGGGCGGAATCGGCGGCTTTACCGGCGTGATTCCCACGTTGTGGTGCACGCTGCGCGGCTTTGACAAGGACGAGCAGCGCGCGGTGATCCAGAACTTCAATCTGGCCACGCTGGCGGTGACGATGGCCACTTATGTCGGCAAGGGCATCGTTACGCGGGACATGCTGCCGATGTTCCTGGTGGTGGCGCCGGCGATGCTGGTGCCTTCGCTGCTTGGTGCGCGGGTGTATCTGGGCATCAGCGAGGCCACGTTTCGCAAGATCGTGCTGACGCTGCTCACTGCGTCCGGCGTCGTGCTGTCGGTGTCCTCGCTGCCGGGGTTGCTGGCGCGTTCATGACCCGGTCAGCCCGGGTCATGAACGGGCAGGGGCCAGCCTCAGGCGATGTGGTGCACCCAGCCGAAGGTATCTGCTTCCTTGCCGCGCTGGATACCGGTCAGCAGTGCACGCAGGCGCTTCGTGACTTCGCCTTCGCCGCCATTGCCGATGTTGAATTCACCGCCGGCGTGGCGAACCGTGCCGATGGCAGTCACCACGGCGGCGGTACCGCAGGCGAACGTTTCCTTCACGCGGCCGCTCGCGGCATCGGCTTGCCACGCCTCGAACGCGTACGGGGTTTCCGACACCTTAATGCTTTCACGGCGGGCCAGTTCGATCACCGATGCGCGCGTGATGCCGGGCAGGATCGTGCCGGACAGCGGCGGCGTCAGCAGCGAGCCGTCATCCATCACGAAGAACACATTCATGCCGCCGAGTTCCTCGATCCAGCGGTGTTCCGCGGCGTCAAGGAAGACCACCTGGTCGCAGCCCTTCTGTGCAGCTTCCGTCTGCGCGATCAGGCTGGCCGCATAGTTGCCGCCGCACTTGGCCGCGCCGGTGCCGCCGGGCGCGGCGCGCGTGTACTGGTCGGACACCCAAACCGTAACCGCCGACTTGCCACCCTTGAAGTACGGGCCGACCGGGCAGGCGATCACGCAAAACACGTATTCGTTCGCGGCGCGCACGCCGAGGAAGTTCTCGGCAGCAAACATGAACGGGCGCAGGTACAGGCTGCCGTCGCCGCCGGGGATCCAGTCGCGGTCGATGTCGACGAGCGCTTCGACAGCGCGCAGGAACTCGGCTTCAGGCAGGTCGGCCATCGACATGCGCGCGGCCGACGCACGGAAGCGCTTGGCGTTTTCCTGCGGGCGGAACAGCGAAATCTTGCCGTCGGCGCCGCGATAGGCCTTCATGCCCTCAAAGATTTCCTGCGCATAGTGCAAGACGGCACAGGCGGGATCGATCTGGAATGGACGGCGCGCTTCGACCTTGGCGTCATGCCAACCGCGCCCTTCGGTCCAGCGGATTGTGACCATGTGGTCGGTGAACACGCGTCCGAAGGCAGGGTCGACCAGCGCAGCCGCGATCTTGTCGGCCGGCGTGGGGTTGGGGTGACGTTCCACGGTGAACTGCAATTGGTTGTCAGCGCTCATGTTTCTGTGTCTCTTCGTCTTCGGACAGGGATTTCAGTTTTTCCGGTGCAAATCATGCAAGGGAGTCCCGGGCGGGTGCGGAAAGGGGCGATATTCGCGCATCTTCCCGCCCGGCCGGTGCCAAACATCAAGTGTAACTCGATGGTGCGGTGCAGCAGAAGTCCGATCGCTGGCCGTGGACGGGTGGGTGTTGGTGTCTGAAGGCGTCCGGGCCGTCGAGTGGCCGGAAGCACCGGAACATTTGGCTCAGGCTTTCTGCCTGCGCGCAGCGACCGCCTCGGCAAGCATGTCGAGCACCGCGAGGGAGTCGTCCCAGCCGATGCAGGCGTCGGTAATGCTCTGCCCGTACGTCAGTTCCGACGGGTTGTGCTGCCCCGGCGTGAATTTTTGCGCACCACCGATCAGATGGCTTTCGACCATCACGCCAAACACTGACCGGCTGCCGCCGCTGACCTGCCGCGCTACGTCGCGTGCGACGTCGATCTGCCGCAAGTGCTGCTTGCTGCTGTTGGCGTGGCTGCAATCGACCATCAGCCGGCGGTCCAGTCCGGCCGCGTCGAGATCCTTGCAGGCTGCTGCCACGGAATCGGCATCATAGTTCGGCACCTTGCCGCCGCGCAGAATGACGTGGCAGTCGGGGTTGCCCCGGGTGTGAACGGTCGCGACCTGCCCGTTCTTATGGACGCCCAGGAAGTGATGCGGACGGGAGGCGGCCTGGATTGCATCGATGGCGATCTTGATATTGCCGTCGGTGCCGTTCTTGAATCCGATCGGTGCCGAGGTGCCCGACGCCAGTTCCCGGTGCACCTGGCTTTCCGTCGTGCGGGCGCCGATTGCGCCCCAGCTGATCAGGTCGCCGATGTACTGCGGCGAGATGACATCCAGGAACTCGCCGGCCGCCGGTAGCCCGAGGCGGTTGATGTCCAGCAACAGATGGCGCGCCATCCGAAGCCCCTCGTCGATCCGGTAGCTTTCGTCGAGATACGGGTCGTTGATCAGACCCTTCCAGCCCACGGTGGTGCGGGGCTTCTCGAAGTACACACGCATCACGATTTCGAGCGTATCCGCGTAGCGCACGCGCTGTGCCATCAAGCGCTGCGCGTAGTCGAGCGCGGCGCGCGGATCGTGGATCGAGCACGGTCCCATGATCACGAGCAGGCGGTCATCCTGGCCGTGCAGGATCCGGGAAATGCTCTGCCGCGTTGCCGTGACCAGCGATTCGATCGGCGTCCCGGCAATGGGGAAGAACCGGATCAGATGCTCGGGCGGGGGCAGCGGAATGATGTCGTCGACGCGGGCATCGTCGGTGCCGCTGGTGCGGTCGGAGGGATGTGGCCAGCCCTCGCCGATGCTGGTTGTGGATGCCTGTGGGGTATTCATGGATGTCTCTTGGTGAACCGGGACGCCCCGGTATGGTAGCCGCTTTCTGCCGGGCCGCAGGCGCTCCGGGCGTCAGATCACTTTCAACCCGGCGGCAGCACGTCGGAGGTAATCCAGCATCTGCAAGGCACTGCTCGTCAGCGGCCGTTCGCGCAACGTCATGACGCCAACCGGAGGCAATTCGACGGGCACGTCCATCGCAACGATCCGCAGGCGGCCTTCGGCTTCCAGAGCCCGTGCGGCGGACTGTGCCATGAAGCCTGCCGCATCGCGCCTGGTGGCAAACGTGGCCAGTGCAAGGTAGGACGACGATTCGATGACGTCCTGCGGCGGATGCAGTCCGTGCTGGTAGAAGGCCTGTTCGATCTTCACGCGCAGCGAGGCCCACGGCGGCGGGAATACGCATGGCAGGTTGGCGAGGTCGTGCCAGCCGGGATTGGCCTTGCGCGTGATGCGGTGGCCGCGCCTGACCACGACCACCATGGGATCATCGTACAAGGCCTCGGCAACCAGGTCCGGCGCTGCGTAGCCAGGTTCCAGGCGGCCCACGATCAGGTCCAGTTCGCTCAGACGGAGCTTGGGCAGCAGGTGCGTGAGATCGCCTTCCTCGATCAGCACGGTAGCGCGCGGCGAACGGTCCTTGAGCATGCCGACCGCGTGCGCCAGCAATGCCGGCAGCGCCGCGCCCATCGAGCCGATGCGGATACGACCCGACGCGCCGCTTTCGACAGCTGCGATCTCGTCGCGCGTCTGCTCGTACTGCGCGAGCACCGAGCGCGCAAAGCGCACCAGTGATTCGCCGGCCGCGGTGGGTTCGGTGCCGCGCGTGGAACGCGTGAACAGCGTCAGGCCCAGCATCTTTTCGACTTCGGTGAGCACGCGCGAAACGGCGGGCTGGCTCACGGCGAGGAACTCGGCCGTGCGGCCCAGGTGTCGGAATTCGTCGAGCGCCACCAGCAGTTGCAGGTGGCGCAGCTTGATATTGGAGCGCAGCGCGCGGTCGATCGTGGCCATGCCCGGAGTCTACATAACGAAAACGGCATGAAGCAATGCCAAGTTCTGATTGGATTGTTATGTTCGGCGGACACACAATATCGATATAGCACGACGGCCTGACCGTCCCATAACTACGGAGACACCCTCACATGACCCAAGGACTCCCCTTTAATCCGAAGCGTCGCCAGCTGCTCATCAGCGGGGCGGCGGCCGCTGCCGCGGGTACCGCCGGCATCATCCTGCCGGGCATGAGCCGCGCCGCTACGGCGGAGTATCCCGATCGCCCCATCACATTCATCTGCCCCTGGCCGGTGGGCGGGACGGCGGACCAGTCGATGCGGGCCCTGTGCCAGGTCGCGTCCGGCATCCTGAAACAGTCGATCGTGGTCGAGAACCGTGCCGGCGCATCGGGCATGATCGGCACCAAGGCGCTCGCGCGCGCGAATCCCGACGGCTACACCATCGGGCAGATCCCGATCTCGGTCACGCGCTTCTCGCAGCTCGGCATGCTGCAACTCGATCCGCGCACCGAACTGACCTATCTCGCACGCACGTCTGGCCAGACCTTCGGCATCGCGGTGCCCACGAACTCGCGCTTCAAGACGCTGCAAGACGTGGTCGCCGCGGCCAAGGCCAACCCGGGGAGACTGACCTACGCGCACGCTGGCATCGGCGGCGCCACGCACGTCGGCATGGAACAGTTCGCACTGGCGGCCGGCGTGAAGTTCAACGCCATCGCCTACAAAGGCGGCGCTGCGGCCCTGCAGGATGTGCTGGCCGGGCAGGTGGACCTGCTCGCCGATTCCAGTTCGTGGGCCCCGCATGTCGAGGCTGGCAAGCTGCGCCTGCTGGCGACGTGGGGCGAACAGCGTGCCACGCGCTTCAAGGACACGCCGACCCTGAAGGAGCTTGGCTACAACGTGGTGGTCGAGGCGCCCAACGGTATCGGCGCGCCCAAGGGCTTGCCGGCGGCCGTGGAAAAGAAGCTGCGCGACGCGTTCCGCACCGCGGTGGCGAGCGTGGAATTCAAGCAGGTGGCGGCACGCCTCGATGCGCCCGTGATGTACCTGGACGGGCCCGAATACAAGAAGTACGTGGCGACGGTCTATGACCAGGAAACCCAGCTGATCCAGAAGCTGCGGCTCAAGGAACTGCTGCAGCAAGGTTGATCCTCAAGTGAAAACGAACCCCGTCATCCGGCTGCATGCTAACGATAACGTGCTGATCGCCAGGGGCGATCTTGCGCTCGGGCAGCAGCTGTCCGATCCCGCGTTGCGCGTGCGCGCCCAAGTCCCGGCCGGACACAAGATCGCGGCCAGCGCGATTGCCAGCGGCACGCCGGTGCGCAAGTACGACACGGTGATCGGCGTGGCGTCGCGCGATATCGTAGCTGGCGAGCACGTGCATTCGCACAATCTGAAGCTGGTGGATTTCTACCGTGACCCGGCCTTCTGCCAGGACGTTCGCGCGGTGGAATACGTGCCGGAAGCCGAGCGGGCCACGTTCATGGGTTTCGTTCGCCCGGACGGCCGCGTGGGCACGCGCAATTTCATCGGCATCCTGTCGTCGGTGAACTGTTCGTCGACAGTGATTCGCCAGATTGCCTCGCATTTCACGCCGGAGCGGCTGGCCGCCTATCCGAACGTGGATGGCGTAGTCGCCTTCGCCCAGACCAGCGGTTGCGGCATGTCGTCGCCGAGCGAGCATTTCGACGTGCTGCGCCGGACGCTGGCCGGGTATGCGCGGCATCCCAACCTGGCGGGTGTGCTGATCGTTGGACTCGGCTGCGAGCGCAATCAGGTCGCAGGTCTGGTGGAATCGCAAGGGCTCGAACCCGGCGCGGCCATGCACACGCTGGTCATGCAGGACAGCGGCGGCACGCGTGAAACGATCCAGGCAGGTATTCGCGCCGTTGAATCGATGTTGCCTGCTGCGAACCAGGCCGTGCGCCAACGCGTGCCAGCCAGCCACCTGAAGATCGGCCTCGAGTGCGGCGGTTCGGACGGGTTCTCGGGCATCAGTGCGAATCCAGCGCTCGGTGCGGCCATGGACATCCTGGTACGGCACGGGGGCACTGCGATCCTGTCGGAAACGCCGGAGATCCACGGTGTGGAGTTCATGCTGACGCGCCGCGCGGTGACGCCGGAAGTCGGCCAGAAGCTGCTGGACCGCCTGGCCTGGTGGGAGCGCTATACCGCCGGCCACAACGCGCAGTTCAACGGCGTGGTAGGCCACGGCAACCAGCAAGGCGGCCTGGCGAACATCTTTGAAAAGTCGCTGGGATCGGCCATGAAGGGCGGCACCACGCCGCTGCAGGCGGTGTACGAGTATGCCGAGCCCATCGACAAGGCCGGCTTCGTCTTCATGGATTCTCCCGGCTACGACCCGGTCGCCGTGACGGGCCAGATTGCCAGCGGCGCCAACCTGATCTGCTTCACCACCGGCCGTGGTTCCATGTTCGGCTCCAAGCCGGCGCCCACCATCAAGCTCGCGTCGAACACGCCGATGTACGAACGTTTGCGCGACGACATGGACATCAATTGCGGTCTGGTGGTCGATGGCGAGCTGACGATCGGGCAGATGGGGCAGCGCATTTTCGAACATATTCTGCAAGCGGCATCTGGCCAACCAACTCGAAGCGAACTGCTGGGCCTTGGCGACAACGAGTTCGTGCCCTGGCATCTCGGTATCGTGAGCTGACCGCGTTCCCGCCTTCATCGCCCTCTTTTTGTACGTCCCATGTCCCTGACGCTTGCTAACGCCGCGCTGCTGCGCAGCCAGAACTTCATCAATCAACAATGGCGCGATGCCGGCCTGGGCCGCCGCCTTGCGGTGGCCAACCCGGCCACGGGCGAGGTGTTTGCCCATGTGCCCGACAGCGACGACGACGATGCGGGACGCGCGGCTGATGCCGCAGCGGAAGCGTTTCCGGCCTGGAGCGCCCGCCCGGCGCGCGAACGCGCGCAGCTGATCAAACGCTGGCATGCGCTGATCCTCGCGAATCAGGAAGACCTGGCGCGCATCATATCGACCGAACAGGGCAAGCCGCTGAAGGAAGCACGCGGGGAGGTCCTGTATGGTGCTTCGTATGTGGAGTGGTTTGCCGAAGAAGCCACGCGCATCTGCGGCGATATCGTCGCGGAGGCCGTGCCGGGCCGCAAGCTGCTGGTGCTGAAGGAGCCGGTTGGCGTGGTGGCTGCCATTACACCATGGAACTTCCCGCTCGCGATGATCGCGCGCAAGATCGCGCCCGCACTGGCCGCGGGTTGCACGGTCGTGGCCAAGCCCGCCGAGGACACGCCGCTGACCGCGCTCGCGCTGGTCTGGCTGGCTGAGCAGGCCGGTCTGCCGGCAGGCGTGCTCAATATCGTGACGGCCTCGCGCGAAAGCACACCCAACGTGGTCGATGCGTGGCTGGCCGACAGCCGCGTGCGCAAGATCACGTTTACCGGCTCCACACCGGTGGGCAAGCACCTGGCGCGCGAATCCGCGGGCACGCTCAAGAAGCTGTCGCTGGAACTGGGCGGCAATGCGCCGTTTATCGTGTTCGAAGATGCGGACCCGGACGCGGCCGTCGATGGCCTGATGGCATCCAAATTCCGCAACGGCGGCCAGACCTGCGTGTGCCCGAACCGTGTCTACGTGCATGAGAGCGTGCATGACGACTTTGTCGAGCGCCTGGCCCGCCGCGTCGGTGCGCTGCACGTCGCACCTGCCACGGACGAGAACGCGCAGATCGGACCGATGATCAACGCGCGCGCCGTCGACAAGATTGCGCGGCATGTCGAGGATGCGGTGGCAAAAGGCGCCCGCGTGGTGACAGGTGGGCGGCGTGTTCGCACGGCCGATGGCCCGCACTACTACGCGCCGACCGTGCTGATCGACGCCACGCCCGCCATGGAACTCGCGTGCGAAGAGACCTTCGGTCCCGTGGCGCCGGTGTTCCGGTTCCGCGACGAGTCCGAGGTGATCCGCGATGCGAACGACACGCCGTTCGGGCTCGCTGCGTACTTCTACTCGAACGACGTGCGCAGGATATGGCGCGTGGCACAGGCACTGGAAACGGGAATGGTCGGCATCAACGAAGGCGCTATTGCCGCGGAAGCCGCGCCATTCGGCGGCGTGAAGGAATCCGGCTACGGGCGCGAAGGCTCCCGTCACGGGCTGGACGACTACATGCATACCAAGTACCTTTGCCAGGGCCAGCTCGGCTGAGCGGCAGTATTCCCGCATTCACAGAAGGCAAGACAACACCATGCCCGCACACAATCCGTTCAAGGCCGCCCTGGCGGCCCGCCAGGCGCAGATCGGCCTCTGGCTCTCGATGGCGACGCCTTACCTGGCCGAGGTGTCCGCCACCACCGGCTTCGACTGGCTCCTGATCGACGGCGAACACGCGCCGAACGACCTGCGTACGACGTTGCAGGCGCTGCAGGCTGTTGCGCCTTACCCGGCGCAGCCCGTGGTGCGTGCGCTGGCGGGCGAGGTAGCGCTGATCAAGCAGCTGCTCGATATCGGGGCGAAGAACCTGCTCGTGCCGATGGTCGATACGGCCGAGCAGGCGGCATCGCTGGTCAGCGCCACACGCTACCCGCCGCAGGGCATTCGCGGCGTCGGCAGTGCGGTAGGACGTGCGTCGCGATGGAGCAGCCGTACGGACTACCTCGATGTGGCCGATGACGAGATCTGCCTGCTGGTGCAGGCGGAAACCGTGACGGCGCTGAAGAACCTGGAGGCGATCTGCGCGGTGGAAGGTGTCGACGGCGTGTTCATCGGACCGGCAGACCTGGCCGCGTCGATGGGCTATCGCGGCAAGCCGGGTCACCCCGAGGTGCAGGCGGCCATCGAAGGCGCGATGCGGACCATCGTCGCCAGCGGCAAGGCCGCTGGCACGCTGACCTCGGACACGACGCTCGCGCGCCGCTACCTGGAGCTGGGCTGCACGTTCGTAGCGACCGGTGTGGACGTGACAATGTACGCCAACGCTGCGCGACGGCTTGCCGCGGAGTTCAAGCCGCAACAGACGGCCAGCGCTGGTAGCGGGCCTTCCGCCGCGTACTGAACACCGAAACCGAATCCCGAGCGAACATGCAAGCCGAAGTCCAAGCCCCAAATCCCGAAACCACCCTGCGCGCGATGCAGGCCATCGTCGGCGAGCACGCCTGCCTGAGTGGCGATGCCGACATGCAGCCTTTCGTCACCGACTATCGCGGCATCTACCGTGGCAAAGCACAGGTCGTGGTGCTGCCTGCATCCACGCAAGAGGTCAGCCAGGTCATGCAGTGGTGCTATGCGAATGGGGTGCCAGTGGTGCCGCAGGGCGGCAACACCTCGCTCATGGGTGGCGCAGTGCCTGACGACACCGGTGCGGCCGTGGTCATCAACCTGCGCCGCATGAACCGCGTGCTGGCCATCGATGCCGTCAACGACACGATGGCCGTGCAGGCCGGCGTCACGCTCAGCGCGGCACGCAGCGCGGCGGAAGCCGAGCAGCGCCTGTTTCCGCTGCGCATCGGCTCGGAAGGTTCGTGCCAGATCGGCGGCAACCTTTCCACCAATGCCGGCGGCACGGCGGTGCTGCGCTACGGCAATATGCGTGACCTGGTGCTCGGCATCGAAGCCGTGCTGCCGGACGGGCGCATCTATTCGTCGCTGCGCGGCCTGCGCAAGGACAACACCGGCTATGACCTGAAGCAGTTGTTCATCGGCGCGGAGGGAACGCTCGGCATCATCACCGGCGCGGTGCTCAAGCTCATGCCGCAACCGCGCAGCACGGCGGTCGCGTTCGTCGCCGTGCGGAGTCCCGCGGCGGCGATGCAACTGCTTGGCGAAGCCAAACGGCTGTCCGGGCAGGCGGTGACCGCGTTCGAACTGATTTCGCGCCCGGCGCTGGAACTCGTGCTCGAATACCTCGGCAATGTCCCGTCGCCGCTGCCGCAGATGCATGACTGGATGGTCCTGATCGAGCTGACCTCGGGCACCGATGCGGAAAGCCTCAACGCCACGCTGATGGAGATCCTGGAATCGGGCTTCGGCCAGGGCCTTGTACTCGACGCCGCGGTGGCTGCGAGCCTGTCTGATGCGCAGACCTTCTGGCGTATCCGCGAAGAAATCTCCGATGCGCAGACCCGTGCCGGCGGCAGCATCAAGTGCGATGTGTCGGTACCGCTGTCGCGCATTGCGGCGTTTGTCGAAGAGGCATCCGAGCGGGTACTGGCGCTTGAGCCGGATGCGCGCATGGTGATCTACGGTCATATGGGAGACGGCAACGTCCACTTCAATCCGCTGCGGCCCAAGGACCGGCCGGCCAAGGAATTCCTCGCCCAGTGGTACGCGCGAATTTCCGGCCTCGTCGATACGATGGCGCATGCCGAGAATGGATCGATCTCGGCCGAACACGGCATTGGCGTGGTGAAGCGCGACGATCTTGCGCAGTTCAAGTCGCCCGTGGAAATCGAACTGATGTGGCAGGTGAAGCAGGCGCTGGACCCGCGTAATCTGCTCAACCCGGGCAAGGTATTGCCGGCGCAGAGACGGTAGCCCCCCGCGCCGGTGCGTGACACGAATGGTGCAACTCGGCTAAGGTGTCTGCTGGACCTGAGACCCGGGACCCCCGTGCAGGCGGGCACCCGGGCGGACAGCCATACACTGACAAGGCCGAGAAAGCATGAGCCAGCAAGCCCCAAACACGCAGCCTCCGCTCGAAAAACCCACCCTCGACTATCCCTGCGGCGACGCGCCCGTACCCGGCGAAGCGCATGAAGTCGCGCCCGGCGTGCGCTGGCTGCGCATGCCGATGCCGCTGGGACTCAATCACATCAATCTTTGGGCGATCCGCGACGGCGCTGGCTGGGCGGCCGTGGATTCCGGTCTGCAGACGCCAGAAACCGCGGCGGCCTGGCGCACGCTATTCGGCGAAGGCGGCGCGCTCGCCGGTGGCGGCCTGACGCGGCTTTTTGTCACCCACATGCATCCCGATCACATCGGCATGGCCGGCTGGCTCACGCGCAAGTTCGGGTGCCGGCTGTGGATGACGCCGATGGAATACCTGATGTGCCGCGTGCTGGCCGCCGATACCGGGCGCGCCGCGCCGCCGGAAGCCGTGGATTTCTACCGGCGCGCCGGCTGGACCGAGGACGACATCGAAGTCTACCGAACGCGGTTTGGCGGCTTTGGCAAGTACGTGCATGCGCTGCCGGAGAGCTTCCAGCGCCTGACCGACGGCGACGTGTTGCGCATTGGCGAGCACGAATGGCGCGTGGTCGTCGGCACCGGACATTCGCCCGAGCATGCGTGCCTGTACTGCCCGGCACTCAAAGTGCTGATCTCCGGCGACCAGGTACTTCCGCGCATTTCGTCAAATGTCTCGGTGTTCCCGACCGAGCCGGAGGCCGATCCGATGGGCGACTGGCTGGACTCGCTGGACAAGATCCGACGCGAGGTGCCGGACGATGTGCTCGTGCTGCCCGCACACAACGAGCCGTTCCGCGGTCTGCACGCGCGGCTCGACTACCTGTCGCGCAGCCAGCACCAGGCGCTCGATCGCCTGCGCGACGCGCTGTCCGAGCCACGGCGGGCCGTGGATGTGTTCGGCCAGCTGTTTTCCCGGCCCATCGACAGTCCGGGCCTGCTTGGCATGGCAACGGGGGAGAGCATCGCGCATCTCAATTACCTGATGCACCGCGGCGAAGCTGTGCGGGAAACCGGGTCCGATGGGTTCCACTGGTACCGGATGAAATAGCGCTGTAACTGCCCGCCCCACCCCCCGCCGATGGCAGGCAAACCTTGACTTCGCAGCCTCCGATATATATCTTAAGATATGTTTTAAGATATATCGGAGGCGTTCGTGCGACATCCATTTGCTTCATTTGCCTCATTCGACCAAACCGGCCGTGGCCTTCGGTTCGGGATGGGGTTCTCTCATCACTTCTTTCGCCATGCCATCGGGCGCCATCATCGCGGCGGCTCCTTGGGCGGCCCCCCGGATGGTGGCGATGGCTTTGGCGGCCCCGGCGACTTTGATGGCGAGGGCTGGCGACGGGGCCGAAAGTTCAGTGCGGAAGACCTGCAACTGCTGCTGCTGGCTTTGCTGAAGGAGAAGCCCAGCCATGGCTACGAACTGATCAAGGCGCTGGAGACTCGAACCAGTGGGTTCTACAAGCCGAGCCCCGGCATGGTCTATCCGGCGCTGACGTATCTTGAAGAAGTCGGGCATGCCACGGTCGATACCGAGGGCAACAAGAAGCGTTACCAACTTTCCGACGCTGGCCGTACCTACCTGGCCGCCAACAAAGACAGGCTCGATCTGATGCTCGGGCGCCTGCGCCACGCTGCGCGCAAGATGGACTGGATCCGTCGTGCCATGGCCGGTGAGCCACAGGTAGAGCCGGAGCAGGGCGGCTGGGCGCCGGAGTTCGTACAGGCGCGCGTGGCGCTGAAACGCGCACTGGCACTGCGCAGCGACGCTTCGCCAGATGAACAGCGGCGCATCGCCGACATCCTGGCGCGGGCCACGGCCGAGATCGAAGCCGGCCCCAAGGACTGATCTGTGGCGTTGACTTTGGCGTCCGCCCTGGGCGCTGTGCGCGCGCCCCTCACATGAGCAATTCCATGACGATACCGACAGATACCACCCCATCCACTCGCGACCTGACCGTGCAGCGCGTGCGCCATCCGCTGAAGATGCGCATGCTGCAGGTCGTACGCACCCGACTTGTCTCCCCGCAGTTGCTGCGCGTGACGCTCCAGGGCCCCGACCTTGCCGACTTCGTTTCCGCTTCGTTCGATGACCACGTCAAGGTGTTCTTCCCGCAAGGCGGCGCCAACAAGCCTGTCATGCCCGAAGTCGGCCCCAACGGCGTGGTCTTTGCCGAGGACCAGCCCCGGCCCCCTGCGCGCGACTACACGCCGCGCCATTACGACCCTGTCGCGCACGAACTCGATATCGAGTTCGTGCTCCATGGCGACGGCCCTGCATCGACCTGGGCCGCTCTGGCGCAACCGGGCCAGTATCTCGGCGTTGGCGGTCCGCGCGGCTCATTCGTGGTGCCCACCGCGTTCGACTGGCATCTGCTCGTGGGCGATGAGACGGCTTTGCCGGCCATCGGCCGCCGGCTGGAGGAACTGGGGCCCGATACACACGCGCTGGTGGTGATCGAGGTACCCGAAGCCGCTGCAGAAATTCCGCTGCCGAGCCCGGCGAACCTGCAGGTGCACTGGCTGCATCGCGGCGACGCGCCCGAAGGCAGCCTGCTGGCACCCGCATTGCGCGGCATCGCGCTGCCGGACGGCGAAGGCTATGTCTGGGCGGCCGGCGAATCGGCGGCAATGAAGTCGGTGCGCCAGTATCTCGTGACGGACCGTGGCATCGACAAGAAGCGTATCCGCGCGTCGAGCTACTGGAAGCGGGGCGCGGCAGCCGTGCACGAGACGCTGGACGACTGAGTTGCGCTTGAATGGCCTAAGATGACGGCAGCGTAACTTTCAGGGAGGCTGCCGTGCCGGACACGACTTCACGTTGGAGATTGCTTCAAGCTGCCGCTGCGGCAAGCATCGCCATGGCGCTGGCCGCCTGCGCGCCGGATTCGGTCCGCAACATCGAAGCCAAGGGTTTCAACGCGTATCTGGATTCGCTGAAGACCGCTTGCCCGAATATGGTCATCGGCAATAACAACATCAGCCAGTGGCTCGCTGATAACGGCAATTCGGGCGATGACGACTACATCTACTGGCTGGACCAGACCTCGCGGCTTTACTACAAGCGGATCAGCCCGGCGCAATACAGGACGTCGGTGAGCGGCGCACTTGGTGCGGGGAAGAAGGATGCGGGCGCCATCGACTGCATTATTCGGCATTTGCCGGTGGACCGGCCAAGTAGTCCGCCGGGTGGGAAGTTGTTGTAAGAGATCCCGGGGTACGTTTCGTAAAATGACTATTTGACATAGTCATTTTGGGGTGCGAAGATCGATGTGTACCCACCAACAGGATTTGCGATGCCGGGCACCCAAGTTTCCAAAACGGAGTTCAAAGCAAAGGCACTCGAGTATTTTCGGCAAGTCGAGTCATCAGGCGAACACGTGATCGTCACGGATCACGGCAAGCCCACACTGGAAATCCGCCCTTTCCGAACTCTTGATCGCGACCCACTCGACGTATTGGCAGGCACGGTCGTTCGCTATGACGACCCTACCGAGCCGGTTGACGTGGAGTGGGAGGCCGGCCAGTGATCGTGTTGGACACACATACGCTGGTCTGGTGGGCGAGTGGAAGCGACGAACTGAGTGCGACGGCGAAATCCACCATCCACCGTGAATGCAACGAGGGACAGATAGTTGTATCTGCAATCTCTGCATGGGAAATTGCCATGCTGGTGGAGCGCGAAAAGCTGGTGCTGTCGATGGACGTCGAGAGTTGGCTCGACACCGTCGCGCAAATAGAAGCGATAACGTTCTACCCCGTTGACGTCGACGTCTCGATCAAATCGGTCCAACTGCCTGGCGAATTCCATAAAGATCCGGCGGACCGCATGATTGTCGCTACCGCGCGCAAGCTGGCTGTGCCCCTAATTACCAGGGATGAGAAGATACGCGCCTACGAGCACGTCAGGACCATTTGGTAGCCCAGGCGGCATCAACATCTGCCCGTTGTGCAATCCCCCCATCCCCGCTAAGATCATTTCCCGGCAGCCGAGACAGCGGTTGCCGACGTCGCTCGGACGGTTCCGGGCGCTTACGTAAAGGACTCCTTCATGACTGCCAGCTCTGGCAAGCGCCGCTTTGCGCGCATCGATCGCCTTCCCCCGTACGTTTTCAATATCACCGCCGAGTTGAAGATGGCCGCCCGCCGCCGTGGCGAGGACATCATCGACATGAGCATGGGCAACCCCGACGGGGCCACGCCGCCGCATATCGTCGCCAAGCTGGTGGAAGCCGCGCAGCGCCCCGACACGCATGGCTATTCCGCGTCGAAGGGTATTCCGCGACTGCGCCGTGCGATTTCGCATTGGTACCGCGAACGCTATGACGTGGAGATTGACCCGGATACCGAGGCCATCGTCACGATCGGCTCCAAGGAAGGACTCGCGCATCTGATGCTCGCCACGCTGGATCGTGGCGACAGCGTGCTGGTGCCGGACCCGAGCTATCCGATCCACATCTATGGCGCGGTGATCGCCGGTGCGGATATCCGCTCGGTGCCGCTGGTGCCCGGCGTCGATTTCTTCGCGGAACTGGAGCGCACGATTCGCGGCAGCTATCCAAAGCCGAAGATGATCGTGCTGGGGTTCCCGTCGAACCCGACCGCGCAATGCGTGGAGCTGGATTTCTTCGAGCGCGTGATCGCGCTGGCGCGCAAGCATGACATCTTCGTGGTCCATGACCTGGCTTATGCCGACATCGTCTTCGATGGCTGGAAGGCGCCGTCGATCATGCAGGTGCCCGGAGCGAAGGACATCGCAGTGGAGTTCTTCACGCTTTCCAAGAGCTACAACATGGCGGGATGGCGCATCGGCTTCATGGTCGGCAACCCCGATCTCGTCGCCGCGCTCACGCGCATCAAGAGCTATCACGACTATGGCACGTTCACGCCGGTGCAGATTGCCGCGATTGCCGCGCTGGAAGGGGACCAGGAATGCGTGAAGGAAATCGCCGCGCACTACCAGTCGCGTCGCGACGTGCTCGCGAAAGGGTTGATCGAGTCGGGCTGGCTGGTCGACATCCCAAAGGCCTCGATGTACATCTGGGCCCGCATTCCCGAGCCTTATCGCGCGCTGGGTTCGCTGGAATTCGCCAAACAGCTGCTGGCGAAGGCGAAGGTTTCAGTCTCGCCCGGCATCGGCTTTGGCGACTACGGCGATGAGTACGTGCGCTTTGCGTTGATCGAGAACGAAGCGCGCATCCGCCAGGCCGTGCGCGGTATCAAGGCGATGTTCCGTGCGGATGGACTGGTCAAGGTGCCCGCATCAGAACATGCAGACGGGCACGGCAAAGAGAAGGGCAAGGGCTGAGCGGGGTGTTGGATCGCCCGCACGCATAGCCGTGCGGGCTAACCTCGCACCTCGCGCCGGAACCGGCTTGGTGCGTGGCCGGTCCATCGCAAGAACGCCCGGCGGAATGCTTCCTCGCCGGAGAATCCGAGCTGCGCGGCGATTCGCCCAATCGGCCAGTTGGTCATGCGCAGGCAGTGTTCAGCGTGCTCGCGCAGGCAGTGCTCGCACAACGCGCGATAGCTGCTGCCGTCTGCGGCAAGACGGCGGCGCATGGTTGGTTCGCTGATGTCAAAGCGTGCCGCGAGTTCCGCCAGCGTGGGCAGCCTTGCCCCGTGCGCCAGCGCGGCATGCAGCACGCCGCGCGCTTGCTGGCTCAGCGAAACCACTTCCGAAGGCGCACCCACCAGGCGGTAAGGAAAATCTTCGAGGAAGGCGCCCAACTCTGCGGCCTGTCTCACGACACGCATGTCCAGTAGTGCCGGATCGAACTCGAACCCGTAGACCGGAGCGCCGGCGATCACAGTGGCATTGAACATGCCGAGGAACGGCATGGCATCTTCACGCCGCGGATGCGCCAGAAACACATGGTCCGGGCGCAATGGCTGGCCAATCAGCCAACCATAGAGCTGCATGTAGTAGAAGAGCCCCGTCAGGTCCACCAGGCAGGCCGCCGACGTCTTCACGCGCCGCAGCGAATCCATGGTGAACACTGCCCTGTCGCCAGGCTGCGTGAGGCTCAGGACACCCGCGCGCGGATACAGCATCGCGCAAAAGTCCGCCGCGCAGCCGATGGCTTCCCGCAGTGTCTGGCAACTCAGTACGCAGCGGCACAGCAGATCCACTTCCTGCTTGCGCATCGGCGGATGGCCGTCTCCCTTGGCGACGAGGGTTTCGAGTTGTTCGATCGAAGCGCGATAGAGCGCCGTGAACTGGTTCTGCCGCACGTGCTCGTCGGCGTCGGTAGCAGGCGGCATCTCGGCGCCTTGCCTTTTCAGTTCCTCCAGCAGTCGCTGCGCCATGCCGGTCGGAGCTGGCTTTCCCGTTGAAGTGGCACTCATGGAACGTTCTTGCTGATTGCTTCGGTAGGGATTCCTGACGGTCCGGGTAGGGATGCGTGTGCGGCTGGCCTCCCATAATCATCCCGGAACTTCACCGGCGCAAGGCGGGCGCAAAGCCCCGGACCCGGAAGGGTGCCATCCATCGAACCACGCGCATACATGGGGCAAACCATGACCTCGTTTCTCTGCTGCAGACTGCGAACACCGGGATTGCAAAACCGGTGCCACGTCCTTCCTTTTTGCGAGGGCCGGCGATGATCTACGTACTCGACGAGATCGTGCTCGACCCCGGACACGCGCCCGAGGTGCTCGCCCTGCTGCAACGCTCATACCGGCCGAACAGCGAGGCCCGGGGCATGACGCTTCTCCACCGCTGGATGTCACCACCTGCTGCCATCGAAGGTGTGTCCAATACGCTGCGGCTCCTGTGGCAAGTGGCGGATGCGCCGGCCTACTACGCCATGCGCGCCAGCATCGACGCTTCTTCCATGGCTGTCTGGCCTGAAGTCGATGCGCTTTGCGAAACGCGTCACCGACATGTGATGTCCGACGCAGCCGTGGCGCTGCGCTGGCCAAAGGAGCGCGAACATGAAGCTTGAGACCGCACAACTCCGGCTCGCCAGTTGCGCGGGCATGGCCGCAGTGGACCTGGAGCGCCAGCTTCGGGCCCGTGTCAGTGAACTGCCTGGTGTGCGTCACGTGGCGCTGGGACGGAACATGACGGGCAGTTTTGGTGCGGGCGACTATACGCTCGACCTGGCGTTTGCCGATGCGCCGGAGAGAAGCCTCGCTGCCACGTTGCGAGGCCTGGCAGACGTCGACAGCGTCGTATACCGCCAGATTGGCGGTGGTCAGCGTGACCCGGTACTGCGCGATGGCATCTGGCGAACGCTGATGTTCCGCGTTCGCCCGCAAGCCTCGGAGCAGCACGTCCGTGCGCTGGAGCGCGACCTGCTACGAATGCCCGATTACATGCCGGGCATTCTGAACTGGCGACTGGCTCGCGTCTCATCAGCCGACACCTGGACCCATGTCTGGCAACAGGAGTTTGCCAGCGTGAACGACCTGCTCGGCGAGTATCTGATGCACCCGTTTCATTGGGGCTGGGTCGACCGATGGTTCGATCCCGCGTGCCCCGACTGGACTGTCGAGGCGATCTCCCACGCCTTCTGCCCGCTTGCCACAAGCCTGATTGCCGGCCACGCCGGCAAGGAGACCCGGACGTCATGACGAGACACGAGATGCTGAAAGGAAACACTGCAACCGCGCTGGCACCGATACGTCCTTACCACGAGTTTGATCGCAGCGGCGGCGTCACTGCCTACGCAGCCGCCAAGGCGGCGATCAACCGGTTCACGGAAGGACTCGCCGCGGAACTGCAGGCCGACAATATCGCGGTGAACTCGGTTGCACCGAGCACGGCAATCCGCACGCCTGGCAGCGAGCGATTCATCCCCGACGGCTATCCCGTCGAGCCGGTGGAATACCTGGTGGAGACGGCACTCGCGCTGCGCAGCACACCGGCCCGGCAACGCACGGGGTGCATTGCCCACAGCCTGCATTTCCCGTTGGCCGCCGGCCTGGAGATCTTTGGGCTTGATGGGGCGGGCAAACTGCCGCCACCCGTTGTTCCGGCCTGGGCGCATCCGGGTCTGCTCCGTTCAACTCTGCAGGAGGGCTGAATCATGGAGACATTGATGCGCGCTGCCATCATCGACGCTACAGGCGGCCCCGAGGTGCTCAGAATTGCCAACGTCCCGGTTCCCGATCCCGCCGCAGGCGAAGTGCTGATCCGTGTGGCCTGTGCCGGCGTCAATCCCGCCGACTGGAAATGCCGCGAAGGTTATCTCGGCAACTTCATGCACTACAGCTTTCCGTTCGTGATCGGCTTTGATGTCAGTGGTGTCGTGGCGGCCGTGGGGGAGGGCGTAACGGGATGGATTCCCGGCCAACGCGTGTTTGCACAAACCGACGTTGGCGCCGGCAAATGGGGCTCCTACGCCGAGTACGTTGCCGTCAGTCAGGATTCGGTAGTCGCGATTCCGGATGGCCTTGGTGATGCCGAAGCGGCGGCGGTCCCCACGCCCGCGCTGGCGGCGTGGGCGGGGCTATTTGACGAAGGGGGACTGAAGCCAGGACAGACAGTGCTCATCCACGGCGGTGGTGGCGCCGTTGGCACCTTTGCCATCCAGTTGGCTCGCGCTGCCGGCGCCAGCGTGGCTGCCACCTGCAGCGCAAGCCGCTGCGATGAACTGAAGTCGCTTGGCTGCGATCTGCCGATCGATTACAGGTCCGATCTGACCGAACGCGCTGTCGAGAAATGGGCGCCGGGCGGCGTCGATCTTGTCCTGGACGCCGTCGGATGCGGCACGCTGCCGAATGGACTCGATTTACTGAAGCCAGGCGGCATCCTCGTGGCCATCATGACGCTGGTCAGCGGAGACAGCGGCCCGGATGCGGCTGAGGCCGCGCGCCGAGGCAAGCGTTGCGCGCTGGCATATAGCCGGATGCCGAGCGGTGCGCGGCTACGCGAAATTTCCGAGCTGCTCGCAACAGGAAAAATCCGGCCGCCCCGCGTCGAATGCCTGCCGCTGGAAGATGCAGCAGCAGCACTGGGGCTGGTCCAGTCAGGGAAGGCGCCTGCGAAGCTTGTGCTGCAAGTCAGCAGCCCGGCCGAAGCTGAAGTCCCGGCGCAGCACCGCCGCGTTGCATAGCCCCGTAGATAACGTCCATCGAAGACACAGGAGACACATGAACAAGGCAATACTGCTTCGCACCGTGGCCGGTGCACTGGTGACGGCTGCGCAGCTAGGCGCGCCGGCTTTGGCGACGATGACGCCTGACGAGATCAAGCGGCTCGAATCCACGCTGACGCCTGTAGGCGCCGAGCGGACCGCGAACAAGGACAGCAGCATTCCGGCGTGGAGCGGCAAGTGGCAGGGCGCGCCGACTGGCACGGCGTTCCGGCCAGGAGAGCCGTATCCGGATTCCTACGCTGCGGAAAAGCCGGTCACGACAATCACGGCCCAGAACATGGAGCAATACCGCGCTCATCTGAGCGATGGCCAGCTCGCCATGTTCCGGCTGTATCCGGCGACCTTCCGGATGATGATCTACCCGAGCCATCGTGATTTCCGCTATGGCGACGCCATCTACAAGGCCATCCACGACTACGCACCGAAGACGCAGATGACGGCCGATGCAAACGGCTTAAAGGAGTATCCGCCGACCGCGCCTTTCCCTGTGCCGAAGAATGGCCTGGAGCTGATGTGGAACCTTCGGTTTTCGTCGGCCATCGCCGAAGAGGCGGCGGTCTACGACCAGGCGGTCGTGTACCGCGACGGCAAGACGGCATGGGGTAAGTGGAAATATGACATCTGGTCGCCCGTCAACATCGTCGCCTCGGACAAGCGATCGACGCTCATCGATCGCACGTTTGCGCGAGTCGAAACTGAACTTCCGTTGCGCGAACGCGGCAATATCATCGTCTCCCAAAGTTTCTGGGATCGCGAAGGCTCCGATACAGCCAGGACGTGGCAGTACAACCCGGGCACCCGCCGCGTCCGTCAGGCGCCGGAGTTCGGGTTTGACCAACCGCTGGGGCCGGGCGGCTTCCGGACCGTCGATGACGATCGCCTGTTCAATGGATCGGGCGAACGCTACGAGTGGAAAATCGTCGGCAAGAAGGAGATCTACATTCCGTACCACAACTACAAGCTGGCCGATCCCGCTGTCAAGTACGCCGAGTTGCTGAGCGCCAATCATCCCAGCCCCGACTACGTCCGCTATGAGCTTCACCGCGTCTGGGTTCTGGAAGCCACATTGAAGCAGGGCTTCCGGCACCAGTACGCCAAGCGGGTGCTGTACCTGGACGAGGACACCTGGATGGCCGTGCTTGCGGACAACTACGACGCCCGCGGCCAGTTGTGGCGCACCAATATGCAGTCGTCGTTCTACGCCTACGATATCAAGCGCTACTATCCGGCGGCCGCTTTCTATCACGACCTGATCGCCGGTTCATATCTGGCGGACCGGTTGACCAACGAAGGCAAACCAGTCCGGCTGAACAGCAGCCCCCAGTTCAACGAGGCCTACTTTTCGCCAGACTCGATTCGCAGCGCCGGGCACTAGGTCGGGACGAGAAGCGGCGCCCGGGCGCCAGCCATCAGCCCAGCATGTGGAGCGGATCGGCGCCCGGCTGCCACCAGTGCGCAAACAGCGCTTCTACCGCTGCAGCATCCACGGCGTCGTAGCTGCCAATACGCCATTGGGGCATATTGTCCTTATCGACGATCAGCGCGCGCACGCCTTCGATGAAGTCTCCGCGCGCGAACGATTGCACCACTACGGCAAGCTCCATGCGGAAGCAATCGGCCAGATCTAGCCGGCGGCCACGCAGCAGCAGTTCGCGTGTGGCACAGGCGGCCAGCGGCGAGCGCTTGCGCAGCGTTTCTGCCGTCCGCGTCGCCCATTCGGCGTAGCGCGGATCGTCCTGGCAGGACAGGCTCGCGATGATTTCCGGAAGCCCGGCATCAGCAGGGAAGTGCCGCAGCAGGGCCGGCAGCACCTCGAGCAGCGGTGCATCGGCCGCGCTGCAGATCGGTTCGCCTACCAGCGCACGGCGCACGTCGTCCAGCGGCTGCCCGCTCCAGCGGATGCCGGCCAGCGCATCGTCGAGCGCGGCAAGCGTGACACTGTTGACCGCGACGTCGGCCAGCCCGCACAGCAGCGCATCTTCTGCGCCAATGGTCACACCAGTCAGGCCGAGATACAGCGCAAGCTGGACCGGCATTTTCGACAGGAAGTGACTGGCGCCCACATCGGGCACAAGCCCGATTCCCGTTTCCGGCATGGCCACGCGCGACCGCTCGGTGACGACGCGCAGATGCGCGGTCTGCGACAGGCCCATGCCGCCGCCCATGACGATGCCATCCATCAGCGCCACCACGGGCTTCGGATAGCGGTGCAGCCGGTAGTCGAGCTGATATTCGTCGATGAAGAACTGGCGCTGCAGCGGCGTGCCGTCGCGATGGCTGTCATACAGCGCGCGGATATCGCCACCCGCGCAGAAGGCCTTGGGTCCGGCGCCGCGCAGCACCACGGCCTCGATATCGTCCCGCCCGGCCCACGCTTCGAGCTGACCGGACAGCGCCACGATCATCGGATAGGACAGCGCATTGAGCTGCCGCGGCCGGTTCAGCGTCACCAACCCGACGCGGTTGATGACCTGAAAGAGGACTTCGGGCTCGGTGTCGGCCAGTGAACTGCCCGGCGCGATTTCAGGTGTCAGTCGCATGATGCGCTCCTACGCATTGCGCCACTGCGGCGCGCGCTTCTGCAGGAAGGCATTGACGCCTTCGCGCTGGTCCTCGCCGTCGAACAGGTCGACAAAGCGCTCGCGCTCCAGCGCAAACGCTGCCTGGCGCGGCACGCCCTGGCGCGACAGGTGCACAAGCTGCTTACTGTAGGCCGCCGCGCGCGGACTGACGGCGCACGCGCGTTCGGCCATGGCCAGTGCAGTGTCCAGCGCCTTGCCGCGCGGCACCACCTCTTCCACCAGTCCGATGCGCAGCGCCGTGGCCGCATCCACACGCTCATTGGTCAGGATCATCCGCTTGGCCCAGCCTTCGCCGACCAACCACGGCAGGGTTTGCGTGCCACAGCCGCATGGCAACAGCCCCACGGCGGCTTCGGGCAGTGCCATCTGCGCCTGCTCCTCCGCGATGCGCACATCGCAGGCGAGCGCGCATTCCAGTCCGCCGCCCATGGCATAGCCGTTGATCGCGGCAATCACGAGCGGCCGCGCATTCTGCAGCGCCTCGAAGGCACTGCCGAAGCGCTGTGCCATCACACGTGCATGGGCGCGGTCGCCTTCGGCGAAGCCGTTCAGGTCGGCGCCCGCGCTGAAGAAGCGATCACCCGCGCCGGTGATGACAACGGCGCGGACTTCCGGATTCGCGTCGATCTTCGCAATCAGGTCCTGCAATTGCTGCAGGCCCTCTGCGGTGAATGCATTGGCGGGCGGGCGGCTCAGCGTGAGACGGGCGATATGCCCGTCCAAGGAAAATTCAATCATCAGTCGCCTCCGTCAGGCCCCGGACTTGGGCTGGTATTGCCGGATCACGCCGGAGAAATCGAGCTGGCCATCGCCGGCCTGACTCATCGCCTGATAGATCTGCTGCGCCAGCGCGCCCAGGAACAGCGGCTGCTTCACGCTGCGTGCGGCGTCGGCGGCGAGGCCCAGGTCCTTGAGCATCAGGTCGGCGCCGAAGCCACCCGTATAGCCGCGCGACGACGGCGCGGTCTCGATCACGCCGGGGTGGGGGTTGTAGGTGTCGGAGGACCAGCATCGCCCCGTCGACGTATTGACGATGCCCGCGAGCACATTGGCATCGATGCCGAGCCTCACACCGAGCGCCATGGCCTCGGACACGCCGATCATCGAGATGCCGAGGATCAGGTTGTTACAGATCTTGGCGACCTGGCCGGTGCCGGTGTCGCCGCAATGGACCAGGTTGCGGCCCATATTGGCCAGCACGGGCTTGACCTGCTCGAACAAATCCGGCGTGGCGCCGACCATGAAGGTCAGCGTCCCGGCCTGCGCACCGCCGGTGCCGCCGGACACTGGCGCATCGGCCAGCGGGTTGCCGTGCGCCGCAGCGGCGGCGGCCAGTTCGCGCACGGTAGCCGGGTCGATCGTGCTCGAGTCCACCAGCGGCACACCGGCGCGCACGCCCGCCAGCACGCCCTCGTCACCGAGATACGCCGTCCGGACATGCGCGGCGGCGGGCAGCATCGTCATGACGAAGTCGGCCTCGGCCACCGCCTTGCGTGCGGAATCGGCCGAGGCTGCGCCTTCGGCGCACAGCGATGCCACGGCGGTGGCATTGAGATCGAAGACGGTGAGCGTGTGACCGGACTTGAGCAGGTTGCGCGCCATCGGGGCGCCCATGTTGCCTAGGCCGATAAAGGCGATATGCATGTCGGGTCTCCTGGATATGGTGCTTATTGGTTGCCTATGGGGTCTTACTTCAGGCTGATGGTGGTGTTCACGCCGTCATTCACCGTGGCATCGTCGAACCAGCGCGCCGTCACGGTCTTGGTCTGCGTGTAGAACTGCACCACCTGCTTGCCGTACGGGCCGAGGTCGCCGAGCTTGGAGCCGCGCGAACCCGTGAAGCTGAAGTAGGGGACGGGCACCGGAATCGGGATGTTGATGCCGACCTGGCCGACGTCGATCTCGCTCTGGAACTTGCGCGCGGCCGCGCCGCTCTGCGTGAAGACGCCGGTGCCGTTACCGAACGGGTTGCGGTTGACCAGCGCGATGGCCTCGTCGAGCGTTTCTACGCCCAGCACCACCAGCACCGGGCCAAAGATCTCGTTGGTGTAGACCGACATGTCGGTCGTGACATCGGTGAAGACGGTCGGGCCGATGAAATTGCCTTGCGCGTAGCCCGGGACTTCCACGTTGCGGCCATCCAGCACCAGCTTGGCGCCTTCCTTCTCCCCCGAGGCGATCAGGCCGAGGATGCGTTCCTTGGCCGCGACGGAGACCACGGGGCCAACATCGGTGCCAGCTTCTGCGCCGGCGCCAACCTTGAGCGTCTTCGCCTTGGCGACGAGTTCAGGCACCCATTCACGCGCTGCGCCGACGAGCACCACCACGGACGTCGCCATGCAGCGCTGGCCCGCAGCGCCGAAGCCCGCGCCGACGAGTGCATTCAGCGTCTGCTCCTTGTGCGCGTCGGGCAGCACCACGGCGTGGTTCTTCGCGCCCATCATCGACTGAACACGCTTGCCGTGCGCGCCCGCCAGGTTGTAGACATGGGTGCCCACGGCGGTGGATCCGACGAAGGAAACGGCCTTGATGTCCGGGTGCGTGCACAGCGCATCGACGACGTTCTTGGCGCCATGCACGACGTTCAGCACGCCCGGCGGCACGCCTGCTTCGACGGCCAGCTTCACCAGTTCCATGGTCGACAGCGGATCCTGCTCCGACGGCTTGAGTACGAAGGTATTGCCGCAGACGATCGCCATCGGGAACATCCACAACGGGATCATCGCCGGGAAGTTGAACGGCGTAATGCCGGCGCACACGCCGATGGGCTGCTGCAGCGTATAGGTATCGACGGTGGCGGCCACGTTCTCGGCAAAGCCGCCTTGCTGCAGCGTGCCGATCGAGCAGGCGTGCTCGACCACTTCCAGGCCGCGGAAGATATCGCCCTCCGCATCGGCCAGCGTCTTGCCTTGCTCGGCCGTCAGGATGGCGGCAATACGCTTGCTGTGTTCACGGATGAGTGCCTGGTAGCGCAGCATGATGCGCAGGCGCGCGCCGATCGGCGTGTGGCGCCAGGTGGCGAACGCGCGGTGGGCGGAGTCCACGGCCGCGGCGACTTCGCTGGCGGTGGCCAGCGGTACGCGCGCCAGCACTTCCTGCGTGGCGGGATTGACCACGTCGCGGAATTCGGTGGCGGAAGACTCCACCCATTCGCCGTTGATCAGCAGCGGGACGGACGGAACGGCGTTGGCGGTCTGGGGCAGTGCACTCATGATGTCTCCGGTCGGTTCTGGATTGGGATGCAAGTCAGGCAGCTTCAATAGGGCGGGGTGTTACAGGCTGCGCGCGATCAGCATGCGCTGGATCTCGCTGGTGCCTTCATAGATCTGGGTGATTCGGGCGTCGCGGTAGTGGCGCTCGACGGGGTAGTCCTCGAGGTAGCCATAGCCGCCATGGATCTGCAGCGCCTTGGAACAGACGCGTTCGGCGAGTTCCGACGCATAGAGCTTTGCCTGCGATGCTTCCGACAGGCACGGCAACCCTTGCGTACGCATGCGTGCGGCGCGATGCACCAGCAGTCGCGCGGCGTTCAACTCTGTCGCCATGTCGGCAAGCATGTTCGCGATGGGCGGGTGCTCGCGCAGTGGCCGGCCGAACTGCACACGCTCGGATGCGTAGCGGCACGCGGCTTCGAATGCCGAGCGGGCAATGCCGATGGCCTGCGCCGCAATGCCGATGCGCCCGCCTTCGAGGTTGGACAACGCGATGCGCAGGCCCTCGCCGGGCTCGCCGAGCAGCGCGTCGGCCGGCACTTCGCAATCTTCAAGCGTGATGGCACAGGTGTCGGACGCGCGGATGCCAAGCTTCTTCTCCGGCGCATGGACGATGAAGCCCGGCGTGTCGGTCGGCACCAGGAACGCGGAGATCCCTTTCTTGCCGCGTTCGGGCTCTGTCGCGGCAAAGACCACCGCCACGCCGGCGCGCTGGCCGTTGGTGACGAACTGCTTGCTGCCGTTCAGCACCCAGCCGCGCTCAGAGGGCCGGGCGCGCGTGCGCAGGTTGTGGGCTTCGGAGCCGGCCTGCGGTTCGGTCAGGCAGAACGCGCCGATCAGTTCGCCACTGGCCAGGCGCGCCAGGTAGCGCTGCTTCTGTGCCTCGGTGCCGTAGTGCAGGATCGGCCCGCAACCGACCGAGTTGTGCACGCTCATGAGCGTTGCGCAGGCGGCGCAACCGGCAGCGATTTCCTCGATGGCGAGCGCGTAGGCCACGTAGTCGGTGTAGGTACCGCCCCATTCCTCGGGCACGATCATGCCGAGCAGGCCTAGCGCGCCCATCTCGGCCACGACCTCTTCGGGCAGCCGGCCGGCGCGGTCCCACTCGGCGGCGCCGGCAGCGAGCCGTTCGCTTGCAAAGGCGCGCGCGGAGTCGCGGATCATGATTTGCTCTTCGGTGTAGTCGCTGTGCATGGCAGGGGCGCGGCGCGCGATAAAGGAGTCTTCGGATGGTTTTCTGGTGAACAGGCGCAGTGTAGAAACCGCCTGCCGCGGCTCCTATGCCAAAATCCGCCATTCTTTGTGAACTCGAATGCCATCCGTCCGGGCCGCCTGAGGCCGCCGGGCCGTGGCCGCACTATGGAAAAAGGCAGCGTCGCGATTTGCTTTGTCCACCATGCCATCTCGGGGCTGCAGGCCCGCGGGCTGGATCCCGAACCGGTGCTGCGCAGTGCCGGCATAGCGCCGGCGCTGCTGTCGGTGCCGCAGGCGCGCGTCTCCACGTCGAGCTACAGCGACCTGTGGATGGCCGTGGCCGCCGCGCTCGACGACGAGTTCTTCGGCCAGGATTCGCGCAGCATGAAATGCGGCAGTTTCGCCATGCTGTGCCATGCCGTCGCGGCCAGCCGCACTTTTGCGCAGGCGCTGGAGCGGGTCGCGCGCTACTTCGGGTTGCTGCTTGACGATATCGGCGTCAGGCTCGAACGGCATGAGGACCGCGCGGCGCTGGTGCTGACGGCGCCATCCGCGGCGCAAGGGCGCCTGCCCGGCATCTTCGCGCAGGAAACCATGCTGATCATGCTGCAGGGCCTGATGAGCTGGCTGCTGCACCGCCGCGTACCGATCCTGTTGGCCTCGTTCGCCTATCCAGAGCCACCTTACAGCGAGGAGTATCGGGTCATGTATTCGCGCCAGACCGCTTTCGGGCAGCCGGCCACCGCGCTGGTGTTCGACGCGGACTTGCTTGACCAGCCCGTGCGGGTGGACGAGCGCGGGCTGAAGTCATTCCTGCGTGATGCGCCGCACAATGTCGTGGTCAAGTATTCGGACCGCAGCAGCGTGGCCGCGCGCGTGCGGCGGCAGTTGCGTAACCAGCGCCCCGAACAGTGGCCCACGTTCGAATCGCTGGCGCTAAGCCTGAACCTGTCGGCGTCGTCACTGCGCCGGCGCCTGATGGACGAAGGCGCGAGCTACCAGGATCTCAAGGACCAGCTGCGGCGCGATCTGGCGATCGACGCGCTGAGCCGCACCACCAGGCCCGTGGCGGATATCGCGGCCGAACTGGGCTTTGCCGAGCCGGGCGCCTTCCACCGCGCGTTCCGACGCTGGACGGGGTCTCGTCCCGGCGCTTATCGCGGCGTTGCAGCGGAAGACTAGGGCTGCCACCTGGCCGATCGGGTAGTCAGGCGGGCAGTGCTTCGCGCGCCGGTGCCGTTGCGGTGGTCTGCCTGTCTTCATGCACAACGATCCGGTTGCGGCCTTCCAGCTTGGCCCGGTACAACGCGGCATCGGCACGCGCGCTAAGCTGGGCTAGGGTCTCGCCGGGGCGCAAGCACGCCACGCCGCCGCTGATGGTGTAGCGAACAATCGTGCCGTGTTCTCCGATACGAACCGCGTGCTGCTCCGCGCCTGCGCGGATGCGTTCCGAGATGACCACGGCATCGGCGACGCGCGTGGCCGGCAGGACGACGGCAAACTCTTCGCCGCCGAGCCGGCCAAGGCTATCAGTTGAGCGCACTTGCGCGCCCGCCAGGATGGCAAAGCCCTTGAGGACAGCATCACCCGCGGCGTGCCCGTAGGTGTCATTAACGCCCTTGAAGCGGTCGATGTCGATGATGAGAAGCGCCGGCGGGACGCCACCGCGGGCCCCTGCTGCAAGCGCACGGCTAGCCATGTCCTCCCAGGCCTTGCGCGACATCACGCCCGTCAGTCCATCGGTATTGGCGATGGCCTCCAGCCTGCGCACCATGGTGTCATGGATCATGAGCACCGCACCCATGGTCAGCGCTGGCATGACAAGGGCACCCAGGGTCAGGAAGAAGGTATTCAGGCCAAGCGACTGCAGGCTGTAGGGATCGCCCATCAGCGAGAACGCCGACAGCAGCCCTCGCGCGGTGTGGCCAAGCGCGAAAAACAGCGCGAAGCCGGCCGTTGTCAGATGGTAGTGGCCAAAGCGACTACGGGGCCGCCAGCGGATCAGGGTGATGCCCGTCAGCGCGCACAGCACCGCGTGAAAGGCGGAGACCGCGACCACACGCGTAGTGAAGACATCGAAGACATAGCGCCAGGCCACCACCACAGCCATGGTGGCCAGCAGGCCGGCGGCCAGTCTGCCCCAGCGAGGCTGGCCGCCACAGAACCGCACGCATCCGGCATAGAACAGCGCCAGCGCGCCGGCAAGGGCAGCGTTTGCCATGACCAGCGAAAAAATGTCGTTGACATAGCCGCGCAGCGTGAACAGCACCAGCGAGATGGTGACAAGCAGGTTGGCGTTGCACCAGTCCGGCACGCCGGGAAGCCCGCAGCGCCGCAGAGACCAGACGATGGCCAGCATCATGGCGCTCAGCGCCGCGGTGATCACAAGCAGCGCGGTAGGGACGGACATCGGTGGAAATCCAGGAGCAGGTCAGCCGCTGAGGCAAAGCCGTAATGATACGGTGTGCGGTAAAGCCAGCTCTTCCGCCCCCCTTCGTGCCGTGGTTCGGCGCCGCGCCGGGCGGGCCGCTCAGTCGCGCGGACGGGCGCAGGCCCGGCCATCCGGATCTCGCCATGGCTCGACGCGCAGCGCCGGATCGTGCTTCAGGAGCCAGCGCGCCGCAACCAGCAACGCAACCAGGACAGCGACCATATAGGCGCCCAGCGACGTAACGTATTCCATTCCGACCCCTTCGGATTCCGGTTCTCTATGACCGTTCGAGAGGACATTATGAAAAGCAGCACCTAACCCAACATCACCTGATTGGGGGTTGTCCCTACGAGCGTGGGGATCAGTTGTCCCGAAGTCCCGGTTGCTGCCACGGCGAAGCCCGTCGGCGCACGCGGCCTGCAGTCATGACAGAACGGCGACCACATGGGCCTGAATCCGCCCCGCGACAGGACCGGTCCCGAACTCCTGCGCAAGGGCTTGCTCCGAAGCGTCGGTAGCGCGCTGCAAGGCATCGGCACCCCGGGATTCGAGGTCCACACGCAGCGGCGTTCCCTGGCAGTAAGCCACCGCGACGATGTGCGCGGACGCCGCGGTGCTGGTTACCGCCAGCGTCTCGAAAGCTGGTTCCGACCGGAAGCCACCCTGCAGCAGGTGCCCGGCGATCTCGGCTTGCCGGTAGTAGCCGTGCGGGATGCGCGCCATGAAATCCGGTGGCGATGCGGGGAACAGTTCTGCCAGCGCCCGGGTGACGGTATGCGCGAAGTGGTTATCCTCGATGCGGTCCCAAACGTTGAACAGCAGGGTGCCACCCGGCGCCAGTACGCGGCGTGCTTCGCCGAATGCCGCGCCCTTGTCCGGAAAGAACATGGCGCCGAACTGGCAGACAACCAGATCGAAGCGGCCATCATCAAACGGTAACTGCATGGCATCTGCTGTCTGCCAGCTTACCGGGCGGCTGGTGCCCACCGCCTCGGCCCGCGCCAGCATGGGCGAGTTCAGGTCCGTTGCGACGATCTCGGCGTCCGGCGGCAACGTTCGGGCCAGCTCGCGGGTGAGCGCACCGGTGCCGGCCGCGATTTCGAGCACGCTGGCCGGCCGAAGAGCGGCGGCCCGGCGTGCCAGGTCGGCGGCGTACGGCGCAAAGATCATCGGTACGAGGTAGCGCTCGTATAGCTCCGGGATGGCCCCCGTGAAGGCCTTGTCACTGGCGGTTTGCTGCATGGCTGTCTCCCGTGCCGGACAGAAGGGCCGGCCGACTCCCTTCATGCTAGGCCGAGTCGGGCGCCATGCTCAACTTACCTCGATCTGCCCGTTCATCGACTCGTGCCCCGAGCCGCAGAAGATGTCGCAAAGGAACAGGTGTGACCCCGCTGCGGCGGCATTGATCGGGACTTCCACGGTCTTGCCCGGCGGCAGGTCGACGCGGATGCCGAGGTCGGGCACGCTGAAGCCCATCACCACGTCTACCGCCGTGAGCGCGAGGATCACGGACTCGTTCTTGTGCAGCGCAATGCGGTCCGGCGTAAAGACAAAGCGGCGCGCGGTCACGGCGATGCGCCGCGGCACGGCGGCCGACGCCGTCCAGAACGGCGCCGTGGCCGCCATGGCCGCAAGCCAGGCAAGATGACGGCGGCGTTCGGGACGGAATGAAGCTTTTTGGATCATGATCGTTCTCCGAAATGCTGTGCTCAGGCGGTGACGGGCTTTTCTTCCAGGGCCAGCCGCGGCGGTGCCTGCCGCGCTGCCACCTGCCGCCATCCCAGGCCGCGGTACGGGTGTTCGGCATCCCATGGCACCGGCTGGCGCAGCGGCTGCGATGCCGGCGGCGGCAGCGGGAACATCAGCGAGCGAGCGGCGTGATGGATGATATGGCCGGTCTGGTGATGGTGTTCCTGGTGGATATGGCCATAGAACACGGTGACATTGCTGTATGGGTCCAGGCGCTGCAGGACATCGGCGCCGTCGCGCGTGGCCCAGTCCCATTGCGGGTAGAGATCGAACAACGGCCGGTGCGTGAGGATGACGATGGGCGCTTCGTGTGGCAACCGCGCGAGATCCGAGACCAGCCATTCGATCTGCGCCGCTCCGACGCGGCCGGCGGGATCCGATACGTTATCGAGCGCGACGAAATGCACGCCCTGGTGGTCGAAGCTGTAGTGCGTCGGACCGAAAATCTCCTGGAACGCCTCGCCGCGGTCGAGGCCGGCGTCGTGTTCGCCCGGCATCAGGTAACGCGTCTTGACCTGGAGCGTGTCGATCTGTGCCTTCACTTCGCGCATGCGCCGGCGCCGCTCGTCGGGATCGTCCGTGGTGTGGGTCAGGTCGCCCGTGAAGACGATGAAGTCTGGCGGGGCGGGCAGCGCGTTGACCGCGGCGATGGCCTTGGGCAGCGTGCCGCGCGCGTCCGGATTGGGCGGCCCCTGGAAGCCCCAGTGCAGGTCGGACAGCTGCACGAAGTAGAAATCCTTGCCGGGCGAGGCGGCCCAGCCTGGCAGCGCCGAGGCGAGCACGGCGCCGCCGGCCGCGGCGGCAAGGCGCAGGAAATCGCGGCGGTCGGGGGAAGGTATGGCTGACATGGTGTGCTCCTGTGGGAGGACCGGTGGAGGGCCGGTTGCCTGTCATACCGGGCGGCGACGGCTTTTATTCCGGCGCGCAAGGCGTTGGTAGGGCAATGCCGCGACGGCGGAATAAACTGGATCGAATCCCGGTAAACACGCTGAGCGGAGGCCCCAGCATGCTCCGTCCGATTGACCCAAAGGAGTACCGTGAACGCCGCTGACGAGCGCCACCGGTTTGCCGAGCTGGTCCTGCCGCACCTCGATGCGGCCTACAACCTCGCACGATGGCTGAGCGGCAGCGCGGCCGAAGCGGAAGACGTGGTGCAGGAGGCGCTGTTGCGCGCCTACACCTACTTTGGCAGCTATCACGGTGACAGGCCGCGGCCATGGCTGCTGGCCATCGTGCGCAATACGTGGTTCTCGGCTTGGAACCGCGACCAGCCGTCCCGCGACGCTGCGACGTACGAAGACGGCGTCGATGCCGCCCAGGCCTTGCCCGGCTGGCAGGACGCCGCCGAACGGGAGCCGCTGTGCTGCCTGCTGCGTGCAGAAGACGTTCGTCTCGTGCATGAAGCGCTCGCGCGCTTGTCCGCGCCGCTGCGGGAAGTCATCGTGCTGCGCGAGCTGGAGGATATGTGTTACCGCGACATCGCTCAGGTTGCCGCGATTCCGCTCGGCACGGTCATGTCACGCCTTGCGCGCGCACGGCAGGCACTGGCAGTGGCGGTAAGCGCACTGCGCGTGGAGCGGGCCGGACAGCCGTCGGGCGGTGTGGCAACGGTCGATGGCCTGGCAGGAACGGCCGGGGAGGTGGGCAATGGACTGCAATGAAGCACGGCTGCTGCTGCATGCCAGCGCGGACGGCGAACTCGGCCCCGGTGAGCTGGCGCGGCTGGGTCCGCACCTGGCGTCCTGCCCGGTCTGCGCTGCAGAGATCGCCCGCATCCAGGCATTGCGCGACGCGGTGCGGGAAGGCGCTACCTATCATCGTGCGGACGGCGAGTTGCGGGCCCGGCTGCTGGCCAGCCTGCCGGCGCCTGTCCAGCGCGAGCGCGGCAGCCGGTGGGGCGGCCTCGGCAGATGGCTTAGCTGGAGCTATCCGGCGCGCGCGGGCCTGGCGCTGGCGATGGTGGTCGCGGTGGCCATCGGCATCGGTCAGTTCGCCAGCTATCGGTACGACGCGGACATCGTGGCCCGCGAAGTCGTGGCGAGCCATGTGCGGGCGCTGCTGTCGGGCCGCGCCATGGACGTCGCATCGCTGGACCAGCACACCGTTAAGCCCTGGTTCAACGGGCGGCTTGACTATGCGCCGGTGGTACGCGACCTGACTGCGCAGGGGTTCGTGCTGGCCGGAGGCAGGCTCGATTACGTGGACGGGCGCCCGGTGGCCGTGCTGGTCTACCGGCGCAACCGCCATCCCGTCGACATCTTCGTCTTCGTTCCGGGGCAGGCAGGCCTGCCGCCCAAGGTATCCGGATCGCGGCAGGGCTACCAGCTGGAAAGCTGGGACGCCGACGGCATGCGTTTCCTGGCCATTACCGACGCGTCGGCCGACGACCTGCGTACGCTGCGGCGGACGTGGCAGGCAGGCGCGCCCGCCGCCCCGTCCCAGCCATAGCGGCGCTAGACGGCTTGCCAGCGGCCGTCTGTGTCCCCGGCCTTGCCATCGGCGACAAGCTTGAGCAGGTGCGCATGCAGCGAGCGCTGGGCGACCGGGTACATGCGCTCCGGCACGTCGTCATAGACGCGCGGTAGCAGCGCCTCGATCGGGGCCGGCCCGAGATCGCGCAGCGCGCTGAGCACCTTGGCTTCGCGGTGCAGGCGGTGGCGCACAAGCAGACGGATGGCCTCCTGCGGACGGGTGATCAGGAAGCCGTGGCCCGGAGCCAGCCATTCGAGATCCTCTTCCTGCAACGCGGCCAGTGAATCCAGATAGGCGCGCATATCGCCGTCGGGCGGGGAGATGACGACCGTCGAGCCCTGCATGACGTGGTCGCCGGTGAAAAGCGTTTTCTCTTCCTCGAGCAGGAAACACAGGTGGTTGGACGCATGACCCGGCGTATGGATCACGCGCAGCGTGCAGTCGTCGCCGATGGCGATGCGCTCGCCGTGCTGCAGGTCGCGGGCCGGCGCAAACGCGATGTCCTGCCACTGCGTGGCCGGTGCGGCGCGGCCAAGCACGGTGGCGCCTGTGGCGGCCCGCAATGCGGGCGCGGCGGGCGAGTGGTCCATGTGCGTGTGCGTGGCCAGGATCCAGCGGATCGGGCCCGGCGCGGCAGCGAGCACTGCCTGCACATGCGCGGCGTCGTCGGGGCCCGGATCGATCACGGCCCATTCATTGCGTGCACCGCCACCGACCAGGTATGTATTGGTGCCCGGCCCGGTCATGACGCTGCCGTTGTTGGCCGTGACGCGCCAGACGCGTTCGGACAGCCGCACCGGCTCGCCCGGAGCCAGTTCATAGCGTGCGTGCGTCTTGCCTTCAGGGTCAATCCGGCCGATCTCGGCGTAGCACGACTCGTTGGGCATGACGGGCCGCACGCCCGCCGCACCGTTGGCCAGCCGGGGCATGATGCACGCGATGTCGCGCAGCAGCGAGGTGCTGGCAAAGCATTCCTGCGCCGTTTCAAAATGCGCGATCGACTGCAGCGTGCGGCGCGTGACATGCATCATCGGCAGGCCGCTGGCCGGGTCCGCGGCTTCGCCGGGGCGGATCCAGCGATGCTCGACGATTTCCATGCCATCGTGGATGGCGATCTGGCCCGCAGGCGCGATCGCGACAAAGAAGCGCGTGTCGAAGCGCTTGGGCAGGCCCGGCGGCGTGAGCCAGTAGCTGTGGTATGCCAGGCGGTCGGATGCCAGGCGCAGGCCCAGTTCGGCGCATGCGTGCGCCAGTCCGAGGCCGCCACGCTGCACCGCCTGGCGCAGGAAATCGAGTTGCGCGTCGTCGAGATGGCCCGGGGCCAGCAGATCGCCGTTGCGGTGGTAGGCAAGCAGCAGTCCCGCTTCCTCGAAGCATTCGCGGACAGCAGCCAGGTAAAAGTCCAGGCCGTTGGCCGGCAGGTTCAGGCGCTCGCTGGCGGCGGTGTCGTCGAGGCCGGCAGCATGAATGTGCAGCGCCTTGTCCTGTTCCGGGTCGAGCGTGCCGCCCGGAAACACGAAGGCGCCGCTGCTGCGGTCGTTGGCGCGCTCGACGCGCCGCACCAGCAGGACTTCCATGCCCTGCGGGCCGTCGCGCACCACCAGCAGGCTGGCTGCGGCGCGCAGGGACTTGGAGGGACTGGCGGGTCGGTTCGTGGTAGTGCTTGTCTCTGTCGTTGTCATTGTGTCAGCGCGCGGGGGCAGGGCCGCGCGGCAGTGTGTGGCTGGACCGGTCTGGCGCCGGCGTGGTACCAAGTTTCGCGCAGCGTTCCGGGCCGCGTTTTCACATTCTTCGGCCCATAGTGTAGCGGTGATGACAGATTCGCTCTGCTTCGGGCATCTCCGCAGACGGGGTCGCAGTGCGCAATAGTGCCTTTGGCATTTCCTGCCGAAAGACCTACTCTGATTGCTGTACTGCACATAATGAAGGAGGATGTTCCTTGTCCCGAGCCTCGTACCTTTGCCTGGCCTTCGCCTTGCTGCTTAGCGCATGCGAAACGCCGCCGCAGCAGGCAACCAGGCCAGCGCCGCGCCAGGCGGCCGAGCCACGCATCGCGCCGCGCGTGGCGATCGACGCGTGCGAGCAGGCCGTCACCGCCAACGTCAGGAAGGGGCACCCCGAGCCCGGCAGCCTTTTCCTTCTGGAAGACCGCGAGCAGGTTTACCAGCGCCCGGGCGGCATAGCGATGGTGACGGGCGAGGGCACCTTCGAGCCCGACAGCAGCCAGGCCTCGATCGGTTTCCGCTTTACCTGCCTTTACAACGGACGCACCGCCCGCGCGGACGACGTACAGTTGCGCTACTGAGCGCTGCGCGCCCGAATTCCGGCGCAACAAGCTGTTGCAACAGGCAGACAGTCTGATGGCGGCGCGGCCCGTGAGGCGCCGGTTCGTACGCTTCCCCTCGAAGCCCTTCTTCAGAGCAATTGACACGCACCGGGCGGTGCGCACATGATTCGGACGTAATTAGATGCGCCTCCGGGGCAACATGGCACCATGCCACCTGCAGACCCCGCATGAACGGCCGCAAAAACAGATCAGGGAAACGGGGTCATGAATCCATCCATCCGCCAACTGGCCGGCATTGCGGCGCTTGCCGTCCTGCTGAGCGCCTGCTCCACTACGCCCGAACCGGTGACGGCACCAGTTTCCGCCGTGCAACCGCCGTCGAACCAGGCGATGAAGGCGCTGTCCACCGAAGTCTTTACCTACGCCTATCCGCTGGTGCTGATGGACGTGACGCGCGAGCTCATGAGCCTGCGCACGCCCCCCAACACCTTCAGCCACAAGCGCACCTTCCCGGACGCGACGTTCACGGACGTGGTCACGCCGAACGCCGACACGCTGTACTCGTCGGCCTGGCTCGACCTGTCCAAGGAGCCGGTGGTGCTGTCCGTGCCCGATACCCGCGGCCGCTACTACCTGATGCCGTTGATGGATGCCTGGACCAATGTCTTCGCCTCGCCCGGCAAGCGCACCACGGGTACGCAGCGCGGCAACTTCGTGATCACGGGTCCGGGCTGGGAAGGGCCGCTGCCCAAAGGCATGAAGCAGATCAAGTCGCCTACGGCCATGGTCTGGCTGATCGGCCGCACGCAGGCCAACGGCAAGAAGGATTTCCCGGTCGTGCACCGCCTGCAGGACCAGTACCGCCTCACGCCGCTGTCCGCATGGCAGATGGGCGTACGCGCGGCGCCTGAAAAACCCGCACCGCGCTCGCCGACGCTGGACACGCAGTCGCCGCCCGTTGAGCAGGTAGCGGCCATGGACGCGCAGGCCTTCTTCAGCCGCTTTGCCAGCCTGCTGCCGGCCAATCCGCCCGCAGAAGCCGACGCCGCCATGGTCGAGAAGATGCACCGCATGGGGTTGGAGCCCGGTGTGCCGTTCAAAACCACGGTGATGGAACCCGCCACCGCGCGTGCCGTGCAGGAAGGTGCCACCGCAGCGCTGCAGGCGATTGCCGCCACGGCCCGCAAGGGCAACGCCGATGCCGGCAATGGCTGGGTCATGCACCGCGACCTCGGCAACTACGGTACCAACTATGGCCGCCGTGCGGTCACGGCCATGGTCGGGCTTGGCGCCAATCTGCCGGAAGACGCGATCTACGCCTCCACCCGGACCGATGCCTCAGGCAAGGCCCTGCAGGGCAGCACAAGCTATGTCCTGCATTTCGCCAAGGACCAGTTGCCGCCTGCCAGGGCGTTCTGGTCGCTGTCGCTGTACAACCAGCGTCAGGCGTTCGTCGACAACCCGATCGGCCGCTATGCAATCGGCAGCCGCGACCGCCTGCGCTACAACCGCGATGGCTCGCTCGACATCTACATCCAGCACGCACGCCCCGAACGCGGCAAGATGGCCAACTGGCTGCCTGCCCCGCCCGACGGCCTCAACATGACCCTGCGTGCGTACTGGCCGGAGCAGGCGCTGCTCGATGGCTCGTGGATGCCGCCCCCGGTTGAGCGAGTGAACTGAGCTGCGTCTGGCAGCCAAGTGAAAAGGCCGCGTCCCCGGGGACGCGGCCTTTTGTTTTGCACGGACCGTAGCAAACAGTCAGAACTTGTAGCGCACGCCTGCATAGAGTGCTCGCCCGGTACCGGGATAGAACACTGCCGTATTGGCGGTGCGCGCATCGGTCACTGTGCTGAAATCGCTCACATAACGCTTGTTGCCTAGGTTGCGCGCATCGAGGAACACCGTCAGGCCTTGCTTGAAATCGTAGCTGGCCTGCACGCCGAACAGCACGTACGACGGCACCTTGAGCGTGTTTGCGTAGTCGACGTAAGCGCCGGTCGGTACCCAGTCGATGGTGCCTGCGATGCGCAGCCCTGACGCCTGGCTGTACGCCAGCGTGGTACGCAGCACGTGCTCGGGCACGCCTGCAATGCGGTTGTTGCCGTATTGCGGGTCGTTGTCGAAGCGGAAATCGCTGTAGTTCCATAGTTGCGACAGCGTGACCTTGTCGGCCGTGGTGGCGACGTTCTGCAGCAGGTCCGCGCTGACGGCGAGTTCTACGCCTTGCAGCGTGGTGCGATTAGCGTTGAACGTGGCAGCCGGCACGTTGGGATTGGTCGTGTACTGCAGCAACTGGTCGCGCACCAGCGAGCGGTACAGCGTGAGATCCCATCCGAGCCGCTCGCGGCGCCCGCGTGTCCCAAGTTCCAGCGTCCAGCCATGCTGGGCGGAAAGCGGCACGAACTGCGTCGTGGTGCTGATGGTCTGGTTCAGGTCGCTGAAGTCCGGCACATCGGCGCTGCGGGTGATGTCGGCAAACGCCTGAATGTCCTTGGCCGGTTCCCAAAGCACGCCGAATTTCGGGTTCACGCCGCTGTACGTGGTGTCGTCGGACTTGGGCACCGGATTGGCGGGCAGGCCGCCATAGTCGGTGTAGCGGCGCTGGTTGTAGTAAGCCTTGGCGCCGGCCATCACCGCCACCGTGGGCATGACGTAGAGGCGGTCTTCGAAGTAGGCCTCGTAGTTGTAGGCATCCTGCCGGGAATTGAGCGTCTGTGCGCCGCGGTCGCCCGAGACGTTCACGTACTGGCGCGCATCGTTGTTGCCGCCAAAAAACCTTGCGCCGGCGATGAGCTGGTTGCGCATGCCGCCAATGGTCTGCGTGCCCGTGTAGCGCGGCGCGAAGCCATAGGTCCAGTAGTCCTGGTCGATAACCTGGAAGATCGGGTGGTACAGGTTCTTGTGGATCACCCATGTGGAAAAGTCGAGCTGGCCGCTGTCGAGCTTCACCGTAGTGACGTTGGCCAGCCGCTCGGTGCGCGTATTGCGCGCCTGGTCGCCGGCGAGCGCGCTGGCAGAGGCCTTCGTCGGGTTGTTCAGTGCGTCCTGTAGCGACAGCGTGCCGGGCAGCAGCTGGTCGACGACATAGGCGCCGACGTAGAAGCGCGTCTCGACGGTCGGGCTGAAGCGATAACCGAAGTTTGCATTGAGCTGTTCGTACTGGCCACGCTCATGGTCGCGATAGCCTTCCGAGTGGTCGACGCTCAGGTTGGCCATGAAATCGAAGTTGCCGATCTGGCGCGAGACCTGGCCGGCCGCGCGGACCGTGCCGAAGCTGCCGCCATCGACGCGCACCTGGTTGGGCGCTTCGGTGGTGAACGCGGTGGGCGTGGTGAAGTTGATCGCGCCGCCCAGCGTCGTGCTGCCATAGGCCAGGCCATTGCCGCCCTTGTAGACCTCCGCTGCGTTGAGGCCGATCGGGTCGATTTGGTAGAAGTCGCCGCTGCCGTCGGCGAAATTGGTGGGCACGCCGTCCTGCAGGATTTCCAGGCCCCGTGTATGGAATCCGCGCGCGATGCCGGAGCCGCGAACGGACAGGCGCAATTCCTGTCCATAGCGCTCCTGCACGTAGACGCCCGGAGCATCCTTCAGGACGTCGCGCAGGTTGCTCGCGTAGGTATTGGCGTAGCTCTCGGCGTCGACAAAGCCCACTGAACCGGCCGACTGGTACAGAGATTCCCGTTGCCTGGCGACGCCCGGCACGGTCAGCGAGCCTTCGGCTTTGGCCGTGGCAGTGACGGTCGGCAGTGTCACAGGCTCCGGCCCCGTAACCGGGGCGGTCTGCGCGATTGCGGCGCCCGTCAATGCGGCGGCTGGCAGCGCTGCGGCGCGCCGCCAGTGTCTGGCTCCTTTCATGATTTCCCTTTGCCGGCACATTGGCGCCCCGTTTTGGCAGGGGCCAGTGCTCTGAGTGTAATTCGATAGCCGGCAAGGATACGGAGCGCAGCACGCCTCGGCTATGTGACACAGCGCCGCACGCGCGGCGCACACGTCACAAGGCGGCTGCGCTCAGGCGGCGCGGGTGCTGCAGGCGCACTCGGCGCCGTGCCGATGTGCCGCCTGTGACGCCTGCGGCCGTGCCACACGCTTCCACGTCAGCGTGTCCTGACCCGCGAGGCGCCCGCGCAACTTGCGCGCCGCCGACACCATATTGGCCAGGGCGGCCTCGGTCTCATCCCAACCGCGGGTCTTCAGGCCGCAGTCCGGGTTGACCCACAGACGCTGCGGCGGCACGACCTCGCAGGCGCGGTCCAGCAGCTTTTCCATGGCTTCCACCGACGGCACGCGCGGCGAGTGGATGTCGTAGACGCCCGGTCCGATCTCGTTCGGGTAGTCGAAATCGCCAAAGCCTTCGAGCAGTTCCATGGCCGAGCGCGAGGTCTCGATGGTGATCACGTCCGCATCCATCGCCGCGATCGACGGCAGGATGTCGTTGAACTCGGCATAGCACATATGGGTATGGATCTGGGTCTGGTCCGCCACGCCCGCGGCCGACAGCCGGAACGCGTTGACGGCCCATGCCAGGTAGGCGTCCCAGTCGGCACGGCGCAGCGGCAGGCCCTCGCGCAGCGCCGGCTCGTCGATCTGGATCACGCGGATGCCGGCCTGTTCCAGGTCACACACTTCGTCGCGGATGGCCAGTGCGAGTTGGCGGGCGGTATCGGCGCGCGGCTGGTCGTCGCGGACGAACGACCACTGCAGCATCGTGACGGGGCCGGTCAGCATGCCCTTCATCGGACGCTCGGTCAGCGACTGGGCATAGCGCGCAGTGTCCACGGTCATTGGCTCAGGCCGGTACACGTCGCCGTAGATCACAGGGGGCTTGACGCAGCGCGAGCCGTAGCTCTGCACCCAGCCGTTCTCGGTGAACGCATAGCCGCACAGCTGCTCGCCGAAGTATTCGACCATGTCGTTGCGCTCGGCTTCGCCGTGCACCAGCACGTCCAGCCCCAGCGCTTCCTGCTTGCGCACGGCCAGCTCAATTTCGCCGCGGATGCGGTGCAGGTAGTCGAGCGCGCCGAGATCGCCGCGTTTGTAGGCCGCCCGGGTCTGGCGGATGGCGGCCGTCTGCGGGAACGAGCCAATCGTCGTGGTCGGGAGCAGCGGCAGTTGCAGGGCCTCGCGCTGACGTTCGATGCGGACATCGAACGCGCTGTCGCGGTCGGCCATGTCAGGCGTCACAGCAGCCAGTCGCTGCTGTACGCGCGGATTGACCACGCGGCGCGATTGGCGGCGCGACGCCTGCACGGCATCGGAAGCCTCGAGCTGGGCGGCGACGGCTGTCTCGCCTTGATTCAGCACCGTGGCCAGCACACACAGTTCGCCCAGCTTTTCGGTGGCAAAGGCCAGCCAGGACTTCAGCTCGGCATCGAGCCTGACTTCATGTTCGAGGGATACGGGCACATGCAGCAGCGAGCACGACGGTGCCAGCCACAGCCGATCGCCGAGTTCGGCATGCAGCGGTTTCAGCGTGTCGAGCGCGCGGCGCAGGTCGGTGCGCCAGATATTGCGGCCGTCGATCACGCCAACGGACAGCACGGCCTCGGGCGGCAGCGCCTGGCGCCATGCAACAAGCTGCGCGGGCGCCCGCACCACGTCGATATGGAAGCCGTGGACTGGCAGCGCGGCCGCACGCTCGGCATGGTCGGCTGCGCTGTCGAAGTAGGTTGCGAGCAGCAGTTTCACGCCCGACTGGGCCAGGGTCGCGTACGCCCGGTCGTAGGCATCGAGCCAGGCCGCGTCGAGGTCGAGGCTCAGCGCGGGCTCGTCGATCTGCACCCAATCGATACCACGCGCCTTCAGGCGGGTAAGGATGCGCTGGTAAGCCTGCGCGAGTTGCGGGAGGAGCGACAGCTTGTCAAATCCGGCCTCGTGCGTCTTGGACAGCCACAGGTAGGTCACGGGCCCGATCAGCACCGGCCGCGCCTTCAGGCCGAGCGCCAGCGCTTCTTCGAGTTCGTCGAAAAACCAGTCGGGGCCGCCGTCGAAGCGCGTGGCCGAGTCCAGCTCCGGCACCAGGTAGTGGTAGTTCGTATCGAACCACTTGGTCATTTCCATTGCGGGCTGTTCGCGATTGCCGCGTGCGAGCTCGAAATACTGGGCCAGCGTCAGCGCGGCCGGCTCGAAGCCGAAGCGGCGCGGCAGCGCACCGAGCAGCGCCGTGAGGCTCAGCACCTGGTCGTAGTAGGCAAAGTCGCCTGTAGCAACGGTATCCAGACCGCTGTCAGCCTGCAATTGCCAGTGGCGGCTGCGCAGCGTGGCGGCCACGGCGCGCAGGTCCGCTTCCGTGCTTTCGCCGCGCCAGAAGGATTCCTGTGCAAATTTCAGTTCACGACGAGCGCCGATGCGCGGAAAGCCGAGGATGTGTGTGCGTGCCACGAAGATGCTCCAAAAAGGTCTTGTCTGGCGCACAGTGTCGGTTTCACCGTAAAATGAATCAAGCGACAAGTTTTAAACAAAGTATGAATGAATTTCATATCACCCGAAGCCACAATGAAACGGGCAGGGTCACGTCATGATCGAGGTCCGGCATTTACGCTCGCTGGTGGCCATCGCCGAATCCGGCAAGCTGGCTACCGCCGCCGAGCGCGTTCACGTGAGCCAGTCAGCGCTGTCTCACCAGATCAAGGCGATCGAGGCGCACTACGGCCTGCCGCTGTTCGACCGCACGCGGCAGGGGTTACGGTTCACGCCAGCTGGCGAGCGCCTGCTGGCCTTGGCGCGCGAGGTGCTCGCGGCGGTGAGCGAGGCGGATCGGGATATCGAACGGCTCAAGGGTGACACGCGCGGCGAGCTGCGCGTCGTGCTGGAGTGCCACACCTGCTTTGACTGGCTGATGCCGGTGATGGACGAGTTCCGCCGGCGCTGGCCCGAAGTGGAGGTCGACCTTGTGGCGGGCTTCCACGCGGACCCGATCGCGTTGATCGGCGAGGGGCGTGCAGACATGGTGATTGGTTCATTGCCGGCCACGCGTCGCGGGCTGGAAGTGGCGCCGCTGTTCCGCTTCGAGATTCTTGCGGTCATGGCTAACGAGCACCGGCTGCGCAACAAGCGCCGCATCGAAGCCGCTGACCTGGAGGGCGAGACGCTGATCACCTATCCCGTGCCCGAGCAACGCATCGACCTGATCCGGGAAGTGCTGGAGCCCGCCGGCATCCGCCTGCAGCGCCGCACCGCCGAGTTGACGGTGGCCGTGCTGCAACTCGTGGCAAGCCGTCGCGGCGTCGCGGCGTTGCCAAACTGGGGTGTGAAGAACTACGTCGATCACGACTACGTGCTGGCCAAGCGAATCGGGGCGCGGGGCCTGTGGAGCGAGCTGTACGCCACGGTTCCCGCCGCCATCTCGCAGCGGCCGTATGTGGCGGATTTCGTGGCGATCGTCCGCGATATCTGCGCGGCGCAGCTCGACGGCATCGAATTGCTTGCGCCTGCCTGAGCGAATCGGTCAGGCGTGCAGGGCTACGGCAGGCATGAAAGCGGGGAGTGCGGGAGCGCTTTTGTCGACTGCCTCATCGAGATCGTCGTCGCCGAAATCCGCCATCAGCACTTCCACGTCCGCGCCGTTGCCGAGGCGCCGCACGAAGAGGTGCAGCAAGTCGGTGTCCGCTGCGGTCAGCGTGGCGCTGACGCGATGGCGGGCAGTGGCATCAAAGCGCAGTTGCTGGAGCGCCAGGCCGGTACGGCGCGCGTTGGCGAGTACCCATTCCATCGCGCCGAAGAGATCGGCGGCCGCAAGGCGCAGATCGAGTTGCAGGGTAGGGGTGGCAGAGGGTGGCATGTGGCGTCTGAAGCAAGAATGTCGGTCAGGTAAATTTACCAGTGGACCGGCAAAATGAGCTTCTGAATTTCCTGCCGTCTCGGTATGTTTGTAGATGAATTGTCTCTTGAGCGTAGAATTCAAGGATTATCCATCTGTCGCAAAGACACTCCTCATGCCAACCATCCCGAAGCTCGACGACGTTGACCGTCGCATCCTGCGTGAACTGCGGCGTGATGGCCGCCTGTCGAACGCAAAGCTGGCGGAACACGTCGGCCTGTCCGCGACACCATGCTGGAACCGGGTGCGCGCACTGGAAGAGAACGGAGTCATTGAAGGCTATGCGGCGTTGCTCAACCAGAAGGCGCTCGGATTGCCCGATACCGTACTGATCGAAGTGACGCTTGATCGACACGACGATGACATGCTCCACCGGTTCGGGCAAGCACTCGCCGAACTGCCGGAAGTCCTCGAGGCCCATTTGCTCACGGGCGAGTACGACTACCTGATCAAGGTCGCGGTAGCGGGCACCGAGGGCTATGAGGAATTCCTGCGTCACAAGCTGTACAAGCTGCCCGGCCTGCGCCATAGCCATTCCACCTTTGTGCTGCGCACATTGAAGCGCGAGCTGTCAGTCGCGCCTTAGCTCACGTGAAGCATGCGCCCTACAGTAGGTACTGCGCTGGCGCATCAGCAAGCCGGTTACCGCCCGGTCAATGCACGGTTGAGGTGCCTGCCGGCGGGGTCGGCAAGCGTAAAGATACAATTCCGCTCATAATGTCGAGCGGTGCCGGCCCGGCCGGCTCCCGATCTTCTTGAATACCGGTATGAACGACACAGAGATTGCGCTGATCGATTCAGCGCGCCTGCCGACCCGATTCGGCGAATTTACCGCTCACGCTTTCAAAGGCGTGGACTCGGGCATCGAGCACCTTGCCCTCAGCGTGGGGGACATCACGGGCGAAGATGTGCTGATTCGCATGCACTCGGAGTGCCTGACCGGTGATGTGTTCGGCTCGTGCCGCTGTGACTGCGGTCCCCAGCTCGAACTGGCGATGGAGAAGATCGCCGCCGAAGGCCGCGGCATCCTGCTGTACCTGCGCGGCCACGAAGGCCGGGGAATCGGCCTGGCGGAGAAGATCCGTGCCTATGCGCTGCAGGACACCGGCCTCGACACGGTCGATGCCAATCTTGCCCTCGGCCAGGCCATCGACGCCCGCAACTACGCGTTTGCCGCCGACCTGCTGCATCAGTGGGGCGTGAAGTCCGTGCGCCTGATGAGCAACAACCCGCTCAAGGCTGCGGCGCTGGAGAAGGCCGGCATCGTCGTGAAGGAGCAGCTGCGGCACATCGTGCCGTCGAATGCCGAGAACGAAAAATATCTGGCGACCAAGCGGTCGCGAATGGGACATTTGCTGGATTGAGTTTGGTCGGCCGGCACGTGCCGGTCGACATAGCAAGGATTGGACGCCCTTGGGTTTTGCCCAGGGGCGTTGTCATTTCATGGTTAGACGGTTTGCAATTCCAGGGGCGCGGCCTCCTGGCGGATGGCCCGAGACGGACTATCCTTTCCCGTTGCAACGAATTTGTGTCCGTGCTGATACACTGTACGGATATACAGTCCATGTGCCGTACACGGTCGGGGCTGTCTCCCAGGAACCCGGCCCTTACCAAGCGTCATCGCAGCCTGTGCTAAGGTTGTTTTCTTGCGCAGTCATGATTCTTGTCGGGTGGCATAACCATCTGATTCAAAAGAGAAAACCGTGTCGAGCAAGCAGCTGATCCGTATTCGGGGCGCCCGCCAGCACAACCTCAAGAACGTCGACCTGGATCTCCGTCCGGGCGAGATGACGGTGGTGACCGGCCCGTCCGGGTCGGGCAAATCCAGCCTGGTGTTCGACACGCTTTATGCCGAGGGCCAGCGGCGCTACGTAGAGACCTTCAGCGCCTATGCGCGTCAGTTCCTCGATCGAATGGACCGGCCGCAGGTCGAACGCGTGGACGGCGTGCCGCCGGCGATCGCGATCGACCAGACCAACCCGGTGCGCAGTTCGCGTTCGACGGTCGGTACGATGACCGAACTGAACGATCACCTGAAGCTGCTCTACGCACGCGCGGCGGAACTGTTCGACCGGCAGACCGCGCAGCCCGTTCGGCACGACTCGCCCGAAACGATCTACGCCGAACTGCTCGCACGCACCGCCGAAGGCCAGCCGCATCACGACGCGCGGCTGGTCGTGACGTTCCCGGTCGAACTACCTGAGTCGACCACCGAGGATGAAGTCCAGCAATGGCTGTCGGTCAGCGGCTATACGCGCGTGCAGGCACAGCGCGTGGTGGAATCGTCCACCGGGGCGCGCAAGGTGCTCGATGTGGTGGCGGACCGGTTCCGCATTGGCTCGGTGGAGAAGGCGCGCGCGGTGGAGGCCATCGAAGCGTCGCTGCGCCGCGGCGGGGGGCGCGTGAATGTCTATGCGCTGGCCGATGAGGGCGAAGGCCCGATCTGGCGCTTTTCGACCGGCCTGCACAGCCCCGATAGCGATCTGCGCTATGCCGATCCTCAGCCTGCGCTGTTCTCGTTCAACTCCGCCTATGGCGCCTGCGAGACTTGCCGTGGGTTTGGCCGCGTGATCGGCGTGGACCTCGGGCTGGTGATTCCGGATGTGCGCAAGTCGCTGCGCCAGGGTGCGATCAAGCCGATGCAGACGCCCGCGTGGAAGGAGTGCCAGGACGACCTGATGCGCTACGCGGTTAGGGCCGACATTCCGCGCGATACGCCGTGGGCCGAGATGACCGAAGCCCAGCGCCACTGGGTCATTCACGGCTCGCCCGACTGGAACGGCCAGTGGAACAAGCAGTGGTACGGCGTGATGCGGTTCTTCAGCTACCTGGAGTCCAAGGCCTACAAGATGCACATCCGCGTGCTGCTGTCGAAGTACCGCAGCTACACGCCGTGCGAAACCTGTGGCGGCGCGCGCCTGAAAACCGAGTCGCTGCTATGGCGCCTGGGTTCGAAGGTCAATGCCGATACCGTGCTGGCGCCGCAGCAGCGCTTCCTGCCGCGCGGCGTGGACTGGGATCGCACGCAGCTCGAATCGCTGCCCGGCTTGACCGTGCACGACCTGATGCTGATGCCGATTGCGCGCATCCGCCGCTTCTTCGACGACCTGACGCTGCCGAGCAGCATGCTCGACGACGCGCTCAAGCTGCTGCTCGCCGAAGTCCGCACGCGGCTCAAGTACCTGTGCGACGTGGGCCTTGGCTATCTGACGCTGGACCGCCAGAGCCGTACGCTGTCCGGCGGCGAGGTGCAGCGTATCAACCTGACAACAGCGCTGGGCACCTCGCTGGTGAACACGCTGTTCGTGCTGGACGAGCCCAGCATCGGCCTGCATCCGCGCGACCTGAACCGCATCGTCGAGGCCATGCATCGGCTGCGCGATGCCGGCAATACGCTGGTGGTGGTCGAGCACGATCCATCCGTGATGCTGGCTGCCGACCGCCTGATCGACATGGGCCCCGGCCCCGGCGAGCGCGGCGGCAATATCATTTTCGACGGCACGCCGAAGGATATCCGCGGCGCGGGCACGCTGACCGGCGAATACCTGGGCGGCCGCAAGCGCGTGGCCGATGCCTCGCATTGGCAACTGCGGCCGGTGGACGATACGGTGCCGCGCATCGTGCTGGAAGGCGCAACCGAGCACAACCTCCAGGACGTGACGGTGGAGATCCCGCTGCAGCGGCTGGTATGTGTAACGGGCGTGTCCGGTTCCGGGAAGTCCACGCTGCTGCAGGATGTGCTGTATCCCGCCATGGCGCGCCATTTCGGCAAGGCGACCGAATCACCGGGCGCGCACCGCGCGCTGCGTGGCGCCGATCTCGTCGATGACGTGGTCTTCGTCGACCAGTCGCCGATCGGCAAGACCGCGCGCTCCAACCCGGCCAGCTATGTCGGCGCATTCGACGAGATCCGCAAGATTTTCGCCAAGGCGCCCATGGCCATTCAGCGCAGCTATACCGCGGGCACGTTCAGCTTCAACTCGGGCGATGGGCGCTGCCCTACCTGCGGTGGCTCGGGCTTCGAGCACGTCGAAATGCAGTTTCTCAGCGACGTCTACCTGCGCTGCCCAGACTGTGATGGCAGCCGTTACCGTCCCGAAGTGCTCGAGGTCAAGATCGAGCGGAGCTTGCCTGGCCAGCGGGCGCGCTTGCTGAGCGTGGCCGATGTGCTGGAACTGACGGTGTCGGAGGCTGCGGCGTACTTCGCTGGCGATGCCGCCGTGCTGCGCGTGCTGCAACCCATTGTCGATGTGGGCCTGGAGTACGTGAAGCTGGGCCAGCCCGTGCCGACACTTTCGGGCGGCGAAGCGCAGCGCCTCAAGCTGGCGGGATTCCTCGCCGAAGCGGCGCAGGCAGCGCAGCCCAAGGGCCGCGTGATCCGGCCCGATACCTCGCCCAAGCGTCTGTTCATGTTCGACGAGCCGACCACGGGCCTGCATTTCGACGACATCGCCAAGCTGATGCGCGCGTTCGCAAAGCTGCTCGACGGCGGCCATTCGCTGGTGGTGATCGAGCACAACTTAGACGTGGTCCGTGCCGCGGACTGGCTGATCGACCTGGGCCCCGAAGGCGGCGACGCCGGCGGCCGCGTGGTCTGCACGGGCACGCCCGAAGATGTGAAGGGTTGCGCCGAGTCCCATACCGGCCAGGCGCTGATTCACTATGACGCCGCGCTTGGCGAAGCGGGCACATTGGCGGCAGAGCGCGCCGAAGGCGAAGGTGTGCCGCTACAGGCCGCGCTGCAGGCCCGGCGCGCGCGCCGCGCAATCGAAGGCGAGGACGTCGTGCGAATCGTCAACGCGCACGAGCACAACCTCAAGTCGCTCAACGTCGATATCCCGCACGGCAAGTTCAATGTGGTGACCGGCGTGTCCGGTTCGGGCAAGTCGACGCTGGCGTTCGACATCCTGTTCCATGAAGGGCAGCGCCGCTACCTGGAATCCCTCAACGCCTATGCGCGTTCGATCGTGCAGCCTGCTGGCCGGCCCGAAGTCGATGCGGTCTACGGCATTCCGCCGACCGTCGCGATCGAGCAGCGCCTGTCGCGCGGCGGCCGCAAGAGTACGGTGGCGACGACATCGGAGGTGTGGCACTTCCTGCGGCTGTTGTACGTGAAGCTCGGTATCCAGCACTGCGTGCATGACGGCGCACCGGTGACTTCGCAAAGCCCGGACTCCATCGCCGCGCAGTTGCTGCGCGACCATCGCGGCGAGCATGTCGGTTTCCTCGCCCCGCTGGTCGTGAACCGCAAGGGCGTCTACACGGACCTGGCCAAGTGGGCGAAGGCGCGCGGCAACACGCACCTGCGCGTGGATGGCGAATTCCTGCCGGTCGATCCGTGGCCGCGCCTGGACCGTTTCCGCGAACACACGATCGAACTGCCGGTGGGCGACCTCGTGATCTCGCCGGAAAATGAAGGCCAGTTGCGCGCGCTGCTGGCGCAGGCGCTCGAAGCTGGCAAGGGCGTGATGCACCTGCTGGCGCCGCTGGACGGCCTGCACGACGCTATGCACAACGGCGACGGCACCGCGCATGTTGGCGACGTGAAGGTGTTCTCGACCAAGCGCGCCTGTCCCGTCTGCGGTACCAGCTATCCGGAACTCGATCCGCGGATGTTCTCGTACAACAGCAAGCACGGCTGGTGCACGACCTGCGTAGGCACAGGCCTGACGCTGACGCGCGAACAGCGCGCCGTGTTCGATGACACGGTGCTGGCCAGCGATGACCGGGGCCGCGAGCAAAGCCTGCCGTCCGAGGAACAGGAGCCGGAAGGCGTGGGTGACACGCCATGCCCGGACTGCCATGGCACCCGCCTGAACCTGGTTGCACGCGCCGTGACGTTCGACGAGCAGGCCATTGTCGATGTGGCACAGTGGACCGTGTCGCAAACGCGTGAATGGGTTGACGGATTGCGCCTGACCGGCCGCGATGCCGACATCGCCCGCGACGTGATCAGCGAGATCGGCAGCCGCCTGCAGTTCCTGGAGGAAGTCGGCCTTGGCTACCTGAGCCTGGATCGTGCCGCGCCGAGCCTGTCCGGTGGTGAAGCGCAGCGCATCCGGCTGGCCGCGCAGCTCGGCAGCAACCTGCAGGGCGTGTGCTACGTGCTGGACGAGCCGACCATCGGGCTGCATCCGCGCGACAACCAGATCCTGCTCGACGCGCTGCGCAAGCTCGGCGAAAAGGGCAATACGCTGGTGGTGGTAGAGCATGACGAAGACACCATCCGCCGCGCCGACCACATCATCGATATCGGCCCCGGCGCGGGCAAGCGCGGCGGCACGCTGGTGGCGCAGGGCAGCGTGGCGGATCTCGCCTCGGCGCCGGATTCAACCACCGGGCAGTTCCTGGCCCGGCCCATTGTCCATCCGCTGCAGGCGCGGCGCACGGTGAAGCCCGGTGCCGCCGGGAAGCCGGCCGATCCGCCCGAATGGCTGACCGTGCATGGCGCCTCGCTGCACAACCTGCGCAAGGTCACGGCGCGCATCCCGCTGTCGCGACTGGTGGCCATTACCGGGGTCAGCGGGTCGGGCAAGTCCACGCTCGCGCGGGACGTGCTGATGACCAACCTGCTGGATGCGGTGGGCCGTTCGGTGCTGTCGTCGCCGGCCACGCGCCGCGCGCGCAGTGCTGCGCAGCAGGAGGCCGCGGCCAAGGGCGTCAAGGCGGAGCGCAAGGCGTTCAAGGTCGATCATGACTGGTACGGCTGCGAGTCGATCACCGGCTGGGAGTCGATCGACCGCGTGCTCGAAGTAGACCAGACCCCGATCGGCAAGACCCCGCGCTCATGCCCGGCGACCTATATCGGCGTGTGGGACACCATCCGCCGACTGTTTGCCGACACGCTGGAGGCACGTGCTCGCGGCTATACCGCATCGCGCTTCTCGTTCAACACCGGCGATGGCCGCTGCCCGGCCTGCGAAGGGCAGGGCGTGCGCACCATCGGCATGAGCTTCCTGCCGGACGTGAAGGTGCCTTGCGACGTCTGCCATGGCCAGCGCTTCAACCCGGAAACGCTGGCTGTCACGTGGCGCGGCAAGAACATCGGCGAAGTGCTGACCATGGAAATCGACGAAGCGGTGGAGTTTTTCGCTGCGATGTCGAACATCGCCCATCCGCTGCAGTTGATGAAGGATGTCGGTCTTGGCTATCTGACACTGGGCCAGCCATCGCCCACGCTGTCCGGTGGGGAAGCGCAGCGCATCAAGCTGGTGACCGAGTTGAGCAAAGTGCGTGACGACATCACGCGGCGCGGCCAGAAGGCGCCGCACACGCTATACGTGCTGGACGAACCGACCGTGGGCCTGCACATGGCAGACGTGGCGCGCCTGATTCGCGTGCTGCATCGCCTGACTGATGGCGGCCACAGCGTGGTGGTGATCGAGCACGATCTCGACGTGATCGCCGAAGCCGACTGGATCATCGACCTGGGCCCCGAAGGCGGCGCGGGTGGCGGCACCATCGTCGGCGCGGCAGATCCGGAGGCGCTGTCGCGCATGCCGGCCAGCCATACGGGCGCCGCGCTGGTGCCGGTGCTGGCGCGCACCGTCGAGCGGGCGCGTGTCAGTGTCGGATAACCGCCCCTCGCGATAGCAGGGAACAGCCAGGGAGCAGGTTCTTCCGTTTCAGGCAGAAGGGGCGCATGTTTCATGCGCCCCTTCTGCGCTGGGCATGCCTTTCGCTAGACAGTGGCGACAGGCGCGCACTTCGCGCGCTGAACGGAGGTAACCATGAAGCATTTACGACCCAGCGGCCTGCTGCTGGCCGCAGCGCTCGCGGCAGCAACGATTCCTGTGATGGCGCAGACCCCCACGACGCCGCGCGATCCGTATTCGCAAGGCGCCCGCGCGGGTGACAAGTTCGATCCGTATACGCAAGGTACCAACGCCACAACACGCCAGGGTCTGGCGCCGGATTCCCAGCCATCCACCGCGCCGGCGCAGCCTGGTGCCTACAGTCAGTCATACAGCCAGTCCAGCACCTACAGCCAGCCTGGAACCATGTCCATGCAGCGCAGCCCCAATCCGTATATGCAGGGCGGCGGTTGGGACAGCCCGAACCTCGGCCAGCGGCTGGGCCCGCGCAGCGCTTTCCTGGACGGATCCTGACCGGTAACAGCGCGCCCGCGAGCGCCCGCCGGCGTCCCCGGTCGTTCTTACCGCCGGTTGAAATTCCTGCGTGATGGCGGGAAGCGCCGGCAATCTGGCAGCGGGCGCGCAGTTGCGCTCGCTGCGCACCGTGTGGACGTGCCTTGTCACAGCCCGCCAAGGAGCACCTGATGAGACGAAGCGACTATCCGGACTATCCACGCTACTCCGACAGCCCTGATTACCCCTATCGCGACCGCGACCCTGAAGACCCGCGCGCCGATGAAGACTACCTGCGCCGGCCGCCGAGCCGCAAATACGGCAGCAACGACCAGGGTTACAGCGACCTCCCGGCACATGAGCGCAACGAGCGCCTGCGGCATCTGTCTTCTCGCCATGGAAACCCGGAACGGCGACTGCCACGCGAATCCGTGCGCGGTACATGGGGCGGTGAAAGCAGACGCGATGATGAGGAGTGGGCGCGCAGGTACCGAGACCAGCCCTACAGGCCGTCCGGTGCGGAAGCCTCACGCGGCGATTATGGCGCCGAGCGAGAGACGTGGCGCCAGGAGCCACGCCGGTATCCAATGTACGGGCTTGGCGACCCGCGCGCGCAGGAGTATTCGGAATATGGATCGGGCCGCTATGGCGGTTCGGGGTATCGCCGCAGCGAAGGCCCGCGCAATTACCGCCGCGCCGATGACCGGCTCCACGATGCCGTCTGCACACGCCTGGCGCATGAAGAGGGGCTAGACGTCAGCGAGGTGACGGTACACGTGCGCGAAGGCGTGGTGACGATGGAAGGCACGGTCAATGACCGTCGCAGCAAGTACGAGATCGAAGAGATTGCGGAGTCCGTGTTCGGGGTGCGTGACGTGGTCAATCATATCCACGTGCGGCGGTTTGGGGTTCTGGCTTCGGAGTAGCGCAGGAGCCCGGGTCGGCAGACGGGAGTCATGTGAGCATGGGTCCCATGAGTAGATGGCGTGCCTGGCATATGCCAGCCACGCCCCTTTGGCGAGATCGCTCCGGATCGCTCCGAATCAACCCGGATCGCGCCCGACCCTCGCCCCCAACGCGCACGCTCATCCGATCTTAGGCGGGGAAGGCGGCCGTTCTTCCCGCTCATCGGTGCGATCGGCCTTGTCTACCGGTACATCAGCGGGCAGCCGTTCTGCCGCGCGTTCGATTTCCTCGTTGATTTCCTCTTCGGGCAACGCCTCGTCGGGCAGCCCATGGCGGTCCTGATCGATCTGCGCCAGTTCTGCATCGATGTTCTCGGCCGGTTCGGTCAGGTCCGGATCCAGGGTGCTAGGCACATTGCCGCCCGTGGCCTCCACGGCGCTGCGTGCATCGCTGCTGGCCTGGATCGCGGCTGTGCGCTTGCGCCGCTTTGCCTCCGCGCCCGGCGTGGACGCCGCGGAGGCCTGGCTGTCGGCGCGTCCACCGGTTCGTGCGATCTTGCTCATTTGTGCTCCTTGTCCTTGTGCCGTCAGGTGTTTTCGACCGGCGGCTCCTTCGCATCCGGATTTCCGCCGCCATGGCGCACGGATGGCGGCTCGCCGTTCTCGTCCGGGATGTCATGTTCGCGTTCCACGTCGCGGCGGCGATCCTTGCCCGGCTTGCCGCGTTCGTGTTCGACGTCTGGCCCCTTGTGGGTCGTGCGTCTGGAATCCTGCTGGTTGTCATGCTCGTGCTGGCGGTGCGTGTTCATTTGCTATGCGCTCCATTGATACTGACGATACTGACCTGGGCCGATCCATCCGAACCCTCAAATCCTGAATCCTCGATCCCTTAGTCTGTGCGGGCCTTCAATTCGTCAGAGACGGCCGTGACACCGCGTACACCCCGGGCCGTTTCCATCACGCGCGCGCGCTGGGCGTCGTCGCGTACAGTCCCTTCGAGCCGCACCACGCCATCGGTGGTGCTAACGCGGATGTTGGCTGGCTCGAGACCCCGTGTCGCTGACAGTCGAGACCTGACCTCCGTGGTGATAGCGCGGTCCGTAGTCGCCTCCGTGTCGCGGGGTGCAACCGTGCGGCCAGGCGACGACGGGGCCGCCGGCGGATCGGTGGGCGCCCCATTGGCGACCGTGCCAGCGAACAGCAGCGCGGCTGCCACGGCCGGAACAACGAGACGTGAATTGGCACGCAGACGGATGTTCATGGCGAAGTCCTCCGAAATCCGTGGTCCCGGCTGGCACCGCACATGGCACAGCCAGTGGGGCCGGGCTGATCGGGGCCACCCTGCCGTATCTCTGCAAGCACCGTTCCCGCTTGGCGGCGCCGCCCAGCGCGAGGGAAAGTGGCGAGGACCGAACAACGCAGCAGTACTTTTTACAGCGGCTGCAGAAACTGCATGGGCAACGTACGCCGCGTACGGACGCGCTGGGAGGGGGCGAAGCTAGCGCTCTGGCGCCGGCCCGGCGGTGCCGTGGCGCGGCACTTGCGTGCAGCCACGTCTATAGTGAAGAGAGATGCTGGCCTTGGACCGCAAGCGGCGTGGCGTCCAGGCAGCCGGCCGGGGGGAACGGCTCACCGATCGCGAGGAAGCTATGAATCTGGCCGGCGTCCTGTCTTCCCTTGTTCTTGCCTCGTCCGTGGCGGTGTCTTCCACTCCTGTGGAGCGCCAGTTGCTCGCCATCACGCCAGCGGACTTTTCCCATCGCTTCAACACAGTGGCCCACGACACGGGCTCCGGCCTGACGCTGCCGGCCTTCCACACCAAGGCGGGATGGCACAAGGCAGCGCCCAGCACGGGCGTGTCCGTGCTGGTACGCGCGAGCCGGTCCGGCTACGCGCTCGACGAAGTCGTGGTGGTGTGCCAGGAGGTGGAACGCTGTTTCCTGACCATCTGTACCGCCGCGCTGGCGATCGACGAATCGATGGATCCACGCCTGCTGCAGCGCTTCATCGTTGCGCGCATTTCAACGGAGCTGGGCGAGGTCGGCCTGGTGATGTCGGGCGTGGCGTACATCGTGGTCACGCCGAAGGCAGATGATTACGTGGCGCTGGTGATCCGGCCGTACGTGCCACAGGACCAGGGTGCATCGCCAAGCCAGGCGGCAAACAGCAAGCCGCTGACGCCGATTGCGGCTCGCCGCGCACCGGGTGTGCCGCGGTCGATGTGAAACGGGGGTCAGCCCTGCCGTAACAGTAGCGCGACAGGAAGCGCGCCGAGCACGTGCTGGATCCGCAGGCCGTCCGCGGCGAACGCTTGCCCGGTGAGGGCGTCGACCCAGCAGCGCGCCTCGCCCGTGCCCGTGTCAATCCTGGTTCTGCCCCAGCGCGCCGGTGGCACAAGGGGAATGTCCGCCACCAGCGTAGCCCCCAGGCGGGAAACGACCGTCAACGCTTGCTGTTCGCCCAGCGTGCGCGCGAACGCCAGCACATGGTCGGCCAGCGGTCCTTTCGCCGCGAGCGGCTGGTAGTCCCCGTCCCGAAACAGCGCTTCGTGCGCACGGCGTGCCGCCAGTACATGGCGCACGATCTGCTGCTTGATGCGCCCGTCACGCCAGTCCGCCAGCCATTCAGCCCAGCCCGCCGGGCTTTCCAGTTGCACCTGCAGCCGTGCGTAGTCGACCGGGCGCCGGTTATCCGGATCGACGAGGCTCAAGTCCCAGTCTTCGCGCCCCTGGTAGCGGTCCGGCACACCCGGCGCCGTCAGCTGGATCATGACCTGGGCCAATCCGTTCATGGCACCGGCCGGGGCCACGCGCTGGACGAACTGCCCGATCCGCGCGAGCAGGCCGCCATGCGGCCACCCGACCGCCAGCCCGCGCAGGAAGGCGTCGCAGGCGGCTTCGTAGGCGGTGTCCGGCATAGTCCAGTTGCCATGCAGCTTGGCCTCGCGAATGGCCTTTTGCTGCCATTGGGCGATGCGATCGAGAAACGCCTCCAGCGCGCCATCGCGCCCGAGCGCGTCGCGCGGCATGGGCCAGGCGCCAAGCATGGACTGATACAGCATCAGGCGGTCTGCCGGATCCGGCACCTGCGGCAGCGATGCCAGCAGCGCGGCAGCTTCGACTTCCCATGCCCGCACGGCCGCCGCCCATTCCTGCGGCACCTCGCTCAGTACCGCGAGGCGCATGCGCGCATCTTCGCCACGCTTGTGGTCGTGCGTGGCGGTGGCGAGCATGGCATGGGGAAAGGATTGCTGCCGCCGACCCATGGCTACATGGAAGTCCGTCACGGACAGTGCCATGGTCGCCGGATGGCTGCCTACCTCGTTGCGCGACAGCAGCGGGCCATAGCGGTAGAACGCAGTGTCTTCGCCGGCCTTGGCGGCCAGCGCTGGCATCAGTTGCTGCAAGCGCCGCCGGACCTGCGCCGGCGCGCTGGCATCTGGCTCGCGCGTCCGCAGGCAGGCCAGGATGAAATCGAGCGCGGCAGCCTGTTCGGGCGCCAGGGTTTCGCGAGCGGTGCTGGCCGCTTCGTCTAGCATGGCCTGCTCGGCACGCAGCGCAGCCGCGTCGCGCCGGGCCGGCTCGCCGCTCATGTAGCTGCGATAGACCGGGATGGCTTCGAGCCAGCCCGTTAGCGCCCGCGCCAGCGCCGCACGCGTCAGGTCCCGCGTGGTGGGATCGGCAGATGCGTACGCGTGCAGCCGCGCGCACGCGGTGTCAAACTCGGTGACAAGATGGTGCCGCAGGATCTGACGGCGCGCATCCGCCACGGCGACGGGGTAGCTGTCGGGGCGTCCGCCGGCCTGGCGCCACAAGGCATTGAGCGCAGCGGGGCCCGCCTCGCTGTGCAGTACGGCGGCAACCTCGTCCATGAAGTCGTAGCCGGTGGTCCCGTCCACGTGCCAGTCCGCAGGCAGTATCTCTCCCGGCGCCAGGATTTTCTCTATCACCAGCCAGGGACGATGGCCGGCATGCTGGTCCAGGCAATCACGCAGCTGTCGACAATAGGCCGCCGGATCGGCAAGCCCGTCCACGTGATCGACACGTACGCCGTCAATAACCCCTTCGCGCAGCAGCCGGAACACCAGCGCATGCGTGGCGGCAAATACAGTGGGCTCTTCCTGCCTGATGCCAACCAGGTCGCTGATCTCGAAGAAGCGCCGCCGGTTGAGCGCGGCTGCAGCGGTGCGCCACCACGCCAACCGATAGTGCTGGCGTTCCAGCAAGGCATGCAGGTGTTCGCGGCCGGCCTCGTGCGTGGCATCGAACCACGCGGTGTCCATCATGGCGTGCCGGGGCAGGCTCTCCGGCGCAAGCGGGAAGTCGTGTTCGAAATAGCGCAGCGATGCCGCGCCGCTTGCCGAGGTCCACACCACGCGCAAATCGCCGCGCGCGAGCGTTTCCCAGTACGGATGGCCGAGTATGGGGACCAGCACCTTGCCGTGCAGCGTCGCATCAGGGGGCTGCCAGTCGATATCAAAGCACGCCCTGTGCTGGCTGTCCTGCCCGTGCGCCAGGACGTCGCGCCACCACGCGTTGTGCGTGGCATCGGCAGCCATGTGGTTGGGCACGATATCGAGGATCAGACCAAGTCCCGACTGGTGAGCCCGCTGTGCCAGCGCGCGCAGTGCGGCCTCGCCGCCAAGGGCCTCGCGCACGCGCGTGAAATCGGTCACGTCGTACCCGTGCGTGGAACCTGGGCGTGCGTCGGTCACCGGAGACAGGTAAAGGTGGCTCACGCCGAGCGCGGCGTAGTAGCCCACGACCCCGGCCGCGTCCGCCAGTGTGAAGCCGGGGTGAAGCTGCAGCCGCGCCGTGGCGCGCGGCGGCAGGTGTGCGTCACGCGCAGCCGGTTGCACCGGCGCGTCAGCGGGCGCCACCGGCGCCATGGGCTTGCTCGCCATGGCCGGACAGGATGGCGATGCAGCTCATGGCCGGCAGCGAACCGCCGGCGACGGCATCCGCGTGGCCGCTGGCTGTTTCGTGGAGCACCGCGTAACCCGGCGCGGGCGGCTGGCAAGCCGCGACATGCTCGCCCAGGTTCACCCAGATCGACAGGCACGTGCCGTCGCCCAGGCGCCAGCGTGCGCGCAGCGCCGCTGGTCCGAGCACATCGACGCCCGAAATGCGCGCGCGCGGCAGCCGGTGCATGAGCCATTCGCGCCGGATGGCGAGCAGCCTGCGGTAGTAGCGCGTCCAGTCGTTCTCCACATCCATCGGCGGGCGCGAGGCCTCGAATGTTGCCGGGTCGTTCGGGTCGGGAATCTCTAGCGCCTGAGATTCGTCGCGAAATGCGGCCATGCCCGCGAATTCCTGCCTGCGCCCCTGGCGGACCGCCTCGGCCAATTCCGGCGGATGGCTTGTGAAGTAGTAGAAGGGCGTCTGCGCGCCGCATTCCTCGCCCATGAACACCAGCGGCACCTGCGGGCAAAGCAGTTGGAGGGCGACTGCCACGCGCAACGCATCCGGATCAGCCAGGGTAGCCAGCCTGTCGCCGAAGGCCCGGTTGCCGATCTGGTCATGGTTCTGCAGGAAGCTCACAAAGGCCGTGGGCGGCAGGTGGCCACTGGGCTTGCCCCGACGGACCGGCCCATGCGCAGGATCGCATTCCGAGCGGTACGGCGACACTTCACCCTGGTAGGCGAAGCCTTCGCGCAGTACGCGGGCAAGGTGCCTCAGCGGTGTGTTCTGGCCTGCATTCTGGCTGGTGTTTGCCGGGCGCCCCGGGGTTGCGCCGTAGTCGCGATAGTAGCCGTCCTGTTCGCCGGTCAGCAGCACATGCAGCGCGTGGTGCGCGTCATCGTTCCATTGCGCATCGAAGCCCGCGGACAGCAGCGAGGCGTCGTTGTGGTCGTTTTCGAGCACCAGGTGGACATGGCGTCCTTGCAAGCCGTGCAACGCCCGCAGGTCCGACGGCAGCGTGGTGAGCCAGCCTTCGTCGTCGATCGCATGGACGGCGTCCAGGCGCAGGCCGTCGAAGCGGAATTCTTCCAGCCAGTAGCGCGCGTTTTCGGTAAAGAAGCGGCGCACTTCGCGGCGGCGGAAGTCAAGGGCAGGGCCCCACGGCGTCTGCCGGTCTTGACGGAAGAATGCGCTCGCATAGTGATGCAGGTAGTTGCCCTCCGGCCCGAAATGGTTGTACACGACGTCGAGCAACACCATCATGCCGAGGCTGTGGGCTTCATCGACCAGTGCGCGCAGGTCGTCAGGCTTGCCATAGCCGGACTCGGGGGCGAACGGCAGCACGCCGTCGTAGCCCCAGTTGCGCGCGCCGGGAAACTCGGCCAGCGGCATCAGTTCCACGGCGGTGAAGCCGAGCGCGGAAAGGCGCTGCAACTGCGCCATGGCTCCCGCATAGCCGCCGCACAGGCCGACGTGCAGTTCGCAGATGACGGCCTCGTGCCACGGTCGCCCGCGCCAGTCGGGACACTTCCAGGGATAGGTCCGGGCCTTGGGCTGGCACGCGACGCTGGGGCCGTGCACATCGTTCGGTTGCCACCGTGAAGCCGGGTCGGGAAAGGTAGTGCCATCATCGAGCCGGAACCAGTAGCGCGTCCCGTCGGCGCACGGCACTGCAGCGCGGTACCAGCCGTTCTCGCAAGCCGTCATCCGCACCGGGCCCATGCCGGCGATTTCCAGTCGCACCGACTCCCCGCGCTGGGCGGCGTCCGGCGCCCACAGCCGAAAGCCGATGCGGCCTTCAGGCAGCCACACCGGTCCGAAGGCATAACTGTGCGGATCGTCGTTGGCGGCGGGCACCTGCGGAGCGCTGGCCGAGAAGCTGTCCAGTGGCGCCAGCCGCGGCGTGGCCGAGGTTGCACCGGTGCCGAGGAAAAACGAAGTGAGGTTCAAGATCAGCTCCTGGGCCTGAAAGGATCGGTTCCAGTGGGAGAAAACTGCCGCAAGCCGGTGGGATGTTGCGAACTCCATGCCAGGTGGCGGCCGCTGCGCGGGCCGGCACCGGGGCCGGCTGCGCACCAGCCGGCATGGCGGGTTCCAGTACGGGGTTGTAGAAAGTGCATATGCCTACCGGACTTTGCTCACCGCGCGTATCCGGCTGTCCGCCTGGCGCGGGGTGCCCCCAGCACGGTGCAGCAGGTGGACCGGCACGGGGTCGACCTTCCAGATCCGGCCGCAGTATTCGCGGATGGCACGGTCCGACGAGAAGCGGCCTGAGCGCGCGCATGACAGAACCGACATGCGCTGCCAGCGTTGCGGCCGCACATAGGTCTCGCACACGCGCTGCTGGCATTCGACATAGGCGCCGAAATCGGCCAGCAGCAGGTAGGGGTCATGCCGCAGTTGCGCATCGAACAGGCCCCGGAAGACGCTGGCATCGCCATGCGAGAAGAAGCCCTGCTGGACAAGGTCGATGACCGCGCGCAGTTCGTCGTTGCGGTGGTAGTAAGCCGCCGGGTCGTAGCCGGTGGCACGCAGTGCGTAAACCTCGGGGGCGGTCAGTCCGAAAGCAAAGAAGTTGTCAGGGCCGATCGCCTCGCACAACTCGATATTGGCGCCGTCCATGGTGCCGATGGTCAGCGCGCCGTTCATCGCGAACTTCATGTTGCCCGTGCCCGATGCCTCCTTGCCGGCCAGCGAAATCTGCTCCGACAGGTCCGCCGCCGGGTAGATGCGTTGCCCGTACGTGACGTTGAAATTGGGCAGGAACACCACCTTGAGCCGGTCGCGCACCTGCGGGTCGCGGTTGACCACGTCGGCCACGCTGGTGATGAAGCGGATCATCAGCTTGGCGTATTCGTAGCCCGGCGCCGCCTTGCCGCCGAACAGGAAGGTGCGCGGTGTCAGGTCCAGGTCCGGGTCGGACTTGATGCGGTGGTACAGCGCAATGATGTGCAGCACCGCCAGGTGCTGGCGCTTGTACTCGTGGATGCGCTTGACCATGACGTCGAACATCGACGACGGGTCGATGACCACGCCCGTGCAATCGCGCACCAGCTCGGCAAGGGCCACCTTGTTGTCGCGCCGCACGGCCTGCCACTGCTCGCGGAAGCCCGCATCGTCGGCAAATGGCTCCAGGGCACGCAGTCGCTCCAGGTCGGTGACCCACTCATCACCGATGGCATCGGTCACCAGCCGAGACAAGCGCGGGTTCGACAGCGCCAGCCAGCGCCGCGGCGTGACGCCATTGGTGATGCTTGTGAACTTCTCGGGCCACATCTCGTGGAAATCCTTGAGCACGTCTTCGCGCATGAGGCGCGAATGCAGTTCGGCCACGCCGTTGATGGCATGGCTGCCCACGCAGGCCAGGTGCGCCATGCGCACGTGCCGTTCGCCGTGTTCGTTGATCAGCGACAGCCTGGCCAGGCGCGAGTCGTCGCCATAGAAGCGGATGCGCGCTTCTTCGAGAAAGCGCGCGTTGATTTCGAAGATGATTTCGAGATGCCGTGGCAGCACGCGGCCGAACAGCGGCAGCGGCCATTGCTCCAGCGCCTCGGGCAACAGCGTATGGTTGGTGTAGGCGAATGCTTGGCAGGTGATGTGCCACGCCTGCTCCCAGGGCAGGTCGTGTTCGTCCACCAGCAGCCGCATCAGCTCGGCAATGCCGACGGCGGGATGCGTGTCATTGAGTTGCACGGCGAACTTTTCATGGAAGCGTGATACCGGCATGCCATCGGCCGCGAGCAACCGCAGCATGTCCTGCAGTGAACACGCGACGAAGAAGTACTGCTGCTCCAGGCGCAATTCCTTGCCCTGCTCGGTCTCGTCGTTCGGGTACAGCACCTTGGTCAGGTTTTCCGACGTGATCTTCTTGCTGACCGCGCCGAGGTAGTCGCCGCGGTTGAAGGTCGGGAAGTCGAAGGCCTCGGTCGCGTCGGCGCGCCACAGGCGCAAGGTGTTGACGGTGTTGACGCGGTAGCCCAGGATCGGCGAGTCGAACGGTACGCCGATCACCGTCTTGGCCGGCACCCAGCGCACGCAATAGTGCCCGCGCCCATCGGCATAGTGCTCGGTGTGGCCGCCCAGGCGCACCTGTACCGCCCATTCCGAACGCTGGATTTCCCACGGGTTGCCATTGCGCAGCCAGCTATCGGTTTTCTCGACCTGCATGCCGTCGATGATGGCCTGCTGGAAGATGCCGTACTCGTAGCGGATACCGTAGCCGAGCGCCGGAATCTCCAGCGTCGCCAGCGAATCCATGAAGCATGCCGCGAGCCGGCCAAGGCCGCCGTTGCCGAGCCCCGGTTCGATCTCCTGCGCCAGGATCTGATCGAGATCCAGGCCGAGCGCCTGCATCGCGGCCTGCACCTCGCTGTAGATGCCGAGGTTGATCAGGTTGTTGCCCAGATGCGGGCCCATCAGGAATTCCGCAGACAGGTAGGCCACCGTGCGCGACGGCTGGTCCAGGTAAGCCTCCGACGTGCTGATCCAGCGCTGCACCAGGCGGTCGCGCACGGTATGCGCCAGCGCCTGGTACAGGTCGTTCTGGCTCGCATGGTCCGGTGGCTTGCCCTGGGTGTGGAACAGGTGATCCAGGAAAGCGCGCCGGATCGTGGCGCTCGAGAGTGCGGTGCGGGTATCGTCGGCATGCTCGGGCCGGTTGGCGTCCGTCATGAACGACCTCCGTAGCGTGATGGTTCAGCGCTGGCGCGGCGGGCCGGGAACCCGGCCGTGACGCACGGCCTGTGCCCGGGTGCGCATTGCCGGGGCGTCAAAGAGCCGGCGTACGTCCGCGTCAAGCCTGCGCTGCCAGTTGGGGTGGCCTGCCGTGGTCCCGGGCAGGTTCGCCTGCTCGGACACGCCAAGCAGGTCTTCCACCGGCAGCAGGCGCAACGGCGTGCGCGTGCGGCCCAGCCAGGCCAGCACGGCGTCCAGTGGCGGATGCTCCGGATCGGGCGCCGTCCCGCTGGCCAGGCCAGCATCGCACAGCGCCTGCCACAGCGCCGTGCGCTCGCGCACACGGGCGGCGTGTACGCCTTCCGGCGTTTCGTCCTGCGCCAGCAGGCCCAACTGCTCGCGCCATGTCAGGTCCCGGCCTTGCCACCAGCCCGCGACCGTGGGCAAGTCGTGCGTAGACGTGGTGGCCACGGCGTGCCGCGGCCACGCTTCGGCGGGCAGGAACGGCGGCGTGTCCGTGGCTGCAGACGCCGGGCTGTCGTTGTCGTCCGGTTTCAGTGTTTCGCGCTCAAACCACAGCACGTCGATGCCCAGCACGCCGCGCCCGGCGAGTGCGCTGTCCAGATGCGCCGGCACCGTGCCAAGGTTTTCGCCGATGATGATTGCGTGGTGCCGCCACGATTCCAGCGCCACCAGCCGCAACAACTCCTGCATCGGGAAGGCGAGATAGGCGCCGTCGCGCGCGGAGGCGCCAGCGGGCACCAGCCACATGCGCGCCAGCCCCAGCACGTGGTCGATGCGCAAGCCGCCCGCATGCGCCAGGTTGGCACGCAGCATCTCGATGAACGCCCCGTAGCCGCGCTGGCGCAGCCTTCGCGGCGAAAATACGGTGACGCCCCAGTCCTGCCCGTGCGGGTTATAAACATCGGGCGGCGCGCCCGCGTGGAAGCCCGGCAGTATGTCCTGCTGGCGCGACCACGCCTGGCTGCCGCCGGGATCGGCGCCGACTGCGAGGTCGCCGATCACGCCAATGGCCATGCCAGCGTCCCGCGCCGCGCGCTGCGCCCGCGCCAGGCCGTCGTCCGCGAGCCATTGCAGGAAGATGTGGTACTCGATCTCCTGCGGATGCGCGACTGCGAACGCGGTCACGGCTGCATCGGTCGGGGACCGCAGCGTGACGGGCCAGCAACGCCAGTCCGCGGAGCCGTTGGCGTTCATGGGGTTGGCTGCCTCGCCGAGGCGGCTCGCCTGGATCGCCTCATAGCACGCGTGGTCGTGCAGCGCCGTGCCGCCGCGTGCACGGAACGCGGCGCACGCATCCAGCGACGCTTGCGGCAAGAGGTGCGCACGGTGCTGCCATAGCCAGCGCAACACCGAAAGGCGCAGGCGCGAGATGTTCGCCCAATCGATCTCGCTGCGCGACTCATGCTGCGCGAATGCCGTGCCGACGTTAAGCGCCGCCATCGCGCTATCGACCGCTTCCTGGCCGAATGCCGCCGCCGGGTCGGCGTAGAGCGGGTTGTGGAACAGCCGGCTGGACGGCGAGTAAGGGCTGTAGCGATCCGGCAGCGCGGCAAAGCCAGCATGGAGCGGGTTGATTGCCACCGCATCCGCGTGCTGGCGGGCAGCGGCCTCGCAGCACTGTGCGAGCGCGGTCAGGTCGCCCATGCCAGTCGGTGCGCCGCGACGCAGCGCATAGAGCTGCACGGCCAGGCCCCATGCGCGTTCGCCCGCTGTGCGGCGGCCGGCTTCGCGCAGTGCGTCCTCCACGCCGAAGCAGCGCGGCGGGGCGACGGCCAGGACGGTCTCCGCCTCGCCGATGTGCAGGCAGTGGTAGCCACACACGGCCACGGGCGACAGGCGCAGCGTCCCGTTCCCGGCAGGCTGCGCGGTGCCGTCGAGGTGGCTGCCGTCCTCGAGTTGGATCCGGTACGGCCTGGCTTCGGCGCCATTGGGCCAGGGAATATCAATGGGCTCACCCGGGTCCGCCGTGATCAGCGGGGGCAGTCCCAGCGCGGCGTCTTCCGCATCGAGGCGTGCGCCGGAGGCCCGGCATTGCGCGGGCGTGTCGCAGGACAGCGCCAGGCCCTGCAGTATGCGCCGCAGTGCGTCGTCCGGAACCTGTTGCGGCCGGCCCCAGGCATCGAGCCAGCGTGGCTGTACGCCGACGTGCACGGCGAGCGCATGCAATGCGTCTGTATCGGAGGGGGTCTTGGGGCTCATGAGGCGGCCTCCTGCGGTGCGGCGCGTGCGGGCTCTGCCGGATGATCGAAGCGTTGTGGCGCGGCCTGCGCCGCCAGTAGCACCAGCGAATGGGCAGGCACGGCCTGCTCCGTGATGGCATTCGACGGCCGTCCGGCTTCCGCCTGTGGCTGGCTGCTGTCCAGTACCAGTTGCCAGGCGAGTGCCGGTTCGGGTAGCCGGAACACGACGTCGGTATCGCCGGCGTTGAGCAGCAGCAGGGTCACGTTGACCGGACCGGGCTGTCCTTCTCGTGTCGCGCGGTGGGCAAGTTCGAGGCGTTCCGAGCGCGGCGGCGCTGCCGCGCGGCGCAGCGCCAGCGTGCGGATCTCCGGGTCGGCCCACGCTTCCGGGCTCGGTGGTTGCCCCTCGGTATCGAACCACGCAATGTCGCCGATCCCCGGTGCGGGTTCCTGATTGCCGTGGGAAAAGTGGTTGGCGCCGAGTGAGGGCAGCCGCAGACGCAACGCGAGCAGGCGGCGCACCATCTGCAGCAGCACCTGTCCGCGCGGCGTCTGGGCTTGCTTCCAGTCCAGCCACGACATCGCGTTGTCCTGGCAGTACGCATTGTTGTTGCCCTGCTGGCTGCGGCCCCATTCGTCACCGGCGGTCAGCATCGGGGTGCCCTGCGCCAGCAGCAGCGTGGACAACATTGCTTGCGCGACACGGGCGCGCAGCGCCAGGATGGCGGGATCGTCCGTGGGGCCTTCGACGCTGCCGTCGGGGCTCCAGTTGGCGCTGTAGTTGTTGTCGGTCCCGTCGCGGTTTTCTTCGCCGTTGTCGTCGTTGTGCTTTCCGTTGTAGCTGACCAGGTCCGCCAGCGTGAAGCCGTCATGCGCGGTGATGAAATTGACGCTGGCCCAGGGCCGCCGGTGGCGCCGGTCGAACAGGTCGGCCGAGCCCGACAGCCGCGCCGCGAGCTCGCCGCGCTGGCCCGAGTCGCCCCGCCAGAAGCGGCGCACGGTGTCGCGAAACTTGTCGTTCCACTCGGCAAAGCCGGGCGGATGGTTGCCGAGCTGGTATCCCCCCGGCCCCAGGTCCCACGGTTCGGAGATCAGCTTGACGCGGCTCAGCACCGGGTCCTGCAGGATTGCGTCGAAGAACGAGGCGCCGGGGTCGAAGCCGTTGTGGTCGCGGCCCAGCGTCGCACCCAGGTCGAAGCGGAAGCCGTCGACATGGAAGCATTGCACCCAGTAGCGCAGCGAATCGAGCACCATCTGCAGCACGCGAGGATGGGGCAGGTTCAGCATGTTGCCGCAGCCGGTGTCGTTGAGGTAATGGCGTTCGTCGCCGGGCACGAGCTGGTAGTAGCTGGCATTGTCGAGCCCGCGCCAGGACACGGTCGGCCCGAGTTCGTTGCCTTCGCAGGTGTGGTTGTAGACCACGTCCAGGATCACTTCGATACCCGCGGCATGCAGGCGCCGCACGGCGACCTTGAGCTCATGAAGCTGGTCCGTGGCCAGGTACGACGGCTCCGGCGCGAAGTACGACAGCGTGTTGTAGCCCCAGTAATTGCGCAGGCCGCGTTCCAGCAGGAAGCGGTCCTGCAGGATCGCGTGTATCGGCAGCAGCTCGACGGCGGTGATGCCCATGCGCAGCAGATGGTCGAGAAAGCGCGGGTCGCACAGTGCGGCAAACGTGCCGCGCTGGTGCGGCAGCACATCGTCGCGCAGCATCGACACGCCGCGCAGGTGGGCTTCGTAGATGACCGTGTCCTGCCAGGGCACGCCGGGCGGCCGGTCGTCGCCCCAGTGGAAGCTTTCGTCGACGACCACGGCCTTCGGCATGGTCGGCGCGCTGTCGCGGCGGTCGGGCGTGAGGTCGGCGCGCGCACTCTGCAACCGGTAGCCGAACAGGGCATCGGACCAGCGCACCGGCCCGCTGAGTCGTCGTGCGTACGGGTCCAGTAACAGCTTGTGCGGGTTGAAGCGGTGCCCGCGCGCGGGGTCGTAGGGGCCGAACGCGCGGAACCCGTACAAGGTGCCAAGCGCAGCATTGGGCAGATAGCCATGCCAGATCTCGTCCGTGCATTCGGGCAGCGGCATGCGCGCCAGTTCCTTGCGTCCGTTTGCCGAGAACAGGCACAGGTCGATGCGCGAGGCATTGGCCGAGAACACGGCGAAGTTCACCCCGAGACCATCCCATTGCGCGCCGAGTGGATAGGGCTTGCCGGGAAGCAGGCGGTCCGGAACCTGAAGCGCTATGTTCATGCCTGCGTTCCGGCGTGCTGCAGGATCACCGTGGCCAGCGGCGGCAGCGTCAGCAAGACGGAGGCCTCCTGTCCATGCGATGGCACCGGCTCGGCGGTCACGGCACCGCCATTGCCCAGGTTGCTGCCGCCGTAACACGCCGCGTCGGTGTTGAGCCGCTCATGCCAGCAGCCTTCGGACGGCACGCCGATCCGGTAGCCGTACCGCGGCACTGGCGTCATATTCGTGACGGCCAGCACGACGTCTCCGCTGCCGGGCGCCGGACGGCGCAGCCACGCGAATACACTGTTCTGGTGATCGTCGCCGACTACCCACTGGAAGCCGGCGGGCGAATGGTCGAGTTCATGCAAGGCAGGCAACTCCCGGTAGAGCGCATTGAGGTCGCGCACCAGCGTGTGGACGCCGCGGTGCATCGGATGGTCGAGCAGTGCCCAGTCGAGCTCGGCGTCGTGGTTCCATTCCTGCCACTGGGCCAGTTCACCGCCCATGAACAGCAGCTTCTTGCCCGGATGGGCCCACATGAAGCCGTAGTAGGCGCGCAGTCCGGCGAAGCGCTGCCAGTCGTCGCCCGGGCACTTGCGCAGCATCGAGCCTTTGCCGTGCACGACTTCGTCGTGCGACAGCGGCAGCACGAACGCTTCCGACCACGCGTAGACGGTGCCGAACGTCATGTCCTGGTGGTGCCACGCGCGGTGAATCGGATCCAGCGACAGGTAGCGCAGCGTGTCGTGCATCCAGCCCATATTCCACTTGAAGTCGAAGCCGAGCCCGCCGCTGGCCGCGCTGGCTGTCACGCCAGGCCACGCTGTGGATTCCTCGGCAATGGTGAGCGCGCCGGGGCAGCGTTCATGCACGACGCTGTTGAGTTCGCGCAGGAAGGCGACTGCCTCCAGGTTCTCGCGTCCGCCGAAGCGGTTAGGCACCCATTGGTCGGGGGCGCGGCTGTAGTCGCGGTAGAGCATGGAGGCCACCGCATCGACGCGCAGGCCGTCGACGTGGAAGTGTTCGAGCCAGTGCAGCGCGCCCGCCAGCAGGAAGCCGCGCACCTCGTTGCGCCCAAGGTTGTAGATCAGCGTATTCCAGTCCTGGTGGAAGCCTTCGCGCGGGTCTTCGTGCTCGTAGAGCGCGGTGCCATCGAAGCGCGCCAGCCCGTGCGGATCCGTCGGGAAATGCGCGGGTACCCAATCGAGGATGACGCCGATGCCGTCGCGGTGACAGCGATCGATAAAGGCCGCGAACGCCTGCGGGGGTCCCAGTCGCGCCGTGGGCGCGTAGAGCGACAGCGGCTGGTAGCCCCACGAGCCGCCGAACGGGTGCTCCGTCACGGGCAGTAGTTCGATGTGCGTGAAGCCCAGTTCGTGGACATAGGGGATGAGCCGGTCGGCCAGCACCTCCCAGCCGCGTGCCGGGTCGTTGGCCGCGCGCAGCCAGGAGCCGACGTGGACCTCGTAGATCGACAGCGGCGCCGCATACGGATCGACGGCATTGCGCAGGCGCATCCACTCATCGTCCTGCCACGCGAACGGAGGCGCGGAAACCTGCGGCTGCGTCACGACCGATGCCGTTGCTGGCGGCGCCTCGGTCGCCAGCGCGAGCGGGTCGGCCTTGTCGGGCAATTGCGCGTCATGTGGGTCCAGCAAGTCGAACTTGTAGCGGCAGCCGGGCCGCGCGCCCATGGCTTCGGGAATGAAGAGTTCCCAGACGCCGCTCGGGTGGCGCAGCCGCATGGGATGCCGCGCGGGCTGCCAGCCGTTGAAATCGCCGATGACCGACACGCGCCGGGCGTTGGGCGCCCACACCGCAAAGCGCACACCCTGGACGCCGTCCACGTTGCGCCACTGTGCGCCAAGACAGGCCCCAAGCTCGAAGTGCCGGCCTTCGGCAATGAGGTGCAGGTCCAGCTCGCCCAGCAGCAGTCCGAACGCATAAGGATCGTGGCTCACCTGCTGAGTGCCGTTGTGCCAGCGGACCAGGAGCTGGTAGACGGAGACCCCGGCGGGCAGGCGGCCGGTGAACACGCCGCCCGCGTGCAGCGGCGTCATGGGGGCCAGCGGTTCACCCCGCGAATCGGCCAGCATCACGGAGTGCGCCCCGGGCACGCAGGCGCGCACGATCAGCGTATCGCCGTCGCGATGCGGGCCCAGAATCGCAAACGGATCGCGATGCCGACCTTCAACCAGCGCGCCCAACTCGCCGTCGGATATGGTTTGCGTCCGTCGCTCGGGCGGCCGGGTGTCGACTCGGTTCATTGCGCCTCCAGGTTTCCGGCCATGAGCTTGCGCACCATGCGCGCGAGCCCGCTGGCCGGAAGGTCGATCCAGGCGACGCGATTGGCCGCTTCATATTCGACTTCGTACGCAGCGCGTTCCAGCAGGAACAGATCGAGTAGCGGCTGAAACTGCGCGTTGTCGGCCCACGGCGTGCCGGAGGCCTCCATATGACGCCGGTAGCAGCCCAGGAAGGCGTCGCTGGCGGTTTCGCGGAAGCGTTCGAGCAAGCCGCCGCGGCGCTCCGCCAGCGCGGGCGGCAACTCCGCGTGGGTGCGTTCCTGCCGGTCCGTGCCAACGGTCGCAGCGGCGTAGTCGATCGAACGCAGCAGCCCCGCAACATCGCGCAGTGGCGAGGTTTTGCGCCGGCGCCAGTCGAGTGGCTGACCCGGCTCGCCTTCGAAATCCACCAAGTAGGTGTCGTTCTGCGCAATCAGCACCTGGCCCAGGTGGAAGTCGCCGTGGAATCGTGTCTGCAGGCTGCCGGGCGCGGCTGCGGCAAGCCGGTTGACCAGTGCGGGCAGGGCGTCGCGCGCCTTCAGCAGCGTATCGACGTCGGCCATGAAGCGCTTGCTTGCGGATTTCGGGTCGTTCTGCGCGCGCTTTTCCAGCAATGCCAGTGCATGCGTGATAGCCGCCATGGCCTGCTCGGCCCACTGCCGCGTTTCAGCATCGGTAGCGGGCCGCGGGGCAAAGGCGGGATCGTCGGTGGGACGCGCGAGCACTGCATGCAACTCGGCCAGCCGTCGGCCGAGCGTGCCGGCCATGGTGGCGTAGCCGTTCATCGCTTCGGCGAACTCGTCCGCGCTTTCCTGCGCGGGCAGCGCGTCATCGATCACGCGACTGAGGTAGTCGAGCGTCCAGTCCCAGCCGTTGCCCTGGTTCAGGATGTAGCCCTGCACCATCATCAGCGTATGGGGCACGCCGTCCGCGCCGGTCCGGACCACCTCGCCCAGCAGGGGAGGGGAATGCGGATAACCCTGCGCCGTCAGGTAGCGCGTCATCTCCACTTCCGGATGTGTGCCGCCGGAGAGGCGCCGCACCAGCTTGAGCACGGCCGTGTTGTTGTACGCCAGCGAGCTGTTGGACTGCTCCGCTGACATCCACTGGATTTCCTCCTGCTCGGGCTGTACCGCGGACAGCCCGGGCTCGGAGCGGAAGCGGATGGTCTCCTGTGGCCCCTGCAGTTCGGCGTCTGCACGCAGCGCGCGGATGACCTCGCGCGCGAACGGTTCCAGCACGAAGCCATCCGTGGCCAGTCCTACCCGGCTGCCCTGGCGTACGCGCGCCATCGACAGCCCGTGCGCCAGCTGGGACACGCTATCGGCACTCTCGCGGTCCCACAGCACCCCAAGCGGAAGCTGGTAGCGCTCGGTACGGCCGCCGGAAAGCCTGACTTCCACTTCGCCGAGATAGATTTCCTCGCCTGTGGTGCCTTTGGTGAACGGGGCCATGTAGGCGAGTGTGGCGCGCTGGATGCTGTCGTCCTTCGCGCCGAACCAGCGCCGGCGGCGGATATAGGGCGGCAGCACTTCATCGTTGAGCATGCGGCGCGCGGCCTCCGTCAGTTCGGGCCGCCCCTTGTTCTGCAGCACGAGCGTGATCTGGTCGGGCATCTGTTCCGGGGCCGAGACGTGCCAGGCAGGCGGATGGGCATCCTCGCTGAGCACGAACCAGTAGAAGCCATAGGGGGGCAGCGTCAGCAGGTAGGTCAGCGTGCCGATCGCGGGGAACGGCGTGGCGCCCATCATCTCCACCGGCACGCGCCCGTTGAAGGCCGAAAGATCGAGTTCCACGGCCTGCGGCGCCCGCGACAGGTTCGCGACGCACAGGATGTGCTCGCCTTCGTACTCGCGCAGATAGGCCAGGATCTTGCGGTTTCCCGGAAACAGGAAGCGCAGCGTGCCCCGCCCGAACGCGCGGTGCTTGCGCCGCAGCGCCAGCATGCGGCGCATCCAGTTGAGCAGCGAATGCGGATCGCGCGCCTGCGCTTCGACGTTGACGGCCTCGTAGCCGTACAGGGGGCCCTGCAGCGGCGGCAGCACCAGGCGCTCGGGGTCCGCGTGCGAGAAGCCGCCATTGCGGTCGGGCGACCACTGCATCGGCGTGCGCACGCCGTCCCGGTCGCCAAGGTGGATGTTGTCGCCCATGCCGATCTCGTCGCCGTAGTAGATCACTGGCGTGCCCGGCATGGAAAACAGCAGGCTGTTCATCAGTTCGATGCGACGCCGGTCGCGTTCCATCAGCGGCGCCAGCCTGCGCCGGATGCCAAGGTTGATGCGTGCGCGCCGGTCCGACGCATAGACTTCCCACAGGTAGTCGCGCTCGCTGCTGGTGACCATCTCGAGCGTCAGTTCGTCATGGTTGCGCAGGAAGATCGCCCACTGGCAGTCGGTCGGCAGCTCCGGCGTCTGGCGCATGATGTCGGTGATCGGGAAGCGGTCTTCGCGTGCGATGGCCATGTACATGCGCGGCATGAGCGGGAAGTGGAAGGCCATATGGCATTCGTCGCCCTTGTCGCCGGTGCTGCTGCGCCCGAAGTACTGCTGCGCATCTTCTGGCCACATGTTGGCCTCGGCGAGCAGCACGCGTCCCTGGTAGTGGGAATCGAGATGCGAGCGGATATGCCGGATCGCGGCATGAGTCTCGGGCAGGTTCTCGTTCGTGGTGCCTTCGCGTTCGACGAGGTAAGGCACCGCGTCCAGCCGCAGCCCGTCCACGCCGATGTCCAGCCAGAACCGCATGACCGACAGCACCTCGTTCATGACCTGCGGGTTGTCGAAGTTCAGGTCGGGCTGGTGCGAATAAAAGCGGTGCCAGAAGTACGCGCCGGCGACAGGGTCCCAGCTCCAGTTCGATTTCTCGGTGTCGCAGAAGATGATGCGGGTGCCGGCATAGGCCTGGTCATTGTCGGCCCACACGTAGTAGCGGCGCGCGGCGGAGCCCGGCTTGGCCTTGCGCGCGCGCTGGAACCACGGATGCTGGTCCGAGGTGTGGTTGATGACCAGTTCCGTGATGACGCGGATGCCGCGCGCATGCGCAGCCCCGACGAAGCGGCGGGCTTCGGCGAGCGTGCCGTAGTCGGGATGCACGTTGCGGTAATCCGCAATGTCGTAGCCGTCATCGCGCCGCGGAGACGGGTAGAACGGCAGCAGCCAGATCGTGTCAATGCCGAGGTCGACCAGGTAGTCCAGCTTGGCCAGCAGGCCCGCGAAGTCCCCCACGCCGTCGCCGTTCGCGTCGTAGAAGGACTTGATATGAAGCTGGTAGACCACCGCGTCCTTGTACCAGAGCGGATCCGCGTTGAGCAGCAGGGCGTTGGCGGGTTCGGTCAGGCGTTTCATCCGTATCTCCGTATGCCTTCGGTCGCCGCGCCTTCATGCGCCGTGCGGATCGGCGGAGGCCGGAGGCCTGGCATTGCGCTGTACCGGCTTGCCGATTGGGGTGATGTGCCACAGCGCAAACGGCAGCCGCGCCGGGTCAAGGTGGATGCGCTGGCGCTTGCCATGCCATGCGAAGCGGTGTTCGTCCATCAGGTCCTGCACGGCAACGCTGCCGTGATCCGGGAGGCCCCATTCCCATAGCGGGATTTCCACCGTGGCTTCCTGCGGCGCGTGCGGGTCCATGCTGATCGCCGCGAGCAGCACGTCGTCGCCGAATGTGGATTCCGTGCCGGGCACGAAGCGCGCGAAGTAAAGCACCGCGTCGTTGCCCGCGGGATAGATGCGCAGGCCCAGGTGGCTTTGGAGTGCCGGATGGCCGAGCCGGATCTGGTTCAGCCGCGTGATTTCCGCCACGATGTTGCCGGGCTGGTGCCAGTTGCGGGCACGGATCTGGTACTTCTCGGAGTCGAGATATTCCTCGCGCACCTTGCCGTCGAGCACCAGAGGCGCGGACTCGCACAGCTCGAACCCGCTGTACATGCCCCACAGGCCGGACAACAGCGTGGCCAGCGCCGCGCGGATCAGGAACGCCGGACGTCCGCCACGATGCAGGAAGTACGGGTTGATGTCGGGTGTGTTGACGAAGAAATGCGGGCGGAAGAACTCGCGCAGCGGCCCCTGCGTGAGCTCCGTCATGTACTCGGTCAGTTCGGCGCGCGTATTGCGCCACGTGAAGTACGTGTATGACTGGCTGAAGCCGAGCTTGGCCAGCCGCGCCATCATCTTCGGGCGCGTGAACGCTTCGGCCAGGAAGATGGTGTCGGGGTGCCGTGCGCGCACGTCGGCAATCATCCATTCCCAGAACGGCAAGGGCTTGGTGTGCGGATTGTCCACGCGGAAGATGCGCACGCCATGCTCGACCCAGAACATCACCACGTCGCGCAGAGCCTGCCACAGTGCCGCGGCGGCTGGCGCGGCCGCGTAGAAGTCGACATTGACGATGTCCTCGTACTTCTTGGGCGGGTTTTCGGCGTAGCGCAGCGAGCCATCGGGCCGCCGCGTGAACCACTCGGGATGCTGCCTGAGCCACGGATGGTCAGGTGAGCACTGGATCGCGAAATCCAGCGCCAGTTCCAGACCCGCCGCTGCCGCCGCGCGCCCCAGCCGCCGGAAATCTTCGAAGGTGCCGAGCTGCGAGTGCAGCGCATCGTGTCCGCCGTCTTCGGCCCCGATGGCATAGGGGCTGCCGGGTTCCTCAGGGCCGGCGCGCAGGCTGTTGTTGCGGCCCTTGCGGTGCGTCTTGCCGATCGGGTGGATCGGCGGGAAGTACAGCACATCGAAGCCCATCGCGCGGATGGCGGGCAAGCGCGCGATCACGTCGTCGAAGGTGCCATGGCGGCGATCGTCATCGCTTGCCGAGCGCGGGAACAGTTCATACCAGCTCGCGAAGCGGCTGGCCAGCCGTTCCGCTTCCACCGGCAGCGGCACCGGATGCCGGCTCGCGAACGGGCGTCCCTCTGGTTTCTGCATGGCGGCCTGCATGACCGCGGCAGTGCGAGGCGACAGCAGGATCTCGAGGCGTGCGGCGTCGTCGCCGGCACTGGCGGTCAGTTCATCGACCAGCGCCGCGAGATCGCTGTCCGGCGGCGGGGCATCGCCCTTCGCGGGCATCAGCGCATCGGCCACGATCCGGGCGCCTTCTTCGATTTCCAGCGAAATGTCTACGCCTGCCGCGCGCTTCTTGCCGATCTCGTCGAGCCAGCTCGCAAAGGCATCGCGCCAGGCCTCGACCGTGAACTCGTGGCGGCCCAGCGCGACAAGCGGGAAGCTGCCGGTCCAGCGGTCGTTGACCACCAGCCGCATTGGCGCTTCGTGCCACGTTTCCTCACCGGGCGCACGCCACAGGACGGCGGCTGCCAGCTTGTCGTGGCCGTCCATCCAGATATCGGCGCTGACCTCGACCCGTTCGCCGACCACGCGGCGCACTGCAAAACGCCCGGCATCGCAGGCGGGCTCGACAGCTTCTATCGCAATGCGCGGCGACGCCAGCGCGGCCACCACGCTACCGAGGCCGCTGGCCGTGATCGTTTCGCCGGGCTGCGGTGCGCGCACCAACGGTCGCAACGGCGAGGGTATGGCGCGATACAGGCGGATATCGGCAGGGGCCAGCGTGATGTCGGCCAGCGCGTCGAGGATCGTATCGGCGTCGACGCTGCCGCCCGGGCCGCCGTCGGATGCTTCGAGGCTTGCCGTAGCGCGCGGCAGCGTGGACAGCACGCGGTCGACGCCAAGCGTGCCCGGCTCCTGCGTGTCGGGGTTGACGACCACGGTCAGCGCCGATTCGGGGAGTGCCGCGCCATCAAGGCCATCCTGTGCCTGCAAGCGGGCGAGCACGGTGAGCGGCGCGTCGGGGCCGCTCAGCAGCCGTACCGACACCGCAGGCACCAGCGCGCGTGCGGAAAGCCAGGCATTGGCCTGCAGCACTTCATGGGTGATGTCATACGGCGCGCCATCCTGCGCGCCACCGTCGTCCGCCAGCGGATCGTGCGCCTGCGTGCCGCCGGTTTCGAAGCCGGCCGGCACCAGCAGGCCGTCGCCAATGGCGGCCGCCGTCCACAACGCACGGCGTGCGGACAGGGCATCCTGGCTCGCTGGGGACTGTGCTGGCGCTGCCAGCACGCGCCCGAAAGGCCGCAGTCGCGCGATTTCCTCGGTCAGCCACGCGCTGCGATAGTCCCACCACGGCAGGGAACAGAACGCGCCATCGAACTGCCCCGGCAACAGGCCTTCCAGTTGCGCCGGAGTCAGCCCTGGTGTCCAGGCCAGGAAGAGAGGCCGCCTGGCCTGCTGTGTCCCGGCGTCGCCACGCAACGCCCCGGTCAGTGCGGCCCAGTGGCATCCAGGCACGCGCGCTGGCGCGCGCAGGCAGAAGCCGGCAACTCCTGCTGCCATTGCCGCACGCAACTGCGTGGCCCACCAATCGACTAGAGCGGTAGCCACGTCTGACCCGTGCCAGCGCAGTCGCGCGCCGGGCAGGTGATTGTCGGTATCGTGCGGGGCGAAGGCGGGCGCGGTGTGATCGATCCACGCGGGATCCATCACGGCGGCGCCGTTGTCCTGATAGCGGTCCAGCGAAACGTCGAGCAGTGGCGTAAGGCCGTGCCGGGCGCAGAGCGCGCACAGCGCTGACAACCCTGGCAGGGCGTCCCGGTTGGCCGGCACAACGGCGAGCCGGCCGGAAAGCAGGACGTGGTCAAAGCCCAGCGCGGCGACACGCCGCAGTGCATCGTGCTGCGTGTCGGGCTGGTTGGAAGTTCGGTCGATAGTGATCTGGCAGATCCGCACGTAGTATTCCCTTGGCTGGTTGGGCCTGCATGCCCCGTATCCCCAGGCAGTACACAATTGGATTGAAGCCATGCGAAGTGCGTGCCAAGGCCGATTCCGTGCCGGCCCAACCCCGCGCTACTAACGCCGGCAACGGCGAGCGGCGGGGCGGTGTGCAACCGGCGTGGACGTTCGTCCGGGTAGTCCGTGTAAAAGGTGCAGCCGCCACCCCCGCGTTTGAAAAAATTGCCCTGGTGCAGACAGCGCCCGTGATGTGCGCGCGTAGCGGGGCCAGGTACGCTTCATGCTCGCTGGCAGGCCAGCCATGCAGCGGGGAGCAGACATGCAAGACTGGCTGGAAGCCATGCAGTGGCCGGCCATGGTGGCCACCGTGATCGCGACCTGGTTCGTGGGGTCGCGTTCGGTCGCGCGGCGGCGCGCCGGGTTCTGGATATTTCTCGTCAGCAACCTCCTGTGGATCGCATGGGGCTGGCAGGGCGACGCGTACGCGCTGATGCTGCTGCAGGTGGCACTGGTGGCAATGAATGTGCGCGGCATGCGCAAGGCGGACAAGACCTGGCGCGAGACGGGGAGGGCGGGTTCCCGGTGAAACGGGCTGACGGCGGAGATGTTTGCCGCTGTCAGCCACGACTGGCGCCTGTTGCCGATGGTGCCGGCCAGCTTACTGCTTCGGCAACGGATTCGGAGAATCCCCCTTCGGGCCGCTCGGCGCTTCCGCAGTCGGTGCGGGCGGTGTCCCTTGTTCACGTGGCTTCTTGTGGCGAGCGGTGGTGCCGGATTGCTTGCTTGGCGCCTTGTGCATCTTCTGGTCGGTCGCTGTGCTGGTGCCGGTGCCCGAGTTCATATCCGTCGCGGCAGGTGCATTGCGCCCGCCAGGCGCGCCTTCCATGGAGGTCGGGGGTTGGCTCGGGTTCGGCACATTGGGCGATGCGGGGGCCTGCTGGCCGTACGCCGGCAGGCAAAGCGCGGTACTAATGACCAGCGCGCTGGTGGCGAGGGTGCGTTTCATAGCGGTCTTCTCCAGTTGTCGTCATGGGACGAGCGGACGGCGCTGGTGTTCTGGCTGCCACGGCTGGTGTTGCCACGTCGGGCCAGTTCGCAGTAGTGGCACAGCCGCCCCAGCGCCCAATTGGCGGCGGCCTCGCGCACGGTGGTTCGCGGCATGCCGCCGCGGCCCCCGCAATTCGGGCCGGGCGCACGGTGCGGCACGGATTCAGGTGGGCGATGGCAGCGAATGGCAGGCTGTTCATCGTCCGGGCAAGCGGGTGACCGATGCGCCGTTGATCTTCCCCGGCGCGTGGGTTTCCGTGGGGTGGCCAGTTTCAGGGCCTCGCTTGTTCTTTTCCCGCACGAACGTCAGGACGCCATTGCGCTCGAGCACGACACGGCTGATACCCTCCAGCGTTTCGGCCTGCAGCGACGACCGCAGATTGGCCTTCAGATCCTCCTCGCTGACCATGGCCTGTGCGACGCGGGCATGGTCGACATCGCCGTCCTTGAGCAGGTCGATCGCCTGCCCGCTCGTGAAGCGGTCGAACCTGGGATAGCGCGACGACAGCCAGGCCACCCCGCGGTGCATCAGCACCAGCACAAGCGCGGCGGCAAACGCGGTCGGGAACGACGTGGCGCCGACGACGGCGCGTGAAAGCACTGCGCCGAGCAGCAACACCACGCACAGGTCGAACGCAGTCTTCTGCGCAAACGACCTGCGGCCAGCTACGCGCAGTAGCAGCCAGGTCGCGAGAAACACAATGACGGCACGCACAGCCCCCTGCCACCAGGCGAGGTGGTCGCCTTCGCCGAGCACGGCGTGCATGAAGCCGTTCAATGAATCCATGGCGCTCTGTGTGGGTTCGCGATGACTGACGCGGCGGCAGGTTTCGTGCCAGCCCGTCAGGTCACCTTGCCGTCGTTTCGCGAGGTTTATGCCCTTGCGGGCAGCAGAAAGTACATCCGGACCCAGCGCATCTTGTAATTCCTGCCCGCCCAGGTGGCCGTCGCGCGCACCTCCGTGCCGGCGGCGACGTGGCTTCCATCTTGCGTGGCGGCGCTGTGACCCCGGCGCGCCTGAGGGCCGGACAGCAAATCGACGGAGACAGACATGGATCGAAGCCGCAAACCATCAGCACCGGAGATGCCATGGCGCGAACCGCCGCTTGCGGATGCCGACATGCGCAGCCATTACGTGGGCGCATATGGCATTTTCGACTACGACCAGCCGGTAGATCCGGCCGAACTGGCGGAGCCTCGCAGTCGTGGCGAATGGGCGCAAAGCCCGGAGGGCCATGGCCAGTTCCGGTACGACGCGCCTTCGCAAGCGGACGCCTACGATCAGTTCACGGGGGTCAACGAACGCGCATCGCGCAGCGGACACGGACAATACGCTGGCGAGCGTTACCGGCCCCAGGGACCGCGTGGCTACCAGCGCAGCGACGAGCGGATCCTGGAGGACATATGCGACCGGCTGACGCGCAGTGGCCGTCTCGATGTGAAGGATGTGGAGGTTCGCGTTGACAGCGGCGTGGTCACGCTGGAAGGCTGCGTGCCGGACCGCCTGCAGAAGTACCGTGTGGAGGATATCGTCGACGACGTCTTCGGCGTGCGCGACCTGTTCAATCGACTGCGCGTAAGCCGGTAGCCGGCGCGGCGCCCTGCATCGCGCGCGGTGCGGGACGCCGTGGCTTCCCTCACCGGGCAACTCAGTGCCGTTCAACCGGCAATCTTCAACCCGCGATCGCGCTCAGATCCGGACCCACGTTGCAGCCAAACGTCCGTACACTGCCGTCGGGTGCGTGGACCAGCAGGTCCACCTTCTTCCGCCGTGCCAGCGCAGTGGCGGCGCTGATCGCGGCTTGCTGCGTGGCATGGTGGGATTCGGCGTAGCGCGCGCCTTCGTGAATCACATCCCAGCCGCTTCCGTACGGGACAACGTGTAGGTTGCTGCCCATCTCTGTCTCCTGAAGCGCCGATGGTTGCGGCGCTACATCTATTGTGGCGCCTGTGGCAGGGATGTCTATCGGTCACCATCTGACAAGACGGGAGCAGCAAAGCCGACATCGGGCGGAAATTTCTGGTCATTTGTGCTTGCTCTTATAAGCTAAGCTGGACGACGATCGCCTGCAAAGGAGCAAGCCATGCGTGCAAGATTTGCGCGGGGACTGACGCAGTCTCCAGTGACTGTGGTGGCCCGCGCTTTTGATGGCGATGTGGGCTGGATGCCCCAGATCGGGGACCTCGTGACGGTCTACAGCCAGGACCAGGACACCGAGTTCGATATCCGGCTCAGCGAAGTGGTGGACGCCGGGCGCTGGCGCGGCGTAGTCTACGCGATCAGCCGTGGCCCCGAAGTACTCGTCACCGCGGAAGGGCTCGAGATCGACGATGTAGTGGAGGTCATGCGCGAGGAGATTGCCGCAGTGATTCCGTGCAGCCATCCGCACTGAGATGGCAAGCGCCCGATGGCTTCCCGTCGGGCGTAGTTGAATGCAGCGTGCCGGCCGTCAAGCGTGCTCGGCCTGGCGCGGCACGCCAAGCCACATCGACACTCCGCTTGCCACCAGCAAGGCCGCCAGCAGGTACAGCGCATTGTCGAGGCTTCCTGTCTGAACCTTGATCTGGCCGATCACCCATGGGCTGACAATGCCGCTCGTGATGCCGACGCTGCTGATAAAGGCGATGCCGGCTGCGGCGCCGCTTGCGGGCAGATGCGACGGCGGCAGCGACCAGAACACCGGCAGTGCGGCAAAGATCAGTACTGCGGCCATGGACAGGATCGCCAGCATCGCCGCCAGGCTCTGCAGGTGCAACGTGAGCGCAGCCAGCGCCAGTGCGCCGCCGACCGTACACAGCAGGAAATGCCGGTGGCGTTCACCGCTGCGGTCCGAGTGCCGCGCGATCAGGATCAGGCCAACCGCGCCAACCGCATTGGGCACGACCGAATAGAGGCTGATGGAAACGACATCAGTAATGCCGAAGTCTCGGATCATCAGCGGCATCCAGAAGCTCAGCGCCAGCGAGCCACAGGTCAGCGAAAAATAGATGAACGCGAACAGGTACACGCGCGGGTTGCGCAGCACCTGCAGCAGCGCCTGCAGCGAATGCGCCTTGACGCCGTGATCCTGCGCGCGGGCACGCTCCAGGAACGCCTTTTCGCCGTCGCTGAGCCAGCTTGCCTGGCGCGGCTCATCGACCAGGAAGAACGCGGCGATCACGCCGAGCACGATGGCCGGCGCACCTTCGATCGCGAACATCCATTTCCAGCCCTGCATGCCGAACACGCCGGCCATGTCGCGCATGATCCAGCCGGACACCAGTCCGCCCAGCACACCCGCGATCGCCACGCCCGCGAAGAAGATCGCCATGACGGCGGCGCGGCGCTTTGCGGGAAACCAGTACGTCAGGTAGAGCACGATGCCGGGAAAGAAACCGGCCTCGAATACGCCTAGCAGGAAGCGCAGCGTATAGAACTGCGTCGGCGAGGACACCGCCATCATGCCGACCGATGCCACGCCCCACAGCACCATGATGCGCGTAAACGTGCGGCGCGCACCGAAGCGTGCGAGCAGCATGTTGCTGGGCACTTCGCACAGCACGTAGCCGACGTAGAAGACCGCCGCGCCGAGGCCGTACATGGCATCGCTGAAGCCGAGATCCTGCTTCATCTGCAACTGCGCAAAGCCGATGTTGATGCGGTCCAGGAATGACACCACGTAACACACGAACAGGAACGGGATCAGGCGCAGCCAGATCTTGCGATACAGCGCGTCTTCTTCGTGCGCGGCGTAAGCGGGGGCCGCAATCGCCCCTGAGGCCAGATTGCTCATTTGCTTTGTCTCCGGTGTGAGCGCCGCCCGCGCCGGCATTTTCTACGCCTTCGCAACGGGTCGGTGCGGGAAGGGGTGGGGCACGCGCGCGGCGTGCCCGCAGGGTCAGTTCGCGGTGGTGGTATCGCCCGCGATGCCTTCGCGTGCGGCGTGCATCGCGGCGAGCAATACGTCGTGGTCGCCGATATGGTTGGCCAGCAACAGGATGAGCTGCGCGTTGGCCGCCTGGCTTTGCGCGTCATCGAGATCGCGGTGCATGTCGATCAGCGCTTCATAGAAATCGTCAGGACGTGCGAGGTTGGGCTCGGTGTTGAGCGTGTGCGCCTGGGTGTCTTGGGCGTGGGCCGGCATGGCGATGTCTCCGAATTCTGTATGGCGGCGGGTTGGCTTATGCCGCCATCGCGGCCGATTCATGGGCCTTGCTCGCGGGCAATTGCGCACCGCTTGCGCGCGCCAGTGCGTCGCGGATACGCTGCGCGTCGATGCGGCGCCAGCGTGCGCAGACATGCTGGTCCGGCCGGATCAGGTAGAAGGTGCCCGGCGCGGCGTTGTAACGCTGAGCCGCAAGACCTTTGTCGTCACGCAGAATGGCGGTACCGGACACGGTTTGCGTCGATGTGCCGAGGTACACGATGCGCAGCGGCAGGCCCGACTGTTCGATCTGTTCGAGCGCAAGGCGGCTATCGCCGTCGAGGCTGTCGGGCGAGCCGAACACCAGCCCCGTGAATTCCCCACCGAGATGCTGGAGCAGCCAACCTGCACCATGCGCGTCGGAAACGGGGGCATCCACGCAAGCCGTGCCCGGCACCATCGTACCGCCGAAGCCATCGACGTCCGGCGTGTTGAGCGGCGAGCCGTGCAGCACCGCAGGCACTGACAGGCGCCCGCTGTTGACGAGCTTGCGCGCAAACGCGTGGCGCCGGGCAAGGCCCAGCACCGCATCGCGGAAAACGCGGCTGACCTCGCTCTTGGGCGTGATGAAATCGGTCGAGCGGGTGGAGTTCAGGATGTTCTCGTCGGCTGCGTACTCGCGTTCGCTCGCGTAAGTATCGAGCAGGCTGTCCGCGGCGCGGCCGTCCAGCACATAAGCGAGCTTCCACGCGAGGTTCTCGGCATCCTGCACGCCGCTGTTGGCGCCGCGCGCACCGAACGGCGAGACACCGTGCGCGGAATCGCCGGCAAACAGCACGTTGCCATGCCGGAAGCTGTCCATGCGCAGGCACGAGAACGTGTAGACGCTGACCCACTCGAGCGTGAATTTCGCATCCGGGCCGAGCAGCGCCTGCACACGCGGAATCACGCGTTCCGGCGTTTTCTCCAGCACGGGATCGGCGTCCCAGCCGAGCTGGAAGTCGATGCGCCAGACGTTGTCGGGCTGGCGGTGCAGCAGCACAGACTGATGCGGGTGGAACGGCGGGTCGAACCAGAACCAGCGTTCGGCGGGGAAGTCAGCCTCCATCTTCACATCGGCAATCAGGAAGCGGTCCTTGAAGGTCCGGCCCTTGCTGTCCAGGCCCAGCAGCTTGCGTACCGGGCTACGCGAGCCGTCGGCTGCGACCACGTAGCGGGCAGCGAGCGTGTAGCAACCGTCCGGCGTCTCGATGGTCAGCGCGACCGTCTCTTCGGGCGAGCCGGGCTGGCGCTGTTCGAGCCCGACGACCTTGTTGCGCCAGCGGATCTCGATATTGGGAAGTTCCTGCGCGCGTTCAAGCAGGTAACCTTCTACGTAATACTGCTGCAGGTTGATGAAAGCGGGGCGGTGATGGCCCGCTTCGGGCAACAGATCGAAGCTGTAGACCTGCTGGTCGCGCAGGAAGACGCGGCCGACGTTCCAGCTCACGCCCGTATCCACCATGCGCTGGCCGCAGCCCAGGCGGTCGAAGATATCCAGCGTCCGCTTGGCGAAGCAGATCGCGCGCGATCCCGTTGACAGCGTGCAGTCGTCATCGACCAGCACCACGCGCACGCCGCGCTGCGCCAGATCGATGGCCGTGGCCAGGCCGATGGGCCCGGCACCGACCACGACGACAGGATGGACCGCGCCGCCCGCTTGCCCGTCGCGCTGGTCCGCGCACGGCTGGTACTCGAATGACAGGCGCTGGTAATCAATGGCGCTGGCGATGGTCATGCCTATGTCTCCGTCCACTCTCGTTCAGTCTCTTGTATGTACCGTCTGCGCGTCAGTCCTGCAGAGCCGCCCACATTTCCTTGTCGCGCTGGGCCGTCCAGATGCGCGGGTGGCCGATGCCGCTGGCCTCGTCAAATGCGCGCGAGACGTCGAACGGCAGGCAATGCTCGTAGATGAAGACCTGGCCGAACTTCGGGTCCATCGCCAGCCGCGTATGTGCCATGGCGGCCTTCAGGTCGAGCTTGTCGGCTACGGCTTCCTTGCCGGCCTGGAACAGCGTGGTGACGAAGTCCTTGGTGTAGGCGATGCCCTTGCTGACCTCTTCGGGCGTGGTCAGCGCCGGGCCGCGGCCGGGCACGAGTTTTTCGGGCTGCAGCGCGGCCAGCGCATCGAGCGTGGCGGGCCACTCGGCGAGCTGGGCGTCGCCGCAGTAGCAAGCCGCGTCGTATTCGACCAGGTCGCCCGAGAACAGCACCTTCTGCGACGGCAGCCATACCACTGTGTCGCCCTTGGTGTGACCAGAGCCCAGGTGGGCGATGCGGACTTCCAGCTTGCCGAGGTACAGGGTGATTTCCTTCTCGAACACCAGCGTCGGCCAGGTCAGGCCCGGCACGGTCTCCACGCCGGCAAACAGACGTGGGAAGCGTTCGATTTCCGACTTCATGTCGGCCTCGCCACGCTCGACGATCATTTCATAGGTACCGCGGCTGGCGATGACCTGCTGCGCGCCCTCGGCAAAGTACGCCGATGCGCCTAGTACGCGCACCGCATGGTAGTGCGACAGCACCACGTACTTGATCGGCTTGTCGGTGACCGACCGGATCCTGGCGATCAGGTCTTGCGCCATGGCCGGCGTGGCGGTGGTGTCGACGATCAGCACGCCGTCGTCGCCGATGATCACGCCCGAGTTGGGGTCGCCTTCGGCCGTGTAGGCATAGGCGTTCTCGGACAACTGGGTGAAGGTGATCTGCTTGGCTTCCAGATCGGCCTGGGATGCGAATGCCTTGCTCATGCTGTCGGTCCTTTTGGTGGGGGCAGGGCGAGGCAGCCGCATAAGCCGTATGCGGTACTGCAGCTGTCTCGCCCCGTTTTCATGGATCTTGGTTCTGTCGCAGCGCCGGTCGGCGCGCTGTGCGACGGGGGTACTGTCATCTTAGGAAACCGGACCAAATTAATCAATAGCTAAGCGGTTAGCGTATGGTTAATTTACGGGGCGGATGGAAAATGCGCGGGTAAACACCGATGCCGGGAGCCGGTGCCGGTGACGTTCGATTAATATCTGGGGTTTCCGGAGAGGACGATGGCGGCAGCGGGGCGCAAGACGGCGCAGGCGGAAGGCGAGGAAAAGGTGCAGCGCGGCATCCAGAGCGTGGAGGTCGCCGGCCGCTTCCTGGGCGCGCTGGCCGCCGGGCGCGCGCCGATGACGCTGGCCTCACTCGCGGACGCCGCACAGCTAGCGCCTGCCCAGGCCCATGCCTATCTGGTCAGCCTGACGCGGCTCGGGCTAATCAAGCGCGATCATCTGTCGGGCCGCTACGAACCGGGTCCGCTTTCGCTGCAGTTGGGCATGCTGCATCTCGATTCCGACGCTGCCTACCGCGCCGCCGTGCCACGCGTGGATGAACTGGCCGAGGCGACCGGCTTCAGCGTGGCGATCAGCATCGCCGGCCCGCACGGGCCCGCCATCGTGCGCTATGTGCCGGCCGCGGCGCCGCTCCATGTCAACCTGCACGTCGGCACCGTGATGGCGCTGGCCGCGACGGCGACGGGACGCGTGTATTGCGCATTCGAGCCGCGCACGCGCTGGGACGCGATATGGCGACAGCAGCAACCGCATGCCACAGCGGCCGATGCGGCAGCGTTCGACGACAGGCTGCAGGCAATCCACGCACGCGGCATGGAGCGCAGCATCGACACGCCAAGCCCGGCCGTGAGCAGCCTCAGCGTACCGGTGCTCGATACGGATGGCGCATTGCGGCTGGTGCTGACCGTGGTGGGATCGACGGGCGCCATCGACGTCGACTGGCAAGGACCGGTGGCAAAGGCGCTGCGGGCCACTGCCAGGGCCATCAGCGCAGACCTTGGACAAGCATGACGACGCAAGCCGCCCCGAACGATGACAAAGCCGCTGACGGCGGGAAGCCCCAACGCGGCATCCAGTCGCTCGACAGTACTGGCCAATTGCTGGCGGCGCTGGTGGCGGCAGGCCGGCCGCTGCCGTTGCGCGACCTTGCGCAGGCCGCGGGCATGGCGCCGGCCAAGGCGTTTCCGCATCTGGTCAGCCTGCAGAAGACAGGGCTGCTGGCGCGAGATGCCGCCGGCAACTTCCTGTGCGGGCCGCTCAGCCTGGAACTCGGCCTGATCGCGCTGCAGCGCCTGTCGCCCACGCGCGAGGCGGAGCCCGAGATCATCGAACTGGCGGAGGCCACGGGCCTGAGCGTGGCCATGGCGGTGCTCGGGCCGCTGGGGCCGACCGTGGTGCGGCTTGAGGAATCGGCGCGGCCGCAGCATGTGAGCCTGCGCGTCGGCACGGTGCTGTCGCTGGTCAATACCGCGATCGGCCGCACCATGGCGGCCTATTTGCCGGAGAACGTACTGGCTGGCTTGCTGGAGCGTGACGACCTGCGCATGGCCGGCGTGCGGCGCGCCGATGTGCTGCTCGATGGCGGGGGCCTTGTACCGGACTACGCCGACCGGCTAGCGCACGTTCGTGCCGGACAGGTCGACAATGCGCTGAGCCGGCCTGTGCCCGGCATCGACACGCTGGCGGCGCCCGTGTTCGATCACACGGGCAGCCTGGCGCTAGTGGTGGCGGTGATGGGGTCCACAGGCAGTTTCGACAGCGGCACGCAGGGGGCTACCGCGGATCTGGTGCGCCACGCGGCGCACCGGTTGTCGTGGCGCTTCGGGGCCGTGCAGACGCCGCGCTGAACTTCCCTTTGCTTGAGGCGCTTACTGTTCCACGCGGATGTTCGCTGACTTGATCAGCCCATCCCACTTCTCGTACTGCGCGCGGATATAGCTGCCGAACTGCGCAGGCGTGGACGGGAACGGCACCGTGCCCTGGCTGGCAAGCTTGCTGGCCATTTCCGGCTGCTTCAGCGACGCGACGATCTCGCTGTTGAGCCGGTCGACCACCGCCTTCGGCGTGCCGGTTGGCGCCACGACACCAAACCACGCAGTCAGTTCATAGCCGGGAACGCCGGCAGCCGCCAGCGTCGGCACACCGGGCAGTTGGTCGGAAGGCTTCTGCGTGGTGACTGCCAGCGCGCGCACGCGGCCGTCGCGGATATACGGCAGCGCGGTCGATACGCTGTCGAACATCATCGTCAGCCGGCCGCCGATCAGGTCGGTCATGGACGGGGCGCTGCCCTTGTACGGGATATGCGTGATGCTGACGCCCGCCATATGCGTGAACAGTTCGCCGGCGAGATGCGACGAAGAGCCGTTGCCGAACGACCCGTAGGTCAGCTTGCCGGGTTCCTTGCGCGCGAGTGCGAGCAGTTCCGGCACCGTGCGCGCAGGCACCGAAGGATGCACGACCAGCACATTGGGCAAGTAGGCGACCGAGGCCACCGGGGCGAAATCCTTGAGCGGATCGTAGCCGGGCTTGTCATAGAGGCTCTTGTTGACGGCCAGCGAGCCGAACGTGCCGAAGAGCAGGGTGTAGCCATCGGCCGGGGCGCGCGCCACGGCAATCGCGGCGATATTGCCGCCCGCGCCGGGGCGGTTGTCGATGACCACGGGCTGTCCGAGCCGCACCGACAGCGCATTGCCGACCTCGCGCGCGAGCAGGTCGGTCGCGCCGCCCGGCGGAAAGGGCACGACAAGCCGCACTGGCTTGTCCGGGTACGCCGCCAGGGCACTGCCGGCCGCGGCCAGCGAAAATAGCAGCCCTGCGGCCGCATGCCTGATCCAACCCTTCATCGCTGTCTCCTCTGTCGTGTTTTGCGATGCAAAGCGGCAGTGTGTCGCAGCGCGTGAACGCGTGGGTTTCGATTTGGCAAAGGCCGCCTTTGCAGCGCGTTGCCGTCAGCCGGCGGGCATGCCGAGCATTGTCAGCGGATTGCCGCCGCGCTCGTAGACTTCGGCCGCTTGCAGCAGCGCGCCCAGTTCGCCGTGGCCATGGAGCACGGCGTCGCGGATGGCCTGCGTGACCGGAAACGTGTCCTGGATATCGCGCCGCGTGCCGTCAGGCTGCAACGGCGCCAGCGATAGCACGCCGGTCAGGAACGCCGCATCGGCCAGTGCGGCATCGTGCGGGCGGACGTGGCGCGCTGCCTGCGCCATGAAGCACGCGCGCCGTTGCGCGGCCTGGCTGCGCAGGCTGGGCTCGCCGGGCAGGCGGAAGCCATCGGACATCTGCAGCAGGCGCACCCAGCGCTGCACGCTGTCGGGCCCGAGCGCCTGCAGCAGCGCGCGCACACTGGCAATGCCGCCGCAGGGCTGGACGCCCGTGGCCACGGACAGCCGCAGCAACTGGGCGATGATCCCCGGGTTGGCGTGGAGTTCGGCCAACAGTACGTCGGTATGCGCGCCGTGCTGCAACAGCGTCTGCAGCCGCGCAAGTGCGCCGCGGTCGAGATGCGGCAGCGGGGCGGTCAGCGGCTCCGGCCGGGCAAAGTGGTAGCCCTGGAACAAGTGGAAGCCGAGCCGCTGGGCGAGCGCGAATTCTTCGGGGCCTTCGATTTTCTCCGCAATCAGAAGGCGGTCCGCGCGCAATACCGCGTCGGCCAGGCGCGGCAGTTCGGCGCGGCTGGCCAGCCTGAAGTCCACCTTGACGAAGTCGACCGCGGGCAAGGCCTTGCGAACGTGGGCGGTCAGGGTGGCCACATCATCAAGCGCCAGGCGGTAGCCGGCCATCCGCAGCCATGCCAGGCGGCGCAGCACGCAGGCATCCATCGGCACGTTTTCCAGCACCTCCAGCACAAAGTGCCCCGGTGGCACGAGCAGCAGCAGGTCGTCGAGCAGCAACTGGCGGCCTAGATTGATGAATCCGGCATGTTTGCGCAGCGTCCAGTCCAGCCCCGTGCCGCCAAGCGTGCGTGCGATGACATGGGCGGTTGCAGCGGTGTCGTCGATGACGTTTGCCCAGTTGCCGCCGGCTTCCCGGTACAGCAGTTCGTAGGCCTGCGGCGCGCCGGCGGCATCGACGATCGGCTGGCGGCCGAAGTGCAGCACCTCGGCATCGCGAAGGCCGGGCATTGGCATGGCTGACAGGGAATGTATCGAGTGCTGCATAGGAAAATTCCAGGAAAAGACCGGTAAATTCCTGATGCGGATTAAGGCGGTAAATGCGCAGAAATCGTCTGATTGCGATTTCCCGGCAGCACCGCAAAATCAAAAATCCGATCTGGCGCAACAGGAACCATTAAGAAAGCGCCGCGATGATAGAAATGGTGCCCGCCGACTTCCTTGATCCGCGCCAATAAACCTGGCTACGCAATCGCTATGGCCTTTTCTGACAACGGTTTGCAGGCATAGCTGCATCATGGTCGGAAAACTCCTAGTGCCAATTCGGAAACTACAGATTGCTCCGTGGACGTACGTCAATAAAATTGTATTCAAGGTTTTTGTGATTTGGTTTTCCCAGTTAATTTGATTATCTGGAAAAAACCAGCAAATAAACCGTCCAGTGTGAAACTCTATGCCGAGCTCCCCATCATGTTGCTGACCACCCGCCCACCATCGCCCGATTCGATCCCGTGCTGCGCCGGATGCTCCATGGCACGTGTTTGCCTGGCCGGGAACTGCGATTCCGACGGCGAGGGACCGGCGGACGGACTGGCCCAGCGCGTGATCCGCCTGCGCAAGGGCGAACCGCTCTACCTGCTGGGCGATCCGCTCGCCGCGCTGTTCGCCGTCCGCGTGGGGACCGTCAAGACCCACGTAGCCACGGAAGACGGGCGCACCCAAGTGGTCGGCTTTCATTTCCCGGGGGAGGTCGTCGGCCTGGACAGCATTGGCCGGCGCCAATACGCGTCGTATGCCACGGCGCTTGAAGACACCAAGGTCTGCATGATCCCCATGGACGTGCTGCGGCCGCTGGCGGCCTGCACGCCTGCGCTCGCAAGCCGTGTGTTCCGCGCGCTGGACGGCTACGCGCAACGCACGCGGGCGCTGCAGACCTTGCTTGCGCTGATGACCGCGGAAGAACGCCTGGTCACCTTCCTGCTATGGATCTCGGAGGGGTTGGCGGCACGTGGCTTTTCGTCCAGCGAGTTCATCCTGCGCATGAGCCGCGAGGAAATCGGCAGCTATATCGGCCTGACGCTGGAGACGGTCAGCCGGCAATTTTCGCGGCTGGCGGAATGCGGGCTGATCCGTGTGAAGCACCGCAGCGTGGCGCTGGTCGACAAGGCCGGGCTGCGCGCCATTGCCGACCGTTCCGCGATTTCCCCGATTCCGCCCGGCACCAACCGCCGGCGAGGTGGCGAGCAGCGCGTGCCGGCACAGGCATTGCGCACGTCGGCACCGGCATGGGCAACGCGGACCCAGCCCGCGACCGCCGCGATGCAGGCAGACAACCCGAAGATAAACCCGTTTGCATGGGAGGCTGGCAATGGACAGCAATGACCTGGTACGTGAGATCAAGGACGTGAATCTGGCCTATCTGCTGCTGGTGCAGCGCCTGATGCGCCAGAACGAGGCCGAGGCACTGTTCCGGCTCGGCATCGGCAAGGAAGTCGGCCACGCGTTGCGGGCGCTTTCGCCCGCGCAGATGCTGGCGCTGGCGCGCTCGAGCATGGTGCTGTGCCGGTTCCGGCTGGACAACGGTGCGTTGCTCGAAGCGCTCGCGGGCATCCGGCCCCAGCACGAGCTGTGCAATATGCATACGGCCATCGTGTTGGCCGCACAGGCCCTGGAGGAAGGACGATGAAAACCACTGCGCAGACCGCACCGGCGCGCAGCGCGCTGCAGGATGCCAGCGATACCCAGCTTGCCATCGAACTGATCGGCCTCGGCGCGCGCCCGCAAGTCGTTGAGGCCGAGGTCACGCTGTCGCGCAGCCGCGTGTACCGGCTGTACCGCGAATTGACGGGAGGCTCCCCGCCCAAGGGCATGCTGCCGTTCTCCGCCGACTGGTTCGTGACGTGGCGGCCCAATGCGCACGCGTCCTACCTGCTCAGCGTGCACGAGTACATGCAGCAGCGCGCGGGGTTGCCGGGCATTCGCGCCGTGCTGAACAGTTACCGCGTCTATGCCGAACACATGAAGGCCAACAACGAGGAATGCCTGATCAGTTTCACTCGCTTCTGGACCCTGGTGCGGTTCTGTGAAGGCGGGTTGCTGCAGCTGTCAACGTGCCCCTGCTGTGGCGGAAGATTCGTGACGCATGCCCACGAGCCGCTGGCATCCTTCATTTGCACGTTGTGTCAGCCACCGTCGCGGGTGCGGCGCAGCGTGCGCCGCGAGACGCCGCATGCCACCGCCAACGCGCCTGCGGCCGTCCTCGGCAACCGGCCGCCAGTCGCCATGCCGGGGTTCGGGATGGTGCCTGCGCTATGAGGGCCGTTGTGCCACCGCGATCCCGCGCGCCTGGCAGTCACTCGATACACGCCCGGCAGCCTATGCCGCACAACTGACACCGGAGGCTCTATGTCAGGCAATGGAACCCCAATCCCGACCCCTTACGCCGACGCGCTGCTATCGCCTGTGCGAGCCGGTGCATGGGACAGGCTAGGACCGATGATGCGGCCCCTGGCGCGCGCCGAGTTCACTGGCACCATGAAGCCGCGCGATATCATCAACGCGCTCGGCGGCGACGAAGAACGCGGGCGTTGCGTACGCGTCGGCCTGCAGGTGCTCGAAGAGGCAGTGCGGCCGCCCGCGCGCGCGGTGGTGACCATCGGACCGGGACGCTGGGCGAGCCTTGACTTCTACATCGATGCGGACTGCCGTACCTGCTGCGAGCTGGATGGCATCTTGCAGGATGGACTGGCCGAGCGCATCACCAGCGTGTTGCCGCCAGGGCTGTCGCTGGGCATCCGCCCACTGGCCGAGTATGTGCAGGCGGCCACGCCAGAGGCTGATCCCGGCATCGCCGACCGCTTCCGCGCATGCGCGCGCGACATGCTGCACCGTGGCGGCGAGATGAACCAGCGCTTGTCGGCGGTCTGCGCTTACCTGTCCGCGATGTACGCAGCACGCGCGGCAGTCGGCCGTCTCGGCTATCTCGACCAGAGCCTGCTCGAAGACGGCCAGGAGGCGCTGAGCTGGCGGCTGCGGCGGCACCGCAGCGTGGAAGGGCGGGCGCTTGCGCAGCGGCTGGAGCGGCTGTCTCATGCGGCGGAGGGCGCCCTCTATGAGTTCAGTACCCATTTCAGCTTCGAGAATGCGAGCTACCAGTTCGAGCTGATGCGCCGCTTCCACGACCAGCTCGAACAATTCCGCAAGGCCTGCCGGACCGACGCCGACGGCTGGTCCGACCTCACCAGCCGCGCGGCCTACGCGAACGGCAAGCGCTGAACACCGGCAGGCGGGCTCCGTTCAGATGCCTGCCATGCAGGTGTACTTGATCACCAGGTAGTCCTCGATGCCATAGTGCGAACCTTCGCGGCCGACGCCCGATTGCTTTACGCCGCCGAACGGCGCAACCTCGTTCGAGATCAGCCCGGTGTTCACGCCCACCATGCCGTACTCGAGCCGTTCCGACACGCGCCAGACGCGGCCGAGATCGCGCGCATAGAAGTAGCTCGCCAGGCCGAATTCGGTGTCATTGGCCATGGCCACGACATCGTCCTCGGTCTTGAAACGGAACAGCGGCGCCAGGGGCCCGAAGGTCTCCTCGCGCGCCACCAGCATGTTCGGCGCGACATCGGCCAGCACGGTCGGCTGGAAGAAGGTGTGTCCAAGCCCATGCCGATGGCCGCCTTCGAGCACGCGCGCGCCCTTGCCCAGCGCATCGGCAATATGCTCTTCGACCTTGGCCACGGCCTTCTCGTCGATCAGCGGGCCGATGCGCACGCCGTCCTCCATGCCGTTGCCGACCTTCAGTTGAACCACTGCCGCAACGAGCTTCTGCGCAAACGCGTCGTAGACCTTGTCCTGGACGTAGATCCGGTTCGCGCAGACACAGGTCTGGCCCGCGTTGCGGTACTTGGAGATGATTGCGCCTTCCACCGCGGCGTCGAGGTCGGCATCGTCGAACACGATGAACGGCGCATTGCCGCCAAGTTCCATCGATACCTTCTTGATCGTCGACGCGGTCTGGGCCATCAGCACGCGGCCGACTTCGGTGGAGCCCGTGAAGGTCAGCTTGCGCACCAGCGGGTTGCTGCTCAGTTCGCCGCCGATCGCCCCTGCCGAACCCGTCACCACCGACAACACGCCGGCGGGGATACCGGCGCGCTCCGCCAGAACCGCAAGTGCCAATGCCGTCAGCGGCGTCTGCGAAGCGGGCTTGACCACCATGGTACATCCCGCCGCCAGCGCGGGGCCGGCCTTGCGGGTGATCATGGCCGCCGGGAAATTCCACGGCGTGATGGCCGCGCACACGCCTATCGGCTCCTTGGTGACGACGATGCGTTGGCTGCTGACCGGTGCGGGGATGGTCTCGCCGTAGACACGCTTGCCCTCCTCGGCGAACCACTCGATGAACGATGCCGCGTAAGCAATCTCGCCCTTGGCCTCGGCAAACGGCTTGCCTTGTTCGGCGGTCATGATGCGGGCGAGGTCGTCCTGGTTCGCCAGGATCAGCTCGAACCACTTGCGCAGCAGCGCGGAGCGCTCCTTGGCCAGCCGCGCGCGCCAGGCAGGCAGCGCGCGGTTGGCAGCCTCGATCGCGTGGCGGGTTTCTGCGACGCCGAACCGCGGCACCTGCGCCACAAGTTCACCCGTGGCCGGGTTGGTCACGTCGATGCGGCGTTCGCCGTCGGTCCAGCGGCCGTCGATATAGCACTGCTGGCGCAGCAGGGAGGGGTCTTGGAGCTTCAGCATGGTCGTTCGTCCATTGAAAAAACTGCCGGAAAGGAGATGGCGCGATCGAAGCATTGTAATCGCCACTGAATATCCCGACGGGTGCCAGATGTGGCATGCCCTGCGCATGGATGGGCGATGCCGGGTTGGTTGCCGCAGGACGTTATCAATTCTGATGATGCGGCGAGCCGGCGCGGTCGCTAGAATCCCGCCGAAAAATATTCCCGTGCAGGGTTCAAGCACGGAACACGCCAGCCTGGTGCGCTATTGCGCTAGTGCGGCGATATCAGACCACAACAAAAAACGGGTAGGGGGTTACATGATCCAACGCATGCTTCTGGCAACGCTCGTTGCCAGCACGCTCGCGGGCTGCGGCACGCCGATGGCGTTGCGCGAGACCCGCACCGGCGGCGACGCTTCGCCGGCCGTACGGACCGACATCACGGGCAAGCCGGACCTCAAGGCAATCGGCTATGGCGACACGGTCGCAGTGTCACCGGGCAATATGAAGGCCGTGTTCGCATCGACGCCGCTGACTTACACGTTGTTCGAAGACTCCTTCACCACCACGGCCGAACTGGAAAAGCGCGAGAAGACCTTGTCGGTCAATCGCAAGGACATGCCCAACCTTGAACTGCTGAAAGCAGAGATGTCAAAGGGCATGATCCGTACGAACATCTACATCAGGCAGGACGACCCGGATCCGAACAAGTTCGACCGCACCATCCGCATGATTGCCATCAATCGGGGCGAGAAGCCGTTCCGCGGCGACCTGACCATCTATGACCTGATGCCGCCCGAGCTGCAGTTCGTGTCCGCCAGCGACGCGACCAAACTGGTCAGCCAGCAGGGCGTGAAAGCCTTCCTGTCCGTGGTGCCCATCGTGCAGTACGTGACGTTCGCCATGGACGACTACGCCAAGTCGGACGAGAAGGTGCCGATGACCCACGCCATGCTCGACCAGTTGCACAAGTACACGATGCAGCGCCTGGTGCTGGATCCGGGCCAGGCCGTCGGGTTCGAGATGAAGGTCAGGTACATTCCGCCGACCGCCGAAGAACTGGCCGAGCTGCGCGAGACCGCCACGCCGCTGCAATACCGTCAGCGCTGAGCCCGTCATGCGTCCATGCAATCCTTCGCGCAAGGGCAGGCTGGCGCGCCTGCTGCCGCTGGTGGCGGGTGTAGCGCTGGCCTGGTCGACGAACGCGGGTTCGGCCTGGTTCGACACCGACGAAAAGCGGCTGGTGCCTGAAGCCGACAAGTTCGTACAGGACAAGCCCGAAGCGCTCCGGCGCTTTCTCCATACGCTGTACATGGAGGGCGAGTGGAATGCTGTGCTGAACCTCGACCTGCTGTCGCTGGCCGCCATCGAGGTGAAGCGCCATGACCTGGCCGAGCGCGCGCTGGACATGGCGAACGAACGCATCCTGCGCATCTATGCCGATGATCCCAATGCGGAGAAGGCACGGTCGTTGTGGTCCTCCGAAAGTGTGAAGGACTGGAAGGGCGAGCCCTATGAACGCGCGATGAGCTTCTACTACCGCGGGCTGCTGTACCTGCGCGCGGGAGACTACCAGAACGCCCGAGCGGCCTTCCTGCAGGCAGATATCCAGAATGCCTTCGGGCAGTACGAGAAGTACGACGCCAACAGTTTTGCGCTGATGCGCTGGCTGGCGGCGTGGGCATCGCACTGCGACGGCGACAGCCGCATGGCCACGGAACTGGCCGCAGGCGCCACGAAGGGTGCGCCGGATCCGTTCTTCCGCACCGTGGGCACGCAGTTCCCCGCGCACCTGACCATCTATGAGATCGGACTCGGGCCCGAAAAGGTCACGCTGGGCGAGACCAAGAGCGTGCTCGGCTTTCTGCCGGAACCCGATGTCAGCGGGCAGCCGCGCGTGAGCTATCAGGGCACCTCGCCGGCGCCCCTCGCCGCGGACGTGGCGGCCAACATCGACTGGGTGGCCATGACGCGCGGCGGCAGGCCCATCCAGGGCATTCTCGACGGCAAGGCGCTGTTCAAGCAGAACGCCGCTGCGGTGGCCGATGTGGCCGGCGCCCTGTCGCAGGGCGCGGTCTATGCCGCCTTGTCGAATGTGGGCAAGGACAACGCGTCGGTGGCACGCAGCCTCGGCTCGCTGGGTCTTGCCGGATCCATGGTCGGGCTGCTGGCAGATTCGCTGTCGCGTGCCACCAATGCCGAGGCCGACACGCGCTATTGGGCATCGCTGCCGAAGAAGATCTATGTACAGGGGCTTGCGCAGTCAGTGCCGGACGGCAATATCCGCTTTGCCACGGTGGGCAACGCCACTGCGCGGGAGCCAATGCTCAGCGGCAAGCAGGGCAAGTGCTCGTTTGCGTGGAGCCGCGAATTGTCGGCGCTGGCAGCCGAGGAGGGCGGCGTCGCCAATCCATCGCCCTGGCCTGCCGAACCGGTCGAATCTGGCCGGGCCCAGGCCAACACCGTGTTCCGCGAGCAGATTCGCTCGTCGTTCTGATATCAAGGCAAAAACAGACTCATGAGCCTCAGCCTTCGCCATGCCCTCGCCGTCGCGGCGCTGCCCTTTCTCGTTACCGGATGTGCGATGCAAGGTGCCGGTGTACCGGCCATCGATGTGGATCTCACGCGCAAGGGGCCGGTATCGGGTGTGGGCATCGAGGGCCAGGATATCGTGGCGGTAACTGACCAGATGATGCGCGATATTCTCGCCGATCCGGCGTTCGCCAATACCGCGAAACGTCCGCGCGTCATCATCGACAGCGCGTACTTCGTCAATGAGAGCTCGCAGCCCATCAACCGCAACCTGATCACGCAGCGGCTGCTGGTCAACCTGAATCGCGCTGCGCGCTCGCGCATGCAATTTGTCAATCGGGCGCAGAGCGCGATGGTGGAACAGGAGCGCGCGCTCAAGCGCGCCGGCGTCACGGATACCGGCACCACAGGCATGACCAAGGCCACCCTCGGGGCCGATTACCGGCTCTCGGGGCGCATCGGTTCCCTGGACAGCCGTAGCACGCAAACCGGCATGATCCAGCGCTACACGCAGATCGCTTTTGAACTCACGGACCTCGAATCTGGCGAGCTCATATGGAGCGGGTTGTACGAGTTCAGCCGCGCTGCGACCGACGACATCGTCTACCGGTAAGTTGCATGCAAGGTGTCTTGTTCTACGTCCTGAATGCATGCCTGATCGCGAGCGCCGGTCCGCTGGTCGCGCAAACGATCATTCCCGACAGCGCATTCCGCAATGACGGCACGACAGTGCTGCAGCCCGCGACGCCGTCCGGCGCACAACGCGATAGTGGCACGGCAGCATTCCGCAGTGCCTATGCGCGCGCCGGATCGCCCCGCTTTGTCGTCCTGTGGGGCCAGGAGCTGGGCGACACACTGAGCGGCGGACGTGCGATGCGCACGACGATTGAAACTGCCGGCTCCATGCATCGCCAGCGCAGCGCTGGCGCGACACGTGTCACGACCGAATCCCTGCAACCGCCGGCTTCGCGCGCCATGCCGACTGACCGCTCAGACGCATTGGTGCGCGGCGACTTCCTCAAGGCGCTCGCCGACGCGGGCATGCGGCTGGTCGACAGTGAAGTCGTTCTGCGCAATGTGGCGACACCATCGATGCGCGATGTCGCGCAGGCTGGCGCGCTTACCACGCAGCAATTGGAAATGCAGGCACTGCGCGAGCACGCGCAGTACCTGCTCAAGGTGCACCGCATTGGCAATACGTCGACGAGCGCAGATGCCGTGTTCCAGGTTTCCGCGCTGCGCCTGACCGATGGCGCATTCCTGTCGTCGCTGACCGTGGACATTGCCGCTGTGGCCCGCAGCGCCAGCACGCCTGTGCACTTTGTCGCCGACCCGCAGGGCGGCTATCGCGCTGTGCAGGCCGTCGCAGCGCCTGGCAGCATATTGGCGGGGCAGATACTGGCGCGCCTCGCGGACGCGCTGGCACACTGAAGCGGCAGCGCCGTCGCGAGATCAATGCGCTGATGCGTTCGTTTCGCGATCGGGTTCGAGGCCCCAGTCGCCGAACTCCATCCAGTCGTCGCCGAGCAGTTCGGCAGGATGTTGGGTGCGGCTGGAGCCATTGCCGCAGCCCATCGATTCCTTGGGGCAATACTTGTCGCAGCCCCAGCAGATGCGCTCGGGATGGCTGGGATGCAGTGGGAATTTCTTTGCCATGGTGACGCGGGCGATACACTACGCCCATGTAACGAGAGTGCTGAGTGTTGACTCTTGTCAGTATGGAGCGGTCGCGCGGTCCTTCATTTGCTGCAAATCAAATCGCACGGACTCGGCAGCCAGCCGGCTCAGCCCGAGAACGCCTGCGCCGCCAGCTTCATCAGCAGGCCACTGGCCAGGCAAAGTGTGACCCAGCCGGCCAGGATCAGGGCATTGTCACGAAGTGTCATGGCGTGCTCCGGTGTTGCCTCGACTGACGCGACGCCGGCTCAGGCGCGCGCGCCATCGCTGTACGGGTCGAAGCTGCGGAACTGGTAACCATAGCGGTCGCCTGCGTGTGTGTCGGCCACGAAGCGGGCCCCGTCGCTGTACGGATCGGCATTGCGCACGCGGTATTCATAGCCATAGCGGTCCCCGGCGTGGGTGCTCACCGGCGTGGCGGCACGGGCGACACCGACAGCCGCTGCGAGCGACAGCAGCAGGACGGAAGCAACGATACGTACAGTAGTGGTGCGCGACATGGTGATCTCCAGTATGGTTGAATTTTTCAGAACGCTTGCCGCATCAGGCGTGTCGTTCATGTCAGCAACTATAGAGCCGAGATCGAGGTCATTCTGGACGGCGCTTAGGACGAGTTATTCAATTAATTTGAATTTATGGCGGCTGGCTGAATATCAGCGAACGAGCAGGGTGCCAACCAATAAAAAAGCCGGAGGCGGCATCAGCAATGCCAACCTCCGGCTTCAGGCAGGCGCCGAAGCGCCTGCGGCACAATGAATGCCTGTTAGCCCTGGACGGAATCCAGCGCCGCGTTCAGCGTCTTGCTCGGACGCATGATGGCGGACAGCTTCTCGGCGTCCGGCATGTAGTAGCCGCCGATATCGACCGGCTTGCCCTGCACGTCGGACAGTTCGCCAACGATAGTCTTCTCGTTGTCGGTCAGTTGCTTGGCCAGCGGTGCGAAGGTGGCAGCCAGGGCGGCATCTTCGGTTTGCGCGGCGAGTTCCTGGGCCCAGTACATGGCCAGGTAGAACTGGCTGCCGCGGTTGTCGAGCTGGCCGGTCTTCGGCGACGGGCTCTTGGCGTTGTCGAGCAGCTTGCCTGTGGCGGCGTCCAGCGTCTTGGCGAGCACCTTGGCCTTGGCGTTACCGGACTTGATGCCCAGCTCTTCCAGCGACACAGCCAGCGCCAGGAATTCACCGAGCGAGTCCCAGCGCAGGTGGTTTTCTTCCACGAGCTGCTGCACGTGCTTCGGTGCCGAACCGCCAGCGCCGGTTTCGTACATGCCGCCACCGGCCATCAGCGGAACGATCGACAGCATCTTGGCGCTGGTGCCCAGTTCCATGATCGGGAACAGGTCGGTCAGGTAGTCGCGCAGGATGTTGCCGGTCACCGAGATGGTGTCCAGTCCGCGGATCACGCGCTCGAGCGTGTAACGCATTGCGCGGACCTGCGACATGATCTGGATATCCAGGCCCTTGGTGTCGTAGTCCTTCAGGTACGTTTCCACCTTCTTGATCAGCTCGGCCTCGTGCGGACGATAGGCGTCCAGCCAGAACACCGCCGGCATGCCCGAGTTGCGCGCCCGCGTGACGGCCAGCTTGACCCAGTCGCGGATCGGCGCATCCTTGACCTGGCACATGCGCCAGATGTCGCCTTGCTCAACCTTCTGCGTGAGCGCGGACAGGACTTCGCCGGTCGCGTTGTCGACGATGCGGGCTTCGCCGTCTTCGGCGATCTCGAAGGTCTTGTCGTGGGAACCGTATTCCTCTGCCTTCTGCGCCATCAGGCCAACGTTCGGCACGGTGCCCATCGTCACCGGATCAAAGGCGCCGTTGGTCTTGCAGAAGTTGATGATTTCCTGATAGATGCGGGCGAAGGTCGATTCCGGGATCAGGCACTTGGTGTCCTTGGTACGGCCGTCGGCACCCCACATCTTGCCGCCGATACGGATCATGGCCGGCATCGAGGCGTCGACGATCACGTCGTTCGGCGCGTGCAGGTTCGAAATGCCCTTGGCCGAATCGACCATTGCCAGTTCCGGACGATGCTCGTGGCAAGCGTGCATGTCGCGGATGACTTCTTCCTTCTTCGACTCGGGCAGCTGCTCGATCTTGGTGTACAGGTCGACCAGGCCGTTGTTGACGTTCACGCCGAGTTCGTCGAACAGCTTCTGGTGCTTGGCGAAGGCGTCCTTGTAGAACACCTTGACGGCGTGGCCGAACACGATCGGGTGCGAGACTTTCATCATGGTGGCCTTCACGTGCAGGCTCAGCATGACGCCGGTCTTGCGCGCGTCTTCCATCTGGTCTTCGTAGAAGGCCAGCAGGGCCTTCTTGCTCATGAACATGCTGTCGATGATCTCGCCGTCCTGCAGCGAAACCTTCGGCTTCAGCACGATGGTCTTGCCGCTCTTGGTGGCCAGTTCCATGCGCACTTCACGCGCCTTGTCCAGCGTGATCGACTTTTCGCCATGGTAGAAGTCGCCGTGCTTCATATGGGCCACGTGCGTGCGCGAGGCCATGCTCCACTCGCCCATGCTGTGCGGGTGCTTGCGGGCGTAGTTCTTGACGGCGGCCGGCGCGCGGCGGTCCGAGTTGCCTTCGCGCAGGACCGGGTTCACGGCGCTGCCGAGCACCTTCGAGTAGCGCTTCTGGATCGCCTTTTCCTCATCGGTCTTCGGGTCTTCCGGATAGTCCGGAACCTTGAAGCCCTTCGATTGCAGTTCCTTGATGGCGCTGGTCAGCTGGAATAGCGACGCGCTGATGTTCGGCAGCTTGATGATGTTGGTGTCAGGGTCCTGCGTCAGCTTGCCCAGTTCGGCCAGGTTGTCCGGCACGCGCTGTTCTTCGGTCAGGAACTCGGGGAATTCGCCGAGGATACGGCCGGCTACCGAGATATCGCTGGTGACGACGTTGACATCGGCCGGCTTGGTGAAAGTGCGGATGATAGGTAGGAAAGCACTGGTCGCCAGCAGGGGGGCTTCGTCAGTCAGGGTGTAGATGATGGTGGGTTGCTGCGTACTCATTGCTTGCCTCTGGATCGGGGGGATGTCAAAGAATAGAACGACAAATGGAACCACTCGCCGGCGGCTGGGACCATTCAGCCACCGGCAAACACCGAATTTTGCCTGACTTTGCTTTCAGGCGGCTGACTTCCACCGCATTTCTTGCGCGGACATCGCCAATATGCCCAATTTTGGTGCGAAAATTGGGTGACAAGCCGGTCACATCCTTCGCTTGACGAAAAATTGGGCGGCCGGCATTGCGGTTGACGGAATATTTTGCCCCTGCCGCGCGTTTACCCGTAGAGCTGCCCGGCAATTCATGCGTGAGCAGCCTATCCTGAGGTCGTAAGGCATGGGTGCCGCGGCCCGGCCGACACTGGAGAAAGGTCATGCAAATCCGAACTGGCAGGTGGCTGGCGGCCGCCGCCTTCGTGCTGAGTGCGTGCGCGACGCTGCAGCCGGTCGAAACCGCGCAGAAGATGATCGGTAGCCCGGCATCGAGCGTGCGAGATGCCTTCGGCAAACCCACGGAGACCTACCCGCTCAGTGACGGCACCAGCCGCTGGATCTACTCCAAGCAACCGCTTGGGTTCGCCGTCTACGCGGCCGATTTCGACGCGTCCGGCAAGCTGACCAATTTCCGACAGATGCTGACCGAGGAAGAAATCTATACCGCGCGGCCGGGCGTCTGGACCAAGCGCGACATCGCCGAACGCTTCGGCATGCCACGCGAGCCGGTGCAGTACTACCCGCTGATGAAACGTGAAGCGTGGTCGTACCGTCTATACGTGGCCGGCTACCAGCCTGCGCATTTCAGCGCGTATTTCGATGACCGCGGCGTGCTGGACAGGACGATGATCATCGTCGATCCGATCGGTGGCGACGACCATAGCAGCAGCAAATAGCAGGCGGACATCCTGTCATCCGCGCCCCCGCGCTCAGGGGGCGCCGGGGAATTCATCGCCGAGCACCCAGCGGTCCGGCGCGTCTTCATGCGCAGCGGTCAGCAGGATGGCGTGGCCGCAGTCTTCGCACCGGTAGGCAAAGGCGTGCTGCCCTGTGGCAGTGTGGACCTGGCCTTGCTTGACCAGGCGTGCATGCGGCGGGAAATGGCCGGGCCGGTCGATCTGTGCCAGGCAAAGATCGCATAAGGACATTGCTGACTCCGAAGAAGAACTCCCTCGAATACGGAAATGCTGTACTGCAGCATTTTCAGTATAAAGGCGATGCGCCAATGCCGTGATGACAAATGCGGCGCAGTTGGTTGAGTGATTAAAGCGGCATTTTCATCCTGCGCCCCCGTCGGGAACGACGCCTTCCCCTTTTGTGCCGCTTTAGGAATGTCCCCACATTTCCATTGGTATAAATACGAGCATTTCCCAGCGGGATTCAGTAATTCCATAAATAATTCCTCGCCGCACCCCTTAATAGATTCCGCGTTGACAGGAAATCGACAGGGAAATGACAGCCAATCGACAGCGCAAACATGAAAAATCCATGTCGGATCGGCGAGGGGATATTTTCGGCATCACTTATTAATTTTCTTTAAAAGCCTGTCGATAGCCCTTTCGTCCTTCGGTGACAGAACGTTGTTGCGCAATATTAGCAACGGCAGGCACAAGATGCCGGAAAAGGAGACATTAGGACAATTACCTCAACGAATTGCATTGGGGTAAATATCTACGATGTCCTATTTCATGTCCCGTTGAGATAACAATACGTCTGATATACCTTTAGCGTCATTTCGAGAATCCACCAATTTAGGCAACGCAAGCCAGCGTTGGCATGCACTGCCTGTAGTGGTATTGCCGGCGGTCTATGCCGGCATCGGCCTGACGCCCTCGGATAACCAAAAATGATTATGGACAGCCCTCGTTCGCCTATGCCCCGTTACCACCAGATCTATGTGGCGTTGCGCCACCAGATCGTCAGCGGGGTCTATGACAGATCCGGCCTTCCGCCCGAACTCAGGCTGATGGAGCAATACCAGGTGGCCCGCGTGACCGTGCGCCGCGCCATCATCGAACTGGTCAGGGAGGGGATGGTCTACCGGCGCCCGGGTCAGGGTACCTTTGTGAAGCTCGATCATCCGAGCCGCGCGGAAAGCCAACCCAGGATTCAGGGCCTCCTGGACAACCTGATCGCCTCGGCAGAGCAGACGTCCGTGCGTCTGATCGAGTACGGGCTGCAGCCGTGCACACACGATGCTGCCGCAGGGCTGTCGATGGCCGAGGGGCAGAACGCCTTGCGCGTGGTGCGCCTGCGCAGTCATCAGGGCAAGCCGGTATCGCTGATCACGACCTATCTGCCGGCCCATTTGTCGCCGTTGCTGACGCCGGTGGAACTGGAGCAGCATCCCATGCTGTCGCTGCTGGAAAAAGGCGGCATCCGCATCGGCGCCGCCGAGCAGTCGGTGTCGAGTTGTCCCGCGGACGCCACGGTGGCCCCATTGCTCGACGAACCCGTAGGGTCCGCGCTGCTGTCAGTGGTGCGCGTAGTGCGCGATGTCGACGGCTATCCCGTCCAGTGGCTTCATGGCCTGTACCGGCCGCAATGCTATGACTACCGCATGGCGCTAACGCGCGCGGGCGAGGCAACGACCCGCATCTGGCTGGCCAGCGACATCACGACCGGCCTGCGGTAACCATTTCCGGGGCAGAAGGGGCGCACAAAATGAGCATTGAACACTCGACACCGTGCACCGGCCGCACCGCGCGCATATTTGCTGCCAGCGGCGCCAGTCCAGGCAAGCTGTTCCCCACCGCGCCCCGATTTTCCGCTTTCCTGTTTGCCGGCAAGGCCGGCTGCCAGAGTTGCACCTTTGTGTCTGCTGCCGCGAGATTGTTCTTCGGGGAACGGCGGTACGTGTTGCGTTACGGGGCCCGCCGCCTGGCGGGGCGCAACCGCAAAGGTGGAGCGCAAGTGCCACGCATCGAGGGAGTGCGCGGCGAATTGGCGGCCATTGCCGTGTTCGCCGCATTCGCGGCGGCTGCCGGTGTTTTTTTTACGTTGTGCTGGCCCGGTGCCGATGCGGGCCATCCTTGCGGGTCTGCCTGGTGCCTCGTGGAAATGTCCAACGGCGAAGCCGTCGGGAGCCGGGCATGAGGCCGGACATCATGCTGGCTGCCCATGGCCTGAGCTTCCGGCCCGGCGCCCATGCTGTGCTGAGTAATGTCTGGATGAATCTCGTTCGCGGGCGCATCACTGCGCTGGTAGGCCCCACCGGAGCGGGCAAATCGGCGCTGCTGGGCATCCTGTCGGGACAGCTGGCGCCGTGCTCGGGCGCCGTGGAACTGGACGGCCACAAGATCACCGGCCTGACACCGCATGTCCTGAACCGGCTCGGCATATGGAGAGTCGGCCCGGCAGTGGCAAAGCCCGACGTGCGGACCGTGCGCGAGCGCATTGCCAGCGCGGCGCAGTGGCACGTGCGCGGACATCATGTGGCACTCGCCCAGGCCGATGAAGTGGCACGGTGTCTTGGCCTGGAACCGCAACTGCACAAGGCGGCGAACGGCCTGCCACCGGCCGCCCGCAGACGGCTGGCACTGGCTTGCGCGCTGGCAGCCCGGCCCCGGTTGCTGTTGCTCGACGGCCTGCTGGAAGGTCTGGATGCACGGGACACGGCGGCCATGGCGACTGTCATCCGCAGCCTGTGCGCGGACGGCGTGACAGTGCTGATGGCCGAGCGCTTCACGCAGGCGGTCTCGAAGCTGGCCCATAACGTGGTGGTGCTCGCCGGCGGCAGCGTGGTCGCGAGCGGTTCCGCGGACATATTGCGCGACCCCGCCATTGCCCACGCCTGCACGGAGCAAGGCGATGCCACGGCGGCGCAGGATCCGGGCATATCGCCAGGCGTATCCCTCCACATAGCCCCGCACATATCCCAGCGCCTATCCCCACGCAAATCCTTGCCGCATTCCGGCCACACGGCTGCGAAGCCCGCCGCGACAAAGGCGCAGCACCACCACGACACACCCGTGGGCACTGCCACCGCGGGTGAAATCACGTCATCGAAAGAACCAGCATCTTCAACGCGAAACGACCCCTGATGTCCCTGGATGAGAATACCTTGCAACACCCGAAACGCGATGCGGACATTGAGCACGACCGCTACGCATGGTCCCGGCTCGCCGAACGGCGCCCGGTCGCGTGGCCCGGCGGCAAGCGCCTTGCCGTGTGGGTCAACGTCAGCCTCCAGTGGCTTCCGTTTCATGCCGGGGACGACCTGGCCGACGCGACCGCGCACCCGGCCAATTCCCATCCGGGCCTGCGCCATGACACGTTGCGCGACTACGGTAACCGGATCGGCATCTACCGGCTCCTGCAGGCTTTCGACCGCTATGGCGTCAGGCCAACCTTCGCCTGCAACGCGCGCCTAGCCCAGCAATACCCGGCGCTGATGCAGGAAATCGTCGCGCGCGGCAGCGAGATCATCGGCCATTCGTGGCACATGGACATGCCATGGCCGCACAAGCCGGACGGGCTGGATGTTGGCGACGAGCGCGCGCAGACCGCGGCATCGCTCAATGTGCTGCGCCGTGTGAGCGGGCGCGACATCCGCGGCTGGTTCGGGCCCGGGCACCTGCAAAGCGCGCATACGCCGGAGTTGCTGCGTGCGCAGGGAATCGACTACTTCTGCGACAGCGGCAATGAGGACATGCCGTACCGCTTCCATACGCGGCTTGGCGACCTGTGGTCCATGCCGCTGTCGAGCGAACAGGAAGATCGCTTCGTGTTGATGGAAAATTTCCATGCGGAGGGGGCTTGGCTCAAACAGTTCGCGGAGAGCTGCGATCTGCTGCTTGACGAAGCACGCGAGCAGGGCGGACGTGTTCTTTCGCTGTCATTGCACCCATGGGTGTTGGGGCAATCGCACCGAATCCGCTACCTGGAAGCCGCGCTGGAGTACGCGATGTCTCGCGAAGGGGTGTGGAGCGCCGGCGCCGGGGAGATCGTCCGGTCATTTGCGGCGCAGCATCATGCCACGGACGAGGCAGCATCATGACGGCGACGCGTTCGTCCGTCGGCGTGGTGGTCAGTGAAGCGGGGCTGTGCGACGGTCTGCAGTCGCTGCGCCAACGGCTGCCAGCCGCCGCCCGCCAGGCATGGATTTCCGCCGAAGCGGCCGCGGGCGTGCGCGATATCGAAGTCGGCACGCTTGCCGCTTTCGGTGTGCTGCCGCAGACGGCCGACTTGTCGGAAGCGGTGGCACATGCGCTCGCGGTTCCGGGACTGACGGTTGCGGCCCGCGTGCCCAATTTCATGGGCGCCGAACGCGCCCTTGCTGCCGGCGTGCACCGGATCGCCTTGCCCGTCTTCGCCGACGAAGCCGACAGCCTGCGCCACATGAACCGCACCCATGCCCAGATGCTGCGAGAGGTGCGCCGGATCGCCCAGCGCATCGGCGCCGTGCCGCGCCAGGCACGCCCGCGCCTGCAGGTGCGGCTGGAGATGGCATTCGGCTGCGCGCTCACCGGGCCGGCGGATGAAGCCGCCATTGCCTGCCTGGCCGAAACGCTGGCGGCGGCCGGCGCCGACGACATTGTCCTGTGCGATACGGCTGGCTGCGCCGATCCCCGGCAGGTGCGCCGGCTGACGCAAGCGGTCTGGCTGGCCGTGGGCGTGGAGGGGGCGCCGGGCATCCACCTGCTCAATACGCGTGGACTCGGCCTGGCCAATGCACTGGCTGCCGTCGAGGCCGGCATGACCGTCGTCCATGCCTCGCTTGGCGGACTCGGCGGCAACGTGGTCACCGAGGACCTTGCGTTCCTGCTGGAGTCGATCGGCATCCCTACCGGCATCGACCTCGACGCACTGATCGCCGCGCGCACGTGCGTGGCGCAGTACCTGCCCGGCGTGGTGCTGCAGGGCTGCACCCCCGTGGCCGGCCTGCCGGCGGGCTTCCGTGGGCAGCCTCCGGAGAGCGTAACGAAGCCTTGCCCTATGGCCTCCGAAGCACCAAAGTAGAACGTGGGCCGGCGGGGCCGGTCAGCCACGGGAGACTGCTCATGGGTAAAAAGAAACAGGAAAAGTACGGTACCAATGATGCCGGGGGGGGTGCTGGCACTGACGCGAAGATGTCCGGCAAGCAGTACGAGGAAGAGCTGTACCGGCTTCATGTCGAGCTGGTGAAGCTCCAGGAATGGGCCAAGGCCACCGGCGCCAAGGTCTGCATCCTGTTCGAGGGCCGTGACGGCGCCGGCAAGGGCGGGGTGATCAAGGCCATGACCGAACGCGTGAGTCCGCGCGTGTTCCGGGTGGTGGCGCTGCCCGCGCCGACCGAGCGCGAAAAGAGCCAGATGTACGTGCAGCGCTATATCCCCCACCTGCCCGCAGCCGGGGAAATCGTGATCTTCGACCGCAGCTGGTACAACCGCGCCGGCGTGGAACGGGTCATGGGGTTCTGCTCCGCGGAGCAGGTCGATTCCTTCCTGCGCGCCGTGCCGCTGGTCGAGCGCGCCATCATCCAGTCCGGTGTGCTGCTGCTGAAGTACTGGCTCGAAGTCAGTGAAGCTGAGCAGACCCGCAGGCTGCAGGCGCGCATCAACGACCAGCGCAAGACCTGGAAACTGACCGACATGGATCTCAAGTCGTATTCGCGCTGGTACGACTATTCCCGCGCGCGCGACGCCATGTTCGCCGCGTCGGACACCGAGGAATCCCCGTGGTTCGTCGTTCATTCGGACGACAAGCGGCGCGCACGGCTGAACATCATCAGCCATATGCTTGACCGCATCCCCTACGAAGCGATTCCACGGAAAAAGCCGAAGCTGCCGGCCCGGCAAAAGCCACAGGGTTACCACGAGCCCGACCATCCGTACCGGCGCGTGCCGGAACGGTTCTAGGCCCGCCTGTTGGTTCAGCGAGCGGCTGCCCGGGTCGCCACAACGGGCAGCTCGCGGCGCAGGCTTGTCAGGCGACCTCGCGCATCGGGGCGTCGGACACCGACACCGGGACCCGGACGTGCTGCACGGCCGGGTAGCCGGCCGAGAACACCAACCGGCCCGCGCACCATGTGTGCGTCACCAGCGGCTGTCCGGCAACACTCGACACGGCGATCACATCGGCGCGCGCACCCGGCACCAGGCGGCCCCGGTCGCCCAGCAGGCACGCATCGGCCGGGTTGGCCGTGACCAGCGCGAGCGCCTCGTTGAGCGGCATTCCGGCTTGCTGTGCGGCGGCGAAGGCGGCCGCGATCAATGTCGAGGGCTGGTAGTCCGAGCACAGGATATGGCCAACGCCCGCGTGGATCGCGTCGATCGCGCGCATCGAGCCGCTCTGGCTCTTGCCGCGAAGCACGTTGGGCGCGCCCAGGATGGTCGGCAGCGCGTGGTCTGCCGCGGCCTGTGCGGTCTTTACGTTGATCGGGAACTCGCTCATGCGCACGCCGAGCGTGTGCATCGCGGCAATGCGCTGTGGGGAGTCGTCGTCGTGGCTCGCGGTCGGGATCTGCAGGCGATGGGCCTGTGCCAGCAGGCGCTGCACACGTTCATGCGCGCCATCGAGCTGCGCGGTCTTCTTCTGCGCGGCATTGACCGCCTCTTCGCGGCTCATGCCGTGGTTGCCCATCATGTACGACAGGTAGGCGTCCAGCGTTTTGAACTGGCCCTGGCCCGGCGAATGATCCATGACCGAGAGCAGGTCCACGACACCTTCGGCCATCAGGCCTTCGAGCACCGGCACGGCGCTGGCATCGGTTACCTCATAGCGGCAGTGGATGCGGTTGTCGACGAGGCTGTGGTTGCGGTAAGCGGCCACGGTGCGCACCAGCGTGGAAGCGGTCTCGTTGTTGCGCACGCCGAACTGGTTGCTTGCGAACGACAGCGCGTGGTACGGCGTAGTAATGCCCGCCGCGGCATTGCGGCGGTCCACCTGAGCCACGGCAAAGTCCAGCGGGAACATCACGCCGGCGCGCGGCTCGGCTTCCTTTTCGATCGCGTCGGAATGGACGTCGATCAGGCCGGGCATGACGGTGTGACCGTGCAGATCGAATATTTGCGCCGAAGCGGGCACGGTATGCGGGGCGGGCTCGATCGCGGCGATGCGGCCGTTCTCGATCAGCAATGCGCTATCCGGCAACACGCGGTCGGGCAGTACCAGGGTGGCGTGCGTCAGGTAGATGGAAGACATTTCCGGTTCCTGTATCTCTGTATCTCGGCAACTGTCAGGCAGGGGCGTTCAGGCGATAGCCGTGGCAGGCTGCAGTGGCAGCAGGCGCGTAGCAACGGCTTCGCGCACGGCGTCGTCGTGGAAAATGCCGACCAGGCAACGGCCATCGGTCAGCGCTTCACGAATCAGTTCGACTACCACGGCGCGGTTGTCCGCGTCGAGCGAGGCGGTCGGCTCGTCGAGCAGCAGGATCGGATGTCCGCCGATCAGGCCGCGCGCAATGTTCACGCGCTGCTGCTCGCCACCGGAAAACGTCGCCGGCGGCAGGTCCCACAGCCGGCGCGGCACGTTCAGGCGTTCCAGCAGCACGGCGGCGCGGGCGCGGGCTTCTTCCTGGCTGGCGCCGCGCTGTTGCAACGGGTCGGCCACGACATTGAGTGCGGACACTCGCGGAATGGCGCGCAGGAACTGGCTCACATAGCCGATCACGTCGCGTCGCAGCTGAAGGATGACTTGCTCTGGCGCATGGCTGAGCGTCACCCACGGCGCGTCCTGCGCGGTGGTATCGCGCAGGCGGATCATGCCTTCGGTCGCCAGGTAGTTGCCGTACAGGCAGCGCAGCAGCGTGCTCTTGCCGGTTCCGGACGGGCCCGACAGGACCAGGCATTCGCCCGCGGCTGCGTCGAAATCGATCGCCTGCAAGACCGGCAGCCGGATGCCGCCCTGGTTGTGCAGCGTGAACATCTTGCCGAGGCCACGGACCTCGATCATCGTTTGCTTGGGTGCGGCTTGTGTCATGGTCAGCCTTGCAGGATGGACGAAACCAGCAACTGCGTATAGGGATGCTGCGGATCGTCGAGAATCTGGTCGGTCAGGCCTTGCTCGACCACGCGGCCGCCTTGCATCACCAGCGTGCGGTGCGCCAGCAAACGGGCCACGGCGAGGTCGTGCGTGACCAGGATGGCGGCGAGATCGAGATCTGTCACCAGCCTTCGCAGCAAGTCGAGCAGGCGCGCCTGCACTGAGACGTCAAGCGATGCCGTCGGCTCGTCCATGAAGACCAGCCGCGGATGCGTGACCAGGTTGCGCGCGATCTGCAGGCGCTGCTGCATGCCGCCCGAGAACGTGGTCGGCACATCATCCAGGCGGCCCAGGTCGATTTCCATCTTCTCGAGCCACGCGCCGGCAATCTCGCGCAAGTCGCCGTAGTGGCGCTCGCCGACAGCCATCAGCCGCTCGGCGATATTGGCGCCGGCGCTGACCTGCATGCGCAGGCCGTCCCGCGCATGCTGGCGCACGAAGCCCCAGTCGGTACGCGCCAGCAGGCGCATGCGCGCGCTCGACAGCGTGGCCAGGTCGGTCAGACCGGCTTCGCGCATGTCGTAGCGGACACTGCCGCGCTGCGGCGGCGCCTGCATCGACAGCGCCTGCAGCAGCGTGCTCTTGCCCGAGCCGGATTCGCCGACAACGCACAGTACTTCGCCGGGATAGAGGTCGAAGCTCACGTCATGGCAGCCATGCACGCCGTCCCAGGTGCGCGTGAGGTTGCGGACGGAAAGCAGCGGGGTGGCGCTCATTGTGCGGCTCCTTCGGCCCGCTGCGCGGCAACGCGGTCGCCGCAGTATTCCGTGTCGGAGCACACGAACATGCGCGTGCCGGCATCATCGGTAATGATCTCGTCAAGAAAGCTGTCGGTCGAGCCGCACTGGGCGCAGCAGCTGCTCCATGTCTCGACGGTGAACGGATGGTCGACGAAATCGAGGCTCTTCACCGAGGTGTAAGGCGGCACCGCATAGACGCGCTTCTCGCGCCCGGCGCCGAACAGCATCAGCGCGGGGCTGCGGTCGAGCTTCGGGTTGTCGAACTTCGGGATCGGCGACGGACGCATCATGTAGCGCTGGTTGACGATCACCGGATAGTCGTAGGTCGTGGCGATATGGCCGTGATGGGCGATGTCTTCGTAGAGCTTGACGTGCATCGAGCCATATTCGGCCAGCGCGTGCATGGTGCGCGTCTCGCGCTCGCTAGGCTCCAGCCAGCGCAGCGGTTCGGGAATCGGCACCTGGAACACCATGACCTGCCCGGCGCGCAGCGGCGACTCGGGAATGCGGTGGCGCGTCTGAATGATGCTCGCTTCAGCGGTACGCTCGGTCGTCTTGACGCCGGTCACGCGGCCGAAGAAGCGGCGGATGTTGATGGCGTTGGTGGTGTCGTCCGAACCCTGGTCGATCACCTTGAGCACGTCCTGCGTGCCGATGATGGCGGCCGTCACCTGGATGCCGCCCGTGCCCCAGCCATACGGCAGCGGCATTTCGCGGCTGCCGAACGGGACCTGGTAGCCGGGAATCGCCACGGCCTTCAGCAGCGCACGGCGCAGCATGCGCTTGGTCGATTCGTCCAGGTAGCCAAAGTTGTAGTGGTCGTCGCGGGCGACGGTGGCGTTGGTCTGACTCATGCCAGCGTCTCCTCTCGTGGCTGGATACTCGATACCGCGGCGGCAGGAGCAGCTTCCGTACCCGCGGCTTCCTGCTCGGTGCGCAGGCGGCGCAGCAGTTCCAGGTTGGCCTGGAAGTCCACGTAATGGGGCAGCTTCAGGTGCTGCACGAAGCCGGAGGCCTCGACGTTGTCGCTGTGGTAGAGCATGAATTCCACGTCATTGGCCGGGGCGTCGGCCGCTTCGCCAAGTTCTGCCGCACGCATGGCGCGGTCGGCCAGCGCCATCGACATGGCCTTGCGTTCGCCGTAGCCGAACACCAGCCCGTAGCCACGCGTGAAGCGCGGCGCCTCGTTGGCGTTGCCGGTGAACTGGCTCACCATCTGGCACTCGGTCAGCTCGACCTCGCCGATGGTGATGGCAAAGCCCAGTTCCTCCACGAACAGCTCGACTTCGGCAGTGCCGTAGCGGATTTCCGCCGCGAACGGGTGCGAGTTGCCGTAGCCGCGCTGCGTGGAATAGCCCATCGACAACAGGAAACCTTCGTCCCCGCGCGCAAGGTTCTGCAGGCGTGCCGCGCGGCCGGCCGGCAGCGTCGGCGGTTCGCGGGTCAGGTCGGGGGGAGCCGGGTCGCCCGGCGGAATGGCATCGGCCTCGACCAGTTCGTCGGCTTCGAGCAGCGCCGTCACGCGCGGCATGTCCGACGCCAGCGGCTCCGGCGACGGCGCCAGCGGAGCCGGATCGCGCTCGGCTTCGAGCGAGAAATCGAGCAGGCGCTGCGTGTAGTCGTACGTCGGGCCAAGTACCTGACCGCCAGGGACATCCTTGAACGTCGACGAGATCCGGCGTTCCAGGCGCATCCTGCCGGTATCGACCGGCACCGTGTAGCCAAAGCGCGGCAGCGTGGTGCGGTAGGCGCGCAGCAGGAAGATCGCTTCGATCTGGTCCCCCGCAGCCTGCTTGAGTGCCAGAGCGGCCAGGTTCGGGTCGTACAGCGAGCCTTCCGCCATCACGCGCGAGACGGCCAGGGGCATTTGTTCGCGGATCTGGGCCAGCGTCAGTTCAGGAACCGCGGTATCGCCGCGGCGATAGGCGTCGAGCATCTGATAGGAATTGAGGATGGCGCGCTCGCCACCCTTGACGGCTACGTACATCTCAGTCCTCCAGCTGCGTGGTGCGCGCCAGGGCGCAGAATTGCTCGCCGCTGGTCAGCAGCAGGTCGACGCCGAGCGGGAACACCGCATAGTTGTCGCGCCATTCGGTGCGGAAGCCCGCAGGCAAGCCCGTTACGCGCACGGTCTGCGTGGTCTCGATGCCGGGGCCACGCAGCGTCAGGAGTTCGCCGGCTGCAAGGGATTCCAATTCGACGATCAGGGTCGCCGAGCGGTCAGGGTAGGCGGGCTCGCCCTGCGCGCAATCGGCCAAGGCCGGTTGCGCATGACCCGCGGGCACGCAGACGAAAGTGGCCGTGCGGACATCGTCCACGAGCGGGCAACCGCAGTGAAAACGAAGGAACGAGCGCACGGCGGCCGGTACATCGGCAGGCAGCCACACCGGCGTGTCGGCGTCCGCGAGCGTCAGCAGCAACGCGGCCTGCGCGGGCGAAAGGCCCTCCGGCACGCCGCTGGAGGCGGGCAGTTGCTGCACGGTGCCGGGCCGCGCCATGGCATCGAGCGTGGCGCGGAATACCTGCTGGGCGTCTTCGACCGGGTTGTCGAAACCCGGCAACAGCGTGGCGCTCGCGGCGGCAGTGGTGGTCAATGGAAGCGTCTGCATCTCAGTCTTCTCCTCGAACCATGGTGAAAAACTCCACGCGCGTCTGTGCGGCAACGCCCGCCCGATTGGCAGCACGCGCAGCGTGAGCCTGCGCTAGCGGGGCCAGCACGGTGTCGCGCACGCGCTGGTGCCAGTCGGCGCGCTGGAGCAGGGCGTCCAGCACGGCCGCCTGTTCGGCGTGGCGTGTGCCGCGGCCCTGTACATAGGCGACTCCCGCGGTGCTGCCAGCCGAGCCGTCCTCGAGGACGATCGCGCAGCGTGTCACCGAGACTTCGCCGAGATTGAATTGCGCGCCAGTGCCGCCAGCACGGCCGCGCACCATCGCCATGCCGGCCTCCGGCTTGCGCAGCAGGCGGTAGGCGGGCAGTGCGCCTTGCCCGGAAAGTTGCGCGTAAGCCTCGTCAAGCGCATCCGGCTGCGCCAGCGCCAGAATCCGCAACCAGCCCGCACGGGCAGCGTTAGCATCCGCAATGGCAGTGTCTTGCATGGTCACCCCTATACGTCTATACGTGTAGATGTTCACTGTATCAGCACGGCGACACTAGAACACACTGGTATGAAGCTTTCGTGACGGACTTGGCCGGTGCTCGGGCTCGAACGCCATGCGCCCGCGGCTGAGGCACAATCACGGGTATGGACCGGATAAACACACGCGAGCCGACGCAGCACTCCAGTGAAATTCGTTCCGGTGAAGGCTTGATGACAAAAGGCAAGGCAACACTAGGCAAGGCAAGACGATGTCTGATCAGGAAGTCGAACGAGGTTCCGGCGTTGCGGTATGGCGCCAGATTGGCGAGGCGCTGGCGCAGGATATCCGCAACAAGCTGTATGGCCCCGGCGAGCAACTGCCGCCTGAGCCCGAGCTGGCCAGCCGGTTCGCGGTGAACCGCCATACCATCCGCCGCGCCATGGGCGAGCTGGAGCTGAATGGTCTCGTGCGGATCGAGCAGGGCCGCGGCACGTTCGTCCAGGAACATGCGATCGACTATGCGATCGGTCGCCGCACACGTTTTTCGCAGAACCTGGCGGCACAGGGCATGCGCGGCCACGTCGAGATTCTCGAAAGCAGCATGGTGCGCGCGCCCGAGGTCGCCAAGCAGCTGGGCCTGCCCCGTACGGCGGACATCCTGCACGTCCAGGTGATCGGCAAGGCCGAAGCACGCACCATCGACGTCGCCGAGCATTACTTCGATGGCAAGCGCTTTCCGGCTTTGGCTGACGAGATCCGGGAGCAACTGTCGATCTCGCGCGCGCTCGCGCACTTCGGCATTGCCGACTACACACGCAAGTGGTCGCGCATCACCGCGTCGATGCCGAGCGCACCGGTCGCACGCCTGCTGAACCAGCCGAAGACGCGCCCCGTGCTGCAAGTTGAAGCACTCAACGTGGATATCGACGGTGCACCGCTGCAATACAGCATGACCCGTTTTGCAGGAGACTGGGTGCAGCTCACCGTTTCCGACAGCGAATCGCCAGTCATTCCATGAAGCCCGGAGACGCGCCAGCGCAACCGGCCAACGTGATATTGGTCTAGACATCTGGCCGTCATCTACGCGCGCTAACTTGCTATCCATGCATACCACTAGCCAAGCTACTTCGGCCCCGCTCGCGGGCATCACGGGCCGCCGCGTGCTGGGCACCGGCGGCATCGGCCCCGCTACGCTGGGATTCCGCGACGGTTGCCTGACACAGCCCGGGCAGCAGGTGCCGCAGGCAGGGCCATGCATCGATACGGGCGACCTCCTCGTGCTGCCCGGCATCGTCGACATTCATGGCGATGCGTTCGAGCGCGCCGTGATGCCGAGGCCCGGTGTGAGCTTTCCCTATGCCACCGCTCTGCTCGATGTGGACCGGCAACTGCTTGCCCATGGCATCACGACCGAATTCCACGGCGTGACGCTGTCATGGGAAGGTGGCTTGCGCGGCGAAACCTATGCGCTGCGGATGTTCGAGGCGCTCGCGCAGCTCAAGCCGGTGCTCGGTGCCGAGCACATGGTCCACTTGCGTTTCGAGGCCTATCACGTGGAAGGCGTGGAAACGGCACTCGCCTGGATGGAAGCGGAGCGCGTGGGGCTGCTGGCCATCAACGACCATCTGCCGACCATGGCCCGTCGCATCGACGACGAGCGCAAGGTCTTGCAATACGCGGAACGGGCCGAGTGCGATGCCGAGACCTTCCGCACGCGCCTGCGCACCGCCAGCCGGCATGCGCAGGACGTGCCCGCGGCGATGTCCCGCCTGATCGCCGCGGCGCGCACGGCAGGGCTGCCCGTCGCGTCGCACGATGATCCGGACCTGGCCACGCGGCAGCACTATCACCGCCAGGGTTGCCGCATCGCCGAGTTTCCGCTCACGGTGGAAACCGCGCGCGCGGCACGGCAATTGGGCGATGACGTCGTATTCGGCGCGCCCAACGTCATGCGCGGCACCAGCCACACTGGCGCACCCAACGCGACCGAAATGGTATCCGCGGGCCTGTGCACGGTGCTCGCGTCCGACTACTACTATCCGGCGCCGCTGCAGGCAGCGTTCAAGCTCGCGCAGCTTGGCGTCGTGGACCTCCCCGACGCCTGGAAGCTGGTGTCGCGCAACCCGGCGCGCGCCGCCGGCCTGCGCGATCGCGGTGCGTTGATACCTGGCCTGCGCGCCGATGCCATCCTCGTCGACGACCGCCAGGCCGGCCTGCCGCGCGTCGTCGGCACCGTTGTCGGTGGCGAACTGCAGCACGCGGCCATGTCGCTGCCCATGATCGGTATCGACGGCGTAGCCGTGCCCCGCAACGACAGCATGGCGGCATGACCATGCAAGCCCATCGCTACGCCATCTACCTCGCTCCCGGCGGCCCGTTCCGCACGTTTGGCAGCCAGTGGCTCGGCCGCGACGCCGACACCGGCATCGCGCTTGCCCATGCGGATCGCCCGCAGGCATGGATCGATGCGCCCGCGCACTATGGTCTGCATGCCACGCTGAAGCCGCCTTTCAGGCTCGCCACCGGCACCGAGGCAGGGCAACTCGATGCCGCTGCCCGCGCCTTTGCGCAGGCACGCGCAGCGTTCGATGCGCCGCTGGTGCTGCGCTCGCTGCGCGGTTTCCTGGCCTGGTGCCTGGACGAAAACACGGCAGGTGCCCGCGACATGCACGCGCTCGCCGACGCCAGCGTGCAGGCGTTCGAGCCGTTCCGCGCGCCGGCCACGTCCGAGGAAGTGGCCCGACGCAAGCCCGATCAGCTCACCGCCGCACAGCGCCTGATGCTCGAAGCCTGGGGCTACCCCTATGTCTTCGATACATTCAAGTTCCATATCACACTGACCGGCATGCTTGCGCCCACGGATGCCGATGCCGCACTGGCGCGGCTGTCCGCCGATTGCCGCACGCTGCTCGAGTCGCCGCTGCACGTGGATGGCATCAGCGTTTTCGTGCAGCCAAAAGCGGGGCAAGACTTCGTTGTCGGCCGGCACTACGGTTTTGACGGACGCGTGCGCAATGGCGCCGGCGCCCGCTATCTCGAATCATGACCCGCACCGCGAACATCAACGGCACTGGCCTGTTCTATGTCATGGGGCCGTCGGGCAGCGGCAAGGATTCGCTGCTGCGCGCGCTGCATGACCGGCTTGGTCCGGACGACCGCGTCGTTGTCGCGCACCGCTATATCACGCGCGATGCCGATGCCAACGAGGCGTCTGTGCCGCTGTCAGCAGGCGAGTTTGCGCGCCGCGCGGAGCTTGGCTGCCTGGCGCTGCACTGGCGCAGCCACGGGCTGCACTACGGCATCGGCCTCGAGATCGAGCAATGGATGGCGCGCGGCCTGAAGGTCATCGTCAACGGCTCGCGTGAGTACCTGCCGCATGCGGTGGCACGCTATCCGGCATTGTGTGCCGTGCACGTCCGCGTCAAGCCGGAAGTGCTGGCCGCGCGGTTGCGGCAGCGCGGCCGCGAATCGGAGGATGCGATTGCAAGGCGGCTGGCGCGTGCGACCGAAGCGTTCGCCGTGCCTGCGCAGTGCCGGCTGGTCGAGATCGACAACAGCGGCGCGCTGGCGGATTCCGCCGAAGCTTTCGCGCGCCTGGTCGGCGTTGCGCCGCCATCCGCCTGAAGAACCAGCCGAAGCGCTCCGACGCCTTATGACGCGCTTTTGCCGCAGGGCCTGCCAGGAACGAGACAAGCTGCTAAACCCCAATACTAAAGCTAACCCCGTGCTGCCTGAACCCCAGCCCCCGATAAAACCCATGCGCCTGGACCCGCCGCACGCTGGACGATAGCGCCAGCTTGCAGGCACCGGCCTCACGCGCCAGCCGCATGGCTTCGAGCATCATGGCCTTGCCGACCCCGATGCCGCGCGCCGCCGGCGCAACGACCACGCCTTCGACGATGGCCTCGGGGCGGCCATCGTGAACCATCAGCGGAAACACCAGCAGACTGAACGATCCGAGCGGGATATCGTCGCCATCTACCATCAGGTAGCAACGATAGAAGGGATACTGCCGCATGGCCGCATGGCCGCATGGCCGCATGGCCGCATGGCCGCATAACGCTCCCGCATGCTCGCAAGCGGCAGCACGGGTTCGTCATCCATCGTAGCGAGCAGTTCTGCGAGTTGCTGCAGTTCGGCGTCGCTACCCTGAACCTCGCGCAGCGTCAGTACTGACTCCCTCATGCCGCACGCAAGCAACGCGCAGCCATGTGCATGTAGTGCGTCACCGGCGGCGTCACCAGGTCAACCACCTTGGCCAGATCGTCATAGCGCCGCAGGCGCACCGCGGCATCCGCATGCGATCCAGCGGCGAACGCGCTCGCCTGGGCGGCATCGAAGGGCCCGCCCTGCAGCGCAAGGCTGTGCACTGACGCTTCGGACAGCGTACTGAAGTAGCCCGCATCCACCGCGCACAGATACCGCTTGGCCGCGACATGCAGTCGGATTGGCTCCGTGACATCCGGGCCGAACAATTCGGCCAGCGCATCCGGGGCGGCTTCCTGGTGCCGCATATCGGTGGTGCTGCTTTCGGCCAGCATCAGGTGGCCGACGTCGTGCAGGAACGCGGCAACGATCAGCGGCTCGGGCTCGCCGGCTTGCTCCGCCAGTTGCGCGCATTGCAGCGCGTGGGCGGTCTGGCTGATGGCTTCGCCGCCGTAGTAGGCAGTACCGTGGCTGGCGAACAGCGATGCAATGCGGGGCAGGGTCAGGGTCAGCATGGAAATTTTGCGGGGAATTTTTGTGTCGATCAGACCAGCACCTTGCGGATCTGCGCCGAGATCACGTCAATGGCGGTCACGAAGACGATGATGATGATCATCACCGCGCAGGTCTGGCCGTACTGGAAGCTGCGGATGATTTCCCACAGCACGGTGCCGATGCCGCCCGCGCCGACGATGCCCACGACCGACGCCGAACGCACGTTGGATTCGAAGCGATACAGCGCGAACGAGAGCCAGAGCGGCAGCACCTGCGGAATCACGCCATAGATGATTTCTTCAAGCGGGCCGGCGCCGGTGGCGCGCACGCCTTCGACAGGGCGCGGGTCGATCGCTTCGACGGCTTCGGCAAACAGCTTGGCCAGCACCCCGGTGGTATGGATCCAGAGCGCCAGCACGCCGGCGAAGGGACCGAGCCCGACGGCCACGATGAACAGCATGGCGAAGACCATCTCATTGATGGCGCGGCAGGCATCCATGACACGGCGCGCCGGCTGGTAGATCCAGGCGGGCACGATATTGGCCGAGCACAGCAAGCCAAACGGCACGGCCATGAACACGGCAATGGCCGTGCCCCATACGGCGATCTGCACCGTGACGAGCATTTCGTCCAGGTAATGGCGCCAGTCGCGGAAATCGGGGGGGAAGAAGTCGGCGGCGAACTGCGCCATGTTGCCGGAATCGCGCAGCAGGTCCAGCGGACGCATGTCGGCGCCGTTCCAGGACAGGACAAGCATCGCCAGCACGATCGCCCAGATCAGCATCACGGAAAGCGGTGTGCGCGGGGGCCGCACCTGGCTCTTGGGAGAGGGCGGCAGGGCGTGCTTGGCAGTGGTGGTCATGGGGACAATCCGGTAATGCGAGAAGAGAAAATGCAATGCCGCGGCTGGCGGCATGCCGCCAGCCGCGGGTGGGACTTACTGTGTGCTGACAGCCTTGTCCAGGTCGGCCAGGCGTCGGCTCACGTCGGCGAGCTGCTTCTGCTTGTCGGCAGCGGCCAGTGTGGTGTCGGTCTCGATGCGAGCCTTTTCCTTGGCCAGTTCGATCTGGCGGATCGGCACGAGTTGCGCATCGGTCGACGGACGGAAGCCCTGGTACGTCAGCGTGGCCAGCACCTGCTTCTCGCGCGCGGCGTCAGGGCCCTTGCCGTAGTTGACGAAGAAGGTCTGGATCTTCTTCTTCACGTCGGCCGGCAGGTCCTTGCGATAAACGATCGGGTCGGCCGGGATCAGCGGCGACTTCCACAGCACGCGCACCTGGTCATACGGATTCTTGCCCGTGTTGATGCGATAGCGCTCGAAGTTCTCGGTGTTGTTCACGGCCACGTCCACCTGCTTGTTCAGCACCGACAGCAGGTTGGTTTCGTGGTTGCTGATGCGAACGGCCTTGAACAGCGTCTTCGGCTCGACCTTGTGGGCGGCCCACAGGTAGTAGCCCGGCACGGCCGTGCCCGACGTCGAGTTCGGATCGCCGGCGCCGTAACTGAGTTCCTTGCCGCGCTTGATCACGTCTTCGACGTTCTTGATGTCGCTGTCCTTGTTGACGATCAGCAGGGACCAGTAGCCCGGGTTGCCGTCCTTGTCGATCACCGAGGCGAACACTTCGCCATTGGCGCGGTCCACGGCTTCCATGGCCGACTTGTTGCCGAACCAGGCGATCTGGACCTTGTTGAAGCGCATGCCTTCGATGATGCCGGCATAGTCCGAGGCAAAGAACGGCTTGACGGCCACGCCCAGCGTCTTGCTGAGGTCATCGATCAACGGCTGCCAGGCCGACTTCAGGTTCGACGACGACTCCGTCGAGATGAAGCCGATGTTCAGCGTCTTGGCGTCCTGCGCAAAGGCCGGCATGGCAACAACGGTCGATGCGACAACGGCGAGGAATGTTCTGCGAAGCATGGATGACTCCGGTTGGAATTCGGTTTGGCGAACGTGTTGAATACGTCTTGAGTACGCCTTGGATCTGGAAAAGAACGCGATGCAAGACAGCCGTCAGGCCGCTGCGAGATTCATGGCCGCCAGCGCTGGCACGGGCACGGCGTCTGGTTCGCTGTCGAGGGTGTCGTGCAACAACTCCTCTGCCTCGGTGCCATACAGGTCGCGCAGCATGTCGGGCGTGAGCGCCGCGGAGGGGCCGTCATACACCACCTTGCCGTGGCGCAGCGCGACGACGCGCGGGCAGTAGCGCATCGCCACGTCAACCTGGTGCAGCGACACCACCACGGCCACCTGGCGCGTGCGGTTGATCTGCGCGAGCAGCGACATCACACGGCGCGACGACTCCGGATCCAGCGACGCGATCGGCTCGTCGGCCAAAATCACGCGGGCGTTCTGCACCAGCGTGCGCGCGATAGCGGCGCGCTGCTGCTGGCCGCCTGACAACGTCGAGGCGCGCTGGAACGCATAGTCGTCTATACCAACCTGGGCAAGCGCGTGGAGACCTGCCTGGATCTCGTTGGCCTTGAACAGGCGCAACAGGCTGCGCCACTTCGGCAGGCGCGACAGCATGCCGACCAGCACATTGGTCATCAACGGGAGACGGCCGACGAGGTTGAACTGCTGGAACACAAAGCCGATCTCCGAGCGGACGCTTCGCACATTGCGCGCCAGCCGCCCGTGGCGCTGGACAGCGCGGCCGTTCACGACGATTTCGCCCGCGCCCGCATCGCTGGTGACAAAGCCGGCGATATGGCGCAGCAGCGTGGACTTGCCGGAACCAGAGGCGCCCAGCAGGGCGACCATTTCACCGGGCGCGACGTCGAGCGTGACATCGTCAAGCGCCTTGCGGTCTGCGCGGAACGACTTGGTCAGGCCGCGGACTTCGATGGCATGCGTCATCTCGACTCCCTTGCTTGAATGACGAGCGCATTCTGGCGGCCGCCCGTGACAGAACGATGACGAATGCTGCCGGTTTGCGGGCAAAACATAACGCAATTGCGGCATTGAATTTCGTCACACAACAGTCATAATGAGTTTCCAGAATGCATTTCAATCGGGCTTCTCTGCAATCGCTGATGCGCGTGACGATTCGTATGATCACCGTACCGGGGACTCCCGGACGGGCCGCCCTGCACAGGGCGGCGGTGTACCCCACGTCGGAAGACGACTCGGCTCCGCTGATGGTGAGCGACTGGAGCCAGCGTGAACCTGAAGTCTTCCTCGCTGCGCAAACGTGGGCGCGAAGCCGCGCATACATCATTTCCAATCCGCGCAGCGGGTCGTTTTATGGCGGCAAGTACGGTCGTTACTAGCTGACTGCCAGCCAACTGTCTCGACCGCAACCGTGGTTTTCGCACCCATGCGGTGCGTCCATCCAGTGAATGCTTGCCGGGATGGATGAAAAACGACTGACACGTCGTCTCGCTTTCGCATGCACTGCGTGCGAGATGCCCTTCCGTTGCCGCGCGCAACGCATACAATCTTTTTTGTCATAGAAACACTCCCTGCCTGCGTTGCGCCGGAACGCCCATTGTCCGGCCGCAAGCGGGGTGATGCGGTCTGTTTCTCCGCTGGCACCGGATGACCGCGGACACTCAAAGAAGCACTGCAGCGCAAGTTGTCGTACACCGCCATGCAGAACCAGGCGGGCACCTACGTGCAGCCGACTCGCGACAGCTTCAGCGCGGCGGTGGCATCGGCAAGCTGGGCGCCGCAGCGGGACTTCTACCAGGTCGTCACGAATGCGCCCGGTTCCAATGCGTGGCCGATCGCGGGCGAGGTGTTCGTGCTGATGCCGCTCGCCGGACTCGCCAACGGCAGCACCAAGGACGCGCTCGCGTTCTTCCGGTGGGCGCTGCGCGAAGGGCAGGCCGATGCCGCAGTCGAAAACTATGTGGCGCTCCCGCCCGCGCTGGTCGAGCAGGTCGAAGCCTACTGGGGCCAGTTCCTCAAGTAAGCGTGCCCGCATGGACCACGGCGGCGGCGCCGGTCACGTTGGCGTCATGGCATGGTGCTATTGAAGATGGTTGCTGATGCCATGCGATTATTGCCGCCATGCGTGCCATTCCCCCTGATTTGAACACTGACTCGCACCCGTGGCGGCGCCGCGGCATGGCCGCCGCGGCATTGGCTGTGCTGTCGACGCTCGCACTGACCGCGCAATGCCGCCAGGATGACTTGTGGTTCCCTGGCATTACGCGTGACAGCCTGTGGAAGAACGTGCAGGAGCGCTGCCTGACGAGCGACCAGCCGCAGCACGCCGATTGCGCCGTCGTCGACCGTGAACGCGGCCTCGTGTTGTATAAGGACGCCATCGGGTCGAGCCATTACCTCGTGATCCCCGACCATAAGGTTACGGGTGTCGACGATCCCGCGCTTTGGGAGGGCGGTCCTCACAACCAATGGGCGTTCGGCTGGGAAGTGCGCGACATCGTGGGCAAGTCGATCGGCAAGCGCGTGCCGGACAATCTCGTCGGCCTGGCGGTGAACTCGCGGGCATCGCGCAGCCAGGACCAGCTTCACATCCATCTCGACTGCATCAGCGAAGCCGCGCGCGCGTTCGTTGCGGACAACGCGGGCAAAGCAAGCGACGGCTGGACCGAACTCCGTTTCCAGGGCAAGCCGGTACGCGCCCTGCTGATTCCGTCACCGGATACCGCGCTTCGCTTCAATGCGTTTGACATCGTGCGCAAAGGGCTGCCGGAGCCGAGTCGGGTAGGGGACCGCGGCGTGTTCGTCACTTACGTGACGCGGCAGGACGCTGCGCCGGGCTTCCTGGTCGTCGACCAGCCTGTGGACAAGGCGGCCGGCACGACCGGCCATGCGAGCGATTTCCTCGACCGGTCCTGCAAGCTGGGGCGCACGGCGGAGTGAAGCAACAGGCCGGTGTCCACGTGCCATGTGACCCGTGGGCCCACATCAGGGTTGGTGCGATCAAAAGAAGCCGAGATAAAGCCGGCGTCGGTGACGCCTTTGTCCTACGCTGTTGGCATCCGACCCGAGAGCGCGGGGTGCCCATGGCGACTCCATCACAATTTATCCAGTGCTACGCCGGTGCGCCTGAGTCGGCCCCCGGTGCATGGGACTGGAATTGCCCGATCTGCGTCGCCCGGTTCTGCGCCGGCGCCAAACAGGCGGTGCGCCATGGCGTGAGCTTCGCGCTGTATTGCCATCACGATGAGCGGCTGTTGATCGCCCGGCCCATGCTCGGTGACCAGTTCGAGCTGAGCCTTGCGGGGCCGATGCCCGAAAGCGCGGCCATCAACGCAGTGGCCGCCGCGAATGCCGACGGTCAGCGCCTGCTTTACCAGCACGACATGACGCACTGAAGGCTTTCCCGGCAACCCCGGCAGCGGTCGCCATGCGTGCAAGTTGGTGATATATTACATATCAACAAAGTGAACGTTGTACCATTTGCGCCATGTTCGATCCTTCGCTGCTGGGCCGGATGGCCTTCACCCATGCCGTGCCCTCAGCGGCGCCATTGCCACCGGGCCGCCACCGGCTTGGCATAGACGACGAACGCGACACGGTTCTTTTCGTGCCGGATGGGCTGGATGCCGGCGTTCCCGTGCCGCTGATGATCATGTTCCACGGGGCTGGCGGATTTCCCGGGAAGGTCCTGCCGTTCATCGAACCACGCGCGGCGCAGCATAAATTCCTGGTATTGGCACCGCATTCGATGTTTCCGACATGGGACATCGTGATCGGTGGCAACGGTCCCGACCTCCAGCGGTTGCACCAGGCGCTCGCCGCGGTCACGTCTCGCTACCACATCCGCCGCGATCAGCTGGCGTTCGCCGGCTTTTCGGACGGGGCGAGCTACGCGCTATCGATCGGCATCACCAACGGCGATATCGCCAGCCACGTGATCGCGTTTTCCGGCGGATTCATGTCGGTATTCATGCAGGAGGGTATGCCGAAGGTCTTTATCGCGCATGGGCTCGCCGATGAACAGCTCCCCGTTCAGACCAGTGGCCGCAACAACGCGATGCGTCTCCGTGCTGCCGGCTACGACGTCGAGTATGTCGAATTCGACGGCCCGCATGCGATACAGCCCGACATCGTCGACCTGGCCATCCGGTTCTTCCTGGCCTAATGGAGCGCCGTCCATGAATTTCGAAATCCCGCAGTCGCTGATCCATCCGCTGCTCGCGCTGATCCAAGCCGAATCGCCGCTGGCCCGGCAGCTCAGGGAACACGGTGTCTGCCACGGCAACATGGTGGTGTCGGCGCGCCTGTTCGACGCGCAATCGCTCAGTTCGCTCTATACGCTCAGCAAGGCACAGAACGAGCGCGAACTGCTGTTCCAGATGCTTGCGCTCGACAACATCTACAACGCGCCGCAAGCGCGCACGATTCCGGGCCTGGAGATGCTGGTGGCAGGGCTGATCGCCTACCTGTCGCGCGATGCCATCGATGGCTGGCTGTACCAGCGCAGCCGCGACGGCGTGCTGCTGCCGTGGCTGGTCCAGCGCATCCGCCATGTCGAGCCGGAGCAGGGCATGCCCTATGTGGCCATCGACATGCTCGCGAACACGATGCTGTCCGCCAACTCCGAGCAGACCGACCCCACGCGTCGCCGTTCAGGCATGACGACGTCGATCATCGTCACGCGCGACGAGATCGTCGACCGCACGATCCCCGAACTGCTTGCGGAATTCGGCTTCTTCAAGGAGTGTGCGGAGTTCCGGCGCGAATACGAGATCCATGCGCAGCGCTTCGTGCGCTACCAGCGCAGCTTTGGCGCGCAGTTCATCGCGACGCGCGCCGGCTTCACGGTCGAAGGCAAGAACACCGTCGCGCTGGCGCGCATGGCCGATGGCGTGACCGCACGCTGCATCAATGACGAAGAACGGCTCGAACGGCGCTTCGAGATGAACTGCGATGCGGAGTTCTGGCGCCGCGCCGGTGTCGTCAGCGGCTTCGAGAAGGTGCCGCTGCATGGCTACGTACACCTGTTCCACCTGGAGTGGCACCAGAACATCTGGGTACACGTGCAGCACCTGAGCGAGTACAAATACCGGCCCGAACTGCGGGACAAGCTGGTGCTGCCGGACCATCATCGCGATCTGATCGACATCCTGACGTCGCACATGGACGTGCTGGTGCAGGACTTCGTGCCCGGCAAGTCGGGCGGCACGACCATCCTCTGCCAAGGGGCCCCGGGACTCGGCAAGACGCTGACCGCGGAGATCTATGCCGAAGTCGTTGGCAAACCGCTCTACCGCGTGCATTCGGGGCAGCTCGGCACGACCGCCGCATCGGTCGGCGCCACGTTGATGGAAATCCTGCGTCGCGCCATGCGGTGGAACGCCGTCCTGCTGCTGGACGAAGCCGACGTCTACATTCGCCGCCGCGACAACGACCTCGAGCACAACGCCATCGTCGCCGAGTTCCTGCGCACGCTCGAATACTTCAGCGGATTGCTGTTCATGACGACCAACCGCACCGGCGACGTCGACGACGCCATCCTGTCGCGCTGCATTGCGACGATCCAGTATGAGACACCATGCAGGGAAGATGCCGCGCGCCTGTGGCGGCTGCAGGCCGAGCAGTGCGGCGTGTCGCTGCAGGACGAACTTGTCGATGCGCTGACAGCCGCCTACCCGAAAGCGAGCGGCCGCGACATCAAGGAGCTGATGAAGCTTGCCACGCGGTACAGCAAGGCAAAGCAGATCGCGCTGTCCGAAGACGTGTTCCGGCTGTGCGCGCAGTTTCGGGCGATCGAGTAAGCGTCCTTGCTTCAAATCAGCCGCCACCCCGTCATGGCTTGACGGAGCAGGCGGCTTTTCCATTACTGGCCGGTGCCGGCAACTGCCTTGGGCCGGATCGCATCAGCCGTGCCTTGAATGAAGGCCTTGAGTTTCTCGACATCGTCAGCGCTCAGCTTGCCGCTGAAGTCCGGCATGCCGCGCACCATGGCGGGCCCCTTGAAGATGAACTTGTCCAGGTTCTGGATGTAGGTGGCGTGCATATAGCCCAGGTTGGGAATATTGCCGCCGCGATCCACGCCCGGCACGCCATGGCAGGCCACGCAGTTGCTGACGTAGAGGCCGGCACCGGCCTTCACGTTGGCCGGATCGTAGCTGACCCCGGACAGCAGTTCCCCCACGCGAGCCTTGACGAATTCCGGCATGGCCGCCTTGCCCCCGAGCGCGAACGTGTAGACCGTGCCGGGACCTTCGCGGTCCGCGACGCGGCGGTACGCGCCGTACGCACCGCCCCAGCCCACGGCGATCGACACGTACTGCTTGCCATCGACCATGTAGGTCGTCGGGGCAGCGATGACGCCGGTGCCCGTCGGCGTTTCCCACAGCTTGTCGCCGTTGCGCGCGTCATAGGCGATCAACCGGCCGTCCGACGTGCCCTGGAACATCAGGTTGCCGGCCGTGGTCAGCGTGCCGCCATTCCACGGCGCGACGTATTCCTGCGTCCATGCCGCTTTGTGCTGCACCGGATCCCACGCAATCAGGCGCCCGAACGGCTTGTTGGCCGGGCTCGCGGCGCCGAGGATCTTGCCGGTATTCCAGCCGGTGTTGCTCTGCAGCGCACCGGGCGCAGCGGCATTAAAGCGCCAGCGCTTGTCGTCCATGAGGTTCGCCGGCACGTTCTGTGCCGGCACGTAGACCAGCCCGGTCTGCGGATTGAACGACATCGACTGCCAGTTGTGGCCGCCGTAGGGCCCCGGGATCGCGTCATAGGGCTTGTCGGTCGCGCGTGCTTCGGGAACTTCGGCGGGGCGGCCGTTGGCGTCATAGCCCGTGGTCCAGTTCACGTCGACATAGTTCTTCGCGGAGATGAACCGCCCATCGGTCCGGTCGATCACGAAGAAGAAGCCATTCTTCGGCGCGTGCAGGATCACCTTGCGCGGCTGGCCGTCGATCTTCAGGTCTGCCAGGATCATCGGCGATGTGGACGTGTAGTCCCAGTTGTCGCCCGGCGTTTCCTGGTAGTGCCACACGTACTTGCCCGTGTCCGGATCGAGCGCGACGATCGATGCAAGGTACAGGTTGTCGCCGCCGGCCGGGCTGCGCGCGCGGTGCGCCCACGGCGAGCCGTTGCCGGTCCCCACGTACATCAGGTTGAGTTCGGGATCGAAGGTGAGGGTGTCCCACGCCGTGCCGCCACCACCGGCCTCCCACCATTTGCCTGCTGGGTCCCAAGTCTGCGCGGCGCGCGCCATCGATGCAGCCATGGCGGCCAGCGGAAAAGTGGCACGGCGGCTTGAATTGCCCGAAGGGTTCCCGCTGCTGAAGCATCCGCAGCACGCCCTTCCATATCGAGGGGCCACCCTTGCGCTGGGCCGAACTCTATTTCCGGGCGACCGGTTCAGCTACAAGCGGACACTGTCGCGCTAGCGACAGCGCCGTACCCGCATCATCCGCGCTGCGGCAGCTTCCAGCCCGGCCGGATGAAGTGGCACGTGTAGCCGTTCGGATAGCGTTCCAGATAGTCCTGGTGCTCGGGCTCTGCCTCCCAGAACGGGCCTGCAGGCGCAACTTCCGTCACAGCCTTGCCAGGCCACAGGCCTGACGCATTGACGTCGGCGATCGTGTCTTCCGCTACCTGCTTCTGCGCATCGTCCCGATAGAAGATCGCCGAGCGGTAGCTTGTGCCGACATCGTTTCCCTGACGGTTCTTGGTGGTCGGGTCGTGGATCTGGAAGAAGAACTCCAGGATCTGGCGATAGCTGACCTGCTGCGGATTGAACACGACTTCGATTGCTTCTGCGTGGGTGCCATGGTTGCGGTAGGTGGCATTCGGCACGTCGCCGCCGCTGTAGCCCACGCGCGTTGCCAATACGCCCGGGTACCGTCGCAGCAGGTCCTGCATGCCCCAGAAGCAGCCGCCTGCCAGGATAGCGATTTCGCTTTGCGTCGTCATGGTTCTCCCTCTCTGTTCGGTTGCTGCCGCACCGCGTATGACTCGCCGCGCCGGCACATTCGCGCATTGTGCACGATAGCCCGCCGCGGCGTGCAGCCAGGAACTGAGCTGCAACCGCTGCGCCGCTTTCAGGGTCTGCAACAGCTGGCTCCGCTTTCCTGTTCCTGCAGTTCCCACGCGTTCTTTCCCGTTGCCGAGTCGCGGCACGCGTTCGAGCTCAGCTCCTGCACCTTGCACTCCTGGCGGCGTTCTGGGATTCCGTCATTATCAATGCATTTATGTACGTACATAATAACGCGGATACCCACCCGAATTTGGTGGGCATTATTCGCCTTATGCAAACGCATTCCATAGCCATGACGCACCGAAATCCAGTTGACATTGTCCGTTTCGCCAATCACTATGTACGTACATATAGCAAGGCAGCAGAACACGCAACCAGGGCCATGAGGGACAAGGAAACGCATATGAAGAAGGACCGCAGCGGCAACTATTTCGAGGACTTCCGCGTCGGCATGAAGATCAGCCATGCCACGCCGCGCACGCTGACCGAAGGTGACCGCAGCCTGTATATCGGGCTGACCGGCAGCCGCACGGCGTTGTGCACCGCAGAGACCAATGCCCGGCACCTGGGCTTCGAGCATCGACCGCTGGAAGACATGCTGGTGTTCAACACGGCGTTCGGCAAGACGGTGCCCGATATCTCTCTCAATGCCGTGGCGAACCTCGGCTATGCGGAAGTGCGTTTTGTCTCGCACGTCTATCCGGGCGACACGCTGGCCGTGGGAACCGAAGTGATCGGTCTCAAGGAGAACTCCAACCGCAAGAGCGGCGTGGTCTACGTGCGCTCGACCGCGCGCAACCAGCATGGCCGCGAAGTGCTGAGATGGGTGCGCTGGGTGATGGTGCACAAGCGCGACCACGGCGCCGTGTGCGGCGAAGCAGTGGTGCCGTCCACCCAGGCCGTGGTACCAGCCGAGCGCCTGCGCCGTAGCGACTACACGGCGCGCGTGCGCGAGATCACGGGCATGACGGGCTTCGATGACCTGTGGGAGGACTACGCGATAGGCGAGCGCATCGACCACCCGGGCGCGATGACGATCAACGACAGCGACCACAGCCTCGCTACGCGCCTGTACCAGAACACGGCCCGGGCTCACTTCGACGGGCACGCCATGGCCGCAAACGGCGGGCAACGCCTGGTCTACGGCGGGCACATCATCTCGGTATGCCGCGCGCTGGCCTATGACGGGCTGGAGAACGGCCTGTCAATCATTGCGATCAACGGGGGCAGCCACGTGAACCCGACCTATGCGGGCGACACCATCGCGTGCGCGACGCAGGTGCTGGAGAAAGTCGACCTCGGCCAGGAGCACGTCGGTGCGCTGCGCCTGCGCATGATCGGCGTAAAGAACGCCAGCGGCACCTCAATCGCCTTTCCGGAGCCGGGCCAGGGCAGGGCGGCGCACCCGTCCAATGTCGTGCTGGACCTCGACTACACCATCGCCATCCCGAAACGCCAGCGGTAAGCCCCACGCGCGGCCTGCCTCAATGCACATCACTTATCAGCGAGACAAGACATGACCACCGCAACGCATCCGAACGACGCCCTGTTTGCCGGCGAAAAATCCTTCCCGGTGCTGGCCGCCTGCGAGCACTTCGCCGGCAGCGAAAAGCTGATCGGCAAGGCTATGGACCTGCAGGTCGAGTACGGCCCGGTCTTCGACGTGACCTGCGACTGCGAAGACGGCGCCGCCGCCGGCCAGGAACGCGAGCACGCCGAGATGGTTGCGCGCATGATCGCCTCGGACCGCAACGTCCACGGCCGTGCCGGTGCCCGTATCCATGACCCGTCGCATCCGGCTTGGCGCCAGGATGTGGACATCATCGTGAACGGCGCTGGCGGCCGGCTCGCCTATATCACGGTGCCCAAGGCAACCAACAGCGGGCAGGTCGCGGAAGTCATCCGCTATATCGGCGACGTCGCCAAGCGCGCCGGCCTGGACAAGCCCGTGCCGGTGCACGTGCTGATCGAAACCCACGGCGCGTTGCGCGACGTGTTCCAGATCGCGGAACTGCCCAACATCGAAGTGCTCGACTTCGGCCTGATGGACTTCGTCAGCGGCCACCACGGCGCGATTCCGGCCGCCGCCATGCGCAGCCCGGGCCAGTTCGAGCACGCGCTGCTCGCGCGCGCGAAGGCCGACATGGTTGCGGCGGCACTGGCCAACGGCATCGTGCCGGCGCACAACGTGTGCCTGAACCTGAAGGACGCCGAGGTCATCGCCAGCGACGCGCGCCGTGCACGCAACGAGTTCGGCTTCCTGCGCATGTGGAGCATCTATCCGGCGCAGATCCAGCCGATCGTCAACGCCATGCGGCCGGACTTCACCGAAGTGGAAGATGCCGCCGGCATCCTGGTGGTCGCGCAGGACGCCGACTGGGGCCCCATCCAGTACAAGGGCGAACTGCACGACCGCGCCACCTACCGCTACTTCTGGGAAGTGCTGCAGAAGGCGAAGGTGACCGGCATGGCGGTGCCGGCCGAAGCGGAGCGGCGCTTTTTTGTCAACTGACTTCGCCAACTGAAGGCGCAGGAGCGGAACCGCACCGGCATCGTAAAATGTGCACACCCTCCGATTCCCCCCCCGCCGCCATGACCGCCGCGCCCCTGAAGGACAGCAAGCCCAAACCCGATCTGCCGGGTGCCCCGACCCGATACGCCGAACTCGCCAGCATGCTGGTGAAGGACATCGTGGAAGGGCGCCGCGTGGTGGGCAGCCTGCTGCCGACGGAACATGAACTGGCCGAACAGCACGGCGTGAGCCGCCACACGGTGCGCGCCTCGCTGCGCATGCTGCAGGACCTCGGCTATATCTCGCGCAAGAAGGCGGTGGGCACCATCGTCGAGAACGCCAACCCGAATGCGGCCTATACGCAATCGTTCGGCACGGCAGAAGACCTGGTGCGCGTGGCCGCCACCGAAGTGCGGGCCATCGACGACGTGCGCGATGTCACGCTGGACCGCGCGCTGGCACGCCGGCTCGAAGCGCCGGTGGGCAGCGCGTGGGTCTTGCTCAGCGGCACGCGTGTGGACGCGCGCAAGGGCAGCACGCCGGTGGCGCGCGCCGACATCTATATCGACGCTTCGCTGGCGGGACTCGTCGATACCATCCGCAATCATCCGCAAACGCTGGTCAGCGCGCTGATCGAGCGCGAGCGCGCGACTGCCATTGCGGAGATCCGCCAAGTGGTGACCGCCACGCTAATCGACGAGCCGCTGTCCACGCAGCTTGGCGTGCCGGCGGGGTCGGCGGGGCTGCGGCTGATCCGCCATTACAAGGAAAGCTCCGGCAAGATCCTCGAGATCACGGACACCGTCTATCCGGCCGACCGCGTGTCGGTGGCATTCCAGCTCAAGCGCAGCCGCGGGCCCGCCATCGGGCTGTAGCGCTATCCCGCCAGCGCTTTGGCAGCTTCCCCGATACGCTCCGCGAGCCGGCTCGCGACGGGCTGGCGGCTATGCGGCGCACGTTCGACCAGCCCGACTTCGCGATAGAACGTATCGTCTCCCAGCGACAGCGCGGTGACGCCGGCGGGCCGTTGGCCCTCAGCCAGCGTACGCGGCGACAGCCCGACACCGAGCCCGCGTGCGACGAGTTGCGCGATGCCTTCCAGTTCATCGAGTTCGATCGCTTCCTGCACGACCACGCGCTGCTGGCGCAGGAACTGGTCGACCAGCCGGCCGCCAAACGAACCCCGGTCATAGCGGATGAACGGCGCCGATTCGATCGCTTCACGCCAGTGGAGGCCGGCCATGGCAGCCGGCACCAGCAATTCGAACGGCTCGCGCAGCAGCGGGCGCCAGTCCAATTCGGCAGGCAGCGCATAGGGCGGCCGGATCAGCACGGCGATATCGATATCGCCGGCATCGACCTGCCCGAGCAGGCTCAGCGACACCCCCGGCACCATGCGCACGCGGCAGGCCGGCAATTCGGCGCGGAAACTTGCAATGGCATCCGGCAGGAACGTCACCTGCGCGGAAGCAATGGCGCCGATACGCACCATGCCGCCTTGCGCGTCCGGCCCCTGGTGGCCGATACGCTCATACAGGGCAACGAGTTCCTCGGCCAGCGCCAGCGTGTCGCGGCCGGCGGCATTGAGCCGTGCCGAGCGCCCGGTGCGATCGAACAGCGGGAAACCGACTTCTTCCTCCAGCCGCTGGATTTGTGCGCTGACGGCCGACTGGGTCAGGCCGATCCGCGCGCCGGCGCCGGCAAAGGTACCGTGTCGGGCCACGGCGATGAAAGTGCGCAGTTCACGCAGCATGATGGTAAATGATCGAAATTTGTGTTGCTCAGAGCGAAAATATATCGCTTTTCATCATCATTCGTCATGCTTAGACTTGGCTCCATGGGTCGGCGGAGGATTTCGCAGGCCCGCCCCGCAAAAACCGTCATCCATTGAGAGCCCCTACCATGAGCGCAGCCGCTGCCGTCGTGCCTCCGTTTCACCTGGCCTTTCCCGTCCACAGCCTTGCCAGCGCGCGGGAGTTCTACGGCGCACTGCTCGGCTGCCCGGAAGGCCGCAGTTCCGATGCGTGGATCGACTTCAACTTCTACGGCCACCAGATCGTCGCGCACCTGTCGCCAGACGAATGCGGCCACCGCGGCACCAGCGCGGTGGACGGCGACAACGTGCCGGTGCGCCACTTCGGCGTGGTGCTGTCGATGGAAGCCTGGCAGGCCGCGGCGGACAAGCTGAGCGCGGCCGGCGTGGAGTTCGTCATCGAACCGCATGTCCGCTTCAAGGGCCAGGTCGGCGAACAGGCCACCATGTTCTTCCTGGACCCGTCGGGCAATGCGCTCGAATTCAAGGCGTTTGCGGATATGTCGTCGCTGTTCGCGAAGTAGGCGTCTCTGGCCGGACGCCTTTCAGGATCCGATTCCGGCCTCCTCCACCAGACGGTCCCGCACGAAGCCCAAAAACGTACGCACGCCTTCGGGCAGCGTGCGGCCGGCCAGCGTCTGCAGTTCGATGGCGCGGCTTTTCATGCCGCGCTCGCGGATCGTCGCGGCATGGAGTTCGCCACGGCGCAGGCGGTCGCCGACCGTGACCCCGCCTGAGATCGACAGCCCGCCACCGTGCAGCACGAAGCTGGTCAGCGTCTCGAACTGGTTGCTGACCAGCACCGGTTCGAACGCAACGCCACGCTCACCGCAGGCAATGTCAAACAGCTGGCGCACCGTGTTGTCGCCCTCGGGCAGCGCAAGCGGATACGGCAGCATCTGCGACAGCGTGATGCTGCGGAACCGCGCGAGCGCGTGATCGGGCCGCATGATCGCAATCACGGGCGCCGCCTGCCTATGCTCGACCCGGATGCCTTGTTCGGCGGCACGGCTGTACGTGATGCCGATATCGGCGTCGCCGTGCAGCACAATGCCGGTTACCTCGGCCGGCGGTGCCACGCGCACATGAAAATGCAGCCCCGGATAGCGTTCGCGGAAATCGGCAATGGCGCGTGGCAGGAATTCGATCGCAAACCCGGCCGAACTCGCCACCCGCACGCGCCCGCGCCGCAGACCTTGCAGCGCATCGATTTCCGTCACGACACGATCAGCCTCCAGCGCATTGCGCAGCGCATAGGCGGCCAGCAACTCGCCCGCCGCGCTGGCCACCATGCCGCGCGGCCGGCGGTCGAACAGCGGCACCCCCAGCCATGACTCGAGCGCCGCAACCTGCCGGCTGACCGCGGACACCGTGACGTTTAGCCGCTGCGCCGCCTCGGTCAGCGAGCCGGCGCGAACGACTTCCAGGAAATAGCGCAGCGAGGTGTCCTGCAGGCGGTGCGACAGCATCGATCGTGGCTCCGGGATTGGCTTCCGGGTTTGTACCACGTTTGTGTTTTACGCAAGGGTATTTGAAAAATTCCTCGATTGTAGGAAAACCACGCCGACCCTATGCTCTTTCCTGACCAGACAGGAGACAGGCTTCCCATGAGCGCGATTCCCAGCATTCCGACCGATTCCATCATTGATCTCGACGCCGTTGCCCTGTCCCGGGCCATCCATGCGCGCGAGGTGTCGTGCGTGGAGGTGCTTGATGCCTACCTGAGCCAGATCGACCGCCACAACCCGCGCGTCAATGCCATTGTGGCGCCGATGGACCGGGATCCATTGCGAAAGCAGGCGGCGGGCCTCGATGACGAACTCGCCCGGGGGGCCAGCCGCGGTCCGTTGCACGGTTTTCCGCAGGCGCCCAAAGACATCATGCCGGCCGCCGGCATGGTCACCACCAAGGGCTCGCCGATCTTCGCCGGACAAGTCAGCCAGACCGACGCAGTGGTCTTCGAACGCATGCGCGCCGGCGGCGCGTTGTTCGTCGGCCGCACCAATTCACCCGAGTTCGGCCTGGGCGGCCACACGTACAACCCGATCTACGGCACCACGCGCAATGCCTGGGATCCGGCACGCTCGGCCGGCGGCAGCAGCGGCGGGGCGGCCGTAGCGGTGGCGCTGCGCATGCTTCCGGTGGCCGATGGCTCGGACATGATGGGATCGCTGCGGACGCCGGCCGCGTTCAACCATGTCTATGGGCTGCGCACCTCGTTCGGCTGCGTGCCGCATGGCCCGTCCGAGGAAGTGTTCTTCCAGCAGTTCAGCGTAGCCGGCCCGATGGCGCGCAATGTGCCGGACCTGGCGTTGCTGCTGTCGGTTCAGGCGGGCTTCGACGCGCGCTTGCCGCTGACGCGCCGCACCGAAGCGCCCGGCAGCTTTGCGCTGCCGCCCGAGCGCGACTGGGCTGGCGTGCGCATTGGCTGGCTCGGCGACCTCGGCGGCCACCTGCCGACCGAACCCGGCCTGCTTGATACATGCGTCATGGCGCTCAGCCATCTACGGGCGATCGGCTGCACAGTCGATGCCGCACTGCCGGATTTCAACCTCGAACGCCTGTGGCACGCATGGATCGACCTGCGCAGCTTTGCTGTGGCCGGCGCCAACGGCGCGCTGTACCGCGATCCCGCGAAGCGCGCGTTGCTCAAGCCGGAAGCCGTCTGGGAAATCGAGCGCGGGCTGGCGCTGTCAGGCTCCCGCGTGTACGAGGCCATGGCGATACGTAGCACGTGGTACCAGGCACTGCGCACGCTGTTCGAGCGCTTCGACTACCTCGTCATGCCGGCCGCGCAGGTGTTCCCGTTCGACGCCGATATGGACTGGCCCCATGCGATCGACGGGCGCGACATGGACACGTATCACCGCTGGATGCAGGCCGTGGTGCCCGCGACCATGGCCGGCCTGCCCGCGCTGGCCGCGCCCGCGGGCTTTGGCCGCGGCGGGCTGCCGGCCGGCATCCAGATCATCGGCCCGGCGCAGGCGGACGCGGAGGTGCTGCAGCTTGGCCACGCCTATGACCAGGCGGGCGGCTTCTCGCGCGTGCGCAGCCCCTGGCTGGCGTAGGTGCCAGACCGACCGACACATCGAGTTTGTCCACGGGCAGCAAGCTGCTGGCCGTGTTGACCGCATGGCTTCGTCTTTCCCCAAACAGCAGGCAGGAGTTGAACCGATGACCGTAACCCCCACCAAGCTTTTCCTTGCATGCACCGGCCTGGCCGCCATGCTGGCCACCGCGCCCGCCGCCGCGCAGGGTCCGTCGTATCCGGACCGGCCGATCCGGCTCGTGGTGCCCTTTGCCGCTGGCGGGGCCACTGATCTGCTGGGCCGCTTGCTGGCGGTTGGCCTTGGCGAGAAGCTAGGCCAGACGGTGGTGGTGGAGAACAAACCCGGCGCGAGCACGGTAGTCGGCGCCGCACAGGTCGCCAAGGCCCCGCCCGATGGCTACACGCTGCTGCTGGCCGCAAGTACCACACTCACGCTGAACCCTGCGATCCGCCAGAACATCGCGTACGACCCGGTCAAGAGCTTCACGCCACTGGGGCTCGTTGCCGACATGAGCCTGGTACTGGTTGCCAACCCCGAGGTTCCGGTGAACTCGCTCAAGGACCTGGTGGCACAGGCAAAGGCGAACCCCGACAAGTTTTCCTACGGCTCGTTCGGTGCGGGATCGTCGGTCCATTTCGGCGGCGAGATGCTGAAATCCGCCACCGGTATCCGCATGGTTCACGTGCCGTTCAATGGCAGCGCCCCGAGCCTGACCGCGCTGGCCGGCGGGCAGGTCCAGGTCGCCGTCGATACCGTGGTCGCCAGCCTGCCGCTGATCAAGGGCGGCAAGATCAAGCCAATCGCGGTGCTTTCGGCGCAACGGCTACCGGCGCTGCCACAGGTGCCTACAGTGGCCGAAAGTGGCTATCCGGGCTTCCAGATGGGGACCTGGTTCGCACTGATGGCGCCGGCAGGGCTGCCGGCGCCGGTCGCCCAGAAGCTGGAAAAGGCGCTCGCGGAAGTCGCCAACGCACCGTCAACCAAAGCGCGGATGGTCGAGCTGGCGCTGACGCCAGCTTATGGCAATGGCGCCGCCGTCAAGGCGCGCGTCGAAAAGGAGCTGCCGGAAATGCGCGCGGTGGCGGCAAGGGCCGATATTCGGGCGGAGTAGGGCGCGGAGGACCGACGGCCGGGCAGCATGCACCGCATGCCCGGAGAGTACCCGTCCCCGCGCTAACCGGTCCGGCACTCCGATGCGCGCAACAGTGGAATCTTTGACGTCAGCCACAATTGACCTACTCTGCATATTCGGGCCCGGAGGGGGAAGGGCATGCGCTCGCCTGCTTGTCCCTTTCCGCTGGCAATACCGGCCCGTCCTGCTGATCTTCCAGCCAGAAGGAGATGGCGATGGATGCAGTCCGGGTATTGTTCGAAACCCAGCCCTTGTTCACGTTGCTCCTTACGATTGCACTGGGCTACGTTGTCGGCGAAATCAATATCAAAGGCGTCGCGCTGGGATCCGGAGCCGTCCTGTTTGTCGGATTGGCGATCGGGGGCTTCGCGCCCAAAGCGGCACCGCCTGCGCTTGTCGGGACCCTGGGCCTGCTGCTGTTCCTCTATGGCATTGGCATCCAGTACGGCGCCCAATTCTTCGAGGGGCTGACCAGCGTCCGCGGTCTGAAGGCCAATGCCGCCGCGGCTGTGGGTGTTATCGGTGCCGGCATGGCGTCGCTGGCGCTGGTACCGCTGTTCGGCCTGCGGCTCGATGAGTCGCTGGGTATCTTTGCGGGTACCGGGACCAGCACCGCGACATTGCAGGCCGTCATTGCGGCCATGAAGGGCGATGGCGCGGCGGTTGGCTACAGCGTGGCATACCCGTTCGGGGTCGCGGGCCCGATCCTGTTGCTCTATGCCCTCAGCGTATTGCTGAAAGCGAAAATCGAGGCGCCAGCGGCCAAGATCCTCGAGACGGGCGAGATTTCCCTGCGCAACCCCGAGATCGTCGGCCTCACGCTTGCCCAGCTGAAGGCGCGCCTGCCAGTTGGACTCGCCATTGCCGCGGTGCGTCGCGAGCACCATAACCAGCTGCCGACCGAAGACCTTGTCCTGCGCCAGGACGACGTTCTGCTCGCGACATCCACGGAGCCGGCCTTGCTTCGGGAAGCTGCTGGCCTGCTGGGGGAACTGCAGCCCGGCCGGATTAGCAGTCACCGCGAGGACCTGGACTATGTCCGCTTGTTTGCCTCAAGCCGCGCCGTGGTCGGGCTTGCGCTACGCGATATCCGCTTTCCCGATGGCATTACAGGTTCGATCGTCCAGGTACGAAGGGGCGACGCCGACATGCTGCCAACCCCCGAACTCATCCTCGAAGTGGGCGACCGGGTAGGAGTGCTGGTCAATCGCGCTCATACCAAGGCCATGCGCAAGCTTTTCGGCGACTCCATCAAGGGGACCGCCGAACTGAGCTTTATTTCCATCGGCATCGGCGCGGCGCTCGGCCTGTTGGCGGGCATGATCCCGTTGCCGATCCCCGGCGCCGGCAAGCTGACCCTCGGCTTGGCGGCTCTGCTGCTGGTTGCGCTGTATCTGGGCAAGATCCGCCGGTCCGGCCCGCTGGTCTGGACCATGCCGCTTTCCGCCAATCTGGTGTTGCGCAATCTCGGGCTCACTATCTTCCTGGCACAGGTTGGCATATCGTCAGGACCGAAATTCTTCTCGACCATTGCCATCACCGGCGCTTCACTGCTCCTTTACAGCGTGCTGATTGTGCTGGTGCTCGTGCTGGTCACGGCACTGGCTTGCCTGTGGATCTTCAGGATGCCCTTCGATGTCACCGCCGGCGTCATCTGCGGCGCGACCGGTAATCCGGCAATCCTGGCGTTCGCCAACCGCGTAGCGCCCACGGAGCAGCCCGATATCGGCTACGCCATGATCTTTCCTTCGATGACGGTCACAAAAATCCTGTTTGTGGAGATTGTCATGGTCCTGGCTGGCGGGTAGGGCAATCTGGCATGCCTGCCCGAAGCCGGGGGACCTCGTTCCGATCCGGAGAGAAGCGATGAAAGCTGCCGTATTCAGCGCCAAGCCTTACGACCGAGAGTATCTTGACGCCGCCAATGTTGCCGAAGGCCATCAACTCGACTTCTTCGACGTCCCGCTCGACATCAACACGGCCGGCCTGGCCGCCGGCCATGGCGCGGTCTGTATCTTCGTCAACGATGTGGCGGATGCCGCCGTGCTCGATGCGCTCAGGCGTGGCGGCACGTCGCTGATCGCGCTGCGCTGCACCGGATTCAACAATGTCGATCTCGGCGCCGCTGCAAGTCTCGGCATGAAGGTGGTACGCGTCGTCACGTACTCCCCCAATTCGGTGGCTGAGCATGCCGTAGCCTTGCTGCTGGCCATCAACCGGAAGATCCACCGCGCCTACAACCGTACGCGAGACTTCAATTTCTCGCTTGATGGCCTGATGGGGTTCGACTTCTGCGGCAAGACCGTGGCCGTGGTCGGCACAGGCAAGATCGGGCGGGTATTTGCCCGGATCATGCTCGGGTTTGGCTGCGAAGTGATCGGCTATGATGCATATCCCTCACCGGAATTCGAGGCCTTGGGCGGCCGCTACGCCCAGCCTGGCGAAATCGGCGCCAGTGCCGACATCATTTCCCTGCATTGCCCGCTGACACCGCAGACGCACCACATCATCAATGCCGATGCTCTGGCGCGCGCCAAGCCCGGGGCGTTGCTGGTCAACACCAGCCGCGGCGGCCTGCTGGATACCGCGGCCGCGATCGACGCACTGCAGAGCCGCCAGTTGGGTGGGCTGGCGCTGGATGTGTACGAGCAGGAAGCGGATCTGTTCTTCCGTGATCTCTCCAGCACCATCATTGCCGACGACGTGATGCAGCGGCTGGTCTCGTTTCCCAACGTCATCGTGACCGGTCACCAGGCCTTTCTCACGCGGGAAGCCGTGTCCACGATCTGCCAGACGACTCTGCGCAGCATGACGGAATTCGAGTCCGGGCTGGCGCTGACGAATGAGATCAAGGCCTGAGGGGTTCGAATCGCTTGATGTTGCCGTTCATGGGCGTAGCGATTGCACGTTGGCTTCGAACAGCCGGATATTGTCGACCAGTTCCTTATTCACTTTGCAGCGCCTCGCCGTGGTAGTCGACCTGGTGCCGCGCAATGCGCAGGTCGCCAAGCTCGCGTTTGACGCGCAGGTGCTCAGGGTGGTCCGAATAGGCCTGGAGCGCGTGATGCGAGTCGAACTCCGTGTACAACACCACATCGCAGGCATAGTCGACCCGGCTCGAGTCCACGCCGACTTCCAGATGGCGCATGCCCGGAATCCGGCCGCGCAGGCTTTCAAAGGCCGCCTTGAGCTGAGCGATCGCATCGCGCTTTTCATGCTCGGTCTGCCCGCGCAGGTTCCACATCACGATATGTTTGACGACTTCCAAGATCGGCTCCCGGGCTGATGTAAGGGCTGATGTACGGTTCGGCGCCGCGGCTCAGGCGGCGGGAAAGCCGGTCTTCTGCGGCCACATATTGTTGAAGGCCAGCACGCTGCTGGCCCCATAGATGCCGGCACGCGTGAAGGGCTCGCGGGACAGCCACTCGCGTGCGGCGGCCAGTGACGGGAAATTGATCACCAGCAGGCTGCCGACCATGGTCTCGCCGTCTTCGGCAAGCAGCGGACCGGCAAACGCGATCTGGTCCTTGACGGCGCCCAGGTAGATCTTGTGATCCGGGCGGACCTTCAGACGCAGTTCGCCAACGCCGGGTTTGTCGATCAGGTGGAATGCAAAAAGCATGGCTTACCTTGTTGTTTGATTGGGGTTTGCGGCTGACGAGGCTGCCGGATTGAGCACGAAGTCGTAGTCGAGCGTATAGAAGGGCACGGCACTTTCTCCGCCGTCCGGGGTGCTGCCCGGCTTATGCCGGACCCAGTCCGCCACCAGTGACGAACGCACGCCGAAGACGGCGTCCGAGTCGAGGTAGTCGCTGTCGTTGCGGAATACGTGCGTGACCAGCGTCTCGTAGCCGGGCGCGGAGATCATGAAATGGAGGTGAGCCGGCCGCCACGGGTGCCGGCCCATGGCGTCAAGCATGCGGCCGACCGGGCCGTCATGCGGGATCGGGTAGCACTCGGCGACGATAGACCGGAAGCGGAAGTGACCGGTGTCATCGGCCGTCAGCGTGCCGCGGCCCTGTGCATGGCTCCGGTCAGGATTCTGCACATCGTAGAAGCCATCGGCATCCGCCTGCCAGACCTCGATCTTCGCGCCGGGCACGGCCTCGCCGGTGATGCTGCGCACCTGTCCGCTGACATAGCAGGGCTCGCCGGCCATGCCATTGCCAACGTCGTCGCCGAGTTCATAGTCAGGCGCGTCGTCCACATAGAACGGCCCGAACACGGTCGCCTCGGTGCAGCCACGCGGCTTGCGGTGGTTCTGCGCAGTCACGAGCGTCGACAGGCCCAGCGTGTCGGACAGCAGGATGAACTCCTGCCGGCTCGGGCTGCAGGTATGGCCCACTTCGGTCAGGAACTGGATGCCCGCCGCCCATTCCTCCTCGGTCAGCTTGATCTCGCGCGCGAACGCGTGCAGGTGCTGGATCAGGCTGGTCATGACCTCCTTGAGGCGGCGGTCCTTCATATCGACATTGCGGGCCAGCACTGCCTGGGTGATGGTTTCTTCGTCGAGATTGCGCATGGTTGTAGCTCCTGGAAAAACCCGCGCGCGTCAGGCCTTGGTCGCGTCTTCCCAGCGGGGGCAGGCGCGTTTGTCGGCGGGCACGTCGAGCGGCTGGTAGTTGGTCTTGTCAATTACGGTAGCAGGCAGCACGATGTCCTGCCTGACCGGCTGTCCGCGCAGCTTGCGGATGGCGGCCATGGTGCCCAGGCATCCCTGTACGAAGCCGTTGTAGTCGCCGGTGGCGAGCAGCGTGCCCGCCTTGATGGCGTCGATCGCTTCCTTGGTGCCGTTGATGCCGGTGACGAGCGCCTTGCGGTTGGCGCCCTCCAGCGCTTCGATCGCGCCGATGGCCATGGCGTCGTTGGCGGCGAAGACGGCGTCGATCTTCGGGAACGACTGCATCAGGTTCTCCATCACCTGCAGGGCTTGCAGGCGCTGGTAGTTAGCCGGCTGTGACGCCACCACCTTGATGCCGGGGAAGGCCTTGAGCGCATCCTGCACGCCGCGGATGCGGTCGACATTGGTCAGCGAACCCTTGATGCCTTCGAGCACCACCACATTGCCCTTGCCGCCCATGGTCTTGAACAGGTAGGTGGCGGTTTTCAGGCCAAGGTCATAGTCGCTGGCACCGACAAACGAGACGAAGTTGCCCACGTCGCTGCGGTCGGTCACGTTGACCACCGGGATATTGGCCGCATTGATCTTCTTCACGCCGGGACCCATTGCCTTGTAGTCGACCGGCACGAACACCACGGCGTCGGCCTTCTTGACGATCACGTCCTCGATCTGGCTCATCTGCTCGGGAATACTGTCCGGCTTGGTCGGGATGTAGTGGGTAATGCGCGCGTTCATGCTCTTGGCCGCCGAATCCGCGCCCTGACGCAGGACCTGGAAATACGGGTTGGTCTGGTTCTTGGTGAAGACGGCAATGCGCTCGCCGTCCGCATGCGCGGCGGGCATGGCCAGCACGCCGAAGGCGAGCAGGGCGGCGAGTGATTTCAGGTTGCGTGCTTGCATGTCTTGTCTCCTGGGATCGTTGGAATGTTTTCCGTACGTGTGGGAACTTGCTTCATGACTTGCCGAGACGGCGACGGGACAGCGTGTCCAGGAACACCGCCAGCACCACGATGACCCCGGTCACCAGCGGCTGCCAGTTGGCGCTGACGGTGAGCAGGTTCATGCCGTTGAGCACCAGCGTCAGCAGGATGGCGCCGACGAGCGTGCCGGATACCCGCCCTACGCCGCCGAACAGCGATGTGCCCCCGATCAGCACCGCCGCGATGGCCGGCAGCGTGAGCGTTTCGCCGATATCGCCTTCGGCGGAGTTCAGGCGCGCCAGGAAGACCAGCAGCAGGCGACGGGTTACCGGCACGCCAGAGAGCCGCGCCGCGACCGGGTTGGCGCCGATCGCATAGATCTCCTGGCCGTAGGTGGTCTTCTGGGAGATCACCGTGCCGGCTGTCAGGAAGGCGAGCATCAGGAACACGGGCACTGGCACGCCCCACAGGTAGCCGCTGCCGATGGCGCGGAATTCCGGCGCGAATCCGTGGATGGTTTCACCCGCCATGAACCAGTACGTCAGGCCATGCAGCACCCACAACATGCCGTACGTGGCAATGAACGGCGGGATACGCAGCGCAGCCACCAGCAGGCCGTTCGCCAGGCCGATCAGCACGCCGCAACCGAGACCGGCACCTACGCCGAGCATGGTCGATCCCGTCGCCTTCATGACGCTTGCCGCCAGACACGCGGACATCGCCACGTTGGCCCCGACGGAAAGGTCGAGGCCGCCCGTCAGGATCACAAGCGTCAGCCCAGAAGCGAGCAGGAACAGGAGGCTCGCCTGCCGCAGCACATTGAGCAGGTTGCCCAGCGTCAGGAACGCGTCCGACGATACCGACAGCAGCGCGCACAGCACGGCCAGCGCCAGCAGGCGGCCGACAAACGCGCGGGAGTCCGCGGACAGCGGCATGTTCAGGATGGCGGAGCTCATGCGTTCCCCTTGAAGGATTCGATCAACAGGACCACCAGCACCAGCAGGCCGATGGCCGCCACCTGCACCGAAGACTGCACGCCGATCAGGTTCAGGCCGTTGCGCAGCACGCCGACGGCGAGCACGCCAAGCACCGTGCCCGGCAGCCAGCCGTTGCCGCGGTCGAACGTGGTGCCGCCGACGGCTACCGCGGCAATCGCCTCGAACTCCAGTCCGATGGAGGCGGTCGGGTGTCCGGCATTCATGCGTGCGGTCAGCAGCAGCGCCGCTACGCCCGCCATGGCGCCGCCGAGCGTGTAGACCGCGATCAGCCAGCGATTGACGGAGACGCCTGCGAACTTCAGCGCCTCACGGTTGCCGCCGAGCGCGAACACATAGGCGCCGAATCGTGTGCGATACAAGAGCCAGTGGAAGAGGGCGTAGGTGGCAACGGCCAGCCACAGCGGCACAGGAATGCGGAGCAGTTCGCCGGAATAGAGCAGGGGGATCGTGTCGCCGACGCCGACCACGCTTTGCCCGTCGGTCAATACGAGCGCCACACCTTGGGCAACACCCAGCGTGCCCAGCGTCGACACGAACGGCGGAATGCCCAGCCGTGCCACCAGCAGGCCATTGAGCAGGCCGAACGCGAGCCCCACACCGATGGCAGCGGCCAGGGCCAGCAGCAGCGAGCCGGTGGCCACGATCACCATGGCAAGCACTACGCCGCACAGCGCGAGCACGGCACCCATGGAGAGATCCAGCCCCTCGGTCATGATGATCAGCGTCATCGGCAGCGCGATCAGCAGCAGGATCGTGGATTGCGTGCCGACATTGAGCAGGTTGGCTGTCGACAGAAAGCCCTGGCCCATTGCCGCGAAGGCAACGGTAAGCAGAAGCAGCACCCAGGCCGCGCCGGGCAGCTTGCCGAGTATTGGCACGAAAGCCAGGGGCAGGGCACGGGAGGCGGTGGCGGCAGTCGTATCAGGCATCGTTCATCCCCAGTTGCAGAATGCTTTCCTCGGTCATGGCGTCATGCGCAAGCTCGCCGGCGACGCGGCCGCCGCGCATGACATAGGTGCGGTCGCATACGTTGATGATCTCTGGCAGCTCGGAACTGATCAGCAGCACGGCGGCGCCTTGCTTCACCAGCCCGTCGATCAGCGCGAAGATTTCGGCCTTGGCGCCAACGTCGATGCCGCGCGTAGGCTCGTCGAAAATGAACAGGCGCGATTCGGCGACCAGCCACTTGCCGATCACGATCTTCTGCTGGTTACCGCCCGACAGGAACTGCGCGAGCTGGTCGCCGCTCGGCGTGGCAATGCGCAGCCGTCCAATCTCGCGCGTGGACAGCTGCGCCGCCTTGCCGCTGCGATACCAGTGTGCGGGAAAGGCGCGGCGCAGGCCGGCCAGGAGCAGGTTGTCGCGCACCGAGCGGATCAGCGCGAGCCCTTCGGTCTTGCGACTTTCGGGGATCAGCGCCGCGCCGAGCGCGCGTGCCTTGTCGGGACCGCCGCGCATGGACTTGCCGAAAATGCGGATTTCGCCCGCGCGCACCGGGTCCGCGCCAAACACAGCCCGCGCGACCTCGCTGCGCCCTGAGCCGACGAGCCCGGCCAGCCCGACGATCTCACCGGCACGCACCTGCAGCGTGATGTCGTCAATGCCGTTGTCAGCGCTGACGCCTTGCATGTCGAGCGCCACCTCGCCGACCGGGCCGCCGCGTGTGCGGGTGTAGCCCATGTCCACCTTGCGGCCGACCATGCGCGCCACCAGTTCATCAGGCGTGGCATCGCCGGGCATGTAGCTGCCGACCTTGCGGCCGTCTCGCATGACGGTGATGCGGTCACCGAGCGCGAAGACTTCCGCCATGCGGTGCGAGATATAGATCATCGACACGCCGTCGGCCTTGAGGCGTGCGATGACGCCGAACAGCTTTTCGGTCTCGCGCTCGGAGAGAGCGGCCGTGGGCTCATCCAGCACGAGGATGCGTGCGTTCTGCGACAGCGCCTTGGCAATCTCGATCATCTGCTGCTGCGCCACGCCCAGGCGATGCACGGGCGTATGCGTGCTGATGTCCATGCCGAGCGTGTCCAGCAGGCGCCGCGCTTCGGCATGCATCTTTGCATGGTCCACCGAGCCCGGCACCCGTCCGCGCGGCTCACGGCCAAGAAAAATGTTCTGCGCGATGTCGAGGTAGGGCACCAGCGAGAATTCCTGGAAGATCACGGCGATGCCGAGCCGCATCGTGTCCGCCGGCCCCGATACCTCGACGCGCTGGCCCTGATGGTGGAACTCGCCGGCATCGGCCACATAAACGCCGCACAGCACCTTCATCAGCGACGACTTGCCTGCGCCGTTCTCGCCAAGGAGCATGTGCACCTCGCCGGGATAGATGTCGAAGGAGACGTCGTCCAGCGCCTTGACGCCTGGAAAAGTTTTGCAGATGCCACGCATCTCGAGCAGTGGGCTGACCTGGGTCATCGCGTTCATGGGGGTTTCCTATGCAAGGGCGTGGGCCTGTGCGCCAAGCAGCCGTTCGCCGGATGCGCGCAGCGCGTCGAGCGTGCGCGGCACGCCATCGGCCAACAGCCGGCCGCGCCGCTTGCGCGCGACGCCAGCCACGAAGACGCTGTCGATATTGGCCAGGCTGGCCTGCATGACGACAGCGTTGATGGGGTCGTGCACGGGCATCATGTTGAGCCGCTGCGCGTCGATCAGGACGAGGTCGGCCTGCTTGCCGACCGCCAGCGAGCCAATGCGGTCCGCCATGCCGAGCATCCGTGCGCCGGCCAGCGTGATCCACTCCAGCGCCTCGCGACAGGTCACCTCGTGGCGCGGCGCGATGACTCCGTGCTCCGCGCGGTATGCCGCGTGATCCAGCGCGCGCTGCACGCCGAGCGCAACGCGCGCCGCCGTGAACATCTCACCGGACAAGCCGGACTCGAGATCGATGCCCAGCGACGGCGCCACGCCGAGCTTGCGCAGGCGCCCGGTAATCGGAAAGCCGTGGCCCTGCGTCAGCTCGTTTTCCGGCGTCAGCGAAAAACTTACCCCGGCATCGACGAGGCGCGCGAGTTGGGCATCGCTAAGGTCATTGCCGTGGACAATGTTGATGTGCGGGCCCAGCAGACCGGCCGCTTCCAGCCGAGCCCAGCCGTCGGGCGTGCGTGCCGCGCCGCCGCCCTGGTGCATGCTGGCTATCAAGCCGAACTCGCGGGCCAGCGCGAAATCGTGCAGCGCGACTTCCATGGTGGAGTAGTGTGGGCCAAGGATGGCCAGGCCCAGGCTGACCAGTTCCGAGCCCTGCAAGCGCTGCGCCAAACGTTCGATCTCATGGCGCGGGTGCGGCGTCTCCCAGAACGGCGCCATGCCGGGCTTGGGATCAGGCTTCGGCGATCCGTGCAGGAACGCAGCGCGGATGCCTGAGCGCTCCAGCGCATCGATGGCCGCGTCGCTATGTGCCGGAGTAGGGTTGTTGTGGCACCAGTCGACCAGCGTCGTCGTGCCGCAGTCGAGCTGGTTCCATGCACCGGCCAGCGTGGCCACGTGGATGTCTTCCGGCGTAAAGCGCGTTGCCAGCCCTGCATGCATCTGGCGGAAATATTCCGTGAGCGTCCAGCCGCCGGCGACGCCGCGCAGGGCGGTTTGCCAGGTGTGCATATGGGCGTTGACGAAGCCCGGCGCCACGATGAAGCCGCGTGCGTCGATCTGCTCGGTTCCGGCGGCATCCGCCACATCGAGATGCGGCGCAAGCGCGGCTATCCGGTCATCCTCGATCAGCAAGTCGCCAATGAACTCCCCATGGGCGGCTTCCATCGTGACGAGCGTAGCCCCGCGAATCAGGGTGCGCGTCATAAAACCTGTCTCCTTGGCGACGCGGCAACGCCACTTTCGCCTTGTGCTCGTAATCGTTCTGGTCTTCTTTTGTTTTGCGGTCTGGCGGCAATAACAAACGTTTGCAGCCCTGACGCAGATGAGTCTATACTCCCTCCGAACGAGAAAAAACGCGGCCCGAGGAAATGTTTCTTCCACCTGGAGAAAAACTCGGCAGGCGTAGCAGGCGGTGGATACAACGCATGGATCGCTGGACCGAAATCGAGTTGTTCGTACAGACCGCGGAGTTCGGCAGCATCTCGCGCGCCGCCGAAAGCCTCGAGATGTCCAATGCCGCGGCCAGCCGCTACCTGAGTTCGCTGGAACGGCGGCTGTCGGCGCGCCTGATCGAGCGCAACACGCGCCGCCTGTACCTGACCCAGGTCGGCGAGCAGTACTTCCGGCGTTGCAAGGAATTGCTGGCGGAGATGAAGGAGGCGGAAGCCGACGTCAGCGCCGCCGTGCTGGAACCAAGCGGGACACTGACGATCACTGCGTCGCTGTCGTTCGCCATGAAGCATCTGGCACCGTTGGTGCCGGAGTTCACGACGCGCTATCCGAAGGTGAATGTCAATGTGCTGGCGGCCAATCGCTACTACGACATCATGGACAGCGGCACGGACCTGGCCATCCGCACGCGCGAGTTCGAGCCGGACTCTAACCTGACGGTGCGCCGCCTTGCGCAGACGCGCCGGGTGCTGGCCGCCACGCCGCGCTACCTGGACACGCACGGTATTCCACGCAGCGTCGAAGCGCTGGCGGATCATTCCATGCTGATCTATTCGTACGCCAATCGCCCCAATGAACTCTCGTTCACACGCGGCGACGAAAAGCAGGTCGTCACGGTGCGCAGCAAGATGGAATCCAACGACGGCCAGGTACTACGCGCCGCGGCGCTGGAGGGCATGGGCATCCTCGTCCAGCCCAAGTACATCCTTTATGACGATATCGTCGCCGGGCGGCTGATCCCGGTGCTCGATGACTGGGACTTGCCCAGGCTCACGATCAATATCGCGTTCCAGAACCGGACGCACCTTCCGGCGCGGACACGCCTGTTTATCGAGCTACTGGTGTCGCACTTCGAGCGTATGGACTACGAACGCAAGTGGACGTCGTGACGCGCCCGCTCTGCAAATGCGTGGCGAGCGGGCCGGAGGCTATGGTTGACGTTGACCCGGCTGCATGCCCGCCGCCAGCTCAGCGGATTTGATGATGGCGGCGTAGTCATCGCCGGCCATGCCTTGCGCAGCGGCGCCATGCAGCATCTGGCCGAGCAGGGCGGTGAGCCCCATCGGCACGTGCAGCTGTGCGCCGGCATCCAGGATCAGCCCAACGTCCTTGAGCATCTGCTCGACCGTGAAGGTCGGCGTGTAGTCATGCACGGCAAGCTGTGCGGCCTTGGCCTTGACGATCGGTGAGGCGACCGCACTGGCCGTGATCACATCCCACATCGCCTGCCACTCTAGTCCGCCCTTGCTGCCCAGCGTTAGGGCCTCGGCCAGCATGCCACCAGTCAGCGCGATCAGCAGGTTGACGACGAGCTTCATCAGCCGGGCCTGTTCGGCATCGCCCAGATAGAACTGGGCCGGACCCAATGCGGCCAGCAGCGGCTTGATGCGCTCGTACGCGTCTGCGGGTCCGGATACCAATGCAGTGAGCTTCGCGGCCTCGGCCATGTGGTTGTTGCCGGACACCGTGACGCGCAGATAGGCGATATCACGCGCCGCGAACAACGGCGCTACTGCCGCCGACGCCGCGGGAGAGACCGTGCTGGTGTCGATATAGAGCGCGCCGGGCCGGGCCGCTTTGGCAATCTGGCCCGCCACCGCACTGAACGCGCCGTCATTCGGCATCGAACTGAAAATGACCTCGGCTGCGCTGACAGCGTCCGCAAGGGACGGGGCCACCGCCAGGCCGGCGTGTCGCGCCGCCGATGCCTGTTCCGGCGCGATGTCATAGGCGACGACGTCATGGCCCGCAGCGGCGATGTGGCGCGCCATCGGCAGGCCCATCTTGCCGGTGCCAATGAATCCGATCCTCATATCTTCTCCTGTCTGGAAATTCTGCGTGCCACGCAGCGTCAGTCCGGCCGCACGCCTTCGTAGGCAGCCTGGAGCAGGGCACGGATCGGCTCGCGCTCGATCGGGCGCGGGTTCCAGTAGGGGCTGGCGAGCGCGATATCCGCCGCGCGGTCGAGATCCTCTTCGCGCATGCCGATGTCCCGCAGGGCGACAGGGGCGCCATGGCGCTGGGCCAGGTCGAACAGCGTCGCTGCAGCGGATTGCTCGCCGGCGCCGGTCGCCCTGCGGATGCGGGCCATCGCCTCTGGCACGGCGGCGGCGTTATAGGCCAGCGCATGCGGCAACACGATGGTGTGCGTTTCGGCGTGAGGCAGGTTGAAGCTGCCACCCAGCGTATGGCACAGCTTGTGATGAAGCGCCATGCCGACGCCGCCAAGCACGGTGCCACACAGCCACGCTCCGTACAGGCACTGGGAACGCGCGTCGAGGTCGGCCGGATCGTTGAATACCGCTGGAATGCCCGCGGCGAGCGCGCGAATGCCTTCCTCGGCCATCAGCGACATCACGGGGTTGGCGTCACGCGCGTACAGGCCCTCGGCGGCATGGGCAATCGCATTCAACGCGCTCGTGACGGACAGGCCGCGCGGCAAGCCGACGGTCAGTGCGGGATCGTAGATCACCGTGCGCGGCAGCACGCGCGGATCGCGGCCGGTGCGCTTCGTGCCGGCTTCGGTGAGACCATAGACCGGCGTCACTTCGGAGCCCGCGTAGGTGGTTGGGATCGCCACGATCGGCATCCCCGTTTCCAGGGCGATGGCCTTGCCAAGTCCCGTGGTCGATCCACCGCCGACTGCCACGGCGCAATCCGCTCCGGCCTCGCGCGCCCGCGCTGTTGCGTCGCGCGCACTCTCGATCGGCACGTGCATGACGGCGCCCGCATACACGCCTGCGGACAAGGGGCCAAGCAAGTCGGCAATGCGCTCGGCCTCCGCCTGCTGGTTCGGCGTGCAGAGCACCAAGGCCCGCTTGGCGCCGAGCCTTTCGACTTCGGCGGCAACCTGGCTTGAAGACCCCGCGCCAAACACGACGCGCGCCGCGTGGGCCTCATAGATGAATGGCTGTGACGATTTCATGGTTTTGCTGACAAGCGCGGTCATTCGGACCGGATAGACAGAACGCTATATTTCCGGGAGCAGAAAGGAAATAGGGCCCGAGGAAAACAGTCTTCAGGCAGGCGGAAGAATCGGAGTGGGGCGCGTGAGCACCAAAGGCAGGCCGAGCGTCAGGCGTCCGTCGTCGTGCGCGTGGTGCTCAGGAGGGGGACAAAGTCGAAATGGGCGGCAGCGTACAGGGCATTGCACGACCAGACCTCTTCGTCGTCCCTGTAGAAACTGACCCACCTGCCGTCGCTGATGCAATGGGCACCAGGAAACACCTCTTCATGTCCGTCGGGTCCGTCCAGCAGGACAGGGGCATGAGGCACGGCCCAATAGTGGCCGCTCGGCAGGGCTGAAATCGATTTGCGCGACATATCCATGCGGTCCTGCCATTTCCTCAAGCAGCAGCCGGGCGCGTTCGCGCCCGCGAGTACGCTGCCCGGCTATTGTCCTACCACTCATTATGCGCGTTCATTGCATGTGCTGTCCGCCATTGATGGCGATATTGGCGCCGGTGACGAAACCCGCCTCGGCGGAACACAGGTATTGGACCAGCGCGGCAATTTCGTCTGGCTGGCCCAGTCGCCCCACGGGAATCTGCGGAAGCACCTTGGTATCCAGAATCTCCTGCGGCACGGCCATGACCATCTTGGTGGCGACATAGCCCGGCGACACCGTATTGACCGTGACGCCTCGCTTGGCAACCTCCAGTGCAAGTGCCTTGGTGAACCCATGCACGCCCGCCTTGGCCGCCGCGTAATTGGTCTGGCCGAATCCACCTTTGGACCCGATGACGGACGACACATTGACAATGCGGCCCCAACCTCGCTCGACCATGCCATCGCAGACCTGCTTGGTCATATTGAACAGGGAATCGAGATTGGTGCGAACCACCGCATCCCAGTTGACCTTATCAAGCTTCTTGAAGCTGCTGTCGCGCGTGATGCCGGCATTATTGATCAGGATATCGACCGGCCCGATTTCCTCCTGGATTCGCGCCACGCACGCCTGGCACGACGGGTAGTCCGACACGTCAACACTGTAGGCGGCAAAACAGCGCCCGGTTTCCGCCATGCGGGCTAGCCAGTCCGCCACGCCTTCATTGCCTGGCGAATGAGTGACCACCACCGTATAGCCTGCGTCGTACAGCCTGGTGCTGATCGCTTCGCCGATGCCGCCCATGCCACCGGTTACCAGCGCAATTCGCTTTGTCATGATCGAAAGTCTCCTGTCCTGTCTTTGTCTGCCAGGGCTGATTTGCCCAATTGACCGCCTGGCGCCTATGGCCAATCGACCATCGGCGCCAGGCGGTGTACCGTTTCCGTACCCTGGACGGGCCAGGTTCCGGAACATAGTGCTTATCGGTGGGCGATCACGTGCGAGTGGGTGCGCGGAGGTTGCTCAACTGTCGTCGTCAACAGCCACGGGGATTGGCTGAGCCTTGTGGCGATGTCCTGCAACTGTGAGTCGTCACGGCGATGTCAATCGTCAGGCTTTCACCACCACGGCCCGCATCACCGACGCGGACAGCAACGCGACAAACTTGTTCTGTGTATTGCGTCAGCGCCTGCCAGATCGGGACGATATGAAGCGCGCCGTTTCGGGAGCGCACTGTGAGCCGACGCGTCTTGTTCCTCAATCGTGCTCTCGGACTTGATGGCTTGACGAGAAAACCGCACCCATACGTTGGAGCCGTCAGCCTAATGAAGTCCTATGACAATCGGAACCGGGAAGACATGTACGTAATATTCAGATTTCGGACGGGGCCAACGGAAAGGTGGGCAATCGCGGGGAACAGCGGAGTTGTTGGACTCAAGGACGGAGACGTGCTTTATTTAACATAAGACAGATTATGCGGAAAATGGTTGTAGCAGCAAAGCGGTAATGTCCGGTTTTGGCCCAAATGTCCGCCTAAAGCCTCACTGCCCAATATTAAACTGCTGTTGCACTCCTCTCGCTTGCGGTGGCACGACAACATCCAGTCGAGCATTACGGATGTCGCTACAGCCACCGGCCCGCCATTACCAAGATGCCTCCGACAGAAACCAGAACATGAAACGGCAATTCGATGACCTCCAACTAGGCAGCATCGAGCTGTTCTGCCTTGCCGCCGAACTCGGAAGCTTCACCGCCGCCGCGGTGGCCGCGAGCGTGACGCCAGCAGCGGTCAGCCGCACCGTGCAAAGGCTGGAAGAACGCCTCGGCGCGCGCCTCTTCGTGCGAACCACACGTCAGATTCGCCTGACCGATGAAGGACGGGTCTATTTCGAACAGAGCCGTGCCGCATTGGCGCAGTTGGTTGACGCGGAACGGCAGATCAGCGGCCAGCAAGCCGCGCCGGCAGGACGGCTTCGTATCAGCCTGCCAACGCCTTATGCACACTATCGCGTGCTGCCTGTATTGCCTGAATTTCGGTCGCTGTACCCTGAAGTCGAAATCGACGTGCACATCAGCAACCGCAACGTGGACTTTGCCGATGACACCTACGACCTCTCCGTGCGCGGGCGCGCACCGGACGATTCGAATCTGATCGCACGCAAACTGGAAGATGCGGAGCTGGTTGTCGTGGCGACGCCCGAATATCTGCGGCGCGCCGGCAAGCCAGAGTCGCCGGACGACCTGCCCAGGCATGAGTGCATTCAGTTCGAACGCCCCAGCAGCGGCCGCAGGATCCCATGGACGTTCCAGGTCAACGACGAGGACACGGATATCATGACGGCCGGCTCTTACGCAGCCTCCGAAGATATTCTCGGTGGCGCGACATTGGTGCGTGCCGGCGCAGGCCTGTTCCAGACTTACCGTTTTGTCGTGGAACAGGATTTGCGGGACGGCACGCTCGTGGAAGTGCTGCAAGAATTTGGCGGCAGTACCCGGCCTTTCGTGCTGCTCTACCCTTCCGCACGCTACGTCACACGCCGGGTCCGCGCATTCGTCGATTTCCTGGTCGATAAATTCTCAGCATAACGGCATGCCCTCACGACCGGTCGCCGAAACCTCAATTGTAGAATGCAGGAATCAGCTTAAGCTGATCGGACTGTTTCTTGTCATGATTGATGAAGAGCTTCGCCTTGTAGGTTTCGATGAGTTTCCTGATTTTATTCATCGATGCGATAGATTCTTGATTGTCGGTATTCAGGGATGGAACTATGCTCCTCTCGAAATTCCCTTCCAGGTGAACAACGTCGCCAGACAGGATGACAAAGCCGGAATTTTTGAGATGCACCAGCAGGGCCTGGCTGCCAGGAGTATGACCGGGCGTTGAAATGAGAACGACGCTGCCATCGCCATACACATCGGTATCGCCATCTACAAGCTGCAAGTTCTTCGGCGTACCCAGCAGCTTGCGCGCCAGTGCCATCAACTGATTTACGTTCTCGTTCGATCCGTTGGGGGAATGTATCCAGCTATACTCAGCCCGTTGCATCAGAACTGCGGCGTTAGGAAACAGGTTCACATTGCCGATGTGATCGCCGTGCGTATGCGAAACGGCAACCCGACCTATATCACCCGGCTTCAGCCCGATTTCGGCAAGTTGATCCGTCAGTGTCTTGTCTAGGTGATAGACGATCAATTTCGGTAAGGTGGACCAACCTTTGGGATCGTTGAACGCCGATTCAGGAACACCCGTATCCCAAAGCAACCAGTCACTGCCGTGCCTTATCAGCCAGCAAGTTGATGAGAATTCAATACTGCGGCCGGCATTCTCGCCGGGCGTCCATACCGATTCATCGTTCGCAAGCGAGCGGCCGCAATCCATTCGAAAGAGCTGTTCGGCGACACCGGCCTTCACTGGGTCCGGGAGCTTAGTTCCTGCGTGCGCACTGGACGCACCTTCCATCATTAGCAAGAAGGCAATCAAAACCGATGACGCCACTGCTTTTGTTTGTCTCAGCATGACTATTAATCCTCTGGGAAAATTCGCGGATTATCGCCGCACCGGGCTCTGCACCGCGCCAAAACATGACAACGAAAGCTGCCAAGGCAAATCAATTGCAATGCTGTTGAAGTGATTCAATCAATATCAGTGATCATGCAACACCAACGGCTTGCCTTTTTCTACGATATAGTGAGCAAGCGCCTTGAATTTCCCGCTCCCAGTATTGCACACGGTGTGCATCTCCCGGGGTCCGAATTGCAACGGCCGCCCTGCTTTCAAGATCAGGTCCGGCTTATTATCGAACTTTGCGACGGCCTCTCCTTCCAGCACATAGGCGCTTTCGATCCCCGGATGAGCGTGCCGGCTCGTGCAGGCGCCCGGCTCGAGTTCAGCAATAACGGCCATGGTCTCGTAACCCTGCGGGAAGTCAATCGTCTGTAGTGTCGTTCGCGCCTGAGCAAACACGTTGGTTCCGCCTGCGGCAAGCGTAAAAATGGCCGTGGAAAATACCAATGACCGTTTCGTGGATAACATTTGTCTTCTCCTTGATTGAATCGTTGTTATGCGGTTGTTGTCCGCGGCCAGACTTTAGGCTGAGCTTTTTTTTCGATGAAGCTCCCGCGGGGAACAAGAATTGATACATCGAGGAATAACTCACCGGCTGCTCATCGATTACAACGAAACAGCAGCAATCCAAGTGACGCCGGCGGTCAGCCATACAGCCTTCAGACTGGAGGTGCGCAGGCGTGTTCGGGCGCCTGGCGCGATTACGAAGCGCCAATTTCCCCTACTGAGATTGCCGCGTGGCTGTTTCCGCTGCGCTTTCGCGCTTCGCGCAGGGAAGTGATGGCCGTAACGACTCTGTCGCCACCCAAGCGAAATCACGTGGCGACCTCGGGTTTACCTTAGTTGCCTCCCGGCATTGCTCCACCTAGGCTTCGTGTTAATTGTTAACAATTATTTGTTGTTTGTTGTCACGGACGAAAGAACCATGCGTATCGAGCACTTTGAGACCATTTCCTGCGATGCAGGGTGGCGAAACTACTACTTCCTGAAAGTGGTGACATCGGACGGAATCGTCGGCTGGAGCGAATATGACGAATCGTTCGGGCCGCCGGGTCTGACCGCTGTCATCGAGCAACTAGGGGCGCGGTTGGTCGGGAAATCGGTGTATGACCACGAAGAGGCATATGGCCGGCTTGCGGCATCCCTGCGCCCAGCTCCCTACGGGCTCAGCGCCGAGGCCATTGGGGCAATCGAGAATGCGCTGCTCGACGCGAAAGCCAAATCGCTGGGGTTACCCGTCTATCAATTGCTGGGCGGCAAGCACCGGGGCAGCATCCCCATCTATTGGTCTCACTGCGCAACCTGGCGAATCAGCCACCCAAACCTCTACCCACCGGCGATCGTCGATCTGGACGGCGTCAAGAAGGCTGGCGAGGACGCACGCAAATCCGGGATTTCCGCTCTCAAGACCAATCTCTTTATCAATGAAAACGGCAAGCCGCGACAGTGGATGGCCGGCTTCGGCTCGCCCTACGCGCCGTCGCTCAATGTGGACAAGGCATTGCTGCGCAATCTGCGTGCGCACCTCGAAGCGCTGCGCGATGGTGCGGGTCCGGACGTCGACATCCTGGTGGACCTGAATTTCAACGCGCGTACAGAGGGCTACCTCTCGCTCATCAACGCCATCAAGGACTTCGACCTCTTCTGGGTAGAACTCGATATCTACAATCCGGACGCCATGGCGTACATCCGCCAACGGAGCCACGCACCGATTGCAGCGTGCGAAACGCTCTTTGGCATCCGCCAGTTCCTGCCCTACTTCCAGGCGCAGTCAATGGATGTGGCCATCGTCGACGCAGTCTGGAATGGTGTGTGGCAAGCCATGAAGATCGCCAGCGTGGCAGACGCCTTTGACGTCAACATCGCCCCGCACAACTTCTATAGCCACCTGTCGACCATGATGAACGTCCATTTCGCGGCGGCGGTTCCAAACCTGCGCGTGATGGAAGTTGACGTCGATCGTCTGGCCTGGGACGACCAGTTGTTCACCCGTACGCCCGAGATCGTGAATGGTGCCATTCAAGTTCCGGACGCGCCGGGATGGGGCTGCGACCCCATCGAAGAGGCCCTGCGCGCCCATCCGCCGCAGGTTCGTCGCAGCCATCTTGGTCTGTGAGCCCAACCGCTGGCGCACGGGGAATCGATGCCAAGGGCGGGAATGCTTTTCCCCGTCGCGCCTGATTGTCACCTACTACTTCCAGTCAGCTTTCGAGGCGGGGTGGAGACCTGTCGTGGATGCTCGCGACCAGACTCCCCTCGGAAGCCACCAACCTCACAACAATCTGAACGGATGACAGGATCATGACAACAATCTCCACCTCCGCGGCGCGTCAGCGCACTGCGGACATACACTCGAGCGACGAAGTCCGAAGTGTCTACGCCAAGGTCACGCGGCGCATAATTCCGTTCCTTTTCATCTGCTATGTGTTTGCCTATCTGGACCGCGTAAACATTGGCTTTGCCGCGCTCCAGATGAAGCATGACCTCGGCTTCTCAGATGCTGTCTACGGCCTTGGCGCCGGCATCTTCTTCATTGGCTATTTCCTGTTCGAGGTGCCCAGCAACCTGCTGCTCGAGAAAATTGGTGCACGCAAGACCATGATGCGCATCATGGTCGTATGGGGCGTCATTTCGGCAAGTTTTGCCTTTATCACGAGCCCGACGCAGTTCTATGTGGCTCGCTTCTTCCTTGGCGCTTTCGAGGCCGGGTTCTTTCCCGGCATCGTGCTCTACCTGACATACTGGTTTCCGCCCGCGATGCGGGGCAAGATCATTACGCTCTTCATGTCGGCGATCGCGGTATCCGGCATCATCGGCGGCCCCTTGTCCGGCTGGATCATGACCAACCTCAGCGACACCTCCGGACTGCATGGCTGGCAATGGCTATTCATCATCGAGGCGGTCCCGTCCGTCATCCTCGGCGTGCTCGTCCTCTTTGTGCTCGCCGACAAGCCCGCCGATGCCAGTTGGTTGTCCGCCAGGGAACAAGAGGTTGTGGCACGCGAAGTAGGCGCCACGGACCCACATGGCCATGACCACTCCTTCCTGAAGACGCTGCGCGATCCGCGGCTGTATGCGTTGTCAGTGGTTTATTTCACCATTGCTGCGGGCCTTTACATCATCAGCTTCTGGCTTCCCGAAATGGTTCGCAGCTATCACGTGACCAACCCCTTGCACATCGGCATCCTCACGATGATTCCCTATCTGATCACCACCGTCGGCATGGTGGTGGTCGGCAAGCATTCGGACAAGACGCGTGAACGCCGCTGGCACGTCGCGCTCGGCATGATCGTTGCCGCCATGGGCCTGGTGGCCGTGACGTTCGTGCATAGCAGCCTGCCCGTCGCGTTGGCTGTGCTTTCGATCACTACGCTGGGCGTTCTGACCGCGATGCCCCTGTTCTGGACGATCCCGACCTCCTATCTTTCCAGCTCAGGTGCTGCGGGTGGTATTGCAGTAATCAACAGTATCGGACTGATCGGAGGGTTCGCCAGCCCATCCATGCTCGGCCTGGTGAAGACCACGACGGGGTCGCTGGATTACGGCCTGTACACCTTCGCGGCAGCGCTGGTACTCGGGGCAGTTCTCCTGCTTGCTGCCATGCCGCAGCATTTGCTGCGAGAGGAAATCGGCGGTTGAACTGCCGACTGACGTTTCAGGGCACGAGCAGCCGCCGTGTCCTGACCCTGTACAACCCTCTGCTGATGGGGCCCGTATGCGAATTCTTGTTTTGGGTGCTGGTGCAATTGGAGGCTACTACGGTGGCCAGCTGGTGCAACACGGTGCTGACGTTACCTTCCTGGTGCGCCCCGCGCGGCGTGCGACGATGTCCGGCGCGAGGCAGGCAGGCTCGGAGTGACTTGGGAAGCGCCTGCCCAAGTGACGGCAACACGGCTTGCGGCCGCGGCTTCGGGGTTGCCCCTCTTCAATTGGCAACAATTAACAATCATGACTCAGGTGGCGGTATCATGGCAGCGATCCTTTCCATCGGCGGGCGGACGGGGAAGCGCCATTTCCTGGGGCGATACGAGGGGCGACCGACTCACCTGCCAAGTCAAGCACCTATGAATACTCGCATTGAAATCGACAAGCGCAGCCTGGATCGACAGGCAGCCGACTGGATCCGGGACGCCATCTTTTCCGGGGATCTGGCACCGGGCTCACGACTCACGGAGATCTCGCTTGCGACCCAGATCGGCCTTTCCCGCTCCACGGTTCGTGCTGGCATGCAGCGATTGGCCAGTGAGGGTCTTCTGATCCAGCACGCCTATACCGGATGGGAAGTGGTATCGCTCTCGGCAGAAGACGCCTGGGAGCTATATACGTTGCGCAGCAACCTGGAAGGGATGGCCGCCAGCCTCGCAGCCGCAAATATCGACGATGCTGGCCGCACGCAGCTGCGCAAGGCTTTGGCGGAATTGAAATCCGCTATCGCAAACAAGGACCGCAGGGGCATAGCCGAAGCCGACCTGGCTTTTCACAAGACCGTCGTCGCGCTATCGCGCCATCGTCGCCTCATCGCCCAGTACGGACAAATCAGCGACCCGGTCATGCTCTACATCCTCATGACCACGAAACTAATGGAATATTCCGATGCCATCTATGCCGAGCACGAGCATATGGCCACTGCAATTCTCGATGGCAATGTTACGGAAGCCGAGAAACTTGCCCATGACTACGCGCGCATGCATGGCGAACACCTGGTGAAGGTTCTGCGAACGCAAAGCGAGTTCCAGGACGCCTGAGTGGGCGATTTGCAGACGGCCCTCGCTACGTTCCCACGCCGAAACAAAGAACAATGAACTGATGCTGGAGGCAGCGTCCGAATGACGCGGAATCGATGATGCACGGGAGCCGGGTCCTACCGCATCGTGCATTGATCCGCGCCGCACGGACCCACTGTCAATGCAGCGGAACAACTGATTTGCCGCCAACCCCGATGATCTCTCGCAACGGGTAGACCACAATGGCAAGCACCGATCGATTACTTCGTCACGCGTTCTAGCGACTCACTCAGGCCCCGAGCAAAGTCCGCCTTGCTCTGGCGGCAATCGGAGGATGGCGCGCTGATCTTGTGGCGTGTCCGACCAGGACGTGATCTCGGTCCACCGATCGCGAGATTTCTTGCCATGCCGAATCCCATCATCACCATCTCCGCCCGTGAAAGCCACTCGGGGGCCAACTACGCGGACCGCAACGCCTCGTACTGGAAGCGCAACCTGGCCGTGGCGACTTTCGGGTCATTTACCACGCTGGTCAGTCTCAGCATGCTGTTGCCGTTCCTGCCACTCTATGTGGAGCAGCTTGGCATCACGGCGCAGAACGAGATCGTCCAATGGTCCGGCGTCGCCTTTGGCGTGACCTTTCTGGCAACGGCCGTGACCGCGCCGCTATGGGGGCGACTGGCCGATCGCTTTGGGCGCAAGCCCATGCTGGTTCGCGCGGCGGTGGGCATGGCCATCGTCATGTCGATGATCGGCCTGGCGCATAACATCTACGAACTCGTCGCCCTGCGTTTTGCGGCAGGCCTCATCGGCGGCTATGCTTCGGCGGCCACCGTCATGATTGGCACGCAGGCGCCGGCCGAACGCGCGGGATGGGCGCTAGGCGTGCTGTCCAGTGGCGCACTGGTGGGCAATCTGGTTGGTCCGCTTGTCGGCGGCCTGCTGCCGAACCTGATCGGCATCCGCGGCACCTTTTTCGCGGGTGGCGCGATGATCTCGGTGGCCGCGCTGCTGACCATATTTCTGGTACGCGAGGACTTCAGGCGACCGGCGAAAAGGACATTGTCCCATGAGGCTATAGCGGATAGGCACGAGCGCAGTTCGCGCGTTCCGCTGGTCGCGTTGCTCGTTACAGCGACCATGGTGCTGTTTTCCAACATGTCGATCGAGCCAATTATCACCGTCTACATCGGTCAACTCGGCGTACCCCGTGCGCAACTATCGACCATTGCCGGCATCGTCATGGCGAGCTCGGCGCTCGGCAGCGTCTTGACGGCTTCCCGGCTCGGCGCGCTGGCTGACCGCCTCGGGGCCTGGCGCGTGATCATCGGCTGCCTGGTCGCCACTGCTGTCGTCATGATTCCGCAGGCGTTCGTCACAAACTGGTGGACTCTCGCTATTTTGCGTGGCCTCATGGGGATGACGGTAGCTGGATTGCTGCCAGCGATCGGCAAGCTTGTGCGGCAGGCAACAAAGGAACACCAGTCAGGCAAGATGCTCGGCTACCTGCAGTCGGCACAGTTTGCGGGCCAGGTGACCGGTCCGCTGATCGGTGGCCAGATCGGCGTGCATGTCGGCATGCGCGCGGTGTTCTTCGTCACCAGTGCGGTGCTGCTGGGCTGCGCCGCTTTCGACCGCTGGGCGAAAACGCGGTGACTGAGCCCAGGTGGCGTTGTGCAATCCGAACGCGGGCGCTTCAACTTCGCCGGCCGTGATCAGCCAGCGCACATCGCCAGCGCGTAGTACGACGCGCCGTCCTCGCTGCGCTCCAGCGTCGCGCGGACCGTTACCGCCAAGCCGCTTCCGTCCGCCCGCGGCAGTTCCGCATCGAACCTGGCTCGCGGACGGGCACGCGTCATCTTGCGCAGGCGCGCGCCGATATCGGCAAAGCGTTCCGCGAATCCGCTGCCGAGCAGTGCATCGGCATCGCAGCCGGTCAGCGCCGCCAGGGCCGCATTGACCGACTCGCAGCGCAGATCACCGTCCAGCAATGCCATGCCTTCCGACGTCAGTTCGAAGACCGCGCGGAACCGCGCCTGCTGGTCGCGCAGCGACTGCTCGGCAAGCTTGCGCGCGGTGTTGTCCATGCTGATGCCGACGATCTTGACGATGCGCCCGTCCAGTTCGCGTACCGGCGTGGCGCGCGATGAGATCCAGCGGATGCTGCCGTCGGGCTGATACAAGCGGAAATCGAACTCGTGCGCCTTCCCTGTACGCAGCGATTCTTCGTAGGCAGCATTCATCATGGAAACGCATCGGCATGTACATGCTTCCAGAAGCTCTCGTTGCTGACGATGCGCCAGCCATACACGGCTTCGACGTTGGAGGAAAAAGTCACGCCGTCCGTGATCAGGTTCCATTCCCACGTGACGATGCGCGCGCCCTCCTGCGCCAGCTTCATGCGCGCCTCGCTTTCCATGATCTCGGCCGTGTAGCGGCGGCGCATGTCGGTCATGGGGATTTCCACCGCGCTCGACGTTTCCGCCTCCTTCCGCGCCTGCTCGCCATAGCGCAGCCAGATCCAGTTGACGCCAAGGAACGCCGCCAGCTTGCGCAGCTTTTCATAGTCGATCTCGCCGCCCTTGGTCCATTTATGGACGGCCGGGCGCGATACGTCGAGCGCGTTAGCCACCGTCTGCAATGTGAGTTTCTTGTGTTCGAGCAATTCCTTGAGGCGGAATGCAAAGCTGTCTTCTGTCATGTGCTGGATTCCCCGGTGGCATCCCCAAGATGCCGCATGAAAAACTCGACGCAGGCGCGCAGCCGTGCAGAGCCGGAAAGGCGCGAAGGATACACCGCCCAGATATCCGCGTCCTGCCGATAGTCGGGCAGCACCTGCACCAGGCGGCCGGCTTCGAGGTCAGGTTTCACGTCCCACATCGAGCGCAGCATGACGCCTTGCCCGGCCAGCGCCCAACCCGTGACGATCTCTCCGTGGTTGGACGACAGCCGGCCGCCGACCTTGACGTTGCGGTCGCCCTCCGGCCCCGTCAGGCGCCAGATGCCAAACGGATGGTCGCGCTCTTTCGTCACAAGACAGTCGTGTTGCGCCAGCGCATCGAGCATCTGTGGCGCGCCGCGCGCCGCGAGATACGACGGGGCCGCGCACAGCACGCGCCAGTTGCGCGCCAGCCGCCGTGCGATCAGGTGCGGGGCGATGTCGTTGCCGATGCGGATGTCGAGGTCGATGCCCTCGGCCACGAGGTCGACCAGCTTGTCGAACACGTCAAAGCGGATTTCCAGGCCGGGGAACTCATCGCATAGCGTCGAGATTAGCGGCGCGACATGGCGCCTGCCGAATCCCACGCTGCTGCCGATCCGCACCAGCCCGCGCGGCGCGCCGCCACCCGCGGAGACGTCATCCATCAACTGGCCGATCTCGTCGAGCATGTGGCGCGCCCAGCGGCACACGCGGTCGCCGCTTTCGGTCAGCGACACCTGGCGCGTGCTCCGGTGCAGCAGTTGCGCGCCCATCGCCTGCTCCAGCGCCTTGACGCGCTTGCTGACATAGGCCGGCGAATTGCCCAGCTCTCCCGCAGCAGCCACGAAGCTGGCGCGCTGCGCGACCAGGCAGAACACCCGCAGGTCTTCCAGTGGGGGCAGATTATTCACGATTCGTGTTTCCTGTATCCACGCTTGCGCGGATGATCCGCGCGCGGTTTACCGGCATCCTCGATCGCGTCCAGACCACCAGACACACCAGACCCGAACGAGACACCGCCATGACCAAACCATCTCCAGCTTCGTTCCGGATTGCCGCCATTGCCGGCGACGGCATCGGCAACGAAGTCCTCCCCGAAGGGCTGCGCGTCGTCGAAGCCGCCGCGCGCAAGTTCAACCTGCCCATTGAAGTGCGCCACTTCGAATGGGCCAACTGCGACTATTACCTGCGCCACGGCAAGATGATGCCGGACGACTGGAAGCAGCAGCTCGACGGCTTCGACGCCATCTACTTCGGCGTCGTCGGCTGGCCCGACAAGGTAACCGACCACATCTCGCTGTGGGGCTCTCTGCTCAAGTTCCGCCGCGAATTCGACCAGTACGTTAACCTGCGCCCCGTGCGCCTGCTGCCTGGCGTGCCCTGCCCGCTGGCCGGCAAGAAGCCCGGCGACATCGACTTCTACGTGGTCCGCGAGAACACCGAGGGCGAGTACAGTTCCGTCGGCGGCCGCATGTACGAAGGCACCGAGCGCGAGCTGGTGATGCAGCAGTCGATCTTCAGCCGCCACGGCACCGACCGCATCCTGAAGTACGCGTTCGAACTCGCGCAATCCCGTCCCCGCAAAAAGCTTACGTCGGCCACCAAGTCCAACGGCATTGCCGTCAGCATGCCGTGGTGGGACGAGCGCACCGCCGCGATGGGGGCGTAGTACCCGGAGATTGAATGGGACAGCCAGCACATCGACATCCTGTGCGCCCGCTTCGTGCTGCAGCCCGAGCGCTTTGACGTGGTGGTGGCCTCCAACCTGTTCGGCGACCTGCTCTCCGACCTCGGCCCGGCGTGCACCGGCACCATCGGCCTGGCAGGTTCGGCGAACCTGAACCCGGAACGCAAGTTCCCGTCGCTGTTCGAACCAGTGCACGGCTCGGCGCCGGACATCTTCGGCAAGCAGATCGCCAACCCCATCGGCATGATCTGGTCGGGCGCGATGATGCTGGACTTCCTGGGCGGTGAAGCCGGACGCCAGGCACATGACGCGATCCTCGCCGCGATCGAGACCGTGTTGCGCGAAGGTCCGCTGACGCCGGATGCCGGCGGCAAGGCCGGCACGAGCGACGTGGGCAAGGCCATCGCCGAAGCGGTCTGAGGCCGCTCGCGCCGGGGCGTGACGCACGATTCGCCTCGCGAGTCGTTTCCCGTGGCGCACGACCATCCCTTCGTCACATAAGTAATTTTTTTCCGCGAGGATCGGCGGCGGCCGCTGGGGCCTGAAAGGCAACGAGGATCTCGGCGGCGGCAACAAGGCCATGTTCCTGCTGGAAAACGGCTTTGGCACCGACGAGGGCAAGACAGCCTACAACGCGCTGTTCGGCCGCCAGGCCTACGTCGGCCTCTCCGGCGACTGGGGCGCCCTGATTTTCGGCCGCCAGTACAACGCGCTGAACAATATCGGCTGGGCGTTCGACCCGCTTGACCAGAGCTGGGGCAATTTCTGGTCCGACCCGCTCTACACCGGCGGCGACATCTTCTTCCAGGGCTATCGGGTCAACAACAGCGTTGTCTACAAGAAGACCATCGGCCCGGTCAGTGTCCAGTTCGACTATGGTTTCGGCGAGCAACCCGGTAGCACGGCGCGCGGGGCAACATTTGGCGGCGGGGTCATGTACCAGCAGGGGCCGCTGTCCTTCGGCGTGGCCTATGACCAGCAGCGCCCGGGCACCGGCGACAACACGCTGCACAATTACTCGGTCGGCGCGTCGTACGTGATTGGCAACGCCACGGGCTACGTTGGCTACATGGGCCGGCGCGAGACCACGCGGGACGCGTGCTTCGGCATCGCCTTCGTCGGGCTGGGCTACCAGGTCACGTCCGCGCTGCACCTGTCGGGCGCCTTTTGGGGGGCAGTTCAGGACTCGTGAACCAATATTGATAAGCGCACGCTGTCCGGTGCCCCGCATAAGGCCTGCACGGTACCGCCTTACCTGCTTCTCCCGCTGCAACCCCAGCCGCCTAGCGTCATCTCGCCCGCATAAGCCTTGTAATTTGTAGGATTCTGTCCGACAGTAACCGAGGCCGCTTTGGGCGACTATTACGGCAGCCCCTGCCCCCTCCCTGTTCATGTCTGACTCCGGACGCCCTTCCAGCCCCCGCCCCGCGACCGAGCGGCACGATATCTTTCGCACGCTCGTCGAAACAATTTCGGACTACGCGATCTTCCTGCTCGATACCGACGGCACGATCACGAGCTGGAACCGCGGCGCGCAGCGGATCAAGGGTTACGAAGCGTCAGAGATCATTGGCTCACATTTCTCGCGCTTTTACCCCGAGGATTCGATCGCACGCGGCTGGCCCCAGAAGGAGCTGGAGCTGGCCAGGCGCCACGGCCGCGTCGAAGACAAAGGCTGGCGCGTGCGCAAGGACGGGACGCGATTCTGGGCCAATGTCGTGATCACCGCACTGCACAATGAAGCGGGTGAAATCATAGGTTTTGCCAAGATCACGCGGGACATGACGGACCAGATGCAGGATGCGGCCAAGCTAATGGAGAGCGAAGAGACTTTCCGGCTGCTGGTCCTGAACGTCAAGGACTACGCGATATTCATGCTCGATCCGCACGGCAACGTCGTGAGCTGGAACGCGGGTGCTGCGCAGATCAAGGGCTATCGAAGCAGCGAAATCGTCGGCCGGCATTTCTCCACGTTCTATCTGCCCGAGGATGTCGCAGCGGGCAAGCCAGAGCGGCTGATCCAGCGGGCCCGCGAGCATGGCAGCGTGCAAGACGAGGGCTGGCGGATGCGCAAGGACGGCTCGCTGTTCTGGGCCAGTGTCACGCTTACCGCGATCTATGACGAACATCGCCAGTTGCGCGGCTTCGCCAAGGTGACGCGGGACATGAGCGAACGCAAGCGGCTTGAGGAAGTCGAGGCTTCGGCGCGCCGGATGAAGGAGTTCCTGGCGATGCTGGCCCACGAACTGAGAAACCCGCTCGCACCGATGTACAGCGCCACGTCGATCATGGAGCGCGCGCCGGACGATTTGTCGCTGGTCAAAGCGAATCTGGGCATCGTCGGCCGTCAGTTGCGGCATCTGACCCGGCTGGTCGACGACTTGCTCGATGTCGGCCGCATTGCCGCGGGCAAGCTCGAACTGCGCCGCTCGGTCATCCCGATCCGCGAGGTGATCGCGGCGGCCATCGAAGGGAGCATGCCCGCGATCGAGGCCAGGTCACAACGCATCGAAGCGCAACTCGACGATGCGGATTTCCAGGTCTTCGGCGATCTCACGCGCCTGGCGCAGGTGCTGCAGAACCTGTTGATCAACGCGTCCAAGTTCTCGCCCGAAAGCACGACGATCACCTTGCGCTGCGGCCTGAACGGCCGCATCGGGCAACTGACGATTACCGACCAGGGCTGCGGCATCGCCCCGGAAAACCTGTCCGAGGTATTCAACCTCTTCGTGCAAGGCGGACCACCGGGCCAGACCAGTTCCAACGGGCTAGGCATCGGGCTGTCGCTGTGCCGGTCGATCATTGAACTGCATGAGGGATCGATCAGCGCCGCCAGCCAGGGGCTTGGCTTGGGCTGCACATTCTCGATCCGGCTTCCGATCATTACCGAACCGCGCACGTCGATGGCTCCCTTGCTGCGCCGTCCGCAGGAAGGCCTCAACATCTTGCTGGTCGACGACAACCGCGATGCCGCCGACAGCATGGGCCTGCTGTTGCAGATGACCGGCCACTCGGTCAAGGTTGCCTACGACGGCGTGACGGCACTGCGCAGCGTCGAGGATTTCACGCCCGACGTCGCGCTCATCGACCTGGCCATGCCGGATATGGACGGCTTCGAGCTGGTGCGCGAACTGCGCGACTACGCCCACCTGCATCACACCCGCTATTTCGCGCTCACCGGCTTTGGCGATCCCGGCATCAAGGAAGATACGGCTCGCGCTGGTTTTGACGGGCATCTGGTCAAGCCAGTGGATATCGACGCCATGACTGAAATCCTTCAGCAGACCCAGCACCGGCCCGCCGCCAGGTAGCAGTGGGTCGGGTCACGGCGAATCCTCTCAGCGCTTCTTCTTTGATTGGTTGAGCGCCACGGCCGCCTGGATGAGGGCCTTCAGCGCCGTCTCGTCGAACGCTTCGCCCTCGTGGATATCGATGGCGCGACGTGTATTCCCTTCCAGGCTCGAATTGAAGAGCTTCGAGGGATCTGGCAGTGACGCACCTTTGGCAAAGGTCATCTTCACGACGTTCTTGTACGTCTCGCCGGTGCAGAGAATGCCATCGTGCGACCACACCGGCACCCCGCGCCACTTCCACTCCTCGACCACTTCCGGATCGGCCTTCCGGATCAGCTCGCGGATACGGCTCAGCATTTCGCCGCGCCAGTCGCCAAGTTCGCGGATCCTCTCGTCGATCAGTTCGGTCGGCGACTTGCCATCCTGCAACCCGGTGTTCTTCATGCCCGTTCTCCTAGGAAGAGGGACATTCTAGCGCTGCCTGCCCGGCCGCGTTTGTCTGGTCAGCACAGGCATGTGTATCGAAATCTGTCTGACGGCGACCAACATATAGCAGCATGACATCGCTGGGCTTCACGGCAAAGATACGACTATTTTTCCTTTTTTTTCAATGACTTGATGACGCCATGACGCGTCGAACGCCGGCCTGGCACACCCCATGCGTATAGGACTGCGAGCGCAACACCCGATGCCCTCTAAACCCAAGCCAGACCAGCACCCTCAAGGAGTTACACCATGTCCCTCACCATCCAGAACCTGCCCCTCGAACAAGACCTCGACCACGTCAGGATGGGCGCCGTGCGCGGCGGCAGCATCTTCGTGAACTCCGGCACCAACGCCATCGTGGGCGGCAGCGGCGTGTCGTTCTTCAGCCCGAACACCATCGTGGCTCCGGTCACGCAAGTGGATGCCTCGAGCCGCACCAGCGTCGACCTGAAGACCATGGCGAACACCATCAACAACGTCGGCGGCATCGTTCAGGCGCTCCAGCACTAAGTCCATCGTGGCGGTGGGACCCTTCGCGGGTCCGCCCTCCGTTCCCACGAGCCGGCGTCCGGCACCCGGCTCATTTCAAGACCGCCTCGTGCGGTCTTTTTTCTGTTCCGCATCGATGGCCGGCACGAGAAGGGAGCGTTAAAGCGAACTCACATAAAGCCCGGGTTTCGCGGGAGATAGCGCGACCAGTCACCGAAATCGCCCCTCGACATCAGCACCATCGGAAGCGTGAATCGCATGCCCTGGCTGGCCGCGATTGCCAGCGCGTCGCTCGTCCCGGGAACGAACACGGATACCTGCCTCGCATCCCCCGCGATGGCCAAAGCCAGTGCCGCGCGGAATGCCCCGGACATCGCGTATGCATCCATGACCGCCAGCGGACCTACATGGCCCGACGCGGCCACATACGCGTACCCAACGCGCTCGCCTTCGTCTTCGAGAAAGACGCCCCTCATCCTCGGATCGGCCAGCAGATACCTGTGATGCTTCTCTCGCGAAACCCCCAAGGTGGCGACGTCGAGCCGTTGCAGCATGTCGAGATCGGCCGCACCCGTGCCGATCGGCGTCGCGCGAAGCCCGGGACCGCTTGCGAGCCCCGCCAGTGACGCACGCTCTGCAGTGCACAAATGGATGGGTACGCGCGGCAGCATGCCGTGCCGCACATACAGCCCTTGCGACACGACGTTGAAGGCAAAGGTAATCAGGCTCTTCTCGGTCGCCCCGGCCTGGTTCGCATGCTCCAGGGTACGGGCGAGCAATTCGTTGCCGATCCCCTGTCCCTGCCGGCCCGGTGCCACGAACAATTCGGCCAGAAACCAGAGCCGACCGCTCACCCAACTCTGCGCAAAGCCGGCAATCTCGCCATCGTCCTCCGCCAGCCATGAGCCGCGGGGATCGTCCCGAAGGCAGAACGATTGGAAATCCGGAGACCGCGACGCGGCAATCGTTCCGAACCCGTGCCGGACGGTCAGGTTGTTGATGCTGCGGGTCACCAGTTCTTCGGCACGGGCCAGTTCATCAACGCGTGCAGGTCGGAAAAGAAGCGGCATGGACTCCTCCGGCATGGCATGGCATGGCATGGCGTGGCAACGTCTGGTGGTATAGCAGAAGGCCCGGCAAGGGCCAAGCTGGCACGCTGGCCTCAGTACGATCCCCATGGCACGGCTTGTGTCTTCCGCGCAGAATCCGGACTCATAACACCGAGACAGACCGTACTGGCTCAGCCCGAGACGAAGCGCGCCGAGACTGTTGGCATCAAAGCGCGCTACATGGATCCACCGGCACTGGCCGCGCTGGTCAAGAAAGATGCCGAGTACTGGGGCAAGATCATCAAGGCGAAGAACATCACGGCCGACTGATCAATTGATCGCTGCCGGGAGCGCCGCCAGCTACAGGCGGCGTTTCAGCGCCGCCAGAGGCCTTCGCGGATCAACGCGTCAGCAATGCGGGGGATCATCTGCGCGACCCGGCGAGCCGACTCCATAAACGGGCGCTGGCTGCTCGTGGCCAGCACCACGGTCTGGCGCAAGGCGCGGTCCGCCAGCGGCACGGCTTCGAACGCGCCGCTTTCCAGTTCGGCGCTGATCGCGTGGTAAGGCAGCAGGCCTCGGTCACAACACGCCTTGGTTGCGCAGCGCTGCTTCCATGTCACGCGGAGTCAGTCCGACGGCGGCGTAGATTGGGCCGGTCCTCGGCGGCGCCGGTGTGTGGCCGGAGAAACGCGTGTTCCCCCACATGTCCGCGGGGATCCAACAGATGGCTGCGGACGTGTACGTCCGCACCCGACATGCGCGGACATGGACTGCATCCAAAAATAAGCGCCAAGAGAAAAATTTCTGCTTACCTTTCAATGACTTGATGATTCCCTGAGCGACTGGCACCTGGGCTGGCACACCCCATGCGTATATGACTGCGAGCGCAACACACGATGCCCTCTAAACCAAAGTCAGCCCAGCACCCTCAAGGAGTTTCATCATGTCCCTCACCATCCAGAACCTGCCCGTCGAACAAGACCTCGATCACGCCAAGATGAGCGCCGTGCGCGGCGGCAGCCTGTTCCTGAACAGCGGCATCAACGCGATCATGGGCGGCTCCGGCGTGTCCTTCGCCAGCCCCAACATCATCGTCGCCCCGGTTACCCAGGTCGATGCCTCGACCCGCACCAACGTCGACCTCACGAGCATCAACAACCTGCTCAATAACGTCGGCGGCATCGTGCAGGCCGTGCAGCACTAATCCCCCATCCACTCCATCTCGTTCATCCAGCCTACCCAGGAGACCATCATGTCCTTGACCATCCAGAACCTCCCGCTCGAACAAGACCTCGACAGCGCCAAGATGGGCGCCGTGCGCGGCGGCAGCATCTTCGTGAACTCCGGCACCAACGCCATCGTGGGCGGCAGCGGCGTGTCCTTCGCCAGCCCCAACACGATCTTCGCTCCGGTTACGCAGGTCGATGCTTCGACGCGCACCAACGTCGACATCAAGTCCGTGCAGAACACGATCAACAACTTGGGCGGCATGGTTGCAGCCCTGCAGCACTAATCCAGCCCCTAGCCCTTCAGCTCACTCAGCCTACCCAGGAGATCATCATGTCCCTCACCATCCAGAACCTCGCCCTCGAACAAGACCTCGACCATGCCAAGATGGGCGCCGTGCGCGGCGGCAGCGTCTTCGTGAATTCCGGCACCAACGCTATCGTGGGCGGCAGCGGCGTGTCGTTCGCGAGCCCCAACACCATCTTCGCTCCGGTTACGCAAGCCGATGCGTCGACCCGCACCAACGTCGACTTGAAGACCATGACGAACACCATCAACAACGTCGGTGGCATTGTTCAGGCGCTGCAGCACTAAGTCCTTCCGAGGCGGCGGAACCCGTCGCGGTTCCGCCTTGCCGCAAAACATCACGGCAATTGGCGACGTGTCTCGGCGCTACTGATGTCTTCCAAGTGCCGGAATGCCGGCGCGATCTTCTTGCAGTCCAGTGCACAGACGCCGCACTGCTCGAAGAACACCCTCCACTCCCGGACGACAGTCCAAATGCACGCGATCAGCTCTGCTGCGCGTGCCGCGCTGATCGAGAACCGCAGGCAGCCGGCCAGTGCGAATCCCAGGCGATTGGCAGCACCGCTCCGCTGGCGGATCAGCGAAAAATCGCGCGATAACCTACGGCACGCGTCTGTCGCCACGACCTCGACCTACTTGTAGACCGATGAAGTCAAACGGGCACGGCAGATAAGCGAAGCCCTCGTAGTGCGGTAGCAAGAAGCCTTGAAATGCAAATCTTTGTGAAGATTCGCGATTTTAGGAGTCGTCCGATAGAAATCGGCAGATCGCCGGGGTAGCCTGCAATGCTACCCCGCGTCTGTCGTTGGTTGGAGCGCTGCGCGCGGCCGCAAGACTATCGCTGGAGCGCCGCCTAGGGGCGGCCGACTGCCGTTGCAGGCCTGCTCGAAGACACCCGCGCGCAGTTGGAAACAATATTCGATGTCAGATGCAAAGCTTGCCTTCTGGGGTCATTACGGCGTGGCGGCGATCGTTCTGGGCCTGATTGCCGTTTCGCTGCTGGGCAGATTGCGCGGAAAGCACAGCTAACGTGCCAGGGTAGGCTACCGTGACCATTCCGATAAAGGCCTTGTTATCCGTGAATTTACGATTCCTTACGCTCCTCCTCTCAGTCCACTTAGTCCCCGCTGCCATTGCCGCGGCCCCATCAGGACCGATCGTAGTGAAAGCGATCACGTACAAAGGCTCGCTGCCCTACGCCGAATCCGGTGATGCCAGGCGTGACGCCCGCATCAACAATCGCATCTTCCTCGACATGGTCGAGCAGCCGGCCCCCGCCAGGTATTCCGACAGAATCAAGGAGTCGAAGGAACAGGACGGACTTCAAGGCAGCTCAGACTTCAGCTTCTCGGTGTTGCGCAACGATGATCGAGTGCTGGCACTCGAAGTCGACGCCGAGGGCTGTGGTGCCTATTGCGAGAATTACTCGAGGCAGTACAACTTCGACGCGACCACCGGGCGATCGATTGCCGCTTCGGACATATTCACGCCGGCGGGCGGCGCAGCGCTCCTGAAGCGCAACCTCACGAAACGCATGGTCGAGTACAGAAGAGCCATCGCCGGCTTGAACAAGGACGCCACTGCTTATCGCAAGAAGCACCGCATCACGACACCTTGGCCGCAGCCTCGGCCCGATACCAAGCAGGACGAGGAAGAACTGCGCATCGCGTCGACCATCGCCATGTACGAAGACTGCCTGGAATCGATGCCCGATTCTGGCAAGTACTACAGACTGACGGAAATCCCTCTGAGAATTGACGGTGAGTCCATCACCTTTCTATATGGGCGCTGCAGCAACCACGCTATGCGCGCGCTGGACGACGTGGGCGACCAGAAGGTTGCCTACAAGAACGCTGACCTCGCGCCGTATTTCACTGCTTACGGCAAGTACTTGATGATGAACGGCCCACAGGCTGCGCCGCGTGTCGATCCGTATCGACAGATTCTGAAAGGCCGCGTGGGGCAAGCGGCAATCACGCTGCACTTGTCCGAGCGCTACAGCGACGACTCACTGTCCGGTATCTACTTTTACGACAAGTACCGCAAGCCTATCGCGCTGAGCGGCAGGGTGACTGGCGACGTCATCGAACTCACCGAATCCGAAAGCAGCGATACGCTCAAACCGCTCATTCGGGCCACGATCCAGGGCGACAAGCTTGAAGGTCTATGGATCGGCGACAAGACTCTCAACTTCCGGGCTGCGCCTTGATCAACACGACTGTATGGCCCTGAGACCTCCGGGGCGACGCCCTAGATTGGTCACCATTCCGATAAGAGTACGTATCTCTATCTGGTCATCGATATGGCGGGCTCGTGTCCACCGCCCGCCAGCTAACCGTGCAATATTTTCCGAGCTCTCAAGGGACGCCACCCTGAGCTTGGCCTCCACCGCCCGGCGCCCCCACGAATCGGGCGCCGCATCGCGTATGCCACCGAAGCCCGTCAGCGCGTTCACAGGCAGCAACCGGCGGCCCTTCACCGGCTCGCCGTGGATGCCGAGACTCACGGGATCCACTTCGATCGCATCCGGGCGATCCAGATATCGAAGCCCATAGGCAAAGCTGGAAGCCAGCAGTGCAGATCCCTCCTCCGTCATGGTCAGCTGGCCACACGGTGCCCAGGCCTCCCCAAAGTGGGCAAAGGTCATTAGTTGCTGGTCTTTTGCCATCAGCGTAAGTCGTCAGAAATCGAGGCTCTGAAGCTCCGAGGCGGACAAATCCCGGACGCGTCTGGTGGCTTCGCGCGACTGCAGCGCCTTCAGCGCCGGATCGGTCTCCGCCAGAAGGCTCGCGAAGGTTGCGCCTGGAGAGATCGCGTCGAGGTAGCGAAGCAGCTGGCCGAAGGCGAGGCCGGGATCTCCCTTCTCGATCCGATAGGCCGTGTTGCGAGAAAGTCCCGCGCGTACAGCCGCGTCGGCTTGCTTGATGTGACGAGCCTGACGTAGCCGAGCCAGCAACCGTCCGACGTGGACCGCTTGCTGAGCCAGCTCTGGGGTGAGGACGGAGGACTGGGAGACTTTCATGTGTGAGAAATCACTCGCAATGCTGTTATTACGCGATTTAACGAACAATACCCGGCAATGTACACCACATCCAGCAAACTTCCAATGATCTTAAAATAGTGCATACATGCGTTAATGCTCGATTTTAAATCCCTTAACGAGCATTGGACGCACGTAGTCGGGTTGCGTGAGCCTCACAAGCTCGGCGGTTCGTGCATGTCTGCCGAGCGCCAACCATTTCCTCGGGATTGTGTCTGCCGCCATCCAACATGCCCTAGCTCGGATATGTCGACGGGCGGCGGCATACATCGAATTTCTTCTTTATTTTCAAATATTTGATGCAACTTCCGGTCTCCGACACAAGGACTGGCACACCTCATGCATATATACCTGCAAGCGCAACACCCGACGCCTGAACCAAAGCCAGACCAGCACATCCAAGGAGTCCATCATGTCCCTGACCATCCAGAACCTGCCCGTCGAACAAGACCTCAACCACGCCAGGATGGGCGCCGTCCGCGGGGGCAGCCTGTTCATGAACAACGCGATCAACGCGATCCTGGGTGGTGCCGGCGTGTCCTTCGCCAGCCCCAACATCATCGTGGCCCCGGTCACCCAGGTCGACGCCTCGAGCCGCGTAAACATCGACCTCTCGAGCATCAGCAACCTGCTCAACAACGTCGGCGGCATCGTGCACGGCCTGCAGCACTGATTTCCCAACAAGTCCATCTCGCTACTCAGCCTACCCAGGAGACCATCATGTCCTTGACCATCCAGAACCTCCCGCTCGAACAAGACCTCGACAACGCCAAGATGGGCGCCGTACGCGGTGGCAGCATCTTCGTGAACTCCGGCACCAACGCCATCGTCGGCGGCAGCGGCGTGTCGTTCGCGAGCCCCAACACGATTTTCGCCCCGGTTACGCAGGTCGATGCTTCGACCCGCACCGACGTCGACATCAAGACCGTGAGCAATATGCTGAACAACGTCGGCGGCATCGTTCAGGCGCTGCAGCACTGAGTCGCGAGGGGGGGCCGGCGATCACTTCGTTGACGCTCCCGCCCTCACCCCCAGCCCCTCTCCCGCCACGGGAGAGGGGAGCAAACCGCGCGAACTCCATCACAACTGAGCTTGCGCACATCCTCAACAACTGTACCCCTCCCCCACAAGCTGTATTCCCTACCCTTCTCCGTAATGTCGCGCGCCCCGCCATCACACCGGCGGCAACCCCACGGAGAGCACATCGATGCATGGACTTACAGCGCTGGAACTCGCCCGGATCCAGTTCGGATTCACGGTTTCATTTCACATCCTATTTCCCGCGATCACCATTGGCCTGGCTTGTTTCCTCGGTTTCCTGGAAGCGCGCTGGCTGCTGACCAAAGACACGGTCTACCGCACGCTGTACCAGTTCTGGGTCAAGATCTTCGCCCTGAATTTCGGCATGGGCGTGGTGTCCGGGCTGGTCATGGCCTATGAGTTCGGCACCAACTGGTCGTTCTTCTCGCAATTCGCTGGCGGCATTACCGGCCCGCTGCTGACCTACGAAGTGCTGACCGCCTTCTTCCTCGAAGCCGGCTTTCTTGGCGTGATGCTGTTCGGCTGGAACCGCGTCGGCCCGGGGCTGCACTTCTTCTCGACGGTGATGGTCGCGCTCGGCACCATGATCTCGTCGACATGGATCCTGGCGTCCAACAGCTGGATGCACACGCCCGCGGGCTACGCCATCGTGGCTGGCAAGGTCGTGCCGACCGACTGGCTCGCCGTGATCTTCAACCCGTCGTTCCCGTACCGCCTTGCGCATATGGTGATTGCCGCGTTGCTGTCCACGGCATTGTTCGTGGCGGCAGCGTCAGCGTGGCAACTGCTGCACGGTCGCGCGGTGCCCGCCGCGAAGAAGATGCTGTCGCTTGCGCTGTGGATGGTGCTTGTCACCGCGCCGTTGCAGGCCGTGGTCGGCGATGCGCACGGTCTCAATACGCTCGAATACCAGCCCGCCAAGATCGCCGCGCTGGAAGGCCACTGGAACACCGCCGCGAAGGACGACAAGAATGGCTTCCCGTTGATCGTCTTCGGCATTCCCGACATGGAACGTGAGGAAACGCGCTACGCGATCGAGATTCCGCGCCTGGGCAGCGTGATCCTCACGCACACGCTGGATGGGCAGATCCGCGGCCTGAAGGACTTTCCCAAGGCCGACCGACCCAATGCGACCGTGTTGTTCTTCACCTTCCGCACCATGGTCGGCCTGGGCGTGCTGATGATCCTGTACGGCCTGCTCGGCTGGCTACTGCGCCGCAACGGCGCCGTGTACCGGTCCCGCGCGTTCCTGCGCTTTGCCGTGGTCATGGGTCCTGCAGGACTGATCGCCCTGCTCGCAGGCTGGATGACCACCGAGATCGGGCGCCAGCCGTGGGTGGTCTACGGCCTGATGCGCACCCACGACGCGGTGTCCGCGCACGCCGCAGGCCCGGTTGCACTGTCGCTAGCGCTGTTCGTCATCGTCTATTTCATCGTCTTCGGCGTGGGCATCCGCTACATGCTCAGGCTGGCGAGCGCCGGCCCCGTTGCCGACAACCACGTGCACGCCCACCCGCAACCCTATGGCCCCGGCACTGTCGGCGCCATTCCGGCCGCCGTCAGCGCAGCGGCTTCCGCTCGCACCGCCATGGCTCCCCACGGCCACCGCAATTCCTGAACAGGTGAAAAACATGGGTATCGACCTCCCCGCCATCTGGGCCTGCCTGATCTTCTTCGGCGTGATGATGTACGTCATCATGGATGGATTCGACCTGGGCATCGGCATCCTCTTCTCCTTTGTCGGCGACCGCCATGACCGCGACGTGATGATGAACACCGTCGCCCCGGTCTGGGACGGCAACGAGACCTGGCTCGTGCTTGGCGGCGCGGCGCTGCTCGGCGCTTTCCCGCTCGCCTATTCGGTGCTGCTCAGCGCGTTCTACCTGCCGCTCATGCTGATGTTGCTGGGGCTGATCTTCCGCGGCGTGGCATTCGAATTCCGCTTCAAGGCCAGCAATCGCAGCCGCCCGTACTGGGACGCCGCCTTCACGTGGGGCTCGGTCGTCGCTGCATTCTTCCAGGGTGTGACGCTGGGCGCCTATATTGATGGCATTGCCATGCAGGGCACGACCTACACCGGCGGCGCGCTCGACTGGCTGGCACCGTTCCCGCTCTTCACCGGCGTGGGCGTGGTCATCACCTACGCATTCCTCGGTGTTACGTGGCTCATCATGAAGACGGAGGGCCGGCTGCAATGGACCATGCTGCGCGTGACAAACGTGCTGACCGGCGTGATGGTGGCGATGATCGCCGCGGTCAGCATCTGGACGCCGCTCACGCACCCTGCCATCGCCGGGCGCTGGTTCGCGCTGCCCAACCTGTTCTTCTTCCTGCCGGTGCCGCTGCTGGTGATCGGTGCGGCCATGGGCATCCAGCGTTCGCTGCACAGGCACCCGAATGCCGCGCCGTTCCTGTACGCGCTGCTGATGGTGTTCATGGGCTATACGGGGCTGGCGATCAGCGTCTGGCCAAACATCATCCCGCCGTCGATCTCGATCTGGGCCGCGTCGTCGCCGCCGCAGAGCCAGGGCTTTGCGCTGGTTGGCACGCTGTTCATCGTGCCGATCATCCTGGCGTACACGTCGTGGTCCTACTACGTGTTCCGTGGCAAGGTCCGCCGCGGCGAGGGGTACCACTGATGGCAACGATCTCGAAGCCGACGCTGGCAAGCCGTCTCGGCTGGCTGCTGGCGCTGTGGGCGGCAAGTGTCGGCACGTTGTTCGCCTTTGCCTGCCTGATGCGGCTGCTGATGCGCGCGGCCGGCCTTTCGACCTGAGAGGCAGGCATGGCATCCATCGGCACCTCCTCCGGCGACAGGCGGCCTGCCAGCCGCGCCGCCGGCGCGCTGGCCTCGGCCTGGGCCGCGCGGCCGGATCTTGCGCCGTGGGTCCATTCGCTCAAGGTGTTCGGCGCGGCCATGCTCGCGTTGTACGCGGCATTGGCGCTGAGCCTGCCGCGCCCCTACTGGGCGTTCGCTACGGTGTACCTGGTTTCCAGCCCGCTGGCCGGTGCCACCTACGCGAAGGGCACCTACCGCGTCGCCGGCACCTTGCTCGGCGCGCTGTGCGCCGTGGCACTGGTGCCGCTGCTGATCGGCGAGCCCGTGCTGCTCATGGCCGCGATCGCATGCTGGACCGGCACCCTGCTCTACCTGTCCCTGCTGGAGCCGGCACCGCGCAACTACATCTGCCTGCTGGCCGCCTATACGCTGCCGATCGTGGCACTGCCGACGGTGACCGCTCCGGGCAGCGTGTTTGCCGTGGCGCTGACCCGCATCGAGGAAATCGTGATCGGCATCGTCTGCGCCAGCGTGGTCAGTGCTGTGGTGTTTCCTGTGCGGACCCGGCCGGCGCTGGCCTCGCGCGCGGCAGGCTGGCTTGCGCATGCATCGCGCTGGATCCAGGACATGCTCGGCACGGGCGCCAGCCCGGCACGGCGTCACGACAGCTTCAGCGTGCTGGCCGCCGATATCGTCGCCATGGAAGCGCAGCTTGCCCAGCTGGCCTATGAGACCGACAGCGGCCCGGCGCTTCGGCGCGCACGCGCGCTGCACCAGCGCATGGCCGCACTGTTGCCGCGCGTCATTGCGCTGGCAGATGCTGTCGCCGCCCTGCGCCGCTCCCCGGAAGGGCTGCCCGACACGGTGGCGCAGCGCCTGCGCGCCACCGTGACATGGATTGCCGGTGAAGCCGACGCCAGCCGACCGCTGAACGCTTGCCCAACAGCGGGTTCGATGCCGGCTGCCAATGCGGACTGGCACAAACGGCTGGTCGCGGCCACCAGCGAATACCTCGACGAGCTGTCCGACCTGTGGCAGGACTGCCGCGTGCTGCAAACCAGCCTGCGGCAAGGCGCCGGGGAGCCCGCGGTGCTTCGCTATCGCGTCGAGCCGGCCGGACAGGCCCGGCACCACGACCACGCCCAACTGCTGTTCCGCGCCGCCACCGCCGGCATGGCGACACTTGTCGCTGGCCTGCTGTGGATGGCGTCGGGCTGGGTGGACGGCGCGGGGCCGGTCGGGCTGGCGGCGCTGGCAAGCTGCTTTATCGCAATCGCCGAGCAACCGCGGCTGATGGCCGGGCGCGTGGTGGTGTGGAGCATCGCCTGTGCGCTGCTGGCCTGGTACTACCAGTTCGTGGTGCTGGTGATGGCCCATGACTTCAGCGCGCTCGGGCTGTTGCTGTTCTGGCCTTATCTCTTGATCGGCGCGCTCACGACGCAGTCGCGCTATGCCCTGTTCGGCGTGCTGCTGGCAGTCACGGCGGCATCGTTCGCCGGCACGCCGCAACTGACCGCTGCACGCTTTGCCGACATCTTCAACAGCAGCCTCGCGAGCCTGGCGGCACTGTGCTTCTCCGCGCTGTGGGCGGCACTGATGCAACCCTTCGGCAGGCAGCTCGTGGCATACCGGCTCGCCCGGGCCAACTGGAGCGAGATTGCGCTGGTGGCGCATCCGCGTGCGCCGGTCAACAGTGCGCGTCTGAGAGGCCGCATGCTCGACCGGCTGCTGCGCCAGTGGCCGGCCGTGGCCGGCCGGCATCGCATGGGTGGTGGCGTCGGGACATTCCTCGTGGAATCCGCGGCGCTAGGTCTGCGGCGCGCCTGCGCCGATCTGCCCGCGCCACGCCGTCGCGCGGTCGAACGCGCACTGGCGGGCGTGGCACGCCATTACCGCGATTGCTCGCGCGCCGGCCACGAACTTGCGCCGCCGCCGGCGCTGGCCGTCACGATCGACGCGGCCTGGACCACGCTCGCCGCGCCGTCAGGCAATTACCCGCGCGCCGCACTGGCGGCACTCGTCAGCCTGCGCCTCGCACTGTATCCACCCCAACCCCTGACCGATGGAGGTGCGCATGCACGCCACTGACTTCAACGTGTACGGCGTATTCGTCCCCGCCACGCTGGCCTGGATGCTGGCCGCGTTCGCCGTCACGGCCGGCGTGCGCACCGTGCTCGACCGCCTCGGCTTCTACCGCTTCGTGTGGCACCGGTCGCTGTTTAACTTTTCCCTCTACATCCTCGTACTGGGCGCGCTGGTCGCGCTCGTCTGGGAGGTCCCATCATGAATCGAAAGCTTTCCCTTTTTGTCCCCGTCGTTGTCACGCTGATCGCCGTGGGTGCGGCGGTACTGACGGCATGGCATCTGTGGCAGTACTACACCGGCGCACCGTGGACGCGAGACGGCCGGGTCCGTGCGGAGGTGGTACAGGTTGCGCCCGACGTATCGGGGCTCGTCGCACAAGTCCTTGTTGCCGACAATGCGCAAGTGAAGCGCGGCCAGTTGCTGTTCGTGGTGGACGAAGCGCGCTTTCGCGTGGCCCTGAAACAGGCGCAGGGCGCGGCCAACGCCGCACGTGCAGCGCTGGTGCGCGCCGGCAAGGCGGACATGGCCACCGCACAGGCGCGCCTCGACCAGGCAGACGCGGCAGTGGACGCGGCCAGCCTCGACCTGGCGCGCTGCCGCGTGGCCAGCCCGGTCGACGGCCACGTCGCGGACCATCTGCCCCGCACCGGCGACTTCGTGAATCGTGGCCGGCCCGCGCTCTCGGTGGTCGCCAGCGGGTCGCAGTACGTCGAAGGCTATTTCGAAGAAACCAAACTGCCCGCAATCCGCGTCGGCGCCGCGGCCGACGTACGGATCATGGGCCAGAGCACGGCGCTGCGCGGGCATGTCGTCAGCATCGCCCCGGGCATCGACGACCAGGACCGCAGCAGCGGGCCGAACCTGTTGCCGACCGTCAACCCGACGTTCAATTGGGTACGCCTTGCCCAACGTATCCCGGTCCGCGTTGCGCTCGACGAGGTGCCGCCCGGCATGCATCTGGTCGCCGGCCAGACGGCCACGATCCGGGTAAGAAGCGCGTCGCATGACTGAAAGCAAGCGGCAATGCCGTGTGCAGCCGTTGCCCTTGCAGAAGACTGAACGGGATTCAGAAAGGATCGGGAAACAGCTGCGCGGCAAGCGCCGCGCCTTCCTGTGTCAGGCTGGCGTGCCCGCGGCCATCCGCTTCGACGCTGACATCGGCCAGGCCGGCCGCCTGTAATTGCGTGAGCACCCGGCGCAGTACGCTCATTGGCAACTGTGCGCGCTTGGCGATCTTGGGCAGCGACCACGGCGTGGCGCCGTTCTCGATGCCGGCCTCCCGCAGGACGAGCAGGACTTCCACAATGGCGGGATCGATGCCGTCGCCGTTCTGTTCGTTGCCGGGATCAGACATCGCGTTTACTCTCCTCGCCCGCTCGACCGCTTGGCAAGCAGGTGCGTGGCAACCTTGCCCAACGTCTGGACGGCCGATTCGATACCTGGCGACCATTCAGCGCTGTAGTTCAGCCGGATGCAGTTGTCGTAGGTCGCGCCAGGTGCAAACATATGCCCCGGCGCAACGGTAATACGGTGTTCCAGCGCCGCGTGGTACATCTCCATGGCATCGATACCTTCGGGAAGCTGCACCCACAGGACATAGCCGCCGGCCGGACGCGATGTGGTCGTGCCCTCCGGGAAAAACCTGCGCACCGTAGCCGCCATGATGCTGGCCTGCTGCGCATAGGCCTTGCGCACGCGCCGCAGGTGGAAGTCGTAGCCGTCGTTCTTCAGGAACTCGGCGATCGCCAGTTGCGGGATGGCTGGCGTGGTCAGCGTGTTCAGGAACTTGAGCCGCTCGACGGCGCCGCGGTAGCGGCCCGGCAGCGCCCAGCCGATGCGGTAGGCGTTGGTCAGCGTCTTGGAAAACGACGAGCAGTGCAGCACGATGCCGGCGGTGTCGAACGCCTTGAGCGAACTCGGATGGGCCTCGCCATAGTACAGCTCGCCATAGACGTCATTCTCGATGACAGGGATGTCCTTGCTCGTGAGCATTTCCACCAGCGCGCGCTTCTTCTCGTCGGGCATCTGGAAGCCGAGCGGATTCTGGAAATTGGGCATGACCATGCAGGCGGCGACGCTTTTCTCGTCGATCAGCCGTGCCAGCGCGTCAATGTCGATGCCCTCGACCGGATCGGTCGCGACTTCGATCGCGCGCATGCCCAGCCGCTCGATCGCGTGCAGCATCGCGTAGAAAGTCGGGGACTCCACCGCGATCGTATCGCCGGGCTTTGCCACGGCCTGCAGGCAGAGGTTGATGGCCTCGGTCGCGCCGATCGTGACGATCAGCTCGTTCGGGTTTACCGCGTAGCCGTTCTCCAGGTAGCGGCGGGAAATCTGACGGATCAGCTCAGGTCTGCCCGGCGGCAGATCGTCCAGCATGGTCCACTTGGCATAGCGCCGCGCGATATTGTTCGCGTACTGGTTGATGCGTTGCCACGGGAACAGCGCGGCATCGGGATAGGGTGAGCCCAGCGGGACGGCGTCGTCCGAGCGGATCGAGCGCAGTGTGGACAGCACCAGTGCGCTGACGTCGACCGCGGAAGGCTTGGCGCTGGGCCGCGACGGCCGCAACTCGACCGCGGTCTCTCCGGAACGCGGACGCACGAAATAGCCGGATTGCGGCCGGCTTTCGATGATGCCGCGGCTTTCCAGCAGCACATAGGCCCGGATCACCGTAGTGATGCTCATGCGGTGGTGCTGGCTGGCCTGGCGCACGGACGGAATCCGCTCGCCTGGCAGCAGCACCCCCTGCTTCACCAGCGCTTCGATGTCGGCAGCCAGTTTTTCATAGAGTTTCACGCCGCGCTCCCCTCGGTGGCCGATCCGGTTGCGCCTTCCCGGGCACCTGGGCGCCGGGTCTCCGTCCGCAGGCATTCCTTAGCCAAGCCAACGATGGAGATCATAGTACGGCAACGACACATGGTGGAGCTGGCCGGCGTTCTTCGGACCTACCCGGACAAAGCCGCTGGCCTGCCCGAGCGCCGACACGGCGGCTGCGCCCTGCTGCGCGGCGACGTGGACCAGGCCTTCCTGGCTGCCAGGGTCGCCGGAGTAGCCAACCTCTCCCACCCGCCAGAACGCATCGCACGGCGGCACGCGTGCGCCGGCCAGTGCCGCGCGGACCCGGCTCACCGGCGGGAACAGCCGGGTCCGGCCTTGCAGCCGGCGCAGCAACGGCGTCACCAGCAGCGCAAAGGTGGTATAGGCCGCCGCCGGATTGCCCGGCAGGCAGACCACGGGCTTGCCGCGCAGGCGTCCGATCGTCACCGGCTTGCCGGGCCGCATGTTGACGCCGCGGCAAAGCAGCTCGCCGCCAGCCGAGGCCAGCGCCGCGGCCACCAGATCACGCTGGCCGACCGACGCACCCCCGGTCACGAGGACAAGGTCGGCATGGCCGGCCAGCTCGCGCAATGCATGGTGCAGCACGCGCTCGTCGTCACGCACATGGCGGTGGCAGCGCACGACGGCTCCCATGGACTGCACGAGCGACTCGAGCATCGGCCCGTTGACGTCATGCACCTGGTATACGTCGTGCGGTTCATCGTTGGCCGCCACCTCGTCGCCAGACGTCAGGATGGCAATTTCGACCAGCCGGCAGACCGGCACATGGACAAGCCCCTGCGAGGCCAGCGCGGCAATATGGCCGGCTTCGATCAGCGTTCCGGCTGGCAGCAGCATCTCGCCACGGCGGACATCCTCGCCCTGGCGGCGGATATGCTGGCCAACGAGCGGCGTTCGGTTACAGGTTACGCCGCGAAAATTTTCCTCGGCATCTTCCTGCGCGACCACGGCATCGGCCCCGGCAGGGATCACCGCGCCCGTGTAAATGCGGATGGCAGGGGCGGGACGCAGCGCCTGCGGCCGGGTGCCGGCGTACACCACCTGCTGCACAGGCAGGCATGCGCCACCCTGCCAGTCCTCGCAACGCACCGCATAGCCATCCATCGCACTGCGGTCGGCCGACGGCGTGTCGGTCACGGCGACTAGGTCGCTGGCCAGCACGCGGCCGGTTGCCAGCCCCAGCCATAAGGTTTCGGTCTCGCGCACCGGCTCTGCGGCATTGGCGAAGATTGCCTGTGCCTCGTCGAAGCTCAGCATGCTGCCGCTCCTTCGAGAACACCTTCGGCCTGAGGACCGCAGCTGTCATCGAATGCTGCGCCGGTATATTCGACATAGCCGTCCTTCCGGCAAAAGCTAAGCAGGCGCAGGCCGGCCTGCGCCGCAATCCGGATGGCCAGCGACGTCGGCGCGGAAATGGTCGCCAGCATCTGGATGTTCATGCGCGCGGCCTTGCGCACCAGTTCATAGCTCGCGCGGCTCGACAGGAAGACGAAGCCGTCGTTCATGTTCACGCGCTGCATCGCCAGATGGCCGATCAGCTTGTCCAGGCCGTTATGCCGGCCGACATCCTCGAAGACGTGCAGGATTTCCCCGTGCGCATTGCACCATGCCGCCGCGTGGACGCCGCCGGTTTCACACATCAGCCGCTGGTGCGAAGGCAGCGCGGCTGCCACGCGGCCGATCATTTCCGGCGTCGGCTGCAACCGCGTTGCCGGCATCCGCATTGGCGTGGGCTCGAGGTCGAGCAGTTCGAGGCTTTCGATGCCGCAGACACCACAGCCCGTGCGGCCGGCCAGCGCGCGCTTGCGCGCCTTCATCGCGGCGAAGGCCTGTTCGCTGATCTGGAGGTGCACTTCGGCGCTGTGCGCGTGGACCCGCACATCGATGTCATGGATCTGCGCGTTGTGGCTGACGATGCCTTCGGTCAGCGAGAAGCCCACGGCAAACGCTTCGAGATCCAGCGGCGTGGCCATCATCACCGCATGCGAGATGCCGTTGTACACCAGGGCCACGGGAAGCTCCTCCGCCACGTTGTCCATGGCGGGCTTCACCGCGCCGCCCTTGTGGCGGACGATGCTGCGTGCGGCATAGCCGTGGTGTTCAACGAGTTCAGTGCATTCCATGATGGTCTCGCAAGGATAGGAGCGATACTTCTACGTCAGGCAGCGGCAGCCTGGAGACGCGACGGCGTCAGCAGCACGGGCACTGACTTCGACGTCGGCGTGCCGCAGCCATCGCCGATGCTTTCGAGCGGCACCAGCGGATTGGTCTCGGGGTAGTACGCACCGACGCAACCTTCGGGAATGTCGTACTGGACCAGTTCGAAGTCCTGTACCCGGCGTTGCACGCCGTCGTCCCAGACGCTCGTGATATCGACACGCTGCCCGGCCGAGAGTCCCAGCCGCGCCAGGTCGGCCGCGCTGATGAACACCACGCGGCGCAGCCCGAACACCCCGCGGTAGCGGTCGTCGAGGCCATAGATTGTCGTGTTGTACTGGTCGTGCGAGCGCGTGGTCATCAGCACCAGCAGCTTGTCGCCGTACTGCTCGCGCGCGCGGTGGATCGGGGTGTCCTTGTCGATCGCATGGACGAGGAACTGCGCCTTGCCCGACGGCGTGTGCCACTCGCGGTTGCACGCGGCAGGCGTCAGGTGGAAGCCGCCTGGCACGGCAACGCGTTCGTTGTAGTTTTCAAAGCCGTCGATCACCATCTCGATCGCATCGCGGATGCGCGCATAGTCCTGCACGTACCAGAGCCAGTCGATCTTCTCCGAGCCCAGCGTCGCCGCGGCCATGCGCGCAACGATGGCGGTCTCGGACAGCAGGTGCTGCGACGCCGGCTTGTTCATGCCGAACGAGATATGCACCATGCAGACCGAATCCTCGACGGTCACGCCCTGTGCCACGCCGTCCTGTTCATCAATCTCCGTGCGGCCCAGCGTCGGCAGGATCAGCGATTCCTTGCCGTGTATCAGGTGGCTACGGTTGAGCTTGGTGGCAATGTTCACAGTCAATGCACACTGGCGCAGGCCTTCGTGCGTACGCGGCGTATCGGGAGTAGCCGTCGAGAAGTTGCCGCCCAGGCCGATGAAGACTTTCACCTTGCCCTCCAGCATCGCCTCGATGGTTTCCACCACGTCATAGCCATGGTCGCGCGGCGGCTCGAAGCCGAAGGCAGTCTTGAGGCGGTCCAGGAACGCATCGTCCGGCTTTTCCTCGATGCCGACGGTGCGATCGCCCTGCACATTCGAATGACCGCGCACCGGCAGCAGGCCGGCCCCGGCCCGCCCGATGTTGCCGCGCATCATCATCAGGTTCGACAGGATCTGCACGGTCGGCACCGAATGCTTGTGTTGCGTCAGGCCCATGCCCCAGCACGCAATCACGCGCTGGCCGCGCGCATAGACGCGGGCCAGCGCATCGATGTCCGGCAGCGGGACGCCTGATTCCGCGACAATATCGGCCCAGCTCTCCACGCGCATGTCCTCGACGAAGGCACCGAAGCCGATCGTGTGCTCGCGCACGAAGTCGACGTCGATCAGTCGCGCCTGGCCGTGCCGGATCGCTTCGTCGTCGAGTTCGACCAGCCGCTTGGCCATGCCCTTGATCAGCGCGAAATCCCCGCCGAGCTTCGGCTGCACGAACATCGACGCGATCTTCGTGCTGGAGCCGGTGAGCATTTCGACTGGATGCTGCGGGCTGGTAAAGCGCTCCAGGCCGCGTTCGCGCAGCGGATTGATCGACACAATGGTCGCGCCGCGCCGTGCGCACTCGCGCAGCTCGCCGAGCATGCGGGGGTGGTTGGTGGCAGCGTTGTGGCCGAACAGCAGGATGGTGTCGGCATGCTCGAAGTCGTCGAGCACCACCGTTGCCTTGCCTACGCCAATGGTCTTGGGCAGGCCACGGCTTGTGGCCTCGTGGCACATGTTCGAGCAGTCCGGGAAATTGTTGGTGCCGTAGGCGCGCACGAACAACTGGTACAGGAACGCTGCCTCGTTGCTGGCACGGCCCGATGTATAGAACGCTGCCTGGTTCGGGTCCGGCAATGCGCGCAGGTGGCGACCGATCAGTGCAAACGCTTCGTCCCACGCAATGGCGCGGTACTTGTCGGTCTGCGCGTCGTACACCATCGGGTGCGTGAGGCGGCCGTGCTGCTCCAGCTCGTAATCGGTCTGTTCGAGCAGCGACGTGACCGTATGCTGCGCGAAAAACTCGGGCGTGACACGCATGCTGGTCGCTTCGGCGGCCACTGCCTTGACACCGTTCTCGCAGAACTCGAAGGTCGATGCGTGCTGTCGATCGGGCCATGCGCAGCCGGGGCAGTCGAAGCCATCGGCCTGGTTCTGCTTGAACAGCATCTTGTACTTGCCACCGGCAACCTGCTCCTTGACGAGGTTGATGGCAACGTACTTCAGCGCACCCCAGCCGGCGGCGGGATGGGTGTAGGGGGCGATGTGGCCTTTCTCGGGCTTCGGCGAACTCATGGCGTGTGTCCTGTCTGGCTGGGGGCGGTGCCTGGCCTGTCAATCGGTTCGGCCAGATCCTGTAGCGTCAGAGTAGGTTCGGGGCGCGTCCTGCGGTGCGTACAGACAGGAGCACAGTTCAAGAGCACAGTTGAGAAGTGCCTTGCCAGCGCCGCCCACGGCCGGAGAAAGGCATCAGCAGACACTTGGGGGACCGGCGGGACGGCTCGGGAAAAGAAAAAGCCCGTGCGGGGACGGGCATAAGGGCTTGAGGACCTGAGTCGGGTCTCTCAGGGTGGATTGTCACAGCTTGCGCTCCGCGGCAACACCCCCGGATGGGTGAAATGCAGGGTCCAGATCGCTGGGAAAGTTGCCCGCAAGCCTACGATGAAAGATTCTGAAATATTGAAAGCTGATAATCGCCCGGAACGTTTTCGTGAGTCGGGATAGACTTCTCGGCTACGCCGGGCAACTTCCGGGGCGTCCGCACGTCCTGGCATGCCGCCACAGCCGGCGGCGAGGCGTCGGGCATGGCATTTGCTACGCCTCGCTATCCGGCTCCGGACGGTCGTCGTGACTGACCGCCGAACACTTGATTCGCTTGATTTTTTCGCAGGAACTCGCAATGCAACGATCACGCGGCTGCCGCGCCTGGGGTCCGGTTACGCTGGCCATCGCCCTGTCCACGCTCGCCGGATGCGGCGGAAAAAAAGAAGCCGCCGCCCCGCTCCCGCCCCAGGTCAGCGTGGTCACGCTGAAGACCGAAGCAGTCACGCTGGATACCTCGCTTCCCGGCCGCACCACGGCCTACCGCATTGCCGAAGTCCGGCCCCAGGTGGATGGCATTATCCTGCGGCGGCTGTTCAAGGAAGGCAGCGACGTGACCCAGGGCCAGCAGCTCTATCAGATCGACCCGTCTACCTACGATGCGACCTACAAGAGCGCCAGGGCAACGATGGAGTCATCGCGGCTGCTGGCGCAGCGCTACGGACGCCTGGTTGGCGACGAAGCGGTCAGCAAGCAGCAGTATGACGAGGCCAAGGCCGCGTGGCAGCAGGCCCAGGCGACGCTGGACCGGGCCGAGATCAACCTGCGCTACACCAAGGTGCTGGCGCCCATTTCCGGGCGGATCGGCCGTTCCAGCGTGACCGAAGGCGCGCTGGTTACCAACGGGCAGGCGGCGGCGCTCGCCGTTGTGCAGCAGCTCGATCCGATCTACGTCGATGTGACGCAGCCTTCCGCCTCGCTGCTCCGGCTGCGGCGCGAACTCGCCAACGGCGCGTTGCAGAGCGCCGGCACCAATGCGGCGCAGGTCAACCTGGTACTCGAAGACGGCACGAAATACCCCGAGACCGGCCGGCTGGAGTTCTCCGAGGTCGCGGTGGACCAGGGCACCGGCTCGGTCACGCTGCGCGCCGTGTTCCCCAACCCGCGCCACGAGTTGCTGCCCGGCATGTTCGTCCACGCGCGCCTGCGCGAAGGCGTGAAGACCGACGGCCTGCTGGTGCCCCAGCAAGGCGTTACGCGTGACCTCAAGGGCCAGGCCACGGCGCTGGTGGTCAACGCGAAGGACGAGGTCGAACTGCGCCAGATCCGCACCGACCGCGCCATCGGCGACAAATGGCTGGTGGCGGACGGCCTCAAGGCCGGCGACCGTGTGATCGTCGAAGGCGTGCAGTTCGTCAAGCCCGGCGCGAAGGTCCGCGTCGCCCAGGCAGACAGCGGCACAGGCAACCCGCCCGCGGCCGCCGCCGGCGCATCCGCCGCGGTCGCGGCCAAGCCCTGAGCGCGTTACGAGGGCGAGGGAGTATTCATGTCCAATTTCTTTATCGATCGCCCTATCTTCGCGTGGGTGATCGCGCTGGTCATCATGCTGGCCGGCGTGCTGTCGATCCGCTCGCTGCCAATCAGCCAGTACCCGGCCATTGCGCCGCCAACCATCGCCATCTCGGTCAACTATCCGGGCGCTTCGGCCGAGACCGTGCAGGACACGGTGGTCCAGGTCATCGAGCAGCAGCTCAACGGCCTGGACCGGCTGCGCTACATCTCGTCGGAAAGCAACGCCGACGGCAGCATGACCATCACGGTCACGTTCGAACAGGGCACCAACCCGGATATCGCGCAGGTGCAGGTGCAGAACAAGCTTGCGCTCGCGCAGCCACTGCTGCCGCAGGAAGTGCAGCAGCAAGGTATCCGCGTGACCAAGTCGGTGCGCAACTTCCTGCTGATCGTGGGCCTGATTTCCACCGACCCCAAGGTCACACGGGAAGACCTGTCGAACTACATCGTCTCGAACATCCAGGATCCGCTGTCGCGAACCTACGGCGTCGGCGACTTCCAGGTGTTCGGTTCGCAGTACGCCATGCGCGTGTGGATCGACCCCGCCAAGCTCAACAGCTACCAGCTCACGCCGCTCGATGTCAGCAACGCGATCAAGGCGCAGAACGTGCAGGTCGCTTCCGGCCAGCTTGGCGGGCTGCCGGCCGTTCAGGGCCAGCAGCTCAATGCGAGCGTGATCGGCAAGACCCGCCTGCAGACCAGCGAGCAGTTCGGCAACATCCTGCTCAAGGTGAACCCGGACGGCTCGCAGGTGCGGCTGAAGGACGTGGCCGAGGTGGGCCTGGGCGGCCAGGACTACAACATCAACGCGCAGTACAACGGCCAGCCCGCTTCCGGTATTGCCGTGCGTCTGGCGGCCGGCGCCAACGCGCTGGAAACGGTGCGCGCGATCCGCAAGACGCTCGACACGCTGGAGCCGTTCTTCCCGGCCGGCATGAAGGTCGTCTACCCGTATGACACCTCGCCGGTGATCTCGGGCTCGATCCACGAGGTCGTGAAGACGCTGATGGAAGCCATCGTGCTGGTGTTCCTGGTGATGTACCTGTTCCTGCAGAACTTCCGCGCCACGCTGATCCCGACGATCGCCGTGCCCGTGGTGCTGCTGGGCACGTTCGGCGTGCTGGCCGCGTTCGGGTACACCATCAATACGCTGACCATGTTCGGCATGGTGCTGGCTATCGGCCTGCTCGTCGATGACGCAATCGTCGTGGTGGAAAACGTCGAGCGCGTGATGGCCGAGGAAGGCTTGCCACCCAAGGAGGCGGCGCGGCGGTCTATGGGCCAGATCCAGGGCGCGCTGGTCGGCATCGCCATGGTGCTGTCGGCCGTGTTCCTGCCGATGGCGTTCTTCGGTGGCTCCACGGGCGTGATCTACCGGCAGTTCTCGATCACCATCGTGTCGTCGATGGTGCTGTCGGTGCTGGTCGCGCTGATCCTGACGCCGGCCCTTTGCGCGACCATGCTGCAACCCATCGAAAAGGGCGACCATGGCGAGAACAAGGGCGGCTTCTTCGGCTGGTTCAACCGCAAGTTCATCTCCACCACGCAGGGCTATGAGCGCGGCGTATCGACGATCCTGAAGCGCCGCCTGCCGTTCGTGCTGATCTACGTGGCAATCCTCGTGGCGATGGGCTTCCTGTTCACGCGCATTCCCACGTCCTTCCTGCCCGAAGAAGACCAGGGCGTGCTCTACGCACAGGTGCAGACACCGGCCGGCGCCACCGCCGAGCGCACGCAGAAAGTCTTGGTCCAGATGCGTGAATACCTGCTGAAGGAGGAAGGCGGCGTGGTGGACTCGCTGTTTACCGTCAACGGCTTCAACTTTGCGGGCCGCGGCCAGAACTCGGGGCTCGCCTTCATCCTGCTCAAGCCGTGGGAAGAACGCACCGGCGACAACACCAGCGTGTTCGACCTGGCGGCGCGCGCACAGCGCAAGTTCGCGAGCTTCCGCGACTCGATGTCATTCGCGTTCGCCCCCCCTGCCGTGCAGGAACTGGGCAACGCCACGGGCTTCGACCTGTACCTGCAGGATCAGGCCGGCATCGGCCACCAGGCCCTGATGAACGCGCGCGACAAGTTCCTCGCGCTCGCGTCGAAGAGTCCGGTACTGCAGCGTGTGCGCCCCAACGGGCTCAATGACCAGCCGCAGTACCAGCTGGTGATCGACGATGAAAAGGCGCGCGCGCTCGGCCTCTCGCTGGCCGACATCAACAGCACGGTGACGATCGCGTGGGGGTCGAGCTATGTGAACGACTTCATCGACCGCGGCCGCGTCAAGCGCGTCTACGTGCAGGGCCGCCCCGATTCCCGTATGAACCCCGACGACGTGGATAAATGGTTCGTACGCAACGACAAGGGAGACATGGTGCCGTTCTCCGCGTTTGCCGAGGGCAAGTGGGGCTTCGGCTCGCCGAAGCTGCAGCGCTACAACGGCGTGCCGGCCGTGGAGGTACTGGGCGAACCCGCTGCCGGCCGCAGCTCCGGCGAAGCCATGAAGGCAATCGAGGAGATCATGAAGCAGATGCCGGCCGGCGTGGGCTATGCATGGACCGGACTCTCGTATGAAGAGCGGCTGTCGGGTTCGCAGGCGCCGGCGCTCTATGCGCTGTCACTGCTGGTGGTGTTTCTGTGCCTGGCTGCACTTTATGAAAGCTGGTCGATCCCGTTCTCGGTGATGCTCGTGGTGCCGCTCGGCGTGATTGGCGCCCTGCTCGCCACCATGGCACGCGGCCTGTCCAACGACGTGTTCTTCCAGGTCGGCCTCCTGACCACCATCGGCCTGTCGGCCAAGAACGCCATCCTGATCGTGGAGTTCGCCAAGAGCCAGTACGAGCACGGCAAAAGCCTCGTCGACGCCGCCATCGAGGCGTGCCGCATGCGTTTGCGCCCGATCGTGATGACCTCGCTCGCGTTCATGCTCGGCGTGTTCCCGCTGGCGATCTCCACCGGCGCCGGCGCGGGTAGCCAGCATGCCATCGGCACTGGCGTGATCGGCGGCATGATCACCGCGACGGTGCTCGCGATCTTCTGGGTGCCGTTGTTCTTTGTCGCCGTCAATTCGCTGTTCGCACGCAAACGCAAGCCGAGCCAGCCTGACACCCCCGCGGAAAAAGGCGCGCTGCAATGAAGAAGACTTTGACCTGTGCTGCCGCCGTCGCCCTGCTGGCCGGCTGCAGCTTGATTCCCTCCTATGAACAGCCGTCGCTGCCAGTGGCGCAAGCCTACCCGCAAGGCGCCGCGTATCCGACTGCCGATGCCGCCGCCGGCGCACAGCAGATGCGTGCGACCGATCTTGGCTGGCGCGATTTCTTTGCCGACGCGCGGCTGCGCCGCCTGATCGAAGTCGCACTCGACAACAACCGCGACCTGCGCGTGGCGGCACTGAACGTCGAAGCATTCCGTGCGCAATACCAGATCGAACGGGCCGACCTGTTCCCCGCGATCGGCGTGGCCGCGCAGGAAACGCGCCAGCGCATTCCCGCGGACCTGTCCACCACCGGGCGGCGCATCATCGCGAGCCAGTATGGCGTGTCGCTCGGCACGACCGCATGGGAGCTTGACCTGTTCGGCCGTATCCGCAGCCTCAGCGAAGCGGCACTGGAGCAATATTTCGCAAGCGACGAAACCCGGCGCAGTGCTCAGATCGCGCTGGTGGCCAGCGTGGCCAACGCCTACCTGGCACTGCTCGCCGACGACGCGCAGCTCACGCTCACGCGCAGGACGCTGGCGAACTACGAACGCAGCTATGGCCTGACGCGCCGCAGCTACGAGGAAGGCATTGCCTCGCGTCTGGACCTGCGGCAGTCGCAGACCGCCGTGGAAAACGCGCGTGCCAGCCTGGCGCGCTACACGCGCCTGGTCGCGCAGGACGAGAATGCGCTGGTGCTGTTGCTGGGCACCGGCATGCCGGACGACCTGCCGGCGCCGTTGCCGCTCGACCAGAAGCTGACGGCGGACGTGCCTGCCGGATTGCCATCCGACCTGCTGCAGAACCGTCCCGACGTGCTTGCAGCCGAACACCGCCTGCGCTCGGCCAACGCCAATATCGGCGCGGCACGCGCGGCGTTTTTCCCGCGCATCGCCCTGACGGCTTCGGCGGGCACGGCCAGCAATGAACTGTCCGGCCTGTTCAAGGCCGGATCGGGCACCTGGCTGTTCCAGCCGCAGATCAGCCTGCCGCTGTTCACGGCCGGCAGCCTGCGCGCGAGCCTCGACTACGCAAAGATCCAGAAGGACATCAACGTCGCGCAGTACGAGCGCACGATCCAGACAGCCTTCCGCGAAGTTTCCGACGGCCTCGCCGCGCGCGGCACGTATACGAGCCAACTCGAAGCGCAGGTGCGTTTTGTCGAAGCGGCGCAGGATGCCTACAACCTCGCAGACCGTCGCTACCGCACCGGCGTGGACAGCTACCTGGCGGTGCTGGATGCGCAGCGCTCGCTGTACAACGCCCAGCAGCTCCTGATCGTCGCACGACAGGAACAGCTGACCAGCGAGGTCAATCTCTACAAGGCCCTCGGCGGCGGCTGGCATGACCAGACCGGCCCTGCTGCCGACACCGGCGGCCAGCCGGCGCCCGCGCCCGCGTCCTGATCCCCGGCGGGCCCAGCCGGCGCAAAGTTGGCTGGCCATTGTTGCGCGGGTCCGGCGGGACCTTCATGGCTCCTACAATGACGAGGTCGCATGTCATTCCCGCCAGATAACGCCGCAACAAGGAGTCCCGCCATGTCCCTGCCCCACCTGTCTTCCGGCGAAGTCGCCAGCGTGCTGCCGCTCGGCAAGCAACTCACGCAGACTCCGAGTGCCGCACTGTTCAAGGAACACCGGCTGGAAGTGATGCGCATGGTACTGCCGGCGGGCAAGCAGGTCGGATCGCATTCCGTCGCCGGTCCATCGACCATCCAGTGCCTGGAAGGCGAAGTGGAGATCGGCGTGGACGGTGCCCAGCGGCGCCTGCATCAGGGGGACCTGCTCTACCTTGGGGCCGGCGCGGCACATGATGTCAACGCCATCACCAACACGTCGTTGCTGGTGACCGTCGTGCTGGTCGACCGCGGCGGTTCCTGAGCCGCTTTTCGCGCCGCAACAGCGCGCTACACCGCTCGTCGACGCTTCCTTCGTTGCGCATGAGCGTGAATTGTGAAGCCGTCTGCATGCTGCGGCAGTACGGAGTGGACTCGGCGCACCTTCGCGAACGTGTCAGTGCATGCCCGATTGTGCAGCGCACCGTTTGGCACCTAGAATCGATTCATCCGACAAGCGCTGTGCCCGGCAAATCGCCAAACCAGCCAAAAGCGCGACCCGAAACGTGGACCGGAATACCGGCATGAGCATGCCGTCCGGCCGCACGCGAGCCAGGCGTTGCACCCCGCCGTGGATCGCCTTGCCGCCACCTGCAGGGAGGAAGAGCCAATGCGCCAAATCGAACTGAACGATGCCTGCGCGCACGCCGATGCCATGGCGCGCGCCGTGGCGTGCGAGCTGGAACGCACGCTGGCCAGCAAGGAGGAAGCTTGCCTGGCCATCTCGGGGGACCGTTTGCCGCTGCCGCTGTTCGCGGCATTGCAACAGCGCCCCTTGCCATGGGATCGCATCAGCGTCATGCTCGTTGACGAGCGCATGGTCCCCATCGATCACACAGACAGCAATGCACGGCTCGTCTGCGACGTGCTGTTGCGCCAGGCCGCTTCGCGCGCGACGTTCCAGCCGCCCGTGCCGACGTTCTGTACGGAGATCGAAGAGATCGACACTTCGGCCGTCGTGGCCGAACTGAACCGCAATTACCGCCAGCCTGACGTGGTCGTGCTCGGCATGGGCGACGATGGCCATACCGCGTCGCTGTTTGCGGATGCGCCCGAACTGTCCGTAGGCCTGTCGCTGAACGAGCCCCCGGGCTACCTCGCCATGAGCCCGCGCGCGGCACCGCACCGCCGCGTCAGCCTGAACCTGCGTGCGTTGCTGGGCGCGCGGCGTGTGCTGCTGAGCTTCAGCGGGCCGTGGAAGAAACAGGTATTCGATGCCGCCACCATGGAGCCCACGCCGATGCTGCCGGTCAGCTACCTGCTGCACCAGGACAGCACGCCCGTGGATGTCTACTGGACCCAATAGGCGTCTCGTTCTGGCACCCTGATTCCCGCAATGCAAATACAGGCCTTGTTGCGCCGTAGGACAACGCCTGACAACAATCGGCACCGCCGCGCGCTACAGTGGGCAACGCGTGTTACCAGATGTTTCTCCCTGCGTTGCGGTCTTTCATGCCTTTCCCCTGCCTCCCTCTCGATAAACGGCGGGCATCATGCCTGCTCGCCGTGCTGCTCCTCACGACATCTACGGCCGGTTTTGCCGCACCTACGCTTTCCGGCCTGGCCAGCCTGCTGCTGGGCACCGTACGTGGCAAGCCAAGCGGGATGGCAGGCGTCACGCGGCTGACCGCGCGCGATGCCGAACGCCAGCTCGGCCTGGCGTGCGCGGAGCTGGCGCGAGCCACTCCGATCGCGCTCGATAGTTCAACCCGCCTGACCGGCTGCGCCACGCGGCCCGGCAAGATTGTGGAGTTTCACCTGCAGGTGACCGGCGTCGAACCGAAGCGCGAGGACACCAAGGCCTTCATGGTGTCGGCCCGCCCGATCCTGGAGCGCGGCGTTTGCCGCAACCCGGATGTCCCTGTGCTGGGCAAGCTTGGCGTGACGCTGGACTACCGCTATGCGGCGGGACAGGAGCCGCTGGTCGTGCTGCACATCCCGCCCGGAAGATGCGACACGTCGGGCGCATCGAGCGCCACGTCCCTCTATCCTTCACCAGAAGTCCGATAGGACGATCACCGCCCACCATTGCTGTGCTCGCCAGCAATTCGGCCTGCCCCAAGCCCACCGGGACAAGACAGGTTCACGCCGACAGCGTCTTCCCGCCCAGTACTTCGTCGCAGACCGCGAGCCATGCCCGCGCCGCGTGCGAAAGATAGCGGCCCGGCAGCCAGGTATGCGCCAGTGCCCAGTCCATCGCCGGCTCCGTCAGCCGCGCCACCGCAAGGTTGTCGCGGTCCTGCAACCGTGCCAGGAAGGGCTGAGGCAGGAACGTCGTACCGAGCCCGGCAGCCGCCATTGACGCCAGGAAATCCCAGTGGCCGCTTTGCGCGACCACGCGCGGCTCCATGCGCGCCTCCAGGAACGCCAGGCGCAGCTTGTGCGTGAGCGAGAACGCGTCAGTCAGCAACACCAGCGGTTCATCGCGCAGCGCCGCCAGGCTGACGGTCTTGCCGCGCGCCCAGGCCGCCTTGCGCGGCCCCACTGCCCAGATCGGATAGTTGGCGAACGGCTGGGTGGCCAGTTCCACGCCGTCGTCCACCGGCAGCACCGTGGCACCCACCTCCAGTTCGCCGCTGGCCACCATCTGTTCGACCAGATGGCCGCCATGCTCGGCCAGATGCAGTTCGAGATTCGGATAGCGTTTGCGGAATGCGCTGACCGCGGGCGAAAAGAACAGGTTGACCATGGGCGGAATGCCGACGGTCAACTGTCCGCGTCCCAGCGATGACAGATCCGCCACCTCCAGCGTGAGCCGGTGCACAACGCCGAGCGCTTCCTGGCCGCGCTCATACACCACACGGCCCACGTCGGTCAGTCGCACCGTCTTGCCTTCGCGGATCAGCAGCGGCTGCCCGACCTCGTCCTCCAGCTGGCGAACCATCTTGCTGATAGTCGATTGCGTGACGAATAGCGACGTGGCCGCCTGCGTAAAACTCCTCAGTCGCGCAGTTTCGACAAAGTAGCGTAGCGCGCGGATATCAATAGGCATGACGGTGTCTGCACTTCCATGAAAATATTGAATGATTCCAGGAATTTTAAATCATGATTGGAATGGCCGCCATTTGACTACACTTCGCTTCCACGCTCCGCTTGCGCCTGCGTCCGGCAACAGGGCCGTACCAGGCGGCGCACGATGCGCCCCCAAACCAGAACACTAAAACTCGATCTCATGGCCATGCGGCCGAATGCAAGACAGTGGCTGTTTTCGCTGAAAGCATTCCTGGCCGCCATGCTCGCGCTCTATATCGCGCTTGCGCTCGGCCTGCCGCGGCCGTACTGGGCCATGGCGACGGTGTACTTCGTCTCGCATCCGCTGACAGGCGCCACGCGTTCCAAGGCCGCGTATCGCGTCGCCGGCACCGTGCTGGGCGCCGCCGCCGCCGTGGCGACCGTGCCGCTGCTGATCAACATGCCCATCGTGCTGATGGGCGCCATCTCGCTGTGGATCGTCGCGCTGGTCTACCTGTCACTGCTGCAGCGCTCGCCGCGCGCGTATGTGTTTCTGCTGGCGGCGTACACGCTGCCGATCGTGGCGCTGCCGGCGGTGGACCAGCCCGCGCAGATCTTCGACCTGGCCGTCGCGCGCATCGAAGAAATCGTCATCGGCATTGTCTGCGCGGGCCTGGTCGGGTCGATCATCCTGCCGGCCAAGGTCGCTCCGGCCCTGCGCGCACGCGCCGCGAGCTGGCTGGCGGATGCCGCGGCATGGGCTGACGACATCCTCTGCGCGAATCCTCGGGCCGACGCAGGGCGCCATCGCCTCGCCGCCGACATCCTCGCGTTGGATCAATTGATCGCCCAGCTTTCGTACGACACCGAAAGCGCCGGTTCCTTGCGCCATGCGCGCGCCTTGCGGGCACGCATGACTACGCTGATGCCGTTGCTGTCCGCGCTGTCTGCGGTGCTGCAGGCGCTACGCATGCATCCGGCCGGCGTGCCGGCACCGCTCGCGCAGGCGTTGTCGGCGCTCTCGCAATGGCTGCGCGGTGGCCTGGCTGGCTCGCCGCCGCATGCGGATCGCCATGCGCTCGCCAGCGCCGCCGCAGACAGCTGGCACGCGCAGTTGCTCACGGCGGCAAGCAGCCAGCTCACGCAACTGGCCGCGTTGTGCAGCGACAGCGCAGCGCTCCAGCATGGCATCGGCGACCGGCCCGACCAGCCGCTTCCGAAACTGAGCGATTCCCCCGCCGCCGCAACCATGCCGGCAAGGGGTGCCCTGCATCACGACCACGGCATGCTGCTGTTCGGTGCCGCGTCCACCGGGCTGGCGGTGTTCTGCGCCGGACTGCTGTGGATCTTCTCGGGCTGGACAGACGGCGCCGGGCCGGTGGCAGTGTCCTCCATCGCATGCTGCTTCTTCGCGACCATCGACGAGCCGCGGCCGGTCGCGCGATCTTTCCTGCGCTGGAGCGCGGTCTGCTTCGTCGTGGCCTCGTTCTACCTGTTCCTGGTGGTACCGCATGCGCAGAACTTCGAGGCGCTCGCTGGCATGCTGGCCGTGCCCTACCTTGGCATCGGCATGCTGATCACACGGCCCGGCTTCAACCTGATTGCCATGCTGCTGTCGGTGAACACGGCATCGTTCGCCAATATCCAGAGCGTCTACGACGCCAATTTCCTTGGCACGTTCAACGGCAGCCTTGCCAATGCCGCGGCCATGCTGTTCGCACCGTTGTGGGCGCTGGCCACGCGTCCGTTCGGCGCAAGCGTGGCCGCGCGCCGGCTGATCCGCGCTAGCTGGCAGGACCTGGCCGGCGCCGCCGCATGGCCGGGTGCGGACCATGACGCGAAGCTTGGCGCGCGCATGCTGGATCGCCTCGGCCAGTTGGTGCCACGGCTTGGCGCCGTGCGCGCCGGCCCGGATGGCTTCAGCGAACTGCATGTTGGATTCTGCGCACTGGCGCTGCGGCGCGCGCTGCCGTCGTTACCCACCGTCGCACGGCGGCCCGTCCGGCGTGTGCTGGCACTGGTGGCGCGCCACTACCGTGCACGCCTGCGCAGCGGCCATGCCGCAGCGCCGTCCCCCGAATTGCCCGCTTGCATCGACTTGGCTATCGCCCAGATCGCCGCGCTGCCGGGGCATCGGGACGAGGCGATTGCCGCGCTCGTCGTACTGCGTGTCACGCTGCACGAGCCACACGTCCCCGGCGTACCGGATACAGGAGCCGGCGTTGAACACTGAAATCGACCTTTACGGCGTGTTCGTGCCTGCTCTGCTGGTGCTGATGCTTGCAGCGTTCGCGGCCACCACATGCGTGCGCGTGCTGCTCGCGCGGCTCGGGTTCTACCGGCACGTGTGGCATCGCTCCCTCTTCAATCTCTGCCTCTATGTGATCGTCCTGGGCGGCGTCGTCGCCCTCGGTCTGAGGCTGCCGACATGACGTTCAGATTCCGCCCCCTCTTTCGGCTGTTGCCCACGCTGCTGGCACTGCTCGCCGCTGTCCTGGTGCTGCGGCACCTGTGGGATTACTACACGGCCGCGCCGTGGACGCGCGACGGCCACGTGCGCGCCGATATCGTCCAGATCGCACCGGACGTCTCCGGCCTGGTGACGCGCGTGCTCGTGCACGACAACCAGCAAGTGCGGCGCGGCCAAGTGCTGTTCGAGATCGACCGCGACCGCTACGCGCTGGCCCTGCAGCAGGCGACAGCGAATGCCGCGGCATTGCGCGCGACACTGACGCAGGCAAGGCGCGAATCCGCGCGCAACCGCTCGCTCGACGGGCTGGTCGCTGGCGAAGTGGCCGAACAGAGCCGCGCCCGCGTCGAACAGGCCGAAGCCGCACTGGCACAGGCCGACGCCACCGTACGCCTTGCGCGCCTGAACCTGGAGCGCACCAGCGTGCTCAGCCCCGCCGACGGCTATCTCAATGACCGCCTGCCGCGGCTGGGCGACTACGTTTCCACCGGACGGCCCGTGCTGTCCATGGTCGATTCCGCGTCGTTCCATGTGGAAGGCTATTTCGAGGAAACCAAGCTGCACCGCATCCACATCGGCAGCCCGGTCGACGTACATATCATGGGCGAGCCACACCATCTGCGCGGCCACGTGCAGAGCATCGCCGCCGGCATCGAGGACCGGGACCGCAGCGCCGGCTCCAACCTGCTGCCGAACGTAAACCCGACGTTCAACTGGGTGCGGTTGGCGCAGCGCGTGCCCGTGCGCATCACGTTTGATGCGGTCCCGCCGGAGGTGCGACTGGTTTCGGGACGCACGGCCACAGTGTCCGTGCAGCAGCCAGTCGCGGAGCGCAAGCCGTGAGGATATGGCTATGGATATGGCTAATGCCACTGGTGCCGGCCTTGTTCGCGTGCACCACAGTCGGACCGGATTACCACTTACCGGACACCGCCGCCGTACGCGCCCCGGAAGCCAACGGGAAGCTGCTGGGCAGTGCGAATCCCGCTGTATCGATCGGCCCGGTCCCCGATGCGTGGTGGCAACTCTACAACGATCCCCGGCTCGACCGCCTGGTCCGCGAGGCGCTCGCGGCCAACACGGATATCCGCGTGGCATCGGCCAACCTGCGCCGGGCCACGGCTGCGTTGCACGAGGTAGAGGCGGAGAACCTGCCGCAAGGCGGCATCAGCGCGAGCGTCTCCCGCGCCCAGTTGTCGGGCCAGAGCTACCTGCAGACGACCAAGCCGCCGGTGTTCAACCTCGGGGACTTCGGGCCCGGCGTGTCCTACCTGATCGACTTCTTCGGCAAGCTTGCGCGGGCCGATGAAGCGGCGCTGGCGAACATGCAGGCCAGCGAAGCAGCCCTCGACGCCGCCCGCGTTGGCGTGGCGGCCCAGACGGTGCGCGCCTACGTGCAAGGCTGCGCGGCCAGCCATGAACTGGAAGTGGCCCGGCACCAGATTGCGCTGCAGGAACGTGCGGTCGATGCCACGCGCAGACTCGCATCTGCCGGCCGGGCCGAACCCACGGACACCGTGCGCGCCCAGGCGCGTGTGGAGGCCTTGCGCGCCGCGCTGCCCCCGCTGGCAGCCGCGCGCGAAGCCGCCGGGTTCCGACTGGCGCTGGTGCTCGGCAAGCCGCCGGCAGCCCTGCCAGCAGAGGACATCGAATGCCACGAGGAACCGCCGCTGACACAACCGCTGCCGGTTGGCGACGGCGCCGCGCTACTCAAGCGCCGGCCCGACATCCGGCAAGCCGAACGCGAACTGGCCGCTGCCACCGCGAAGATCGGGGTGGCCACGGCCGACCTGTATCCAAGCATCCGGATCGGCGCGTCGGCCGGGCTGACCGGCTTGCTGAGCGACCTGGGCAGTGGGCCTACGGTCCGCTGGAGCATTGGCCCGATGCTGAGCTGGAATTTCCCCACCAATGGCGTGCGCCCGCGCATTGCACGCATGGAAGCCGGTGCAGATGCCGCGCTCGCGCATTTTGATGGTGTGGTATTGCGAGCATTGCAGGAGACCGAAACCGCACTCAGCGCCTACGCGCGCGAGCTGGAGCGACAGCACGCGCTGCAGCTCGCGCGCGACCAGGCAGTGGAAGCCGCCCGGCAGGAACGGCGGCGTTACGAGGCTGGACGTACGCCATACCTGGCGCGGCTGGATGCAGAGCGAACGCTGGCCGATGCGGAAGCAGCGCTCGCGGAGTCGGACAGCCTTGTTGCCATGCGTCAGATCGACCTGTTTCTGGCGCTTGGCGGAGGGTGGCAGCAGCCTGAGGGGGCTCCGCGAGCGGAGGAACGCGGCCACGACGCCTCTCTTCCATTGCCAAAATCGGATACTCGCCCGGACGCCGTCGTGCTCCTGCACGGTGCAGCGCCACCCGCAAGGCCCTCTTCGCCCCCCGCCTGAGGCCAAATCTCGCGCCAATTCAGCGCTTTGGCACGGCTTATCCGCGTCCGCAACCTTGGTTCACCCTAGTAATTCCCCCGGTATGACCGTTGCCGATCCTGGCTAACGCCTGAGCGACCGCCATTTCTAGACTAAGGCTCCATTCCAATACAGACAGGAGCCTGTCGTGAACAACGCCAGCAGCGCGCCCAGGCGTGCGCCGCGGGAAGCCGGACGCAGATCCCGGCGCCTGATCCCCCTCTTGCTTGCCGCAGTGCTCGGCGCGGGCGCGGGCGCGGCCGTGGCCGAAGACCTGCCGCCCGAGACACTGACGGTGGCGCCGCTGGCGCCCGCCGACGAGAACCGGCTGTATATCTCCGACGTGGCGTTCCGCCACATGGTCGACGGCCGGCTGCATATCGTGGACGGCAGGAAGATGAAGTACCTGGGCCTGCTGCCCACGGGTTTCGGCGGGCAGTCCGTGCTGTCGCCGGACAAGCGCTCGATCTATGTCGTTTCCACCTACTACCCGCGCCTGACCCGCGGCGAGCGCACGGATGTCGTCAGCATTTACGACGCCGATACGCTGGCCTACCGCAGCGAGATCGTGATCCCGCCGCGGCACGCGCAGTCGCTGAACTACCGCGGCATCATCGCGGTATCGGCGGATGGCCGCTTCCTGTACGTGCAGAACGCCACACCGGCAACATCGGTCAGCATCATCGACCTCCAGGCCGGCAAGTTCGTCGCGGAAACGCAGACGCCCGGCTGCTGGGGCATCTTCCCGACGGCGGCATCGAGCCAGCGCTTTCGTACGCTGTGCAGCGACGGCGCCATGCTGACCGTATCGCACGACGCTCAGGGCCAGCCCACCGGCCAGAAGCGCAGTACGCGCATGTTTGACCCCGACGCCGATCCGGTCTTCCTGCACTCGGAGCGCATCGGCGACACGCTCTACTTCATGTCGTTCAACGGCAACGTGTACACGGCTGACCTGTCAGCCGACGCGCCGGCATTCGGCAAGCCGTGGCCCATCCTCTCCGCCGCCGATGCCAGGGGCGGCTGGAAGCCGGGCGGCTACCAGCTCTTCACGCTGCACGCGGCCACGCAGAGGCTCTACGTCGGCATGCATCCGCGCAGCCGCGAAGGCTCGCACAAAACCCCGGCCGCCGAGATCTGGACCGTCGACCTTGCCGAGCACAAGCGCGTAGCACGCGCACCAGGGCAGAACGCGCTGGCGCTGACCATCACGCAAAGTAGCCAGCCGGTGCTGTATGCGCTCGATGCCGCCAAGTCGGGCGTGGTCGCGCTGGACCCCGCCCGAAACCTGAAGCAGGTCGCGCGCATGGACAACGTCAGCGAGAACTCCGTGCAAGTGGAGGCGCACCAGTGACAGCCTACGATCTGATCGGCGACCCGGTCGTTACGGCGGCATGTAGCGCAGCCGCAGCCCTGGTACTGCTGCTGTCGGTCGCACCGAAGCTGCGCGAACCGGATCGCTTCCATGGCGCCGTCGATGCATACCGCCTCGTGCCGACTGCGTGGTCGCGCGTTGTGGCGATCGGCTTCATCGGCGCTGAGGTCCTTGCCGTGCTGCTGCTCGCGCTGATGCCGCTGCAGGCGGCTTCGGCTCTCGCGGCGATGGGCGTAACTGGCCTGGCAACGGGCGCCGTGGCCATCAACCTGATCCGCGGCCGGCGCGATATCCGCTGCGGCTGCGGCGGCGCAGACGACAGCATGCCGCTGTCCGCTGGACTGTTGGGGCGCAATGCCGTGCTGCTCGCCGTGCTAAGCATCGCGGCAGCATCTGCCGCAGTCGGCAACGGCCGGGACATGTCGGCGCTCGACTATGCCGCCGCAGGCTTTATCGCTCTCGCCCTGCTGCTCATGTGGCTCGGCGCCACGCAACTGCTCGTCAACGCCGGCCGTGTGCGTGGACCGGTACGAGCCTGAATCCCCTTTTCCTCTCTTTCTTCGTGAGACTGCCATGACTGCACTTGTCATTGCCAATATCGTGCTGTGGATCGCCGTGCTGGCGCTGTTGTTCGGGCTCTACGCCCTTGCCCGCCAGGTCGGCATCCTGTATGAACGCGTCGTCCCGATGGGCGCGCTGATGATCGACGCCGGCCCGCGCGTTGGCCAGCCGCTGCAGCCGTTCGCGCTGCAGGACGTGCGCGGCACCTCCGTCACCGTGGGCGGCCATCAGGCGGCCAGCACGCTGCTGTTCTTCCTGTCGCCGACCTGCCCGGTCTGCAAGAAGCTGCTTCCCGTCCTGAAGTCCATCCGCGCGAGCGAAGGCAACTGGCTGCGCATCGTGCTCGCGTCCGACGGCGAGCAGCCCGAGCATCTGGCCTTCCTGCGCCAGGCCGGCCTGGGCGATTTCGACTACGTGCTGTCGCGCGAACTCGGCATGCATCTGCAGATCGGCAAGCTGCCTTACGCGGTGCTGCTGGACGAGCACGGAACGCTGCGCGCCAAGGGCCTGGTCAACTCCCGCGAACAGCTCGAGAGCCTGTTCACGGCGATGGACCTGAACGTGGCGTCGGTGCAGCAGTTCCTGGAAACGCATGCCTGAGCGGCAAGGAGACACGACGATGTGGTTTGACAAGCTTTTTGAACGCCAGACCCGCCGTGCCGCCCAGCGCACCGGGCGACGCAGCATGCTGGCCACGCTGGGCAAGGCCATGGTGGGCACGGTGGCACTGCCGGTGCTGCCGTTCGACCGCAGCGCGCATGCCGCGGCCGCACACGGCGCAAAGACCGGCAAGGCCGTGGACGAAACCTCGTGCGACTACTGGAAGTACTGCGCCGTCGACGGTTTCCTCTGTTCGTGCTGCGGCGGCAGCTCCACCACCTGCCCGCCGGGCACCGAGCCATCGCGCGTGTCGTGGGTCGGCACGTGCCGCAACCCGGCGGACGGCAAGGACTACATGGTCAGCTACAACGACTGCTGCGGCAAAACCACCTGCGGCCGGTGCGAGTGCAACACCAACGAACGCGAGCGTCCGGGCTACAAGCTCGGCGTGCACAACGACGTGAACTGGTGCATGAGCAACTCGAGCACGATGTTCCATTGCACCACCTCGATCATTCTCGGAGTTCAGGAATGAAATTCCGCTCGCACCCAATGTGGCTGGCGCTCTTGCTCGCTGGCGCCGCAGCCACGGCCAGCGCGGCAGATCTCGTCGCACAAGGCAAGGAAGTGTTCGCCGCCAACTGCGCAGCCTGCCACAACAACGATGCCAGCGGCATTCCGGGCGTGGCGCCGCCGCTGGCCAATGCGCTGCGCGAACGCCTCGGCTCTGCCGCAGGCCGGACGTATCTGGCCAATGTGCTCGTGCACGGCATGGCCGGCCCGATCGAATCGCAGAGCCAGTCATTCAATGGCGTGATGCCGGCCTTCGGCACGCTGCCCGACGAATCGCTGGCCGCCGTGCTGGCGTGGCTCGGCACGCAGAACGGCCAGGCTACGGCCACCGTTGGCCCCGACGCGCTGGCCCAGGCACGCGCGCAGCGCAAGACGCCGGGCGCCGTGCGCAAGCTGCGCGACGCGGCGAACTGACATGCAGCGCGCCGCGATCCGTCTCGTCCTGGCATGGCTGGCCACTGCGGTGGTGGCCGGCGCCGCGCAAGCCGAAGGCCGGCTCGAGCGCGGCCACGCCAACTACGTGCTGCACTGTTCCGGCTGCCATCTGCCGGACGGATCGGGCAAGCCGGCGGCAGGCATTCCGGACATGCGCGCCACCGTGCCGCAACTGCTGGCCACGGCCGCCGGGCGTGCGTTCCTGATCCAGGTGCCCGGCACCTCGGGCTCATCGCTGACGAATGCCGAGGTCGCCGAACTGATGAACTGGATGCTGCCCGCACTGACCGGCCGCCAGGACATCGCCCCGTTCACCACCGAAGAAGTCACACGCTATCGCAATGACCGTCTGGACGACGTGGCCGCGCACCGCGCCGCCATTCTCGGCACCAGCCGCTGAACCGACACATCCATCAAGACATCCGAGGAGACCCATGGATACCCGTACCGAACTGCTTTCCGCCGCCACCCGCGCCTTCCTGCAGCGCCCGAAGCGCATGCTGATCGACGGCCAGTGGTGCGCCGCAACCGATGGCGCCGTGTTCACCACGGAAGACCCGGCCAGCGAGACCACGCTGGCTGAAGTACCCGCCGCCGGACCGGCCGACGTCGATGCAGCCGTGCAGGCAGCGCGCGCGGCCTTCGAACAAGGCCCGTGGAACGCCATGCGCCCGTCGGACCGCGAACGCCTGCTGCTGCGCCTGGCCGACCTGGTGGAAGCCAATGCCGAGGAACTCGCGCAGATCGAAGCGCTGGACAACGGCAAGCCCGCGACCATGGCTCGGGCGATCGATGTGGCCGGTGCCGCGGGCTTCCTGCGCTACATGGCAGGCTGGGCCACCAAGCTGCACGGCGAAAGCCTCGACGTGTCGGTGCCGCTGGTGCGCGAGCGCGAGTTCGTCGCGTTTACGCGCCAGGAAGCCGTGGGCGTCGTAGGCGCCATCATCCCGTGGAATTTCCCGCTTCTGATGGCCGCGTGGAAGCTCGGTCCGGCACTGGCCTGTGGCTGCACCGTGGTGCTCAAGCCGGCCGAGGAAACGCCCCTGTCGGCACTGCGCCTGGGCGAGCTCGTGATGGAAGCTGGCTATCCCGCAGGTGTCGTCAATATCGTCACCGGAGACGGGGCACGCTGCGGCGCGGCGCTGGCCGGCCATCCGCAGGTCGACAAGATCGCGTTCACCGGGTCGACAGAAGTCGGCAAGCTCGTCGGCGGCGCAGCAATGGAGCGCTTGGCGCGCGTGACGCTGGAACTCGGCGGCAAGTCGCCCGTGATCATGCTCGACGACATGTCGCCGGAGGCCGCTGCCACAGGCGCCGCACAGGCCATCTTCTTCAACCAGGGCCAGGTGTGCACCGCCGGCTCGCGGCTGTACCTGCCACGCTCGAAGTTCGATGCGACCGTGCAGGCACTGGCCGATATCGCCAACAGCCTGCGCCTGGGGCCGGGCCTGGAGCCGGACACCGGCATGGGTCCGCTGGTTTCGCGCCGACAGCACAAGCGCGTGGCGGGCTATGTGCAGGCCGGTGTGGATGCCGGCGCGCAACTGATCTGCGGCGGCAATGCCGACCTGCCGCGCGGCCACTTCTTCAAGCCCACGGTGCTGGCGCGTGCACCGGAGACGTCATCGGTCGTGCAGGAGGAAATCTTCGGGCCCGTGGTCGTGGCACTACCCTACGATGACATCGACGAAGTGGTCGGCCGCGCCAATGGCACGCCGTTCGGATTGGCGGCGTCGGTCTGGTCCAATGATCTCTCGCGCGTGCATCGACTGGTGCCGCGGATCAAGGCCGGCACCGTCTGGGTCAATTGCCATAACCTGCTCGACAACGCGATGCCGTTCGGCGGCTTCAAGCAGTCCGGGCTCGGCCGCGAAATGGGCCGCGCCGTGTTCGACCACTATACCGAGACCAAATCGGTCATGATCGCCGTGTAATTGCCGCCGGCTGCCGACGGGTTTCCCACCATGACAAGACAGACCATGAACGATACTGCCCCCTCATCGTCCACTCCGCAGCCCACCCCGCAGCCCGGCCGGCGACAGTGGCTGAGCCACCTGGCCGGCGCCGCCGTGACCACGGTTGCCGCCGCGGCCATGACCAGCCGGACCGCCAGCGCCGCCCCTGCGGGCACGGCACCTGCCGCGTCCGGCCCCGGCACCGCCGGCGGTGGGACGCCAGACCCGATCGTGCTGATGCCGGCGTGGCAGCTTTCACGCGAGATCCGCGGCGGCCGCCTGTCCTGCCGCCAGGTCATGAATGCCTACCTGGCGCATATCGACCGCGTCAATCCGGTGACCAACGCCATCGTCGCGCTGCGGGATCGCGATGCCCTGATGCAGGAAGCCGCCGCTGCCGACGAGGCGTTCGCCGCGCGCAAAGTGGCGGGATGGATGCACGGCATGCCGCAGGCGCCGAAGGATCTGGCCCTCACGCGTGGCATTCGTACCACGTTCGGCTCGCCGATCTTCAAGGACAACGTGCCGACGTCCGACGCAATCATCGTAGAACGCGTGCGCAAATCCGGCGCGATCCTGCTCGGCAAGACCAATACGCCCGAGTTCGGCCTGGGCTCGCAGACCTTCAACCCGGTGTATGGCCCCACGCGCAATCCGTACGACAGCACGCGCACCGCGGGCGGCAGCAGCGGCGGCGCCGCGGCGGCACTGGCCATGCGTCTGCTGCCTGTGGCGGACGGCAGCGATTTCGGCGGTTCGCTGCGCAACCCGGCCGGGTTCTGCAATGTTTATGGCTTCCGTCCTTCGGCGGGACGCGTGCCCTATGGGCCCACGCCGGAAGTCTTTATCCAGCAGCTCGGCTATGAGGGCCCGATGGGCCGCACGGTCGCTGACGTGGCCTTGCTACTCGCCACCCAGGCCGGCCCCGACCCGCGCACGCCGCAGGCGCTCGCGCCAGACCCAGTGCTCGCCACGCTGACGCCGGACAACGTCATGGCCGCGCTGTCGACGAACCTGAAGGGCAAGCGCGTGGCATGGCTCGGCGACTGGGACGGCTATCTGCCGATGGAAGACGGCATCCTTCAGCTGTGCGAGCAAGCCCTGCAGGCCTTCCCGGCCTTTGGCGTCGGTGTCGACAAGATCAAGCCGCCTTTCTCACCCGAGCGCCTGTGGAAGACCTGGCTCGTGCACCGGCACTTCCTGGTCGGCAACGGCATGCTGCCGTTCTACCGCGACGAAGCCAAGCGCGCGCTGCTCAAGCCCGAAGCGATCTGGGAAATCGAAGGTGCGCTCAAGCTTAGCGGCGCGGACATCTATGCGGCCAGCGCCGACCGCAGCGCGTGGTATCAGGCTGTGGAAGGCGTCTTTGCCAAATTCGACTACATCGCCGTGCCGACCGCACAGGTCTTTCCGTTCGATGTGCGTCAACCGTGGCCCAAGGAAATCGCTGGCCGGCAAATGGATACCTACCACCGCTGGATGGAAGTCGTATTCCCGTGGACGTTGTCGGGCTGCCCGGCAATCAGCGTGCCGGTCGGCTTCGGCAAGAACGGGCTGCCGATGGGCATGCAACTCATTGGCCGTCCGCGCGATGACCTGAGCGTCTTGCGCCTGGCTCGGGCATACGAGCAGGAACGCGACTGGGTGGGCCGCCACCTGCCGCGCGCGGTGATGGCCTGACGACGGAAAGACCGGTCAGCGGCGCGCGAGCGTCGCTGACGGCAGTTCGCCGAAGAACGCGCGGTACTGCGCTGCAAATCGCGGCAGATGCTGGAAGCCGAAGCTTGCTGCAGCCCCGCCGACGGACTCCGCCGCGCCGGTGCGAAGCGCCTGGCGTACGCCGTTCATGCGTACGGCGCGCACGAAATCGAGCGGCGACAGCCCGGTCACCTCATTGAAGCTGTACTGCAGCGTGCGCCTCGACACGCCCAGCCGTTCGCACAGCGACAGGATGCTCCACGGCTGGTCGGGGGCGCTGCGGATCATCTGGTAGGCGTCCGCCACCAGCCGGCGCCGCGCGGGGATGGTCGGCAGTGGTTCGTTGCCGTCAATGCCTTCGCCGACCAAGGCGGTCGCGGCCGCCAGTAGCAAGGCGTCGCGCATCGCGCTTTCGACAAAGCGGTTGCTGAATACCTCGGCATCGATGGCGGCAGTGGCCAGTACCGACAGCAGTACGGCCCGGAATTCGCGGCTGGCGCCTTTCGTCACCTGCCGTACGGGCGCCATCCGTTCCAGCCGGAGCGTCTCCCCGCCAGCCAGCGCCATGGCGCGCTGAAGCGCCGGCATCGGCACGGTCAGCCCGGCGAGATCGAGTTGCAGTGGCGTGCGCATCGCCAATGCGCGGCCGTTGCCGGCACACAGCAGTGTCTGGCCGTCCATCGCGTAACCGGAGAACCAGCCACCCTGGCACTGCACGTCGGGCAAGGCCAGCGAGACATAACCGCGCGCCGCTTCGCCCTCCTCAAGCAGGCTCTGCGACGTCAGTTCGCGGAAGACATGGACATCACCGTATGTCACCTGGGATACCTCGGCGCGAAAGACGCCGGGCGTGAGTTGCTGGTAACGCTGTTGCCAGCCGTCCAGTTCCGCGGCGGCCGCCTGCGCTTCATCGGCGACGATGTGCCGCAGCGTGCGCGCGGCCGCCGGTTCCTGCGGGGACGGTGAAGATGGCGTCGGGGCTTGATTCATGGGGGGCGCGACGTGAAACGCTCTACCCGCGCGCGGCGGTTCGGGCCAGCCTTGTTCCGCGCGGGTGCAGCGGTTCAGTGTAGCGAATGCCGCTACCGGCAATGGAGCGGGTCAACCCTGATTCGCAAGGCATGCAAACGCTTCACGATGAAAAAATCGACTGGAAGATCGCCGTTTAAATCATCAACGGAATAACGTTGCGTGACTACACTTGCTTCCGTGCCGCACAACAAACACTACGGCACCGCTCGCAAGGCGACCCGGACGGCATGTGGCGCGGCAGATCCGCCACGCCGCGTCCCCATGATTCCCAAGGGGAATGCCGCCTCCAATCAGTCAGAAGAAGCAGCAGACATGCACAACAAGATCCTCAAAGCCCTCCTCCTTACCGTCGCTACCGTTGGTGCCAGCGCCATGGCCGGCCACGCCGCCGCCCAAGGCATGCAGGACCGCGGCATCTCCGGCGACCGCTACGGCTACATCATGCGCCAGGGCAACCCGGACCCGTACACCGACGGCGGCAATGTTCTCGGCAAGCGCGACCCGTACACCGACGGTGGCAATGCCCTCGGCAAGCGTGACCCGTTCACCGATGGCGCCAACCACCCGGCGACCACGTTGAACATCGCCGGCATGGACCAGCGCGGCGTGTCGGCCTCGCCCGCACACATAGGCGCCAACGCGTAAGCGCTCCCGCAGGCTCCGTCCTCCACGGCGCCTGCGCAAACTTCCCTCCTCCAGAGATTGCAATGAAGAACATCCTGCTGGCGCTGCTCGGCGCCGCGGCTGTCACGGCGGCATGGCCAGCCATGGCCGGCCCAGACTGGGCCGTCATCGAGCGTGGCCGCGCTGCTGCGCGCGCGGCGCACCCGTGTGCGGAAAGCCATCAAACTTCGGCCAAATCGACCTCCGCAAGCGCGCCGGGCGCTCCTCACCACGGCTGATCACGACGGCGGCCGCGATGCGACGCTGCCGCCGCCATGCCGAACCCGGCTATCCTGTGGGGCACCTTTGCCCGCATACAGAAGGAATGCCGCATGCCCCAGCCAACCGATCTGCGCGCCTACGCCTACGTCCTCGCAGTACCGGATCTTCCCCGCAGCGCTGCGTATTTCGAGAACGCGCTGGGCTTTTCCACCGACTGGCAGGACGGCGACAACTGGCGCGCGCTCAGCCGTGGCAGCGTGCGCGTCATGCTAGGGCATTGCCCCGATGCTCTCCCGCCATCGCAGACTGGCGACCACAGCTACTTCGCGTACTTCCACGTGGACGATATCGACGCACTGCATGCCGAACTCGCATCGCGCGGCGCCATCATCGCGCAGCCGCCCGCCGACAAGCCATGGGGCATGCGTGAAATGGCGCTCGCTACGCCGGACGGACATCGGATGATGGTGGGACAGGAACTGGTCCGTTGAGCGAACGCTAGAAGTTCTCCATTTCCGGCACTACCCGAGCCGGCTCTATCTATGCCCCGGAGCCTGCGTGGCCAGGCTTAACCGGCGCTATCCGCCAGCACCTCCACTGCACTCTCGTAGTCATAGTTCTCTACCGCCTCGCACAGGCGGCGGAAACGGTCCCCTGCGAGCATGTCGGCCAGTCGCTGGCGATTCGCCGCAAACGTCAGGCTGGCTTCGCTGGCGCCGTCCGCAAGCTGGCGACGCAACCGGTCGAGCACGTCCGTCATGCTGGTCACCTGCGTGGCAACCGGCGCGGCGGGTTCGGGTGTTTCCGCCGGCAGGTGCTGGCGCAGCGCCATGCACAGGCTCGCGTGCGCCTGTTCCAGACCATTCAGCAGCGCAGATGCATCGTCCGCTGCCATGCCCATCAGCGTGCATTCCAGCGACGCGGCGGCGCCCGCCACCTGCCTGGCGCCGAGATTGCCGGCCAGCCCGGCGAGCGCATGCGCAAGACGCGCGGCCTCGACACGCTCGCCGGCCTGCAGCAAAGCGCCGATCTGCTGCGGCGTCTGGGCGTAGCCGGACAGCAGGCGTCCCAGCAACTGGCGGAACGTGTCGATCCGCCCGCCGACACGGGCAACCGCGCCGTCGACGTCGAGCAGGCCCGTGCCCGCCAGTGCCCGCATCCAGTCCGGGGCAGCCTCTTCCTCTTCCGCTTCCGGCTCGACCACTTCAATGATCTCGGCCACCGGATTCGCCACGTTCTCGTGCCAGGCCGCATCGTGCAAGTTGCCCCCTGTCCTGGCCGGCGCGCCAGTCAGCCAACGGTGCAGAGTCGTGAAGAATGTGGCGGGGCTGATGGGCTTGGCGATGTGGTCGTCCATGCCGGCGGCCAGGCAACGGTTGCGGTCTTCGGGCAAGGCATTCGCCGTCATCGCCACCACGGGCATCGACGCCAGCCGCGGATTGGCACGGATGTGGCGTGTAGCCTCGAAGCCGTCCATGACCGGCATCTGCATGTCCATGAGCACGAGGTCGTAGTCCTGCACGGCCAGCAGTTCGAGCGCGATCGCACCGTTCTCGGCCGTATCGGGCGTGATGCCGGCCTGCTGGAGCAGGTGCGTGGCCACCTCGCGGTTGATCTCGTTGTCTTCGACGAGCAGCACGCGTGCGTGCGGCAACGTCCAGCTCGGCCCGGTTACAGAACGCGGCGCGCCCTTGTCGGCCATGCGTCCCGGCTCCGAGGCCAGCACGCGCATGGTGGCGTCGAACAGCACCGAGGGACTGACCGGCTTGTGCAGCGTGGTCTCGAAGCCATTGCGCTCGCCTTCGCGCACGACTTCCTCGCGCCCGTTGGCAGTAATCATCAGCGGGCGCGGGCGCTGGCTCTGCAGCGACATGGCCGCCAGCTTGCGCACGGTCTGGATGCCGTCCAGGCCCGGCATGCGCCAGTCGATGAACACGGCGTGGTAGGGATCAGCGATGGCATCCGCATGCTGGATCGCGGACAGCGCTTTCTCGCCCGATTCGACTTCGTCCGCGCGAAACCCGAACCCGCGCAGCATAGATCCGATCACCTGGCGCGCATAGCCATGGTCGTCCACCACCAGCAGCCGGCGTCCGGCGAGTTCCGGCTGCACCAGCAGCGCCGGCGCGCGCCGGGTGCCTGGCAGCAACGATAGTTCGAACCAGAACGTGCTGCCCTTGCCGAGCTCGCTCTGCACGCCGATCGTGCCGCCCATCAGCGTCACCAGCCGATGGCTGATAGCCAGACCGAGCCCGCTTCCGCCATAGCGCCGCGTGGTGGAACTGTCGGCCTGCTCGAAGCTGCGGAACAGGCGAGGAATGGCATCGGCGTCGATGCCGATACCCGTGTCGCGCACCTCGAAATGCAACCGGACACGCGATTCGGCGTGCTCGCCGGCGCAGCGCGCCACGCGGATGACGATCTCGCCGCGCTCGGTGAACTTGACTGCGTTGGTGGTGAAGTTGATCAGTACCTGGCGGATGCGCAGCGGGTCGCCGCGCAGGGAATCCGGCACGTCGGGCTGCACGTCGACCACAAGCTCGAGCTGCTTGGCGGCAGCGCGCTCGCTGACCAGGTCGCCCACCGTGCGCAGCAGGCGCTCCAGCGAGAAATCGATCTGCTCGATCTCCAGCTTGCCAGCCTCTATCTTCGACAGATCGAGGATGTCGTTCAGGATGCCGAGCAGGTGCTGGCCCGAACGCTGGATCTTCTCGACGTAGTCGCGCTGCTGCGGATCAAGTTGCGTGCTGAGCGCCAAATGCGCCATGCCGATCACCGCATTCATCGGCGTGCGGATTTCATGGCTCATGTTGGCGAGGAAGCTCGCCTTGGCCTGCGCGGCCGATTCGGCCTCGTGCTTGGCCTTGGCAAGTTCCGCGTTGGCGACGGCAAGCTCGCGCGTGCGCTCCCACACCTTGTGCTCGAGCGTCTGCGACATCTCCTTCAGCTCCCGGTTGGCGCGTTCCTGGTCCGTGATGTCGATGCCCACCGCGCCCACGCCAACCACGGCATTGCTGGTCGGATCGTGTACGGGGAACCGTATGACTCGCAGCTGGCGCGAGCCCTCGGGGGCTTCCATGGCGTAGATCTGCTCTTCCGCGCGGCCGGTGGCCATCACGCGCGCTTCGATCTCCCAGCGCTCCCGGGTGCCGTCTGGCATGACCGCGAGCTCGCGGTCGGTCTTGCCCAGTACCTGATCACGCGTGAGGCCGAGCAACTTTTCCATCGAGGGATTGAGCTGCAGGAACGCGTGGTTGCGGTCCTTCAGGTGCATGATCGCGGGCGAGTGGTCCAGCAAGGCGCGCAGCCTTTCCTCGCTCTGCGCCAGGCGGTGCTGGCTTTTGCGCAGCGCCCAAGCTGCCACGCCAATCAGCAGCATGATCGCCGCCGCCATGCTCGCCACCACGGTACGCGTGGACAGGTAGGAACTGAGCGCTTCCTCCATGTCCTGCTCCAGGATCAGGGCGCTGCCCAGCGCCGGTATCCAGAGCCCGGCACCGGCCACGCGCTTGCCGCGGTAGTCGTGGTAGCCGAACGACACCTGCAGGGTTTCCGAATGCAGCACCTGCTGCGCCATGCGCGTGAGCGGTGCGTCGTCGTCGACACGCCACCGGCCGTCGCCGAGGTCGTGCGGCACGCGTACGCGCAGGTTGAACATGGACGCATCGCCCGGAGACAGCAAGCCTTGTCCGACCAGGCTCTCGTCGAAGCGGCTCGGAGAATTGAGCCGGCCGTCGCGGTCGATCACATAGAGTTCGCCGGTGTTGCCGAAGCGCGCGGCCTTCAGTATCTGCAGCATCACCGCATACGGGTCGATGCGCAGGCACAGCGCGCCCACGACACGGTCGTTGTCCCACAGGCGCGAGCACACGATCTGGAACGGGCTGCGGCCCACCGGGCCAACCGGCCCATCCGCCAGGACCGGGCCCGGGTATGGCGCCGACAGCGACGCGCCGTTCTCGCGCGCCCGTAGGGCTGCTGCCGCGGCTTCGGGCTGCAGCGGCTGTCCGTTGCGCTCGACCAGATCCGAGACGATGATGCGGTTGTCCATCGAGATCAGACCGTAGCCGATGTAGCCGTTGGAGCGGTACAGCGGCGTAATCCAGTTGACGAACTCCTGGACGCGCTCGGGACTGGGATCGGCACCATTGGCCAGCAAAGGCCGGGCAAGGCGGACCGTATCGTCGAGCGTGCTCATCGACACTGCGCGGCGGCGCTGCTCGCTGGCCCAGGTTTCGAGCTGGCGCGCGGTGGTGTTGACGGTCGCGCCCAGCCGTGCGCCAACGCTCACCTGCTCGTTCTGGCGCACCATCGACATGGCGGCAAACGCCACGAGCCAGACCGCGAGGATCAGCAAGGCGCCGTAGGCAAGCAGGGAGCTGCGCAGCCAGAAGCCTGCGGGTGGATTGGGCTTGGAAATCATTCAGATGGCGGGCAACAAGTCGCGCTGCGGCTCGTGTTCAGGATCGGCAAAGCGCAGGGCAATGGCGTGGAATTCGTCGGCGATGCTGTGGAAGGCGTCGACCATGCCGGGATCGAAATGCCGGCCGCGGCCTTCCATGATGATGCGCACGGACTCCTCATGCGAAAAGGCCGGCTTGTAGACGCGACGGGAAATCAGCGCGTCATAGACATCGGCAAGCGCCATCAGGCGCGCCGCTACGGGGATGTCATCGCCGGCAAGTCCTTCCGGATAGCCGGTGCCATCCCACTTTTCATGGTGATAGTGTGCGATCTCCCGCGCGTAGCGCAGGAAGGAGTTGCGCGTCCCGCACTGGGCTTCGGCGTCGGCAATGGCGTCGCGCCCCAGCATAGTGTGCGACTTCATGATTTCGAACTCTTCCGCGGTCAGCTTGCCGGGCTTGAGCAGGATGCGGTCCGGAATGCCGACTTTGCCAATATCGTGCAGCGGCGCCGACTTGAACAGCAGGTCGATTGTCCTGTCGTCGAGTTGCGCGCTGAAGCGCGGGTCATCGCGCAACGCGCGCGCCAGGGCCCTCACGTAATGCTGGGTCCGGCGGATATGGTTGCCGGTCTCGTTGTCGCGGGTTTCGGCCAGTGCCGCCAGCGCAATGATGGTGGCATCCTCGATCTGGGTAATCTCGCGCGTGCGCCGCTGCACCTCCGCTTCGAGATAAGCCGAGCGGTCACGCAAGAAATCGTGCGCCTGCTTGAGCGCGAGCTGGCTGGCAATGCGTGCGCGCGCCACCGGCGGGCTCACCGGCTTCATGATGTAGTCCACGGCACCGACCTCGAAGCCGCGCGCTTCGTCGAGTTCATCCGTGCGTGCGGTCAGGAAGATGACCGGCACATGGGCCGTAGCGGGATTGGCCTTCAGATGGCGGCACGTTTCATAGCCGTCCATCTCGGGCATCGAAACGTCCAGCAGGATCAGGTCCGGCGCCGACGACGCGGCTAGTTGCAGCGCCTTGGCGCCGCGCGTGGCTACGCGCACACGGTATTGGTCCTGCAGCATTGCCACCATGGCGGCAATGTTTTCCGGAATGTCGTCGACGACGAGTACGGTTGGTCGCTGCTCTGGGCTGTCGGCGCTCATTTTCAATGCTTAAGGTTGGCTGGCCGCCCGCTGGCATGCGAAGCGGACCGGCACCGGATTCAGGAACCAGGCGCCCATGGGTGCGCTGCCACACCGCAGGTATCGCCCTTCGGAGAATCGGCCCGAATGAGCAAAACTTGTTCCCTCCTGAAGCGGGGATTGCCAGCACGCTTATGATCGCGGCGGACTTTGCAAGGTGTTCGCGGTGCGCTCAGGCGATAGCCGCCATGGCCTCCAGGATGGGCGCGGCATCGCTGGGTCTGACCAGGCGCGACACCTCCCGGCCATCGCGCAGGAACACCAGCGTGGGCCACAGCTTGACGCGAAACGAGCGGCCCAGCGGGCGGCCGCTCCCGTCTTCCACCTTGATATGCCGCACGCCAGGATAAGAGGCAAAGGCCTGCGCCAGAGCAGGCTGGGCGCGCTGGCAATAGCCACACCAGTCTGTGCCGAACTCCAGCAGCGCGGGACCTTGAAGAGTGTCGATTTCCTCGCGCGGGGGCGCGTCGGAAAGATAATGATCCTTCGTAGGCATCGCAGCGTCTCCTCCCACAATGGGGGTAATGTCTTATTGATGTCGTTCTGTTTATGCGGCCGGTTGCCCTGCTGCCAAGCAACAACCATACCGGCCGCGGAGTTTGCCATGCCGTCAGGGTTCAGGCCAGCGTCCCTGCCCTCACGCGCCCCAAAGGCGCCGGTCCGATGCGCATATCCAACACGGGTCTCGCATAGCCCGCCCCGCACGTGCAGCTTCCTGCATAAGGAAAGAGCAAATCGTTATTTCACGCCCGTGTAATGAGCGCCTTATAGTTGACGGTTCATTCGAAAACAAGACGACCTGCCGGCATCCTGCCACGGCCCCGCGGAGTGCAACATTGACTGACGGCCTTACCCTTGGCGACACCCTGTCCTGGCCCGCCCGCTACCTGCCGCGCAAGACCGCGCTGGTGACCGGCACGGGCACTGCGCGGCGCGCGTGGACTTATGCCGAACTGGATACGGAGGTCAACCAGCATGCCAACGCCCTGCTCTCGGTCGGGATCGGCAAGGGCGATGTCGTGGCGGCCTTTCTCTACAACACGCCGGCCTTTGTCTTCACGCTGCTCGCTTTTGCACGCATCGGCGCCGTGTTCAACCCGGTCAACTACCGGCTGGCCGCGCAGGAACTCGCCTACATTCTGAACGACGGCAATGCCCGCGCGCTGGTGTTCGAGAAGGAAGTCGCATCGGTCACCGAGAAAGCCGCGGCCCATGCGGCCGGCACCCGCTGCTGATCTACGCCGACGATGGCGAGGCGCCGTCGTTTGCCACGCACGATCTCGCTGTGCTGGCCGCCGTCCAGCCCGCCACGGCGCCAGATGTCATCGTGCATGAAGACGATCCCTGCATCCTCATGTACACCAGCGGCACTACGGGGCGACCCAAAGGCGTCGTGCATACGCACCGCAGCAAGCTGTTCCACAACGCGATGATGCATCAGGCGATGGGGCTGACACGTGAGGACGTGGGCCTGTCGGTGGCGCCGCTCAACCACACCGCCGAGTTGCACACCAGCTTCCTGCCACGGCTTCAGGTCGGTGCCACGCAGGTGCTGCAGCGGCGCTTCGACGCCAGCGAGGCATGGGAGCTCGTTGAGACCGAGCGTGTCACGCATTTCTTCGCCGCACCGACCATGGTCGGCATGCTGCTGAACCATCCCGATACGGAGCGGCGTGACCTGTCGTCGCTACGACTGGTGGAATATGGCGGCGCATCCATGGCGCCGCACCTGATCCGCGAATGGGACCGCAAGATCGGCGCCGGCCTGGTACAGGTCTACGGCACCACCGAGATGGGTCCTTGCATGTCGGTGCTCTACCCGCAGGAGCAACTGAGCCACGCCGGTTCGGCAGGCCTGCCGTCACTGAGCCACGATCTTGTGGTGGCGCGCCTGCGCGATGACGGCGAGCCGACCGACCCGTCGCAGCCGTGCGAGCCCGGTGAAGTCGGCGAAGTGCTGGTGCGCGGGCCTTGCATGATGCGCGGCTACGTGAACCGCCCCGACGCCAATGCCCACGCGCTGGCCCATGGCTGGTACCACCCGGCGACCTGGGCAGCCTCGACGAGGACGGCTACCTCTGGATCCGCGACCGCATCGACTACATGATCAACTCGGGCGCCGAGACGCCTGGAAGTCCGTGTCGACAAGATCGACGCCCGCCTCGAAGCGATGGATGCCAAGATCGATGCCCGCTTCGAAGCCATGGACAGCAAGATCAATCGCATACTCGAATCGGTCAGACGCCGCTGATCGCTAGATCATACCGTCATAGTATTCGCCGTCGTGCCGGACGGCCCTCCAGGCTTGACGTATGACACAACGCAACTCATCCCACGTCCATCACTAGCTTCTGACAGAAAAACCCACGCTCTGCGAGGGGTCATGCAGGCTTCGTACGTATATCGTATAGTGGCGATATACATTTTGATGCCTCCCGATATATGGTTCGTGGATCACCGAAACAACGTGCACCGGACTCCGCCTCCGCGAAGCCGGAACTCGACGTCGATGCGATCCACAAGGCCCTGGCCAATCCCATGCGACGGAAGATACTGGCCTGGCTGCGAACGCCAGAAGCGTATTTCTCCGCGCAGGAACACCCGCTCGACATGGGTGTTTGCGCCGGGCTGATCGACACGCATTGCGGTCTGTCGCAATCGACAGTCTCGGCGCACCTTGCCACGCTGCAGCGTGCCGGGCTGATCCGCGCGCGGCGCATCGGGCAATGGGTCTTCTTCAAGCGCGACGAAGAGACCATTCAGGCGTTCCTCGACCATATTCACCAGGACCTTTGAGTTCGTACCGGCATGGCGCTTGCCGTCGTGCCAAAGCACTGCTGTGCGCTTCTCCCACCCATACGAAAATACGCAAGGCCAGACCTCATGCCTACCCTCTTCGACCCCATCCGCATCGGCGACCTCGACCTGCCCAACCGCGTCATCATGGCGCCGCTGACCCGCTCGCGCGCCGTCGGCGGCAAGCGTGTGCCGAACGCACTGATGGCCGAGTATTACGTGCAACGCGCGTCCGCCGGCCTCATCATCTCGGAAGCCACGGCGGTGACGCCGCAGGGCGTCGGCTATGCCGACACGCCGGGCATCTGGACCGACGAGCAAGTCGCGGGCTGGAAACACGTGACCGACGCAGTCCATGCCGCTGGCGGCCGCATCTTCATGCAGCTCTGGCACGTCGGCCGGATCTCGGACCCGATCTTCCTCGACGGCGAACTGCCTGTGGCGCCGAGCGCGATCGCGGCGCAAGGCCACGTGAGCCTGGTGCGCCCGAAGCGTGCCTACGTCACGCCCCGTGCGCTGGAAACCGAGGAAATCGCTGGCGTGATCGCGGCCTACCGGCACGGTGCCGAAAATGCCAAAAAGGCCGGCTTCGACGGCGTTGAAATCCACGGTGCCAACGGCTACCTGCTCGACCAGTTCCTGCAGGATTCGACCAACCAGCGCACGGATGCCTATGGTGGCCCCATCGAAAACCGCGCGCGGCTGCTGCTCGAAATTACCGACGCATGCATCGACGTGTGGGGTGCCGACCGCGTCGGCGTGCACCTGTCGCCGCGCGGTGACGTGCACTCGATGGGCGACTCCGATCTGGCGGCGACGTTCGGCTACGTGGCGCGCGAACTGGGCAAGCGCCGCATTGCCTTCATCTGCGCGCGCGAGGCACTCGGCGACAATCGCCTGGGTCCGGCCCTGAAGGCGGCTTTCGGCGGCGTCTATATCGCCAACGAGAAAATGACCAAGCAGACCGCCGAACACGTGCTGGCCGCCGGCGAAGCCGACGCCGTCGCATTCGGGCAGCTCTTCATCGCCAACCCGGACTTGCCGCGCCGCCTTGCGCTCGACGCATCGCTCAACGAGCCCCGGCCGGAGACGTTCTACCACCCGGGTGCCGAGGGATATACCGACTATCCGGCGCTGGTGTGACGAGCGGCAAGAACGGCCGTTAGACCCGGTTCGCACGGGCAAGGGCTACCGCTCTTGCCCGGTTTCCGTAGACCCCATCGCCGGGGTAGGCCCTAGAATTCGCTTTCTTCGATTTCCTGCGCCTGGGTATTGCCGTTGCGCACCGGATAAAGCGTCAGCGACATCCGGCTGTATCGCGTGGCATTGCCTTCCGCTATCTCTTCAAGTTCAAACGGGTTCGACTTGGCAATTTTTCCCGTATCCAGGTCCATGTAGCGAACGTCGAAGCTGCCGTGCTCGATATTGGAAAACTCGAATGACGTGCCAGCCTTGATCAGCGCGAAACGCACCGGGATGGTATCGCCACCACCAAGGGAAAACACTTTCAGAAAGACATCCGAAGAATTACGGGAATTGTCCACAGTCAATGACGACAATCCTCCGGTCTTGCGGATAGGGTAGCCTGGAATATAGCTGGTCCACGCGGGCCAGGCCTGGCCGTTCGGCGCGGTGGGCTGGCGCACGTACTGGGGTAGCGGCGCAGGCGACTTCGTCGGCGTCGCGGCCGCGTCGCGCGGCTCCCCAGTCATGGCGGCAATGGTCGAGACCGAAGGTGTCCAGCCCTCTGCCTGCCGGGAGCCATCCGCCGATTGGTGCGACGTCGGGATGATCAGATAAATCGCAGCCCCTGCCACCACCAGCACAAATAACGCCTTGGAGGCAGTGCTGGCGCCTGCCGGATTCACTGCGCTCCCACTGTCCGCGTTCTTGCGCGATGTCCTGGAATCCGCAGGAGGGGCCTGTCGCGCACCGCTACCGCTTCGGGACGCCGGATCCGCAGAAGTCCCCGACGCTGTCGAAGCCGGTCTCGCCCGCTGGCCGGCGTTTGCAGTCGCGCCCGCTTTCGCCTTTTCCTGCGACAGAATCCACGCATCATGCTGGGCACGCTTTGCCGGATTCATCAAAACCTCGTAAGCGGTGTTGATAATAGTCATGACCCGGTGAGATTCGGGCGAGTCATGGTTACGATCCGGATGATGCTTTTGACTTAATGCCTTGTATGCCGCACGAATGACCTCCGGGGGGGCGTCACGAGAAATCTTCAGATTATCGTAATGGGTATGCATTCTCGTGCCGGCGCTAAAAGGTCGGCACAGATTTTACCGTCCGGGTCGCGACAAGTGAATCTCCGTTGGTTGGGAAACCCTCACCAAATTGTGATAGCTGCCGAGGCGTACCTCGAACGGTAACTAGACCAATGCTTCAAAGTGCAACGGGGTCGCGACAACCTTGGTGACCAAGCGGGCCGCGGACCGAAAATCGGTACGTGACAGCCCGTAGAACCCTGCAATCACTGCCGTGTCGTTGCCGAGAGACAGCAACTCGTTCGCCGTGGCACGAGCACTGAGCAGATCCGGAAAACCTTCCTGGAAGACCTCCACCACTTCCGGATCAAAATGCGAGCCGCTACCTGACGCAATAATGGCCCGCGCTTCCTCGTCGGCCATGCGGGGCCGATAGCAGCGCGTTTCGGTCATGGCGTCGAATGCATCGACAACGGCCACGATACGCGCGGCCAACGGGATGCGCCGAGCGGCCAGGCGGTCCGGGTAGCCGCTGCCATCAAAGCGCTCGTGATGGTGCCTGGCAATTCCGGCAGCAAACTGATGCAGCGGGTCGGCACTGGTTGACAGCAGGTCCGCGCCCATCCCGGAATGCCGCTCCATGATGCTTCGTTCGGCTGGCGTCAGCTTGCCCGGCTTCAGCAGCACGCGGTCTGGAATGAGAAGCTTGCCAAGATCATGGACCGGAGTAGACAGGCGGATATGGTCTTGCGTCAGGCGATCCATTTCCATCAGGCCAGCCAGACGATCGGCAATGAAGGCGGTCCGGATGAAGTGGCCGGATGCGTCCGGATAACGCGAGCAACCGGCAAGCGCAAGGCTTGCGAGCGTAATAATCGATCGGTAATTCATTCTGGCTGCGATTTCGCCAGCCATTTCGGCCCGCGAAATTTCGAAACTCAATTTCTTGTTTTTTTGGCCATCGGCCGGGGCTGCAGCGCGTGACGCCGCTTGCTTCAGATTTGGCGATGCATTCTTCGATCACCGCCTATCCCGACTGCATTTTGAGGATTCCGAGTGTATCAACCGAGTGGATATTTCGACACACGCGCAATGAAAAATCCCTGAATCGCAGCCCATGAAGCTGGCGTTTGTTGATGTGTATCAAGTAATTTCGACACGCCGTTGGCGGCTGGGTAACGTTGCCGATCCATGTTTTATTACGTATTATGGAAACTCTCTACGTATCGATCATATTGTTTAGACATAATTATGCTTATGTCTTGAGATTGTCACTCCTGCCGCTTTCGTTCGAAAGTACGGCAATTTGCGGCTCCAAGGGACGCGCCAAGCGGGCGTGATCGTGCTTCATGAGAACCGGCGGGCACGGGTTCGCCCCACGAGCAGCGGCAGGTGTTTCCGGAGAAGATCATCGATGAGCTTTGCAACCTCTTCCGTTGCCGCGCGGCCGAGGCGCAACGGGGAGCGTCATGCGCCGCTCATGACCTCGTAAGGCATCCGTATATCGTTGGCGCGAGGCTAACGGGCGCAAGGCCATGCATGCCCAGCAATACGGGTATATCGCTAGCGCGGCGCGCTGGCCGCCCTGCCTATACTGGCAGGCGCACCGGGCACTGACAGGGAACGGCCCGCTTGCGCCCTGAATTTTCGGCAGGCACCGCCGCTCCGTTCGTGGACGCATTTGGGCTGCCTGCTCGCGGGCCATGAACATGGAGAAGGGCATGCCCAACGAACAATTTCTAGCGACGCAGGAAACGCGCCGCTCGGGCCTTCAGGCCCTGCGCGCAGCGTTGCTGCAGGTTCACAAGGAAGTTATCGGCTATGACCGCGGCCAGTACGAACGCCTGAACGGTCCCATCCCAGCAGGGTTGTTCGTGCAGTTGGTGACGGAAGACGATTTTTTCCGCTGGATGGACCCGTTGTCCCGGCTCATCATCGAAATCGACGAGGAACTCGAGTCGCCGGAATACCATGATGAAACGTGCCGCGCAGTAGCACGGGCCACCGAACGGCTGTTCAGCGACAAGGGCGATGGCGCGTTCCGCAAGCGCTACCAGGAAGCGCTGCAGGACGAGTCCGGCGTCATCGTTGCGCACGGACGGCTGATGTCCGTGATCGGGCAACTGCGCCAGTTGCCCTAGTCTGCCATCCGTTCTGTCACGACGTCTTCGACGGACGCGGCTTGTCCGGATCGACGGCGATCGGGTCGCTGGCAGGAAACGTTTCCTTCAGGGCCTCGTCCAGTTCTCGTTCGATCCGCTCGTCGGCCGGCGCCGACTTCGGCTGTTGCCGACCGCCCTTGGGCGCTTTCTCGGGTAGTGGTTTGCGCATCGCAAGACTCCTCTGCTGGCAGTTCTGGGGTGTAAACAGGTAGCCGCCTCGCTGGCTAGGGCTCCAGAGCCCTTCGCCGTATGGCATTACCGCCCGTGTCCGCCACCGCCGCGACCACCTCCGCTACCGCGGCCACCGCTCCTGCCGCCGCCATACCAGCCACCGGACCCATGCCAGCCCCCAGAGCCGTGCCACCCTCGGTGTCCGCCATACCAGCAGCATCGGCCTCCGCCATAGACATAGGCAAAGCTCCCGTAGTAGCCGCCATAGCCCGGGCCGTAGTATGGATAGCCAGGCGTTACCGGATAGCCGCTGTAGTACGGTGAGCCCACCGGATAAGCCGGGTAGCCGAGATAGTCGGCGCCGTAATAGTCGGGGTAGACCGCGCAACCCGCCAATAGTGCTGCCATCGTGAAAACGCTGCCGACCGCGTATCGCATGATCCACCCATCACTTGTCAAGGGCGAAATGCCCGGTTGACATCCCGTTAGACCGTCTGGCCATCCAGCCGATCCCCTGAATCGAATATGTGCCGGCAACGAGACTCTGTGCCCGAAGACACATTTTGGGAACAAATTTAGGACTTATCCAATTTTCTTATGAGACTTAACCGAATAGATTTGCCCGTGCACCCATCCCGCGGGTGCCCCGACGAGCCAGGGGACCCCATCCTGGTTCCTTACGCTGCCACGATGGTCCCCGCCATCGTGGCATTTTTTTTGAATCAGGTTGCTGACTGAAGTCCTCGCTCCACCATGTCCAGCAAACGCTGGCCAAGCGCCGCAGCCTCTCCGGGCTCCCTCCCACGCAGCGGGCCGTCCAGCACCAGCATGGCAAGGCCGTGCACAGCCGACCACGCCAGGTACTCGGCGCCCTGCCGATGCGCAGCCGGCAGGATTCCCGCTTCGACCATTCTGTCCAGTGCGGCCGACAACAATTGGAAAGGATTCAGCCCACTGTGGCCGGCCTTTGCCGGATCCGCATCATCTTCCACCTGGTCCGGAACGGAAAAGGCCGTACGGAACAGACCAGGCTCGGACAGAGCAAAACGCAGGTAACCCGTCCCGACGGCGCGCAGGCTCGCGCGCGCCAGCGTCGCCGCACTACTAGCCGGGCGCAGGCCACCGAGTTCGGCTTCCATGGCAATCGCGAGCGCGGACAATGCTGCCGCGCGCACGGCCCGCAGCAAGTCTTGCCGGCTGGAAAAGTGCCGATACGCGGCGTTGGGCACCACGCCCGCCCGTCGCGTGGCTTCACGAAGCACGATGGCATCGGGCCCGCCTTCACGCGCCAGGTCAATGCCAGCTTCCAGCAGCGCTCGGCGCAGGTCGCCGTGACGATACGTCGTGCGGGCCGGCATCGTTGAGGCAGTCCGGCTCATCATTTCCCCCCTGTACATACTGTTCTTATCTTGCCAACCAATAGTGAACAGTGTACACAATAGGGCGCGGCGTTGCTTCCCGACACCTCGCTTACAGGATCGGCGCAAACAGCTTTGCCACGTGCATCGCCACACGCAATGGCGCAGGCGCCCGCAGGAATTCGTCTACGCCGATGCGCCGCGCCTGCGCAAAATCGGCCTCCAGCATGTCAGCGACCTGGCTGGCGAACTCGCGGTCCGCCGTCATCACCATCAACTCGAAGTTCAGCCGGAACGAGCGGTTGTCGAGGTTCGCCGTACCGACTGCCGCCGCGTCGTCGTCGACCAGGATGACCTTCTGGTGGAGAAAGCCCGGCTGGTAGCGATACAGCTTGATCCCCGCGGCCACGGCCTGATGCGCGTAAAGCGTGGAAGCGGCGAACACGACGAGATGGTCTGGCCTGGCGGGAATCAGGATACGCACATCTACCCCGCGCAGTACCGCCAGGCGCAGCACGGCAAAGACTGCTTCGTCCGGCACGAAGTATGGCGACGTGATCCACACCCGGTGCCGCGCAGCCTGGATGGCTTCGACGAAGAACAGCGAGCAGGTCTCCTGCGCGTCGGCCGGGCCCGTCGGCACGACCTGGCAGGTCATGCGCCCGCCCACGTCAGGAGGCGGCATCAGCAGGTATGGCACTTCGCGCGCGGCCCAGTACCAATCCTCGGCAAACGCCATCTGCAGATCCAGCACAGCGCTGCCGCGCACGCTGATATGGGTGTCGCGCCACGGCGCTAGCGGGGGCCGCTCGCCGAGATATTCAACGCCGACGTTATGCCCCCCCACGAAGGCCTGCGACCCGTCCACGACCACGAGCTTCCGATGGTTGCGGAAGTTGAGCTGGAAGCGGTTGACGAAGCCGCGGTGCGTCGAGAACGCGCGCGCCTCGACGCCGGCCGCCATCAAGGTCTTCACATAGCCACGCGGCAACGCGTGGCAACCGATGCTGTCGTAGAGAAAATAGACCTTGACGCCAGCCTGCGCGCGCTCGCACAGCAATGCCTGCAGGCGCCGGCCGAGTACATCGTCATGGACGATGAAGAACTGCACGATCACCACCTGCCTGGCTGCGGCCACGGCTGCGAAGATGGCCTCGAACGTGGTCGTGCCGTTGACCAGCAGGCGCACATCGTTGTTGGCCAGGCAAGGCATGCCGGTCAGCCGCGGAAGCGCGCGCATGCAGGCTGGCTCCGGTGCGTGCACCACGCAGGCGCTGCGGGCGTCGCGGTCTTCAGGGGTCATGCCATGGCGGATCTCGCGCAGCCTGTCGTCATTGAAGCGGCGCGCATTGACATAGCCGGCGAAACGGCTCCTGCCGAAGATCAGGTAAGGCACCAGTGTGAGGTACGGCATCATCACCAGCGATCCCGCCCAGGCAATGGCCCCGGGCGCCGTGCGCACGGTCATGACGGCGTGCAATGCGGCCAGCACGCCAATGACGTGAAAAATCAGGATGACCGTCGCGACAACGCTCGGGCTTAGCATGTGCAGGCTTCCCAGGTGTCCGCCACGCGGAACCGGATCACGATGGTTCTTATTTTGGCACAGCGATATGCGTGGCGCGGCGCCCGGCCGCTGCTGCGTCGCGACAAACGCCTTCTGCGGCATTGCCTCGATCGAACAGTTCGCACATCTGAGCTAGCGCAATTTTCTGGCCGGAATCGGATTTGTCCGATTGTTCCGCCGCGTTTGCCTTTATACGCTCTCGACTCAGCACCTTCCGGCAAACCGACTTTTCTCATTTCCGCCGCCACTGTATGCCTGACCCCATGAATATCGCACTGCTGAGCGGTCAGTCCGCGCATCTGAAAGCCGTTCCCGAATTGCTGGCGCGCGCCGGCTTCCGATGCAACGTGTTTGCTTCCACTCGTGCGCTCATCCAGGGCGTCAGCCTTGCCTCGTACGATATGCTGCTGATCCATGACGAACTGCCCGACACAGCGGCGATTGACGTCATCCGCACTGTACGGTGCGCGCGCTCGCGCGATCTGCCGATCATGATGCTGGGCGGCAACGGTAGCGAGGAGGCCCTCGTCGAAGCGCTCGACGCGGGCGCCGACGACTACCTGAGCGGTCCGCAGAGTACGCGGGTCCTTCTGGCGCGAATGGCCGCACTGCGCCGCCGCGCCACAGGGGACCGTCAACGTCAGGGGCTGTTGGCGCGCGCGGGCCCGTACCAGCTCAACAGCGTCGGCCGCTTCGCAACGCTGCACGGCGAGCGCATAACACTGACCCCAAAGGAGTTCGATCTGGCCATGCTGCTGTTCACCAATGCCGGCCGGGTACTCGCTAACCGCCGCATCGAACAGGCCATCTGGCACCATGAACTGCCGCCCTTGTCGCGTGCGCTGGCCGGGTTGATGTCGCGCCTGCGCAAGACCTTGCGACTCAGTCCCGAGAATGGCATTTCGATCACGGTGGTCTATGCCCATGGCTATCGCCTCGACATCCATGAGGACAGCCCGACCCACCCACGGAAACACGGCAATCCGGCGTTAGCTCAGCAGCAGCCTGATCTTCACACTGGCCTGCTGGCCGACGATCGGGCCCACGGAGTGCGCCCCGTAACGGATTCGGCGTGCTAGGTGGCGCTTGTGCGCTGCTGCCGACGGATAAAGTGGCAGTACAGATGTGTCTGCCGGAAACATTTGACATTGAGAGGTAACCGGCATTTACGAGTTCAGCGAGGAAGTTACAGATATGTTTCACTTGCGGCTGGCGCCGTTACGCGCAGCCATCAGGTTGCCGAGTAATCTTTGCTCACACCAACCCGATGTGTAACCCCAAGGAAATCATGTCTGAACGACTCATCATGCTGGACGTACCTGGCGTACTGTATTCCGACCGGTCTCAGGCCCGGCTCGGCGGGGTTCCCGATTCGGGTACTTTGCGCGATGTCCGCTTCTTCGACCCCATTGCGCTTGGCTATATTCGCCGGCTCTTCGGACTGGCGGGCGCACGGGTGGTGGTGTCGGACGCGTGGCGGCGCGGCACGCCTGCCGCCATCTTCCAGCAACTGGACCTGCAGGTGGAAGGCATGACACCTGCCGTGGCAGGCGGCCACGGCGCGGAGATTGCCGCTTACTTTGCGGGCCGTGCCATGCCGTCCACCTATGTGATCTTGTCCTGCGCGCCGGCGGACTCCATGAGTGACGCCCAGCGCGAACACCTCGTGAGCGTCGATCCGGCGCAGGGCCTCACCGTCGAGAACTTCCGGCGAGCGCTGGACATCCTCGGCGTGGCCTGTCCGTCCACGCTGATGCCGCCGCCGCGCCTCGATGCGGGGTTGCGTGCCAAACTGGCGCAATTGCAACGGCTTGCGCGCGAAGAACCCGCCCGTTTCACCGCGCCTGCGGAGTCCACCGCTGCTGCGGCACTGCACGCCTGAGCGAGTCATTTCCGATGCACAAGGGGCGCCACCATGGCGCCCCTTAGTTTTTGGCGTGCGAGCGCCCGTCAGCGCGCCCGCAGTAGCGTGGACTTGCCAAACAGGCTTTCCAGGAAATCGACCACCAGCCGTGCTGTCTCATTACGCACATCGCAGGCAGGGTTGAGCTCCATTACGTCCAGCGAAGACAATCGTCCCGTATCAGCGATCATTTCCATGCAGAGTTGTGTCTCGCGATACGTGGGTCCGCCCAGCACCGTCGTACCGACGCCGGGCGCGATGGCCGAATCGATGAAATCGACGTCGAAGCTCACGTGCAGGTGCGTGTCGTCATCAACGCCGGCGAGCGCCTGCTCCATGGTCTGGCGCATGCCGTACTCGTCGATATAGCGCATATCGAACACCTTGAGGCCCAGCGCATGCAGCCGCAGCTTTTCCTGCGCATCGACGCTGCGGATGCCAACTTGCCGGATTTCCTCGGGACGTACCGCCGGCGGCTGGCCGCCGAGCGTGGTCAGTGGCGTGGGGCCGTCGCCGCACAGGCAGGCCACTGGCATGCCATGCATATTGCCGGTCGGCGTACTGGTCCCGATATTGGCATCGGCATGGGCATCGAGCCAGAGTACGACGAGCTTCCGGCCTGCCTCCCGGCAATGACGGGCGACTGCACTGACCGATCCGACCGCCAGGCAGTGGTCACCGCCAAGCAGGACCGGCATCCGGCCCGCCTGGAGAATGCGCGTACTGGCCTCGAACACGCCGCGATTCCACGCCACCACCTCATCGAGATGGCGCAGGCCCTGTACCGGCGGCGCGAGCGGATTCACCGGACCAGCAATATTGCCGGCGTCGCTGACATCGAGCCCCATCCGCGCAAGCGCCGGGACGATGTCGGCAATGCGCAGCGCTTCGGGGCCCATCGTGCAGCCTCTGGTGCTTGCGCCGACATCCGTCGGCGCGCCAAACAGGGTAATCGGCTTCATGGCGCGACCTCCTGAGCATGTTTGGTGACGGCTGTACCGGCGCGAACGCCGGAATGTCGCTACCTTTCTCGTGTGTGGCACCGGGTAACGCCGCAAGGTTCCCGATCCGCCTGTCCAGAATGCTTCCTGGGCGCTTCAGGGCCAGACGTCGTCGTCGGGTTCATTGCCCTTCGCCTGCTTCCCCGCCTCGCCGTTGTCGCGATGGTTGTGCTTGTCACCATTGATCGGATCGAGCACACGATGCAACCGCATTTCAAGGCGCCCGCCCATCCACAGCAGCAACATGCCGAGCACAAGCGCCAGGCCGCCGACCGCGTAGTAGCCTGCCCCCGCCGCCGCACCGAGGATCGCCGACAGCCAGATTGCCGCCGCGGTGGTCAGCCCCTGCGGGCGCTGGTGCGAGCCATGTCGCGCGATCACGCCCACACCGAGAAACCCGATGCCGGTCAGCAACCCCTGCAGCACGCGCGAGACTGCGTCCATCTGAGGTCCATACTGCGTCACCAGGCAGACGGCTGTTGCCGCGCCGAGCGATACCAGCCCCAGCGTGCGCATGCCGGCGGCCTTGCCGCGCAGGTTGCGGTCGAGGCCAATCGCGGCACCCGCGACCAGGCCGCAGAACAGGCGCAGGAAAATTTCGAAGCTGATGGTTTCCATGTGTGCTGTTGTGATGAATCCAACGCCGCAGTCTTCGACGCAAGCTAGCTTAACTCAGGGGCGGGGCCGGGCGGGAGTAACGCTGCGGAATGCACGTATCATGACGATTCGCCCCGGCTCTCCACAGCGTCCGGCTCGTACTGTTTCCACCCCGATCTGCCATGCCCCACCTCGTGATCGAAATCACAGAAAACACGCGTCTCAACTGTTCGCCCGAAGAACTGCTCGATGAGGCCAATGCCGCGCTGCTTGCATCCGGCGAATTCGGCGAAGCCGACATTAAATCGCGTTGCATCATGCTGTCCACGTTTCGGCAGGGGGTAGAGGCTGCAGAGCGCGCGTTCGTCCATGCTCGCCTGTCCATCCTCGATGGCCGCGAACTGGCCGTGCGGCGCGCGCTTGGGCAGGCCGTGTGCGATGTCATTGCCGAGGCGGTCCGCCCAGCCACTGCGGAAGGTCAGAGCGTGCAAATCAGCGTCGAAGTGCGCGAAATGGAGCGCGCAAGCTACGCCAAGCAGATTGTCGGCGGCTGACGCGCGGCCAGTGCGAATCGGCGCGCCAAAAAGAAAGCCCGCGGCCATTGCTGGCAGCGGGCGGGGCTTCCGGGAAGACGCCGGGAGCCGGTGCCATGGGGAGCGCCCCCGCACCCATGGCGATGTGAATTCTAGGCGCATGCCCAAGGGCGCAATTTGACCATGGTTAAGTCGTAGCCAGTTCCCGAACGCGTGTCGGCGGAAACTCACCCATCGTCGCGCAGCCCGACATCGGGCATGAAAAAAGGAGCCGACCAGCGGCTCCTTTTCTTTGCGGATCAACTGGCCGATCAAGCGGCAGCAGCGTCCTTCAGCTTCTTCAGCGGGCGAACCTTCACCTTGACGCTGGCCGGCTTGGCCGGGAACCAACGCTCTTCACCGGTGAACGGGTCCTTGCCGAAGCGCTTCTTCTTCGCCGGCACTTGCTGCGCGGTCACCTTCAGCAGGCCCGGCAGCGTGAATTCGCCAGCGCCCTTCTTGTTCAGCGCGCCGACGATGGTGTTTTCCAGATGGGCCAGCACCGTCTTCACGGCCTTGGGCTCCATCTGGGTCTGGGCTACCAGGTGAGCGACCAGGCTCGACTTGTTGAAGGTGTCCTTCAGCGGGCGCGGGGTCACCGCGGCAGCCGGAGCAGCCTTCTTGGCCGGCGCGGCCTTCTTGGCGGCAGCCTTCACAGGTGCCTTCGTTGCCGCGGCCTTCTTGGCAGCGGGCTTGGTTGCAGTCGTCTTCGCGGTCGGTTTCGCTTTGGTCGCCATATCGATATACGAGAGTTGAACAGATCAGAGCCGGCTGTTCGAAGGCTTCGCATTGCGTTGCACATACCCCTTGCCGGCGCCACTGAATCATAGCGGAAACGACCGTGTGTCAAAGGGTTTTCATACATGCAAACGCTAAAACCCCGTGAAAACCCCGTGTTTTGTCGCAGCAATACCTCAGCAGAAGCGCGTAGAGGCACCACGTCCCCCCACTTTCGCAGTCTCAGGCGTCTTCTCGCGGAAGAGAAATCGGGGCTGCGCGCGCCGCGTCAGATGCGACAGGACTCTATTTTCAAGGCCTATTCGCCGAGCCACGCGGCAATCAGCGAGCCCACGGCCATGGTGCCCAGCGCAATCAACGGCAGGTTGGCATCGGCGCGCGACCACTCGCGTAGCAGAGCGATCAGGTCGACATGGATCCAGAACACGCTAGACACGCAGAGCACGGAAAACAGCGCGCCAGCCGCCAGGAAAGCTGCGCGCCGGTCCGGCGAGCGATGCTGCGGGGACGGTGAAACGGACTGTGACAGGGATGCGGTAGACGGATGGTGCGACATGGCTGGACTCCTGATACGGTTGGCAAGCATTGTCGTGAACGGCACCTGAACGCTGGCTGAGGCATCCGTTCAGCCTGCGTTCAGGCGTTTTGACGCAAACTTCAGGCCATGAAGACATTTCACGTCCGCCGCCCTGCCCGGCTTCGCCACGCAAGCCGCCCTGCTTTCGCGCTCGCGCTGGCCGGTGCTGCGCTCGCGCTTGCGCTTGGCATCGCCGCGCCGGCACATGCCGACAAGGACGCCGATCGCGCCCGCGCGGCGGTGCAGTCCGGGGAAATCCTGCCGCTGTCCCGCATTCTCGAAGCGGTTTCGCAGCGCACGTCAACGTTCCCGTGCTGATTCTCGCGGCGCGAGACAGCTGGACAGAGAAGGTTGAAGGCATCGACGCGGGCGCCGACGACTACCTGGCCAAGCCGTTCCTCATGGAAGAATTGCAGGCGCGCATCCGCGCGTTGATTCGCCGCGCGCACGGCATGCCGGCCCCCGAACTGAGCTGCGGCTCCGTCCAGCTGAATCCGCGCGCCGGCACCGTGACCGTGGATGGCGCCGCCGTGGTGCTGACGGCGCACGAATTCAAGGTGCTCGACTACCTGATGCACCATCCGGGCGCCATCGTCAGCAAGTCCACGCTGACCGAACATATCTATGCGCAGGACTTTGACCGCGACAGCAACACGATCGAAGTCTTCGTCGGCCGGCTGCGCCTCAAGCTCGGCGTGGACGTGATCGAGACCGAGCGCGGCCAGGGCTACCGGCTGCGACCGGGAATTAAGGCACCGCATGCGCAACTCTCTCGCGCTGCGCCTGCTGGCCGTGGCCGCCATTTGGCTCGCCGCGGCGCTCGGCGCAAGCTGGTGGCTCCTTTCCACGCTGTTCGAGCGGCACGTCAACGATACCTACGTGCGCCAGCTGGAACACCAGTTCACCAGCCTGACCGCCGCGCTCGACTGGAGCCCCGACGGCTGGCTGCTGCTGACGCGTGCACCGGCGGACCCACGCTATGAATTCCCCTATTCCGGCGCCTACTGGCAAGCCCGAGCCCCCGGCGCGCTGCTGCGTTCGCGCTCGTTGTGGGACACAGAAATGCCGGAAAAGGCTGCGCACAAGGTAGCGGGAACGCCTGCCGAAGTTCGTCAGGGACCCAACCAGCAGTCGCTGCTGGTGGTGTCGCGCAGCATCGTGCTGGCTTCGTCCGACACGCCAGTGAGCGTTTCCGTGGCGCTGGATCGCACCGAACTGCGCGCCGCACGGCGCGCGTTCAACACCATGCTGGGCTGGTCGCTCGGAGCGCTTGGCATGGGCCTGATGCGGGCCGTGGCCGCTCAGGTGCGCTTCGGGCTGGCGCCACTCAAGCGCCTGCGGCAAGCGCTGGGCGCGATGCAGGCACGGCGCAAGAGTCGCTTGGGCGGCAATTGGCCCACTGAAGTCGAGCCATTGATCAGCGAAATCAACACGCTGCTGGACCACAACCCGCAGGCGCTCGAGCGGTCGCGGCAACAGGCGGCGGACCTGGCGCACGCGGTAAAGACACCGCTCGCCGTGCTCGCCAATGAGGCGTCCAGCTTGCCGAGCCCGGCTGCCGATGCCGTGTCCCGCCAGGTCGACGCCATGCGCCGGCAGGTCGACCGCCACCTGGCCCGCGCGCGCGCAGCAGGCGCCGCGGGGGCACGTGGCCAGCGCATCGAGGCCGGCCCCGCGGTACGCGAGCTGACGCGCGCCCTGACGCGCCTTCATGGCGCGCGGCAGCTCGACATCGGCGTGGAAGGCGAAGGACACTTCGCCGGCGACCGTCAGGATCTGGTGGAGATGCTCGGCAACCTGCTCGACAACGCCTGCCAGTGGGCACGCTCGCAGGTGCGCATCCACTTGCGCGAAGACACTGCCGCAGCGTTGCTGGAGGTGCTCGTGGAAGATGACGGCCCGGGCATGCCGCCCGAGGCGCGCGAACTGGCCACCACCCGGTTCGGGCGGCTCGACGAAGCCGCCGCCGGCAGCGGTCTCGGCCTGGCCATCGTCACAGAGATTGCGGCGATGTATGAGGGATCACTGGAGCTGGGTAACAGCGCGCTCGGCGGCCTGGCAGCGCACCTCCGGCTGCCGGCCGGCATGGCCTGATCGCTGCCGTATCAGGACGCGCGCGCCATCATTGCATCGCGGGTGCCGGCTGCCAGCCCGCAGGCAAAGGCGGTCTCCGCCACGAGGAACAGCGGGCCGATCAGCAGTCCGACCAGATCATCGACGAACGCGGGCTTTCGGCCTTCATAGTAATGGCCGACAAACTGGATGACCCAGCCCGCCACGAACAGGCCGATACCGGCAGCCAGCCAGCCGCCCGTCGGCAGCGCGGCAAGGTGAGCTCCGGCGTACAGGAACAGCGCCAGCACGATCGCCATCGCCACGCCGAATCCCGCCGACAGGCGCAGATAGAAGAGGCACGACAACGCGTACACCACCATGGCCGGCGTGAGGTACGCATCACCGTCGCCCAGCGGCATCACGGGCCGGCCGAGCAGCGTGGTGACGGCGAGCACGATCATCGGGATGCCGATGAAATGCGTGGCGACATTGCGGGGATTGCGGTGATAGGCGGCGTAGTTGGCCAGATGCTCGACCAGGGTGTTCACGGGGCGTCTCCTTGGATGCGGGCCGATGGCTGCAGCAGTGCAGCAGAGCCACAAGCCCGGCTGTCTTGTCGATTCTTGTAGATTTATAGTATTGATCGCGTCCCGCGGCGTCTGTCTGATTTTTGACAGTCGGACGTGCTACGCCGTACGTATCAACCCGAACACGACAGGAGACGACATGGGCATGGCTCAGCCCCCGGGCAGCGGGGCACGTGGCCCGTCAGGCATCCCGCGCGGCACACCGGGCGGCAACGCCGCACCGTCGCGCGCGGAGGCGGCCGCCACGCTGCAGGCGAGTGCCTGGTTTTCCCAGTTGCCGGGCCCACTGCGCGAGGCACTGCTGGACGATGGCACGTGGCGCCACCTCGCCGCCGGCGAGGCGCTGTTCGCGCGCGGCGATGCGTTTGACGGGCTTTATTGCGTTGCCAGCGGCACCATGCAGGTCGATGCCGCCGGCGAGTCCGGCAAGGCGGCGTTGCTCGGCCTGCTCGAAGCCGGCGCCTGGTTCGGCGAGATCTGCCTGTTCGATGGCCTGCCACGCACTCACGACGCACGCGCGGTGCACGCCGCGCGGCTGTGGCACGTCCCACGCGCGAGCCTCGAACGCCGGCTCGCTCAGCATCCCGCATGGTGGCGCGAGTTCGGCCTTCTGCTTGCGGCCAAGACGCGGCTGGTCTTTGACTATGTCGAGGAAATGCAGCTGCTGCCGCCGGCCGCGCGCACGGCTCGTCGGCTGGCAGCCATCGCGCGCGGCTATGGCAACCCGGCCCACGGCACGGACGATGCAACGCCTGCCGTTCAGGCCGTAAGGATTCCGCAGGAACAGCTCGCGCAGATCCTCGGCCTGTCGCGGCAGACCGTCAATCAGGCGCTGCGCGAACTCGAATCGCGAGGGCTGCTGCGGTTGCGGTATGGCAGCATCGAACTGCTCGATCTGACCGCACTCGAAATGCTCAACTGAACTCGGTACGCGACATGATCACGCTTGACGCTCCCCGCCTGGACGCCTACCTCGCACGCCTTGGCCTCGACGCACCACCGTCCCCCACGCTGGAATCCCTTGATGCGCTCATCGCGGCGCAGCTCGCACGCATCCCCTTCGAGAACATCGACCCGCTGCTGGGCCGCCCTGTACGGATCGACATCGATGCCGTGTTCGACAAGCTGGTCACGCGCGGACGCGGCGGGTATTGCTTCGAACTCAACACGCTGCTGGCCGCAGCGCTGACGGCGCTGGGCTACACCGTAACGCCGCTGGCCGCGCGTGTACGCTGGGGGGTGGCCAATGACGTGCAGACCATGGCTTCGCACATGCTGCTGCGCGTAGAAGTCGCGCATCGCAGCTATCTTGCCGATGTTGGCTTTGGCGGCCCCTCGCCGTTCAGGTCGCTGCCATTGTCGGCGCCGGCCGCGTCAGCATTCCCCTATCGGCTGGTCCCGGCTCCGGACGACACCACTGCCAGCACGTTCCATGGCCAGGATCTCGAAGTGCGCGGAGACGAGGGCTGGCTCAAGGTCTACCGCTTCGACCTGACACCGCAGCCGTGGATCGATTTCATCGCGCGCAACTGGTACATCTGCACGCATCCGGACAGCCCTTTCACGCAGCGGCTGATGGTGGCCCGTACCGATGGCGATCTGCGACTGACCCTGGCCAACGGCGAACTGGCCGAGCGCGCTGCGGACGGCACCGTGCACCGGCAGCCGTTGTCCACCGCGGGCGATGTCATCGACGTGCTGGCCGACCGCTTTCACGTGGCACTGGATGCCGACAGCCGCGCCGGGCTCGAGCGTGTGCTGCCTGCGCTGCTGGGCGCCTGAATATCGTTGCCATATCCCTGCCGCAAGACCGCCCCACCGGTCCCATGCACGCCGCGCATTGCCCGCAGAAAGAATACTGATATGGGCCCGCAGGCAGGGGCTTGCCTGTGGACTGGGCCGGATGCCCCACCCATAATGTCCCGGCAGGCCCGCAACGGGCGCTGTCCAACAGAACACAGGCGGGCCCTGCACGGGCCCCGATATCAGGAGACTCCATGTCATTGTTCGATTTGTCGGGCAAGGTCGCGATCGTGACTGGCTCATCGCGCGGCATTGGCCGCGCCATTGCGGAGCAGATGGCGGTTCAGGGCGCCAAAGTGGTGATTTCGTCGCGCAAGCTCGAGGCATGCCAGGAAGTCGTGGACGCCATCAATGCACGCCACGGCGCCGGCACCGCTATTGCCGTCCCGGCCAATATCTCGTCGCGCGATGACCTGCAGCGGCTTGTCGATGAAACCAATCGCACCTTCGGCAAGGTGGACGTCCTGGTCTGCAATGCCGCATCGAACCCGTACTATGGTCCGATGAGCGGCGTGTCGGACGATCAGTTCCGCAAGGTGCTCGACAACAACGTGATCTCGAACCACTGGCTGATCCAGATGGTCGCGCCGCAGATGATCGAACGCAAGGAAGGTTCGATCATCATCGTCTCCTCCATCGGCGGCCTGCGCGGTTCGCCGACCATCGGCGTGTACAACATTTCGAAGGCCGCTGACTTCCAGCTCGCGCGCAACCTCGCCGTGGAGTTCGGTCCGCACAATGTGCGCGTGAACTGCATCGCGCCCGGACTGATCAAGACCGACTTCGCGCGTGCGCTGTGGGAAGACCCCGAGCGCTACAAGCAATCCACCCAGGGCGCACCGCTGCGCCGCATCGGCGAGCCGATCGAGATCGCCGGCGCGGCTGTCTATCTGGCGTCCGCCGCAAGCAGCTTCATGACGGGCCAGGCCATGGTGGTCGACGGCGGCGTCACGATCTGACGTCGTGAGGTCCTGACGCAAGGCGGCACGGCCGCCTTGCGTGCTTTCTCGCGGTTCCCTGCATGTCCCCGCATGTCGTTCAGGGGTGGCGCGTTGCGCCATCCTCCACCTGCATTGCAGTCCGGGAGGCAGTCATGTCGAGCAATTTCCAGCCGGCCAGCAACTGGCCTGCCCTGTCACTGGCCGAGGCGCACGCCCGGCTCACCGCACCAGGCGCCCCGTTCGAGACGGAAACGCGCATGATTCGCGGCATCCCCACCACGGTCTGGAAGAACGCGCCACCGACGCTGCGCGACCTGTTCCAGGCAACCCAGGCCTTCGGCGAACGGACCTTCGTGGTCTACGAGGACGAGCGCGTGACCTATGCCGCGTTCCGGCGTGCGGCGTTGCATGTCGCGCACGCACTCGTGCGCGATGGCATCCGCCCCGGCGACCGCGTCGCGCTGGCCATGCGCAACCTGCCTGAATGGCCGGTCGCGTTCTACGGCGCGCTGCTGGCCGGCGCCATTGTCACGCCGCTCAATGCCTGGTGGACCGGCGCTGAACTCGAGTACGGACTGAACGACTCGGGGAGCCGCGTGGCGATCGTCGATGCGGAACGGCTGGACCGTCTCGCTTCGCATCTGGCCGCGTGTCCTGCGCTGGAACGCGTTTATGTCTCGCGCGCGGGCGCCGTCGACGGCGAGGCGAAGGTCGTATCGCTGGAAAGCGTGACCGGCGCCTCTCCGGCATGGGCAACACTCCCGGACCTGGCGCTTCCCGACGTAGCGATCGATCCCGAAGACGACGCGACGATCTTCTATACCTCTGGCACCACGGGCAAGCCCAAGGGTGCGCTCGGCACGCACCGCAATGCCACGACTGTCGCCGTCGCCAGCCTGTTCGGCCCGCTGCGCAACCTGCTGCGCCGCGGCGAGCCGATTCCCGCGCCCGATCCCGCCGCACCGCAGAAAGCCGCGCTGCTGTCCGTGCCATTCTTCCACGTGACGGGCTGCATGGCGGTACTGAACAGCGCGCTCGCCAACGGCGGCAAGATCGTGCTGATGCATCGCTGGGATGCGTTGCGAGCGCTGGAACTGATTGAGCGCGAACGCTGCACCACCGCAGGCGGTGTGCCCACCATCGCGTGGCAGCTTCTCGAACATCCCGAGCGCGACCGCTTCGATCTCTCTTCGCTGGAAAGCATGAGCTACGGCGGCGCGCCAGCGTCGCCGGAACTCGTGCGGCGCATCGGTGAAACCATTCCGCAGTCGGCGCCGGGCATCGGCTGGGGCATGACCGAAACATCCGCCACGTTCACGAGCCACAGCGCGGAAGAGTATGTGCTGCGGCCGGACAGCAGCGGGCCGGCCCTGCCCATCGGTGAAATGAAGATCGTCGATGGCCGCGGCCAGTCGTTGCCCGTTGGCGAAACGGGCGAGCTGATGGTGCGCGGCGCGAACGTGGTGCACGGCTACTGGAACAAGCCCGAAGCCACCTCGCAGACCTTTGCCGATGGCTGGCTGCGCACCGGCGACATTGGCAGGCTTGATGACGAGGGCCACCTCTATATCGTCGACCGCATGAAGGACATGCTGATCCGCGGCGGCGAGAACATCTACTGCATCGAGGTGGAAAGCACGCTCTACGAACACCCGGCGGTCATGGATGCAGCACTGGTCGGCATCCCGCACAAGACGCTCGGCGAGGAACCGGGCGCCGTGGTAAGCCTGAAGCCCGGCATGCAGGCTACGGAGGATGAATTGCGTGGATTTGTCGCGGAGCGGTTGGCTGCGTTCAAGGTGCCGGTGCGGATCGTCGTGCTGCCCGACCTGCTGCCGCGCAATGCGAACGGCAAGATTCTGAAGTCCAACCTGCGAAAGCTGTTCGAGCCGGCCGCGTGATACGAGCCGGCTCGTTGGTCTGCCGGGCGGTTATTTGACCGGAATGGTCGTGCCCCCCGGCACCGGCACCGCCGTCACGCTGTTCTGCGGGCTGCCGCTCACGATCCGGTCGGAGTAAGTCAGGTAGACCAGTGTATTGCGCTTGCGGTCGATCGCACGGATAACGTGCAGGGTCTTGAACATGATCGACATGCGCTCCGAGAACACGTCTTCTTGCTGACGCAACGGACCTTTGAACGAGATCGGCCCGACCTGCCGGCAGGCGATGGACGCCTCGGGCGGATCCTCGGCCATGCCCAGCGTCCCCTTGATGCCGCCCGTGCGGGCACGGGACACATAGCACGTCACGCCCTGCACCATCGGGTCGTCATACGCTTCAATGACGACCTTGTCCGAGCCGGTCATGCGGAAGTTCGTATTGACGCTGCCGATTTCCTCGGCCAGCGCATGCGTACCCGCCACCGCGAGGCAGGCGCCGGCAAGCAGGGAAAGGAAGCGTGCCATGGCCGCATCAGTTCCCGGACGACTTGATGGCGTCGTGCCGCTTTTCCATTTCCTGGCGCAGTGCGCGGCGCTGCTGGGCCGAGGCGAAGCGCTGGCGCTCGACTTCGTCGCGCGGTTCCAGCGGTGGCACCTCTGCCGGTGCGCCATTGTCATCGACGGCGACCATCGTGAAATAACAGCTGTTGGTATGGCGCACCAGCTTGCTGCGGATGTTCTCGGTCACCACCTTGATGCCGATTTCCATGGAGCTGCGGCCGGTGTAGTTCACGGCCGCGAGGAAGGTCACCAGCTCGCCGACGTGGATCGGCTGTCGGAACACTACCTGGTCCACCGAGAGGGTGACCACGTAACGGCCTGCGTAACGGCTTGCGCACGCATACGCGACCATATCCAGGTACTTCAGGATGGTGCCGCCGTGCACGTTGCCGGAGAAGTTGGCCATGTCCGGCGTCATCAGCACGGTCATGGAAAGCTGGTGGGACTGGTCGTTCATGGTGGTGATGCAGGTAGCGGGGGCCGAGGCGCGGCAGTGTAACCCGTAAACCGGCGCTCGGGGGCACCAGGGCAGGTCATGCGAAATGGCAGGAGCGCCACACAGTCGGTACCGGATAACCGCCGCCAATAAAAAAGCGGCCCGACAGGCCGCTCTCTCGCTAGTCCGGACGCAGACAGCTTACTTCTTCTTGTTCACGGCGTCCTTGAAACCTTGTCCAGCAGAAAACTTCACGGTCTTCGCGGCCGGAATCTTGATCGTTTCGCCGGTGCGCGGGTTGCGGCCCGTGCGTGCGGCGCGCTTGCCCGAGCTGAAGCTGCCAAAACCCACCAGCGTTACCGAATCACCCTTGGCCACTGCCTTCTTGATACTGTCCAGCGCTGCATTGAGCGCACGCTCGGCTGCGGCGTTGCTCAGTTCTGCTTCCGCGGCGATGGCCGATACCAGTTCACCTTTATTCATGGCTGATTTCCCTTGTTGGTCGACGTCACCGATGTATCTGCCAGAAGGCAATGCATCGATCGGCGCAGTCTAATCTGCCCTTCGCGCCTTGGGCAATCCCCAGTGGCACCAATGCAACGAAAAAACCCGGAAATCCTTGTTTGAGGCCGGTTAGCGGGGAATTTCGCCCTCTGTTCCGGTCGTTTTCGCGGCGTCTTTTCTGCCTGACGGCGCAGCGCCGGCCCAAGTCCGCCCACCGTCAGGCCGCAGCTTGCCCGGCCGCGCCCAGCATTCCCCGATATAGTGCAATGCACCACTAAGGTTCATCCTGGCGCTATCCGTCTGCATCATTCTGGCGCGCAGAGGCATGCGGGGCGTGAACCAACGAACGCGGCGTGCACCACATCGCGGTCAAAAATCCGACCCGTGCGGCCGCAATACGGTGCGAACTCCACCATGAAGGTGCAACTGGCACCAGGATGCAGCCGCTTCTGGAACGCTTTTTGCATACCCATGCTCCCATTTTGAGCATGAGGGACCTATGGACAATTGGAAGACTGGCACCGACGCCATGTTCATCCTGCTTGGCGCAATCATGGTGCTGGCCATGCATGCGGGTTTCGCCTTCCTGGAGCTAGGGACGGTACGCAAGAAAAACCAGGTCAATGCCCTGGTAAAGATTCTGGTGGACTTCGCGGTTTCCACCATCGCGTACTTCTTCATCGGTTATACCGTCGCCTACGGCGTGCAATTCATGTCCGGTGCTGACACGCTGGCACAAAAGAGCGGCTACGAACTGGTGAAGTTCTTTTTCCTGGCAACGTTTGCCGCCGCCATTCCGGCGATTATCTCGGGTGGCATTGCGGAGCGGTCCCGTTTCAACCCGCAATTGTGTGCCACCTTCGTGCTGGTCGGCTTTGTCTATCCGTTTTTCGAAGGGATTGCATGGAACCAGCGTTTTGGCATCCAGGACTGGATCACGCATCTGACTGGCGCGCCGTTCCATGACTTTGCCGGCTCCGTGGTCGTCCATGCGGTGGGCGGCTGGATTGCTCTGCCCGCGGTACTGCTGCTCGGCGCTCGCCGGGGTCGCTACCAGAAGGACGGCCGCATCAGCGCGCATCCGCCGTCGAACATCCCGTTCCTGGCATTGGGCGCCTGGGTGCTGGCGGTGGGTTGGTTCGGCTTCAATGTCATGAGCGCCCAGACCGTCGACAAGATCAGCGGCCTGGTCGCCATCAATTCGCTGATGGCCATGGCTGGCGGCACGCTGGCGGCCTGGTGGGCGGGTCGTAACGACCCGGGATTTGCCTACAACGGTCCGCTGGCAGGCCTGGTCGCCGTCTGCGCCGGCTCGGACCTGATGCACCCGGTGGGCGCGCTGGTGACCGGCGCCGTTGCGGGCGTGCTGTTCGTGCATTTGTTTACGCTGGCGCAGAACAAATGGCATATCGATGATGTCCTCGGCGTCTGGCCGCTGCACGGCCTGTGCGGCGCCTGGGGCGGCATTGCGGCGGCCATCTTCGGCAGCCATGCGCTGGGTGGGATCGGCGGGGTTTCGCTTGGCGCGCAGCTGATCGGTACGCTGCTCGGCATCGTGATTGCCGTGGCGGGTGGCACCATTGTCTACGGCACGCTCAAGAAGCTGGTCGGCATTCGCCTGGATGCCGAAGCCGAATTCAATGGCGCCGACCTGACGCTGCATCGCATCTCGGCTACGCCCGAGCGCGAAACCAACTGGTAAGTCCCGGCGGAATCAGGCTCTCGTGGGCCTGTTCCTGACAATTCTTTGCTTGAACTTCCCCTGACGGCATGGCAATAATTGCCGTGCCCGAAGTCTTGCGCCACTAACGCGCGCAAGATTTACCAGACAATCTTCGCAGTTCTTCGTTTTCCGGCCGGCATTTGCCGGCCAACAAACCAGGGGAATGCCGATGGATGCGTCAACGCTGGAGAAGTTGCAGGTTGTGGTGATTGCCTACGCCACGGAGTTCGGAGTCAAGATCCTGGCCGCCCTGGCCTTCTGGATCATCGGCCGCTGGCTGATCCATGTCGTGGTGCGGATGGTCCAGAATGCGCTGGGCCGGCAGCAGATGGATCCGACCCTGCTGCGCTACGTCGGCTCGATCGTGACCGTGGCGCTGAACGTTGTGCTGGTGATTGGCATCCTTGGCTACTTCGGCATCCAGACCACCACGTTCGCGGCGCTGATCGCCGCAGCGGGTGTGGCAATCGGCATGGCCTGGTCAGGGCTGATGGCCAACTTCGCGGCCGGCGCATTCCTGGTGGTACTGCGGCCGTTCAAGGTCGGGGAATTCGTCACCATCGGCGGTATCACCGGCACTGTGCGCGAGATCGGGCTGTTCGCGACAACGCTCGACACCCCGGACAATGTACTGACGGTGATCGGTAACAACAAGATTTTCTCGGACACGATCCAGAACTTCAGCGCCAACCCGTTCCGCCGCGTCGACCTGAAGGCCCAGCTCGCCGGAAGCACCGATGCCTCCGCCGCCGTGACGCTGCTCAAGGAGCGTATCGCGGCGATTCCCAATGTCCTGGCCGATCCGCCGGTCGACGTCGAGATCCTGGAATTCACGCTGGTCGGGCCCGTGTTGGCCGTCCGCCCGTACTGCCACAACGACCATTACTGGCAGGTGTATTTCGACACCAACCGCATCATCCGCGAAAGCTTTGGCCAGGCCGGCTATGCCGCGCCCATGCCCGCGCAGATGGTGGTGGTAAAGAACGCGGCAGCCTGAGGGCTCAGGCCGCTGCACGCGCCGACGATCCGGCGCAAGCCCACGCGCGCAACGCCACCGCGCCCATGCCGCACGCGGCCATCACGACCGCGAGCGGCAGGGCCGTGCCATCGTGCCACAAGCTGACGGCGGCGCCGGCAACCGTACCAAGCGAAAACTGCAGCGTGCCCATCAGTGCCGATGCGGTCCCGGCACGATGCCCCTGATGCGTTAGCGCCAGTGCAGACGCATTCGGTGTGATACAGCCCAGCGAGCCGATAAAGACAAAGAATCCGGCCAGCAGCACCGGCAGCACAAGCACGCCTGCCAGCGCCGCAGCGGCCAGTATCAGGCCTGCGGCGCATGGCGCGAGCACCGCGCGTCGGAGCACGCTATCCAGCGTGCGGCCGTGGACCAGGCGCGCATTGAGTTGCGACATGCCGATCAGCCCGAGCGCATTGGCTCCGAACACAAAGCCATAGTGCGAGGGATCGATGCCGTTGAGTTCGATCAGCACGAACGGCGAACCCGAGATATACGCGAACATGCCGGCCTGCCCGAAGCCGGCTGACAGCGAATAGCCAAGGAATTCACGGTCCCGCAGCAATCCTGTGTAGCTTGCCACGATGGCGCCGGGATGCAGCGGTGCGGCACGTTCGCGCGGCAGGGATTCTTCCATCCGGAAGTGGACCAGCGCCAGGATCAGCAGCCCCGCCAACGTCAACAACCAGAAGATCGCGCGCCAGCCCGATGCACTGAGAATGGCGCCGCCGATGATCGGCGCCAGGATCGGGGCCAGGCCCATCACCAGCATCATCGACGAGAATGCCCGGGCCGACTCATGGGCGTCGAGCCGGTCGCGGATGACGGCGCGGGCCATGACCATGCCTGCGCAGCCCCCCAGCGCCTGAAGAAATCGCCAGAGCATCAGGGACTCGGCGCTGCGCGCCATGGCGCAGCCGGCCGCAGCCAGTGCGTACAGGCCAAGGCCAACGTACAGCGGGGGCTTGCGTCCGAAACGGTCGCTGATCGGGCCGTAGAAGGCCTGCCCCAGGGCCAGGCCGACCAGAAAGGTGCCCAGCGTCAACTGAATCTGGCCGATATCGACGCGCATATCCGCGGCCAACGCGGGAAAGCTGGGCAGGTACATGTCGATCGACAGCGGCGCAATGGCCGTCAGCGAGGCGCAGATCAGCAGCCAGGCGGGGAAGCGCGCAGCCTTCTGGCTGCGTGAGGATTGGGGCATCAGTGTCAGTCCGGGAGTCCGTACCGGCGCCAGCTGCGTTCGTCAGCCATCCGCCAGACCGCGAATTGTTGCACAGCATGACAAAACTGGCTGGTAAGGCCAAGGTTCGATGTCTGCGACATTTGCCGACGGCGTTGTCCAGTATCGCCATGCCCCGCCAACGTCGGGTTCGGCAAATATCCTAATCTTGGCAGTATTGGATTGCGTGACAGATTGCGTGGTTGCGTGGAAGTCATGGCGGTCGCCCGCCGAATACCGTGTGGCGCTGCTTTCACGCGAATGGGGGTGGAGGGTACAATGCGAGCCTGACGGCTCTGTCTATGCGGCAGACCGATGGCCGCGCAGAGATGGGCGACAGGTTTGCCCCGGCAACGTTATCCTGCATGAGAATACGACACACGCCGCTCACCGCTTCGCTTGGCTCAGCCGCTCTCGCGGCTGCACTGCTGCTGCCATGGCCAGTGCAAAGCGCCCCGGCACCCATGCGCCCGCCACCCGCCTCGGCGCCTGCGCCCGTATTCGATGAAGCCGATGCAATGTCCCGCATGCTCAAGGGCGCGGCGACAGGCCAGAATACCGGCGCGGCAGGGGTGCCAGAACTGCTGCGCAGTACCAACCGGCCTGACGGCGTGCTGGCGCGCGCCTGCCGGCTGCTCAACGACGCACTGCCGATCGAGATCGATGGGGAAACGCGCTTGCGGCGCTGCCAGTCGACGCCTGGCAAACACGTGTTGTTTCAGCTCGAGCTGACCAACTACCGCGGACCGATGCTGGACCTTGCCAGCTTCGAGGTGAACTACGCCGCGCCGCTGCAGCGCAATATCTGCGCCAATCGCGACGTGGAAATCCTGACCAAGCTGGGCGTGAGCATGATGTTCCGCTACATGACGCGCAACGACCGCGGCGAACGCCGCGTCGGCGACGTCTACATCAACGCGCCGATCTGTACCTCCGCTTTGCGCTGACTGACGTTGCGTAATCCGCCCGAGGGGCGCGGCAGCGCCGCGCTCCTCTGTCAGGCGACGCGGGGGCGCAGCGGCAAGACGTTGGGCGCGCGCCGCACCAGCAGGCGGATATTCTTCCATCCCGCGTCAGCAAGCGGCGATCCCCACACAAGCTCATGCAGCTTTGACAGCGCGAACGGATCTCCCAGCAGGATATGGCGCTGCGAGGCCGTCAGCGCGCGCGGGCCGCCGGTCAACGCGTGCTGCACCAGCGCGGCGTGGCGCTCCTTAGCCGATGCCGGCTGTACGACACGCGCCGAAGCCGTGGCGCACATCAGGGCATTGGTGACCGGGTCGACTACGGCGTCGACAAAATTCGGCGTCTCGGTGGCCTGCTCCACGTGCTGCTGGGTTTCGACAATTTCCCGCGGCGGCAGAGCTTCCTCGGGAATCATGAACAGACCTGCTTCACGCGAAGCGCGGCCGAACGATACCCGCGACAACATGACCGACAGCGGAATCGACAAAGCCAGCGAGCCGACGATCGGCAACAGCCACAATACAAAGGACGGATTCAGCCAGTACACCAGCGCGCCCCATGCCAGGCCCAGCAGCGTGTGGGAACCATGCCGGCGCACAGCTTCGCCCCAGGTCGTTTCCGCGTCCTCGCGCGGCGGCGATTTCCACGAAATCCCCCATCCGCTGTAAGCCGCGATCACGAACTTGGTGTGGAACAGCATGCGGGTCGGAGCCAGCAACGCGGACAGCACGACTTCGATCAGCATGCTCATTACGAGCCTGGGCAAGCCGCCATACTGGCGCGCCTGGCGCACCAGCAGCAGTACGCTGGCCACCTTGGGCAGGAACAGCAGCGTCGCCGTCGCGGAGAACAGCGCAAGCGCCTTCTCGGGATGCCATTCGGGCCAGGTCGGGAACAACTGGTACGGCTGCGTGAAATACTCGGGCGGCACCAGCGCATGCCGGGCCAGCATGGCCGTCGACAACAGCAGGAACAAGAACCAGAGCGGCGCCGAGAGATAGGCCATGATCCCCGTCAGGAACACCGCGCGGTGCACCATGTGGAAGCCCTGCTTCAGCCACAGCCGGAAATTCATCAAGTTGCCCTGGCACCAGCGGCGGTCGCGCTTGACCTCGTCGAGCAGGTTCGGCGGCAGTTCCTCGTACGAACCGTGCAGGTCATACGCGATCCACACGCCCCAACCGGCACGGCGCATCAGCGCGGCTTCGACAAAATCGTGCGACAGGATCTCGCCTGACAACGGCCCGCGGCCCGGCAACGGTGCCAGCGCGCAGTGTTCCATGAACGGCTTGACGCGGATGATTGCGTTATGGCCCCAGTAGTGCGATTCGCCGAGCTGCCAGTAATGCAGGCCTGCCGTGAACAGCGGGCCGTACACGCGCGTGGCGAACTGCTGGACGCGCGCATAGAGCGTTTCGCGCCCCACGGCCAGCGGCGAGGTCTGGATGATGCCCGCGCCCGGGTTGGCCTCCATGAGCCGCACCAGCGTAGCCAGGCAATCGCCGCTCATCACGCTGTCGGCGTCGAGCACCACCATGTAGCGGTACTTGCTGCCCCAACGGCGGCAGAAGTCGGCTACGTTACCGGTCTTGCGCTTGACCCGGTGGCGGCGCCAGCGGTAGAAAATCCGGCCGAAACCGCCTACCGCGCGGCACACTTCCATCCACGCATCGACCTCCGCGGTGCGCAGGTCCGGGTTGCCACTGTCGGACAGGACAATGAAATCGAAGTTGGCAAGATGACCGGTTCGCCCAAGCGATTCGTAGGTCGCGCGCAGGCCGGCGAAGACGCGAGTCACGTCCTCATTGCAGATCGGCATGATGACCGCTGTGCGCGCATCGGGCGCCAAGGGCGCATCCGGTGCGGCCGAGCGCGAAATCAGATGCCGGTCGCCGCCCTTTGCCAGCACCAGGAAGCCCATCATGGCCGTCCAGAAGCCGGCGGATACCCACGAAAACAGCACCGCGAACAGGACCAGGATCGCGATCTCGAGCAGGTCGGCGCCGTGGTACGGCAACACCTTGGTCATGAAGTAGGTGGCCAGCGTGGTCTGCGCCACCACCAGCCCCAGCAGAAACCAGCGCCGGTGCGAACCAGCGGGATGCCATTTGCCTTCGGCATCCGGGCCATCATGCAGCGTGTCCCAGGTTTCGGGCACGGGCGGGCGCCCCAGCATGCGGCGCCAGGTGTTGCGCACCCAGCCGGTGACGATATGCGGCGGCCACTGGCGCGGCACCATGGAACTGCGCTGCGGTTCCGGCCCGGTGTCGACATGCACGGTGCCGTCGGGCCGGCGCTTCAGCAACGGTTCCCCGGCAACTTGCGGATTGCCGTAGGCCAGCGAGAACCGCCGTCCCACCGAACCGTAGGTCGAGCCACCGGGCTCGGGGGTTTCGCCTTTTGCCGGCTCGCGTGCCGACAGCCTGGACTGCAACTGCTCGATGGCCGCTTGGGCATCGCGGGGGTCGATCGAGATCCCCGCAGAAGCGGGCATGGACGGATCGGCCAGCAGTTCGCTGCGCAGTTCAGACGATACGGGCAGGCGGTCGACATAGCGCTCGCATGCCGCCGCCTGGGCCGGTCGCTGCTTTAGCCTGGGGGTAAGATGTAGCTCCACGTCTCGGATAAGGTTGTATTGCCGTTGCGAAGATAGCCGCGCAACTCAACCGGCTTGTTGGCATCCTTGCGGCGCATCACCATGGTCATGCGCCAGCCGCCAGTGGCGTCGTTACGCTGCACTGACGTTTTCAGAAGTTCGGCATTGGCGTCGGCCGACACCACCGGATCGATGCGCACATCGGCCGGCAACTTGCGGAACGCCGGGCCTTCGAAATCCACCACCAGCGAGAAGCTGGTGTCTTCCTTGTTGCGCGTGACGCCCTGCCCCATGCGCGTCTGCGTGACCCACGACAGCGGCGGCATCTGTTCGCCATCCTTCTGCCACATCAGCCGGTACTCGTAGTCGAACGGCTGCTTGGGCTTGGGCGGGTTGTCGGGCACCCAGTACGCGACGATGTTGTCGTTGGTTTCGTCAGGGGTCGGGATCTGGACCAGTTCCACGCGGCCGGAACCCCAGTTTCCGCGCGGCTCTACCCAGCCGCTCGGCCGACGCTCATACCATGCGCCGATTTCCTGGTAGTTGTTAAAGCTGCGGTCACGCTGCATCAGCCCGAAGCCCTGCGGATTGGTCGCGGCAAACGACGTCACCAGCAGCCGCTTCGGGTTGACCAGCGGACGCCATACCCATTCCCCCGTGCCCAGATGGATGGAGAGTCCGTCAGAGTCGTGCACTTCCGGCCTGAAATCGGCATCGGTCGACGGCTGGTTCTCGCCGAACAGGTACATGCTGGTCAGCGGCGCCAGGCCGAGCTTTGTCACGTTTTCGCGCAGGAACAGGCGCGACTTGACCTCCATCGACGTCTCTTCGCCGGGCTTGATGACGAAGCGATAGGCGCCGCTCACGCGGCGCGAATCCATCAGCGCATAGATCGTCAACTGCTTGTCCGATGCGGAAGGCCGCTCGATCCAGTATTCGACGAAACGCGGAAATTCCTCGCCGGAATTGAGCGCGGTATCGACGGCGAGTCCGCGCGCCGACAACCCGTACCACTGGTCCTTGCCCAATGCGCGGAAGTAGCTCGCACCAAGGAAGGAGGCCAGTTCATCCTTGCGCTTGCCCTGGTTGAGCGGGTACAGCACGCGGAAGCCGGCAAAGCCGAGGTTCTTCAGCCGCGCAGCATCGACCTTGTGCGGTCCGTAGTTGAATGCCGCCGGGTCGAACCGAAACTCGCGCACGTTGCCGCTGACCACCTCGTGGATGCGCACAGGCTGGTCGAACACCATGCCTTCGTGGAAGAACGACAGCTCGAACGGCAGGCGCGCGTTGCGCCACGCAAAGCGCTCAGGCTTGTATTCGATCTCGCGGTACTGCTCGAACGACAGCTCGCGCAATTCGCGCGGCAGATTCTGCGCCGGCGCCTTGTACGGAGAGGCCGCCAGCTGCCGTGCCCGTGCGGCCACGGTATCGAAATCGAATGCGTGTGCCGCCATGGCAAGCACGGCAAGCGCACCGCCACCCAGCCATCGGGCCATCCGTACACGCGCCGTGCCCGACACCCCTTGGCTGCGGACACGGACAAATGACCGTGCGGGCGATGGTTCGGACAGGCGTGGCGAGGTGTTTGATGACATGAATGCCCAGATTGGAAGCGTGGACGGTGCGACCGGCGCTCGCGGCCGGCACGACGGACGACTTGGGGGACAGCGCAGCGGCCCAACAAGCAAGACGGACCTGGCGAGGCCATGTCGGGCCCGAGGCGCGAAAAAACCGAGCCTGCTGGCCCGGTGTCGCTGGATTGCGATATGCGACAAACCTTAACAATTCGAGACCGCGAAGTCACGTTTCGATCACGCAAGGTTTGAAACAAAATGAAACCCACGCCGCCGCAAAGGCGCTTTATACCTTTGCAGCGGACGCCTGTGTCGACGCGCGGCCACGTCACGACACAGTTCGCGCGCCTAGGGTCCCGGCTGGCGACGAAACGCTATTGCTTCGCCCCGTCGGTATAGGTGTCGAATTTGCCTTGCTTCGCCCCGTCGGTATAGGTATCGAATTTGCCGGCCTTCGCACCATCCGTGTACGGATCAGACTTGCCGACGCGCTGAGCACCCTGGATCGGCTCAAGCTGATCGGTGCGCGCACCCGGGGCCAACGACGTCATATTGTCGGACTTGGCGCCTTCGGTATAGGGATCAAATTTGCCTGTCTTGGCACCGTCGGTATAGGTGTCGAACTTGCCGGCCTTCGCACCATCCGTATAGGGATCGAACTTGCCGCCCTTGGCGGGCGACTGGGCGTGCACGACGCCGAATGCGGCGGCGAGCGCCAGGCCGAGGGTAAGGTGGCGCAGCTTCATGGGGACTCCTCTCGCGGTGATTTCGCGTTGTGCCCCGCTGCCTGTCGATGCGGATGGCGTTGCGGCAAGCATCAGTGGCCAATCAACGCTAGGCCAGTGCAAATCGCCTGTCAACCGCACCATGACGCATGCGACGCGAAAGGCGCCGTCCGTGGCCAGTCGCACCAGGGTGGAGTCCGGAAACCCCTCCCCTTCCTCTTTGTGAATCGGGTTCTTACAATGCACTTGCCTGCGGCGGCTGACCGCCGCTTTCAAAGTACCACGTACCGAAAAGGAATCATCATGCTGTCTCGGCAAGCCCGACGCCTCTCTACCGTTGCCCTGGCCAGCGCATTGGGTGCCACGCTGATGTTCGCCGTGACCACTCCCGCCCGGGCATATTTCGACAGTTACCTGTCCGGCACCATCATTGGCAAGATGAGCAAGGATGAAGCCGCGTCTTTCGCAAAGTCCGTCCGCAAGGCGCTGAACGATACCGCGGACGGTCAATCGGTTTCGTGGGAGTTTCCGGCCACCGGCAAGCGCCTGCCGGTGGATGGCACGCTGACGCCGGTCACCACCAAGACCGACCAGGGACAGTCGTGCCGCCGCCTCAAGACCGACCTCAAGCGCGGCAGCGCCGAGGAGCACTGGAGCGGCTGGTTCTGCAAGCAGAAGGACGGCCAGTGGAAATCACGGCAAGTCGCTGATTGACGGTCTGCTGCCGCCTCAGCGGCACAGCCTCCGGAGTAGCTCGGCGGCCACCGAGCCGCTGGCCGCCGGGTGGAAGCGCGACAACTGCGGCGAGCGGATGGTGTAAAGCGCCTCGCCCTTTCCGAAGCGCTTCGTGTAGAGCGTCTGCTCGACCACGGCGACCATCGACGAGGCGCAGTTGAGCACCATGCGCTTCAGCGATGACCGGATCGGTTCACCGCTCGTGGTACGGATCACGCCCGACGGCGCATTGCGCATGACGACCACACCGACTTCGGGTCCCGCACGCTTGACGGCGACCTGATCGAAATACGAAATCACGCCGTTGGCACCCATAAGCGGAAGCCAACGCTGCGGGTCCGGCGCCGCGGGATCGGGCGCGGCAAGCACCGCGCACCCTTCGCGCGGCGTGGAGCGGAAAACGGTAGTACCCGACGGTTGCTGGCACTCGTACAGCCCTGCGGCAGCGGCAGGCCGATTGTCGAAGCCAGCTACGGGTTCGGCGTGAGCGGCCACGCTAATGGCGCAGCCGTAGAGTACAGCGGCGCATCGAAATATGCGGAGAAGCATTGAATCGCCCTCGAATTGACGGGAAAAAGCGAGCCGCATTGTCGCATAGGCAGCCGCACTTGCCGACCCGAGCAGCACAATTCAGCCGTGGATTTCGCGCCACGCCACGAGATCGGCGATGGTCAGGATCGGCAGACGGTACATCTCGGCAAACGACAACGCTTCCGGACGGCGCGCCATGGTGCCGTCGGGATTCATCAGCTCGCAAAGCACCGCGGCCGGCGACAGTCCGGCCATCCGCGCGAGTTCGACCGAACCTTCGGTGTGCCCCCGGCGCACCAGCACCCCGCCGTCGACCGCGACCAGCGGGAACACATGCCCGGGGCTGACGACAGCATCGGTGCCCGCATCCTTCGCAATCGCCGCACGGATCGTGGTGATGCGGTCCACCGCGCTCACGCCAGTGGTCACACCCTCGCGCGCTTCGATCGATACGGTGAACGCCGTTCCATACTGGCTGCGGTTGTTTTCCACCATGGGACGCAGGCCGAGCTGGCGCACCTTGTCGGTCGTCAGGCACAGGCACACGATGCCGCTGCATTCGCGGATCATCATCGCCATGTTGGATGGCGTCAGGCATTCCGCGGCCAGGATAAGGTCGGCTTCGTTTTCGCGGTCGTCATCGTCGAGCAGCACGACGGGACGCCCTTCACGCATGGCATCGAGTGCTTGCGCGATACGCAGGGCTAACGGGCGCTCGTCGGCATCGGCTGCGAGCGTGATGGAATCGGATTCGTGGGAAAGGCTTGGCATGAAACGCTCCTTGCTAGCTGATCAGTGGGCGTTTCAGGGGAGGATCAACGAAAGCGCGCAGGCAACCGCACGAGCGCATTGCATGAAGGCGCAACACCGTACGCCGGACGTCGATGTCCGACCGCGGCGAGCGGCATCCATGCCCTGCAACCGAGGTTGCCAGGCAAGCTTCCGCCCATCTTCTTTCATCCGGACTATGACCGTCGGCCCTGGCATCGCACCAGGTCTGCTGACCCTGCACGGCATGTGCAGGCGCTCGCGGGCTCGCTGCATCGTACGGAAACGCACGCTGCGGCATACCGCCGGTGGGGAGTTTCACCCCGCCCTGAAGACGTAACGGTGCCGGCAACTCGCGCAAATCCCTCGACGGGCCACGTGCGAAAAGTGCCGGCCGGCGGATCTTAGCACGCGTGTTCGATTTTCTTAGCGCGCAAGGTGGCCCGTCGTGTACTACAACTAGTTCAGGTGTGATGAAAAAGGGACTGAGCACGCCCCCGGAGCCCGCCCTCCTAAAACAACGAGCCAACCTGCTATGCGACCGATGCCCGAAGACCGGCCTGGCTGTTCCGCCCAACAAACCATGCGCCGCAAGCGATGCCGGGGCATGGGCATCCGGCAGGCTGCACTGGCCACGGTGCTGTCTGCCGTGACCTTCGGACCCAGCCTGGCTCAGGCGGCCCCGCCGATTCCCGCCGTCCAGATTGGCTATGGCATCGACACCAGCCACGATATTCAGAAAGTGGACGTGGCATTCCTCTGGGACTCGGGCTATGCCTGGGGCAACCCGGAAGGCTGGTTGCTCGACCTGCAATGGGAGGTAAATGTTGCGCGCTGGCACAGCACCAGCAGCAACAACCCCCGCAATCCGTGGGAGTTTGGCGCCTCTCCGGTGGTAAGGCTGGCCTGGAGGCGCTACAGCTGGGTGCCTTTCCTGGAATTGTCCGTGGGCGTGCGGCTGATCAGCGAAACCCGAACCTCCGACGACCACAACTATTCGACCGCCTTCCAGTTCTCGGACATGGCAGGCCTGGGCGTGGCGTTTGGCAAGGCACAGCAATTCACCGTGGGCTATCGCTACCAGCACATCTCGAATGCCGGCATCAAGCAACCTAACCCGGGCACGGCCTTCAGTACCGTGTACGTGCGTTACCGCTTCTGAGGAGCCGGAGAAGGATCGTGCGCCAGCGCCTCGAAGACCTCGCGCGTGGCATCGTCGGCCGGGAAGAAGCACTCGATGCGCATTTCCTGCAGGGTGACGTCCTGTGGAATGCCGAGTGTGGTGATGGTGGAAAACAGCGAGGCGCGGAACGCACCGGCGCGCAGTGTGACCGGCAGCACCGGCGGCGGCGGACCGTCCGTCGCCTCGTCATCGGGCAACTGCACGCCGCCGGCCCCCACCATGTCGGGATGCCAGACTGCAATCCGCGCGAAGATCTCCCGCGCGATCTCATCGTTCGCCTGAACCTGGAGTTCCTGCCAGACACGCCTCAGCAGGTAGCGGCCGACCTGCCGCGCGTTCTCGATCACAGGCCACAAGCCATTAGGATCAAACACCGTCAGCATCAGGTTGATGCGGCCCCCACCGTCTCCGAGTGCGGCGGGCACGCGGCCATCATCAAGCAGCACTTCGAGCATGCGGCGGTAGGCGGCGTTGGCGTCGATAAGATTCCAGAAGCGGTCGAGCACCACTGCCGGGAACGGCTCCTGCTTGGCAAGGATCAGCGAAATGGCCTGCTGCACCATCTGCAGCGGCGGAGACACCAGCTTGTACTCGCTGTAAGCCGGCGCAAAGCCACCCGCCAGCAGCATGCGGTTGCGCTGGCGCAGCGGTACGCCGAGCCGTTCGGCCAGCGCCAGCACCATCTCGCGGCTTGGCCGGGAACGGCCGGACTCGAGAAAGCTGATGTGCCGCTGCGACACGCCCGCCGCCAGCGACAGCGCGAGCTGGCTGTAGCCGCGCCTGCCGCGCCAGTAGCGCAGCAGGTCGGGAAAATCGAGAGCGGTCTCGGAGCCGGGCGTCAGGGTTTCCATGTGACGTATTACAGCATGTGCCGCGCAGGCGTGCGACTACCTGAGAGGTAATGACGCGCATTCACCTTACCTCAGTTTGCGCCCTATTCTGCACACCACGACAAGGTGTAACAGGCGAATGGTATGCTTGATCTTTTAACCCCCGCGCGCAAAGGGCGCGCACCCTGATGGAAATTGCCATACTGCTGGCGCTGATTCTGCTCAACGGTCTGTTCGCCATGTCCGAGATCGCGCTGGTCACCGCACGCCGGGCCCGGCTGCAGCGCCAGGTGGAAGAAGGCGACCGCGGAGCCATTGAAGCCATCAAGCTTGGCGAAGACCCGACGCGGTTCCTGTCGACCGTTCAGATCGGGATCACCTCGATCGGCGTGCTCAACGGCGTAGTGGGCGAATCGACCCTGGCACAACCGCTGGGCGTGTGGCTTCAGGGGCTTGGGCTGCCGCAGACCACGGCCGGCTATGTGGCAACAGCCATCGTAGTGGCCGGCCTGACCTATTTCTCGATCGTGCTGGGCGAACTGGTGCCCAAGCGCCTGGGCCAGATGGCGCCGGAGACCATCGCCCGGCTGGCGGCGCGCCCGATCTCCTGGCTCGCCGTGGCCAGCACGCCGTTCGTCAAGTTGCTGTCGGGATCCACGCGTCTGGTGCTGCGCCTACTCGGCGTCAACACAAACCGCGGCCCCGGCGTGACCGAAGAAGAAATTCACGCGCTGCTGGTCGAGGGCTCCGAGGCCGGCATCATCGAGCAGCACGAGCACACCATGGTGCGCAACGTGTTCCGCCTCGATGACCGGCAACTCGCTTCGCTGATGGTGCCGCGCGGAGACGTGGTGTATCTCGACGTGGAAGTGCCGCTGGATGAGAACCTCAAGCGTATCGAGGAATCGGATCATTCCCGCTTTCCGGTCGTGCGTGGCGGCATGCATGACATCGTCGGCGTGGTGAGCGCGCGCCAGTTGCTGGCCCGCCGCCTGCGCGGCGAAGAAGCCGACCTGATGGCCGCGGTGCAGCCGGCGGTGTTCGTGCCGGAGAGCGTCACGGGCATGGAGCTGCTGGAAAACTTCCGCGGCTCGGGCGGCCAGATCGCCTTCGTCATCGACGAGTACGGCGAAGTGCTGGGCCTGGTCACGCTGCAGGACCTGATCGAAGCCATCACCGGCGAGTTCAAGCCGGACAGCGCGGACGAGGAATGGGCCATCCAGCGCGAAGACGGCTCCTGGCTGCTCGACGGCCTGATCCCGATTCCCGAACTGAAGGATCGCATCGGCCTGCGCCAGGTCCCCGAGGAAGAGAAAGAGCGCTATCACACGCTCTCCGGCATGCTCCTGCTGCTGCTTGGCCGGTTGCCCCAGACCGCGGACAGTGTCCAGTGGGGAGACTGGCGCTTCGAGATCCTTGATATGGACGGCAAGCGCATCGATAAGGTCCTGGCCTCGCGCGTAGCGGCATCGGAAGGACCAGAAGACGAAACCACGGGCTGATTCCGGCACCGCCCTTCGTCGTCTTTCCCGCGCATCGGCAATTCGGGCGGCTGTCAAGGCCGGCGTACCGCGCACCGGCTCGATGCCGACGGCGCTCTCCTGCCGCCCTGCCTGCCGTATGATCGTAGTTGCGCCACATCGGACACCGCGATACTGCCTGCACGGCAACGTGCAATCGCAGTGGCAAAATACGATCACAACGACAGAACGGGGAAGTGTGGACAGTAGCCGGCATCTTGCCGGCCTTGCCTGCAAGAGAGATTGCATGCACCAAGACGACGCCGACGACAGCGCCGGTCAACGTGCCGGAAACGCATATGACATGGTCCAGCCGGCCGCCTTCGTGGCCGCGCTGGGGAATTGCCGCGCCACTTTCGCTGGCGCACCGTTGGTCATCCTCGTCATTCGACTGGACCGCTTTGCCAGCGCGTGCGAATCCGCGGGCCCCCGGCGGGCTGCGCATCTGCGCCAACTCGTCCAGGCGCGGCTCGCGCGATTGCTGCTGCCGGACGCGCGCATGTACTGGCTCGGGCCCGCGGACCTGGCGGTGGTGACGCCATTGCCGGCGGCGACGCAAGACCCGGCACGGCTCGGACAACGCATGGCCGACGAGCTGGGCCGACCCTTCACGCTGGACGGCTTCGAGCTGTTCCTGTCCTGCAGCATCGGCATGTCGCTCGACCATCCCGACGTGGCCGCCGAACGCAGCCTGCAGCACGCGTTTGACGCCATGCTGCGGATCTGCCGCCAAGGCGGCGACGGGTTGGCCAGCGCCATGCGTGCCGGCACGCCCGCCGCGGACCAGATGCTCGCCGCGCTGCCCCAGGCGCTTGAGCGCGGCGAACTGAGCTTGCACCTCCAGCCGCGCGCCGATTTCGCCGGCGCCCGCATCAGCGGCTATTCGGTCCGCCTGCGCTGGCGCCATCCCGCGCTCGGGCGGGTTGCGCCGCAGGACTTCCTGCCCGCGCTCGAAGGCTTGGGCCTGATGGGCCCGGTCGGCAACTGGCTGCTCGGCAGCCTGGCGCCGCTGGCACGCGCAGCCGAAGATGTCGGGCCGCTGCAGTTCACCCTGCTGGCATCGAGTGCGCAGCTGCATCAGCTTGAAATGGTCGATGCGCTTGCGCGAACGCTTGATGCTGGTGCCGTCGCGCCGGAGCGGCTCTGCATCGAAGTGCCCTCCACCAACCTGCCGGACGACCCGGAACTGATCGGAAGTTTCGAAGCCTTGCGCCAGCGCGGCCTGCAACTGTCGCTCAGCGACTTCGACGGCCGGCCGGAAAGCCTGGAGACCTTTGCCTGGTTGCGTCCCGACCGGGTCACGCTGGACGTGCGCAGCCTCGGGCATGCCGACCAGCCCGCCAACGCCGCGGCAGGGCTGCGCGACGCGTGCACGGTGGCGCGCAAGGCGGGCGTCATGGTTTGTGCGAAGGGCGTGGAAACGCGCAAGCAGCTGGAACAGGTGCATGCCTGGGGGTGCCACAGCATCCAGGGCTACCTGCTGGCGCAGCCATTCCCGGCCAACTGGCTCGCGCAGACGCACTGGGCCATCCAGCAGCGCGCGCGGGAACTGCTCGGGCCGGCGGGATGACGCCAGCGGCGAGCGTCCATGCGCCTCCCAGCCCAGTACGATTTACAAATTGCGACACATCACACGTGATGCGCACGGCCACTGGCGGTAAAATCTGCCGCGAAATGACCATGACTGAAAGGAGCCCGGCGTGAAGAAAGGTTGGATCTGGTGCGTACTGTTCGCGACCTTGCTGGCTGGCTGCAATACCATGGCCGGACTCGGCCAGGATATCCAGCGCGGCGGCCAGAAACTGGAAGGTGCGGCGGATCGCCACAAGTAAGCGGTACGCCCCGGCATCCGGGGCACAGCGCATCCCTGGCAAAACGGCACGCATGGCGTGCCGTTTTGCATTCCGGGCTATGCGGAGGCTCAGCCCCGGCGCAATGCCGCAGCGTCTTCCGCGAGCTTGCGGATGCGGCCCCAGTCGCCGGCAGCAACGGCGTCCTTCGGCACCACCCATGAACCGCCCACGCACACCACATTGGGCAAGGCGAGATAGCTCGGTGCCAGCGCTGCATCAATACCTCCGGTGGGGCAGAAACGCAGTTCCGCCAGCGGCCCGTACAGCGACTTGAGCATCGGCACGCCGCCGGCGGCCTGGGCCGGGAAGAACTTCAGGAAGGTGAAACCGGACTCCAGGGCGGCCATGGCCTCGCTGGCCGTGGCCACGCCCGGCAGCAGCGAGATGCCTGCATCCTGCGCACCAGCGGCCAGCGTCGGTGTCAGGCCCGGAGATACGGCGAACTGCGCGCCGGCATCGCGCACGGCGTGGAGCTGTTCCACGGTCAGCACCGTACCGGCGCCCACGCAGGCGCCCGGAATCTTGGCGGCCACGGCGCGCATGGCATCCATGGCGACCGGCGTGCGCAGCGTGATTTCGAGCAGCGGCAGGCCGCCGGCCACCAGCGCTTCGCTGACATGCAGCGCTTCGTCGACGGAACCGAATTCCAGCACAGGAATGACTGGCACATTGGCCAGCCGCGCGAGCAGCGGGGAAGGTTGAAGTTGCATGGCAGTCAGGTTCGTTGCGGACAAGGAAGTGTGGATCTGATCAGGCAATCACGGACACCGACTGCGCCAGCCTGGCGAGCACGGTCTCCGCGGAAGGAATCGGCGCCACCGCACCGTAGCCGGTGGTAGACAGCGCCGCGGCCACGTTGGCATAGCGTGCCGCCTCGAACGGATCGGCACCCGCAGCCAGCCGCGCGATGAAGCTGCCGCCGAAGCAGTCGCCGGCACCCGTGGCATCCACCGGCTTGACGGCAAACGGCTGCACCAGCGTGCGCGACTCCGGCGTGGCGACGTAGGCGCCCTCCTCGCCAAGCTTCAGCGCGACCAGGCCAATGCCACAGCCGAGCAGATAATCGACGATGGCATCGCGGTCGTCGAGTCCCGTCAGCACAGTAATGTCATCCCAGCTCGGCAGGCACACGTCGGTCAGCGAAAACGCCTCGCGCATGATGCCGCGCGCGCGCGCCAGCGACCACAGCCGCAGCCGCAGGTTGGTATCGAGCGACACCTTGGTGCCAGCCTTGCGCGCATGCTCCATCGCGGCCAGGCCCGCATCGCAGGCACTCGTGCTGATGGCCAGGCTGATGCCCGACAGATGCAGGAAGCTCGCCTGCGCAATAGCGGCCAGCGGCAGGTGTTCGTGTTGGTAGCGGCTCGCGGCAGAACCTTCGCGCAGGTAATCGAAGCGGTGGCCATGGTTGTCATGGCTCACGAAATACACGCCGGTCGGCGCCACCGGATCGACGCGCACGTGGCGCGTGTCCACACGCTCGCGCGTCCATAGCGCCATCAGGCGTTCGCCGAAGCTATCGGCGCCCACCGCGCTGATGTAGCCAGTGGTAGCGCTCTGCCGTGCCGCGGCAATGCAGAAGTTCGAGGTGTCGCCGCCAAAGCCCTGCAGGTAGCGGGTCGGGTCGTCGGGCTGCTGGTTGAATTCCACCAGCGGCTCGCCGTAGGCCAGGATGTCGATGCTCATGGCGGGCTCTTCTCAGAAGAAGGTCTGGACAATGTCGATGACGCGCATGTCGCCGTCGAGCACGGGAATATGCCGCCACTTGTCGAACGTCAGGCACGGGTGCGAGATGTCGAACGCGATCATGTCGCCGACCCGGATATCGTCGCCCGCGCGGATCTGCAGGTACGCGTGCTGGTCCATCATGCCGGTGACCTCCCAGTGCGCGGGCACGGCGAGCGGGGCATCGCTGCCTGGACGGTAGATTGCCGCGGGAGTCGGCATGCCTGCGTCGAACGCCGCGTCGCGCTTGCCCATGCCGATGATCGCGCGCTCAGGCTCCGGCACGGACTGCACGTACGCCCACAGCTGCAACGCCGGCAGCAGGCCTTCGCGCATCTTCTGTGCTACCGGGTTGCTCGCGAGGATGCGCTCCTGCGCGGCCTTGTAGATGCCAACGTCATGGGTCAGGTAGCAGCCAGGACGCAGCACGATCTCGATCGGCGTGCCAATCTCGGTGCGCGCAAACTCTTCGGCCACCACGTCGTACCACGCCGAACCGGCGCCCGACATGACCACCGGACTGCGGCCAAAACGGCCCTCTTGCGCGATCTCGCGCGTCACGGCAACCGTGCGCTGCAGGAATCGCCGGATATCGGCCTCTTCCTTCAGCACGCCTTCATAGATCTCCACGCCGGCCAGCGACAACGCGTCGGGCCAGCGCGCCAGTGCCGCCAGCACGTCCGCCTGCTGCGCGGCATCGCGCACGCCGGTGCGGCCGCCCTCCACGCCTAGTTCCAGCAGCACTTGCAGCTTCTGGCCACGCTCGCGAAAGTACGCGCCAAGCTGGTCCACGAGGTCCGCGGAGTCCACCAGGCTGAAGAATTCGAAGCCGGGATCGCGCAGCAGGTCCGCAATGATTTCCATATTACGGCGGCCCACGAGCTGGTTGGCCATCAGCACGCGGCGCACGCCGTGCGCGTAGGCCGCTGCCGTCTGGTGCGCCGTCGCGAGCGTAATGCCCCACGCACCCGCGCCAAGCTGGCGCGCAAACAACTTGGGCGCCATGGTCGTCTTGCCATGCGGCGCAAGCTGCACACCGTACTCGCCCATAAAGCGGTTCATCCATTCCAGGTTATGCGCCAGACGGTCTTCATAAAGCACTGCGGCCGGCAAGCTGAGTTCTTCGCGCAGCAGGTTCCAGCCCGTCTGGCCAGCATTTTCGGGGGCAATCGGCGCCTCCAGTCGGCCCAGCGCCTTGTTGAGCGGATCGATCGTGCCGGCTTGGTACTTTATTTCACGCATGCCTGTCATCACCCTGAAAAAATCTGATTGACGTAATGATATCCCTGAAATTACGATATTTCATCCTTTGTTATAAAGTAACACGCCGATCCACCGAGCGACAACCGGATGCGATCAGCGCCCCGCTGCGGCAACGCGACAGGGCCGGCATTACCAGTTATAGCCCTTCGCCAGCCCACGGACCCTCCCTCAGCCATGACCGCGCCTTTCGATATCCTGACCCGCATCGCCGAGCGCGGCCCCGCGTTGCGCCTGGCCGAGCAGAAAGTGGCGCAGGTGGTACTGGAAGACCTGGCCGGCGCAGCAGCAGCCAGCATCAATGAACTGGCGCGCAAGGCCGGCGTGAGCGAAGCGAGCGTGACGCGCTTTGCCAAGGCCATCGGCTGCCGCGACGTGCGCGACCTCAAGCTGCGGTTAGCGCAAGCGACTGCGGTTGGCATGCGCTTCCTTGACCCCGATGGCGTGCCGGCACCCGCCGATGCCCCCGCCACCGTGGCGGACCGCATCCATGCCGACGTGCTCACCGCGCTCGAGGTCAATCGCAAGCTCATCGACACCGACCGCATGGAACAGGCTGCGCGCCTGTTGCTCGGCGCACGCATGGTCTACGCTTTTGGCATGGGCGGCGGCTCGTCGATCATGGCCGACGAAGCGCGCCACCGCCTGGCGCGTCTGGGGCAACCCGTGGCCAGCTACCAGGACGGGCTGCTGCAGAAGATGGTGGCCGCGACGCTCAGCCGCGACGACGTGGTGCTCGCGTTTTCGGCCAGCGGCAGCGTGCCGGAGATGCTGGCGAGCTGCGATATCGCGCGCGAATACGGCGCGAAGCTGGTGGCCGTGACCGCGCTCGGTTCGCCGCTGGCTGCGCGTGCCGACGTGCTGCTGCCGGTGCGCACGCTCGAGACCGACTTCATTTTCAAGCCGTCGGCCTCGCGCTACGCGATGCTGCTGGTGCTCGATGTCCTGGCCACGCAATGCGCGCTGCTGCAGCAGGACCAGAGCAAGGAACGGCTGCGCCGCCTGAAATATGTGCTCGACGCCCACCGCGGTCCCGCCGGTGAGCGCGGCCCGGACAGCGGCGCCGGCCCGGACGGCCGCCAGCCGCTGGGAGACTGACCTATGCCACACCTGTTTGATACCCTGATCCGCTGCGTCATGCTGATCGACGGCTCGGGCGCCGCGGCGCGCATGGCCGACGTGGCGCTGCGCGATGGCCGCATCGCATCCATCGACGACGCCGGCGCCATCGACGCCGACTCCGCCGCGCACGTGGTCGAAGGCCACGGGCTGGTGCTCTCCCCCGGCTTCATCGACGTGCACACGCACGACGACACCAACGTGGTGCGCCAGCCAGAGATGACGCCCAAGCTGTCGCAGGGCGTGACTACGGTGATCGTCGGCAACTGCGGCATCAGCGCCGCGCCAGTGGTGCTCTCAGGCGATCCGCCCGATCCGATGAACCTGCTCGGGCATGCGGATGCGTTCCGCTACCCGGATTTCCGCTCCTACGTGCAAGCCGTCGACGCCGCCCAGCCATCCGTCAACGTCGCGGCACTCGTGGGACATACCGCACTGCGCAGCAACCACATGGACCGGTTCGACCGCGCCGCCACGCCGGCCGAAATCGCCGCCATGCGCGCGCAGCTCGAAGAGGCGCTGCAGCACGGCGCGCTGGGCCTGTCCACCGGGCTGGCCTACGCGAATGCGTTCAGCGCGCCGACGGAGGAAGTGCTGGCGCTGGCCGAGCCCCTCGCGCATGCGGGCGCGCTCTACGCCACGCACCTGCGCAGCGAATTTGCGGAGATCCTCGACGCGATGGACGAGGCCTTCCGCATCGGCCGCCATGCGCGCGTGCCGGTCGTGATCTCGCACCTGAAATGCGCCGGCGTCCCCAACTGGGGCCGCAGCACCGAAGTGCTTGACGCGCTCGACGCCGCGCAGCGCTGGCAACCGGTCGGCTGCGACTGCTACCCGTACACCGCGAGTTCCTCCACGCTGGACCTCAAGCAGGTCACCAGCGACTTCGACATCATGGTGACGTGGTCCGAAGGCGCGCCCGAGATGGGCGGCCGCCTGTTGGCCGAAATCGCCGCCGAATGGCAGGTCGACCTGCACGAGGCCGCCCGGCGGCTGATGCCGGCCGGCGCCGTGTACCACTGCATGGAAGACGCCGACGTCGACCGCATTCTGAGCCACCCCGCCACCGTGGTCGGCTCCGACGGCCTGCCCAACGACCCGCTGCCGCACCCGCGCCTGTGGGGCGCGTTCCCGCGCGTGCTCGGCCACTATGCGCGCGACCGTGAGCTGTTCCCGCTCGCCGTGGCCGTCAACAAGATGACCGGCATGTCGGCCGAGCGCTTCGGCCTGACCGAGCGCGGCTTCGTGCGCGAAGGCTATTGGGCCGACCTGGTGCTGTTCGATGCCAACACCATTCGTGACGCGGCCAGCTTCACCGATCCGATGCAACCGGCCGAAGGTATTGCCGCGGTCTGGGTCAACGGCGAGGTGTCGTGGCAGCAGCGACAGCCCACCGGCGTGCGCGCCGGCCGGTTCCTGCCGCGCGGCGCCCAGCCCGCGGCGTGACTTCTCTCTCTTCTTGTTTCACCCGATTTCAGGAGCATTTATGGATATCAAACGATTCGGCGTAGAAGGCGGCACCGGCCAGGGCGGCCAGCACATGCCGTTTGCCCGCGCAGTGGCCGCAGACGGCTGGCTCTACGTGTCCGGCCAGGTGCCGATGGTCAATGGCGAACTGGTCGACGGCGGCATCGTGCCGCAAACGCACCAGGCCATCAAAAACGTGCTGGCCATCCTGGCCGAAGCCGGCTACGGCCCCGAGCACGTGGTGCGTTGCGGGGTCTGGCTGGACGACGCGCGCGACTTTGCCTCGTTCAACAAGATCTTCAAGGAATACTTCGGCGCCAACCCGCCAGCCCGCGCCTGCGTGCAGTCCAGCATGGTGGTGGACTGCAAGGTCGAAGTGGACTGCATCGCGTACAAGAAGCCGGCAGCGTGAGCCAGTTGCCTGCTGATTGCCTTATTGCCTGACTGTCTGACTGTCTGATTGCGCTTTCCCCGCCCGCGACCCGGGCGGGACATGAACTGAACTACAAACATTGCCGCCACAAGCGGCCTTTTTTCCACTCAAGGAGACAACATGGGTGCCGTCACCGGAACCACACTGTTGGTGTACGCGCTGATCGCCGTGATCGCCCTGGTCATACTGATCGCGCGCTTCAAGCTCAACCCCTTCATCACCCTGGTCGTCGTCTCTGTGCTGCTCGGCTTCGCCGTGGGCATGCCCATGGGCGACATCATCAAGTCGTTCGAAGCCGGCGTAGGCGGCACGCTCGGGCATATTGCCCTGGTGGTGGGCCTCGGCACCATGCTCGGCAAGATGATGGCGGAATCGGGCGGCGCCGAGCGCATCGCCCGCACGCTGATCGATTTCTTCGGCGAGAAGAACGTGCACTGGGCCATGGTGACCATCGCCTTCATCGTCGGCCTGCCGGTCTTCTTTGAAGTCGGCTTCGTGCTGCTGGTGCCGATCGCCTTCAACGTGGCCAAGCGCACCGGCACGTCGATGGTGCTGGTCGGCATTCCGATGGTGGCGGGCCTGTCCGTCGTGCATGGCCTGATTCCCCCGCACCCGGCAGCGCTGCTCGCGGTCACCGCCTATGGCGCCGACATCGGCCGGACCATCATGTACGCGCTGATCGTCGGCATCCCGACGGCGGCCATTGCCGGCCCGCTGTTCGCGAAGCTGATGGACCGCTACGTCAAGCTGCCCGATGTCAACCCGCTGGCCGCGCAGTTCACCGAGGAAGACGAGAAGGTCAAGGAATCGCACGACCTGCCGGGCTTCGGCATCACGGTGTTCACGATCCTGCTGCCGGTGCTGCTGATGCTGATCGGCAGCTGGGCCGACCTGTTCACGACGCCCAAGACCTTTGCCAACGACTTCCTCAAGCTGATCGGCAACTCGGTCATGGCGCTGCTGATCGCCGCGCTGGTCAGCTTCTACACCTTTGGCAAAGCGCGCGGCTTCAATCGCGACGCGATCCTGAAGTTCACCAACGAGTGCGTGGCGCCTACAGCCATCATCACGCTCGTGGTCGGCGCCGGCGGCGGCTTTGGCCGCATCCTGCGCGATTCCGGCATTTCCAACGCCATCGTCGACGTTGCCACGAACGCGCACGTGTCCGTGTTGGTGCTCGGCTGGCTGGTTGCAGTAATGATCCGCATCGCGACCGGCTCCGCCACCGTGGCCATGACCACGGCCGCCGGCATCGTCGCACCGATCGCGGCCAGCGTGCCGGGGACGCGCCCCGAACTGCTGGTGCTGACCACCGGCGCGGGCTCGCTGATCTTGTCGCACGTGAATGACGGCGGCTTCTGGCTGGTCAAGGAGTACTTCAACATGACGGTGACCCAGACCTTCAAGACCTGGTCGGTCTGCGAAACCCTCATCTCGGTGGTAGCGCTGCTGCTCACGCTGGCACTGGCCACTGTCGTCTGACCTGCGCTGAGCCGGTCAGGGCCCCCGTGTCAATCGGGATTGCCTTGGCCCGGGCACCCTCCTACACTCCCTCCTCGATGCGGCCGCAAGTGCCGCACAGGTCCTATCGAGGAGACAATCCATGACCTTCACGCTGTTGCAGCGCGCCATCGTTGCCTGCGGCGCCCTTGCCCTGTTGTCGGCCGCGGCACACGCCGCCGATCCCATCAAGATAGGCCTGATCGCCCCGTTCTCCGGCAGCTTCGCCGATTACGGCAAGCAGATGGAAGCCGGCGTCAAGGCTTACCAGTCGCTGCATGGCGACACCGTGGCCGGGCGCAAGGTGCAGGTCATCATGAAGGACACCACGGGCCCGGTACCGGATGTGGCCAAGCGTCTCGCGCAGGAGCTGGTGGTACGCGACAAGGTCGACATCCTGGCGGGCTTCGGCCTGACGCCGGAAGCGCTCGCCGTCGCCCCGGTCGCCGAGCAGGCGAAGAAAGCGATGGTGATCTTCAACGCCGCTTCGTCGGTCATCACCACCAAGTCGAACTACATTGCGCGCGTGTCGATGACGCTGCCGCAGATTTCGGCGCCCATGGCCACTTGGGCCGTGAAAAACAATGTGCGCAAGGTGGTCACGCTGGTGGCCGACTACGCGCCCGGCATCGATGCCGAGACCGCGTTCAAGACCAACTTCATCGGCGGCGGCGGGCAAATCATCGAATCGATCCGCGTGCCGCTGCGCAACCCGGAGTTCGCACCGTTCATCCAGCGCATCAAGGACGCCAAGCCTGAGGCCGTGTTCCTGTTCCTGCCGGCCGGCGAACAGGGCGTCGCCTTCATGAAGGGCTTCCGCGAGCGCGGGCTGGCCGAGGCCGGCATCCGCGTGATCGCCACGGGTGACCTGACCGACGACCACGTGCTGCCCGCCATGGGCGATTCGACGCTGGGCGTGATCACGTCGTTCCACTACTCGATGGCGCACGATTCGCGTGAGAACAAGGCCTTCCTGAGCGCCTATTCCGCAGCCAACCCCGGTGCCGGCCGCCCGAACTTCATGACGGTAGCCGCCTATGACGGCATGGCCGCCATCTACGAAGCGCTGAAGAAGACCAATGGCGCCACCGATGGCGACAAGATCATCGGCGCGCTCAAGGGCATGAAGATCATGAGCCCGCGCGGGCCGATCATGATCGATCCGGCCACGCGCGACGTCATCCAGACCGTCTACATCCGCAAGGTGGAAAAACGCGGCAGCGAACTCTACAACATCGAGTTCGACAAGTTCGCCGACGTGAAGGATTCCGGCAAGTAAGCCGCTCGCCGCCCCGTTTCCGGACTGGCACCGCTCACGGTACCCACCAGTAGCGCGTGAGATGGAAGAACACCGGGGCGGCGAAGACCACCGAATCGAGCCGATCCAGCATGCCGCCATGGCCCTGGATCATGTGGCCCACCAGTCCTTGATGCCACGGTCGCGCTTGATCGCCGACATCACCAGCCCACCGAAAAAGCCCATCAGCGCGATGACGAGCGCGATCGCCCCGGCCATCCACGGTGAGCCGTAAGGCGTGATCCACCACAGCGAAGCGCCGAGCGCCGTCGCGCTCGCCACGCCGCCGACGAAGCCTTCCACCGTCTTGGACGGCGACAGAAACGGCGCGATCTTGCGTTTGCCGAACAACTTGCCCCACACGTACTGCAACACATCGCTGCCCTGCACGACGATTACCAGGAAGGCGATCAGCAGCAGGTTGCGGTCCTCATAGCCGGGAATCGGCAGGATCAGCAGCGCCGGCACGTGCGAGATGCAGAACACGCAGATCATCACCGCCCACTGCACGCCCGCACACCGCTCAAGGAAGCGTGTGGTTTCCGATGACAGCGCGGACAGGATCGGCAGGATCAGGAATGCATAGACCGGGATGAAGATCGAAAAGAGCCCATACCAGCCGATATAGACCAGGATGTACTGACACGGCAGGAAGACGAAGAACGCGGCGACCATCGCGCGATGGTCGCCGCGGCGGGTCGTGGTGATCGTGATGAACTCACGCAGCGCGTAGAACGACAGCAGGCCGAACAGCACGATGATCGCGGTACGCCCCATCGCGAACGCAATGCCGAGGACGGCCACCATCCACCACCAAGCCGATACCCGCGCGGCCAGGTTGTCGATCACTGCGTGCGGCGCGCCGCCCGCCACGCGCCAGCGCAGCAGCGCGGTCATCAGCGATGCCAGCAACAGCACGCACAGTACCCCGCCGAACAGCACGCGGGTGTCGTGGATTGCCTGAATACTCGACATGGTTTCACTCCAGCGCCGGCGCCAGCGCAAGCAGTTGCTCGCGGCAGCGGGACAGGAAGGATTCTTTCAGCTCCTCGGGTTGCAGCCGCAGCGGCGTGCCGAAGGTCACGGTACAAAGGAGCGGAACCGGGATAACCTCGCCCTTCGGCATCACGCGGTTGAGGTTGTCGATCCAAACTGGGACGAATTCGATATCCGGGCATGCGCGCGCCAGATGGAAAACGCCGCTCTTGAACGGCAGAAGCGGATCGTCGGTCGTGTTGCGAGTGCCTTCCGGGAAGATAATCAGCGAGGCACCGCCCTGCAGCGCCTGCTCCATCTGAGCAATCGGGTCCGGTCCTGCGCCATCCCGGCCGGCAGTGCGGTCGATCAGCAACGCGCGGAAGACATCGCGACCGATAAACCGCCGCATCGGCGAGGCCTCCCAGTAATCCGCACCGGCCACGGGCCGCGTCGCCGCACGCAGGTCCGGCGGCAGGCAGCCCCAGATCAGCACGAAATCGCCGTGGCTGCTGTGGTTGGCAAAGTAGACGCGCTGTATGGCCTCCGGCAGGCAACCGTTCCAGCGCGCCTGCATGCCCGTAAGCATCTGCGCGAACAGGATGATGGCGCGAGCCACCAGTCGTGAAAGCCAGGTCATGTGGAAATCATTTCAGTAGCAGCAACAGGAGCGCCAGCACCAACTGCGCAAACGTCAGGGCGCCAGCGAGCTTAAGGAAGCGCAGTGCGCCGCGCGAACGCTCGACCACCGAGCGGCCCTTACGCCCCGGCGCCAGCCAACCGAAAACGGAAAGCGCCTGATCGAGTGCGTCGAGTTCGGCCGCATCTCCTGACTCAGCCAGGGCGTCGAACAGTCGACGGTCCAGTTCGACACGAGCCAGCAGCCAGAGCTCGGCCGCGCCCACGACCGCCGCCACCAAACCGAGAATCAGGTACACCAGCGAAGCCGGAGCAAAGTACCCGGCAAGCAGGAGGTTGACCATTGCCAGAACCAGCCCGGCACCATTGAGCCGGGCGGCAGCGTGCATGGCGCCGGCGGCAATGCGCGCCACCCAGGCATCGCTGGCGGGAAGTGGATGAGCTTCAGTCGGCATGGGCGGCTCCTTGCGGATCGGCAACGGCGGCTTGCAGGTAGTGCGCCAATGCATCGACGCTTTGCGGCCCGAGCACCACGGCGGGACGGCTTTGCCGCAACAGCGCCAGCACCTGCTGCGGGTCGCGCAAACGTGCATGCAAGCCCAGCCACGCAGCCGCGATCAGCGCGCTGCGCGAGTAGCCAAGGGCGCAGCTGACCAGCACCGTGCGCCCGTCCTGCTGCCAGCGTTCGATGACCTCGACACCGGTGCGAATCTGCGTTTGCGATGGCACGGTCAAATCCAGCACGGGAACGCAGCGGTAGAGCACGCCCGTCACGAGCCGCGGCAGTTCCGCGGTCAGGTCGAGCACGGCATCCGCGCCGGACTCGCGCAGTTCGACTTCGGCGGGGAGGCGACCGATCCAGACGCCATCGGTGAGCCGGCTGACGGCGGGCTGGCGCCGAGTCCACCAGCGCGAGTTGGCGAAAGCGCCGAGCAGATACGGCCACAGCACCCACCACGCCGCCATGGACAGGGTTCCGTCAGCACGCTTCTGAAACGCGCCCGGCTTGCCGGCACGGTAAATCATGGCAACGCAGCCCAGCGAGATAGCCGCCGACGTCAGCAGGAAAGCAGCCAAGACGGAAACGGACACAACCGCGACGCATGCCAGCCCCAGCAGTCCCGCCGCCAATGCGTAGCTCCGCGCAAGCCTGGGATCAGGCGTGCTTGCATCCGGTCCAACCGCCGGCCTCGGGAGCGCCATGGGAAAAGCAAACACGCATAACCACCCGACCAGCCAGCCCGTCGGAATATCGATGAAATGATGCTGGTACGTCGTCAGGACGGAGACGCCGATCAGTGCAAACCAGATATGCAACAACCAACGCCACACGCCGCGCAGATGCGCGGCATACGCGACCCAGAGAATCACCAGCAGGCTGATATGGAGCGACGGCGCCTGGTTGAAGGGCTTGTCGAAGCCGCCAAGCAGCGTGAAAAGCTGCCCCGGCAGCCCCTCCGCGGGGGGACGCGCAAATGCAAAGCGCAGTGGAAACGCGATAAAGCATGCAACGGAGATAACCTGCGCCGCCAGCAAGCGCTTCACGTGGGCAAGCAGGTCCGCGCGGGTCGCCCACAGGAAAAACGAGATGCCATACAACAGGTCGATCGACCAGTACGGCACGATGGACCACGGCACGAACGGAATGCCGCGCTCCCAGCCGAAGTGGAAATACGGCACGTCTGCACGCTGGCTGGCCAGCCAGTTCGCCAGGCCGTAGGAGGAAAAGAATAGCGCACCCATGATGGCGAGCAGCCCCAGAGCCAGCCGCCATGGCCGGCCCGGTGCCGGATTCCCACCCAGCGTGGCAGAGCCATACGCTGCGCCGTCGCGCTGCATCAGGCGCCCTCGCCTTTCCGGCGCGCCAGGCTGACCGTGAAGATGCCCCACGGGTCGATGCGCTGCGCGAGCTTTTCGAAACCGGCGTGGCGCACGAGTTCATCCATCTCGGCCTGCGAGCGGCGGCGCATGACCCACGCGGATCCGGCACGGTGGCTGGTTAGCGCGCGTGCGATGAACTCGAGTTGCGGATGCCACGGCTGTCCCGTATAGACCAGATAGCCGCCGGGACGCACCGCCTGTGCCAGTCCGCGCAGCGAGCATCCGACCATCTCGTTGTCCCCGAACAGTTCATAGAGCCCGGAAACGATGGCCAGCGTCGGCGCCGGATTCAGCGCGGCAAGGCTGTCGCCATCGAACGCATCGCCCTTTTCGAAGCGCGCGATCGGATCGAGGCCCTTGCGGCGGATCAGGTTCCGTCCCTGCTCGACATTGAGGTCGCTGTAGTCACGCAGCAGGATGCTCTCCACCGCGTTGCCGTCGATGTTGCCGCTTTGCGAGGTCAGCGCCTCCAGCACATAACGCCCGTGGCCGGCGGCAATATCCACGATGCGCACCGGCTCGCCCATGGCCTGCAGGCGGCGAATGGCCTCGCCGATCAGTTCCTCGACATGCAGCTTGCGCTGCCGGATGCCACGCCAGCCAATCGCGTCCAGGTAGTTGCGGTCGACCGCCTGGCCAATGCCGAAGCGGCCCGTCGCCTTGTTGCGATAGACGTAGTCGAGCGTCGAACCCGAATCAAAACCGGTCTGGTGGCCGAGCCGTACGCCTTCGGACAACATGCCGCCAAAGCGCAGCCCTCCACGCACCATGCCCCAATACAGGCCCGCAGGACTGCCAGCGGACAGCGGCACGGCGAGCCGGTCGGCCTCGTCCTTGAAAGGCCCCCGCCGGTCGGCGCCCAGCAGCGACACCGGCTCCGACGGTGTATCGAACTCGCGAACGATGAAACGCCGCGCGGCGGCCACGGCGGATGCGCGATCGCGTTCGCCAAGCGTGTCGTGGTAGAAACCATCGAGCACGATGCGCTCCTTCACGCGCGCCCCCAGCCGATCGAAGAACGCGTCCTGCGGACCACGATGCACGACCCAGTCCGCGCCGGAAATCAGCAGTTGCGTGGGAACCGTAATCGCCGCTGCATCGGCCACGATGCGCTCGCCGGCATCGTAGAGATCGAGCAGCATATTGACCGCGATTGGCCGAGTAATGAGCGGATCAGCGTTGTAGCTGGCCACGCGCTGCGGATCGTGTGTCAGGAATTTCGCCTTGACGTAGCTGTTGACGAAGAACTTGCCGCGCATCTGCTGCATCAGCTTCAGGCCGGGCCGCGCGAATGGCACGTAGAGCTTGACCTTGAACGCCGGTGACGCCACGACCAGACAGCGGATGCGCGGCGCATAGTCGTGCACCCAGGTCGCAGCAAGCACGGCACCGACGCTTTGCGCCACCACGGCAATGCGATCCACGCCGATACCATGCATGGTCGCGATATGGTCGACGAAGGTCTGGATATCGCGGACCGAACAGGCGAGTCCCGGGCTGTAGCCACGCTCGCCGGGCGAGCGCCCGTGGCCGCGTGCATCCCACGCGAAGAAGGCATGGTCAGGCAAGTCCAACTCGTCCACAAGATGCGCAACGCGCCCGGAATGTTCATGTCCGCGGTGGAACAGCAGCACGGCACCGCGTGGCTGACGACTCGCAGCCGGCCAGTGCCGGTAGAACAGTTCCTGCCCGTCATGGGTGGCAAACGAGGACTCGATCGGCGTACGTTCCACGCAGTGCGTCTCCACAATTAGAACGTCGACCGGCGGGCCTGGCTCTCGCGAGCCTCCTGCACGCCACGGCGTACCCGGTTGATGATGGTCAGCACCGTCAACAACGACAGCAAGATCCAGAACCAGTGCCCGAACCCACCCAGCCCCTGCCCGCAGCCGACCCAGAATCCGAGCGCACCGAGCACCAGCGCGCGGTCGCTCTTGCCGAGCGGGCCGTCATAGCGCCGGCTCGCGCCGGCCAGCGGCCCGATCAGGCCCGCGCACTCGGCCACCACGGCCAGGATGGCGAACAGGATGACTTCGCCACCCGACGAGGGCATGGCCCAGGCAAACGGAATGGTCAGTGCGAGGTCCGAAACAATGTCGCCGAGCTCGTTGAGGTATGCGCCCAGCACGCTTTGCTGCCCGTGTTCGCGCGCGAGCATGCCATCGATGGCGTTCAGCGCCATCCGCACGAACAGCCACAGCGGCATCAGCAGGAACACCGCGGGCAGCCACGCCAGTCCGCCGGCCAGCGCGCCGACCACCAGGGAACCGGCAGCCGCCGCCAGCGTGACCTGGTTGGCCGTCACGCCCGACGCTGCAAGCCGTTGCACAGTGGGCCGCAGAAGTGCCTGGAACTTCGGTTTGATCTGGTAAAGCGTCATGGTCTGGTCGGTTCCGGGATCGAAGCATGCTGCCGTGCCACGGCGATGCCGCCGTGTGCGTGAGCTCGCCTGCACAATCTGCGGAGCATAGCGGGAGTTTGCGCAACCGCAAACTATCGTGACAGCCCCCGATACATTTTCGGCCACCTGCGCCAGGGCGGAGCCATTGTCCGGAAGCGTTGTCAGCCGATTCCCATCAGTCGGTCCAGGCGCCTTTTGTCCGCCAGCAGGCTGGCACTGTCTGACACGTGGACCACCCTGCCCCGGTCGAGAACCATCGCCTGCGCAGTCATTGCCAGCGCCAGACTTGCATGCTGTTCAACCACGATCACGGCCATCCCGCCCTGCCCGATCAGCTTGCCAATCACGCGCTGCAGTTCCTGGATGATGATGGGCGCCAGACCCTCCATGGGCTCGTCGAGCAGCAGCAAGGCAGGATTGAGCATCAGCGCGCGCGCAATGGCCAGCATCTGCTGTTCGCCGCCCGACAACTGGTTGCCGAGGTTTCGCCGGCGTTCCTGCAGGCGCGGGAACAGTTCATACACGCGCGCCAGCGTCCAATGGCCCGGACGCGCCACGGCACTCAGGTTCTCTTCCACGGTCAGCGAGGGAAACACCCAGCGCTCCTGCGGCACCCAGCCGATGCCGGCCTGCGCGCGCTGGTGGGACGGCAACCGCGCCAGGTCGCGCCCATGCCAGCACAGCGTGCCGCGGCGAACGCGCGTAAAACCCATTAGTGTGGCGAGCAATGTGGTCTTGCCCACGCCGTTGCGGCCGAGCAGCGCGAGGCTGTCCCCGGACCCCAGCGCAAGGTCGATGCCGTCGATTACCACGGCGTCGCCGTAGCCCGCGCTCAGTCCGTCGATACGCAGCAGCTCACCCATGCACCGCCTCCCCAAGGTAGACCTCTTTCACGCGCAGGTCGGCGGCGATTTCGGCCGGTGCGCCCTCGGTCAGCACCTTGCCGCCAACAAGCACCGTAATGCGCTCGGCAAAGCGGAATACGAGGTCCATGTCATGCTCGATGAATACGATCGTGATTTCGCGCGGCAGCGCGGCAATGACATCGAACAGTTCCGCGCTTTCCGCCGACGGAATGCCGGCCGCGGGCTCGTCCAGCAGCAGGATCGACGGCCGCGTGGCAAGCGCCAGCGCAATCTCAAGCAGCCGCTGCTTGCCATACGGCAGGCAGCGCGTCTCTACATCGGCGTCGCCATCGATCCGCAGGCTCGCCAGCACGGCCATGGCCTCGTCCACCAGCGCGCGCTGCGACGCCACGGTCCGCGACCAGATGCGCGCCGCGCCGGTACGTTCGGCCACAGCCAGAACCACCGATTCGAGCACTGTCAGCCCCGGAAACAGCGTGTTGATCTGGAATGTCCGTGTCATGCCCAGGCGCACGCGCGCATGCTGAGGCAGCTTGGTAATTTCCTGGGTCCCCAGCCAGATGCGACCCGAGGTCGGCGCCAGCGCACCGGTCAGCAGGTTGATAAACGTGGTCTTTCCCGCGCCGTTCGGGCCAATCAACGCATGGCGTGTCCCGGGCGCGAAGTTGAGCGAGATATCGCTGTTGGCCACGAACGCGCCCCACTGGCGCGACAGGCCTTCTGTACGAAGTACTGCTGTCATGGCGCACCGCCTTCGAGCCGTGTCCCGGTACGCCGCGTCAGCCGGCTTCGCGCGGCGTCCATGGCGCCCATGACTCCTCCCCTTGCAAACAGCACCACCAGCACCAGCAACAGGCCGATCCAAAACTGCCAGTACACCGGGTTCATGCCAGCCAGTACATCCTGCGCAATCATGTACAGCGCCGCGCCAGCCAGTGCGCCATACAGGCGTCCGGTACCGCCCAGCACCAGCATGACGAGCAGCTCCGCCGAGCGCGGAAAGCCGAGCACGTCCATGCCGACAAACTGTGTCGTCTGCGCGAGCAGTGCACCAGCCACCCCGGCAATCGCTGCGGACAGCGTGAACGTCGTGCGCAACCGGCGCGGCACGTCAGCACCGAGTGCGGGCATGCGCCGGCCGCCTTCGCGTATGCCGCGCAGCGACAGGCCGAACGGCGACTGGGTAAGGCGCCGCAACAGCAGAAATAGCGCGAAAGTCGCCGCCAGGCTGTACACGTAGGCGGTCTTGCCGATCAAGTCGAATTCAAATACGCCAAGCAGGCGGTCCATGGCCACGCCGGACAAACCGTCCACGCCTCCGGTGACGAATGCCGCCTTGTTGGCAGCCTCGAACAGCATCAGGCCGATGCCCAGCGTCACCATCAGGCGCGTGAGATCGCCGCCCCGCACCACCAGGAAGCTGCACAGCCAGCCGGCCACGGCGGCCATTGCCGCGGCGGCCAGCAGGCCACTGAGCGGCTCGCCCCAGCCGTGCGCCGCCAGCAAGCCAGCCGTATAGGCACCAAGTCCGAAGAATGCTGCGTGCCCGAGCGAGACAATCCCCGCATAGCCAAGGATCAGGTCGAGAGACAGCGCGAACAGCCCGCTGATCAGGATCTGGCTGCCGAGGATCAGGTAGTCCGGCAGCGCAAAGAAGGCCGCGACAGGCAACAGCCAGAACAAGAATTCGGCCGGATGCCAGCGCCCGTCCGGCAACTTCCGCCGCGCGGGCGCCGGTGCGCCGGCGGCTTCGCCGGACGATGCGGCGGGCCGCATCGCACGCATCAGCGTCTTCATGCGCGCCTCCCGTACAGGCCAGCCGGAAACAGGACCAGCAACAGCACCATCATCGCGTAGATGACAAAGGCACCGACTGCTGGCACGTAGTACTTCCCGGCCACGTCCGCGACGCCGAGCACCAGCGCCGCAAGCAGCGGCCCTCGGATGGACCCGGCGCCGCCGACAGCCACCACGAGCAGGAAATACACCATGTACTTGAGCGGGAACGCCGGATCGAGGCCAAGCATATCGACGCCGAGCCCTCCGCCGAGCCCCGCCAGGCCGGAGCCCAGCGCGAATGTCAGGCTGAATACGCGGTCAACATTGATGCCCAGCCCGCGCGCGGCCTGCTGGTTGTCCACCGCGGCCCGCACTTGCGCGCCGAAGCGCGTGCGCGCCACCAGCCAGCCCAGTGTCGCGGTGATCGCCACCACCACACCGATCAGGAAGAGCCGGTACACGCCCAGATCCACCCCGCCCACGCGCACTTGGCCGCGCAGCGCCGCGGGCAGTTCCACGGGCTGCTGGCCCGGGCCGAACAGGTAGTTCGCTCCGGCCATCGCCATGAATGTCAGGCCGATGGAAAACAGCACCTGGTCGAGATGGCTCGCCTGGTAGAGCCTGCGGTACAGTGTGCGTTCCAGTACCCAGCCCGCGGCCGCTGCCCCGGCGAACGCAATCAGCAGCGACAGCAGGAATGGCACGCCGGCGCGGTTCATCAGCACCACGGCGACATAGCCACCCAGCATCGCGAAGGCGCCATGCGCGAGGTTGACGAAATTCATCAGGCCCATGGTCACGGATAGCCCGACGCTGATCAGGAACAACAGGTTGCCGTACGCCAGGCCGTCAAACAGCACGCCCAAGAGACTTGTCATGGTGATCGGTACATTCGGTGGGGCTAAGTTGCGTTGAAGAAAGGGACGCGCTCACGCAGGCAACGGCGCGAACGGCAGGCCCACATAGTTTTCGGCCAGCATGCGCGATGCTGCCTGTGACGCGCACACATAGGCCAGTTCGGCATGCTGCAGCCGCGCCGTGAACGGCGTATGGTCATCGAAGCGATGCAGCAATGACGTCATCCACCACGAGAAATGTTCCGCACGCCAGACGCGCGCAAGGCAGGCCGACGAGTATCCGGCCAGCAGATCGTCGCGGCCGTGGCGGTAGTGCGTGACCAGCGCGTGGGCCAGGTTACGCACGTCGGCCACCGCGAGATTCATGCCCTTCGCGCCCGTTGGCGGCACGATATGCGCGGCATCGCCGGCCAGGAACAGGCGGCCATATTGCATCGGCTCGGTGACCAGACTGCGCATCGGCGTGATGCCCTTCTGCAGCACCGGCCCCTCGTTCAGATGCCAGCCGTCGCCGGTTTCGAGCCGTGCATGCAGTTCGTCCCAGATGCGCCGATCGGTCCAGCCGGCCAGGTCTTCGTCGGGCCGGCATTGCAGGTAAAGCCGCGTGATTTCAGGCGATCGCATCGAGAACAGCGCAAAGCCACGCGCATGGCTCGCATAGATCAGCTCCTGCGCCGCGGGTGCAGCGCTGGCCAGGATGCCCAGCCATGCAAACGGATAAGACCGCTCGAAGACCTGCAACGCGCCGGCCGGCACCGCGTGGCGCGACACGCCGTGCGAGCCGTCGCAGCCGGCAATGAAGTCGCACGCCAGCACATGGCGCTGCCCGCCATGCTCGAACGACAAGGATGGCGACTGCGTGTCCAACCCATGCAGGGCAACCTGCGACACCTCGAACAGCAGCGGCGCACCGCAAGCCTGCCTGGCGGCGATCAAATCGCGCACGACCTCATGTTGTCCATACACAGTGATTGCGCGCCCACCGGTCAGCCCGCTCAGATCGATGCGGTGGCGCTGCCCATCGAACAGCAGGTCGATGCCGTGGTGCACCATGCCTTGCTCGCGCAGGCGCGCGGCCACGCCAGCCTCTTCCAGCAGGTCGACAGTACCTTGTTCGAGCACCCCGGCGCGTATGCGCGCCTCGACATGTGCCTGGGTACAGTCTTCGAGAATGACGGAATCAATACCGGCCCGCTGCAGCAAATGACCGAGCAGCAGCCCGGCCGGGCCCGCGCCGATGATTGCGACCCGGGTGCGCATGTTGCCTGTCTCCAGTTCTGGGAATGGGCCACGCCCCGTTACGCGGGGCGTTACGGTAGCGGCACTTTATCGGGTGGATTGTTGCGGGTGCCAGGGATTTTTGCAATCGGGCGGTGTCCTGCCTCGATACGCTGCGAAGGCATATTTGCCAGGGCTACCTTCCCACCCTCAATCTGCGCCAGACATTGGCGACAACCAGCGCCCCCACACCCATCACAATCCCCGACAGCACAATGGCCCCCATGTGGTCACGCACCTGCGGCACGTTTCCGAAGAAGTAGCCAAGCACCGGCAGCGAAACAGACCATAGCAATGCGCCAGCCGCAGCCGCGAGCAGGAAGCGCGCTGCACCCATGCCTGCTATGCCACCCACGAACGGCGCAAAGGTACGCACCACCGCGATGAAAGGCGAAAGCAGGAAGGTCACGTCGCCGTGCTCGGCATAGAACCGATGCGTCCGCTCCAGCGCCGCCTGGTCTATCCACCGCAATTGCCTGCCCAGCACTTTCATACCGATCGCACGGCCCACGCCGTAGTTCAGCAGGCTGCCGCCCAGCGCCGCCACGAACAACAGCGGCATCAGCACCCACAGACTCAGGTAACCCGACGCGCAGAACGCGCCACAGATGAACAGCAAGGGATCGCCCGGCAGGAAAAACAGAGGCAGCACGCCGATCTCGGCAAACACCACGGCGAACAGGATGGCGTAGACCAGCGGGCCGTAGTGCGCGATGGCGGCGCCGAGATGCTGGTCGAAGTGCAGCAACAGCTGCCACAGAGATATGGAGTCCATGATCGGCGCGCACAGGCGTCTTGCAATTCATCGGGTATAAAAATGCCGGACAACATGACGCCGGCAGCATTGAGCGGGTTCAGGCGGCAGGAGATGCCCAGATCTTCTTGCGGTTCAGCGCCAGCGGAACGGCACCACAGGCTATGCCTCCCAGGCCAACGACATTGGTGACCCAATCGAAAGTCGGGATACTGTAGATCGCGATGAAGAAAAGGAACAGCCCGCTTCCCACCGGCCAGATGACGTGGCTAACGGCATGCCATGGACCTTGCGCCAGCATCGATCGGTAATACCAGCCGCAGGCGAGCCCGGTCAGCCCGAGGTAGAAGCAGATCTGAAAACCGATGGCGGTAATGGAATCCTGCAGGATGACGTTGATCGTCGGCAGGTAAGACGAAGCGAACAGCAGCACGAGTCCGGCGATCCAGATGAAGAAGATGGCAAAGTGCGGCGTCCGCCAACGCGGATGCAGGCGCGCGTAGCGATGGTGGAGTGCCCCGTCGCGGCTCGTGGCAAACAGTGTGCGTGTGAACTGGAGCATCTGCGTCTCGACCGTTCCCACTGTGCTCAGCAGCACCGCAATGATCGCGACATAGCCCCAGGTGGGTCCGAACAACTTCTCCGCAATGGCAAAGATGACGTTGGTGTTGTAGTGCTGGATCTCGGCATCCGACAGGCCGAGCAGCGTGATGACGATGAAGACCAGGAAGAACGTCATCAGGAACACCATCGACCAGAACGCGGCGCGACCCGGGATGCGGTTCGGGTCGCGCGTCTCCTCGCTGAGGTTCAGGGTCACGTCCCAGCCGTAGAAAAAGAAAATTGCGATCAGCGCGCAGTTGGCGAACATGCCGGGAGAGAACGCGAACGGCCAGAACCATGCCAGCGAGAACGGGTGCTGTGGCGCATGCGGAAACGTGAGGAAGCTCGCGATGATGATCACGAGCAGAATCGCGCCCTCGATGACTGTCATCAGCACTTGCAGGTAACTGGTGAGCTTGATGCCCTTGACGATCACTGCACTGACGAACGTGAGCCATGCCGCCGCGATCAGCGTCACGTAATGCACGTTATTCATCTTCGGCCGGTCGAAAACGAGCAGCGTGGCATTGGCCGCGGGAATCATGGCAGAGACCATGAACACGCAGCACAGCACCAGCAGCGCCCAACCGGCAAGAAAGCCGAAGGCTCGCCCGAATACCATGCTCACCCACGCATAGGAAGTGCCGGCGCTCGCCAGGGCCCGATTCAGGTTGATGAACGCAAATGCGATGCCAAACATGATGAGCCCGCACACCAGGATGCTCGCCGGCGACAGCGTGCCGGCCGTACCGATGATCGTGGAAGTCGTGATCTCGATGCTGTAGGCCGGCGCCGTGCCGGCGATGCCCATGATCACGGATTCGACGATGCCCAGCGAATCAGCGTTGAGCTTGGCAGATGGGTCCATGGAGCATGCAACGCTCGGTCGGCAATCATGGATCGATTTCTACTCTCCCCGGTCCATAGCGGCAAGAGGATTGGCCGGGATGGGGGAGATTCCGACCATGACGAACGATGGCCGGAACCCGCGATATGCGCTGCAGCGCATAAAGGCTAGTCAGCGGCACCCGCCGGGCCAAATGCTTTACAAGGCAGTCGCCCGGAGCTAAGGTCAACGGGTGCCATTCGCCTGGAATCCCCCATGTCGATCGATCGCCGCTCCTTTCTTGCGATTGCCGCCGGACTGGCTGCCGTGCCCCGCGTCGCGACTGCGGCCGGCACTGCTGCGGCCGCCACGGTAGAGGCGCCAATGCGGCGGACCATTCCCGGCACCACCGAAGCGCTGCCCGTTGTCGGCATGGGCACCGCCGATACCTTCAACGTTGGCACAGGGGCCGACGAACGCGCACCCCTGGCAGAGGTCCTGGGCCTGCTGCTGCGCAACCAGGGCTCGGTCGTCGATACCGCGCCGAGCTATGGCAGCGCGGAAGCCGTAACCGGTGACCTGCTGCGCAATGCCGGTGCGCGTGCCAAGGTGTTTCTCGCGACCAAGGTGTCCGCACCGGCCGGCGCTTCAGCGCAGGCGCAATGGGCGCGTTCGCTCGCCGACCTGCACACCGACAAAGTCGATCTGCTGCAGGTGCACAACCTGATCGACTGGCGCGAGAACCTGCGCTGGATGCGCGAACTCAAGGAACAGGGCAAGATCCGCTACCTCGGCATCACCCATTACCGTGAGGATGCACAGGATGCCGTCGCGCAGATTGTGCGCAGCGAACGTGTGGATTTCGTGCAGATCAACTATTCCCTCGCCGAGCGCGGCGCCGAACGGACGCTGCTGCCGCTGTGCCAGTCGCGCGGCGTGGCCGTACTGATCAACCGGCCATTCCAGGATGGCCGCATGTTCCGCGCTGTGAAAAACCGTCCGCTACCGCCATGGGCCGGCGAGATTGACTGCAACTCGTGGGGACAGTTGTTCCTGAAGTTCGTGGTGAGCCATCCGGCCGTCACCGCCGCAATTCCCGCCACGTCCAAGCCGAAGAACATGGCCGACAACCTCGGTGCCGCGCTCGGACGCATGCCGGATGCGGGCCAGCGCGAACGCATTGCGGCGCTGCTCGCGTAGCCGATGGACAACGATCCCGCTCAGGCAGGCACCGGGCCCTTCCCGCGCCTGCGCCACGGTTTTGGTATCCGGCCCGGCGAATCGGGCGCCGTCGTCGCCGGCTTCCTGTTCTTCTTCTGCCTGTTTGCGAGCTACTTCATGCTGCGCCCGGTACGCGAGACCATGGGTATCGCCGGCGGCGTGAAAAACCTGCAATGGCTGTTCACGGCGACGTTCGTCGTCATGCTGGCCGCCATCCCGATCTACGGCGCGTGCTGCGCGTGGCTGCCCCGGCGGCGCTTCGTGCCGTGGGTCTACGCCTTCTTCGTTGCCAACCTGGTCGGCTTTGCGCTGGCCACGCGCGCGGCACCGGACAATGTGTGGCTCGCGCGCGTGTTCTACGTGTGGCTGTCAGTCTTCAACCTGTTCGTGGTGTCCGTGGCCTGGAGCCTGATGGCCGATGTATTCCGGCCCGAACAGGCGCGCCGGCTGTTCGCGATGCTGGCGGCTGGCGCCAGCGCAGGTGGCCTGGCCGGCCCGGTGATGGGCGGCTGGCTGGTCGTCCATATCGGGCTCACCGGCCTGATGCTGCTGTCGGCCGCGCTGCTGGCTGCCACGCTGCCTGGCGCAGGCTGGCTGTTCGGCTGGCGCAGCCGCGCCGGTGCCGGCGTCGCGGTAGCGGGGGATTCCACGGCCCGCACAGGCGCAAACATGGACCCGTCCCATCCGGTCGGCGGTGGCCTGTGGGCCGGCCTGGCGCTGGTGATGCGCTCGCGCTACCTTCTCGGCATCAGCCTGTTCGTGATCCTGCTCGCCACGGCCAGCACCTTCCTGTACTTCGAACAGGCGCGGCTGGTGGCGGAAGCGTTTCCGGAACGTGCGCGCCAGACTCAGGTCTTCAGCGCGCTCGATGCCATCGTGCAGGCGCTGACGATCATCATCCAGCTGTTCTTCTCGGGGCGCATCGCGCGGCGCTACGGGGTTTCCGCGCTGCTGACAGCCGTACCGCTTGCGGTCGTTGCCGGCTTCCTGCTGTTGGCGATGTTCCCGACCTTCGGCGTGCTGGCCGGCGTGATGATCCTGCGCCGCGTCGGCGAATACGCACTGTTGCGCCCAGGGCGCGAGATGCTGTTCACCGTGGTGGATCCGGAAACCAAGTACAAGGCCAAGAACGTCATCGATACCGCTGTGTATCGCGCCGGCGATGCGGTGAGCGCGTGGGTCAAGACGGGTATCGATGCGATTTCCGGCCACGCCGCCACGGTGGCCCTTGCCGGTGCCGCAATGGCCCTGCTTTGGGCCGTGCTTGGGTGGTGGCTGGGCCGCCGGCATGAACTCCAGTTGATGCCGTCCGTCGCCGCCGCTGCGGGCGAGACACCGGACACGCCGGCGTCATCGGCCACGCAACCGCGCTAGCAACCGGCGCTCAGAACTGTTCCCAGTTGTCGCCAGCGTCGGCGCTTTCGGTGCGTGCAGCACGGGCCGGCTGCGCTTTCAGTGCTTTCGGTGCTTTCGGTGCTTTCGGTACTTGTGGCAGGACCGGCTCAGCCTTCGGCGCGGCCGGCCGGCGCGGTGCCGGAGCCGGCTGGTGCACGACGGCGGCGTGGCCGCCGCCATGTTGCGCGACCCGGAATGCCGCCACGGACTGGCGCAGCGCGGCAGCTTGTTCTTCCAGCGAATGCGCGGCTGCAGTAGCTTCTTCGACAAGCGCGGCATTCTGCTGGGTCACCTGGTCCATCTGGGCCACGGCCTGGTTGACCTGCTCGATACCGGTGCGTTGCTCCACCGACGCCGCGGCAATCTCGCCCATGATATCGGTCACGCGGCGGATCGACTGCGTGATCTCCGTCATGGTCGAACCCGCACGCTCCACGAGGTCCGAACCGCTGCGCACGCGATCGACCGACGTGCTGATCAGCGTGCGGATTTCCTTCGCAGCGCCTGCCGAGCGCTGGGCAAGGCTGCGCACTTCGCCCGCGACCACGGCGAAGCCCCGGCCCTGTTCGCCCGCGCGCGCCGCCTCCACCGCGGCATTGAGCGCCAGGATATTGGTCTGGAACGCAATGCCTTCAATCACGCCGATGATGTCCGCAATCTGACTGGAACTGTCGGCGATCTGCGTCATGGTGGTGATGACCTGCTCCATCACCTCGCCGCCGCGGTTGGCGATCTCCGACGCGTTGTCGGCCAGCCCGCTTGCCTGCCGCGCGCTGTCGGCATTGTGCTGCACGGTCGTGGTCAGCTCTTCCATGCTCGCGGCCGTTTCCTGCAGCGACGCTGCCTGCTGTTCGGTGCGCGACGACAGGTCCGAATTGCCGGCGGCAATCTGCGCCGTGGCCGTGGCCACTGAATCGACCGATGCACGGATGCCGCTCACGGTGCCCGCCAGCTTGCGCTGCATGCGCTGCATGGCAAAGAGCAGGCTCGAGGTGTCACCGGGGCGCACGTCGATATCGCGCGTGAAATCGCCATCCGCAATGCTGTTGGCGACCGACGCTGCATAGGCGGGCTCGCCACCCAGGTCGCGGCGCACGCCGCGCAGCAGCCACGCGGCCAGTACCGTCGCCGCACCGCCCAGGATGACCAGCGTCAGGATGGAGTGCAACAACGCCTGGCGGAACGCCGCCTCGATGTCATCGACATAGGCGCCCGTGGTAACGGTCCACTCCCACGTCTTGAATGCCTTGACGTAGCTGACCTTGGGCAGCGGCTGGCTCGCGCCCGGCTTGGGCCACATGTAGTTCAGGAAGCCCGCGCCCTGGCCGCTGGCGATCTTCGCGATCTCCACGTAGATCAGCACACCGTTCGGATCCTTCATCGTGCTGAGGTTCTTGCCTTCGTTCTCGGGCTTGAACGGATGCATCAGCGAGCGGCCCGAGAAATCCGTGATCGAAACATAGCCGTCCGTCCCAAAGCGCAGCGGCCGCAGGCGCTCCTTGGCCAGCTTCTGTGCCTCTTCGACGGACAGGCCCTTGCTTGCCGCTTCTTTTTCGATGGCGGCGACCAGGCTGACCGAGGCCTCCGCAACGCTCTGGATTTCTCGTTGGCGTCCGGCGAACATTTCCGCGCGCGTGACGAACGCCTCGTACGTACAGATGCCGAGCATGGCGATCCAGATCAGGCCAAAGGGGATCCAGAGCCGTTGGTTCAGGGTCAGTGTCTTCATTACAGTTGCGATGTGGGGGGCGTCTGACAGGCCATTGGGACGGGGCCGTATCCCCGAACGACAATGCCTCCAGCCTGCAAGCAACGGAATGTCAGACCAATTGCTCACCCCCACTTCCGAGGGGTACCAGGCATGGGGCGGTCGATCAGCGGCCACCGGCACGCGATAAGTGATGCCTGTATCTCTCCGGAAGGTCGTATAGTCATGCCTCCGGCCCAAGCGGGCCGATCCCTTTCCTTACCCCCCGGAGGATTCCATGAAAACCAAAGCCGCCATCGCCTGGAAAGCCGGCGCCCCGCTGACCATCGAAGACGTGGACCTGGAAGGCCCCCGCGCCGGTGAAGTGCTGGTAGAAATCAAGGCCACCGGCATCTGCCATACCGATTACTACACGCTGTCCGGCGCCGATCCGGAAGGCATCTTCCCGGCGATCCTCGGGCACGAGGGCGCGGGCATCGTCACCGATGTCGGTGCCGGCGTGACCTCGCTGAAGCCCGGCGACCACGTGATTCCGCTCTACACGCCGGAATGCCGCCAATGCAAGTTCTGCCTGTCGCGCAAGACCAACCTGTGCCAGGCCATCCGCGCCACGCAGGGCAAGGGCCTGATGCCGGACGGCACCTCGCGCTTTTCGATCGATGGCAAGCCGATCTTCCACTACATGGGCACGTCGACGTTCGCCAACCACATCGTGGTCCCGGAAATCGCGCTCGCGAAGATTCGCCCCGACGCGCCGTTCGACAAGGTCTGCTACATCGGCTGCGGCGTGACCACCGGCGTGGGCGCCGTCATCTTCACCGCGAAGGTGGAAGCCGGCGCCAACGTGGTGGTGTTCGGCCTCGGCGGCATCGGCCTGAACGTGATCCAGGGCGCGAAGATGGTCGGCGCGGACAAGATCATCGGCGTGGACCTGAACCCCGAGCGCGAAGCGATGGCGCGCAAGTTCGGCATGACGCATTTCATCAACCCGAAGGACGTGGGCAACGTCGTCGACCACATCATCCAGCTCACCGACGGCGGCGCGGACTACTCGTTCGAATGCATCGGCAATACGCAGGTCATGCGCCAGGCGCTCGAGTGCTGCCACAAGGGCTGGGGCAAGTCGATCATCATCGGCGTGGCGGAGGCCGGCGCGGAGATCTCCACGCGTCCGTTCCAGCTCGTCACGGGTCGCGAATGGAAGGGCTCGGCTTTCGGCGGCGCGCGCGGACGCGCTGACGTGCCTAAGATCGTGGACTGGTACATGGACGGCAAGCTCAACATCGACGACCTGATCACGCACACGCTGCCGCTGGACCGCATCAACGAAGGCTTCGAGCTGATGAAGCGCGGCGAGTCGATCCGCTCCGTGGTGCTGTACTGAGGAGCGCGCCGTGACCCTCGAACTGCTGTCCGAACACGGCTGCCATGGCGGCGTGCAGCGCTTCTACCGGCACGCATCGGCCACCATCGGGCTGCCAATGCGATTCTCGGTGTACCTGCCGCCACAGGCGCTGGCCGGTGGCGGCAAGCTGCCGGCCCTGTTCTATTTGGCGGGGCTGACCTGCACCGAGGAAACCTTCATGATCAAGGCCGGTGCGCAGCGCTTTGCCGCCGAGCACGGGCTGGTCCTGGTGGCGCCCGACACCAGTCCGCGCGGCGCTGGGCGTGCCGGGCGAAGCCGATGCCTGGGACTTCGGCGTTGGTGCGGGTTTCTACGTCGACGCGACTGAAGCGCCGTGGCGCCAGCACTGGGGCATGGAAAGCTACGTCACGCAGGAGCTGTTTGACCTCGTGAGCCGCGAGCTGCCGGTCGATCCGGACCGTGTCGGTATCTTCGGGCATTCGATGGGCGGACACGGGGCGCTGGTGCTGGCGCAGCGGCATCCGCAGCGCTTCCGCTCGGTGTCGGCGTTCGCGCCGATTGCAGCGCCGACGCGATGCCCGTGGGGGCAGAAGGCGTTCACGGGCTACCTCGGCACCGACCGCAGCCGCTGGGACGAATATGATGCCAGTGCATTGATGGCTGCCCAGAAGGTCGCGCCCTTCCCGGCCGGCATCCTCGTGGATCAGGGCCTGTCTGACCAGTTCCTGCAAAACCAGCTCCACCCCGAAGCGTTGGAGGCCGCGTGCGCGGCGGTCGGACAACCGCTGACGCTGCGCCGTCATACGGGCTACGACCACGGCTACTTCTTCATCAGCACCTTCATCGCGGACCATATCCGGCATCACGCCGGACAACTGTGACGATGCGGAGATGACGGCGATGCGTGGCCCGCGCCGCGCATCGCTCAGATGTAGCGCTCCGCCATGACCTGCGCGCTCAGGCGGCGCCGTTTCCAGAACATGCCGTTGATGCGCGTGATCAGCTTGCGCAGTGTAGCCGGGTCCAGCGCGCGGAACGTCAGCATGACCGCGGGGTTGCTGCCATCGCCGGGCACATGCTCCGCAGCGTCGAATTCCGGCAGCCCGTACTTCACCAGGAATGCGCGAATCTCGTCATCGGTCGTGCCGGGCTCGATATTGCCGAGCAACAGTACAGACATGGTGACCTCCCGTCGTTCGCCATGGCTTCGTCTTCCCCACGTTTCAACCGGCGGCGCCTGCGTTTTCCGGGGTGCCCTGGGTGCCAAGCGGCAGCGTGACGATGCGTACGGTCGCATCATCGGGGCACGCCACGTCAGTAAAGCCGAGCCGGCGCGCAAGGCGGCGCATGGGCGTGTTCATGGCCAGGACGAATCCTTCCATGCGCTGGTAGCCGCGTGCACCGGCCAGTTCGATCAGCGCCGTCATCAGGATGCGCGCCAGGCCAACGCCATGCCAGTCGTCATCGAGCGTGATGGCGAACTCGCAGACATCGCTATCCGGCGGCGCCACGAAACGCGCGCCGCCCACCAGCCTGCCGCTGCCGTCCTGGCCATCTGCCTCGCTGACGGCAACCAGCGCGCATTCGTGCCCAGGTTCCGGGTGGGTGGCCTGCTCGACCATGGACTCCGGCAACTCTCGCAATGGCGCCATGAAGCGTGTGTAGCGCGCGTCCGGCGACAAGCGGGCAAAGGCAGCGAGCAATCCCGCGCGGTCCTGCTCGCAGATCTCGCGCAACAGGATACGGCGGCCATCCCGCAGCGTCAGGCGGGCGGGCGAAAACGACGGGGGCTTGGGTGCGGTCATCGGAGCAATGGCTGCGTCACTGGGTGAACCGAAAACCCGGCTGAAACGCCGAGGCTCATTCACTGTAGTGCCAAATGACCCGCAGTGCAGAAGCGCGCAAGCCATGGTTGCGGGCTGGAGTTGCATGCAGACGCCGGAAATAAAAGGGCTTCCGTTTCCGGAAGCCCTTTTCTTCTGCATAGGTGGCGCGGCTGGCAGGATTCGAACCCACGACCCCTTGGTTCGTAGCCAAGTACTCTATCCAACTGAGCTACAGCCGCACGCGAGACAGAAATTATAACGTACTTTCGCTTTTGTGCAAGCCCCTCTCAAAAAAACTTCAGCTAGCACCTGTGGGGCCGGTGAAACCGCGACAGCTACCAGCGATAACGCGCACCCACGGTACCGCCTGCATTGCGTCCCGCCTTGACCTTGAACCACAACTTCACGCCCGATGCGGTATTGCCGTGCGCGCCGATGTTGAACGAAAACAAGCCGCGCAACAGGTCCGTATCGATCTTGGTGCCGTTGATGTTGATGGTCTGCTTGCGGCTGTCCTGCCACCAGTCCGCCTCGACGAACGGGTAGACGCCCGCGAGCCGCGTCGGCTGAGCGCCGTACAGGCGCACGCCAAAGCCGGTGGCACTGGAGTCGCCTAGCATGTCCGGCGTCTGTGTCTGCGTCGGCGACCCGGTGGGCGCATTGCCCGGCTGGTAAGCGATTTGCACGCGAGGCTGGATGGTCAGGCCACCGGCGCGCGGCACGACGGCATCGAGCGCCACAGCCATGGTACGCACGCGACTGTCCACGAATCCGTTCGCGGTGGTGGCATCGTCGACGTGAACCAGGAAGCGGCGCGGGCCATAACGCATGCGCTCAGTCTCGCGGTCGACGTCGGCCAGGCCGGGGGCATCGTCGTCAGGGCCCGGCCCTGCTGTCGCAGCGCCGCGCACGAAATAGCCGGGTGGCGGCGCGTTGTGTTCGACGGGAGACAAAGCAGTGCCTCTGGCCAGGACCTGCGAGTCCACTCCGGCGAGGTCGCTGGCGTGAACTTGCTGCCACCCCAGGATGGCGTTCGTACCGGGAGCGCTGTCGTCGGCTCTGGCCACGGCACACATCAGCATGGCCAGCACGCAGCAGTATTGAAGATGGTGGTGACGTGCCCCATGCGGTGTCACGGCACAGCCGTGCCAGACGGGGTACGCCCCGGCCTCCCTCTCTCTCGATGATGATGACAAGACCTCAGTCATGGCAACCACCTTCGGACGTTATCCAAGCTTGCCCGATTAGCTAGAGCATAGGTCAAATGCCCGGCTGCGGTAAGTCGGGATTGTTCGCTGCCACGCGGCCACTTGCGCAGCGTTTCGGACAGTCCGTACCCAGCCCGCTTAGTGGACCGCTGCTGTCGGCTTTGCGCGGAGCACTAGCGCTTTTCGTCAATAATGTCGAACTTCAACGATTTCCTATGCCTTTCCTGGCCTCTTTCCGGCCAAAGCGGCGCGGGAGGAGACCCCATGGCATTCTGGCGAAGATCTTGCCAAGCCGGCAATCCGCTGGCGACGGGCCGCAGCCAGAGCCTGAAGCGCAAGCTGGCGGCAGCCACGACGGTGGTTGGTGCGTGCACGGTCGGCCTGGCGTCCATGCTGATGGCACGTGCGTATGGCGATTTCGACGCCGCGCGGCAGAACCTGTATGACATCTCGGAATACCGCGTCCTGCTCGACGCAGCCAATGTGCTGTCCGCAGAACGCGGCCCCGCCAATAGCGTGCTCGGAGAGCCACCCGCGGAAAACAGTGCTGCACGCGACAAGCTGCACCAGTTTCGCGCGCGCAGCGATGCCGCGCTCGCGCGTCTACTGGTGCCGCCGCCCACCCCGACAGGTCTGCACCATCACCATCTGCCACCGCTGATGGTGGAGCGCGTGCGCGAGCGGCTGCGCCGCGCGCGCACGGAAGTCGATGCGCTGGCCACGCGGCCGCGCGAAGACAGGCAGATGGATGAACTCCAGCACGCGATCGAAGGCATGTTCGAAGCAGTCGACGCGCTGCAACCGCTGATCGGCTGGCAGGTCAGGCAGCTGTCCGCTTGCGATCCGGGCCTGGCAGCCCCCGCGCTCACCGGCAAGATGCTGGGCGACCTGCGTGAATACGGCGGCCGCGTGGCCTCGCAGATCATGGCACCCATTGCCGCGCATCAGCCGATCCCGATACGCAGCCTGGCCGATGCGTCGCGCTCGCGCGGGCGGCTGCTGGAACTATGGGCGCTCGCGGGGCCGGCCTACAACATGTATGGCGACGCGCCGCGGCTCGAACATGCCTATGCCGATGCCAGCCATCAGTTCTTCGGCCACGGCCTGTCGATGGTCGACAGCATGGTGGCGCAAGGCCGCCTGTCCGGGCATTACTCGATGAGTCCGACAGAATTCACTAATCGCTATGTGCCAACGCTGGAGCCGCTGGAACGCCTGCGCAGCGAGTTCCTCAACGAGGTGATCGCGCATTTCGAGGCGGACCGCCAGCATGCGCTGCGCGTGCTGGTGACGGCTGGCAGCGCGACGGCGCTGATCCTGCTGGTGCTTGGCTACGTGCTGGTGTTTGCGCAGCGTTCCGTGTTCCTGCCGTTGCTGGATGCGCGCGATGCGGTCATCGCGCTGGCCGAGGGCCGCAGCCGCCCTAGCTTCACCCTCCCGGCCTCCGGTCGCGAGATGCGGCGCCTGTTCGATGCGCTGGATATCCTGCGCCGCAAGCTCCGCGAGCGTGCATCGCTCACCGAGCAGCTGGAACACCAGGCCCGCACCGACAGCCTGACCGGGCTGCTCAACCGACGCGCACTGGAACGCATTGCCGCGCAGCCTGCCGATCCCGCCGGACCGTCGACGACGAGCCTGATCCTCATGGATGTGGATCGATTCAAGCAGATCAACGACCGGCACGGGCACCCCGCCGGCGATCAGGTACTGCGCGCAGTGGCTGATCTGATGCGCGATATGGTGGACCCGGACCATGCGCTGGCCCGCTTCGGCGGCGAGGAGTTTGCCGTACTGGTACCAGGCGCAAGCGCTGACGAAGCCGCGTCCCTTGCGCAGGCATTGTGCGCGGCGATCTGTGCCGAGCCGATCCGCCTGGCCGATGGCACCCGGCTGCCCGTGACCGCCAGTTTCGGCGTGGCCACCGGACTCAGCGGCGCCCCGCACTGGCCTCGCCTGTTCGCTGCGGCCGATGCGGCGATGTATCGCGCCAAGGCCGAGGGCCGCAACTGCGTACGCCGCGCGGACGCACCCGCCGAAGCCGTGGACCACTGAGCCGGCATGCCGTCCGGGGCGGACGGCACCGCTGACGGACTCACAAACCGGACGCACAAACCGGACGCACAAACGGAAAAAGGCCCGCATTGCTGCGGGCCTTTTCTGAATTTGGTGCCCAGAAGAGGACTCGAACCTCCACAGTGTTGCCACCGCTAGGACCTGAACCTAGTGCGTCTACCAATTCCGCCATCTGGGCTTCGTTTCGCTGCATTTCTGCTGCGATGCGAAGAACAAGATTATGCTGGGCGACCAATGTATTGTCAACACCCTTTCAACGAAAAATTGCACGGTTCAGTCGCCGCGCTGCGTACCGTCTCGCAAAACCATGAAATCCACCTGCGTCGGACGGCCCGGCAATTGCAGCGTTGCCGTAGCGGCCGGCGTGCTGGCGATGGTTTTGCCAGCACGCAATACCTTCAGGCGCGTGGCGCGCAAGCGGATCGCCTCGACCGGATCGCGGGCCTGCAGCAGGATCAGGTCCGCCCGGCAGCCCGGCGAGATGCCATAGCCTTCGAGCCCGAGGATCTGCGCAGGCGTGGTGGTCACGGCGGCGAAGCAGTTGCGCATCGCATCCTGCCCCGTCATCTGCCCGACGTGCAGGCCCATGTGCGCCACTTCCAGCATGTCGCCGCTGCCCAAGCTGTACCACGGGTCCATCACGCAGTCATGCCCGAATGCCACTGGCACGCCGGCCGCCAGCAACTCGGGGACACGTGTCATGCCGCGCCGCTTCGGGTAGGTGTCATGGCGGCCCTGCAAGGTGATGTTGATCAGCGGGTTGGCGATCGCGGCCACGCGGGCTTCGCGCATCAGCGGCAGCAGCTTGGACACGTAGTAGTTATCCATCGAATGCATCGACGTCAGATGCGAGCCAGCGACACGTCCGTACAGGCCCAGCCGTACCGTTTCGCTGGCGAGCGTTTCGATATGGCGCGACATCGGGTCGTCGCTCTCGTCGCAATGCATGTCGACGCGCAATCCGCGTTCCGCAGCCAGTTCGCAGAGCAGGCGCACCGACGCCGCGCCATCCGCCATAGTCCGTTCGAAATGAGGGATGCCGCCAACCACCTCCACGCCCATGTCGAGCGCGCGGCGAAGGTTCTCCAGCGCGCCCGGCGCGCGCAGCACGCCGTCCTGCGGAAACGCCACGAGTTGCAGGTCGAGGTAGGGACGCACGCGCTCGCGCACGTGCAGCAGTGCTTCCACAGCAAGCAAGCGGGGATCGCAGACATCGACATGGGAACGGATCGCCAGCAATCCTCTGGCCACGGCCCAGTCGCAGTAGGCCAGCGCGCGTTCGACCAGCGCCTCCTGCGTCAGCAGCGGCTTCAGTTCGCCCCACAGCGCGATGCCTTCGAGCAGCGTGCCCGACTGGTTTACGCGGGGCAGCCCGTATGACAGCGTCGAATCCATATGGAAGTGCGCGTCGACGAATGGCGGCGTCACGAGTTGCCCGGCGGCATCGATCTCGTTCGCAGCCTGCGCGGCAAGCGCGGGCTCCACGGCGACGATGCGGCCGTTGTCAATGCCGATATCTATGCCAGTGCGGCCGTCCGGCAGCGTACAGTGGCGCAAAATCAGTTCCAGCATGGTCGCTCCACAATCAGATCATTCAGGTCAGCGCTCGCCCCGGCGGTACGGTTTCATCAGCGCCTGCGGGTACGTGGCCCGGCGCGCCACCAGAATCAGCGCAAGGATCGATAGCACGTACGGCAGCATCAGGTAAAGCTGGTAAGGCAGCGGCGGCAACCCGGGCAGGCTGGCACCGCCCTGCTGCAGGCGCAGCTGCAGCGCGTCGAATGCCGCAAACAGCACCGCGCCCAGCAGTGCCCGCCCCGGCCGCCACGATGCAAACACCACCAGCGCCACGCAGATCCAGCCGCGCCCGTTGATCATGTTAAAGAAGAACGCATTGAACGCCGACAGCGTCAGGAACGCACCGCCCACCGCCATCAACGCCGAACCGACCATGACCGCACCGATGCGCACCGCGCCAACGCGAATGCCCTGGCCCTCTGCCGCCGCCGGGTTCTCGCCCACCATGCGCACCGCGAGCCCCAGCGGCGTGCGGTACAGCAGCCACGCAATCACCGGCGCCAGCAGCAAGGCCAGCAGCGTCAGCGATGTCTGCGCGCCGAGCACCGGCCCGAGTATCGGCCCCAGGACCGGCACACCATCCAGCCAGCGCATCGGCGCGAACGGCGTGATGGTAGGCGGCGACGACACGGAGGCAAAGCCGATCCGGTAGGCATAGTACGACAAGCTCGTCGCCAGCATCGTGACGCCCAGCCCTGCCACGTGTTGCGACAACGCGAGCGTTACGGTCAGCCAGCCGTGCAGCAGTCCGAACACCAGTCCAACGCCCGCGGCCACGGCAACGCCGCCCCACAGCGGTGCGCCATGGTAGACGGCCAGCCAGCCGGAGAACGCACCCGCCACCATGATGCCTTCGATGCCAAGGTTCAGCACGCCAGCCCGTTCGCACAGCAGCACGCCAAGCGTCCCGAAGATCAGCGGCGTGGCTACGCGCAGCACGGCGACCCAGAACGGCGCGGCGGCGATGATATCGAGCAGTTCCATCAGGCTACCCCGCGCACCCGGTCCAGCCGGATACGGTAGCGCGTCAGCATGGTGGCGACCAGCATGGTCAGCAGCGCCACCGCGACGATCACGTCCGCAATGGCGTTGGGCACGCCGACCGCGCGGCTCATGCCATCGGCACCGACCAGCACACCGGCTACGAAGACCGATGCCGCTACGACGCCAAGCGGATTCAACCCGGCCAGCATGGCGATGACGACGCCCGCATAGCCGTAGCCCGGCGACATGTCGAGCGTGAGGTAGCTCGTCCGCCCCGCCACTTCCACCACGCCGGCAAGCCCCGCGAGCGCACCTGACAGCAACGCGGCCAACAGCGTCACGCGGCCCACTGGCATGCCAGCAAACGCAGCGGCGCGCGCATTGGCACCGACTGCGCGCATCTGCAGGCCGAACACGGTGTAGCGGTTCATCGCCCATACGGCCACCGCCAGCGCACACGCTGCCAGCAGGCCGCTGTGCACGCGCGAACGCTCCATGAGCCGGGACAGCTCCATTTCAGGCAGCAAGGCCACGGACTGCGGCCATCCCATCGCCAATGGGTCCTTCATCGGTCCGTCGAGCATCCACGACACCAGCAGCAGCACGATGAAATTCAGCAGCAGCGTGGTCACGACCTCATCGACACCAAGCCGCAACTTGAGCCATGCAGGCCCCAGCAGCAGCAGCGCCCCCGCGAGCATGCCGGCCGCCACCATCAGCACGAATAGCAAGCCGGCCGGCAACTGCGCGGCCCATGGCGCGGCGCCGCCGTCGACTTGGCCACCCACGGCAACAGCGGCAAGCGCACCGAGATAGAGCTGCCCCTCGGCACCGATATTGAACAGCCGCGCGCGGAACGCCACCGCCACCGCCAGTCCGGTCAGCATCAGCGGCGTGGCGCGCGTCAGCGTTTCCGACCACGCAAAGCGCGAGCCGAAACCGCCCTGGAGCAGAGACAGGTAAGCCCGCCCGACCGGCGCACCGGCCCACGTGACCAGCAGCGCGCAGATCAGCAAGGTGGCTGCCACGGCGCCTACCGGTGCGGCCACCAGCGCCACGCGCGAAACCGTTGGCCGGGCCTCAAGCCGCATCGCACACCTCCGTGCCGCCAGGTGCGGCTGCGCCCGCTGTCGCCGCATCCGACCCTGCCATCGCAAGACCAAGTGTCGCCAGCGTCCATGCCTGGGCGGGACGCGCCTCGGTCAGGCGCCCGCGATGCATCACCGCGATGCGATCGGCAAGCGCCATCAGCTCGTCCAGGTCTTCAGAGATCAACAGCACCGCGGCGCCAGCCTCTGCAGCGTCCAGCAACTGCCGGTGGACATAGGCGACCGCGCCGATATCGAGTCCCCACGTCGGCTGGCTCGCCACGACGACGCGCGGCACGCGGCCATCGCCAGCCACCGACAGCGCCCGCCCGAGGATCAGCTTCTGCATATTGCCCCCGGACAGCGTGCGTGTCGGTGCGTCGATGCCGCCACCACGCACGTCGAAGCGCGACACCAGTTCGCGTGCGAATCGCCGCGAAGCGCCGCGGCGAATCACACCAGCGCGCGTGAAGCCGGGCTGCCCCAGTTGTTCCGCGATGGCGTTCTCCCACACTGCGAGTTCGCCAACCGCGCCCTGTGCGTGGCGATCTTCGGGAACGCGTGCCACGCCGGCCGCAATCCAGCGCTGCGGATCGGCGGGCATGGCGTGGCCTGCGATTGTCACCGTGCCCGACGCCGGCGCAAGCATGCCGCTCATCACCTCTGCCAGCGTAACCTGACCGTTGCCCGCCACCCCGGCGATACCGACGATTTCACCGCTGCGCAGCGTCAACGATACGTCATGCAGCGCGACGTGCCCCGCCAAAGCCGGCACGCTGACTTGTACCAGTTCGGCAAGCAACTCCGCCGCATCGCGCGCATCGGACCGTGTACGGGCAGGCATCTGCACGGCGCGGCCGACCATCAGCTCGGCCAGTTCGGCGCGCGATGTGGCACTTGCATTCCGCGTCGCCACGAGCCGTCCGCCGCGCAGCACAGCCACGCGGTGCGAGACGCGCAGCACCTCGTCGAGCTTATGGCTGATGAAGATGACCGACATGCCGTCCGCAATCAGCTGGGCCAGCGTGGCAAACAGGCTGTCAGCCTCCTGCGGCGTCAGCACGGCGGTCGGCTCATCGAGAATCAGCACACGCGCGCCGCGATAGAGCGCCTTGATGATTTCCACGCGCTGGCGCTCGCCCACCGACAGCGCGCCCACGCGCGCATTTGGCTGTACGGCAAGCCCGAAACGGCGCGACAGTTCCTCCACTCGCGCACGCGCGGCGCGCCGGCCTTGCCGCCAGCGCCACAGCGGCTCCGTGCCGATCAGGATATTGTCGAGCACCGACAGGTTGTCGGCGAGCGTGAAGTGCTGGTGCACCATGCCGATGCCGGCCGCAAGCGCGGCGCGCGGATTGCCCGGCGGCAAGGCCACGCCGTCGATCTCGACACTGCCCGCATCGGCCACATAGTGGCCGAACAGGATATTCACCAGCGTGCTCTTGCCGGCGCCGTTCTCGCCGAGCAGCGCGAGCACCTCGCCGCGCGCAAGTTCGAGCGTGATGTCGTCGTTGGCAAGCAAGGCGCCAAAGCGCTTGCGGATGCCGGCCATGCGGAGCACCGGCGGCGATGTGGGCAGGGACATGGAAAGGAAAGGAAGAAGGCGATCCGCATGGAATCGCCGCAGCACGCTTACGGTGTGGACTTCGGCTCCGTCTCGACCACTTTCACGGTGTCCTTGCCATCGAGGATGGCCTTTTCCTTCGCGCGCACCTTGACCATCAGGTCGGCAGGCACCTTGCCCTCAAACGTCCCGAGCGGCGCGAGTTCGGCGCCCTTGTACTTCATCAGCGAATACTGGCCGTAGTCCTCGTTCTTGAACTGCCCCGCCTTGACCTTGGACAGCGCCGCGCCGATGGTGGGCTCCATGTTCCACAGCGCCGACGCCACCACCGTGGCCGGATACTGCGGCTGCGTGTTGATGACATTGCCGATCGCGAGCTTCCCGCGCTCCTTCGCGGCATCGGACACGCCGAAGCGCTCCGCGTACAGTACGTCGGCGCCCTTGTCGATCATCGCGAACGCCGCTTCCTTCGCCTTGGGCGGATCGAACCAGGAGCCGATGAAGCTGACCGTGAACTTCACCTTCGGGTTGACCGAGCGGGCGCCTTCCATAAACGCATGCATCAGTCGGTTGACTTCCGGAATCGCGTAGCCGCCCACCATGCCGATATGGTTGGTCTTGGTCATGCCGCCGGCGATCATGCCGGTCAGGTATGACGGCTCCTGGATGTAGTTGTCGAACACCGAAAAGTTGGGTGCCTGCGGCTTGCCCGAAGACCCCATCAGGAACGCCGTCTTCGGATAGTCCTTGGCCACCTTGCGCGCGGCCGATTCCACCGCGAACGATTCGCCGACGATCAGCGCCGCGCCCTGCTCCGCATACTGGCGCAGCACACGTTCATAGTCGGCATTGGAGACGCTTTCGGAGAACACATAATCCACTTCGCCGCGGCCCTTGGCCTCGTTGAGCGCCTTGTGGATGCGCGACACCCACTGCTGCTCGACCGGCACGGTGTAGACCGCTGCCACCTTCAGCTTCGCCTGCGCGTGGGCCATCGGCATCGCGCCGATGGCGGCCACGGCGGCGCCTGCGGCGGCCAGCTTCAGCCAGGTCCTGCGATTGCGTCCAGCATTCATAGTTCTCCCTCCCTGGTTTGAGTACTACTGTGATGAGTACTACGGTGTTGTTATGTCCTGCGCCAACTGTGCGCTCACGGGCAGCAGTCCGCAGCCTCGCAGCAGCAGCGCCACCAGGTGTTCGGTGGCCAGCTCGAAATCGCGCCGGCCCAGTCGGCTCACACCGAGCACGGCGCAGATCTGCGATTCGAAATCGGCGTAGGTCTGGGTCGCCGCCCAGATCGTGAAGAACAGGTGTTGCGGATCCACGCTCGCCATCTGGCCCGTGGCGATCCAGTGGCGGATCACATCCGACTTGTGCTCGACCAGTTCGCGCAGCGCATGGCGCAGGACTTCGCCGATCTCCGGTGCGCCGTGCAGGAGTTCGTTGGCGAATACGCGCGAGGCATCAGGATGGCTCGCCGACAGGCGCATCTTGGCCCGGATGTACTGTTCGAGCGCGACCTCCGGAGGCAGCTCGGCGCGGATTGCCTCGGTCTCTGACAGCCAGAGCTGCAGCGTATGCGCGAGCACCGCACGGTACAGCGCCTGCTTCGTTCTGAAGTAGTAGTGGAGGTTGGATTTGGGCACCCCGGCGCGCACCGCGATCTCGGCCATGGTGGCGCCTGCGAAGCCGGCGCGTGCAAAGACGTGCTCGGCCGCGCGCAGGATCATGGCCTCGTTCTCCTGCCGGATGCGCCCGACGCTGGCGTCGCGCGCCAGCGGCAGGCGGCGCGCCGCGGCAACCGCGGGGCCGTCCATCACCGTGTGCCGTAGAGGCGGTCCCCGGCATCGCCGAGCCCGGGCACGATGTAGCCGTGCTCGTTCAGCTCCTCGTCGATGGCCGCCGTGACGATCGCAACGTCCGGATGCGCGGCCTGCAGCGCCTTCAGGCCCGGGCGCGACGCAATCAGGCAGACGTATTTCAGCATGCTCACACCGCTTTCCTTGAGGCGGTTGAGCGCGGCAATGGCGGAGTTGCCGGTGGCCAGCATGGGGTCCACCACGATCACGATCCGTTCCTGGATGTCCTCGGGCATCTTGAAGTAGTACTCGACCGGTTCCAGCGTTTCCGGATCCCGGTACAGGCCGATATGGCCCACGCGCGCGGCCGGCAAAAGCTCCAGCATCCCGTCGAGGAAGCCGTTGCCCGCCCGCAGGATCGACACCAGGCAGAGCTTCTTGCCCGCCAGCACCGGCGATTGCGTCGGCGCGATCGGCGTCTTGATGGCAATGGTTTCCATCGGCAAATCGCGCGTCGCTTCGTAAGTCAGCAGTTGGCTGATCTCGCGCACGAGCCGGCGAAAATTGTCGGTCGTGGTCTCTTCGCTGCGCGCCAGCGTGACCTTGTGCTGGACCAGCGGGTGATCGACCACCAGCACGGAGGCGGCCGGTGCGTTGGCGGCTTCGGCCGGAGCCACGGGGACGGCAGACATGTCGTTCATGGTGACGCTCCTATGCAATCGGACTGGCGAGGGAATCAGGGATTGCACCGCCGGATGGATCCGGCGGGCAAGCGTTGCTGCGCGGCTGTGGCGCTCAGAACACCGTGCCGTCGCTGTTGATCGCGAACGGTGGCGGGCCGCCGGGCCTGCGCTTGGCGGCAATACGCCGCCCCGCCGCCCAGGTGCCGCCTTCCAGCACACGCGCCAGCGGGAAGTCCGCTTCCGACAGGCCAAGCGCCTGGCGCACGCCGTCCGCCACGAGATCCAGGCCAGTCACGGTCAAGGCACGCCATTCGACAATGACGGGCTCCTGCACCTCGTGCGCGACCTCGGCGAATGCCGGGTCGCGCGGCACCATCAACTCGAAGTCGAACAGCAGGCCGCCGTTGCGATATTCGGGCAGCCCCGTCAACGCCTCCAGGCCGGTGACCACAAGTCCGGCGTCTTCGAGCGGCTCCAGCAGCGAATAGGTCAGCCACTGGGTCAGCTTGTGGAACGGCACCAGACCGCCCGGCGCGGCAGCGTGGCGCCAGGTATCGCCGAGCGACACGCCGTCGAGCACGATCCGTCCCGGCCACACCGGCCCGAGCGCCACCAGCAGCGTCTTCAGGATGAAGCTCGCTTCGATGCGCTCGTTGACTGCGTTCGCCTTCAGGTAATCGAACAGGTTGCCAAGCCGCGCCGGCGTGCCAAACACTGCCGGCGTGGCCTGCATGACTTCACCGAGGCGGCGCAGCAACCCCGCGCGCCCTTCCAGGCCTACCAGCGGATTGTGCTGCGCGACCTGGAACGCAGTGGCGATGCTGGACGCATCGATGCGCATCAGCCGTTCGGCATCGGCACGCAGCGGATCGCCGGGCTCGGCGGAGAAGCCGCCGCGCGCGAACAGATCGAAGCTCGCCACGCCCAGCCCTTCCGAACGCGTCAGGATCAGGTCACTGGCCGGATCGCGGTAGCGCCAGTCAGGACCAGCCCCCGCGTCGAGCAGCACGCTGGGGATGACCAGGTCGATGCCGATCCGTGCGCGGTCCTCGCGATGCTCGGGACCGCTCAGCGCCGCGCGCTCGCACAGGATGTGCCAGCGATCCAGCCGCTCGCCGGAGCCACCGCTTTCAAAATGGCGCCAGCGGCTGTGGTATGGCACCCGCAGGTCCGGATAACGCTGCCGAATGGTGCTGGCCACGTAGTCGGCAATCGCATGCACGCGATCGGGATGCCAGGTGAACAGTTCGGACTGGCCGGCGGCCACGTGCTCCGTGACCGCAGCACAGTGCGTGCGTACCGCTTCGGCGCACAGCAGCGCCGCAGCCGGATGCCCCGCCGGTACCGGACTGTACCAGCCACTGCCGAGACCGTCGGCCGGCCCTTCGGGCCGGTCCGCTTCGGGATACGTGTTCATTCGTTCAACCCCCTGCCCTTTGCCAGGGCGAGTTCGTTGGCGTCAGGCGGCGTGTAGTGCGTGAAATAACCGGCCGCCACCTTGGCGTCGATTTCCACGCGTGCATCCGCCGGGATCAATTCTTCCGGTATGGCAACCTGCTCGACGACCTCGATGCCCTGTGCCACCAGCGCACCGTGTTTCATATTGCTCATCGACGCCCAGCGGTCGATGCGGCGGATGCCCAGCCAGTGGAAGACATCCGGCATCAACTCCTGGAAGCGCATGTCCTGCACGCCGGCGACGCATTCGGTACGAGCGAAGTAGGTTTCGGCGCGGTCCCCGCCGACCTGGCGCTTGCGGGCGTTATAGACCAGAAACTTCGTCACTTCACCGAGCGCGCGCCCTTCCTTCCGGTTATAGACCACCAGGCCTACGCCGCCTTGCTGGGCCATCTCGATGCACACCTCAATGCCGTGTGCAAGGTAGGGCCGGCAGGTGCAGATATCCGAGCCGAACACGTCCGAACCGTTGCATTCGTCATGCACGCGGCATGCCACGTGGGTCTCGGGCTTGCCGAGCTTGGCGATATCGCCGAAGAAGTACAGCGTCATGCCGCCGATCGGCGGAAGGAAAACCTTGAGGTCCGGACGGGTCACCAGTTCCGGGAACATGCCGCTGGTCTGCTCGAACAAGCTGCGGCGCAGCACCGTTTCCTTGATCTCGAAACGGCGCGCCAGCCCCGGCAGGTACCAGACCGGGTCCACGGCGGCCTTGGTCACCCGCACGTCGCCGTTGGCATGGAGGATATCGCCGTCGGGCTTGAGCCGTCCTGCCGCAATCGCCGACGCCAGTTCCGGCATGTTGATGTGCGCGCGCGTCACCGCGATGGTCGGACGGATGTCCACGCCTGCCGCGATGCGATCGGCAAAGGCGCTCGACACCAGGTGGCCCCACGGATCGAGCGAGACGATCTTGTTCGGGTCGCCCCATTGCGCGTGCGGGCCGATTGCTTCGGCGGGCGCGGTATCGGTGAGGTCGGGGCGATGGTCGCGCTGGAGGCGGCCCGACGCCACGGCCAGTGCCCGGTAGATAGCGTATGCACCGGAATGCGTGCCGATCACATTGCGTCGCGCCGGGTCGGTCAGGCTCGCGATCACCGGTCCGCGCTCCGCCGCAGTCGGCGCCCCCCAATTGATAGGCTCGGCCGGCTTGTCGCGGCGTGCGTGCGAGGTCAGGACGATATGATCGGACATGACACCTCTCGATTCCTTGATGGAATCCTGACCAAATGGTCAGGTTTACGATTCCATACTAGGCAATCTCCGTGCCATCACCCAAAGGCCGTTTCAACCCGTCCGTGGGTCGTCGCACGCTGGCAACGCCGGGCTTGTGCACAGGTGGTGTGCGGATGGCGCCGACACTCATGGTGCTCGCGCACCACGAAAAAGCGGCACGCGCCGTAGTCCGCACGTGCCGCTTTTGCTGCACTGACCATCCGCGCCATGCGACACGGACGAGACATCGGGCTGTTACGTCGTCGATTCTCCGGCCGTCCTGCGACGGCCGCCCGCCAGCATCCCGCGCAGCGCCGCGAACGGGCTGGTGCTTTCTACGTAACGGTGGAACAAGGATCCGGCAACATTGCTCGCCACCCAGGCCAGCAACATACCGAGCGCGTTGATCACCGGACGCCCCGGGGCGAGGTGCGAAACCACTGCGTTCACCACCAGGCAGATCGGGAAGTGAACCAGGAACACGGAATACGAGATGCGGCCAAAGAACCCCACGACCGCCGCACGCGGCCAGCCCTCTAGCCACCCTTCGCGCCTCGCCACAGCGAGCAGCACGGCAGTCGCCAGCGCCACGGCGATGCGCAGGCGGAAATCGATGATCAGCGCAGCCAGCCCCATCGCGCCAAGCAGCAGCAGCGGAATCGCCGAGCGCTCCGGATTGGATGCCCAGTACGCAAGCGTGCCCATGCCATAGGCGCCGAAGAAGTACACCGCCCAGATGTCCCACGACGCATCGCGGTTGAACCAGAACAGCGAGGCGATCGCCAGCGCGGACACCAGCACGATACCCGCGCGCGCACCCTGCCCCGACACGCTGCGCGCGAGCCACAGTGCCGTCACCAACAGTGCGAACAGCTGCAAGTCGATCGCGACGTACCAGACGCCCGCCGACAACGCATCGACGTCGAGCACGTTATGCAGCAGCAGCACATGGGCAAGGAACTGCATCAGGTGCGGTGGCGCCGGAATCGACTCGTGGACCATCCACGTACGCGCGATGGCAGCCCCGGCGATGCTGATGAGAATCGCCGCGGCATAGGGTGTAACCAGCTTCTGATAGCGGCGCCAGACAGCGACCAATGGATGCTGGCGAATCGTCAGGCGCCCTTGGGGCGCGAGGCTGCGCGCTGCCAGAAAGCCGCTGACGACCAGGAACACCTGCACCGCGATGCGGGCGTATTGCGACAGCCAGTCCAGCATGTCGGGCGCCAGCGAATAGGCGGCGTCGGACATCGGGCCGTAGAACGCAAGGTGATGAAGCACGATCAGCTGTGAACTGACGGCTTTCAGGGCGTCAATGCACGCTAGGCGCGAAGGACGGGGGCTCATTGTTATAAGAACGTTGCAAATAAGCGGGACGGGCCGGATTTTACCGCCTTCGCCGACACAATATGCGGCTTATTTGTCACAAAATGAGTAATGGTTACACAAATCAGCAGGATGTGCGGCTTGCGTGAGGATGCCCCCCAAGCGCGCATCACTTGCTCATGTCTTCTCGACGAAGCATTTGCTTATGAAAAAGTTGTCGTTCCGCATTCAGGCGTGCGGGTATACCCTTGCGACTTTGCTGCAACCGGCGTCATGACGCCTCGCCCGTTTCCTATGCCGTCCTTCCGCCTTACCGCCTCCAACCTGTTCCGCCCGTTGACCGCGCTACTGCTAGCCGTGGCCACGCTGTCTCCGCTTGGCGCCCGCGCGCAAAGCCCGGTGCTGGACAAGATCCGCGACAGCGGCACCATCGTGCTCGGTTATCGTGAATCCGCGCTGCCGTTCTCGTTTGCCGATGACAAGGGCCAGCCGGCCGGCTATGCCGTCGACCTGTGCCTGCGCGTGGCCGAGGCCGCCCGCCAGAAGCTTGGCCTGAAGGACATCAAGGTTCGCTGGCTGCCGCTCACGCCGCAGAACCGCTTCCCGGCCGTGGTCAACGGCCTGGTCGACCTCGACTGCGCGCCGAACACGAACTCGCTGGAACGGCAAAAGCAGGTGGCGTTCAGCGTGTCGCACTATGTTTCCACCGTACGCATGCTGGTGCGCGCAGATTCCGGCATCCAGTCGTTCGAAGACCTGCGCGGCAAGACCGTCGTCACCAGCGCCGGCTCAACAGGCGACCGCCATGTGCGCCGCTTGAAGCAGCAATACGGCTATCGGGACGTCTACGCCAAGGACCACGGCGAATCGTTCCTGCTGCTCGAATCGGGCCGCGCACAGGCCTTCGTCATGGACGACGTGCTGCTCGCCGGCCTGCGCGCCCGCGCCAAGGATCCGTCGCAGTTCGTGATCGTCGGCCCTCCACTTTCGACGGAACAAAACGCGCTGATGATGTCGAAGGCGGACCCGGAGTGGAAACGGTTCGTCGACCAGACACTGGCCGGCACATTTGCGGGCACGGGCATCACGACCCTGCAGAAGCACTGGTTCCAGCAGCCTATTGGCAGCCGCAAGATCAATCTCGCGCTGCTGCCGTCGAACCAGGTCCGGGACGCCTGGAAGCATCCGTCCGACGTCGCCTCGGAGTGATTTGAACGCAACAATCGCAATCAGATTGATGCGGCAATCCATGATTTCCATGAGGCCTACTGCCGGGTAGGCCCCCAGTTGACAGCTTGGCGAGTGCTTGGCGACACTGAAACTGGTTGCTCCGCGAACGGGGCGGCCGCGAACAATCAACCGCCCGATGGGGCGGTATAACCAGGCAGGACTCAGGAGAAATCATGAACAAGTTCGTTGCGATCGCAATCGCGCTCGCACTGGGCACGGCTGCTGTGGCCGCCCAGGCGCAGACCGGCGGCAAGAAGTTCGACCCGTACACCCAGGGTGCCAAGTCGGGTCAGAAGTTCGACCCGTACTCCGAAGGTGCCAAGAGCGGCGACAAGTTCGATCCGTACAGCCAGGGCGCAAACAAGAGCACCCGCAGCGACCTGACCGACGCCTCCGCTCCGGAAGCCAAGAAGTCGACCAAGTCGAAGTCCAAGAAGAGCAAGAAAAAGGCAGCTTCGGCGCCGGCCGCCAGCTGATACTGGTAAGCCCAATGACAAAGCCCGCGCCATGGCGCGGGCTTTGTCATTGTTGGTGAGGCGGCATCGCGAATACGCTTACGGCGCCTTCGTGTCCAACTCCATCGCCGTCACATCAATGCGCTGCACCTTGCCATCCTGCTTGACTTCCGTGCGCAACACGAAAGCCTCCGCGGGACAGTACCAGTCGGTAATCTGCATCACGGAAGGCTCGACCTGCACGACCTCTTCGCCGACCAGCAGCGGTCCCAGCGACGTGCGCTTTTCATAAGTGATCGGCAGGCATTCCCTGCGGCCGAGCACGGTATCGATCATCTGACGGCGGCCCACCTGGCGCGAACTGATGTTGATCGACGCATGCAACGCGCGCATGGTGCCCACCACCTGATCCGAACCCAGCGGATATATCTTCAGCGACAGGCTGGATTCGAACGTTTCACCATCCAGCGTGCTGCCTTCGCGCAGGTTCAGGCCGGCATAGTTGAAGACGCCTTTGCCCTTGAAGGCGGCCTCGCCGTACATGCGGGCGTAGCGCGCGCGGGCATTGATGATGGCGTGCTGGCTTTCGATGCTGGTTTCTTCGGCGGGGGTGCGCCGGTCAATGTTGACCATGTGCACCTGGTCCATGACCACCGGTGGTCCCATCAATGCCGACATGGCGGACTTTGACATGACCTCGAGTTGCGCGCGGCAACCCGACGGGCTGCGTCCGACGTTGCGCAGCGTCATGGTGATCGACATCGGCAACGCGCCGTCGCCCTCCATCTGCACTTGCGAGCCAGAGCGGAACCACGGCGCGTCGCAGATGACGGCGCCAGCCGGCATGGCCCGGGACGCAGCTGGCGCTGCGGTGCCCTGGCGAGACTCGGCTGGCTCCTCACCCCAGACCACTCCACTCGCGAGCAATGCCAGGGCGGCGACCGGGGCGTTTCGCAGGTAGTGCTGCGCCTTTGTCTTCACATGAATCCCTGTCTAGAATGGTCTTGCGTCCCCCACTGGCACCCGCCCGGGCCGGTCCGCAACCGCTGCGCTCTTTAAATTAGCGTGTTTCCCGCGTGCTGTCTCGTCGGGTTTTTCGGATGCCGCCACCGGCTGGCATTCCGGTACCTTGCAGGAGATCCCATGCTTCAGTACTACGCGAAATTATGGTGGGTGATCGCACTGCGCGGCATGCTCGCGCTGGTTTTCGGCATCTGCGCGTTTTTCGCGCCGATCGCCACGCTGGCGGCGCTGATCCTTATCTTCGGCGCATTCGCCGCCGCCGACGGGCTGATGGCGCTGCTGATGGCGATCTCCGGCAAGGAACGCGAGACCAGCGACCGCTGGGTCCTGGCATTGCAAGGCCTGCTCGGCCTCGGCGTGGGCGCGCTTACCCTGCTGAGCCCGACGATCACTGCGCTGTCACTGCTGATCTATATTGCCGCCTGGTCCCTGGCCACCGGTGTGCTGCAGATCGTCGCGGCGGTGCGGCTACGCAAGGAAATCCCTAACGAATGGTGGCTGATCCTTGCCGGACTGGTAAGCATCGCTTTCGCGTTCCTCGTTTTGTGGAAGCCGCTGGCCGGTGCGCTGGCCGTGCTGTGGATGATCGGCTCCTGGGCGATCGTGTGCGGCATCCTGCTCCTCGGCGTCGCGCTGCGCCTGCGCAGTGCCAAACCAGTGACCGTCGCCCAACCTGCCTGACGTCGCGTCTGTCCGGGCGCAAGGGTTCGGTCCGGGCATTCCGGGGGTCCACATACCCCGGAAAGGCAGGATGAGCCCCAGCCCGTGCTACCATTGCCCGCCCGTGCGAGGGACGGGGTCCGCGCAGCAGGAAAAGATACGTTTAAATCACAAATTTTTCCTGCCACAGGCCTTCAGCGGTGGCTTGTCCACCGGGAAGCGTTCGCAAACGTTGTGACGGCTTCCCGCCATGTCCGGCCGCATGCAGTCAGGCCGGAATGCCGGAACGGCCCTCGCCCGGGACATGTTGGATGGAGCCGATTCCAGGCCAGCCCCGCGCATGACCGGCACAGCCCGTGATGCGCCGGGGCGGCGCTGGCCGGCTCCCTGTCGCGCCAAGCGGCGCAAGCCATTCATCCGTCGACATTTCCAGGGAGTTCTATGCGTAGTTCCTCGACCTCGCGCTATGCCGGGCTGTCAGTTGGCGTTATCGCCCTGATCAGTCTGGGCATCCTGCTGGTCTGGTTCGGCACGCTCGACATGCGGCACCTGCTGCGCTCGGACGAAGGCCGCTACGCGGAAATTGCCCGCGAGATGTTTGTCACCGGCGACTGGGTCACGATCCGCTACCAGGCGCTCAAGTACTTCGAGAAGCCGCCTTTCCACCTGTGGGCGACCGCGCTGTCCTATACGCTGTTTGGCATTGGCGACTGGCAGGCGCGGCTCTGCGTGGCGCTGTCCGGGGCAATCGGCCTGCTGGTTTCCGTGCTCGCCGCGCACCGCTGGTTCGGCGCACGCGCTGCCGTGCTCACCGGATTCGTGATGGTCGCTGCACCGATGTGGAACGTGGCCGCGCATTTCAATTCGCTGGATATGACGCTGTCCGGCGCCATGGCCTGCGTGCTTGCCTTCATGCTGCTCGCGCAGCATCCCCACGCCACACCGGCGGCGCGCCGCAACTGGATGCTGGCGTGCTGGGTGGCCATGGGCGTCGCCGTCCTGACCAAAGGCCTGGTCGGTATCGCGCTGCCCGGCCTTGTGCTCGTCGTCTACACGCTCGTCACGCGGGATTTCGGCCTGTGGCTTCGCCTGCATCTGGTGTCCGGCATCGTGCTGATGCTCGTGGTCACGGTGCCATGGTTCTGGCTGGTGTCGGAACGCAATCCCGAATTCCTGAACTTCTTCTTCATCCACGAACACTGGCAGCGTTACACCTCGACGGTGCATTCGCGCAAGGGTCCGCTGTGGTTCTTCGTGCCGTTGCTGGTGGCGGGCTTCCTGCCGTGGCTGGGCGCATTCCCGGGCATGTGGCAAGCGGTGCGCGAACGCGCAGGCGTGGAGCGCGGCAGCGTCGCGCGGCCATTCCAGCCGGCGCTGCTTGCTGCGATCTGGGCCATTGCGATCTTCGTGTTCTTCAGCCTGTCGGGCTCGAAGCTGCCAGGCTATATCGTGCCGATCTTCCCGGCGCTGGGCATCCTGGCCGGCGTGGCACTCGACACCGCGACGGAACGCTCATGGCGGCGCCAGGTGAACTTCATGCTGGTCCTGGGCGTGCTCGGCCTGCTCGCCACGCCTTATGTGGCAACCCTCGACAAGCCCAGCACGCCAAACGTGGTCTATCGCGAGTTCGCGCTGTGGGTAGGCCTGGCCTTCGCCTGCATGCTGGCTGGCGCGTTGCTTGCACGGCACCTGCTGCGCACGCGTGGGGTATTTGCAAGCGTCGTCGCCTATGCTGTGGCCATGTTCCTGTGCGCGACACTTGCCTTCCGCGGGCATGAAGCCATGGGGCGTCCCGCTTCCGGCGCTGACCTGGTTCCTGCGATCAACGCGGTGCTGACGCCCGATATGCCGATTTACAGCGTGCGGCTGCTCGATCACACCCTGCCGTTCTACCTTCGCCGCACCGTCATCCTCGTCGAGCACCCCGACGAACTGGAGTTCGGTGTGGGCCAGGAGCCGCAGAAATGGATTCCCACCGTCGATGCCTTTGCCGAACGCTGGAGACAAGGCCCGCACGCCATTGCCATGATGTCGGCCGAGACGTTCGCCGACCTGACGGCGCGCGGCGTCCCGATGTTCACCATCGGCCAGGACAAGCGTCGCATCGTCGTGGCAAATTTCCCGCTGCCGGCAACCGCCCGGCCTCAATCTTCGAAGGACTGAACCCGGCGCCATGACGCTATCGACTTTCGCTTTCATCTTCACCGGCGTGCTGCTCAATGCCGCCGCGCAACTGCTGCTCAAGGCCGGCGTCAACGCCGTCGGCGCCATCACGATCGAACGGAGCACACTACTGCTCACGGCACTGCGCGTGCTGACGCAGTGGCCCGTGCTCGCCGGGCTGACCTTGTACGTGGTCAGCGTTGGCGTGTGGATCGTCGGCCTCTCGCGCGTCGATGTATCGATCGCCTATCCGATGCTGTCGCTCGGCTATGTCGTCAATGCGCTCGCCGCGTGGTGGCTGTTCGGCGAGATGATCGGGCCGCTGCGCGTGTTCGGCATCCTGCTGATCCTGGCCGGCGTGTTCCTGATCGCGCGCTCGTGATCCGGCGCCCCTTTATGCTGCATACCTACTGGCAAGCTACCCGATGACCGCTACCGCCGCTTCCGAATTCCTTCCCTTCGTCCGGCCCGAGATCGACGCGGACACCATTGCCGAAGTCGGCAAGGTGCTGGCATCCGGCTGGATCACCTCCGGCCCGAAGATGCAGGCGTTCGAGGACGCCCTGTCCCAGCTCTTTGGCGGACGCCCCGTGCGCACCTTCGCCAATGGCTCGGCCACGATGGAAATCGCGCTGCGGATCGCGGACATCGGCCCCGGCGATGAAGTCATCACCACGCCGATCACGTGGGTCGCCACCGCGAACGTGGTGCTCGCCGTGGGCGCGAAGCCCGTGTTCGTCGACATCGACCCGCGCACGCGCAATATCGACCTCGACGCCGTGGAAGCGGCCATCACGCCGCGTACGCGCGCCATCATGCCGGTGTACCTGTCTGGCCTGCCGGTCGACATGGACCGCCTCTATGCGATCGCCACCAAATACAATCTGCGCGTGATCGAAGATGCCGCGCAGGCCATCGATTCGCGCTGGCAAGGCAAGCGCATCGGCGCCTTTGGCGACCTGGTCAGCTTCAGCTTCCAGGCCAACAAGAACATCACCAGCGTCGAGGGCGGCTGCCTGGTGATGAACACGCCGGAAGAAGCCGTGCGCGCCGAACGCCTGCGCCTGCAGGGCGTGATCCGCTCGGGCATGGACGGCATGGACGTCGAAGAGCCCGGTGGCAAGTTCAACCTGACCGACGTGAATGCCGCGATCGGCCTCGCGCAGCTCGCAAAGCTCGACGCCATCACCGCGCGCCGCGCCGCACTGGCCGAGACCTATTTCCGATGCGCCGCCGACGCGGGGCTGGCCGAACTCGGCATTGAACTGCCCCAGCCGCTGGACCCGCAGCAAGCCACGACCAACTGGCACATGTTCCAGGTCGTGCTGCCCACGGAGCGCCTCGAAGGCGGCCCGCAGCAGGCTCGCCAGAACGTGATGCAGGCCATGCGCGAGCGCGGCATCGGCACCGGCGTGCACTATCCCCCGATTCACCTTTTCACCTACTACCGTTCCCTTGGCTGGCGCGCTGGCATGCTGCCGCACGCCGAACGCATCGGTCGCGGCATCGTCACGCTGCCGCTGTTCCCCGCCATGCAAGCCGCCGATGTGGAACGGGTCTGCGCAACTCTCAGCGAAACATGCAAACGTCTCTCCAAATGAGCCCGGTCGAGGTTTCGGTCGTCATTCCGGTCTACAACGAAGAAGACGGGCTGCAAGCCCTGTTCGATCGTCTGTATCCGGCGCTCGATGGCCTTGGTGACTCGTACGAGGTCATTTTCATCAATGACGGCAGCGTCGACCGCTCGGCGGCCATGCTCGCCGCGCAGTTCCACAAGCGCCCGGACGTGACCCGGGTGGTGCTGTTCAACGGCAATTTCGGCCAGCACATGGCCATCCTGGCCGGCTTCGAGCACACGCGCGGCAAGATCGTGATCACGCTGGACGCAGACCTGCAGAACCCACCCGAGGAAATCCCGCGTCTCGTGCAGACCATGCGCGAAGGCCATGACTACGTCGGCACGATCCGCCGCCAGCGCAACGACACGGCGTTTCGCCGCTATGCGTCGCGCGCCATGAATGGCCTGCGCGAGCGGATCACGAAGATCCGCATGACGGACCAGGGCTGCATGCTGCGCGCGTATGACCGCAATGTGGTCGACACGATCAACGCCTGCCGCGAGGTCAACACGTTCATTCCCGCGCTGGCCTACACGTTTGCGTCGAGCCCGGTGGAAATCGAAGTCGGCCACGAGCAGCGTCATGCCGGCGAGTCGAAGTACTCGCTGTACCAGCTCATCCGCCTGAACTTCGACCTGGTGACCGGTTTCTCGATCGTTCCGCTGCAATGGTTCTCGGCCATCGGTACGGTACTGTCGCTGTTGTCCGGCGTGCTGTTCGTGGTGCTGCTGATGCGCCGGTTCCTGTTCGGCTCGGAAGTGCAGGGTGTGTTCACCCTGTTCGCCATGAACTTCTTCCTGATCGGCATCCTGCTGTTCGGCCTGGGCCTGCTCGGCGAATACGTGGGCCGCATCTACCAGGAAGTGCGCGACCGGCCGCGCTACCGTATCAAGGCCGTCCTTGAGGCGGAGCCTTCCCGCCACCGGACGGAGGCATGATGCGCGCAGTCGTCTTTGGCTACCACAACGTCGGCGACCGCTGCCTGCGCGTGCTGCACGCGCGCGGCGTCGATGTGGCGCTGGTCGTCACGCACCGTGACCGCGCTGACGAGAACATCTGGTTCCGCCGCGTGGCGGATACGGCTACGGAACTCGGCATCCCGTTTATCTACGGCGAAGACCCGGCCGATCCGGCGATTGCCCAGGCCGTGCGCGACGCGAGCCCCGACGTGATCTTCTCGTTCTACTACCGCTCGATGATCCCGGCGAGCGTGCTGGCGCTGGCCCCACAAGGCGCCTTCAACATGCACGGCTCGCTGTTGCCTAAGTACCGCGGCCGCGTGCCGGTGAACTGGGCCGTGCTGCATGGCGAAACGGAAACCGGCGCCACGCTGCATGCGATGGAAGCCAAACCGGACGCCGGCTACATCGTGGACCAGACCGCGGTGCCCATTCTGCCGGACGACACGGCCGGCGAAGTCTTCGAGAAAGTCACCGTGGCCGCCGAGCAGACGCTGTGGCGCGCGCTGCCGGCCATGATGGCAGGCAACACGCCGCAACATCCGAACGTGCTGGCACAAGGCAGCTACTTCTCGGGTCGCCGTCCCGAGGATGGCCGCGTCGACTGGAGCCGCCCCGCGGCCGAGGTCTACAACCTGATCCGCGCGGTGGCGCCGCCCTACCCCGGCGCGTTCACCGACATCGCCGGCCAGCGCTTCGTCGTTGCGCAGGCGCGCCGCCCGCTGTCCGCCCCGGCGCTGCCGACCGGCTGGCGCCCCGGCCTGCACGTGAGCCAGGGCCAGATCATCGGCCTGTGCGGCGACGGCGGCCAGGTGCGCATCGACACTCTGCTTAATGCCGCGACATCCGCGCCGGTCACCGCGCAAGCGCTGGCACCCATTCTTACCGAACAGTCCAACGAGGAAAACCGATGAAAAAGGTCCTGATTCTTGGCGTCAACGGCTTCATCGGCCACCACTTGACGCGCCGCATCCTGGAAACGACGTCGTGGGAGGTCTACGGCATGGACATGTCGTCCGACCGCCTCGGTGACCTCGTCGACCATCCGCGCATGCACTTCTTTGAAGGTGACATCACCATCAACAAGGAGTGGATCGAGTACAACATCCGCAAGTGCGACGTGGTGCTGCCGCTGGTGGCCATCGCCACGCCCGCGACCTACGTGCGCCAGCCGCTGCGCGTGTTCGAGCTCGACTTCGAGGCGAACCTGCCGATCGTGCGCGCCGCCGTGAAGTACGGCAAGCACCTGGTGTTCCCGTCGACCTCCGAGGTCTACGGCATGTGCGCCGACGACGAATTCGATCCCGAGTCGTCGCCGCTGATCTACGGTCCGATCAACAAGCCGCGCTGGATCTACGCCTGCTCCAAGCAGCTCATGGATCGCGTGATCCACGCTTACGGCATGGAGCAAGGCCTGAACTACACGCTGTTCCGCCCGTTCAACTGGATCGGTGCGGGACTCGACTCGATCTTCGAATCGAAGGAAGGTTCGTCGCGCGTGGTCACGCAGTTCCTCGGCCACATCGTGCGCGGCGAGCCGATCAAGCTCGTCGACGGCGGCGAGCAGAAGCGTGCGTTTGCCGATATCTCGGACGGCATCTCGGCGCTGATGCGCATCATCGAGAACCCGAACGGCATCGCCACGGGCAAGATCTTCAATATCGGCAACCCGTCGAACATCCACTCGGTGCGCGAGCTCGCCGAGATGATGCTGAAGATGGCCGCCGACTATCCCGAATACGCCGAGGAAGCGCGCAAGACGCAAATCGTCGAGACCTCGTCGGGCGACTTCTACGGCAAGGGCTACCAGGACGTGCAGCACCGCGTGCCGAAGATCGACAACACCATGCAGGAACTCGGCTGGAAGCCCGAGGTGACGATGGAACAGGCGCTGCGCCGGATCTTCGAGGCGTATCGCGAGAAGGTCGTCGAGGCCCGCACGCTGGTCGACGGCGACAACTGAGTACGGACCCATGGCCAGAATCGCCCTCAAGGTCGACGTCGACACGCTGCGCGGTACGCGCGAAGGCGTGCCGACGCTGTTGTCCATGCTGGACGCGGTGCAGGCGCAGGCTACCTTCCTGTACAGCCTGGGACCGGACCACACCGGCTGGGCGCTGCGCCGGGTGTTCCGGCCGGGTTTCCTCAAGAAGGTGTCGCGCACGTCGGTGGTCTCCAACTATGGCCTGCGCACGCTGATGTACGGCGTGCTACTGCCGGGGCCGGACATCGGCCGCAAGGCCGCTGCCGAGATGCGCGCGGCGCGTACGGCCGGACATGAATGCGGCATCCACACGTGGGACCATGTCTACTGGCAGGACAACGTGCGCCAGCGCGACCCGGCGTGGACGCGCCGGCAGATGCAGAACGCATTCGACCGCTACGTCGATATCTTCGGGGAGGCACCGCCCACGCATGGCGCGGCGGGCTGGCAGATGAACGACGAGGCGTTCCGCCAGATCGACGACTGGGGCATGGCCTATGCGTCCGACGGACGCGGCACGGCGCCGTATATCCCGGCCGTCGGTGGCGTGGCGTGCCGTCACGTGCAGATGCCCACGACGCTGCCTACGCTAGATGAAATGATCGGCGTGGACGGCCTCACCGAGGACAACGTCCATGAGGCCGTGCTGCGGCTCACGGAAGCCAACGTTGGCGACCACGTCTTCACGCTGCATACGGAGCTGGAAGGCGGCAAGCTCGCGCCCGTGTTCCGCCGCCTGCTGCAGGGCTGGCGCGCGCAGGGGCATGAGCTGGTGTCGATGGCCACGTACTACCGGCATATCGACCGCGACACGCTGCCGACGTTGCCGGTGACGTGGGGGTCGATCGAGGGACGCAGCGGCGAGCTGATCATCCAGCCCTGAGCATCACCGCCCGGCCGGGCGCGCCTGGCGCCCGGCTTGTTCCCATTGGCCGCTACCGCCGCGCCAGCCGCAGCCCGTTGAACACCACCAGCAGGCTCGCGCCCATATCGGCGAATACCGCCATCCACATCGTCCCCATCCCGGCCAGGGTCAGCGCGAGAAACACGGCCTTGATGCCGAGCGCCAGCGTGATGTTCTGCCACAGGATGCGCGACGTGCTCCGCGACAGCCGCACGAATGCGGGAATCTTGCGCAGGTCGTCGTCCATCAGCGCCACGTCGGCGGTTTCAATCGCGGTATCGGTGCCCGCGGCGCCCATCGCAAAGCCGATGTCCGCACGCGCGAGCGCCGGGGCGTCGTTGATGCCGTCGCCCACCATGCCGACCTTGCCACGCGCGGCATGCGTGTCGGCGGCCAGCGTGCCGATGGCGTCCGCCTTGTCCTGCGGCAACTGGTTGCCCCGCGCCTCGTCAATGCCGACCTGTGCGCCGATTGCCTGCGCCGTATGCGGGTTGTCTCCGGACAGCATGATGGTCTTCACGCCAAGCGCGTGCAGTTCGGCAATGGCCTGCCGGCTGGTGTCGCGCACGGTATCGGCCACGGCGAACATGGCCAGCGCTGCCGCCGCGCCGTCCTTGCCGAGGCGGGCCAGCAGCACCACGGTCTTGCCCTGGCGCTCAAGCGCCTCCAGACGATCTTCCAGCGTGGGCGAGCATGCGCCCATGTCGTGGATCAGGCGGTGGTTGCCCAGGCAGTAGTCGTCGCCATCAATACGGCCGCGCGTGCCGCGACCGGCCAGCGCCTCGAACTCCGTGACATCAAGCAACGCGATGCCGTCGGCCTGCGCCGCCGTGGCCACGGCCTTCGACACCGGATGATCGGAACGTGCGGCAAGGCTCGCGGCAATCGCGCGTGCGCGGGGCGCATCCTCCACGAGCATCGCGTAATCGGTCTGCGCAGGCTTGCCGTGCGTGATGGTGCCGGTCTTATCGAGTGCGACCCATGACAGGTCCTTGCCCTGCTCCAGGTACACCCCGCCCTTGATCAGGATGCCTCGCCGCGCGGCCGCCGCAAGGCCGCTGACGATGGTCACCGGCGTGGAAATCACGAGCGCGCACGGGCACGCGATCACCAGCAGCACCAGCGCCTTGTAGATCCAGTCGACCCACGATGCGCCCGTCACCAGCGGCGGCACCACCGCCACTGCCAGCGCGATGGCGAACACCGTTGGTGTATAGATGCGCGCGAACTGGTCGACAAAGCGCTGCGTCGGCGCGCGGCTGGCCTGCGCGGCCTCGACCGCGTGGATGATGCGGGCCAGCGTGGAATCGTTGGCCGGCGCCGTGACCTCGTATTCAATCTCGCCCGACTGGTTGATCGAGCCTGCGAACAGCGCGTCGCCAACGCCCTTGTCGACCGGCACGCTTTCGCCGGTGATGGGCGCCTGGTCCAGCGCCGACTGCCCGCGCACCACGCGCCCGTCCAGGGCCACGCGCTCGCCGGGGCGCAATCGGACCACTGCGCCCACCGCCACGCCGGCGGCGGGCACGCCAGCCCAGGTGCCATCCAACTGACGGACGGTCGCCTGCTCAGGCGCCATTGCCATCAGGCCACGGATCGCGTTGCGCGCGCGATCCAGCGACGCGGCCTCGATGCGTTCGGCCAGCGCGAACAGCACCATGACCATGGCCGCCTCCGGCCATTCGCGCAAAACCAGTGCGCCGGTCACGGCAATGCTCATCAGCGCGTTGATGTTCAGGTTGGCGTTGCGCAGCGCGATCCAGCCCTTGCGGTAGGTCGTCAGCCCGCCGAGCGCCACCGCAGCAATGGCGAGCAAGGCCGGCAACCACGTATTGCCGAGTCCCGCCCATTCGGTGACTTCGGCGCCGATCGCCGCCACGCCCGCGAGCGCCAGCGGCCACCACGGCTTGTGTTCTGCGGCGGGCAGCGGCGCTGCCTGTTCCGGGACGAGGGGCTCGGCCTTCATACCGAGGCTCGCAATGGCATTCACCACGGACTCGGTCGACGCCAGCGTGTGATGCACGGTCAGCACGCGCTGCATCAAGTTGAAATCGAGCGCCGCCACGCCGGCCATGCCGCCGAGCTTGTTGCGGATCAGCGTCTCCTCGGTGGGGCAGTCCATCGCGTCGATGCGATAGCTGGCCGAACCCGCGCCGGCCGGGATGGCTACGTAAGCTGCAGGCGCGACGCTGATCGTCGTACTGCATGCGCTGCCACAGCAGGCTGGCGCTTGCGGCGCATGGTCGTGATGATCGTGGCCGTGATCATGATCGTGGCCATGGTGGTGGCCATGGTCGTCGCGGGTACGCGCGTGATCGTGGCCGCAGCCTTCGCTGCGAACGTGTTCGTGTGGCAATGCGTGTTCAGGTGTCGTGCGAGCCATTTCTTCTTTCCCGCTGGTTTGACTTGATGCCATTGAAGACCCTGTAGCCGCTACAGAGTCAAGCCTCACGCCGGGAAGACCGTGCCTGCGTCAGGGTGACGCACGGTACGCTTGCCAGCCAGCCGAGGCGCGCCGCTATAATCGCCGCCATGCGCCGCCTGCTGATCCTTCTCTTCGCCGTCATGCTGCCGCTCCAGTTCACCTGGGCGAGTGCAGCTGCGTACTGCGAGCATGGGCGCGAGCAACAGCGCCAGCAGGAAACCGGCGCCGCGCCAGTCTGGCACTTCGGCCACCACACGCATGAGCATGAGGCCGGCGCCGCCCACGGCAAGTCCGGCACCAAGCTGCCCGATGTCGATTGCGCCGTCTGCCACTTCGCTGGCTCGCAGGTCATGCTGCCGGCCGAGACGCAACCCGCGTCCTATCACTTCATCACCGTGCGCTACCGCGTGCTGCCCGTGCACTACGCGTCAGTGACCGCGCGCACACCGGATCGCCCCCAGTGGCTGCCCCTGGCGTAATCCGCCGGTTCGGGGCCATGGCCTACTCCCTTCCTTTGCCACGCCTGTCCTGAGCGGACAGGTTACGGCGTCCCGGATCGACGGATCTCGCGGCGTGATTGCCGTCGGGGCGCGCACGCGCTTCTGACGCGGTCTCGCCAGTGTTCCTGGTCTTCGATCCGGTGATACCCGATGAAACATGTAGTGATACCGCTGGGGCTGGCTGTCGTCTTGCTCGGCCCCGTTGCGCATGCCGCCACAGATGCGGCCATGCCGCCCGTCTTGCAGGACCAGCGCCCTGCACAACCACACGACGCCTCGGAGACGCAGGGCGTGCTGACTCTCGATACCGCGCTGGCGCTTGCCGTCGCCCGCAGCCCCACCCTTTCGGCTGCCCGACGGGAGCTCGATGCCACCGAAGGCGGCATCACGCAAGCGCGCACGATCCCCAATCCGTCCGTCGGCTATGAGATGGAAGACACGCGGCGCGCATCGCGTACGACCACCGCGCAAGTGAGCGTGCCGATCGAACTCGGCGGCAAACGCTCCGCTCGCATCGACGCCGCGCAGAAGGCGCACGAGCTCGCCAGTGCACAGCTCGGCAATGCCGAGTCGGACCTGCGCGCCGCCGTGATTGGCGCGTTTTTCCAGGTGCTGGTGGCGCAAGAACGTGTCAGCCTGGCCGAGAGTTCGGTCGGCATCGCCACGCGCGGCACGCAGGCCGCGGCAAGGCGCGTGGCGGCCGGCAAGGTCTCGCCCGTGGAGCAGACCCGCGCCGAGGTCGAACAGGCCAATGCCGAACTCGAACTGGCCGAGGCGCGCGCCACGCTCGACGCGGCCCGCCAGCAGCTGGCCGCCCAGTGGGGCAGCCAGCTGCCGGTGTTCGCGTCGGCAAGCGGCGACCTGGAGGCACTGCCGTCGCGGCCCCTGCCCAATGTCCTCGATGAAGCGCTCGATACCGCCCCGGAGATGCGCGCGAGCCAGAGCGAAATGGCACGGCGCCAGGCGATAGTCAACGTAGAACGCAGCCGCCAGTACCCCGACGTGACCGTGAGTGTCGGCGCCAAGCGCGAATATTCGTCGGACCGCGGGTACTACCCGGTGCTCGGCGTCTCGCTTCCATTGCCGCTGTTCGACCGCAACCAGGGCAACCTGTACACGGCGATCCGGCAGGCCGACAAGGCCGCCGACGAATCGCGCGCCACGCGCGTACGGCTGGCCAGTGACCTGCGCCAGGCCTCGAACCAGCTCGCGCTGTCTCGCAATAGCGCGCTGACCTTACGCCAGACCGTGCTGCCTGCCGCGCAGCGTGCGTACCAGGCCGCGTCGCAAGGATTCGAAGCTGGCAAGTTCGCCTATCTCGAAGTGCTGGACGCCCGGCGCACGCTGCTGCAGGCACGCGTGCGCTATCTCGGGGCCGTGGCCGCGACCTACCAGGCCGCCACGACCATCGACCGCATGCTCGGCCGCTGAGCGGCTACCAAGGATTCCCATGGCAATCACCAAGACCCAACGCAACGCGATCGTTGCCATCATCGGCGGTGGCGTGCTGGCTGGCGCCGCACTACTCTTCATCGGCCGTGGTCCCGGCGACGACCACGATCACGGCGAACACGCCGCGGAGCCGCGCAGCAACGAAAGTGGAAAGGAAGACAAGGCCACCGCATTGGCCAAAGACGCGCATGCCGCCGACCGCATCGCCATGACGCCCGAGCAGATCCGCAACGCCGGACTGGAATTGCACACAGCCGGCCCCGGCCGCGTGCAGGCCGCCGTGCAGTTTCCCGGCGAAATCCGCTTCAATGAAGACCGCACCGCCCACGTCGTGCCGCGCATGGCCGGCGTAGCGGAGTCCGTGCCGGCCGTGCTGGGCCAGCGCGTGAAGAAGGGAGAACTGCTTGCGGTACTGGCCAGTACACAGCTTTCGGATCAGCGCAGCGAACTGCTGGCTGCGCAGAAGCGGCTGGAACTCGCCCGCACGACCTATACGCGCGAGAAGCGCCTGTGGGAGGACAAGATCTCGGCCGAACAGGATTTTCTGGCCGCGCGCACCGCGCTGCAGGAAGCCGAGATCGCGGTGCAGAACGCGACCCAGAAGCTCACCGCAATCGGCGCCCGGCCGGCGTCGGCCGGACTCAACAAGTTCGAGTTGCGCGCGCCGTTCGACGGCATCGTCGTCGAAAAGCACCTCGCGCTCGGCGAAGCGGTAGCGGCGGACACGACCGTCTTTACGATTTCCGATCTCGCCACCGTGTGGGCTGAGTTCGCGATCGCGCCGAAGGACCTGAGCCAGGTACGGCTCGGCGAGAAAGTCAGCATCGCTTCCACCGCGTTCGACGGCACTGCCACGGGCACCGTGTCCTACGTGGGCTCGCTGCTCGGCCAGCAGACACGCACCGCGACCGCGCGCGTAACGCTGTCGAACCCGGACATGGCATGGCGCCCCGGCCTCTTCGTTACGGTCAGCGTGGCCGGACAGGAAACCGAAGTCCCCGTCGTCGTCGAAAGCGAAGCCGTGCAGACTGAAAGCAGCCAGCCAATGGTCTATGTCGAGGTCCCAGGCGGCTTTGAGGCGCGCCCGGTCGCCACGGGACGCAGCGACGGCAAACGGATCGAGATCGTCAAGGGGCTGGAGCCAGGCGCACGCTACGTCGCACGCAACAGTTTCGTGCTGAAGGCCGAGCAAGGCAAGGCCGGCGCCGAGCACGCCCACTGATCCGCAGGAGCTGACCATGTTCGAACGCATCATCCGCTTTGCCATCGAGCAGCGCTGGCTGGTCCTGCTGGCAGTGCTTGGCATAGCGCTGCTGGGCCTCTACAGCTACAGCCGCCTGCCGATCGACGCCGTGCCCGACATCACCAATGTGCAGGTGCAGATCAATACCGAGGCGCCCGGCTATTCGCCGCTGGAAACCGAGCAGCGCGTCACCTACCCGATCGAGACCGCCATGGCGGGCCTGCCCGGTCTGGAGCAGACACGCTCGCTGTCGCGCTATGGGCTGTCGCAGGTCACCGTGATCTTCAAGGACGGCACCGACATCTACTTCGCGCGCCAGCTTGTCAACCAGCGCGTGCAGGAAGCACGCGAAAAGCTGCCCGAAGGCATGACACCGCAGCTCGGCCCGATCTCGACCGGTCTCGGCGAAATCTACCTGTGGACCGTCGAAGCCGAAGACAGCGCGCGCAAGCCTGACGGTACGCGCTACACGCCGACCGACCTGCGCGAGATCCAGGACTGGATCATCAAGCCGCAACTGCGCACCGTCGCGGGTGTGACGGAGATCAACACCATCGGCGGCTTTGCTCGCGAGTACCTGGTCGCACCGAGTCCCGAACGCATGGCCTCCTATGGCTTGAGCCTGCAGGATGTGGTGCTGGCATTGGAGAAAAACAACAGCAACGTAGGCGCGGGCTATATCGAACGGCGCGGGGAGCAGTATCTGGTGCGCGCACCGGGACAGGTCACCTCCATGGACGATATCCGCGACGTGATCGTCGGCACCGCGCAGGGCCAACCCATCCGCATCCGCGATCTGGCCGAAGTGGGCGTCGGCCGTGAGCTGCGCACCGGCGCGGCCACTGACAATGGCCGCGAAGTGGTGCTCGGCACGGTCTTCATGCTGATCGGCGAGAACAGCCGCGCGGTGTCGCGGGCGGTAGACGTCCGCATGGCCGAGATCAACCGCACGCTCCCCGAGGGCGTACGCGCGGTGACCGTGTACGACCGAACCATACTGGTCGACAAGGCCATCGCCACGGTGAAGAAAAACCTGCTCGAAGGCGCGGCCCTGGTCGTGGCAGTGCTGTTCCTGTTCCTCGGCAACATCCGCGCGGCGGTCATCACCGCACTGGTGATCCCGCTGTCGATGCTGTTCACGTTCACCGGCATGGCCACGTACCGCATCAGCGCGAACCTGATGAGCCTGGGTGCGCTGGACTTCGGCATCATCGTCGACGGTGCGGTGGTCATCGTCGAAAACTGCGTGCGGCGCCTTGCCCATGGGCAGCAGCACCACGGCCGGCCGCTCACGCGCAGCGAACGCCTGCACGAGGTGTTTGCGGCCGCCCGCGAAGCCCGCCGTCCGCTGGTGTTCGGGCAGCTGATCATCATGATCGTCTACGTGCCGATCCTTGCGCTGTCCGGCGTCGAAGGCAAGATGTTCCATCCGATGGCGATCACAGTAGTACTGGCACTTGCCGGCGCGATGTTGCTGTCGGTGACCTTCGTTCCCGCAGCCGTGGCCCTGTTCATCGGCGACCGTGTCGCGGAGAAGGAAAACCGCCTGATGGAGTGGGCCCGCAAGCTGTATGCGCCGGCACTGGCCCGTTCCGTAGCGAATACGCCGGTGGTGCTGACCTTTGCCGCGGTCGCGGTGGTGCTGAGCGGACTGGTCTCAACGCGGCTCGGCAGCGAGTTCATCCCGAACCTCAATGAAGGCGACATCGCCGTGCAGGCGCTGCGCATACCGGGCACGAGCCTGAGCCAGTCGGTGGCCATGCAACAGCAGATCGAAACGCGACTCAAAGAGAAATTCCCTGAGATCGAACGCGTGTTCTCGCGCACGGGCACTGCAGAGATCGCCGCCGATCCGATGCCGCCCAATGCATCGGATGCCTACATCATGCTGCGGCCGCGCGGCGAATGGCCGGACCCGCGCAAGACACGCGACGAACTGCTTGTCCAGATGCAAGCGGAACTCGAGAAGATCCCCGGCAACCGCTATGAGTTCTCGCAGCCCATCCAGCTTCGCTTCAACGAGCTGATCTCGGGCGTACGAAGCGATGTCGCGGTCAAGCTGTTCGGCGACGACAACGCGATGCTCGAAGCCACGGCGCAGAAGATTGCGTCCGCGCTGCAGTCGGTGCCGGGCGCCGCGGAGGTCAAGGTGGAGCAGACGACGGGCCTGCCTGTGCTGACCGTCGCCATCGATCGCGCACGCGCGGCACGGTACGGTCTGAACATGACGGACGTACAGGACACCGTCGCCATTGCCATCGGCGGTCGCGATGCCGGCACGCTGTTCGAAGGCGACCGCCGCTTCCGCATCGCCGTGCGCCTGCCCGAAGATGTCCGTGCGGACGTGGATGCATTGCGCCGCCTGCCGATCCCCTTGCCGCCCGATGCCCGCCGCCCCGCCGCAGCCAATGGCGTGCGTACGACATCGAGCGACACCGCGCCACGCACCAGTTACATCCCGCTGGGCGAGATCGCCACGCTCGACATTGCGCCGGGACCCAACCAGGTCTCTCGCGAGAACGGCAAGCGCCGCATCGTGATCAGCGCCAACGTGCGCGGGCGCGATGTCGGCAGCTTCGTGCCCGAGGCACAGTCAGCCATCGCCGAACGCGTGACGATTCCCACTGGCTACTGGATCGCGTGGGGCGGCACATTCGAGCAGTTGCAGTCGGCCACCGACCGTCTGCAGATCGTGGTGCCGCTCGCGCTGCTGATGGTATTCGTGCTGCTGTTCGCGATGTTCGGCAACCTGAAGGACGGCTTGCTCGTGTTCACCGGCATTCCGTTCGCGCTCACGGGCGGCATTCTGGCGCTGTGGCTACGCGGCATTCCGCTGTCGATCTCGGCAGCGGTCGGCTTCATTGCGCTGTCAGGTGTGGCGGTGCTCAACGGACTGGTGATGCTGTCATTCATCCGCAGCCTGCGCGAAGAAGGACTCGCACTCGACGACGCCGTGCAGACCGGTGCGCTGAGCCGGCTGCGGCCGGTGCTGATGACGGCGCTGGTGGCGTCCCTTGGCTTTATCCCGATGGCAATCGCCACAGGCACGGGCGCGGAGGTGCAGCGGCCGCTGGCGACGGTGGTGATTGGTGGGATCGTGTCGTCGACAGCGCTCACGCTGCTGGTGTTGCCGGTGTTGTACCGGCTCGCGCACCGGCGCGATGAGCCGATGGCTCCCGGTGAGGACGTGCGCGAGGCGCTTGCGCAGGAGCCCCTGCGCTAGGCGCGAACCGCCGGTAATGCCAGATTGGCCAGGACGCGCAGCGTAGCGATTTCGCGCGCGTCCCAGGCAGCCCGATCGGACAGGTAGTTGAACGTGCCGAAGACGCGCCCGGCCCTGCACATGGGCACGTTGACGACGGCCGTGCAGCCGAGCGAGCGGATCAGTGCGACGTCGTCGAAGACAGCCGCCAGCGCAGCATCGCCCTCGCCTACGAACACTTCTCCGGCTTCGAGCAATTGCCGCCGCCACGGGCTGTCGGGCTTGGACTTCTTACCACCCGGCGGATAGGCGGCGGGATTCGACGACCAGATCCGCTCGATTTCCGCCGTGCCCGCATGCCATGCATTGATCGTCAGCAGGCCTGGCCCCAGCAGCCGTAGCGTGGCCTGGCCTACCGCATCGAGCGTTTCCAGCGGGCTGGCCGCACGCTCCAGGTCATCGCACAGTCCATTGGTGGCGACGAGCACCTCTGCAATGTGGTCAATGGCAGCGCTCATCATTCCGCCTGGATGCCGAGTTCGCGGATGAGCTTGCCGTAACGGTCCGCATCCTTGCGCAGGATGGTGCCGAACTGCTGCGGCGTGGATGTAGCGGTCTCTACGCCGATCGCATTCATCTTGCTCTTGACCTCGGGCAGCGACATCACTGCGTTGATTTCGCGGTTCAGGCGCGCGACCAGCTCGGCGGGCATGCCCTTCGGGCCGAACGCGCCATACCAGACAGCCAGTTCATAGCCCGGCACAGTTTCGGCGACCGTCGGGGTGTCGGGCAGCAGCGGCGAGCGCTTCGCCTCCGTAACCGCCAGCAACCGCAGCTTGCCGGCCTTTACGTGCGGCAGCGTCTGGGTGCCGGCCGAGAACAGCAATTGCGTCTGGCCCGCAACGGTGTCGACGACGGCCGGAGCGCCGCCCTTGTACGGCACGTGGAGCATCTGCACGCCGGCCATGCGCTCGAACAGCACCGCGCTCAGGTGATTGGTCGAGCCCGGGCCCGCGCTCGCATAGGCCAGCTTGCCGGGGTTGGCCTTAGCGTAAGCAATCAGTTCCTTCACGTTTTTCGCGGGCACCGACGGATGCACCACCATCGTGTTGGTCACATAGGCGAGCAGGCCGAGCGGCGTGAAATCCTCGACGCCGCGGAACGGCATATTGGCCATCAGCGCAGGGTTCATGGCATGCGTGCTCATCGAGCCGACCAGCAGCGTGTAGCCATCCGGCTTGGCGCGCGCCACCATCGCGGAGCCGATATTGCCCGACGCGCCCGGCTTGTTGTCGACGATGACCGGCTGGCCGAGGGAGCGCGTCAGGTGCTCGGACAGCACCCGAGCCAGGATGTCGGTCGAGCCGCCCGCGGCCCACGGGACGATCAGCGTCACGGGCTTCTGCGGATAGGGATCTGCGGCATGCGCGGTGGCGCATAGCGCCAGCGCGGCAACACCGCACAGCAGTCGTTTCACAATGGATTTCATGGTCTTGCTCTCCTCAATCCTCAATCGCGCGCGAGCCAACCTGCAGCTGCCCGCGCCCTTTTCTGTTGATGAATGACCGGATTCAGCGCCCGACGGCATAGCCCTGCATGCCGCGTGCATTGGCACCGGCCCGCAGCACCAGCCGCCCGTGCGCGTCGCGCTCGCGCGTGCACGCAGACATGCGCCCTTCGGACCATGGATCGCCCACGCGGACGTCATGGCCGCGATCGCGCAATGCGGCAAGGGTGGCCTCGGGGAAGCGGGATTCCATCGTGATCCGGTTGAGCACGGTCTGGCGCGGCCAGAACGAGCCCGGGAAATGGTCGATATGCCAGGCGGGCGCATCGATGGCCTCCTGCAGGTTCATGCCATGCACCGCATGGCGCAGGAAAAACGCGAGCGACCACTGGTCCTGCTGGTCGCCGCCGGGCGTGCCGAACACCATGTACGGTTCGCCATCGCGCAGCGCGAGCGAAGGCGACAGCGTCGTGCACGGGCGCTTGCCCGGTTCGAGCGAATTCGGCAGGCCCGGCTCGAGCCACGTCATCTGCAGGCGCGTGTTGAGCGCGAAGCCCAGCGCCGGGATGGTCGGGCTCGACGACAGCCAGCCGCCGGACGGCGTGGCGGCCACCATATTGCCGTGCCGGTCGATCACGTCCACATGGCAGGTATCGCCGACGAACAGTTCGCGCTCCGCCCATTCGGACACCGGCGGCAGTTCGGCAAACGTCGGCTCGCCGACGCCGAAGCGCACATCGGCGCGCTGCAGCGTGCGCACCGCCGCTTCCAGGTCGGGCAGCCGCGGCGTCGCGCCGCCCGGCATGCCGGCGTCGATCGCGCGCGAGGCGCGTTCGCCGATGCGCTGCGCACGGCCGGCCAGATAATCGCCATCGAGCAGCGCGGCAAGCGGGCTGGCGTCGAAGCGGGGGTCGCCGTACCACGCGAGCCGGTCCGCCATGGCCAGCTTGCAAGCCTCGGCAATGCGGTGCACGAATTCCGCCGAGTCCGGCGCGTGCTGTTCGAGTTGCGCTTGCCGCAGCATGCCGAGCTGCTGCAGGAACACCGGGCCCTGGCTCCAGATATCGCACTTGGCAACGGTGTAGCGGCCGAAGTCAAGCGTCACGGGCGCTTCCACGTCGGGCTGCCATGCGGCCATGTCCTCGTAGCGAAGCAGGCCCGCATGCTTGTCGCCGGTGGTGTCCCGCACTGGCGTGTTGCGGCAATAGTTGTCGATCTCGCGGGCCACGAAGCCTCGGTACCAGCAGTCCATGGCAGCGTCGATCTGTCCTTCGCGCGTCTGGCTGCGCTGTTGCGCTTCCTCGACGATGCGCGTGTAGGTGGCCGCCAGCACCGGCAGCGTGTGCAGGCTGCCCGGGCGCGGCACCTTGCCGCCCGGCAGCCAGGTCTCTGCAGAGCTATGCCATTCATCGCGGAACAGCGCCTGCACGGCCAGAATCGCGCGAGAGATGCGGGGCACCAGCGGAAATCCGTCACGCGCATACCCGATGGCCGGCGCCAGCACGTCAGCGAGCGACCACGTGCCGTGCTCGCGCAGCATGGTCAGCCAGGCCCCAAAGGCGCCCGGCACCGTGGCCGGCATCAGGCCGATGCCGGGCATCATCTCAAGCCCCATGGCGCGCAACTGCGCCGGATCCGCCAGCGCCGGCGCGGCGCCCTGCCCGCAGACCGAACGTACGCGGCGCTCGCGTTCGCTCCAGTACAGGATCGGCACTTCGCCACCGGGACCGTTCAGGTGCGGCTCCACCACTTGCAGCACAAAGCCGGCCGCAGCAGCGGCGTCGAAGGCATTGCCGCCCCGCTCCAGCACGCCCATCGCTGTCTGCGTGGCCAGCCAGTGGGTCGAGGCCGCCACGCCAAAAGTGCCGACGATTTCCGGGCGGGTAGTGAACATGAATAGGGCTCCAAAGGTTCAAGCCAGTATAGGAGCATGAAATAACCGCAATGACGTCTTTGGTTATCATTGCATTACCGATTGGTTATACGACTTCGCTGCGCCCCTGCCCCCTATGTCCATTGCTTCCGACAAACTGGTCCATCGCGTCATATCGCGGCTGCGCCTGCGGCACATGCCGCTGCTGCTGGCGCTGGAACAGCAGCGGTCGGTATCGCGCGTCGCCGCGGAAATGAACCTGTCGCAGCCCGCTGTCACCAAGATGCTGCGCGAAATCGAAGACATCTTCACGGTGCCGCTGTTCACGCGTACGCGGCAAGGGCTTGAGCCGACCCCAACCGGCCTGAGCGTGCTCGCGCACGCGCGCCTGGCGCTGGCCGACGCGGACGCGCTTAGCCGCGAACTGGCCGTAATCGAGGCCGGGTTGTCCGGACGCCTGCGCCTTGGCGTGATCCCGTACATCGCGCGGCCAGTGCTCGATGCCGCCTGCACGTTCGGGCTGGGGCGCTCGCCTCGCATCTCGGTGCTGGTGCGCGAAGGCACCACGGATGAACTGGTGGCCGCGCTGCGTGCCCACGAACTCGACTGCGTAATCGCGCGTACGTTTTACGTGCCCGGCGAAGACATCGCGCAACGGCCGCTCTACCGCGAAGAGCCGGTGCTGGTCGTGCCAAGCAAGGTGGCGACGCGGCTGTCAGGCAGCGCCCTGGACTGGGGCCGGCTGGCCGAGCGCGACTGGATCCTGCCGCCGCCCAATACGCCGATCCGGCGCACCATCAACACCATGTTCGCGGTGGCCGGCGTGGCCCAGCCCACGCCAATCGTCGAAACGTACTCGATCAAGACCATGGCTACCGTGATGCGTAGCCATCTGGGTGCCATCACCATCGTGCCCAGAGGCGTTGCCGCCGAACTGGTCGAAGCCGAGGGCGCGACGATGCTGCCGCATCCGCTGAGCTGGGACTTGCCGCCGGTGGGCGTGATGTGGCGAAGGGAATCCGGCGAGGATGAGAAGATCGCGGCGCTCGTGGCCAGCGTGGCCGCGGTGGGGGGACGCGTCTAGTCTGCTCGCTTCTCCACTCTCCCTGAAGCGAGAGAGCGGAGCCGGCCATCAATGATCCGGCATCGGCAACGACTCAATGCTCGCAATTCACCATCCAGCTCATGCCGAATCGATCCACTAGCATGCCGAAACCGGCAGCCCAGAAGGTCTTCTGGTAAGGCAGCACCACCTGTCCGCCTTCCGACAGCGCCTGGAAAATCTGCGCGCCTTCGGCCTCGCTAACCGCACCGACCGACAGGCTGAATCCTGAAAATGCGGGCGCCGGAATGCCCGGCCTGCCGTCGGACGCCATGATCTGGGTCTCGCCGATCTGGATGTTGGCGTGCATGACCTTTTCCCGCCATGCCGGATCCACCGGCTGGTCGGGGGGAGCGTCCTTGTACCGCATAACGAAGGTCACCGTGGCGCCGACCGCCTTGCCGTAGAACGCCACCGCTTCGTCGAAGCGACCGCCAAAGTCCAGATAAGGTTGCACCTGCATGTCCTGCTCCTTGCAAGAGATGGAACGACCAAGTTGGCCCCGGCCGCAACGGACCGGGATGCCCGCAAGATAGGCCTCGTACGGCGACTTGGCAAGCCGCCATGGATTCAGGCGACTGCGTGGGGACGCGGGTCGCCACCAGCGGGGAACAGCAGCGAAAACACGGTCTCGCCGTCGCTGCTGCTGACGAGCGCCCGCCCGCCGTGCAGGCGCATGATGGAATCGACGATGGCCAGTCCCAGCCCCGTGGATGCCGCGGAATTGCGCCGCGACGGATCGGCACGGTAGAAGCGGCCGAAGATGTGCGGCAAGACCTCGGGGGCGATGGCCGGGCCCGCATTGACCACGCGGATGCACGTGCCATCGCCCGCTTCGCCAACTTCGCCGGCGCGCCGCGCGATGTCCACGCGTACCGTGCTGCCAGCAGGGGCATGGCGCAGGGCATTGTCGAGCAGGTTCGTGACGGCACGACGCAGTAGCGTCTGGTCCGCGTGGATGCTTGCATCGCCCGCCACCGACAGGCGCACGTTGCGGTCGGCGGCCACGGCCTCGAAATACTCGGCTACCTTGTCGAGCTCCGCGCGCGCATCCAGCCCACGCACGCCCATGGCGACCTGGGCGTGGTCGGCACGCGCGAGGAACAGCATGTTTTCGATCATGCGCGACAGGCGCTCGTATTCCTCGAGATTGGATTCGAGCAATGCCTCGTACTCCGCCACGCTGCGGCTCTGCGCGAGCGTGACTTCGGTCTGGCCGACAAGATTGCTGATGGGCGTGCGGAAGTCGTGCGCAAGGTCCGCCGAGAACGCGGACAGCCGCGAGAAGCTGTCCTGCAGGCGCGCCAGCATGCCGTTGAGTTCGCGCGCCAGTTCGCGCAGTTCGGCCGGCGCGCTGCCGGCATCGAGACGCGTGGCAAGGCGGCTCGTGGTCACCGCCGCCGCATCGGCCGCCATGCGGCGCAGCGGTCGCAGCCCGCGCCGTGCGAGCACAAAGCCGAGCGCCGCCGCGACTGCCGCACCACACAGCGTGGCCGCAAGCAACCGATGACGGTACTCGCGCATCAGCGCCACGCGGTAACCGGCGTCGCGCAGCACCACGATCTCGACCGAGCGGCCGGTGTCGCCAAGCTGGCCAAGCGCCGCAATGGCCGGCGACTGCGCCCCGCTCTTCGGCCGCCAGGCTTCCAGCATCGACTTGTGCGGCTGCGTGGTGACCGGCAGCACGTGCAGCGGCGGAATGGCTTCGTTGCGCGGATTGAGCGTGACCAACGGATCGCCCTGCGGCGTGCGCACGACCAGGATCAGGCCTTCATGGCCCATGGCGATGTCCGCAAAGCGATGCGTGTCGGCGCGGACCTCGTCTTCGTTGCGCACCTCGCGCAGCAGATGGCGCACGAGCAGCACCTCGCTGACCAGCTCACTTTCGTCACGGCCCTGCAACTGCGCCGACAGTGCGCTCGACAGGTATGCGGCAACGCCCGCCAGGATCGCGGCAGTCGCCAGTCCATATGCGAGCGTCAGGCGCGCGGTAAGCGACGATGGCAACCGCATCACGCGTCGCCCAGTCCGGGCTCGCCATCATCGAGCACGTAGCCCATGCCGCGCCGCGTGTGGATCAGCTTGTGGTCGAACGGATCGTCGACCTTCGCGCGTAGCCTCCGGATGGAGACATCGACCACATTGGTGTTGCTGTCGAAGTTCACGTCCCACACCTGCGAGGCGATCAGCGAGCGCGACAGCACCTCGCCGCGGCGCCGCGCGAGCAGGTAGAGCAGCGCGAATTCCTTCGATGTGAGGTCGATCTTCTGGCCCGAGCGCGACACGCGTCGGCGGATTGCGTCGATCTGCAAATCGGCGACTTCGATGAACTCGCTCTCGCGCAGCGGCCCGCGGCGCAGGATGGTGCGGATGCGCATGACCAGCTCGGCAAACGCGAATGGCTTGACCATGTAGTCGTCGGCGCCAAGCTCCAGTCCCTTCAACCGGTCCTGCAGTTCATCGCGCGCGGTCAGGAACAGCACCGGCGTATCGCGTTCGCGGCGCAGTTCACGCAGCACGCTCCAGCCGTCCATGCCGGGCAGCATCACGTCGAGCACGATGAGGTCATAAGGCTGCTCGCGCGCGTGGGCCAGACCGTCGACACCGTCGCGCGCAAGGTCGACCACAAAGCCGGATTCGGTCAGCCCCTTGAGCAGGTAATCGCCCGCCTTGGGCTCGTCTTCGACAATCAGGATGCGCATGCAGGCCCTTTCAGGCGGGCACCATTGCGCCGCCAGGGCATAACGCTAGCGGAGTCTGGCGACGTGTGGCGAAAGATGTCAAAAATGTCATCTACAGGTGACGCATCCGCGTCGCACAGGCCGGTAAAATGCGCGGTGACACCGAACGCGCCTATTGGTTCCGAGCCATCCGATGAAACGCCTGCCGATCCGATTTTTCCTGCTGTGCCTTCCGTTGCTCGCGCTGTCCGCCCAGGCCCGGGCCGCGTCCCACGCGCCGGCCTGCGGCGCGGTGCAGGCAGCAGGCCTGTCACTGGCAGAACGCCATGCGGCGGCCAAGGCGAGCGCCGAGGCAGCGCTTGATCCGGCACAGCTATGCGCAGAGGGCGCCGTGCGGGTCATGGCTGGCCCGGATAGCGATGGCCGGCCGCTGAAGTTGCACGAGCGCCGTGAGGAGGCCGATGACGAGCCCGTGCAAAGCGGCGGTTTGCCGGAGCTGCCTGTGTCAGCGCTGGCGCACTATGCGCATGCTGCGGCGATGGTTTCGCCGGCTACCACGTTTGCTGGGCCGTTTAGTGGGTTTCCGTTTTTGCCGTGATTAGTGGGGTGAGGGGTTGTCGTCGCTCTTGGCTGGCGCTGCTGTTTCGCCGGCTACGCCGGCGAAACAGCAGCGCCAGCCAAGAACGCTACCCCCATTTCACCGAACCCCTAATCAACCCGATAAAAATCAATCGACTGCCCCGCATTCACCGCCCGCTGCAGCCAATCCGGATATTCCCCAGTCCCATCCCAACTCTGCCCCAACGCATTCCGGTAAATCGGCCCCTTCTTAGGCGGCTGGGGTGCTGCAGTGGCGGCCATAACGGCCGGTACGTCGGGGGCGCCGGGCATTTCCCCAGCTTCCACATCCCCGTGGGATGGTTCCCCGTCAAAACATCCAGCGGCAATCAAATCGTCAAGCGTCAGGGCGTAGTTGTCCATTTGCTCGCGAATCCAGGCGATCGCGGCCAGTTTGGCTGAATCAGACTCAGGCATGAGTATCGTGAGAAGCCCGCCGCGATGTCTCCGATCCCGGCGGTGCAATAGAAGACCGGCGCCAGGCGGCGCCGGTGTGATTTCCACGATTTTACCGTGTTTGGCAGACCCGTCGGCGAAATACGCCCGTCATGGCCCATGCAGCGGTCCATGACGGCATTGTCATGGCGCAGTCATGCTGCTGTGCGGCACCGCTCCCTAGACTGGCTGCATGGTTGGTCAAGCCCTGACCGGCCCACTACCGGAGAAGAACCATGCAACTGCTCAGACATATCCTGATGGCCACGGCGATGGCCGCCACGCTCGCCGGCATGGCGACCGCGGCGAGCGCAGCCGGGACACGTGACCCTTACCTGGACGGCAGTCGCAGCATCCACAGCCCGCGCGATGTCTTCACCGATGGCGCCCGCAGTGGCCCGCGTACGCCTGATCCATACACTGACGGCTCACGCAGCGGTCCACGCACGCCCGACGCCTACACGGACGGCGCCTGAACGCACTGGGCTCAGCGCACCTCGCCGTAAATACGGCGCGCGTCCGCCGCCGTGGCGAGCGGGCGGCCCAGCGTCAGCGCGCCGTGCGCGGCCTGTTCCACCAGCGATGCATTGCCCGGTGCCAGGCTGCCATCGCGCAGGTACAGATTGTTCTCGAAGCCCACGCGGACATGGCCGCCAAACGCTGCCGCGGCGGTCACGCAGGCATTCTCTTCGCGGCCAAACGCGCAGATGGACCACGGCAAGGTGTTGTCGGCCACCTGCAGGAACGGCAGCAGGTCGCGCGGTGACGATACCTGCCCCGCCGAGTAACGCCCCAGCACATACAGTACGGACCACGCTCCGGGCGGGACCATGCCGCGCTCACGCATGGCCTGCCAGCGCTGCACATCGGCCGCGTCATACAGGATCACCTGCGTCATGATGCGCTCGCGCGCGAGCCAGCCGAGGAAGTCCGCCAGTTCGGTCTCGCTGACTTCCGGCACTGCAATTTCGCGCAGGCCCACGGATACGGCTTCCGGCCGCAGTTCGCGCACCATGGCCATCTGCTGCGGGGCCTTGTACACGCCGGCTGCCTCGCTGGTGACCTGCACCAGCAGTGCATCGCCAACCGCCTGCTTCACCGTGGCCAGTGCGTCGCGGTAGGTTTCCACGTCGAGCGAGTGGCGCCCTTCGGCGTCGCGCACATGCATGTGCATCATGGCCGCGCCTGCGTCCAGGCAGGCCCTGGCGTCCGCCGCCAGCGCGGCGGCGGTCAGCGGCACCGCGGCGTGGTCGCTCGCGCGCTTGTAGGCGCCGTTAGGCGCCACCGTGATGATCAGCGGTGAACTGGCCAGCGGTTGCTGGGTGGGAATTTGGGTCGCTTGCGTCATGGCTGGATCTCGGGCAGTTCGGGGGCAATCAGGTCAAGGCCGGCGCGTAGCAGCCTGTCGTAACGCGCGCGTTCGGCGGCAATGGTTTCGGGCGTCCACGCGTAGAAGCCCTCGCCGCGCTTCATGCCGTGTCGGCCATCTGCGGCGCGCTCCGCGAGGCAGCGCGCGGGATGGTCGTCATTGCAGAACGTCGGGTACATGGTAGCGCCGGCGGCCGCATGCACGTCGATGCCGGCATGGTCGCGCTGCAGCACAGGGCCCGCAGCCAGAAAGCGGAAGCCAAAACCGAAGCGCACGGCGGCATCCACGTCTTCAGCAGAAGCAATGCCGCGGTCGATCAGGCTGAATGCCTCGCGCGACAGTGCGTGCTGCAGGCGGTTGGCCAGGAAACCGGGCAGGTCCTGCTTTACCTTGACCGGCACCATGCCGCAGCGGCGCATAAACGCGATCAGCGCGTCGGCACACGCTTCATCGCTGCCGATGCCCATGACCACCTCCACCAGCGGCACCAGATGCGCCGGCATGAAGAAGTGCAGGCCTAGCATGCGGCCGTGCCCCGACAGGCCATCGCCGATGGCGCTGATCGGAAAGCTGGAACTATTGCTGGCGAGCACGGCATCGGGCCGGGCGCGCGCAGCCAGATCCGCGAACAGCGCCTGCTTCAGATCCAGGCGCTCGGGAATGCATTCGATCACGAGATCCACCGTCGACCAGTCGAGAGCATCAAGATCCGGCACCACGGCCAGCCGGTCGGCGCCTTCAGAGCGACCGATAGCCTCCAGATTCGCGGCCACGCGTCCCGGCATCGCGGCGGCCCGCCCGGCATCAGGTTCGATCACGGTGGTGCGGCACAGTGCCCGCGTCAGGACCACAGCGACATCGGCGCCCATGGTGCCGCCGCCGACCACGACGGCATGGGCGCTGCCGGGACGGTCGAGGGGCACAGGCGTAGCGGAATTCTGCATGGCGTCTCTTCAGATGGCTAAGGCGGCCGGCACGCTTTGGCCCCCGCCCGAATGGGTGAATCGGGAATGGCAGCAGTGTAGAGAAGGCGCTTTGATTGATGAAGTCGATTCTATGGATAAAATGATCTGAATTCGAGATCAATCAGACGACCCCGGAGCCCACCCGGGTGCGAGCGCCCATGAAGATCAACCTGTCGATGCGTGACATCGAGACCACGCTGGTACTCGCCCGCACGCTGAATTTCCGTCAGGCGGCCAGCCAACTGCACCTGTCGCAATCCGCCTTGTCCACCCAGATCCTGCGCATCGAGGAATCGCTCGGCGTGCGGCTGTTCGACCGCACCACGCGCACGGTACGGCTCACCGCGGCGGGCGGGGTGTTCATGCAGCAGGCCGCGCTGCTGCAGGCGGCGTTCCGTGGTGCGATCGACGCCGTCACCGGCATAGCAAGCGCCGAGCGCGGGCAGGTGGCCGTGGCGGCGCTGCCGTCGCTGGCGGCGCGCATGCTGCCGCGCGTGCTGATGGCCTACCACCGCGCGCGTCCCGAAGTGGCGCTGAAGGTGTTCGATACGCTATCCGGCCCCGCGTTCGACATGGTCCGCGCTGGCGAGGTCGATTTTGCGCTGACCGCGGCCGATCCGCAGCAGGCCGACCTGCACTACGAACCGCTGCTGTCCGACCGCTTCGTGCTGCTGATCCCGGCCGCGCACGCGATGGCGCGCGGCTCGGGCCCGCTACGCTGGGCCGACACCGCGAACGCGCCGCATGTATCGATGACGAATCCGAGCAGCGTGCGCCAATACACCGAATGGGCCTTCCTGCAGAACCGCATTCGCTTCCAGCCCGTGTTCGAGGCCGAGCACCTGGCGACCATCGCGGCAATGGTCGAATGCGGCTTCGGCGTCGCCGCGCTGCCGGAGATCGCCGCCGGCACGGTACGCCAGCCGGGCATCGTCGAGCGGCTGCTCACGGCACCCGTAACAGAGCGGTCGATCGGCCTCGTCACCCCGCGCAACCGCAGCCTGTCGCCGGCGGCGGCTGAATTGGCCGATGCCGTGCGCGTGCACCTGGCCCAGTTCCGTGAACAGCCGGAGGCAGCCGGCGCCGGGGTGGGCGCATGAGCATCATCGTCGACGTCCTCGTGCTGGCCGGCGTGCTGCTGGCCATCGTGGCCGTAGTGCAGGTCGCCGCCGCGCGGCTGGTGTTGCCGGAATCGACGCTGCTGTCGGCGATCGGCATCGCGATCGGCGCGGGCTATGTGGCCATCGATGCCGCGCATCCCGCCTTCGCGCAGCACTTCCTGCATCCGCTGATCGATCCCGAACTGCCGCCGGAAGCCTACCTGTGGATCTTCCTGCCGCCGCTGCTGTTCCACGCCGCGCTGACCGCCGATGTGCGCAGCATGCTGCCTGACGCGGCGCCGATTTTGCTGTTAGCCGTCGTCGCGGTGATCGTGGCCACGGGCGTGATCGGGGTGGCCACCTCCGCCGCCAGCGGCATGCCGCTGGCGGCCTGCCTGCTGCTCGGCGCCGTGGTCGCCACTACCGATCCCGCAGCCGTCATCGCCATCTTCCGCGACGTGGGCGCGCCCGCGCGCCTGATCCGGCTCGTCGAAGGCGAAAGCCTGCTCAACGATGCCGCGGCCATTGCCATCGTCGGCGTGCTGGTGGCGATGCTGACGGGCCACGGCGCGCAGGCCACGCTGGGCGCCGGCGTGCGCGAACTGGCCTGGTCGTTCATCGGTGGCGTGCTGTGCGGTGCGCTGGCGGGCCGGCTCGTGGCCGAGGTGCTGCCGCGCCTGTCGGGCCTGGCCATGGCCGAAAGCGCGCTCACGCTGGCACTGCCCTACCCGCTTTACCTGCTGGCCGACCAACTGCTCGATGTGTCCGGCGTCGTAGCCGTGGTGTGCGCGGGCCTGATGGTCAGCGCACTGGGCCCCACGCGGCTGACGCCCGCCAACTGGCGGCACCTGCGCATGATCTGGGAACAGTTCGCGAGCATCGCGGGGGCCGTGGTCTTCCTGCTGGCCGCGGTGCGCGTGCCATCGCTGCTGGCCGGCGTCACGCCCCATCATGGCTGGCTGTTGCTGGTGCTGGTGGCCGCCGCCCTCGGCGCGCGGCTGCTGACGCTGTTCGGCCTGCTGCCTGTGCTGTCATGGCTGCGGCTGAGCGCGCCGATCAGCGGCGCGTTCAAGCTGGCCATCGCATGGGGCGGGCTGCGCGGCGCGGTCACGCTGGTGCTCGCGCTTGGCATTGCCGAGAACACCGCGCTGCCTCTCCAGGTGCGCCACTTCGTCGCGATCCTCGCGACCGGCTTCGTGCTGGTCAGCCTGCTGCTCAACGGCACCACGCTGCGCGCGCTGATCCACCGGCTCGGCCTCAACCAGCTGTCGCCGCAGGAACGCGCGCTGCAGCAGCAGGCCATCCGGCTCTCCACCGAAGAAGTCGAGGCGATGCTGGGCCGCGTCGCCGAAACGTTCGACCTGCCCCCGGCGGCCGCTCGCGAAGTTGCGCAGCACTACCGGCGCGGCATCGAGCTGGGTTCCGTGGAGTTCGATTTCGACAGCGCACTGTCCGAACGCGACCGGTTGACCATCGGGCTGGTCACGCTGGCCACACGAGAGCGCGAACTGATTCCTGAGTACGGCGACGGCGTGATCTCGGTGGCGAACCTCGATGCGATGATGCGCAACACGTCGCACATGATCGATGCCGCGCGCGAGCAGGGCCGCATCGGCTACAAGCGCGCGGCACGTGCGATCCTGCAGTACCACCTGGGCTACCGCATCGCGCTCTTTCTGCACAAGTGGCTAGGCCTCGATCGTCCTTTGGCACGCGCGCTGGCGGACCGTTTCGAACTGCTGATCTGCCGCCAGACCGTGCTGGACCGCCTGCGCCGCTACAACCGGTCGTTGCTGACGCCGGTGTTCGGTGCGCGCATGACTACGGTACTGGACGGCGTGCTCGAAGAACGCTTCCACTCTGCCGGCGAAGGCCTGGCGCAGATGCGCGAACAGTTCGGCGACTACACCGTAGCGCTGGAACGGCGCCTGCTGATGCTGTTCGCGCTGCGCAAGGGCCAGCGATCGCTGGCCACCATGCGCGAGGAAGCGGTGATCTCGAAGGAGGCCTTCAACCAGATCGACCAGATCATGCAGCATGCGTGGCAAGCCAATCTGGTACGGCCGCCGCTGCGCGCGGCCCCGGACCGCTGGCCGCGCTGGCACAAGCCGCCGCAGACGGAAACGCGTACCCCGGAGGAGACAATGCCGGAGCCGCCTCGGGAGCAGCGGTAGCCGCAGCGCTCACCCGCCGCACCCGGCGCGGAACAGTACGCCATCGACCCGTGCCTGCACATAGGCGGACACATCTACCAGACTCAGCAGCACGGCCAGCAGCGCGATGGCTGACCATGCTGCCGCCTGCTTCGCGCGCCCACCGGACTTCAACGCGGCTAGCACAGGCGGCAGCAGGCATGCGGCGATGAACAGGCATCGGACGAGATACGGAAGTGCCGACATCGACATGGGCTCCCTCAGCCCTGCGCACCTGCGCCGGCAGGCACAGTCGGCGGCGCGGTGACGCCACGACGCAGGCCGAGCCACGAGCAGATCGCCGCGAAGCCCGTCGCCACACCGAGGGCGACGATAGTCTGCACATAGCTGCCGGTCGATTCGAACGAACGCGCGCCAAGTTGCACACTCAGGAACGCGCCGGCCTGGTGGACCAGGAACAGCAGCCCGAATACCCTGCCCTTGACCTGGCCGCCATAGCGCTCGAAGCAGAACATCGACGTCAGAATGACGGTGCCGAGATAGCTGCTGCCGAACACCAGTGCGAACGGCAGCACACCGGCCTGCGGTACCAGCAGCAACAGCATCGCGATACAGCGCATGGCGTAGAACGCGGCCAGCAGCCGGTGCTTGTCGAAGCGCAGCGCCAGCGCGCCCGAGGCAAAGCCGCTGACGAGTTCCAGCACGCCAAGCGCGCTGAGCGCATAGCCCATTTCCATGCGGGCCACGCCGCGGTCCTGCCAGTGTGCAAGCAGATGCACGTCGATAAAGGCCATGGTCGCGCCGCAGCCGAAGAACCCTGCGGCCAGCACGTAGAACACGGGATCGCGCCGCACGATCGACCATGCCGAGGCGCTTGCCTGCGTGGTAGCTGCCGCCGGAGCTGGCGGCTCCCAGCGCGACAGCAGCCAGAGCACTGCGGCCACCGGCACCGCGAAGACCATGCCGACCGCACCGAACACCGTCGTCCACGCGGCCTTCGGCTGCAGCCAGATCCAGAATGGCGACAGCACGATAAAGCCGATCGCCGTGCCGTTCGTGACGACGGCATAGGCGAGCCCTTTTCGTCGCGCCTCGAACAGGCGGTCCACAAGCACGCCCATCGGCACGAACGTCATGGCCGCCAGCCCGAACGCGCCGGCCATGCCAAAAGCGAGACTGAACCAGACCAGCGACTGGTTCCACAAGGCTGCGCTGGCATAGGCCAGGCCCGCCGCCAGCGCGCCGATGGCCGACGTGCGCAACGGCCCCACCCGGTCGCTGAGCGCGCCGACGACCGGCGACATGAGGCCCGTCGCCAGCATGAACAGCGCCCCGGACCATGCGAACTGCGCGCGGCCTTGTCCGAAGTGCGACGCAAGCTGCACGAAATACACCTGGTAGACGCCTTTGACGGCGGTCGACGCAAACATCACCGCAAAGCCGGTGGCGACCAGCAACAGCGTGACGAAACGGGAGATCGGTGGGCTTTGCATGCTGGTGGCTCCTGGAGCGAAGTGGAGGGGGTTACTGCCATGCTATGGGCCGCCGCGGCCGCTCACCAGCAAAGGATCTGACACCTATGGCAAATTTTCAGCCATGCCTATTTTCCAATCGATCCGTAGAAATTCGCCACCAAATCACGATAGTGGCAAAATTCCGGTTCGTCACTGATCCGCGATGCATCAGGTTATCCGACCATGCCAACCGCCTACTTCCTCATGCTGCCCGGCATCCACATGCTCGACCTGGCCGGGCCGCTGCAGATCCTGTCGACCGTCGCCGAACTCGACATCGGGCCGCTCGCGGTGCGCTGCGTGGGCCCGCATTCGAGCGTGCAGGCGTTCCAGGGCATTGAACTTGGCCGTGTCGGACCGTTGCCGGCACGGCTGCTTCCGGGCGATCTCGTGCTCGCCATCGGCAGCAAGATGACGGACACGCTGTTCCGCTCGCCCGCCTGGCGGGATACGGCGGACTGGTTGCGCGGCGTAGCGGCAGACGCCAAGGAAAGGCCCACCATCGCCGCCGTGTGCACAGGGGCTTACCTGCTCGGCGAGGCCGGCTTGCTGGATGGCCGGTTATGCACCACGCACTACGCCCATGTTGGCAGGCTGCGCGCGAAGCATCCCAACGCGACCGTGGTCGACAACCGCATCTTCGTCAGCGACGGCAATATTTGGACTTCCGCGGGTGTTGCCTCGGGCATCGATATGGCGTTGCAGCTCGTGGCCGATACCTTTGGCGATGACGCCGCCATTCGCGTGGCGCGCGAGAACGTGGTGCCGTTCCGGCGCTTCAGCAGCGACCCGGAACTCGCGTCGAAATTCCGCTCGCGCTCGCATGGCAATGCGCTGGTGCATGCGGTGCAGGACGCGATCTCGGCCGACCTCTCGGTGAGCGTGTCCGATCCTTCATTCGCGCAAACCTTTGCCACCAGCGTCAGGCACCTGTCGCGCGTGTTTGCGCGGGAAACCGGGCTCACGCCCAAGCAGTACCAGCTAGCGCTGCGCATGGACAAGGCATGCCGGCTGCTGGAGGCGTCTTCACTGCCGATCGAGGAAATCGCCGAGCAATGCGGCTTTGCGAGCGTGCAGGCGTTCCGCGCCTGCTGGAACAAGGCGCAGCCGATGACGCCGGGTGAATTCCGGCAGGCGCATCCGGGCGAACGCATCGTCCATTGATCGCTGCCAGGCAGGCTACTGGCCGCGCGCTTTTTCGGCAGCCAGGTAAGCGTCGCGCGATGGCAGCAGGTGCCGGCGGCACAGTGCCACCAGGTCGTCGCGCCGCCCTTCGCGCAGCGCTTCGATCATGGCCCAGTGCTCCTGCCGGGCGCGTTCGCGGTACGCGGCCGCGGCAAGCGTGCCGAAGCGGATTGGATGGGTGCGCCGCGCGTATTCGCCGATGGCCTGTTGCAGCACGGCGTTATCGGTCAGTGCGAACAGTTCGCGGTGGAACGCCTGGTTGATGCGGAAGACCGCGCGCGCATCCTCGGCGGCGACAGCGGCATCGTGGCGTTGCTGGATGTCGATCAGCGCCTGCAGGCGCGCTGGCGGCACCGGCAACGCGATCAGCGCTGCAGCGTGGCACTCCAGCACCTCGCGCAAGCCGTAGAGCTCCACCACTTCATGCGCATCAAAGGCGCGCACGACGGCACCGACATTGCGCCGGCGCTCCACCACGCCCATCTGCTCCAGCTCTGCCAGCACCTGCCGGACCACGTGGCGCTTGAGGCCGAAACGCGCCATCAGCGCGTCTTCGGTCAGCCGCTCGCGCGGGTGCAGGCGGCCGAAGACGATGTCTTCTTCGAGCGTGTCGAGTGCCTGCTCCATCGCGTCGCCGCCGTCGATGGCGGTGACCGTTGCCGTGGTCGCAGTCATGGCTCAGCCCTGCTTCGGCACGGTATCGACCGTCTGCGCGGCGCGCAAGAAGTCGAAATCGACGCCCTGGTCAGCCTGCGTCACGGTCTCGAGGAACAGCTTGCGATAACCACGTTCCGCGCGCGGGCGTTCGACTGGCTGCGCGGCAGCGCGGCGGGCCAGCTCGGCGTCGTCGACGAGCAGCGCGATCTCACGGTTCGCGACCGACAGCCGGATGCGGTCGCCGCTCTGCACAAGCGCCAGCGGCCCGCCGATGGCCGCTTCGGGCGTCACATGCAGCACGATGGTGCCGGCCGCGGTACCGCTCATGCGCCCGTCCGACACACGCACCATGTCCTTCACGCCTGCGCGTGCGAGCTTCTTGGGGATCGGCATATAGCCGGCTTCGGGCATGCCCGGCGCGCCGGTCGGCCCGATGCGCTTGAGCACGAGGATGTCGTCGGCCTTGACGTCGAGCGACTCGTCGTCAATGCGCTGTGCCATGTCCTCGGCATTCTCGAACACCACCGCACGCCCTTCGTGCTCCATCAGCGCGGGGTTGGCGGCCGACTGCTTGATGATGGCGCCGCCCGGTGCCAGGTTGCCGCGCAGTACCGCCAGGCCGCCGGCCGGGTAGATCGGGTTGCCGGCACTGCGAATCACGTCCTGCGGGAACAGCGGCGGCGCAGCGTCGAGCTCCTCGCCGAGCGTGCGGCCTGACACGGTCAGCGTGTCGAGATGCAGCAGCGGACGCAGTTCGCGCAGCAGTGTCAGCATGCCGCCTGCCTTGTGGAAGGCTTCCATGTAGTGCTGGCCCGAAGGCTTCAGGTCGACCAGCACCGGCGTTTCCCGGCTCATGCGATCGAGCCCTGCCAGGTCGATGTCGATGCCCAGGCGCCCGGCGATCGCCGTCAGGTGGACGATGCCGTTGGTCGATCCGCCGATGGCCAGCAGCACGCGCAGCGCGTTCTCGAAGGCCTTGCCGGTCAGGATGCGGTCGGGCGTCAGCCGGGCGGCGGCCATGGCGACCGCCGTGGTACCGGTGCGCTCCGCCACACGCACGCGGTCGGCGGTCACCGCGGGTGCTGACGCGCCGCCGCTCACCATCATGCCCAGCGCTTCGGCAACACACGCCATGGTGCTGGCCGTGCCCATTACCGAACACGTGCCCACGCTTGCCACGAGCTGGTTGTTGACGTCGGCAATCTCCGCGCTGTCGATCTCCTCGGCGCGGTAGCGGCCCCAGTAGCGGCGGCAGTCCGTGCACGCCCCAACCCGTTCGCTGCGATGCGACCCGGTCAGCATCGATCCGGTCACAAGCTGGATCGCGGGCACGCCGGCCGACGCCGCCCCCATCAGCTGCGCCGGCACCGTCTTGTCGCAGCCGCCGATCAGCACCACGGCGTCCATGGGCTGCGCGCGGATCATCTCCTCGGTGTCCATCGACATCAGGTTGCGCAGGTACATGCTGGTCGGCGCGGAGAAGCTCTCGTGCACCGAGATCGTCGGGAAATCCACCGGCAGACCGCCCGCGAGCATCACGCCGCGCTTGACCGCCTCTACGAGCTGCGGCGCATTGCCGTGGCAGGGGTTGTAGCTGCTGCCCGTGTTGACGATGCCGATCACCGGACGCGACAGCGCGTCGTCAGTAAAGCCCGCCCCTTTGATGAAGGCCTTGCGCAGGAACAGCGAGAAGCCTGTGTCGCCATAGTTCGTGAGGCCCTTGGCAAGTCCTTCGGTGGGGGCGGCGCCGTCCTGCGGCAGCTTGGGGTCGTCGGCGGAAGGCATCCTGCGTCTCCGATAAGATTATTGATAATCGAGACGCGAAGCTTAGCGGGGCTTGCCCACAGGCCGCAAGGGCTGCGGTGCTTGCGGCAAATTAATCTGCATTCGTGATCAGTCGATAGAAAAATTCTGATTCATCAATCAAGAGGCTCACCCTACACTTGGCCTCGATGACGAGCCGGGCGTTATCGGCAAGCGGCATGGAATCGCCGCGCTCTCCCCCCGATTCCACAAGATCCCGGCACAGGAGACTTTTCATGTCCGGCATTTCCCGCATGCCCGGCCGGGGCATTCGTGCGCCGCGCCGCGCGCTGCTGCTGTCGTCGCTGGCCTGCACCACCCTGCTGCTGGCCCCGTCGCTGGCGGCTGCCAGCGACTATCCCAACAAGCCGATCCGTCTTGTCGTGCCGTACCCGCCGGGGGGCGCCACCGACGTTATCGGCCGCACGCTGGCCCAGCATCTGTCGGCCACGCTCGGCCAGCAGGTCGTGGTCGACAACCGTGCCGGCGCCGCCGGCAATATCGGCGCGGACCTGGTCGCCAAGGCTGCGCCGGACGGCTACACGCTGCTGATGGGCGCGCTGACTAGCCATGCGATCAACGCCGCGCTGTACAAGAGCCGCGTGCCGTACGACATCGAGAAGAGCTTCGCGCCGGTGGCCATCGTGGGCACCGTGCCGCTGGTCTTCGTGGTCAATCCGTCCGTCAATGCCAGCACGCTGCCGCAACTGGTGTCGCTGGCGAGGTCGAAGCCGGGCACGATCACCTACGGCTCCGCCGGCAACGGCTCGCCGCAGCACCTGGCGGGCGAGTTGTTCAAGCGCATGGCCGGCGTGGACATGCTGCACGTGCCATACAAGGGCAGCGGCCCGGCCATGACCGATCTGATCGGCGGCCAGGTGCTGAGTATGGTGGAGACCGTGCCGGCCGCGCAGGCCTACGTGAAAGGCGGAAAGATCCGCGCGCTGGCGGTGACTTCGTCCCAGCGCGTCAGCGCCCTGCCCGACGTGCCGACGGCGGCCGAAGCGGGCCTGAAGGACTTCGAGGTCAGCTCCATGTTCGGCATCGTCGCGCCGGCGGGCACGCCGGCACCGGTAATCGACCGGCTGAGCGCCGACCTGAAGAAGATCCTGGCCGAACCGGACGTCAAGGAAGCGCTGCTCAAGCAAGGCGCCATTGCCACGTGGACCACGCCGGCGCAGACCAGCGCACGGATCAAGTCCGAGCTCGCGCGATGGAATACGGTGATCCGCGATGCAGGCGTGAAGCCTGAATAAGCGGCAGGCAAGCCGCCCGGGAAGGCAGCCGGCGGCTGCCTTCCCGCTCAGGGTGCCGCCTTCTCCAGCACCATCTCGCGCCTCGGGAAGGCCGCGGCCGGAATCGGCTCGCCGAGCAGGTAACCCTGAAGCGCGTCGCAGCCGGCCTCGGTCAGGAACTTGCGCTACGCAGGCGCTTCGACACCCTCCGCGACGACGTTGAGGTTCAGCGTCCGGCCGAGCGCGACGATAGCGGAAACAATGGCGGCGTCTTCGGTGTCATGCGCCAGGTCGCGCACAAAGCCGCGGTCGATCTTCAGTTCGCTCGCGGGGATGCGCTTCAGGTGAAGCAGGCTCAAGTAGCCCGTGCCGAAGTCGTCGATGGCGATGGGCACGCCCAGCGCGTCGAGGCTGCCGAGTATCCGCAGACTCTCGTCAACCTGATTATCCTTCATGCGGCGTTCGATACGAGCACCCCGCCGTCGGGCAGCGAAACTATGGCTGCATGCTGGCCAGCCTTTCGACCGACGTGCGCAAGCCGTTCAGGATCGCGTCTGCCACGCGCTGCGGGAATCCTGGTGGAAGCATCGCTCCCACGGTATCGATCACCGCAGGCGTGCGGGCAATCAACCGCTCGATCACCGGCTCAGCATTGGTGCCCAGGAAACATTGCGACGCCATGGCGTTGAAGTGCCGGCGCTGGATGTCGCGCAGCGCATAGTGCCGGCTCTTGCCCGCGACGGCCATGGCCAGCTTGGTGCGATGCCACGAAAACTGGTTCGGACCGTCTCCAATGACCGGCCAGACCGACATGACGTCATAGAGCGGCGTCATCCGGTAGCGCCCGCCGGCCAGCAGGCGGATGCTGAAGTTCTTCGCATGTCCGTCGGGCGCGGCAAGCAGCCAGAACAGCAGTTGGGCACTGAACAGCGTTTCCAGGTCCTGCGTGGGGGTTTCGGAATTGCGCAGCACCGTCGCGATCCGCTCCATGCCCGGACCGCCATCGGCTTCGTACTTCTGCAGCGAACTGAGCCCGAAAACCTGGCAGAAATCCTCCTGCGGGAGGCGCAGCAACCAGTTTCCCGAAGCATGCATCTGGCGGTCGAAGCGGCTCACGCTCAGCACCTTCTGCTCGCCGAACGTCAGCATTTCGCTATGCGCGACCGGCAGCCCGTAGGCGCCAAGGATATTCAGGCATAGCCATTCGTTCTCGACCGATGCGCTCAGGTCGGCGCGCCGGTTGCCGACCAGCCCCAGGGGCAGCTTCAGGATATGCGTGGTCGGCGTGGCACCGTGCGGGCGCAGCCACTGCCCCGCATGCCGCAGCAACGCCGTCTTTTCCTGCGCGCCGGCAATCGAGATGCGGAAGTCGTCGTCCTGGTCATGTCCTGGTGCCGGCGTCGACACGGTGTCGCGCAGCCATTGCTCGATCTGCTGGTCGGACAGCGGCTCTCCCTCGATGCGGTCATGGCCTGCGGGGATCTCGTCTTCACCGAGCAGCTGCACCGCGCCGACGCAATCGCGGCCGATCGCCGACAGCAGCGCGAAGGCATCGGTCGAGCCGGTCCCGAATCGCATAGCCAGCCGGCGCCGGATCGGTTCGCTGTCGGGCAACAGGTTATCGAAATAGTGATGCACCGGTTCGCCACGGATGACCTTGCGGGTACCCAATGCATAGTCGAGCGACAGCGACAGCGGCCGGCCCGTGTCCGAGTGCATCCACGCCGTGTCGTACTCGAACTCTGTCGCGGCACTTCCCGGATTGCGCCATGTTCCCACGCGCTGGCCATTGGCCCAGACCGACAGCGCTGGTGTCCGCGTCTTGCGTATGGCCATGGTCACCACCCCGCCTCGGCATCCACGCCGCCACGCTTTTCCTGCACCACCAGTTCGAGTCCGAGCACCCCGATCAAGGCCAGCAACTGGTCTACGCTGATGCTGCCGGGATTCAGCTCCATGTGGGACATACGGCTCTGGCTGATATTGAGCCTGGCCGCCGTTTCGCTCTGATTGAGGCCTGCGGCCTTGCGGGCGCCCTGAAGCACCTGCCGGACCTGCAAGGGAGTGGAAAGGACTTGTTTCATGTGGTTCGCCTTGCGCCCGCTTTTACCCATGTAGTTGGTATATCTACTTTACCTATGTCATCGGTATTTCGCAAATACCCATGACATCGTTATTCCTTAAATAATCGTGTCATGGGTATCTTGATGTCACTCAAAATGCATATTTCGCCGATCAGGTCGGCTACCAGGTGTCTCATCCCCCGTTCGGGGCATTGGCATGGGCCAGATTTCGCCCACCATGACAGGAATAGCCAGGCACGCCCTGGAGCGGCCAAAGGAATTCCCCGAGTCGGCCCCGCGGCGGCTTTCGTCCTCACACTGCGCGACGCGATCGCGCGCAGGCAGCATGCCGTGTACAGCCACCTTGCCAACCTAGAAGAAGCCTTTTCCTCGTTCGACGAGGCCATTTGCCTGGTCGGCCCGACCGGGGCCGTGATGCGCGTCTCGCCGCTGGCTCGCGAAATCTTCGCCGGGCCGATGTTCGCCGAGCGCCATGGCACTATCTGGCATGCCGACCCGCGCATGCGCGCCATGCTGCTGCAGTCCGTGGCCATGACATGCCAGACTGGAGTGCGGCAAAGCATGACGATTCCCGCCGAAACCGGCGTTACGGTCACCGTCGACATGGTGGTAGGCGGGCCGTCGCTGCGCGTGGCCGGCGAACGCTGCGTGCTGATGCGCATGCAACGCCGCAACAGCGGCGACACGCAACCGGACCCGGACCACCTTGCCGCGGTGTTCCGCATCACGCCGGCGGAGGCCCGCGTGCTGGGCGCGCTGGTGACGGGCCAGACGGCTGCGGCCTATGCCGCCTCGGCGGGCGTATCGGTCAACACCGTACGCAAGCAGATTGCCATGCTGATGGCGAAGATGCAGTGCAACCGCCAGTCGGAACTGGTCAGGAAGGCGATCCTGGGACAGGGATAGCCAGTCTTCAAGGGCTCGCGCGGCGTATACTCGGCGCCTGAGGCCACGCCTCCCCGCGCTGCGCGCTTCTGTTGCGACCGCAGGATGCGCTACATGAGCCGCCGCGCGCCACCGACATCAAACAACATCAAATCAGTTACGGAGTCGCAGCATGCGTGTCGCATTCCTCGGGCTTGGCGTCATGGGTTTCCACATGGCCGGCCACCTGGCCGCCAAGGGCCATGAAGTCACTGTCTACAACCGCACTGCAGCGAAGGCGCAGGCCTGGGTCGAGAAGTTTGGCGGCAAGGCGGCCGACACCCCGGCGCAGGCCGTCAGGCAGGCCGACGTAGTCTGCTCGTGCGTGGGCAACGACGACGACCTGCGCTCGGTGCTGACTGGTCCGGATGGCGCGTTCTTCGCCGCGCCCACGGGCTGCATCTTCGTCGACCACACCACCGCCAGCGCCAACGTGGCGCGCGAACTCTACGCGGCGGCGCGCGAGCGCGGCCTGCATTTCGTCGACGGCCCCGTGTCCGGCGGCGAAGTCGGCGCGGAGAAAGGCATCCTGACCATCATGTGCGGCGGCGACGCCGACGTCTACGCGCGCGTCGAGCCCGTGATCGCCGCGTATGCGCGCGCCGTGACGCGCATTGGCGAAGCGGGCGCAGGCCAGCTCGCGAAGATGGTCAACCAGATCAGCATCGCCGGCCTGATCCAGGGCTTGTCCGAAGCCATCGCGTTCGGCGAGCGCGCCGGCCTCGACATGAAGCTGGTGCTCGACGTCATCAGCAAGGGCGCGGCCGGTTCCTGGCAGCTCGAGAATCGCGGCCCGACCATGATCGAAAACAAGTTCGACTTCGGCTTCGCCGTGGACTGGATGCGCAAGGACCTGGGCCTGTGCCTGGACGAGGCGCGCCGCAACGGCGCGAGCCTGCCGGTCACCGCGACGGTCGACCAGTTCTATGCCGACCTGCAGCAGATGGGCTGCGGCCGCTCGGACACATCGTCGCTGATCAAGCGCCTGCGCCGGTTTTCGCAGAACTGACTGAGCGATCCGGACGGCACCTGGCCGTCCGACAAGTCCTACATGGCAATCGGCCTGCGCCCGAAAGGCTCGATATATCCGCGTGCCTAAGCTGGAAGGCATGAGCACGGATGGCCTCATCCGTGCGCGGCACAGGAGACGACCATGTGGAAAATCGCAGTCGCGCTGCTGGTCAGCGCTGGCATGGGCCTCGCCGGCTGTACCGCGGCCGGTGCAGTGGCCGGTGGCGTTGCGGGGCACGAACTGTCGCACGGCAGCACCGCGGGCACCGTCGGCGGCGCAGTGGTCGGTGGCGTGGTCGGCCATGAACTCGGCAAGTAGTCCTGAACCAGTTCTGAATCGAAGGCTCATCCGTTCCAACGCCCGCTGTTCGCGCAGCGGGCGTTTCCATGTGCGCACGCCTCTGGCGCAAACCGGCTTCAACGGTTTCGCATGCGTCCTGAATATATTTGCCAAGGCCGCACGATATGCGCGCACGCAACTGGCTATACGAATTATTCGGCTAGGATAGGCAGCAAGCCATGCCAACTCGATCCCCATGACACCCGCCACCACGCCTGATACGCGCCTGTCGGCCACCCCCGCCTCCCATGCACGTCACTGGATCGGCGGCACGCTCGCTGCCTGGCTGCTTGCCTGCGCCGCCAGCGCCGCGGCGCAGCCGCTGTGGTTCGCCAGCGGACGCCCCACGCCCGACGCCCAGCAGGCGGTGTCCGCACTGGCCAGCGCGCAGACGGATGGCCTGGTGCCGCAGGACTACGATGCCGACGGCCTGAAACGCGCGCTCGCCGAAGCCGCCACCGGCCCGCAGCCCGCGCAGGACGCCATCGACAAGCTCGACAACACGCTCAGCGACGCCATGCGGCGCTACCTGTCGGACCTGCACAGCGGCCGTGTCGATCCACGCAAGGTACACGCCAATTTCACGGCGCCGCCATCGACGGCGTTCGAGCCCGACAGTTACCTGCGCGCCGCCGTGGCTGGCCACCGGCTGCCCGAAGCCATCCGCGAGGCCGCACCCTCCTTCCCGCTATACGGCACGCTTCGCGACGCGCTTGCGCACTACCGGACGCTGGCCGCGCAACCGGGCTGGGACCGCACGCTACCGGCTCTGCCCGGCGGCAAGCTGACGAGCGGCCAGGCTTACAGCGGGCTTGCCGAAATGGCGCGGCGCCTGCAGGCGCTTGGCGACATGCCCGCCGATGCGCCGGCGCCCAAGCGCTATAGCGGTGCGGTCGTGGACGGCGTCAAGGCCTTCCAGGCACGCCACGGGCTGGAGGCGGATGGCGTGATCGGCGCCGGCACGCTGGCGCAGCTCAATACCACCCCGGCCGCGCGCGTGCGGCAGATCGAGCTGACCATGGAGCGCCTGCGCTGGACCCCGCTCACCGACAGCCCGCGCATGATCGTGGTGAATATCCCCGAGTTCATGCTGCGCGCCTATGACTACAACGGCGGCAAGCTCGATATCAAGCTCGAGATGAAAGTCATCGTCGGCAAGGCGCTCGATACGCGCACGCCGCTGTTCAAAGAGGACATGCGCTATATCGAGTTCAGTCCGTACTGGAACGTGCCGCCGTCGATCGCGCGCTCGGAGACCATCCCGAGATTGCGGCGCGATCCGGCCTATTTCACGCAGCAGGGCTTCGAGTTCGTCTCCAATGGCAAGGCCGTCACCACGCTGTCCGACGCCAACCTGGATGCCGTGCTGAACGGCCGCATGCGCATCCGCCAGCGCCCCGGCCCGATGAACGCGCTCGGCGACATCAAGTTCGTGTTCCCCAACAATCAGAACATCTACCTGCACCACACCCCCACGCCGCAACTGTTCAAGCGCGACCGGCGCGACTTCAGCCACGGCTGCATCCGTGTCGAGGAACCCGTGGCACTGGCGAAGTTCGTGCTACAGGACATGCCGGGCTGGACCGAAGAACGTATCCGGCAGGCGATGACCAAGGGGCAGTCGAACACCGTGGCGCTGCAGCAGCCGCTGCCTGTGGTGCTTGCCTACGGCACCGCGATTGCCCGCGCCGATGGCCGGGTATACTTCCTGCCTGACATTTATGGCCAGGACAAGCTGCTGGACCAGGCGCTGAGCCAGAAAACCGCGCGCCGGCCCGCCAGTGTGCCGGCATCGGCACCGGCCGCCCCTGCAACACCGGCCACCCCGGATGCCCTTGCCCGTCCGGCGCCCACGCAGAACCCGACATGAAGCACACTCGCACTCCCTCCCGCCGCCGTTTCCTGCAACACACCGGCGGCCTGGCGATCGGCGCCGGCCTGGCCGCGTTGTCGCCGCAACTGGCGCTGGCCAACGTATCCGGCGCACGCAGCCTGTCTTTCGATCACACGCATACCGGCGAACATCTACAGCTCGTGTATGCGTTAGGCGATCAGGTGCTGCCGCAGGCACAGACCACGCTCAACCATTTCCTGCGCGATCACTACTCCGGTCAGGTCGGCGTGATCGATCCTCAGCTTTTCGGGCTGCTGTTCGAACTGCGCCGCACGCTCGGCAGCGAATCGCCATTCCAGGTGATCTCGGGTTACCGCAGCCCGGTCACGAACGCGCGCCTGCGCCTCACGGGCGGTGGCGGCGTGGCGAAGCACAGCCTGCATATGGACGGCAAGGCCATCGACATCCGTCTGCCGGGTGTTGCGTTGGCCGATCTGCGCGATGCGGCCATGTCGCTCGGCGTGGGCGGCGTAGGCTTCTACGCGCGCGAGGACTTCGTCCACGTCGACACCGGCCGCGTGCGCCACTGGGGCTGACCAGGGCCCCCAGCGACGCTGCTACGGCAGAAATCGCGCGCAACTGCTGCTGTCCGCATGCCGGGGCCATCGCTAGCCTTGAGTCTGTGCCACGCCCGCAAGGCGTGGCTGGCCCAAGAGCGATGCGAGACCAGCCCCCATGTACCTCTATGACTCCACCGACCAGCAACTGGTCGACGAGCGCGTTACCCAGTTCACTGACCAGACCGCACGCTTCCTGAGCGGTGATCTCACGGAAGACGAATTCCGTATCCTGCGTCTGCAGAACGGGCTCTACATCCAGCGTCATGCGCCGATGCTGCGTGTGGCGATCCCCTACGGCATGCTGGTTTCGCGCCAACTGCGCAAGCTGGCCGAGATCTCGCGGCGCTGGGACCGCGGCTACGGCCACTTCAGCACGCGCCAGAACATGCAGTTCAACTGGCCGCGCCTGGAAGACGCGCCTGCCATCCTGGCCGAACTCGCCACGGTCCAGATGCATGCGATCCAGACCAGCGGCAACTGCATCCGCAATACGACCACGGACCACTTTGCCGGCATCGCACCCGATGAGGTGGTGAATCCGCTGGTGTGGTGCGAAATCATCCGGCAATGGTCGATGCTGCATCCGGAATTCGCGTTCCTTCCGCGCAAGTTCAAGATCGCCGTCAGTGGCGCCACCACCGACCGTGCCGCGGTAGGCGTGCACGACATCGGGCTGCAGGCGGTCGAGCGCGACGGCAAAACCGGCTTCCGCGTGTGGGTGGGCGGCGGCATGGGGCGCACGCCGATGGTCGGCAAGGAAATCAGCGGATTCGTGCACTGGTCCGACTTGCTCACCTACCTCCAGGCGATCCTGCGGGTTTACAACCTGCATGGCCGGCGCGACAACAAGTACAAGGCGCGCATCAAGATTCTCGTGAAGGACCTTACGCCGGAAGTCTTCGCTCAGCAGGTCCATGAACACTGGCAGCCTATCCGCGGCGGCCCCGATACCGTCGATGCGGATTTCGTGCGCGACATCGCCACGCGCTTCACCACGCCGGATTACGACGCTGCCGCCGCGCAGGACCACGACCCGAACCCCGCGCTGGCCGTCGCCAACCCGCGCTTTGCGCGCTGGCTGCGCAGCAACGTGCATGCGCACCGCGTGCCCGGCTATGCCGCCGTCACGGTATCGCTGAAGGCCACCGGCACGCCGCCCGGCGACATCACCGCCGACCAGATGGAAGCCGCGGCAGACCTCGCGGACCACTACGGCTTTGGCGAGCTGCGCGTCTCGCACGAACAGAACCTGATCATCGCCGACGTGCGTCGCACGCGCCTGCATGAACTGTGGCAGCAGCTGCAGACGTGGAACCTCGCCACGCCCAATATCGGCCTGCTCACCAACATCATCGCCTGCCCGGGCGGGGATTTCTGCTCGCTGGCCAATGCGGTATCGATCCCGCTGGCCGAGGCGATTCAGCAACGCTTCGACGATCTCGACTACCTCTACGAGATCGGCGAACTCGACCTGAACATCTCGGGCTGCATCAACTCTTGCGGACACCACCACGTCGGCCATATCGGCATCCTCGGCGTCGACAAGGCCGGCGAGGAGTGGTACCAGGTCACCCTTGGCGGACGCCAGGGCGGGCCATCCGGTGCCGCAATCGGCCGCATCATCGGGCCATCGTTCGCGCGCGATGAGATTCCGGAGGTGGTCGAGGAACTGATCAAGCGCTACATCGCGATGCGCGACAGTGAAGCGGAGCGCTTCATCGATGTGGTCGAGCGTGTCGGTATCGAACCGTTCAAGGTTGCGGTCTATCAGAATCCGGTGATTGCAAAGCGCCGTCTGGAAGCGGAGGCTGCCCGTGTCTGAAGCCATGGCTGCGCTGTAGCAAGATACAAAATCGGAGAATGACCGCAGCAGTGCTCGCCGACGCGCTGCCTCTGTCACCTTTAGGCGGGCCTGCTCCCTTCATGTAGTGGGAATCCAGATACCTGCCTGGTCCTGATCTTCCCAATCCATTACAGTTGACAAAACTGCCAAAAGGACAAGATCAGATGACAGGCGCCCCCCGGCCGATGACCCGCTATGAAGAACTAGCGGAGGACATTGCCCAGTCCATCCATGCCGGTGTGCTGCGCCTCGGCGATCGGCTGCCGTCGGTGCGCCAGGCCAGCACCGGCCGCGGCGTCAGCCAGTCGACCGTATTCCAGGCCTACTACCTGCTGGAGGCGCGTGGCCTGATCCGCGCGCGCGAGCGTTCCGGCTACTACGTGGCCACGGGCTCGCGCCAGCTTGCACCGGAGGCGGAAACGCCGTCGGCACCCGTGCAGGAGTCCGGTCCGGTCGATGTCAGCGAACTGGTCTTCAAGGTGCTGGAGTCCACGATGCGGCGCGACGTGGTGCCATTCGGCTCGGCATTCCCGAGCCCCTTGCTGTTCCCGATGCAGCGGCTGGCCAAGACCATGGCCACGACCGTGCAGAAGCTGGACCCATGGAGCAGTGTCGACGACCTCACGCCAGGCAATGCGAACCTGCGCCGCCAGATCGCGCTGCGCTACCTGGCGGACGGGCTGACCGTGCAGGCCGACGAGATCGTCGTCACCAACGGCGCGCTGGAGGCGCTGAACCTGTGCCTGATGGCCGTCACGCGTCCCGGCGATGCGGTGGTGATCGAAAGCCCGACGTTCTACGCGGCGCTGCAGGCACTGGAACGCTGTGGCCTGTCTGCCATCGAGGTGCCCACGCATCCGCGCGAGGGCATCGAGCTGGGCGCGCTGGAGCAGGCACTGGAGCGGCACCGCCCGAAGGCGTGCTGGCTGATGACCAACTTCCAGAACCCGCTTGGCTCGCTGATGCCCGACGCGAAGAAGCAGGCGCTCGTCGAACTGCTGGCGCGGTATGAGGTACCGCTGATCGAAGACGATGTCTATGGCGAGCTCTACTTCGGCACGCGCCGCCCCACGCCGGCCAAGGCGTTCGACAAGGCCGGGCTGGTCATGCACTGCGCATCGTTCTCGAAGTGTCTGGCGCCGGGCTATCGCGTTGGCTGGGCCGCACCCGGCCGCTTCGCGCGCGATGTCGCGCGGCTCAAGCTGACCACGACGCTGGCCGGCTCCGCGCCCGCGCAGGTGGCCATTGCGGCGTACCTGGAAAAAGGCGGTTATGACCGGCACCTGCGCCAGCTCAGGCACGCGCTCATGCTGCGGCAGGATGCCGTGGCACAGGCGGTGGCACGGCACTTCCCGCCCGGCACGCGTGCGACGCGCCCGGCGGGCGGCTATTTCCTGTGGATCGAACTGCCTGAAGACACCGACACGCTGGCGCTGCAACAGCTGGCGCTGTCGCACGGCATCAGCATCGCACCGGGGCCGATCTTCTCGGCCCGGCACAGTTTCCGCAATTGCCTGCGGCTCAACTACGGACACGAATGGGACAAGCGTGCCGAGACCGCGCTGGCCACGCTGGGCCGGCTGGCCGGCGCGGTGGCCGGCACACGGTCGTAACGGAGATCAACCCTCAGCGCGCGAGGCTGCGTAGACCTTCGGCGCAACCTGTTCTGACGGCACCGCGCCCACCGATGCGGCGCGCCGATGGTCGATGCCGCCCACCGCCAGCACGGCCACCACAGCCGGTACCGCGATCGCCAGGAAGTTCTGCTCGAGCGGCAAAGCCATGCCTACCAGCACACCGATCACGATCGGCGCAAGGATGGCCCCGGCACGTCCCACGCCCGACGCCCAGCCAATGCCCGTCGATCGCGCGGCCACCGGGTAGAACTGCCCCGCATACGCATAGGTGACGATCTGCGTGCCGATGGTCGACGCACCGGCCAGGCCCACCAGCAGGAACAGCACCGGCGTGGGCACCTTGTAACCGAGCAGCGCGATCGACACCGCGGCCAGCGCATACATGCCCATCAGCACGTACTTGATGCTGAAGCGATCAGCCAGCCAGCCGCCGCCAATGGCGCCGAGCATGCCGCCGATATTCAGCACCAGCACGAAGGTCAGCGCAGAGCCCAGGCTGTAGCCGGCCGACGCCATCAGCTTGGTCAGCCACGAACTGAGCGCGTAGACCATGAACAGGCACATGAAGAAGGCCAGCCAGAACATCAGCGTGCTGAAGCCGCGCCCTTCGCGGAACAGCTCGCCCACAGCAGCCTGGCCACCCGTGCTGGCGTCCGGCAGCACGAGGCGGTCACCATCCTTGCAAGGGTTCGCCGGATCGATGGCGCGCAGGATCTTGCGCACGGTGTCGTTTTGTCCGGTGCGCAGCAGGAATGGCATGGAGTCAGGCAGTTTGCTGAGGATCAGCGGCACCAGCAGCGCCGGTGCACCAGCGGCCAGGAACACCGACTGCCAGCCGTACTGTTCGAGCAGTTGCTTGCCGAGCAGCGCGGCCAGCATGCCGCCGACAGAGTAGCCGCTGAACATCAGCGTCACGAGCGTGCCGCGGATACGCCGTGGCGAGTACTCGGTCATCTGCGCCACCACATTGGGCATGACCCCGCCGATGCCGAGCCCGGCCAGGAAACGACTCGCGGCGAACAGCATCGGATCGCTGGTCATGCCCGCCGCGGCGGTGAACACGCTGAACAGCAGGATGCAGATGGCAATGGCCTTGCGCCGGCCGATGCGGTCGGCAATCGTGCCGAGGAAGATGGCCCCAAACATCATGCCGAACAACGCCGAGCTGACCATGAAGCCCGCGTGCGTCGCCGACACCCCCATGTCCTTCATGATTGCCGGCAAAGCGATGCCGGCCACTGCCAGGTCATAGCCGTCGAAAATGATGATCAGCGCGCACCAGAACAGCACGCCTGCATGGAAGCGGTTGAAGGTGGCGCCGTCCGCCACTGCGTACACATCGATCTGTCTCACTACCTGTCTCCAGTTGTCCAAAAGTCCCGCTTCTTGCGTCGGGATCGCCGCGACGTTGCCGGCGGCACGTCTTCTGGCGTGGAGAATAGGAGTGGCGCGGACGGCCAGTCCAACACCGAATGGGTATTTCCGGCATACCCCAGAGGTATCGGCCGTAAAGGCGCCTACAGACTGGCGCGGCTCTGGGGGTGATCACGCGTTAGCCCCTTCATTCAGGGTATACGTGGAGCAGTATGGAACGGGACCGACGGCTATCCGGGCCGCCAGCCGGTCAGGTGTTTCACTTGGCGGACGGGTCGTCCTTCGGATCCAGGTAATGGATATCCAGCGGGCCTGTGCCGTGGATCTGCACTACGGTCTCGGTCTTGCTGAACGCATAGTGATGGGCCTTGGCGGGCAGATAGTGGAAACCGCCCGTCTTCAGGGCATGAGCGTGAGCCATGTCCATCTTGTCCCCGGCTCCAAGGTAAAGCGTGCCAGAGATCACGGTCAGGTTCTCGGCCTGGGTATGCCAGTGGGCCGGTACCTTGTAGCCGGCCGGCGTCTTGAGCCGGATGACAAACGGCACGTCTTTGCCCGGATCGCCGTACAACACGGCAAGCTTCGCCCCTTTGGGCAGCGAAGCGGGCGCGTCGCCCCATTTCACCGCGTCTGGGTTGATCATCTCCATGCCTGCCGCGGCCGGTTCCTGAGCATTGGCTGGTCCGGCCGCTGCCAATAACGCCAGGATCGCTGCCGCCAGCCATGCCTGCCGCGCTGCATGCTCTGAAGAATGCGCTTTCATGATCTTCTCCTTCTTGCGTTGGCCCATGCTCGCACGCGGCCTGGCAGCCGCATCGTTACCTCCGAGGAGAGCCTGAGACCATCGTAGTGCAGGCGCACGGCGTCGGCGTTACTGGACGTCCAGCGCAAAGGCCACGGCGGAGGTGCTGGTCCGACCAACGCTTTCAGGTCGCCCGGTTCGGCGGGCGCGAGTTGCCGTCCGCGGCCGCATGCAACCGCCGCCAGAGCAGCCGTGGCAACCGCACCAGCCAGCCGGTCACCAGCCGCAGGTGCATCCACCCCAGCAGCAGGTTGTCGCGCAGATAACGGAAGTGGGACACACCGCCCGCGCGCGGATCGAAGTAGCGCACCGGCGCATCGAGGTTGACCGGCCGCACGCCGCGCCAGCACAGGCGCACTGCCACCTCGGGATCAAAGTCGAAGCGCCGCATCCAGCGGCTTTCCCGCATGACGGCCCGCAGCGGTTCGATCGGATAGACACGGAAGCCATACAGCGAATCGCCGATGCCGGCCCACAGTGTTTCGACGTCCGTCCAGAAGTTGGACACGCGGCGCCAGTACACGCGTTCGACCGGCGCGCTCGCATCGAAAATCGGGCGCCCGAGCACCATTGCGTCCGGGTCGCGCATCGACGCCGCCATGAACTGCGCGATCAGCTGGGCCGGGTGCTGGCCGTCGGAGTCCATCACCAACGCATGCGTGAAGCCCTCCGCGGCGGCGGCCTCGATGCCGTGCAGCACCGCCGCGCCCTTGCCCTGGTTTTCGGGCAGGACCAGTACGCGCAGACCGGAATCCTCGCGGGCCTGTTGCTGCAGCCATTGCGTGCTGTCGTCGGTGCTGCCATCTACCACCACCCAGACCGGACACCAGGCCTCGCGCGCGGCACGCAGCGTTTCCCGCAGCTTCGCGCCGGGGTTGTAGCTGGGGATCAGCAGCAGATGGGTCGGGGACGGCTGCGGGGCCATGGTGGGAAGACAGGTTCAGGCCATGCCGCCATTGACGGACAGTACCTGGCCGGTCACATAGGCTGCCGCATCGGAAGCCAGGTAGGCCACCATGCCGGCCACGTCATCGGGCGTGCCCGCGCGGCCGGCTGGCACGATCTGGCGGACGCGCTCCGCGGGGAACGCCAGTTCCGTCATGGGGGATTCGATCACGCCCGGCGCCACGGCATTGACCGTAACGCCGCGCGACGCCATCTCGATCGCCAGCGAGCGCGTCGCGCCGATCAGGCCCGCCTTGGCCGCGGCATAGTTGGCCTGCCCGCGGTTGCCCATCACGCCGGCCACCGAGGCCATATTGATGATGCGGCCCCAGCGCGTGCGCATCATCGGCATCAGCAAGGGCTGCGTCACATGGAAAAAGCCGTGCAGCGAGACGTCGATGACGCGGCGCCACTGGTCGCGGCTCATGCCAAGCAGCGGCGCATCGTCGTGGATGCCGGCGTTGTTGACCAGGATCTGCACCGTGCCGTGTTGAAGTACACGCTGCAGTGCAGCTTCGGTCGCGTCGGCGTCGGTCACGTCGAAGGCAATGGCGGTCGAGGCACCGCCCGCTGCGCGGATGGTGGCCGCCACGGCTTCCGCCTGCGCCAGGTTGCGATTCGCGTGGACCCACACCTCATTGCCGGCTGCGGCGAGGGCGTGACTGATAGCACTGCCGATAGCGCCGCTCGCGCCGGTGACGAGCGCCAGCCTGCGCGTAGCTTGCGGCCTGCCCTGCTGCGCCATAAGTGCTCCCTGTCCTGCTCCTGTCCGCCGGATCGGCCTTGGCCGCCGCGCTCAGCGCGTGCGGTTTGCCGCGACGTAGGCGGCCAGGCTGCCCAGCGAGGCGAAGATGGTCTTGTTGTCGGGATTGTCCGAGCGCAGTTCGACCCCGTACTTGCGCGACACCAGCAGCGCGATTTCCAGGATATCGATGGAATCGAGCCCGAAACCGTCGCCGTAAAGCGGCGTATCGGCGCTCACGTCTTCCAGTTTCAGGTCGGCGATGTCCAGTTCGCCAATGATCAGGCTAGCGAGTTCCGTGTCGAGTTCGTTCATTGTCGTGAATGTCTTCTTCCGCTCATAAGTGACGCCGGAAGACGGCGAGGCGATGCTACCAAAGCCCGGCACATCGCACTACCTGAGAGAAGTTTAGTAACAACATTGGAACGACTTTGCTGAAACATCGCTGCGTCCCCGGGGTCTTTTAAGGTATAAAGCGTTCGCCTTGACGGCGTTGCGCGCGCGAAATGCCATTCTGTGCGCCATCCGCCCGCAGGAAAAGAGTATATTGCATCACAATAATTCCGTAATGCCCTCGAGCCAACCTTCCCACCCAGTCGTCCCGTCTTCCGCCGCAACGCCGCTACTGCAGCGCGCCGGTTGGGTGGCTGCACCCGTGGGCTTTCTGGCGTACGAATCGGCACTTCACCACGCGGCGCATACGCCGGGAAGCGAAGTCCCGGCGCTGATGCTGGGACTGGCGCCATTTGTGCTGATTGCCCTCGCCGCAGCGTGGCGCGCCACTTGGCGCTTGCCCTGGCTAGTGCTTGTGACGGCTTGCGGCGTTGCGTTGTGGGTCGCGCGCATTCCCTTGGCCGCTCATTTTGGCTGGACTTACTTCCTCCAGCACTTTGGGGCGAACACGGCTCTCGCCGCCATGTTCGGCCGGACGCTGCGCGCTGGCGCGACACCGCTCTGCAGCGAGTTCGCGGCGGCGATCCACGGCCCGCTGACGCCGGACATGCAACGCTATACCCAGCGCGTGACCCAGGCCTGGACCCTGTTCTTCGGCGCGACGGCCCTGGCGTCGCTCGTGCTGTTTGCGGTCGCGCCCATGTCGACGTGGTCGACGTTTGCCAATCTCGGCACCCCCATCCTGATCGCGCTGATGTTCGTTGCCGAAGCGGCCTGCCGCCGCGCGCTGCTGCCGGCGGCCAAGGACACCGGCGTGCTCGATGCCGTGCGCGGCTATCGCACCGTGATGACCGAGCGCGCCAGCCGCGCCGGCGCGTCGCGCTGAACGCGGATTGCTTATGACGAGCACGTTCGCCCTTCTCTCTCATCCCGACCCAGACAGCGTCGTCGCGTGGCGCGGCAGCCAACCGGTCACGGCCAGCCGGTTCCTGGCGGATGTCCACGCGCTCGCGGCACGCCTGCCAGCCGGCGACCACGTCTTCAATGCGTGTGCGGATCGATACCGCTTTGCGGTCGGGCTCTGCGCGTCGCTGCTGTGCGGCAAGGTGAGCCTGCTGCCGTCGGCACAGACGCCGGAAACGGTGCGGCAACTCGCCGCGTTTGCGCCGGATGTCTTCTGCCTGCACGACGACGCGGATGGCAGCGTGGCGCTGCCCCGTTTCTTTTACGATGCATCTGAGCCCGAGCCATCCGCACCGCTGCCCGTACCGGACATTCCGGCAGAGCGGCTGATGGCCTATGTGTTCACGTCGGGCACCACCGGCCAGCCTGTCGCCCATGCCAAGACGTGGGGCGCGATGGTGCGCGGCGCGCGTGCCACGGCGCAACGCCTTGGCCTGGCGGACGGCCGCGCGTGGACGCTGGTCGGCACGCTGCCCCCGCAGCATATGTTCGGACTGGAAGCCACGGTGATGCTGGCCCTGCAAGGTAGCGCAGCGCTGGCCTCGGTGCGCGCGTTCTATCCGGCCGATATCCGCGCTGCCCTGCGCGACGTCCCGCAGCCACGCGCGCTGGTGACGTCCCCGGTGCACCTGCGCGCACTGCTGCAATCAGACAGCGACCTGCCTGCCGCCGACCTCGTGCTGTCCGCTACGGCCCCGATGAGCCGAGCCATGGCACGGCAGGCGCAGGCTGGTCTGGCGGCACCTTTGCTCGAGATCTACGGCAGCACCGAGACCGGCGCGATGGCGACGCGCAAAACCGCCGACACGGACGAATGGACGCTGTTGCCCGGCATCACCCTGGAAAGCCGCAGCGATCACGCTGGCGATGGCGAATCCGAGCCCGCGATACGGGTCCGCGGCGGCCACATCGACGAGCCAGTGGCGCTCGGCGATGCCATCGCGCCGCTCGACGCCGGGCGCTTCGTGCTCCACGGCCGCAAGGCCGACATGATCAAGATAGCCGGCAAGCGCACGTCGCTCGCCTATCTCAATCAGCAACTCACAGCCATCGACGGCGTGCAGGACGGCACCTTCTACGTGCCCGATGACGTGCATGAAGTCGAGGCCGCAGGCCGCGTGGTGCGGCTCGTGGCGCTGGCCGTAGCCCCCGGCGTGCCGGCCGCGCGCATCCTGCAGGAGCTGCGCGAGCGCATCGACGCCGCGTTCCTGCCGCGGCCGCTTTGTCTCGTCGATCGCCTGCCGCGCAATGCCGCGGGCAAGCTTCCGCGAGAAGCACTGGCGCCGCTGGTGGCCGCGCAACTGGCACAGCGCCACGCGCCAGGCTTTGTGATCGACGCGGGGCACCCGGCGATAGCGGGCCATTTTCCGGGCAATCCCGTGGTCCCCGGCGTGGTACTGCTGGACCATGCGATCCTGCAGATCGGCGCAGCGCTCGGACAACCGCTTGCCGTCGCGCAAGTTGGCACGGTCAAGTTCCTGAGCCCGGTCCGGCCCGGCGAGCGGGTCGAGGTCGCACACCAGCTGCATGGGGACCACGCCGGCACGGCGTCCATCCGCTTCACGCTGCGCGCTGGCGGGCGTGACGTGGCCAGCGGCACGCTGAGCACGCGGGCCACGCTGGCGAGCAGGGAGGCATCGCCATGCTGACCTGGCTTCGCAAGCCCCAGCCACTGGACACCGACTGGTCCAGCCGCCAGGAACGCAGCAATGTCACGCTGATGCGCGTGATGACGTGGATTTCGCTCGCGCTCGGCCGCCCTGCCGGGCGCGTGGTGCTGCGCCTGATCGCGGCGTACTTCACGCTGTTCTCGCCGACCGCGCGCCATGCCTCGCGCGCGTACATGGACCGCGCGCTCGGCCGCGAAGCCGGCTGGATGGACGGCTTCCGCCATGTCTTCACGTTCGCGTCGACCATCCACGACCGCATCTACCTGCTCAACGGCCGCTTCGACCTGTTCGACATCCGCCTGCACGGCGAAAAGCAGCTCGAACAGACGATCGCGCGCGGGCAAGGCGCGTTCCTGATGGGCGCGCACCTGGGCAGTTTCGAGGTGATCCGCGCCATGGGCCGGAAGCATCCGGACATGCGTGTCGCCATCACCATGTACGAAGAGAACGCCCACAAGCTCAACGACGTGCTGCAGTCGATCAACCCGGCCATGCGCCGCGACATGATCACGCTGGGCAAGGTCGACGCCATGCTGCGCGTGCGCGACTACCTGGACCGCGGCTACATGATCGGCATGCTGGCCGACCGCACGCTGTCGCAGCGCGCGACGGACCCGGTACAGCAGTGCGATTTCCTGGGGGCGCCGACGGGCTTCCCGACCGGTCCGCTGCGCATGGCGGCCATGCTGCGCCGGCCGGTGTTCTTCATCACCGGGCTGTACCGCGGCGGCAATCGCTACGATGTGCACTTCGTACCGCTTGCCGACTTCTCGCAAGTCGCGCGCGGACGCCGCGAGGCCGAAGTGCAGGCCGCGCTGCAACGCTACGTGGCGCTGCTCGAGCAGTTCTGCCGCAGTGCGCCGTACAACTGGTTCAATTTCTACGACTTCTGGCACGCCGGCCCGCCGCTGTCCGAACAGCCGCCGCCAGGCAACGAGCCCTGACCGATGCGTCGAATCCGCCTGATTTTGCCGGCCCTGCTGCTGGCTGCTGCAATGCTGCCCGGCATGGCCGGGCAGGCGCTCGCCGCCGACAGCGGCTCGTCCGCCTGGGGCGTCGACCAGCTCATGTCCGCACTCGCGCAGCGCAAGTCCGGCCGCGTGCAATTCACCGAGACCAAGTACCTGGCGATCCTGGATCGCCCGGTGGAATCGAGTGGCGAACTGGTGTTCACCGCGCCCGACCACCTCGAAAAACGCACCGTCACGCCCAAACCTGAAAACCTGGTGCTCGACGGCGACATGATGACGGTGGAACGCGGCGGCAAACGCTTCACCATGCCGCTGCAGAACTACCCGGAAATCGCCGCGTTCATCGAGAGCATCCGCGGCACGCTGGCGGGCAACCGCACCACGCTCGAACGCTACTACAAGCTCGGCCTCCAGGGCCGCGCGAGCCGCTGGACGCTGACGCTAACGCCGGCCGATTCGCGCATGGCGGCCATGGTCACCCAGGTGCGTATCGAGGGCGCTCATGATGGGCTCGACAGTGTGGAAATTCGCCAGGCCGACGGCGACCGTTCGGTCATGAAGATCCGCCCCGCCGGCAAGCCATGATGCCGGCGCCGCGCGGCGGTTCGCGCACAACCGCCCTGCCCTGGGCCCGGCTGGCCGTGGCGCTCTGGCTGGCGTGGTTGCTGGCCTGCGCGGCCGTGGTTGCGCGCACCGGGTTCACCGCCGACCTGTCCGCGTTCCTGCCGCGCATGCCGAGCGCCGAACAGCAATTGCTGGTGGACCAGTTGCGCGAAGGACTGGTGTCGCGCCTGATCCTGGTCGGTGTGGAAGGCGGCGACGCCGACGGGCGTGCGGCCGTATCGCGGACGATGGCGGCCAGGCTGCGCCAGGATGCGCGGTTCTCTGCGATCACCAATGGCGAGCCGGTCAACCAGGCCGCCGACCAGCGCTATGTCTACAACCACCGCTACCTGCTGAGCCCGACGGTCACGCCCGAACGGTTCTCGCAGCAGGGCCTGTCCGCGGCCGTCGGCGAAACGTTCGATCTGCTGGCGTCCCCGGCCGGACTGTTCACCAAGTCCCTGCTGCCACGCGACCCGACCGGCGAAGTGATGTCGATGATGGGCCAGCTTGACGCCCAGCAACGCGTGCCGATGCACGCGGGGACGTGGGTTTCGCATGACGGGAAGCGTGCCGTACTGCTCGCGCAGACGGCTAGCGCCGGCTCCGACACCGACGGCCAGGCCCGGGCGATCGACGCCATCCACGGGGCATTTGCCGACGCGGCCAAGGCCGGCCCGTACCGGCTCGTGATGACGGGGCCCGGCGTGTTCTCGGTCAAGGCACGCGACACCATCCGCCATGACGTGGAACGGCTGTCGGCAATCGGCATAGCGATCATCATCACGCTGCTGCTGGTGGTGTATCGCTCGGTGCCGCTGCTGGTGCTCGGGCTTGTGCCGGTGCTGTCCGGCGCGCTGGCCGGCATTGCGGCCGTGAGCCTCGGTTTCGGCGGGACCGTGCACGGGCTGACGCTCGGCTTCGGCACCACGCTGATCGGCGAAGCCGTCGACTATTCGATCTACCTTTTCGTCCAGTCGGCGCAGTACACGCGCAACGGGCAGCGAGACAACCGCGCCTGGATCGCCGGCTTCTGGCCGACCGTGCGGCTCGGCGTGCTGACTTCGGTGTGCGGGTTCGCCTCGCTGCTGCTGTCGGGCTTTCCGGGGCTGGCGCAGCTTGGGCTGTACTCGATCGCCGGGCTGGCCACCGCCGCGCTGGTCACGCGCTTCGTGCTGCCGCATCTGGTCCCTGCCAACCTGCACCTGCGCGATGTCACGCCGCTCGGCCAGCGCCTGGCGGCGCTGCTGGCGCGCGCCAGCCGGCTGCGATGGCTGGTGGCCGTGGCGGCGATTGCCGCCTGCGCTGTGCTGTGGGCGCGCCACGACTCGCTGTGGGGACGCGAGCTGTCGGCGCTGAGCCCCGTGGCGGCCTCGGAGCAGGCGCTCGACGCCTCGCTGCGCGCCGATCTTGGCGCGCCCGACGTGCGCTACCTGGTGGTCCTTTCGGGCCCGGACCAGGAATCAGTACTGCGGGATGCCGAGCGCGTAGCGCGCGAACTCGATCCTCTCGTGGCATCAGATGTCATCGGCGGCTACGAAAGCCCCGCTCGCTACCTGCCAAGCGCCGCGACCCAACGCGCGCGCCAGGCCAGCCTGCCACCGCCAGAGGAGTTGTCGCAGCGCCTGCGCACGGCCATCGCGCAACAGCCCGTGCGGCCGGAACTGTTCGCTCCGTTCCTGGCAGAGGCCAACCAGGCACGCACGGCGCCGCTGCTGCAGCGCCAGGACCTCAAGGGCACGTCGATGGCGCTTGCCATCGACGCCCTGCTGACCCAGCGCGGCGACCACTGGAATGCCACCCTGCCCTTGCGTGCGCCGGCCAATGCCAAATCCACCGACGTGCTCGACAGCCAGCCCATACGCGCGGCACTGGCGCGCGCCGGTGCCGGCCATGCGCTCTTCGTTGACCTCAAGCGCGAGTCGGACCAGCTCTATGGCGGCTATATGCGCGAGGCGCTGCACCTCTCGCTTGGTGGTGTAGTCGCCATTCTCGTGCTGCTTTCGGTAGCGCTGCGTTCGCCACGCCGCGTGCTGGCCACAGTACTGCCGCTGGCCGCGGCGGCGCTGGCTGTCATGGGCGGGCTGGCGGCGCTGGGCCAGCCGCTCACACTTTTGCATCTGGTAGGCCTGCTGCTGCTTGTGGCAGTGGGATCGAACTACGCGCTGTTTTTCAATGGCGCGGCCGGTAGCGGGCCGGCGACGGCCATTTCGGCGCATACACTGGTATCGCTGCTGTTGGCCAACTTGACCACGGTGGCGGCGTTCGGGCTACTGGCTTTGTCGGATTTGCCGCTGCTGAAGGCATTCGGCCTGACAGTCGGTCCGGGCGCGGTGCTGGCGTTGTGCTTCTCGGCCATCCTGGCGCCCACGCCAGCCAACGCTAGCGGTAGCAGCTGGAACGATGAAGACGTCTGACATGAACCCCACTGCGCAGCACGGGCCGATGCCGCCAGCGGCGCGCCGCTGGCGGCCCGGCATGCTGCTGTACGGCGCGGGCGTGGTGCACGCAGGTGCCGCCGCGGCTGTGCTCGCCAATCCGGCCACACTCGGCCTGGCTGCAGCGAGTGTCGGCGTCACGCATTCGGCGCTTGCTACAGTCGGACTGTGGCCGCGCAGCACGTGGCTCGGGCCGAACGTGCTGCGGCTGCCAGCGAACGCCGGCAACAGCGTGGCGCTGACTTTCGATGACGGCCCGCACCCGGACATGACCCCGCGCGTGCTCGACATGCTCGACCGTCATGGCGCGCGCGCCACGTTTTTCTGCATTGGCGAGCGCGCGGCGCGATATCCCGATCTCGTACGGGAGATCGCACGCCGCGGGCATACCGTGGAGAACCACAGCATGCATCACCGGCTCGATTTTTCGCTGTTCGGCCCCTGGCGCATGCGTCGCGAGATCCGCGCCGCCCAGCAGTTGCTGACCGAGATCACGGGACAGCCACCGCGCTATTTCCGCGCGCCGGCAGGACTGCGCAATCTGTTCCTCGAACCCGTGCTGTGCGCGGAGGGACTGCAGCTTGCCGCATGGACCCGGCGCGGCTACGACACGCGCAACGGCGACCATGCCGCGCGCGTCGCGCAGCGCCTCATGCGAAACCTGGCCGCTGGCGACATCCTGCTGCTGCACGACGGCAATAGCGGTGTCGATACGGCCGGCAAACCGCACTGCACGACCGTGCTGCCCAAACTGCTTGCAACAATTACCGATGCGGGCCTGCGCTGCGTGACGCTGCGTGCCGGCATGGCGGCATGGGACTTGCATGCGGCTTGATACAATGGCCGCACCCCGCGTCTCCCACTCAACACATTCCGTGTCGCCGCTCCATCTTTCGCATTTCACTGCCACCAGTTGCATCGGCACCGGGCTTGACGACACGGTGAGCGCACTGCGGGAACAGCGCGGCGGCCTCGCGCCGTGCCAGTTCGGTGATATCCGGCTCGATACCTGGGTCGGCGAAGTGCCGGGCGTCGACAGCGTCACCCTGCCGCCGGCATTGGCGGATTTTACCTGCCGCAACAATAGCCTGGCCCTGCTCGCGCTGGAACAGGATGGCTTCGCCGACCGGGTACGCGAGGCGGTGGCACGCTACGGCGCGGACCGCATCGGCGTATTCCTCGGCACCAGCACGGCGGGCGTGCTGCAGACTGAACTTGCCTACCGGCAACGCGATCCGCAAACGGGCGCGTTGCCTGCAGGCCTCAGCTATGCCGGTACCCACAGTCCGTATTCGCTGCCGGGCTTCGTACGCGCGTATTTTGGCTTGCAGGGCCCGGCCAACGCGGTGTCGTCGGCGTGTTCATCCGGCGCAAAAGTATTCACGTCGGCGCGCCGCCTGATTGAAGCCGGACTGATCGATGCAGCCGTCGTTGGCGGCGTGGACTCGTTGTGCCACACCACGCTGTATGGCTTCGGCTCGCTCGAATTGCTCTCCAACCAGCCATGCCGGCCATTCGATGCCGATCGCAACGGCATCTCGATCGGTGAGGCCGCCGCCTTTGTGCTGGTCGAGCGCACGCCCGATCCCGCACCGGACGGTGCGATCCTGCTGCTTGGCATCGGCGAGTCGAGCGACGCACACCATATGTCGGCACCGCACCCGGAAGGCCTGGGCGCCCGCATGGCCATGGAGCAGGCGCTGACCCGTGCCGGCGTGTCGCCGGAACAGGTCGATTACGTGAACCTGCACGGTACCGCCACGCGCGCCAATGACGCCACGGAAGCGCGCGCGATCTCGGCATTGCTGCCGGGCACGCCATGCAGCTCCACCAAGGGCGCCACGGGGCATACGCTTGGCGCCGCGGGCGCACTCGAAGCGGTGATCAGCGCACTGGCCCTGCGCCACGGGCTGCTGCCGGCTGGCATCAACACCACGCAGATCGATCCCGCGCTTGCGGTGGACTACTGCCTTGCAACGCGCGAACAGCCGCTGCGCCATGTGCTCAGCAATGCGTTCGGCTTCGGCGGTTCCAACTGCAGCCTGCTGCTGGGCCGCGCAACGGGCGCGCAATGACCATGCGCACACCGCTTATCGCTTTCATCGATGGCATCGGGGTGCTCGGCCCGGGGTTGAGCGGCTGGGCACAGGCCAACGAGGTGCTTGCCGGACGGCAACCCTACGAACCTGCGGCGACGGAACTCGCTCCGCCGGACATCCTGCCGCCGGCCGAACGCCGCCGCAGCGGCACGGCTGTCAGGCTCGCGCTCGGCATCGGTCAGCAAGCTGTTGCCGCCAGCGGCATGGAAGCCGCGGACCTGCCTACGGTCTTCACGTCTTCGAGTGCCGATGGGCACAACTTCCACGCCATCTGCGAAGCGCTCGCGCAGCCAGAGCCGATGATGTCGCCGACGCGCTTTCACAACTCGGTGCACAACGTCGCCGCCGGGTACTGGTCGATTGCTACGCGCGCGATGCGCCCGGCCAATGTGCTGAGCGCGCTCGACGCGAGCTTTAGTGCCGGCCTGCTGGAAGCGGCGGCGCAGGTATCGGCCGACCAGGAGCCCTGCCTGCTAATCGCCTACGACTCCGATTATCCGGAACCGCTGCGCACGCTACGGCCCATCGCGGCGCCGTTCGGTGTCGCGATGCTGCTATCGCCGCATCGTTCTGGGCGCTCGCTGGCACAGATAGAAGTGGGACTGGCGCAGGCGCCCGCGACGCCGATGGATGATGCTGCGCTGGAGCACCTGCGCCGCTCGGTACCGACCGCGCGCGCACTGCCATTGCTGCATGCCGTCGCCGTGCAGTCGACCGGCACGGTGGTGCTCGATTACCTGGAAGACCTGCAACTGCAGGTGACGGTACAGCCGCAAACGCAGCGCGGGACTGGCGAATAGCGTGCCGGCCCCGCACACGCCGCTAGACCACGCCTGGATTACAACCCGGATTCCCCATCAGGGCAGCATGTGCCTGCTCGACAGCGTGCTCGACTGGGACGCGGATTTCATTCGCTGCCAGGCCACGAGCCACCGCAGCGTCGACAACCCGCTCCGCGCGCACGGGCGGCTGGCCGCCGTGTGCGGCGTGGAATACGCGGCGCAGGCCATGGCCGTGCACGGCGCGGTGCTGCAGCAAGGCGGGGAGCGCCCGCGCATGGGCTATCTCGCCAGCGTGCGCAAGCTCGCGCTGGACGTCGAACGGCTCGACGATATAGAGGGGCCGCTGACCATCGAAGCCCATCGCGTCAGCGGCGAAGGCAGCAACGTGCTCTATGCGTTCGAGGTCAGCGGTGGCGGCAAGCGGCTGCTTTCCGGCCGGGCGGCGGTGATCCTTGACGTGGCGCCACCCGGCGCCGCCTGAACGCGCTTACGCTTTGGGCGCCGGCAGGATCTTGCCGGACACTGCGCCAAAGCCGACGACGTATCCGTCGCCCGCAGCGAAACCGCTCATCACGACTTCATCGCCGTCCTCGAGGAACGCGCGGCTGCTGCCGTCGGCGAGCTTCAACGGCTCGGCACCGTTGCGCGTGAGTTCGAGCAGGCTGCCGTAGGAATCCGGCGTGGTGCCGCTGATCGTGCCCGAGCCCATCAGGTCGCCCACGCGCACGTTGCAACCCGACACCGTGTGATGCGCGAGTTGCTGCGCCATGGTCCAGTACATCGCCTTGAAGTTGGTGCGGCAGATCGTGGTGGCCGCCGCGGCGCCTTGCGGGCGCAGCGCGACTTCGAGCGCGATGTCGTAGGCGTTCTTGCTTTGCTGCTGCAGGTACGGCAGCGGCTGCGGCGACTGCTCGGGGTTGTCGCGGCGGAACGGCTCCAGCGCTTCCATAGTCACGATCCACGGCGAAATCGAGGTACCGAAGCCCTTGGAATTGAACGGCCCGAGCGGCACATATTCCCACTGCTGGATGTCACGCGCGCTCCAGTCGTTGAGCAGCACCATGCCAAACATATAGTTCGGTGCATCAGCCGTGCTGACCGGTTCGCCCAGTGCCGATTCCTTGCCGACGATAAAGCCGACCTCAAGCTCGAAGTCGAGCTTGCGGCATGCGCTGAAAATCGGGCGCGCTTCGTTGGGCAGCTTGATCTGCCCGTTCGGGCGGCGCAGGTCGGTACCGCTCACCACCACCGAGCTCGCACGGCCGTTGTAGCCGATCGGGATTTCCAGCCAGTTCGGCAGCAGCGCGTTGTCCGGATCGCGGAACATGCGGCCGACGTTTGTGGCGTGTTCCTTCGACGAATAGAAGTCGGTGTAGCCGGGAATCTCGACGGGAAGATGCAGCATCACCTGGTCCATCGGTACGAGTGCGCGGTCACGCAGCGCGGCGTTGTCGCGCAGGGCGGCGTCGGCGCCCGACAGCAGCGCGGTCAGGCGCTGGCGCGTTTCGGACCACACCGGCTTGCCCAGTGCGATGAAGCGGTTGAGGCTGGCGGCGGCAAACGTGCCCTTCGCTGCCACGGGCAGCAGGCCGGCTTCATCGAGCGCAGCCAGATCGAGCACAGCATTGCCGATCGCAACGCCGACGCGTGCAGCCTGGCCCTTCACGGAAAAGATGCCGTACGGCAGGTTCTGCAGGGGAAAATGGGTCTTGCCGTCGTTGGCGGATTCAATCCAGCTGGTGATCGGGGCGGTCATGTGGGACTCCGGAAAATGTCTGTGGCACGCGGATATTGCCGCGTGCCGTTTGTTTGTTTTATGTGGCGTCTGCCGTGCTTAGCGCACGTCCGGGTTGAAATGCTTCTTCAGCCCTTGCCAGCAGGTGTAGTAGTCCTGCTGCAGCGATGCCGAGCGCGCTGCGTACGGCGTGGGCCGGATCACGCCCGGCGTCTCGAACATGAAGGCCATGGTGTCGGTGATGTGGTGCGGCGTCGATGTGTCGGCCGAGGTCGCCTTGGCAAACGTATCGGCATCGGGACCGTGGCCGCTCATGCAGTTGTGCAGGCTCGCGCCGCCCGGGGCGAAGCCGTCGGCCTTAGCGTCGTACACGCCGGTGATCAGGCCCATGAACTCGCTGGCGATATTGCGGTGGAACCAGGGCGGGCGGAACGAGTTTTCCATGGCCAGCCAGCGCGGTCCGAAAATGACGAAGTCGATGGTGTCCACGCCCGGCGTGTCCGACGGCGACTGCAGTACCAGGAAGATCGACGGGTCCGGGTGGTCGAAGCTGATCGAGCCAATGGTGTTGAAGCGGCGCAGGTCGTACTTGTACGGCGCGAAGTTGCCGTGCCAGGCCACCACATCGAGCGGCGAATGGCCGATATCGGCGCGCCACAGATTGCCCTGGAACTTGGCCACCAGCTCGAAATCGCCTTCCCGGTCCTCGTACGCGGCAACCGGGGTCATGAAATCGCGCGGGTTAGCCAGGCCATTGGAGCCGATCACGCCGAGGTCGGGCAGCTTGAACAGCGCACCATAGTTCTCGCAGATATAGCCACGCGCCTCACCATCAGGCAGTTCCACGCGGAAACGCACGCCGCGCGGAATCACCACGATCTCCTGCGGCTCCACGTCGAGCCGGCCCATTTCCGTCACGAAACGCACGCGACCCTGTTGCGGCACGATCAGCATTTCGCCGTCGGCGTTGTAGAAGAAGCGGTCCTGCATCGACTGGTTGGCCAGATACAGATGGATACCGCAACCGGTCATGGCGTCCGGACCCCCGTTGCCTGCCATGGTGACGATGCCGTCGATGAAATCCGTTGGCGTAGTGGGCATGGCCGGCGGGCTCCAGCGCATCTGGTTCGGCGATGGCGGCACCTCGTCGAAGCGGCTCAGGAACCGCGACTGCTCCACCAGCGTGAACGGCTTGTGCACGGCGCCCGGGCGGATGCGGTACAGCCACGAACGGCGGTTGTGGGCTCGCGGCGCGGTGAAAGCCGTGCCTGACAACTGCTCGGCGTACAGGCCGTACGGCGCGCGCTGCGGTGAGTTCTGGCCAACCGGCAGTGCGCCAGGAAGCGCCTCAGTGGCGAACTCGTTGGCAAAGCCGGACATGTAGCCATGTTCGGCCAGTTGGGTGTGCGTAAGGTTCATGGTCGGATCAGCGTCGGGGGTCAGGAGCTTTCGATCGGATGACGAAATGCGAAGTGCGAATGTCGAATTACGAATTGCGTAATGCATTTACCATATCGTAATCATCAGCAATGGACGTGTCAAACCGTTGCCGGGACGCGCGCGGGAAAACGCACATCACAGACGTTGTAGGCGGGAAACGAGGGAAACGCGGAGAGACTCGCGGGAAAAAAGCGCGGGAGGGTTCCGGCCGGGAAAAATATGCCGGCCACGCAGCCGACAGACCGAGGAAAAGCGATGCTTGGACGACAACAACCGGCACAGCGCATGGCACTGTGCCGGTTGCTGCGGTACCTGTCCGGCAGGTGACTGCCTGTGCCGGCCCGTCTGGAACGTGGCCGGTCAGGCAGCCCTGGAAAGCCGAGGCTAGTGGCCCTCGCCCGTACCGGAGCCGAAGCTGCCGGTAGCCGGGCTGGCCGCGGTCGCCGGCGCACTCGGGGCCGCTTGGCCGGCCATCGAGGCTGCCGTGACGCCGCCATTGCGGCTGGCAATAAATGCGTTTACGTCGGCAGCAAGATGCTGCGGCGCCAGGACCACTTCTAGCCCCAGGGCTTCGCATGCGGCCAGGAAGGTCGACATGCGGGGATCGGCTTGGCCAGACTCTGCACGCAGGTAGGCTTCTCGCGAGATTCCCGCCTTGCGGGCAACGTCTTCCTGCTTCAGCTTGCGCGCTCGACGCAACGCCCGCAGTTGCCGGAACGGTTCGCTAGCGCCTCTTGGCACGGCTGTACTGTTCATGTCGGTCTCCAGTCACCAGTGAAAAAAAAGTGCGCGGACGTGCATTCGAGTATAGAGCACGCGAAGCATTCCGTATGTAACTGCCCAAACACTTTGTGCAGATTTCTTGCAACGAAGGTTTTGGAGGCCAAAGCAGGCTGCCGAGGGGCCGAATACTGCACAGAATCGTCGTACCGCCCTGACAGTAACGAGAATGTCGCAATTGCGTTGACGTACAAGGCACACGACGTGACTTGCCCCCGCTTTAGCCGCGGCAACTTCATTGACAAACCGACCGGTCGTGCTATTCTCAATTCCATGCAAAAAGGCCAACTGACGCGTAACGCTATCATCGAACAAGCACTCGACACCGCCGCCAAGGTTGGTTTCGAACAGCTTTCGCTGGCGAGCCTGGCGGCGGACACCAATATGTCCAAGAGTGGCCTGTACGCCCACTTCAAGTCGAAAGAGGCGCTGCAGCAAGCTGTCCTGGAACTGGCGACGGACCGCTTTGCGACCATGGTCGTCCGCCCCGCCATGCGGCAGCCGCGCGGCGTTGCACGCATGGAGGCGCTGTTCGAAGGCTACCTGGAATGGCTGGGCGGCACCGTGACGCAGGGACGTTGCCTGTTCATGGCGCTTGGGCAGGAGTATCGCGACAAGCCCGGCGCGATTCGCGACCAGGTGGTGCAGTCGCTCAAGGACTGGCACAGCACCATTGCGCGCGTGGTCGCGGACGGTATCGAAGAGGGCGAGTTTGCGCCGGACGTCGATGCGCGCCAGTTCGCCTTCGACATGGTGGGTATCGGCATGTCGTTCCAGCAGTCATTCAAGCTGCTGGGCCGCGCCGACGCCGAAACCATGGCCAGGCGCGCATTTGCCGGCCTGCTCAACCGCGCTCGCCAGCGCGCAGCGGCAAACTGAAACCGCCCGAAAGGATTCCGGACGACAGCGTACAGCTATCCAAAAAAAGCACGACTGGTCGTTCTTTATAACAGCGTGGACATTCCGTAACCGCTTTGGTCGGTCCGATCTGCGCACCCCATCAGTTGGAGGTGTTGGTTGTGAGGCAAGGACTTTCATCATCTTCTCCTGGCACCGCCGTGAAACGCACGGCGCCTGCCCTGGGAGCGCTCGCCGCCCTGGCTCGCTTGCGCTGGCAGGCGGGCAGCCTGATCAACCCGGCGGGCACGGCGCGAGCGCTGGAACGGCTCTGGTTCGGACCGCCGCGTGGGACACCGAACGGCGCCGCGCTGCGGCTGCTTGATCGCGCGCGTGCCGACTGGGCGCTCGTTGTTGGCCATGGACCGAGCCGGCGGGTTCGCGTGTACCGGTGGGGCAACAGTGGTCCGGTGGTGTTGCTGGCCCACGGCTGGGGCGGCCATGCCGGCCAGTGGCATGCAGTGGTCGATGGATTGCTCGCGGCGGGTATGCGCGTGGTGGCGTTCGATGCCCTGTCGCATGGCGCGTCGGATGCCGGCGTGCGCGGCAGCACACAGACCTCGGTGCTGGAGATGTCGCGCTCATTGCTGGCGACGGCTTGGCATGCCGGGCCGGTGCACGCAGTGGTGGCGCACTCGCTGGGCAGTGCCGCCACCGCACTCGCGATCCGCGAGGGCCTGCCCGCGCGGGCCGCGGTGATGATTGGCCCGCCGGCCGACATGCACGCCGCGTGCGCCACGATGGCATGGAACCTCGGCATCGGTCCGCGCGTGCTGGCACGCATGCAGCGCGACAGCGAGCAGTGGCTGGGCATGCCGTGGTCCGCGTTCAACGTGCCCGATGTGGGCCGCGCGCGCCCCGTGCCGCCGACGCTCGTCATCCATGACCGGCACGACCGCGAGGTGCGTTGGGAAGACGGCGCCGCCATCGCGGGCGCGTGGCCGCAGGCGCAGTTGCTGACCACCGAAGGCCTTGGCCACCGGCGCATCCTGCAGGACGCCGGCGTGATCGCGCGAATCGCCGATTTCATCGGACCGGCGGCCGCGCGGCCCTTGCCCGGGCTCGCGCTGCCAGACATGGCCTTGCAGTAAGAGCGGGAGAACCGACATGTTCCTGGTCAGCAATGACATGACAGCCACACTGCCCGCACGCACCTCCTTGCGCGTCGTGGCGGACCCTGGCGAGCGCGTCGCCGTGCGCTGCACAGATGGCGAGCTGTGGCTGATCCGCGACGGCGATCCGAAGGACACGTCGTTGGCCGCCAGCGAAAGCTTCACGTTGGCCGAGGCCAGCCGCGTCGAACTGTACGCGGTCACCGCGGCGACACTACGGGTCACCCGCTGCCGCTCCGGCGGCGCCACCATCAGAGGCTGGCGCGGCTGGTACAGGCGCGCCCTCAACCTGGTCTATCCCATGCAATCCAGCGGCTGAAAGCCGCCTTGTTGGCGGGCGACGCAAAGCGTCGTCCCGCTTCATAAGGTGTGGAATTTGCCTGTCAGTTAATTGCTTAATTTACCTCTCGGCAGCCTGTTCCCGAAGCATTTCCCGCAGCCTGAACTTCTGGATCTTGCCGGCCGGCGTCGCCGGCAAGGCGTCCTGCACGATCAGCCGTTCGGGGATGTACTGCAGCGCCACCTTCTGCGCCTTCAGGAAATCCACCATCGCCGGCTTGTCGAAGCCCTGCCCTTGCCTGGGCACGACCACGGCACACGCACGCTCGCCCAGCCGCTCATCGGGATACGCGACGATGGCGACCTGCGCTACGGCAGGATGCCGGTACAGCAGCGTCTCGATCTCGACCACCGGGATGTTCTCGCCACCGCGGATGATCACGTCCTTGCTGCGCCCGGCGATGCGCACGTAGCCCTCTGCGTCGAGCTTCGCCAGATCGCCGGTATCGAACCATCCCTCGGCATCCGTCGCGTTCAGTTGTGGCCGCTTCAGGTAACCGCCGAAGTTCGAGCACGCACGCACGAGCAGGCGTCCAACCTCGCCCGCCAGCACGGAAGCATCCTGCGCATCCACCACCTTCACCTCTACGCCGGGCAACGGCAAGCCGTCCGTCGTCGAGGCACGCTCCTCGCTGTCATCGGGCAACGTTGTCGTTACCGCGCCGTTCTCGCTCATCCCCCAGGCCGAAACGATGCTCGCGCCCAGCGCGGTGCGCGCTCGCTCCACGAGCGCTCCGGGAATCGGCGCACCCGCGCACAGGAACGTACGCAGGCTCGGCACAGGCTGGCCGGACTCCTCCACCGTGCGCGCAAGATCGGTGAGGAATGGCGTCGACCCCATCGTGAACGTGACGCCGGTCTCGCGGATCAGCCTGGCCGCCTGTACCGGATTCCAGATGTCCTGAAGCACCGCATGCGCGCCGAGCACCACGGGCATCATCAGCCCGTACATGAAACCGGTCTGGTGCGCCATGGGCGAGGCCATCAGCACCACATCGCCGGCACCAAGGCGCAGCCGCTCGGCATAGGGAAGGATGTTGGACAGCAGCGTGTTCGCGGTATGCATCACGCCCTTGGGCTCGCCCGTCGTGCCCGAGGTATAGATGAGCTGGGTGACGTCATCGGGGCTGGGGCGGTCGCGCCTCAGGATGGCGGCAGCATCCGGGTCGCTGTCGCGATCGGCGCCGCACAGCATGGCCTCAAACCCGTCGGGACCATCGCTTCCGGTGATCACGACATGACGCAGCGCCGGCAACGAATCGCGCAAGCCTGCCAGCATCCCCGCATGATCAAACCCACGGAACCGCTGCGGCACGACCACGACTTTGCTGTCCGCGTGCGCCAGCATGAACGACAGCTCGCGCTCGCGGAAGATCGGCATCAGCGGATTGAGCACCGCGCCGATGCGCGCGCAGGCCAGATACAGAGCCGTGACCTCCCAGCCATTGGGAAGCTGGCACGACACCACGTCATTGCGTTCGATGCCGAGCCGGCGCAGCCCGACAGCAATGCGCGTGACCATAGCATCGAGCTGACGCCACGTGAAATGCCGCACCGCCCCGCTTTCCACCTGCAGCGACGTGAGCGCCGGGCCGTCGGGCGCACGCGCCACAGTGGCGTCGAAATAATCGTTGATGGTGCGGTCACGCCACAGCCCTGCCGCCACGCTCGCCGCGCGGCGCGGCGCAATCAGTACCGCGTCGAAATCCATGGCTTGTCTCCTGTGTTCTTATGTCGATGGCCCGGCTTGTGCGCGGCCTCAGGCCGGCACCGCAGCGCGCCCGGCACGGTGGCGCGCGATGATGGTCTTCATGATCTGGGCCGTGCCGTCGCCGATCTGGAAGCCCAGCACATCGCGCAGTCGCTGCTCCATCACGCCGCGGTCATAGCCGCCATGCCCGAAGGACAGCAGGCACTGGTGCACCACGTCGTACGCCAGCTTCGGTGCCCACCACTTGCACATGGCAGCCTCGGACGTATGCGGCAGGCCGTGGTCCTTGAGCCAGAGCGTCTGCAGGCAAAGCAGGCGCGCTGCGGTGACCTGCGTCTCGAAATCCGCAAGCGGATGCGATACGCCCTGGAACGCCGACAGCGGCTTGCCGAATGCCTGGCGTTCGGCCACGTATTCCCACGTCTCATCGAGCGCTGCCTGCGCCACCGCCAGGACCTGCAACCCGATCAGCGCACGTGAGAAATCGAAACCCTGCATCACCTGCACAAAGCCCTGACCTTCCGTGCCCAGCAGATGGTCCGCCGGCACGCGCACGTTCTCGAAGAAGATCGAGCCGCGCCCGATCGCGCGCTGGCCGTGGCAATCAAAGCGGTTGCGCGTCACGCCGGGCAGATCCATCGGCACCAGCACGGCGGAAATGCCGCGCGCGCCGTCCTCGACGCTTCCCGTACGCGCAAACACGACCGCGGCGTCGGCCTGGTCGGCTGCCGAAATCGACGTCTTCTCGCCGTTGAGCACGTAACTGTCGCCGACGCGTTCCATGCGCAGCCGCAGGCTGCCCGCGTCCGATCCGCCGCGCGGCTCGGTCAGCGCAATTGCGAACAGCGCCTCGCCCCGGGTGAGGCGCTGCAGCCACGGCCTCCCCACTTCAGGCAAGGCATGCTGCGCGAGGATCTGACCGTTCAGCGACGCCAGCAGGTTGACATACGACATGCTCAGGTCCGCACGCGCAACCGCTTCATGGATCACGCCGGCGGCCAGGCAACCCATGCCCTGCCCGCCGTACGCTTCGGGCAGCTCGGGGCCGATGAAGCCCATCTCGCCCATCTGCCGCATCAGCGAGCGGTCCAGCACGCGCGTCTTGTCGCGCTCCAGGAAACCGGGTGCGATGCACGCATCGGCAAACCGGCGCGCATGCTCGGCCAGCGCCTGCAGGTCTTCGTTGAGGTAGGGATTCATGATGTTTCCTCGATCTGCCTGTCGGCGCCTTACTTCGCGTACTTGCGGAATTCGGGCTTGCGCTTTTCCTGGAATGCCTTGACGCCTTCGCGTGATTCCTCGGTGTCGTAATAGAGCTTCAGCGCATACATGCCCATGCCGGCGATGCCACTCTGGTGAGCGGTGTCCATGTTGAACGAGCGCTTGGCGATGGCGACCGCGGTCGGGCTCTTCTCAAGAATCTCGTCGCACCACTTCTGCACCTCGGCATCGAGCTGCTCGTGCGGCACCACGGCGTTGACGAGGCCCATCGCCAGCGCTTCGGCTGCCGGATAGCGGCGGCACAGGTACCAGATTTCGCGCGCTTTCTTTTCGCCGACGACGCGGGCCAGATAGGCCGTGCCATAGCCGGGATCGACCGAGCCGACCTTCGGCCCGACCTGCCCGAACACGGCCTTTTCGGAGGCGATGGTGAAATCGCAGATCGTGCACAGCACATTGCCGCCCCCGATGGCATAGCCCTGTACTCGCGCAATGACCGGTTTGGGCACGTCGCGAATGGCGTTGTGCAGTTCTTCCATCGGCAGGCCGATGGTGCCCCGCCCGTCGTACTGCCCTTCATGCGCGGACTGGTCGCCGCCGGTGCAGAACGCCTTGTCGCCAGCGCCGGCCAACACGATTGTGCCGATCTCGCGGTCATAGCCCGCGCGATTGATCGCGTGGATCAGTTCGTCGCACGTGCGGCCGCGGAAGGCATTCATCTTCTCCGCGCGATTGATGGTGATCCAGGCCGCGCCGTTGCGGACTTCATAGAGGATGTCTTCGTATTGCATGGTGATCTGTCTCCTGTGTATTGCCGATTAGGATGGCGAGCGCCGGGCTCAGCCGTTCATGGTCAGGCCGCCGGACACGCTGAGCACCTGCCCGGTGATGAATGCCGCGTCGTCGCTGGCAAAGAAGGTAATGGCGCCCGGCAGGTCGTCGGGCTGGCCGATGCGGCCAAGCGGGATCGAACGCGTGAACGCTTCCATGAGCTTTTCGGGGTTGCCCGCGCCCTGCTTGTAGTCTTCGAACAGCGCGGTCTGCGTCGGCCCCGGGCACACCACGTTGACGGTGATGCCGTGGCGCGCATGTTCGCGTGCGATGGTCTTCGAGAACGACACCAGCCCGCCCTTGCACGCGGCATAGACGGCTTCGCCGGACGAGCCCACGCGCGCCGCGTCGGACGCGATATTGACGATGCGGCCCTGCTTGCGCTCCACCATGCCGGGCAACACCGCGTGATGCATATGCAGCGCGCCGGTCAGGTTGATGGCGATCAGGCGCTCCCATTGCGCCGGCTCCGTCTTGGTGAAGGGCCGGAACACGTCCCAACCCGCGTTATTGACGAGGACATCGACGGGCCCCAGCCCTTCCCGCACTGCGGCGACGGCCAGGTCCACGCTGGCGCGGTCCGTGATGTCGCAAGCGATTGCCAGCGCCTTGCCGCCAGTTTCGGCAATACGGTCCGCCACCTTCCGCGCCGCCTCCGCACTGAGGTCGAGCACTGCCACCGCCGCGCCTTCGCGCGCAAAGCGCAAACATGTTGCGCCGCCGATACCACCACCACCGCCAGTCACGATGACCGTTTTGCCTTTCAATCCCTGCATGGCTATCTCCGAGAAGGTCTCCGGTGCTATCGTGCCGCCATTGCGTCACGCGCCGCCACCGAATTAGGTAAATATATTGACCTATACTAGGCTGAGTAGCGTTGTCACGCAAGGCTCTTACACAGTGGATCGGATCATGGTTAACCCGGAATTTGGCGACGATATCGCCCCAAACGCGCGGATGGAACTGGCAAACCGGCTGTTCTTCCGCCTCTATCAATGCGCAAACATGTTGCATAAGACTGGTTCGCGCGCCGTGGAAGCGGAAGGCCTGACCACGCAGCAATGGGCGGTACTGGGTGCGCTGTCGCGGCCAGAGGCAGCCAACGGCATGAGCGTGGGAGATCTGGCGCACTACCTGATGGTGAGCCGCCAGAACCTGTCGGGTCTGGTCAGCCGCATGGAGCGGGACGGCCACGTGAGCCTGGCGCCGGATGCGCGCGACCGTCGTTCGAGGCTCGTGCGGATGAGCGAAACGGGGCGTGAGGTTTGGCTGCACCAGGCGCAGCCGAAGATCCGCGACTACTACGAGCGCGCGCTGGAAGGCTTCTCCACGAACGACCTCACGCACACGCTGCACTACCTGCTCAAGCTGCTGGACAATATGCGCGCGCTCGATACCGGCGCGGCGGACTCCGAAAGCGACTGACCGGCCGTATCACGTTTGCAACGGCGCGCACGATCGGCCGCGCCATCCGCCAGCGCCGCTGACCGGGAAGCCGCCTGAAACGGCCAATGGCGCGCAACTTGCGTAAGCACAGGTTTGCTCAGACGCAAGGGCGCCTTTCTCTCGAGGCGCGAGCGCTTTACCGCGCGACGTCCCGCGGCGAAGACCCTGGCACAGGCTGCCCGGGCAACGCCAACAACGCTCCGAAGCCCTGAACCACCGTCCGCGCGCGCCGCGCCGACGGCGCCTATCCATTCCGCCGGAGACTCACTATGACCCGATACCTCGTGCTGGCCAACTTCACCGACCAGGGCATCCGCAGCGTGAAGGACACGACCAAGCGTGCCGCCGCGGTGCGTGAAATGGGCGCCCAGCTAGGCGTGCAGATGAAGGAGATCTACTGGACGCTCGGCGCTTATGACCTCGCACTGGTCGTGGAAGCACAGGATGATGATGCGATGACAGCCTTCGGCTTGACGGTCGGGGCCCTGGGCAATGTGCGCACACAAACGCTGCGCGCGTTCAATGCCGATGAAATGCAGGGGATTCTCGGCAAGATGCGTTGATGCACTAATCAACGCGAAAAGCGCCTGACCGCTCAATATGCGGCCGGCGCTTTTCGTCTTTCGGGTACGCTCTCGGACCGGGTCAGAACCCTTCCAGCACCAGCTTGCCGATGGTCTTGCCGCCCTCCAGCATCGCATGGGCGCGGCGCAGGTTGGCCGCGTTGATGGCGCCGAGATGTTCGCCTACCGTGGTCTGCAGTCGCCCGGCATCCACCAATCGCGCCACCTCGTTGAGCAGCCGGTGCTGCGCGATCATGTCGGGCGTGCCGAACATCGCGCGCGTGAACATGAATTCCCACACAAACGCCGCGCTTTTGCTCTTGAGCCGTTCCACCGGCAGCGGCGCCGCGTTCTCGACGATCGTGCAGATCTTGCCCTGCGGTGCGATCAGGTCCGCCATGACCGGGAAATGGCCATCGGTATCGTTGAAGCACAGGATGTAGTCGACCTGCGCAAACCCGAGCGCCTTCAATTGCGCAGCCATGTCGCTGCGATGGTCCACGGTATGGTCCGCGCCCAGCCGACGGCACCACGCCTGCGACTCTGGACGCGCCGCCGTGGCAATCACCGTCAGCCCCGCCAGCGTCTTGGCAAGCTGGATGCCGATGGACCCCACGCCGCCCGCACCGCCAATGATCAGCACCGACTTGCCCGCATCGTCGCCCTTGGGCGACACGCCGAGCCGGTCGAACAGCGCTTCCCACGCGGTGATGGCCGTCAGCGGCAACGCGGCGGCGTGCGCGAAATCGAGCGAGGCCGGCTTGTGCCCGGCAATGCGCTCATCCACGAGGTGGTATTCCGCATTGGCGCCGGGACGGGTGATGCTGCCCGCGTAGTAGACAGGATCGCCAACCTTGAACAGGCTGACATCCGGCCCCACGGCGACAACCGTGCCGGCTGCATCCCAGCCCAGCACGCGCGGGTTCGGCTCGACCTGCGGCTTCGGTGCGCGGACCTTGGTGTCGACCGGATTGACGGCGATGGCCTCGACCTTGACCAGCAGGTCGTGGCCCGACGCAGCAGGCGTTTCAAGTTCGATGTCGACCAGAGAATCGGGGTCGGAAATGGGCAAGTAGCGGGTCAGGCCGATGGCTTTCATGGTCACAGTCCGGTGGTTCGTGCCGGCCCGCAGGTGTGCCCGCAAGCCGGTTCAGGGAGATGGACTGTAGCGTAGCCGCAATTGACTTGTTTGATTAGCGGGATTATCCGGCAATCACTTTCCTGCAATACAGGAAAATAGCGCCCACAATACCCTCAGTGAGGTTTCCGCGCCGGGCTCCTGGCCGGGTCTTCGTCGTAGAAACCGGGCGGATAGATCGGATACCGCACAGCCGCGTACACCACCACGGCCGCGCCGATCGCGGTGATCCAGTCGAGCAGATTCGTCATGGAGACTCCTTGCAAAGCGCCGGCCACTATTGCTCCGGCCTTTGCTGAAGTCTACGAAGGTTCCGCCCGCGGTCCAACGATCTATTTCGACTTAGGTTGCTCGGGCTGTGACTTTCGCTGCGCCAGCAACTTCTGGATGGCGGCTTCGGTCTCGGCGTAGCGCCCTTCGCCGTAGTGCTGGTAGACGATCCGCCCGTCGGCATCGATCAGGTAGGTAGCCGGCCAGTAGCGGTTATGGAAGGCCGACCACGTGCCGTAGGCGTTGTCCTGCGCGACCGGATAGCGGATATCGAAGCGCCGGATCGCCTCCTGCACATTGGCGGTCGATTTCTCGTACGGAAACTCCGGCGTATGCACGCCGACGACAACCAGCCCCTGGTCCTTGTACTTCTCGTGCCACTGCTTCACGTACGGCAGCGTGTTGATGCAGTTGATGCAAGAGTAAGTCCAGAAGTCGATCAGCACGACCTTGCCGCGCAGCGACTGCATCGTCAGTGGCGGCGAGTTCAGCCAGTGGTCGATCTCCGTGAACTCGGGAGCCTTGCCCTGGTCGCCGACGGCCGGGCTGGAATAGGCACTGAAGCCGGTGCCGAAGAGGTAGACGGTGACGAGAAGGGCCGCGGCAAGGGCGGCGCGAAATAGTGTGCGCATGGTCAGGGCTGGTCGTTGGGCAGTGGGCGCGGCAGCCGCGTCGCTCGGATAGAACGCGCTGCCACGCTTGCTTGCATTTAAGGCGACCGATGTATCGCGCCCTTAGCGCGTGAAGGCTGCGCTTGCGTGTTTACGTATCGTTGCGGGCGCGCGATACAAACGCATACAAAGTGCCGTGGCTCAGGGCCATCAGCCCAAGCGGACTTCGGCCGCGAGCCCGCCCCCTTCGCGATTGCGCAGCCTGAGCGAGCCGCCCATGGCTACCGCGAGCTGCTGGGCGATCGCCAGGCCCAGCCCGGTGCCGCCGGTCTCCCGGCTGCGCGAGTTTTCAAGCCGCACGAACGGCTGCAGCACCGATTCGAGCTTGTCCTCCGGGATGCCGGCACCGCGGTCCAGCACTTCGATGACCACGGCGTCCTGATCGCGCCGCACGTTCAGTTCCGCCGCGCCGCCGAACTTGATCGCGTTGTCGATCAGGTTCGTCAGGATGCGGCGCAGTGCCTGCGGGCGCGTCTCGATCGCACAGCCCACGCTCTGCTGCACGGTGACGTCCTTGCCGGTGTCCTGATAGTCATACACCAGGCTTTCCACAAACGAACACAGGTCGATCCGTGACATCTTCTCGCCACCGCCGTGCGCCGAGCGCGCATACGCCAGCCCTTCCTTCACCAGCGTCTCGATCTCAGCGAGGTCGTTGACCATCTTGCGCTTCTCCTCGGAGTCGTCGGCCATCTCGGCACGCAGCTTCATGCGCGTGATCGGCGTCTGCAGATCATGGGAAATCGCGGCGAGGATCTGCACGCGCTCCTCCACAAACCGGGCGATGCGCTCGCGCATGGCATTGAACGCACGGGCCGCGCGCGCCAGTTCGGTGGGACCGTTCTCCTCAAGCGGCGGCGTCTTCGCGTTCGGGTCGAGCGCATCGGCGGCATCGGCAAGCTTCACCAGCGGGCGGATGGCCAGCCGCACGGCGAACCAGCAACACACCACCAGCAGCAGCAACTGGATCACCAGCACATAGGGCAGCCATTGCGCGATCGGCGTCATGCGCGGGTGCACATCGATGGTCAGCGGGCTGCCGTCGCTGAGCGTCAGGTGCGCCTGCAATCGCTTGCCATCGCCCGGGATGGATTCCACGCGGACTGCGAAGCGGCCTCCGCCCGCGCCCATGATCCGGTCGGCAATGTCCTGGCCCCGCTGCGTCATCTCCGGCACACCGGGCAGGCCCGGCCCAAGGATGTACTGATAGTTGCCACGATTCAGGCGCGGCAGCCACTGCGGCCGCTCGCTGGCCGGTAACCGATCAAGGATCGCCACCGAGGTGGCGACATCGGTTTCCAGCGTGCCCAGCATCACCTGGCGCGCCGAGATGTAACGCTCGGCGAACAGCACGCCAAACGACAAGCCGTGCGCGACAACCAGGCCGGCGAGCAGGATCAGGAACAGCCGCGCGCCGAGCGTGCGGGGCCACTCCCAGCGCGGCAAGGTCAAGGTCACTGGCGTGCCTCCCGGATTTCCACGGGCATCGAGAACACGTAGCCCTCGTTGCGCACGGTCTTGATATGTTTGGGTTCGCGCGCATCGTCGTTGAGGCGCTGGCGCAGGCGGCTGACCAGCAAGTCGACCGAGCGCTCGAACATCTCGGCCTCGCGGCCCTGCGTGAGGTTGAGCAGCTGGTCGCGGTTCAGCACGCGCTGCGGATGATCGACGAACACGCGCAGCAGCCGGTACTCGGCGCCGCTCAACGCGACGATCGTGCCGTCGCGGTCGATCAGGTGCCGCGCGGTGGTATCGAGCTCCCAGTCCCCGAATGCCAGGACCTGCGCGGCTTCAGTGATCTGCAGGTTCGGCGGCAGCATCCGCGTGCGACGCAACACGGCCTTGATGCGCGCCAGCAATTCGCGCGCCGCAAACGGCTTGGCCAGGTAGTCGTCGGCGCCCATCTCGAGTCCGATGATGCGGTCGGTCTCGTCGTCGCGTGCGGTCAGCATCAGGATCGGCGTAGCCTTGTGCTTGCCCGCGCGCAGTTCGCGGCACAGCACCAGGCCGTCGTCGCCGGGCATCATCACGTCGAGCACGATCAGGTCCACGGTATTGGCTTCCAGGAACGCGCGCATGTGCCGCCCATCGGGCGCCACCGTGGTGCGCAGGCCATTCTTGGTGAGATAGGTGGAGACCAGTTCGCGGATTTCCCGGTCGTCATCGACGATCAGGATGTGGTCGACGTGTGCGTCCATCGTTGTTGCCTCGGCAAAGAGAAAGTGAACGGGCAGCCTGCTTTGCCAGCATTGTATGGGGGTCGGCCGGCGCGCGTGTATCGCCATGTATCTGGCGGCCAGGGCTGCACAAAGCGGTACAAAACCGCCGGTTGGCGACACATGCCGGCCACGCGAAGGCAGTCTGATTGGGCCAAGCCAACAAACGGACCGCATCATGACCTTGCTGATCCTCGCCTACCTGGGCGGTGCCCTGACCATCCTGAGTCCATGCATCCTGCCCGTCTTGCCCTTTGTCCTGAGCCGCACGGGGCAGCCGTTCCTGCGCGGCCGGCTGCCGATGCTGGCCGGGATGGCGCTGACCTTTGCCGTAGTCGCGTCGCTGGCGTCCGCCGGCGGCGCCTGGGCCGTGCGCGCCAATGCCTACGGCCGCATCGGTGCGCTGGCGCTGCTGGCCTTGTTCGGGCTCTCGCTGCTCTTGCCCAAGATGGCGGACACGCTCGCCCGCCCGGCCGTGGCGCTCGGCAACCGGCTGGCAGGCCGCGCCGGGCCGAATGGCGAGGCATCGGCTTCACCGTGGGGCTCGCTGCTGCTTGGCATCGCCACCGGCATGCTGTGGGCGCCTTGCGCGGGGCCGATCCTGGGTCTCGTGCTCACTGGCGCCGCGCTGAACGGCGCCAGCGTATCAACGTCGCTGGCGCTCGCGGCCTATGCCGCCGGTGCGGCGACGTCGCTCGCGGCCGCGCTTGGCCTGGGCGGCCGGGTTTTCGCGGCCATGAAGCGGAGCCTGGGCGCCAGCGAATGGCTGCGCCGCGGTCTGGGCGCAGGCGTGCTCGGGAGCGTGGTGATCATCGGGCTGGGCGCCGACACCGGCCTGCTGGCGCGATGGTCCGCCAGCGGCCCGGCGCGTCTTGAGCAGGCACTGGTTGACGCGCTGCACAAGGACCGCCCGGCGCCGCAGGCGGCCAATGAAGTACCGGCTCCCGGCAACGGCATGCTGCTGGCCGCCAACGACACGCGCGTCGGTTTCCCGACTCCCCTGCCGGCCCTCCCTGTAGAAGGCCGGTTACCCGCCCTCGACGGCGCGGTGCAATGGCTCAACTCGCCGCCGCTGTCGCGCGAGCAGCTGCAGGGCAAGGTCACGCTGGTCTACTTCTGGACCTATTCCTGCATCAACTGCATTCGTACCCTGCCCTACCTTCGTGCGTGGGCGGACAAGTACAAGGATCAGGGCCTGACCGTCGTCGGTGTGCATACGCCCGAGTTCGCGTTCGAAAGATCGACGGATAACGTCCGGCGCGCGGTGGCGGACTTCCGCATTGGCTTTCCCGTGGCCGTCGACAGCGACTACCGCCTCTGGCGCGCGTTCCACAACAGCTACTGGCCCGCCGCGTACTTTGTCGATGCGCGCGGCAATATCCGCCACCACCAGTTCGGCGAGGGCGATTACGCGAAATCCGAACGCGTCATCCAGACGCTGCTGACGGAAGCCGGTAGCCGTACGGTGGCCGGCGATGTCGTCTCCCCCGATGCCGCCGGTGCACAGGCGGCGCCGGACCTGCACAACGTGCGCTCCGAAGAAACCTATATCGGCTACAGCCAGGCAACGAACTTCGCCTCGCCGGGCGAGGTGCGGCCCGACGCTTCTCGGCAGTACACCGTTGGCAAGCTGCTCCTGAACGAGTGGGGCTTGTCGGGCCAATGGACGGTCGGCCCCGAGCAGGCGACGCTGGATCGGGCCGACGGCACCATCCGCTACCGCTTCCATGCACGCGACCTGCATCTGGTACTAGGGCCGGCAGCCAATGGCCAGGCCGTCCGCTTCGTCGTGACGATCGACGGCAAGCCGCCGGGCAAGAGCCATGGTGCCGACACGGACGCCGGCGGCAATGGCGCCGTCACGCAGACGCGGCTCTACCAGCTTGTGCGGCAGGCTGGCGAAGTCGGGGAGCATACGTTCGAGATCCGCTTCGTGGACGCTGGCGCGCAGGCCTACGCCTTCACTTTCGGCTAGCCGCCGGGCCGCTCAGCAGCTGATTCGCCAACGGAATCCACGCAATCCGCAGCCACGAATCGCCGCTTCGGTGCCGACCTGCAACGGTCTGGCCACGAAAGCGGCGAAATCGCACGCGCGGAAGTGTAAACTGCTGGATTTTTCGCTCTGGCGACATGCTTCAAGCACCACGGCGCGCAGGGTTCAGCGGTCCCACGCTGATCCGCCTGCTGGTTCGCCTGACCGGCGACGACGCCCCCGAATCCGGACAATCGCTTTCCGACCAGCTCGGCCAATGGCTTGGCTGGACGGACGCGATCGCCTTGTCCGCCGCGCTGAACGGCAACCCGCCGGCGGCGGCCGGCGCACGCGCGGGCGGCACCGAACAGGCTGACTGCGCCCGCATCAGGGCTGCCCTGACGGCAGCCATTGCGGACGACAAGGCGGGCAGCAACCGACAGCGCGGACGGCCGCGCCCGGCCGCGCCGGAGCCGGCGGAAGCCGTCGTGGACTATGCGGCGTTCCGCCAACGGTACGTCACATTGCAGCAGACCATGGAAACGGAAATCGGCAGCCTGCGCGGCCGCCTGCGGACAACGCTGGCGGCACGCGGCGCTGGCATGACGCGCCTGTCCATGGTCGATGCCGTCATGGAACGCGTGCTCGGCGCGCGCGAACAGGCGCTCCTGGCCACCGTGCCGGGGATGCTCGAAGCGCATTTCACGCGCCTGCGCCAGGCCGAGGAAGCCGCACTGGCGAATGCCCAGACGGCGGGCAAGCCGGCACCCGTGTCGTCCGGTGCCTGGCTGACCGTCTTTCAGAACGATATGCAAAGCGTGTTGCGCGCCGAGCTGGACATCCGCTTCCAGCCCGTCGAAGCATTGCTCGCGGCGCTGCGTGACAGCTAACCCAACCATCATGACCCGACCCATTACTCATATCGTCGTCTTCCTGGCAGGCCTGGCCGTCGTGGGCTGGATCGGTGCCGGCTACGCGGGCACTAATGCGCTGGCCCTGGCCGTCACGCTGCTGATCGGCGGCTTCTACCTTGCAGGGGCGTTCGAACTGAAGCGCTACCGTCAGGCCACGTCCTCGCTGGCGCAGGCCATCGCGGGGCTGACCGAGTCGCCCGCGGGCCTTGCCGGCTGGATTGAACCGCTGCATCCGAGCCTGCGCAATGCCGTGCGCCTGCGCGTCGAAGGCGAGCGCACGGCCCTGCCCGGCCCGGCGATGACGCCGTATCTGGTCGGCCTGCTGGTGCTGCTCGGCATGTTCGGCACGTTCCTGGGCATGGTGGCAACACTGCGCGGCACCGGGATCGCGCTCGAAGGCGCCGCGGACCTCGACGCCATCCGTGCGTCGCTGGCCGCTCCGGTCAAGGGGCTGGGCTTCGCGTTCGGCACGTCGGTCGCCGGCGTCGCCACCTCGGCCATGCTGGGCCTGCTTTCGGCGCTGTGCCGGCGCGAGCGCATCGAGACCGCGCAGGCGCTCGACGCTCGCATCGCCACCACGCTGCGCCCGTTCTCGCGCGCGCACCAGCGCGACGAGGCGTTCCAGCTGCTGCAGCGGCAGGCCGACGTGATGCCCACGCTGGTCGACCGCCTGCAGGCCATGATGACCACCATGGAGCAGCAACACCAGGCCATGTCCGACCGGCTGGCCGCCAGCCAGGCTGCGTTCCATGACCGCACCGACGCGGCATACGGCCGGCTCGCCGACGCCGTGCAGCAGTCGCTGACGCAAAGCATCGCCGACAGCACGCGCACCGTCAGCGCGGCGATCCAGCCGGCTGTCGAGGCCACCATGGCAGGCATCGCACGCGAAACCGCGGCGCTGCACACCACCGTCACGGACGCAGTGAAGCAGCAGCTCGATGGCCTGTCGACCCGTTTCGAGGCCACCACGGCCACGGTCGCAGACCTTTGGCAACAGGCACTGGCCGGGCACCAGCGCACCAGCGAGGCACAGGCCAGCGACCTGCGCGCCACGCTCGATGGTTTCGCGCAGACGTTCGATCAGCGCTCGGCCGGCCTGCTCGAAAGCGTGGCCACGCGCCTGGATGCCACGGCGGCCAGTGCAGCTGGGGCCTGGAACGACGCGCTGGCGCGGCAGGCAAGCCTCGGCGAGAAGATGGCCGGCGACAACCGGCAGGCCGTGGCGAATGCCGCAGCCGCGTTCGAGCAGCAAGCGGCTTCGCTGGTGCAGGCCGTGGCCCGCACCCATGCGGACCTGAAGCAGGAACTGTCCGCGCAGGACGCCCAGCGCCTGCAGACGTGGGCAGACACGCTCGGCGCGGTTGCGGCGACCCTGCGCAGCGAACTGGAACAGGCCAGCGCCCGCAGCGCGAGCCACCAGCAGGAAACCGCCGCTACGCTGGCGCAAACCGCGCGAGATATCTCCGCCGAGGCTCGCACGCACGCCAGCAGCACCATTGCCGAGATCGACCGTCTAGTGCAGGCCGCAGAACATGCTCCGAAAGCCGCTGTCGCGCTGCAGGAAGAACTGGCCTCTCGCGATCAGCAGCGCCTGACCGCGTGGACCGAGGCGCTGGCAGGCATGGCCGCGACGCTGCGCGCGCAGATGGAACAGGCAGGTACGAACGCCGCTGAGCAGCAGCAAAGGATCACCGAAACGCTGGCGCAGACCGCACGCGATATGTCGGCCGAGGCCCGCACGCACGCCAGCACTACCATCGCCGAGATCGACCGTCTAGTGCAGGCAGCAGAGCTGGCCCCGAAGGCCGCTGTCGCGCTGCAGGAAGAACTCGCCTCCCGCGACCAGCAGCGCTTCACCGCGTGGACCGAGGCGCTGGCCACCATGGCCGCGACGCTGCGCACGCAGATGGAGCAAGCCGGCGAGCAATCGTCCGACCGCCACCAGGCCATCACCGAAGCGCTGGCACAGACTGCCCGCGATATCTCGAACGAAGCCCGCACGCACGCGAGCAGCACGATCGCCGAGATCGACCGCCTCGTGCAGGCAGCAGAACTGGCCCCGAAGGCCGCCGTCGCGTTGCAGGCCGAGATCGTTGCGCGCGAGGAGCAGCGGATGGCCGCCTGGACCGAAACGCTCAGCGCCATGGCATCGTCGCTGCGCCAGGAATGGGAGCAGACCACCGCGCAGACCGTCAGCCGCCAGCAGGACATCTGCGACACGCTGGCGCAGACCACGCGCGACATCTCCGCACAGACGCACGCACAAGCGAGCCACACCATCGCCGAAGTCTCCCGCCTGGTGCAGGCCGCCACCGAAGCGCCCAAGGCCGCGGCCGAAGTCATCGCCGAACTGCGCCAGAAGCTCACGGACAGCATGGCGCGCGACAACGCGATGCTGGAAGAGCGCAGCCGCCTGCTTGAAACCCTGGGCACGCTGCTCGACGCCGTGAACCATGCGTCCACGGAGCAACGCGTGGCGGTCGACTCGCTGGTCACCACCACGGCTGGCCTGCTGGACCGTGTCGGCACGCGCTTCCACGAGCAGGTCGAGTCCGAGACTGGCAAGCTGGCCACCGTTGCCGCACAGGTCACGGGCAGCGCAGTCGAAGTCGCAAGCCTCGGCGAAGCGCTCGGCGTTGCCGTTCAGGTGTTCAGCGAGTCCAATGACAAGCTCATGGCCCATCTGGAGCGCATCGAGACCGCGCTCGACAAGTCCATGACGCGCAGCGATGAACAGCTTGCCTACTACGTGGCACAGGCGCGTGAAGTCGTCGACCTGAGCATGCGGTCGCAGAAGCAGGTGCTTGAGGACCTGCAGCAACTCGCCGGGCAGCAGGCATCCAACGCAGAGGCCGCATGAGAGACGACATCGACGCCGGCGTCGAGCCGTCGGTACCCGCATGGGCCGTATTTGGCGACCTGATGACGGTGGTGCTCGGCGCGTTCGTGCTGATTCTGCTTGGCGTCATCGGCGCCCAGATGGAACTGACGGCCCGGCTCGAGAAAGAGGCGAAGCAGCGCCAGGAAGAAATGCAGCGCCGCGAGAGCCTGGAAAAGGCGCTGGCGGCCCCGCTGGCCGCCGGCCGCGTGACGCTGGTGAACGGCCGCATCGGCATCAATGGCAGCGTGCTGTTTGCGATCAACTCGGACCAACTCCAGCCACAAGGCCGTGACGTGCTGAAAAGCCTGGCCGGCCCGCTGTCGGCCTATCTGCGCTCGCGCGACGAGATCCTGATGGTCAGCGGCTTTACCGACGACCAGCAGGTGCGCGAACGCAACCGCCGCTTTGCCGACAACTGGGAACTGTCCGCCCAGCGCGCTTTGACCGTGACTCGCGCGCTGATCGATGCCGGCATTCCGGCCGCTTCCGTGTTCTCGGCCGCGTTCGGCGCGGAGCAGCCAGTGACATCGAATGCCGACGAAGCCGGCCGCGCCAGGAACCGGCGCGTGGAGATCGCCCCGGTGCCGCGCGTGTCGATGGGAACGGCCAAACCCCATGGCTGACGACGCCATGCAAGACACCCTGATGGCCTGGCGCGAAAGCGGCGCAGACCGCGTCGACCCCGTACGGTTTCGCCTGATCGAAGCGATGGCACGGCGCGCGGCCGCGCACAGCGGCGACGCGCGCCGGCTGCTCGATGACAGGCTTGCCGAACTGGTCAGGGCTTACGGGGATGCAGTGGGGGACGCCGAATGCCCGAGCGACACCGCGAGCGGTGCGCCTCGAACACCCCTGCCCGTGCGCGGCGCGCTGGCCGACGTCGTCGACTACATCGCGAGCCGCGTGCAGGAGCCGGACGCCATGCCCGCCCGCAGCGCCGCGACGCCGCGCAACACACCACGTGTGGAACCCGGGCTGATCGATTACTTCCGCGACACCTGGACCCGCGTCAGCGCCGGCCAGCAGTTGCAGCAGTCGCTGGAGCGCGTCCCCGAGCATGCGGGACCGCTGAATTCCAGCCATCTCGTCCACCGTTCGCTGACGCTGATGCGCGAGATGTCGCCGGAGTACTTCGAGCAGTTCCTGTCGTACGTGGATGCGCTGACGTGGCTCGAACAGATGAGCAGCGGCGGTGCCGTGGCCAGCAAGGAAGCCCCGCGCGCCGGCGTCGTGAAGAAGGCCACCAGAGCCCGGACGCGCAAGTAAGGCACCGGCACGCATGCCGTATCTGCCCTTGGTGGCAGGGAAGCCGATCTTCTAGGATAGATACGCTAGCGAAACGACCGTCCAGGCAGAGCGCCCCATATGACGCTGAAGAACCACGTGACGGTTACGAAGCCTCAGGAGGTAACAGCTATGCCTGCCACCAGGATCGAGATGTGCGACGGCGATGGCGACGGAGTCCTGGCCATCCGGGATGACGGCGCCGAATTCTCGGGCGTCGCACTGGACCTCTCCAATACGTTCGGTGAAGACGTCGTCGCGGATCTGGACAAGCATCAGTTGCTTGACTGGTGCGAGCGGGTCGCGGCGCACCTGCGGGCCCAGGGCGTTACGCCGAGCGCGGGCGCGGCGGGAAGCTACGTCAACAAAACCAGCCAAAGCCATGCGAAGGAGCAGCCCGGCGTCGACGACCTTGTGCAGTCGGCGGCATCCTGATCAAGACAAAAAAAGACGCTCGGCAGACACCGAGCGTCTTTTTTGGGCTTATCGGCCAATGGGGGACAAGCCCCCGGAACAGCAGCCCGATCAGGCAACCTTGCGCAGGAAGCCCTGCTGCCCCCCATTGCGATTGGGCGCGAAGCCGTTGGCCTGCAGCGTTTCGTCCACGGTGTCATAGAATTCACCGATCCGGCACATTTCGCGCGCTTGCCGGGCGGTTGCGATCGGGCGGCTCATCTCTTCCGAGATCCGCACCAGTTGCTCGATCTGCGCCACCGTGCCCATCTTCTTGGTACGCGTCTGGTTCCACAGCGTGTCTTCGGTGCCGCAACGGACATGCAGGCCCATCGCAATGCCCATCGTGTTCACCGGCAGCACGTTGCACACCGAGCTTTCCACCGTCAGCACGGCGCCATCGGGCACGGCGCGCACGAAGTTGGCCAGGCTGTAGACGCTCGGCGAGTCCATGCCCCCGCCAATCGCCACCCAATTCAGGACCAGCGGGCCCTTGTAGATGCCGCGGCGCATCAGGCGCTCGACGGACTCGAAGCTGTTGAGGTTGTAGCACTGGAACGCGCTCTGGATGCCAGCCGCGGTCAGACGGCGCACGTGTTCCTCGACCCAGCCCGGCTGCGCCGGCACGGTCATTTCCTTGTAGGCATTGAAGACCTCCGGGTCCTCCATGGAGCTGCCGACGATGTCGCGATGATCGAACTGCTCAAGGATGTTCATCTGCGACGTATTGACGGTGACCGTCACCTGGTCAGGCGTGGGTTCCAGTTCAGCCAGCATATGGCGCGTGTCGTCCGAAAGCCACTTGGCGGCCGCGCCTTCCGATTCGGGCGCGAAGCTGATCGATCCGCCGACCTGGATGATCATCTCCGGAACGCGGGCACGGACACCGGCGATCAGTTCATTGAACTTGGACAGGCGCTTCGAGCCCTTGCCGTCGAGTTCGCGTACATGCAGGTGCAGTACGGTGGCACCTGCGTTGTAGCAATCCACCGCTTTCTGGATCTGGTCTTCCATGGTGACCGCGATGTCCTCGGGGAAGTCCGAGGGCATCCATGAGGGCGCATAGGGTGCGGCCGTGATGATCAGCGGTTGCTGGTTTTCGGGGAACAGGTGTCCGTCAAGGAAGTTCATGGCAAGTCAGGAAAAGGATTTGGGAGGGGTTCCGGCACTCCCGAATCCAGGAAGGCCGACAAGGCTGTAGTCTAGGAATCCCGAGCCTTCCTATCTCTCTCATTTGACGACATAGGCATCTCATTTCATGACAAAATGAGTAGGACTACGGTTCTGCGCAGCGCGGAATCGGACCACACGCTGCATGGACGAGACGCGATGGGCACGTTGATGCGTACCGGGACGCTGACCAACTTTCTCAAGGTTGCGCAGCAACTGGACTTTGACCCTCAGCCGCTGCTGCGCAAGCTGGGGTTGACCAAGGAAATGCTTGCCGACCCGGAATGCCTGATTCCCGGGAGTGCTTCCGTCACCTTGCTGAAAGAGTCGGCACGCCTGACCCAATGCCCGACCTTCGGACTGCGCGTGGCCGAGCGCTGGCAGCTGTCCGACCTCGGCGTCATCAGCGTGCTGCTCACGCACCAGAGCACCCTGCGCGACGCCGTTGGCACCCTGATCCAGTATCGGCACCTGCTGAACGAGTTCCTGGTCATCCGCATGGAGGATGCCGGCAGGAAGGTGATCGTGCGCGAGGAACTCGTCGCGGATGAGGCCGGCACCTCCATACAGTCGACCGAACTGGTGCTGGGCTCGCTGTCACGCCTGTGCAGCACGCTGATGGGCGCCACGTGGCACCCGCTGAGCGTCCATTTCACCCACGATCCGCCACCTGACCTGCGGCTGCACCGCCGCGTGTTCGGCGGCAAGCTGGAATTCGCCAGCTCGTTCAATGGCATGATCTGCCGCGCGGCGGACATGGATTTCCCCAACCCCATCGCCGACCCCGTCATGGCACGCCACGCGCGGCGCTTGCTCGAGGGGCTGCCGGGTGCCAAAGAGCCGTCCATCGTGCTTGAAGTGCGAAAGGCCATCTATCTGTTGCTGCCCTTGGGGCGAGCGACCATCGAGCAGGTAGCGCAGGGCCTTGGCATGAACGTGCGAATGCTGCAGCGCCAGCTCGAAAGCGCGGGGATGGTGTTCTCGGACATGGTCAACGGCGTACGGCGCGATCTCGTCATCCACTACATGGACAACAAGAGCTACACGCTGGGGCGCATTGCCCAGTCGCTCGGATACTCGGCCTATGGCTCCTTCGTACGCTGGTTTGCCGCGCAGTTCGGCATGACGCCGACACGGTGGCAGAGCCTGCGCCAGCAAAAGGAAGACGGCCGGAGTCCGATCCAGATCCACAGTTGACGCGACCCGCGCGTCTGGGTGATGAATTCTATACATCACTTTTTGACGCCTTATAGGCTCCCCGCCCTCTCCGGCCCCGACAAAGCCTCTGCTTTCCATCGAAATATCTATACGGCCGCTACAAAAGATTCACTTCTGCTTGCCGGGCACATCGCTCAGCATCTGTTTATCTCTGGTCACGTGGCCAGGCCAGAGCCTGCGCTTCGCAAGCGCCGCCCGGCGCAAGCCCCGGCTGCCTGTATCCACTGCGTCCCCCGTACGGAGATCCAGAGAATGCTTGCTCAAATCGCTGCGATGTATCGCTACTTCATGTCGGTCGTACCGTTCCGGCTGACGCCCGCCATCATCAGCACGGTCGTGCTGGTCACCTTGCTGCTCCTTCCGGCCCCCGAAGGCCTGAAGCCCGAGGCCTGGCATCTGGTCGCCATCTTCCTGACGACGATCGTGGCCATCATTCTCAAGGTGATGCCGATCGGTGTGATGGCGATGATGGCCATCGTCATCGTCTCGCTGGCGCAGGTGACGTCGAACTCCTCGAAAGGCGCCATTGCCGACGCGCTCAGCAGCTTCGACAACCCGCTGATCTGGCTCATCGTGGTCGCGATCCTGATCTCGCGCGGCCTGAAGAAGACCGGACTTGGCAGCCGCATCGGGCTGATCTTCATCTCGCTGCTCGGCAAGCGCACGGTGGGCATCGGCTACGGGCTTGCGATCTGCGAACTGGTGCTGGCGCCGTTCACGCCCAGCAATACCGCGCGCGGCGGCGGCATCGTGCATCCGATCATGAAGTCCATCGCCGGCGCGTTCGACTCGGATCCGGCCAAGGACACGCAGGGCAAGGTCGGCACCTACCTGGCGCTGGTCAACTACCACGCGAACCCGATCACGTCGGCCATGTTCGTGACCGCCACCGCGCCGAACCCGCTGGTGGTCGACTATGTCGCCAAGGCCAGTGGCGGTGCGCTGAATCTCAGCTGGACCACCTGGGCCCTGTGCATGCTGGTGCCAGGCCTGCTCTGTCTGCTGGTGATGCCGTTGATCATCTACGTGCTGCAACCACCCGAACTGAAGGCGACGCCCAACGCCATCGACTATGCGCGCGGCGAACTGGAGCGCATGGGCCCCCTGAGCGGACAGGAGCGCGTGATGATGGGTGTCTTCGCCGTGATGCTGGTGCTGTGGGCGAACCTGCCGGCGATGATTTTCGGCCCCGGCCTGACGCTTGATCCGACCGTGGTCGCCTTCCTCGGCCTGTTTGCGCTCATCATTACCGGCACGATCGACTGGGACGACGTGCTGTCGGAAAAAAGCGCCTGGGATACGCTGATCTGGTTCGGCGCGCTGGTCATGCTCGCCGAGCAACTCAACAAACTCGGGGTCATCACCTGGTTCGCGGCGGACATGCGCGACGCCATTGAGGCCAGTGGCATGGGCTGGCTCGCAACCGCTGCCGTGCTGGTGCTTGCCTTTGTCTTTTCGCACTACCTGTTCGCGAGCACCACCGCCCACATCAGCGCCATGATGCTGGCTTTCCTGACCGTGGGCGTGCACCTGATCCCGCAGCCCTACGTGCCCGTGTTCATGCTCATGATGACGGCCGGATCTGCGATCATGATGACGCTGACCCACTACGCCACGGGCACGTCCCCGATCATTTTCGGCAGCGGCTACGTAACGCTGGGACAGTGGTGGCGGGTCGGCGCCGTCATGTGCGTGTTCGAACTGATCGTCTTCGCCGTGGTAGGCGGTATCTGGTGGAAGATCCTGGGATTCTGGTGATCCTCACCCGATGCGCCGCCGCACAAGAGGGCTGATGCAGCGCGCGCATGGGGAATGGGTTCACTCCAGCGACACCCCCGTATCCGCCGTGAGCTTCAGTACCACCGGCAGATAGGCCTTGTAGGCGGCGACCGCTTCCCCAGGCAGATTGCCCAGCGGTTCCGCGCCCATGTCCTCGATCTTCTGGCTCACAGCCGGGGTCTTGACCAGCGCACTGACTTCGCGCCCCAGCCGCTCGACCGCCGCATCCGGCGTCTTCGCCGGCGCCAGCAGGCTGACCGGGCCAACCAGCGCAAAGGGCGTGTCCTTGTAGCCGGACTCGGCAAAGGTCGGCACGTCGGGCATCGCCCGCGCGCGGCTGGGGCCCACGACCGCCAGCGCCCGCAGGCGTCCGTCGGCAATATGCTGCTTGAGTGCCGTGATCGAGCCCACCGTCAGGTTCACCTGCCCGCCGAGCAGGTCGGTGATCATCGGCCCCTCGCCGCGGTACGGCACGTGCAGCATGTCGATCCCGTACGTCTTGTCCATATACGCCTGGATCGTGTGCGGCTGCGTGCCTGGCCCCCACGACCCCATCACCAGCTTGCCCGGCTGCTTCTTCGCGTAGGCAATCAACTCGGCTACCGTCTTCACTGGCACCGACGCATTGACCGCCATCACCGTGCGCGCGACAGCGACGTCGGAGATCGGCCGCAGGTCGGTGCGCGGATCGTACGGCAGCCGCTTGTAGAGCGCGATATTGGCCGTGAGCGGGCCCGGTATCGTCATCAGCAGCGTATAGCCGTCCGGCGCCGACTTTGCGACGTAATCCGTGCCGATTCCACCGCCTGCTCCCGCACGGTTCTCGACCACTACTGGCTGGCCCAGGCGGCGCGACAGGCCGTCGGCGACCGTGCGCGCCAGTGTGTCGGTCAGTCCGCCGGGCGGATACGGTACCACCATGCGAACGGGCTTCACGGGGTAGGTCTCGGCGCTCTGACCGACGCCAGGCACCAGCGACAGCGCCAGTGCCGCGGCGCCCAGTGCGCGCATGGAAATCGACAAGGTCCAGCGCCGTGCGGCGCGGACGGGACTGTGTACGGTCATGCTGTCTCCACATAGCCGGGCAGTGCCGCCCGCAGTGCATGCCATGGCGGGTCGCCCTGTTTTAATACACCGCATTAATTCAGACACAATGTAACAGAGGCCTGGCGCCGGCCGGCATGGTGGAAACCCCAATGCCCGCGCGCGTGGTCAGCGCCTACCCTGTTTCCACGGTTTAATACGATGAATTAAAAGACTACCGGAGACTGCAGATCGCCATGAACGCTCCCCGCACCCCTGCTTCCGACCAAGCCGCGCTGCTGCGCGACGCCGTCGTCTACACCTATCCGCTGTATGAAATGGCGCGCATGCGCGCCGCCACGTGCCCGCGGCGCCGCACCGACGGAACCTTCGCTGGCGACACGCCCGACACCACGCTGCGCTGGGTCAACCAGCTGTTCCACTCGCGCGCGCTGCTCGGTCCGCAGCACCGACAGGTCGTCACGCCGAACAACGACACGCTTTACACCAACGCCTGGCTTGATCTTTCGGAAGGACCGGTGTGCATCAGCGTGCCGGACACTGCGGGGCGCTACTACGTGCTCGGGCTGCTCGATGCCTACACCAACCCGTTCGGCGGGATCGGCAGCCGGACCACCGGCACTGGCGCCGGACGCTACCTGCTGCATGGCCCGCGCTGGCAAGGCGAGATTCCATCCGGCATGCAGGCGGTGCCGTGCCCGACCCATGCAATCTGGATGATCGGCCGCTGGCTCGTCGATGGCGAAGCCGACCTGCCGGCGGTGCATCGCTTGCAGGACGCCGTCAGCCTGACCCGCCCCGACGGCACGCCAGCCGCGCACGCATTCGACGTCGGCATGCAGCCCGGTGAGCGCGCTGGCGACCCGGTACGCTTCGCCACCGTGGTCAACCGCATGTTGCGCGACAACCCCCCGCCTGCGGAACAGGCAGCACATGTCGCCCGATTTGCCGCTGTCGGCATTGGCGCAGATTGCGATGCGGGGACGATGGACGATGCGCAGCGGAAAGCCCTGTCTGCCGCACTGGCAGCGCTCGATGCCGAACTCGCCGCACCGATCCCGTCGGACCTCGGCGGCGGCTGGTCCCTGCCGGTCGAGTTGCTGTCCACGTTCGGCGAACGCTATCTCGAGCGGGCGCTGGTGGCGCGCAACTACATTGGCGCGCTGGGCATGGAAGAGGCGATGTACCTGATCGCCGATTGCGATGGCGACGGGCAGCCCCTCGACGGCCGCGCCAGCTATGAACTGGTCTTTCCGGCAGACGGCCTGCCGCAGGTCGATGCGTTCTGGTCGCTCACGCTGTACCGAAAATCCGATTGCATGCTGGTGGAAAACCCGTTGTGCCGGTATTCGCTCGGGGACCGTTCACCGGCGCTGCAATATGAATCGGATGGCAGCCTGCGCCTGCTGCTGGGCTCGCGCGCACCGGCTGCTGCATCACTGCAAGGCAACTGGCTGCCTGCGCCCGATGAACCTTTCTATGTCGCATTGCGCCTGTACGTACCGCGCAAGGCTCATCTGGACAAGACCTTCGCGTATCCCCCCATCCGGCGCGTCAGTGCCTGAGCGCGTAATCGCATGAGCGCGTGACGTCATGCCGCTGCACGGGCAGCGGCAGCGCTCACCCCTTTCGCGCCTTGCCAGCGCGGCGCGGAGCGCTCGTGGTGCGCGTGACCGGTCCCGTGAGCCCTGCAGTGCAGTAGTCGGCCAGTTCGTCGACGGGCGGCGCGCCATGCTCGGCGCGCGTGCGCTGGTACCAGTCCGCCAGCGAAAAGACCGTGCCGTGGTTGAACCACATCAGGCGGTAGTCCATCACCTTCGCCGGCACGTCGGGCAGCGCGGCCATGACCATCCGACGCGTGCGCGCCAGCCCGGTCATCGCATCCTTGTCGAGCAGTTCCGCGTTGAAGAGCGTCGGGCTGAACATCGTCTGCGCGGCCACTTGCAGATAGTTTCCACCCCATGCCGTGTCGACCACGGTATCGGCCAGGGCACTGATCGATGCATGCACGATCGCGCGCACATCGCCTGCCTTGCCGGCGGCCTCGACTTCATCGAGATAGGCGTTGCGCAGCACGTTGACATGGGCCAGCCGCAAGTTCAGCAGATGGGCGACCAGCGCCTCGCGCGAACCGAAGTGGTAGTGCAAGGCCGAGCGGTTGCGCTGGCCCGCCTCGACCACGATCTGCCGCAGCGGCACCTGCTCGATGCCATGCTCGGCGAACAGCCGCTCCGCGATTTCCAGCATGCGCATGGCGGTTTCGCTTTGCTGTGCGGCGGCGGGTGTTGCCACCTCGGCCGGCGGGGGCCTGCCGGCGGGGTGGCTTGCCTCGGCGACGAGGGAACTTAGGGTGCGGATGCGGGGCATTCCGGGAGTTTTTGATGGGAGGTTGGATGGATTATCAGAGCGCCGAGCCGTTCAGGCAATTGGATTGGAACGTTCCAGGAAGGGCAGCGGCAGGACGCCACATCGCGAGAGCACGTAGCCCCAGGGTTCCAAGGATCAAAACGCCGCAGGGGCCAGCGCGCTGTCAGACCCCACCGACACGCGAATCGGCCGCAACCGGCTCCACAACCCGTAAGCGCACGAAGTATGATGCTCGCGTCTTCATGGCGGCTTGCGGGCCGCAGTGCGTCAGGAGGCAAGCTTGGACCACCCACGGCCGCCCACATCCGAATCCCGCCACGCCCACGACCTTATCATCGCCCGCCCCGAGGGCCTTTACTGCCCGCCGGGTGACTTCTACATCGACCCGTGGCGCCCGGTAGATCGCGCCGTCATTACCCACGCCCATTCCGACCACGCCCGTTTCGGCCACGCGCACTACCTGTGCGCCGAACCCGGTCGCGGCGTGCTGCTGGCACGGCTGCCTGGCATTCAGCTCGACACCCTGCCGTACGGCCAGCGCATCACGCACCACGGCGTCACGCTGAGCCTGCATCCGGCCGGCCACGTGCTTGGCTCCGCGCAGGTGCGACTCGAATTCGGCGGCCAGGTATGGGTGGCCTCCGGCGACTACAAGCTGGAATCCGATGGCACCTGCGACCCGTTCGAGCCGGTGCCGTGCGACACCTTCATCACCGAAAGCACCTTCGGCCTGCCGATCTACCGCTGGCCGCCGCAGGCGGCACTAATGGCGGAGGTTTTCCACTGGTGGCAGGCCAACGCGCAGGCAGGACGCGCCAGCATCGTTTACGCCTACACCTTCGGCAAGGCACAGCGCATCCTGCACGGGCTGCTGCGCCACGCCGGCGATGACGGCCTGCCAGGGCCAGTCATCGCCCACGGCGCACTGACCACGCTCAACGCCGCCTATGCCGAAGCCGGCGTGGCGCTGCCGCCGATGATGCTCGCCACCGAACTGCCGCCACGCAGCCCGCTCTTGCGGCAGGCACTGGTGGTGGCGCCGCCGTCGGCGCAGCGCTCGCCTTGGCTGCGCCGCTTTGGCGATGCGTCCGATGCGTTCGCCAGCGGCTGGATGCAGTTGCGCGGCACGCGCCGGCGCCGCGGCGTGGACCGCGGCTTCGCGCTGTCCGATCATGCCGACTGGCCCGGGCTGCTGAAAGCGATCGAAGCGACGGGCGCCGGCCGCGTGATCGTGACGCACGGCAATGTGCCGGTGATGGTGCGCTACCTCAGCGAGCGCGGCTGGCAGGCGCAGGCGTTCGATACCGAATACGGCGACGACGACGAATCCGCACGCGCCGATGAGCAGGCTGAGCCAGCCGCCGCTAGTGAGGATACGGCGCCATGAAGGCCTTTGCCGATCTCTACGCCGCGCTCGACGGCACCACCTCCACCAAGGCGCGGCTGGCCGCGCTGGTGGACTACCTGCGCGCGGCGCCGCCGCAGGACGCCGCCTGGGCCGTGTATTTCCTCGCGGGCGGCAAGCCACGCCAGATCGTGCCGGTGTCCCTGCTGCGCGACATGGCACGCCAGGCCGCCGACCTGCCGGACTGGCTGTTCGAGGAAAGCTACCAGGCCGTGGGCGACCTGGCCGAGACCATCGCGCTGTTGTTGCCGGACCCCATGGATTCTGATCATGCCGGCCTGGCCGAATGGGTCGAGCAGCGCCTGCTGCCGCTGCGCGGCCTGCCGCCCGACGAACTGATGCCGCGCCTCGATGCGCTGTGGCGGCCGCTCGACGCGCACGGCCGGCTGGTGCTGTTCAAGCTGATCACCGGCGCCTTTCGCGTGGGCGTATCGCGGCTGCTGGTGACGCGAGCGCTGGGTGAAGTCGCCGGCATTGACCCCAAACGCGTGGCCGAGCGCATGGTCGGCTACACCGACCTGTCCGCGCGGCCCGACGCAACGCGATTCCAGGCACTGCTCGCACCCGAAAGCGAGGACGACCGCGAACTGCGCGCCAACGGCCAGCCCTTCCCGTTCTTCCTCGCGCATCCGCTGCAGGTTCCGCTGGAGCAGTTCGATGCCGTGCTGGGCGACCCGGACAACTGGCAGGTCGAATGGAAGTGGGACGGCATCCGCGCGCAGCTCGTCTGCCGCGGCAATCAGACCTGGCTGTGGTCGCGCGGCGAGGAACTGATTACCGAACGCTTTCCCGAGATCGTCGAGGCCGCCGCGGCACTGCCTGACGGCACCGTACTCGACGGCGAGATCGTGATCTGGCAACAGGGCCGCGTGCAGCCCTTCGCGCTGCTGCAGCAGCGCATCGGCCGCAAGACGCTGAACGCTAAGCTGCTGCGCGACGCGCCGGCGATTCTGATGGCCTACGACCTGCTCGAATGGCGGGGAGAAGACTGGCGCACGCGGCCGCAGGCCGAGCGCCGCGCACGGCTGGAACAGCTTGTCGCCAGCCACGTGCACCCGGCACTCGAACTGAGCCCGCTGGTGCAGGCCGGCGACTGGGCGCACTTCGCCAGGCTGCGCGAGGCGTCGCGCGAGATGGGCGTGGAAGGCTTCATGTTGAAGGCCGCAAGCGCGGCCTATGGCGCGGGCCGCACCAAGGACGTGGGTATCTGGTGGAAATGGAAGATCGACCCGTACTCGGTCGATGCGGTGCTGGTCTACGCGCAGCGCGGCCACGGCCGCCGCGCGAGCCTCTATACCGACTTCACGTTCGCGGTGTGGAACGCGCCGCCCGGGACGCCGGACCGCGCACTGGTGCCGTTCGCCAAGGCCTATTCCGGTCTGACCGATGAGGAAATGCGCGCGGTCGACGCCATCGTGCGGCGAACCACGGTGGAGAAGTTCGGCCCGGTGCGCAGCGTCGAGCCAACGCAGGTATTCGAGCTGGGCTTCGAAGGCATAGCCCGCAGCGGCCGGCACAAGAGCGGCATTGCGGTGCGCTTTCCGCGCATGTTGCGCTGGCGCACCGACAAGCCGATCGACGAGGCCGATACGCTAGCCACGCTGGAGGCGATGCTCCCCGTCAGTCCAGCGTAATCCCTTCCCGCTGGATCACCGCGCCCCAGGCCGCATCTTCCTTCTCGATGCGTTTGGCGAAGGTGGCCGAATCGATCATCACCACATCGCCCTGCTGCCCCAGCGCCGCCTTCGCCTTGCTGTCCTCCAGCAAGCCACGCGTGATCGCGTTGAGCCTCTGGACGATCTGCGGCGGCGTGCCGGCCGGTGCGAGCATGCCGATCCAGAAGGTCACGTTGAATGGCGTGATGCCGAGTTCTTCCAGCGTGGGCACGTCAGGCAGCTGCGTCATGCGCTTGGACGAGCTGACGGCCAGCGGCTTCAGTTTTCCGACCTTGATCTGCGGCAGCGCGGTCCACGGGTCGAACGCGGCTTCGAGTTCTCCGCTCATCACGGCCAGCTCGGCCTGCGCAGCCGACTTGTACGGGATATGCGTGGTCTGGATCTTCGTCCGGTTGTTCAGCATGGCGAAGCTCAGGTGCGCGATATTGCCGGGGCCCGCCGAACCATAACTGATCTTGCCCGGATTCTGCGCGGCAAACTTCACGAGATCCGGCACCGAGCCGACCGCATGCTTCTGCGACCACTCCGGGTTCGTGACGAGGATGAACGGCGCCTCGAGCACCAGCGTGACCGGCGCGAAGTCCTTCGGCTTGTAGTTGCTCTTCTTGTAGACCTGGTGGTTGATGGTGATGCTGCTCGAGTTCGTGAGCAGCAGCGTGTAGCCATCAGGCGCGGCACGGGCCGCCTCGCCCACGCCGATCAGCCCGTTGGCGCCGCCCTTGTTGTCGACGATCACCGGCTGGCCCAGCGATTTGCTGAGCTGCTCCGACACGACGCGCGCCACGGTATCGGTGAACGAGCCCGCCGGGAACGGCACGATCATACGGATCGGCTTGTTCGGCCAGCTGCCGCTCTCGGCGACGGCCGGGCCGGCGACGGTGCAAGCCAGGGCGATCAGTGCGGCACCGGCCATGTTGAATTTCTGCATGCTTGTCTCCTGTTGCTGCTCTGTGTTTTTTTGATGTCTCGCTGACCTTACGCGGCCTTGCCAGATGCCTTCGGCTTGGCAGCCTTGCCCGTGATGCCTAGCCGTTCGAGCTCCGCCAGCCGCTGCGCGCTCAGTCCGAGCACACGGGTCAGGACCTCGTCGGTGTGCTCGCCCAGGGTCGGCGACACATGGCGGACAGGCACGGGTTCGATACCGGTACGGCACCAGGCAGTGCTGGCCGTGTAGGGACCGCTGTGCGCACGATCTACGCGCTGCCAGAACCCGCGCGCGTGCAGATGCTTGTCCTGCAGCACCTGTGACATGGGACGGACCACGCCAGCCGCAATCCCGGCCTGTTGCAGCGACTGCATGGCCGTCTCGGGATCGCGGCCCGCACTCCATGCCGTGATGGCGGCATCGATCCTGTCCTGCTGCGTACGCCGCCCGGCCGCATGTGCAAGCTGCACGTCTGCTGCAAGGTCTTCCCTGCCGATTGCGCGGCACAGCGCAGGCCAGTGCGCGTCAGGGACAGTCAGGACCACCCACGCGTCGTCGCCAGCGCAGCGGAAGCAGCCGTGCGGCACATTCACCGGATGGCGATTGCCCTGCCGTGGCGCGACGGTTCCGCTGACCGATTGGTCAATGATGAACGGCGCCGCCATCGGCAACATCGCTTCGACCTGCGACAGGTTCAGGTGCCGCCCCTTGCCAGTCGCCTGCTGGGCGAACAGCGCCAACAGCATCGCTGCTCCGGCATTGAATCCGCCGACCGGATCGCCGTACGCGTACGATGTCATCGCGGGCGGACCATCCGGATGCCCCGTATGCAGCGGCAGGCCGCTTGCCTGCTCCAGCGTGCCGCCATACGCGCGGGTGTTGCTCCACGCGTTGCCGAGGCCGAATGCGGGCATCGACACCATGACCAGCCGCTCGTTCACGGCGCGCAGTGCCTCGTAGTCGAGACCAAGCTTCGGCAGGACCTCGGCCGAGTAGTTCTCTATCACCGCATCGGCGCGCGCCACAAGATCGAGCAGCAACTGCTTGCCTTCGGGCTGCGTCAGGTCCAGCGTGATGCCGAGCTTGTTGCGGTTCATCAGGTGGAAGTTGGTGTTCTTCTCGTATAACCGCTCCCGATAGAACTCCTCGGTGAAATTCGCGCCACGCCACCAGTCGGGATAGCCAGTGCTTTCGACCTTGATGATCTCCGCGCCGAAATCGGCCAGCGTCCGCGACGCCAGCGGCCCTGCCCATCCCATCGTCAGGTCGACGACGCGAATGCCCTGCAGCGGCAGTTGCGGCGAAGCGGTTTGCCGAAGTTGCCGGCGCGGGTGGTGATCAAGGCCCGCAGCGCGATAGAAGGCGTCGTGCGCGCCCTTTGCCGGAGCGGGTCCGCCAAGCAGTGGCCCGGCCGCATCGAGCCGCAGCGGCACGACCGGGCCTTCAAACGCCACGCCACCGATTTCCACCGGCACGAACGCATTGCGCTGCCGATGCACGTCCTGGCGCAGCAACTGCTCCATCGTCGGCACGATCACCGCCGGATGCTTCTTGTCGCAAAGGATGTCGAACCATTCCTGCGCGGTCCGCGTGCGCAAGGCGGGAATGAGCAGATCGTCGATCTCGTCCGCGCGGGCCATGCGCTCCTGGCCATTCGCATAGCGCGGATCATTGCCCAGCTCCGGACGACCAATCGCCTCGCACAGCGCCTTCCATTGCGGCAGCGTGTGCGTGAAGATGCCGATCCAGCCTTGGGCGGTCTCGAAGATGCCGGCCGGATGCGTGCCGCAGAAGCGGTTGACGCCAAGGCGCCGCAGCGGGTGTCGCTTGTCGGGCACCATGCCCGCTTCCATCTCGACCATGCCGAAGACGGCTTCGTGCGCGCTCAGCACGTAGCGGCGGCTGCCTTGCCCGCTGCCGATCAACGCCGCAACGGCGGACGAGAACACCTGCAGGCCGACGGCGATTGCGGTCTGCACATCGTGGGGCATGTGCGGCGGGCCCGCTACGGGACCGCTTCCGTGGATCGCACCCGCAAGACCCCGGCAGACGGACTCCGCACCTGCGTATTCACTGTACGGCCCGCTTTCGCCAAACCATGTGAGCGCCACTTCGATCGGCTCGTGCGGCGGCTGCGCAGCGCCCGACCAGACGGAACTGGCAAGCACGCCGGGACCCTCCGTCAATGCGCGCGCATCCAGCACGACATCGCAAGTCCGCGCAAGTTGAGCGATCCATGCAATGTCTTCGGCATTGTCGGCATTTGCCGTGACGCTGCGCTTGTTCGTGTTCAGCCATGCGAACAACGCGCTTTCCGGTTCGGCGCCGGGAACATCGACCATTGGCGGCATCTGCCGCCAGGCATCGCCCGCAGGACTTTCGACCTTGATGACTTCGGCGCCGAAATCGGCGCACAACTTGCCCGCGTACGCCAGCGCCGGACCGGTGCCGATCTCGAGTACGCGCAGCCCGCGCAGTGCAAGCTGCGCCGGGTCAGGACCATTCCTGATCATGCAAACCTCCTGGCTGTTGTGGATGGAATCGCTGCGGTCGCGTTCACCATGCATCGACGAAGCCGCGGCGCGCGCGGCGGCTACGCAGTTCGGCGGAGGCGATGCCCTGCGCGATCCATTTCCGGGTCTGGGCCGGGTCGATCACGGCATCGATCTCCACGGCCGCTGCTGTATTGATCGCATGCCCGCGCTCATAGGACTGCCCGACGAGCTGGTCGAACAGCGCCTTGCGCTCGGGGCCATCCGGCACTGCTTCGAGTTCCTTCTTGAAGCCCAGTCTCACGGCACCTTCCAGACCCATCGGTCCGAACTCGCCGGTGGGCCACGAGACAGTGAAGCTCGCGGAGCGGAAGCCACCGCCCGCCATCGCCATGGCGCCAAGCCCATAGCCCTTGCGCAGCGTCACGGCCAGCAGCGCGACGCGCAGCTTCGCGGCTGTGAGGAACATGCGCGATACGTGCCGCACCTGCGCTTGCGCTTCGCACTCCGGCCCGACCATGAATCCCGGCGTGTCGATCAGCGAGACGATCGGCAGCCCATGCGCATCGCACAGCTGCATGAAGCGCGATGCCTTGTCGGCCGCATCGGCGTCGATGGCGCCGCCGAGGTGGTAGGGGTTGTTGGCCATGATGCCAACCGCCTGCCCTTCCACGCGCGCCAGCGCGGTGTGGATGCCCGCGCCAAACCCGCCGCGCAGCATCAGCACGCTGCCGGCATCGGCAATGCCTTCTATGGCCTTGCGCGTGTCGTACACGCGCAGACGGTTTTCAGGAACGACATGGCGCAGCGCCAGCGGGTCCGGCGCACTCCAGTGCTCGACGCGTCCCTGGAACATGGACAGGTAGTGCTTCGCGACCTGCACGGCTTCCGCCTCGTTCTCTACCAGCACGTCGATCACGCCATTGGCGAACTGCACGGGCGCGGGACCGACCTCTTCGGGGCGGTAGATGCCGAGACCGCCCCCTTCGATCATCGCGGGCCCTGCCATGCCGATGTTGGCCGACTTGTCGGCGATGATCACGTCGCAGCAGCCGAGGAAAGCCGCATTGCCCGCAAAGCAGCGGCCCGACACGATGCCGACCACCGGCACCTCGCCGCTCAGTTCCGCGAACGCGGCAAAGGACGGCTGGTAGAGGCCTGACACAGACGGGAAATCGACATCTCCGGGCCGGCCGCCACCGCCTTCGGCGAACAGCACCAGCGGCAGTTCATCGCGCAACGCCACTTCGACGATACGGTCGGTCTTGATATGGTTGCGCTTGCCTTGCGTCCCGGCGAGCACCGTCGCGTCGTAGGCCATGACCGCGCTGCGCGCACGGTCCTTGCCGACCAGTGCGCCGTTGATGTTGCCGATGCCGGTGATCAGCCCGTCCGCGGGCGTGTTGACGATGAGATCGTCCTTCGTACGGCGAGACGACTGCGCCGCAAGGGCCAGCCCGCCATATTCCACGAAGGTATCGGCATCGCACAGGTCGGCCAGATTCTCGCGCGCAGTGCGCTGGCCACGCGAGCGGCGCCGCGCGACGGCGTCGGGACGCGCGGCGTCATCGAGAAACGCGTGCCGGTCCAGCACGCGCTGCAGATCCGCGCGGATGGCGTTCGGGTCGGCCTTCTGCGCCGCATCCACCGCCACGCCCTCCGCCTCAACCTGCTCCACCACGATCAGGATCTGGCCTTCCGCTGCCAGCGCACCCTTCTCCAGCCGCAGGTCGACCACGCGGCCACCGCATTCGGCGGTGATCGCGTGTTCCATCTTCATGGCATCGAGCACGGCAACGGTCTGTCCGGGCTTGACGATCTCGTCAAGACCAACGGCGATCTCCACGACGCGGCCGGTCAGCGGGGCACAGATTGCCACGAGGCCGTCCTCGACTTCTTCCTCGGCTTCATGCGATCTGGACGCGTGTGCAGCGGGCGAGCGAGAGGCATCGCCGAGCAGCGCCTCCTGCGCGCGGCCGGCTTCCGCGACCGCCTCTGCCGAAGCCGCCAGCGCCGGCAGGATCGCCTCGAAGTGGCGGGTATGGACATCCTGCGTGAGGAAGTCGTCGCGCTGCACCAGCGCGCGCAGCAGGTTGATGTTGGTCGGCACGCCGACGATGCGGAACTCCGCCAGGCTGCGCTGCAGGCGCCGCACGGCGGCCTCGAACTTTGGTGCGGCGCTGCTGACGATCAGCTTGGCGAGCAGCGTGTCGAAGTTGGGCGACGGCTCATAGCCGGTGTAGCCGTGGGAATCGACGCGGACGTCGGGACCGGACGGCGGATCGAAGCGTTCGAGCCGGCCATACGCGGGACGCGCAAGCCCCTGTGCATCGGTACTTTCCGCGTTGATGCGCACCTGGATCGCAAAGCCCTTGGGTTGCGGCGGCGACGCCGGGTCCAGCCCGAGATCGGCAAGCGTGCGCCCTGCCGCGAGGCCGATCTGCAGCGCGACAAGGTCGACACCGGTGACCTGCTCGGTGATGGTGTGTTCGACCTGCAGGCGCGGGTTGGCTTCGATAAAGACGAAGTCCTTCTGCTCGCCCGATTCCGTTTCCTCGACCAGGAATTCGAACGTGCCAAGGCTGCGGTAATTCACACAGCGCGCAAGCCTCAGGGCGGACTTGATGATCTCGTCGCGCAGCTGGGGCCGCAGCACGGGGCTCGGCGCGATCTCCACGAGTTTCTGGAAGCGGCGCTGCAAGGTGCAGTCACGCTCGCCCAGCGCGACGACATGGGTGCCGTCGCCGGCGATCTGCACTTCGATATGGCGCGCGCGGCTCACTAGCCGTTCGGCGTACAGCGCATCGACGCCGAACGCGGAAGCTGCCTCCGACCGGCAGCGCGCATACGCTTCGGCCAGGTCTTCGCGCCGCCTGACCACGCGCATGCCGCGGCCACCGCCGCCGCCAACGGCCTTGATCACCACGCCGGCATCGCCCTGCTTGTCGAAGAAGCTCGTGATGTCTTCGAGCGAAGCACCGCCGCGCGTGGCGGGCATGACGCGCACATCGCTTTCCATCGCCAGCTCAAGCGCCCTTCCCTTGTCGCCAAACAACGCAAGCTGTTCGACCGTCGGCCCGATGAACCGGATGCCGGCGTCGGCGCACGCCTGCGCAAAATCAGCGCGCTCGCTCAGGAAGCCATAGCCTGGGTGGATCGCATCGCAACCGGATGCCTTCGCGGCGGTGATGATTCCCGCAATGTCGATATAGGCGGCCGGCCCTGAGCCGTCGAGGGCAATCGCCTCGTCAGCCAGCATGCGATGCCGCGAGCTGGCGTCGTCCTGCGAATACACGGCCACCGTGGCGATATCCAGGTCGCGTGCCGCGCGCAGCACGCGCAAGGCAATCTCGCCCCGATTGGCGATCAACAGCTTGTTCAATTTTGTCTCCTCGTTCAGATTGCGGCTTCTGCGGCCAGTGACTGGTATTGCGTGCTTGTTGCGTGCGGCCCGCTCAGGGACGGATGCCGAAGCGGCTGATGCCCGCTTCGCGCAGCGGCGCCGCCAGGTTGGCAAATTCGCACAGCAGCGTGCGGGTCTCGCGCGGGTCGATGATGTCTTCGATGACGAAGGCTTCGGCGCTGCGGAATGGCGAGGTCAGGCTGCGCACGCGCTGTTCGATCTCGGCGCGCTTCTGCACCGGATCATCCGCGCCTTCGATCTCGGCCTTGTAGGCGACTTCGAGCCCGCCTTCAATCGGCATCGCGCCCCAGTTCGCCGAAGGCCATGCATAGCGGCAATTGAAGCGGCCCATATGCTGATGCGCGGCCGCGGACATGCCATACGCGCGGCGCAGGATGACCGAGCACCACGGCACGGTCGCCTGGTAGACCGCTGCGAGCGCGCGCACGCCGTGGCGCATGGTCGCGGCCTGCTCGGCCTCCTGGCCGATCAGGAAGCCAGCCGTGTCGACAAGATTGACCACGGGCAGGTGGAAGGTCTGCGCCAGGTCGACGAAGCGCGTGAATTTCTCGGCGGTCGCGCTGTCCCAGCCGCCACCATGGAAGTACGGGTCGCTGGCGATCACGGCCACAGGCCAGCCATCGAGCCGGGCCAGCCCGGTGACGATGGCGCAACCCCATTGCCGGCCGATCTCGAAGAACGAACCGTCGTCCACGAGCGCCTGCACGATCGGGCGGATCTTGTAGACCGCGCGGCTGTCACGCGGAATCGCAGAGAGCAGCCATTCGTCGCGGCGGGCGGGATCATCGGACGGCTCGGTGCGCGGCGGGAGTTCGTGGACCGACGCCGGCAAGTAGGACAGGAAGCGGCGGGCATGCTCGAACGCGTCCCGCTCCGTGGCGACTTCGTCGTCGACCACGCCATTGCGCGTGTGGATGTGGCTGCCACCCAGTTCGTTCTTGCTCAGTTGCTGGCCGATGTGCGCGACCACGGGCGGGCCTTCGGTGAACAGTTGCGAGGTTTCCTTGACCATCACCGAGTAATGGCTGGCTGCCACGCGTGCAGCGCCCATGCCCGCGACGGACCCGAGCGCCAGCGACACCACGGGCACCACCGACATGTTCTCGACCACGTGCTGCCAGACCTTCATGGTGGGAATCAGCGTGTGGCCCTTGATCTCGATATTGCGCACCGAACCACCACCGCCGGTGCCGTCGACAAGCCGCACCATCGGCAGGCGCAGATCGTGCGCCATCTTCTCGGCGTGGACGAGCTTGTCGCCAACCGCGCCATCGTTGGCGCCGCCACGCACCGTGAAATCGTCGCCCACCAGCACCACGGGCCGCCCGCCCATCTTCGCGCGGCCCATCACGAGGTTCGACGGCACCAGGTCCACCAGCCGGCCATTGCTGTCATAGCGGCCGCTGCCGCTCAGGCCACCGACCTCGCGGAACGATCCCGGGTCGGCAATGCCGGCGACGCGATCGCGCACGGTCAGCTTGCCGGCCTCGCGGTGGCGCGCCACTTTCTCTTCGCCGCCCATGCGCTCGGCCAGGCGGCGGCGGTAGGCGAGTTCGTCAATTTCGGGCTGCCAGGTCACGGTGTGTCTCCGGAGTTCTCGTTCGTGCATCGGATCCAGTACCGCACAAGCCATGCCAACCCGGCGACACCCCGCGAGCCGTTGATTTCATTGAGGATTCTTTTTTGCGCAGCTATGATGTCCGCGATAACGACAGGATGTGTCCACACAGAGGACACACACGGAGACAGACGGTGTCCTCATCGACAACACAAGGGCCGACCCCGCCCGCCCTCGGCGCGGTAATCCGGTCACGCGAAGGGAAGCGGCTATCGGCGATAGGGGTCTGTGCTGACCCCAGCACTGCGGAAGCGGCGGAAGCTGCTTGTGCCGGAGCGGCGGATCGCACGGCGGGTAGGCGGCTGTTTCCCGTGGAGGCTGGCGGTCACCGCTACGTCGGCCTGTGTCTCGAGGACGCAGCGCAGCAGATCATCCTGCTGCACCGCGCCGATACGCACACCGTACTGTTCGACTTCCTGGGCACGGTGCCCTTTGCCAGCGCCATCCTCAACCATTTCCTGACCGACCCGTACCAGGCCATCACCGTGGCTGACCGGCAAGGCCGCATGCGGTTCATGAGCCCCGTCCACGAAAAATTCCTGGGCCTCGATACCGGCGAAGGCATCGGTCGCCCGGCCGCCGACGTCATCCCGAATTCGCGGCTGGCGCAGGTAGTGGCCAGCGGCAAGGCCGAGATCGGGCAGCTTCAGCCGATGAATGGCGTGACGCGCGTGGTCAACCGCATTCCGATCCGCCAGGACGGCGAGGTAGTGGGCGCCATCGGCCAGATCATGTTCAAGGGCCCGGAAGACATGGTCCGGATGCACGATGAACTGTCCGAACTGCGCTCGCAGGTCGCGCGCTACCAGCGCGAACTGGACGGCCTGCGCGAGGGCCAGCCGCCGCTCGGGTTGATCGGCGACAGCGCGCCGATGCAGCGCCTGCGCCGCGAAATCCAGACTGTTGCGCGGCTCGACGTGCCGGTGCTGATCCTCGGGGAAAGCGGCACCGGCAAGGAACTGGTTGCCAACGCCATCCACCACGCGGGGCGCGAGCCCGTCAGCGAGCGGCCGCTGCTCAGCCTGAACCTGGCCGCGCTGCCCGCCACGCTGATCGAGTCCGAACTGTTCGGCCATGCGCCCGGCGCGTTCACGGGCAGCCAGCGGCATGGGCGGGCCGGCAAGCTTGAGCTCGCAGCTGGCGGCACCGTGTTCCTCGACGAGGTCGCCGACATCCCGATGGAGATGCAGGTCAAGTTGTTGCGCGTGTTGGAGGACCACATGGTCGAACGACTCGGCAGCCGCCGGGCGCAGCACGTGGACTTCCGGCTGATCTCCGCGACCAATCGCGACATTCCGGCGCTGATCGATGCGGGTCGCTTCAGGCTGGACCTGTACTACCGCCTCAGCGGCGTGGTGCTGCGCATTCCGGCGCTGCGACAGCGGCGCGAGGATATTCCCGCGCTGCTGCAGCACTTCGTCAATGCGTTCTGTGCGCGCAACGGCGTGCCGGTGCCGAAGGTCGACCATGACGTCGCGCGGCACCTTGCGGGCCAGCCGTGGCCGGGCAATGTGCGCCAGTTGCGCCAGCGTATCGAGGAAGCGCTGGTGTTCTGCGATGGCCGCATGCTCAGGGCTACCGACTTTGCGCGTGGCGAATCGGCGCGTGGGCTCGTGGGCCTGGAAAGCGAGCCGGTCGTGCATCCACTGGCGCGGGCGTATTCGCATGAAGAGGTTGAAACGGACAGCAGGGCATCGAATGCGGCATTGCCGGTTAGTGAGCCTGCGGCGGGGATGAGCGAGCTTGCCTATGCGGCAGTGGTCGACGCGATTGCGCGTCATGGCGGCAACAAGAAGCGCGCCGCCGAACAACTGCGGATTTCGCGTTCGCATCTGTACAAGATATTGGAGCGCGGGCCCGGCGGGTGAGTCGGAACGGCGTGCGCAAGTAGCAGCGTCAGAGTTTCATCCCGCAAAATTTTTCTGCGCCGCAGGATGACGGCCCTTGCCTGATCGCCTATAACCGCTCCTACAGGTTTCAAATGACGAAAACCTGACAAGGAGACATACCGGCGTGACCATTCCGAGCACCTCGCTGCAGAAGGCCTGCCGCCTGCTGCGCGCGCTGACCGATGTCCGTAACAGCCGCCTGACCGACCTCGCGAACGCCGCCGGGGTCGACAAGGCGTCGGCGCTGCGCCTGCTGGAAACGCTGGTGGCAGAAGGGATGGTGCAACGCGACGCGGTGACTAAGGCGTTCATGCCCGGCCCGGAGTGGCTGACCCTGCACGCCACCACCGTGCATCGCACCGACTTGCGCCCGCTGGTCCGCCCCGCACTGATCCGGCTGGCCAATGCGTTCCAGGACAGCGCCATCCTGTCCGTGCCCAGCGGCTGCGAGTCGGTCTGTATCGAATTGCGCCTGGGCACGTTCCCGATCCGCGCGAACTACCTGGACATCGGCAGCCGCCGGCCGCTCGGCATCGGCGCGGGCAGCCTGGCGCTGCTCTCCGCGCTGCCCGACGCGGAGATAGAGGCCGTGATCGAAGGCATTGCCCCGGCCATGCGCCGCTATCCACGCTTCAGCAAATCCATGCTGCTCGGCCACGTGCAAGCCACGCGCGAGCGCGGCTACGCAGTGCTGCTGGACGTGGTGGTCGAGCGCATGGGCGGCATCGCCATCGCGTTGCCCGGCCCGGACGGCTACCCGCTAGGTGCGATCAGCATCGCCGCGCTCAACGAACGCATCACCGAGCGCGAAGCCGCGATGGCGCGTGCGCTGCGGCGCGAGGCCGATGCCATCTGCCAGAACTGGCGCCCGCGCAGCGGCGCCATTCCCGACACCGAACGAGAACGGCCGGCGGCCCGGCCACGCACGCGAGAGGAGGCATGACATGCGCTGGAAGCAACGTCCGCAGGGTTCCAACTGGGGCGATTTCGGGCCCGACGACCAGCTCGGCCGCATCAACCTGATCGGCCCCGAGCAGGTCGTGAAAGGCGCGCGCGAGGTGCAGGCCGGCCTGAGCTTCTGCCTGTCGCTGCCGCTCGACTACCCCGGTGGCAACAAGCTCAACCCGCGCCGCCATCCGCCGATACTGCGCCCGACGTTCCGCGACGACATCCCGTACGTGAACTTCCCGCTGGCCAAGGTCGACCCGGCCGCGACCGACGTCATCAGCGACGACCAGGTGCTGATGTGCCTGCAGTACAGCACGCAATGGGATTCGCTCGCGCACGTCGGCGCGCTGTTCGATGCCGATGGCGACGGCAAGCCCGAGCGCGTCTACTACAACGGCTATCGCGCCAACGAGCATATCGTCGGCCCCGTGGACTATGCCGAGGACGACCACTTCGCGGCCCACCCGTGCGACCACGGCCACGACCACAGCGCCGCGCAGGCGCTGGGCATCGAGAACTTCGCGGTCAGGGGCATGCAGGGTCGCGGCGTGCTGGTGGATCTGGCGCACACGTTCGGCATGGATTTCCGCAACGTCGGCTATGACGACCTGATGCGCGCCATGGACGCCACCCAGGCCGAAGCCGAGCCCGGCGACATGCTGCTGCTGCGCACGGGCTTTGCCGAGGTGGTGCTGTCGATGCAGCGCGAGCCCGACGAAGCGGTGCTGCACCACAGCTGCTGCGCGCTCGACGGGCGCGACGACAAGCTGCTGCAATGGATCACCGATGCCGGCATTGCCGCACTGATCGCCGACAACTACGCCGTCGAGCGCTACCCTGCCCGCCCCGCGCCCGATGGCGACAAGCACCATCCGCTGCTGCCGCTGCACCACCACTGCCTGTTCAAGCTGGGCCTGCCGCTTGGCGAGTTGTGGTACCTGCGCGAACTGGCCGACTGGCTACGCGCCAATGGCCGCACGCGCTTCCAGCTCACCGCGCCGCCCCTGCGCCTGCCGGGCGCAGTCGGCTCGCCGGTGACACCGATCGCCACGGTCTGACCACACCACACAGCAACACACGACAGCACACAACAGCACACAACAAGCCACGGAGACGACATGAAGCGACACCATTCGATGTTCCGCAAGGCCGCCGGCACGCTGGCCATGGCCGCCGCGCTGGCCTGCGGCGCCGCGCACGCCCAGCCAGCGGCTGGCATCTCTGACGACATGGTCAAGATCGGCATGCTGCTCGACATGAGCGGCCTCTACGCCGATGTCACAGGCCGCGGCAGCGCCACGGCCGCGCAGATGGCCATCGACGATTTCGGCGGCAAGGTACTGGGCAAGAAGATCGAACTGGTGGTGGTCGATCACCAGAACAAGGCGGACATTGCCGCCAACAAGGCACGCGAATGGTTCGACACGGGACATGTCGATGCCATCCTCGACGTGGCGGCCTCCGCGCCGGCGCTGGCCGTGCTGGACGTGGCCAAGCAGAAGAACCACATCGTGGTGTTCTCGGGCCCGGGCAGCGAGCGCATTACCAACGACCTGTGCACGCCGGTGTCGGTGCACTACGCGTACGACACCTATGCGCTCGCCAATACGACCGCACGCGCCATGGTGCAGCGTGGTGGCAAGACCTGGTTCTTCCTGACCGCGGACTACGCGTTCGGCCATACGCTGCAGGACTCGGCCACCGCGGTGATCAACGAAGCCGGCGGCAAGGTGCTGGGCGCCGCGCGCCATCCGATCGGCGCGAGCGACTTTGCGTCCTACCTGCTGCAGGCGCAGGCCAGCAAGGCGCAGGTCGTAGGGCTCGCCAATGCGGGCGGGGACACCGTCAACGCGATCAAGGCCGCGTCGGAGTTCGGCCTGACGCGCAACGGCGCGCAGCGCATGGCCGGCCTGCTGCTGTACATCAACGACATCCACGCGATCGGTCTCAAGACGGCGAGCGGGCTGGTGCTGACCGAGGCCTTCTACTGGGACATGAACGACGCCACGCGTGCGTGGTCGCGGCGCTACTTCGAGAAGGTCAAGAAGATGCCGAACATGAGCCAGGCTGGCGCCTACTCGTCGGTCATGCATTACCTGAAAGCCGTGCAGGCCGCGGGCACCGACGAAACCGCCGCGGTGATGAAGAAGATGAAGTCCATGCCCATCAACGACTTCTTCGCCAAGAACGGCCGCATCCGCGAAGACGGCCGCATGATCCACGACATGTACCTGTTCGAAGTGAAGAGCCCGGCCGAGTCCAAGTATCCGTGGGACTACTACAAGGTACTGGCAACGGTGCCGGGCGACCAGGCTTTCATGCCCGCGTCAAAGTCGCAATGCCCGCTGCTCAAGCGCTGATGACACGCACAAGCTACGTACGCGGCACCGGCAACACGCGCTTCGGCCGCCTGGAGGGCAGCACGCCGTTGACGCTGATGGCGCAGGCCGCCGATGCCGCACTGGCCGACAGCGGACTGGCGCGCGCGGACATCGACGGCGTGCTGTGCGGCTACGCCACCACGCTGCCGCACCTGATGCTGGCCGACCGCTTCTGCGAGTACGCGTCGCTCACGCCGGCCTATGCGCACGGTGTTGCCGCGGGCGGCGCTACCGGCGGCGTGATGGCAATGCTCGCGCACGAACTGGTGCGCGCCGGCCGCTGCCGCCATGTGCTGGTCGTGGCCGGCGAAAACCGCCTTAGCGGCCAGAGCCGCGACCAATCGATCCAGACGCTGGCGCAGGTCGGCGAACCGCATGCCGAGGTGCCGAACGGCGCTTCGGTGCCGGCCTACTACGCGCTGCTGGCCTCGCGCTACCTGCATGAAGCCGGCATGGATGCCGATGCGCTGTCGGGCTTTGCCGTGCTGATGCGCGAGCACGCGGCGAGCCATCCCGATGCACATTTGCGCGAGCCGCTGTCACTGGCTGATGCGCGTGCCGCACGGGCCATCGCGACGCCGCTGCGGCTGTCGGATTGCTGCCCGATCTCCGATGGCGCAGTTGCCGTGGTCGTGTCCGCCGAGCCTGGCGTCGGCACGCCGGTGCGCATCGCGGGCGCAGGACAGGCGCATCGGCACCAGCACCTGAGCGCGATCGACGACGTCATGCAGACCGGCGCCGCCGACGCCGCGCGGCGCGCGTTTGCCGAAGCTGGCGGCGGCGCGGAAAGCATCGATTACCTGGCCATCTACGACTCGTTCACGATCACGCTGGTCATGCTGCTGGAAGAACTCGGACTTGCCGAACGCGGTCGGGCGCAGGCACGGCTGCGCGCGGGCGATTTCGGACGTAACGGCCCGCTGGCGCTCAATACGCATGGCGGCTTGCTGGCCTTCGGGCATTCGGGCGTGGCCGGCGGCCTGATGCACCTGGCCGAAGCCGCGCGCCAGCTCGCGGGCCGCGCCGGTGAACGCCAGGCCGGCACGCGCCGGCGCGCGCTGTTCCATGCCGACGGCGGCGTGCTGTCGTCCCACGTCAGCCTGGTGCTGGAGGCCATGCCATGACCCATCCCTATACCGATGGCCTGGACGTCGGCGTGGTGCGCTACCAGTGCTGCGACGACTGCGGCGCCTGGCAGCCGATGGAGCGCCATGCCTGCCGTCGCTGCGGCGGCCTGCAGCTGCGCTGGCGCGATGCTCGCGGACTCGCCACCGTCCACGCCGTCACCGAGATCAGCCGCGCGCCCGATGAAGCGTTCCGCGCGCTCGCCCCATACACGCTGGTGCTCGCTACGCTCGACGAAGGCCCGCGCGTGATGGGGCATGCCGAGCCCGGCGTCGCCATCGGCGACCGCGTGCGTGCGGGCTTCCTGCGCTTCGGCGAACGCACGCTGCTACGTTTCCAGCGCGAATAGCGCCGCCTCTGGCGCCCTGCCGGCAAGCGCCTCCCCGTCCCGGCCGGCATTCACAACCGGAGTAACCACTTGGCACCGAATCGATCCCGGCGGCACGCGCTCGCCCTGATTTCCTGTGTAGTCCTGTCCGCGACTGCCCTCCCGGTCGCGCAGGCACAGTCGTTCCCGAACAAACCGATCCGCGTCGTGGTGCCGTACCCGCCCGGCGGCCCGACCGATATCGTTGCCCGCGTGGTCGGGCAGAAGCTGTCCGAAAAGCTAGGCCAGCCGCTGGTCGTGGAGAACCGCCCGGGCGCCGGCGGCAATATCGGCGCCGAAGCCGTGGCCAAGTCCGCACCGGATGGCTACACGCTGCTGGTCGCCACCACCGCGCATGCCATCAACATGACGCTGTTCAGCAAACCCGGCTACGACACGCGCAAGGATTTCGCGCCTGTCAGCATGCTCACGCGTGGCCCGCTGGTACTCGTGACCGCTCCCGCCACGCCGGCCAGCAATGTGGTCGAGCTGATCGCACTGGCCAAGGCCAAACCGGGACAGGTCACCTTTGCGAGTTCGGGCAACGGCCAGTCCACGCACCTCGCCGCGGAACTGTTCAACAGCATGGCGGGCATCCACATGACGCACGTGCCGTACAAAGGCAGCGCGCCCGCGCTGACCGACGTCATGGGCGGCCAGGCCACGGTGATGTTCGACACGATGCTGTCGGCCATGCCGTTCGTGCGCGACGGCAAGCTCAAGGCGCTCGCCATCACGGGCGCCACCCGCTCGCCCGCCGCGCCGGACACACCGACCATCGCGCAGGCCGGCCTGCCCGGCTACGAGGCCAGCGCCTGGAATGCGCTGCTGGCCCCGGCCGGCACGCCGCCGGCGATCCTCAATACGCTCAACGGCGCGCTCAAGGCTGTCCTGCAGGACCCGGACGTGCGCGCGCGCTTTGCCTCGCAGGGCTTCGCCGCCGAATGGACCGAGCCCGCCGCCACCGCCCGCATCATCGGGCAGGAAATCGACAAGTGGGCCAGGGTCGTCAAGACCTCGGGCGCCACCATCGACTGACCTCTCACTATCCGCCTACCCGATCAAGCCTTGCTCATGACCGCCCCACTCCAGCCCCTGCTCTCCCCGCGCTCGATTGCCGTGATCGGTGCTTCCGACAACATCCACAAGATCGGCGGCCGGCCCATCCATTACATGAAGGCGCACGGCTATGCCGGCACGCTCTATCCCGTTAATCCGCAGCGCGACACCATCCAGGGGCTGCGCGCCTATCCCACGCTGGACGCGCTGCCGGAAGTGCCTGAGCTGGCCATCATCATCGTGGCCGGCGAAGCTGCGGTGCAGGCCGTGCACGACTGTGCGCGGCTCGGCGTGGCGGCGGCTATCGTGATCGCCTCAGGCTTTGGTGAAGCGGGCGCCGAAGGCCGCCGCCAGCAGGACGAGATGGTGCGCGCCGCGCGCGCCACCGGCCTGCGGCTGGTTGGCCCGAACAGCCAGGGGCTGGCCAACTTCGGCAGCGGTGCGATCGCGAGTTTCTCCACGATGTTCATCGAGGTGCCACCCCAGGACGGACCGGTGGCAGTGGTCAGCCAGAGCGGCGGCGTGGCGGCAATGGTCTACGGGTTGCTGCGCGGACAGGGCATCGGCGTGCGCCATATGCACGCCACGGGCAACCAGGCCGACATCACGGTCAGCGACTTGGCGCTGGCCGTCGCGCATGATCCCGGCGTGCGGCTGGTGCTGCTGTATCTGGAGAGCCTGTCCGATCCCGAGGTGCTGGCCGAAGCCGCACGCGTCGCACGTGCTCGCAATGTGCCGATCGTGGCCGTCAAGGCTGGCCGCTCGCAGGACGGGCAGCGCGCCGCGGCTTCGCACACCGGCGCCATCGCCAACGAAGACCGCGCTGTCGACGCGTTCTTGGCCCGCCATGGCATCTGGCGCGTCGACGATGCCCACGCGCTGGCACGCTGCGCGCCGATGTACCTGCGCGGCTGGAACGCCAGCGGGCGCCGGCTGGTGGTGGTAAGCAACTCGGGCGCCAGCTGCGTCATGGCGGCCGACGCGGCCCAGTCGTTCGGATTGACGCTTGCGCCGCTATCCGACGCCACCCAGGCAGCGCTCGCTGAACGCCTGCCAGGCTTTGCCGCAACGGCGAACCCGGTAGATGTCACGGCCGCGCTGCTCACCAACAGCGCGTTATTCGGCGAGGTGCTGCCCGTGGTCGGGCAGGATCCTTCCGCCGACTTGTTCCTGCTCGATATCCCAGTCTCCGGCATGGGCTACGACGTGCCGCGATTTGCCCGCGACGCCGCCGCGTTTGCCGACACCGCGGGCAAGCCCATCGCCGTCGCCGTCTGGCAGCAGCCGGTGGCCGACGCATTCCGTCAGGCCGGCGTGCCGACCTACGCCAATGCAGCCGAAGCGCTGTCCGCCTTCTCGCAGGTGGTCTCTCATCAGGAGCGCCTGCGGCAGATCGAAGCCGAAGGCGAGCCGCCGGTGCCGGCTCGCCCCGCGCTGCCGGTGACTGCAGGCGCGACGCTAAGTGAAGCCGCCAGCCTTGGCCGTCTCGCGGCCGCCGGCATGCCGGTGGTCGAGCACTACGTGTGCCGCCACGTCGATGCAGCAGTCGCCGCATGGCAACGCATCGGCGCGCCGGTCGCAGTCAAGGCCAGCTCGCCACAGGTGCCGCACAAGAGCGAATACGGGCTGGTGGCTTTGAACTGCAACGATCCGGAATCGGTTGCCAGCGCCTTTGCTGCCCAGACCCGCACGCTGGAAAAGATGGGCGCGACGTGCGAAGGCGTCGTGGTCGCCCGCATGTCTCGCGCCCAGCGCGAATGCATGATCGGCGCGCACTGGGATCCGGTGTTCGGCGCTGTACTGGTGGTCGGGGACGGGGGCAAGTATGTCGAGGTGCTGCGCGACACGGCTGTACTGCTGGCGCCTTGTCGGGAGGCTGACGTAGCCCGCGCGCTCGAAGGACTCCGCATCGCGCCTTTGCTGTATGGCGTGCGCGGCGAACTGGCGGTGGATCTCGCGGCACTGTGCCGGCTGGCGGTTCAGGTCGGCGATATGGTGCACGCAGCTGGCGGGGAGATCCGGTCGGTGGATCTCAATCCGGTGATGGTGAACGCCGGTGGTGTCGTGGTTGTGGATGCGCTGGTGGAGATCGCAGGAGGTTCGCTTTAGACAAAGTGCTGTCCCTGCGCTCGAGCCCCGGAATCGGACCCTTGGTGGCTTCCTGTTTCTCCGCCAGGCGCCGCGCCCTGGCGGAGAAGCCGGTCCCCGATGTGGTCTTCGAATGCGTCGGCGTGCCTGGCCTGATTCAACAGATCATGCGTGCAATGCCGCCGCGCTCCCGGGTAACCGTCGCGCTCGCATGAATCAGTCCCCCACAGGCTCCGCGGCGATACCCAGAGCCTCGGTCCGCGCAGCAAGAGTGCGGCGGGCGATATTGAGCTGGTGGATCTGCGTCGTGCCTTCATACAAACGGAACACGCGGACGTCGCGATAGAACCGCTCCGCCACGGTGCGGGCCATGTAGCCACTGCCGCCAAATACTTGCACCGCGCGGTCGGCCACACGGCCGGCCATCTCGGAGGCAAACATCTTGCACATCGACGCTTCCATCGTGACATCCTCGCCATTGTCGCGGCGGCGCGCCGTTTCCAGCACCAACGCACGCGCCGCATGCAGTTCGGTGTTACTGTCGGCGATCATCTGCTGCACGAGCTGGTAGTCGGCAATCGGCTTGCCGAACTGACTGCGCCGTGTCGCGTAGCGAACCATTTCGTCGACCAGGCGTACGGCCGGACCGATGCAGAGCCCCGCCAGGTTGATCCGTTGCTTGTTGAGCGCCTTCATTGCAGTCTTGAAACCGGTGCCTGGCTTGCCGCCGACGATGGCGCTGGCAGGCACGCGGCAATTCTCAAGGTAGATGTCGCCCACTGGCGAGCCGTGCTGCCCCATCTTGCGCTCGGCCGGGCCAGTGGTCAGACCGGGAGTGCCGCGCTCGATCAGGAACGCGCTGATGCCGGGCGCGCCGGCGACGCCAGGCTCGCTACGCGCGAAGACCGTGAACAGATCGGCAATCGGCGCATTGGTGATGAAGCACTTGGTGCCGTCGAGTACATAGTGGTCGCCCTCGCGCCGTGCGTTGGTACGCAGTGACGTGGCGTCGGAACCGGCATCCGGCTCGGTCAGCGCGAAGCAGCCGGTGAGTTCCCCGGAGGCAAGGCGGGGCAGGTAGCGATCTTTCTGGGCCTCGGTACCGTCCACCACCAGCGACTCCGACGCAATGCCGGTATTGCCACCGAAGCGTGCACGAAACGTCGTAGCAGCTTGCGAGACTTCGATATTGACCAGCGTAAGCTCTTCCGAAGTCAGTCCGGCACCTCCGAAGGCTTCCGGAATGCTATGACCGAACAGGCCAAGTCTTCGCATGGCATCGACGACGTCTGCCGGGATGGCATCGTCAGCATCGATGGAGGCTTCCAGCGGGATGCAGGTTTCGGCAACGAACCGGCGGATGTCAGCCAGTATTTTCTCGAGGCGAGCGGTGTCACGGATCATGGTGTATCTGTTTCCTGTCGATAAAGATAACTTGGGCGAGCCGGCGCGGTACAACACATCCGGGGCTCAGCTTCCGCCCATGCCCGCGTTGCGCAGAACGCCGGACCACTTGCGCGTCTCTGCGGCGATGCGCGCATCGAACTGTTGTGCGGAAAGGGGAGCTACGTCCATGCCGAGCTCGGCCAGGCGCTTCACGACTGCAGGGTCGGCGAGCGCCTTCGTCACGCTCTGCTGCAGCCGTTGTACCGCGGCGTCGGGCGTCTTGCGCGGCGCCACCAGGCCGAACCAGGCGCTAACCTCGAAACCAGGCAGGTGTGCCGACTCGGCCACGGTCGGCACCGACGGGAAGGCGGCGGAACGGCGCGCCGCGGTGGTGGCCAGAGCCACCAGCTTGCCGCTCTGCACCTGCGGCCGGGCGATGGCCACTGTCAGCGCCATCATCGAAATACGGTTGCCGAGCAGGTCGGTGAGAGCCTCGGGCTGCCCCTTGTAAGGCACGTTGGTAAGCTTCACGCCGGCGGACTGCGCAAGCAGTTCCGCGGACAAATGATTCGAAGTGCCAGGGCCGGGGCTCGCGTAAGTGAGCGACCCTGGCGCCGTGCGCGCGGCGGCCAGCAACGACGGCAGGTCGCGCAGCGGCGAGGCGCCCGGCACCACGATCAGGTTCGGGATATCGCCAATGCCGGCGATGGCCCTGAAATCCCGCTCGGCGTTCCATTTCACCGCCGCATTCAGCATAGGACCGACAACATGGCTCGGGCTGACGGCCAGCAACGTGTAGCCGTCAGCAGGCGCCTTGGCGACATAGTCGGTGCCGATCGCGCCGCCCGCGCCGGCGCGGTTCTCGACGATCACCGGTTGATGCAGGTCGTTTGCCATGTACTCGGCCGTAATACGCGCCACCGAATCCACCACGCCTCCCGCCGAGAAAGGCACGATGACGCGGATGGATTTCTCCGGGAAGGTCGCCGCCGCGTCGGCGGCCATCGCCGCACCTGCCGGCATGCCGCCTGTCCCAAGCATTGCCATCGCGGCGATCGCTGCCAGGGGGTACCGCCGGATTGTCTGGTTGTCGTGTCGTGCCATGCGAGTCTCCTGTTTTGGAATGCGAACCGCTGCGGGCCGCTTTGAAAATCACTGCCCGCGCCGGTCTGCGATGCGGGCACGGCGTGCTATCGTGCACACGCCAATTCGATCTGTTTCACACACGCGACCAGTCGCGGCGCTACGTCCCGTTCCAGGTACCCGCCGGTGTTGCGCATTGCGGAGACCGTGCAGTTCAGCGCGAACGGATCGTTGTGCAAACCCTGCCGGATCGGTGCCGCGATTGCATGAATCTCTGTACGCCACTCGCCGCGGCTGATGCAGTAGCCGTGCGCGGCGAAGTGCTTCTGGTCGGCTATCCACATCACCTTCTCGGCGGCGAAGCGCTCGGCATCGCCGACGCTCAACCGGTTCAGCACGGCGGTGCGCTCCTTCGCGTCGCATGCGAGCAGAATGGCTCGTCCGATCGAGCTGCCGAGCAGCGGACGCGTGCTGCCTATGTCGGGCTGATAGATGTTGGCGGTATCGACGCGGCAACTATCGACGTACACCACAGACAGGCGCTCACGCATGCCCAGGTTGACCGTGCAACCTGTCTGCTGGGCGATGGCTTCCATATATGGCCGTGCGATCTGCCGAATCGTGAGGCCGGCGAGCATGGGATAGGCGAGCGACAGCACCCCGGCACCGAGCCGGTATTTCTGGCTATTGGGCACGCGGCTCAGGAAACCGAGCAGCGAGAGCGTATAGGTGAGTCGCGAGACGGTTGCCTTCGGCAGCCCGGTCTGGGCCACGATATCCTGGTTGCCCAGCACCGGCCGCGCCGGCGTGAACGCCCGGAGCACATCGAGGCCGCGGGCCAGGTTGATGGCGAACTGGCGATCTGTCGCCAGTTCGTCGGAACTGGCAAGTCCGGGCAGTGGATTCGAGGTCATGGAGGGATCCTGCAACATTGGGGCGATGCTCATTTGGCAGACGGTTGAAGTCAATATCAGGGCGAACCGGTTCCGCTGTGCGAAACCAGGATTGTCCGCGATGCGCAGGTCTGCCACTGTCGAAGCCGTTCCGACTGACCCGTAGCGGCACCGACATGACACCTCCCCTTGCACAGACCACCTTCTCCAGGAATGCCCCGCAAGATCGCGGCCCGCTTGCGGGCGTGCGTATCCTCGACATGGCGACCGTCGTCGCCGGCCCGTTCTCCGCCACGCTGTGCGGCGATATGGGAGCCGACGTCGTCAAGCTGGAGCTGCCCGACGGCAGCGATCCGCTGCGCAGCCTCGCGCCGGTCAAGGACGACGTCCCGCTGTACTGGAAGGTCACCAACCGAGGTAAGCGCGGCATCACTCTCGACGTACGCACGGAGGCGGGCCGTGAGTTGTTCCTGCGCATGCTCGGCGAGTTCGACGTGCTCGTGGAGAACTTCCGTACTGGCACGCTCGCGCGCTGGGGCCTCGATCTCGCCACACTGCACGCGGCAAATCCGCGTCTGATCGTATTGCGCCTGACCGGCTTCGGCCAGACCGGGCCCTATGCGGCACGCCCCGGCTTCGCACGCATTTTCGAGGCAATGAGCGGGCTGACAAATCTCGCCGGCACCGAGGAGAGTGGCCCGATGCACATGAACTTCCCCATCGGCGACATGATTGCTGGTCTGTTCGGCGCGTTCGCCATATCGACAGCCATCGCCGAGCGGCGCGCCAACCCGGAATTGCGCGGCCGCGAGATCGACCTCGCCGCCACCGAGGCACTGTTTCGCCTGCTCGAACCGCTCGCCGTCGAGCACGAGCAACTTGGCGTGGTGCGCCAGCGGGCCGGCAACCGCGCGACCTATACTGCGCCCTCGAACATGTACCGCACTGCAGACGGCGTGTGGATGACGCTGGTGGCCTCGTCCGACGCCACATTCCGGCGCCTGGCGGAAGCGATGGACCAGCCGCAACTGCCGCTGTCCCCCGATTTCGCGGTGAACGCTGCGCGCATCCGTAACCTGGAGCGGCTCGATGCGCTGATCGCCGCATGGTTCGCGGCGCGCGATGCCGATGCGGTGTCCGCGGCGCTCGAACGCTGCGACGTACCGTTCAGCAAAGTATTCACGATTGCCGACGTCATGGCCGACGCGCAAATGCAGGCACGCAGCGCCGTGATTCGCATGCCTGATCCGGACGTCGGCTCCGTGCCTGCGCCGTGCGTGGTGCCACGCTTTGGGGGGTATCAGCCGCCCGCACCCCGCACCGGTCCCGCCACTGGCGAACACAACGACGAGTTCTACACCGAACTGGGTCTTGGCAAGGACGACCTCGCGCGGCTCGCGCGGGACGGCGTCATCTGAGTGCAGGCAGGAGCCGGTTTCCGTTGATCACCGTTGAATTGACGCTACAACAAGGAGACTCCTTGGGCACCCTGACCGAGTTCCGCCAAGCGGCTCGCACCTGGGTCGAGGCGAACTGCCCGTCCGAGATGCGCGAGCCGATGCACAGCGATGCCGACCTTTGCCGGGGCGGCACCAGATTCCACTTTCAGTCCGATGCCTGCCAGACCGTGCTTGCTGGTCTGGCAGTGCCCGCATGCTGCCCCCGCAGCACACTCCTTTACAACGAGTCAGCCCTGGGTCCCGAGACCCGGCAGGCTTTCCCCTGTTCATCCCGCCGCCGCGCTGCGACCGGCGCCCGCTGGCCATGGCCACGCAATAGGAGGCCGTCATGAACCGCTTTCTTGCCTATCGCCTGCATGACGACGGCCCGGACGGGCGCGTCGCAGGACGCTTCACGGAGCTTCGCTTCGACAATCTGCCGCCTGGCGATGTGCTGATCCGCGTGGCCTATTCCGGCATCAACTACAAGGACGCGCTCGCGGCGGCCGGCCGCAATGCCATCGTGCGGCAATATCCGCGCACGGGCGGCATCGACCTGAGTGGTCACGTGGCGGCGTCCGATGACCCGCGCTTTCGCGAAGGTGACGCGGTGGTCGTGCATGGCTTCGGCATCGGCGTCGACCACGACGGTGGCCACGCGCAATATGCCCGCGTGCGCGGCGATTGGGTGATGCGGCTGCCTGAGGGCCTCTCACCGCTGGAGGCCAGCACCATCGGCGTGGCGGGCTACACCGCCGCGCTGGCGCTGCACTGGATGGAGCACAACGCGATGAGCCCGGAGCAAGGGCCGGTGGTGGTAAGCGGCGCGACCGGCGGCGTCGGCAGCATGGCGGTCGATATTCTTTCGGCGCGCGGCTACATGGTGCACGCGATGTCCGGCAAGAGCGCGGAACATGCCTATTTGCGCTCGCTTGGCGCCGGCGAGATCCTTTCGCCAGAGGTGGCCTCGCAGCCCGGCAAGGCACTGGAAAAGGCCCGATGGGCAGGCGCGATCGATACCGTCGGCGGCCCGGTGCTGGCCTGGATGATGCGCACCATGCAGCCGAACGGCGTCATCGCCAGCGTGGGCAACGCCGGGGGCCCGCAACTGGACACCACGGTGCTGCCTCTTATCCTGCGCGGCGTACGCCTGCTAGGCATCAATGCCAACAGCCCGATGGCGCGGCGCGAGGCCGTATGGGCAAAGCTGGCTGCCGACTATCGGCCCCGCCGCCTTGCCACCATTGGCCAGGTCATCGACTTCGACGCACTCCCCGACGCCATGGACCGCATGCTGTCACGCGCCACGCGCGGACGTCTGGTGGTGCGCATCGATAACGGTTCGCCCGACCTTGAGCGGGGATTGTAGTGTGAAGCGCCACGCCGAATCGCCGACTGGCTGATCGGACAGCAAGCCTTTATCGAAGAACAGTATGCGCCGCCGCGATCCCGCGGCCGCTGGCGGCAAGGCAATGGTGAATGGCAAGCCGCCAGACCCGAATCGAAAAATTGGAGATACGAACCATGGGACCTCTTGCCGGTATGAGGATCGTTGAACTGGCCGGCATCGGCCCCGGCCCCATGTCTGCCATGCTTCTGGCCGACATGGGGGCCACCGTGCTGCGTGTGGAGCGCCGTGACGCGGCCGACCTGGGCGTGAAGCGTCCCATCCAGTACAACCTGCTGCTGCGCAATCGAAGGGCCATCGCGCTCGACCTCAAGGACCCCGCCGCCGTCGAACTGGTGCTGGATCTGGTGGAAAACGCCGACGCGCTGATCGAGGGCTTTCGTCCCGGCGTGACCGAGCGGCTCGGCCTCGGCCCGGATGTCTGCCTGAAGCGCAATCCGCGTCTCGTCTACGGCCGCATGACCGGTTGGGGCCAGACCGGACCGCTGGCGAGCGCCGCCGGGCACGACATCAATTACATCTCCCTGACCGGGACGCTGAACGCGATTGGTCGCCACGGTCAGCCGCCCAGCGTGCCGCTGGCATTGGTGGGAGACTTCGGAGGCGGCGCCATGTTCCTGGTCATGGGCCTGCTGGCCGCGATCATCGAGGCGCGCGGCAGCGGCAAGGGACAGGTGGTGGACGCCGCGATCGTCGACGGTGCGCTGGCACTGAGCACGGCGATCTACGGCATGCATGCAGGAGGCCTGTGGCACCCCGAACGTGGCAGCAACGTGCTCGACTCCGGGGCGCCGTACTACGACGTCTACGCTTGCAAGGACGGCAAATACATCTCGATCGGTCCGATCGAGGCACGCTTCTACTCGGACCTTCTCCAGCGCCTGGATCTCGACGCGGCGGAACTGGGGAACCAGAACGACACCGCCGCCTGGCCTCGCGCGAAGGAGGCCTTCGCACGCGCCTTTCTCGGGCGGACGCGCGATGAATGGTGCGCCGAACTGGAAGGCACCGATGTCTGTTTCGCGCCCGTGCTGTCCTTCGACGAAGCGCCGCAGCACCCTCATATGCAGGCACGCGGCAGCTTTGTCGAGGTCGACGGAGTTACCCAGCCCGCGCCGGCACCGCGATTCAGCCGCACCCAGCCAGCCGTACCCACCGCGCCGCAGGCAGCGTGCGATGCCACGGTATTCCAGGCACTCTCCGGCTGGATGGACCCGGCTACGGTGGGCAGGTGGCAGGAAAGAGGGGTCTTGGGCGGTTAAGGAAACCCGTCATGCCGAGGTCAAGTTGATGGCTGAACGCAGCCACATCGCTTTGGGACCCTGGCCTCTTTGAGCTTCAGAGCCGGCCTCACCGGCCCCTTACTCGACCGCAATCCCCTTATCCCGAATCACCTTGCCCCACTTCGCGTAATCCTGGCGGATACGCTGGCTTTCTTGCGCAGGCGTCTGGTAGTTCGCAATCGCGCCAGCCTTGAGCACCTTGTCCTGGACATCCTTGTCGGCCAGGATCTTGCCGACTTCGGTGGAGACACGGTCGACGATGTCCTTCGGCGTTCCCGGGGGCGCCAGCAGGCCGCCCCACGACACGGCGTCGTAGCCCTTGAAGCCTTGCTCTGCAATGGTCTTGACGTCCGGCAGCATGCTCACGCGCTGCGGCGAGCCGATGGCGATGGCGCGCAGCTTGCCGGCCTGGATATGCGGCAGCGCGGCGACGAGATCGGCGTACATGATCGGTACCTGGCCGCCAATGGTGTCGCTGATCGCGGGCACACCGCCCTTGTACGGCACGTGCTGCATCTCGAAGCCGCCCATCTGCTTGAGCAGTTCCATGCTCAGGTGGCCGAAGCTGCCTGCGCCCGAGCTGGTGTAGTTGAGCTTGCCGGGCTGGGCCTTGGCCTGCGCGATCAGCTTGGGCAGATCGGTCACGGTCGGCAACAGCGCCGGGTTGACCACCACGACGATCGGCAGGTCATAGACCGTGGCGACCGGCGTGAAGTCCTTGGTCGTGTCGTAGCCGGCCTTCTTGTACAGGTACGGGGCGAGCAGCGTCGGCGTGGCCAGCATCATGAAGGTGTAGCCGTCCGGTGCGCTCTTGGCGACCTGCGCGGCGGCGATGGAGCCCGATGCACCGGCGCGGTTCTCCACGATCACGGGTTGCTTGAGCGCTTCGCCCAGCTTCTGGCCGACGATGCGCGATACGGTATCCGTAGGACCGCCCGGCGGGAACGGCACGACAAGCTTGATCGGCTTGGTCGGCCAGGCTTGCGCAAACGCGCTGCTGATCAGCATCGGCGCGGCGGCCAGCGCCAGGATGGCACGGCGGCGGGAGTGGACCATACGGGTGAAATTTCGAATACGCACTTTTAGTTCCGGTTTGAGTCAGTGCAAGGTCTCCATGGGGCCCCCTTGCCGGGCCTGGCCGCGCGCACACTCATGGCGTTCGCGCGGCGCGAATGCTCAGGCGTTGCCCGGTGTCTCCGGCAGCGTCAGTACGCCGCGCGCCTGCAGGTCCTGCAGTTGCTCGTCGCTCATCTCCAGCAGGTTCTGCAGCACGGCCCGCGTGCCTTCGCCCAGCGTCGGCGGCGCGCTGCGGATCGGCAGGCGCTGGCCATCCAGGCGGTACGGCGGCGCGAACACGTGCGTGCTGCCTGCCACCGGATGCGGCATTTCGCGCAGCAGGCCGCCCTGGCGGGTCCGCTCGCTGGTCAGCGCCTCATGCAGGCCGGCCACCTTGCCGCACGGAATGCCGCAGGCCGTCATGCGTTCCAGCAGCAGGTCGCGCTTGAAGCTGCGGATCAGGCCGGTGATCAGCGGGGTCAGCGTCTCGCGGTGCTTCGCGCGTTCCACATTGGTCGCATAGAGCGGATTCTCGACAATGTCCGGGCGCTCGATGACCTGGCGGCAAAACTTGTCGAACTGGCTGTTGTTGCCCACGGCGATGATCAGCGGTCCATCGGCGGACTCAAACATGCCGTAAGGCACGATCGACGGGTGGGCGTTGCCGTAGCGTGCCGGATCATGGCCGAGCAGCATGGCGTCCAGGCCGTAGTAGCCGGTGACCATCACGCCGCAGTCGTACAGCGCCATCTCGATCAACTGGCCCTTGCCCTTACGCTCGCGGCGGAACAGCGCGGCCAGCACGGCCTGCGCGGCATACATGCCGGTCATCAGGTCGACCACGGCCACGCCGAACTTCAGCGGCGGCGTGTTCGCTTCGCCGTTGAGCGCCATCAGACCAGCCTCGCCCTGGATCACCAGGTCGTAGCCAGGCCGCTTGGCCTCGGGCCCGCTGGTGTTGTAGCCCGACACCGCGCAGTAGATCAGGTCCGGCTTGATGGCCTTGAGCTGCTCGTAGCCGAGGCCCAGCTTTTCGGCGCCGCCGGTCTTGAAGTTGTGGATGACCACGTCGAACTGCGGCAGCAGGTCATAGACGATCCGCACGCCTTCCTTGCTCTGCAGGTCGAGCGTGATGGACCGCTTGTTGCGGTTCATGCTGTTGAAGTACGTGGTCTCGGTCTTGCCGATGCGCATGCCCCAGTCACGGGTGTCGTCGCCGCGGCCGGGGTGTTCCACCTTGACCACGTCGGCGCCGAAGTCGGCCAGGACCTGGCCGCACAGCGGCCCCGCGAACACACGCGACAGGTCCAGCACACGCACGCCCTCCAGCGGGAAGTCGACGTCCTGGGATGGTTCGGTTGTTGTTTGCATTGCTTGTCTCCATGCGCTGCAGCGAGGCATGTGCCGCCTCGCTGCAATGAATTGTTCTGGCCACACTGGCGTCGCGCACTGCGCGACGCCGGCATGTCAGCGGCCGGCCTGGTTCAGGCTGGCAAAGTCCTTGCCTTCCGCCACCAGCTTCTCGAGCAGCGGTGCCGGCTTCCAGAATAGCGGGTCTTCCTTGGCAAAGGTGCGGATATCTTCGAGGATCTTCGGCAGGCCGACCATATCGGCATACTTCATCGGGCCGCCGCGGAAGCGCGGGAAGCCGTAGCCCGACAGGAACGTCACATCGACATCGAGCGGACGCAGCGCGATGCCTTCTTCCACCACCTTGGCGCCCTCATTGACCATCGCGGCCATATAGCGGCGCATGATCTCCTCGGCCGTGAACTTGCGCGGTGCGATGCCCTTCTTCTGGCGTTCGGCCTCGACAATGGCGAGCACTTCCGGGTCGGGCTGGCCGATGCGTGCGCCTTGCGGGTACAGGTAGAAGCCACGGCCCGTCTTCTGGCCGAACCAGCCGCGTTCGCAGATGCGGTCGGCGACTTCGACATAGCGCGCCTTTGGATCGCGCGTGGCAGCGCGGCGCTTGCGCGTGGCCCAGCCGATGTCGCCGCCGGCGAGGTCGGTCACCTGGAACGGGCCCATCGGATAGCCGAAACCGCGCACGGCCTCGTCGATCTCGTAAGGGCTGGCGCCGTCTTCCATGATGTAGTCGGCGGCCTGCTTGTAGACGGCCAGGATGCGGTTGCCGATAAAGCCGTCGCACACGCCTGCGCGCACCGGGATCTTCTTCATGCGCTTGGCCAGTTCGAACGCGGTCACGACCACGTCCGGGCTGACCTTGGCCGGCACCACGATCTCCAGCAGCTTCATGATGTTGGCCGGGCTGAAGAAGTGCAGGCCGATCACGTCCTGCGGACGCGAGATGCTGCCAGCGATCGCGTCGATATCAAGATACGACGTATTGGTCGCCAGCACGGCGCCCGGCTTGCACACGCGGTCCAGTTGCTGGAACACGGCCTTCTTGACTTCGATGTCTTCGAACACGGCTTCGATCACGAGGTCCACGTCGGCAATCGATTCATACGACGTGCTCGGCGTGTAGCGCGCCATGATCGCGGCCTTGCCTTCCGGCGTCATGCGGCCCTTCGCGATCAGGCCGTCGTAGACCTTCTCGACATTGGCCTGGCCACGCGCGATGGATTCGGCATCGCGCTCGATCATCACCACCGGCAGTCCGGTATCGAGCGCGGCCACGGTGATGCCCGCGCCCATGGTGCCACCGCCGATCACGGCGATGCGGTTGAGCGCGCGCGGGGCGGCGCCTTGTGCCTCGGGCACCTTGGCGGTTTCGCGCTCGGCAAAGAACGCATGGACCAGGCCGGCGCGCTGCGGGCTGTTCAGGCATTCGACGAACAGCGCGCGCTCTTTGGCCAGGCCTTCGTCGAACGGCAGTTCGACCGCGGCACGCACGCATTCCACAATCTTCTGCGGCGAGAACAGGCCGCGCGTCTTCTTGGCAGTCTCGGCCTGCAACGTGTCGAGTTCGGCCAGTGCTGCGGCCTTGTCGGCAATGGCGAGGTCGCGCGTGCGGCGCAGCGGCGCGCCTTGCTCCAGCAATTCGTTGACGTAGGCGAGGCCAGCGGCCACAGGGTCGTCGCCTTCAGCCAGGCGATCAACGAGACCAGCGGCCTGCGCGGCCTTGGCCGACAGGTGCTTGCCGCTGAGCATCAGATCGGCAGCGGCCTTCACGCCCATCAGGCGCGGCGCGCGTTGCGTACCGCCAGCGCCGGGCAGCAGGCCCAGGTTGACTTCAGGCAGACCCAGCTTGGCGGCCGGCAGCGCGAGGCGATAGTGGGCCGACATGGCGACTTCCAGGCCGCCCCCAAGGGCCGGACCATGGATCGCGGCGACAACGAGCTTGTTGCTGGCTTCGATCTGGTTGCAGACTTCCGGCAGCGACGGCGGCATCGGCGGCTTGCCGAATTCGCGGATATCGGCGCCGGCGATGAAGGCCTTGCCTTCTCCCACGACCAGCACGGCGCGCACGCCGGCATCGGCTTCGGCCTGTTCGATGGCCTGCTTCAGGCCCTGGCGAACGGCAACGCCGAGGGCATTGACCGGCGGATTGCAGATGGTGATCACCTGCACGTCGCCGTGGCGGGCTGTGCGAACGACGGAAGCTTCGTTGGTCATGGGGGTTGTCTCCAGTTACTGACGGTCAGTCCGGCATTCTTGCCCTGATAAATTGACTATACAATCACAATGATTGTTGACATAACGTTAAAGAAAATTTGACGATTAGGCGGCGGGGGGCGTTAGTTGGGATTTGGGGTGTCGTGCTTGGCGGCGCCGCTGTTTCGCCGGCGTAGCCGGCGAGTCACTTTTTGTCCGAGCGACAAAAAGTAACCAAAAAACGCGTGTCTTGGCAGACGGCCATCAACGATGCGCTTCTATGGCTCGAGCGGCTTTGGTCTCGCGATGCTTGGGTGCTCGTTCAGGCCTGCTCACGCTATGTGAGTCAGAACCTGTGCCTGGCGCGGTACGACTTTTGAACGATCCCCAAGTTGGACTCGGGTACAGCGTTTCAACAAGGTCAGTGGTGTGACGCCTTCGGCTGCGCTGCGCGCACGTCGTAGTCGGGGTGCAAGTTCATCAACGGCGGGCGCCCGAGGTCCGTTTTCTACTCCTTCTCTCTACTTCGCGCATGCAGCGCGGGCATCGTTGCCGAGGCGCGGTTTGCCCTGGGCCCACGTGCTCAGACTTGAGCTCTGCGCGTAGCGCAGCCGAAGGCGATCACCCGATATCGCCAGCAGCAGGGTCCACGGACAGTTTCGGGGCTCGTTCAATCAGCGCTGTATTCCCACCCACGGTGGTGCTCCACGCGGCAGGCAGCGTGAAAAACCTCTGAAGCTCATACCCGTACAACACCCTCAGCCCACTACGATAAATATTCGCCCGTTAGGGCAAGCCTGACGCGCTTTTGCCTCCTTTTGTCGCTCGGACAAAGGAGGTCGCCGGCTACGCCGGCGAAACAGCAGCGCCAGCCAAGGCCGAGAACCCGTCTCAACCAGCACCCGCCCACTAGGCCGGACACAACCGCGGCGCCCCGCCTGTTCCATACCTGCCGAGACAAAAGCTATCAAGAAGCGCTGCACTAGCCACAAAAGGCGCCAACTGCGTGGTTGCAGACCGGCTCAACTCGACAATCCGAGGAACCGTAGATAAATACACCCCCTCGAAATATAGATTGCCTTGGCCTTCGACAGGTCGTACATTATTTCCAAGTATCGTAAATACATACGGCATTTCGGAGATAGAGCTTGCCCGTCCAGATCCCAGCAGCCAGCCGCGCCATGGCCGTATTCGAGGTCTTTGCGCGCGAAAAGCGCGACCTGTCCAATTCCGAGATGGCGAAGCTGCTTGCCGTGGCCGACAGCAGTTGCTCCGACCTGCTGCATACCCTGCATTCGCTCGGCTACCTGATGCGCACCACGCGCACGCGGCGCTTTTACCCGACTGGCCGCCTGTTTGAGACCGCGCGCCAGATCGCGGAAAACGACCCGCTGACCCGGCTTGCGCAGGAAGCGGTGCAGCGCCTGACCGATGCCACCAACGAGAGCGCGTTCTTCGGCGTGCTGGAACCCCAGGCCGTGCGCGTTGCCGCTGTGGCGCAGAGCCGGCTGCCGCTGCGCTACATCCTTGATGTCGGCGAGCGTGTCGCGCTGCACGCCTCCGCGCTGGGCAAGGCCCTGCTGGGCGTGCTGCCGGAGGGCGAGGCACGCAGCAGGCTGGAAGCCATCCGCAGACCGGCCGTCACGCGCAGCACGGTGGTGGATATCGAGCCGCTGATGGCCCAACTCGCGCGTGGCCGCGAGCAAGGCTGGTACGAAGCCCATGACGAAGGCACCGCGGGTGTGATGGCACTGGCGGTGCCGGCGCGTCTGGACGAGCGCCCGGTGGCGATCTCGCTGGCCGGGCCCATCGAACGTATCGAAAAAAATCGCGAATCCTATCTGGCGGCCCTGCGCGATGTGCGCGATGGACTGCTGGCCGACCAGTGATTTGCAAACCCGACTCTGCAAACCCCGACTCTGCAACCCATAAGGAGGAGAAATGGATCTTGGACTGAATGGCCGCGTGGCGATCGTCACCGGCTCGGCGCGCGGCATCGGCGCGGAAACCGCCCGCATGCTGGCGAAGGAAGGCGCAGCCGTGGTGATCACGGACCTGGACCTGGAGGCCGCGCGCGAAACCGCGAGCGGCATCGAGCAGGCCGGCGGCAAGGCCATTGCCGTGCAGTGCGATGTGCGCCATGAAGAACAGGTGCGCAATATGGTTGGTGCCGGCAAGGAAGCGTTCGGCAGCATCGACGTGCTCGTCAACAACGCCGGCCTGGTCAAGGACCGCACCATCCTCAAGATGGACGAAGCCGACTGGGACCTCGTGCTTGACGTGACGCTCAAGGGTTCGTTCCACACGTGCCGCGCGGCGCTGCCGTTCATGCATGAAAAGGGCTGGGGCCGCATCATCAACATCAGCTCGCGCGCGCTGTTCGGCAACCCGGGCCAGGCCAACTACTCGACCGCCAAGGCCGGCATCATCGGCTTCACGCGCGCGCTGTCGCTGGAGCAGGCACGCAAGGGCGTGACCGTCAACGCGATCGCCCCGGGCTATATCGAGACCGAGTACATCAAGAGCCTGCCGAACTACGACACCATTCTCGCCAACGTCATGGCCAAGAACGCGGTGACCTTCCCGGGCCAGACCAGCGATATCGCCGGCGCCGTGGCCTTCATGGCATCGGAGCATGCCCGCTATATCACCGGCACCACCCTGTTCGTGACCGGAGGCCGCTATGGTTGATTCCAGCATTGACGTCGACGGCCTCGATGCCGAGCAGCGGCTGCTGCGCGACAACATCCGCCGCTACCTGAAGGAAACCTTCACCCCGCACATCCGCCAGGCCGAGCGCGACAAGCGCTTTCCGCACGAACTGATGACGGGCCTGATCGACTTCGGCTACTTCGGCGGCGTCCTGCCAGAGGCCGATGGCGGCCTGGGCCTGGACTACCTGACGTGGGCCGTGATGATGGAAGAAGCCGGTTACTGCTGGCTGTCGCTGCGCATCCTGATCAACGGCCTGAACATCGTCTCCGGCATCATCAACGCCTACGGCACCGAAGTGCAAAAGGAACGCTTCGTACGCCCGCTGCTGCGCAACGAGCGCAAGCCATTCGTGTCGATCTCGGAACCGGACGTCGGCTCCAACGTGGCCGAGGTGAAGACCCGTGCCGACAAGAAGGGCGACCGCTACGTGCTCAACGGCAGCAAGCTGTGGGTCACCAACGGCATGTTCGCCGACTTCGGCATCGTGGTCGCGCGCACCTACAGCGAGACCTGCAACGGCGAGCTGTCGCTGTTCCTGGTCGAGCGCGATGTGACCAAATACACGGCCGAACCGGTGGACGTCATGTTCACGCGCAGCACTGGCACAGCGGCCTTTACGTTCGAGAACGCCGAGATTCCCGCCGCCAACCTGATCGGCGTGGAAGGCCAGGGCCTGCGCCAGATCCTGATCGGCCTGAACTTCGGCCGCCTGAACGTGGCCATGGGTGCGGTCGGCGCGGCCCAGTGCGCGCTCGACCTGTCGGTCGACTACGCGCTGCAACGCAAGCAGTTTGGCCGCCAGATCGGTTCATTCCAGCTGATCCAGAAGCACATTGTCGACATGACGATGCGCGTGCAAGCCTCGCGCTCGCTCGGCTACCGCGCCGCCCGCTCGATGCAGAACGGCACCTCGCGCACGGAATGCTCGATCGCCAAGCTATACGCGACGGAAGCCGCGTTCGAAGTATCGAACCTCGCGCTGCAGGTGCATGGCGGCATCGGTTATGCCACTGAGTACCCGATCGAACGCATCTTCCGCGACACGCGCGGCGGGATGATCCCCGAGGGCACCACGGAGATCCAGACGCTGATTATCGCGCGCGAGATTCTGGGGATCAGTGCGCTGTCCTGAGCGTCGCCAACGTCGACACCACTTGAAGAAGGCTCCTCTCTCCTGCTTGCGGGAGAGGGGAGAAACCCTGAAAAGCCACAGAAGCACCGAACACCGAGACACACAATGACCCAACCCGCCATCCTCGAACAAGTCGCCAACACCACGCTCTTCTGGGAAGACCTGACGCCCGGCCTGACCTACAGCACCTCGTCGCGCACCATCACCGAAGCCGATGTGGCCGCGTTTGCCGCGCTGACCGGCGATTTCAACAAGGTGCACGTCGATGCCGAGTACGCCAAGGGCACGATCTTCGGCCAGCGCATCGCGCACGGCATGCTGGTGGCAGCATTCATGGCCGGCCTGACCTCGCGCTCGATCCCGAACCAGTTCTTCGAAGGCTCGCTGTTCAGCGTGCTGGAAAACCGCCTGAAGTTCCCGAAGCCGACGTTCATCGGCGACACCATCCGCGTGGACATCGAAGTGGTCGAGCAGAAGACCACGAGCCGCCCGGACCGCGGCATCATTGCCTTCATGCGCAAGGCCGTGAACCAGCGTGGCGAAGTCGTGGCGGAAATGGCCGCTACCTGCCTGTTCAAGCGCCGCCCGACGGGAGAAGCGCAATGAGCAACCAGGGCATCTGGTTCAGCGACCTCTCGCGGCTGGTCAATCCGAACTCGATCGTGCTGGTCGGTGCGTCCGAAAAGCCGGACAGCATCGGCGGCCGCACGCTCGAGAACCTGACCACGTTCTCCGAATTCAAGGGCGAACTGCTGCTGGTCAACCCGGGCCGCACCGAGATTCACGGCCGTCCGTGCGTGGCATCGGTCAAGGACCTGAAGGAAGCGCCGGACCTGGCCATCCTGGCCGTGCGCGCCGACATGGTCATCCAGACGCTGCGCGACTGCGGCGAGATGGGCATCAAGTTCGCGATCGTGTTCACGTCGGGCTTTGGTGAAACCGGCGAAGACGGCCGCGCGGTGGAAGCCGAGATGCGCGAGATCGTCGCCAGCACCGGCATGCGCATCTATGGTCCGAACTGCCCCGGCCTGAACAATATGAACGCGCGCCTGGGCCTGACATTCTCGCCGGCTTGGCGCATCGACCGCCGTCCGGGCCCGATCGGCGTGGCCACGCAGGGCGGCGGCCTGGGCCGTTCGTTCATCCAGGCGATGGACCGTGGCGTGGGTGTGGGCCTGTGGTGCTCGGGCGGCAATGAAGTCGACCTCGAGGTCAGCGACTACATCCACTACATGGCCGACGCCCCCGATATCGAGGTGATCGTCACCACGCTCGAAGGCGTGCGCAATGGCCCGCGCTTCATGGCGGCCGCACTGCATGCGGCCCGACGCGGCAAGCCCATCGTCGCGATCAAGGTCGGCAAGTCGGAATACGGCGCCAAGGCGGCGCAGTCGCACACGGCCGCCATCGCTGGCTCGGCCGAGATCAACAGCGCGGTATTCAGCCAACTCGGGATCATCGAAGTCGACGATATCGATGAACTGATCGACGTGGCATCGTTGCTCGCGCGCCGCAAGCCGACCGGCAAGGAACAGCTTGCCGTGTACAGCTTCTCGGGCGGCACCGCCGCGCTGGCGTCCGACATGGTCGGCCTGGCCGGCCTCAAGCTGTCCGAGTTCGCGCCGCACACGATCGAAGCGCTCCGGAATGCCCTGCCCGGCTTCGCCGCGTTCACCAATCCGGTCGACGTGACGGCCGAAGTACTGGTCAATACCGAAGTCAGCTACGCCACGCTCAAGGCCACTGCCGCCGACCCGAATACCGACCTGGTGCTCGTGCCGATCCCGGTCGAGTACGGCAAGACCACGGCCATGCTGGCCGACAGCATGGTGCACGTGCAGCAGGAAGAAACCAACACGCCGATCGTGCCGGTCTGGATGAGCGACCGCACCGGCGAAGGCCATCGCAAGATGATCGATGGCGGGCTGATGCCGATGCGCGCCGTTGGCAACGCCGTGCTGGCTGTCCAGCGCTTCATTGAATACGGCCGCTGGAAAGCGAAGTTCGAGCGCGAATGGTGTCCTCTGGCTGACGTGAGCACCGCCGAGACCACTGCCAACCTGTCCGAAGCGAAGACCAAGGCGCTGCTGGAACAGGCCGGCGTCCCGACGCCGCAGGGCGTGGTGGCACGCTCGCCGGCTGAGGCCGCGCAGGCGTTCCGCAATGTCGGCAATGGCAAAGCGGTTATGAAAATCGTGAGCGCGGCCATCACGCACAAGACCGATATCGGTGGCGTGCGGCTGGGCATTGCATCCGAAGGTGCGGCCATGGCCGCGTATGAGGAAATCCACGCCAACGGCGTGAAAGCCTGCGACGCCGCGCAGATCGACGGCGTGCTGGTGGAGCCGATGCTGCCCTCCCCGTTCGTGGAAGCCGTGGTGGGCATCCACCGCGATCCGGTGTTCGGCCACGTGTGTACGTTCGGGCTGGGCGGCGTCAGCATCGAGCTGTTCAAGGATGTGAGCCGCCGCCTGCTGCCGCTCACGCCGGCCTCGGCGCGCGAGATGATCACCGAGACGCGCTGCTATGAACTGCTCAAGGGCTATCGCGGCCAGCCGGCGTTCGATATCGACGCGCTCGTCGACATGCTGGTGAAGCTGTCCGACTTCGTGGGCAAGCATGCCGCGCGCATCGAAGAGCTGGAGATCAACCCCCTCGCGGTGCGTCCGCAGGGTCAGGGAGTGGCTGCGCTGGACGCCGTCCTCTCGTTTCAGGGCATGGAGCCTTCAACATGGTAACGACTGTCAAGACTGAAATCGGCTACACCACCACCGACACGATCATGGTGCGTGGCCTGAACCTCGCCACGGAGATCATCGGCAAGTTCGATTTTGTCGACATGATCTTCTTCACCACGCTGTCGCGCCTGCCCACGCCGCGCGAGAAGGTCATGGTCAACGCCTTGCTGGTGACCACGGCCGACCACGGCATCACGCCGAGTTCGCTGTCGGCCCGCCTGACCTACATCGGCGCGCCGGAAGCGCTGCAGGGCGCGGTGGCCACCGGCCTGCTCGGCGCGGGCAGCGTATTCCTCGGCCCGATGCAGAATGCGACCGAGATGCTCAACGAAGGCACGCGCGAACTCAGCGATGACGCCACCGACGAGCAGCTGCTGGAAACCGCCCGCGCGCTGATCAAGCGCTACAAGGAAAGCCGCCAGCAGGTCTACGGCGTGGGCCATCCGATCCACGTCGATGGCGACCCGCGCGTGCCGGCGCTGCGCGAGCTGTCGCGCCAGAACGGCTACTACGGCCTGCACTGGCGCCTGATGGAGGCGATCGTCGAGGTGCTGGTCAAAGAGCAAAAGCGCAAGCTGCCGATGAACGTGGTCGGCGCGATCGGCGCCATCGTCGCCGCGATGGGCCTGGACCCGCTGATCGCGCGCGGCCTGGCGCTGGTGGGCCGCTCGGCAGGCCTGCTCGCCCACGTACTCGAGGAAAAGCAGGATCCGATGGCGCGCGAAGCGTGGCAGCTCGTCCTGAAGGCAGATCCGCGCAACGTGCTGCCCTGAGGAGACGGGCGCCTATGACGCCGCTGCACGGCGGCGCCTTAGGCGCGTGGGCGGATGACGCGGGCTTTCCGAGCCGTACGAAATTTCGTATAGTTCCACTGTCCGCTGAATCCACCACCTCTGCCAAGCATGCCCACAATGATTCCTGCCGCCAGCCGAGCCATGGCGGTGTTCGAAGTGTTCGCGCGCGAAAAGCGCGAACTGTCCAACTCCGACATGGCACGCCTGCTGTCATTGCCGGAAAGCAGCACCTCCGACCTGTTGCACACCCTGCATTCGCTGGGCTATCTGATGCGCACGACGCGCACTCGGCGCTTCTATCCCACGGGTCGCCTTTCTGAAATCGCACGGCAGATCGCCGAGAACGACCCGCTGACCACCGTGGCGCAGGAAGCCATCGAGCAGGTCAGCGCCAGGACCAACGAGAGCGTCTTCTTCGGCGTGCTCGACGGGACCGCGGTCAAGGTCATGGCCGTCCAGGCCAGCCGCCTGCCCCTGCGCTACATCATCGAAGTCGGCTACCGCGCCGCCCTGCACGCGTCCGCGCTCGGCAAGGGGCTGCTGGGCCTGCTGCCCCCCGAAGAGGCCCGCGAGACACTCGCCAAAAGCAGCCTGCGCGCCGTCACCGCGCATACGGTCGTCGACATCGACACGCTGATGGCCCAGGTCGCCAAAGGCCGCAAACGCGGATGGTACGAGGCGCACGAAGAAGGCAGCGAGGGCGTCCACGGTCTGGCGGTGACGGGCTGGCTGGGTGGCCAGGCTGCCGGCATCTCGCTGGCGGGGCCTGCCGAGCGCATGAAGAAGAACCACGACGCGTATCTGGCGGCGCTGATCGAGGTGCGGGATGCGTTGATGAGCGAGGAGTGAGGGGTGAGGGGTGAGGGGTGAGGGGTGAAGGGTGAAGGGTGAAGGGTGACGAGTGATACCGGGCCGTCCCTTTGCTTGTCACGAAGCCTTCCAGGCCATGCAATGCCGGCACGCTATACGCGGTCCGGCCGAGCCATGGCGGCCCGGCACTCGACCACGCCTTACTGCATGTGCTGCCCGCCATTGATGGCGATATTGGACCCGGTCACATAGGCCGCGTCCTCCGAACACAGGTAAGCAATCAGCGCAGCCACTTCTTCCGGCTTGCCGACGCGGCCAACCGGAATCTGCGGCAGGATCTTGGTATCCATGATTTCCTTGGGCACGGCGTTGACCATTTTGGTAGCAAGGTAGCCCGGAGAAACCGTGTTGACCGTCACGCCCTTTCTTGCCACTTCCAGCGCCAGCGACTTGGTGAAGCCGTGCATGCCGGCCTTGGCGGCGGCATAGTTGGTCTGGCCGAAGGCGCCCTTGGACCCGTTGACCGAAGAGATGTTGATGATGCGTCCCCAGCCGCGTTCGACCATGCCTTCGCACAGCGGCTTGGTGAGATTGAAAACCGAGTCGAGATTGGTCCGCATCACGGCATCCCAGTTCGGCTTGTCCATCTTCTTGAAGGCCATGTCGCGGGTAATGCCGGCGTTGTTCACGAGGATGTCCACGCGGCCAACGTCAGCGATGATCTTCGCGGCGCAGGCCTGGCAGGCATCGTAGTCGGATACGTCGACCTCGTACGCACGCATCTCGCGGCCGGCGGCGGCCATCTCGGCAAGCCAGTTCTGTGCGTTCGCATTGCCCGGCGAATGCGTCACCACCACGGCGTGGCCTGCGTCGTGCAATTTGATGCTGATGGCTTCTCCCAGCCCGCCCATGCCACCCGTTACCAGTGCGATTTTCTTGGTCATCCTGCCTGCTTCATTCTCGTAAAGTTGAAAAACCCCTGGATTGCCGATTAAGGCGTTCCCCTGGTCGTCCCGATCAAGTTCCCGTTGCATGCGCGCAAAACGGCAAAAAGCGGGTCGCCGGAATGATTCCGGTGCCGCTTTGTCTGCCGTTGCGGGAAGGTTGGTGTCGCGGTGCGGTAAGCCAGGGACACTGGGGTCCCTGCTCTGCCAGCCTGCGATCTCTGTTCGGCGCGCTGGCCTGCACGCCAGCGGCGCTACGCCGTTACTGCCGGGGCGCGCGGGCCCCCGCCTGCTGTGCCGCGCCCGAAGCCGCTAGGGCGGTCGTGACAAACCTGGCCCCGGCGGCTTCAGCCGTCTGCTTGGCTGCGCTCTGGATCGATTGATAGGTGCTGCTGGCGGCTGCTACGCTCGATTGCAGCAGCGCGGTGATCGCTTCAGACCCGGCCGGCGCGTTCTTCACGAAGGTGTCCACGAAGGACTGCATATTGCGGCTGTGCTGTTCGTATCGGGCTTCGACCGCCTTAGTCAGTTCCGCCTGCGTGTTCGATGCGATTTCGTACACATTGCGTGCATAGGCAATGGCCTTCTCGGCGGCGGGCTGCGCCAGGTTGGCTTGCACGGCAAACACATCGCGCAGGTCCCTTCCGGCAAACAAGGCCCGGACATTGTCCTGACTGTCTGCAACCGTTGTCCTGGCGGTCTGCAGGTTCAGCTCGGTCAATCGCTGGAGGCCTTCAACCGCAATGTTCGTCAGCGTGAACCAGTAGCCCACGCTGGATTCTTGCGCTGCAACAACCTGATCTGGCGTAGAGGGGAACATCCGTGATCTCCGGTGGATTTGAAATGGCGGATTTTGCGCAAACATGCAGCAAACGTTACTCACCAAGCGGTGTTTTCGGGATCGGCAGCGCCGTCAATCCCTACCTCGCACCATTCGAGTGCAAATCCTAGAGTAATTCCTCTAATTTTATCCGTAGGTATATACCCAAAAAGTATTGAAAAGCTGACAATAAAAGTGCTTTAACATGCCCAAATGTTACATATATTTACGTGAAAATGTTGCAATGCATCGATAGGACTGCAGCGTCGTGTCTCAGGGGCCTAGCCCGGCCATGAGCACTGGCGGCCAAGCTGCCGCCCCCCCATACCTCCCACGGCGGAACATAGCGTTCCCGATGAAGCGGACCCTATAAAATCTGCCCGGCCCACCGATTGCGGGGGGCGCTATCGTTGCCGCAAGGCTTTAAGGTGTAGGCATCAAAAAGGCCGATTTCAGCCGGCCATGCAACACCGGAGAGTTCTCCATGACCTGTCAGCCCGCCCCGGCACCCCGCAGCTTCCACGAAGACGCCCGCCAGTTCCTGGCCCACACCCTGCCCACGCTGCGCCGCTTCGATGCCCAGTTGCACGCGCTTGCCGGCAGCGCCCGCGCCGGCGGCATGACGCTGGCGACGCGCCACGCATTCCTGCTGCGCCTGGCGGGCTATGAAGCCGATCTGAAGGCCATGGCCGGGATCGCACGGACGCTTGCCGCGACACAGCAGCACGACAGTCCCGCCGCACAGGCAATGGGGGCCATGCTCACGGCCCGCGGTGCCGACCTCCATCTTCAAATGGAAGATTTCCTGGCGCAGTCGCTCGGGGACTGCGGCATGGCGCAGGACCGGGCTGCGCGTGCGGCGCGTGCGGGCACCCGCGCGGCAATGCCAGCCCGTGATTCTGCGCGTGCTGTGACGGCAGGCGCGTAGCGCTTGAAATGCAACCGGCGCCCTGGGAGCGCCGGCATAGGCTTTCCATGCGCCGGCCGCCCGATCGGGGACCGGCCTGAATGATCAGTCCAGCGTCGCGCCGGCGCGTTCGATCGTCCCCTTCCACTTGGTCCGCTCGCTCTGCACGAAGGCACGGAATGCCTCCCCGCTCAGCGGCAGCGGTACACCCCCCATCTTCTGCAGGGCTTCAACCGTGGCCGGTTCCTTGACCATGCGCCCGACGTCGGCTTCCCACTTCGCCACGACGGCGGCAGGCGTGCGTGCCGGGAAGAACAGGCCGATCCACGAGGTGGATTCCGCACCCGGATAGCCCGCCTCGGAAATCGTCGGCACCTGCGGCAGCGCGGGCAGCCGGCTCGTGCCGGTCACGGCCAGCGCGCGCAGCTTGCCGGCCTGGACCTGCGTCAGGGTCGACACAGGGTAGTCGAAGGTCAGGTCGACCTGACCGGCCAGCAAGTCATTGATCGACGGCGCGCTGCCCTTGTACGGCACGTGCACAAGCTTCACGCCGGCCAGCGTCTGGAACAACTCGGCCGCCAAATGGCTGCCCGTGCCGTTCCCGGCCGAAGATACCGTCAACTTGCCGGGGTGCGCCTTGGCATACGCCACCAACTCCCTGACCGACTGGTAAGGCAGCTTGCCGTTGACGACCAGCAGATTGGGAATCGACACCAGCGCCTGTGCAGCGATGAAATCCTTTGCGGGATCGAAGCGCAGCGACTTGTACAGGAACTGGTTGCTGGCCATCGTGCCTTGCGTGCCGAGCAGTACGGTATAGCCGTCAGGCTCCGCGCGCGCCGCGATCTCGGTGGCCAGGTTGCCGCCCGCACCGGGGCGGTTGTCGACGATCACGCGCATGCCGTAATCGCTGGTCATCTTGGCCGCGACCAGCCTCCCGATCTGGTCGGTAATCCCGCCGGGCGGCCCGGGCACGACCAGCGTGACAGGTTTGGCCGGATAGGCCGGTGCGGCGAGCGCAGCGGGCGCCAGCGCGGCCAGCGTGCCGCAGGTCAGCAGCAAGCCGCTGCCGGCCGCTGCCGCGTGGGCAAGCAAGGTTCGAAACTGGGTAATTAGCGTGGTCATGGAATGCGTCTCCTGTAGGCCGGGATGCCGGCTATGCCTCTTGTGAAGCCATATGTGCTTCGGTTCACCGCGGAACGTATACCGGTCCCGGCGACGACGATTTATTCTACGTTATTTCGTACATATCTACTGTATATCGTAGATAAGAACATCCCCTAAGTGGGGCGGCAACCTGACCACCGTTTCGCAAAAAATGGGCCTTATCGCCACCGGGGTGGGCCGGTTCGCTGCATACCCCCCTTGGTCGAGTGGGGGCAATTTGTGCGTGCCGGCGTGAAACTGGTTTCCACCATGACGCGGGCAGCCCTTGCCCAATGCGCAGCCCTTTCAGAACGCGACACGATGCAGGCTCGACAAACAACATCCCAACCTCAAACCGCCCGCGGGCAAAGGCAGCCCGCCACCCGTGCCACCGCGCACGCCATCGCACCGATGGAGCGGCTCATGGATCTGCTTCAGGAGGTCCGCCAGTTCAGCCGCCAGTTGCAGCGCTGCGCGCGCGAATCCGCGCGTGCCACGAACACGCCGTCCTACGTGGATACGCTGCGCGCGCTGCTGGACAGCCGCATGCAATGCGACGACGCCCGCATGCGCATCGTCTGCTACGCGTGCGCGGCCGAACTCGGATTGCCGATGGAACTGGAAGCGGAGCATTGCCGGCAAGTCATGAGCGGCAGTCTGGGTTTTCCGCTGCGCGTGCTGTTCTGGGCCGCGCACCGCCGCATGCAATCCGCGCGCCGCAGCCATGGCAGCACCTGGCTCATGCCCCACAACTGATCGCGGCTGTGGCGCCTACGCCACGGCTTTGCACTCCGGCTCCCAATCCCCCCGATCCCTGCGAGTTCCACTTCAGTTGCCACCAGGCGTGTTGCGCATGAAGCGGTATGGCATCTGTATCGATGGGGGGGGAGCCGCGCCATCCGCGCGCCGGCGCCAGCTACGCCGGAATGTCCGCCACAAGGGGTGGGCAACCGCTTGATGCGCAGATGTCCCGTTCGGGTTGTTTCACTCCTGCCGAGGCAAAACACCACCCCGAGACGGGGAGCGGAGCACAGCGGCAACCATGCTTTCCTTGCAAATACGCACAACCGGTGCGCGAAGAACTTTCCCCGGCCGGGGTACCACGGTGCACGGCACGGGCAGCACAAACAACGACGGAGGAGATGGCAGCACATGAAACATAAACTGTGCGCAGTGGCGGTACTGGGAGCATTGTCGGCATGGAACGGCGCCGCGCACGCGGCGAACAACGTCACGCTCTACGGTGTGATCGACGCCCCGATCGAGTATGTGAACCGCGTCGCCACATCCGCTGCAAGCCCGAATACGGGCGGGTCGCGTATCGGCATGCCGAGCATTGGCGGCCTGTCCGCGTCGCGCTGGGGCATGCGCGGCACGGAAGATCTTGGCAGCGGCCTGCAGGCAACCTTTGTCCTGGAAGGCGCGTTCATGCCGGATACCGGTACCATGCCTTCCAGCGGGCTGTTCGGTCGCATCGCGACGGTGGGACTGAAAAAGAACGACCTGGGGCAAATCACCTTCGGTCGCCAGACCACCAGCTTGCTGGATGGCCTCGTGAACTTCTCGCCGCTGCGCTTTGCAGCCACGTACGAGCCGGGCATCTGGTGGATGGGCGTGAACTACCGCGAAAGCAACATGGCCAAGTACACCGGCCAGTTCGGCAATGTGCAGGCGGTGGCCCACTACTCGTTCGGTACTGGTGTACCGGCATTGTCGTCCGGCAACCTGCTCGCTAACGGCGGTGCGGGAGAAGATCCGGCGCATGGCAAGGACAACACCGCATACGGTGCGTCGGTCATGTACCTGGACGGCACGTTCGGCCTTGGCATCGGCTATGACCAATGGAACCCCGCGCTCACGCCCGGCCAGACCGCGAAGGTGCGCAAGGCTTCGATCGGCGGCAGCTATACCACGGGGCCGTTCAAGCTGTCGGCCGGCTACCGTTGGAACAAGGCCGACTTCCCGAACGGCAATACCTTCCTGCGCGATGACTACTACTGGGCCGGCGTCAACTACCAGGTCACGCCAGCCCTCGGCCTGTCGCTGGCCTACTTCTACGCAGACGTCAAGAAGACCGCGGCCACGCCCACGGCCGCTTCCTCAAATCCGCCGAACATGCAGCAGTACACATTCCTGGCGGACTACAACTTCAGCAAGCGCACCGACGTCTATTTCTCCGTCGGCTACGCGCGCAATGGCAGCCTGAGCTTTGACAGTGCAGCGACGGCCTATGCGTTCAACTATCCGTCCATGGCGGGTCAGAAAGGCATGCTGGGGGTGATCACGGGGATTCGGCATATCTTCTGATGGGGGCTTGGCAGGGCAAATGAAGGCGTTCCGCGCGGCCGGTCCGGCTGCACGCGCTTCGTCTGGTGTGACGGATGCCGCAGGCTTATGGCCTGCGGCATTTTTTTTGGTTCAACGAGGAATTCCGGAGAAGGCCGCCTTAATCTTCAGGAAGAAGTACTCCTCGTCACGGTAGCCATAGGCTCGGCGCTTAATGACCTTGCTGAACGACGTGAAACGGTGGCGCACATCGCGCCCGCGAGAGCCGCTGAAGCCGGTAAGCGGCGTTTTGCCCCTTCAGTAAGCCCCGTTTTTCCTCCGTTTTTCCCGCGCTCTCCAAAACAGCCGCTTCATCCGAAACGGATACGTTCGCCCCTCCCCGTATTTCCGCCCTCGCCCACCCCCGTCGGGGTGTGCCGCTTTCGCACGCCAAAGCAATCATCCGGAAAAGCACAACCCCGCGCCTCGGCGCGGGGTTGTGCCCAAGGAGCAAGTGCCGGCACGACCGGGCCCTACCGCCCGGCAATTTCAAGACGACAAAGAAGGAGACTGACCATGCTGATGTTCAAACGCCGCGCGCTGCGGCTGCTGTGCCCTGCCCTCGCCACGCTTGCCGCGCTCGCCATCGCCGCGCCTGTCAAGGCCGGCGATTACCCTGAGCGCCCCGTGAAGATCGTTTCGGTCACCAGTGCCGGGACCGGCATCGACGACTACACGCGCCTGCTGGCCAAGTACCTGTCCGACAAGCTCGGCCAAAGCTTCGTTGTCGAAAACCGGCCGGGTGGCAACATGGTCGTAGCCACCGACTATGTGTCCAAGGCTGCGCCGGACGGCTACACGCTGCTGCTGTCTGGCTCCGGCGCCATGGCTGCCAACCCATTCCTGTTCCGCAGGCTGCCGTATGACCCGATGAAGGACTTCGTCCCCGTGGCGCGCCTGTCGGTGCTGCCCATTGCCGTGATCGTGCCGGGCAACTCGCCCTACCACACCGCCGGCGAACTGATCGCGGCCGCGCGCGCGAATCCCGGCAAGCTGAACTTTGCTACGTCCAGCACGGGCTACCGCGTCATCCTGACCGCGTTCAACGATGCGGCAAAAATCCAGTCCGTGAGCGTGCCCTACAAGGCCGCCAGCGCGATGATGACCGATGTCATGGGCGGCATGGTCGACTACGGCGGCGTTGAAGTGTCGGCCATCATCCCGCACGTGCAGAGCGGCAAGCTGCGCGCGCTGGCCATTACCGGCCCGAACCGCCTGGCGCAGCTCAAGGATGTGCCGACGCTGCGCGAACTCGGCCTGGAGCGCTATTCGCTCAACACCTGGGTCGGCCTGTTCGCTCCGGCCGGCACGCCCAAGCCCATCGTCGACAAGCTGACCCGGCTTGCCTTGCAGTTCACGTCCACACCCGAGGCCATGGCGCACTACCAGGCACGCGGCAGCGCGGCCTATCCCGCCGATGGCGCCGAACTGCGCAAGAACATCGTGGCCGACCAGCAGGGCTGGAAGCAGATGATCACGGTGGCCGGCATCCAGCCCGAATGAACAGGAACACCAATCAATCCTGGCCCCACAGGGCAACAATGAATCGCCGGAGAACCGATATATGAAGACGCTGGACCGCTTCTACATCCAGGGAGAATGGGTGACGCCAGCTGCCGGCAGCACGCTGGTCGATGTGATCAACCCCGCCACCGAAGCGCCGGTCGCGCGGCTCGCCATGGGCACCACGGCAGACGCCGATCGCGCGGTCGCGGCCGCGCGCGATGCCTTTGGCACGTGGTCGCAGAGCACGCGCGAGGAACGCATCGCACTGCTTGAACGCATCGCCGAGCAATACCGCGCACGCGTGCCAGAGCTGGCCGAAGCCGTGCGGCTCGAAATGGGCGCGCCGGTCACGCTGTGCAACGCCATGCAGGCGCCGATCGGGCTCGTGCATATCCAGAACACGCTCGAAGTCCTGCGCAACTTTGCCTTCGAGACCACGCATGGCAAGACCTGGCTGCGCCGCGAGCCGGTCGGCGTAGCGGCGCTGATCACGCCGTGGAACGTGCCGCTGAACCAGATCGCGGCCAAGGTTGCGCCCGCGCTGGCTGCCGGCTGCACGGTGGTGCTCAAGCCTTCGGAAATCGCGCCGCTCGACGCGGTGATCTTCGCCGAGATCATGCACGCGGCCGGCACGCCGCTGGGCGTGTTCAACATGATCTTCGGTGACGGGCCTTCGGTCGGCGCGGCGCTGTCGTCGCATCCCGATGTCGACATGGTGTCGATCACCGGCTCCACGCGCGCCGGCGTCGAAGTGGCGAAGAATGCCGCGCCCACAGTCAAGCGCGTCGCACAGGAACTCGGTGGCAAGTCGCCGCTGGTGGTGCTCGACGATGCCGACATGAAGACCGCCGTCACCACCGCAGTGGCGCAGTGCATGGTCAACACGGGCCAGGTCTGCGTGGCGCCGACGCGCCTGCTGGTATCGCGCACGCGCTACGACGAGGCGCTCGCCATTGCCGCGGCCACGGCGGGCGCGCTGCAGGTCGGCGACCCTGCTGACCCGGCCACCAAGATCGGCCCACTGTCCAACCGCGCGCAGTTCGAGAAGGTGCAGCAGATGATCGGCATCGGCATCGAGGAAGGCGCGCGCGTGATCGCGGGCGGCCCGGGCCGCCCCGACGGCATCGAACGCGGCTTCTATGTCCGGCCGACGGTGTTCGCCGACGTCCACAACAGCATGACCGTGGCGCGCGAGGAGATCTTCGGCCCCGTGCTCTGCGTGATTCCTTATGACGGCGAGGAAGACGCCATCGCCATCGCCAACGACACCGTCTATGGACTGGCCGCCTATGTCGCGTCAGGCGATGCGGAACGTGCGCGCCGCGTGGCAGCGAGGCTGCGTGCGGGCACCGTGCGCGTCAATTTCGCGCCGGCGGACCTGACCGCACCGTTCGGTGGCGTCAAGCGCTCGGGCAATGGCCGGGAGTTTGGTGCTGAAGGACTGGTCGAGTTCCTGGAGTGGAAGGCGATCAGCCTGTAAGAGGCCCAACGCGCCGTCCCATTCAAGGGACGGCGCAGATTACCGCGTGGCGATCAGAGCCGGAACTTCGTCTTGGCGATGATGCCGCGCTGGATCTCGCTGGTGCCGCCGTAGATCGTGGTGGCACGGCGGAAGAAGGCCTCCGTCGCAATATCCTGCATCACGTCCTGCATCGGCAGCGGCTCGCCGGCGTGGCCATCGTGGCTCGACGGATACGACACCGGACCATAGTCGCCCATGCTCTCCACAGCAAACTGCCCCATCTGCTGCTGCAGCTCGGTACCACGGATCTTCAGCATCGATCCCAACGCGTGCGCAGCCGGGCTGTGGTCACCGGCTTGCTCCATCGCCGCGACTCGCTGCACCATGACCGCGATCGCTTCCAGCTCGGCCTCATAGCGCGCCAGCCGCAGTGCGAACTGGGGCTGCTCACCCAGCGTGCTGCCCGCGGCCGGCGCTGCAGCGAATGCGCGGAGCTGGCGTTGCAGGCGGCGCAGCGTAGGCAGGTCGGCCGTGGTCGCGTGCTCGTTGTTCAGCAGGAACTTGGTGATCTTCCAGCCGCCGCCTTCCTCGCCGATCAGGTTTTCGACGGGCACGCGCACGTTGTCGAAGAAGGTCTCGTTCAGGTGGTGGCAGCCGTCGATGCTGATGATCGGGCGCACGGTGATGCCGGGCGTTTTCATGTCCACCAGGATGAACGTGATGCCGGCCTGCTTCTTCTCGCCGCTGCCGGTACGCACCAGCAGGAAGATCCAGTCGGCCTGGTGGCCGTAGCTGGTCCAGATCTTCTGGCCATTGATGACGTAGTGGTCGCCATCGTGCACGGCCTGCGTACGCAGCGACGCCAGGTCCGAACCCGATCCCGGCTCGGAGAAGCCCTGGCACCACAGGCGCTCGCCGCGCAGGATGGCGCCGACATGCTCGTCCTTCTGCGCCGGCGTGCCGAAGTGGTTCAGCACCGGCCCGACAAGTTTCTGCGCAAAGGCATCCTGCGACGGCGTTCCGGCCAGCGCACACTCCTCGTCGAAGGCCAGCCGCTGTGCCACGGTCCAGCCCGTGCCGCCGTGTTCGGCCGCCCAGTAAGGCGCGCCCCAGCCATGCGTATTGAGCACGCGCTGCCACTGCATCAGCGTATCGCGCGGCGAACGCATGCCATGCGCGCGGCGCGGCATGTCGGCCGGCATGTGTTCGCGCAGGAAGTCACGCACCTGCTGGCGGAACTCGGCGAGGTTGGGGTCGGGTCGGAAGTCCATCTGATTCGCTCTCCATCTGGCGTGGCGGCGCCGCGGACGCGGCTTGCCGGATGGTGACACCTTAAGTGCTGGGGATGGTCGCGGCGCCCCCCACCACTGGTGGCGATAGGTGCCGCCAGGTTTGAAGCAATGCGTTGGTTGCGGGCCATCGGGCGATGTCCCATATGTTCTGGTGATACGAAATTCCACCCGATTCGAGTGGTCCCTTAATTGGCCAGCGCGACGACACTATCGGCAATGGCGAAATCGCTTCCGCCATTGTGGCGTGTGGCATGACTGCAATCGGGCTTGCCATGGCGTCACGGTCTCCACCCCGCGGGTCTGCTCGACTTGTGGGTCTTGGCGCTCCGGAAGGGTTTCGGGGCGCTTTTTTCTTTGTTTTCTTGCCGGAATAGCGGGGTGGCGTAGTTTGCCAGGAACGATACCCGGCCCTCACCAATCCCCCCTCCCATTGTCCCCACCAGTCACACCCACGCCCCACCACGTCAACCTCAATCCAAATCCCCTTACTACACTGCTGACAGTTCAATCCGGGCACACTGCGTTGCCCGCAAACGGTGACTGGCAGCTATGGCGGACTCTGAACGATTTCTGGTAACCGGGGCATTGGGGTGTATCGGCGCATGGACGGTTCGCCGGCTCGCAAACGAGGGCGTGCCAGTCGTTGCCTTCGACGCAGACAATGACGTGCGACGCCTGCGCCTGCTGATGGACGACGCACAACGGTCGCGCGTGGAAATGGTTCGGGGCGACATCACGGACCTGAGCTTGCTGGAGGCAACGCTCGATCACCATCGCATTACGCATGTCATTCACCTGGCCGCACTGATCCATCCAAGGTTCAAGAGCGATCCACCGCTTGGCGCCCGCGTCAACGTGCTCGGCGGCGTGAATCTGTTCGAGGCCGTAGCGCGGCGCGTGGAGCGAATTCCTCGCATCGTGTATGCGTCATCGATTGCGGTGTACGACAACGGCGACGCGGCCAACGATGCAGCCATCCAGCACCACACAGCCGGGCATCCGACAACCCTATACGGTGTGTTCAAGCAAGCCGAAGAGGGCATGGCGCGCGTGTATTACCAGGACAGAGGGGTGTCCAGCATCGGCCTTCGCCCGGCGACGGTTTTTGGCGCCGGAAGAGACTATGGACTGACTGCGGCCCCCACGCAGGCAGTCCTGGCGGCAGCGCTCGGACGCCCTTTCCATATTCCGTACAGCGGCCGCAGCCAGATCCACTATGCCGACGACCTTGCGCGCATGTTCATCGCTTGCGCACGTTCGGGCTATCGCGGTGCGGACGTCTTCAATATGCATGGCAGCGTCGCGGACATGGGCGAGATCGTCGAGACGATCGAGTCGGTCATTCCGCAGGCGCGCGGAACGATCACGTTCGACGGGGCATCGCTCGGGCTTCCGGAAGACTACGACGCGACCGCGCTCGAGAACGTGATTGGTCCGCTGCCCCGCACACCGCTGCGCGAAGCCGTGGGCGAGACCTTCAGGCTCTTTCGCAGCAGGATCGCCAGCGGCGAAATCCGCGACACCTGATCCGTTGATGGCGGCAGTACTGCCGCGCCGCGGATCTGCGCATCTCCCGACGCATCCCCTCGTTTTCCCGAACTGTCCCGAAGGGCATCAAGGTTGTCCCGGAGGGTCACGCCTTGCCACGCCCGATTCCGGATACTCGCGCAGGCTCAGATACCCCTTTCAACGAAACACCCGCATCACAGACCAGAAAACAACAAGGAGGAGATTTGTCCATGAAGCTCAGGAGCATGGCCGTGGCCGCATTGCTCGCCTGTTCGGGCGGCGCCCTCGCGCAGTCGAGCGTCACGCTGTACGGTGTCGCCGACGTCAACCTGGAATATGTCAACCACGTCGGCGCGATTCCGAGTGCCGCCAACCAGTTCAACCGCGGCCCGTCCAATGACGTCTACCGCATGAACGCGGGCGGCTTCTCCGGTTCCCGCTGGGGTATCCGCGGGACGGAAGACCTTGGCAATGGACTGAAGGCCTTGTTCGTGCTGGAGAACGGCTTCAACGTCGATACCGGCACCCTGCAGCAAGGCGGACGCATGTTCGGGCGCCAGGCCTTCGTGGGCCTGCAGCAGGCGGGCATCGGCCAGCTCAGCTTGGGCCGCCAGTACGCGTCCATGTTCGAGGCGCTGGCCAATTTCGCGCCGGCCGCCTATGCCACGCAGTATGAGCCGACGGTGCTGATGACCGGCCCGAACTTCCGCCAGGACAACACCGTCAAGTACACCGGCCAGTTCGGCCCTGTCACGGCGCTTGCGCACTACTCCTTCGGCGTGGGCCTGGCGCTGCCGCAGACGGTCGGCATCGCCACGCCGATCGGCGGCAACGGCGAAAACCCGGGCCAGGCACGCCGCGACAGCGCCTACGGCGCAGCCGTGGCCTACCAGGGCGGTGCATTTGGCGTCACGGTCGGCTACGACCAGTGGAATCCGACCATCGGCACCAGCAGCGGCACCGTCAGGAAAGCCGCGGTCGGCGGCAGCTACACCTTCGGCAGCCTGGCGAAGATCATGGGCGGCTACCGCTGGGGCCAGAACAAGAACGCGGCGGATGTCGTCATCCAGCGTGACGACTTCTACTGGATCGGCGCGAACTACCAGGTCACCCCGGCCATCGGCCTGACGCTGGAATACAACTACGACAACGTCAAGAGCCTGTATGGCGATACCCACGTCGCCAACCCGTGGCAGATCGCCCTGATTGCCAACTATGCGTTCTCCAAGCGCACCGACCTCTACCTGTCCACCGCCTATGCCAAGAATGCCGGGCTGATGATGGAGTCGCTGGCCACGGTGTACGCCAACAGCCTGTCGCTGGGCAACAACTACGTGCTGGCCAATGGCCAGAGCAATATGCTCGGCGTGTCATTGGGCATCCGCCACAAGTTCTGACGAGCCGCGGACACGGGTGCGGGCCGACTTGCTTGCGCGAGCCAGGCCCGCTTACATTGGGCTTTCCCTAACTGTCCCGAAATGTCAAATATTTGCCCCCGAATGTTAAGGGGCTTTGCATCGACCGCCCATACTTCTGGCACGACTTCCGTCGTCCATGGCACCCAACTCCAGCCCATACCCATAACCGGGGAGACAACTATGCCGATTCGCCCTGCCCTGACCCGCGTGCACCACGCCGCCGTTTGCGCTGTCCTGGCCCTGTCCATGCCCGTCGCCATGGCATGGACCAACAAGCCGGTCCGGGTACTGATCCCTGCACCTGCCGGTGGCACCATGGATGTGCTGGCACGCGTGCTGTCCGAAGCGCTCACCACCGAACTGGGCCAGCCCGTGGTGGTCGACAACAAGCCGGGCGCCGGCGGCGGCATTGCGATCAACACCTTGCTGGCGGCGCCGGCAGACGGGCAGACCATCCTGGTGTCGACCACCAATGTGCTCACGGAGATCCCCCATGTGATGAAGGTCTCCTTCGATCCGATGAAGGATGTGAAGCCTGTGGCCGCGGTGGCCAGGTCGACGCTCGTGCTGGTCGGGTCGCCGAGCCTGCCGGCCAAGGATCTGCCGAGCCTGGTCAGCTATGTGAAGGCCCATTCGGGCCAGCTCAGTTTTGCTTCCTACAGCTCGGGAACGGTCGCCCATTACGCCGGCCTGATCATGAACCAGAAGGCAGGCATGGATCTCCAGCACGTGCCGTTTGCCGGCTCTCCGCCCGCGCTGACACAGGTCATGGGCGGACAGATTGCCGTGATGTACGACGGCATGGTGACCTCGCTGCCGATGATCAAGGCCGGCAAGCTGCAGGCCTACGCGCTGGCCGCGAAACAGCGTTCACCGCTGCTGCCGCAGGTGCCGACGTTTGCCGAGCTGGGCTATCCCGACATTGACTTCAACAACTGGGCGGGTGTGTTTGTCTCGTCAAAGGTGCCGGCAGACGTGGTGCAGAAGATCCAGGCAGCGGTCTACAAGGCGGCCGCAACGCCCAAGGTGCAGGAACGGATCACCGGCCTCGGCTTCGAGACCGTGCCGCCGCAAACCCCTGCCCAGCTTGGACAGGCCTTGCGCACCGAATACGATCGCAACGCTGCCATCGTGAAGGCCTATAACATCCAGCCCTGACGGCCCGCGGCTCCGGCGGCATTGGCATTGCTGCCTGCCGGAGCACGCTTCAGTCCGTCGCGACGATGGGCAATTCCCCAACCTTCGCCAAACGCTCCTCTCCTCCGGTTTCCCTCTCCAGCCGCTGGCGCGATGTCCCCAACGGTCACGGCAAAGCCCCCTGGGATCATTCACCGGACCGCCCCTCTGCCTAGAATCGGCACACATACCGGCACGGCGCATCGCGCCAAGCCTCCTCGATTTGCCGAATCCTGCAGGAGCCTGCATTGCCTCTCACCCGTGCCCTCGAACACGCGGCTTCCCCCGAACAGGTGGGACTGTCCACCCGGCGGTTGCAGTCGATCTCATCGGTGATCCATGCCGATGTCGACCGGCGCAAGATCCCCGGCGCAGTCGTGCTTGTGGCGCGCAAGGGCCGGATCGCCTGGTCCGAGGCGTTTGGCTTCGAGCAAGCCGATACGCCGTCGCGCCCGATGCAGCGCCATTCGGTCTTCCGCATTGCCGCGATGACGCGGCCCATTGTCGGCGTGGCGGCGCTGATATTGATGGAAGAAGGCCGGCTGTCCCTGAACGACCCGGTCGAACGCTACATCCCCGAGTTCGCCAGCCTCCAGGTCGGCGTCGAGTCGGTCGATGCGAATACCGGCGAACGCCGCCTCGCACTCGAACCCGTGCGCCGCGCCATGACCGTTCACGACCTGTTCCGGCACACGTCCGGCCTGACTTACGGGCAGTTCGGCGATTCGCTGGTGCAGCGTCAGTATCGCGAAAGCGGCCTCATGGACCCTGCACAGACCAATGCGGAGATGGTCGCGAAGCTGGCGGCCATCCCGCTGCAATGCCAGCCGGGCGAGGTATTCGAATATGGCATGTCCACCGACGTGCTGGGCCGCATCATCGAGATTGTCTCGGGCATGGACCTCGCCCGCTTCGTCGCGGAGCGCGTGACGCAGCCGCTGCGCATGCATGCCACGGGCTTCCACCTGATCAGGCAGGACGGTGCCGGGCTGGCACTGCCATCCGGCGCATCCGGAAAATCCACCGCGCTGTTCGACTACGACGAACACCACCCGCCGCGCTGGCATTCCGGTGGCGCCGGCCTGCTGTCCACGGCCGGCGACTATGCGCGCTTCTGCCAGATGCTGCTCAATGGCGGGGCGCTCGATGGCGTGCGCCTGCTTTCACGCAAGACCGTCGAACTGATGCTTGGCAACCACCTTCCGCAGTCCACGCGATTTGGCGGTTCGACAACCGGGCTCGGCATCAACGCGCCATTGCCTGATCTCGGCCAGGGCCATGGCCTGGCAGTGGGCGTACGCACCGCATCGGGCTTGAGCCCGGTACCCGGTTCCATCGGCGATTTTTACTGGGGCGGCGCGCTCGGGACCTATTTCTGGGCGGATCCGCAAGAGCAGCTGATCGCCATCCTGATGCTTCAGGAAAACGACCTGGCGACGCGCACCGGATACCGGTCCCTCTTGCGCAACATCGTATATGCCGCGCTGGAAGACTGAGCGGCGACGCTTTGCGGCGACTGGCAGTGCAGCACGCACACGGCGCCACGTACCAATTTTGGAGGAGCAAGCATGAAGACCATGAACCGGCGCTGGATCCTCAGGCAGCGCCCCGTCGGCGATATCGGCGACAACGATCTGCAGCTCGTGGAAGCACCGCTGCCTCGACCGGGCGACGGCGAGATCCTGGTGCGCAACATCTATCTCATGGTGGCACCGACCAACCGCGTGTGGATGAGCGAGATCGACCAGTACATGGCCCCGGTGGCACTTGGCGAGGTGATGCGCGGCGTCACCATGGGCGTGGTGACCGAGTCCCATCACCCGGACTTCAAGGCCGGTGACATCGTCGAAGGTGGCATGGCGTGGGAGGAGTATTCGGTCACGAAGACGGCCCGGCGTGTCCCGGTGGAGTACGGCCTGCCGCTGCATGCCTATGCGAGCGTGCTGGGCAACTCCGGCATGACCGCCTATTTCGGCATGCTTGACATTGCCCGGCCCAAGGCTGGCGAGACCATCGTGGTGTCGGCCGCCGCAGGCGGCGTCGGCTCGATCGCCGGCCAGATCGGCAAGATACTCGGCTGCCGGGTAGTCGGCGTTGCCGGCGGCCAGAACAAGTGCCGGCTCGTCAGGGAAGAGTTCGGCCTGGATGCCTGTGTCGACTACAAGGCCGGCAACGTGCTCGCCGATCTTCGCGCCGCCTGTCCGGACGGCATCGACGTCGATTTCGAGAACGTGGGCGGCGAAACCATGGATGCCGTGCTGGCGCTGATCAACCCGGGAGCGCGTATCGCGATGTGCGGGATGATCTCCACCTACAACGCGAGCGGCGACTGGTGGAGCCCGAAGATGTTCCGCAATGTCATCATGAAACGCGCCCGCATCGAAGGCTTCCTCATTGCCGACTACCGTTCTCGGTTCCACGAAGCCGTGGAAGTCATGGCGAAATGGGTCAGGGACGGCCAGCTCAAGTATCGGGTCGACATTGTCGAAGGCATCGAGCAGGCACCGGCCGCGCTGAACCGCTTGTTTACCGGCAAGAACATCGGCAAGCAGCTTGTGCGCCTGGCGCCGGAATCCGTCATCGGCTAAATGCCGCGACTCTCACCTGTCAATCTCCATGACTCAATCTGACTCCCGACCGCGCCTTCAGGATTTCGAGGGCAAGACGGCAATCATCACCGGCGCCGCGTCCGGCATCGGCCTGGCATTGGCCGAGGCACTGGCAGCGCGCGGTGCCGACCTTGCGCTGGCCGACATTGACGCACGCGGGCTTGACGCCGCGCGCAAGCGCCTCGCACCGACCGGCCGGCGCATCTGCACGCGCGTGCTGGACGTTTCCTCCGATGCGGACGTGCGCGACGCGGCGGCGGAGTTCGAAGCGACGCTCGGACGCATCCATCTGGTCTTCAATAACGCTGGCATCGATATGAGCGGCGAACTGGCGTCTCTGTCCGAGCAGGACTGGACGCGCGCGTTCGGCATCAATGTGTTTGGCGTCATTCACGGTATCCGCCATTTCCTGCCGCTGCTGCGCCGGCACGGCGAGCCCGCGCATTTCGTCAGCACGGCATCGGGCGCAGGCTTATGGGTGAACGGCGACTTCCCCATGGGCGCCTACGCGGCCACGAAATACAGCGTGGTGGCCCTCTCCGAGGCACTCGAGCAGGAGCTTCGCGGCACCGGCATTGGTGTATCCGTGCTTTGTCCTGGTCCGGTGAAGACGCCGATCGCCGAACGCTCGAACCATGCCAGCGAATCGTTCAGGGCCGCAGTGGCCACTGGCACGGCGCCAGAGCTGGTGGCCAGCCACACGCTGGAGGCGATGCGCGCGGGCGAGTTTTACATTTTCACGCCAACGCGCATGCGGCCGCGCCTGGAGGCGCGATTCGCGCGGATTCTCGATGCGCTGGAGCGCGCGCCCGCCGTCACAACCGGAATGGCCGCGACATGATCCACCTCATCTTCCTCAGCATGCGGCGCGCCGACGTGGACCGCCGGGAGTACCTGCGCGACTGGCGCGACGTTCAGGCGCCGCTGGTAGCCGGCCTGCCGGGTGTCCGGCGCTACGTTCAGAGCACCGTCCGCGCCGTCCCCGGCCAGGTCGCGCGCTACGATACCGTGGACGAGATCTGGGTCGATGATGCCGCCGCGCTCGATGCGCTGCTGCATAGCGCCGACTATGCCAGGTCGACGCTGGCAGGCGCCGGCAACCTGGTCGACCCGGAGCATTGCGTGCGTTTGCAGACAACGGATCACGTCGTGCACGCCGGCGCATCGATCGCCCGCGAGGAATCGTTGCCGAAGCGGATGACCTTTTTCCGGCGCAAGTCGAATCTCAGCCGGGAAGACATGCTGCGCTACTGGCGCGGCACGCACGGGCCGCTGGCTGCATCGGTGCCGGGACTACGCCGCTATGTGCAGAGTGCGATGCTGCCCGCTGTCGATGATCAAGGCCCAACCCACTTCGACGGCGCGGCGCAGATCTGGTTCGAAGATGATGCCTCGCTGCAGGCTGCAGTGTGCTCCCCACTCTTCCGCGAGTCAGTCAAGCCGGACGAAGCGAACTTCATCGATACTGACTCCGCCGTAACGCTCTCGATCGAAGCAGAGCACCGCATTGTCTGGCCGCAGATGGCCTGAGCAACGCCGTGCTACATGCGCTGCTCGGGGCTCGCCGCTAGCAGAGGTTGCCGCGGCACGGGCCGCGCCGGCTGCATGCCCTCGCTGCGCCATGCGCTGGGGCTGCAGCCAAAATGATCGCGGAACCAGCGCGAGAACGCGCTCTGCATCGAAAACCCGAGCAACACGGCCACGTAGCTGACCGGGCGCTCCAAGTGCCGCAGATACTGCAGCGCCAGCGTGGCACGGACCTCATCGAGAATGCTGCTGAAACTCGCGCCTTCCTGCAGCAGCTTGCGATGGACCGTGCGCCGGTCGACGCCAAGCTGGCTGGCGACGCGTTCCACGCTGCAGTTGCCCGAAGGGAGCAAGGACAGCACCATCCGCCGGACGTTTTCGGTCATGGACAGGGTCGCACGCGCCGACAGTGAATCCAGATAGGCATGCGCGTACTGCGCCAGCTCCGGGCGCGCGGCGCGCGGCATGGCGTCCATGTCCTTCAGCTCGCAAACGATGCCGTTGAAGTCGCAACCGAAATCGACGGCCCGACCGAACACGCGCAGATGGGATGCCAGGCTCCTTGGGGCCTCATGCGAAAGGCAGATCCGCCGCGCGCGCCATCCTGGCCCGATCAGTTCCTGAAGCATCCGGTAAAGCGACACCACGACCATCTCGTCGGCCTGGCGCGTCGAGCCGGCGTGCTCCACGATCAGCGACACGCGGATCACAAGCGCGCCCTCGCGTTCTTCCACGCCGAGGAACAGCGCCTCGCTGTGCAGCGTGATATAGCGCACCATCGCCCCCAGCGCATCGCGCAACGTCGGCGAGTCCCGCACTGCCATGCCGAGCGGCCCCAGTACCGACAATTGACGGCCCTCCCCCATGCGCAGGCCGAAGTCTTCGGCATCGGAATCGGCTGCGGACATTTCGAGCAGCCGGCAGACCGCGTTGGCGGAGACCAGGTTGTCGCCGGCGTCCAGGCAGGTTCTGGGCAGCCCGACTTCTGCCAGGATCCGCAATGGATCCAGCCCCACCGAGCGGGCCACCTCGGTATAGCGGGACAGCGTGGCACTGCGGACTAAACGGCTCATGGGCCTCCTTGCACGGGCGGCGGCTGCAAGGCATTGCAGCCTTCGGTTGTCGCGGGAATCAGGCGCGGCGCATCAGGCTGTAGCTCTGCGCGCTGGGGCCAACATCGGGCATGCCGGCCAGGAACAGCGCAAGCGGGACAACGTCCGCAGGATCCTTGAACCATTCGCCGGGCGGCACCGGAACATCGCGCGTCATGTCCGTCCGGACCGGACCCGGTATCAGCTCATTGACGCTGATGTTTTCCTCCTGCAGTTCCGTCGCCAGCGACTGCGTCAGCATCCACAGGCCGCTCTTGGAGCATGAGTACGCCGAGAACCCCGGGGCAGGCCGCTTGCGCTGGCCCGAACCGATCATGATGATCTTGCCGGCCCCGCGGCGGCGCAGATGGGCAATGGCGGCGTGGGCGGTGTGGTACGCACCGGTCAGGTTGATATCGATGGTCTTGCGCCAGAGCGCTGGATCGCCGTCAGCGATCCTGCGCTGCTCGAGCGCGACACCGGCATTGGCCACCACGATATCGACACCGCCGAAGGTATCGCTGGCTCGCTGGAACAGCGTCTTGACGCTCTCGTAGTCCGCCACGTCTGCAGTTTGGGCAATGGCCCTGCCACCCGCTTCGCGGATCATCGCAGCGGTCTGCGCGATGTCGGCCTCGCCACGGCCGCTGCATACCACCGCAGCACCGGCGCTGGCATAGGCCATTGCGATGGCGCGGCCGATGCCGCGGCCTGCGCCGGTGATTACGGCAACCTTGTCCTTGAGCAGGTTGGGGTCGATCTGGCTCATTGTCAGTGTCTCAGTCTGGTTTGCGTTGCAATGGGGAAGCATGAAGGGGCGTGCCGCTCAGAACGGGCGATCCCCGATCACCGTGGCACGGTCCATCCGGCGATGGCATGGCGGGTAGTCCATGACCGCGTAATGCTGGGTCGAGCGGTTGTCCCAGATCGCCACGCTGTTCGGCGTCCAGCGCCAGCGCACCTGGTACTCGGGAATGTAGGCCTGCGTAATCAGGTAGCGCAGCAGGTCGGCCGCGCCCGGGTTGAAGTCCTGCCCGAAGCGCACGTGCTCCGGCGTATGGAAGTTCGTGAAGTGGGTGGTGAAGCCGTTTACGAACAGCACCTTCTCGCCGGTGTCGGGATGCGTCCGGACCACAGGGTGCTCGGCGTCCGGAAACTGGGCCCTCAGGGCATGGCGTTTTTCGATCGGCATGGCCGCGCCGAAGCTGGCTTCGATGCTGTGGCGCGCGCGCAGTCCTGCGATCTGGTCCTTGATGTGCTGCGGCAGGTTCTCGTAGGCAAGCACCATATTGCTCCACATGGTGTCGCCGCCGACCGGCGGGCATTCGCGGCAGCGCAGGATGCTGGCGAGCGGCGGGGCCTCGCGCCAGGTCGCATCGGTGTGCCAGGAATTCTCGTAACGCGGAGTGGGCTCTTCGGGGCTCTTGTAGATGCGGACCAGCCCAGGGTGTTCGGGATCGCTGCCCGCGACCGGATGGTCTTCCAGTTCGCCAAAGCGGCGCGCAAAGGCGACGTGCTCGCCGGCGGTTATGTCCTGCCCGCGCACGAACAGGACACGATGTTTGAGCAGCGCTTCACGAATGCCGGCGAACAAGCCGTCATCGTGGATGGCATCGGCAAGGCTGACGCCGACCAGTTCAGCGCCGATGGAACAGGTAAGTGACTCGACACGCATTGCGACTCCGAAAGATTGTAGGTAGAGGCCGAAGCAAAAGGGTCGATGCAAGTATTGAAGAGCCGGCGCGCGATGCGTTGACATTCCGGGGCAGTGACTTTACATTTTGGGGCACCTGGGGGAACTCCTATGTCGACGCTGCTGCAACACGTGAACCTGACGGAGTTTGTTGACGTGGCCCGCCAACTCGGCCTGGACCCTTACCGTCAACTGCGGCAAGCAGGTATCCGGCCGACGGCGCTGGTCGACCCGGAAATGCGCGTGCCTGCGAAGTCGGTCATGCAGTTGCTGGAGGATTCGGCACAGCTTGCGGGCCTGGAGGACCTCGGGCTACGCGTCGCGGAAGCGCGTGAACTGACCACTCTGGGCCCGCTGTGGACGGTGATGCGCGAGGGCGCCACCCTGCGCAACGCGCTGGGGGCGATGGCGCGCTACCTGCATTTGCTCAACGAAGCACTCGATCTGCGCCTCGAGGAAGTCGGGGACACCGCGGTGGTCAGGCTTGAATTCCTGGTGTCCGTGGACGGTTCCATGCGGCAATCGACCGAGTTCATCATCTGCCTGTGGTTCCGGCTGTTCAAGCTGCTGTCGGGCGATGCATGGAAGCCGCGCAGCGTCTGCTTCACCCACGCCGCGCCGGCGAGCCTTGCCACGCATCGGCGCGTGTTCGGCGTACCGGTGCGATTCCACCAGGATTTCGATGGCATCCTGCTGTCCGCCGCGGATCTCGACGTGGCGGGCACGACGTCGGACACGGCGCTGGGCCGCCATGCGCGCGAATTTCTCGATACCAAGCTGGCACAGTCCGATTCCACCATGCCGGACAAGGTACGGAAACTGGTATTCGCGCTGCTGCCCACCGGCGAGTGCGGGGCCGAACAGGTGGCCCGGCAGCTTGGCATCGACCGCAAGACCATGCATCGCCATCTGGCAGCCTATGGTCAGAACTACCTGTCCGTCGTCGATGCGGTCAGGGTCGAGCTCGTCACGAGATACCTGAAGAACAACGAACGACCGTTGTCGGACGTGGCGATCCTGATGGGGTTTTCCTCGCTCAGCGCCTTCTCCAGGTGGTTTGCCACGCGCTACGGCTGCAGCGTGTCGGCATGGCGCCGCCAGCGGACAGCACCGGAAATCAGGCGCTAGGCGCCGCGCATCGCGCCTGGCCTGCTGACACAGTCCGGCCCCAGCTCCGTGAGCGCCGGGCAGCCGAGCAGGCCCAGCGTGCGATCGATCTCGGCACGCAGGATTGCCAGCGCGTGCGCAACCCCGGTCCTGCCGCCAGCCGCAAGGCCATACAGCGTCGCACGGCCCGACATTGCCGCATCGGCCCCGAGCGCGCGCGCCTTGACGAAATCGCCGCCGCGCCGCAGGCCGCTGTCGACGATCAGCGTCATGTCCGGGCCGACCGCAGCGCGGATCTCAGGAAGCACCTCGATCGGCGCCACGCAGCTGTCGAGTTGCCGCCCGCCGTGGTTGGTGATGACCAGCGCGTCGACACCAAGCGCGCGGGCGCGCAACGCATCGTCAGGCCGCACGATGCCCTTGAGGATGAGCTTGCGCGGCCACAAATCGCGCAGCCACTGCACGTCCTGCCAGTTCAGCGAGGGATCCATCTGCCGGGACAGGAAGGTGGCCGCATTGCGCGCATCGTCCTGGCCCGGTGGAAGGATGTCGCCGAGATTGCGGAAGTGCGGCATGCCGTGCGGCACCAGCACGTCCCACCACCACTTTGGCCGCAGGGCAACGTTGATCAGGTTGGCAACATCCAGCTTCATCGGGGCGCGATAGTTGCGCCGGTCCCACTCGCGGTTGCCAAGCACCGGCACGTCCGTCGTCACGACGATGGCTTCCGAGCCCGCCGCCTCGGCACGCCTGACGATCCCGGCGAGATTCTCGTGGTCCTTGAACGGATAGATCTGCATCCAGTGCCGTACGCCCGTTTCGGCAACGCGTTCGAGCGCAACCGTCGACACCATGCTCTGGCACATCGGGATGCCCGCATCACGCGCGGCATGCGCGAGCGCCAGGTCACCCTCGTGTGTGAGCAGTCCGTTGAAGCCGGTTGGCGCAATCACCGCCGGCATTTCAATGCGCTGGCCAAACAGCGTGCAGCCGGGATCGCGCACCGAGACGTCAACCAGCGTGCGCGGCGTGAAGGCGATGGCGTCATAACTGGCGCGGTTGCGGTGCAGCGTCAGTTCATCGTCCGCCCCGCCCTCCAGGTATTCCAGGCAAAAGTTGGGCAGCCGCGCTGACGCCATCGCGCGCAGCTCGGCAATGTTCTGGGCACGCCGCACCTCGCGGCCGCGATAGAGTCTGCGTTTCAGTGTCATGGGCACGAGTCGGTCCGGTTGGCGCACCGTGGTTGGGGCCTTCCGATTATCCGAAGCGCGCCGCCTCCTTCGCCCCCTGCGTGAAGGAGGGGGCGAAACTACCCGAAAGAGCGGGCACGAATGGACGGGACTACTCGAGACCTTCCAGCAGCCCCAGCAGCTGCGCGCGCCGTACGGCGTGCTTGCGCGTGCCGGCGCTGAGCTTGCCGAACAGGTTCTTCACATGCCACTTGGCCGTGACCTCGCCCACGCCGATGGCCTGCGCGATCTCCTTGTTGGAGAGATTGCGCGCCAGCAGTTCCAGGACTTCACGTTCCTTGGGCGTCAGCACCGTGCTGGCCACGGCGCGCGGCTCCGTCACCGCACGTTCGGCGCGGCGCGGCGTGCGCGCGACCGGCAGCGGCTGGCCGGCGCCCGGCTCCGTGGTCTCTTCCTCCACCAGGCGTCTGGCCCAGTCGGCCAGTGCCGGATGCGCGTCAGCAAAGGTGCGGGCCAGGCCATAGGTCTGCGCAAGATTCATGGCTTCCAGCATGAGCGTGCGGCTGTCCTCGCCCGCGCGATGACGCACGAACGCTTCCAGCGCCATGATCTCGATGCGCTTGCGCCCGAGCTTCATGGCCTCCGCCGCAGGCGCCGCGCGGCGCAGCGCATCGAGCGCAGACGACCAGTCCTGGGCCGCGATTGCCGCATTGGCGTGTGCCACGGCCTGCATCAGCACCACGTCGCGGCGCCACAGCGGGCCGTGGTCCGCCTCTGCCCCGGCAACGAGCTCATCAAGACGGACGATCAGGGCCCGGCACGTCTCGGCGCGGAAGCGTCCGGCGTGCATGCGCACCTGGTCCGCCAGGCTCGCCATGCAAAGCCGCGGCGTCCGGCGCGCAACGCCGACCGCATACAACGCTTCGAGCAGGTCCAGTGCGCGGTGCTCGACGCCCTGCAGGGCCGCCACGCGCGCCGCAGTCAGGTATGCCAGCAACGACGTCTCGGCCGTGCCCGACCGCTCCAGCACGTCGAGCCGGTTGGCGAGCAGCGCAGCGGCTTCGTCGACGCGTCCGTTCTCGTAGACCGCCGCAGCCAGCAGCGACGCGAGCATGCAGGAAAGCGGATGGCGGCGGCCGAGATCAGCTTCCGCGCTTGCCAGCGTAGGCCTCAGGATCGCTTGGCTCAGCATCATCTGCCCTTCCCGCAGGTAGCTGAGCCCGGTCACGAACTCGCCCCAGCGCGCCGCGTAGCGATGTCCTTCGCCCAGGTCGCCGCGTGGCGCGAGCTGCAGATGGCGCCGCGCATTGCCGGTCTGACCATGCAGGATCGCGGCCATTGCCATGCGGTTGGCATGCATCTGCGCGAGGCGTGGGTCGTGCGTGGCGGGCTGCTGCTGCCATGGCTCGAGCAGCGCCAGGCAACGGTCCGGCTGGTCCGCGTAGTAGGCCGCGATGCTCAGGATCAGCGCGCATTCATAGCGCAGCACAGTATCGTCGCCTGCCCCTTCGAGCATACGCGCGACCAGCGCCTCGGCCTCCGCATGGCGCTCGCCCAGCGCGAGCACCCACGCAGCGGCCAGGCGCAGGCCCGGGTAGCGGTCCAGTTCCGCGTCAGGCAGGCGTTCCAGCCATTCGAGCACGGTACCCAGCCGCCCCTGCATCACGGCGTCGTATAGCGAGCGTCCTGCCAGCTCGTAGGCCAGTGCATGCTGGCCCGCCGCGTGCGCGTGACGCGCGGCTTCCTCGGTGATCCCGCGCTCGGCAAGCCAGTGCAGCGCTCGCGCATGCAGTTCGGCCTGCTCATTGCGGGGCACCTCGGCCAGGCGAGCCTGCAGCGCGCCGCGCGCGAGCGCGTGGAGCCGGCACCAGTCGCTGCCGTCGCTGGAAACGAAGATCGGTGTTTCGCGGATCAGCCGCGCTAGATGTCCCGGCGCCTGCTCGTCGCCAGTCAGCGCGCGGCACAGGTCCGGATGGACGTGGTCGACGACGGCAATGCGCGTCAGGAACGCGACGTCGTCGGGCGTGAGCTTGGCAATCAGGCCACCGACCAGGTGCTCGCCCTCATCGGCCGGGCGGGCCGCCATGGTATCCACGACGCTGCGCGGATCGGCGCCCCGCTCCATGGCCGCCAGCACGAGTTGCAGGCCCAGCGGCCATCCGTCGGTCAACTCGTGCAGGCGCGCACAACGGTCGGCATCGACGCGGTCGCCGAAGCGGTTGCGCACCAGGGTCAGGGTCTCATCGAAGCGGAAACGCAGCGCTTGCGCGCCAATGCCGGCGCATTGGCCATACGCCGTGAGTTCGGCGACGGCGGTGTCGAACCCGCCGCGTGCCGCGACCACGATGCGCAGATTGGGCGGCGCGTTGTGCAGCAGGTAGAGCAATGCCGCAACGCCGTCCTGCGAGAGACGTTCGGCTTCGTCGACGATCAGCACGAGATCCAGCGAGGTCTGGGCCACCTCGGCAAGCCAGGCCGTGAGCCCTTCTGTGCTGCCGGGCGCCGCGGCCGCGCCTTCGAGCAGCGTGCGACCAAAGCCGGGCCGCGCGCCGCCGGCGCGGACAGCAAGCACCAGGCATTGCAGGAAATGCAGCGGATCGTCGTGCGTGTCAGCGGAAATCCAGGCCACGGCCGCACCGTGCGCCAGGTACTCGCGGCGCCATTGCGCCAGCAGCAGCGTCTTGCCGAAACCCGGCGGCGCCTGCACGACAATCGCGGGCCGGTCGCGCAGCGCCTCGCTGTCAAGGCTCAGGCGCGCGCGCGCAAGCAGGTGCCGCGGTGCACGCGGCGGCATGGTCTTGAGCGCAAGCTCGGAAAACGCGGCACCGGCGCCATGGTTCACGGAGGTCATCTGGCAGGTACTGGTTGGCTGGGGTGCGACGCTCGCCGGGGCCTGCGTGCCGGGCTGCGCGCGCGGCAATGCAGCGTCCGTGGCTTCGCGCTGCCGTTGGGGGCGGCGTGCCTGGCTCGGAATCTGGTGTCTCATTATAGGCACACGGCGCGCTTGGCGGGCAATCGCCCCCTCCTCCACGGAGGGGGCGTATCGGGCGTACCGGGGCTAGCATCCGTCCAGGTCGAAACGGAACCTGGGGGCATTCGATGCAGTACATGGACGTGTGCGCGCTGAAGCAGGGACGTAAGCGGGTCGGGGTGCCGGCATGAGCCGTCCTTGTCGCGATGCCGACGCCATCACGTGCCACCACCTGCTGGTGCCGCTCGACGAAGCGGACGCCTGCATGGCCACGGTCATCGGCGCCATCGAGCTGGCACGCATCGCCGCGGCACGGATCACGTTCGTCCATGTGCCGCCGCAGTCCGCAGTGCCGCGCGCCTCTATGGTTCGCGGCCGCGAACTGCTCGCCAAGGCCGAGTCAGTGGCGCGGGCACAAGGGGTCCCATGCGCGTCGGCTGGCCTGCTCGATGGCGACGCGCAAGCCGCCATCCCCGCAACCGCGCGAGAGGTTGGCTGTGACCTGGTCTTCATCGGCCCTCGTGGGCAAGAAGCGATGACAAGATCGCTCGTGCAGGCGGTGCTCGCGGCCGGTCTTCCGGTATTCGCCATGCCGGATCATGCTCCGGCAATGCCAGAGTCCGCCATCCGCGCGATCCGCGACGAGCACCGCGCTCTTAGTGCCGTACTGCGCGCCTGGCTGGACATGCTCACGGCTGCGAACGACCGCGACGCCGGTGCGGATGTGGTCGTGATGCGCGACATGATCCGGTTTATCGAGACCTTCCCGCTCGCTCGCCACCACCCGCGCAAGCAGGCCTGCCTCTACGACAGGTTGCGCCGGCGCACGGCCCGGGCCGACGCCGAGCTGGACGAACTGGAACGCCAGCATGAACGCGATGCGCAATGGGCCGGCGCGCTCGCCGAGGCCATTGAGCGGTTTGCAACAGGTGGCCCGCTTGCCGAGCTGCTGGGCAAGGTCGATCACTACACGCAGTTTGTCTGGGCGCGCATGGGACGCGAGGAAGGCGTCATCCTGCCGGCGGCGCAGCGCTACCTGACTGAAGCGGACTGGGACAAGGTCAACGCCGCGTACGGCTCAGCGAATCGCTGCAACGTGCCCGACGATGAGGATCGCGCGTTCGGCCCACTGCTTGCGTACCTTGCCGACTTTCCGGATGCCGACTGCGTAGCGCGCATCTGCGCGCAGGCAGAAGACGTATCGATGCGACACAGCTAAGCGCAGCCACGCGCATCGCGTCGTGGCCTTTGAATCAAAGACCGTCAAACGGGCGCCAATGAATGCGCCATTCACCATCAGGAGGAGACCATGCAATTTCTCGACGATTCGCTGCACCCGGAGAACCAGGACAAAGTGGTGATCACCGTAGCCCCGTATGGCCCTGAGTGGATGCCGCAGGACTTCCCGGAAGACATTCCGGTGACCATGGAAGAACAGGTGCAGAAGGCCGTGGATTGCTACAACGCGGGCGCCACCGTGCTGCACCTGCATGTTCGCGAACTCGACGGCAAGGGTTCCAAGCGCCTGTCCAAGTTCAATGAGCTGATCGCCGGCGTGCGCGCTGCCGTTCCGGACATGATCATCCAGGTCGGCGGCTCGATCTCGTTCGCGCCGGAAGACGAAGGCGAAGCCGCCAAGTGGCTGTCGGATGACACCCGCCATATGCTGGCCGAACTCACGCCGAAGCCAGACCAGGTGACGGTGGCGATCAACACCACCCAGATGAACATCATGGAGCTGCTCTATCCCGAGTACCTGAAGGGTACCTCGCTGGAGCAGCCCGCCTACCAGGCCGCCTACCGCGAAATGACCGTGCCAGCCGGCCCGGGCTGGGTCGAAGAGCACCTGCGCCGCTTGAGCAACGCCGGCATCCAGCCGCATTTCCAGCTCACCGGCATCCATGCAATGGAGACGCTGGAACGCCTGGTGCGCGCCGGCCACTACAAAGGCCCGCTGAACCTGACGTGGATCGGCATCGGCGGCGGCTTCGACGGCCCCAACCCGTTCAACTTCTTCAACTTCGTGCATCGCGCGCCGGACGGTTGCACGCTGACCGCCGAATCGCTGCTGAAGAACGTGCTGCCGTTCAACATGATGGCGATGGCCATGGGCCTGCACCCGCGCTGCGGCATCGAGGACACCATCATCGACCAGCATGGCAACCGCATGACTTCGGTGCAGCAGATCGAACAATGCGTGCGCGTGGCGAATGAACTGGGCCGCGAGATCGCCTCGGGCAAGGAAGCGCGCGAGATCTACCGCATCGGCACGTGGTACGACAGCGCCGAAGAAACGCTGGCCGCCCACGGCATGGCGCCCAACCGCCGGGCCGGCATCCGGAACCTGCCGCTGCGCGCTGCGTGATGCGCCAGGCCGCCCGTACTGCAGCGACCTGGCTGCGGCCAGGGCGGCCGCCTATCCAGTCCCTGACGGAGTCCGACATGTCCAATCACCCCGCCCTCTTCGCTTTCCGCAAGGCCGCCGCCGCAGTCATCCTGGCCGCCGCAATGCCTGCTGCCATGGCCTGGACCAGCAAACCGGTGCGCATGCTGGTGCCAGCGCCCGCCGGCGGCACCATGGACGTCATCGCGCGCGTGCTGGCCGAACAGCTCACAGTCGACCTGGGCCAGCCCGTGGTCGTCGACAACAAGCCAGGCGCCGGTGGCGGCATCGCCATCAATACCCTGCTGGCGGCGCCGGCTGACGGCCAGACCATCCTGGTCACCCTCACCAATGTCTTCACGGAAGTGCCCCAGGTAATGAAGGTTTCCTTCGATCCGGTGAAGGACGTGAAGCCCGTGGCCGCCGTCAGCAAGGTGACCATGGTGCTGGTCGGGTCGCCTGACCTGCCGGCCAAGGATCTGCCAGCCCTGATTCGCTACGTCAAGGCCAACCCCGGCAAGCTCAGCTTTGCGTCGCCCAGCGCCGGGACGGTGGGCCACTATGCCGGCATGATCATGAACCAGAAGGCGGGCATCGACCTGCAGCACGTGCCATTTGCCGGCTCTCCGCCAGCCTTGACCCAGGTAATGGGCGGGCAGATCGCCGTGATGTATGACGGCATGGTGACCTCATTGCCGATGATCAAGGCCGGCAAGCTGCGGCCCTACGCGCTTGCGGCGAAGCAGCGTTCGCCACTGTTGCCGCAGGTTCCGACCTTTGCGGAACTAGGCTATCCGGATATCGACTTCAGCAACTGGGGCGGTGTCTTCGTCTCCGCCAGGGTGCCTGCCGACGTCAGCCAGAAAATCCAGGCCGCGGTCTACAAGGCGGCATCCAAACCCCACGTGCAGGAACGGTTCGCGGCGCTCGGCATGGAGCCGGTGCCGGTCCAGGGCCTGCCGGAACTCAGTCAGGCACTGCGCACGGAATACGAGCGCAATGCCGGCATCGTCAAGACCTACCACATTCAGCCATGAGGTCCGCCCTTGCGGGCACCGGACCGGCATGAACTTTCTCCAGGAGACCTAAATGGCAAAAGCAATCCGCTTCTACGAAACCGGCAGCGCCGACGTCCTCAAGCTCGAGACCGTCGAAGTCGGTGATCCCGGCCCGGGCCAGGCCCGTGTGCGACACACCTATATCGCGGTCAATTTCATCGACATCTACTTCCGCACCGGCCACTATCCGCTGCAACTGCCCAACGGGCTGGGCTCCGATGCGGTTGGCGTGGTCGAGGCCGTCGGCCCGGGCGTGACCGATATCCGTGTCGGTGACCGGGTCGGTTACCTGCTTGGGCCGCAGGGCGCATACTCGGATGTACGCGTGATGCCTGCGGAAGTCCTGATCCCGCTGCCCGATGGCGTGTCCGACCGCACGGCCTCGACGCTCATCATGAAAGGCATGACGGCGCAGTACCTGTTCCGCCAGGTGTACCCGCTCAAGGGTGGCGAGACCATCCTCTATCACGCCGCAGCGGGCGGCGTCGGACTGATCGCATGCCAGTGGGCACGCGCGCTTGGCGTGACCATGATCGGCACGGTCAGCTCCGACGAAAAGGCCGAGGTCGCCAGGGCCAATGGCTGCACGCACACCATCGTCACGTCGCGCGAGAACATCGTCGAACGCGTGATGGAGATCACCGACGGCAAGAAGGTGCCGGTCGTCTTCGACTCGATCGGCAAGTCGACGCTGGACGCATCGCTGTCCTGCCTGCAGGTACGTGGCACCCTCGTCAGCAACGGCACGACTTCGGGTCCGGTGGAAATCGACAGCCGCACGCTGGCGGCCAAGGGGTCGCTGTGGGTCACGCGTCCGGCCATGGTGCACTACGCCACGCCGCGCTCGCACATGCTGGATATGGCGAAGGAAGTGTTCGACATGGTGCTGGCCGGCAAGATCACGAGCGAGCCCCGGCAGAGCTTCGCGCTGGCCGATGCCGCCGAGGCCCATCGCGCGCTCGAATCGAGGAAGACCAGCGGCGCTACCGTGCTGGTGCCGTAACCGTTGCGGGCTGGCGCGGGCACCGCCGCCAGTGCGCCAGCCGCATCACGATCAACGGGGCGACGTGTTTATGGCACGATCGCCCCAAAGCCATTGCTGGATATCGGAGAAATCATGGACCTGAAGTTGAAAGGCAAGCGTGCAATCGTGACCGGCGGCAGCCGCGGCATTGGCAAGACGATTGCGCTGCAACTCGCACAGGAAGGCGTGGATGTCGTGCTCGCTGCGCGCGGGAAAGACGCGCTGGAAGCGACCGCAGCGGAACTTGCGACGCTGACCGGCCGCCGGATTGTGCCGCTCTCGGTCGACACTGCCGACAAGGCTTCTGTCGACGCCATGGTGGAGCAAGCGATCGAAGCGCTGGGCGGCATCGACATCCTGGTCAACGCCGCGGCGCTGCCGGGCGGCATCTCGCCGGCCACGCAACTGGATCAGATCGTCGATGCGCAGGCACTCGAAGATATCGATATCAAGGTCATCGGCTATCTGCGCACCGCTCGGGCGCTGGCACCACATCTGGCCAGCAATGGCTGGGGCCGCATCATCAATATCGGTGGCCTGGCGATCTACCATACGGGCCGGCCCGTCGCCACGCTGCGCAATGTCGGCGTGGCGGCCATCACCAAGAACCTCGCTGATGAACTCGGCCCGAAGGGCATCAATGTCACGGCGGTCCATCCCGGACCGACACGCACCGAGAAGACCGATGCGGCAACCGAGGCGTGGGCGGCGACGAAGAGCAGCCTCGGCCGCATGGTCGATGCCAGCGAGGTTGCCTGCGTGGTGACTTTCCTCGCTTCACCGCTGAGCGTGGCCATCAACGGCGAGGCCATCCCGGTCGGCGGCGGAACCCCGGGCATCATCCACTACTGAACGTGCCCTGAACTGCTGACAGCAGCCTTGCCGCGCTGGCCCGCTTCAGAAGGGGCCAGGCCGGCGAGGCTGCCAGTTGCGCTGTACTCAGTGAGCCTGATCTTCCTGGAGCCGCTGGCGCAGCACCGCGCGCAGGTCCTCGCCATAGCCGGTAAGCGTGCCGCCATCCACGGCCAGCAACTGGCCAGTGATCATGTCCGCACGGTCGCTGGCAAGGAACGATACCGCTTCGCCGATTTCCTCGGGCTTGCAGAACCTGCCCAGCGGCACCGTGCGCCGGATCAGCGCCTCGCGCTTTTCCGCGCTCGCATACGCTTCGATGGCGGGCGTCAGGATACCGCCGGGGCACACCGCATTGACGTTGATGCGCTGGTCCGCAAGCTCCCATGCTAGATGCTGCGTCAGGCCCGTGACCGCGTGCTTGGATGCGGTGTAATCCACGCTGCTGAAGTAGGCCATCCGAATGCCGGCAATGGAGTCGATATTGACGATCTTGCCCTTGCCCTGCGCCTTCATGGCAGGGATGACCGCCTGGCAGCAGAACAGGATGCCCTTGGCGTTCACCCCCATCACGCGGTCCCAGTTCTCTTCCGTGACGTCGCACGCCAGCGCGGAGGCGCCGCCGACGCCTGCGTTGTTGACCAGGATGTCGATGGTGCCGAACGCCTCCAGCGTCTGGCGTGCCATGGCTTCCGTATCGGCCTTCTTGCTGATGTCGGCGCGGATGGCGATTGCACGTTTGCCATCCGGATCAATGCTCGAAGCAACGCGTGTCGCAGCGTCAACGTTCAGATCCACCACGGCAATCCTGGCTCCTTCACGTGCCAGCACGCGCGCAATGCCTTCCCCACCACCCTGCCCGCCACCCGTAATGATGGCAACCTTGTCCTTCAGCTCCATGCTCATCTCCTTGCGATCTTGCGTCGGATGTCGATACCGTTGGCCTTGGCCAATCTCATCAAGTATCCAGCAACAGCGCGGAGCGTTTTGACAATCCGGGGCACCAGATTGACATTTCGGGGCGGCAAGGGAAATCACGAACCTCCGGCGAAACAGCGGCGCCTGCCAAGAACGACAACACCGCCCCTGCCAACGAAGACAAAACCTTACGGATATCTCCGAACAATCGACTCCGCAATACAAACCGGCCTCTGCCCCCCTTCCCGCTCGACAATCATCTCTACCTTGGTTTGCGCCCCGCCGCCTTCCAGCGCTTCATACGACAGCAGCTTGAACTGCGCCCGCAGCCGGCTGTTCACCGGCACCGGCGCAGGGAAACGTACCTTGTCGAGCCCGTAGTTCACGCCCGAGCGGGTCTCATTGACACGATAGGCAAGATTGGTGAACTCGGGCAGCAGGCTCAGCGTCAGGAAGCCGTGCGCGATCGGCGTGCCGAACGGACCGGCCTTGGCGCGCTCCACGTCGACATGGATCCACTGATGGTCGCCCGTAGCGTCGGCAAACTGATTGATACGGCCTTGCTCGACACTCACCCAATCGCTCGTACCGATGATTTCGCCCACCAGAGGCTGCAGGTCGCTGATCTTTTCGTAGACTTTCATGCTCGTTCTCACTCCGTGGTCAGGGATTGCTGCAACGCCTGGGCGACCAGCGATTCATGCAGGTCGGCGTTGCCGAAGAGCGCATCGGCTACCACCGCGCGCTTGAAGTAGTGACCGACCGTGTATTCCTCGGTCATGCCGATGCCGCCGTGCAGCTGGATACCCTGGCCGCATACGTACTTGGCGGCGCGGCCAATCAGGGCCTTGGCCTGCGACATCGTGCGTTGCACCGTTTCCGGCGTGCCGGTTTCGACGGCGGCCAGCAGCGCGTACAGCATCGAGCGCGCGACTTCCATTTCGGCGGCCATGTCGGCCATGCGATGCTGCAGGGCCTGGAAGCTGCCGATGGGAACGCCGAACTGCTGGCGCACCTTCAGGTATTCGGACGTGATCTCGATGGTCTTTTCCATCGCGCCTACGATTTCCGCGCACAAGGCGGTGGTTCCGTGCAGCAGGCCCTGCTGCAGTGCGGCCAGACCGGTTCCCGGCTCGCCGAGCAGGGCATCAGCCTTGACGGCAACGCCGTCGAACGTCACTTCAGCAGCCCACGTACCGTCATGCAGCGGCAGGGCGCGGCGCTTGACGCCCGGTGCATCGGCGTCCACCACGAACAGGCGCAGTTCGCCACCATCATGGGCGCTGGCCGGCTCGGCGATCGGCGTCATGGCCGAGACGATGAACGCGTCGGCTTCGGTGCCGCCGAGCACGAGGGTCTTGACGCCGTTCAGCACGTAGCCGCCCGGCGCGGCGTCGGCATGCGTGGATACCGGCGCGGGCAGGCCGCGGGAGCCGGCTTCGCTGTACGCCAGCGCAATCTTGCGCGAGCCTTCCGCCACGGCCGGTAGCAGCGCATCGCGCTGGGCGGGCGTGGCGGCGGCCAGCAGCGTCTGTGCGGCAGCGACTGCGCAGCCGAGGTACGGCTCGATGACGAGGCCGCGGCCGAGCTGGCCCGCGATCAGCACGGTGTCGAGCAGCGTACCGCCGAGGCCGCCCTGCTCTTCCGGCAGCGCGGCGGCAAGCCAGCCGTTGTTGGCGAAGGTATTCCAGTGCTTCGCGTCGCAGCGCGAACCGGCCTTGACCAGCGCGGTGCGAGCCTCGAAGTCATAGTCCTTCTCGACGAAGCGGGCCACGCTGTCCTGCAGCATCTGCTGCTCGGAAGTGAGATTGAAGTTCATGATCGTTATGTGCCAGGAGACGCGCGTCGCGGCGTCAGAGTTGGAACAGGGCGCGGGCGATGATGCCGCGCTGGACTTCGCTGGTGCCGCCGTAAATGGTCGAGGCTCGGCGGAAGAACAGTTCGTTGGCCATGCCGCGCGCCACGTGCTGCATCGGCAGCGGTTCGCCGCTGGTATCGCCCTCGGGCGCGGCGTATGCCACCGGGCCGTAGTCGCCAAGCGCTTCCACGACAAAGGAGCTGATGCGCTGCTGCAGTTCCGTGCCGCGGACCTTCAGCATCGAACCCAGCGCATGCGCGGCGGGACTGTGGTCCTCGGCCTGCTCCAGCGCGGCCACGCGCTGCACCAGCATGGCAATGGCGTTCAGCTCGGCTTCGAAGCGGGCGACCTGCTGCGCGATATGCGGCCGCTCGATCAGTGCGCAGCCTTTGGCGTCGCGTTGCCGCGCCAGGCTGCCGAGCTGGCGCATATAGCGCCGCAGCATCGGCAAGTCGGCTGCGGCGGCGTGTTCGTTGTTCAGCAGGAACTTGGTGATCTTCCAGCCGTCGCCTTCGGCGCCGACGAGGTTCTTCACCGGCACGCGCACGTTGTCGAAGAAGGTCTCGTTCAGGTGATGGCAACCGTCGATCGTGTGGATCGAACGCACGGTGATGCCCGGCGTCTTCATGTCCACCAGCAGGAAGCTGATGCCGGCCTGCTTCTTGACTTCGGTGTTGGTGCGCACCAGCAGGAAGATCCAGTCGGCGCGGTGACCGTGGCTGGTCCAGATCTTCTGGCCATTGACCACGTACTCGTCGCCGTCGCGCACGGCCGCCGTGCGCAGCGACGCCAGGTCGGAGCCCGAGCCCGGCTCGGAAAAGCCCTGGCACCAGGTACGCGTGCCGCCGAAGATATGCGGCAGGTGCTCGGCCTTTTGCTCGGGTGTGGCGAACTCGTTTAGCACCGGTCCGAGCAGCTTCTGTGCGCCGACGTCCTGCGTCGGCGCGCCGGCCAACGTGCATTCTTCATCGAACGCCAGGCGCTCGAGCACATTCCATCCGGTACCGCCATGCGCTGTCGGCCAGTACGGCGCCCCCCAGCCCTGTTCGTTGAGGATGCGCTGCCAGCGCGACAGTTCCTCGCGCGGCGAGCGCGTGCCGATACGCGGACGGCCGGCCAGGTCGGCCGGCAGCTTGTCGCGCAGGAAGGCGCGCACGCTTTCGCGGAACGCCTCCAGGCTGAGGTCAGGCTGAAAATCCATGTCTCTTCCTTGTCATCCAACATGGTGGCCAGCCGCCCCCCAGCGGCCGGCCACCAGCTACTACCCCCGTGGCAATGCTCAGACCGGGTCCCAGGCGAACGCGTCGCGCGAGAGATCCAGCGGGAACAGCGAGGGACGGAACATCGGGATCGCGCGCTCCAGGCAACTCTCCACGGTCCAGCCCTGGTCGTTGTGGGCGGTGCGGATCGGGCGCGGCTGCGACATCAGGTAGATCTCGTTGCTGCGCACGCCGAAGATCTGGCCGTTGACATCCTTGGCCTGGTCGGTCAGCAGCGCCAGCGTGAACGGGGCGATCTTGCCCGGCTCCATGCGCATATGGATCTTCATGCGCTCCACGGCCTCCGGCGTGTTGGCCGGGATGCTGCCGACCATGCGCGTGAACGCGAACGGCGCGATGCAGTTCGAACGCACGTTGAACTTCTTCATGTCGAGCGCGATCGACTTAGACAGGCCGACGATGCCCATCTTCGCGGCGGCGTAGTTGGCCTGGCCCACGTTGCCGATCAGGCCCGACGTCGACGTCATGTGCACGTAGGCACCGCTTTCCTGCGCCTTGAAGTGCGGGGCGACGGCGCGCGACACGTTCCAGGTGCCCTTCAGGTGCACGCGGATCACGGAGTCGAATTCTTCCTCGCTCATCTTGTGGAACATGACGTCGCGCAGGTTGCCGGCGTTGTTCACCACGCCGTCGATGCGGCCGTACAGGTCCATGGCCTGCTGGGCGATCTTCTGGGCCGATTCCCAGTCCGCCACGCTGTCGGTGTTGGCCGCGGCTTCGCCGCCGAGCGCCTTGATCTCGTCCACGGTCTGCTGCGCGGGACCGGCGCTGCCGCCCGAGCCGTCGATGGCCACGCCGAGATCGTTCACGATCACGCGCGCGCCCTGGCGCGCCGCTTCCATGGCGATACCCTTGCCGACACCGGCGCCTGCGCCGGTCACAATGACAACCTTTCCTTCTAGCAAGCTCATGCTGTGTCTCCACTACTGTCAAAGAATTCTTCAGGAACCGGATTTCACAAGGCAGCGTCCGGACAGCACGGCCGGTGCCCCGCTGGCAGCGGCACCGGCGCGATGCCGGCCGCCACGGCGCCCGCGAGGTCATGCACGCCAGGCCGGGCGAACTGACCTGCGCCCGGCACGATGCAGCCGTACAGCGAGCCGTCATCGAGCAGCGGCGCCAGCGCCATCAATGCTCTGGTCGGTGCGATTGCCACCTGCACGCCGTTCACCACCGTCTGCCTTGCAATCTCCGCGCTGTCTTCAAACGCCGCGGACGCAATGGCCCTGGCGCTGCAACGGGCCACGGCATAAGTGGCAATGGCCGACGACTCACCGTCTTCCAGCATCAGCAGTACGTGATCGCCCGCGCGCACACCGAGCCGCTGCTGCATGTACCCGGCCAGCGCAAGGCTGGCGTCAAGCAGGTCGCGGTAGGTGGCGTTGCCCGTCGCGATGGTGTCCGGCTCCGCTTCCGCCTGCGCTTCCAGCTGGCGGAACAGCGCACAGCCGGTGACGCAGGCTGCGGGCGAATCGCCGGCTGGCAGGTGAACGGGGAGCGAAGAGTGGCTGGACATGACGCGATGGAACTCCGGGAATCCGGTACGGCTGCCTTGTTGAGTCCATCATCGCGGGCGGTGCGGTTGGGGGGTACTCCCCGACGCGGGTGGATGGCAGGAGTGGAACTTATGGCGGGACTTATTGCTGCTCTTGTAATGGACAAGCAAGGCCACGCCGTTGTGCGTATGCCATCCGTTCAGGCAGCCAACACACTTCCCCTCTCCTGCGTCGCAATATCCCGCAACCGCGCCGCCGCCCGCCCACGACCATTCACGCCCAACTTCGCGTAGATATTCTTCAGGTGCCACTTCACCGTTTCCGGCGACACGTTGAGCACGCTGGCGATCTTCTTGTTCGACATCGCCTGCGCGAGCAGACCGAGGATCTCGCGCTCGCGCTCGCTCAGCACGGCAATCGGTGCCGCTTCGTCCGCCGGACGCGAAATCGCAGCGCCGGATGCCACCGCGGCGGCCTGCAGCCGCCGTGCATAGAACGCCAGCACCGGCTCGTCGATGCCTTCCCCGGCAAGCTCCAGGAACACCTGCGGCGCCCCGCCCGTGACATCGAGCAGCGTGCGGATCAGGCCGGCCCCGTGACCCATGCGCAGCGCGCTCAGGAAGGCCGGCCGCGCGCCGCGCGTGTTGCCCGTGGCATGTCGCGCCAGCGCGAGTTGCAGCCATAGCGCGGCAATGCGCAGCGGCTTGGCGCCGGCTTCGCGGGCGAGCAAGGCTTCGAGGCGCGCGGCTGCGGTGGCGTAGTCCTGCGTATAGAGCGACATCTCGACCTCGGCCCGTGCCGCGGCCAATGCAATGTGCCGCGCCACCGTGCCGGTTTCGCCCGCATAGCGCTGGGCCAGTTGCTGTACCTGGCGGAACACCGTGTTGGCACGCTCCGTCTCGGCTTGCTGCAGGTGCCGGCGCAGCCGCAGCGTGAGGGCCTCGGTCTGCAGACGATCGAGGTTATTGCGTGCGGCGTAGGCTTCGAGCCGGTCCAGGCAGGCACTGGCCTGCGTACGCCTGCCCGCGAGCCAGTGCGCGTTCGACAGCAGCGTGAGCGCGCGCAGGACCACGTCCGGCAGGGACACGCGTTCCAGCATGCCGATGCGCGGCTCCAGCAACTGGCAGGCCCCTTCGTGATCGTTCAGTTCATACAGGATGTCGGCCAGCAGGCCTGCGGCCATGCAAGTGAGGCCAAGGAACGTCGCGCCCTGCCGCTCGGACTCGCGCAGCACTTCGCGCGCACTGCGGCCCGCGCGCTCGATCTCGCCTTCCATCACCAGGCTCATGGCCGTGATGTAGCGGCCGAACAGGCTGCTGCGCGGCACGCTGCTGCGGCGCTCGGTGTCGTCCTGCAGGCGGCGCGCCTCGTCGAACTCGCCGCGCAGGATGAAGAGCCACGACAGCACATTGCGGCGCGCGGTCCACCACAGGTCATCCGCCTCTGGCGGAATCGCCCACAAAGCCGGCAGCATGCCGAGCACGGTGTCGGGATCGTCGACCTGTACGGCGTGGCCCGCGCGCAGCAGGCAGACGACGTACTGGTGCACGGCGTTGCTGCGGTCGCACAGCGGATCCAGGCGCTCCAGGCTCCGGCCCAGGCCGTCGACATCGCGCATATAGAGCTGCAGGAACGAAACCAGAGCGAGAAGCCCGAAGCGGTTCTGCAACTGCTCACGGGGCAGCCGGCGCACCAGCCCCAGCAGCTGGGGCAGCTCGCCGCGCTTGAGCAGCGCATGCCCGCATCCCTCGACCATGGTCGCGGCGGCGTCGGCATCGCCGGCGCGCACCGCGTGGTAGACGGCATCATCAAGGTGGCCACGCCGGTCGAACCAGCGCCACGCCGCAGCATGGAGTTCGCGCGCCGTGCCATGCGCACAGGGCTCGTCGTTCGCCCGGCTGGCGTCGGCCATATCGTTCGGCGTTTCGGCAGTGTCTGGGTCTGACATGTCGACCGCATCGGCCGCATCGTCCTTGTCTGTTTCCAGCCTGGCCAGCAGCGTTTCACGCAGCAGCGGATGGATGCGGTACCACACATCACGGTCGTGCGTGTCCACCTGCGTGATGAACAGGTTATCCGCTTCAAGCCGCGCCAGGCGGTCGCCGATGCGCGATGGCGTCTCGGTCTCGCCCGGCATGGCCGTGCACAGGTCCGCGCAGAAGCGGTGGCAGGTAGACATGCGGGTGAGCAGCGCAAGGTCGTCCGGCGCCAGCAGGCCCAGGACCTCGCGCTCGAAAAACGCCGCGAAGGTGCGCGGATCCCGCACCTTCGTGAGCGGATAGTCGGCGCTGCGGCGTGCACGCAGGTCCACCGCGAACAGTTGCAGCCCGGCCACCCAGCCATCGGTCAGCGCATGCAGCGCGGCGGCGTCGCGCGGGGCGATGGTGCCAAGCTGCTCTTCCAGGAAGCGCGCGGATTCCTCGGCCGTGAAGCGCAGGTCGCGCATGTCGATCTCGGTCAGCAGGCCTTGCGCGCGCAGTGCCTCCAGCGCCAGCGGCAGTGCGCTGCGCGAGCTGAACGCCAGATGCAGATGCGGGGGCGCGTAGTCGAGCAAACGCTGCAGCGCGCGGTAAATGCGTGCGTCGGTGATGTGGTGCAGGTCGTCGATCATCAGCACCAGCTCGCGTTCACGCGGGCCGAGCGCCTGCACGAGCGCGATCACCCATTGCTCGATGGCGTCGTCGTCCTCCGCGCCACCGACCTGCATGGCGGCATCGCGCGCCATGGCGGGATCGATCTCGGCGAGGCTCGCGAGCAGGCAGTCAAAAAAGCGCGTCGGCTCGTTGTCCTCGGCGGCCAGCGACAGCCAGCTCACATCGAAGCCGAGCGAGATCAGCGCCTTGCGCCACGCCATAAGCGTGCTGGTCTTGCCCGCCCCGGCCTGGCCCTGGATCACCACGCAGCGCTGGCGGCGCGCGTCGAGCAATCGGTTCATCAGGCCCTCGCGCGGCAGCAGCTTGCGCGCGTGCCGGGGCGGCAGCAACTTCGCGCTCGCCACCGGCTGCAGCGGACGCATCGGCCCGGGGCGCGTATCGAGTGCCGGCACGAGCGAGAGGAAGGGCTGTGCCGGCAATGCGGAGAATTGCCTTGGCAGCCCCGGTTCTGCGGACGGTAACGTGGCCACCGAGTCGAATTCGGTACCCGTGAAAGCCTCGAACGAACGGCCGGCAGACTTACCCGCGAAAGTGGACGGAGCAAATGCTGCCTGCGCGGTGAGGGCGCGCGGCACAGCCCCCTGCCCTTGCGCATAGCCTGCGTCGCCTGCGCTGCGAATCCATTGGAACGGTCCGCGCGCATGCTCGCCGATCACGGCCAGCACTTGTGGAATTCCTGCAGGCAGGCCGTCCGCATCGCGCAGCAGGCTCTGCACCGCACGCATCCATGCCGCCTGTCCGGCGGCGAAGCTGACGGTCCAGGGCTGACCGGCGATGACGTCCCGCACCTCGGGGTCGTTGTGCGAGACCGGGTTGTCCGCAAGGATCAGCAGTGGACGCCCCGCAGGTTGATGCTCCGCCAGCGCGTGGAGAAAGCCTTGCCAGCCGGACGCCCGCCCGGCCTGAAACGCCGTCGCCGTCCCGCTATGGATGACCTTGAGCGCCGTCATGAATGAGGCGGCCAGCGTACGGCGGTAGGTGGCGCTGTTGCGCGCGGCGGCGTCCAATGCCGGAGCCATGCCGGCAGGACCGGGATCGGCCTCGAGCGCCACAACGATGGCATGTTCCGGCTCGGCAATATAGAGACCGACGATCTCGGCGGCACGCACAGTGACGCCACCAGAGGCCGGCTGTTTATCCGCAAGGGCCACGCCCCGCCGGGGCGGCAGCCCGCTCGCACGCCAGTGGCGCGAGACGCTGGCGGGGCTGACGCCGAGTTCGGCGGCAAGCTGGCGCGTACTGAGCGCCCCCGGGCCGCCGTCGCGGGCCAGCGCCACCAGGCGGGCCACGTCGGTGCGCACGGGCGGCGCGCCGCGCGGCAGGTCCTGCTCGATGCCCGCCAGCCGCGATGCGGCATACCGGTCACGCCATCGCGCGACTTGCACGCGGCCGACGCCGACCTGCGCGGCGATGTCCTTGTTTTGCCAGCCGGCGGCAGCCAGCAGGATCATCCGCGCGCGCTGCGCCAGGCGCAGGTTGCCCGCAGTGGCGGCGGACAAGGCCTCCAGTTCGGTCCGTTCTGTCTCACTCAGGACGATGCGGGATGCGATGCGCATAGTGGTTCCCCTTGCTGGCGGATCGGAGACCGTACGAGCAGTCGGACAAACCGTGGCAGGGTCCGGTCGCAAACGCTGCGACGCAGTCGCCACCGGCAATCGCCCGGCAAATGGCTGTCTCCGATTTTTCTATTGACTACGAAACTACGTATGATGCTACCATACCTCGTAGACAATCGGCGGTTGGGACTTACCCGGCGCCCCGGGTGCGGTTCCCGTGGCAGAACGGATATCCACCATCGCGGAGGACCTCCGACGCCACAATCAGGCGCTTCGACGCTTCCGCCAACGGGCACGCCCCCGCCGCCGCCAACCCTTTTCGATAGTCGTCATGCCGCAGCACTCAACGCCCCCGATGGAAGGACTGATGGACCTGCTCCACGAAGTCCGGCAGTTCAGCCGCGACCTGCAGCAGTCCGCCAGGCGTTCGACATCGGGCGAGGCTTATCCGCAGGCGCTCCGGGCGCTGGTCGACAGCCGCATGCAGGCGGCCGATCCGCATGCGCGCATCGTCTGCTATGCCTCGGCGGTGGAACTCGGGGTGCCGGTGGATCTTCCGACCGAGCATTGCCGGCAGGCCATGGCAGGCGGCCTCGGCTTTCCGTTGCGCGTGCTGTTCTGGGCCGCGCACCGGCGCATGCAAGGCGGACGGCAGCGGCCGGGTGCCTGGCCAAGCCCGAACTGACAGCGCATGCGGCAAGCACGAGCACGCTGACCGGCGGCGACAGACCGAAGAAACCGGCACAGGAGACACAACACAATGACCCTTCCCAACCGCAAGCCCGTACACACGCGCCACATCACGTGCAACGGCTACCTGCGCGATGACGGCCTGCTGGACGTCGAAGCGGAACTCGAGGACATCTCGCCAGACGGCACCGACCTGCTGTTCAAGATCGTGCCGCCCGGCGGCGTGATCCATCACATGCGCGTGACGGTGACGGTGAGCATCGACGACATGGTGATCCGCGACGTCTGCGCGCGCACGCTGACCGGGCCGACCGACTTCTGCCGCGAAATCGAAAGCGCCTATGACGCGCTCAAGGGCCTCACGCTGCGTCGTGGTTTCCGGCAGGCCGTGAAGGCACGCGTGGGCGGCGTGGGCGGTTGCACGCACCTGACCGAACTACTGGGTCCGCTGGCCACCACGGCCATACAAAGCGGCTTCGCGGTCGGCCGTGCGCTGCGCAACGGCCGTCGCCCGGCGGACGAACAAGGCCCCATGCAAAAGCCGGCCGTCATCGGCACATGCCACACCTATCGCCCCGAAAGCGTGGTGGTGGACGTCCTGTGGCCGCCGCACCGGCGCGTCGCCAGCGAAGAACCGACCGGCGCGACCGGCTGACAAGGCGCCTCGCCAACCCCTATTGCGCAAGCCTGTCCAGACAGATTCGCCAGGCCTGCACTCGCCCGAGGACTGGCCGTACGCGACAGGCTCCCCTTACCCAAACCAACCTTTCGACCCAAGGAATCACCCATGAGCATCAAAGGCAAGGCATATATCGTCGGGGCCTACGAACACCCGACCCGCAAGGCGCCGGACAAGTCGGTCGCGCAGCTGCACGCGGAAAGCGCCAAGGGCGCGCTGGAAGACGCCGGCCTCACGCTGGCCGACGTCGACGGCTACTTCTGCGCCGGCGACGCGCCGGGCCTCGGCGTGCTCAATATGGTCGACTACCTCGGTCTCAAGCTGCGCCATGTCGATTCCACCGAGACCGGCGGCTCGTCGTATCTCGTGCATGTGTCGCACGCCGCGCAGGCCATTGCCGCAGGCAAGTGCAACGTCGCGCTGATCACACTGGCCGGCCGCCCGCGCTCCGAAGGCTCCAGCGGCACCAAGCCGCGCGCCTGGGGTGCGGGCGTTCCCGACCAGGCCTTCGAGGCGCCCTTCAGCCCGATGACCGTCAACTCGTACGCCATGGTCGCCATGCGCCATATGTACGAATACGGCACCACGGCCGAACAGCTCGCCTGGATCAAGGTCGCCGCATCGCACCACGCGCAGCACAACCCGAACGCGATGCTGCGTGATGTCGTGACGGTGGAAGACGTGCTGAACGCGCCGATGATCTCGGACCCGCTGCGCAAGCTCGACTGCTGCGTGGTGTCCGACGGCGGCGGCGCCCTGATCGTCGCGCGCCCGGAAATCGCCGCGAAGCTCAACCGTCCGAAGATCAAGGTGCTGGGCGCCGGCGAATATGTGAAGGGCCAGATGGGCGGTCATGTCGACCTGACGTGGTCCGGCGCGAAATTCTCTGGCGCAGCGGCGTTCGCCGAAGCTGGCGTGACGCCGGCCGACATCAAATACGCCTCGATCTACGACAGCTTCACGATCACCGTGCTGATGCAGCTGGAAGATCTCGGCTTCTGCAAGAAGGGCGAAGGCGGCAAGTTCGTGATGGACGGCAATCTGATCTCAGGCGTCGGCAAGCTGCCGTTCAACACCGATGGCGGTGGCCTGTGCAACAACCACCCGGCCAACCGCGGCGGCATCACCAAGGTGATCGAAGCGGTGCGCCAGCTGCGTGGCGAGGCGCATCCGGCGGTGCAGGTGAAGAACTGCGACATCGCCCTGGCCCAGGGTACCGGCGGCCTGCTCGGCTCGCGCCACGGCAGCGCCACCCTGATCCTCGAGCGCGAGTAAGGCGCACCAGGCATCCCATACCGAATCACCGAGACCTCATCATGAGCACTCCTTTCACCCCGCAAGTCCTGACGGCGCCTGAAGAGCTGCCCGACAACACCGAGTTCTGGAACGCCGCCCGCGAAGGCCGCCTGCTCGTTCGCCACTGCAACGACTGCGGCAAGCCGCACTGGTATCCGCGCACGCTGTGCCCGTTCTGCATGGGCGAGACCACGTGGAAAGCCTCGGCCGGCCGCGGCACCGTCTATTCGTACAGCGTCACGCGCCGTGCCGGCCCGACGCCGTTCTGCATGGCCTACGTCACGCTCGACGAAGGCGTCACGATGATGACGCGCATTGTCGACTGCGATCTCGACACCGTGCATATCGGACAGCGGGTCGAGCTGACCTTCACGCCGACTGATAACGGGCCGCCAGTGCCGACGTTCCGGCCGCTCTGACGGCATGACAAGCCGCACCCGGTGCCGGCCATGGTCCGGCGCCGGCTTTGCGGCCACTACACCGCTACACCATAGGATCCAACAAGACAATCCACCGCCATGAACACCACACCCACTGCTATTCCGGACTGCCTGCTCAATCCCCGCTCGGTCGCCATCATCGGCGCATCCGATGAGCCGACCCGCATCGGCGGCCGCCCGATTTCGTCGATGCTGGCCAAGGGCTATGCCGGCCGCATCATGCCCGTCAATCCGAACCGGTCCACGGTGCAGGGCCTGCCGGCCTATGCATCGGTTGCCGACCTGCCGGAAGTCCCCGACGTCGCCATCATCGCCGTCCCTGCCCAGCACGCGCTGCAGGCAGTCAAGGCCCTGGCCGAGCGTGGCACCAAGGCCGCGATCCTGTTCACCGCCGGCTTTGCCGAAGTCAGCGAGGAAGGCGCCGCCATGCAGGCCGAAATGGTCGCCATCGCACGCCGCGGCGGCATGCGCCTGCTGGGTCCGAATACGCTGGGCATGGTCAACATGCACAACGGCTTCGTCGGCAGCTTCTCGACGTTCTCGTCGCTGGGCGTCTCGCGCCCGGGCCGCGTTGGCATCGTCAGCCAGTCCGGCGCCTATGGCAGCCACCTGGTCAGCTCGGCGATGGAAGCGGGCGTCTATCCGTCGAGCATCGTCATGACCGGCAACGAAGCCGACCTGAACGTCAGCGACATCGTGCGCCTGTTCGCCGCCGACCCGATGACCGACGTGATCGCAGTCTATGCAGAAGGCATCAGCGATGGCCCGGGCCTGGTTGATGCGCTGAAGGCTGCCCATGCCGCCGGCAAGCCGGTGGTGATGATGAAGGTGGGCCGCAGCGAAGTGGGTGGCGCGGCCGCGCGCTCGCATACCGCTTCCATCGCAGGCGACGACGCGGTGGTCAGCGCGGTGCTGGATGAGCTTGGCGTGGTGCGCGTGCGCACCACCGAGGAAATGCTCGACATCCTGCGCCTGGCCTCGCGCCGCGTGTTCCCCGCCGACAATACGCTGGGCGTGGTGACCATCAGCGGCGGCGCTGGCGTGATCATTTCCGATGCCGCCGAAGACCTCGGCATCCCCATGCCCGAGATGCCGGCCGCGGCCCAGGCCCGCATGCTGGAAAAGCTGCCGATCTGCGCGCCGCGCAACCCGGTGGACGTGACCGCCCAGTTCATCAACGACACGACCCTGGTCACGCCGTTTACCGAGGCCATGATGGGCGAAGGCGGCTACGGCACGCTGCTCGCGTTCTTCAGCTATGCGGCCTCTTACCACACCGTGGCAGACACGCTGCTGCAGCAACTCGCCGACGTGCGCAAGCGCTACCCGGACCGCCTCTACGTGATGGTGGGGCGCGGTGACCCGACCGTCCTGGCACGCTACGAGGAAGCCGGCTTCACGGTATTCGGCGACCCGAGCCGCGCCGTAGCCGCCATCGCCGCGATGGGCCGCTTCGGCCGCGCCCTTGCCGGCAAGACCACTGCGCCGGCACCCCAGGTCCCCGCCGTCACCTTGCCCTCGGCAACGCCCACCGAGGCCGAAGCCAAGGCGCTGCTCGCCGAAGCCGGTATTCCGAGCGCACCGGAACGTGCCTGCGCCGATGAAGAAGCCGCGGTACGCGCCGCGCGCGAGATCGGCTTCCCGCTCGTGCTCAAGATCCTGTCGCCGGACATCCTGCACAAGTCGGAGATCGGCGGCGTGCTGCTGAACGTGAACAGCGAAGGTGCTGTGCGCGAAGGCTTCGCGCTGCTGCTCGAACGCGCGCGCAAGGCCGTGCCCGATGCGCGCATCGAAGGCGTGCTGGTGGCAAAACAGCTCGTTGGCGGCGTGGAATGCATTATGGGCATCAACCGTGATCCGGTGTTCGGGCCGATCGCCATGTTTGGTCTTGGCGGTGTGTTTGTGGAAATCCTCAAGGACGTGGTGTTCCATCGCTGCCCGTTCGGGCCGGATGTTGCCGAAGAGATGATTCGTTCGATCAAGGGAGCGCCGCTGCTGCTGGGCGCTCGCGGGCGGCCGGTTACGGATATTCCTGCGCTGGCGCGTACGCTGTCGCAGCTCTCCGCCTTTGCTGTGGCCGCCGGGCCGCGGTTGCAGTCGATTGATCTGAATCCGGTGCTGGCGATGCCGGAGGGTCAAGGGGCTTATGCGGTGGATGCGGTGATTGAGGTTGGGGAATAAGGTATGGGGGTGGCGTTGATCGGCCCATCGTGCTTGGCCGGCGCCGCCTTTTTTTGCCGGCCTTGCCGACGGGTTCTGGTTGAGACCGGGTTATCGCTCTTGGCCAGCGCCGCTGTTTCGCCGGCGTAGCCGGCGACCTACTCTTTTGTCCAAGCGACAAAAGAGATAGGTAGAAAAACGTGTCGTTGCCGCTGGCATCAATGCCACGGCGGCAGTGGTTCCAACGGCTTTGGACGCCTGTCACGGTGGTCGGCCGTTCGAACCTGCTAACGCTATGTGAGTCAGAACCTGTGCCTGCGCGGCACGGCTTTTGGACAATCCCCAAGTCGGACTCGGGTACAGCGTTTCAACCAGGTCAGTGGTGGGACGCCTTCGGCTGCGCTGCGCGCACGTCGTAGTCTGGGCGCATGCTCATCAGCGTTGCTGGCAGTCGAGTCCCGATTTCCTGTCTCTACGCGCATGCAATGCGCTCAGAGCCTCGTTACTGAGGCGACATTCGGGTTAGAAGTCAAACGCCGAACGCCCCCGAGCCCTCCCAGGCCCGGGGGCGCCTGCCCTATCCCCTATCCCATCAACGCTTCAAACTCGGGGTAACAATCCCAAATGAGGGGTCAAACGTAGTCATCATCCCCATCAGCTCACCAAGCTTGCCGCCGTCTCCTTCAACCTTGACATCGCCCTGCGCCAGCGCGGTTTTCAAATCCACCTGCCGCAGGTTAATGCGATCCAGCGTAGGCTTGGTCATGGTCACCGTGACATCGGCCTTCGGATTTCGCATGCCTTCCCGATAGGTCAGCACGCCATTCCGCAGCGTCACCGCAAAGGGCGTCTTCAGATCCGAGAACACCCAGTTCAGCGTCATGTCGTGCCCTTGCGCCTTCTCCGAATCCAGCCGTACGCCCAAGAAGTCGAAGAACATCGACGGCTCCAAGGCGCGGACCATGTCGGCCGCATTGCGGCCCGGTAGCGGCCGCGTGCCGTTGCGCAATTCGGATGCACCCATCAGGTACATGTTCCGCCAGAGGGAACTCTCCGCTTGATAGCCAAGCTGCTCGAGCGCATCGGCCTGTGCGTCGCGTGCGACCTTGTTGTCCGGGTCCGCGAAGACGAGATGATTGCCGATCTCGGCCGCCCACCGGTAGTCGCCCTTCTGCATGGCTGCCTGCATCTGTTTGACCACGTTGTCCGCACCACCCATGGCTTCGACATAGCGCTTCCCGCCTTCAACCGGCGGCAGCGGATTCAGGTGTGCCGGGTTGCCGTCGTAGAAGCCGAGGTAACGCTGGTACACGGCCCGCGAATTGAAGCTGAGCGATCCGTAGTACCCGCGCGTGTACCACTTCTTCTCCAGATTGCCCGGCAGCTTCTGCATGGCCTCGGAGATCTCCATCGGTGTCTTGCCTTCGTTCAGCAGATGCAGCGTGCGGTCGTTCAGGTACGTGTACATGTCGCGCTGATCGGCCAGCAGGTTGCGGATGTTCTCGCCACCCCATGTCGGCCAGTTGTGCTGCGCTACCAGCACGTCGGCACGGTCGCCGTAACGCACCAGGCTTTCGTCGAGGAACTTGCCCCAGGCCTTCGGATCGCGCACCAGTGCACCCCGCGGCGTCAGGATGTTGTGCATGGTGCGCGTGGCGTTCTCTGCCATGCACAGCACGCGCATCTGCGGCAGGTAGAAGTTCATTTCGGCCGGCGCTTCGGTGCCCGGCGTGAACTGGAACTCGACTTCGACGCCATCGATGCGGCGCGTCTCGTAAGGCTTGGTGATCAGCACCGTCGGTGGGATCAGGCTGAGGGTGCCGCCGATCGAGCCCGACTTGCCGATGCCGGTGTCAAGCTGGCCGCGCTCGTTCCTCGGCACCCCGCTTCCGGCCTGATAGCGCGCGCGGCGGAACATCGCATTGCCCGCGAACACGTTCTCGCTTGCGGCCTCGTGCATGAAGCCGTCCGGCGCGTAGATGGCCACTTTTCCTGACTTCACGTCGGCTTCGTCCACCACGCCGCGCACGCCGCCAAAGTGGTCGGCATGCGAATGGGTGTAGACCACCGCGACAACCGGCTTGCGCGGACGGTTGGCGTAGTAGAGGTCAAGCGCCGCCTTTGCGGTCTCGGCGCTGGTCAGCGTATCGACCACGATGATGCCGCGCTGTCCCTCGATGATCGTCATGTTCGCGAGATCGAATCCGCGCACCTGGTAGACGCGGTCGGCGACGCGGAACAGGCCCGCATAGTTGTTGAGCTGCGACTGGCGCCACAGGCTGGGGTTGACGCTGTCGGGCACCTTCGCCTGCGGGTTGGCCTGCACCTGCGGCTTCTGGTCTGTTACGCGCATCAGTCCGCCATTCTGGCCGGAGCCTGCCGCACCACTAGCCGTCCAGGGTGTCTGCTGGAAGTCATAGGTGGCGGTATCCCACACCACCCGCCCCTTGGCATCGTGGATCTGTCCACGGAATGGCGCGACCAGGCCACGCTGCGCGGCCTCGTAGTCGTCGCGGTCGTCGAACGGCAGTTGCTGGAGGACGGCGGCGTTGGCAGCGGCGGTGATGGCGCTGGCGGGCTTCTGCTGCGCAGCCTCAAGCGCGTCCGCTGCTTGCGTGGATGCTGCCAGCGCCAGTCCGGCGGCCAGTACGGCCAACCGCTGATGACCGGTGCGAGCAGCGGGAGCGACCGCTTCGGGCCTCGCCGACTGTGCGGCAGGCTGCGACGCAGCGGCGCGCGGCTGGACGAAGACGCCGTCGCCAGCGCGCTCGATGCCGCGTACGAGGTCAGCGGCCTTCTCGCCGATCATGATTGCGGTCGCATTAGTGTTGCCGCCGATCAGCGTCGGCATGATCGACGCGTCGGCCACGCGCAGGCCCTCGACACCGCGCACGCGCAGTTGCGGATCGACCACCGAAGCGGCGTCGCTGCCCATGCGACAGGTACCGACCGGATGGAAGACGATGTCGGTGCGCGCGCGGATGAACTCGCGCACCGCGGCGTCGTCGGAACCGTCGAAGCGCACGCCTGCGTAGTTATGCGGCCGGCCGCCCAGGCGCCGGAACGGCTGCTGGTCGAGGATGCGGCCCACGACGCGCAGGCCCGCGAGCATGCTTTCGACATCACGCGCGTCGGCCAGCAGGTTCTGGTCGATGCGCGGTGCCTGCCGCGCGTCAGCCGATGCCAGCAAAACCTGACCACGGCTGTGGGGGCGCAGCACGCACACATGCAAGCTGTAGCCATGTACGCTGCGCGCGTTGGGATCGCTCAGTGCGGTGGAGAAATGAAGCTGCAGATCCGGGTCGGCAAGCGAAGGATCGCTCTTGATGAACGCTCCGGTCTCCGCGATGTTCGATGCGAACATGCCGAAGCGCTCACGCTTGTAGCGGCGCCACTCGCCGTACAGCCGGATTGCGCCGCGCACGCTGAACGCGTACAGGTCGGTGCTGAACACGCGCTCCTGCACCTTGAGGTTCGGATGCTCCTGCAGATTCTGGCCAACGCCGGGCGCATCATGCACCACGGCGATGCCGTGCGAACGCAGATGCGCGGCGGGGCCGATGCCCGAAACCATCAGCAGTTGCGCGGAACCGAAGGTGCCGCCACTGAGGATGACTTCACGGCGCGCGCGCAGCGTGACCTGCTCACCGCCGCGCTCGACCAGCACGCCCACCGCGCGCTTGCCTTCAAATACGATACGCAGGGCCTGCGTGTCGGTCAGCACGGCCAGGTTGTCACGGCCGCCATGGATCGATTGCTTGTTGCCCTGGTGCAGGTAGGCGCGCGCGGCATTCCAGCGCTCGCCGTCGCGTTGCGTACGCTGGTAAAAGCCGACGCCCTCCTGCTCGGCACCGTTGAAATCCGGGTTGTAGCGCAGGCCAGCGCATTGGGCAGCCTGCAGGAAGCGGCGGTCGAACGGATTGATCGAACGCGTATCGACCACATCCAGCGGACCCTTGCCACCGTGCCAGGCGTCTTCGGCCTGGCCACCGAGTCGCTCGTTGCGCTCGGAACGCTTGAAATACGGCAGTACATCTTCCCAGCCCCACCCGTCGCAACCTTCCGCGGCCCAGCGTTCGTAGTCCGACGGGACACCGCGGATGTAGATCATGCCGTTGATCGACGAACTGCCGCCCAGGCCCCTGCCGCGGGGCTGGTAGCCGACGCGCCCGTTGAGCCCCGGCTGTGGCTCCGTGGCGTAGCCATAGTTGAACGGCCCCGGCTTCGGTACCGTCGAGGCGATGCCGATGGGAATCGTGATCGCGGAGTTGAAGTCGTGGCCGCCGGCTTCCAGCAGGGCGACGCTGCCCGCGCGGCTGTCCGCGAGGCGGGCTGCTACGGCGCAGCCGGCGGAACCCGCACCAATCACGATGTAATCGTACTGCTCTTGCATGTCTGTCTCTCGTTGGAATCTTGAATGACGGCCTACGCCGTCTCTTGCTCTTCGCGCACGCCGGTCACGCATGTCGCGACGACCTGCGGGGGCGCCATCGCCATCACTCGGGCTAACTTCGCCGCGCGCATTGCGCCTGCGCCGTGTCGCGATTCGTACAGAGTTGCCGCTCAGTCGTTGCTGCCGCAACCATTTGCATGCATGGCGGATGGAAGCCTTCAGGCAGCCATGGTCATCCCCGCCCCAGAACTTCGCCCCACCCAACGCGGGGAGCTGGACGGCCGATGTCCAGAAGGCGTGTTTCAAATGAAACGGCACATCGTGTTGATCCGCGGCGGGCCGAGTCCGGTGCATACCCGGCATCGCAGCGGGCCTGCGCCTTCCGGCACATCCGGATCGTTTGACGATATGACTTTGTACGTACAAATGTGGAGTGAATGAGACACCGTCGATCGATCAGAATGGAACTTAACTCACAAAAAATTTGCGTGCGCCTTCAAGGTTTCTTGCAAATCCCCTTTAATCCACTCCATACTATGTACGTACATAGTGCCAGAACAATGGGCAACCAGAGACCGGAGACGGAAGGAGCAAAGGTGCAGAAACTGACCGAAGAACGCCGCATGATCCAGGAGGCCGCGCGCCAGTTCACGATGGAGCGCGTGCTGCCCATCGCCAACAAGCTGGACCCCGAGAAAGGCAAGATCCCGCGCGAGCTGATCGACGAGATGGCCGAACTCGGCTACTTCGGCATCCTGATTCCCGAGGAATACGGCGGCCTGGGCCTGGGCGCCTATGAGTACTGCCTGGTCGCCGAGCAGCTTTCGCGTGGCTGGATGAGCGTCGGCAGCCTGATCGCACGCGGCAATGGCCTGATCGGCGCGCTCAAGGGCCTGTCGCCAGAGCGCAAGGCCGAATACCTGCCGCGCATGACGCGCGGTGAATTCCTCGGCGCGTTCTCGCTGTCCGAGCCCAATGCCGGCTCCGACGTGGCCAATATCTCGTGCCGCGCGGTGCGCGATGGCGACGACTGGCTCATCACCGGCAGCAAGTACTGGTGCACGTTTGCCGACGAGGCCGACTTCATCCTGGTCATCTGCCGTACCGATCCGGTCATCGACCCGAAGGCGCGCCACAAGGGCCTGTCGGCCTTCATGGTGGAAAAGCCCCGCGGCGAACTCCCCGAGGGCGTCAAGGGCAGCGTGATTCCCAAGATCGGCTACCACGGCTGGACCACGTGGGAACTCGCGTTCGACGGCTGCCGTGTGCCGCATTCGAAGATGGTCGGTGAGGAAGGCAAGGCGTTCTACCTGACCACGGCCGGGCTTGAGACTGCACGGGCCCATACGGCCGCGCGCTCGATCGGCCTCGCACAAGGCAGTCTCGAGGACTCCATTCAATACGCGAAGGACCGCAACCAGTTCGGCAACCCGATCGGCAACTTCCAGGCGATTCGCTTTAAGATCGCCGACATGGCCACGCAGATCGAGGCCTCGCGCGCGCTGCTCTACACGGTGTGCGAGAAGATCGACGAAGGCGTGCGTGCCGACACCGAAGCGTCGATGGTCAAGCTGTTTGCGAGCGAGATGTGCGAGCGCGTGACCAGCGAAGGCCTGCAGATCCACGGCGGCGCGGGCTACACCACGCACTTCGCGGCCGAACGCTACTGGCGCGATGCGCGCCTGACCAAGATCTTCGAAGGTACCTCTGAAATCCAGATGCGCATCATCTCCGATGCGATGCTGGGCAAGATCGCGGCCTGAACGGGAGCACGAAGTGCAGACTCAAGCCAAACCCGCCGGGGCGCTTGCCGGCCTGCGCGTGATCGACCTCACGCAGATGCTGGCCGGCCCCTTTTGCACGCAGATCCTCGCTGACCACGGGGCGGATGTCATCAAGGTCGAAGCGATGACGGGCGACGGCACGCGTGTGACCGGCCCGTTCTGCCCCGACGACGCGCTGCGCGACTTCGGCGGCTATTTCCAGAGCGTCAACCGCAACAAGCGCTCCATCGCCGTCGACCTGAAGACAGAGGCGGGTCGTGCAGTCCTGCGCGCGCTGATCGACAAGGCCGACATCGTCGTCGAAAACTTCCGAGCAGGCGTGATGGAGCGCCTGGGCTTTGCCTACGAAACGCTGCGCCAGACCAACCCGCGGCTGATCTACGGCACGGTGCGCGGCTTTGGCGATCCGCGGAGCGGCGAAAGCCCGTATGCGCAATGGCCGGCGTACGACGTGGTTTCGCAGGCTATGGGCGGCATGATGGGCATCACCGGCCCGGATCGTTGCACACCGACCAAGATCGGTCCCGGCGTGGGGGACACCATTCCGGCGCTGATGCTGTGCATCGGCATCCTCGCGGCCGTCAATCGCGTGCGCGAAACCGGTCAGGGCCAGTTCGTCGACGTGGCCATGACCGACGCGGTGCTGGCCATGTGCGAGCGCATCGTCTACCAGAACTCGTACACCGGCGAAGTGGCCGCACCGGAAGGCAACCGCCACCCGCTGCTGTGCCCGTTCGGCTTGTTCCGTGCGCGCGATGGCCATGTCTCGATTGCCTGCGCGACCGATGCGTTCTGGGAAAAGCTCGCCGTGGCGATCGGCCGCCCCGACATGGCGCAGGACCCGGACTTCGCGACCAATGCCGCGCGCGTGCAGCATCAGCAGCAGGTGATCGAGGCGATCGAAGCCTTTACCTCGGTGCGAACCAAGGAAGAGATTGCCATCGTGCTGGGCGGCAAGGTGCCCTTCGGCCCCGTCTACACCTCGGCCGAGATATTCGCGGACAGGCACTACGCGGTGCGCGACATGATCGTCGAAGTGGAGCAACCGGGATCGGCCACTCCGGTCAAGATCGCCGGCGTACCGATCAAGCTCAGCGAAACCCCGGGCGCGGTGCGCACGCGCGCGCCAATGCTGGGCGAGCACACCGAAGAGATTTTGTTCGGTGCCGGGTATGTGGAGGACGATATTCGCCGTCTGCGGCAGGAGGGCGCGGTGCGGTAAGGCAGCACTGAAGTGAAAGCGGCGCTGCGGGCGGTCTGACGGGTTGTTGCAGCCGGGAGGCCGCCGGCAACTCAGTCGCGTGGCTGTGGAGCGTTTAAGGTGCAGGTCGGGCGGTGACCCGAGCGCCGTCAGATTCTCGGCTACGTCCTTCCCAGCCGCCCGTCAGGGCCGTAGCATCTACGTTTCCCGCATTTTCGCGGCCCCGCGCCTTCGCCTCCTATGCCAGATCCCCGAGCGGCCACCGCGGCCTACAGAGAATCCGTTCCCGCGCTGCAGCGCATCGGCGCACATCTTGACGACCTGCTGCTCTTCATCCACGTGGTCGATGCCGGCGGATTCAGCGCCGCCGAGCGGCAGACCGGCATCGCCAAGTCGCGGCTGTCCCGCCGGGTGGCGACACTCGAGCGCGCGCTCGGCGTGCGACTGCTGCATCGGTCGGGGCAAGTCTTCGGCCTCACGCCGGTTGGCGAGGCGGTGCTCGCGCACGCGCGGGAGGCGGCCACGCACGTCGACAAGATCGGCGCCCTCACGCGCAGCGCCGTGGCAGAGCCATCGGGGGTGATCCACCTCCATACCTCCATGCTGATCGCCGAGACCACGCTCCCTCCAATCCTGGCCGAGTTTGCGCGCGCTCACCCGGGCGTGCAGGTGCAGTTGACGCTCTCGAATCGCTTTGTCGACCTGGCTGAGGAGCGACTGGACCTGGTCATCCGCGCGGCCGTTGTGCCGCTCGCCTCGGAGGACGTGATCGCCGTACCGGTGGCGACGTCGGCGTCGATCGTCGTGGCCCATCCGTCGTTGCTGGAAGCCGACGGCCCGCCAGCGCGCCTCGACGAGTTGGCGGGCTACCCCTGCCTCGCGCAGGGCACACTGACAAATCCGCGGCCATGGCAGTTCATCGACGCAGACGACAAGCCGATCGATATTGCTGTCACGCCGGGCATTGCCGTGGATAACCTGCTGGCCATCCGCGAACTCGCACTGCGCGGCGCCGGCATGGCACAGTTGCCGTCTTATCTATGCCAGGACGCCATCGATGCCGGCATGCTGGTGCCCGTGCTGCAAGGCGTGCGTTCGCGCCCCGCCACGCTGTACGCGATGTACCCGAGCCGGCGCGGCATGACGTCCGCCGTGCGTGTGTTCCTCGACCTGGTACGCACAAGGTGGCCGTCCGATCCGGCTACCGCCTGATCCCTAGTGTCCGGCGGGCCCGTTCCAGTTCCGCAACGCCCTGTTGCAAACCACCGGCTTCCCCCCACCCGGGGCGAGCCGATAACGTTCCCCGCATCGACGGGCTTTCTTCTCGCCCGCACCTTCACTGTTCGTCAGTAAGATGCCATGGCAATCTCGTTATGGCTCACGTCAACAACCAAAAGTCATATATTGCTTAAATGGAGGAAGCCAGATCATGAACAAGCAGATTTTCATCAACCTGCCGGTGACAGACCTCTCGCGATCCAAGGCCTTCTACGAAGCCATTGGCGCGGTCAACAACCCCGCGTTCACTGATGAAACCGCGGCATGCATGGTGATCTCCGAGACGATCTACGCCATGCTGCTTACCCACGACAAATGGCGGCAGTTCACGGGGAAGCGAATCGTCGACGCGCACACGGAGGCACAGGTATTGCTGTGCCTGTCAGCGGGCGGACGGGTAGAGGTGTCTGACCTCGTGCAGAAGGCGACTGACGCCGGCGGCAAGGCGGACCCCACGCCTGTCCAAGATTTCGGCTTCATGTACGGACGCAGCTTCGAGGATCCGGACGGCCATATCTGGGAGGTGATGTGGATGGACCCGGAGGCCGTTCCGCCTCACGCTTAAAGGGCTGACGACTCGACGTCGAACCCTCACGCGTGCGCATCTTTCAGCGTCGTCTGGTATTGCTCCAGAACAGCCACGGCAGTCATCTGGCCCCCGACATCGAAGCCACGATTCAAGACTCAGCGGAGATTCAGGTGGACGCGGTCGCCTATGGCCTTTCCGCGATGGGTGACCCCGTCTAGGTGTTCGACATCCTGGCGGGGGGCAGCGTCAGGGGATGGCCCTCTGTCCGAAGGCCGGGTTACCAGCGGACTTCCGGCAGTTTGCCTGATGGGCAGAGACCGGCCAGAAGCGGCCATTGCGTAGTTGACTGAGACTTGTGTGTTCTGCGACACATTCTCAGCTTAGCCGCAGCGAGTAACCTCTGTGATCGCGGTCGCTAGTTGTTTGATCGTTCGGCAAACACCCAGCGAATGCCAGTGCGGCTGCGATAGGAGCTTGGGGAGACCATGAATGAGGTTTGAATACGAAGAGACTACACGGTCAGACCGTTGACCGCGAGAACAACATCAAGGTCTGGCAGTCGTCAAAGTTCTTCGATACCGATCATCTGAACTTTGAATACGCAGACGATCAGCTTGAGTTCGCTTTTGCCGCGTTCGAGGCCAGGGAGCGGTGCATCATTACCGTTGATGGATCCGCGATGGAGTCCCTTGTACCGATAGCAATGTATGTGGTGGAGCTTACCGTAAAGCAAGGTGCACGCGTTTGGCCGACCCCGATACCAAGTAGGCAGGCAAGATATCCTGAGGTTCGCCGCGCTGTGGAACATGGAATGTTCGCACTATGCACAAAGGGGGGGCGACTTCTGAAAACGGTTCCCAACTACCGTGTTGAATACATCCCCGATTTTTCGAACATACCGCAACTTCGATTCTGACAAACTCGGGAAAAGGTTCCTTCTCCCTTTACGATATCCGTCCAGTGCTTATGGGTCGGAAGTCGCCTCTGGCTCAAGGAGGCCCGTACATGGATACGCCGAGGGCAGAGATCGGCCAAATCCGCACATTCGACGCCACGACTCAGGTAGTTGACAATGTGAGGAATCTGCAGGGTGCCAAACCACGCCGGGGTTACGACATGAAATTGCTTTCTCCTTCCGAATGTTCGGTATGGCTGAAGAGTGAGGATTGTTGCGAAACGCCATACGGGCGAGCGGGAAGCAGCGCGGACTCGCATTTACAGTTTGCCATTCCGAAAACCAGTGCGGGAGTCGCCCGCATGGTCGATGGCATCCGTACATTTCTTGGGTCACCGCGAACCTGCCTGTTCCAGGTTAGTGACTGGTCGCGATATTCGCAACTTGAGAATTCGATACTGAGTGAGCTGGAATCGGCAAGCTCCGGCGAGCTGCAGCCGTTCGATACCTTTGGCATATTATTTGACCCCGGTGAAGCGGATGAAATGTTTGAATGCTGCATCAGGGTGGTCAATTGCGGTATGAGCGCGTACTTATACGCACCGCGAAGCGCCACCTTTCTTATTTGGGAGGGAGATCTTGTCGATGTCTGGACGAACGGATCTGAGCTGCGAAATCGGCTGGCGCAATGGTTGAGAGGGCAACAGTTTCGCCTTACAAGTTTTTAGCTGGCGACCCTGCCAGGGCACTTGAGTATCGCTAGGTTACACAGTGAATGGCCGCTCACGCCGAGTGCGACTGCCCGTTATGGGGTCGAAAACCGCCGGCGGACCACACCTCAACTAGCCGCGGTGCCTCCTGCAAATCTCACATCTATGATGTTTCCCCTTGCCTATCCCTCGATACTGTATATATTTACAGTACCTGTATGGATAAACAGTGTGAGGGAAGCCATGGAACATCTGATCCGCGTTCACAACGACTATGACCGCCAGGTGCTGGCCTGGCTGCGCGTGCGCATTGGCGATGCGGCGCTGCAGTCCGCCGCGGCCCGGCTCGCTGATGCGCGCAAGCCCTACCTGTCCACTATCTGCCGCAGCCTGGGAATCCGCCCGCCGACCCGGCGCGAATTTGCGCGCGAATCGGCACGGGAATCGGCTTGTGCCCACCGTGCGGTCGGGGACCACTACCTGGCGCGCATCCGCGCCATTCTTGCCGCGTCCGCCGGTGCTCAGCATTGATCCGGATGTTTGCGGTGGGTGCGCAGTGACTATCATCTATCACGACGCTGCGGGCGGCGCCCCCCCGCGTCAACGTCACCACGCCACCATGCCATCGCAACCCAGCGGACAAGACATGAACCGGATCGGATTCATCGGAATGCGCAGCCCCCGCTGCGACCGTGTCGCACGGGTCAAGGCCATTGCGCATCGTTCCTGGTTCTCGCGAGGCCACACGCTTGCAGAGTGAACCGGTGCACGCCGCCCGTCCTGCCATGCCCGGCGCGCGCGTAGGCCTGCTGACAGCGCTGGCCATGCTGGCCTTTGCCGGCAATTCGATCCTGTGCCGGCTCGCGCTCAAGGGCACGGCTATTGATGCGGCTTCCTTCACGCTGCTCCGCATTGGCAGCGCGGCGGCGGCCTTGTGGCTGATCCTGATGGTTCGCCATGGTCCGCGCCGGCTGCCAGGTGGCGGGAGCTGGTTGTCGGCGCTGGCGTTGTTCGTGTACGCGGCGGCGTTTTCGTTTGCGTACCTGCATCTTTCGGCTGCCACGGGGGCGCTGTTGCTGTTCGGCGCCGTGCAGGCCACCATGACCGGCTACGGATTGTACGTGGGCGAGCGCCTGCGCTCCGGGCAATGGCTAGGCCTTGCACTGGCGTTGGGCGGGCTCGTGTGGCTGGTGCTCCCGGGGCTCGCCGCCCCGCCGCCGGGCTCATCGCTGCTGATGGTGATGGCTGGCATCGCATGGGGCGTCTATTCACTGCGCGGCAGAGGCGCGGCCGACGCCACTGCGACCACCGCGGGCAACTTCATGCGCGCCGTGCTGCCTGCGCTTGCGTTGGCGTTGGCGTGGGGGATGCATACGCAGCGCAGCGTGGACGGCAGCGGGCTGGCGAGCGCGCTGGTGTCCGGGGCGCTGACTTCCGGCCTCGGTTACGTGGTCTGGTACGCCGTGGTGCCACGGCTTCGCGCGGCGACCGCCGCGACCGTCCAGCTCAGCGTGCCGGTGATCGCGGCGGTGGGCGGCATCGCGCTGCTTGGCGAGGCGATGTCGATACGGCTGGCCGTCAGCGCCGCCGCGGTGCTCGGCGGCATCGCGCTGGTCATTGCCGGGAAGACGCGCTGATTTCCGCAAAGCCGCCGGCATGGAATACCAGTGGCTTGCTCTGTCCGACCTGCTGCGCGCGGTGCAACTGAGCGGTGCCGTCTGTCTCAACGGGGTGACTTCAAGGCGCCCTGGTGCCTGATCTCCGAGCCGACAGGGTTACTCAAGAGCCCGCTACCGCGCATTGATGCGCGACTGGTAGCGCAGGCACGACAGACGACAGGGGTCCGCAAAGGGCCCCTGTCGTCTTGTCAGCATGGCACGGGCGGCCCGCTGGCTTACATCTTCTGCTTGGTGTTTTCCGCGGCGCCTTGCATTTTCTCGCCGCCGCGCTCGACATCCTTGCCGGCGCCCGCAATCGTATTGCAGCCTGTGATGACCAGCATGCCCGCAAGGGCAAATAGTGCGCATAGCTTTCTCATGACGATCTCCTTGCTTCGTGTGGATGCGGACATGCGCCGCAGCAGGAATAAAGGGGCCGGACTGGCAGATTGAGCGTAGCAATCAGCGAACCGTGCGGGCAGTCCGCATTCGTCCTACAACGGTGTCAGCGGGCAGCGCAAACGCAAGGCACGACCCGGGCTCGGAAGATGCGCAATACGTCATTGCGCGGCGTGCATTGAGTCAGGTCAAGCGGCTGACGACCGACAGGCGCAAGGCGGCCGGGCGTTGTCCATACTGGTATCAGCAAAGCGCGCAGGTTGTGGACCGGCAAGAGGACGAATGCACAAGCCGGCCTGTAACGCTGCCGATACATTCTTCCAATACGACAGACAACACCATGCCTTTCAGCCTCCGGTTCAGCCCCCACGACATCTACCCCGACGCGCTCGAGGCCCGCCTGGCCGAGCTGCACGAGATCGCCGAAGACGTACAGCGCGCCCAGGAACGCCGCTGGCGCAAGTACGGCACGCTGCTTCCGCAGGGCGTGCCGTCACAGGGCAATCCGCACACCCGTCACTGATCGCGCATGCAGGCCTGCTGCCAATAGCGCGCGGCTGGCGCAGCGTGACTCGGGTTGGGGGACTTCGCTCCTCGTGCGGATGCCGTTGTGCCCGGGAGCACCGCCTGCGATGCGTACCCGCCGGCTTTGTCGACCCCGGCCTGAGGCGGTAGCGACTAGCACGGCAAAGACAGCGGAAAAATGGGACATATCGGACATTTCCGACAAGCGGCCGCAATCCGACGCCAATTGTGAACAACTGTGATATCCGATTGGCAAGGCGCGGGGGCTCCGGAAGAATGGGCAGTTCAATGCGGCGCGGTTACAGCAGAACCCGGCCGCCGGGCAGATTCTTCCGACGTAGCCACCATGAAACGACCAACCCGGGAATGTGTACTCGCGCTGATCGCCTGCTTGCGACATGCTGGCCCCATGCGGCGCGACCATCTTGCCAGCGCCTGCAGGCTGACGGCTTCGGAACTCACGCGCGCGCTGAAATCCGCACGGCAGATGGGTGTGGTCGAAGACCTTCCGGCCGCTGACGACATTGCGCAAACCGAGCGGCTGTTTGGCCTGACCGGCCGGGCCCTCCCCCCCGCCCGCCGCGTTCCCGCGCGCGGCGCCGAAGCCGGCCCGAGCTTTCAGCCATTGCTGGATGCATGGGGCATTGCCCGCCCAAGCAACCGGCGCGGCACCCACGCTTCATGACGGCGCGCATCAGTGTGCGGCAAATCGGAAACGGCTTGGTCCGCCTCGCGCGGCCCGAGTGTCAGCGCACGCGCCGGTAACTGGCGCTCATGAATTGCGTCCACTCGCCGTCCGAACCCTGGACATGCGACGTCAGCGTGCGATGGTCGTCGTCGATGAAGCAGATGACGTCGCGATACTTCGCCATCTTGCCGCTGCCAGTGTTGTCCGGCCCCTCGGCGCGCAGCGTGAGTACCTGTCCGTCGGGATCGAGATCGCCTTCATAGGTCCATAGGTAGGTCATCATCGAACCGATGAACGTACCCACGAAATGCTTGCGCGAGGGATCGTAGCCCAGCGTCATCACCGTGGTGGCGGGCCCGCAGCCGGGCATCTCGCCTTCGCTCACGCACTGCACCCACAAGTCCCCCACGCGGCCGACGCGCTCTGGGATTTCCCATTTCACGGGCGGCTGGTCCGCACTCATCAGGGCCTCGCCTGTCGCCATCCACTCCCCCACCAGCCGTTGCAGCCAGCGATGTTCGTTGAGCGCCTCGGTATGCATGGCCTACCTCCTGTCACCTGGCAGTGCGCAGCCACATTTGTGGATGCCGTACACATACACTAGCAAACAGCCTGGACAGTGTCCACATCAACGTCGGCGCCCGGTCGCGCTTAGCTTATTCCGGCAGCCGGACCTTGGTGACGACGAACCTGTCGCCGGGGGCCCGGATCACGTCGCACTGGATCTTTGCCTTGCGCTGGGCACCGTCCGTGCCAAGGTATTCCACATCCGCGACAACGCTGTAGGCATCTTCGGCGACTTTGCGGTACGTGCTGCCATCCCACTTGAAGTGATCGGGATTCGGAAGCTTTGTCTTCACCGCCTTCCTGCACGCGACTGGCGCGCCAGGCGCTTCGTCCTTGCCACGCGGCCTGGGCATTTCGAGGTCGTCGGCGAGTGCCGCACCCGCAGCCAGCAGCAGTCCGGCTGCCGCAATGGCTGCACGGGTTCGGCGGGACAAGGCAAGCGTCATAAAGATCTCCTGGACAGATGGGGGCGTCACATTTTACGCGGGCGGGGCCGCTCATGCCGTCGATCAGGCATCTCCGCGGGCTGGCCGGGCCGCGAGCACCGCCATATTGCGCAGTACGAAGGCGGCGAGCAGTACGCCTGCCGTGCCCCACGCGATGGATGGCAGCCAGGGCAACAGGCCGGCCAGCGCCGGTTGCCTGGCGACGCCGGATGCGACCATGGCAATCCGCACGCAAGCCGCCAGCGCCGCCAGGGCGAACAGAATGCCTGTCAGCCTGCCTTCGCGACCGACATGCCCCGCGTCGATGGCGGCACCGGCCGCAGCACAGAAGACCACGCCCCACAAGAGTCCGACCGCGCACTGGGCCGCCAACAGTACCGTCAGTGAAGGTGCATGGGCAATGCCGGCCAGGACCAGCGCACCCAGCGTCGCAGCGGCCGTCAGTGCGCCATGGTGAAGGAAGCGTCCACGCGGCAGTCGCGCGGGCAATAGGACGCCCATCGCAAAGCCAATCCAGAAAGCTGGCATGACGCGCACGAGTTCGCCGGGCTTCACAAATCTCAGATAGGCCGGCGCGCTGTTCACGCTGCTATGGACCTGGAAGCCGAATGCCAGCAGGAACACGGCGGCCAGCAGCAGCCACGCCATGGCCATGCCGCCAGCGCGTACGGTCGCTGATGCCGCAACAGGTAGCGGCCCCGCGTGGGCTTCCACCCACTGCAAGGCGAGAACCGCGGCCAACAGGCCCAGGCTTGCCAACAGAAACGGCAGTGCCGGCGCTTGGCCACGCATCCACGCCGTGAGCAAGGGCGCCAGCGCGGAGGCCACCCCTACGCCGAGCATGGAGCACCCGACCAGGAATCGCGGAGCTGACTCCCGCAGCCGGCGGGCAATGATCACCATGGGCGGTGCGCGCAGCGCCGACGATGTGGCGGCCCAGCACACGGTCAGAAACAGCATCATCTGGGGCGAAGCCGATTTCGCGAGCAGGGCGAACGCGACAGCCGACACCACGCTGGCAGCGAGTATCCAAGTGCCAACCCGGTGCAAGGCATCGGCTACGCGGTCTGCGGCAATGCCCAGCAAACTGTCCATCACGACGAAGATGGCCTGGTCCATCAGGAGGATCCAGGCCACCTGCGCTGCCGGCAGGCCCGCCTGAGCGGCCAGTGCGGGCAGGAACGCCGTATAGAGCGTCCATGTCACCGCCAGCATGAACTGCACGGAGAACAAGGCCAATGGCTGCATGTCTGCCTGCCGGTATCCGGTATTCGGTCAGCCGCGCAAGGTCGCCGTGCGGCGCTCCGGCGGCATGTACCTGCGCACTAGCCGGCATGGCGGGCGGCCGGCCGCCATGCCTAAACAATAGTTGCTGGCACGTCTCAGAAGCGCGCCGAGTACTGGAGCAGGACGAAATTGATGCCCGGGTTGGGTTCCTTGATGCCCGCGTTCGAATAGTGCTGCAGACGCAGGGCCAGTTCCGAATCGAGCGTATCGCCGAAACGGTACCCCACGGCCACGCGATCGCCAAACTGGAAGGCCGTGGAAAAGACCTTGTCGTCGGATAGCCGCGTGCGCGACAGCACGTGGACGCCGACGCCGGCTTCGACGAAGACGCCGCTGCGGCCCGCGCCCTGCAGGCGCAGGATCGGCGTCAGGCCAAGATCGCCAAGCGCATTCCCGCCGCTGCCATGGGGATTCCACACGCCACCCGAGACTTCTAACCCGAGGCGCAGGCGAACGGATTGCGAGGACGTCGCCCATAAATCCTGCTTCAGATCCCAGCGCGCTTCGAGCCGCGCCATCGCGGCATCCTTGCCGGCCCCAGCGGACACGCCGAGGCGCACGGGCTCGAACCATGGCTCGGCATGCAACAGGCCGCTGATAAGCGCGCCAGACAAGGCAATGGCAGCCAGTACGGAACGGCGAACGACTCGGCTGGATGGAAAGCGATACAGGGACAGATGGCTAGGCATGACAGCGTGGCAGGCGTGACAGCGTGGCAGGAGGGACGACGACGAGCATGGCAACGGCGGCTTCGGATGGCTGCCGGAATCCCGCTCTGGCGCGGCATTATGCAGCGTTCGCCGCATCGCAAGAAGTCACGTGGATTGCACACTGTGTTCCGTTTTTGGAACAATTCTTGGAATGCTATTGGGCCGTATGGAACAGCCCGTTTGATCTGCCTTTGCGCGCGCAGGCGAAAAACCAAAAAAAAGCCCTCCTTGCGGAGGGCTGAAGTCGGGGGGTGTAGCAAGATGCCACGTGACAGATTCTAAGGATTGGGCCTCGGAGCAAAGCCCCGAATAGTTGCGGCCGGCTTGCCATATTCACGCCTTTGTGACGGCATGCGATGGCTATGCCGGGACACGGCTCAGAAGGAATGCCAATCGTTGTCGGCCTCATCGCCAACACGCGGGGCCCGTGCAGGCTGAGCGGCCGGGGGCGGCCTGCGCACGGCCTGCAAGCCCGGTTGCGTGCCGCTGAATCCGCGTGCGACGGACACCGATGGCGCGCCCTGCACACGGCTCCCTCCCTCCCCCGCGATCCGGAATACCGAAACCGCATCGGCCATGGCATTGGCCTGCTCTTCCAGCGACTTCGCCGCCGCGGCGGACTGTTCGACCAGCGCAGCATTCTGCTGGGTGCCTGAATCGATCTGGCTGATCGCGAGGTGCACCTGTTCCACGCCCTGGCTCTGCTCGCCGGACGCCACGGAGATCTCGCCCATGATGTCCGACACCTGCTGGATCGCGCGGATCACCTCACCCATGGTCTGGCCGACCTCCCCCGCTTGCCGCGAACCGTCCTGGACCATGTCCGCGGAGGACTCGATCAGCTCCTTGATTTCCTTGGCGGCCGCCGAAGAGCGCTGCGCCAGCGCCCGCACCTCGCCCGCCACGACCGCGAATCCGCGCCCCTGCTCGCCGGCACGTGCGGCCTCCACCGCCGCGTTCAGCGCCAGGATATTGGTCTGGAAGGCAATGCCCTCGATCAGGCTGGTGATGTCCGAGATCCGCCCCGAACTGCCGCTGATCCGAGCCATCGTCTGCACCATGGCCTGCACCGCCGCGTTGCCGGCATGCGCAAGGTCTCGCGCACTGCCGGCCAGCGTGTTGGCCTGGGACGCGTTGTCAGCGTTCATGCGCACGGTCTGGGAGATCTCCGTCATGCTGGCCGCGGTCTCCTGGAGCGACGCCGCCTGTTGCTCCGTGCGCGCGGACAAATCCATATTGCCGCTGGCGATTTCACGCGATGCCACACGCACGGCCTCGCTGGATACCTGGATGCCGCGGACCGTTTGCGCAAGCTGGCTGCTCATGCGCGCCATGGCACCAAACAGCAGGCCGAACTCGTCGCGCGAGCGAATCTCGATCTGCTGGTCCAGGCGGCCTCCGGCGATCTCGTCGGCGATTTCCACGGAGCGGCGAAGCTGGCGCGTAATGGTTCGCAGCAGATAGTGCGACGCCCCCAGCGAAACGAGCAACCCAAGCACCACCAGCACCGCGGTCGTCCACAGCGCTGAACGCGCCTCCGTGAGACTCCGGCGATGGTAGTCACCGGCCTGGTTCAGGTTGACTTCCACACCGCGCGTGATGAGCTCGCCGACCTTGTCGCCGGCCGCACCGAGATCGCTTTCCTGCAGACGGGCTGCCGCGGCCCGGTCACCGGCTTCGAGCAGGTGCAGCTCCTGTGCGACAAGATCCGCGAAGCGCGCCAGCGCCGTGTCAAGCTGATCCGCCATGTCCCGCTCGCGCGGCGACGTGACCCGCGTGGGGTAATAGGCTTGCCAGCCCTTCTTCATTTTTGCCTGGTATTCGCGCACCAGGGCCATGTCCGCACTGCCTTCGTCCTCCGAAGTCGCCTGGATTTTCCACAGCAGCCGGCGGATATGGAGTTGTGCCACGCGGACGTCCGCCAGCTCGCCGATGGCCACGGTGTTCTGCTCGTAGGCGTCGTGCATGTTCTCGTTCAGGCTCGAGATGGTTTGCAAGGCGAAAAGCCCGATCGCCAGCATCAGCGCGATACAAACACTGAACACCAGGAGGATCCTGAACTTGATCGTATGGATGAACTGACTCATTGTGGAAATTCGATTGCAGGCTGGGTGAAACCCCCGATACTCGCGGCCGGCATGCCTGTGCGGACGCGGTCTGCGTCGGCACAATGGCCAGGCGCGGTTTTCCCGGCCTTAACGGCAGGGCTCCGGCGGACGTGATGTCCGCCGCCAGGATCGTTGATGCGCCGCAAACAATGAAGGTGCGACAAGATGGCGCCATGTACCGCCCCAATCGAATGAAGGGCCGCCAGTGTCGGCTAGCGAACAGTCCGCGATTGCCGCCGCCATCAAGATGCGCATAACCGCCTCCGGGTGCCCATGACGCCAGGCCGCGGTGCTCGTCACGGAGGCCCGCCATGTTCAGGAAAACCATGCTGACCGGCAAGCCGCAGGCTTGCACGGTAAACGCCGCGGTGCCGGCCCATGAGGCGGCCACGCCTGACGCTGTTCCCGACCAGCTTTCGCGCAGCCTCAAGACGCAGGGCGACGCCATGGTGCAGTACGGCGCGCGCCTGCTGGTGCTGCGCGAGTTCCTGGCTGCCCTGTGTGCGGGGATGTCTGCGGAACGCCGCGACAGCGTTGAGGGCGCCTTCCGCAAGCGTGTCGATGACCTGCTGTGCCTGACCGACGACCGGCAGTTGCCCGAAGCCTTTCACGCCACGCTTCTTGCCGAAATCAACTACTACCTGGGCGAGCTGAAGCGCCGCTGAGCGACGTGCTGACCGGCCCCCGGCCGTACCAGAGCCTCGCGCGGCACAGATCACCCTTGCCATCCGGCCAGCCGCGCCTATTGTTCCCGTGAAGAGCGCACCTCAGCGCGCCAGACCACCGGGACGCCATGCCGCATCGTTCCAGCCGCCCGCCCCACGGCACATGGCCAGCCACGGTGCTCGCCGTGGCGCTCGGCCTGCGCCCCGATGTCGCGCTCGCCGCCTGTGATCTCGCCGCCCCTGCCGACGGGCAGACCGCCACATGCACGCCGCTGGCGCCCAATCCCGCCACCACTCCCATCGTCGCGCAGCCGGGCAGCAGCCGGGTCACGGTGACCATTGAGCCGAATGCCGAACTGGCGGTGGCGGCAGGCAGCGCAGTCGTCGTCCGCGAGCAAAGCCTGGTGGACAATGGCGGCACCTTGCGAGGAACGGGTGACGCGGCCCCCACCGTGCTCATGCAAGGCACCGGCAACACGCTCGACAACCGCGGCACGATCATTGCCACGGGCACGGCGTCGCACGCCGTCTTCGTGGACGGGAACGCGCCTGCCACGGTACGCAACAGCGGCACGCTTCTCGCCACGGGAACGGACAGCTCCGGGTTGCAGGGCGGCACGGCGCTGACCGTGACCAACACCGCCGCCGGGCGCATCCTGAGCGATCAGTCCAACGCCATCTTCGCCAACCATGGCATCACGCTGGACAATGCCGGCCTGATCCACTCGGACGCGACCAGCATCATCGTCAACAACGGCCCCAGCTCGATCGACAATACCGGCACGATCGAATCGTTGAGTGGAAACGCCATCGGCGCGACAAGAGCGGCTGTCGTCATTACCAACCGCGGCACGATCTCCGGCGGCTTCCGCGCGATTGACCTGGACGTCGGCAATGACGTCGTGAACATGCTCGGCGGCACCATCCGCGGCGCAATCGTGCTGCGTGAGGGGGATGACCGCTTCGAGATGTCCGGCGGGCAAGTCGATGCCGTGGACATGGGTCCGGGCCGCGACACCGTCGTCATCTCCGGTGGCCAGGTGAATGGCGCCGTCGCGCTCGGCGACGACAGCGATGCCGCCACGTTGCGCGGGCTGACCGATGCCAACCTGGCTGGCATGCCACGTCTGGATGGCGGCAGCGGCCTGGACAGCCTGACCCTCGACCAGAGCCGTCTCTCCGGCGTGGCCCGCCTGGTCGGCTTTGAAGCAGTAAACCTGACCAACCACAGCACGCTTGTCATGGACGGCGACCTGGTACTCGGCGACCCGGCCCTGCAAGCGCCTGCGGCCCTTGGCTTGCAGCGCCCACTCGCTGTTACCGCGCCAACGGCCGGCACGCTGGACATCGACAGCACCAGCACGCTGCAGATCGGCCCCGCCGGCAACGCGGCCATTGTGGCAGCAGCCGCGGGACAACTGGCAGCGGTCAACAATGCCGGCGTCATCGACCTGACTACGGGCTCCACGCCGGCAGCGAGCCGCCTGCAGATCGTCGGTCACTACACGGGCAACGGCGGGCAACTGCTGCTGCGCAGCATACTGGGCGCGGACAACTCGCCCTCTGACCGGCTTGGCGTCTCGCAAGGCACGGTTTCCGGAAGCACCACGATCGCGCTGGCCAATGCCGGCGGCAATGGCGGGCTGACCGTAGTGGACGGGATCCCGCTCGTTGTGGTCACCGACGGCGGCACCTCGACGCCATCCGCGTTCCGGCTCGCGGGAGGCCAGATCCAGGCCGGCGCATACGTCTATGTGCTGTACCGCGGTGGCGTCAGCAACGGTACGGCCGATAGCTGGTTCCTGCGATCCAGCCTTGCCCCGGCTTCGTCAGTGTCCCCGGCACCGCCGTCCGCCGCGCCCCAGCCGGTACTGTCACCACAACCGGCGGCAGGCAGCCCCGCCCTGCCGCCCGCGCCGGCAGCCGATGCGTCGCCGGTCCCACTCTACCGGCCGGCAGTGCCCGTCTATGCGGCCATTGCAGGCGTCGCCCGACAGCTGGGCGTCGACCAGATCGCCACCTTCCATGAACGCCAGGGCGAGCAGGCCCTGCTGACCGAACGCGGCGCGCTCGGTGCTGCCTGGGCCCGGGCCTGGGGCAGCAACGGCCATCAGTCCCAAGGCGGCGAGGTACACCCGGATATCAGCGGCACGCTCGCCGGCCTGCAAGTCGGGCAAGACTTGTACGCCATGGCGGGCGATGGCCCCGGTGGCCATCGCGATCATTTCGGTGCCTATTTCGGCTACGCGCGGGCGGCGGGCGACATTGCCGGCTTCGCGCTTGGCTTTCCCGGCTATGCGGCCGGCAAGCTCGATATCAACGCGTACAGCGTAGGCGCATACTGGAGCCATATCGGACCCGGCAACTGGTACACCGATACGGTGCTGCAGTACAGCACGCTGACGATCGATCCGAGCACCCATACCGGCACGGGCGCCACAACACATGGCAACGCACTGGCGCTATCCGCAGAGGGCGGCATGCCGCTCCAGTTGTCGCCCACCGTGACACTGGAGCCGCAAGTGCAGCTTGTGTGGCAGCACCTTTCCCTCAATGACCTGCAGGACCAGGTCAGCACCGTGACTTTCCGCAATGCCGACAGCACGCTCGCACGTGCCGGTGTCCGGCTCCAGAAAGTGCTGGAGTACCGCGGCGTGCGCTGGCAGCCCTGGCTGCGCACGGATATCCTGCACGCCTTCGGGGGCACGGACCAGACTACCTTTGCAGCCACGACCTCGATCCCTACCAGCCAGGCCTACACGGCTGCGCGTTTCGAGGCGGGGATCGCCGGAAAGGCTGGCCCGCGCGGCAGCGTCTACGGCACCGTCGGCTACCTGACCAGCCTGGACGGCGTGCCACGCAGCGCGTGGTTCGGTAATATCGGCGCACGCTGGTCCTGGTAACGCGCCCGGTCGCGGGTCCTATCGCCGGGCAGCAGTCGGGAGTCGGTCTGCAAGCCTGCGCTACAAGTGCTACCCTGCCGGCCACTACACGCTTGCGGCACCGGTCGACGGTGCACGCGTTGCGCCGACGTCGCATCGATATGCCGCCGGGAACACCATAAACCGGCACTCGATGCCGTCCAGTTGAAGATCGCCATGACCGTCCAGTCGACCACCGGCGGGGCCACCGCTTCCGGCACACGCCCGGCGCAGCCACCGCAATCCGTCCCCGCATGGGTGACGCCGCTGCTTGCCGCAGCCTGTGGCGTGACCGTCGCCAACCTGTACTTCGCCCAGCCGCTGGTCGGCCCGATTGCCACAGCGCTGCAATTGTCGCCGGGCGCGGCCGGCCTGATCATCACGCTGGTCCAGGCCGGCTACTGCCTCGGGCTGTTGTTGCTGGTACCGCTGGCCGACCTGGTGGAGAACCGGCGCCTTGTATGCCGGCTGCTGGCCGGCAACGCGGTGGCTCTTGCCGGTGCCGCCTTTGCAACGCACGCGGCCACGTTCCTGCTCGCCGCCTGGCTGATCGGGTTCTGTTCCGTGGCCGTGCAGGTGCTGGTGCCGTTTGCCGCCCACCTGGCGCCCGAGCATGCGCGCGGACGCGCCGTCGGCAATGTCACGAGCGGGTTGCTGCTCGGCATCATGCTGGCGCGGCCGATCTCAAGCCTGGTGGCCGATCTCTGGGGCTGGCATGCCATCTTCGCGCTGTCGTCGGTGGTCATGGCCTTGCTGGCCCTGGTCCTGTCACGGCGCCTGCCGCAGCGCGCGCCGGCACCCGGCGGGCGCTATGCGGAGATGCTGGCCTCCATGTGGCATTTGCTGCGCACGCAGCCGGTGCTGCGCCGGCGTGCGGCCTACCAGGCCAGCATGTTCGGCGCCTTCAGCCTGTTCTGGACCACCGTCCCGCTGTACCTGTCCGGACCGGATTTCGGGCTGTCGCAGCGAGGCATCGCGCTGTTCGCACTGGCCGGCGTGGCTGGCGCCATCGCCGCGCCCATCGCCGGCCGACTGGCCGACCGCGGGCGCGGCCGCCGCATGACGGCCATTGCCTTGTTGCTTGGCGCGGGGTCGATGCTGATCGGGCTGGCCGGCACGCCCGGATCGGCGATCGCCCTGGCAATGCTGACCGTCGCCGCGATCGTGCTCGATTTCGGCGTCTCGGCGAGCCTGGTCGTCGGGCAGCGGGCGATCTTTTCGCTGAGCGCGGAGCACCGCGGCCGGCTCAACGGCGTGTTCATGGCCGTGTTCTTCGTTGGCGGAGCGCTCGGTTCTGCACTGGGGGGCTGGGCCTACGCGCACGGCGGCTGGCCGCTGGCCAGCGGCATCGGCTTCGCGCTGCCGATCCTGGCACTGCTTTTCTTCGCCACGGAGCGGCGCTGAAGCCATCTCATGCATGGTGTCATGAACTGAAACAGGCTCCGCGTGCTTGCGGGGCAAAAGTCTTGAGCGCGCCTGCCGTTATTGTTCCTGCCTGGCAGCTGTCCCCCACGATTTCCCCGGTCAGGCACCCCTATCCCCGGAAGGCCAGCCATGTCATTTGTCACTAAGACCGTCGAAGTCCAGTACCGCCAGAAAGGCCACAAGTCGGTTGTCACCTCCACCGAAGCCGTCGCACTGTCCGACCGCCACGCGGAAGACCCGAAGGCGATCCTCGCCACGCTGCGGCTGCTGCATCCGCAGTGGGAGGACATCAAGGTGATGTCCGTGTCGTAAGACACAACGCACTGTTCAGGCAAAGAAGAAAGGCGCTCCGCGCACCGCGCGAAGCGCCTTTTGTCGTCGGGCCGGCGACCTCAGCTCACCGCATCAGACCGGCACATCCTTGGTCGGATCCGCCTTGCGGTCGTCAAACCAGCGGTACAACGTCGGCACCATCACGAGCGTGAGCAGTGTCGACGTGATCAGCCCGCCGATCACCACCACCGCCAGCGGTCGCTGCACTTCCGAGCCCGGGCCGGACGAGAACAGGAACGGCACCAGGCCAAGCATCGCAATCGTGGCCGTCATCATTACCGGCCGGAAGCGCTGGGTCGCCCCCTGCACCACCGCCTCCGTCACGGACAGGCCCGAATCGCGCAGCGTGCGGATGTACGACACCAGCACCACGCCGTTGAGCACAGCCATGCCCCACAGCGCGATAAAGCCCACCGATGCCGGCACCGACAGATACTCGCCCGTGACGAACAGCCCGATGATCCCCCCGATCGATGCGAACGGCAGCACCGTGATGATCAGCGTGGCGAAGCGCAGCGAGTTGAACAGCAGGAACAGCAGGAAGAAGATCGCGGCGATGGTCACCGGCACGATGATCTTCAGGTGGCCCATGGCGCGCTCCATATTCTGGAACTGGCCGCCCCACTCGAGGTAGTAGCCTTCCGGCAGCTTGACCTTGGCGCCCGCCGCCTGCTGCAACTCGGCCACGAAGCCGCCGAGATCGCGGTCCTTCACGTTGATCATCACCACCACGCGACGCTTGGCCATTTCTCGGCTGATCTGCGCGGGGCCGTCGCTGACCTCGATCTTCGCCACGCTTTGCAGCGGCACTTGCGTGCCGTTGGGCGTCGCCACCAGCAACTGGCGGATCGCCTGAACGTTGTTGCGGAAATCCTCCGGCAGGCGTACTGCCGCCGCGAAGCGGCGCTCGCCTTCGAAGATATCCGTCGCGCGCTTGCCGCCGATGGCAATCTCGATCACGTCGTGGATGTCGGACACGTTGAGCCCGTAGCGCGCAATCGCCTGGCGATCGATCTCGATCGACAGGTACTGCTGCCCCGACACGCGCTCGATGCGGATATCCTGCGAGCCCTGGATGCCGCCCGCCACGCGCGCGATCTCGCCCGCAAGTTCGCGCAACTTATCGAGATCGTCGCCGAACACCTTCACCGCGACGTCGGAACGCACGCCGCTGACCATCTCGTCGACGCGGTCGGAAATCGGCTGCGCCATCACGATCTGCACGCCGGGAATGGCCTTGAGCTTTTCACGGATGGCGTTGGCGATGTCATCCTGCGTCCAGCCGTCGGGCCACTCGTGGCGGTCCTTCAGGCTCGCGATCGGCGTCGATTCGTTCTGGCCCTGCGGATCCGCAGGGCTTTCGCCGCGGCCCACTCCCGACACCACCGACTTCACGCCCGGTACACCAAGCACGAGCTTGTTGGCCTCTTTCTCGAGCTTGATCGACTCTTCGAGCGAGATGTTCGGCACCCGGTCGATGGCCGGCACGATCGACCCTTCCTTCATCTCGGGAATGAACGATGTGCCAAGCAGCGGCACGATGGCCAGCGTCAACACAAAGGCACCCACTGCGCCGATCACCGTCTTGCGGCTGTTGCCCAGCGCCCAGTGCAGCATGCGCAGGTAGTGCCGCTTCATGAACGCGATGATCTTCGTGTCGTGCTCGGCACCACCCTTGAGCAGGTACGAACTCAGCACCGGCGACAGTGTGAGCGACAGGAGGAGCGAAATCGCAAGCGCAATCGAGATCGTGAACGCCAGCGGCGCAAACATCTTGCCTTCCATGCCCGACAGCGTCATCAGCGGCAGGAACACCAGGATGATGATGCCCACGCCGACGATCACGGGTGTGGCCACTTCCTGCACGGCCTTGACCAGTATCTGGGTCTTGGTGAGCCCCGGTTCCTTATGGCCTAGCCGCTCGAACGCGTTCTCGACCACCACCACAGAACCGTCCACCATCAGGCCGATCGCGATCGCAAGCCCGCCCAGCGACATCAGGTTGGCCGACAGTCCCATCCTGTTCATGACGATGAAAGTCAGCAACGGCGTCAGCACCAGCGTGGCGAGCACGATGACCGACGAACGCACGTCGCCGAGGAACAGGAACAGCACGATCACCACGAGCACCACGCCTTCGAGCAGCACCTTGGTCACCGTCCACAGCGCGGCATCGACGAGTTCGCTGCGGTCGTAATACGGCACGATCTGCAGCTTGCCGGGCAGCATGCCCTTGGCGTTGATCTCGGCCACGCGCGCCTTGACGCGGCTTACTACTTCCTTGGCATTGCCGCCGCGCATCATCATGACGATGCCGCCGACCGCCTCGGTCTGGCCGTTCTTCACTAGCGCGCCCTGGCGTACCTCGTGCCCGATGGTGACGGTGGCCACATCGCGCAGGTAGACCGGCGTGCCGGCCACTTCCTTGAGCACGATGCTGCCGAGGTCGTCCACGCCCTTGGCCAAACCGACGCCGCGGATCAGGTACTGCTCCGCGTAGTGCGGGAGCACGCCGCCGCCAGAGTTGGCGTTGTTACGCGCCAGCGCCTGATAGACCTGCTGGATCGAGACATCGTAGTGGCGCATGCGCTCGGGGTTGACCAGCGCCTGGTACTGGCGCACGTAGCCGCCCTGCGAGTTGATCTCGGCCACGCCGGGGATCGAGCGCAGCAGCGGGCGCACCACCCAGTCCTGCGCGATGCGGCGCTCGGCCAGTTCTTCCTGTGTCAGTTCACGGTTGCCGTCGTCGGGGCGATCCAGTGTGTACTGGTAGACCTCGCCGAGGCCGGTCGAGACCGGGCCCAGCACCGGCGTCACGCCTTCGGGCATGCGTCCGGACACTTCGATGAGCCGCTCCATCACGAGCTGGCGTGCGAAGTAGACGTCGGTGGCGTCGGTGAACACGAGCGTGATCAGCGACAGCCCGGCTTTGTTCAGCGAGCGCATCTCTTCCAGGCCGGGCAGGCCAGTCATGGCCATTTCCACGGGCACAGTGACAAAGCGCTCCACTTCTTCCGGCGAACGGCCGGCCGCTTCGGTGGCGATCTGCACCTGCACGTTGGTCACGTCGGGAAACGCGTCTACCGACAGCTTGGTGGCCGCACGCAGGCCGAAGAAAAACAGCACCACGGCCAGCACGCACACCACCAGCCGCTGCTTGATGGCGGCTTCAACCAGGGATTTCATCATGGCCGATTACCCCTGTTCGATGCGCTTGCGCTCGTTGTCGAGATGGAAGGCGCCATCCACCACGACACGGTCGCCGGCCTTCACGCCGCTGAGCACCACGCGCATGCCGTCGCTTTCCGCGCCGAGCTTCACGCGCGTCTGACGGAACTGGCCGCCGGGCATTTCGACGTAGACGAGTTCGTCGTTCCCTTCGCGCACCACGGCGGAAGCCGGCACCACGAGCTGGTCGACCGGCTTGCTGGCAATCAGCATGCTCGCCAGCATGGCCGGCTTGAGGCGGCCCTCCCGATTTTCCAGCTCCGTGCGGACCAGCACCGTGCGCGACTGCGGGTTCACCGTACGGCCCACATAGATCAGTTTGCCGGTGATGGTCTGACTGCCCTTGCCATTAGCCAGCGACGGCACCTCGATCTCCACGCTCTGCCCTTCGGCCACCTGCGCGGCCTGCTGTTCGGGCACTTCGGCCACGACCCATACGCGCGACAGGTCGGCCACGGTGTAGAGCGCGTCAGCCGGCTGCACGACCTGGCCTTGCGCCACATTGCGTTCCACCACGGTGCCACTGAGGCTCGAATACACGGGCGAATGCGAATTAATGCTGCCGTTCTTGGCCAGCTCCGCAATAGCGGCCGGGGACATGCCCAGCACGCGCAGCTGGTCGCGGTAGGCGCGCATTTCGGCCGATGCAATCGCCAGCTCGCTTTGGCGGCGCTGCAGCTCGCCGCGGCCGATCACGTCGGCCGCATAGAGTTGCTTCGCGCGTTCAGCATTGCGGGCCTGCAGTTCGTGCTGCGCCTCGCTCTTCAGGAAGGCCATCTGGGCTGCGCCGAGTTCAGTACTGTGCAGGCGCGCGAGCACCTGACCCGCCTTGACCTCCTGGCCCAGGCTCGCATACAGGTCGGTCACGCGCCCGGTCACGCTGGCGCCGACGCGCGACACGCGCTGTTCGTCGAAATCGATGCGTCCCGCTACGCGCAGCATCTCGCTGAACGCGGACGTGGACACCGGCGCTACCTTCAGGGTCTGCATCAGGTTGGGTTCGGGCTTGATGACACCGGGCGGCAGCTTGGGGGCTTCGGTCGCTTGGGCCGGCTCCTTCGAGCAGCCTGCCAGGGCAAACACCATGACGGCAGTGGCCGTCAGCGAAAGCAGGAAATTGGGGCGCATGATTATCGGTTCTGGATGGTGGAAGACGGCAGCGCAGCAGGCGCGGTGCCCAGGGCCGTCGACATGAGCTTTTCGATCTGGATGGCAGCGACCTGCAGGTCGAACTGCGCCGCGATCAGTTCATTGCGCGCGCCGCGCAGCACGCGCTGCGCGTCCAGGTAATCGAGAATGCCGCGCTCGCCGAAGCGGTAGGCGGACTCGGCCACGTTCAGCGCGGACTCGGCTTCGCGCACGATGCCGGACTCCAGTGCTGTCACCTGCGACTGTGTGATTTCGTACTGGCGGTACGCGGCTTCCAGTTCCTGCGTCAGCTCGAATTCGCGCGCTTCCAGCGCAGTGCGCGCCTGCGTGGCCTGCGCGGTGGCTTCGCCCACCGGACCGCTGCGGCGGTCCCACAGCGGAATCGTCACCACCAGCCCGATCTGCGAGACGTTGTTGTCCGGCTGGCGGTCCGTGCTCGCGCGCACGGCGACTTCGGGCCAGCGCAGCGAACGCTGGTAATCCACGCCGAGGCGCGCGCGCTCGAGTTCCATGCGGCGCTGGGTCAGTTCGGCGTTGCTGGCGTTCATCGTGCCGCGCAACTGCGGCAGCGGCGGCACATCGGGCACTTGGCCGAGATTGCCGTCCAGCGAGAACAGCGCCGGCATGGCGCCGCCAACCTGCTGGCGCAGCGCGGCCTTGGCCTGGTTCACGCGCAGTTCCGCCGTCTGCGCGCTTTTCTGCGTCGCGAGCAATTCGGTCTCTGCCTTGATCAGTTCATAGCGCGGGGCCTCGCCCACTTCCACGCGAAGGCGCGCGCGCGAATGGATCTGCCGCATCATCGCCAGGTCTTCGGACGCGGCCTGGAGTTCGCTCTCGCGGCGCAGAACCTCGAAATACGCCGTCTTCACGCGCGCGGCCAATTCGGCGCGAAAGCCCTGGCGCACGGCCTGAGACGCTTCCAGGCCGCGCGAAGCCATGTCCTGGCGCAGGCTGCGCTGGTGCGGATAGTCGAGCTTCTGGGTGATGGCGTAGGTGGGCGCGTTGCCGCTGGTCACGCCCGGCTGCTTGCCCTGCAGGCGGCCGTACATCACCTCGACCTGCGGGTTCGGATAGGCGCGCGCGCTAGTGATGGCGGCATTGGCGGCATCGACATTGGCCTGCGCGGCCTCGACGCCCTTGTTGGTGGATTGCGCGAGCGCCAGCAGTTGCTGCAGGCCATAGGAAGGACCGGTCACTGGGGCAGCGGATGCGGGCGGTGCAACGTTGCCGCCAGCCAGGACGACGGCGGCCGGCGGGCGCATGTCGTCGCTGGCCTGGGCCGGCACGGCCGCGAACGCCACCAGCGAAAGCGACGCGATCAGGGTCAGCTTGGTGTGTGTCATGAGTCGGGAAAGCAAGCCATAGGCTGCCTGCGCCATGCGTCATCGCCCGCCCCCTCGCGCGATGCGCGAGACGGACGGCAGACGTACCGCAACGGACTCAGCCGGCTACCGTTAAGGCGCGCCGGGAGTTCTGGGCAGGCAATGGGACGCGGCCTGCGCACGGCGATGCCGTGCACAGGGCGCGAAGGGAATCAGGCGAGGGAAATCGGCGGCTTGAAGAAAGCCGTGGCGGGCGGCGCGGTGCGCCCGGCGGGCGCCTGCCAGATATCGTCCGCGGGCAGCAGCAGCTTCACGGTCGGCAGGTCGAACAAGGCGCTGGACTCTTCGATTTCGTCCAGCAGATCGAGCGGATCGAGCAGATCCGCAGACCAGATGTTGCAGTAGCCGGGCGGCGGTTCGTCGACGATGTCGTCGTCGTTCAGCCCATCATCGCCAGGAACGACGAGCCGGCCGGTCGCGTCGACCGAGGGCAGCGATGCGACGTCGCTGACCTTGTCCGGCACGGTAATCGCGTGGGCGGCCACCGCGGCAATGTTTCCCTGTACACCCGCGTGCGCGTCCGCCACCGCTCCGTAGGAGAGCAGCGACAGGCACATGGCAGTCAGCAGCAGAAACAGGAATCGCATGGGTCCCGGGGGGGCGTTCAGCAGGGCTGGATGGCGCACTTTGTGGATGCGTCAGAGGCCTTGCTGCGGTACAGCATTGTAACTTAACGATTACGATTGACTTGGAATCGTTACTTTCGTTCCTTTCACAAGGCACCTCACCGAACCAAGGGAGAGCACATCCGAAGGCAATCAAGTCGCAAAGTCGTCCTACAACCCAAACCCGTAAAGCACCGTCGCATTCCTCCAGCGCAGCGACTCGGCAAACCCGCCATCCCCCGCCCCCTCGCCACCAGTCGGCTCGCAGGGCCACTGGAAGAGCGCCGCGCATTCTCCAGCGCGGGCCGACGATTCATGATTGGTCCAAGGCCAGTCGCTGCCAAGCAGCAACCGGTCCTGCCCCACGACCCGGCGCCATGCCATTGCGAGTGAACGCCAGTCTGTGCCGGGCAGGAGCCGGTATGGGGCGCTGAACTTTACCCACACCTGCCGACGCTGCAGTGTCCGCTCAGCCACCGCGAAGACCGGATCTCGAACGCCTTGTTCGCCGGGCCTGCCAAAGTGGTCGAGCACGACAGGTGCCCCGCAATCGCCAAGCGAAGCGTCGAGTTCAGACAGCAGCGCAGCACCCTGACCGTTCGCGGTATGCAGTTCCACATGCCAGCCGAGCAAGGCAATCCGCTCGAACAATGTCCGCCACGGGGCTGTGCCGATGCGGCGCCACTCCGGGTCGCCGAAGAAATTGAGCCGGATGCCTCGCACGCCCGCCGCCTGCATGGCGGCCAACTGGCCGTCCGTCACCGACGGATCCACCACGGCCACGCCGCGAAGCCGCCCTGGCCTGGCGCGCAGCGCCGCAAGCAGCGCCGCATTGTCCGTGCCGAGAAAACTGGTTTGGACTACGACGCCATACAGGTCCCCCAGCGGCGCCAGCAGGCTCTGCCAGTCTTCGATGCGCGCGGAGTATGCAGGCCGGTACCGCGCTGCCGGCATGCCGGTTCCGGCATCGAACAGATGAAAGTGGCAATCCACCAGTGGCATCGCGTTGCGCGTCATCGTCGCTGCTCCTCGCATGCGGGTAAGCCCTGATATGGCATCAGGCGCCCCCATCTATACTCTAGTCCTCTAGAGGACACCAATCTACACGAACCCCAGATGCAAGACAACGCCCCGCTGCACAGCTCCGCAACCGCCGTCGGCGTGAGCCGCTACGGCCGGATCGCGGCCCAGTTGCAGCGCAAGATCGTGGACGGCGAATGGCCGCCCGGCGCGGCCATTCCGGCCGAAAGCACGCTTGCCACTGAGTTTGGCACGGCGCTCGGCACCATCCGCCAGGCGATAGCCGTACTCGTGCAGGAGGGATTACTGGAGCGGGTGCAGGGCAAAGGCACCTTCGTGCGCAATGGACTCACCGGTGCCAGCATGATGCGGTTCTTCCGCTTTCGGGCCGATGCGGGTGCGGCTGACGTGGCCATCCCGCGTTCCGAGATCCTGTCGTGCCGCGCCGTGCGGCTGGAGAAGTCTGTTGCGACGCTGTTCGGGCTGGACACAGGCGCTCGCGGGCTGGCGATCTCGCGGCGCCGCTGGCTCGACGACAAGCCTCGCCTGCTCGAATCGATCTGGCTGCCGCTGCCGCGTTGCGAGCCGCTGCAGCGCCTGCCCAAGGCCGAATGGGGCGACCTGCTCTATCCGTTGCTGGCTTCGCAATGCGGCATCACGATCCACCGTGCCGTCGACGAAGTGACATTCCGCACGCTCGATGCGGACCAGGCCGAATTGCTCGACCTGCCCGATGGTCACCCATGCGCGCTCGTGACACGGCGCGCGTATGACCTGCAGGGCAACTGTGCGGAGTACCGGCTGACACAGGGCGACGCCTACGCGTTCCGCTACCAGGCGGACATCCGCTGACCCATGAAAAAGAACACTGATGTGGAGACCAGCTTGAATCCTTCGACAACATGCATCGCAGCCGCCGTGGCCACCAGCCTGCTGCTCAGCCCCGTCCTTGCGCAGGCCACGGAGTCGGCCGCGCAGTGGCCGAGCCGGCCCATCACCATTGTCGTGACCTACCCGCCCGGCGGCGGTGCGGACCTGATGGCGCGCATGATCGCGCCCGGGCTCGGGCGTGAACTGGGCCAGTCCGTCATCGTGGAAAACCGGCCCGGTGCCGGCGGGCAGATCGGCGCATCGTACGTCGCCAAGGCGGCGCCGGATGGCTACACGCTGATGGTCGATGCCTCGTCCTATGCGGTCAATCCAAGCCTGTATCCCCGCCTGCCCTACGACCCTGCCAAGGCCTTCACGGCGATTGGCGTGCTTGCGCGCTATCCCAATGTCCTGGTGGCCACGCCAGGATTCCCCGCGCATTCGGTCAAGGATGTCCTGGCGCTAGCGAAGCAGAAGCCGGGCACGGTAGCCTTTGCCTCGTCGGGCAATGGCTCCGCCCAGCACCTGTCCGGGGTGCTGTTCGAGCAGCGTGCGGGCGTGGACCTGCTGCACGTGCCTTACAAAGGCGGCGGCCCGGCCATGACCGATGTCATCGCGGGCCAGGTGCCGCTGTTCTTTGCCAACGTGGCCTCCAGCCTGCAGCACATCAAGGCCGGCAAGCTCAGGCCGCTTGCCGTGACGAGCCATACGCGCACGCCGGCGCTGCCGTCGGTGCCGACCATGGAAGAAGCCGGCGTGGCGGGCTACGAAGTTTATGAATGGAATGCGGCATTCGTCCCGGCCGGCACGCCCCAGCCGATTGCCAGCAAGCTCTCTGAAGCGCTGCAGAAAGTCATGAACAGCCCCGACGTGCGCAAGCGCATTGCGGAACTGGGCGGCGAGGTCGTGGCCGCGCCGCCGGCCGAGGCCGCCCGCTATATCGATAACCAGACCCGCCTGTGGGCCAAGGTCATCAAGGATGGCAACGTCAAGCCGGAATGAGGCAACCGCTGTCCTCCCGCCACGAATTCAAGTCACCAAGCCAAGCCGCCGAGCCAGGCCAAGCCACGCCACTACGCATCACCGGAGAATTGCATGACCCAGTTTGACCCCGTCCGCCGCGACGTCCTGAAGCTCGCCGCCGCGCTAGGCGCCGGCGCCCTTGCCCCATCGCTCGCGTGCGCCCAGGCATGGCCGGCCAAACCCATCCGGCTGGTGGTGCCGTTCGCACCAGGCGGCAGTTCCGAGATCGTGGCACGCTCGACGGCCGCCGAACTGACCCGCCTGCTTGGCGTATCGGTGTTCGTGGAGAACAAGCCGGGCGGCGCGGGCAACGTCGCCATGGGGGAAGTGGCGCGCGCGGATGACCAGCACACGCTGATCCTCGGCCATATCGGTACCCTCGCGGTGAATCCCTACATCTTCGCGAAGCTGCCCTACGATCCGAACAAGGACTTCCGACCGGTTTCGCTGCTATCCAAGGTGCCGAGCCTGTATGTGATCCATCCCGACGTGCCGGCGAAGAACCTGAAGGAGTTCATCGCGCTGGCCAAGAGCAAGCCCGGCAAGCTCAACTACGGTTCGGCCGGCAATGGCAGCGCCGGCCATCTGGCATTCGAGTACCTGAAGGCCGCCTCCGGCACCTTCATCACCCACGTGCCCTACCGCGGCAGCGGTCCGCAGATCACCGATCTGCTGTCCGGCAGGCTCGATGCGGCTGCGGTCGGTGCGCCGGCAATCCTGCCGTTCATCAAGGCCGGCAAGCTGCGCTGCATCGCCACCGGCACGTCGCAGCGCATCCCGCAGTTGCCTGACGTCGGCACGGTGGCGGAACAAGGCTACCCGGGCTTCGAGATGACGCAGTGGTATGGCCTGCTTGCGCCAGCAAGTCTTCCCCAGGCGGCCACCGACAAGCTCGCGGACGCCGCCATCAAGGCGGTAAAGAGCCCGGCGTCGGCACAACGGCTCGGCGCCGATGCCGCGCTGGTGGTGGGCAGCACGCCGGAAGAGTTCGCGCGCTTCATCGCCCAGGAGCAAGCGCGGTGGAAGCCGATCATCGCGCGCGCGCAGATCAAACCGGACTGACATCGTCCGTGGCCCGGCTGCGGTACCCGCCAGCAACGTGGTGCGAACTTCGCATTCGACAGAGCCCCGCCGGGCACCTTGCATGCCTCGCTGAAGAATTCCGATTCGCGGTGGAATAAAGCCGCCCCCTCGTGCGTCTACCAGGCATGGGTCCGCTTCCCGGACCGCCTGAACCACGAGGAATCATGGCTCTCCCGCCCCGCCCACCGCGATCCTCCGCCTCTGCCCGGACTGTCCTGGCATTGACGGCGGCATTCCTGCTGCCGGCTATCGCTGCGGCCCAGGCCACCACCGACCAGCAGAAGTTCGCGGCCGAGAACGAGGCCGCCATGACCCGGATGATGGACGGCATGGCCGTCAAACCTAGCGGCGATATCGATCAGGATTTCGCGGCCATGATGATCCCGCATCACCAGGGCGCCATCGACATGGCCATGGCCGAACTGCGCTACGGGCGCAATGAACAGCTGCGGCGTATCGCGCAGGAAATCGTCGTCGAACAACTGCAGGAGATCGCCGCAATGCGGCTCGCGCTCGGCCAGCCATTGCCGCCATCCGCCCCAGCGCCGACCCAGCCTGACAACAGCGTCCAGCCAATGCCACAAGCAGCCGGGCACAGCCGCTCCACGCACGCACACTGACAACAAGACCAAGCCATGAACCGGAATCCTGTCCAGTCGTTCAAGACCGCCCTGACCTTCTCGCTGCTGGTCGGCCTGTCCGGCATCACCCTGGCCGGACAAGCGCCCGGTCCGCTGAACGCGCCCGACGTGCCCCTGAGCCACCGCGACCGCATCTATGCGGCCGAGCAGTTTTCCAACACGGTGTCGGTGACGGACCCGGCCGACAACAAGCTGCTGGGCGTGATCCGACTGGGCGATCCTGCGCCGGGCAATTTCAGCCCGCTGTATCGTGGTCAGGTGCTGGTGCATGGCCTAGGTTTTTCGCCCGACCGGCGCACGCTGGCCGTGGTGTCGATCGGCTCCAATTCGGTGTCTTTCATCGACACGGCGACCAATGCCATCCAGCACGTGACCTATGTGGGCCGTTCGCCGCACGAAGCGTTCTACACGCCCGACGGCAAGGAAGTCTGGGTGACGGTGCGCGGCGAGAACTATATTTCGGTCATCGATGCAAAGACGTTCGGGGAAAAGACACGCATCACCGTCGCCGCAGGCCCCGGCATGCAGATCTTTTCGCCGGACGGCAAGTACGGCTATATCTGCTCGTCGTTCAATCCTGAGACCGCGGTGGTGACCGTCGCGGATCACAAGGTCGTCGCACGCGTGAAGCAGGAAAGCCCGTTCTGCCCGAACATTGCCGCTACGCCGGATGGCTCGCAGGTGTGGTTCACGCTCAAGGACGTCGGCAAGACCCAGGTGTTCGAAGCGCGTCCGCCGTTCCGCATGATCAAGACCATCGAGACAGGACCGATCACCAACCACGTCAACTTCGCGCACACGGCGGCCGGGACGTTTGCCTATATCACCATCGGCGGGCTGAACCAGGTGAAGGTGTTCCGGACCGACGATTTCTCACAGGTCGCGACCATTCCAGTCGGCAGCCTTCCGCACGGCTTGTGGCCGTCCGGCGATGGCAAGCGCATCTATGTGGGGCTCGAAAACGCGGACAGCCTCGCGGCGATCGATACGGAGACTAATAAGGTTGTCGCCAATGTGCCCGTGGGCCAGGCGCCGCAGGCCATCGTCTATGTGCCGGATGCCGTGGCCGAAGGTTCGGGCACGCAAGGGCTGCAGCCGATCGGGCTGGCTGGACAGACCACGCAGCTCCGGCTACTGCCCGTGGTCAATGGCAAGCCCGTCGCCAGCGACAATGCGCCGACTAGCGTGACGTTGTTCGACCAGGGCCTGCTGCAGGTGTTGCAGGCGTCCGCCACGGGGCTCCAGCCCAAGCAGGCTTATGTGTTGGCGCTGGCCAGCCAGGCCGATGGCAGCGGTGTGCTGGAGCCGCTCGCCAATTTCATGGCGAACCCTGCGGGAGCGGCCATCGTCAATGCGATCGGGCCAATCCGGCAGGTTGTGCAGGGCATTGCCGGCACGGAAACGCGGCGCTATCTTGTGATCGCGCCCACGGACAACGGCAAACCCACTGCACCCGTGCAGGTGCAGGCCATGTAGGCGGGCGCGCGTTGTGGACGCTTATCCGGGAGGGCTGGCGGTGAAGGACCTGTTGCAGCAAGTCGAGCCGATGATCCCCGCGCTGCGGCGCTATGCGCGCGCACTGCTGCGAGACGCAGCCGCCGCCGACGATCTCGTGCAGGACTGCCTCGAGAAGGTCATCACTTACTGGGACGGCCGCCGCCACCACGGCGACACGCGCAGCTGGGTGTTTGCGATCCTGCACAACCTGGCGATGACCACGCTGCGCCGCCACGCCGGCACGTCGGGCCTGCATGTCGACATCGACGATGTGGCGGAATCCCTGAGCACCCGCGCCACCCAGGAGGATGCCCTGCACTACCAGGACCTCATGAGCGCACTGGACGCGCTGCCGGCCGAGCAGCGCAGCGTGCTGCTGCTGGTGTCGGTCGAAGACATGTCGTACGCGGACACCGCGCGCGTGCTCGACATCCCGATCGGCACAGTGATGTCGCGCCTGTCGCGTGCACGGGATAGGCTGTTGAGGATCATGGAAAGCGGCGAGACGGCGACGACAGCAGGATCGCCCCGGAAGGCGGCATTGCGGAGGGTCAAATGAACGAGAACCGGCCCGTGCAGGAAGAAGACCTGCAGGCCTATGTCGACAACGCGCTCGACGAAGCGCGCCGGCAAGAGATCGAGGCCTATCTGCGCGACCATCCGGACGTCGCGCGCCGCGTCGATGGCTATATCGTCCAGCGCCAGCGCCTGCGCGCTGCACTCGCGCCGGTTGCGAGCGAGCCGATCCCACCGGAACTGAACCTGCGCCATATGCTCGCCGCACGCCGCGCGCACACGGCTGCCCCGTGGCGCATGGCCGCGTCGGTGATCGTTGCGCTGTGCGTGGGCGGCCTGGCCGGATGGATGGGACGCGGCGCTACCGAGCCCGCGTCAGGCGGCATTGCCGCACTGGCGCGCGAGGCGACGGCGAGTTATCAGGTCTTCGCCCTGGACCTGAACCGCCCCGTGGAGATCAGCGCGAACGACCGTGCCGACCTGGTCAGATGGGTATCGGCACGGCTGCAGCGCCCTATTTCTGTCCCGGACCTCAGCCAGTCAGGCTACCGCTATATGGGCGGGCGCCTGGTGGCGACGGAGCACGGGCCGGCCGGGCTCTTCATGTACGACGACGGGCACGGCTCGCGCGTGGCCATGCTGGTGCGGCCGATGCAGATCGACCAGGATACGCCGATGAAGGCCCATCGCCAGGCCGGCATTGCCGGGTATTCATGGGCGGACCAGGGACTCGGCTACAGCCTGGTCGCCTCGGCTTCCACCAGCGGCCTGCATCCGCTCGCCGATGAAATGCGGCGGCAGATCGGCGCGCAGGTGCGCAAGCCCGCGCCGGCGTAGTGCCAACTTAACGCCAGGCGGGCCTGCGCATCAGCGCCCGCCTGCGCCGAACACCCGTTTCACGCGTTCCCACAACACGCCAAAGAACAGCGCGACGGGATTGAGCTGCGCTGTCTTCATCCGCTCGGCTTCGCTCAGCGTGGGATCCATCCTGCGCGCGACCGACTTGCCGAAGTCGGCGATCATGCGCCGCACGAAATCGCGCACGAGTCCGGAACGAGAGAACTGGGCGAGCGGGCCTTGCAGCGAATACTGGAGGTCCACTTCGACTTCCGTCTCGCTGGCCGAGCGTGCGGTGAGCTGGTAGGCAATATCGCCGGCGGCCTTGGAGTTGCTCAGCGAATCCTGCCCTGCGCCTTTGAGCACACCACGCATGCGGCTGTCATCGCGCTGCAGGCGTGCCGCACCTTCGAACCGCGCGGACATGGGGCCGAACTTGATCGCGATGTGTCCCTTGACCTTCTCGCCCTCTTTTTCGGTCAGTACCGCGCCCGGCAGGCAGCCTGCAACGGCCGGCAGGTCGGCCATGAATGCCCATACGGCGTCGACCGGATAGGGCACGGCGAAGCTGCCTTCGATGCGGGACCAGCCCTTGCGGTCCGCGGCGCGCCCCGCTTCATTGGCTGCCGTGGCGGCCTGTACTGGCGCAGCGCCCAATGCCTCGTCGGAGACGGTAAAGCCGGTGAACTTCTTCGTAGCAGCGGCCAAAGGCGCCCCTGGCACCGTTGCGCCCGATGCCGCCCGGCGCGCATCAAGCACCGAACGGATAGCCGCGACAATGCCCATGTAGCCCGTACAGCGGCACAGGTTGCCCGACAGTTCATGGCGGATCGTGGCCTCGTCCGCATCGGGCAAGCGCAGCACGATATCGCGCGCGGTGGCGAGCATGCCCGGCGTACAGAAGCCGCACTGCAACGCATGATGACGATTGAACGCCGCGCGCAGGTCGGCCATGACGGCATCGTCCTCGTACCCCTCGACGGTGACGATATCGGCGCCCGCGCAACCGGCGGCGAAGGTAATGCATGAGCGCACGGGCTTGTCGTCGACCAGCACCGTGCAGGCGCCGCAGACGCCGTGCTCGCAGCCGAGGTGGGTGCCCGTCAGGCGATGCGTGTCGCGCAGGAAGTCGCCGAGATGCGTACGGTCCGTGCACGCGCCGGATACCTGCCGGCCATTGACGGTGAATGCGATGGTTTGCACAGGGCTCCTCAGTTCAGCATTTGCATCACGCAGCGCGTGACAACGGTGCGGCACAGCTTGCGGTCGATGGCGTCCTTGTCCGGCGCGGCGACGGCAATGGCCTCGTCCACGGCCTGGGCGGTCAGCGCGGCGGCGCCTTGCGCGGCGACGGCACGGGTCAGGTCGCGCAGGACGACCGGCGGACCGTCGAGCGCGCCGAGCACGATGCGTGCGAAGCGGCGGCTCGCGTCAAAGTACGCAGCACAGCTGGCCTCCGCGAACTCTCCGGTCTTGCGGCACAGCTTCTGATAGCCCCATCGCGTATCGGCAGTTACCGGAGGCACCCGTACTGCGGCGATCAGTTCGCCCTCTTCGAGCACCGTGGTGTAGGCGCCGATCATGAAGGCATCCATCGGTACTACGCGGGTGCCAGCGGCCGAGGCGAGCTCGACCTGTGCGCCGAGCGCCGTCATGGTCACCACCCAGTCTGCAGCAGGATCGGCATGCGCAAGGCTGCCGCCCACGGTGCCGCGATTACGGATCGCGCGGTAGGCAATGCCACCCGCTACCGCCTGCAGCATGGTGCCGCGCAGTGCATCGAAGACGCCGTCTTCGATCTGCGCGTGAGTCACGCACGCGCCGATACGCACATAGTCGGAACTCGCCGTGACCTCGCGCAGTTCCGCCAGCCGCGATACGTCGACGACAGTATCGGGGCGCGTCAGGCGCAGGTTCAGCATGGGGCCGAGCGACTGGCCCCCGCCCATGGTCTTGGCAACGTCGGTGCCCGCGCCAAGACGCGCGAGCGCATCGGCGAGCGAGCCCGGGGCTTGATAGGAAAAAGCGACGGCTTTCATCGGTCAGGCAGCCTTCCTGCTTTCGGACTGTGCGGCAGCGGCATCCAGTGCCTCCAACACCTTCCGTGGGGTCAGCGGGGTTTCCTTGAGTTCGACGCCGAAATCGCGCAGCGCATCGTTCACGGCATTGAAGATCGCGGCCGGCGGCGCGATGGCACCGCCCTCGCCCATGCCTTTCGCACCGAACTCCGTATGCGGCGACGGCGTTTCGAAATGGTGGATGCGGATCGACGGAATCTCGGTCGGTCCCGGCAGCATGTAGTCCGCCAGCGTCGACGCGAGCGGCTGGCCATTGCCGTCGTAGCGCATCTCTTCGAACATCGCGGTACCGATGCCCTGCGCCACGCCACCGTAGGTCTGGCCCTCCACGACCATTGGATTGATCATGGTGCCGCAGTCCTCGACGACCACGTAGTCGAGAATCTCGACGTGGCCGGAATCGACATCGACCTCCACGGCGACCGCATGCGTGGCATAGGTGAAGCTGCCCGTATCGACGGCCGGCTTGAAGCCCATGGTCGTTTCCAGCCCTTGTGCATCGACGTCGGACGGCAACAGGTGTGGGTTGATGTACCAGGCGTCTGCGATGCGATTGACGGCGATGCTGGCTTCCCCCGCGCGCACGTGTCCCGCCTCGAATCGCGCGGACTCCTCTGGCTGGCCGAGCATGTGCGCGCCGATCTTCAGCAGCCGCGGCAGCAGCGCCTTGCAGGCGCGCGACACCGCGCCGCCCGACATCACCAGCGAACGCGATGCGTAGGTGCCCGTCGAAAACGGCGTCAGTCCCGTATCGCCATGGACGACCTTGATCCGTGCGACATCGACGCCGAGGATTTCATTGGCAATCTGCGCGAACGTTGTTTCCATGCCCTGGCCATGCGAATGCACGCCTACGCGGACTTCCAGGCCGCCATCGGGCGTGATGCGCACGGTGGCGGAATCGAAGCCCGGAATCACCGGCGTGCCCCATGCCGCGAACACCGACGTACCGTGAGCCGATTGTTCGGTGTAAGTGCCGAAGCCCACGCCCACGTAACGACTTCCTTCCGGGCCGGCCTTCTGGCGCGCGCGGATCCCCGCCAGGTCGATCATCTCCATCGCCTTGCGCACGCTGGCGGGATAGTCGCCGCTGTCGAAATGCTTGTTGGTCACGTTGACGTAGGGCATGGCCTGCGGCGGCACGACGTTCTCGCAACGGACTTCCCAAGGTTCACGGCCGACTTCGCGGGCAATGGCGTCGATCAGCAATTCCATCGCAAAGCACACGCCCGTGCGCGCCACGCCGCGGTACGGCACGAAGCCGGGCTTGTTGGTGGCGACGCAAACAGTCTCGCAGCGATAGGCGTCGAACGCATACGGACCCGGCAGGTTGCCGATGGCCTGTCCCGGCTCCAGGCCAATGGTGAATGGCCAGACAGAGTAGGCACCGCCGTCGATCGCGATCTTCGCGTCCAGCGCCAGCAGCCTGCCGCGCGCATCGGCGTAGGCCGTCAGTTCATAGTGGTGCTCGCGCGAATTGGCCCCGGCGGTCAGGTGCTCGCGCCGGTCCTCGATAAAGCGGAATGGCCGCTTGTATGTCATGGCCAGCCACGCGATGCAGAGCTCCTCCTGCTGCAGCACACACTTGTAGCCGAACGCACCGCCCACATCGGGCGAGATCACGCGCACGCGTTCCTGCTCCAATCCGAGGCAGTGGCTCAGGATCGTGCGGATCATATGCGGCACCTGCGTGGCGCTGTACACGACGAGCTGGTCGAACTGGTGGTCCCAATAGGCCAGTACCGCCTTGCCTTCCATCGGCACCATGCACTGGCGCGCCAGGTCGATCTTGCGGTGCACCACGACGGTTGCCTCGCGCTGCCGCGCTTCGAAATTCTTGTCGGCGGTGAGCGTCAGGAAGTTGTTGTCGCGCCAGTGCTCGTGCACGCGGACCTCGCCCGCCAGTTGCTGCGCCTGCGCGACTTCGGTCAGCGCAGTCAGCTCGTCCAGTTCAAGCGAGACTTGTTCGGCGATGTCCTCCGCCTCGGCGCGGGTCGGCGCGAACGCCATCGCCACGGGTTCGCCGACGAAGCGCACCTTGCCGCTGGCCAGCGGCGGCTGCGCCGAAGGCTGATAGGACGGAAACGCCGAGTCGGCGACGATGTCCTTGGCCTCTTGCATGTCCTCGCGCACGATCACGGACGCGGCCAGACCCTGCGGCTTCGTCACCGCGAGCAGCCTTGCATGCGCCACAGGACTGCGCAGGAATGCCACTTCCTGCAGGTCCGGCATGGCGATATCCGCCACGAACCGGCCCTTGCCGTGCAGATGCCGGGCGTCTTCCTTGCGCGCGACACGCGCGCCGACCCCCTGGCCCCGCCCTTCCTCTGAATGATTCGGTTCCATCGATGTCCTGTCTTCGTGGCCGGCGGCCACGGCGGGCGAAGTGCCCGCCGCGACCCTTCACATACTCAGCATACTGACCAAAATGCTAAGGACCGTGGCCCCGGCCTGTCAATTGCGGCTTCACCGCATGGCAAGCGGCGCAAACGCCATACCTGCGCTCAATCGCGCACGCCGATCGCCGCCAGCGCGGCGGACCGCGGCATCACGGCCGCGTATTTCTGCTCCATGTCGAACAGATTGGCCTCGTGCGGGCCGAGCGCCCGATCGCCCACGCAGTCCGAGAGGACCAGCGGGCGGAAGCCATACTGCATCGCATCAACCACGCTTGCACGCACGCAGCCACTGGTGACGGCCCCGGCTACTAGCAGCGTCTTCACGCCACGCTGGGTCAGCCATGCAGCCAGTGAAGTACCGAAGAATGCCGATGGCACGGTCTTGCGTACCACGAGCTCGCCCGGCGCTGGCGCCAGTTCGTCCACGATGGCGCTGTTCCGGTCATGCTCCTTCAGCGTCAGCATGTTCGGCACCTTCATCGAGAAGACGTTGTGGTCAGCGCCATTGTCGGCATAGACAATGCGGCTGTGGGCAACAGGCCAACCTTCGCGGCGGGCTGCGGCCAGCAGCGGCACCGTGGCGCCGATAGCCTCGCGGATGTTCCCGCCGCCAAACACCGCGGGATCGGCAAAACCGTTGACGAAGTCGATGACCAGCAGACCGAACGGCGGGGCCAGTTCAAACGCGTTGCCGAAGCCCTGGCGCTGGTAGGCGCCGATTTCCTTGTGCATATGGGGGCTACTCCTTCGGGTACTGGAAGCCGTCCGTGACCTTGCCTTCGGTCACCACGTCCTCGCCGTCGAGCCGTACAGTGCAGCGGCGCAGCGGGATATCGATATGGCAGGTCGTGGTGCGCTGCCCGCCGGCCTCGTTGTTGGGACCGAGCGAGAACAGGAAATTGCCCTCGAACGCGCGTGCATCCATGCCGATGGTCGCTTCGCGATCGTAAAGCCCCAGCGTCGCCCAGTGCGCGCGTGGCTGCAGGCCCCAGCCGATGTGCGAGATCGCATAGGCCTCGGGGTCCTTGAACGAGGCCATGTACTCGCTCAGCAGCTCCGCGTGCAGCCCGCCTTCGATGCGCGTGGCGAAGCCATTCTCGACTGTCAGCGTGACCGGTTCGGTGACGTAGGTCTTCTGCGGCAGCAGGATGTCGCCGCGATCGAGCACGATGGTGCCGCTGGCTCTTCCTTCATTCGGCCACGTCAGCACGAAGCCGCTGGGCCAGTGGTCCCAGCGTCCGGGCTCGTCGACGAAGCCGTACTCGCTGATGGCGGGGAACTCGCCAAGCGGGCAATGCAGGCTGGTGCCCGCAGCCGATACCACATGCATTGCCTTCGCGCGGCCCAGCCGCTCGGTGGCCGCCTTCACGCGCTCTCGGTCAGCCTCGGTCGGCACCATGCGCGCCAGCACCTCGGGGGGCTCGACAGCGAGCAGGATCTTGGTGCCGCCTTTCAGGATGTCGTGCTGCTCGGGCGAGAACAGCAGCGTCATCAGGTCCAGCACGAGGTCGCTGGCTTTCAGCGCCGAAATGGCGGCACGGTTGCCAGTCAGCGGCGTGGTGCCGAGATAGGCCAATGCATCGCGGCTCAGCGCCTTTTCACCGTTGACGGGCGGCAAGTCCAGCCGGTTCACGATCGCACCCATTGCCTGCGTCGCGATCAACGCGGTGGACAGGGTCTGCGGGTGCGTGGCGGCGCCGGTGAGGATGGTTACCGTCTGCCCTCGCTCGAGCTTCGACAGCTTGAGCACCTGGGTCCAGGCTTCGATCATCTGATGGTCGCTGACCGGCATGTCGGCTCCTTGCGTGACGGGGTGGGTGGCAGGCGTTCATCAAAGCAGCGGCGCACTGAGGAAATCGCCGAAGGCACGGTAGAAGCCGGCCTCGTCGTCCCACGGAATCATGTGGCCCGCATCGGCCACGTGGCTCACCAGTATGCCGGGCACGAGCTTGCGGATTTCCTCGACGTCTTCGGCGCGCACCACGTCGCCACGCCCGGCGGTCATCAGCAGCGTGGGTACCCTCACGTGCGGCAGGTCCGCGTGGATGTCGTCTTCGTGAAAGCCATTGAAGCTGGCGAGGATGGCGCGCTCGTCGCACGTGTGCAGCCATTCGGCGCGCAGGCGCAACTGATCTTCGGTCCACGTCGGGCAGAAGCGGCGCATGCCTTCGGCGTCGATGCCTGCGCGCGCAAGGCAGATCGAATCGATGTACCACGGCAGTTGCGCGGGATAGGCGCGTCGGCCGGGGCCGGACACGGGCGGATCGACCATCACCAGACGCGTAAGTCCTGCTGGATGCTGGCGCGCGGCACGCACGCCAATGCGACCGCCCATCGAATGACCAACGATGGCATAGCGCTGTAGGCCCAGTGCCTCGGCAAACGCAATCACGTCGGCAGCTTGGGCGTCCAGGCTGTAGTCGAGCGTGTCGCTGGCCTCAGACAACCCACGGCCGCGTACATCCAGCACATAGGTATCGAAGCGCTGGCCGAACTGCTCGCCGACGAAGCCCCACGTAATAGCCGGGCTCGTGATGCCCGGCACGATGATCACGGCATCGCGCGATGCCCGTTCGCCATCGTTGCCGCCATAGCGCAGGTAATGCTGGCGGATGCCGTTGGCATTGACATTGCCGCCGTAGAGGAAGGTGCTCATGGCGCAGGCATCAGTAGGCGCCGGACAGCAGCGCACCGGCGCCCGGCACGACCGGCTCGAGGTCCAGCGCGCGAAGCATGGCGTAGGTCGTGGCAATGGCCGCGGTGATCACCGGCTTGCCGGTCATCGCTTCGACCTTCGCCACAGCCGGCAGCGAAGGCATCTGCACGCACGCCGACAGCACGATGGCATCGACATCGGCAATGTTCATCTGCGCAACGATAGCGGGCAGCTTCGCCGGATCGTGGCGACCGACTTCCAGGTTGTCCGGAATCTCGAGCGCCCGGTAGTCGACGACTTCATAACCCTCATTGCGGATGTAGTCGACCACCAGTTCGGTCAGCGGCTTCATGTACGGCGCGACAACAGCGATACGCTTCGCACCGATCACCTTCAGTGCATCGACCAGCGCGCCAGCACTGGTAATCACCGGCGCGTCACCGCCGTTCTCAGTCGTGTGCGCTTTCAGGCGCTGCTCGGACGTGCGGTGGTAGCCGTGGCCCATCGCCATGATCGCAACCAGGCAGGCATAGCCGAGCACATCGACGCGCGCATCAGAAAGCTCGACGGCGCAGCGATCGGATTCGGCATCCATCGCGGCCAGTTCTTCCTTGACCACCTTCTTCATGCGCATGCGGCTCGAATGGAAGGTGAACCGTTCGGGGCGGATCTGCTGCCGTGCGGTCAGCATGGCCGGGATCTCGGTTTCCATCGTGGTGTTGGAGCTCGGCACGATCTGGCCGATGCGAAAGACTTTTTGCATGGGTGTCCTTGCGTAGTGCGATTACAGCTTCAGAATGCGTTGCGCGTTGCCGTGGCAAACCAGCGCACGCGTCGTGTCGTCGAGCGGCGCTTCCTCGATGAACTTCGCCGCAACCTCGGTGGATTCGTAGGGATAGTCGACCGAGAACATCACTGCTTCCGGCCCCATTTCGGCAATCGCGCCGGCCAGCGCACCGTGCGAGCACACGCCGGATGTAGTGATCACGATATTGCTGCCGATGTACTCCGACGGCGCGCGCGCGAGCCGCACGCCGTGCGAATAGACCGCAAAGCGGCTGTCAAAGCGCCAGCGCTGGAACGGCAGCCCTTCCCCCATATGGCCGAGGATGATCTTCAGGCGCGGGAAGCGGTCGAACACGCCGCCAAACAGCAGGCGCAGCGCATGCGATGCAGTTTCCACGCCCCAGCCCCACGCGGCACCATCGAGTTCTGGATGGCCGTTCAATACCTGCGGCTTCACAAAGGCATCGGTCGGATGCAGGTACATCGGCACGTCGAGCGATTGCATGCGCTCCCAGAATGCGTCGTAGGCCGGATCGTCGTAGTAGCGCCCGTGCGTGTGCCCATTCACCAGCGAGCCTTTGAAACCGAGCTCACGCACCGTGCGCTCGAGTTCCCTGGCGGCCAGTTCGGGGTCGTGCATGGGCAGTGCAGCAAAGCCCGCGAAGCGCGTGGGATGGCGCGCAATCTGTTCGGCCAGGAAGTCATTGCTCTGCTGCGCGCGCGCCACCGCAAGTTCGGAATCGGCTTCGCCCTGTACGCCCGGCCCCGTCTGCGACAGCACGGTGATATCGATGCCCGCGCGATCCATTTCCGCGAGGCGCAGCTCGTCAAAATCGGCAAGCCGGCGACCGAGGTCGGCAAAGACCGCCGGGTCGATATGTTGCGTAAATCCCTTTGAATAGGCCTGGAAACCTGGGGTCATGAAATGCTCTTCCAGGGCAATCTTCTTCACTGTCGTCATGCTGCGGGGGCTCCTGATGAGGGACTACCGTGCGCCGAACGCTTCTGCCGGGGCGCGGCGTCATTTATTCAGTACACTGACTAATTGCGGATTCTAGACAGCGAAATTTCAAAAGTCCAGCCAGGAGATCCGGAGGGTTAACACCTATAACGATGGCCCAACACGCTCAGTACACTGCCCCATATGCTCAGTATGCTGACGATATTAGCAAAGCATTTAAAAACAGCGATCGCAGCGAATCAGGGTTCTGTGTTCTGGCCCGCATTTTGCTCAGCATACTGCGTTTCTCATCAGCATACTGACTGATGCACCGGAAGCATGCACAGTGGCTCGCAACCGGGCTGTCGGCAGCCAAGTGGCTCGCTGCTTTGCACCATCCGGGAAGAAGAAAAGACAAATGAGACAACTGGCTTCACCATAGGACCCCCGCCATGACTATGAGCCTGACCCGCGATGAAGCGCGCGCCTCCGCTTCCGGCATGACCGCCGAAGAACGCAAGGTCATCCTTGCCTCCTCCTTCGGTGCGCTGATGGAGTGGTACGACTTTTACATCTACGCTGCGCTGGCGGTTTACTTCGGCGCCCTGTTCTTCCCGAAGGGCAATGAAACCGCCGCCTTCCTCGCCAGCCTCGCGACGTTCGGCGCCGGCTTCCTGATCCGCCCCGTTGGCGCACTGCTGTTCGGTCGTCTGGGCGACCTAATCGGCCGCAAGTACACCTTTCTCGTCACCATCCTGCTGATGGGCATTGCCACGGTCGGCGTTGGCGTCCTGCCCACCTACGAGCAGATCGGCATCGCAGCCACCGTGCTGCTGGTGCTGCTGCGGTTGTTGCAGGGCCTCGCGCTCGGCGGCGAGGTGGGCGGCGCGGTCACCTACGTGGCCGAGCATTCGCCGGTGAGCAAGCGCGGCCTGTACACAAGTTCGCTGCAGACCACGGCGACCCTGGGCCTGCTGTCGTCGCTGTTCGTGGTGTATCTGCTCAAGACGTTCCTGACCGAGGCGGAATTCCGTGCCTGGGGCTGGCGCATTCCGTTCATCGTGTCGCTGGTGATGCTGGTGATATCGGTGTACATCCGCGGCAAGCTGCACGAATCGCCAGTGTTTGCGCGCATGAAGGCCGGCAACGCGACATCGAAGGCGCCGATCCGCGAGAGCTTCACGCAATGGCACAACCTCAAGTTCGTGCTGCTGCTGTTCGTGGTGGCAGCCGGCCTTGGTGCGATTTTCGGCACGGGCCACTTCTACACGATGTTCTTCGTGAACAAGACGCTGCATGTGCCGATCGAGACGGTGCACATGCTGATCGCCATCGCACTGGTTGTAGCCACGCCTTGCTACCTGTTCTTCGGCTGGCTGTCGGATCGCATCGGCCGCAAGTACATCATGATGGTGGCCTGCTTGCTGGCGGCGCTCACGATTCAGCCCATCTTCCAGGGCCTGACGCACTACGCCAATCCGGCGCTCGAACACTTCCAGAAGCAGGGAAGCGTGCAGGTCACCGCAGGCAACTGCAAAGCGCGTCTGTTCGGTGATCCGGTGTCCGACTGCGACAAGATCCGCGGCTACCTGACCGACCTTGGCGTGAGCTACACCTTCGTGCCCGCCAGCGATGCGAAGGCCGAAATCCGCATCGGCGCGCAAGCGCTGCAGGGCTTTGACCGCGACGCAATCAAGCAAGCGCTCGTCGCAGCCGGCTGGCCCGAGCGCACCGATCCGGCGCACATCAATATGCCGATGCTGTTCCTGCTGCTGCTCGTGCCCATCCTGTACCTCGCCATGGTGTACGGGCCGATGGCCGCGTTCATGGTCGAACTGTTCCCGGCACGCGTGCGCTACACCTCGCTGTCCCTGCCCTTCCACCTGGGTGCGGGCTGGGTCGGCGGCATGCTGTCCTTCGTCGTCACGGCGATGAATGTATCGAGCGGCGACGTCTACTACGGGCTTTGGTATCCGGTGATCATCGCGGGCGCTGCATTCGTGATCGGCATGCTGTTCGTGCCGGAGACGCGCGGTCGCGACCTGTCCACCTGAACCGCACGCGGACCCGTGAAGGGGCGGAGTCATCCGCCCTCTTTTCCGCCACATCGTCAGCATACTGATTTCATGACCGAGTGTCCCGGCGCGGCGATGGTGCCGGGGCACCGCCAGCCATAACCATCGCACCCACACGGACCATCCACGAAGACAACCGGGAGCCCCACATGTCAAACACTCGCACCGTCCGCACAATTGCCGTATCCACGGCCCTGCTGGGCCTCGCTGCTGCCGCACCCGCCTGGGCTGATGCCAATGGCGTGAAAATCGGCGTCATTACCGATATGTCGGGGTCGTATGCCGACCTCTCCGGCAAGGGCTCCGTGCTGGCCGCCCAGATGGCGGTGGAGGAATTCGGCGGCAAAGCGCTGGGCAAGCCAGTTACGGTCCTCTCGGCCGACCACCAGAACAAGGCCGACATCGCCTCGTCGCTGGCTCGCCGCTGGTTCGACACAGATGGTGTCGATATGGTGATCGACTTCCCGAACTCGTCGACGGCACTGGCCGTGCAGGAAGTCGCGAAGCAAAAACAGAAAATCGACATCGTCTCGACCGGCGGCGCGATGGCGTTGACCAACCAAAACTGCTCGCCCACGGGCTTTCACTGGGCATGGGACACGTATTCGGTGTCGTATCCGCTGGTCAAACGAATGATCGACCAGGGCCGCAACAGCTGGTACTACATCACGGTTGACTATGCGTTTGGGCAGTCGCTCGAAGCCGACTTCCGCAAGGCGGTGGATGTCAGCGGCGGCAAGAACGTGGGCAGCACCAAGCATCCGCTCAACGCCAGCGACTTCAGCAGCCCGGTGGTGGCAGCGTCGGCGTCCAAGGCCAAAGTCGTGGTGCTCGCCAACGCCGGCAACGACATGATCAACGGCGTGAAAGCCGCCGGGGAATTCGGCCTGGTCAAGGCCGGCCAGACCGTCATCACGCCGTCCACGTTCATCACTGATATCAAAAGCCTGGGCCTGAACACCGCGCAGGGTCTGACCTATGTGGACCCGTTCCGCCTGGACCTGGATGAGAAATCCAAAGACTTCGTCGAGCGCTACTACAAGCGCCACAAGGCCTACCCGACGCACGGCCAGATCGGTGTCTACTCCGGCGTGCTGCACTACCTGAAGGCAGTGGAAGCGGCCAAGACAGTCGATGGTCCGGCCGTCGCCGACAAAATGCGCGCGCTGCCCGTCAACGACGCCTTCGTGCACAACGGCAAGGTGCGCGCAGACGGCCGAATGGTGCATGACATGTACCTCGCGCAGGCCAAGACCCCAGCCGAATCAAAGGGCCCGTGGGACCTGGTCAAGTACATTGCGACCATCCCTGGCGACGAGGCATTCCGCCCGCTGTCGGCCAGCGAGTGCGCGCTGGTGAAGAAGTGAGCGCCATGTCCGACAACGACGTCATCCTGCAGACGCGCGGCCTGACCAAGAGCTTCAAGGGCTTCACGGCCGTGAGCGATGTCAGCCTGCGGGTGCGCCGCGGGTCGATCCATGCACTGATCGGCCCGAACGGCGCGGGCAAGACCACTTGCTTCAACCTGCTGACTAAGTTCCACGCGCCCTCTTCGGGTTCGATCCACTTCAACGGTACCGATATCACCGCCCTGCGGCCTGCGCACATCGCTCGCATGGGCGTGATCCGCTCGTTCCAGATCTCGGCAGTGTTTCCGCAACTGACCGTGCTCGAGAACGTGCGCGTGGCGCTGCAGCGCAAGCTCGGAACGGCTTATCACTTCTGGCGCAGCAAGCGGTCGCTGTCGAGACTGGATGCGCGCGCCATGGAACTGCTCGATGCAGTGGGACTGGCGAGCTTCGCACGACTGCCGACCGCCGAGCTGGCCTATGGGCGCAAGCGTGCGCTGGAGATCGCCACCACGCTGGCGATGGACCCGGAACTGATGCTGCTCGACGAACCGACGCAAGGCATGGGGCACGAAGACGTGGAAACGGTCACAGCGCTCATCAAACGTGTCTCGGCGGGACGCACGGTGCTGATGGTCGAGCACAACATGAGCGTGGTCTCCTCCATCGTCGATCGCATCACCGTGCTCCAGCGCGGCGCAGTTCTGGCCGAAGGCAGCTATCAGGAAGTCTCGAACGACCCTCAGGTGAAAGAAGCGTATATGGGAACCACCGACGAGGCCGACGACCTTCACGCCCGTGCGGAGGCCGCATGACCCAGGCCACGATACCTGCACTGGAAATCCGCGACCTCCACGCCTGGTACGGCGAATCGCACATCCTGCATGGCGTTGATCTCACGGTGAATGCCGGCGAGGTCGTCACGCTGCTGGGCCGCAACGGCGCGGGCCGCACCACAACCCTGCGCGCGATCATGGGCCTGGTGGGCCAGCGCAAGGGCTCGGTGCGCGTGCATGGCCAGGAGACCGTCACGATGAAGACGCACCGCATCGCGCCGCTCGGACTCGGCTACTGCCCGGAAGAGCGCGCCATCTTCTCGAGCCTGTCTTGCGAGGAAAACCTGCTCCTGCCGCCCGAGTTCCCGCGCTCGGCCGGCGCAGTTGGCCTGCGCGAGCCCATGACAGTCGGCGAAATCTACGAGATGTTCCCGAACCTGCTCGAACGGCGTAAGAGCCAGGGCACGCGTATGTCGGGCGGGGAGCAGCAGATGCTGGCGGTCGCGCGGATCCTGCGCACGGGCGCTAGCGTACTGCTACTCGATGAAATCTCGGAAGGCCTCGCGCCGGTCATCGTGCAGAAGCTCGCGAAGATGATCACCATGCTGCGCCGGCGCGGCTACACCATCGTGATGGTCGAACAGAACTTCCGCTTCGCCGCGCCGCTGGCTGACCGCTTCTATGTGATGGAGCACGGCGCCATTGTGGAGGCATTCGAATCGGCGGAGCTGGAACGCAAGATGCCGACGCTTAACGCACTGCTCGGCGTGTAAGGAGATTTGCCAATGGAATTGTTCGGAGTGCCCCTGCCGGCGCTGCTTAGTCAGCTCTTGCTGGGACTGGTGAACGGGTCGTTCTACGCGATCCTGAGTCTGGGCCTGGCCGTGATCTTCGGCCTGCTCAACGTGATCAACTTTGCCCATGGTGCGCTGTTCATGCTCGGCGCAGTGCTGGCGTGGATGGGCATGAACTACCTCGGCCTCAACTATTGGCTGATGCTGCTGCTCGCGCCGCTGGCGACCGGCGCCATCGGCGTGGTGCTGGAGCGCACCATGTTGCGCCACCTGTACCGGTTCGACCATCTCTACGGACTGCTGCTGACGCTGGGCATCTGCCTGCTACTGGAAGGATTGCTGCGTTCCGCCTACGGCGTTTCGGGCCTGCCTTACCCAACACCGGAAGCGCTCACGGGCGCGACGTCGCTGGGTTTCATGGTGCTGCCCAACTACCGCGCGTGGGTCGTACTGGCGTCGCTGGCCGTGTGCTTTGCGACCTGGTACATGATCGAGAAGACACGGCTCGGTTCCTACCTGCGTGCCGGCACCGAGAATCCGCGCATTGTCGAAGCGTTCGGCATCAACGTACCGCTGCTGGTGACACTGACCTATGCGTTCGGCGTGGGGCTGGCCGCGCTGGCCGGCGTGCTCGCCGCCCCGGTAATGCAGGTGTCCCCGCTGATGGGCCAGAACCTGATCATCACCGTCTTTGCGGTCGTGGTGATCGGCGGCATGGGCTCCATCCTCGGATCGATCTTCACGGGCCTTGGCCTCGGCGTGTTCGAAGGCCTCACCAAGGTGTTCTACCCCGAGGCTTCGGCCACGGTCGTGTTCGTGGCCATGGTTTGCGTGCTGCTGGTGCGCCCGGCCGGTCTCTTTGGAAAGGAAGCATGATGACGGCACGCGACAACCGCGCCACGTTCGCTTACGGGCTGCTGCTCGCGGTCCTGGTGGCAGCCCCGTTCCTGGGCGCCTATCCGGTGCTGGTGATGAAGCTGCTGTGCTTCGCGCTGTTCGCCTGCGCCTTCAACCTGCTGCTGGGCTTCACCGGGCTGTTGTCGTTCGGCCATGCGGCCTTCTTCGGCGGCGCGGCCTATGCCTGCGGCTATGCGATGAAGTCGCTGCATGTCACGCCCGAACTCGGCTTGCTGTTGGGCACAGCATTCGGCGCGCTGCTCGGCCTGGCCTTTGGCGCACTCGCTATACGCAGACAAGGCATCTACTTCGCGATGATCACGCTGGCGCTCGCGCAGATGTTCTACTTCTTCTGCCTGCAGGCGCCCGTCACCGGCGGCGAAGACGGCTTGCAGGCAGTGCCGCGCGGCAGCCTGTTCGGCGTGGTCTCGCTGGAGCCGGACATGACCACGTATTACCTGGTACTGGCCATCACGGCGGCGGCGTTCCTCGGCATCATGCGCATCGTCAATTCGCCGTTCGGGCAGATCCTGCGCGCGATCAAGGAGAACGAGCCGCGGGCAATCTCGCTTGGCTATGATGCGGATCGTTTCAAGCTGCTGGCGTTCGTGCTGTCATCAGCGCTTGCAGGCCTGGCCGGCGCACTCAAGACGCTGGTGCTCGGCTTTGCGACGCTGACGGATGTCCACTGGATGATGTCGGGCGCCGTGATCCTGATGACGCTCGTTGGGGGCATGGGAACGCTTTCGGGCCCCATCGTCGGCGCTCTCGTCATCGTTGCACTGGAGAACAAGCTTGGCGATGCCGGCACCGCGCTCGCTTCGCTGACCGGCATCCCCTGGTTCGACTCGCTCGGCGAATCCGTCAGCATGGTCACCGGGCTGATCTTCGTGGTTTGCGTGCTCACGTTCCGGCGCGGCGTCATGGGCGAAATCGAGGCGCGGTGGAAAAACCGTCCTGCCTCACGCCCCATCGTTCCGACCACCCGCACAGTCCAATCCGGCGCCGCCGGCACCGGACAGGGTTAACGCGGATAGTTCCCACATAAAACATCAGTACACTGACCGTTATAGTCAGTGTACTGACAGATAAGTAACGGAGAACCTCCATGGCATGGATTGAAATCGACAACGTCGGCACGCTGCAGAACGACGAAGTGATGCCGCTCAACCTCGGTGAACGCCAGCTGGCCGTCTACCGTAGCGACGACGAGTACTTCGTCACCGACAACGTCTGCACGCACCAGTACGCGCTGCTGTCCGACGGCTACCTGGAAGATGGCTGCATCGAATGCCCATTGCACCAGGGCCGCTTCGACATCCGCACCGGCAAGGCCATGTGCGCGCCAGCCAGCACCGACATCCGCACCTACCCGGTCAAGTTCGAAGACAGGCGGGTGTGGGTCGAGCTGTGACGAGGCAGTACATGTCAACGCAAACCCCCATCCTTATCATCGGCGCTGGCCAGGCCGGTGCCATGGCCGCAGCGGAGTTGCGCAAGCTGGGCCATGCCGAGCGCATTGTCATGGTCGGCGGCGAGCGGCATGCACCGTACGAGCGGCCCCCGCTCTCCAAGGCGGTGCTGGCCGATGCCAGCCAGCAAGGCCAGGTTGGCGTGCATCCCGCCGGCTTCTATGCGGAGCGCGACATCGAACTGCGCCTATGCACCACCGTGAGCGCCATCGACGCCGCGCGCAGCGTTGCCACCTGCACGGACGGCAGCGAGATCCGCTTCGACGCCTGCCTGCTCGCCACCGGCGGCCGCGCGCGCACGCTGCCCCACTTGCCAGCCGGCACGCCTAACGTCCATTACCTGCGCACGCTGGACGACGCAGCTCGCTTGCGCGAAGCGATGCAGGGCGCCGATGAGGTCCTCGTGATCGGCGGCGGTTTCCTGGGGCTGGAAACGGCGTCCACTGCAGTCGACCTTGGTTTGAAGGTAACCATTCTTGAGAGCGCCGACAGGTTGCTCGCTCGTGCGGCGCCGGCCGAGTTGAGCGACTGGCTAGCACAGCGCGTCCGCGCACGGGGCGTGGACCTCAGGCTTGGCTGCAGGATTACCGCGATCGAGCCGCAGGCGCAAGGCGTGCAGGTACGGCTGGCTGATGGCACCACGTGGCACATACCGGTGCTCGTCGTAGCCATCGGGCTGACCCCCAACACTGAACTTGCCGCAATCGCAGGGCTTGCACTGCATCCCGGCAACGGCGGCATCCAGATCGATGAACAAGGCCGCACCAGCGTGCCGAACATCTATGCCGCCGGCGATTGCGCCAGCCAGTTCCAGCCGCTGTTTGGCGCCGAGATGCGCATGGAATCGTGGCAATCGGCCAATGAGCAGGCCCGCATTGCCGCCACGTCCATGCTCGGCTTGCAGGCCGCACTGGCTGCCACCCCGTGGTTCTGGACCGACCAGTTCGGCTGCAACGTGCAGATGCTCGGCGCCGCCCTTCCCGGCATGCGCTACGTATGGCGCGACATGCCGGCCAGCGGCGCGGCAAGCCCGAAGTCCATGCTGCTTGGCACGCTGGACGGCTGCCTGCGCCATGCCATCGCCGTCAATGCGGGCGGAGATCTGCGCCAGCTACGCGCGCTCTTCGACTTGCCCGTCAACGAACACCTGGCCCGCCTGTGCGACGCCGCCCTGCCCCTGCGCCAGATCGTACGCGAGGTACAGGCGGAGATCTCCAGCCGGACCGCGAGCCTCACCACAAACTGAAAGGAACACCCATGTACCAGACACAAGCGGTGATCCAGCACAAGCTGGGACGCAAGGACACCGAGCTGGGCGACTGCCGCTGGCCCGAAGATGGCCTGCACTTCATCCCGGACTGGGTCTACACGAGCCAGTCCGTGTATGACCTCGAACTCGAAAAGATCTTCCGCGGCCGCTCGTGGAACTACGTCGCGCTCGAAGCGGAAATCCCCAATGCGGGCGACTACAAGCGCTCCTATGTCGGCGCCACGCCGGTTGTGGTGTCGCGCGCCGAAGATGGCTCGATCAATGTGTTCGAAAACCGCTGCGCGCACCGCGGCGCGGAGTTCTGCCGCCACAGCCAGGGCAATACGAAGGAGTTCGTCTGCCCCTATCACCAATGGTCCTATGACCTCAAGGGCAACCTTCAGGGCGTGCCGTTCAAGCGTGGCGTGAACCGCGCGGGCGGCATGCCGAAGGACTTCCGCAACGAGGACCACGGGCTCGTAAAGCTGAACGTGGCCACGCGCAACGGCGTGATCTTCGCCTCCTATGCGGACAACATGGAAAGCCTGGAGGAGTACATGACGCCGGAGATCCTCAAGGACTTCGACGTCGTGTTCAACGGCAAGCCGCTCAAGGTGCTCGGGTACTACAAGAATGAGCTGCCGTGCAACTGGAAGATGTACCACGAGAACCTGAAGGATCCCTACCACGCCACGCTGCTGCACTCGTTCCTCGTGGTGTTCGGCCTGCTCGTCGCGGGCAACGAGTCCGCGATGATCGCCGACTCCGTGCATGGCCGCCACGGCACCATGGCATCGGCCAAGAAGGAAGACAAGTACGCGGCCGTCAGCGACGAAAACAAGAAGGAGATGCGCTCTTACCACGAAGGCATGCGGCTCGAAGACGAGCGTTTCCTGGAGTACGTGAAGGAATTCGACTCGCCGTGGTCCGTCACCATGCAGACCATCTGGCCGAACCTGATCGTGCAGCGCGAGATGAACACGCTGGGCGTGCGCCACATCGTCCCCAACGGCCCCGACAGCATGCTGATGCTGTGGACCATGTTTGGCTACGAAGACGACACCGAGGAAATGACCCAGCACCGCCTGCGCCAGGGCAACCTGATGGGGCCGGCCGGCTTCCTCGGGCTGGAGGACAACGAGGCGATGAAGTTCGTGCAGGAAGGCGTGCGCCGCTCGACCACGGACGTCAACGTGCTCAAGCTCGATGCCAACCATGTGGGCACGTCGAATTCGCTGATCTCGGAATCGGCGATCCGGGCCATGTACCAGTACTACCGCGGCGTGATGGGGTTCTGAACGATGAAACCGATGTACTACGCTGTCTATCGCGAAAGCAAGCTTGGCGCGGCGCGCGCCATCGAACTGCGGCTCGAGATCGAGAATTTCCACGCGGAATACTGCGCGGTGCTCGACGCAGGCCTGGTCGAGCAGTGGCCGCGCTTCTTCACCGAAGACGCGCTCTACCGCATCACGGCCCGCGAAAACGCCGAACTCAACCTGCCCGTGGGCCTCGTCTATGCCGAAGGCATCGGCATGATGCGCGATCGCGCTGCGGCCATCGCCAACACGCAGATGTTCGCGCCGCGCTACAACCTGCATCTCGTGACCAACACGCGCGTCACCGACGAGACTGCTGACGGCGACATCGTGGCGCAGTCCAACTTCTTGCTGCTGCAGACGCTGGTGGAAGGCCCTACCACCATGCATATGGCGGGCACCTATCACGACCGCTTTCAACGCACGGGGAACGGGCTGCTGCTACGTGAACGCCAGGTGATCTACGACACCACGATCATCGCCAACGATCTGGTCTATCCGGTCTGACATCCGCGGAAAGCACAAGGCGGGCCTTGCGCCCGCATTGTCATTTTTGGCCGACATTCGCCGCTTCTTGCCTTACATGCTGCGCAACACCGTGCGGCTGTACTGGTTGTTCGCCTCCACCAGCGTAGCCAGCAGGTCCATGAACACTTCGCGCTGGGCCGGCTTCAGCGGCGCCAGCATACGCTCCTGCGCGCGCGCCATATCGGCGCGCAGCGCCGTCACCACGCTCCGGCCCTCCTTGGTCAGGTAGACATGCCGCGTGCGGCGGTCCGCCGGGTTGTCGCGGCGCTCCAGCAGGCCGCGCTCTTCGAGCCGACGCACCACGTCCGCCGTGGTCGTGCGGTCCAGCCCAACTTCCTGACCGAGCGAGGTCTGGTCCAGCCCGGGCAGCACCGACAACACCGTCAGGATCGCGTACTGCACCGGCGTGATGTTGGGCGACTTGCACTCCTCGAAGAACATCGCAACGTGGATCTGGTGCAGCCGCCGCACCAGGAAACCCGGCCGCGCCCACAGCAGTTCCTTGGCGGGATCGCTTTCGGGCTCGACCGCCGACACCGGCGCGCTGTCGTCCGCGGCCGCACCGCGCTTCGTTCTTGGACCCATAGCACTCACCATTTTGTTAGCACACTGAAAGTATATAGGAAGGCCCAGCGCGGAACCCGACTTTGTCCAGACATGGACGCTCGCGCTGGCAAAGCCGCATTGACGATCTGCCACCCCTATTATAAAAAGTTAACTTAAAATCACTTTTATGACGATTCGTCTCGTTTTTTGATTCCAAACATTCCAAAAACTAAAACTTCCTATTGACCACGGGCTGTTCTCCGCCTACATTTCCCTCACCAAACAGTTTCTGGAACGAATCGTTCCACTTATTACGTCACACAGGAGACACCCCATGCGCGACCTCGACACGACTACGCAGCCCGCCGTTTCCGGTGGCTCGGCCACCGAGACCCAGGTGCCAGCCGGCCCCCAGACCATGACGCCGTCCGAAGCGTTCGTGGAGACCATGGTCGCCAATGGCGTGACCGAGATGTTCGGCATCATGGGCTCCGCGTTCATGGACGCCATGGACATCTTCGCCCCGGCCGGCATTCGTCTTATCCCGGTCGTGCATGAACAGGGTGCTGGCCATATGGCTGACGGCTATGCTCGCGTGTCGGGCCGCCATGGCGTGGTGATCGGCCAGAACGGTCCCGGCATCTCGAACTGCGTGACGTCCATCGCTGCCGCGTACTGGGCGCATAGCCCGGTCGTGATCGTCACGCCCGAAGCCGGCACCACCGGCATCGGCCTGGGCGGCTTCCAGGAAGCCAAGCAACTGCCGATGTTCCAGGAGTTCACCAAGTACCAGGGCCACGTCACGCATCCGCAGCGCATGGCCGAGTTCACCGGCCGCTGCTTCGACCGCGCGCTGGCCGAAATGGGCCCGACGCAGCTCAACATCCCGCGTGACTACTTCTACGGCAAGGTCAATGTCGAGATTCCGAAGCCGCAGCGCCTGGACCGCGGCCCCGGCGGCGAACAGAGCCTGAACGAAGCGGCCGAGCTGCTGGCACAGGCCAAGTTCCCCGTGATCATCTCGGGCGGCGGCGTGGTGATGGCCGATGCCATCGAGGAATGCAAGGCACTGGCCGAGCGTCTGGGCGCGCCGGTGGTCAACAGCTACCTGCACAACGACTCGTTCCCCGCCAGCCACCCGCTGTGGTGCGGTCCGCTGGGCTACCAGGGTTCGAAGGCTGCAATGAAGCTGATCTCGCGCGCCGACGTGGTGATCGCACTGGGCTCGCGCCTCGGGCCGTTCGGAACGCTGCCGCAGCACGGCATGGACTACTGGCCGAAGAACGCGAAGATCATCCAGATCGACGCCGATCACAAGATGCTGGGCCTGGTGAAGAAGATCTCGGTGGGCATCTGCGGCGACGCCAAGGCTGCCGCCATTGCGCTCACGCAGCGCCTGGCCAACCGCACGCTTGCCTGCGACAGCAGCCGCGACGGCCGCGCCACGGAAATCGCCAACGAAAAGGCCGCATGGGAAAAGGAACTGGACGGTTGGACGCACGAGCGCGATCCGTACAGCCTGGACATGATCGAGGAGCAGAAGAACGAGCGCACCTTCAACGGCGGCACGTACCTGCACCCGCGCCAGGTGCTGCGTGAACTCGAAAAGGCCATGCCAGCCGACGTGATGGTGTCGACCGACATCGGCAACATCAACTCAGTCGCCAACAGCTACCTGCGCTTCGAAAAGCCGCGCAGCTTCTTCGCGGCGATGAGCTGGGGCAATTGCGGTTATGCGTTCCCGACCATCATCGGCGCCAAAGTAGCGGCACCGCACCGTCCGGCCGTCTCGTACGCCGGTGACGGCGCCTGGGGCATGAGCCTGATGGAAACCATGACCTGCGTGCGCCACAACATCCCGGTGACGGCTGTGGTCTTCCACAACCGCCAGTGGGGCGCGGAGAAGAAGAACCAGGTGGACTTCTACAACCGCCGCTTCGTCGCCGGCGAGCTCGACAACCAGAGCTTCGCCGCCATCGCCAAGGCCATGGGCGCGGAAGGCATCGTGGTGGATCGCCTGGAAGACGTGGGCCCGGCACTGAAGCGCGCCATCGACCTGCAGATGAACCACGGCAAGACCACGATCATCGAAGTGCTGTGCACGCGTGAACTCGGCGACCCGTTCCGCCGCGACGCGCTGTCCAAGCCGGTGCGCTACCTGGACAAGTACAAGGACTACGTCTGATCGAGTCTGATCGAAGCTGCGCCCTATCGTTCGCGATCGTGTGCGCCCTCTCCCGCTTGCGGGAGAGGGCGATAACACCAAGGGCATAGCGCTGATCGCTGGCCCTTTTTTCAGTCTTACCGAGCCACCCGCCATGAAACCCATCCTCCGCATCATCGATCGCGCGCGCGCCGCGCCCCGTCGCATCGTCCTGTGCGAGGGCGAGGATCCGCGCATCCTGCAGGCAGCCGAACGCGCTGCGCGCGAGGGCATTGCGCAGGTCATCCTGGTGGGCAACGCGGCGCGTATCACCGATGCAGCGGCAAACCAGGGCATCGATCTCCCGCGCATGACCATTGTCGATCCGGCCACATCGGCGCTGACGCCCTCTTTCGCGCAGGCGCTCTACGCGATGCGCCAGAAGAAGGGCATGACGCTCGATCAGGCGCGGCAAGCGGTGCTCGATCCGCTGTGCTTCGCCAACCTGATGGTGCGACAAGGCCATGCCGACGGTTCAGTAGCCGGCGCGGTCCACACCACCGCAGACGTGGTGCGCAACGCGATCCAGCTGATCGGTCTGGCGCCCGGATTCCGGCTGGTTTCGAGCTTTTTCCTGATGATGCTGTGCGAGCCGTTCCACGCGCTCAAGGGCGGGCTGATCTTTTCCGATTGCGGGCTCGTGGTGGACCCCGATGCCGAGGAGCTATCCGAGATCGCCATGGCCGCGTCAGACAGCGCACGCTCGCTGCTCAATGAAGATCCGCGTGTGGCGATGCTGTCGTTTTCGACCTGCGGCAGCGCGAAGCATGCGGCCGTCGACAAGGTCGTCGCAGCCACGGAGCGCGTGCGCGCGCAGCGGCCGGGCCTCGCCATCGATGGCGATGTGCAGCTCGACGCCGCCATCGTCGCCGAGATTGCCGAGCGCAAAATTCCTCACTCCCAAGTGGGCGGCCATGCCAACGTTCTGGTCTTTCCGAATCTCGAAGCCGGCAATATCGGCTACAAGCTGGCCGAACGGCTCGGCGGCGCCAAGGCCATCGGCCCGATGCTGCAGGGGCTCAGGAGGCCGGCTAACGACCTTTCGCGCGGTTGCAGCGCAGAGGATGTGTTCCATGTCATCGCTGTCACCGTCGTGCAGGCACAAGCCGCCTCGGCGCAGCAACCATCATCCGGAGAGCAGGCGGCAGCATGAAGCTGGAATTGTTGATGCCCGTGCTGGGCCTGCAGGCCCTGCTTGGCGCGGGAACGTATTTTCAGACGGTGACGGGTTTCGGGCTCGGCATGATCGTGATGGGCGCGACCAGCGGGCTGGGCCTCGCGCCGGTGGCCACGGTGGCTGCCGTGGTGAGCCTGGTGACGCTGGCCAACAGTGCGTTCGCACTGCCGGGCAAGATGCAGCATATCGACTGGCGCGCGGTGTTTGCCGCGGCCATCGGCATCCTGCCGTCCGTGGTTGCCGGCGTGCTGCTGCTCGACTATCTCAGCAGCACCGCGGCCACGCTGCTGCAGTTGCTGCTTGGCGCAGTGATCCTGTATGGCGGCCTGAGCGCGGCGCTGCGCCCCGAGCCGCTGCCGCGACGCTCCGGCGATGGCAGCTTTCTCGTGAGCGGCATATTCGGCGGCCTGCTGAGCGGTATGTTCGGCGTGTCCGGCCCGCCGCTGATTTTCCAGTTCTACCGCCAGCCCATGAAGCCGGTGGAGATCCGCTGCGCGCTGATCCTGGTCTTTACCGTGACCTCCAGCGTGCGCACCCTCTTCTCGGCCTGGCAGGGCCAGCTCGACGCGCAGATCTGCCTGCAGGCTGCCATTGCCGTGCCTGTGGTGGTGCTGGCCACGGTGCTGGGACGGCGGTTTCCGCCGCCCTTCTCTCCCACCACCACGCGGCGCATCGCGTTTGGGGTGTTGATGGGCATTGGGGCGAGCCTGATGGTGCCGGCATTGGTCAGCCAGCTCGGCTGAGCGAGAGCTGTCGGGAAACCCATTCGGGTGAGGCGAATTCCCGGCACCTGTCGCTGCGTTCCAGTCTGTTCAGGACAAGTCTTCAAAGAATTCAACACGCGAAGTACCGCGAGAAGCCAATAATGCCTGGGATGTCCATCGCATGCTGCCCTCCCCCGGGCAGGACACAGGACGGCCATGCAAAAGAACAAGACGAAGCTGCAGCACCGCCTGGTGCTGCGTCCCATGCCACGGGCAATTCGTGCCGCGTGCCATCTCGCGGGCTCGCGCCATGTGCTGTACCTGTTCGTGGGCGGCATGTTTGCCGGCCTGGTGCCGGAAGCCGAAGGACAGACGCCATGCGCGACCGTCGGCACAGGCCAGGTTTCCGCAACCGATACCTGCACGGTCCCCCCATCGACCGTGATCGGAACCACGGTGGCAAACCCCGTCGCCGTGACCGGCACGGGAGCGCCTGCCAACGTCACCGGACAGGCATTGACGCTGAACCTCGGCGTCGCCAACGCCGGCGGGGCCAATGCGCAAGGTGGTGCCAGCATCCAGCTCACGGGTGGCCAGGTCATGACCACATCGAACACGGCTGCGACGGCCAACGGGCAGACCGGCTTGCTTGCGAGCGGCGCGCTCAGCGCAATCAGCGCCAACGGGACCACCATCACCATGACGCCGGCGGCGGGGATCAACCTGACCGCCGCGCGCGCCGTCGATGGCGGGACCGTGACGCTCACCGATCTCGCCATCAACATCGGCAGTGCCGGCAGCGGCCGGAACTTTAACCATAGCCTGGTGGCAAGCGGCGCGAACAGCAATGTGTTCGCGACAGGCGTCAACGTTACCGCGCTTTCCAACTTCTCGCAGGCGGCGCGTGCGGAACTGGCCGGCACCGTCACCGTGACCGGAGGCTCGATGACCGCCACGGGAACGGGTAGCGCTGCGACTGGTCCCGTGGCGGCCGCCGGGGCATTTTCAGGCGGGCAACTGAACATCCGTGGCGGCACATCGCTCAATGGCGGAGCCGCGACCGAGGCCTATGGCCTGTACGTGAAGGATGCTGGCTCGGCGGCCACGGTGTCCGATGCCACCATCAAGACAGATGTCCGTGCGATCGGTGTACTGGCCGACGCGGGTGCCACGGCCACCCTGACAAACAGCACCGTGCAGGCAGGCACTGCGCGCGGCGTCTGGGCCAAGGGCAACGCCACGATTGGCCTGATCAACACCAATGTCACCTCGCAGAGCTATGCGGTCACGAGCGGGGAAGGCGGCGGCATTACGGTCAATGGCGGTACCTTGTCCGGCTCGGGCCAGGTGCCGACGGTATCGGCCGGATCAACCGTCGGCATCGCCACGATCACGACCCAGAACACGGCGATCGTCAGCAGCGGCAGCGCCAACGCGGGTGGGGTCTATGCAAATACGGGATCGCTCATCACGCTCAACGGCGGCACCGTCGACACCTTCGGCACGCTCGACCGCGGACAGACACCCAATGCGCTGGCGGCGGTCAATCCGGGCGCACAACTGGTCGCCAACGATGTCAGCGTGCGCACGCACGGCGAGCGCGCACTGGGCGTGGCCGCGGACGATGGCGGCACCATCACGCTGAACCGCACCACCGTCACGACCGACAGCCTGCGCGCACTGGGCATCTATGCGGGCGTCGATCCGACCAAGCCCGGCGCGGCGGCGGTCATCGCCACTGCGAGCCGCGTCGAGACCTCTGGGCAGTTTGCACATGGCGCCCAGGCACAGGCACGGACCAACCTCGATATTCCCGCGACCATTACGCTGAATGACAACAGCACGGTTACCACGCATGGCGATGGAGCGGTCGGGCTGCGGGCGGTCCTGAAAGGCAAGATTGACGCGACACAAAGCAGCGTCGTGACGGAAGGCGCGGCCGCGCACGGCATGCTGGCACTCGGTGAACAAAGCCTTGTGACGCTCAACGGCGCCACCGTCACCGCCGGCGGCATCAATGCGCATGGCGGGATCGCGCAGGACGGCGGCATCATCACCGGCACGAATGCTGCCGTGACGGCTAACGGTGCCAATGCGGCGGCGCTCTTCGTCGCCGGAGAGCTCAGCCCGTCCAGCGCGGGCTTCACCTCGTCCACGCTGCGCAATACCAGCGGTCCGACCATTGCGGTGGGCGGCAACGGCACCATCAGCCTGTCGGGCTCCACCGTTTCCGGCAGCGGCGAATGGCTGCGTGTGGGCACTATCGCCGATTTCCCCTCGCTGCCCGCCGCTGAAGACCCCATCGCGCGGCCTCAACCGCTTCCGCCCGATGACGCGGTCCCGTTGCTCGCCACGCTGGCGCTGTCGCCAGGCGTCGTCGCCATGAAAACGCCGCTGGCGACCGCCGGTGGCGCCATCCTTGACGTGTCCGCGTCCACACTGACCGGTGCGGCTACTACGCTGCCCGGCAGCACCTCCACGGTGACCGCACGCGATGGCACGGTGTGGAACATGACCGGCAACTCGAACCTCACCAATCTCACCAACGATGCGAGCCGGATCCTTTTCTCCGCACCGGTGGCGGGCGCATTCAAGACGCTGACCGTCACGCGCTATACCGGCGCCAACGGTGGCGTGGTCGGCCTCAACACGGTGCTGGCGGCGGACAACTCGCCGTCCGACACAGTCGTGATCGACGGCGGCACTGCAGGCGGCCAGACCGGCCTGCGCATCACCAATGCCGGCGGTGCGGGCGCCGTGACGACCGCCAACGGTATCCTGGTAGTCAACACCGCCAACGGCGGCGCAACGCAGCCCGATGCTTTCCGGCTCGACGGCCGCGCGGTGGCCGGCCCCTACGAATATCGCCTGTTCCGCAGCAGCGTGGATGGCACCAATGCCGATGCGTGGTACCTGCGCTCGGAGAAGACACCCCCTCCTGCCCCGCCAGCGCCACCAGACCCGCTCTATCGCCCCGAAGTCGCCGCGTACCTGGCCAACCAGCGCCTGGCGGGACAGATGTTCGTGCACAGCCTGCACGACCGTCTGGGCGAGCCGCAGTATGTCGAAGACCAGGGCTTCGACCATGAAGAAGACAAGCCGCGCAGCGGCTGGCTGCGCGTGGTCGGGAAGTGGGAAGGCAGCCACAGCAAGGATGGCAATTTCAAGGTCGATACCGATTCGTTCCTGCTCCATGGCGGCGTGGAACTCGCCAAATGGAAGGTGGCGCGCGAGGAAGACCGCGTCCACCTGGGGTTGATGGCTGGCTATGGCTACGCCCGCAGCAATGCCGAGGCCGCCGCCAACCCCGCCCGTGCCCACGGCACCGTCGAAGGATTCAGCCTGGGCGCCTACGGCACGTGGTACCAGAACGACGAGCACAAGCTCGGCACCTATGTCGATACCTGGTTCCAGTACGGCTGGTTCAACAACAAGGTTGAAGGCGACCAGCTTCCGACGGTGAGCTATCACGCACAGGGATGGGCAATATCGGGCGAAGTCGGCTATGCGATGCCGACGCGCTACGACTGGGTGATTGAACCGCAAGCCCAACTCATCTACGTCAGCTATGGCGAGGACGACATCACCGAGCCCAATGGCACCCACGTGAGCGGTGCGGACTCGAACGGGTTGATCACCCGGCTCGGCGTGCGCGTGCATCGCACCTTCATCCGCGAGGACCGTCGCAAGCTGCAGCCGTACGTGACCCTGAACTGGTGGCACACCAGCACGGACAGCAACATCTCGTTCAATCAGCTTCCGCTGGGCAGCCTCTATCCCTCAAACCGGTATGAACTGAAGCTGGGCCTGAATGCCGATCTCGGCAAGCGCTGGACCGGCTGGGCGAATGTCGCCGGCGCCTGGGGCGCGCAAAGCTACCACCAGTACGCCGCGCGCGTCGGGGTGAAGTACACATGGTAGCGATGCATCGACCACGTCAAGAACGTGAACGGCAAATAGGGCCGCAACAGAAGCGCATGCTGCGCTGAAGCTGCTGGCGCAGGTCTGCCAGTGCGCGTCAGGCGCGCCGACCCCGTTGCGCAGCCGGGCGGTGAAGCGTTCGGCATCCTGCTCCCGGCAACAGCACGGCCTGGCGCTGCAGGCCCAGGCACGACACACGTATCGCGTTCGCGGCCCGCGAACGAACGGCTTCAGGCGACTGTCCCCGCGGGTTGCGCCAGCGGCGCCGAATCCTGCTCTTCTCCACCGCCAGCCTGTCCGAGATCCATCCCGGTCGTCTCGGGCAGCAGCAGCGCGGCCATCACGACCATCACGTAGCCCACCCCGGCGACAATCGCAATCGCGGTCGGCAAAGACGTGTGCCCGGAACTCAGCCACCCCACCGACAGCGGGAACAGCGAGCCGATCACGCGCCCGGCGTTGTACGACACGCCGTATCCCGTCGCACGGATATCGTTGGGAAACGATTCCGAAATCGTCGCGCCGATGCCCGAGAATACGCCCTGCATCAGGATCCCCAGCGGGAAGCCGAGGAACAGCATCGACGTGTTCGACACCGGGATCACCATATAGACCAGCGCGGCCACGAAGGCCCCCGCCGCGAACACGATATAGGTCAGCCTGCGGCCCCAGCGATCCGTCGCGTAGGCGCCCGCCACATAGCCGATCAGTGACCCGATGATCGTCACCGCCAGATAGGAACTGGTGCCGAACACCGATAGCCCGCGCTCGGTCTTGAGGAAGGTCGGCAGCCACGTGGCGATCGCGTAGTACGCACCGAGCATGCCGCCCGAGAGCAGACTGCACAGCAGGGTCTTGGACAGCAGCGGACCACGGAACAGCCGGCCCAGGCCTGCCAGCGCCGTCCCCTGCCGGCCAGCCGCGCGGCTCTTCAGGAATACCTCTGGCTCCTCCAGATTGCGGCGCAGGTAGATCACCACCAGTGCGGGCAGGATGCCGAGGAAGAAGCAGACGCGCCACGCCGTTTCGGCCGGCAGCATGCTGAACGTGAGCGCGTAGACGATCGCCGCCGCGCCCCAGCCGAACGAGTAGCTGCTCGCGGTGAAGCCCGAGTATTTGCCGCGATGCGCGGGGTTGCGGATCATCTCCGTCACCAGCACCATGCACAGCGACGATTCGCCGCCGAAGCCCAGGCCCTGGATCATGCGGAACAGCATGAGTTGTTCCGGTGACTGCGCCAGCCCGCACAGGAAGCAGGCGATGGCGAACACGATAATGGTCCAGCGCAGCACCCGCACGCGGCCGTAGCGGTCGGCCAGGATGCCGGCCCCGATCGCGCCGACCAGCGACGACACCAGCGTCCACGTGACGATAGCGCCCGCGGTCGACTTGCTCATGCCCCACTGCCCCAGCAGCGTGGAGATGAGGAAGGAATAGATCATGAAGTCGAATACATCGACCGCATGTCCTAGGAAAGCGCCATAGAAGCCCTTGCGCTCCATGCGCGACAAATCGCGGAACCAGTCAAACATGATCCCTCCCTATGTTGTGTGTGGGGGTCTTAGTGGTGGAGGTTCGCCGGCAGCGTGGACGGCCGCGGCGGTGGCCGGAAAGCGTAGCCTGCGTCTTCGAGCAGCGTGGCGAACCGCAGTGCGGTGAGATCCTGGTAGCGGCCGGCAACGATCTGCACGCCGACGGGCAGGCCGTTCGAGGCCGGCCCGAGCGGCGCGACGGCCGAAGGCAGCCCGCACAGCCCGGAATGGCCGGCCCAGAACAGCTGCGTGGTCATCGGTTGCGATTGGCCGTTCACGTCAAGCATGCGTGTCCATGGTTCACCCGCTTCGTTCAGCGTGAAAGCGGTTGTCGTCGCGGCAGGACACAGCAGCACGTCATGGTCGGCAAAGAGCTGGCGCCACGCGGCCGCGAAACGTTCGCGCGCAGCCTGCAGGCGCAGCCAGTCGCGATGGCTTAGCGTTGCACCGGTGTATTGCAGCGTGGAATAAGAGGCATCGCCTGCGGCGGCATTGGCCGCGCGGTCGAGCGCATCGGCATATGCCGCGTCATCCATATGCAGCGAGGTGGCCGCGCGCAGCAACGTCACGTAGGCATGCCATAGCTCGGCGGCGTCGAAGTCCGGCCGCGCGTGCCATGCCACGCGCGCGCCTTGTTGCGCGAGCCAATGGCCAAGCTGCTCGATCTGCGTGGCGACTGCGCTGTCGGCTTCGGCCTGCGGATGGCTCGGCAGCACGGCAACGCGGAAATCGGCGAGCCGCCGATGCGGGCACGCGGGCAGTTCGAGGCGGTATGCCATCTCCTGGTCACCGTACGGGCCGGCAATGGCACGCAGCACGGGTTCAAGATCGCGCGCGCTGCGGGCCAGAGGCCCGGCCACGTTGATGTCCTGTTCGCCGAAGCGCGCCGGGCCGGTGCCATGGCCGGCCAGCGGCACCAGTCCATGGCTAGGCTTGAGCGAGAAGATGCCGCAGTAGTGGGCCGGGTTGCGCAGCGAGGAACCAATGTCCGAACCGACATCGAACGCCGACAGTCCCGCACACACAGCCGCAGCACTCCCGCCGGACGAGCCGCCCGGCGTACGCGACGGGTCGTGCGGATGGCGGGTCGTGCCGTAGATCTCGTTGTAGCTCTGCCAGTCCCGCAGGCCGAGCGGGACGTTGGTCTTGCCGAGCAGGATCGCGCCGGCATCGCGCAGACGCTGCACCACTACCGCATCGCGCCGGGCCACGTGGCCGCGAAGAGCCGGGTTGCCGCAAGTGGTCGGCCAGCCAGCCACGTCGAACGATTCCTTGATGGAGAACGGCACGCCGTCGAGGACCCCACGCGCCTGTCCCGCGCTGCGGCGACGGTCGCTCTCCTGCGCGGCGGCGCGGGCGGCATCGAAGTCAGACACCACGAGTGCGTTGATGACTCCATGCCACGCGTGCCACGCAGCCTCGCAAGCCTGCACCAGTTCCACCGCCGATACCTCGCCATCGGCCAACCATTGCGCCATCTTCCACAACGGCGCAAGGCCGGTTTTGCTCCGGTCGGGCAGATTCACGTCGACTCCTTGTTGTCATCCGTGGCAGTGCACGGTGGGGGCGTTGGGAGAGACTACGGGAGAGACTGCGATGTATTTCGGTATACTATATTCAATCTTTCACGAACGGCAAGACGATTCTGGACGGATCAATACGCTTGGCGCGCTAAGACGTCAGAAAGGAGAGCGATACGGGGAGCGGGGCGGCAGTGAGAACGCTGCCGGAAGGGGTGTTGGCCGCAGCAGCGTGGCAGCCAACGATGGTAACCGGACGATCAGATCAGCAGTGATGACGGCGCTGCACATGGCCGCCCAGCGCCAGGAAGAACCGGCCGATATCCCGCAGCTTCAGCGGCACGAGCGGTGTCGCATGTCGCACTGCATCGCGTGCCGCGTAGTAGCGAAGCAGTTGCTGGCCGACCGGTTGCGAGAGATAGCGTTGCTCGGGAGACTTCATGGTAAATCCCAATTGAATCAAATTGACTACAGTATACATTAATTGGTGCGGTGCGCCATAAAGTGGGGCGCAATGCACTGTTGCAGGGCGCGAAATGGCCGGTTGGGCGATGGAGAAACGATGCTCCTTTCAATATAGCCGGGTTATCGTGCTTGGCAGGCGCCGCT
>NZ_CP172710.1:0-480803 GCF_057073735.1 Cupriavidus sp. C1SS-2L
CTAGGTGATCGAGACGTTTTCACACACCCTCGGTCTGAGACAGCCGCACCTTGGCGGTGGGTAGCCAGGCAAAGACGGCCAGGAGCCGACCTTCAGGATTCATGGTCGAGCGGCGGCTTGGGACTGCGTCAGGGACGTTCGCCGTTGAAAGCTGAGAGTTATCGGCCTCACTAATCGGCCGCTCAGCCCATCGAACAAGCATCCGTCGTGTCCGTGCTATTGCAGAGAGTAGTGCAAGCCGGCGTGGCGTCTCAATCCGCCGAAACCCGCAGCTCATGCTCACCAGCGCGTACAGCGTGGGTCCCGGACGAACGCCCTTCCCGCCTCAGCATGGCCAGCAACCAGTCCAGGTCTGATTCCGGTGCATAGCCTAAACGGAACTGCTTGCGCATGAGAGCCACCAGCCTGAGTTGGACCGGGCCGCCACCAGTGGGATCGAGCGTCACGAAATACATCAGCGCGAGGTCGGGACGATAGGTTTCGTAGCCGCTGATTCCTTCGTAATCGTTGATGAAATCCCCACAGCCGTAGAGGATCGGCTTGCCTCCATGCAGCTCGATGGCCATCGGGTGGTGCGACGAATGGCCATGCACGACGTCCACGCTGGCTTGGTCGATCAGGGCTCGCGCGAAACGGCGCCGCTCCGCATCCACCTCGTAGCCCCAGTTCGGCCCCCAGTGGATCGACATGACGACCACATCACCGCTGCGGCGCTCCACGCTGATCCGGTCGCGAAGGCGCTCGACGCTCGCCGCGGAGCAGTCGTGCAACAGCGCAACGCCTGACCGGTTGCCGGTGGCTTCCCAGTTGGACGGTGTGCCGGCACTCGTCATGGCGAAGGCAAAAACCAGAATGCGTCCACCATGGGGAACTGGGAGCACGGCCGGTAGTGCAGCCTCTCGCGAATCGCACCCTGCCCCGGCAACGGCGATCCCGGCCGCCCGCAGTGATGCCAGTGTTTGTGCCAGTCCCGCCCGCCCCCAGTCCAGCACGTGATTGTTCGCCAGCACCGCACAATCCACGCCTGCCGCGCCGAGACAGATGACATTTGCGGGATGCATTCGGTAGTGAACAGCCTTGCCAGGCCAGGCGTCATCGCTGCTGGTAACCGCGGTTTCCAGATTGACAATGCCTACGTCTGGCTGGTGACGCTCCAGTTCGGACAGTGCCTCCCCCCAGATATATCCGGGCGGTACCGGCCGTGCAATCGCCCCACTACGGCGTTCGGCGAGCTCGACGTAGTCGAGGGCCGAGCGGACGAACGACTCATGCAGCCCTGGCTGGCCGGGCGACGGCAGAATCTGGTCGATGCCGCGCCCGGTCATCACATCACCGCAAAGGAACAACCGAATCGTGCTCATTTTTGGCTCCGTCCGGGCATCTCTTGCCCCAGTTCTCAGGCACAGGATATCCCTCGGTAGCCATGCCGGACTACAGTCCCGTCGCGCCCCAGCAAATTGAACTCAGGGGGATAGCGGCCGGCGTAACTGCTGAACGTTGCGCAGGTTGCCGTTGCAGGTATCGTGTGATGCACACCGTTAATCTACAGTTTCCTTGGCCGGGCTGGAGGTGGTGGACCGAGGCAATGGTCTCGCTTACACCGGATCCGTGCAAAGTGATGGAAGTGTTTTGCTTAGGGGGCATACCGGCGAGCCAAACAAATGGATCTCGAATCCAGCCCAAGGGACATTCACGAAGTCGGTCAGCTACTTTGAGCTTCGCCACGAATACATGGTTATGACCCGCGACCAGTTGGCCATGATCTACCCTTATGAAGACCGCTCACGCCGGGCTGCCAGAGGTGGATTTCATCCCGACAGCCTCGTCCGCTACGGCGTCATCATCGGCGCCGAACCGGCCAGCCACAACGGCGGCGCAAAACCAGACCTTATCGGCCACGCAGACCGGCAACAGGCTGACGACGGGCTTCCCGACGGTGCCGCGCGGTGCAGCTATCCATGGGAAGATCGCAAGCACCAAGGACGCGACGCCGGTGCTGTACGTGTTCGATGCGAAGGCCGGTGAGTAGCTCGATATCACGGCGACAGCGCCGAAGTTCAACCCGGGTTTGGCGACCTATAGGGGCGACGATCAGCAGCGTGTTGAGGCCAAGGCTGGTCAGAGTCCGCGGACCACGACGCTGAACATCAAGCAGACCGTCACCTCCCTAGTTGTCGTGTATAGCGCGGATACAGGCAAAGGTGGCGATTTCACGCTGCAGGTCAATATGCCCTTCCCCGTGTCTGATCCGTCGCTGAAGCGCCCGATCGCTCAGAAGTAAGCCCGCCCACGCAGCAATCACAGTTGCCGCCCCCAACAAAGTACCCGCTTGCGGGGAACGACGAGCGGGTGCGTTGAGTCCCCCACGCCCCTCGACAGCACTAGGTGGACGCCTCTACGCACGGCCGATTGCATCCCAAACGCAATGGCAAGCCGGTGGCAGTCTTCAGCCATCTCCTGCCCTACGCCCACCGGTCCAGAAGGAACGCTCGGTTGTGCTCCGCGTCGGGCCCCACCCGGCCATCAACGGACTTTAAGCCGCAGTCTCATACGGACATTCAAACGCCCCTCCGCTACCTGAATGCCTTTCTTCACCCACAACTGCCTCGACCATCTTGGAAGCAAGGATTGCTTACAAGATGGGCATGCGCTCGCGTCGACTGCGGGCGCGCGGGCCGCCGAGGGAAACCATGCCTGGCCCGGTCCGCAAGCGCCAGTTGGCCAGGCGGTCTGAGCGAGCGGGCTAAATCCACTGTCGTATTCCGCCTGCCGGCAACGTAGTGATCCAACTATGCACCGGTCGACAGGATTATCTTACCCACGCTTTGGTTCGACTCCATGCGCCGGTGCGCTTCGGCGGCCTGAGCCAGCGGGTACACGCTGTCCACCACCGGCACCAGTCCGCTCTCGGTAAAGCCCGGCAGCCAGCGCTGCGCGAAGCGCGCGACCATCTGCCGCTTGACCTCCGGCGTACGCGATTTCATCACCGTGCCGATGATCTGCAGATGGCCGTAAAGCAGCCGCTCCAGTGGCAGATTGGCACCTTCTGCGCCGCCAAGCAGGCCGACCTGCACCAGCCGGCCGCCATTGGCCAGCGACAGGACGTTTCGTTCCAGGTAGGAACCGCCGATGAAATCAACGATCACATCCACGCCTTTGCCACCGGTTTCGCGCTTTACCACCTCGCCGAAATCCTCGGCCTTGTAGTCGATCAGCACGTCCGCGCCGAAGCCGCGAACGCGCGGCAGCTTGCCGCTATTGGCCGTGGCGAAGACCCGCGCGCCCGCCGCACGCGCTAATTGCACAGCGGCCGAGCCCACGCCGCTCGCGCCCGCGTGGATCAGAACCTTGTCGCCAGCCTGCAGACGACCAAGGTGCAGCAGCGCCTCGTGCGCCGTGACAAACACCTCTGGAATCGCGGCGGCGTGCACGTAGTCAAGCCCGTCGGGGATGCGCATGGCCTGCCGGTAGTCGATGCGCGCCACCTCGGCATAGGCGCCGCCGCCCACGATGCCCATTACGCGGTCGCCAGTCGCAAAGCCGGCCACCGCTGCGCCGGCAGCGATCACCTCGCCGGCGATCTCCAGGCCCATCACCGTGGAATCGCCAAAGCTTGCGCGCCCATAGCCGCCGCGGCGGTGGATGATGTCGGCGCGGTTCACGCCGGCGGCGTGGGTGCGCACCAGCAGATCCTGCGGGCGCATTTCTGGCACGGGCAGATCACGCAGTTGCAGAACGTCGGCCTCGCCGAAGTCCTCGAAGTCGATGGCTTTCATGGGAATGTCCTTTGGATGGGCCGGAGACTGATGGGGAGTTCGGCGATACGCGGCCCGGTTTCTGTGCCATGGCCTAAATGTAGGTCGGCGCCGTGATGCAGTCATGCTGATATATTCGCGTTCAGCAATGCATTTTTGCATCACCTTATTTGCCTCCTCCCAAGGATCGATCCGACATGAACTGGAACGACACACGGGTATTCCTCGCCGTGCAGCGCGAGCGCACTCTGCGCCGCGCTGCCAAGGTAGTCAACATGGACCAGGCCACCGTGGGCCGGCGTATCGCCGCACTAGAGCACGCGCTGGGCGCCACGCTGTTCCTGCGCACCTCCGATGGATATGTGCTGACCAGCGCGGGCGAGAACGCGCTCAGGTCCGCCGAGAAGATGGAGCAGTCGGCCCACGAACTGGCTCGGCAGGCGCAGGGCATCGATACCCGTCTGGAAGGCGAGGTGCGCGTGACCACCACCGACACGCTGGCGCTGGCGTTCCTGATCCCGGCCATCGAGCGGTTGCACGCCGAGCACCCGGACGTGCGGGTGCTGCTCAACACGTCCACCCAGATGATGAACCTGGCCCGGCGCGAGGCGGATATCGCGGTGCGCACGATCAAGCCCGACAACCCCGACCTGGCGGCCCGACTGCTGGCCCGCTGGACAGTGGGACTGTACGCATCGAGGACATACCTGAAGCGGCACGGCGAACCGGCCGTCGGCACCGGCTTCGCCGGGCACGACCTCGTCATCTACCAGCCCCACACCAGCGGCAGCCGCCTTCCAACGCTGGTGGGTGAGCCGACCCACACAGGCCGGCTCGTGTCGGCGGTCAACTCTAGCCTGATGCTGCGCGCCACGATCCGGGCCGGCATTGCCATCGGCGAAGTGCCGGTGCACCTGGCCGAGCGCGACGGACTGGTGCGGATCTGGCCCAAACGCGAGCGTGCACAGCCCTACGAGGTATGGCTGGTCACACATCAGGATCTGCGCCACACCGCCAGGGTGCGGGCGATGATCGACGCCATTGTGGCGGAATTCGAGGGCAGCCGCTGAGCACTTGGGGGCGGGGTATTGGCAGCCACAAAAATACCAAGTTGCCAGGAATTTCTGAAGAACACATCCTAGGCCTTGGACGGCCGAGCCGACCGAATGAGCGGTCGTCCGCAGGACGGGTGCCTCTGGACTGAAGAGTGCCCGCGATCAAATAACCTGGCGATCTCATGAATCGTATCTCCCTTGCGCCAGCGATCCCACATGAGTGCCTTCTGCGTCTCGGAATAATAGATCCTCGGCCTCTGCTTCATTTGCAACACCTCCACTGCTCACACAGATTCTAGATGTTGCATCGACCGGTTGATGCCGCAGTAGATCGGTAACCGATCTTAATCCGGCCCTCAAAGGGCTCGGGACGTCATGTTTTGATGGCCGATACGTAACGGGCGACGTTACGCCCCAATACCTGGAGAAGCTAGGTGAGCTGCGGCGATGCTAGCTCTCTCATCAAATGGAAGAACCCGTTCCCACTACTACGACTGCCCTCTCCGCGTCGGCATACAGGGTATTGCGATAGCGCAGCGAACGCCGAGCCACTTCGACGCGGTGGTTTGAAAGCGTGGTGAACTTGCGAATCAACGGGTAGTGCGAAGCGGCGTCTGCCATTCTCAGAAGGTCGCGCGCGCTAGATACTTTGTGTGGCGACAGTCCCGTCGGATCCTGAAAGCGGGTGTGATGCATGCCAAGCGCGCTGGCCTTCTCGTTCATTTTCGCGACGAACGCTGACTTCCCGCCGGCAATAGAGCGCGACAATGCAGAGGCCGATCGATTCTCCGATGCCATCAAGGCCAGCGGAGCATCTCACCGCGTGCGAGTGTGGCACCGACCGGAAGGCGGGATGGCGAATGCTTGATCAGGTCGACGTCGGCTGCTCGATGGTCAGAGGTTCGTCCAGCGCCAGATGCTGGTCGGGGTCATCGTGCTTTCGGTGCAGATTGATACGCTGAGAAGCGAAATCTCCAATGCCGCCAACGACTTACGGCATAGGAAAAACCGCCCTGGGGATCTTCGCAAGTCATTGATATAGCGGAACATTGCCCCGTTAACCGTATCAATTTTCACGGAAAGGCCGATTACCCCAAAGCCGACGAGATGTGCAAGCGTCTGGGACCTGAAACGAATCCCTAAGCGAGGGACCTCTTGTCCCGAGACATACAATGGTTAAAGGTGCCCCTGTAAAAGTGGCGCATCGGGCGTATCGAATTTTAAAAAAGCAAATAATACGTTCTGTTTGACTTAGACTGGGCTATTATTGTTTGCATCATGCCCAGAAAAGCCAGCGCTGTTTCAACCCTGCCAGGCCCGGTTAGCCGGTCGCTGATTCAGCTCGGCCAAAATCTGCGACTTGCGCGCAAGCGGCGCAAAGAGACCATGGCAGCGTTCGCCGAGCGGATGCAGGTCTCCGTCCCGACACTACGGAAGATGGAGCAAGGCGACCCGACAGTGTCGATCGCGGTCTATGCAATGGCCCTATGGCTGGTCGGCCGTCTCAAATGGCTTCCGGAGGTGGCGAATCCTGCCGCGGATGAGGTCGCGCTCGACCTTGAGATCACCCGTATTCAACGGCCTGCGGCCACCAAATCGTCGCAGTCCCAGTGGAAAAAATCATGACCGGCCACCTGTACGTCTGGCTCTACCAGCCTCACAGCCATGAACCTGTGCTCTGCGGGCGCCTGGAGCTGATCGGTGGTAGGCAGTGCCTGTTCTCTTATGCGCCGGACTATCTGCGACGTAAAGACGCTATCGCCCTCTCGCCCGACTTGCCCCTCCGGAATGGCCAGTATGCAGCGCCGTCCGGCTTGGAGCTGCATCCGGTCTTCGAAGATGCAGGACCGGACCGCTGGGGCCGGCGCGTTATCGATCGGGCTTTCAATCCGCGTCGGCGCGCATCGATCGACTACCTGGCCTTGGCTGGCGAGGATCGGATTGGCGCGCTTGGGTTCGCCTCGACGGCGGATTCCTACGAGGTCAACCATCCTCCCGTATTTCACCGCGGTGACTTGCCAGGCCTGATCGAAGCTGCGCGCGCCGTCGAACTGCAGTTGCCTATCGATGATCGTCTTCGCCAGTTGCTGCGCCCGGGCGGCACCGCCGGCGGCGCCCGTCCGAAGGCGATTATTGATGATGACGGCAGCTCGTGGATCGCCAAGTTCGCCGCCGAAGGCGATGAGGTGGACTTCTGCGCGATTGAGCATGCCTCACTCGTGCTGGCGCAGGCCTGCGGCATCGACGCGCCCGAGTCTCGGCTTGTCCAGTTGGGCCGCCAGAACACGTTGTTGGTCAAGCGCTTTGACCGGGAGCCGGGCGGCGGCGGCCGCATTCACTTCGCGAGCGCGCGCACGTTGCTGCTTGCCGAAGGGATCCCGGAGGAACAAATGTCCTACGCGGACATCGCGGAGGTAGCGCGCCGCTACTCACCTGAGCCGCTTGAGGACTGTCTCCAGATGTTCCGGCGCATGGTCTTGAACATCCTGATCGAGAACACCGACGACCACGCCAAGAATCACGCCTTCCTGCATCACGGCGGGGAAAACTGGCGGCTATCGCCGGTCTATGACGTCCAGCCGCAGCTGCAGGGGATTCCGTATCAGCAACTGATCGTCGGCGACCACGGAACGGATCCGACGCTCGCAAACGCCCTCTCGCAAGCCAGCCGCTTCATGCTCACGCCTGCCGAGGCACACGCCGAAGTCGAGAAGATTGTGGAGACCGTGTCGGGCTGGCGCGAGGTCTTTTTCGAGTCCGGCGTTTGCGAACGAGACATCCGAGAGCTTGAGCGCTTCATAGTGCGTGATTCGGAGTTACCGCCGTTGCCGACCCGACGGCGCACCGAACGTGGAAGGTAGGCGCGATTACGTCGCTACCGAAAGATCGGTAAGTCGAGCGCAATCTTAGATCGTCGCGACGGGTGGCATGCACGCGAAGCGGTCGGCGAGCTGTGCGAATTCCGCATCGCACTTAGAGGCGCCCACGACCTCTGAGACGCCAATGCCCACACCGAGGGCTGCCAACACTGCGAAATGCAGCGTGGAAGCCTTTTCCGCAGGCGTTCCGGGCTCGCGGCGGTATTGCCAGGCGCCATTCTCGCGCGAGACATGGTGCTCGAGTGAACGCGCGGTGACGTGGGCGGAATCGTCGGATAGTCGCTGGTAGCCGAGATACTGAGCCGACAGTGAGCCGCGAAGTGCCGGCTTCTTCGGGCTGATCAGTTCGGCCGACTTGTCGATGGCGTTGATCGCTCGGCGCAGTCCTGCGTGATCTCCGCCGCTTCCGGGCATGTGTTTGACGATAAATTCCGCTTGATTCCGGCGGCTGCGCTCGGAATCCACCTTCAGACGTTGGACATAGTCGGTCGGATTGTCGACCAGCGCGGCGGCCGCAAAGGAGTTCTCGATCAGGCTCCGTGTCAAAGAGCGCCCTTCTATCACCATGCCCTGCTGGGTGAGCTGGAAGACTGCCTTCATGGTGCCGCAGGTTCGGAGCAACAGGCGCACAGCGACGGCCTGCGGCGACCAATTGAGGGTCCCGGGGACCTCCGTGCGGGCGACATAGATCTTGGCTGCGGAGGCGAGCGCGTCATGCGTGTCGCTGGCCAGCACCAGCCAACTGTCGAGGTCATCCAACGACGTCTCTGCGTCTATTGCTTGCACCATCGGTGATGTCTCCAGTCTTAATGTACGTGGCAGCCGCCTCTATGCGGTGTCCGTCCCGTGGCGGTTGGTTTACAAAATGTCGACATCTTGCCAATTGGGGAGACATCGCCCAGCCAGCATTTTCCGGATCAGAGCCGCACACTTGGCGGTCGCTTCAGCGAGTAACTCCTCCGTTGTAAGCTTTTCGTTGCCCACATCGTGGGGTCCCGTTGGCACTGATGCACCGTGAACAAGCTTGGACCTGATGGTGTAGATCTTCTTGATCAGGGCGAAATTACGCTTTCTCAGCGTTGCATCACCCCCAAGGTATCGGACGGCTCTCACGGTGACCTTGTGCGTCATCTCGGACGTCGAAGACTCGTCGCCACACAGTGCCTCCAGCGCAATCGATAACTCGACGGCCGCATCTCCGGCATTGTGACGCGTCATGGATTGCAGCAATCTTGATAGCGCAGTGCGGATCGTCTTCCGCGCCTTTCCGTTGATGTCCAACGAAAGAAAGTCTCCGACCACCTGCTGCGCGAGGCCGGCATCGAATATCCTCCGCACGTCAGGAAAGCGTCGAGGCAGGATTTCATGAAACCTTGTGAGACGATGGCCTCCGCCTGCCGCCAATTCGAGGTCCGGGTCGTCGAATGTGAACCATTTTGCGACTGGGATCACGGCCTGGGGCCCTACCGCGGCCAATGCCAATGTCGCGTCTTGGAAAAGATCCTCTACGCGCTGGAACTCCCTTGCGGTCGCTTTGTGTTGCTCGTCGGCTCCCGCCCCAGAATGGATAACTCCCTCGATTCGACGCGGCAGGACCAGTGCGGCTTTGATCTCCTGCCACGCCAGCGTCGACGAGATTAATCCGTTCCCCCCAGCGACTTGCTCATGTTGGAGCCATTGCAACTGGCGGCTTTGGGGAAGGCGGTCAAGTGGCACAAGCCTGAGTTTCGAGCAAAGGTCAATTGGAGCGTCGATGGATATGCCCCAGACTGGGCAAATCGTAAGACCAGTTGCCGAATTGGTGTGGAGCACCCGCAGGGCCCAATCGATTGCATCTGAGGCAGATCCCCGTCGCGCCGCTTCCACAAGCAAAGTCCTGCCAAGTCGAAACGTGAAATTGACCGAACCATTGTCGGTCCGAATGAACCGGTCACCGGGTGGAAAGCGACGGTCCTCTCGCACTCGTGCATCGAGCCCTTCGGCTAGGCGATGGAGTGCCAAAGCGGCGTGGGCACTCGCGATAACGTCTGTGGAATCAAGCGCCTCCAAAAGAGAGTTGTGAACTTGTGGTGCCCCGGCGTACCTCAGTTGAGCAGCTGCCACGGTCAGAGCACTAGTCAAGGCGTCCCCGCTCGCTGGCGTGGACGGGGTAGCAAGATTGTCGACGTTCATTTTCTTCATTGCCTCCAAAATTTTTTCATCGCCGCCATTCGTCGAGCCTGCTCGGTGGTGACGTAACGCGTGGTGGTGTCGAGCGATGCGTGGCCGGCGTTTTGCTGCACGATCTCAAGCGGAGCCCCGGCCGCCAGCGCGTGCGAGATATGGGTGTGGCGCAGCCAGTGGGTGCTGGCGGCTGCCAGCCGCTCGGCCCCGCGCGCGTCGGTCGGCTCGAGCGCTAACGCGCAGCCAGTGAAGAAGGCCTTGATCTGGCGGTACAGGGTGTTGGCGGCCACGGCAGCGCTGGTGTCGACTTCGACCGGGTTGCGGCCAGCGCCAAATGGCGAGCGTTCGGTCTGGTCAATGGCCAGACCCAGCAGCGCGACACCCGGCACCCGTTCGGGACCCCGCGCGTAGCCGCGGGTCACCAGGTAATCGCCGAGGGCGCTGATCGCGTTATCGGGCACTGGCACACGCCGTAGCTTGTTGCCCTTCCCCGTCACCGTCAGCCACCAGCCCTCCTCCCGTTCGCTCGTTCCCGGGCTGGGCAGACTCACCCACTCCAGGTCGTCGGTCTTCAAAGAGACCACTTCGGACAGGCGCAGGCCCGTGACGTAAAGCAGCGGCAGCGCGAACTGCAGGCGCTGGTTGGCCGAGGACGCGGGCAGCGTGGCCAGGCGGCCGGCGACATAGCTCCACTGCTCCTCGGTCAGGCTGCGCCCGACGTCCAACTTCGGCTTGGCGCTCCGGGGCACGTGAATGCCCTGCCAAGGGTTCCCGGACAGGTAGTTCTTGTCGTTCAGGAACCGGTAGAGGTTGGCGAGCACGCCGATCGCGTAGGTCTGCGCCGTGGCGCCGAGAGGTCCCTCGAATGGTCGCCACAACGGGCTCCAGCGCTCCCGGGTCCGCGGCGCGCACCAGTCGGCCGGCGGCGCCGCGAGGAAATCCCGGTAGGCGATGCAATCGTCGGTATCCATCGACGACAGGGGTTTGCGGCGGACCTGAATCGCCCACAGCAGGAACCGCTCCGCCTCTTTGCGGTAAGCGCGCTGGGTATTGGAGAGGTAGTTGAGCCAGTCCAGCGGTCCCGGCACAGTCGAGACATCCCGGCGTTGCCCGCGCATCTTGGCCACCGTCTCGGGGGCGAGCCCGGGTTTGGCACGCAACCAGGACAGGATCGCCTCAAAGTCGGTGTGTGCGCGGATCAGGCAGCGTGCCTGCGGCAGCCGGTAGGCGCCGGCGCTGCCGTTCAGTTCGGCGGGCACCACCAGCTTGTCCAGCGGCACCAGCCCGACGGTGCTGTGCGGCACGACGCGCGCGAGCTCGTGCGCGTAGCGCTGGCGCCGCGGGACGGCCACGTGAGCGCCGATCGTGCGCCCCAGTGTCTCGGCATGGGTCCGCAGGAAGGTTTCGATCGCCCGCGCCTTACCGGCGCCGATGGCCGCAATGCTGCGCGACCACCCTGCTCCCAGGCCGTTGATGCGGTCAGGCAGGTCCCCGAGCGTGTCGACACCGGCGGCCTCCAGACGGGTGGCCAGCGGATCGGCCAACCACGCCCGGCAGGTGTCCTCGATCAGCACTGGCTGCGCGTACTTCGCCTCGAGCCAATCGATGGCTTCGAGCTGGCGCCGCATCAGCGAAGCGCGCTTTTTCTCGCGCTCGAGTGCCTTGCCAAACTTCTCCTCGTAGGCGGCAAGCTGCTCGCTCTCGCTAAAGCCGTCAAGCCCAGCCTCGGCGGCGAACTTCTCCAGCGACGGCAGGCCCAATCCGGGGCGGCCGATCTGCCGAAAATCCTGGCGTACCAAGGTGGTCATGCCATGGCGTTGGGCGCGGCCGGCGGCGGCTGACATTTCCGCCTTCAGCCAGGCGGTGACGCGGCGCACCTTGGGGTGCCCGGCAAAGCGGGCAGCGGCCCGCGCCTCGGGGCCCAGGTTCTCGCCGGCGCCCTCCTCCCCCTTGACGGTCGCCGCGGCTAACGCGGCCTCGGATTCGATCTCACCTTCGTCCATCAGGTAGCGCTCCCACATCGGGCGCGCGTGCAGGCCCTGGATGATGGCGCGCAGGAAGCCGAAATGGCCGCGGTGCAGTTGCCGTCGGGTGACGGAGCGCCGCCGGCGGCGCTTGGGGACGGGCAAGTCGTCGGCGACCGGTGCCGTAGGCTGGCTGGTGTCACGCATTGAATCGATCCTTCCGGCCATGAAGCTCGTGGAACTTGCTGCGATGGCGTTCGAGGAAGGCGAGGCGCTCGTGGGTCAGGTGGAGGGCGCCGTCGGCGCGCAAGCGCATCGTTTTCGGATTCAGTCCGAGTTTTCTCTGTTCGTCGGGAGGAATGGGGCCCACCAGCAGTTGCCCGTCCGAGTCAAAGCTGATCAGCCATTTATCAAACAGGCAATCGAGCGTCGCCAGCAGGAGCAGCCCGTTGTGTGGGTCCAGGCGCGTCTTGTTGTCGCTGCCCCGCCATGGAACGATATGGCTTGCGCGGAGTGCTTCGCGTTGGCTGACGCCGGTCACCGCGCATGACGCTCCCCAATGTTCTTCCAGTTCGCGCCGATAGTGGCCCTGCCCCAAACGCGCGTCGACCAGTCGCTTACGGGTCGTCTCGCTGACCTTGCTTTTCTCGATTGACTGCAGATCGTCGAGGATGGCGCGGGCCCGGCCGCCGTCAGAGTCCGGTGCGTCGCCCTTGGGGAGGATCTGAACCCCACGCAGGCGTTCAAGATGCGCGTTGGTCCGGCTGGTGGTGCCACCCTTCGTCCAGTGTTCGTGCCAACCGAATCCCAGACAATGCCAGACGAGCTGGCACATCGCCTTGACCGGATACGGGCCATTGCCTTCCACCCAGAGATCCACCGACCGTCCCCTATGAGCGGCGCGATACTCGGGCGCGCGCTCGATGCACGCCGCGGCCTGCCGCAACGCCGCCACGGTGATCAGCTCGTATGAAGGTTTTGGCGCGCCGGCAGCCCGCGGCACGGGGGTAATACCGTGCGGCAGGACATCAAAGCGCAGTTCGCGGATCCGGTCATGTTCGGGCTGATTGCCTCGCAAAGGGCCATGCGATTTGCGCATTTCGCCGCCGGACAGTTTCATCGCCGCGCGGTAGAGCGACCAAAACGGGTACGGCTTCCCATCGACCCAGACGTCGTAGGTGTCTGGCTTGAGCGCTGGCGGGCGCGCGGCGCACGCCAAGGCCGCCGCCACGACGTGGTCGCGCGTCAATGCCCGCCGCGCCCTCGCGTGTGGCAGAGGTTGCGCGCGCGCCCCGCGAACCCCACCCGCTGCTTCTGTCGACTGTTCATGGCCCTGGCACGATTGACCGCGGGCTGGGCGCTTGCCCTTCGCCAGCACCGGAAAGCCCAGTTTCTCCAGCTGCGTGCGCCAGATGCCGCCGCTGGCGTAGCCCTGACGCTCAGGCAGAGCGCCGCGGGTCGCGAGGGCGAGGATGACCTTGGGTGGAAAGGCCTGGGGGCCGTGGCCGTCGCCCAGGTCGATCCAGACATCTTGGCGCAGCGACGGCCCAAGCCCCTCGGGCGGGGTGCGATCGGCTTGAAGGAATTGCCGGGCGGCACGTCGAACGGCGGGGGCGCTTAGCTTTGCCGCGCGCGCCGCGACGGCCGAGAGGTTGGGTGGCTTGCGGGTGGTCATGGACGATGGCGCGTCACCCGCCAGCCCAATGCCGGCGCGGCCTTTGCTCGATTCGTCACATTACAGGGTGGCCGTGCGCCAAACGTTTATGTGATGTTTAAGTCATTTCAACTGTACATGATAAGTACGGTTATCATGCACCGTGAAAATGCGTTTTCTGGCCAAACCACGTCGCCGCGTTGTCACGTAACAACCGGCTTGGCTGTCACGTCTCACAGTTCGTGGGTTTTGTCCCAAAGTTCGTGGGCTGGATTCTCAAAGTTGATGGGTACATCGGGTCATCCTTCACCACAGCCAATGCCGCGGGAATGTCCGCTCACCCGCAATGACTCTCATCGTGGTGATCGATAATGTCGCAATCGCCTCACCGGTACGATCGATCTGCACTATAAAATGAGCGTTATGGTCGATTCGCACTGTTTATAGGGCATGACTACTGCGACGCCTTAATCGTTTGAGTCCGAAGAAGCCCTGCGAGCGATTGGCGCCGGCATCGGGACAGCCTGGCTACGCCGCGGCAAGTTGACCGCTCTGGCAGCTCAACGGACACGGGGTATGCGCAAAACCTGGGGCCGCGTTAAGGAGCTTCCGTCGACGGTGGTCGTCACCGAGGCGCCTGTTTTTCCCCCAAACGCAAATAGCCCACGGACGCGCAAGATGCCTAGAAGCAACGTATTTTTCTGCGGAGACCCGCATGGCGAGTTCGGCCCGCTGATCGAAAGTGTCCAGCGGTATCGTCCGGAAGCCGTGGTGCTCGTCGGCGACATCCAAGCCAAGCGTCCGCTGGATGAGGAGCTCGCCAGTATTCTGCAATTGACGGAAGTGTGGTGGATTCCCGGCAATCATGATACCGATAGTGATACCGACTACGACAATCTATTCGGCTCAGGCTTGGCTGACCGCAATCTCGATGGCCGTGTCGTCACGATCGCAGGCGTCCGGATCGCGGGGCTGGGGGGCATTTTTCGTGGTCAGGTATGGATGCCACCCGAAGCACCGCGCATCGTGAGCGAGTCCGACTATCTTGCCCAATGCGGAAAAGGGAATTACTGGCGGGATGGTTTGCCGCGGCGTCATCGCAGCACCATCTTCCCGCAGACGTACCACGCGCTGTGGAATCAGCGAGCGGACGTCTTGGTGAGCCATGAGGCTCCAGCGTGTCACCCGCATGGTTTCGATGCGATTGACTCGCTGATTGACGTCATGGGCGTGACCCGCGCATTCCATGGTCATCATCACGAGTCGGTTATTTACCCTGGCAGTGGTTCGTGTCGCATCGTCGGTCTAGGCGCATGCGCAGTTTCCACGCTCGCGGGCGAATGGGTGACCGGGGTCTCGGCTTGACGGGCGGCACCCAAGCCGATAGCCGACCGACAGAGCGGACAAACGGAAGGCCCCGCGTTTCAAAACTGTCCCGTTCGAGAAAAGGTCCGCTATGCAATCTTGTCGGTGACAATGCGCCGATCATTCTTCGCCCCCCGTAGTCCCCAAGTAGCATGGACCAACGAATCCCTCAGTCAATGGCATTTTGAGAGGCATGACAGCTACCAAGCCGGTTAGGGTGTCCAATACGGCAACGTAGATGCACCCGCATTGTCAATGACCATGGCCACACTTTGTGCAGCTCGAGTAACGGCCACGTAAAAGCTCGCTGCTGGTACTGGCTCCAAGCTTGATCCCTTACGCACGAAGTCGGTAATACCTGCCGTCGGCACGATAAGCACACGCTCAAATGTTGAGCCCTTCGCGACCTTGAAGTTCATGAAATCCAGATTGAACTCCTTGCCTGAGCCAGCCATGCTTCGTAGGCACTGTGGCGCGAATCGTTCTACATAGTCCCTCACGTGCTTCTTCGTTAGAAGGAATACGCCGTCGTGATCCGTCATCGCATCGTTGCGAGAGACGGTCGAAGGGAACGCCCAGCTCGCGTCGAAAATCGTGTCGGAGATGCAGCAATTTTCGGATGGCATCGCCATGTCTCGACACTCTCCCTAATGGTCAGCCTTCCCAGTTGTTCTCGCTCACGGAGCCACTTGACTGCTTCTGCATAGGCATACTGTTTGTTCTTAGTGCTGCGCGGGTTCGTTGCCAAGACCGATTGACGGATATCTCCAACCATCCGGATGTGAATAGACGAGTGCAGCAGCGCGTCTACAATCTCCCAATCATGAGCGCTCAGGTCTTGCACTTCGTCTATTAGTATCTCGTCGTACAAACTCTCCAGGCGTTTCAGCAAAGCGCCTTCGCTTGCGCCTACGAGTTCGCTCGAAAGCCGCCCCAGTTCACATGCATACGCTGCGCCATGAACATCGAGAAATCGCGACAAGCCTGTCGCGTGCCTGTGCGGTCGCCCTTCAAAGCTGAATCCTAGAACCCGCTTGCCAGGAAACTTGAACGGGAGAAAAGGCAAAATGCTGTAACAGGAAGGTGAACCATCCCATCACCTCGATGCCCAGGTGATCGCCGGCTCGCTGACCCAGTCGGCGTCGCAGTTCTTCCTGATTCGCCTGGGTAAAGGTCTGCACGAGCGCGCGACGCTCTGAAGAAAGCCCCGCGCAATGATCGACGATGCCTTGAGTCTTGCGCGAGCCGGCAACAGCCAGGGTGAGCAGGTTAGCCATGGATGAACGTGGCGGCGGCGCGCATGTAGTCGGGAGGCGTAAGCGTGGTCGCAGCGCTCGCAATCCGGAACGCGGTTTCAGTCCTCTCCCGATTCATCCATTTGTGGAGATCCGCGGCCGCCGTGAGGCCGAGCAAGCTGCGCAGAGTCGACTCGCCATTGTGGTGGACGAGTTGCGGCTCCAGGGTGCGGCCATGCGCCACTTGCCCAATGAATAGTTCACGCTTTCCTGCGCAGAGCCACTCATCAACGCCAGTTCGAAGCTCGGCCCGGGTCCATGCCATCATTGGCTCGCATGGCGGCGACTGACTTGTCTAACGCGGCACAAAACTCAAGGCAGCGAGCCAAGGACAATCGCCGCATGCTGATCACGTCGATACCGAGATCCATGGGGCGCTTCCCGAACATGTCCTTGAAGAAGGGCTCGAAGACGATTTCGTCAGAAGGCCCTTCCACAAGTACGATCTTCTTGGCTAGGGCCATGCGCAGCGTGTCATAGCCAGGCAGGCGCTGGAAGTACGACACAGTGTCAGGAGCCAGCGACGTAGTTTTCGAAGCTTTACCGCTCGTTAGGAGCAGGCTGGCATCCAGACCGAGGCGATTCAGCACGAAGGTGCTGTGCGTGCTGATGAAGAGCTGCTGATGGTCACCGGTGAGCGACTCGATCCGCGAGAGAAGCGTGGTCAGACTGGTATGGGAAAGGTGATTTTCCGGCTCCTCGATCATGACGAACGCCGCATGGCCGGCATTGCGGTTCAGGGCAAGTGAAATCTTGAGCGGCGACACATCCGCCTCGCCGTCTCGTGGATCCACCTCACCGGCGTTGATCCGCCGGATCAGCGCTTGGCATTTGGTCAGTCCGCCCATCTCGTTCACCCAGTACTTCCTGGCTGCAATCTTGCCCGCGTCACGGTAGATCTCCATGAACTCGCTAGTCGGCACGACCGTTTCGGCAATCAGAACCCGATCCATCGTGCCGTAACGGCATCTCAAGCAGCCCGGTCCACGCAGCTTAATTCCCGTCGGATCGCAGAATCGTTCAATGCGTGCATTTAGCTCGTCTGACAACTTGTGCTTATGCTCCGCATACTTCAGCGCACAATGCGGGCACACCAGCTTCGTAAGTGACTGATTCACGAAGCCGGTTGAGAGCATCGGGTCTAGGATCAAGGTTCGATCCAGTCCTAGATCGATCAAGCGCTGGGGTACGGACGTGGCGTCGCTCGTGTGCAGCGTTGTCCAAGCCACATGCCCAGTCAATGCAGCGCGATACGCCGCGGCGGCTGAGGCCTGGTCTCTTGTCTCCCCGATCATCAGCACGTCGGGATCCTTGCGCAGCAGATCCGAGATACCAGTCGACCAGGCCCGGGAGATCTGTTCTTCGGTGGGACCGTCAGCGTTAAGCGGGGTGGCCAATACCCCTTCCGGCGAGTACTCCGGCGGATCCTCGATGGTAATGACGCGAATCCCCTTCGGTCGGCCACGGGACCCCTGTTGGCCCGTTGTGGCCATCCGCTGCCGGCCTTCTTCCACCGTTTCCCCCATGATCACGGAAAGGGTGAGCGACTTGCCGGAGCCAGTAGCCCCAGACACGATGTTGATCCCATAGCGGGAGCGTCTCATCGTCTGGAGATCCTCGATCTGTTCAGGAAAGAAGCGGAGCGCAGCGACCGAGTTGGCTTCGTTTCGGCTTCTGTACAAAAGCCGGATCACCATCATCATGCCCCGATCGGTCGGCCTAGTGCTGACTCGGGCGCCGTACAGTCCCATCGGTTTGACAAAGGCGGAGCTAAGCCTGGCGTCCTGACTGCGTGAAGGCTTGAACGTCTCGTCTGCCACGTCGCACATCGAGTGGTAGATCGACGACATCAAGTCGCGGACGTGTTGGCCGGACAGTTGATTGAACTCATACAGATCACCGTCCAGCCGATACTCGATGTATCCAACGTCGTCATGTACCCTAGGTGGATATCGGAGGCCTTCTCGACGACGGCCTCCTTCACGTATCCAATGACCTCCGCTTGCCGGTCGGTCGCCTGCACCTCCCGGCGCAGCCCGGTGCAGCACCATGTGGACAGGCGAGTGCCGCGCGCGCTCCAGCAGCCATCCCTGCATCGTAGAGGTGCTGACTGCGGCATCGCCACGTTGCCGCACGAAACGCTGGAACCCGCGCAGAACACAACGGTAGACCTTGGCCGTATCGCGACTGCGCAGCCCCAGGTGATGTACGTGACGCTCGATCGCGTCGCCTTCATCTTCGAGCCACGTGTTCATTGCGCCCCCTGGGTCAGGAGTTCGCTGATCTCCAGGGAGACGTCGCGCAGTTCATCGACAGCGAGCTTCAGGTACGGCAACACCGAACTTGACGAGCGGTGCCCCAGCACGTCCCCAATCACCTTGGGCGGCACCCCGCCGCGCAATAGGCTGATGGCACGCGCGTGCCGGAAGGCATGCGGTCCGCGCTTGCCATTGGTTTGCACACCTGCAGCGTCGAGCCGCCTGCGCAGTGGCGTGTACAGGCTCGAGCCGTTGGCAAAGCCACGATATGGGGCATGTGCTCGGATGAAGACCTCTCTCACATTCGTTGCAGGTCGGCCGCGACGCAGGTATGCCAGCAACGCGGCTCCCACCGCCGGTAGCAATGGCAAGACCGATTGCGAGTCGGTCTTGGAATGGCGGACGTGTAAGCGATCGCGCCGCCAGTCGATGTCGTCCAGCCGCAAGCGTGCAATCTCTCCCGCGTGCAGCCCGTAATTGATGAGCAGCAAGACGATCGCGTGGTCGCGCAGCCCCTTGGGCGAGTGATCTGCATGGCAGATCCGCATGACGGCGTCGATCTGGTGCTGCGACAACGTCGACGGTATCGACTCATACGCGTAGAGCGTGGGCGCCACCACACATGCGGATAAGTCGCGCGAGGTTCTCCCAGAGGCGTGCGCAAAGCGCATGAGGCAGCGCAACCGCTGCGCCAGCGATTTGCGCGAGATCCGCCTTAGCGATCCGGATCGCGCCTGCATGTATGCATCGATATCGGCGATCGTCAGTCGCCCCAGATCGTCCACCGACACCGCACGTTCGAGATACCAATGCATGAACCGCCGTGCTTCCGCGACCAAATCGTGAATGGTGTCGGAAGCCAAGCCTCGCACATCATCGAGCCATCGCTCGAACTCGGCGCATAGCTTCTGGCTGATCACCTCGGATGCGCTACCTGCTTGGGGAGCAGGTGGCCACTTGCCCGTTGCCATCCTCAATAGCTGGTGAATGCCGGCAGTGTGCGACGCACGCCAGTGTTTGAGGGACCGTGGTGTTCGCCCGTGGCGCCGCTCGTAGCGGCGGAGCTCGCAGCGCAGGTACATCGCCACATGGGCCGGCTGCACGGCGGATATCGCAACGCCTCGCTACTTAAGGTAGTGGAGGAAGTTCCGCGCAACGGCGGACTGACGGTTGATCGCGTTGACGCAATAGCCGGCGTCCATGAGAAGCTGCTTCAGCTGTGCAACTAACGCGATGTGCTGCGGACATGCATGGTCTGACATGGTGTCTTCCCTGAGATCGGGGGGGAATCCCCGCCTAGGTGTTACACCTGCCAAATCCGCAGGAAAAGCCTTGCCCAGAGTGAACGTCTCCGGGCCCTCAACGCTGCGTCACATTACTGGCTCCTCGCGATTACCGGCGTAATCGGCAGCTGCCGATTACGCCGGCACTCCGCCAAAGAAGAACAGTGCCTCCTCCAAGCAGGTGCACAGCGTTGTGGCATCCTCGCCGGCGTGAAACGCACAAAGCTTGCACGGCTGTAGCCCAGCGTCGCCACCAGCGCCAGCAGCGGCTCGCGCCCGCGCCGAATGACCGTGAAGTCGGCCTGCATCTGCTTGCCCGGCGCTGTCTCGAAACGCACCAGAGGCTCGGGCTCCGTGCGCTTGTACGGCGCCAGGAATACCTTGAGCTGGCTGATGCCGCCGTCGTAGCCCCGCTCACGTAACTCGCGCAGCAACACGGTGGCGGGAAGCCAGCGCGGGCGTGCCGCCTCGATTCGCCCCAGCAAGTACGCGTGGTACGGTTCAAGCTTCGTCGCCCTGGGTTCACGCGGCGTGTACGGGCAGGCTTGTTCCTCGCGCAAATAGCGCCGCACCGTGTTGCGCGACAGCCCGGTTTGCCGGGCCATCTCCCTCACTCCCGTACCTCGTTTCGCCAATACCCTGATTTCCACTGCTTGCTCCTGTGTCAGCATCGGCGGCAAAGCCGCCATACTCCACCAGGTGGGTCAGCTTTACTTCGGCGGGGTGGGTCATTTTTACATCGGCGCTAACAGCTCGGTGTTGATCACTGAGCTGAGCCACATCTATCAGGGTCCAGTCAATCACTATGCCTTGAGGCGCACCACATGATGTAACACCGGTGCCGCGATCGGGTCTGAAGAAACGCCAATTTCGGGGCCACCGTCTTCATCCATCAGTCAGAGGACGGGGACCCACTCGAGATCGCTGTGCGCGCGCCGCGAAGAACGATAAGACTGTCGTAGTCACAAGATTGATTAGAGGCATCATGGCAGGCTTCGCTACCTGCACCGCGGCGCTTGATGACAGCCGCAGATGACGGCTGCGGCGGCGAAACGCCGAGACGCGCTACTAGCGCCGTGGGGACTGAAAGTTGCGCACTGGATTGTTGCGCGCCGGCGTGATCAACGGCAACGAAATCTGCAGCCATCAGGCCCGCGAGGTGGCCATTCTCCCAAACACGAATTGGCCCAAATACCATGCCAACTCCGAGTTGGCCAAGATCACGTCTTCGGATACGGATGAGGCCTCCAGCTTCATCCGCTTCAATACAAGCTTGCCCTCGCGCGATGCCAACCATGCGCGGATAAAGTCCTGTCGCGCTTTGGTATCGGCCGCACCGAAGTGCTCGCGGCCCTGCCGCGATTCTTCGTTCATGCGAGCGCGGGTCTCGTCGTCACGCGAGGCGACACTGCGCTCCACACTGGTCTTGACAGCCACCTTCGCTGCTTCCTTCTGCTCTTCCTCGACAAGCAGCTTGGTCTGGACCTGCACCATCGTCCGTTCGGCATCTGACATCCGCCAGTTGTCGCGCAAGGCCTTCATCAAATAGCCAGCGGGACTCTTCTTGATCTGCCCGCGATTGAGCTTGAAGCGCGTGTACTCGATCGCCTGCAGAATGCGATCGTCGTTCCAGGTTTCGCGGTTTTCGGAGATCTCGCCGAACTGCCGCGTGGAGAGGTTGAACTCTTCCTTGAGAATTTTATAGATTTGGCTGGCATCAGACAGGCTTGCCATGACGGCGTCGGCTGTGTCCTTGCGCTTGAGCAGAAAGCGAATACGGTCGACTTTCTTGGAGGACGTCGACTCGGTCTTGGTCTCATAGCTGAGCTCGACGTCCGAGATCTCATTGATTTCCCGGACTGCCGGCTCCAACCAGTCGCGCTTGAAGTATTTGAAGATGCTGGCATTCGCGCCCATCTTTCCCGGCCAGGTACGCATTTCCTCGAGCTTGATCCAGTCCGTACGCCCGTTGGGCACACTTGGCAAAACCTTGTCATAGATCGCTCGTGCAAGACTGCGCGTGAAAGCCGTAGAGATGCGAAGGCTGAGCCAGTGAGATTTGCGGGGATCTCTGATATGGGGAATCAGGCTGTGATGCACATCGAAGCGCACGCGACCACGGTGCATCGCCACCATGCCGATCAGTTGGACCTGAATCCAGATATCGTTCTCATCGGGCTCACGGTCTGACGGCGTATTGGTGACCCGAATCTTCGCGTTCTGCGCTTCGTCCGCGATGGTTCGCAGATGCTTGAGGTTACGACTGTCATAGCGCATCAACCACTTGAAGTAGTTCAGCTCGACATCGTATTGGTCAGGAATATCCGGGTCCTGGGCAACGATGAAATACGCAGCATCCAAAAACCGTCGCGCCGCCAACCCCATGTTGACGATTTCGGTGAAGAAATTATTTCGCTGATAACCGATTTCGCGGTTGGCCTCGTTGATAGGCATCCCGAGGTCGAACATGTCCTCGAACAATGCCAGCGCCATTTGGCGAGGCGTCGTCCTCGCGCTGACCTCCACCGGGTTGTCCGTCCCCATACTCGTCGTCCCGCTCGTTTTTTTGCTTCGGCGACTCTAGCATGTGATGGTGAGGTCCTGTCAACACAACAAACCTCACCATGCTGCAAGATACCCGCGCTGGTGGACGCTGCTGGACCGTCATGCACAACAAACCTCACCCGACGCACAACAAACCTCACCCCGTGTCGTCCCCAGCGGTGGTTTTGCCATGGCGCCGCCTAGACGAAACCGACTTATCCACAAGTGGCGCACAATACATCTCACCTTCGCGGTGCTTGCACAATGCACCTCACCTTGTCGCTCAATGGACCTCACCCTGCTTGCCCAATACACCACACCTTTGCAGCACATAGAACCGCACCTTTGACACAACCCACCTCACCTTTCCTCGGCCAAGCGTTTGATTTTAAATGACTTTGTTTTTCCTGTTGGTAGGTTAGGTGGTTTACTTCAAAAAAACATCCAACCAACGGGCGCTAGAGGCGTATCTGGCGTTGCGACTTTCTCTATTCAAACTTCCGTACCCATTTCTGCGTGTCCGCGAGTAAGGGTGAGCTGCAGACGACCAACGCTTTGGCAAGAAGGGCTACCTCAAGGTGAGGTTATTTGTGCAGGGTCGGAGCGAGCAGGACCTTCATCGGCTCTTGACAAGGTCCATTTGCACAAAGGACCTCACCTTCGAGCCAATTCGAGTCTGGATGGTGAGGTTTATTGTGCGTCCTCCACAGCGATGGCGTTTCCTAGGGCCGAATGAACCGCACGCGTTGCAACTCTTCCCGGACGGCTCCTATTGAAGGTGAGGTGGATTGTGCAAAATCGCGGGCCCGAACGCCTGTACAACAGCTGGGCTGGCAGGGATAAAGGTGAGGTGCATTGTGCTGCGAATGGCGACGAGGACCGACGCGGTGATTCTGCAGCTTGGCACAAATGACCTCACCTTGAACCGGTCCGCGTCCTCCTACATGCGCCCAGGTAAGGTCATTTGTGCCAAGCGTTGCGGGCATCTCTTCTCCCAGAATACGAAGCACATGCTGGCGCGGCAAGATGTGACGCGCAGAGACATCCAAAATCTGCCTAAAAATTAGGCAAATCTGTGGTTTTTGGAGAAACTTTGTTTGAAAATCAGCGATTTATACGCCGTTGCTCAAGCGTTTCCTGTATTCTGAGCTTTCCAGAATTTTGCGAAAAAACCTCAGAATGGTGAAAACGAGCCAACTTCCTGCAGTCGATCGGACTGTCCCGCTTGAGCAGATATCCCAGTTCGCGGAAAAGGTCACCATTTTCACGGATGAACTGCGTGAGACGATCCTTGCGCCGCGTCCCAGAAAAACCGCCCCCATCTTCAAAACCGGGGAGATTGCGGAGATGTGCAACATCTCACATTCCCAGGTGCAATACCTGGCGACCAAGGGCGATGGGGAATTGCCACCAGGCACTGCCGCGGGCACTGGCCGCACCCGGACCTTCACCTTGCAGGAGGCGCGCACGTGGGTGCAGAAGGTGTCGGACATTTATCAGACGCCGCTGGTGACCGGCACGCGCGAGCCCGAAGGGAAAATCATCATTACGGCCCAACTGAAGGGCGGTTCGGCCAAGACCACGACCACGATGTGCCTCGCACAGGGACTGACGCTGCGCGGAAGAAAAGTGTTGGTGGTGGATTTGGATCCGCAGGCGTCGCTCTCTGAGCTGTGTGGGCTGTACGCCGAGAAGGACGTCTCGCCTGAAGATTCCGTTCTGCCGTATATCTACGATCAGCAGATCGAGGGGGGCTTGCAGTCGCGAGTGCAATCGACGTACTGGGACGGTCTGGATCTCATTCCCGCCCACACCGAATTGATCGGCGCGGAATTCCATTTGCCTGCCATGCAGAAGATCAAGCCAGGCTTTCGCTTCTGGACCGTTCTCAGGGAGGGACTGGAGCCGCTACGCAAGCACTACGACTACATCCTCATGGATACGTCGCCGTCGCTCTCCTACATGAACTTGAATGCGCTGCTGGCGGCGGATGCCATGGTCATGCCGATGGTCCCGGAGAACCTGGATTTCATCAGTTCGCTGTCGTTCTGGCGCCTGTTCTCGGATGTCTCCAAGAGCTTCATCAAATATGAAGCGGACAAGAAGTACGACTTCGTGTCATTGCTGCTGTCGCGAGTGGACTATGGGCGTACATCGTCTGCACCGATTGTTCGCGCGTGGGCGCAAAGCGCCTATGAGAGCTGGCTGCATTCCATCGAAGTGCCCGCCAGTTCTGTGATGAGCACGGGGGCCTTGGCTTTCTCAACGGTATTCGACGTGAGCAGTACGCATAGCGCTGCTAAATCGCTGCAGCGCGTGCGCCAGCCGATTGTGGACTATTGCCGATGGTTGGACGAAATCTACGCAGAAAAATGGAGGAGCGCGCAATGAGCAATATGCGAGAACAGCTATTGGCGAAGACGGCTGGTATTCGGAAGACATCGGCTATTCAGAAGGACGAGATCAAGCGCAACGAACGTACGCAAACTGCGCCTGGACTGGCGGGCGCATTGGCCGTGGCACAGATGCGCGTGCAGGAGCTTGAATCCGCCGGGGTCGCCTCGCAACTGGCGGTCGCTGAGATCGTCCCGAACCCATGGCAACCGCGGCGCGTCTTCAACGATTCCAAGCTGTCTGACCTGGCCGAGTCGATTCGAGAAGTTGGGTTGATGCAGCCGATCGTGGTGCGCCGCGCAGAATCGGGCTATCAGATTGTGGCCGGCGAACGTCGCTGGCGCGCCCATAAGATGCTCGGCGCGGAGACGATTAAAGCCGTGGTTGCTGAGCCCACTGACGCCGATATGGCAGTGCTCGCGCTGGTGGAGAATGTCAGCCGCGATGATCTTGCCGACTACGAGATCGCGCTATCCATTCGGCAGACGGAAAAGGAGTTCCCGTCGCGCTCGCGCTTGGCGGAAGCGCTTGGACTATCCCGAAGCGGTCTTTACCGATTCCTGAGCTTTGCGCAACTCCCGGATTACGTGATCCGCGATCTCGAACTGCAGCCTTCCCTGCTCGGCGGAACGGCAGCCGAAGCAATGGTCATGACGATCCGTAAGTACGGCGAGGCGGGCGATGCAGCGGCCAAGGAAATCTGGCCGCTGGTGGCGACAGGCAAGATGGACCAAGGCAAGGCAGCCAGTGCGATCAAGGCGCTGGCGACGCAGCGCGCCAACACGCCGAGCTCTGCGAGCGAGCGCAGTATTGACAAGTTCTTTTCCGGTAAGGAGCATGCCGGCTCGATTACCAAGGATGCCAACGGCTTCACCATTAAGATCAAGTCGGCCGCCTTGAGCGAGGCGCTGGAGACGCAAATCCGCCAGTTGATCAGCGAGACGTTCCACCACCAGCCGAAGTAATTTGAGTCCGAGTCTCGATGTGCGTCTGTCGCGTCGTCAGACACCGCTAGAGCCCGCCCAACACGGCGGGCTTTTTATTTGCATCGGCCTACGTGGTGAAGTCGTGGTCTCCCGGTTGCGTGCTGCGCGAGCCGTTCGATAAGGTGCAAGGGAGCGGACAGCGTGCTCAGTGCGAGCAGATGGGGTGTTTGATCTGTCCCAAGTTGAGACAGTCGCCCATACAGGCCAGGTCCGTCTCGATCAGGGTCACGGCTTTCGGCGTGTGGATGGCCGAATGGGGGCGATGATTTTGGACCGCTGATCAATACATCAGTCTAGTGTCCCAAGTTGGGACGTCACCCTTTGCTCGGGGCGGCCACGCGGGCCCCGCTACCGGTTCTAGGCATTCGGCAATGGCAGCGGCGCTCCGAAGAGATTGCCGGTGGACTGTCTAGAGTCGGGACAGGTCGCGACCCAAGGTGCAAGACCCAAGCGCATGCGTGTCAGCGCCCGCGTGGAGTCAGCCATTCACACGTCAAGCCATCGAGACGGCGCGGTGGCCTATCCCAACGTGGGACTGTTGTTGCCGCAAGTGACCACGAGGACGGATATGGTCCCGCCGCGCCGGGACAGAGTGCTGGGCCGCCGGAGGACTGTGGGAGCGGTCTGCAAGTCTGAGGATGTACCCAGGACGCTTCTCAGCGCGACGGGCTAAGGTCGCGGGGGCACATGGCGACCGTGTTCGTACGCATCGCACGATGTCCGCGAGGGACAGCATGTCCCAATTTGGGACAGCCGGACTGAGAGACGCGATCCGTGACACGATCGTGGTCGCACGGGCGGCTTGGCGATTGCGGAGGGGCGCAATACCGGAGCGACATGACGTAGGCCCATTGGAAGCCTCACTGCGGTCCTACCGCGTACGTCTTTCGCAACCCATGCCACTAGGCAGAGGAAAGTGGGGGGCGCACTGACACGTAGCGGCACGCCTTGGCAGAGGGGCAGCCAGCGGCTTCTCCGCCCGGTGTCCCAAGTTGGGACACCCGACAACCATCCTTTGCCCAAGGGACGTCTTTACGTAAGGCCGGCGGAGGCCGGATTTGCGCCAGCGGCCGGCAGCGGGCTTCGCGCGTCAGGGCAGGTCGAAAGCGCGAAGCGCGCGGTCACGCCGTGACCACGCGTTCGCGAATGACAGCAGCCCACTATCCTTCTCCAAAACTGTCCGACCGTGGGACCGCGGTTCCCAGGCGCATGACCCCGATCTTTTGCGAGCCGGCCTCCATTCGAAGAAGCCAGCAGCGCGGGAATGCCTAGGATGAACGGCGAAGGTCGTCGGAAATTTCAACGCAGGTCCGCTGCCGCGCGGGCCGCAGGTAGGCGACGCCTTGCACGTTCAAGAGGCAGGTTGAAAGTAACGAGGCGGCGCAGCATCCGGGCCGTCACGGTTCGCACGTGGCTCCGATCCAGACGATGTCTACCAGGAAAAACCGTTCCGAGTTCGAATACTCGCGTCGAATCCCGCGTCCGACTCCGCGCCGCCTACGGTCATAGTCAGCGCACGCGCTCTCTGTCGTGGAGCGGGAACGCCGGCACGCCGATGAATATCCCATTCACCGGCGGCCACACCGGTCCCAGGTCATCGAGTCGCTCGTCCCGTGCCCGTCACTCCTGGGTAAGGGCGGTAGTCCGTTTTGCCTAACGCTAGATCCGTTGCTCGGGAGCGCTAAGCCAGGCGAACGACCACCGTCCAGTATGCGAGGTGTCCCAAGTTGGGACAGTCCAATCGCCGGCCACCGCATCGATTCCCGGTGTGATTGCGGCGGGACCGGTCTACGCGGTGATCGCTCCCATCAAAGCCGGCGCAAGGCCAACGGCAATCCCGTCCTGCCTGACACTCCCTAAGTACGCCGACACACGCAGCTCGCATCTGTCCGGCATCGCATGCCTGCGTTTATTTATACGTAGCGTTGAGAAAGTACTGTCCCAACTTGGGGCAGTAGCAAAAGCCGGCTTCCGGCCCGGCCAGTTCTACACGCGGCTGGTATCCAACTGGCAAGCGCCAACACGCTACGGATGCGGACTATCGCAGCTGCTGATGTAGGGGCCCAGTCCCCAGTTGGAACACACTGCCGCACGACGTGGTTGCGGCCACCCGCATGAGATGCCAATGACGATCTGTCCCAACTCGGGACAGTTTTACGCTGCCCGTGGCAAAGAGCATGTCTTCAGGAACACGGCCGGCGACGGCCACGGTCCGCCCGCTTAACCCCATCCCCGCGCGTCTCACTATGTCCTGCGGGTGCCAACAAGGTCAGCCGCGAGATCGTACTCAGGGGGTGCGATCCCGTATTTGGATCGTCCTGGGCGTCCCAACTTGGGACAGATTACCCGCGCGATGTACGCAACGTCCAGACACCGGCATACATGGCCGAGGTGCCGCCGGTGTCTGGACGCTATTCGCTGGTCCCTACTGGGGTTCCGAGTACATCTTCGCTACGGCGGCGAGCCCGCGCGCGCGTTCGGCGCGAACATACAGCGAGGTCGTTTGCAGCGAGGCATGACCCAACAGCCGTTGGAGAACGTCCGTGGGCATCTCGTTGGCCACCGCATGCGTGGCAAACGTATGCCGTAACGTGTGGGGCGCGGATTGACGTAGTATTTCACGCTCAGCCTCGTTCAAGACCAACGTGGCGTCGTCAGCGATGCGCAGCAGGGTGGTCGTCAACAGCTGATACAGGCCATCCGGCGAGAAGCCCTTGCCGGTAAGAAGCTGCGCACCCTCCGTCAGGCTGAGATGCTTAACTTGGGCTGTACGTGTGGACGGCACCACTACCGGTGAGAGTAATGCCAGCGCCTGATCGGCCTGTTCGAAATCGTGCCCTCGGTCGATCCAGTGCGCCCGCAATGCCCCGATGACCCGTGGCGGAAGGAACACGGTCCGCCACTTGTTGCGTTTGCCCAGAAGCGCCAGTTCCCACAGTCCGGCCGGCACGCCAGCCTGTTCGGGGACCGGCTGAAGATGGCAGCGCATTGCGCGCGCGGCCTCCTCGCGGCGGGCCCCGCTGCATCCCAGCAGCAGGACAACCGCGCGCGCCAGGCGATACTGCGCCCACGGGGCCTCGGCATCCTTCGCGGTCAGCGGCGCGGACACAGGCACGGACGGCGACTTGGCGCAGAGTTGGTCTAGGATGCCCTCGGGCCGCACGAGCGCATCCCAGAGCGGCCCTGGCAAGGCCTTCTCGACGGCGATCGGTACTTCGCGCCGGACGGTCAGCGGATCCGAAACCAGCAGCCACGGGTTTCCGCCCAGATAGCGCACGCCAACCAGCCAGGCAAAAAACCCCCGTAACACCAACACTGCGTAGCGTTGGGATTCCGGCTTGAGGGCGCTAGCGAAGGGCCGCCAGCGCGCCGATGTGCGTGTTGCCTTAGGGCCGATCCAGGACGGATCTGGCTGCGCCAGGAAGTCCTTATAGCGCTCGCAGTCGTCGGCGCCCACGCTGGACAGCGCGGTGCGACGCACGCTGACACACCAGAGCAGGAAGCGCTCCAGTTCCTTCTGATAGGCGCGCGCCGTCTTGCCCCGGTCCCGGAACCGGGACAGATAAGCGTGAATGGCCTCCAAGTCATTGCGCGCGGCAATGAGGCAAAAGCCGGGCGCTCGGTTGCGGCCACTATGGCCGTCGAGCGCTGGGGCGATCCGTCGGACCTGCTCCAGTGGCACCAACCAGGCGGGATCGGCGCCCAGTTCGACCGCGCCAGTCGGGGGCGTGTCGTCGACCTGGAGCGGACCCAGCGTCGCGGCATGGGTCTGCAGCCAGTGCTCGATCGCCCGTGCCTTGCCCGCCCCAAGCCGGGGCACCGGCAGATACCAGCGCCGGCCGCGCAGTGCGATATAGCCGTGCAGTTGTGCGAGGGTCTGGATTCCCTCTTGCCGCAACGCCCGGAATACGATGGGGCGCAGCCAGGCCGAGACCGGGTCTTCGGGTCGAGGCTGGGAAGCATCCTGGTCCGCGGCCCGCACCAGGTAGTCGATGGCGCTCTTGGGCCAACGATTGAAGCGGCGCGCGTCTGCCAGGCTCGCCGACAAATAGGGATTGCTCAGGCAGACGCGCTCGACCAGATGGTCGCGCATCGCATCGAGCCTGGCTTCCAATTGCGCCGGCGTCTCGATCCCGACGGCCTCCAACGCGTCTTCATCGTAGACGCGCGTCAGGATGTCCGCGACCGGGATGCGGTTGAGCCGGAAGCGCAGCGCGGTAAAATCCGCGCGGGTATAGCGCGGGATGGTGGCGGCGACGTGGTTGTGTTGGGCCATAAATATGCGCCGAGGAAAGGCGTCGGCGTCTTACCTGATAACATTTAAGCTAACCCGATGGACGGGATGGCGGGGGAGCCGCAAAGAGATAACTGTGCACCTCCGCAGCACTGGCAGCGGGGGACTTTTCTCGCTAAACTTCGATTGTTCCGGCGCTGAAATTCCCCGGATTTAGCGATCCAGACGTTTCTTCCTCTCGCCGTTAGCGCCGTTCCCGGCACCTCCTCCAACGGCCTCCCACCCTAAGTGAAGTCAGCGAAACCTCGTATAGTACGAAAAAATTCAAACCTGATAATAGCAGTTATCAGGTAAAGGAACGCCGGCTGGTTTCGCGCACCTGAGCCGGCAGGCCGGCGCGACCGCGCCCGCGCCTTCGCCGCGGCGTTCGCGATCCGCCTTCCGGCGTGGCGCGCAGCGCGGCCGAATTCCACCGACGGCGGCGCCGGCGAGAAAAGGGACCGCGGCGGGGAACGACGCCAAGTGCAGGACCTCGATTGGACGAAGGCACGCGTCGACGCTCGATCGCGTCTGCAGCCAGCGCCGCGGCACCGCTCGGGCGCAAAGCGATGTGGCCGGCCGCAAGGCAGGCGAACCGATCCCGCACGGCGCACGACCGGCGGCGCGCGCGGCGTGCGCGCCGATGGCTTGCCACGAGCCGGGATTGCGCCTGTAATGGGGGCGTGGGCGGCCAAGGCCGGCAGGGGACAATATGCGCTGCACCAATTGCCAGGCGGAGAATCCCGCAGGCACCCGGTTCTGCGAAACGTGTGGGCAAAAGCTTGCGCAGATCTGCCCGCAGTGCGGCCACGCATCCAGCGCCGACGCGAAATTCTGCGGAGCATGCGGCGTGCTGCTCGCGAACCCGGCTTCCGCCCCGGCGCCACCGCTACCTGCGCCCGTCGTCTACACGCCCCCACACTTGGCCGAGCGCATCCGTGCCGAGCGGGCCACCATGGAAGCCAAGGGCACCGACGCCGACGGTGAGCGCAAAACGATCACCGCCTTGTTTGCGGACATGGCCGGCTCGACCGCGTTGATCCAGGACCTGGACCCGGAGGAGGCGCGCAGCTTGATCGATCCGGTGGTGGCGCTGATGATGGAAGCCGTCCACCACTACGAGGGGTACGTCGCCAAATCGCTCGGCGACGGGATCCTGGCGCTGTTCGGCGCGCCGATCGCCCATGAGGACCATGCGCTGCGCGCGCTCTTTGCCGCCCTGCGGATGCAGCAGGCCATGCGCGCGCATAGCGACAAGGTGCGCCTGGAGCAGGGCATTCCGCTGCAGATCCGCGTCGGCGTGCATACCGGCGAAGTGGTGGTGCGCTCGATCCGCAAGGACGACTTGCGCACCGACTACGACCCGGTCGGCCACACGATGCACATTGCCGCGCGCATGGAAGGCGTCGCGACGCCTTCCTCCATCCTGGTCAGCGAATCGACCTATCGGTTGGCCGAGGGCTATTTCGAGTTCAAGGCCCTGGGCCGGACCCAGATCAAGGGGTTGCGCGAACCTCTCGCGGTGTACGAGGTGCTCGGCCTTGGGGCGCTGCGCACGCGCCTGCAGGTGGGTGCGCACCGGGGCCTGGCCCGCTTTGTCGGGCGCGGGGCCGAACTCGAGCGCCTCGGGCAGGCGCTGGCCCTGGCCAACACCGGGCGGGGGCAGATCGTCGGCGTGGGGGGCGAAGCCGGCGTGGGAAAATCGCGCCTATTCCACGAGTTCAAGGCACGCGCGCAGCAAGGGTGCCTGGTGCTCGAGACCTTCTCGGTGTCGCACGGGAAGGCCTTCCCCTACTTGCCACTGATCGACCTGCTGCGCAACTACTTTCAGATCACGGCGCAGGATGATGAGCGCCGCTATCGCGAGAAGGCCACCGGCCGGCTGCTAATCCTGGATCGCGCGCTGGAAGACCATCTGCCCTACCTGCTGTACCTGCTGGGCTTCAGCGAACCGGGTTCAGCGTTGCTGACGATGGATCCAACGATCCGGCGCCAGCGTACCTTTGACGCGATCACCCGGCTGCTGGTGCGCGAGAGCCAGAATCAGACCCTGATGGTGCTGTTCGAAGATCTGCAATGGCTCGACAGTGAAACCGAAGCCTTCCTCAATGTCCTCATGGAAGCGGTGCCGAGCGCCCGCATCCTGCTGCTCGTCAATTATCGGCCCGAGTACCGGCATGACTGGTGCCGCATTCCTTGCTATACCCAGTTGCAACTCGAACCGCTGGGGCAGGCCGAAGCCGAAGGGCTGCTATCAGCTCTGCTGGGCGACGATGCCTCGCTGGTGCCGCTCAAGCAATTGGTTCTGTCCAAGACCGAGGGGAACCCGTTCTTCATGGAGGAAGTAGTCCAGACCCTAGCCGAGGAACACACCTTGCTCGGCCGGCCGGGCAACTACCGGATCGACAAGCCGCCGCTCACGCTGCATATGCCGACGACCGTGCAGGGGGTGCTGGCGGCACGGATCGACCGCTTGCCGATCCCGCAGAAGGAACTGCTGCAGACGCTGGCGGTGATCGGCACGGACTTCCCGGCGAGCCTCGTCCGCCATGTCACGGGGCAGCTCGACGACACGCTGCAGCCACTGCTGGTGGACCTCCGGGCGGGCGACTTCATCTATGAGCGGCCCTCCTTCCCCGAGGTGGAGTACGCGTTCAAGCACGCCCTGACGCAAGAGGTGGCCGGCAACTCGCTGCTCTCCGGACAGCGCAGCCGCTTACACGAGCGCACGGCGCGGGCCATCGAAACCCTGTTCCCGGATCGGCTCACTGAGTACTGCAGCGAACTCGCCCACCACTACAGCCAGAGCGGCAACGTGCCGAAAGCGGTCGAATACCTGCAGCGGGCGGGCGAGCAGGCCATGCAACGTTCCGCGCAACTCGAAGCGATAGGGCATCTGCGTGCGGCCCTCGAGCTGGTGAAAACGCTGCCGGAATCGCCGGAGCGCCAGCGTGAGGAACTCACGCTACTGCTCAGCCTCGGGCCGGCGTGGATGGCCGCGCGCGGCTATGCCGCACCGGAAGTCGAGGCGACCTACACGCGGGCCCTCGCCCTGAGCGAACAAGGCGGGGATACGCCACAATTCTTTTCGGCGCAGCTCGGACTGTGGTCCTTCTACCTGCTGCGGGCCCAACTCCACACGGCCCAAGCGTTGGGTGAGCGCCTGCTTGGCCTCGCACAAGAAGCGCAAGACCCGGAACAACTCGCCGAGGCGCATCGCGTGCTGGGGGCGACCGTGTTCCGGTTGGGCCAAGTCGAGGCGGCCCGTGCCCATATGGAACAGTCGCTGGCCTTGCACCGTCCTGACCGCCCGTCGTACGGGCATTTCCTGCGTTATGCGCGCAACCCGGCGGTCCACGTGCGCAGCACGCTGGGCTGGATCCTCTGGTACCTCGGATATCCGCACCAGGCCCAGGTCCGCTGCGAGGAGGCGCTGGCGCTGGCCCGGCAGGCTTCTGATCCTTTTGCCCTCGCCCTGAGCCTGATCTTCGCGGCCGAGCTGCATCAGCGCCTCGGTCAGCGCGACGCGACGCTGGAGTACGCCAATGCCGCGCTGGCGCTGTCGCGCGAGCAGGGATTCCCGCACTACCTCGCGTGGGCGACGATCCTGCGCGGGTGGGCGCTCGCCCGGCAGGGAAGCATCGAAGCGGGCATCGCCCTGATTCAGCAGGGGCTGCGCGACCACCAGGCCACCGGGGCCGCGCTGGGCCGGCCATCCCTCTTGGGACTACTCGCCGATGCCTATGGCGCAGCCGGGCAGCCAGAATCCGGGCTGCGCGTGCTGGACGAAGCGCTGGCGCTGGTGTACGACACCGGCGAGTGCTTCGATGCCGCGACGCTGTATCGCTTGCGGGGCGAGTTGCAGTTGGCAATGTCAGGTGAGCCTGCCCATTCCTCTGCCCGGGAGCCCGCTGCGCAGGCTTGCTTCGAGACAGCCATCCAGCTCGCCCGTCAGCAAGCGGCCCCCGCGCTTGCCTTGCAAAGCGCTCTCAGCCTCGCCCGGCTTTGGCACCGCCAAGGGCAGGACGGCGCGGCCAGGGACATGCTGGGCGAAATCGCGGACGCGATGTCAGAAGGGGGCGATACCGCGGACCTGTGTCAGGCCAGAGCGCTGCTTGACAACCTGTCGTAAGGAATGTGGCCATCGGAAACGACGCGCCACCGCCACGCGCCCAAGGCGTGATGCGACGCGAGGCCGTCGGGGCCACGGGCCAGCGCGCTGTCGGGCGGAGGCGAAGGGAACGCCCTTTTTGGCCCCCGGGCGCGGGCCCATCCAATTTGCGGTCGTCCTGCAGGATCGTATAATTTCACGATCACGAAATTTCGCGAAAAGAGCGCGGCGTTCCGCTTCTTTCGCTTCACGGAAACACACGTTCATGCCGCGTCCCTCCCTGATCCGACGCCACCTTCCCGGGCCACCATTCGCATGATCCAGCAACTGGGCGATCGCATTCGCGCGACGCGCGCCGAGGCGGCAACGCCGATTGATCAGGCGGCCCGGCTTTGCTCCGTTTCGGTGGGCATGCTGTCCAAATTGGAGAATGGCAAGGGCGTGAGCTTAGAGCACGCGCTGCGGGTGTTGGAGGGATTGGGGTTGACGATGCTGGTTGTGCCCAAGGCGCATGCGCCTTGGCTCGAGCAGGCTGCAACCTATGCGGCAAAGAAGGGGGACGAGCGCTGGGAACCGTCTTCCTAAGCGAACCTATGCACAGGTAACATGCCTTGCACGGTACGAGAACATTATGTGATCGAGGCCCGACCCATGCACGAGCCCAATTCCCTCAAGGTTCGCCAGTTCCGGGCGGCAAGTGCCATCGCGTTGCTGATACCGGGCATGTGCCATATTGCCCTGGCGAACGCGAGCACGCCTCTACTTCGTTGCGAGATCAGCCAAGGAGGCGGCGACCCGAAAATATTCGACTTCAAGCCGACCACCGATCCCTATTCGGTCAAGTCCGTCGACATAGACGGATACTTTCGCTTCAAGGCAGTCATGGTCGGAGCGGCGCCCATCGCTTACATCAAGCTCTATACGTACTACCAGGATTTTGATCGGGTCATCCTGCTGCATGAGGCGAAATACGTCGCACCTGCGGTGCCTTCCAAATCCGACTCGACCGGCTCTTTCACGGGTAGCAATCATCTCTATTCGCCTGTCCTTGGAAGAGAGCTGCAATATCGGTGCAGGCTGATGGGAGCGGCATAGTGCAGCGCGACACGGGGGGGAGTGCCATAGCACGAATCCTATTCGCGGCGTTCCTTTGCATCGGTGTCCTCGACGAGGGGGTTGCAGGCGAGAAGGCAGCCGCCCCAATCGTTTCACTCGCGTTTGTCGGTGACATCATGCTGGACGGAATTCCGGGGGATGTGATCAAGGCCGGGCGGGATCCCTTTATGCACTTCGCGCGAATCCTGGATGCCGCGGATATCCGAATTGGCAATCTCGAGTGTGTAGTTGCCTCCGGCGGCCGCCCGGAACGTAAGCCATTTACCTTTCGCGCCGATCCACGTACGGTCCAGGTACTGAAGGGACATTTCACTGCGCTCTCAATCGCCAACAACCACACTGGCGATTTTGGTCGCGCCGCCTTCTCGGAGATGCTCGATCTACTCGCCGCGCACGAGGTTTCCTTCTTCGGAGGAGGCCGAAACATGGTGGCGGCACATACCCCGCTTCTAATCCAGCGCAACGGTCTCAGGATTGCGCTCCTTGGCTACAACGAAATTTTCCCGCGGAGCTTTGAGGCCGATGGCGACACGCCCGGGCTGGCTTGGAGCGAAGATGAACAGGTGATCGCCGATATCGAGAATGCAAGAAGCGTCCATCATGCCGACTTGGTCATACCGTTTATGCATTGGGGGATCGAGCATGAGCATCATGCCAGTGCACGCCAGCGGCGGCTCGCGCATGCGATGATCGACGCAGGTGCCAATGCTGTTATTGGCGGGCATCCGCACGTTACACAGGACATTGAGCAATACAAGGGACGCCCCATTTTCTATAGCCTGGGGAACTTCGTCTTTGACGGATTCAAAGATGCAGATAACACAACCGGCTGGTTGCTCCGGCTGGAAGCGAGTCGCAATGGTGTCCGCGGTTGGCAACTCTATCTGACGAGGACCGACTCCGAGGGTATCCCTCGCCCTGTATCGCCCCAGCCCCATTTATGCTGGCATGGGGGGAAAGGGATAAAGACGAAATGCACGGCACCAAGGTAAGGTGCACGAGATTGGCGCGCTCGATCGAATCTCCGCCCGGCTTCAGACCAGCGAACTGCGACAGGGCGGTGCGCGCGCGATACGCCGAACAGTAACAACGGCACTGCGCTACTGGCCGGCGATACGGTACTGGCGCCGTACGCCGGGGTGCCGACTGGTACGTGGCAACGGTGACGATGTAAATCCGCATGCATTGGCCTCGCTCGTCAGCAAGCAGCCCCATCGCCTGCTTTGCAAAGCAAAGCGCGCTTTTGCCTCTTCTTGCGCCGCAGCCAAGGCGAGGACGAGGCGGGCAGCGAATCGCTACACCCCCGGATATGGGAGGGCACAACGATGCCCGGATAGCGCACGCGTTCACGTCGCTCGGTGAAGCAGGACCCCCCCGCAATCGTCGCGCGGCTTTACGAATTGGCGGTTCGGTCGCGCATCCCGGCTAGCTTAACGTAGAGCGTGCTCCTCGAAATTCCTAGCGTCCGAGCAGCCATGGAAATGTTCCCGTGGGAATCCGCAATCGCGCTAAGAATTGCTTGTCGTTCCATTTCCTCAAGGCTCCCGGCCGAGAAGGCCATCGACTTCGAGGGCGGGATGGAGAGAGGGTTGTTCACCATCGATGCGATGGCCGGAGGCAGTTGCGAGCTGTCGATCGTATCGCCTTCACAGAGCGCAAACATAACTTCGAAGGCATTCTGGAGTTCACGAATGTTCCCCGGCCAACGATAGCTCAAAAGGGCCTGGTGCACAGCCGGATCCAGTTGCTTGGGGCCACAGCCATACTTGCGCGCAAGTTTGTTGTTGAGATGCTGGACGATTGCATCGATGTCGCCAGGCCGGTCGCGCAGCGCGGGCAGTTCCAGCGTGACTGCACAGAGGCGATGGTACAGGTCTTCGCGGAAACGTCTGGCTGTGATCTCGGCCCGCATATCACGGTTGGTGGCCGCAATGACACGCACCGAGACGCGACGCTCGCGGGTATCGCCGAGTCGCACCACAACGCCATCCTGCAACACGCGTAGCATGTGCGGCTGCATATCTAATGGCATCTCGCCAATTTCATCCAGGAACAGTGTGCCGCCCTCCGCTTGCTCGAACTTGCCGGGAAGGCCACCACGACGCGCCCCAGTAAAGGCGCCATCGACATACCCAAAAAGTTCGCTGGCCAGGAGTTCCCGGCTCAGGGCCCCACAATTGACGGCAACAAATGGCCCCAGACTGCGATGACTGGCCTGATGTAGCGCTCGGGCGAAGAGCTCCTTACCGGCTCCGGTCTCGCCCAGAAGCAGCACAGGCAGATCGAGCGGCGCGAGGCGGCGGGCGCGGGCCTTGGTGGCTTGCAATATCTCACTCTGACCAATAATGTCGCCGAACGCATCGCTCTCAGCCGATGGTGTCCAAGCCGCCGGCAAGGATATGGCGGGTCGGTTCTGGCTTGCCGTGAGCGGTATCACAAGCATCGTGCCAAGCGTACCTTCATGATCCTTTACCGGATGTAGCCATTCGGGGCATAACCACTGTGGGCGTTGGCAGGTCCGGTCTATATCCGGGAGTGCCAGATTGAGGCCTGGTAGCTGAGTGCCGATTCCCTTCGGCAAGTTCACGCCATGCATCTCGAGCGCGAGAGGCGCATTCCCGTTGGCGCGAATAACCCGTCCCCGGGCGTCGACGAGTACAACGTAGTCGTTGGCGTAACGGATAAAACTGTCAATGGCTTTCGTGAGCAGGCGCTCATGCAGAGCACCGTCGCGGCGAGCCAATTCCCCCTCTATCTGCTTGGCCGCTGCCAGCACAAGACCCAGTGTGTGGCCATGAAGTGTTTCCTTGACACCAGAGACGTCCACCACGCCCAGCAAGGCGCCACTGAGAGGATCAATGATCGGCGCCGCTGCACAGGTCCAGCGCTTGACGTCTAGGCAGAAATGCTCGTTGGCATGGATCTGAACTGGGGTTCGGGTCGCGATCGCGGTACCGATGGCATTGGTGCCGATGACTTCTTCATTCCAGCAGCCGCCGGCGGCCAGGTTGATCCCTTCACCTGCGCTGCGGACTCCGCTCCCTCCGTCGATGCGCAAAATGGTACCGCCTGCGTCACAAAGCATGATCAGCGTCCCGCACTCCTGCAGGACATCGCGCAAGCCCTCGAGAGCCGGACGCGCGGCATCGCAAAAGTCCCGGTTCTGACGCTGCAACCGGCGAATGCGATCGGACGCCGCCCCCGGTGCGGAGTGCCTGGCAGGATCGACGGCCTCAGAACGACTCCGCTGCCACGACGCCAGGACGACGCTGCGCACGCCCGCCACATCTAGAGACGGGTCTTGCACAAAACGCTCCCAAGCCGAGGCGACGAGAGGTTCATCGCCGATGCGGGGAATCAAGGTGCCGCAACGTGAAAACGGCATGGGATGGTCAGGGTTTATTGGCTCGAGTAACCGTAGCCCCATGCCACAGCCAAGTCAACAAATCTCTTTTAAATCAGTAATTTGTGCTCTGCAACAATGGCAAGGCAGGGTGTCCGGAAATCGGACACCGAATTTTGACTGACCGGAATTCGAACAGGCAAAGCGCGGGTGTCGGACGTGCAGGATCGAAGAGGGCGCAGCCCTCTGGGAATCCCTCTTCCTTGCGGTGGTGGCACGCCGTATGCGGTCCGGCTGTACGAGGGACAGCGGAACGCGGTGATGGCCATGAAAGATGCAACGAGGTCAGGACGCCAGGTTGGCGAACCAATCGCGAAAGTGGGCATGACCATCGGTAGCCATCTCGTTGCCGAGCGATTTGGCTATACGCATCACGGTGTTTATGCGGGAGACGGGAGGGTAGTGCATTACGCAGGACTGTCGCGGTCGCTGCATCGAGGCCCAGTGCAGGAGGTCACGCTCGCTGAGTTTGCACATGGGCACGCCGTCTGGGTCAGGCAAAGCCCGGACGCCAGGTTCGAGGGCCCCGAAGCGGTTCGCCGCGCCTACTCGCGACTCGGCGAGGACCGATACCAGCTGTTCGCCAACAATTGCGAGCACTTCTGTATGTGGTGTCTGTATGGCGAGAGCCGCAGTGATCAGATCGATGGTTGGAAGTTCCTGATTGATGTAGTCGGCGTGGCGGTCAAAGCGATCGGGTGGCTCATGATGGCGCCTTTGATGCAACCATCCATCAGACGAAAAATTTCCCAACAACAGTTTCACCTACGATGACCACCGTTCGTTCGCCTCGTAGTGAAAGGCGATTGTGAACGGCATGCCCTACGGATTACCGGATCACGTCGTTGACAGCTAAGGCCAGAGCCTTGGCGAGGTCGCGGAGCACCGCTCGGGCATCGACGCGTTCTTCGCCAGCCCACCAATACCGCATCGATAGCGCAAGCCCGCCAGTAGGCGTCCGATTCCCAGACACCCGCGTGCGCAGTCGTCGAATATCCGGACACCGAGTCAGGACACCATGCGACTAGCGGTGCAACCAAACAGTGCTTTCAACTCATTGATTTCCTTCACATAGCCAGCCTTTCTGGCTGGATCTGGGCCACCTTGGCATGAGCCTTGCCATGCATTGGCCGTGGGGAGATCCCACTACGACGACACCAATGACAGGAGGCAATATGCAACCGCAGTCCACCGTACAGGTGATGGGCATCGATGCCGGTGGCACGATGACCGACACATTCTTCGTGCGCTCGGATGGCCGTTTCGTGGTCGGCAAGGCGCAAAGCAATCCCGGCGATGAATCCCTTGCCATCTATAACTCGTCCGAAGATGCGCTCGCACACTGGGACCGGACAGTGGATGACGTTTATCCGGAACTGGTGACCTGCGTCTATTCCGGTACGGCCATGCTCAATCGCATTCTTATGCGCAAAGGCCTTGATGTTGGCCTGATTTGCAATCGAGGCTTCGAGCAGATCCATTCGATGGGGCGCGCGCTGCAGAGCTACTTGGGTTATGCCCTGGAAGACCGCATTCACCTGAATACGCATCGCTACGATGAGCCCCTGGTGCCCGTTTCACGCACCCGTGGTGTCACCGAGCGCACCGACGTGCAAGGGAAGGTAGTCATCCCGCTGCGGGAAGACGAAGTCCGCCAGTCCACCCGCGAACTGGTGGAGGCCGGCTCGCAAGCCATCGTCATTTGCCTGCTGCAATCCCACAAGAACGAATCGAGCGAGCAACGCGCCCGGGACATCGTGCGTGAGGAACTGAAGAGGCTGAAGGCAGATATTCCCGTCTTCGCCTCGGTGGACTACTATCCGTCGCGCAAGGAAAGCCACCGGATGAACACCACCATCCTGGAGGCCTATGGCGCAGAGCCGTCGCGCCAGACGCTGAAGAAGGTCAGCGACCGCTTCAGGAAGCACGGAGCCAAGTTCGATCTGCGCGTGATGGCGACCCATGGCGGCACCATCAGCTGGAAAGCCAAGGAACTCGCACGAACCATTGTCTCCGGCCCAATTGGCGGCGTGATCGGCTCTAAGCTGCTCGGTGAGGCCCTGGGAGACGAGAACATCGCGTGCTCCGATATTGGCGGCACCAGCTTCGACGTGGCGTTGATCACCAAGGGCAACTTCGCCATCAAGTCTGACCCGGACATGGCTCGTCTGGTCCTCTCGCTGCCCCTGGTAGCCATGGACTCGGTCGGCGCGGGCGCCGGCAGCTTCGTGCGTTTGGATCCCTACAGCAAGTCCATCAAGCTTGGCCCGGACTCTGCTGGCTATCGCGTCGGCACCTGCTGGCCGGAAAGCGGTCTCGACACCGTTTCGGTTTCCGACTGCCACGTGGTGCTGGGCTACCTGAATCCGGACAACTTTCTCGGTGGCGCCATCAAGCTCGATGTGGAACGCGCCCGCCAGCATATCAAGGCGCAGATCGCCGATCCGCTCGGCCTGTCGGTGGAAGATGCCGCGGCCGGCGTCATCGAGTTGCTGGACCTGACGCTGTCCGAATACCTGCGCGCCAATATCAGCGCCAAGGGCTACAACCCGGCGGAGTTCACGTGCTTCTCCTATGGTGGCGCCGGCCCCGTGCATACCTACGGTTATACGGAGGGGGTAGGTTTCAAGGACGTGGTCGTGCCCGCCTGGGCGGCTGGCTTCTCGGCCTTCGGCTGTGCCTGCGCCGACTTCGAATATCGCTATGACAAGTCGGTCGACGTCGGTGTCGCACAACTCGCGCCGGACGGCGATAAGGCTGCCGCCTGCAAGACCTTGCAGGAAGCCTGGTCCGAATTGGCCATCAAGGTTATCGACGAGTTTGTCCTCAACGGCTACAAGCCCGAAGACGTGCTGCTGATCCCCGGCTACAAGATGCAGTACATGGGCCAACTGAACGACCTTGAAATCGTATCGCCGGTGACCAGTGCTGCCACCGCAGCCGACTGGGACAAGATCGTCGAGGCCTTCGAGACCACCTATGGCCGGGTGTACGCCAGTTCCGCGCGCTCGCCGGAACTGGGCTTCTCGATCACCGGCGCGATCCTGCGCGGCACCGTCGTTACCCAGAAGCCGGTACTGCCGGAAGACCCGGATGCGGGCCCATTGCCGCCCAAGGAAGCCTATCTCGGCACCCGCCCCTTCTATCGCCACAAGAAGTGGGTGGATGCCGCACTGTGGAAGATGGAGGCGCTCAAGGCCGGCAACCACATCGTGGGCCCCGCCATCATCGAATCCGATGCCACCACCTTCGTCGTGCCGGATGGTTTCGAGACAACGGTCGACAAGCATCGCCTGTTCCACCTCAAGGAAGTGAAGTAAGGAGACAAGCCATGAATATGATGAGCAACAAGGAAGTGGGCCTGGGCAATCTGCTGCAGAACGGCAAGACCCTCAAGGAGCTCCGCGACGCGATCATCGCTCGCACTCAGGCGTCCGGCCACTACAACGGCCTCGACAAACTGGAGTTCCGCGACAGCGACCCGATCGGCTATGAGAAGCTGTTCTCCAAGCTGCGCGGCGGCTTGGTGCATGCCCGCGAAACCGCGAAGAAAATTGCCGCCAGCCCCATCGTCGAGCAGGAAGGCGAACTCTGCTTCACGCTCTACAACGCTGTGGGTGACTGCGTGCTGACCTCGACCGGCATCATCATCCACGTCGGCACCATGGGGGCGGCGATCAAGTACATGATCGAGAACAACTGGGAGGCCAACCCCGGCATCAATCCCGGTGACATGTTCACCAACAACGACTGCTCCATCGGCAACGTGCACCCCTGCGACATCGCCACCATCGTGCCGATCTTCTGGGAGGGGAAGCTGATCGGCTGGGTAGGCGGCGTCACCCACGTCATCGACACCGGCTCGGTAACGCCGGGCTCGATGTCAACCGGGCAGACGCAGCGCTTTGGCGACGGCTACATGATCACCTGCCGCAAGACCGGCGTGAACGACGAGCCGCTGCGCGACTGGCTGCACGAGTCGCAGCGCTCGGTGCGCACGCCGAAATACTGGATCCTCGATGAGAAAACCCGGATCGCTGGCTGCCACATGATCCGCGAACTGGTCGAAGAAGTGATTCGTGCCGACGGCCTCGAGGCCTACGAGAAGTTCGCCTATGAGGTCATCGAAGAAGGCCGCCGCGGACTGCAGAGCCGCATCAAGGCGATGACCCTGCCTGGCAAGTACCGCAAGGTTTCCTTTGTCGACGTGCCCTACAAGCATGACGACGTGCAGGTCTCCAACGCCTTCGCCAAGCTCGACTCCATCATGCATTCGCCGGTGGAGATGACCATCAAGTCGGACGGCAAGTGGCGCCTCGACTTTGAGGGCGCGAGCCGCTGGGGCTGGCATACCTTCAACGCCCACCAGGTCGCCTTCACTTCCGGAATCTGGGTGATGATGTGCCAGACCCTTGTGCCGACCCAGCGTATCAACGACGGGGCGTATTTCGCTACCGAGTTCCGCTTGCCAAAGGGCACGTGGTGCAACCCCGATGACCGCCGCACCGGCCATGCCTATGCCTGGCACTTCCTGGTCTCGGGCTGGGCGGCGCTGTGGCGCGGCCTGTCGCAGTCCTACTTCAGCCGCGGCTATCTGGAAGAGGTCAACGCTGGCAACGCCAACACCTCCAACTGGCTGCAGGGCGGCGGCATCAACCAGGACGGAGAGATCCATGCCGTCAACAGCTTCGAGGCCAGTTCCTGTGGCACCGGCGCCTGCGCCGTAAAGGATGGTCTCAACCACGCTGCTGCCATCTGGAATCCGGAAGGCGATATGGGCGACATCGAAATCTGGGAGATGGCCGAGCCGCTGCTCTACCTTGGCCGCAACGTCAAGGCTAATTCCGGCGGCTACGGCAAGTACCGCGGCGGTTGCGGGTTCGAGACGCTGCGCATGGTGTGGAACGCCCAGGACTGGACCATGTTCTTCATGGGCAACGGCTTCATGAACAGCGACTGGGGCATGATGGGCGGCTATCCGTCCGCGACCGGCTATCGCTTTGAGGCGCACAAGACCGGCCTGGACCAGCGCATCGCCATCGGCGACTCCCTGCCGCTCGGCGGCGACATCGACCCTGGCAACCCCGACTTCGAGCGCCACATCGATGCCACCGCCGAGGTCAAGCGCGACAAGCAGTGCATCACGACGGAGGACTGCTACGCCAACCATGACCTGTACCTGAACTACCTGCGCGGTGGCCCGGGCTTTGGCGACCCTCTCGACCGGGACCCGGAAGCCATCGAAGCGGACCTGAACCAGAAGTTCCTGCTGCCGGCCTACGCGCAGAAGGTATATGGGGCTGTCTTCACCCAAGACGATAAGGGCGTCTTTACCGTGGATGCTGCCAAGACCCAAGCACGCCGTGCCGAAGTTCGCAAGGAACGCCTGGCCCGGGCGCTGCCGACACGGGAATGGATGAAGGAAGAGCGCGAACGCATTCTCAACAAGCACGCGTCCGTCCAGGTGCAGCACATGTTCGCCACCAGCTTTGCCCTGTCTGAGAAGTTCACGCGGGAGTTCAAGGAATTCTGGAGCCTGCCCCCCGACTGGCAGGTGCGTGAAGAAGAGCTGGGCGTGCCATCTTACGGCGCCAAGCACCGCATGGACCTCTCCCTGCTGCCCGATGTCACCACCGTCGTTCAGGTCGAAGAGTAATCACCGCATCCAGGAGTTGAAACATGTCAACCTATACCAATGAACAGGTCGCCCACCTCGTCGATGGTTCCCTCGATTGGGAGACCACCTTCCGCATGCTCTCGATGCCCAAGGACGAGAGCCGGTTCGCGCAGTACCTGTCAGCCTTGCAGGCCAAGGTGAACTTTCCTGACCGCATCGTGCTACCGCTCAGCCCGCACATGTTTATCGTGCAGTCGGTCAAGAGCAAGAAGTGGGTAGTCAAGTGCGACTGCGGTCACGAGTTCTGTGATTACCGCGAGAACTGGAAGCTGCATGCTTCGATCTACGTGCGAGACACCGAGGAGGCAATGACCGAGGTGTATCCGAAGCTGATGGCCCCCGACACCCAGTGGCAGGTGTATCGCGAATACTACTGCCCATCGTGCGGCACCATGCACGACGTCGAAGCGCCTACCCCGTGGTATCCCGTGATCCACGACTTCGAGCCCGACATCGAGGCCTTCTACAAGGAGTGGGTGAATCTCCCGGTGCCGGAGCGAGCGTCGGATTAAGCGTCGCCTGAATCGGAGGGCAGGCGAGCCTGCCCTCTGAGAACGGGCGAGCTGGGACTCAGTAAGGTGTATGAAGAAGTGGGCGCCCTATGAGGCAGCGCGAGCAAAGGCGAGCTGTATCGTCGTGCTTGCTTCCCTAGCTCACCAACCAGTCCGAAATCGAATCACTAACGACGGCAACGGAAGGCAGCATGAACACCAACCTCGCGCATATGCTGGTCCGCACAGCCCGCTCATGAAGATCAAAAGAAGCGACGGAAACCGAGTGCAACGCACGCACGGATTGGCTGATTCGAGTCAGAGAGGCCATTGCATCGCGAGGCTTCGCTGTTTGCGAGCCTCAGGTGAACGACAGCCAACCGCTCCCACGCAATTCCGCGAACAAGCGTTCGGATTTGTCGGCGTCGATCAACAACGGTCCATGGTAGGTTTCGTCACGCACGGAGATGAAAGAAAGGGTGGGTTTCCCCTTGCGTGCTGCGCTCAAGCTTTTGGGGTGGTGCGTACTCCGGTCTGTTGATCGTCATCTGTCGCTTGCCTTTCTTTAGTGCTTGCGCGCCGCGATCACCCGCTCATTCAGACCCCGTCTGTAAAGCGTGGCGAGTTCGTCACGCTGTTCCTGGATGCAAGCTTTCAGCCCTGCCCGCATCTCCGGCACGTCTGTCGCGCCCAGCAATCGCGACCGTGGCCGTCTCCGCCAGATATCGATCCTGGTCTGCACGCGCCAGCGGCGGGTTCACGTAACGCAGGTGGGCATCGAGAAAGCTCGAAACCTCGGCCACATGCACCCATCGAAGCAGGGTCGGGTCCGTGGCGGTGTAGGGATGTCCATCTGCACTGACGCCGGCAATACCCCGGTGAATGCCGTTCACATGCCCGATCAATCCGTTGGCATCGCGGACGCTGCCGTAAGTGGTGCAGGCTACGAACTGGGCGATGCGCGCCAAGCGGCCGCGCATGTCCTGCCGATAGATCGACTGTTCCGGCACACCGGCCAATGCCAGCGGATGCAACGCCTGAAGCATCAGCGCACGGATGCCACCGACCAGCATCGCCGGAAAGTCGTCGCGCACCTGCCAGCAGGCGGCGGCCGGACCGAACAGGCCGGGATCGCCGTGAGGTGTCGAGAGATCGATGGGGTGGCCCGTGGACGTGCGCGTCACCGACCAGATCTTTCACTCGATGCGGCGCCGCAGCGCCTCGATTGGCGAACAGTGTCTCGACAGAATCGCTTCCATATCCCCGTGCCTCGCAAGAAAGCATGGATTCCATGGGCGCCGCATGAGGAATTGCGAGGCCCGCGTGACAAAACGATCGGCACGAAAAAGAAGTGATCGCCTGGCACAAGGGTTTGCCGGCTCCGGCAACATCCGGTGGAGCATTTGCCGTGAGTTTCAAGCCGGAAATCCGAAGAGCCTCGCGAAGTCTTGCACGCGCTCCCGTGGCATTCTCATCTTATTGACCTTGGCTTCCGGGTCCCCGTATCCCATGGCCATACCGAAGGCGGTTACTTCTTCCGGTGGCATGTGCAGATGCGGGGCAAGCACGTCATGGAACGGCGCGAAGGAAACCTGCGGGCATGTGTCGATGCCGCGCGCTTTCGCGGCGATCATCAGGTTCTGAGCGAACAAGCCGATGTCGATCCAGCTGTGCGGCTTCAATCTGCGGTCGATGCTGATGATGAGGCCCACGGGTGCGCCGAAGAATGAGAAGTTCTGTTCGGTCTGCCGCGCGCGCGCCAGGTGGTCGTTGCGATCAATGCCGAGCGAGGCGTAGTAGCGTGCCCCGAAATCGATCAGTCTCGCGCGGAACACGTCCGGCAATGGCTCAGGGAAATGGGCCGGGGCGGGTGCAGTTCCGGCGCGGGAGGCAGCGACCAGGGCATTGGCCAATTCATCCTTGATCGCGCCGCTAACCACATATACCCGCCACGGCTGGGTGTTGGCCCCGCTCGGCGCGGTCGCGGCTGCTTCCAGAATGTCCTCTACGTCTTCCCGGCGCAGCGGCTCAGGCCTGAAGGCACGGATGGCCCGCCGGGCGCTCACGACGTCGGCAATGCATCTGGTGACCGTTTCCTGCGACCATTCAATTGGCGCTTCTACCATGGCTTACTCCTGCGGGACGTCGTGGTACGAAATCCGACCAGCGGGCAGGAAAAACAGCGCGATCACAGCGCCACCCTTCGCTTCCGGATAGTGATGACTGCCTGGCGCCGGGGCGGTCCAGCCACCGAAGCACCAGCCATTCGGTCCGTTCAGCGCGGCGCCGGGATTTAGCGGAATGACCATGTTGAACTCGCCATAGGGATGCCCATGGTATTGCCCGCGGAATCGATGGTCAGGGTGGCCTTGCCTGTTGCCGGTGCTATCCATATACACAGCTGTGATGCTGAAGTGAAGCGTGCGCTCGCAGGGCTCGGCGATGCGGCTGCGGCGGTACGCTGGGCCTTCGATCTCGACGTTCGCTGCCCAGCCGTTCTCCACGCCCTTCCTGACCAGGCAGGCCAGGGTCTGGTAGAGCTCGCTGTCAGGGCCGTACTTCTCGTTCAACCAGCGCTCGACCGCAGTGCTGGTAGTCAGGTCCTTCACTTCCTCAAGGAATGGGATGCAGCGCCCGATCAGCGCTTCTCGATCCTGGATAAGGGTTTTGGTCGTCATGGTGTCGATTCCTGTCAAACGGCTGGATGTCATCATGCGCGAACCATGAGTTGAATGGAATTGATGTCTTTGCAATTGCATAATGCATGCTATTCAATCTAGGGGCAACATCATGAGCATCGGCCGCACGGACCTGAACCTCTTGAAGGTGTTCGAGGCAGTCTACGAGGAGCGCAACTTGATACTGGCGGGCAAGCGCCTCAATCTCACGCAATCGGCGGTTAGCCATGCGCTCCGCAGGCTGCGCGAGCTTGTCGGCGACGAGCTTTTCATGCGCATGGGGAAGGGCATGGTGCCGACCGGCCGTGCCACGGCGATGGCGCCAGCGCTGCTGGACTCACTGCGTCGCATCGAGGACGCGCTAGGCGTGGAGCTGTTTTCCCCGCAGACATCAAAACGGCGCTTTGTCATCGCGGCGAATGATCACGTCACGGAAGTGATCGTTGCGCCTTTGTCCCGCGAGTTGCAAAAGGCTGCCCCAGGCGTGGACCTCGTCATCCGACCTTCCACGCGGCTGGACTTGGCCGAGCAGATCGACCTGGGACGCATCGACCTTGCCATCGGTATCTTTTCCCAGGTTCCGCCCCGCCTGAACTCCCGAGCGCTGATGTCCCAGCGAGAGTCAATCTTGATGTGCAAGCGACATCCTGCTTCCCGACGGAAGCTCACCATCCGAGATCTGGCAAAGTACCCCCTTGTCACCCTATCCGTCGGCGGGCAGGAAGAAGGCGCGGTAGGGGGGTTCATCGTTGAGCGCGGCCTCGCGCGGCAGTCGGAGATGTTCGACCGGCGTGCGTTAGAGAAGGCGCTGCTTGAGTCGAAGGCGATGTCGCGGTTGAGGGTTACCGTTCCGCACTCGCTCGCCATTCCAGCGCTGCTTCGTGATACGCACATGATGTCGATTGTGCCGGCTTCGCTGGCAGTGGCTCTCACCAAGAGCGGCGACCTGATTTGCCGTCATCCGCCGTACCAAGCAGGAATTGAGACCATGCGTGCGGTTTGGCATGAACGCGACGACTACGACGCCGGTCACTCCTGGCTTCGCGAGATGATCGCGAAGATCGCTCAAGCCGTGGAAGAGGCGCTCGAGTAGTAGTCATGGCATGCGCCCCCTTGGCTGGAGGGGCGACTTCGCCTCCGGCCAAGATGCGGTCTTAAAGGGTTGGTCGGGATTCGAAAAAAAAATCCGCCACATCTTCGCTAAGCCGCTGGTTTGAATATGAAATCGATCGATGGATCGAGTGGCGGCACGCGTCGTTGCAGGTCGAGCAGCTAATCGCCGAATCGGTTGATGTGCTCGCGCCGGTAAGAAGACAACGCCTTGAGAACTTCTGCAGTCACCGGATGCCCGCACCCGTGCAATTCCTTGAGCTTGCGCGACATCCACTGAACGTTGTGAAGGATGACCATGTTGGCGACCAGCTGGTTGTACTTGATTACCTTGCGCTGTTCGTGCCGCAGATTTTCGGCGATGACGCCGTCGCCGCCAAACATCAACCACTGCGAGAAGTTATTGAACTGCTGCAAGATCAGCGTGCGGATAACGCGGCCCAGTTCCGTAAAGCTTTTTCTTCGTGCTCTCAGAGCCCAGCCGGCGGAGGATGGTACGCGGAGGGATTTCCATTGGGATTTCCATTCCCAATGCGGCGGTCTGTCCCACTTCGAACTCGCACTTTGGATCCCATCGAATCCTACATTTATGCGCGGCGCAGACATCTTCACGGAGCTTGTTCACCATGCGGAGGCTGGATGATTTCGTACCGAAGGCGCACCCACTGCGTTCGATCCGCACTATGGCCAACCAGGCGCTGCTGAAGATGGACAGGCTGTTTGCGCATATGTACGGGCCCGATATCAAGGGTGGCCAGCCCAGCATCGCGCCGGCAAGCTGCTGCGAGCCATGCTGCTGCAGGTGCTCTACAGCATTCGCTCCGAACGTCAGCTCATGGAGCAGACGCAGTACAACCTGCTGTTTCGCTGGTGCATCGGGCTGTCGATGGACGATCCAGTTTGGGTGCCCACGGTTTTCACCAAGAACCGCGAACGGCTGACGAAGCATGATGCAGTGATCCAATTCTTTCAACGAGGTGCTGGCCATCGCGCAGAAGAAGAATTGGCTGTCGGGTGAGCACTTCAGCGTGGACGGCACGCTGATTCAGGCGTGGGCAGGCCACAAGAGCTTCGTGCGCAAGGATGGCGGAGACAAGGACGACAACGACGGCGGCAATTTCAAGGGGCGCAAGCGCAGCAACGAGACGCACAACTCCAAGACCGGTCCCGATGCCGAGCTCTACCGCAAGGGCAAGACAGCCAGCTAGCTTCGCTACATGGGTCATACCCTGAGCGACAACCGCCATGGCCTGGTGGCCATGGATTTCGTTGACGAGATGTACTAATGCGAAGGAACGATGTCCTTCGTCGCCGTGGCTCGTCGTGTGCTCAGCTGTTTCGCCACGAGCGCTACGGTTGCAACAAAGGCGGGCACGGTCAGTATTGTGAAGATGGCTTCCAAACCTAGACCGAGGTGCAGCAGTTCCGCGCCGAGCAGCGCGCCGCTGATGCCACCGAAACGGCCGATGCCAAGCATCCAGGCGACGCCCGTGGCGCGGCCCCGCGTGGGGTAGAAGCCGGCGGCCAGCGTCGGCATCGATGCCTGGGCTCCGTTCATGACCGTACCGGCCAGAAAGATCATCAGGCCGAGCAAGACCTGGTCGGCCAGGCTGCCATGCCCCACGGCGTAGATCAGCACACCAGCCAGTGCGTACATCGCTGCAATCACCTTGTTCGGGTTCATGCGGTCCATGAGCCAACCTGCCGCAATCGTGCCGATGCCGCCGCCTAGCGGAAAGAGTGCCGTCAGGAAGGACGCGCGCTGGAGCGAAAACCCGGCGTCTTTCATCAGCGTCGGCATCCAGCTGGTGAGCAGGTAAAAGATGACGAGTCCCATGAAGTACGTCAGCCACAGCATGACCGACCCGAACCGATAGCCCGGCGCCAGCACCGTCGCAACGGCCGAACGTGTGGCGGGTGCGGCTTCGTGGATCGTGAAGCGGTCCGCGCCGGCAACGTCGGCGTCGGTCACGCGGCGCAGCACCGCGCGGATGCCGTCCGCCGGGTATTGCCGCACTACCATGTAGCGGATCGATTCAGGCAGGGTGCCTGTCAGCACGACTGCCAGCGCCAGCGGCACGACGCCACCGACCACCAGCACGCTGTGCCAGCCGAACTGCGGAATGATCGCCGCCGCGAAGAAGCCGCCCGCCGCTGATCCGAGGGGAAAGCCGCAGAACATCGTGTTCACCAGCACGGCACGCTGCCTTGCCGGTGCGTACTCGGACATCAGCGTGACGGCATTGGGCATCGCTGCACCAAGGCCTAGGCCGGTCAGGAAACGCAGTGCGGTCAGCCAGGACAGTGTCGGCGCGAAGGCTGTCGCAAGGCTGCATGCGCCAAAAAAGAACACAGACAGCACCAGTACCTTCTTCCGGCCGACATTGTCGGCCATCGGCCCGGCGAAGATCGCGCCGAATGCGAGGCCGAACAGCGCGGCGCTCATCACGGGCCCGAGCGTGGACTTGTCGATGCCCCAGTCCTGCACGAGCGCCGGCGCTACATAGCCCATGGCGGCCGTGTCGAAGCCGTCGATGGCAACGATCAGGAAACAGAGGACAAGGATCAACCATTGGTATGCGCTGAGCGGACGGTTGTCGATCAGCGTCTGGACGTCGACCGTGCCGGTGAAGCTGCCGGCCTGTTGGGGGCTTGGTGAATGCATGTCTCTCTCCGGGTGAGGCAGGGGTATGCGCAGCGCGCTCCGCCTAGACTCGCGAAGCGCCGCTGCAAGGTGTCGCGGCTTTCGAGCCGCGTTGTTTTATCTGTGCCGCGCGTAGCGCCGGCAGGCGTCGCCGAATCGCGTAAACAGCGCCTGCGACAGGCGGTCGTTGCGCGCGGAGACTTCCGGATGCCACTGGACGCCGATGGCAAAGTCCGCGCTGTTCACGCGGATCGCCTCGACCAGCCCGTCGGCGTGCGTGGCTTCTACGGCAAGGCCCTCGCCGATCGTGCGGATGCCCTGCGTATGCAGTGAATTGACCACCGCGGTTTCGGTTCGCAGCCAGTCCCTGAGCAGGCCGTCGGACGCCAGCGCGATCGCGTGCTTGTAGCGGTAGCGGGCGTCCAGCGCCTCCGCTGGATCCTCGCGATGGTCGTCGGCGTGGCCAGCCTTGTAGATGTCAGGGTGCAGCGTGCCGCCGAAAGCCACATTCATTTCCTGGAAGCCTCGGCAGATGGCAAGGACCGGCATCCCGCGCGATACGGCCCCCCGAAGCAGCTGCATGGCCACGTGGTCGCGCGCAGGGTCGACAAGAATGTTCGCGGGCTCCTCTGCGCCATACAGTGCCGGCGCCACGTTCGAAGCGCCGCCGGGAAACAGCAGGCCCGACAACACGACAAGGTACGGGCTCACATCGGTGATGTCCTCGGTGGCGGGAATGAAGATCGGGGCAACCAGCGAGACCTCGCTCAACGCGCGGCGGTAGCTCTCCTTGACGCTGTGCAGATCGTGGTCACCCACGAAAAACCGGTCGCAGACGATGCCGACCACGGGCACATCAGGAGAACACGTTGAGGATGGGGGTGACGACATGTTGTTGGCGTTGTCTGGTTTATTGCATGCGGATATTAGATGGCTGCATGCAATCATGGCAAGAAACATCAATCTAAAGTGATTTATAGGCACATTTATCCGAGTTATCGTTGATAACTGCATGCAAAACACGATAGTGAAAAAAAACCGCCGGGAGGTGGTGGCGGCAAAAAGAGCGCCCGGCAGCGGGTGCGCATTCGACGCATGGCCTGTGGCTCAGAATCGGTGCCTGATGCCGACGGCGGCGCCGAACTGCGAACTCGCTCCTTCCGCCGCGACATGGGAAGCCGCCGGGCCCTTGTAGGTATCGAAGTTCAGTGCGACATGGCGCGCATAGGCCGCGGCCAGGTAGACATCCGTTCGCTTCGACAGCTCATGGTCGACAACGAACAGCCATTGGCGCGGATTGGCCGAATCGGCGCGCATACCGGCAGCCGGCCGGCAGGTGCGCTGGTCGTCGTAGTAGTACGAGAGCGTCAGCGATGTGGCGCCAGCGCGGTAGACGCCGCCGAGCCACCAGAAGTTGTCGGCGCCGACGGTGCGTGCCGCCGTGGAATTGTTCTTGCCGAACCGGTAGCCGGCGAAGAGCGATGCGGGACCGAAGTCGTAGCGTCCGGACACCGCTACCTTCTGCGCTTTCGGGTATCCGGCGGGAGTCCGCGTGCCGTCGACCTAATCATAGGCGACCTGCAAGCCCAGGCTGCGGCTGCGGTAGCTCGCGCCGGCACCCCAGCCGGCACCGCCGGCGATGCTGCCGGGCTGTTCGCCGAATGCCCTGTGGGCTTCCGTCGTGATCGGTCCGAAACTGCCGGTGTACTTGACCATGTTGTCTTCGCGCAGCGACGTGCCGAGCATGAAGACCACCGGTTCGCACTGCGTTGCATAGGTGGTAGGGGAGTGGCTGGCATTCAGGTCGAACAGTGTCGTGTACTGGCGCCCGAGCGTGACCTTGCCGTATGGGGCCGACAGGCCTTTAGCCCGGACCAATCGTGGGCGAGCATGGGGTGCATGGAAGCAGCACGGCGCCAGCGCCACAGAAAGGTAGACATCAACATGAACGAGACCACCAGCTATCCCATTACCGACCGCTCGCGCGTTCGCCTGTTCGGCGGCCGGGGCTCGAACGAGAAGCAGGCGATCCACGAGATCATTGACGCCACGCTCCATGGCGCGGTGTCGTACCACATCGATGGCCAGCCGTTCGCCACGCCGACGATGGTATGGCGCCATGGCGACCATCTCTACTGGCACGGTTCCGCGGGCAGCCGCATGCTCAGGCATGTGTCGCAGGGCGTACCGGTTTGCGTCAATTTCACGCTGCTCGATGGCTACGTGCTGTCGCGGCTGGCGTCGGCACACACGCTCAACTACCGCTCGGCGATGGTGTTCGGCCGGCCTGAACCCGTTGCCGAGCCCGCGGCGCGCCGGGAGCAGCTCGAGTATTTCCTGTCACGCTACTTTTCCGGGCGCTGGGACGAGGTGAAGCAGCCGTCGGAGGGTGAAGTGCACAGCATCATCATGGTCCGCATGCGCATCGAGGAGGGCTCGGCCAAGCGGCGCGCCGGGCCGCCGGGCGACGGACTTGCGATCTTCGGCGGCGAGGCGCTGTACCGGCGGCATTACTGGGCCGGAGAGATTCCGCTCGCCACAGTGGCGCTGCCGAGTCGGCCGGCCCGGCGGTTGCATAATCGGTGAGCACGCCCGGCTATGTCACTGACTTTGCCGCGCGCGCCGGATTCCGCACGCCGCAGGACGTCAATGCGGATATCGCGGCCGGCCATCTCGACCTCGCTGACGGTGACCGTATAGATGCCATCGCGGGCGACGCCAACCGTCGGCCATTCAAATGGACAAAAGGAAGCCAGTGTGACCAGGATTCTCCATATCGCCTGCTCGCCGCGGGAAAACAGCCAGTCCCGGCTGGTCGCGGAAGCATTGCTTGAAACTTATACGGCCACCCGCCCCAATGCGCACGTGGATGTGCTGGACCTGTGGGACCTGCAGCTCCCCGAAATGCGAGAGGACGTGCTGAATGCGAAATATGCGATCTTCGCGCGGCGCGAGCACACTGCGGCCTAGGCGGCGGCTTGGGAAACCGTGAAGCGCGAAGCCGCGCGCCTGCTCGACTACGACGTGCTGCTCTTCAGCACGCCGATGTGGAACTGGAGCCTGCCCTACCGGCTCAAGCACTACATCGACGTCATTACCCAGCCGGGCCTGACGTTCAAGTGGACTCCTGAGCGCGGTTACGAAGGGCTGGTGTCAGGCCGCCGCGCCATCGCGGTGTACGCCAGCTCGTTCGACTATGCGCAGGGCTCGCCGCTCGCCAGCTTCGACCACCAGAAGTCCTATTTCGAGGACTGGCTGCGCATGATCGGCATCAACGACATCCAGACCATTGCTTTCGGCCCCACGCATCCCGATGCCCCGGCGATGCCGACAGCCCGCGAGCAGGCACTGACGCACGCGGCGGCCATCGCGCGCACGCTGTGATGACGAGCGCCTCGGGGCGGGCGGTGCTGCAGCGCGTCCAGTTCGATGCTGCCATGCCGCCATGGGAGGTGGCATTCCTGACGGCGTTGCCATCGGCCTGCTTCTCGGTATTGGGTGCCATGGCCCCCTGGGTGTTTGCACGGCAGCGAGCCTGGGTGCGGCATTTTGTTGCGCAGCCTGCCGCTGGCCAATGCTCTGCTGACCGGGGTGTATTCGATGGCGCTGTCCGCCGGTGCGGCACTCGGGTCTTGACTGACCGCGCTGCTGGCCGGTCCGGGGGCTGGCGCATGGCACTGGCGGCCTGGGCGGTGCCTGCGATTGCCGCGGTGCCGATGTCCCGCGCCGTGTTCCGTATCCAGGATCCCGCAACGGCGTGGGCCGCGACGACCGCCGCCCCGGCCGGGATCTGGCGCGTGCCGCTGGCGTGGCATGTGACGCTGTTCATGGGGCTGCAATCGTCAATGGGCTACATCGTGTTCGGCTGGATGCCGTCGATGCTGCAGTCGCGCGGCCTCGATCCGGGGCAGGCCGGCGCGCTGGCGGGCCTGTCGATCATCGTGCAGGCACCGGTTGCCATGGCGGTGTCGACCTGGGCCGGGCGCGTCAGCGACCACCGCGCGGCGATTGCCGCGGCTTCGCTGCTGTGCCCCGCTGCGGTGGCCGCGTGCATGGTTGTGCCGGAACCGGCCCTCGTTGTGGCGATCGTCCCGCTGGGGGTGATACAGGGCAGCCTGCTCACGCTTGGCCTCACGACGATCGGCATGCGCTCGGGCAATGCGTCAGTCGCGGCGCAGCTGTCGGGCATGTCGCAGGGGATCGGCTACGCGATCGCCGCGCTCGGCCCCGCCGCTGCCGGGCTGCTGCACGCGCGTTCGGGCGGCTGGACCGAGGTGCTCTGGCTGTATGGCGCCATCGGGGCGGCATCGGCCGTCACCGGAATGGGCGCAGACCGGCCCCGGATGATCGGCGCGCGGCTCGCGCAGGAGCCGGCCTGATGCCGCCCGGCGGACGACTGCGTTGCGTGGGACTCAGGCGTGTTCGCGCCGCATGCGCGCGGGCGTGTTGCTGGCAATTCGGCGGAAGCAGGTGGTCATATGGGCCTGGTCGGCAAAGCCGCAGTCGTGCGCGATCTTGATCAGCGGCACATGGGTGTCAAGCAGCAACGCGGTGGCACGGACGACGCGCCGCTGCATGATGAAGCGCAGCGGCGCCTGCCCGGTGGAAACGCGAAACGCCCGCATGAAATGCGGCAGGCTGACTTCGGCCAGCGCGGCGAGTTCCGCGATGGCGATGTCGTCGCCGAGATGCGTCTCGATGTATTCGAGAATGCGGCGCAGCCGGAACGGCGCAAGCCCGCCCTTGAGCGCCCGCGGCGGCACGCGGGTGCCCAGCCTGGCAAGTTCGACCGCAAGCATGCCGACCAGGCTCTCGCAGCAGAGCCGCTGGCCGATGCGCGGCGTCACGCATTCCAATGCAAGGCGGTCAGCAATGGCCCAGATCGGCTTGTTCTCGAACATCAGGCGCGAATGGAAGCGGTCGGTGCAATCGGCGGCTTCGCATGCGTCGTGCAGCAGCGCGTCGTCGAAGTGGATGGCCACGCAGCGGAAGCCTCGGATGAACGGCGTATGGCCATAGGCTTCGCCGCCGCGTTCGATCAGGCTCAGGTGATCGTTGCCCCGATAGCCGTCGGCCAGCGGCTGCGCCGGCTTGTGGCGCGCCTCGATGCGCCCGCCGGTCTCGCGCAACGCGGCGCGCAGGCTCACGCGTTGGGAGCCGATCGGCCGCGCGACGTCCTGCAACTCGCCATATTCGATCACCTCGACCTCAGTGCCGGCCCAGACCGTGGCGGTACGGCTCTGATGCGCATTGGTGACGATTTTTACCATGTTCCGTCTCCTGCTTTCCTGCATTCCTGCAATTCCAACTTCGACTCTTGAGCTAGATCCATGCATTCCTCAGACCACAAGGCCGTGCTTGAAGCCATGCAGGCCCGCATGGCGGTGCGGCGGTTCCTGCCGACGCCGATGCCCGAAGCCACCGTGCGTGAAATCCTCCGGTGCGCGAGCGCGGCGCCCAGCGGCGCCAACCTGCAGCCGTGGAACCTCCACGTACTTGCCGGTGCCGTGAAACAGGAAATCGCCGCCGCGCTCGAGCATGCTTTCTGGCATGAGGCGGATGCCCATGCCGAGGAATACCGCTACTACCCGCCCGAGGATGCCGAGCCCTTCGCCGCGCGCAAGCGGGCGTTCGGGGCCCTGTTTTACGAGGCCCTGAACATCACCCGGGACGACGCGCAGGGCCGGCAGCGGCAGAGCGCCCGCAATTGCCGCTTCTTCGACGCGCCCGTCGGCATGGTCTTCACGATCGATAGGCGGCTGGAACAGGGCAGCTGGCTCGACTACGGCATGTTCCTCCAAAACATCATGTTGGCCGCCAGAGCCTGCGGGCTCGATACCTGTCCGCAAGTGTCCATTGCCAGATATCACCGCGTGCTCGCGAGGCATTGCGCATCCCCGCGACCGAAATGGTGGTGTGCGGCATGGCGCTCGGCTACAGCGATCCCGATGCGCCGGAGCTGAGGGTGCGCCAGCTGCGCATCGACGTATCGCGCTTCGCGACGTTCGCCGGCTTCTGACATTTCCGTTCCCCCGTTTCATCAGCCGCCTGCAACACCGGTTGCGAGGAGGCTCTTAGGCGTTGCATGCAATGTGTACGCAACAATGTACATCGATTCTATGATTGGCATGCAATGTCGCCAAGCTTTACTGTAATCGGGTAAACACCTATGCAATGTTTTCATGTACCGTTTGTTCGTTTAAAAACTTTAAAAATCAAATGGTTAATTCGTAGTCTCGTAGCCTGTTTTCTGTCCTGAAACGCGACTGAACCCTCATGATGAAAACTGGTTCTTGTTTTTATTGTATGCAGTGATTAGTATCGCTGCATACAACGAAGCGTGCGCCACGCAGGCTGCCAGATTCACAACGCCCTTAGAACAGGAGAGGCCCCATCATGATGTCCAGGGAACAGAACGACTTCATCACACGCGTCGGCCCCGACGCCCCGGCCGGACGCCTGCTGCGCCAGTACTGGCAGCCCGTCGCACTGGTCGACGAATTCGAGGGCGAGCGCCCGGTGCGCGCGGTGCGCCTGATGGGCCAAGACTTCGTGGTGTTCCGTGACGAACACGGCCACTACGGCATGCTCGACCGCGACTGCCCGCACCGCGGTGCAGACCTCAGCTACGGCCGGCTCGAGGACGGCGGGCTGCGCTGTCCTTTCCATGGCTGGCTGTTTGACCGCCATGGCACCTGCCTGCAGACGCCGGCGGAGCCTGCGGGCAGCAAGCTGTGCTCGCGCATCCGGCAGAAGGCATACCCCGTGGTCGAACGCAACGGCATGGTGTTCGCGTTCATCGGCGAAGGCGAGCCACCGGCGTTCCCGGCGTTCGACTGCTTTGTCGCGCCGGGCCAGTACACGTTCGCGTTCAAGGGGCTGCTCGAGTGCAACTGGCTCCAGGCGCTGGAGGTGGGCATCGACCCGGCGCATGCATCGTTCCTGCACCGCTTCTTCGAAGACGAGGACACGGCCGAGAGCTATGGCAAGCAGTTCCGCGGTGCCTCGGCCGATTCGGTCATGCCAATCACCCAGGTGCTGCGCGAGTTCGAATGCCCCGACATCAGCATCGCGTCCACCGACTACGGCATGCGCCTGACCGCGCTGCGCGATCTGGGGGAAGGGCAGCAGCATGTGCGTGTCACCAACGTGGTGTTCCCGCAGGCCTTCATCATTCCGATGAGCGCCGAGATGACCATTGCGCAATGGCATGTCCCGATCGACGACACGAGCTGCTACTGGTACGCCATCTTCACAAGCTTTACCGAACCGGTGAACAAGCAGCAGATGCGCGACCAGCGCCTGGCCCTGTATGAGCTGCCCGACTATCGCCCGCGCCTGAACAAGCACAACGCGTATGGCTTCAATCCGTACGAGCAGCGCACGAAGACGTACACGGGCATGGGCAACGACATCAACGTGCATGACCAGTGGGCCGTGGAGTCACAGGGCGCGATCCAGGACCGCACGCGTGAGCACCTTGGCACCACCGACAAGGGCATCATCGCCTACCGCAAGCAACTCGTGGCCGCCATCGAGGCCAACGAGCGCGGTGAGAAGGCAATGATGATGGTCGATGCGGCGCAGGCCGGCACGCTGACCGGGCCGCCGTCGATCGATGGCGTGAGCGTCGCGAACATGACGGCGGAAGACTACTGGCGCGGTGCCGATGCGAAGCGTCGCGCCGAATCGCAATGGGCCTCGCGCACCTGACACCCCGGGCTGGACAACCATTCAACTAAAGAGGCGGCCAACCGCGTCGCGCGTTGCGTGACGCGCTAAGGCCGGACCCATATGGCATTCGTAGACAAATTTGGCCTCTGGACCGAAGCGCAGGCGCGGGCGGCCGACGAGGTCGCGCGGCGTATCGACGCGGAGGGCATCGAGGTCGTGCGTTTCTCGTTCCCCGACCAGCATGGCGTGCTGCGCGGCAAGGCGCTTGTGGCGCAGGAGGCCGTCAAGGCCCTGCGCGGCGGGCTGAACGTAACCACCACGTTGTTCGCCAAGGACACCTCGCACCGCACCGTTTTTCCGGTGTTCACCTCCGGCGGCGGGTTCGATATCCCCGGCCTGCAGGGTGGGGCCGACGTGACCCTGGTTCCCGACCCCACCACGTTCAAGGTACTGCCGTGGTCGCCCGGTACGGGCTGGGTGCTGTGCGATCCGTACTTCCAGGATGGCAGGCCGGTGCCGTTCGCCACGCGCCGCGTGCTGCGCAACGCTGAGCAACGCTTGGAGGCCGAGGGCTACCAACTGATCACAGGGCTCGAAGTGGAATTCCACGTGTTCCGGCTGCTGGGCGAACACATGACGCCCGACGATGCCGGCCAGCCCGGTGAGCCGCCGGACGTGGGCCTGCTGTCGCACGGTTACCAGTTCCTGACCGAGCTCCGCTATGACGCTACCGAGACCGTCATCGAGCTGATCCGCAAGAACGTGCAGCAGCTCGGCCTGCCGGTACGCTCGCTGGAGATCGAATTCGGCCCAAGCCAGTTCGAGTTCACGTTTGCGCCGGCCTCGCCGTGCGAAACGGCCGATGCGATGGTGCTGTTCCGCAGCGCCGTCAAGCAGATCTGCAAGCGCCACGGCTATCACGCCACGTTCATGTGCCGGCCGAAGATCCGCAACGTGGTGTCCAGCGGATGGCACCTCCACCAGTCGCTCCAGCGCGTCCACGACGGTAGCAACGCGATGATGCCGTCAGGCGCCGCCGAGGACCTGTCGGCAGTGGGGCGGCACTATCTCGGCGGCCTGCTGGCGCACGCGTGCGGCGCGACCGCGTTTTCCACGCCGACGATCAACGGCTACAAGCGCTACCGCGCCTATTCGCTGGCGCCGGACCGCGCCATCTGGGCGCGCGACAACCGGGGCGCGATGTTGCGCGTGCTGGGCGGCGCGGGCGACCCTGCCACGCGCATCGAGAACCGCGTAGGCGAGCCGGCGGCGAATCCGTACCTCTATCTCGCATCGCAGGCCATTTCCGGGCTCGATGGCATCCAGCGACAGCTGGACCCGGGGCCGTCCGCCGACTCGCCTTACGAGACGCCGGCGCCCTGCCTGCCGAAGACGCTCGACGAGGCGCTCGATTGCCTGCGCCAGGACGAGGTGCTGCGCGAGGGCATGGGCAATGGCTTCGTCGATTACTTCTGCCACATCAAGCAGGCCGAGATCGCGCGCTTCAACCTCGAAGTCAGCGACTGGGAGCAGCGCGAGTACTTTGACACGTTCTAATGCATACGCAGTGAGGATGTCATGCCAACAATTACCTACGTCCTGAAGGACGGCAACGAGAAGACGGTGGCGGCGGCCAATGGTAAGACGCTGATGGAGGTGGCCATCGCCAACAATGTGCGCGGTATCGACGCCGAGTGCGGCGGCTGCTGCTCGTGCGCGACGTGCCATGTCTATGTCGACACGGCTTGGCTCGGCAAGCTCGCGCCGCCCGACGATATGGAAGACGAACTGCTCGAAGGCGTCGCGGCAGACCGCACGCATGCGAGCCGGCTCAGCTGTCAGATCGTCATCAGCGATGCGCTCGACGGCCTCGTGGTGCGTGTGCCCGTGACACAGGGGTGAGCCATGTCTGATCTCGTCATCATCGGCGCGTCGTACGCAGGAACCCAGCTTGCGCTGGCGGCGCGCGCCAATGGCTTCGCGGGCGGCATCACCATTATCGGCGACGAGCCGCACCTGCCGTACCAGCGCCCGCCGCTGTCGAAGGGGTTCCTGCGCAACGAAGTCGATGCGTCGAGCCTGCCGCTGCAGTCGCCCGAGCGCTTCGCCGAGGAGCGGATCGTGCTGCGCACCGGCGTCGCCGCGCACCGCATCGACCGCGAGGCGTGCAGGGTCGAATTGTCAGATGGCAGCGACATCGGCTACGGCCACCTGGCGCTGACCACGGGCGCACGCTGTCGCACCCTGGCGTGCGAGGGCGCCGGGCTTGGCAACGTGCACTATCTGCGCGGGCTTGCCGATGCGTGTGCCATCCGCGACGCGGCCGGCCGTGCCAGGCGCGTGGCCGTCATCGGCGGCGGGTTCATCGGCCTGGAAGCCGCGGCCGCGCTGCGCTCGCTCGGGTGCGAGGTGACCGTCGTCGAAATGCAGGAACGGCTGCTCCAGCGCGCCGTGCCGCCGCTGATCTCCACCTTCCTGATGCAGGCTCACGCGCAGCAGGGCGTGCGGTTCCGCCTGTCTTCGCGTGTCGGGCGCCTGCTCGGGCAGGGTGCGGTTGAGGCCGTCGAGCTCGAATCGGGCGAAGTGATCGCTGCCGACATGGTCGTGGCTGGACTCGGCGTGGTCCCGAACGTGGAGCTTGCGCAGGCGTGCGGGCTCGCGGTCGACAACGGCATCGTGGTCGACCGGTACGCGCGTACTAGTGACCCGGCGATCGTCGCGGCCGGCGATTGCGCGTCCTACCCGAATCCCTGGCTCAATGGCCAGGAAGCGTGTGGGGGCGGGGACGCGGGCCGCTGCGTCCGCGTGGAGTCGATCCAGAGCGCCAACGACCTGGCCAGGGTTGCCGGCGCCACCGTATCGGGCCAGACTGTTCCATACGACGCCGTGCCGTGGTTCTGGTCGGATCAATACGGCTACAAGCTCCAGATGGCGGGCACCTCGAACGGCCACGATCATGCCGTGGTGCGTGGCAACGTGGAAAGCGGCAGGTTCACCGCGCTCTACCTGCGCGCCGGCACGCTGATCGGCGCCGATTCGGTCAACCGGCCGGTGGATCATATGGCGGTTCGGCGCCTGATCGCAGTACGGGTGCAGCCCGATCCGGCTGCGCTGCAGGACGATGCCGTAGCCCTGAAGACGCTGGTGCCGGCCTGAACCGGACGCGCTGGTGTACCATACCCTCCATTGCATGCAATGCGTACCGTTTGGTATGCAAGTAGCTTGAAATTCATTTGACGAGGGTGTAATGGAATCCCACCAGACACGGGTTTTGGTGCAGTTGCGTGACCTGATCCTGAAAGGCGAATTCGAGCCGGGGGCGCGGTTGGCGGAGATTCCGCTGGCCGAGAAGCTCGGTGTCTCGCGCACGCCGGTCAGGCTCGCGCTCGCCTCGCTGGAACAGGAAGGGCTGATCGAGCCGTCGCCAAGTAGCGGCTACATGATGCGGCGCTTCACACCGCGCGAAATCCAGGACGCGATCGCTGTGCGAGGGCACCTTGAAGGCATGGCCGCCCGGCTCGTGGCCGAACACGGGCTGTCGCGCCAGCTCTCGCTGGACCTGCAGGATTGCCTGCGCGAGGGAGATCGCGTACTGATCAAGGCCGAGCTCGACTACGACGACTACGTGGCGTACAGCAACATGAACGACCGCTTCCACGCGCTGATCGTCGAGGGCAGCGGCAACAGTGCGCTGGCACGCGCGATCGAGCTTAACAACCGCCTGCCGTTTGCCGCCGCCAGCGCCATGCTGCCGATGCAGTCCGCGGTCGATGAGGGGCAGCAGTGGCTGGTCTATGCGCACCACCAGCACCACAGCCTGTTCGATGCCATGCAGCGCGGCGAGGGCACCCGCGCCCAGGCGCTGGCCACCGAACACGTCAACGTGGCGCGCATGAACCTTGAGACAGCGCTGGACCGTCCGGAGCAGGCATCGCAGGTCATGCCGGCGATGCGGCTGTTCGTGAACGCCTGACGTACCAGGGGCATTCCAACGGGGCTGCATGCACTGCGGCCCCAGCCTTTCGTGCCCGGCGTTCAGTCCGGCACCTGGTAGACGACCTTGTCGTTGACGATGGTCTGGACGGGCTTGATGCCCTTGATCTGCACTTCGGGCACCGTGGTGTAGTCAGCTGACAATACGACCATGTCGGCAAACTTGCCCGGCTCGATCGAGCCCTTGCGGTTCTCTTCGAATGTATAGTACGGGCCTGCATTCGTATAGAGGCGCAGCGCTTCTTCGCGTGTCAGGGCCTGCTCCGCGCCATACACCTTGCCACGCGGATCCTTGCGCGTGACCATGATGTAGAGCCCGATAAACGGGTTGAGCGTGTTCACCTGGTTGTCGGTCCCGGCGGCGGTGCCCGCGATGCCCAGCGTGTCGACCAGCCAGCGCGTCGGCACGGCACGGCTAGCCAGCTCGGTGCCCATGTACTTCTCCACTGTCGCCGCCTTGTCCCACATGAAGACGTTTTGAGCGTCCACTCGCACGCCGAGCGCTTTCGCACGCTGCATCTGTTCCTGCGTCATCAGGCTGCCGTGGATCACGATGAAGCGGTGGTCCCGAATCGGCTTGTCCTTGTCCGCACCGGCATAGGCATCGAGCACAAGATCGACAGCGGCATCGCCGACCGCGTGCGTGCCAACGCGCCAGCCGTAGCGGTTGGCCAGGATCACGCTCTGCCGGTAAGCGTCGGGGTCGAGCGCCAGCGTGCCGTGATTGTGCGGGTCGTCCGCATAGGCATTCCGGATGTACGCCGATTTCAGCGTCATGCCCCCATCCGACACGATCTTGATGCCCGCCGTGCGTACCCAGTCGTTGCCGGTATCGTCCCGGAACTTCGCGGCCTTGAGCGCCTTTTCGAAGTCGACCGCCGTCAGGGCGACTGGCTTCCACATCACGCCGGCGCGGACGGTGGACTGGTGGCGCTCGGCGACAGCAAAGTAGGCGTCGATCTCGGCTTCGGTCAGGGCCGCGTCGATGGTGCTGGTAATGCCGGATTCGTTGTAGACGTGCTGTGCGGCGATGATCTGCGCGATCAGCTGTTCGCGCGTAGGTTTGGGAATCCTGCGCTCGACCAGGTCGATCGCCGTCTCCTCGAGCAGGCCGGTGGCATCGCCATTGGCGTCACGGTATATCTTGCCGCCGACCGGGTCCTTTGTCGTCCGCGTAATGCCCGCAAGCTCGAGCGCGCGGGTATTGGCCATCGCGAAATGGCCGACCGTCTGGACGAACAGCGGATTGGCGGGCGACGCCGCGTCCAGTTCCTGCCGCGTCAGGTAGCGATGCTCGGCGAGCTGCGAGGGCGGGTGCCAGCGCCCGGACAGCACCCATTCGCCGGGCGCGACGTTCTTGCGGCGGATGAAATCGCGGATGATGCGTTGCGCATCGGCGACCGTCTTCGCCTGGATCACCTGCGCGGTCGTCTCGGTGGTGCCTGCGCCGATCATGTGGCTATGGCTGTCCATCAGGCCGGGAATCACGGTACGGCCATGAAGATCGACTACGCGCGTGGCGGGCGACACGTGATGGCGCATCGCTTCCGACGAGCCGACGTCGATGAACTTGCCGTCCTTGACGGCCACCGCCTCCGCGATCGAGAAGCGCTTGTCGACAGTGACGATCTTGCCGTTTACGTAGACGGTATCGGCCGGCGTCGCCGGCGTGGTGGCGCATGCCGCCGCAGCGAGCACTGCGCCGGCGGCAGCCAGTGCGGTCAGCGAAGGCAGCAGGCGGCGTGCGCGGCGCTGGCCGGCGCGCAGAGGTTGGCGTAGATTCATCGATGTCTCCCGTTGGTGGAAAGTGTGAAAGCCTTGAAGTGAGTGAAGTGAGTCAAAGGGACACAGCTTCCGCGCATGGCGCCACACGAGCCTGAGCGCGCGCGGCGGCGCTGTTGCGGATGGCCCACCGGAGCAGCACGCAGCCTGCGCGCATGGCCGGCTCGGGGAACCCGCGCACGAGCCGCGTCAGCGGCGGGCCCAGAATGCTGCTGGCCCAGGATGGCAGCAGGCGAATCGCCGCGCCGAGGAAGATGCGCATGGCGAGCCGCTCGGACGGGCTGGCATCGGCTTGCATGACGAGCTGCGAGATCGCGTCGTGCATGCGGGCACTGGCCATCAGCACACCGCGCTGGGCATGCATGTACGCCCGCAGTGCGTCCAGGCTCTCCGGCACGTCGGCCGCGCCGAGCTGCCGCGCCACCGTGGCGGTTTCGGCCAGATAGCGATCCTGGTCCGCCGGCGTCAGCCGCGGGTTCACGTAGCGCAGGTAGGCGCCGAGAAAGCTCGAGACTTCGGCCACGTGCACCCACTTCAGTAGCTCGGGACTGGTGGCGGCATAAGGCCGGCCGTCGGCACTGACGCCGCTGATGCCCTGATGAATCCGGTTGACGTGGCCGATCAGTCCCATGGCATCGCGGGTGCTGCCATAGGTTGTGCCGGCGACAAACTGCGCCGTGCGCGCCAGCCGCCCGCGCATGTCCTGCCGGAATATCGAGTGCTCCAGCACGCCGGCAAGCGCCAGCGGATGGAGCGCCTGCAGGATCAGCGCGCGGACGCCGCCAACCATCATCGCCGGAAAATCGTCATGCACCTTCCATGACACGGACGCAGGCCCGAACAGGCCCGGGTCGCCGCGAGGTGTCGAAAGATCGATGGGATAGCCCGTGGACGTGCGCGTCACCGACCAGATCCTGTTCTCGATACGGCGCCGCAACGCTTCCAGTGGTGAATATTGCAGCGATAGCATTGCGTGCGAGCCCTGTCCGTTGCCAGAAAGCCTGGATTCTAGGGGCGCTGCGGTCCGATTTTTCGGGGCGGCCCGACAGAACGATCGTCTCGTGAAAGGAAGCCTTGAGCGGCACAAGGATGTGCGCGGCGTGCTTCCCGGGAGAAAGCGGGTTCCGGCAAATCCGAATGCAAGAACTTCGACGACGGCACGCGCGTGCACCGCATGACCCACTGGAGCCGTGCGGAACTGGCCGCCGCCGCAGCCCGGGGCGGCGAGGCGCACCTGCTGCGTCTCGACCTCGCGCCCATTCTTTGTGACCTACCGTCGCTGGAGGTGTTCGTCGAACGCGAGGCGCTCGACGGCTTTGCCTAAGCCGAGCAGCTGCGGCCTACTAGGAGTTCTACGGCTCGGCCTCGACGCGACAGCTCAGGCGGATGGCACTGATGGGATGGCAGCTCGCCGCCATTCACGTGCTGGAGGTAGGGGGTCGCGGCGCCCGTCGCCCTGAGCGACGGGGTGGAGGCATGGTTCACCGATGCGCTCGCGCAGCGCCCTGCAGGCCGCCGGGGTGCCAACCCTCCATGCGTTTCGCGCCCGCATGGCGGAGCGCCGGACCTGGTGGCGGGACATGCTGGGGATCGGGCCGATCAAGGCGCGCGAGCTGGGGCAGTTCATGTCTGCCCAGTTTGGGCCCGCGCTGCCATGGCCGGTCTCCGCAAGGCTGGCGCCATCGAACGTTTTCGACACGGGGCCATCAGCCGGTGTGGTGTTGGCACTCATGTCGACAGATTGGCCCGCCGTACCCGACGAACTCGGGGTAATGGTTCCAATCGTGCAGAATGTAACGGTGACCGCTCGGAAAGCCGCTTTCAACAAGGATTCCCACCTTTTCTCCAACAGAGACGTCGCCGTCATTGCAAGTCATTGACTCGCAAGGTTTGGGCCCTGACCGTATCAAGCAACACAAAAGGGACGATCACCCCAATGTTGCAGCACCTGCAGGCGAGTGAGGAACGCGTCCATCTGATCGAAGCGTCGATCCAGTCGTTCATGAAGCGATCCGTGCTGTGCAAGAAGATCGCGGAAGTGCCTGGCATTGGTACGATTACTGCCACTGCCATGGTTGCCGCTGTCGGCGACGCGAAGCAATTCAGGAATGGCCGACATCTGGCGGCGTGGCTGGGCCTGGTGCCACGCCAGCACTCATCGGGCGGTAAGCCTCGTCTGCACGGCATTAGCCGGCGCGGCGACACATACTTGCGGACTTTGCTCATTCACGGGGCGCGGGCGGTCCTTCGCTACGAACGAAAAAGGTTGATCCGCAGAGGCGCATGGTGGAGGTGCTTTCGGCCAAGTCCACCAGCACGACACGATCTCCGCGGGCTTCTCGCCAGAGGGTTGTGGTGATGTCATGGCGTGCTGCCAGCTCCTGCAGGTGCGGGCGCATCATGCGGACATAAGAGGCCTTTTCGAGCGATCCCTTGCCTAATTCAACCACGCCCAGGGCGATGCTATAAGTCTTGGCACCTTCATCAAAGGTCACGAGACGCTCTTGGCGCGGATGTCCTCGGCCCCGCTGTGGCGCCCGGCGGGGCGGGGTGGGTTCAGGGCGGGGTTGTTCGGTCGCATACGGTTGGACGCAAACAAGCATCTCGTTGTTGTGCAAAGATATACAAGAAAAAAATATTGGTATGCAAAGAGGTGGTGGCGGGCAGGATTCCAGGGCGTTCCGCTCCTATGCTGGGAGGAGCGCAGACTCATGCAGCGGGCGCGAGGCGGAAACTCCCCGGAATCCCGCGCCGTACTTGGCCTGTCGCCTTCGGAGGAGATGGTTCCCTCAAGCCTCGCAAGGGCGTTGCGGCGGTGGCGTGGAAGACGCTAATACCGGGAACGCATCCGCTTTTGACCGTCTTCATCTTGGGCCTTTATGGTGCTCGCATAGGGTAAGCCGGTGTTTTCGGCCATGGGTAATGCGTCCATGTCTGCGCGAGCATCACCGTGGGGCCCCCGCAGTTGCGCAACACACAAGGCGGGAGGGCAGTGGGCCCGCGTCTGGCCCGTGACTACCTTGATAATGTCGATTATCAGGTAAGGTTTTTAAGGTAACGTCCAGGCCACTTTGGCCACAATGGCCGCTCACACAACTCAGTTGTCGCCGTCTTTTCAACTAAAGTTGTCACCCCTCACGGGTCGCAGTTGTCCCCCTTGCGGGTCGCCCGACACCCGCTTCAGAGCGACGCGGGGCTCTGTCTATATTGGATTGCGCGGGCCGGAAAGAGCCAGAGCGGCGCCCGGCACCCTCCGGCAACACGTGCGTGTGCAGGTAGCCGCGGGCCGCGTCGGTCAGGTCCCGCGCCTCCTGCCAGAATCCCTGCCGGCGGCGGACGGCGGCCACCAAGCACTGGTCGTCCGCCGCATCCGCGTCGCGATCGGCTCGGATACCACAGCGCGCGGAGGTGGGAAACGGCAACGCGATCTGGACTGGGAGTCGCGCAGCCGGCCGCAGTTGCAGGACCGCGAGCGCCGTGACCGGCATCGCCGCCGCTACGCTGCGGCGGTGCCTGATTCGAGCATGACGCGGACGCGGCGCGCCGCCGTTGAATTCCAGACCGTCGCCCTATAATATATCTATATTTTGTAGATACGCGCGCGGAGGGAAGATGGAGTTCGCCAAGGTTTTCCGACATGGAGGCTCACAGGCGGTGCGGCTGCCCAAGGACTATCGCTTTGACACTGCCGAGGTGCGCATCCGTCGTCACGGCGCCGCGGTGATTCTCGAGCCCGTGCCGCAGGACTGGGCTTGGCTGGCGCCGCTGGTGGGGCCGGTCGATGCCGATTTCGAGTCGGCCGCGGTCGCCCAGCCTGAGGCTCAGGAGCGCCCCGGCCTGGATGTGTTCGAATGAAGTACCTGCTCGATGCCAACGCGGTCATCGCGATGCTCAAGGGGGAGCGCATCATGCTGGAGCGCCTGCGCGCGCACTTGCCAACCGATTTCGGTCTGCCCTCGATCGTGGCGCATGAACTGTACTATGGCGCCTACAAGAGCCAGCGTGCCGTCGCGAACCTGGCCCGCATTGAAGCGCTACAGTTCGAAGTCGTGCCGTTCGATGCCGAGGACGCCCAACACGCCGGCGAGATTCGCGCGCAACTGGCGGCGGCCGGCACCCCGATCGGCCCCTACGACGTGCTGATTGCTGGCCAGGCGAGGGCGCGTAACCTGATTCTGGTGACCCACAACGTACGCGAATTCGCGCGCGTAGCGCAGCTGAACGTCGAAGATTGGCATGCCGGTGGACAGTGAACCGCGGAGCGCCCTTGGCTGGCTTCCTTAGCGAGACGACCGTCGTGAAAAGTAGTAAGTGTGGTCCATCAGGGGCTGAGAACGAAACTATATAAATCAGTAATCGTCGCAATTTGTGTGACGACGGCAAACTCACGTGGAGGACCTTGTCGTCGTTTTTGCCGCCCCACTACCAACCGTTCCTCTTTCTGATTAACGTGGGCGAGCCCGCCAGCCTCGCCGTGGCCACACGAACTCACGTGCCTGCGATCGCGACCGGCCTGGCGGGGCCTGTAGAACAAAGCAGGCCGGTTTAGTTGGCTTCAAACCCGCAGCCGCAGAAGCTCGATATTTGCGCAGGCCAACATTTGGCGCTTGGGGGAGCTTGAGCCGGCTGAGCGCGCGACTTGAGCCCGCATAGCTTATTGTTTCGCCGCCTTACAAGGGAGGAAGGTAACCGTTCTATGCGTGCAGGGTTCCGACGCGCCCTGGGCACATGAGGCTACCATCGATCTGTTGCGCATCTGCAGGACAAGAACAATAGGGCAACTCGTGACCACAACCGATTCGATGCACCCGACAGACAGCGCACGCGGCGGTAGTCCGATGCGCGACGTGATCGCCGGCTGTTCGATTGCCGGCCTCTTACTGCCTGAGGCCGTGGCATATGCCGGCATCGCCAACCTTCCGCCACAGGCGGGTCTGATCGGCTTGCTGATCGGTCTGGTGGTCTACGGCTTGCTGGGGACCAGCCGCTTCGCTGTGGTGTCGGCAACATCGTCTTCGGCCGCCGTGCTGGCCGCCATAACGGTGTCGATGGCAGGTGTCGATCTGGCACAACGGCTGCTGCTGGCAGGCGGACTGGTGATCCTGAGCGGCTTCTTTCTTGTACTGGCTGGCGTTGCCCGGCTCGGTGGCATTACCGAATTCATTGCCAAGCCGGTGCTGCGCGGTTTCACGTTTGGGCTGGCCATCACCATCATCCTGAAGCAGGTGGCGAGCGTGGCGGGCGTGCATCCGGCCCATGGCGATCTGCCGCGATTCACGTACGAGCTGATCCAGGAGTTAGCGGTCTGGAACATGAATGGGCTGATCGCTGCGCTGGTCGTGCTGCTGTTGCTGTTCGCGATGTCGCGCTGGAAGAACGTGCCCGGCCCGCTGGTTGTTATCGTGCTCGGCATTATGCTCGCCCACGGGGTGGATATGCACCACTACGGCATCAGCCAGGTCGGCACGATCGATCTGGCCAACGTCTCGTTCGATATTCCTGACCTGCCTCGCGCGCAGTGGCTGCGGCTTGGCGAGTTGGCGTTTGCGCTGGTCCTGATTTTGTATGCGGAGTCATATGGTTCGATCCGCAGTTTCGCGCTCAAGTATGGTGACAAGACCTCGGCAGATCGGGATCTCGTTGCGCTGGGCGTGGCCAATCTCGGTTCAGGTTTGCTGCACGGCATGCCCGTGGGCGCGGGCTACTCGGCGACTTCCGCCAACGAAGCGGCCGGCGCAAGGTCGCGCCTGGCCGGCTGGTGCGCGGCGGTAGTCGTCGCGATGATCGTCGCGCTGTTGTTGCCGCAACTAGCCTTGACACCGGAGCCGGTGCTCGCCGCGATTGTGGCCTACGCGGTCAGCCATACACTGCGCCTGAGCGTGTTCCGCCCCTATTGGGCGTGGAGGCGGGACCGGTTACTGGTTGTGGCGGCGTGCGTGGCCGTGCTGCTGCTCGGCGTCCTGGACGGTCTGCTGGCGGGAATCGGCGTGAGTCTGCTGATCACGCTGCGCAATTTCTCGGAGCCGAACGTCAGCCAGCTGGGACGCCTTGGCAGCAGCCACGACTACGTGGATATCACAGCGCACCCCGAAGCCAGGACGCTTCCGGGCGTGTTGATCGTCCGTCCCGAAGCACCGATTTTCTTTGCCAATGTCGAGCGCATCCTTGCGCAGGTGCGGCACCTGGCCGATGCAGGGCCGGGCGCCGTGCATACGTTGATCTTCAGTCTCGAGGAGTCTCCGGACCTCGACGGTTCGACAATCGAGGCGCTGCACGCGTTCGCCGCCGGTGCGACGGCCAGTGGCCGACGCCTGCTGCTGGTGCGATTGAAGCCTCCCGCGCTGGAAGTGCTGTCGCGATCAGCGGACGAAGCACTGCCGCGCGAAGCGCTGCACGAACTCAGCGTGGACGAGTGCGTGCAATCGCTGGGGCAGGGTGGTGTCGCAGCCGCGACAAAGGCTCCAGGGCCAGCTGTTGAGGGAAGCCGTTAAAAAGCCCGAGACGCTCTTTGCCAAGGCGTGAAGCAGAGCGTGCAAATCAAGGGAGCCTCAAAGGACGGCCTATTCGGAATGCGCTTGGCACTGGCTTCCGGTGGACTACGCTGATCCGTATCGCAAGGGTGTAAACAGACCATGCGCTTGATCATTGAAGCCAGGTTGGCCGACAAGTGCGGCCAAGACGTTGACCGAGCCCCGACTGTCGCCTTGCCGTCGTGGCCTGACCCTCCTGCATGCTGACTGTAATAACCTCGGATTTAGCCATGGGATTTGTTCGAGGGCGACGGAAATCCGAGTGTTCGAGCTTCGAAATCCTGACGGGACGGCTGGCCGCGAAAGGTCAATCACCGCGGGTCGCGTTCGTTAGAAGTGAATTGGCGGATGCGGCGCAACGGCTCGCCAGGTTTGTACAGTCCGTCACCGGTTGTGCTCAACCGCGACTCTCGGTGATCACTGACGGCGCAAATGGCCTCCAGAAGATCTACAGCCAGTTTCCGTTCCCCTCAGAGTCGGTCCTCGACTTGTTCCATATTTCGATGCGAGTCAGATACCTTGAGCAGATTGCCCGGGGAATGCACGCGACATCGGAAACAGAAGACATGGCAAAGCACGTGTTGACGTCCATAATCGACAAGCTTCGATGGTGCTTCTGGCACGCTAACATCCAGAAGGCTGAGAGTCGCCTGCGGCAAATCTTGCTGATTTGTCGTATCGTCGTGCCGGAGGCGCCAAAGTTTTCCGTTAGTCTTTCGCAGCTAGATTTCCGGACGCGCGAGCTCTTTGCCTATGTTGAAGCCAACGGCGGCTCGACGATCTCCTATGGAAAGCGGCATCGCGCCGGCCGACCGATCTCAACAGCTATGGCTGAGTCGGCAGTCAATCAGATTCTTAACCAACGCATGTACAAACGACAACAGATGCGATGGTCACCGCGGGGAGCCCACCTACTGGCGCAGGTTCGATGTGCCGTCATCAACGGTGACTTAACGGAACGACTCACAGCCTTCAGGCTGAGTATGAAGGAGCTACCCGCTGAAGTGGCTGAGTTTCTTGAGCGGTTCGGGCGCATTGCTGAAGCCAAACCCCAAGGTTTTTAACGCTCCCGGTGTTGTTTTGCACTGAATCCTGACTCACCCACGGCAGGTTTTTCGCATCGAATGTTGACTCACGTATAGAACACTTGCCCGCTTGGGAATGAGCGGGAGTTCGGAGTGATCGACGTGGTCATACTGAGCATCATTTGACGCTGGCATCTTCGCGACCAGATCCCGCTGCGCGAGATCGCAAGACGCCTGGCCATATCCAGGAACACGGTCAGGCGCTATCCTCTGGCCCGGACCGGCTCGGGCTAGGAGCGGGTCCGGGGCGCCGGAGTGCTGCTATACGATGACGGATTTGTTACATCAGCGAGGGTCTGCGCGCCAAGCATGGCCATGTTTCGGTCGACCTCATCGCGCAAGAGAGTGATGGCGTGGCGAACCCCTTCCGCTCCCCCAACGGCCGCAGCGAACCTTTTTTTTCCTCGCATCACTGCCGCACGGGCCTTGCATGCTGGAGGTATTTGCCTACGGCCATGGTGTGATTGCGGATGGTGACGTGGCTATCGCGTCCGGAAGTTGGTAACAAGAGGTCCATGACCTGCATGGCCTGCCGGTAGGGCATTGTGGCGCCGAGTTCAGCATGCAGCCATCGCAGCTCCGCTGTGCTTGCTTCCTTAAAGAAATTCTTAAGCGGCGACACATACCGCGATTTGTCAGCACCACACTTGCAGGCTTTCCATCGAGGGCGAACGTAGTAGACCTTTCCCAGTTTCGTCTTCAGTTCGGTGCAATGCTCGTCGTGCTCACGACGCAGCGCGCCGCAGGCTTACAAGGTCGCTGCGACGCGCAATAGCGAGCGATCTGCTCGTTGACAAAATCCTGCTGGAAGCAATTGACGAATGACTTGCCCGAACGTATCAACTTGGACCGCTGAATCCAGTTCATCTTTGGACTGGGTACTCTGATGACTGCGACAGAACTGGCTGTGGGCCTCGTGGGCGTTAAGTGAGGCAAGTCCGTCCCTTACCGCTGCAGCAACCGCCATCGGGTTTCTTTCATAGCACACGGTCACAGAGTGCGCGACCCACGCTGTAGTTCGGTACCTTCTCTTACCAAGTGTCAGGCATTTCCGGCCGCGGTGGCCTGTGTGTCAGTGGACGGACGGAGCGACGCCTTGCCCAGGTCTGTACGGGGCAGTGCCGGCCAGAACTCGATATGGCGCGGAACCTTGTAGCTGGCGAGCTGCGCGCGGCAATGCACCAGCACTGCCTGGGCGGAAAGCGCGGAGTCGCGCCTGACCACGAGTAGCTTGACTGCCTCGCCGGAGTGCGCGTCCGGGATGCCGATCGCGCGGGCGTCCACGATCCCGGGATGCTGCATGGCCACGTCCTCGACTTCCCCGGGGTAGACCTTGAAGCCGGACACCACGATGACTTCCTTGCCGCGCGCCAGGAAGCGAATGCTGCCGCGGCTGTCCATCACCCCCAGGTCTCCGGTGCGTAGCCAACCGTCGGCGCCAAGCACGCGCGCGGTCTCCTGCGGCATGTTCCAGTAGCCGCGCATGACCTGCGGGCCCTGCACGCAGATCTCGCCGGCCTGTCCCGGCGGGAGGTCCTGGCCCGCCTCGTCACGAATGGCCACCCGCGTGGACGGCAGCGGCATGCCGATAGCCCCGCTGAATGCCACGCCCTCCACCGGATTGACGCAGACCACCGGTGCCGCCTCGGTCAGGCCGTATCCCTCGGTCAATGGAATGCCCGTTGCCTGCTGCCAACGCTGCGCCACGAGGCGCTGCACCGCCATACCGCCGGCGACGGCTACCTTGAGCGCTCCGGCGTTTGCCCGCCACACCGCATCGGAGCCGCGCAGGTCAAGCAACAGGCGGAAGAGGGTGTTGACGCCGCTGATCGCGCTGAAGCGCGTGGCCCGCAGGGTGCGCAGCAGGCTGCGGACATTGCGGGGGTCGGTGACGAGCACATTGTTGCCTCCCAGGCGGACGAAAGTCAGCAGGTTTGCAGTCAGCGCGAAGATGTGATGCAGGGGCAGCGGTGTGACCACGGTTTCCCGGCCTTCCTCAAGCGTCCCGCCAAGCCAGGCTGAAATCTGCTCGGTGTTGGCCACCAGGTTGCCATGTGTCAGGACCGCGCCCTTCGGGATCCCCGTGGTTCCGCCGGTGTATTGCAACAGCGCAACGTCGTCCGATGTGATGACGAGTTCGTCCGGTGCCTGGCGACGGCCTCTGCGCAAAGCCTCGGGGAAGCTGATCGCGCCTGGCAGGTGCCAGGGCCGCATGCGATGCGGCAGCCAGCCGGCAGCCAGATTGACCGCGCACGCCTGCAACGGCGGCAGCAGATCTCCCACCTGCGTGGTGATGACATGACGCAGAGCGGTGGCATCCAGCGCAGCCTGGAGCGTGGCGGCGAAATTTTCCAGCACGACGATGGCGGCGGCGCCGGAATCAGCAAGCTGGTGCTGCCGCGTCGGCAGCTAGCCATGCCGCGACCCACGCCCTGGCGTACGCTGCCGCCGATCTGGCCGCTCGACCGTTAGCACCGCTTGCGAATTCGGCCGTAAGGATCGCGGGTATGGCGGCTGTGTCGATGAGGTCCTTCACCGCTGCAGCAGTTCGCCAACCGCGCACGATTCTCTCCTGCCTAAAAGGACGCACTGATGGTAGCGGGTTGCCATTCCAAAACCAGACGGTCGCTCAACGGTGGGGTACGGTGATTCCACCTCTAACGCACGAGTACTGTAAAGCTCACCTTCTGCGAGTAAATGAGCATATTGGGTCACGTCAAAGTTGGATTGATGAACAAGATTCTGAATAATGCGCGACTCCTTCCGGAGCAGCGCAAGAAATTCAATCTGGCGGCTGACAGGTAGGTGGTCTTCTAAGGCCGTGATACTGATTGCTCCGAGTGGCGCGCCATGGCTGTCATGCACAACGATCCCGTCTCCGCTCACGCCTTCGATGAGGCGACTATCGTGCACGGCATACCCAACCTCCTGGGAGGCTCTGACAATCTCGAGCATTTGCGGGACGCTTAGCTTGCCGTATCGAACAGACGTCTCGCGTTGGCGCACACGATGCGCTCGATTTCATCGTCCGGCAGGGACATGAGCAGCGCAAGGCTTCCCGCCCCGACTCCCAGTGGCCGGTGCACGCCGATCTCCAGACTCGGGATATTGATGGCGTTCCGTCCTTCCGCACGAGCGACGGAGATGGCGTCCGCCCCGCTCCGGATCGTCATGAAGGCAATGCCGCCAGTCTCGTCTGCCAAACGCTTCAGCCATGGCTCGCAAAGGTGCCAGAGCTTGAAGTGAGAGGCCGCGGTCAGCCCCAACTCGAAGAGACCATATCCCAACAGGTACCGCCGGGACGTCGCATGTTGCATCACCAACCCCTCCCGAATCAGGTAGTTGAGCATCCGATGGACGGTGGGGCGTTCGATACCGAGTTGTTTGGACAAATCAACTAAGCGTAAACCATGAACGCTATAGGAAGCGATCTCGCGAAGGATCCTCGCTGCGCGTTCGATACTCTGGGTGCCGGAGGTTTTACTACATTCAGGTAAATGCCGGGGTAGGGGCCACCTTTGGCCTTGGCATAGGCGAGCAACTCTTGCACGTTCTTGACTGGCAAGTCATTGTTATGCCGAGGCACACACGCCCCATTGCCTGGGAATGCCCAAATATTCCAGGGCGAGGCTGATGCCAATGAATTCGGTCACCAGCGTGAGTGCGTTGACCAGAAACAGGTCGATGACGCTGAAGAGCCCGCCATCCCAGTCGCGGCCCCGTGTCGTGCTGGGAAATGGTGCCAAGCGCCCCTCGTATGTCGCCTGCGTGGGCGTCATCAAGGACCGTCTGGCGCAGTGGGGCCTCCAACCCATGCGGTGGGGTGTCCATCCCGGTAGTAACCTTGGCCATTTCTCGCTCCTCGAGGTTTTGGTTTGTGCGCAGTTGCGTGGCGCGGCGCAACTTGACTGGCTACGCTTATCGGAGCGTGCGGAACACCTTGATAGCGGCTTCGGCGAATTCCCGGTGGGTGCGTGGCCGTTGCCTCGCCACACCCCAGGAAGTCTGGTTCGGCTCGGATGAGGCGCTGGGGACGCTCGAATGGCGGCGGGAGGGTGACACCAGCAGTTCGATGAACTCCGACATCCGACGGGAGAATGAGTGAATCTTGCGCATGCTCTGCTCCCCGCCACCCTGCAGCAATTCGCGCGGGCAGCACTACGCCAGATGGCGTTCTGGCGGGACACAACAAAGGAGCGGTTGGCTGAATGGCCCGAATGACACCGCTGCCTTACCGGTCAGGCAAGGCATTGGTCGGGGTAACGACTAATGTCTTGCCTGGAAAGGTCGTCGACTACAACTGTCCACGTGTACTTCCTCTCTTCGTTTGCAAGACATGCCCGGTCCGCTCTAAGCGAAACCGGCCCAACACGGATATTTGACGCCCTTGGCCCGTCAATATTCCCCATGAAAGCGCATCCCAGTGAATTTTTCCGGCCTGAAGTCGTGAACGTGCTGGATATCCGGAGGAGCCGAAGCTCGACGTCGCTTGCAGGGTTTTTGACAATCTACATACTGTATATACGGTATGAGCGGCAGTGCCGGCTCGATGCGAAGCGCGATTCCTGAAAATGGCGGTTCTATGAGCCGCCTCCGCGCGCCCCCATCGGATTGTGACTACGGTCACAGCCAGAACAGTAGCGCGTCAACACTGGCGCTGCCCCCTCACAATGCTAGGCGGTGAGCGCTCATCTTCGAACCGTCGACTGCAGGCGGAAACACGCGCCAGCACCCGTCATCGTGTCGAAAGAAGAACAACGCGCGCAAACCGGCCGGTTGTGTGGTCTCGACACATACGTAGCGTCGCCGGCCCGAGAGGGTACGACTGAATTCAATTACGTGGACTGGCGTCGTGGGGCTAGGAGCGAGCCATTTTTCGACCTGAAGGCGCAAGGACTGCTCATTTGTGCTTTTCATTTCCCCCTCCATCACCCGGTTCTTGCTTGTCACTCCGCTCCGGAGGACCAAAGGCGTGTCCGAATCGCCTCGGAGGCCTTCGCTGCGCCGCAATGCATCTCATCCCGCACTATGAATCGCAACCGAATCTTGAGAAAGCACTTTAAGTCTAGGCAACAAACTAGTGCTCCACGTATCGCTTTGCGAAATAGCAACAGCGAGAAATCAGCGAAATGGATGCCTCTATGCAGCTCTAGAGCGTTAGTGCTGGTGCATTGCAGTATGTGCCGTTGCCTGAAGAAACGGCTGGCGTTTATGGAAGGTTCACCCGCGCGGTCCAATGCTCGACACGGACTCTGTAGCCTCGTGTCAAGCCGGCGACTGGTTTTGCCGAAGCAGACTTAAGGCATCGGTGCGGCGGTCTTGCCGGCAGGTGGGGCCTTGGTACCAAGCCCGGCAGTCGCCACGCAGTTGTGCGCAAGGCGTATGCTATGTGTCAGGGGTATTTCATCTTGAAAGCGAGTTGGGTACTGAGCTGTACCACCCATCATCCGTTATCAATGGGGATGTATGCGCATACTGGTCATTGGAGCCACAGGGCTCCTTGGGAAAGAAATTACGGCTTTATTGTCGGACGAGCACGTCGTGATAGGGGCAAGTCGTAGCTCTTCTGCGGTCTCAGTGGACATCTCCGACACGCACTCCATTCTGGCAATGTACAAACAACTGGGCACGGTAGACGCCGTGGTCTGTGTAGGCGGGGCCGCGAAATTCGCCCCGCTGGATGCGCTGACTGACGATGATTTTGCATTCAGCCTGGCTAATAAGCTGATGGGCCAGGTCAATCTTGTTCGGTATGGGGTTCCGTACATTTCCGAAGGTGGGTCGGTCACGCTCACCAGCGGTACCCTAGCGCAGCATCCAACGGTGGGTGGTGCCGCAGTGAGCACCGTAAACGCCGGCGTTGAGGCGTTCGGGCGGGCGGCGGCGCTCGAATTGCAAGGCAAGATTCGCGTGAATGTCGTCAGCCCCGGATGGGTGTGGGAAACGCTCGAAGCGATGGGCCGCGACCCAGCCAAGGGCGTTCGGGCGGCGGTGGTCGCACAGGTTTACCAGAAATGTGTTCTGGAGGATATTTCGGGGCAGGTGGTGTCGGTTACCCACTGAATCGCATCATCGACGCGTCGCTCCAAGCTCTACTGCAAAGGGTGACTGGTACGAAGAGTTGGCGGTCAGCCTTCCAGCAACGACCGTGGTGGTGCCGTAGCGTCCCCTGCGTCGAGGTCATGGTCGCGCCATCTGCATTTTTCCGACCACCTTTTCCCCGCGTGTGTGTTGGCTTTGAAGCGAAGTCACAACACGGGGCCGGTGTGTACGTCCGCTGTACCCTCGTCTGGCGTAGACGGAGGAGAGCCATGACCACGCCAAAGTTCTCGATTGCGCCACTGGAGCAACGACTCGCCGCCGGCCAGGACTCCGTGCTTCTCAGGGTTACGCTAGCTCTGGCGTACCAGCAACAAGGAGAGTTGGCCGCTGCAGTTCCTCATCTGGTCAAAGCCACCGAGTTAGACCCGCACTATTCGGGCGCATGGCGAGCCCTCGGAGTTCTTTATGTGGACCTCGGCCAGGATGCGAAAGCGCGTGTAGCCTTTCAGAAGGGAGTCGAAGCCGCGAGGGACCATGGCGACAAGCAAGTTGAGAAGGAAATGATTGTGCGTCTCCGACGTTTGGAACGGCAATCGGACGCTGCTGGCAATCAGTCAGGAGAGGCTGAGACGTAGTCGTGCAAGGGAGATGTTTCGCCCATGCAGTGCCTACTCAAATTGCCGCCTGAGTTCCTTCGACAGTGACGCGCCGGTGCGGGACGCGACCTTCGCCGTCGAGCTCGCAGCGCTTCGAAGGCGAGGCTACGCGTGAGAAAAGTTGGCTGAACAGTATGGCATCGGCCAGACCAAGGATATCAGCATGGAACTCATGATGCCGGGCAGTCTGTGAGAGCGAGTGGACCTCTTCGTGCAAAGCTCGACGGCCCAAATGGTACCGATGGGCTTGATTCTCTCCGTGCAGCTAGGGGCGCTCGGGCGTTATGGGTCTGTTCAATGTGGGAGAGCTCTCATGCAAGCGGATAGAAGCGAGGGGCCCATCGAGACGCGGTTGGTACGCATTCATGGTCGAGTACAGGGCATCGGCTATCGAGAGGAATGCGTACACCGTGCAGTGGAACTGGGTGTTACAGGATGGGTCCGTAACCGTATGGACCAATCGGTGGAAGCAATGTTGCAGGGCTCGCCAGAGCAGCTCGCCGACATGTGCGCTTGGTTGAGCGAAGGCATGTCGGCAGCGCTTGTGGAAGAGCTTGATGTTAAGGAGGTGGAGCCACCCTTTGCACGCTTTGACCGGTTCGAGCGCTTATCGACCCTATAAGGGCATTCATCACGTGTTCGTTGGCTGCTTCGGTCGCGCTTCGCTGCGGGCTACGGAGGCGCCCAACCCAAAGGAGCAGGGGAACTGCCAGGGCGCACCGAGCAGTTCGCTGCCACCGGGAGAGGTCAGGTTCTCGAGCCAAGGTTTGGGCAGCGACGAGCTGATATTCCAGTACGACGAAAACTGAGGTTCAGACCCGCTCAGCTTCACCATAGAGAAGACCAATGGCGAGGACTGCTCCTGCTGGTGCCTTGCGCCAGATTCCCACCAGCATCTGGATGCTGGGCGTCGTCAGCTTGCTGATGGATGTGTCGTCTGAGCTCATCCATAGCCTGCTGCCTGTCTTCATGGTCACTACGCTCGGTGCAAGTGCCATGACGGTCGGGCTAATAGAAGGCGTGGGCGAGGCGACGGCCCTGATTGTCAAAGTCTTTTCCGGTGCATTGAGCGACTATCTTGGAAGACGCAAGGGACTGGCTGTCTTCGGCTATGCGCTGGGTGCGCTGTCGAAGCCATTCTTTGCATTTGCTACGGGGGTCGGCATGGTGCTGGGTGCGCGCGTTGCTGACCGCGTCGGCAAGGGCATTCGCGGAGCGCCGCGCGACGCACTGGTCGCGGATATTGCTCCGCCCCACCTTCGAGGTGCTGCCTTCGGACTTCGACAGGCCCTGGATACAGTGGGCGCCTTCGTCGGCCCCTTGATGGCTATCGGTTTGATGTATATCTGGGCGAACGACTTTAGGTCCGTCTTCTTGGTGGCCGTCATTCCGGGCGTCTTATCTGTCGTGTTGCTCATGTTCGGCGTGCAAGAGCCTGAGGCCCACGAAGGTGCAAAGCGAGTGAACCCTATCCAGCACGAGAATCTCGTGCGATTGAGTCCAGCCTATTGGGGTGTGGTTGCCGTGGGTGCGGTGTTCACGTTGGCGCGCTTCAGTGAAGCATTCCTCGTGCTGAGGGCTCAGCATTTGGGCCTGCCACTGTTCCTAGTGCCTGTCGTTCTTGTGGCGATGAATCTTGTGTACGCCATCGCAGCTTATCCATTCGGGAAGCTGGCCGACCGGTACAGTCATACCAAACTCCTGGTATGGGGACTGGTGGTGCTGATAGCAGCTGACGTTGTGCTTGCCATGGGGGCGCACTGGTCGGTCGCGCTCGGCGGTGTTTTGCTCTGGGGGCTGCATATGGGAATGACGCAGGGGCTGCTGGCGACCATGGTCGCCGATACAGCGCCAGCTGACCTCAGGGGAACGGCGTTCAGTGTCTTCAATCTGGCTAGCGGGCTGGCGCTGTTGATTGCGAGCGCATTGGCCGGCTGGCTGTGGGACAGATTCGGAGCCGCCTTTACGTTCTACGGTGGTGCCATATTCAGCGGCGTGACAATCTGCCTGATTCTCACTGCAACATTCGACCGAAAACGGTAAGTCGGGTTCTCGTCAGTCTTGAGAATGGCCGCCATGATGATGCGCATGACCCTCCATTTCGTCTGCGCCGTGGTCGGAAACTTGCGCATCGAACCAGGCATGAAGAGCAGACACAAGAGAGGGCTCAGTAGCGCCGAAAGACAGCTCGCCGCCCCTTGCGACGTCAATGTATGTAATGGAAATTTGGCCCGGCTTCGCTGCCTTGAGTTGGGCAAGCCCTGGCATCTCGTTGCCATGTATGTGCGAAGGGCCTGAGAAATCGCCTGCTTGGAACTGCTTCTGGATGAGCTGTAGGTGTTCTCGCACCAATCGGACCTGCGTGGCATCGGACTTATCCTGCGCGACCACGCGCTGGGTTCCACCATCCCTCGTCTTGGTAAATACGTGGGTTGTGGCCTTTAGACTGAACGGCATCACGTCTGCACCTAACTTGGCGACTTCCGCCTGACGTTGGGTGTCAGCAGATTGCGCGGTGAGCGGCAGGCTGGAAAAGGCGGCAAGCGTAAAGCAAAGACTGAGCTTCTTCACGATGGGCTCCGGACTAAATAGGCAGTGCAGTTGTGTTGGGTCGGTCAGTTGGCAATTCGCCGGCCCCCGCCCATCCATGCGGCGGGTGCTAGTTGATGCAAATCAACTACCCCCGAGAGGAATCAACTAGGTTTGTAAGGGGCCATTGAATCTAATCGCAACCAAGGAAAAATGCCATCATGGCAAAGAATCGGTGTGTTCCCCTTCTTATCATGCTGGCCGCCGTCGCCTGGGCTCCATTGTCATTCTCGGCGCCCCCAGCGAGCGGCCCTGGTAGACATGCCCCGGAGCCTCGTGACGACCCTGCGGTGGCAGCACAGAGCAATCCTGACCTCGATGCCCAGATTGCCCACCTACGCGCAATCCGGGAGCAGCTGTCGCAGGCCGAGAAGCCGGAAGAGCGGGATATGCTGATTGCCGAACGTGAAAAGGTCATGCAGGATGCCATGGCTACCGTGCGCAAGACCAGCGGAGTGCCCGGCCCGGGCGGGATGAATCCGCCTAGGGGAACGAGTCCCGCCCAGATGGGCTGTTATGACATGATAAGTCAGCACATGGCACTGATGGACGAAATGATGCTGGCGACGAAGGGCAATCAGGGCGGTATGGGGCCTGGCATGGGCCGGGGAATGGGCCAAGGTATGGGTCAGAGCATGGGCGGCGGCAGGGTGGGCAAGTAACTCGCTCTTGCGTGGGACGGTGGCTCAGACCTCTCCTGAGGTAGCAGATTGAGTTTGATGCACCCCGCGAGCGCCCGGAACGGAAGGCAGGCCTCCAACCTCAATGATGCTGGTCATCATCTTATCCATTCTTGCTATTCACAGGTCCGAATCCGGCCTTACTTCGCAATGGCTCCGCTCTCCAGATGCTCATCTGCATAGGGAAACACGATTTCCGGGTCAGAGCGAATCAGCTCTGTGTCCTTATTTGCATAGTGCAGACGCGACAACAAATCCTTGATGACATTGAGGCGCGCGACGCGCTTGTCGTCGGCGCGGACGACATTCCACGGAACCATGCTGCTTGTTCGCTCGAACATCTGGTTTCGAGCCTTGCTGTACTTCTTCCATAGCGAGACAGCCTGCTCGTCGATGGGGCTGACTTTCCACTGCTTTAGAGGGTCTCGCCGGCGGCCTTCGATGCGCCTCTCCTGTTCGTCTTTGGTGATGTCCAGGTAGTACTTGATGAGGCGAATGCCTGAGCGCACCAGCATCCCTTCGAACTCCGGGACGCTCGACATGAACTCGTCATATTCCGCGTCGTTGCAGAAACCCATCACATGCTCGACACCCGCCCGATTGTACCAACTGCGATTGAAGAGTGTGAATTCACCGGCGGCAGGTAGCTCGGCGGCATAGCGCTGGAAGTACCAGGAACCTCGGTCGCGGTCGGAAGGCTTCCCAAGTGCGACTACACGGGTCTCGCGAGGACTGAGGTGCTCGACGATGCGTTTGATGGTGCCATCCTTCCCGGACGCGTCCCGGCCTTCAAAGAGGACCAGAATTCTGTCGTTGCAACAGATAAAGTGCTTCTGCAGCTTGACCAGCTCGATTTGAAGCAGGTGCAGACTCGCCTCGTACTCTTCATGGGAAAGGGCGCTTTTTTCAGATAGCGTCTCTTTGCTACTTGCTGTCATTTTCGTGGCTCCGTTTCTGTGAGCCGGATGTGCTGGCAACATCGGTCACTGGCCTCCCAGGTATTAGCGGTGTAACTTTGTCGGAGAGGAGCAAGTCCAAAGCTGGTCGCTCCACGACCTCCTGTTCGAGCAGTAGCTTCGCCAGCGCATCGAGCCGGTGACGATTCTCCATCAGAGTCTGCTTTACCCGCTTGCTCGCGTCAGTCAGAAGCTGGCGGACTTCGGCATCAATCAGTTGCGCTGTATTCTCGCTGTACTCTTTGCGGTCTCTTGGCATCATGCCTGCTCCCATGAACATGGAATTGGGCATCTCCTCGTAGGTTGCGAGTCCGAGCTGTTCGCTCATGCCAAACTGCGTAATCATCTGGCGGGCCATATCGGTGGCGCGCTGAAGGTCGTTCTGGGCGCCGGTGGAGACATCACCGAAGATGATTTGCTCGGCAATGCGTCCCCCGAGCAGAACATCGAGCCGGTCAAGGAGCTCACTCTGTTTCAGGAGATATCGGTCCTCGGTCGGGGTCTGCTGTGTATAGCCAAGTGCGGCCACGCCACGGGGAATGATGGAGACCTTCGATACGCGGTCAGCGCGTGGACGCAACTCTGCCACGATGGCGTGACCCGCTTCGTGGTAGGCGATGGTCTCCTTCTCCTGCTGATTCATTACGCGATTCTTCTTCTCAAGGCCTCCGATAATGCGGTCCAGCGCATCGTCGAAGTCGGCCATTTCCACGGCATCCTTACCTTTGCGAGCTGCCAGCAATGCCGCCTCATTGACGAGGTTGGCGAGGTCTGCGCCGGCGAATCCAGGTGTGCGCGCGGCCAGCTTCTTCAGCTCGACAGTGGGCGCCAGAACGACGTTCTTGATGTGGACCTTGAGGATCTGCTCGCGCCCCTTCAAGTCGGGCCGGTCCAGTGCGATGTGGCGGTCAAATCGACCTGGTCTCAACAGTGCTGGGTCGAGAATTTCAGGCCGGTTGGTGGCCGCCATGATGATGACGCCCTTGTTAGTATCAAAGCCATCCATCTCAACCAGTAATTGGTTCAGGGTCTGTTCGCGTTCATCGTTACCGGTCACTGCTCCGAGGGCACGAGTCTTGCCCAGTGCGTCCAGTTCGTCGATGAAGATGATGCACGGTGCCTTGGTTTCCGCCTGGTTGAACAGGTCACGTACCCGCGCGGCCCCCACGCCGACAAACATCTCAACGAACTCCGAACCGCTCATGCTGAAGAACGGCACGCCGGCTTCACCGGCTACCGCCTTGGCCAGCAGTGTCTTGCCCGTGCCCGGCGCGCCGAGAAGCAATACGCCTTTGGGAATCTTTCCGCCCAGGCGCCGGTAGCGCTGGGGGTCCTTCAGGAAGTTGACGATTTCGGCGAGCTCCTCTTTGGCCTCGTCGATGCCGGCGACGTCAGCGAACGTGACGCCGGTCTCTTTCTGCATGTAGACCTTGGCTTTGCTCTTGCCAATCTCTAGCATTCCGCCGGCGGCACCGCCCATCCGCTTGATGAGAAAGCTCCAGACGACAAAGAAGAGCATGGCGGGAACCACCCAGGACAGCAGCGTACCAATCCACTTGTTATCGGCCTGGCCTACGAAACGCACTTTGGCAGATTCGAGTTCTTGGACCAGATTCGGGTCATTTACCCGGAGCGTGGAAAACGGGTGGTCTCCCTTACCCTGACGTTGCATCTCTTCGACCTGCGGCTTGGGAAGCAAATTCTCAATGCCATCAGTGTTGACCGTACCCGTGATGACCCCCTCTCCTAGGGTAAGCTCCTTGAGCTTGCCTGCCTTGAGCAGGACCTTGAAGTCGCTGTAGGGCAATGTCTCGACATGGGACGAGAATAGGACGCTCTGAAGGATGAGCATCGCCGAGACTGTCAGGAGCAGATACCAGAGGGAAAACTGCTGTTGGCGCGGTTCCATGGGAGCCTTTCATCTTGTTGGCAATTGGCAGCCGGCGCTATTGGCTGCCGGCTGTCTGGCCAGAGGTGTAGTTGGGCTGGCTAAGGTCAGGAATGGAGGGCAAGGGACGTCAACATGTGGTGTGTAGTCCCTTGTCGGGCAGGCTGCTTCTGGGGGTTAGTTAGTCGTTTCCTCCCAGCATCTTTTGCAGCAATGCGAAGAAGGCACCGGCGGCGAAGACCAGACCGCGAACACGATGGCTGGATAGGCGACAGACCACCAGGAAAACGGTTGGTCGGTCCGAAGGCGCCGGAAGTCGAGCCCGTGAAAGAGCGCGTTCATGAAGTTCATAAAGGGCTCGGGGAATGCCAGCCACACCAGAGTACACAAGGCATAAAAGAGAACGACGGTGGCCGACAGGGTCACGCCGGTCTTGAAGGGCTTCATAGCTGCCTCCAGATGCAAGTCAAGCACGTATTGCGCTCAATGTGGGCGGGTCCGTGGGATATTGCTGCTCAAGTGCGGAATAAACGCGGGGTGTTCTGCTGCGATACTCCTCGTACTCCTGGCCGAACTCAGCCAGTGCATCTTGCTCTTCCGCCTTGGCAAGGTGGACGTACATCCAGACCAGGATGGGGAACATCACCAGGGTGAGTATCGTTGGCCACTACAGCAGAAAGCCGAACATAATGACTGTGCCTATGCCCGTGATGCATGAACATGTGCATCAGCGGGCAGACGGACAAAAGGAGGAACGGTAAGAACTGAATGACATGCGCCCGGTGTTCGGTCCATAGGAAGTAGGCAATCACCAGAAGAAAGCCAATCAGGGCGACCTTGGACCTCGAAACCGTTCGCTGTGCGTCATGATTGTCGTGGTCGTGGTTCATACTTTCCTCCTATGGAGAGAAGGGTTCGTCTAGCAGCAGTCGTGATGGCGATGATGGCGGTGTACGTATCGCTCAGGGTCTTGCTGAAATATTGCCCGTGAACTTTCGGACTCGAAGAAGTACGTCTTCCCTTCGAAATTCGCTGTGATAGCGTGCGCAATGCCGACCTTGTTACCGGTGACCGGGTCATCTGCAGTGGGGCTGTACTGCTGAGTTGTGGAGCGTTGCCCGCCGTCTTGATTGGTTCGAGGGCTCGTGAATCTTTGCCACGCTACCAGGGCCCCGATACCCATTCCGCTAAGCACCAACCACGTGAGATTCTGTGAGAGCCAGTTCATGGTTAGTTCTCCTCGTCAAGGATTGCCTCGGGCCTTACGCTCGCGCTCCACGGCCTGTTGAATGTCGCGTTCGCACTGACTGGAAAGACGCCAAGTCACCCACGCGACTATGATTGGGCAGGAGAGCAGAAGGATTGCGACCAGTATCGAGAGTAGTGAAATGCCAAACCAGTACACGATGGCGACGGCAAGCAACGTTGCCAATGCTGCGCAAAGCCAGGCTACGGTATGTTTCATGTCACCTCCGTACTGGCCTGGCCAAGTCGCACACGCTTAAGCAATGCCGAGTTGGCCACGACGCTCAATGAGGACAGCGCCATGGCCGCCGCCGCGAAGATAGGGTTCAACAGCCCGAATGCCGCGACTGGAATGCCGATGGAGTTGTAGATGAACGCCCAGAACAGGTTCTGCTTGATTTTGCGCATCGTGGCGCGCGAGAGTTGGATGGACGCCACGACATCACGTACGTCGTCGCGGATAAGGATGATGCTTCCCGTCTCCTTGGCCACGTCCGAGCCAGAGCCGATAGCGATACCGATGTCGGCCGCTGCCAGTGCTGGCGCGTCGTTCACGCCATCGCCCACCATTGCCACGACCTCACCCTGTCTCTGAAGGTCTTGGATGGTTTGGACCTTGTCCTCTGGCATGACTTCGGCAATCACGCGGTCGATGCCCACCTGCCGGCCGATGGCTTCGGCCGTCCGATGATTGTCGCCGCTCAGAAGGACCACTTTGACGTTGCGCGACTTCAAGGCGGTGACAGCGTCAGCTGCCTCCGGCTTCACCGTATCCGCCACGGCCACCACGCCAAGCAGGCTGGTGCCGGCGCCAACTAGCATGCCCGTTTTACCATCTGCTTCGAGCTTGCCGAGTACAGCTTCAGCCTCTTTGGTTGCAATTCCTTGCTTTTCAAACAGGCGCCGGTTGCCGAGCCAAACCTGCTGACCGTCGACCAGGCCTTGAATGCCCATGCCAGACAAGGCGCTAATGCCGCTCGCCTTGGGAATCGCGACGCCGCGATGTTGGGCAGCGCGCACGACGGCCTCGCCCAGAGGATGCTCTGACCCACTTTCGACGGCGGCCGCTAGGGTCAACAGAGTTGATTCCTCGTTGTTCGAGAATGAGATGACATCGGTGACGGTAGGCTCTCCGCGAGTAATCGTTCCTGTCTTGTCAAAGACGACCGCCGTCAGCTTTTCGGCACGCTCCAGCACTTCACCACCGCGAATCAGAATGCCGTTGTCCGCCCCCTTGCCGACGCCGACCATCAGCGCCGCCGGTGTCGCGACACCGAGGGCACACGGGCAAGAGATAATCAGGACCGCCACAAATGCGAGCAGCCCGTGCGGGAAATGCCCCGCCACGGACCACCCGACCAAGGCCAGCAACGCCACCGAGACAACTGCCGGAACGAAGTAGCCGGTGACCTGGTCCGCCAACCGCTGAATCTGGGCAGTACTGGCCTGTGCGTCCTCGACCATCTTGATAATCTGGGCGAGCGCGGTATCAGCCCCAATCTTCGTCGCTTGGAAGGTAAAGGCACCGCTGCGGTTCAGTGTGCCGCCAATGACGGCAGTACCTGGCTTCTTCTCGACAGGCATCGATTCGCCGGTCAGCATCGATTCGTCGACGCTGGACTCGCCCTCGATGACCTTGCCGTCAGTGGGAATCTTTTCTCCCGGGCGCACGATGACCGATTCGCCGACCATGATGCTTTCCGCTGGAATCTCTACTTCTTTCCCGTCCCGGATGACGTGGGCGACGGCGGGGCGCAGGTCGAGCAGTCGGCGGACGGCGGCAGACGACTTCTTCTTGATGATTTCTTCCATGTACTTGCCCAGCAGTACAAAGGCAATAATCACGGCCGACACTTCGAAGTAGACGTCCCGTTCTTCCACCTTCACGGGTAACCACGAGGGAAAGAACAGCACTACCACGCTGTAGAAGTACGCAACGGACGTCCCCAGTGCGATGAGGAAGTCCATGTTGATATTGCGCGTTCGGACCGCGTTCCACGCGCCCTTATAGAAGCTCCAGCCGCCAATGAACTGGACCGGCGTGACCAGCAGGAATAGCCACATCCCCCACGTGAACCACGGCAATGCGGGAATCGGCGCCCAAGTCAGAAGGGTCGCGCCGGCCGCTAGTGCCAGGAAGGCACCAGCCCGTAATACCGCGAGAGCGAGGACGCCCGTGAGCGCGATGGTCACGCGCGTCTTCATGGCCTTCAGCTCGCTCTCGGGCGACTCGAAAGTCCGTAGGCAGCTTTCACTGCAAAAGTAGTACTTGCGGTTGCCGCGCTCGGTCGACAGGGCCGTGGCCTTGTCGACCATCATTCCGCAGATGGGGTCCTTAGCCAGTTGCTTCGCACCGCTGGCGGCCGGCGTGGCAGCGGCCGTTGTGGGTGTCGAAGCACCTACCCGAGCATGCTCGTGAGATGGATGGGGAATGTATTGAGCAGGATTTGCGAGGAAGGTTTTCTCGCAGTGACTTGAACAGAACCAATAGCGCCGCTGGTCGACTTCTGCACTGGCTGCGGCTTCGCCCGGGGAAATCTCCATGCCGCATACCGGGTCTCGCACTCGCTGTTGGCGCGCGGTTTCAACTTGGCCGGTCATATGTGCCATCTGTCCACCAGCAACACCGAGCTCTTCCACGGAAGGGGTAACGGACTTGGTTGGCATCCCATCCTCCTGGGGGCGATTGGTGGGCTTGCAACAGATGAGTTGCATTCTCAGTATGGGGTGCTGAGAAGTGTGACTCTTGATGCCAATCAAGGAATGCGAAGACGCCGAGGCAAGGGCCGCGTAGATTTGGTCGGGGGCAATTGAGATTTAGAACACCGGCACCGCTCCAGTCGCCAGTTCCCTGACCAACGTGGGAAGGTTGGCCAACTGTTGCCGGAGGAGGTCACGGATTTCCCGCTGCTCGTCGGGCGAGAGTCCCTCTTCAGCCACGACATCGATGGCTGCTAGTTGTGGCTGGTCGATTGGGCGGCCGATGCCGGACAGTAGCCGCACCACAACCTGGTTAACGCCGTCGATGCCCGCCGCGATGCGCGTAGCCAACTGGTGGGCGAGCACGTTGTAAAGCTTGCCAACATGCGATGCCGGGTTCTTTCCCGCTGCGGCCTCCAGTGACATTGGGCGATAAGGCGTAATCAAGCCGTTGACTCGATTTCCGCGTCCCACCTGGCCATCATCGCCATGCTCCGCGCTCAGGCCGGTGACGGTCAGGTAGATGCCACTTTCATCACTGGCATCGCCGTCGTCCAAGGTATTGATGGCAATCTCAAACGCCGGCTCGATACGTTCCGTAAGGTATGACGCAATCTGACCCTTCACAGTGAAGTATTCGTCAACCGTGCTGATATAGCGGTCCACAAAGGCCAGCGCAATGGTGAGACGGTGATGCCCATCGAGCCGGCTGCCCATGACTTTGAAGTCATGCCCGGTTCCCTTAAAAGAGTCCTTAAGTTCACGTGAACGCAGTATTTGCGCAACCGACAGTACAGCCCTTTCGAGGCTGGAGAGTGGCGCGTACCCGACACCAAAGGACGTGTCATTCGACAGTGGGATGGATGATGTGCCAGTCACGCGTCGGAGGTTTGGGGCCGAAGGGCGGAGTATGGGCTCTACCCGGATGTCGTCGCCGACCCTGCCTAAGCTGGCCGCGAGGTAGTCACGAATGGCCTGCTCAACGATTCGCTCAGCCTTGGCAGAAGGCAGTTCCGTGACAGGGCCCGACACCAGCAAGCGCATCGGTCGCAGGAGCTGTCCGCCACCGAATTTTGGCGCACTCATGCCGCCGATGAGGAGCGCCTTGTCGAGATTGAAATGCTGGATAGCGCCATAGGCTTCCAGGTAGGCACGGCACAGGGCATGGGCCGCAGCCTCGACTGCTCCGTCGCAAAGGCTGTCCGGGTGTCCGACGCCTTTGTGCTCGCACATCTCAGTCGATTCCGTCCACCACGATGGTGCACTGGAGACGGAAATCACAAGGTTCTCGGTGGTCGGCATCACTCACTCCAGTCACAAAGGCACCATATGACCATTCTATGTAGCTGCGCCAGGCGGGCCGAAGTTCGACCCCGCCGCCGCCGCCGTTGAGGCAAATCAAGCAAGCAGCCCGCTGCCCGCCCTAGGATGAGTGATGGAAACCCGATTTTCGATAGTGCTGCCTGTGGCCGTGGTGTTACCCCATGCAGTCGATGGCAGCGAACGGAGGGAGGCGTCTCGTGCGCAAGCTATGGTTGGCACTAACGGCAATGTTGGCGATAAGTCTGGCAGGGTGTGGCTACAACACCATCCAGCAGCAGGATGAGCAGGTCAAAGCGAGCTGGTCGGAGGTAGTGAACCAGTACCAGCGCCGCGCCGACCTGGTGCCCAATCTGGTGAACACCGTGAAGGGCTACGCCAGCCATGAGCGCGAGGTGCTGACAGCGGTGACCGAGGCGCGAGCGCGTGTTGGGGCCATTCAGGTTACGCCTGAAACGTTGAACGACCCGAAGGCATTTGCCCAATTTCAGGTCGCACAACAGCAGTTGTCCGGGACTTTGTCGAGGCTCCTCGCTGTTTCCGAAAACTATCCGCAGTTGAAGGCCGATGCGGGCTTCAGGGATTTGCAGTCCCAGCTCGAGGGTACCGAGAATCAGATTACCGTCGCGCGCAACCGGTATATCCAATCGGTGCAGGCCTACAACGTGACCGTGCGCTCGATACCGTCCAACCTGACGGCAATAGCCTTTGGTTACAAGGAAAAGCCTAACTTCACGGTTGCCAGTGAATCGGCGATAGCCAAGCCACCGCAGGTTGACTTCGGCTCGCCTCCCGCCAGTGCCCCAGGGGGTGCCAAGTGAAGTGGCTTTCGGCCGCAAGAGGCTGGCTTCTTGCCGCTCTGACCTTTGTGTCCCTGGGCGCTGCCGCCGACGTCGCAGTGCCTTCGCTGACATCGCGCGTGACCGACCTGACCGGCACGCTCACCAGTGAGCAACAAGCGGCGCTGGAGCAGAGGCTGGAGGCGTTCGAATCCGAAAAAGGGAGCCAAGTAGCGGTTCTGATGGTTCCCACTACGCAACCCGAAGCCATCGAGCAATATTCCATCCGCGTGGTCGAGAAATGGAAGCTTGGGCGCAAAGGTGCAGATGATGGAGCCCTGCTCATTATCGCGAAAGACGACCGAACCATGCGTATCGAGGTCGGCTATGGCCTCGAAGGCGTTCTCACCGATGCCATGAGCAAGCGCATCATCAGCGATGACATTGTTCCTCGATTCAGGCAGGGCGACTTTTACAGCGGGGTGACAATCGGCGTTGAGCGCATCATGGGCGTTATCAATGGCGAGGAGTTGCCGCCACCGAAGCGAGCGCGCGGCCGAGAGTCTGACCCGGTCCGGCAGTTCATGCCGGTCATCTTGCTGCTCACGGTGGTATTGGGTGGGCTGCTGCGTTCTTTCCTGGGTAGAGGCCCCGGTGCTCTGGCTGCCGGTGGTGTGGTGGGCGTCATCGGCTGGCTGATATCCGGCGCCATTGCGGTAGGGCTTGTCGCTGGCGCCATCGCGCTCTGCTTCACGCTGTTCGGCGGCTCTCATACGGGCTGGCTCGGAATCGGCGGGCGGTCGGGAGGCTTCGGAGGCGGGTCCGGGCGCGGTGGGTTCGGCGGCGGTGGTGGCGGCTTTGGCGGCGGAGGGGCCTCCGGCAGATGGTGATGGCAAATATCAAGCGCATTGCGAAGCATCTGCTAATGACGCACTGGCAAGTCAGGTGGACTTTTCCGCGCGAAACCTTGCTCGCAATCGAGCAGGCCATTGCCGCCAGCGAGTCAACGCATATTGGTCAGCTCAGGTTCGCCGTAGAAGGTGCATTGAGCTTTGCGGCGCTGGTCAGAGGCCTCACAGCGCGCGAGCGTGCAATCGAGGTCTTTTCGCAGCTGCATGTCTGGGACACCGAACACAACAATGGTGTCCTGGTTTATTTGTTGTTGGCCGACCGCTGCGTCGAGATTGTTGCCGACCGTGGCATCCATGCCCGGGTCCCGCAAGAAGAGTGGGATGCCATCTGCCGCGAGATGGAGATGGCTTTCCGCCGCTCGGAATATCAACGCGGTGTCATCGCAGGCATACAGGCCATCGGCCAACATCTTGAAAGGCATTTTCCTGCGCGCGAGAGCGTCGAAAATGAGCTGCGCGATAAGCCAGTGATTCTGTGAGTTGGGATGACAGGTAGTGCAGGCAGAACTCTCGCAGGGGAGGAGTGGACTTGAACCCTCTTGCAATACCCCACGAAGCCATCGGCCTGGTCGCAGCACTGGCGGTCGGTCTTCTGATTGGCCTGCAGCGCGGATGGCATGAGCGTGAACTGCCAGAGGGCGGGCGAGTTGCCGGCCTACGTACATTTGCGCTGACCGGCCTATTGGGCGGCGTTCTTGGCAATCTGTTTCCGCAGTTTGGGGCCTGGCCGTTGCTCGGGGGGGCTGCTGGGCATTTCGATGCTACTGGCAGTGTCGTACAGACATATCGCCAAATCGTCCGGAAACCTTAGCCCAACCAGTGCTGTAGTGATGCTGTTGACGTTGGCCCTGGGCGCCTATGCGGCGCGTGGTTCCGTCGCCCTGTCTCTTGGTGCGGCCGTGATAGCGGCAGTGCTTCTCGACATGAAGCCGACCTTGCATGGGCGGCTTCGACTCATTGAGCATCGCGAATTAACCGCGACGCTTCAACTGCTGGTCCTCTCTGTGGTCATTCTGCCCAATCTTCCAAGCGTCGGGATGGGACGCTACCATGCATTGAACCCGTACCAACTATGGTGGGCGATGATACTGATTGCTAGCCTGTCCATGGTGGGGCACGTGGCGATGCGCGTCACCGGGGCGCAACGGGGCATGTTGTGGACTGGTCTGCTGGGAGGACTGGCCTCATCCACTGCCGCGACCTTGGCACTGGCTCGTTCAGGGCCCGCAAGAACTAGTTGAACTGCCAATCCATTTGTTGCAGCCAGTATTCGATAGCGCGTTGATGTACAGGAGGCAGTTGCAGGACATCATCGCTGCCACTCAGGCGGAATTCGCGAAGGTTGCCGAAGTCCAATACGCCACAAGCAGAGGCCAACTGCAGGACTTCATCGACAGCGCAGTTCACAAATCGCCATCAGGTTCGACCTCTCCTTTTGGTGCCTGGCAGGAGGCGATAAAAGCGACCACCACGCTTTATGAGTCGATGCAGTCGACTGCAAAGCAGGCCGCAGAGGTAGTCGAGAGCAATTTCAAATACTGCTGGAGAGGCGGCCTCGCAAAGCGTTCGCCGTCGTGGGGTGCAGGCTTCCCAGGCAGCCGCAAGGTAGGTGTCAGCTTGGGTTCATCAGCGGTACCTCTAAGGTACCAACGAGGACTCGGCTCCGAGGACGTCTCTACAGTTCCTCGGGGCCAAGTCTGTTCGCCTCAGCCATCAATCGTTGGCCTTGTTCCCGGATGCGCTGCTGGGTAAGCGGCGAAATTTCAATGATGCTTGCCCGTGAGCCGAGCCTTCTCAGGCCTCGCCAAACGCGCTGAAATATGAAATCAACCTCGCCCTGGGTGAAGTCTCCAAGGTCGTGGTAGGCCGAACGCATCCTGTCCAGGTATGGTTGGCGCTCGGCCCCGGCCAGAGTAATTATGCTAGCCAGCAGGGACCGCGAATGCCATCGTAGCCAGCGCCGTCTCCACGGCCCGTAGTTCTCATCCACCAATTGACCCCTGCTATGCAGACGCTCATCTTCACGCGTGAAGTCACGAAGAAACTCGAACACGTGTGTAGCGCTTTCTTAAAAACATCATAGTGTGAGATGAACTGTGCGGCAATGAAGTGTGTTGCATTGCAACTCCCTCCAAAGAGGGGATGCAAGCTGCTCGCGTCGAGAAAATGCCAGACGTACAGTTGATGAGCCCATCAACGATGGGCAACTAAGGGATGCTTCAAGAAGGCATTCGCTCTTCTTGCTCGCTGACATTCGTTCTACAGCGGGGGTTGGGTCGAGGATAGTCTCGTTTCCACAACATCACCCTGTTGAGGGGCGCCCGCAGCCAGGACATCAGGCAAATTGATGACATCCGCTCAACCTCAGCACGAATATGACAAGGCGTCGACGTCGTCCTTCAGTTCTGCAACTCCAGTATCGTTTTGTCGTGGAAGCCGTCAGGTGGTGGCTTTACGCGTTCCTCGCTTTTTTGGGCGCCACCGCCATCAACACGATTCCTTGCATGGCGGCTAGTACGCTAAGAACGGTTCATTGCGAGCCGGCATTACCGCTGGCGAACGCCGTATGGCCGATTCTCGTGGTTGGCGGTATCGCAGCCGGCGTTTGGCGGTACTACCGTGACCATCACCGCGGTGATATGTACCGAGATTTCTACGATTAAAGGTACATCACGTGACCACTTGGACAAAGGTTCTCGCAGAGTAACCCTTGCTGCCAGCATCGTTGTCGTGGCTGCCATCGCGGTGCGCCACATGTACCTCCACGTTGTGCCGGAAGATGAAGCGGGCATGGATGCCGTTCGTGACACTGCGATGCCGCTCACTATTTGCGCGCCCGGCATCCAATCGGATTCGCGCCGCCGTGACGCTACAGAATTGGATAGCTCGTTCCGTCGGCACGTCTGTCTTGAGTCGTAGTCAGCAGCGTGCCATCAGAGTGGGTCGTCTGCGCCCACAGGCTTCGCACGGTACACCGACCAAAAGCAGTGCGAGTGTCGATGGTGTCGGGCACGCTTCTTCTCTGCGAGGAAGCGAACTCTTCCTGCAGGTCCTGAATTCAACACAAGCAGCGGCCTCCGGTGAGCATCTGCAAAAACGCAATTAATCGCCAGGCTTTCAAACAAAGCATCCAGTGGAGCCAGCAGGGCTAGGGGTTTGTCGTGAGCGGCATCCCCGCCTAGGGGAGGGGGTGTTCCGTGCCCCATTAACTGATCAGTCAGGTAAATATGAGGCAGGATTGGCCGTTTGGCGCTGGACGAGCGGGACGATAGTGGTAGGCGGCGGGGCAAGACCCGCACGGCGCCCCAGTGCGGGCAAGGAACAGAGCGGGGGCAGGGCGTGCCTGTGGCACCTCTGAACCCCCGGGGCAGCGGCGACAGTTACGACGGTAGCGATGACGGCCAATCATGAGCGATGGGCCCCCTTGCTTTGCGACACTTGCATTTATCTGACAGATCAACTACTGTAAGATCAATAAAATGTTGGGGCTTGCCGTGGACCACTATTCGAAGGAAAACTTTCGCATCACTCAGAGCGTCGGGTTTTTCCTCAACCGTGCCCGCAACACCTTGCTGATGGAAATGGACGCGGCATTGAAGGACCTGGACATCACTGGCCAGCAAATGGGGATTCTGCTGTCACTCACTCAGGGCGTGGCCACCACCCCGTTCGAGTTGAGCAAGGTGCTCGGTATCGACACAGGGCTGATGACACGCATGCTGGACAAGCTGGAAACCAAGGGCCTGCTGTCGCGCAGTCGCAGCCTCGACGATCGTCGTGTGGTCAACCTGACACTGACTCAGAAGGGGCAGGAAGTTGCCGAGCGCGCCCCGGTAGTAGCGCCTAAGGTGCTAAACCAGCGCCTCAGACACTTCAGCAAGGCAGAATTCGAAGAGTTCCTCCGCTTGCTCGCGAAATTTGCGGACGCCTGAGCGCGTTTTATTTCATCCATTTGCCTGACTAGTCAGATAATGCAAACTCAGAAATTCCGCCGAGCACGCCACTTCGCCGCGCCTACCGTCTTCATACTGATGGCAGCTGTGCTGGCCGGCTGCGCCAACTATGCCGGCATCAAGAGCGACAGGAACATTGCCAATGCCAGCAGCTACGCCACCACGGAGAGCATTCCTGCCGAGCACGGCCGCTGGCCCTCCACCGATTGGGCAGACCAGTTTGGGGATGCACAACTCAAGACGCTGATCGGTGAAGCCCTGCAGGGTAGTCCATCGCTCGAAAAGGCGCGGGCGCGTGTGGCCGCCGCTACGGCGTTCAGCGAGGGCGCCAATGCCAACACGCTGCCGCAAGTCGGGGCGGGCTATTCGTGGACCCGCCAGCGTTTTTCGGAAAGCACGCTGATCCCGCCCCCCTTCGCCGGTTCCTGGCAGTCGGAAAACAAGGCTTTCATCAACGCCTCGTATGAACTGGACCTATGGGGCAAGAACCGCGAGACGCTCAAGTCCGCCGTGTCTTCCCTCCACGCCAGCGAGGCCGAGGCGGAACAGGTAAGGCTGACGCTCAGCAGTGCAATTGCCCGTGCCTATAACGAACTGGCGCGCCTCTACGCACTGCATGACATCGCGCAGGATGAAGTCAAGCAGCGCGGCGAAGCGCTGCGCGTGACCGACGGACGCGTCACCATGGGCCTCGACACCGAGGTCGAGAAGCGCACCGCGGAGGCGAACCTCGCTGCCAGCGAAGTTGCGCTGTCCTCGCTCGACGGCAGCATCCAGCGCACGCGTTACCAGCTTGGCGCACTGCTGGGGCGGGGCCCGGACCGCGGCCTGGCGATCGCCCGTCCTGCCTTGGGCGCGGGAGACGAAATCCGCCTGCCCGACAACCTGCCGGCCGACCTGGTTTCGCGCCGACCGGATATCGTCGCCGCGCGCTGGCGCGTCGACGCGACGCTGCATGACATCAAGGTCGCCAAGGCCGAGTTCTATCCGGACATCAACCTGAGCGCCATGATCGGTCTCGATGCCTTTGGCTGGGGCCGCTTCCTGCGCGCCGCCAGCCGCACCGCCTCGGCTGGTCCTGCGATCCACTTGCCGATCTTCGACGGCGGCGCGCTGCGCGCCCAACTCAAAGGCCGCTATGCCGAATTCGACTTCGCCGTGGCCAGTTACAACGAGTCGCTGACCAATGCCTTGACCGATGTTGCCATCCAGCTCTCCGACATTCGCGCCATCGACGCACAGATCGGCAATGCCGTACGCACCGATACCGCCGCGCAGCGCGCGCTGACCCTGGCGCTGGCGCAATACAAGGCCGGCCTGACCACCCAGCTGACGGTGCTGAACGCGCAGACGAGTGCGCTGGCCAGCCGCCAGTTGCTCGCCAACCTGCGCATGACGCGCCGTGACCGACAGATCGCCCTGGCCGCTGCGCTGGGTGGCGGCTATTCGGACACCTCCGACCCGACCAAACCAACGGCGCTTGTCCGCTGATTCCCTACTCATCGAACAGGTGACGCTGTGAACGAAACGACCCAGAACGCCCCCGCCGCTGAACAGGCCAGCACCCAGGCCATCCTCGATGCTCAACCCGCCAGGAAGAACACCCGCAAGCGCCTGCTGGCCCTGCTAGGCCTGGCCACGGCACTCGCTGCGGCCGGGTACGCCGCGTATTACTACACCTTGGTGCGCTTCCACGAAGAAACCGACGACGCCTATGTCACCGGCAACCTGGTCCAGCTCACGCCGCAAGTGAGTGGCACCGTGGTCGCTGTCCACGCCGACGATACACAGATCGTCAAGGCCGGCGAGCCGGTGGTAACCCTCGACGCCGCCGACGCCAATATTGCGCTCGCCAATGCCGAAGCCTCACTTGGCCAGACCGTGCGTCAAGTCAGCGCGCTCTATGCCAACAACAACGTGCTGGCGGCGACGGTGCAGCAGCGGCAGGCCGATCTCGCCCGCGCGCGGGATGATCTGCGCCGGCGCACCGAGGTGACAGAATCCGGCGCGGTGGCTGCGGAAGATGTGGCTCACGCCCGCGATGCGGTCAAGACCGCCGAAGCCGCGCTCGAGACCGCACGCCAGCAACTGGCGTCCAACCACACGCTGACCGACCAGGCTACCGTCGCCGACCATCCCAGCGTCATGGCTGCCGCTGCCAAGGTGCGAGAAGCTTACCTTGCCGATGCCCGCAACACGCTGCTCGCCCCCGTCACCGGCTACGTCGCGCGCCGCTCCGTACAGGTTGGCCAGCGCGTGGCCCCCGGCAACCCGCTGATGGCTATCGTGCCGCTCGACGGCGTTTGGGTCGACGCCAACTTCAAGGAAGTCCAGCTCAAACACATCCGCATCGGCCAGCCGGTTGAACTGCATGCCGACCTCTATGGCAGCAAGGTGACCTACCACGGCAAGGTGGTGGGCTTCTCGGCCGGCACCGGCAGTGCGTTCTCGGCGTTGCCCGCGCAGAATGCCACCGGCAACTGGATCAAGGTCGTGCAGCGCCTGCCCGTGCGCATCCAGCTCGATCCGGTGGAGCTACGTGAGCATCCACTGCAGATCGGCCTGTCGATGCAGGTCGATGTGCAAACGCGCGAGGAGGGCGGTTCGGCACTCGCCAGCGGCAGCCGCAGTGGTAATGAAGCGCTGTACCGCACGACCTATCGCACCGACGTGTTCCAGCGGCAAGGTGAGGAAGCCGATCGCGAGATCGTGCGGATCATCGCGCAGAACCGTAACGGTACGGCCGGCACCCAAGAGGCGGGCGCAGACGTCGCACAACAAGAACGGAAGCTCGGGCTCCAGCGAGCACAGCGCAGCACGCAAGCGACCCCCAGAGGGTCAACACGCCATGACGTGCCGCCAGCCGCGTAGGCAGTACACGGCAGCAAAGGCCAGCCCCGTCCAGCTATCTGACCGACCAGTTTTTCCACACGACCCCATTCGCCTGGAGCGCATCATGCAGTCCCAAGCCCAGACCTCAACCGTGCCAGCCCCGCTGACTGGCGGCAAGCTTGTGATCGGAAGCTTCGCCGTGGCCCTGGCCACCTTCATGAACGTGCTCGACTCGTCGATCGCCAACGTAGCGATCCCGACGATCTCCGGCAACCTCGGTGTGTCGATCGACGAAGGCACATGGGTCATCACCCTGTTCGCCGCGGCCAACGCCGTGGCGATCCCGCTGACCGGCTGGCTGACCCAACGCGTCGGCCAGATCCGCCTGTTCGTGGGCGCCATCCTGCTGTTCGTGCTGTCATCGTGGCTGTGCGGTGTGGCTCCCAACCTGACAGTGCTGCTGGCCGCGCGTATCCTGCAGGGCGCCGTGGCGGGGCCGCTGATTCCCCTCTCGCAATCGATCCTACTTTCCTCCTATCCCAAGGAGAAGAGCGCTACGGCGCTTGCGCTGTGGGCGATGACGGCCACCGTCGGGCCCATTGCCGGCCCGGCCTTGGGTGGCTGGATGACCGACAGCTACTCCTGGTCGTGGATCTTCTATATCAACGTGCCAGTGGGCCTGTTTGCCGCTGCCGTCACCTGGGCGATCTACCGTGACCGCGAAACCCAGGCGCGCAAGCTGCCGATGGATCTCGTGGGCCTGGCCTCGCTCATCACTTGGGTGGCGTCGTTGCAGATCATGCTCGACAAGGGGAAGGACCTGGACTGGTTCAGCTCGCCGGTCATCATCACCCTGGCCATTGTCGCGCTGCTCAGTTTCCTCTTCTTCGTGATATGGGAGCTGACCGAGCCGAATCCGATCATTGACCTGCGCCTGTTCAAGGGCCGCAACTTCCTTGCCGGCACGGTCGCGATCTCGGTCGCCTTCGCGGTGTTCTTTGCCAACCTGGTGGTGCTGCCCCAATGGATGCAGCAGTACCTGGCCTACCCCGCCATCAACGCCGGGCTGGCGACGGCGCCGCTGGGCATCTTCGCCGTGCTGCTGGCGCCGGTGGTGGGCAAGATCCTTCCCAAGTCGGAACTGCGCGTGCTTGCTACGCTGTCCTTCCTCGGCTTTGCCGGCGTGTTCTTCATGCGCTCGCAATATGCCACCGGCGTGGACACTTTCACGCTGGTGCTGCCCACTTTGCTGCAAGGCATTCCGACCGCGCTGTTCTTCGTTCCGCTGACTGCAATCCTCCTGTCGGGCCAGCCGCCCGAGAAGATTCCGGCCGCTGCCGGCTTGTCCAACTTCGTCCGGGTGTTCTGCGGAGCCGTGGGCACGTCGCTGGCCACCACCGCGTGGAACAACCGGGCGGTGCTGCACCATGCGCGACTGGTGGAACAGGCCAGCCCGGGCAACCCACTGTATGGCCAGGCCCTGAATTCGATCCAGTCGAGCCTGGGCTTCACCCCCGAGCAAGCCGTCACCTACTTCGAGCGTAGCCTGAACTTGCAAGCCATCATGCTCGGCTTAAACGACATCTTTTGGATCTCGGGCGTGATCTTCGCCGCCATCATTCCGCTAATCTGGTTCACCAAGCCTGACAAGGGGGCCGCATCCGGCGCCGCAGCAGCAGCCCACTAACAAGGGAGTAGGCGAGAGGCGAGGGCATGTGTGGAAAGCTTGCTTTATGGGGTCATCGTAACTTTGATGCGAGAGCTGGCGGTTCGGTCCTAAAAACCCTTTGAAATCAGTCGCTGCAAGCCATCGTCTTTCCCGCCCGACTACCACTATTCTTCTTACTGACTAACGTAAGCGAGTCCGCCAGCCTCGCCGTGGCCACACGTACTCACGTGCCTGCGATCGCGACCGGACCGGCGGGGCCTGCAGAACAGAGCAGGCCGGTTTAGTTTGGCTTCAACACCCGCAGCCGCAGAAGCTCCATATTTGCGCGGCCGTACATTTGGCGCTTGAGGAGCTTGAGCCGGTTGACATGACCCTCGGTCTGGCCATTGCTCCATGGCAACTTGAATGCGGCCCGCACAGCCGGTAAGTCGGAGCTCAGGCTTTGCGCGAACCGACGCATTTCCTCAGCGTCGCAGCACGACAAACGTTTCAACCATCGATCGAAATGCAGCACACTTCGCCGGTGTTGAGAGTTCGCGCGCGATTCCTCTGATCGTGCCAGCAGCCGCTCGACGTTGTCGCGCAGGTTGCTCAGCAGATGCCAGCGATCCGAGACTTGCTGGGCTGCCGGTAGCGCGAGGTCGACCGCTTCGGAATAGGCCCCGGCCCGGTCCCTGGCGACGATCTCGATCGATGGGTGCGCACGCATCCACGCAGCCACCGCAATGGCGTCCCTACTAGCGAACACTTCGATCGGCTCACGTCGCTCCAAGTCGACGATGATCGTTCCGTACTGGTGACCGCGCGCGATCGCCCAGTCATCTATGCCGACGACCCGCGGTTTTGGTTTGCGCTTGCACTCAGGTATTCTGCGCAATTCTCGCAGCACGGTGTCAGCACTGGTGCGCAAGCCCAAGGCGTCGGTAAGCCGGGCTGCTGCCTCACCACCGAGGGCGTGGCCCAGCGCGTGCAACGCCCGAGCCTGCGATCGCGTACGACGTTGATACCGATCGGCCAAGGCGTGGATGTTCTCGGCAAACGTACGACGAGGGCAGTTGGCGTTCATACACTTGAAGCGACGTACCTCAATAGTGAGAACGACCCGTTGCTAGAGCATTGGACGTTCTTCCAGCTTGCGCACATAGCGACCGTGGAGTCGATGACTCCAACTATGGCGGCCCGGACAAAGTGCCCTGCGAACTGTGCTGCGGGCTTCGACAATAATGGTCTCCCCTTGCACTTCGCTGGAGACGACGTGCTTACCCACACGGGCGAGAATACGATCGATCCCACCGAGAACTTGCCTCACGGTAACGATCAACGTAGACCAACTTGGCCGGCAATCAAGGCCTTGACTCGGCCGTCACACAAAGTGCGGGAGACCCGCGATTACTACACTTCACGGCTTGTTTAGCAGATACCAGCGATCCGAGTCTTGCTTGGCTGCCGGCAGCGCGATGACCCGCGGTGGTGGTTTGCGCTAGCGGTCACATTTCAAGTGTGGACAGCACTGCTTCGATAAACTTGCTGACTTTGGCAGATATGTATTGGCGGGTAGGGTAGGCCAGCCACAGGCACATCTCCGGAAGGGGCGCTGTGTTCAATACCTGAACGAGACTGCCCTGGCGGAGGTCGTCTCCTACCATGAAATCCGGCAATAGAGCGACCCCACAGTTCTCGAGCGCGAGCATTCTCAGCATGGCACTGCTCGTACTGGTGTCGAAGCGGACACCCGCCAAGGCGCGGACCTTCTCTGTGAAGCGACGCAGACACAGGACTCTATCATCGTTGAGCTCGCTCCACTGGGTTGGAACTGGCCTCGATCCAAGATAGGCGGGGGTGCAACAAGCGATGAACCGCCCGAATGGCACACACCGACTGACGATGGATTCGCTGGTAAGCATTGTGTCCAGCGCGATGGCCATATCGTAGCCCTCCTCTACCAGGTCGATGTGGCGATCGACGATAGAGATGTCGAGCGATACTTCCGGATAGCGGCGGGTAAAGTCAGAGAAGCCCTTGGGCAAGATCGTCAGCGCAAGGGTGGATGGCAGTGCGATCCTGAGCACGCCGCTGGGGCGGACGTGGTCCTTTACCGCAACTTCATCAGCCTGCGCCACGGCATCAAGTATCGCCCGGCACCGTTGAGCGTAGTCCAATCCAATGTCTGTTGGCGTGACGCTTCGTGTGCTGCGTTGAAGCAGGCGAGACCGAACTCTGCTTTCCAGGCTGGCGACTGCGCGGGTGGCCATTGCAGGTGATATGTCAAGCGCGCGTGCGGCGGCTGCGAACGAGGCGTTCTCCACGACCTGCACAAAGATGCGCATGCAGAAAAGTCGATCCAATATGATATCCAAGAATTATTTCAGAACGTGAAACACCATATGAGTGTTCTCAATCTGGCCGCATTGTTGTGTGGGCGCTACTGTTGTCAGTATCGAAACTACATATTTGACTGCTGATTAGCCGACAGTGGTCAGGAAGGGGTGAACATGAAAAACCGAATCTTCTTGGTGGGTGCGCTTATGCTCGCTTTCTCAGTTGCGCTTCCTGCCGTTGCTGCAGAGACGCAGGCGACACCCTGTGCTACCCAGGTCATGACTCGTGCGCAAGTGCAGCGAGAGCTTGCCGCTGCTGTGTCGCAAGGTCGCGTGGTAACGGAGAACAATTACCCCGAGATCTTCCTGAAGCCGGCGACTGCCCGATGACGGAGGTGAGTGCCGGGGAGTGTGACCTCGGCGTGTCGGGCGTCCGCTAGCGCGGATGCCCGGACGGCGGCCACTGGCCGCCGATGCTAATCAGGGATGCCACCAGGGCGGTTCGCCACTGCCCTCAAGATATTCACCCTGCTTGGTAATGAAGGTGCGAAGTTCGTGCTTCGGAGCGAAGCAATCCTCTAGTGCGTGTTCGAGCCAGTCCAGTGATGCAGTCAGCCATTCATCGGACTGTGGACCAATGGGGTGGAACTCGTACTGGTAAATCCACAACTCCTTCGGGCCGCGCAGCTTCCCATACACACCAATGCTGGAGTCCAGCGTTGTCAATTCATCATTCTCACCTGTGATGATCAGATATGGAATGCTGACCTGCGGAGCGATGTCGTCCAGCGTCATGGCCTTCGACAGTGCCTGAATTTCCTCCGTGTCGGTAATGCCAGTCATGTACATCAGGTTTGCCATGAAGCTGGGCTGGGCCTGATTGAGCAGGACGAACTTGTCGCCTAGGTTCGACATGTTGGCGGCGATGGCGCGGATTCGCGGCTCGACCGCGGCAGCACGCGTTGCCCACCAAGAACCCATGCTCGATCCCATGATGACGATTCGCTCAGGGTCAATGGCCGGGTGTGCGGATAGCCAATCGATCACTGCGGTAATGGCTCGATCATAGTTGTCGAGCGACATTTTCAGGCCCTTAGTCAGGCTCTCGCCCTGACCAGGGCCGTCGAGCGCAAAGGCTGCCCAGCCGCGCGGGAGGATCCGCTGCTCCATCAGCTTGTGCCAGTCCTCCTTAAACATGTCCATGCCGGGCAGCATGATCACGCAAGGTAATTTCTTTGCATTGGGAGGCGTTTCCAGGATGCCATGCAGATGGTGGCCCTCGAATGGCAACACGACTCGCTCGATAGGGTGGTCCGAGAACGCGATCACCTTTTCAAAGGACTCGATCACCTTCTCGAGGTACCGCCCCCGACGCGGGTCGTCGCCGAGGATGGAGTAGTGCGTGCGCGCGTATAGCAGCGTGGCGCGCTCATACAGCCGACGCGCTGTTCGGGTGAAGCCGCGCTCTTCCCAGTGCTGAGCACGATGCTCAATTTCCTTGGCGGCCCCGCTCCATGCGGAGGGCAGCATCGACCCTGCCTTGACTGGCCCGAATACTCGCTTCAGGTCCGTGGAGTCGTAGCCAATCTGTTCGAAGATCGCGCCCGCGTCCGGGTGAAGGACATCTAGTCCGCCGACTGCGAGGAACGCATCCAGCACCCAACGCTGGCCTTTGCGCATTGCATCCATTGGTTTCTCCTTGGTTGGTTGTGCAGCAATATAAATCGCGATCTGTGATCACGCAATAAGAAACTTCCGCTGTCACATAAGATGGTTTATAGGCGCTTACGCCCGCAAATAACGCGGAGCATGCCGGGAATTCAAGGCCTAATGGTCGTGTGGCGTATACCCTAGTTGATATCTGTGATCACTAAAACGATAGTATCACCACACAGGCCAGATGGGTGCCTGACCGCCACAGGGGGAGAACAGATGTCACGTCAAAGGCTTTGGATGGTGCTGGTCGGTGTGGTCGCCAGCGTGCTTAATGGGTCGCTAATGGCGGCGCAACCCACGCCACTGCGTGTGGGATTGCTGACGATTAAGACAGGTGTTGCTGCGGGGATTGGGCAACAGATGCAAGACGGTTTCGAGTACCTGTTGCACGAGCGGGGGGGAAAGCTTGCTGGCCGCGATGTGGAGGTAGTGGTGGCCGATACTGCGGCGTCGCCGGCCGTCGCGAAGGCGAAGTTCCTGCAACTGACTGAGCGTGATCGTGTTGATGTTGTGGTAGGCCCGCTTGCCGCTTTCGAGGCCAACGCAATTCGCGACGACATCGCGCGTGCGAAGGTCCCTGTCATTCTTAGCTCCGCTGCTGCTGAAGACCTGACCCAGCGCAAAGCGGACCCGTGGATGGTGCGCAGTTCGTCGACTTCGGCTCAGGCCATGCATCCGTTTGGTGAGTACGCTGCCACTACCTTGAAGTACCGCCGCATCGCGGTGGTCGCGGAGGACCTCTCCTTTTCCCATGAAACGGTAGCTGGCTTCCAACGGACCTTCGAGGAAGCCGGCGGGAAAATTGTCCAAAAGCTGTGGGCTCCGTTCAATGCCAGTGACTTCGCAACCCTCATTGCGCAGATTCACCCCAATGTCGACGCAGTCCTAATCAATTTCTCCGGCGGCAACGCAACGCGATTTCTGAAGCAGTACCGTGACTACGGGCTCAAGCAGAAGATTCCCTTGCTGGCAGGAATGAATACGGTCGATGAATCTCTACTCGAAAAGATGGGAGACGAAGCCGTTGGGATCATTTCTGCTGGTTGGTATAGCGGTGCGATCTCCACGCCTGTGAACGAGCGCTATGTCGAGGGCTATCGTAAGCAGTACCACACCACGCCAGGCTTTTATGCAACGGGCGGATACAGCGCGGGGCTGGTTCTCGAGCAGGCCCTACAAGCGGGCGGTTCAGCAACTCTCTCAGGCCGAGCACTTGCCGACGCGATGCATGCTGTTCGCCTTTCGCAAAGCCCGCGTGGTCCGCTCACGCTCGATCGTTTCGGTAATCCCGTGGTGACTGTCTACATCCGCAAAGTTGCGCGCGTTGGGGGCAAGCTGGTCAATACGGTCGTCCGAGAATACCCGGGTGTCACCCAATTCTGGACGTATGAGCCGTCTGCATTCCTCGCCAATCCCGTCTATTCGCGGGACTATCCGCCGTCGCGCAATCTCGACTGATGTGTCAGCAAGGATTCACGATGTCTATTTTTCTAATCCAGACGCTCAATGGGCTGACCTTTGCTTCAGTGCTGTTTCTGATGGCGGCAGGTTTCACGCTCATCTTTGGCCTAATGAGCATCCCCAACATGGCGCACGGAGCGCTGTTCATGCTGGGGGGCTACCTCTGTGTCACCCTGGTCGATGCGGAACTGCCGTTCTCCCTTGCCACACTAGGCAGCGCCATTGTCGTGGGCATTCTTGGCATCGCATTGGAGCGGGCGATCTTGCGACGAATCGCTCATAACGAACTCGCACAAGTACTCGCTACTCTGGGGGTCGCGTTCGTCATTGCGGACAGTTGCAAGACCATTTGGGGTGGCATGCCTCTCGAGATCGGGGTGCCGCCGCTCCTGACGGGCGCCGTATCGCTTGGCGAATTGACTTTTCCCCTGTACCGCCTCTTCGTCATGGCACTTTCAGTGGTGACCGCCGTGGCTCTGGACCTCTCGTTGTCTCGCACGCCGATCGGGGCTCGCTTACGTGCCGCCGTAGAAGACCGGACCATGGCCCGTGCGGTTGGCATTCGCGTCGACCGCCTCTTCATGACGATCTTCTTCGCTGGTGCGGCGCTTGTCGGCATTGGCGGTGCGATTGGCGCGCCAATCCTGTCGGTTTCTCCGGGTCTCGATATGGAGGTTCTTCCTCTTGTGCTGATCGTGGTGGTCCTGGGCGGCACAGGCAGCATTCCTGGTGCGATGGTGGGAAGCCTGATCACGGGGCTGGTCCATAGCTTCGGGCAGTCGGTTCTGCCGGAGATGTCATACGTGCTGTTGTTCGTGCCGATGATCGTCGTGCTGGCGTATCGGCCTCAAGGATTGTTCGGGAGGGCCGCAGCATGAAGATCTTTGCACGTTCCGTCGGCCCTTGTATCGCTGGTGCACTGCTATTAATGCTGCCGCTGGCGATCAGTTCACCTTTTTACTTGGACCTGGCGATCCACATCATGATCGCCGCGTTGATTGCGACCAGCCTTAATATGCTACTTGGGCTGGGTGGACTGCTGTCGTTTGCCCAATCGGCGCTAGCCGGTGCCGCAGCCTACGGGGTTGCCATCGCCGGCCAGCACACTGGTTTTGGGCCATGGATGCTCACAGCCATGGCGGTGAGTGTGGCTGTAGCGTTCTCGGTAGTGGTCGGAATTCTCGCGCTACGTACCAGTGGACTCAGTATCGGCATGATCACGTTAGCCATTGCTCAGGTGCTTTGGGGGGTAGCCATGCACTGGGGCAGTGTGACCGGCGGTGAGAATGGTATTGCCGGAATTGCGAGGCCTGCGCTGCCGTGGATGGATACGGACAACCACATTGCCTGGTTCGAGTTCGTGGCGATTTGCTTTCTCCTGGTGCTATGCCTGGTTAACAGGTTCATGCAATCGCAACTCGGCCGCTGTTTGGACGGTACGAGATCGCAACCGCGCCGGATGTCGGCCCTTGGCTTTGATATTTGGGGTATCCGACTCTTCGCCTTCGCATTTGCGGGACTGGTCGCAGCGATTGCAGGTGTCCTGCTGGCTTTCCACCAGCAATTCATCAGTCCCCATGCGCTATCGCTTGGTGAAACCGCGGAGAGTCTCCTGATGGTGATCGTCGGTGGGCCTGCCACGCTGCTCGGACCGGTGGTCGGCGCAGTGATCGTCGTCGGCTTTCGTGTGCTGGTTAGCGGCTATATCGAGAGCTGGCCAACATTCCTCGGTCTCTTGCTGATAGGGGTGGTGCTATTTGTTCCCGCGGGCGTTGTACCGGGCTTCGCCTCTATCTTTGGCAAGAGGAGCATTCGATGATCCACTCAGCAGTGGTATTGGCGGACAGGCCTGCTGCGCCTTCGGAGCTATGTGTAATGGGCAGCTCCATTGCAATCGGTTTGGCTGATCTGTCTATCTCATTCGGCGCGCTGCGTGTCGTCGATGGTGTAAATCTCACGATACAGCGGGGAGAGCGCAGGCTACTGCTAGGTCCTAATGGCGCTGGAAAGACAACGTTGCTTAATCTTGTCGCGGGCGACCTGTGTGCGACCCGCGGGAGTATCTCGCTGTTTGGGGAGGATGTCACAGCAAAGCCAACGTACGCCCGTGCTCGCATGGGCGTAGGGCGGACCTATCAAATACTCACGCCGTTCCGCGACAAGACGCTGTTGCATAACGTGCTGATGTCGTTGACGGGGGCACCGACCGCGGGTTCGGCAGCCACCTTGAGTCCATGGAGGCGATTCGGCGGCTCGGCGCTCGAGGCTGAAGCCCGCGCCGTGCTAGCTCGTGTGGCCCTCGACGTCCGCGCCGATACGCCTGTGCACGCCTGTTCGTACGGAGAGTTGCGGCGGCTGGAAATCGCGATGTCGCTCGCGCAGCAGCCGAGCATCCTGCTACTGGACGAGCCGCTGGCGGGACTGTCGGGAGCGGAGCGGGTTGGGGTTGCCGAACTGTTGGCGAACTTGCCGAGGGACCTGACCATCGTGATGGTCGAGCATGACATGGATGTGGCGCTCGCCTTTGCGGAGTCAATCACGGTGTTGCAGAGCGGCCGCGTTGTTGTCGACGGAGACAAGCGCTCGGTGCTAGCTGACCCTCGCACGCAGGAGATCTACCTTGCCCACTAATTCCCTTCCCGCACTTGCGCTGTCCGGCGTCACATCCGGCTATGACCGCAGTGAAATCCTGCAGGACGTCTCGCTGACCGTCCGACCCAGTACCGTGCTCGCGCTGCTTGGCCGAAACGGGGCGGGCAAGACTACCTGCATCCACACGATCATGGGCATGGTGCCAGCGTATCGCGGTGCCATTCAATTGTTCGGCGAAGACATCGCCAGGCTACCGGTTGACAGCATTGTTCGACGCGGTGTGGCACTGGTACCGCAAGGGCGTCGCCTTTTCTCGCTCTTATCCGTGCGCGAGAACCTGACCGTCGCCAGGCAGGCCGACGCATCCGATGCGGGCCCGGCATGGACTGTCGCTCAGGTTGTGGAGATGTTTCCGCGACTCGGGGAACGATTCCATCAGCGCGCTGGAACGCTCTCTGGCGGCGAACAGCAGATGCTTGCTATCGGTCGCGCGCTGATGAGCCGTCCGCGCGTGCTGCTGATGGATGAGCCTACGGAGGGGCTTTCCCCTCAAATGATTGATGAAGTCGCGGCGATAGTTGGCCGATTGCGGGATGCCGGCCTGTCAATCCTGCTCGTCGAGCAGAACAGCAGGATTGCGCTGTCGGTCGCTGACGATGCGGCGGTACTTGTCAGCGGTCGCGTCGCATACAAGGACCGTGCAGCAGAACTGCAAAGTCGACCCGAACTGATGGAGCGCTTCCTGGGCGTGGTGCCAGGTGAGGTGCCCACGCTGGCCTGAGGAACTGTTCATCACTACGACACTTTCCCGAGGCTGGCAAGGGCAGCAGCCCGGTATCGGATTGAAGTGCTTTCTTGGAGGAGACAAATGAAGTGGAATCAGGAAGTGGGGGGCGTGCAGTCAGTGCGAGGAGGGGGCTATCAACCGCCGCGCAGGCTGGGGGTCAGACCCATAGGAATTGCACTGGCTGCCATCGGCATGGGTATGGGCGGGGCCGCCTGGGCAGGCCTTAACCTATATGGGGTGCTAGACGTCGGGTTGAACTATCGGTCAGTTGCAGGCGTGGATCCGTCTACCGGGCGAGCGGCTGGCGCACTGGCGCTAGCCTCCGGGAATGAGTTGACCAGCCGCTGGGGTCTCATCGGCGAAGAGGATATCGGTGAAGGGTACAAGGTCGCGTTCAAGCTTGAGAGTGGCTTTGCGGCGGATACTGGCGTGGCCAACGCATCTGTTCCTTTTCCTCAGGATACGGGATCGCTGTTCGACCGTGGAGCGACGATCGGTGTCGTTGCGCCTTGGGGGACCGTGCGCCTGGGGCGCAACTGGTCGTCATTCTTCGACGGTATCTCGGCCGGCGATGCCACGGGCTACATGAACTTCGGCTCGCTTGCTAACGCAACCTTCCAGAACTCATCAAACTTCAAACCGGGTGAAGGATTTCCCGGCATTGCCTCAGGCACTAACAGCGCTGTCAACGGCGGCCTGATGTACACGTGGGTTAACAAGTCGATCAAGTACATGCTGCCGGACCAATTCTATGGGTTTAGCGGTGGCGTTACCTATGGTCTCGGTGGCACCCCAGGTAGTTTCTCGAACAAGTCTACATTCACAGCAAACCTAAACTGGACGGACGGGAAGCTGGGCCTCGCGTCGGGATATTTCGATGGCAAGGACCCCACTGGGCAGACTAGCAATCCCTGGCTACGCGCCTACACCATCGGGGTTACCTATACCTGGGGAACACTTAAGACGGGTGTGAATTTTGCCAAGTTCAAGAACCCGACGACCGGGGCTGACCAGAACTACTATTACGTAGGAGCAGCCTATCAAGCCACGCCTGCGTGGCGTCTGACCGCTGACTGGCTGCATCTTCAGGATAAGCAAGTCAGTGAAGCTGGTGCGGACCTCTACAAGATCGGGGCGGGCTATTCGTTCTCGAAGCGCACCACCTTGTATGTCGATGTCGCGTACTCAAATAACAAGCCCAAGGGCATGTTGGGTGCGGGAAGCAACACGAGCATCCTCGCCAGCCCCGCGACTATCGGCCACAATCAACTGGCGGTTGGCGCTGGTATCCGTACGCTGTTCTAGTTGACGCAGGGACTCAGGTCAGCCGACCATGGTTTGGCTAGCTGATCTCTTTTAGAGTGCGCCGGAGGATTCACTGCCGGCGCGATTCATTAGGATGTGCTGCGCTCGCGGACGGGTAGCGCTGTCTTGTACACCACCCGCCGCAGCGCCAGCGAGGTACTGATGTCACTGACACCATCAATGGTCGTCAGTTGTGTCATGACGAACCGCTCGATACCCGCAATATCGGCAGAAACGACGCGGAGCATGTAGTCGAAGCTGCCGGTCATCAAGTAGCACTCCATCACCTCATCGAGTTTCGCAATAGCCGCCTCGAAGCGCGCCAGCCGCTCTTCTGTCTTCTTTTCGATTGCCACTTGTACGTAGGCGCTGACTGGAAAACCCGATTTTTCCTGATTCAGCAGCGTGACATAGCCGTCGATCACCCCTTCTTCCTCAAGCAGCCGGATACGTCGATAGAACGGGGACGGCGAGAGGCCAACGCGCTCCGCCAGTTCATTCGCCCGCACCCGCGCATCACGCTGAAGTTCGGCAAGTATACGCACATCGGTACGGTCAAAACGCATTTGGCACACCTGAAGGTTTTGCGAGAGAAATTTCAATGAAACGTGCTAATTAGCGGCATTTCTTTGAAGCAGTTTGGCACAAATCGAAGTTGATGGAAACCTAGAATCTTCAGCACAAGCATTGAGATGCACGGAGGGCAAAAGCATGAACCAGCGCGCAAACGATAACCATTTTCTTACCGATGAAAACTACCGACTGGAGGATCGCTATCTGCGCGCTTCCGGGCGGGTATTTCTCACGGGTACACAGGCGCTGGTGCGCATTCTGTTGGAACAGGCTCGTGCCGACCGCGTCGCCGGATTGCACACCGGTGGTCTGGTTTCTGGCTATCGTGGGTCTCCGCTTGGCGGTCTGGATCAAGAGTTGTGGCGACAGCGAAAAATGCTCGCTGAGCATGATATTCGCTTCGAGCCTGGGCTGAATGAAGACCTTGGGGCTACGATGCTGTGGGGGGCACAGCAGATTGACGCCTTTCCGGGGAAGCGGGTCGAAGGCGTATTCTCGATGTGGTATGGCAAGGGGCCTGGGGTAGATCGCACCGGCGACGTATTCCGCAATGCCAATATCCTAGGCACGTCGCGCCACGGTGGCGTGCTTGCGATTGCAGGCGATGACCACGCGGCGCAGTCTTCGATGTTCCCGCACCAGACGGACCATGTGTTCGAGGGGGCGATGATGCCTATCCTCTTTCCGTCGTCTGTGGAGGAGTATATTGAGTTCGGCCTGTTCGGCTACGCGCTCTCACGCTTTTCCGGATTGTGGGTTGCGTTCAAGGCAATTACCGAGACGGTGGAGAGTGGCAGGTCGATGACGCTGCCCGGCTCAGGCCTGGGCCATGGTTTTGGTATTCCCACCGATATCGAAATACCCGAGCGAGGTTTCGGCCTCGATACGGCTATACGGTGGCCGGCGGAGCGCGCCGAGCTGGAGCGCCGCTTGATTGAGGAACGGCTGCCGGCCGCACTTGCCTTTGCGCGCGCCAATCCGATTGATCGCACTGTGATACGGCCGGCCATTGCCAAGGTCGGGATCATTACCGTGGGCAAGGCTCATCTCGATGTGATGGCAGCGCTGCGACGCCTTGATCTTGATACGGCCGCGCTGGAGTTCCTCGGTATCGGCATCTATAAGGTTGGCATGTCCTGGCCGCTTGAAGGGAAAGGGGTGGAGTGCTTTTGCGCGGGCATGCAGGCGCTCATCGTGGTGGAAGAAAAGCGCAGCATGGTCGAGCAGCAGATCCAGACGTTGCTGTACAACCACGCGGCGCAAGACCGTCCCGCGGTATATGGCAAACATGGGCCTGACGGTGAAAAATGGTTGCCTGCAACGATGGAGTTTTCTCCTGAGCAGGTAGCTGGCGTACTGCGCCGGTTCTTCGGCGCGCAGGGCATTGTTGCTACAGAGGCGCGAGGGACGCAACGTTCAGGTGCTGACGCGGGCGGCAGTTCACGGATGATTCCAATCCACCCTGCAGAGCAGGTTCTGTCGCGCAAACCATTCTTCTGTTCTGGCTGCCCGCATAACAACTCCACGCGTCTGCCAGACGGTTCATATGCCGCGGCCGGCATCGGATGCCACATCATGGCGCTGGGGCAGCGTGACCGCACCGCTACCTTCTGTCAGATGGGCGGCGAGGGTGTGCAATGGGTCGGCCTGTCGACCTTTTCCAAGATGCCGCATCTGTTCGCTAACCTGGGTGATGGGACTTACCAGCATTCGGGCAGCCTTGCTATTCGGCAGGCTGTGGCGGCTGGGACTGCCGTGACTTACAAGATCCTCTTCAATGATGCGGTCGCGATGACCGGCGGGCAGCCGGCCGAAGGGGGCCTGACAGTGCCGAAGATCGCGGCTCAGCTCGTGGCCGAAGGGGTGAAAGAGATCGTGGTGGTCTCGGAGGAGCCTGCGCGATATCGGACCATCAGCGAGATGCCGGCCAATGTGGCAGTGGTGAACCGTAGCGAACTCGACACCGTTCAGAGGCGTCTGCGTGAGTATCCTGGTGTATCAGCGATCATCTATGACCAGACCTGTGCTGCCGAGAAGCGACGCCGACGCAAGCGCGGGTCGCTGGCAACACCCAAACGGCACATCGCTATTCATCCTGCCGTGTGCGAGGGGTGTGGAGACTGCTCGGCGCGTTCCGGTTGTATTGCCGTTGAACCGCTGGAGACAGAGCTTGGCCGCAAGCGCATCGTCAACCAGTCGGCGTGCAACAAGGACATGACTTGCGTCCAAGGCTACTGTCCGAGCTTTGTCACCATCGAAGGGGAGCGGGCAAGCTCCGTTCAGTCCGGCACGCTGCGGCGACTGGAAGCCGAGTGGGGGCTCGTGTTGCCGCCGCCGGCCTCAACGTCGCCCGAGTTGCTGCAGCACTGCGGCGTGCTTGTGGCGGGGATTGGAGGAACGGGCATTGTCACCGTCGGCGCGATTCTCGCTATGGCGGCGCATTTGGAAGGTCGTGGTGCATCGACGCTCGATTTCACGGGCTTGGCCCAGAAGAATGGGGCTGTGGTCAGCCACATTCAGCTGGCCGAGTCGCCCGCCCACATTGCCACGGCACGCATCGAGCCGAAGAGCGCCAACCTGTTGCTCGGCTGCGATGCTGTGGTTGCGGCCTCGCCAGACGTGCTGGCAAGGCTTCGTCCAGGCTCGGCGCATGCTGTGGTGGAAACCGCAATGACACCGACGGCGGATTTTGTTGGCGATGGGGATATGCAGCTTTCACTGCCAGCGCATCGGCATGCAATTGAACGGGCGATTGGCGAGGGCAGGGCCGAATTCCATGACTGGAGCGCCGCTGCGCAAACGATTTTCGGCGACACCTTCGCGGCCAATCTGATGTTGGTGGGCCATGCCTTCCAGCGTGGTTGGCTGCCGGTTTCGGAGATCGCTATCCAGCGTGCCATCGAACTCAACGGCGCATCCGTCGAGGCAAACCGGCGGGCATTCCTGTGGGGGCGGATTCTGGCCCATGACCCGACGGCGTTGCAGAAGGCGGGACAAGCTGACATTGCGGCAAGTGAGCCATTCACCATCGGAGGATTCGTCGGTGCTCGCGCGCAAGAACTCGCTGCCTACCAGAATGCCGCATATGGACGGCGGTACGCTGTCCTCGTGGACCGTGTCGCCCGTGCGGAAGGTCAAATCTCTGATGCGCCGGGTGTGTTGACCGAAGCCGTTGCACGCAACTATTTCAAGGTCTTGGCTTACAAGGATGAGTACGAAGTGGCGCGCCTTCACACCGATCCTGTGGCGTCGCGAGCCATGATGCAGGGCTTTGCACCCGGAGCGAAGCGAGTCTTCCATATGGCGCCCCCGATACTGGCGCGATCCGGTGGTCCCGGTGGAATGCGTCGCAAGATCGCTTTGAAGGGCTGGTTCATCGTGCCGCTGATGCATGTGCTGCGGCACGGCAAGGTACTGCGTGGAACGGTGCTCGATCCTTTCGGCCTGCAGGCCGACCGTCAGCTGGAGCGCAGGCTGATTACTGAATTCGAGCGGGATGTCGATGCGGTCCTCGAGCGACTGTCGCCGAAGACTCTGGATGACGCTGTCGCGTTGGTTCGCTTGTACGAGAAGGTCCGGGGATTCGGGCACATCAAGATGCGTCATTTCGACGATGCGAGGTCGGAGTTCGAACGCCTTCGTGAGAAGCTCGGACGCAGTGAGGGATGACGCGACGATGCGTGTCGGCTTCGGTCGGCACTCTTTCTATACCACTTACTACCTTTCCCAATGAACGCAAATGAAGTTTCACGCGCGGATGATCATTCCGTAAGCCTTTTTGGTCTGGGCGACGCCACGCCTCATGAGCGCGTCATGCTGGTCACGGAGGAGAAGACCGGACTACGGGCAATCATTGCCATCCATAGTACGGCGCGCGGTCCGGCTTTCGGGGGATGCCGCTACTGGAGCTATGGGTCGGACCTTGCAGCCATGGAAGACGCTTTGCGCCTGTCGCGGGGAATGAGCTTGAAGAACGCGATGGCCGATCTGCCGTTCGGAGGTGGGAAGGCGGTCATCCTGCGCGGTGATGGGCAGCATGAGCGTAATGCCATGTACCAGGCCTTTGGTCGGGCGGTGCAAGTCCTTGCCGGCACCTATATCACGGGAGAGGATGTCGGCACCTCGGTGGCCGACATGCTTGCGGTTCGCGAAGTCACGCCTTATGCGGCGGGTATTCCGCGTCCAGATGGGTTCGGTGGCAATCCTTCTCCAAAGACGGCTCTCGGCGTATTTGCCGCCATAGAGCGTGGCGCGTCGCACGTGTTTGGCGCCCGCGAGTTGAGTGGTCTCCGCGTCGCGGTGCAGGGTCTTGGCGCTGTAGGTTGGGCGCTGGCCGAGCGCCTTCACCGAGCTGGCTGCAAGCTGGTGGTTGCAGATATTGACGACTCCCGCACTGCTGCCGCACGTAGGGCATTCAATGCCGTCGTTGTTGCGGTGGATGACATCGCCACGCAGGACGTCGACATCCTGGCCCCGTGCGCATTAGGGGCGACGCTGCATCGGCAGAGCATTCCTGCCCTACGTGCGCGCTTGGTAGCAGGGGCGGCTAACAACCAGTTGGCCACGAACGGCGATGGCGACGCATTGCATGAGCGTGGCATCGCGTATCTGCCCGACTATCTCGTGAACGCGGGCGGCATTATCAGCTGCGTCCGTGAATACCAGGGAGGCTTTGCTGAAGCGGATGTGGACGCGGAGGTACTACGCATCGCCAACCGAGTGGATTCGCTGTTCGTACGCGCCAGCAGTGCTGGTGAGCCCTTGTCACGTGCGGCTGACCGATGGGCGCTGGAGAAGCTGGCATCCTGAAATGATTGGCCCGTGTCGATTCGACATTTTTATGTCGCATCGCCTATAATTGTGATCACAAATAGGCCCTAAAAGCGCATCGAGACCCTCGACGGCCGTTTTTAGGGCGCTTCCACTATCAGAGATCACAGGAGCATCTCATGGGCGGGCTGGGCGAACAGGGGCGCCAGGACAAGGACGAGTTCGACGACGACAGTCCGGCGGTTTCCCGCCTGACCAATGTTGCACTTCGCGAACGCGCTTATGCCGAACTGGCTAACGCGTTGCGGGCAGGGCGTTTTTCGCCGGGGAGTTCGGTGACCATTCGCGGTCTTGCCGTCCTGCTCGGGACCAGCACCATGCCGGTCCGCGAAGCCGTAAGCCGCTTGGTGACCGAGGGCGCCCTGGAACTACAGCAGAATCGGACACTGCGTGTCCCGGAAGTGTCGATAGAACGCCTGGACGATCTCATTGACACGCGTGCTACGCTCGAAGGGCGCGCTGCTTGGCTAGCCGCCGAGCGCATGACGCAGGCGGACTTCTCCAAAATCAAGGCTGCGGCGGAAGACTACAGTCACGCGGTGGATGCTGGCGACGTGCCGGCTGCGGTTGAGGCAAACGAGCAACTGCACTTTACGATTTACCGAGCCTCCCATTCGGAGTTGCTGGTTTCACTGATTGAAATGCTCTGGCTTCAGAGCGGGCCATACCTTGCGGCTGTCATGAAGCAGATGCAATCGACCCGCGAGATCTTGCATGACCGGGGCATCATGCACCACTTCAATATTCTGGCCGCACTGGCCAAGCGCGATCCACAAGCATCTAGCGACGCTGTCCAGTCCGATATCATCGATGCGGCCAAGTGGTACAAGACGCAGATTTTCTCTGCGGATGGGACACCTATCCTGGTGCCTGCTCCAGAACGCAAACGGCGTGGCAGGGCCCCGGCTCCGGTTGAGTAAAGCACTGGCATGACGTACTTGGTATGGTGGGTTCCAGTGGCCCGCCATGCCTTGGGTTCTATGAGATCCGCTCTCCGCCCCTGCAAGTAATTCATGTGAAGTTTTCTGGCGGATAAGGCGCCGATCATGGCAGCCTGCTGCAGAACGCAAACGCCGAGGCAGGGCCCCGGCGTTATTGAGTCAAGCGCTGGCATGACGTACTCAGTATGGCGGGTTCCGTGGCCCGCCATACCTTGCTTGGGTCCTATGAGACCTGCTTTGCATCCTGCAAATAGGCCATGCCGAGCCTCACATATTCATCCGCTGCCCAAGCCAGCTCCCTGACTTCCTCATCGGTCAATGTACGCACGACACGGCCTGGTGTACCCAGGACCAGGCTTCTCGGCGGAATGACTTTTCCGGGAGGAATCAGGGCACCGGCACCGATCAGTGACTGCTCACCGATCTGCGCCCCGTCCAGAACCGTGGCGCCGATGCCGATCAAGGCCCCATCCGCGACGCTGCATCCATGTAAGCTGGCCTGATGTCCGACGCTTACACCATCTCCGATAATGACCGGATGCCCTGGATCGGCATGCACAACAACGCCGTCCTGCAGGTTGGTCCGTGCCCCGATGGTAATCGGCTCCACGTCCGCACGCAGTACCGCCGAGAACCATACGGAACTGTTGTCTCCCAGTATCACGGCGCCGACCACGGTCGCATTGGCTGCAAGAAAGCAGGATTGGCCGACGGACGGTATCGATTTGCCATAACGCACGAGCATCACGCCGCCCTCCGCGTCGAGACGTCGTTACGCAATTTCTCCGTCGCTGCACTATCCAGGGCACCGTCTTGGTCGACGACAACCGCGTAGACGTCACGAGCACGCTCAATGCTCAAGTAACCCTCGGCCACGTCCTTGCGAACCAGCTCAGGGTCGCGGGTATGCGGGCTGCCGTAGCCGCCGCCGCCGCAGGAAAACGACAGAATAGTCTCGCCGTCGCGCAGCGTGACGACGCCGCCGGCCGGCAGGGGTTCGAGGCTGCCGGATTGCAGGCGTCGCTGCTGGCCGGAGTTAGCGCCGGCGAGACCGCCACGGACGCCCTTCGGGCCGTTGACAGAGCCGTCGCTGACATAGCCGATGTCCATCTCGCAGCCGCGCGGGCCGAACTCAACAAACATGCTCCGCGCACCGTTGTAGCGACCGGCACCTTCGCTGTCAGGCACAAAGCTGCGAGAGCGAACAAATAGCGGGTGGCGCATTTCATCGAGCTCCACACTGTCCTGGAAGCACAGCCCCGCGTTACCGACGTGTCCGATTGTCTGCCATGCATCGGCGGTTGGCCCCGCGGCGCCGCCGGTGAAGCCAAGGAACAACTGGTTGATAAAGCGATGACCCGTGCTGGGGTCGATGCCCGAAATCACCCCGATTGCCGGGGGGATCACGGCACCGCATTCCGCCAGTCCGGCGCCATCTGCCATTTCGGCGACGGCGGTCTGCACGGCATTGGCGACGCGATCGGCCATATTCGTGGTGGCGACGGAGCACGAGGTGGGATGCAGGGGGATGCCAACCACGCAACCCTCGCGCAAACGAATATCGATGCGGCGGAAGGATCCGGAGTTCTTGGGCACCGTGTGCTCGATACTGTTGAAGACGCCGACCATTGCTGCTGTCCGTGCGCACGCTTCGCTGAGATTGAGACCACATGGAAGGCAATCCGGATTATCACGCAGATCCACTGTCACCTTGCCATTGGCGGGATCCACGTCGATCTGGGCACGGATCGTTACGCCTTCCTCCGGCATGCCGGGGAATAGCGCGTCATGGGTGCTGGTGCCCGTCCCGCGTCCAGCAGTCAGCGATTGAATGGCGCTGATCATGCGTTGCTCGGAGTAATCCAGGTAGTCGACTGCATAACGCTCCAGTCGGTCCCAGCCGAGTTCTTCACCCAGGGCTAGCAGTTCCCGTTCACCAATGCGGGCAGCACCGACCATTGCCAGGTAGTCGCCCCACCATTGTTCAGGCACGCGGATGCGCATTTTGCACATACGCACAATATCTTCGATACTGTTGTAGTCCTGCTGCACCTTGACCGCAGGGAAGATCAGGGCTCCTTCATGGTAAATGTCGCGGGCGCCGCCCATATAAGTGGTGGGCTCCGAGTTGCCGCAGTCGGCCTGGTGCGCCTTGGCCACCACCGTAAAGCGGTGAATGCCCTGGTCGTCAATCACCGGCACCAGGATGGTGTGGTCGGCCGGGTGAGAGCAGCCGTGATAGGGCGAATTGTGGAGGAAGGCGTCGCCACGGCGCAGCACCGGGTGGAACTGCTTCATCGTCGCGCTCATCATGTCTGGACCACTTAGCACATGAATGGGCAGACTTTCGGCTGCCGCCAGTAGTTGGCAGTCCGCAGTGACGATGCAGCAGGAGAAGTCCCGCGCGATATTGAGCACGCCTGACCGACCACTGCGAAGCAGTGTATTGGCCATCTTGCGGGCGACGCCCTCAAGCCGGTTAGTAATTAATGCGAGCTGGACGCCATCCGTGGCGGGACGTTCGATCGTGTCTCGTTGCATGAGTAGCTCCTGATTAATCGCGGCCGGGAAGAATAGAAAGACTGCCGCTGGCCCGACGCGTGGCGCTCGCCCCGGGGTTCAACACGACAGTGGTAAATGACGACTCGATGATTGCCGGGCCGCGGACGGTTTCCGAGGAATCGAGTGCTTCGAAGCGGACCACCGCGGTGTCAACATAGCCTGAGCCTTCGAAATAGGCTTTGCGAACGGGGTTTGCGATCGGGCGTGCGATCGAGTTGGCAAGCGTGCCGCCCTCCTGCGCGCGGATGCGACAGGCAACCGTCGCTCGCCAGCCCACGATCTCAATGGGCGAACCCGCGTCGCGGATAGCAAAGACTTCCTCGTGGGCCCGGTGAAAGCCTTCGACCAGCGCGGCAATGCCCGTCTCCGTATGTATGCCATGCGGAGGCAACTGAACCTCAAGCTCCCATACCTGCTCCGGATAGCGAGCCTCTGCCCAGAGTGTTACGGTCTGAGCGAGAGAGCCCTTGCCCGGGCCATCGATAAACTCCTGACAACGACTGGTGAGGTCGTTCAGCACTTCCCGCACGCCAGCGAAGTCAAAGGCGTCGCTTCGCGTGAAGAAGGTGGCGTGGTAATGAGAGGTCAGGTCGGACATCATGGCGCCGGCAGCGCTCATGGTGGCACCGACTTGCGGAATGACCAGGCGCGGTGAGCTCAGGCGCCGCGCAATCAGTACGGAATTCAGTCCAGCTGCACCACCGCCGCCGATGAGGACGGCCTCGCTTGGGTCGATACCCTGGTTGATGGTGATGTCGCAGATGGCCTGCACCATGTTCTCGGTGGCAATGCTGATGATGGAGGCTGCAGCAGCTTCCACTGACATGCCCAGGGGCGTAGCGATATGGGTCTGGATTGCCTCACGTGCAGCAACCGCGTCCAGTCTCATGGTGCCGCCGAGGAAGAAGTCGGGGTCGATATAACCCAACGCGAGCGAGGCGTCCGTGACAGTCGGCAACGTGCCGCCTCGGCCATAGCAAACAGGCCCCGGCACGGCGCCGGCACTGCTGGGGCCGACGTGCAGCATGCCGCCACCGTCTACCCAGGCGATGGAGCCACCGCCTGCGCCCACGCTCTTTACGTCCACCGAGGGGAATCCCGTCATGACGCCGCGATAGGGGGCGCCGATCCAGGTTTCCTGGGACCATGGCACTCTGCCCCGACGCACCAGGCTGACATCGTAGGTCGTGCCACCAGTGTCGGCCACGATTGCCGTTCCCGTGTCCTCGTCGGTTTGCGCGAAATAGCGACCGGAAATTGGGGCCATAGAAGGACCGGAATTGATGAGGTGGATTGGCGCGTCCGCGACGTGGTCCGCATCCATGACTCCGCCTTGTGAGGTGACCACCACGACGCGTCCCGGGAAGCCCGCTGATTTGAGTCGGTCCACCAGCGTATGCATATAGGCACGCATCATCGGCTTGAGAGACGCATCGATGCAGCTGGACGAAGCGCGGCGGAATTCCCGGGGAATCGGGTTGAGTTGGTGCGATAGCGTGAAGGGCACGCCGGGAAGGTGGGCTTGGATAAGCTCGGCGACACGAAGCTCGTGCGCAGGATTCACGATCGACCATAGCAGGCATACCGCAACGGCTTCGATGCCTGCATGTCGCATTTCATCGAGGGACCGGGTGAGCGCGGCCTCGTCCAGCGGCTCCAACTCGGTGCCGTCAGCCAGGATGCGGCCGGGGACCTCCCAAGTAAGCGCCCTCGGCACAAACGGATCGGGATACGCCACCGTGAAGTTGAACGGCTCCAGGCGACCACCCTCGCGCAAAGTCAAGATATCGCGGTGACCAGAGGGCACTAGCAGCGCGGTACGAGCGGTATTGCCAGTGATGATGGCGTTGATCGCATGCGTGGTCCCGTAGATGAACATCTCGCCGCGCGCCAGCATGGTATCGCGCGAAAGCCCGAGACCATCGGCCGCAACCTGCAGGGCATCCAGGACTCCGCTGATGGGGTCCGACGGAGTCGTCGGAGACTTAAACATATGCAAATTCCCGACTTCATCTTCAACGATGAGGTCGGTGAAGGTACCGCCCGTGTCTACTGCAAAACGCATGAATCGTCTCCTGTAAGCCAACCTGGCGCGGCGTCGGGGCCCTGTGACGCCGCCAGCGAGTTCAGTATATTTATCGATGTTTGTGATCACAAGAGCAATGGGCGGCAAACCGCAAAAGTAAGGGTAAACACCTACAAAACAAGGTAAAAATCGCGAATAACTGAGTCAATACGAAAAATACATTTGATTTGTGATCACGAAACGGCTACCTTTTGTTCTGGAGAACGATCCCGTCGCAAAGGCGGCCGACGAATTCAGAACAGAGGAGCAGGAAATGCACAACACAGCGAAAGTCGCGATCGTCACTGGCGGCTCACAAGGTATTGGCGAGGCTGCCGCAAGGCGGCTCGCGGCAGATGGCTTTCGAATCGCCGTGGTCGCCAGTTCGGACCGTGCGAAGGCTGGCAACGTCGCGGAGGCCATCAACAGCAACGGTGGCGATGCTGCAGGCTTTACATGCGACGTCCGTGACCCTCAAGCAGCCCGCAGGCTTATCGCTGAGGTCCAAAACATGTTCGGGAGGATCGATGTCCTGGTGAATGCCGCGGGGATCTTCAAGCCGACACCGGCTGGCAGTTCCGACGCCCAGCAGGTCAATCAGATGATCGACACGAATCTGAAGGGCACATGGAACACCATTGATGCTGTGGTGCCAGTGCTGAAGGCTGCCGGGGGCGGGCGAATCGTCAATGTGGCGTCGGTCGCAGGGGTGACTGGGTTTGGCACTTACGCCATCTATTGTGCGACCAAGGCCGGCATCATCCTCGCGACGCGTGCGTTGGCATGCGAACTTGGCCGCGAAAACATCAATGTCAATTGCGTGGCGCCAGGGAACACGGCCACCGCCATCAACGAAGACATTCGCAATGATGCTGCCATGCAAGGCCTGCGCGACTACATGACCGCGCGTACGCCGAGTACGCGAACTTTCTCTGAGCCGGAGGACATTGCAGGCGCCATCGCTTTCCTAGCGTCCGACGCCGCGCGCGCCATGCATGGCAGTTGCATATTGATGGATGAAGGCATATCCGCAGGACTGTGACACGCTGGCTCTTTGAATCAACGATAAAAAGGTACTTGTTCAATGAAAGAAAGAGTCCTGGTGACGGGCGGCGCCGACAGTGTCGGTCGCGTTATCGCGGAGCTGTTCCGTGCTCGAGGCGCGCTTGTGCATATTTGTGACGTACGCGAGGACGCACTTGCAGAGACCCTGCGCGCTAACCCCGGCATGACTGGAACGGTCGCCAATGTAGGCAGACCCGATGAAGTTGCGAAAGTAGTGCGGGACGCCGAACGCCATTTCGGCGACATCTCAGTCCTCGTGAACAACGTCGGCATCGCGGGGCCGAGGGCGGCAATCGAAGATATCTCCGACGAGGCGTGGCGCGAGACACTCGACGTCAATGTTGGCGCGATGTTCCAGTTTATGAAGCGTGTCGTTCCTGCCATGAAACGGCGCCGACATGGCGCAATCATCAATTTCTCGACCGGCTCGACCCGCACCCGACTGCCAATGCGTACGCCGTATGTCGTGTCTAAAGCCGCAGTCGAATCGCTCACATTGAACGCGGCGCGCGAGCTTGGACCGTTCAATGTTCGTTGCAACGCGATTCTGCCAGGCATGATCGACAACGAAAGGATGCAACGAATCGTCGCCAACATTGCACAGGAATCCGGGCGTGCCGCGGAAGAGGTGGAATCGGACTATCTGAAGTACATATCGTTGCGCAGCAAGGTTCAGCCAGAAGACCTCGCGCAGACTGTTCTCTTTCTCGCGTCGGATGCCGCGTCAAAGATTACCGGCGAGCTACTGGCCGTCAGCGGAAACGTCGAATGGGAGATCTGACAATGTCACGCAAAGTTATTCTTACCTGTGCCGTCACAGGAAACGCTCCGTTTAATCCCAAGCACCCATCGATGCCGATTACACCGACGCAGATTGCCGATGCCTGCGTGGAGGCGGCGAAGGCCGGTGCTTCTGTCGCGCACATTCACGTGCGCGACCCCAAGACGGGGGGCGGCAGTCGTGATCCAGTGCTGTTCAAGGAGGTGGTTGACCGAGTACGCTCTTCGGGTACCGACATTGTGCTGAATCTCACCTGTGGGCTGGGCGCGTTCCTACTACCGGATCCCGAAGACGAATCTAAGGCGCTACCTGAAAGTGACGTAGTCCCGGTCGCTGAGCGAGTCAAGCATCTCGAAGACTGCTTGCCGGAAATTGCCTCGCTCGATATTACGACCGGCAACCAGGTGGAAGGAAAGCTTGAGTTTGTCTACCTGAATACCACCCGAACCTTGCGTGCGATGGCCCGGCGCTTCCAGGAACTGGGTATCAAGCCTGAGCTGGAGGTGTTTAGTCCAGGCGACATCTTGTTCGGCAAGCAGCTGATTGAAGAGGGTCTAATTGACGGCGTGCCGCTCTTCCAGATGGTGCTGGGAGTACTGTGGGGTGCACCCGCCAGCACGGAGACAATGATTTATCAGCGCAATCTCATTCCAGCCAATGCTCAATGGGCGGCCTTTGGTATTGGACGAGATCAAATGCCAATGATGGCGCAGGCAGCTTTGCTTGGCGGCAACGTGCGCGTTGGCTTGGAAGACAATCTGTACCTGAGCCGTGGCGTCTTTGCCACCAACGGTCAGCTTGTCGAGCGCGCGCGCACGGTGATCGAGCACTTGGGCATGTCGGTCGCGACGCCGGATGAAGCTCGTGACATCATGGGCTTGTCTCGACCTGCATAAAAGACTAGGGGCGGGAGGCAACCAATGCTCCTGCCCCGAACCAAGATCTACAACCTATGTGGCCAGCAGGCGAGGGGCCCATCTGTGATTCCCTTGCCCGAGGCGGACTTGTCGTAAGGCCGGGAAGGTGAACAGGCCCTTAGGTACTTTGGCTCCCGCCAATGCGGTGCTTGTCCTGCGTGGCCTCACACCTACCGACCGCGCGACGCTGATCCGGAGGCGCTCCACTGTGCAGTCACCGAAGACGACCTTGCTAGTAGCAACAATTTGCCTACCCGGACCACCGCCCGGCTTGCTCAGGTCGTAGTCGGTCCTTCTTTCCTTGCTCGCTTCTTAGCAGCCGGCGCCCGCGGCCCCGCGCTTGGCAGCCGGGCACGGGGTTCCCATTCCGCAGCGACCATTTCACGAGCGGTTTCGCGCAACAATTCCCGCAGCCAGACAATGGCCGGATCGCTCTCCTGGTACTTCTGCCATTGCAGGTGCTCGGAGAATGCAGGCAGGTCGATCGGGCACGTCACGCGCCGCAGGCCAAATCGCTGGGCCATCTGTTCGGCCAACCGCGTGGGCAGGGTCGCAATGCGGTCCGTGCCGGACAAAAGCGCTGGGACAAGTGTGAAGCTAGGTGCGATAACGTCTTGGCGCCGGGTGCGCTTACCCGTGGCGATCAGCCGTGAATCGAAGGTCACGCGCCGCCCGCCGCCCCATTCCACGCCGATGTGGGCCGCATCGAAGTAGGTCTCGACCGTCAGGCCATCCTGTCCGACGGTGCTGTCGGCGCTGACGAGGCAAGAGAACGTGTCCTCGAACAGCGGCTCGGACGGGTGCCCCGGCACCATGGCAAACTCCGGCGCGATCAGCAGCTCGGCCTCGCCGCTCTCCAGATGCTCGGGCGTCTGGGGGCTGATCGCGCGCAGGTCGAACTGCATTAGCGGGGCCGCTTCAGCCGCGCGCCGGATCACCTGTGACAAAAAGACGCTGATCACGTAGTCGGACGACTCGATGATGAAGCGGCGCGTCGACGTGGCCGGGTCGAAGGACGGCCGCGCCCGCGTGATGGTCTGGATCTGCAGCAGTACATCACGCACCGGCTTCCTGAGCCCCAGGGCCAATGGCGTCAGCACCTGAGTCTTGCCGACGGCCACCAGCAGGTCGTCCTCGAAATACTCGCGCAGCCTGGCGAGCGAGCAGCTGGTGGCGGGCTGGCTCAGGAACAGCCGCTCCGCGGCCTTGCCCACGCTACGCGTCGAAAGCAAGGCGTCGAGCACCACGAGCTGATTCAGGTCCAGTTTGTTGAAGCGCATGGGCGATCTTTGATTTACCGAATGGATGTACCGAATTTAAACAATAAATTTTGTAAATGTCATCATCGGGCCAATAATCCGACCCACACGGCGACGCAGGCCGGGACCAACGAAAAAGAAACGGAGACAGACAGTGATTCGAGAGCCTCTTAGAGAGCCCGCCAGAGCGATGTCCCAATGGGGACTGGTAGCCACCCTGACGCTGGTGACGATGCTGGCGCAGATCGACAAGAACATTCTTGTGCTGATGGTCGGCCCCATCCAGCGCGAGTTCGGCGTTAACGATCTCCAGATCAGCTACCTGATTGGCGCTGCCTTCGCCATCTCGAATATCGCGGTGGGGCTTCCGGCGGGCTGGCTGGCCGATCGCCACAACCGCCGGGTGATCGTGGCGGTGGGTGTGCTGGTGTGGTCGATCGCAGTGGCCGCCAATGCCGCGGCTGCCGCGTTCATCACGCTGGTGGTCGCGCGCATTGTGGTGGGCGGTGCTGAGGCGCTGATTCCGCCCTCGTCATACTCGCTGATCCGTGACGGAGTTGACGACCAGCGGCGCGCGCGAGCGCTGTCCGTGTACACCATGGCCCTGATGCTGGGCACCGGTCTATCCCTTGTGCTTGGCGGCCCCATGCTCCACTGGATCGCATCGGCAGGCATCCGGACCATTCCGTTAATCGGGCCGGTACCGCCCTGGCAGATGACGCTGTTCCTGATCGGCATTGCCGGGCTTCCCGTGGGCCTGCTGATCTTCCTGTGTCGCGATCCGGGCCGTCCATTGAGCGAAGCCCATGGCGGCAAGCCGAGCACCAGGGCCGCGCTCCGGCATCTCGCCGACAACAAGTCCCTGTTCTTGCCGCTGGTGGCCTTTGCGGTTTGCAATGCCATGATCACCTACGGTCTGGGTGCGTGGATCCCGACCATCGTGGCTCGCCGCTTCCAGCTTGGCATGGGCGAGATCGGGCTGATCCAGGGCGGCTTGCTACTCACCATGGGGCCGCTCGGCCTGTGGCTCGCGGGCCTGGCCATGGATGCGCGCGCTTGCGCCAATCGGCTGTCCGGCGTGGCGCTGGTTGGCATGGTCGTGAGCATCGCCGTGCCCTGCCTCGGGGTCATGCTTTGCGTGGCTGGCACGCCGAGTGCCTTCTGGCTGCTGGACGCCATGGTCGTGCTGTTCTCATGGACCTTCATGGCCGTCACATCGACCATCGTGGCAAGGACGGTGCCTACCACCGCGGTCGGGCTGGTCATGGCGATCGTGCTGGTGCTCAATGGGCTGATCGGGCAGGGCCTCTCGCCCACCCTGATCGCGTTGGCGGGCAAGCATGTATTCGACGCCCGCTCGGATGCCCTGGCGCATGGCATGGCCCTGGTGTTTGCCTGTGCCGGCGTGCTGGCGGTGGCGGCTTCAGGCTGGATGTACCGGTCATTGCTGCACGCCGAGTCGGAAGGCGGGCTGTCTGCCACCCCTGCGCAAATCCCCTCCCGCTAGTACCCATCCCATAGACGGATTGAAGAAGCCGGCTGTCAACCGACGGCCGCGCAGGGCGGCGTGCGCCCGGAAATATCGATAAAGAAGACTCGGAGACTCAGGAATGAGGAAGGCAGCTTTGTCGCTGGTCAGCGCCACCATGTTGGCGGCCGGCCCCCTGCCCGCAAGGGCCCAATCGTCGGTCACGTTGTCGGGCCTGCTAGGGACCGGCGTGTCCTACACCACCAATGCCGGCCCCGGCGGGGGCGGACAGTTCCAGCTCAGCGGTACCCATGCCGTGCCCTTTATCGCCATGTCCGGTAAGGAAGCCATTGACAGCGACATGGCCGCGATCTTCCGGATCAGCAAGTATGTGTTCCTGGATACCGGTAACTCCACGCCGTTCGAGAGCTATGTCGGAGTGAGCTCCAACGCCCTGGGGACCATCACGCTGGGTTCCACCTATGACCTCCTGGCCGACCTGGTCCCCTTCACCTCGGAGCGCTATACGTCGCTGCTGGCCACGCACCCCGGCAACTTGGACCGGACCGTGGGCAACGCGCTTAACAGCACCGTCAAGTACAAGTCACCGCTGTTCGGCGGACTGCAGTTCGGCGCCATGTACGCGTTTGGGAACGCCAGCTCTGCAACCAATACCGGGCGCGCTGTCGGCGCCGAGGTCAGCTACTCCAGCGGCCCGATACAGGGTGCTGTGGTCTGGGAGTCGGTCAACGGCGTGCCCTACGCACCGGGCCAGAAGCTGGGCATCACGCGACTGTATGGGATCGATTTCAGCAGCAATCCCACCGCCGCGATTCTGCAGAACCAGAACACGGCTAGCGCTGGCATTGCCTATGTCGACCACGGCTGGCGCGTAATGGGCAACTACAGCTATACGCGCCTTGAAGCCGCGGGCGTTAGGGAGACCGCTCAGTCGATCGATGTGGGCGCGTTCAAGTACGTCACCGCACAACTGCGCGTTGGCGGCGGCTATTCCTACACCACCCTCGATCCGTACAAGTGGAACCAGTTTCACGCGCATCTCGACTACGCCCTGTCCAAGCGTACCAGCGTCTATGTGCTTGGTGTGCTCCAGGTTGCCGGCTCCGGCCAACTTGCGGTGATGCGCAACCAGCCGCCTGCCACGTCTTCCCGCCAGATGGTGCTGGAAGCTGGCATGACCCATCTGTTCTGAGTGGAATCACTGGGCTTCGCCTAGGTTTCGGCCAATGCCGTTGAAGGAGAAAATGCAATGCAGTGGGATGTGATCGTAGTGGGCGGCGGGCCTTCCGGCCTGACCATGGCGGCGGAGCTGGCCGGGTCTGGTGTCACGACGCTTGTGCTGGAGCGCCGCACCGATGGTGTCCAGTCACGCGCCGGCACCATCATGCCCCGCGTCCTGGAGTTGTTGGATGCGCGCGGCATCGCGCATCGGTTTATCGAGAAGACGCGCGCGATCTCGAACTATCCGTTCCGGCCCTCGCATATCTGGGCGGGCTTCCATCCGATCAACTGGAAGTATCTGGAATCACGCTTCGGCTTCACGCTGGGACTGCCCCAGAACCACACCGAGGAAATCCTCGGGGCCTGGGCCGCGGAATGCGGGGCGGAGATTCGGACAGGCATGGAAGTCCTCGACGTCCGTCAGTCAGACGACGCAGTCGAGATCGATGTCTTGGATGTGGCGGGCACCGTCGCCACGTTGCATGCCCGCTATGCGGTCGGCGCCGATGGCGGGCGCAGCGTCGTGCGCAACCGGCTCGGCCTGCCGTTCGAGGGGCACTCCGGCACCTTCCGCGGCATTGTCATCGATGCGGAGCTGCATGCCCCCTGGCCCGGCGGCCGCGTCAACGTCGACAACGAGATGGGCTGGGTGCGCGGCTACGTGTTCGGCGACGGGGTCACCCGCTTCAATATCGTCCACCGCGACCGGCGCCACGCGCCGAAGGACGAGCCAGTCACGCTGGAAGAAGCGCTGCAATGCATCCGCGATGTGCACGGCACCGACTACGGCATTCGCGCCTTCCGCTGGGCATCCCGCTTCGACGACCAGATGCGCATGGTGTCCAGCCTGCGCAAGGGGCGCGTCTTCTTGGTTGGGGAATCGGCACGCATCCATTACCCGGCCAGCGGCGTAGGCATGAACTTCTGCCTGCAGGACGCCTTCAACCTGGGCTGGAAGCTGGCCAACGTCATCAACGGCGTGGCGGATCCGTCCACGCTTGATACCTATGACGCGGAGCGGCTGCCGGTCATGCACGCCCTGCTCGAGAGCGTCAAGGCGCAGTGCGCGCTTCAGTTCAACTTCGAGCCGGACGCGGTGGCGCTAAAGCGCCGCATGCAGGAACACATCATTCCGCTGCCCGATGTCCAGCGCAAGCTGGTCCTGGAGCTGAGCGGCCTGGAGGCGCCCTATCCGCGCGCGCCCAGCAGTCATTCGCTGACGGGGCAGCGGTGCCCGGACCTCGACCTGCTCCTGCCGGACGGCAGCGCCGTGGCGGTGACGCAGACGCTTAGGGAACGCCGCTTCGTACTGCTCGACCTGGAGGGTTTCAGCCGGCAGTTCGCGGCGCTGAACCTGTCCGGATGGCCGGTCACCGTGCTTGCCGCGCGCGCGGCAAGGATTCCCGCGTCGATGGAAGGCGTGAAGGCACTGTTGCTGCGCCCGGACGGCTACGTGGCCTGGGCGGCAACGGACGTCGCGCAGGCTGCCGAGGCGGAAGCGCAACTGGCGAAATGGCTGAAACGGTGAAGCGATGAACGAACGACGACTGCTACTTACCGGCGGCTGGATTCTCAGCATGGATCCGGCGGTCGGAGATCTACGCCAGGGTGATATCCTGATCGAAGGCGACCGGATTGCCGCCGTGGCCCCGCGCATCGAGGCCCCCGAGGCCCAGCGCATCGACGCGGCCGGGATGATCGTGCTGCCCGGCTTTGTCGACACGCATCGCCATACCTGGCAGAGCTGCGTCAGGCACCGCTATGCCGACATCGATCCGCAGATCTACTTCGCCGAGATGCTGGGGGCCACCGGCGCGGCATTCCGGCCGGATGATGTCTATATCGGCACCATGCTGGGCGCGGTGTCCGCACTGGACAGTGGCATCACCACGATGCTCGACTGGTCGCACGTGCAGAACTCTCCCGAGCACGCGGATGCCGCGGTCCTTGGCCTTCGCGATGCCGGCATCCGCGGCATATTCGCGCACGGCTGGCCGTTGGTCGAAGGCGCCTCATGGATGTTCGACAGCCAGCGCGGCCACCCCGAGGATATTCGCCGCTTGCGGGAACGCTACTTCTCGTCCGACGACCAACTGCTGACGCTCGCGATGGCGGCACGTGGCCCGGAAATGGCGTGCCGCGAGGTCTGGCTTTGCGATCTGCGCCTGGCGCGCGAGCTGGGCATCCGCTCATCCATCCATATGGGCGCCTATGCGCGCAACGGGACCGCAAGGGGCATTGCGCAGATGCATGAAGCGGGCGTGCTGGGCGATGACCTAACCTTCGTGCATTGCTGCTGCTCTGGCGAAGATGAGATCGCCATGATGGCTGACGCGGGCGTAAGCGCGTCGCTTGGCGTACATTGCGAGCTGAATGCGCAGGGCATTGGCGACCTCCCGCTGGATCGGATGCTTGCGGTTGGTATCCGGCCCAGCCTGAGCGGCGACACCGAGACCAAATGCTCGGGTGACATGTTCACGCAGATGCGCCATGCCTTTGCCTACTACCGTTCCTGGATGGGCGGCAACCATTCGCGTGTGGCCAATGCACCGGCGACGCTGTCGATGCGCGATGTGCTGGAGTTCGCGACCGTGGCGGGAGCCAGGGCCAACGGCCTGGACCACAAAGTCGGCTCGCTGACGCCAGGCAAGCAGGCCGACATCGTCATGATCCGCGGCGATGACCTGAACCTCGCGCCGGTGTCGGATGCCGTCGGCGCGGTGGTGCTGGCGGCGCATCCGGGAAATGTGGATACGGTGTTCGTAGCGGGCCGCACGGTCAAGCGCCATGGACGCATGACCGGTGTCGACGTGGACATGCTGCGCCACCGCGCAGCAGCATCTCAACACTACGTGCTCGGTCTGCGATGAAGACGCGCACCATGTCCGTCCCGCTCGATCCGGAACTGGCGGCCATCGTCGCGGCAATGCGCGAGGCCCGTGCTCCCGCTCCGTTCTCCGGGTCTCCGGAACACGCCAGGGAGCGCATGCGTTCGGCCGTCCTCGCGGCGCGCGCGCGCACGCCGCTGCCGGAGGTGGGGGCCATCGAGGATGGCATCGCCGTCCATGACGGCCAGCGCGTCCCGGTCCGGGTCTACCGTCCCCGCACAGCGTCCGCCATGTTAGCAACCGTGGTCTTCTTCCACGGCGGGGGCTTTGTGCTGGGCAGCGTCGAACTGATGGACGATATTGCGCGCAAGCTGTGTCGCGATCTCGATGCCGTCGTCGTTTCGGTCGACTACCGGCTGGCACCCGAGCATCCCTTTCCCGCTGCGCACGACGATGCGCTGGCCGCCACCTCATGGGCCATCCGCAACGTTTCCGCGCTTGGCGGAAATCCCGCACGGATCGCCGTGGCCGGCGAGAGCGCGGGGGCCAACCTAGCCGCATCGACTGCGCTGCTGCTGCGCGACCAAGGCGAAACCCTGGCGGCGCAGCTGCTGATCGTGCCGGGGGTCGACCTGGCCCGCGACACGCAGAAGCTCGAAGCCGCGCGCGGCGAATTCCCCATGTTGTCTCCCACTGACCTGCGCGACATCTCGCGGCTGTACATGGGTGAACGCGCCGCACTGGCCGGAAGGTTCCCGCCGTCGCCGATGCATGCCGTCAATGTTCACCGCCTGCCGCCGGCGGTGGTGGCGGTCGCCGGTCATGATCCCCTATGCGAGGAAGGCACGCGCTATGCGGCCCGACTTGAAGCGGCGGGCGTACCTGTCTGCCTACTTCGCTTCGATGACATGTTCCATCCGTTTTTCGGCTTCTTTGAGGCCTCCGCGTCGGCGCGCCGCGCCAACAACGCCATCTGCCACACCTTCAAGTCGTGGCTCCATCAACATGCCAGCCCCACGTCAACCTGACGGTGCAGGCAATACCCCAGTATCAATCGGGAGATCGCAGTGCGTTATGTTTCGTTTTTCAAAGATGGCAAGAAGTACCTCGGCATTCGCGAGGGCGAAGTCATTCGTGTCCTCGGGCAGACCACGCTGGAAGACCTGCTGTCGCGCGGCATCAATTTGGACGCATACGGCCGCGACGAGGCTAGCGGGGAAACGGTCAGCGCCGCAGGTATCACATACCTGCCGCCATTGTCACGTCCGCCGAAGATCATCTGCGTGGGCCTGAACTACGCCGACCACACCAAGGAAAGCCCGTACGATCAGCCCGACTATCCGACACTGTTCTTCCGCGTGCACACCAGCCTGGTCGCGCACGGCCAGCCGCTGGTGCGCCCGGCCGTGGACGACTGCGCGGGGCTCGATTTCGAAGGCGAAGTGGCAGTGGTGCTCGGCAAGGGTGGCCGTCATATCCGCAAGGAAGACGCGCTGTCGCACGTGGCGGGCTACTCGCTGTTCAACGATGGCTCCGTGCGCGAGTACCAGTTCAAGGCACCGCAGTGGACGGTCGGCAAGAACTTTGACGGCTCCGGCGCGTTCGGCCCCGACCTGGTCACCGCGGACGAACTGCCGCCCGGCGCGCGCGGCCTGCTGCTGCAGACCAAGTTGAATGGCCAGGTGGTGCAGTCGGCCAGCACCGACGACATGATCTTCGACGTCGAAACCCTGATCGCGATCATCTCGCAAGCCATCACGCTCGAAGCAGGCGACGTGATCGTGTCGGGCACGCCGGCCGGCATCGGCTGGGCGCGCGAGCCGAAGCTGCTGATGAAGCAGGGCGACGTGTGCGAAGTGATCGTCGAGAAGATCGGCACGCTGTCGAATCCCATCGTCGACGAAGCAATGTAACCCTCAAGAATTGACCGCCGGCGGGGCAAACTCCCCAACCGGCGGCAACCCGGAGACAGCCATGCCCGATGCCAAGTTGGCAGGCCCGAACGCGGCCGTACATTCCATCGACCACTTCGCACTCAACGTCCCGTCGCTTGCCGATGCCGCCCGTTTCTATCGTGCGTTCGGCCTCGACGTGCGCGAGGTCCGCAACGACGACGAACTGGAGTTGCGCGCCGCTGACGGGCATCGCTGGGCGCGCATCCTGCCTGCGGCGGCCAAGTCGCTTGCCTACCTCAGTTTCAATGGCTACGAGCGCGACTTCGAGACGCTGGCGCGGCAAATCGAGGCAGCCGGCGCCGCCCCTGCCCACGCACCGGAAGGCGCGGTCGACAGTGGCATCTGGTTTCACGACCTCGACGGAAACCTGTTGCAGGTGAAGGTCGGGCCTAAGACCAGCCCCAGCGCGAAGGCGCCGCACGTGACGGTGGGTGCCGGCGCCGACGCACGCGGCGCGGTGACGCGCTCGCAGGTAGCGACCGTGCATCCGGACCGCCTGTCGCACGTGCTGCTGTTCACGCCGGACGTGCTGCGCGCGATTGACTTCTACCGGCGCGCCATTGGCCTGTGCCTGTCCGACAAGTCACTCGACATCATCGCCTTTACCCACGCGCCGCACGGCAGCGACCACCACCTGGTGGCCTTCGCCAAGAGCAGCGCACGCGGCTGGCACCACGCCGCTTGGGATGTGCGCGACGTCGACATGGTCGGCCAGGGCGCTGCCCAGATGGCCGCGGCAGGCTATACGCACGGCTGGGGCACGGGACGCCACGTACTTGGCTCGAACTACTTCCACTACGTGCAAGACCCGTGGGGCTCGTTCAACGAGTATTCGGCCGACATCGACTTCGTCGCCCCCGGCCAGCCGTGGCTCGCCGGCGACTTCGCGCCCGAGGACTCGCTGTACCAGTGGGGTCCTGACGTGCCCTCCGACTTCATCCGCAATACGGAAGCGCCGGGCGCTTCCGCACGCTAGCGACAGCCGTGAAGTGTAATAAAAGCGGGTCTTCCGCAATTTGTGTGACGACGGCGAATTTGCGTCGAGGACCCTTGCCCCTTGTCGTCGAGATGGATCCAGGGCATCCACTGCTGGCCGTTGCCCGGCCGGCCGCCGAAGCCCAGTCGAAAAAGCGGCAGCAGCCGCGTCAGCATGCCGCCCCGTGCCACTAGCACCGGCGCGGTGCGCAGCAGCGCCACACGCACGCCCCACTGGCGCGCTCGCTCAGCTTCTTGTTCCCAGGCAACGCACAGGCGGCTGCCGAAGTCGGCGTTTCCCGGCACGCTGTCTTCGGCCAGCCATTGGTCGCCACCGTCGCCATACCAGCCGACGGCCGAACCTGACACGAGGACGCGCGGTGATGTGGCTTGTTGGCCCATCCAGTCGACCAAGGTGCGCGTCAGGTCGATGCGGCTGCGCCACAGCACATCGCGCTGGGCCTGGGTCCACGGGCGATCGGCAATCGGCGCGCCCGCTAGGTTGACCACGGCGTCCAGCGGCGCGCTGCCGTCCAGCGCTTGCAACGGTGCGATGCTCTGCGCGCCGCTGCACAGGCGCTGTGCCTTCTGCGGGTCGCGGCTCCAGACCCAGAGCGCGTGGCCTTGGCGCTGTCAGTGCTGGCAAAGGGCTTGGCCGATCAGGCCGGTGCCGCCGGTGAGCAGAATGCGCATGGAGTTCTTCCTTTCAAATGTTGCGGGGGTTACCGGTCCCCGGCAGCGGTGCACGCCGCGTGGTCGCGCCCCGTGCACCGCGCACCCGCTCAAGGCGCAGGAAGAATCACCTTGTCCAGCACATGAATGACACCGTTGGATGCCAGCACGTCGGTTGCCACAATGTTCGCCTGACGCCCTCGCTGGTCGGTGATGGCGAGAGCCGGGCTGACCGTGAAGGTTTCACCCTCGACCGTCTTGATTGGCGTATTTACCGGCACGTCGGCTTTCAACACGAGGCCTGGGACCACGTGGTAGGTCAGTACCTTGGTCAGCAACGCCGTGTTGGCCAGCAATTGCGCCTTGGTGAGGCCCAGCTCAGTCAGCAGCGACGCAAAGGCCGCGTTGGTCGGTGCAAAAACCGTGAAGGGCCCGGGCGCGCTCAGTGTGTCGGCCAAGCCTGCGGCGGTCACAGCCTCCACCAGAATGCTGAAATCCGGATTGGCGATTGCGGTTTGCACAACAGTTTTATCGGCTGGCAATAGCACCTCGTCAATGGCATGGATGACGCCATTGGATGCCGCAATATCCGCCTGAACGATTTTGCTTTTGCGATTGCGCCCATCCGTGATGATGAGGTCTGAACCTGTCTTGTCAATCTTGAAATAGCCCCCGCCGACTGGATTAATGGCTTTGCCCAGCGGCACTGAACTGCTGTTTACCTGGCCAGCAACCACGTGATATTTGAGGACCGCGGTCAACAGCGCCTTGTTGGAAAACAACTGGTCTTTGCTGACGCCAAGCTCGCCCAGCAGCGCTGAAAATGCGGTATTCGTTGGCGCAAAAACGGTGTACGGCCCCGGTGCAGCCAAGGTATCGGTCAACCCTGCGGTCTGAATGGCTTCCGCCAGAATGCTGAATCTGCTGTCACTCTGCGCTACTTGAATAACGTTTCCGGGTGGATCGTCGCCGCCACCGCAGCCGGCAATGAACGCAACAGTCAGGACAGTCAGCAACTTCTTCATCCAAATTGACATGGTGCCTCTCCTTGATTTCCAAGAAACAAAACACTGTGGAAGTGATGTTCATTCCCTCATCTGTTGCCTCCTGTCTATCAATCGAACACTGCATCTGCCTGTTTGAAGGACGGTCATGAATCAGCGACTGGGCTCCAGCACGTGCAAGGACGGCACCGGGTCGTGCGGGGTGAGCACCAGCGGTGCATGGTCGGGCACGCGCAAGCCGCGCTTGGAGCAGACGACGGTGTCGGCCATGGCCAGCCTCCGCTCAGAGTGCCGGGTCCCGGCGCTCGTGCGTCACCCAGACCAGCGCCGAGGTATCGACACCCAGCGCCCGCGCCCGCGCCACGATGGCATCGCGCTGCGCGACAGGTAGCTGCTTGTCGCGCGCCAGAATCCAGCAGTAACTGGTGTCTGGCCCCAGCACGAGCGCCCAGCGGTAGTCCGGATCCAGCGCGGCCACGTGGTAGCCGCCGTAAAACGGCCCGAAGAAGGACACTTTGAGCGAGCCGGTGGTGGGCGCGCCGGTGAACGATGCCTTGCCAATGGCTTCGCGCCACTGGCCTGTGGTGAGTGCATAGCCGCGATTGACCACGCGCACGCTGCCGTCAGTCAGCGCGGTATAAGTGGCCGATACATCGGTCATGCCGCGCTCGAAAGCATGGTCCAGCCGTGCCAGTTCATACCAGCGGCCCTCGTAGCGTTGTAAGTCAAAAGGCGTGACAGCCTTCACGTTCGGCGGAGGGCGGGTGCTGGCGCAACCGACCGCCACCAGGGCAGTGCACGCCAGCAGCAGTGCCAGCAAGCCCAGTCGCTGGCCGCGTGAAAGGTAAGAAAACGCCTTGCGATGCGTGCGCGAACAGATGAGCATGCGAAGCCCTCCGCGAATTCAGTGGGCCTGGCGCCATTGGGTTACCAACGGTTGCAAGCCGGACAAATGCTGTACGGCGCTGATGCCCGCAAGCGGTTTTTGGTACAGGGCGTTGCACGCGCCGCCTACCCACAGCGCAGTGGCACTCGGCAGTTGCACGCGCAGCTCGCGCAGGTTGGCATGCACGACTGCCGCCTTGTGGACGTTGCTGAAGCTCAGGGCTACCACGTCCGCCTGATGTGCCTGCGCGGCCTGGACGATGTCGGTCACCGGCGTCTGCGTGCCCAGGGAAACGCATGCGCAGCCCTCCAGCGCCAAAAGCGCTTCGACCATCAGCAGCCCCAGGCTGTGCTGCTCCTGCGGCAGGGTGGTGAGCAGTACCTTTGGACCTTGGGGAACGGGTTTCAGCGTCAGCGAGGCGATGGCATGGCGCAACACGCCGGTGAGCACTTCGGTGTACAGGTGTTCCTCAAAAACCTCGAAGCGCCCTTGGGCCCAGGCATCGCCCACCGCAGTCGTCAGAGGTGCCACCAGATCAGTCACGAAAGGCGCCAGACCCATGCGCATCTGGGCATGGCTTAGCCCGTGCCGGAGCGCCCGGGGATCATGCGTGGCAATCGCGTTGAGCAACTCATCCTGCAAAGCATCGGGCTCGTTGTTCGACAAGTTTGTCGTGGACAAAACTTCTGGCGAGGCAGGGGTGTGTTGGGTCAGTAGAGCCTGTAACTGCGCAGTGTCCAGGCCCACTACCTTGTTCGGCCGCATGCCGGCATCCAATAATCTGCGGATCAACTTGAGCTGCTGCACCTGCGCGGCGCTATAGAGCCTGTCACCCGAGGAATCGCGCGAAGGCGTGGGGAATCCGTAGCGCCGCTCCCATACGCGCAAGGTGTCTTTGCCCAGTCCGGTCTCTTGCTCGACGGAGGCAATCGGCAGACCGGTATCAGGGGATCCAGACGATGTCAGGGTAGTGGGTTGTGTCAGGGTATTCATGGTCAATGAACTCTTTGGTCTTAATTGTCTAAGACAAAAATGAATTTGTCTAGTATATTGCTGCACAAGGGCAGTGCGCGGGCTGCACCAGCAACCACTACGGAACAAGGCCATGGAAGTCGCAGTCATCGGATCGGGCCTGTCGCTCAACCCGGCGCGTAACATCGACGCGGCGCAGGTGCTCGGCGAGTTCGATTACGACCACCCCGGCCCCAGGGAGCTAGGCTTTCGCGGCAGCCAGTACGCTAGCTCGGCCTATCGGGCGATAGCTAGCGCATTCGAGATGAAAGTCTCGATGAGTCGGCGTGCCAACGCCTGGGACAACGCGCCCACGGAGAGAGGCCCTGATGGTTGGCTATTGCAGTCGGCGACGCCTGCACACCTCTATCGACTACCTTGCCCCCGTCGACTACGAATCCCGGCGCATGGCTGCATGAGCTGCTGTACGTGGAACCGAGGCAGGATCAGTCGAGAGGTAGCTGTGCCGACGCGTACCGCAACTGCGCCATGTCGCGCAGCAAGGCGAGGTCGTTGGCGTGATTCTGGGCCGGCAGCTCAGCATCGCAGTTCGCCATTACCAACGTTGTTTTAAACGCCATTAGCCGAAATGAACATCAAGAACATGACAGTCCGAGCTAAACTGTCCTTTGCCTTCGCCACGCTGGCCGTGCTGATCGCCCTGGTCGCAGGATTGGCGGTCAAGTCGCTGAACGACGCGAACGATCGCTTTGCGAGCTTCGTTCAGGGCTTCAACGCTCAACTGCTGCTGTCCTACGAAGTTCGCACGGCCATTGAGCGTCGTGCCATCCTGGCGCGTGACCTGGTCAACGCCGCCACGCCGCAGGACCGCGAGACCATCAAGGCGGAGGTCACGACGGTACACGACGACGTGCAGACCCGAATCGCCAAGCTGACGAAGATGGCGGCCGATCCTGGCGTCTCCCAGGAGGCTCGCACTCTGGTGGCCAAGATTGCCGAGGTGGAGACGAAATATTCACCCGTGGCGCTAGGTATCGTCGAACTGGCGTCGCAAGGCAAGCGCGAAGAGGCCGTCGCCAGGATGAATGCGGATTGCCGGCCCTTGCTGGCCGCGCTGATCCGTGCGGCGCATGACTATCGTGACTTCACGAGCAAGCAATCAGAAGATCTCGTCACCCAGGCTGCCACGGACTACGCGATGCAGCGCAACCTGCTGCTCGTGGGTTGCCTGGTGGCCTTTGCTGCTGCGGTGCTGGCCGGGGTGCTGATCCCCCGCAGTCTGACACGCGCCCTCGGTGCGGAGCCGGCACAACTTGGGGAAGTGGCCAAGCGCGTGGCGCAAGGCGACCTCTCGCCGGTGGTCGGAGCCTCAGCCGCACCGGGCGGCAGCGTGCTGGCGTCGCTGGGTGAAATGCAGTCCAGCTTGTCCCAGATCGTCGGCCAAGTGCGCAGCAGCAGTGACAGCATCGCCACCGGCACTACGCAGATCGCCAGCGGCAACGCCGATCTGAGTCGGCGCACCGAAGAGCAGGCCGGTAACCTGCAGCAGACGGCGGCGTCCATGGAGCAACTGTCCGGCACTGTGAAGACCAGCGCCGAGATCGCACGCGAGGCCAATCAACTGGCTTCGCAGGCCGCCGAAGCGGCCCGCGTGGGCGGCGACAAGGTCGGCCAGGTGGTGGGCACGATGCAGGATATTTTCCAATCGTCCAGGAAGATCGCCGACATTATTGGCGTCATCGACGGCATCGCCTTCCAGACAAACATCCTGGCGCTCAATGCCGCTGTGGAAGCCGCGCGGGCGGGCGAGAAAGGACGCGGCTTCGCGGTGGTGGCCGGCGAGGTCCGTACCCTGGCGCAACACAGTGCCCAAGCGGCCAAGGAAATCAAGAGCCTCATTGGCGCCAGCGTCGAAAAGGTCGAGGCCGGCACGAAGCAGGTCGACGAGGCCGGCATATCCATGCACGAGATCGTTACCCAGGCGCAGCGCGTCAGCCAAATGATCAGCGAACTCACGAACACAGCCGCTGAGCAGTCCCAGGGAATCTCGCAGGTAGATGATGCGGTACAGCAACTCGACCAGATGACGCAGCAGAACGCCGCACTGGTGGAAGAGACCGCCGCAGCGGCCGAGAGCCTGCGACATCAGGCCAAACAGCTGACCCACGCCATGAGCCAGTTTAAGCTCGACGGCGTGGTCGCGAAGGTCAGCGCAACTCGTGCCACTGGCGAGCGACGAGATGACGCAGAAGGCCATTGCCGATTGGCAGTACTGGCAGGACCGAGGCTATCAGTTCTGACATCAGATCGTCGGCCGTGAGCCATAGCATCCGCAGCCCTCACAACGCCAACGACTTGCCGGAGCATTACTCCCGGGTCAACACGGGTTCCGCTGACGGTTACTTCATGGCGAACGGTTGCCGCGGATGCAATGGTGTCGTTGGGACTTCCTGGGATGGACCCGATCTCGACCTGGATCTTTGACATGGCTTTCTGGCATGACTCGTAGTTGGCGACGCCGAGCAGGTAGCCCAGTAAATGCCGTCTCTGCGCCGCAAAGCGTGTCACAGCGTCGAAAAATGGTCGCCGACCAGGGTACAGAAAGTCGAACACCTCTGGTTGGGCGAGCTGTTCGGCTTCGGTGACGCGACATGCCAGGGTATCACCGTTTCAATCGCCTCGAAGGCCGCGGGCGAGCGGAGGCATGATCTCGGGTCGATCTGGCGCACGTGGATCGCATGCACGAGCAATGGCTGTCCGGCCTGTCCGAGCGGGCGTAGCCGCTGCGCGTCAAGGCCGGCAGGCGCCGAATGCGGTTTACCTGTTGTATTTCGAGGACGAAGGCATCGGGCTGGGCTTCGAGGAAGCGGTGGTGGGCAGCGAGGCGGCAGCGAGGGGGGATGCGTGGCGGGCCGGGGCTCTTCGAGACGGTGACGGGATTTTTTGCCAATGGTTTCGCGGTCGACGAATTCGATGCGGCAGCACAGGCTTTCCTCTCGGTGCAGGACAACATCCAGCGCATTCTTAACAGCCGCCGCCGCGACGACCTCGTCACTTCACGCCTGATGACCGCGAATCCCGGCAGCGAACAGCTGCTGGCGGCAACCGACGCCGCGGCGGAGGCTGGCACCGACCTCGCGGCGGGCCCGCTGATGTAGGCGCGCGGCGGATCGGCGAAGAAGCACTCGTAGGGCCCCAGCTGCAGGGAAATAATCACTCTGTCCCGGCCCCTCCGACCATCCGATACCCCATCGCCCGGTACCCCCGTTGACGCTTGTCCCACATCCGCAGCAATGCCACGTGACCAGTGTCGACAAAGTCGATGATCCGTATGTCGGTCTTATCGGCATGTTCGCGGTGTAGGCGGCCCGCGTACTGTTGCAGGGTTCCCCGCCACGACACGGGCATTGCCAGCACCAGGGTGTCGAGTGGAGGGTGGTCGAACCCTTCACCAACCAGCTTGCCGATCGCCAGCAAGACGCGCGGTGCGTCGGCTGGTAGGGCGTCGAGCGCCGCGATTAATGCGGCGCGTTTCGGCTTCGACAGTCGCCCGTGCAGTACGAAGAGGGGGGAAATCTGCCCGCCCAGTGCAGCCTGGATGGCGTCGAGATGTTCGGTGCGTTCTGTAAGCAGCAAAATCTTGCGACCTTGCCTAAAAGCCTCGAGCACTTGCGCAGCGATGGCGTCAGTGCGGGCCTGATCGTGGACCAAGTGCCGGAACACATCCTGAATGCCAGACGCGGTCGGCAGCTCGATGCGCGAGGGGCATGTGTGCGGTACAACTTCCAAGGCGTGAGGCGCGCTGGCTGGCTTCGCCGCCGTGTACCGGATCGGCCCGCACTGCATGAAGATGATGGGCTGCTGGCCATCACGTCGAACCGGGGTGGCGGTCAGGCCGAGCACGTACTTCGCCTTGGTCCGTTTAAGAATCGCATCGAACGACACGGCGCCGATGTGGTGGCATTCATCGACGATGACATGGCCGTAGTGCTCGACCAGCGGGTTGACTTCGCCTTGCCGTGACAGAGATTGCATTACGGCGACGTCAATCTTGCCGGAAGGCTTGGCTTTGCCCCCGCCGATGGTGCCAACCACGCCTTTGCCGACCCCCAGAAAGGCTTGCAGGCGCTCCTGCCATTGCTTGAGCAGTTCCGTGCGATGTACTAGCACCAAAGTGTTCACACCGCGGCGGCTGATCATGGCTGCCGCCGTTACCGTCTTACCGAAGGCGGTCGGTGCGCATAGCACGCCCGCATCGTGCTGCAACATCCCGGCAATAGCGGCCTCCTGATCGAGGCGAAGCGCGCCGACGAAGTCAACATCGATAGGCTCACCCGCGTAGCGCTCGTCGCGTAGATGACAGCGGATGCCGTTGTCGCGCAGCAGTTCCAGCGCGGCATTGAGACAGCCGCGCGGCATGGCGATGTGCTGCGGATAGTTTTCAGCATTGCCGATCACACGCGGCTTGTCCCACACCGACATCCGCATCGCTTGCGCCCGATAGAACTCGGGATTCTGGAATGCCGCCAGTCGAATCAGGCGATTGGCCAGCGGCTGCGGCAGTTGCGCCTTCTCAAAATATATCAGGTTGGCCAATGTCACAGTCAACGACTCCGGCATCTGGCCTGTGAGCTTCTTTGCCGCCGAAGTGTCGTGCTTCCATGGCGTGGCCAAGTCCTCATCGCCGATGAAGGTGACATCCAACGGGTGGACACTACCCGTGGCACGAAATATGGTTGGCTCGATGTCGTGCGGTACCATGGCCCGGATTGACGCTAGGAACGCCCACTGGTCGGGATAGGGATGAAGGTCGGCATCGACGAACACGCTGCAGCCGTGCTCACGCGGTCGCTTCTGCAGTGGCAGGGCAATCAGAATTGCCGAAGCCACCTTTGGGCATCGTGTCCTGGTTGGGAAACAGGCGGTCATAGGAGGCGAGCTTGAGCTGCCGGGTGCGCGAGCAGGTGTGGCTGATGATTGCCGTGCCCAGGCGGCGTGCATCGCGCGCCGACACCTTGCCGGCGAAGAAGACCCAGGCATGCGCGCCCTGGCCGGAACGGGAAATCTCCAGCGAGACCGGCACACCGAGTTCCCCGCAGGACTGCACAAAGGCACGGGCATCGTCCCGCCACTCGGCCTCGTCGAAATCGGCGGCGAGGAAATAGCAGGTGTCGTCTTCCATCAGCGGATAGATGCCCACCGTGTGCTCGCCGGCTAAATGGTCGTAGATGACCTGGTCCGAGAGCGGGATCAGCAATCGGTTGCCGCAGTCGCCACATTTGATGCGCGGCTTCTCGCAAACGCCGGCGCGCCATTCGTTGGCGCAAGCCGGCACGTAGCCAGACTTGCCGGTGGATTTACTCTGCCAGCGGATCGGGTAGGCATCCGTGCGGCCGCGAAATAGCCGGCGGAACAGCGCCACCTTGTCGACCGTGGAAAGATGCCGCTGTTCTGCCTCCTGAACGCATTGCGCGGCCTCCTTCGCCGGCAAGCGCCAGTCGATGCCATGCGATTCCAGTAACGCGATCAGGCGGGCGTTCTCGGCTTGCAGCACGGCAAACGCATCACAATCAGCCATCGACGCCATATTCGGCCAGCAATGCGTCCATGTCATCGGCTACTCCATAGCCGAAATTGTCGCTGGTGCGGCGCACTTGGGCAAGGCGTGACCAGAGTGGCCGCCGCTGTGTATCAGGCAAGGTAGCGATCATTTGCAGCGACTGCTCGAACATCCGCACCAAAGCATCAAAATAGCCGTCGTCCTGGTAGCCAACGTCAGCGCTGAAGCCGGAAGCTCGTTCGCAATAGAACACCATCAGTTCGGCCATGCCTTCCGGCCGGCCATTGGTCTTCTTGTACTCCGAGATCGCCTTCTTCGCCTTGGCGACTGAGGTGTCCTGGTTCTTGAACAGATCCGGCCACAGCCAGCGGTCGATGGTCACTTTGTATGGCTTCAGCACATCCTGGCCCAGCGTAAACCGGGCGTGCAAGAAGGCCTGGTTGTCCTTACTTGTTACGTACAGGGACTGTATCAGCCCGATCAGGCCGGCACGGTCGAAGTCGGCCAGCTTGGCTTTGACATCGCTCCAGGATGGCGATAATTTGCGGGCGGCCTTTGGGCTTACGTTCGGCATTGACAGGCTCCTACTGTGGAAGATCCGCGCCCGCTTCGCTGGTAGCAGCGCGGTCGTACACCGGTTCGCTTCGGCGCGGCACGTCCGACAAGGCAGGGCTGGCCGCGCCTTCATTCGCCGCTCCCTGCGTCGTTTAGCTGCTGACCAGTGGCAGCACCGGGCTTCGGTATCATAGAATTTGCGCGGGCTTCCCTTTTTTCAGGAGAGGCTTCCACGCCGCGATCCCTATCGGGAGGATGCAAAGTGTAGAGTTTGTTCACTTGGCGGCAATGTAATCAGTTGGGAGGCCCTACCACCAGGGACGCCTTCCAGGCTGCAAGCTCCGAGGGGCGCAAGCCGTAGCGGGCCAGTACGCCCTCGTGCAGCCGTCGGAGTTCTTCCACGATCAGCGCTTGCACGTTGTCACGATCAACCTCTGGCACTGTTGCCGTGACGACCTGCCGAATCACGGATAGCGCATCCTGATCGGGTTGCAGCACGACGTCCCGGATCGTTTGTTTGATCACATCCCGCCAGGCAAGCCGTAGCGGATCGGGTTCCGCCAGATCCTGTCTGATGGCCAGGTATTCTTGCGTTGAGCGCTCGTAGGCCCAAACGTAGAGATCACGCAGCAATTCGACGCGGGTCATCTCATACATGCCAAGGATGGCGCGACTATAAGCTTGCTCCGGCACATCCAGGAACGTCAGTGGACAAAGGTTTGCACGGAACAGCGGCAGATTGGCCACTAGGCGCGAGGTGCGTTTGTTGACGTCCGCGAATGGCTGCAGGTATGGCAAGTGCACCAGCACGAAGAATGATTGTTCAAAGGGATCGGCAATTTGATTCACTTTATCGAGCAGGACATCTAGGGCAATGCTGATCAAGTCCTCCGGTTCGTGAGAAGGCGCGTTATTTGAAGAATCACGAGCGCAAAGAGAAGAACATGAAGCAGATGACGTTGGCAGCGGGTGCAGACCAATGCGCAGGTTTCGAGCAACACCGCAAGCCAACGCGACGTGAGGAATTTCTGGCGACGATGGAGCAGATCGTGCCGTGGGCGGCATTGTGCGCCGCGATTGAGCCGTACTATCCGAAGGCTGGCAATGGCCGGCGGCCCATTGGTCTGGAGCGGATGCTGCGCATCCACTTTCTGCAGCACTGGTTCAACCTGGCAGATCTGGCTTGCGAGGAGGCCCTGTATGACAGCGCCAGCCTGCGCCGCTTCGTAGGAATTGACCTGGGTCGTGAGCCGGTGCCGGACGCCACCACGGTATTGAAGTTTCGGCGGCTGCTGGAGAAACATCAGCTTGCCGAACGGCTGTTCGCGGAGGTTGGCCGAAGCCTGCAAGCCAATGGCGTGAAGCTGAAGACCGGCACCATTGTCGATGCCACGATCATTGGTGCGCCCAGCTCGACGAAGAATGAAGAGAAGTCGCGCGACCCCGAGATGCATCAGACCCGCAAAGGCCAGCAGTGGTACTTTGGCATGAAGCTGCACATTGGCGTGGATAGTCAGAGCGGGTTGGCTCATTCCGCGGTGGTGACGCCGGCCAATGTTCACGACAAGCATGCGCTGCCCCAGCTACTGCATGGGCAGGAGCGGCGTGTCTACGGTGATAGCGCATACGCCAGTCAGCAGGAGCTGATCGCATCGAAGGCGCCGCACGCCAAGGACTTCACCAATCAGCGGACCCGCAGGAACGGGGAGATTGACGAAGTGCAACGCGGGAAGAACCGTAACAAATCGAAGATCCGGGCCCGGGTTGAACATGTCTTCGCCGTGGTTAAGCGCCTGTGGGGCTTCACGAAAGTCCGCTACCGTGGCCTGAAGAAGAACGCCGGCCGTGCCTTCACGGCGCTGGCGCTGGCCAATCTCTACTTGAGTCGAGGGCATCTGATGGGAGCAGTCCGCCCATAAAGGGCGAATGCGGGGCGGGCGCCCCGTCAACACACCCCAATTGGGGGCGCGTGAAGGCAAATTCGCATCGCCACAGCTATTTTTCCGGCCGAACGGGCTCCTGATCAACTTGCGTCACTCAATTTACCCAGCTTGTTCAGCGTAGCCCTAGTGCGTCCTCAATTTGCTGTGGTGCTGACAGGGGACGATAAACACTTTGGCCAATGTCCACGGCGTGCTGGCGAATCCTGCCTTCGTCGGCAGGGTTGGGCAACAGGTTCTCTGACAAGGCGCTATGCAGGTTCATTAAGGTATATCGGTCGAAACCGACCGTACCGATGTTCTCCACCAGCAGTTCGATGGCTGTCTTGTGGTTGAGGATCATCTGGGTTTCAATGGCCGCCTTGCCTTGCGCCGCCTTCCCGTGCTCGATCAGCTCACGGGTGTCCAGGCGGGAATAGGTGTTCCCCTCCAAGTGACTCGATGCCCATGACAGGTCAATCAGCAGCCTGTTCAGAATAGCCCTGCTATAGGTTCCAGCGGGGGCATCAGCCTGGGCCGTCTTGCCCATCTTGTGTAGCTGACGCCGAAGCGATTCCGACAGATACCGTGTGACATTGGGCTGATAGGCGTCAAGGAAGTCGCGTTGGTAACCCACGGGCTTGCGCGCTTCCTGGGGCTGATCGATATACGCCACGATGTCTCGGCTGTCTGCGGAAATCGGGATGTAACCCGGGAAACGGTCCCGATCCGTGGCGGTCGTGGCAACCTCTGTCGTTTTTGCCACGAAATAACGACCGGCGCGCCCTTCGCCGATCGCCCTGATCTGTCCGCCATCGATCCATTGGCTGATCCAGCGTTGTGCTGTCCGCCGCGCAACGTCGGGATGCTGTGCCAGCAATTCGTTGAGCATCAATCCCGCGGAGGCTTTCCGAATGCTTTCTAGCAAGGCGTGGGCAGAGGACATGTGGGTCGTGGCGCAGTTCGCTTGAGGGATGGCGTCATTGTGGCGCAGTTCTGTAAACTGCGCCACAAATGGGCGGGGTGTGACGACTTATTAGGGCATCGAGGGTGATCCCATATATTCACGATAATGAAAATCACAAGTAGGCCACCATTTTTTCGCCATCCCCAGTTGATGGGGGCTGCTCCTGCGTGGCTTCATGGCGCGCATCCCCCGTCGGCCAGTTCGGCCCGCCGGGGGCGTAGGGGCCGGCGCTCCGGGCGGCTACGCGCACGGTAAGCAGGCTGGGCTCAGTGCACGTGCACTGGCTGCGCCACACCGCCGGTTCGCACATGACTGACTAACAGGGCGACCTGCGCTTTGTGCGCGACAACCACGAGCGCGTACCTGCACAGCGAAGAGGTTGCAATCGAGCAGGGCCAAAGCCCCGCTACCGGAACGTTGAAGGCGATCATGCGACCGGCCGGCAGCGCGTCGTTCCCGTCGTCCTCGCGAAGTGAGGTGACGAAGAGCGTGCGGTGGTCCGCGCCGCCGAAGCAGCACATGGTCGGGGCGCGACGGGCAGCCGATAGACGTCGACCAGCTCTCCGGTGGCGGAGAACCGGTTGATGCATCCGGCATCGATCTGCGATACCAGCCCCGTGCCGGCCGCGGGAGCTTACCCATCAGCGTGAGGGAGCCGTATGCGGCCAGGTATAGCTACACGGCGCGCTCGCGGTGCGGCTGCTGCGTTACATGGCGCCGCAGGTGGCGGCCATGGTCGCGCCGGGTTGCGACCAGCCGCTGCTCGTCGCCGCGACCGACTTCAAGAAGATCCGCTTGTCGGCGTCATGATCCATTGACCGAAACGCGTGCGAAATGTCACCGTTGGCTAGCCTTTCGGCGGGCTTGGCGCGCCCGGCGAACCAACGGCCAGGGGTCCCTCAAGCCGAGCCGCTACGTCGCGCGGCCCCATAATTCAAGGTACTCCGGACGGTACGGCTTGGGGCAGAAATGATCGAAGCCTGCCTCCATGACTTCGCTTGGCATTTTGTCGCCGCGCCCGCCACTGAATGCGACGATCACGGCTTGCTGTGCCCAAGGTTGTGCACGCAGGCGCCGGGCGACCTCCAAACCAGTGATTCGGGGCATGTCCAGATCGAGCACAATCAATTGCGGCTGATAGCCCGCGGCAAGCAGCATCATCGCCTCGCCGTCGTCGAACCACTGGGCGTCCCACCCGGATTGCCGCAACAGTTCACAGAGTGCGGAAGCACCGTTGGGATCGTCATCGAGAATGAGCGCACGTTGCAACACGGGTTCCGATTTCCAGTTGGGGCTTCTCATCTATTCATAGCGAACGGTTGCCGCGGATGCAACGGCGTCGTTGGGGCCTCCTGCGATGGACCCGAGCTCGACCTGGATCTTCGACATGGCATTCTGGCATGACTCGTAATCGGCGACGTGGAGCAGGTAGGCCGGTAAGCGCCGTCCCTGCGCGGCAAAGCGTGTCGCAGCGTCGAAAAATGGTCGCCGACCAGGTGCAGGAAGTCGAACGCCTCCGGCTGGGCGAGCGCGATCCCACCGAGGACTTGGCTCATGGCAACGATCAACGTGGGCCAGATCGATCGCATTCTCGCCGTGTGGGTAAGCGCGTCGCCTCTGGCGACATCCTGAGAGCACCATCCGAATAGCAATTAACCGCCAGCAAACAAGCCAAACAACCAAGGGCGCCAGCAGGGGAGGGGGTCGCCGTCCGCCGTGAAATTTCTGTCGCGCAATTGCTGTTGGGCGGCGCTTATGTCAGATGCGGCGGGTATCCCTGCCGGTCGGGGTCGTGGGTCCCTCAGTCGGCCGTCGACGCGCAGGCACTGGAAAGGGGCGGAACGTCGAAATGGGCGGCAGCATACATGGCATTGCACGCCCATACCTCTTCCCCGTTCTTATAGAAGGTGACCCATTTGCCGTCGCTGACGCAGTGGGCGCCAGGAAACACTTCATCGTGGCCGTTCGGACCGTCCAGCGCAAAGGGCGCGTGGGGCGTGGTCCAGTACTGGCCCCTCGGTAGGGGCGCGATCGTTTTTCGGGTCATATCCTCAGCGCCGCAAGGCGTGGCACACAACGCGCGATCCGGCCCGCCGCTGAGAAACGGATTGTGTTAATCCTTTGACGGCGTGGCACCGTCCCGAGACATGCTGGTGTAGTCTCACGACAAAAATCATCTCCTCTATCCGGTGCAATCTCGTCATGACGCAATTCGTCCCACTTGCTGTCCGGGACTTCGGCGTCTGCGCCATCCGACCGCCAGCGGTCTCTGTCCCACCTTGTCCCCTTCCATCGCGAGGTACACGAAACGTCAACCGCAGACTGGTAGGGCTTGTCAAGACTCCCGGCATAGGGGGGCGTGACGCCTCGCCAGGCCGGGAGACAACGGCGACAGTCACAAGGCGTTAGGACGGTGACTCCTGAAGACGCCTACGTGGGCTCGGAGAATCCATGCAAAATGTCATGCCACCACACTTTTAATCTAAGCCCGCGACATGGCCGACGGATTACCTCGCCTTGACGAAGGTAGACAGGCCATCGATCGCGTCCCTGGCGGACGAGAGGGCCAGCGTGATCGCAGCGTGCGGCGCGTTTGCGAAATGCTCGAGCAACGGTGGCAGCTGTCTTCGGGAACCCATTCCTGAACAGACTTGCATGATGGTTACGGTAGCGAGGAAGCGCGGCTGAACCGAGTCGCCACCGGGGATGCCACTGGAGGCACGACGTACGCTCGCAGATAGCCTGAAGCCTTTGTAGATGCTGTTGTTCTGAGACATGTTGGTCTCCTTTCATCACCGAGCATACGCTCACGACAGCGGCGTGTCCGATTTACTTTCGGCTACGAAGTCAAAGCGTCCCATAAGCCCCGAAATTGGCTTGCAAAAACGCGATGGTATTGGGAATGCGGGATAGCGAGCGACGGTGCGTCGGGAAGCCGCGCGCTCGCATGGTGTCTGTCTGGAGGAACCTCTGCACCATGCCAGCTCAGATTAGGAATACGGCAACAGCATTCGCTCAGACCTTGTGACGATAGTTGATGCGACCCTTTGTCAGATCGTATGGCGACATCTCGAGCGTGACGCGATCTCCGGCGAGAATTCGTATGCGATTCTTCTTGAGCCGCCCGGACGAATAGGCCCAGACTTCGAAGCCATTCTCCAGGGTGACGCGAAAACGGCTATCCGGGAGGACTTCGGAAACCTTATCGAATGCTACGCGGCAACGTGGAAGCGAGTGCCGTATGCCGATGCGCGGATGGTTGCAACCGTATGCGCGCGACTGCGCTTTCCCCTGCGCGACGGGCGGCTTGCCGGGCTTTGGCTTCGTTGTGATGTGTGGCATGGCGCATCGAGACGTTGGCGACGATGCGCTCAGCGCCGTCTTTGTACTCGGAGATCATGTAATTCGCGAACCATACGCCGGGCTCTTGTTGGATGGGGTACACCGAAACGGTGAACGGGGTCATGCTGTGATTCAAACTGTTGCCTGTTCGGAAGGCGCTCGTTTCGGGGGGGGGCGCGTCTGGTGTTCCCTTGTGGGAGCGGTGCGCGCGTGGTCCCCGCAATCGGTTGCCATTGGAAAAATCAGTGTCGAGTCCCGCGCTCTAGCGCAGGTGGAGAAACTGGTGTGAAATTGACCGTTCTTGCATCAGCGAGCGCGCCTGGTACATGCGCAGTGGCTGCGGAGCGGACGTGCCGCGGGTCGGAAAAGGTTGCGGCCGGTTGTTGCCGCGAAAAATTCGGGTGTACGCCCGTGCTGCCGCTGATACTCTTCTAATGATAATGTCTTGCGGACAGCGCATTTGGCGTCGATGGTATCGACGAAAGCGAATGATACCACTTTTGGATATCTTTGCTTGCGATGTACCCAATTCACATAGGTACTACGGCGGCCCCGCGGTCAATCCGTTCAAACGTAGAATCCTGCAAGCTCGATCGTCTTCCCGGATCATCGCTCGGTAAGAGGCAGCAGGATGTCGGCATACCAGGCGGAATTCAAGCCCAGGGCTTCATCCAGTTCAAAGTCCCGCGAGCCCACGTCCACCCGCGCCGAATGGGTACCTAGCAGCATCCACGGCAGTGTGCGCGTGGATGAATCGGTCCTGGGCATGCGCATGACAACCGGTGCTCCACTCGTACCGCGATGCGTCCTCGCATCGGTCAGGAAGTAGCCATGCCCCTGAAAGCGCATGCCGAACGAGGATGAGATGACTGCTTGGCGCACGACGGGCAAATGATGAAGCGTGTCGTGGAAACCCAGCGGGAAACCAACAATCAGCAACGGGGTGCCTGCTTCGATGCGGTCGCGTGGCACGGTAAAGGGTGGGAGGGCGTAAAGGCCCGATAGACCATTGTCGGCGGCAGCGCAGTACGGTCAAGCTCTATCACGGCCACGTCGATGCCGCCGCCGCTATCGAGCCCATCGCGCCACATACTCTTGCCGTCGTGATACAGCGGAATTGAGAAGCCAATGGATTCGGCCACGTTGTTCGGATTGACATGCAACTCAATCTCGATCCGGTCGGGGAAATGCTGGGGTTTTGGCTTCATTACGCCTGATGCAGGCGGAAACGACCTGTTTGCCCATTTCTCTGAAATTCACGGAAACGGGTTTAAGTCGCTCCAGGAAGGCCAGAAAGTGCGCTATGTGGCTGGTGTTGGCCAGAAGGGTCCGGCCGCTACCAAGATCGAGCCGGTCTGAAGCATCCGCCCAAAGCGCGCGAGAAGCCCCGCCGGGAAACCGGGGGGCTTTTTCTTTGCTCGATGGTTTTGGTTTTGACCAGCTTGTAGCAGACTCGAGCGAGAACTCGATCGCGCCGCGAGTGGAAGAGCAAATAAAAAGAGATGAGTTTCTGGAACGCGACCTAATTGAAGGTAAGCGTCCGGGCAAACCGTCTTGAATTGCAGTGAGGGTCTTGGGAGCATCGTGTCCACTTAACGAATAGGTGGACACGTGGACACTATCGAAGAAGAAGGGCCGGCGGGCCGTCGTCTGAGGTGTTCTGTCTAGAGCGGACACGTCTGGTTCATGCTGCAGCTAGTCGATTGAGGTAGCTTGCAGCGACTTCGCCTGGCGTTTGATACCCCAACTTGGAATGCCGCCGTTGGCGATTGTAAAAAATTTCAATGTACTCACGAACAGAGGCCATGGCTTCCATCCGGGTGGCATACCGATGGTGGTACACCAGCTCTGCTTTCAGACTGCCCCAGAAGCTTTCCATGGGCGCATTGTCGTAGCAATTTCCCTTGCGTGACATCGATGCCTGCATGCCGAACTGCGCCAGCAACCTGCGATAGCCGTGAGCACAGTATTGGCTACCCCTGTCCGAATGATGTATCAGGCCGGGCCGCGGCCGCTTGCTACGCACCGCCCGGAACAGCGCCTCGCCTACCAGTTCCTGTGTCATTCTGGGCCCCATCGCGTAGCCCACGATCTCGCATGTGTACAGGTCCTTGATTCCTGCCAGGTACAACCACCCCTCGTCGGTTGCGATATACGTGATGTCAGTCACCCACGCGGCGTTTGGCCTGTCGGCTTCAAACTTCTGCTCCAGTAGGTTGGGCGCCACTGGCAGATTATGTGCCGAGCGCGTTGTCGCCACGAATCGACGCTTTTGCCGACACCGAATCCCCATCTCATTGCGCAGTCGGGCCAGCCGGTCACGACCGACCATGAATCCATCGCCAGCCAGTTCTCGCTGCAGGCGCCGCGTGCCATACGTCTGACGCGTGCGCTTGTGGGCCGCCCGGATCGCCAGATGCAACCGCTCCTGTTCCGGACTGAGCCCGTGAGGTCTGTGCGTCCAGTCGTAATAACCACTGCGCGAGACTCCCAATACCCGGCACATCATCTTCACCGGATACACTTCTCGCCATTGCCTCACGAACGCGTACCGGGCAGTGATTCCCTGGCGAAGTACGCTGCGGCTTTTTTTACAATATCGCGCTCCAGCTTCGCTTCTGCCAGCTCCTTGCGCAGCCTCGCATTCTCCGCCGCCAGCTCCGCCACTGTCACGCCTCCTGGTGCCGCTGTTGCTCCAGGCGCTTTGGCTCTCAACACCCAATTCGTCAACGTGCCCTTCGGAATCCCAAGACGCTGGGCGGCCGACTGCAGCGTCAGCCCCTGTTCCAGCACCAGTCTCACGGCCTCTGCCTGAAACTCTTCCGTGTACGTCTGTCTTGCCTTGCTCATCTTCGCGCGCTCCTGATCCACGATCTTAATCTAAGGACCAGGCGTGTCTGTCTCGATCAGGCTACCTCAGTCGTCGCCGCCGCTACGGCAGAGAATTCAAGGCGCAGGTGGTTGCAGCATGCCAGGGACCAGGAGTTTCGATTGCAGCAATTGCGTTGCATCACAAGCTCAACGCGAACCTGCTCAGGCGGTGGGTTGATCAGGCCGAAGGGAATGTGCCGGCCCTGATCGTCGGTGGTGACGTGGCGGGCCAGGCGGCAACGACTCCGGCATTCATGCCAGTGCCGCTCGAGACGAGGAACGTGCGCCCAACCGAGATCCGCGTCGAAGTGCGTCGCGCAGACCAGTCGATCACGGTAAGCTGGCCGACATCAGAAGCGGCGCAATGTGTTGCCTGGCTGCGCGAGTGGCTGGCGTGATCCGCATTGACGAGGCATGGCTGGCGGTCGATCCGCTGGACATGCGGGCCGGCTTCGACACGGCGCTCGCCCGGGTGATCACGGTGTTCGGCGCCGCGCAGCCGCACCATGCTTACCTGTTTGCCAATCGCCGGGCCAATCGCATGAAGGTCCTGGTTCACGACGGCATGGCATCTGGTTGGCGGCTCGCCGGTTAAATCAAGGGCAGTTCGCATGGCCACGTTCCGGTGAATCGAAGCAATACCCGCTGACGCACGAACAGTTGGCCGGCCTGGTCCTTGGATTGCCATGGCAGCGCATCGGTCAGGATGGAGTGATCCGAGTCGTGTAACGACCGCGATTGCAATCGGTGCGGGTGCCGATGTCCGTGGAATGTCGGGCACGGCACAATGGCCGGCATGATCGACACCGCACAACTCCAGGGCATGAACGCAGACCAACTGTGGGCGCTGGCCATGGATTTGATGTCAGAAGTGCGGGCGCGGGATAGCGAGTTGCGCCTCAAAGATACCCGCATCGCCCCGCTCACGCATGAGATGGCTGTGCTGAAACGGTGGAAGTTCGCCGCTCGTAGCGAGAAGCTTCCAACCGAGCAACAGAGCTTGCTTGACGAAGCCATCGACGCAGACCTGATCGCCATCGAGCACGAGCTCGAACAGCTCGCCAGCCAACCGAAGAACGAGCCCCCGCCGAACAAACCGCGCCGTGCGCCACTGCCGCCGAGTCTGCCGCGTGTCGAAGTTCGCCATGAGCCAACGTCGACCACGTGTGGTTGCGGCTGTCAGCTCAAGCGCATTGGCGAAGACGTCAGCGAGAAGCTGGACTATACGCCCGGCGTGTTCACCGTCGAGCGTCATATACGCGGTAAATGGGTGTGCGCCCAATGCGAAACGCTGACTCAGGCCCCGGTGCCGGCACAGGTGATCGACAAGGGAATCCCTACCGCCGGATTGCTTGCGCAGGTCCTGGTAGCCAAATACAACGATCACTTGCCGCTATATCGGCAGGAACGCATCTTCGAGCGCGCAGGCCTGGCCGTTCCTCGGTCCACGCTCGCGCAATGGGTCGGCATGTGCGGAGTGCATCTGCAACCGCTGGTGGACGCGCTCAAGGACCAGATTCTGCAACATCGCGTGCTGCATGCCGACGAGACGCCGGTGGCCATGCTCAGTCCCGGCAAGGGCAAGACGCAGCGCGCCTACCTGTGGACTTATTGCCCCGGGGCCTTCGAGGATCTGCGCGCAGTGGTGTACGACTTTGCCGACAGTCGCGCGGGCGAGCATGCGAGGAACTTCCTTGGCAACTGGAAAGGCCAGCTCGTCTGCGACGACTTCACCGGCTATAAGGCGCTGTTTGCCCAGGGGATTACCGAGTTGGGTTGCATGGCACACTCGAGGCGTAAGTTTTACGACCTCCACGTGGCGAGCAAGAGCCACATTGCACAGGATGCCCTGCAGTACATTGGTGAACTCTACGAGATCGAGCGGGAAGTGCAGCAGCTTCCTGCGCAATTGCGGCTGGAAATCCGGCAACAACGAGCGCGGCCGATTGCCAACGCACTCCACGCGTGGATGACTGGGCAACGCACTCGCGTGAGCGATGGATCTGCTATCGCCAAGGCGCTGGACTACAGTCTACGGCGATGGACTGCCCTGACGCGATACCTTGACGATCCACAGGTCCCGATCGATAACAACTGGTGCGAAAACCAGATACGTCCGATTGCCCTCGGCCGGGCCAACTGGCTGTTCGCCGGCTCGCTTCGGGCAGGGCGTCGCTTCTTCAAGACTCTGAAGGTCGAGCGAATCCATCAAACACGCTACGAAACCAGGGCGCAAGCGCGCCTGGATATCGTCGACTGGATCGAAGGCTATTACAATCGGCGGCGCCTGCACACTTCGATCGACTTCCTTACGCCGGTCGACTACGAAGCCCTGCGCATGGCTGCATGAGTTGCTGTACGTGAAAGCGAGACAGGGTCAGTTTGCCAGCGGGCTACCGAATGGCTGCGACGGCGGAGAAGGGTCATCTGCTCGAGTGCTGGAAGCAATCACGTGATGAAAGGAGGGATGGATTTACTGTGAGCGAGCCAGATCAGTGATGGCATCGCGGCTGCAAGCGATCTCACGTAGCCGGTACTTCTGAATCTTTCCGGTTCCGGTTTTTGGCAGCGGTCCATATACAACGCGCACAGGGCATTTGTAATGCGCCAGACGGGCCCTACAAAAGGCAATGATTTCCTGCTCGGCTGGTTCGCCTACGCCATCCTTGAGTTCGATGAACGCGCAGGGCGATTCTCCCCATTTGGGATGAGGTTGGGCCACAACCGCGGCAATCAGCACCGCCGGGTGTTGGTGCAAGACATCCTCGACCTCGACGGACGAGATGTTCTCGCCACCCGAGATAATGACGTCTTTCGACCGATCGGTAATCTGGATGTATCCGTCCGGATGCACCACTGCCACATCGCCGGTGTGGAACCACCCGCCACTGAAGGCGCGCTGGGTGGCATCGGGGTTCTTGAGATACCCCTTCATCACGATATTGCCACGTAGCATGAGTTCGCCCTGAGTCTTGCCGTCCCGCGGCACAGCACTCATCGTGTCAGGATCCGCGACATATAGTCCTTCCAGCGCAGCCGCACGATTTCCCTGGCGCGCCATCAAGCGGGCCTTTTCGTCCGACGACATGTCATCCCATGCCGGGTTCACAAACGAACTGACGGGCGTGCCCGAGGCCTCCGTAATCCCGTACACATGCTCGACGTCAAATCCGAGTTCGCTTACAGCCTTGAGAACACTGGCCGGAGGAGGCGATCCGGCAGTACGAATACGCACAGGATGTGAGAACGAGCGACGCTCGTCATCGGTTGCGGTAGCCAGAGAAGCTAGCACGATTGGCGCTGCGCAGAAATGGTCCACGTCGTGCGCTTCAATGGCGTGGAAGATGTTTGCGGCGTTCACCTTTCGCAGGCACACATGGGTACCCGCTGCCGCGGTGACTGCCCACGCGAAGCACCATCCGTTTGCGTGGAACAGCGGTAGCGTCCAGAGATACTTCGGGCCGCGAGGCATTCCCCAGTCGGTAAGCTGCAGCAGACTCATGAGGTACGCGCCGCGATGGCTGGGAACAACGCCTTTGGGATCGGAGGTTGTGCCTGAGGTGTAGTTCAGAGCGATGGCGACCCATTCATCCTCGGGATAGAGCCCCGGAAAAGCCGGATCACCCTGCTGAAGAAGCTGCTCATATTCGAGCTCGCCAATCAACTCTCCCGCCGGCGCCAAGGGGTCGAGGATGTCAATAACCAGCGGAGGGCTATCCAGTCCATCGATCGCTGCTGCCGCCACCGCGGAAAACTCGCGGTCCACAAACAGGACTTTGGCTTCGCCGTGCCTGAGGATGAATCGCACACCGTCCGCATCGAGCCGGCAATTGATGGCATTCAGGACGGCGCCACTGAGAGGAATACCATGATGGGCCTCTACCATCGCGGGAGTGTTGGGGGCCAGGATGGATACGGTGTCACCTTTGCCGATCCCCCGCTTGACCAGCGCGCTAGCCAGACGCCGACAACGTTCCCTGGTCGTGCTCCAAGACTGCCTCAAGTGACCGTGAATGATGGCGTCCCTGTCCGGATATTGCTCTGCACACCGATCCAGAAAGTGCAACGGTGTCAACGGTACGTGGTTTGCGTTGGTTCGTTCCAGGCCGATTTCGTAAATGTTCTTGCTCACGACTATCTCCTACCGGTTCTATGAGTCTGCGCTGAGCGCGGAATCTCAACGGTAGGGCAATTTCGCTCGCAACACTGTCTTGTACAGGACAGTGCCGAGCCGCGTGGCATCAGGGACGAAATAAGCCGAAATTGTCGGCTATGTGACAGTAGTCGTTCACCGGGAAACCTAGTCTCTACTCGAATGGCCGACCTGGCCGACTTCAGCAGAGAGCGTCAGCGTGAACCCGAACAGATTGACCCCCCCTCCCGATGAACTTCTCGCCGTGCGCCAGGCGGTTGAATGGGCCATTACGACGCGCCGTAGCGTGCGCGCGTTTCTCCCGAAGCCAGTCACGGCGGATACCGTGGAGGCGATCCTGAATACCGCGCGGTTCGCTGCAACGGGCGTGAACATCCAGCCGTGGAAAGTGCACGTGCTGATGGGGGCCGCAAAGGACCGCGTCTGCGCGGCGATCAAGCAGATTGATGACGATCCCGCAGTGGCAGCCATGCACGCCGATGAGTGGGCGTACTACCCAAAGGAGTGGACGTCGCCGTACGTCGACCGCCGGCGTGCAGTGGGCTGGAGACTCTATAGCTTGTTGGGCATCGAAAAGGGCGACAAGTCGCGGATGCAGGTGCAGCACGGGCGCAATTACCAGTTCTTCGGCGCACCTGTGGGTCTCTTTTTTACGGTCGACAGACTGATGAGCGAAGGAAGCCTGCTCGACTACGGCATGTTCCTGCAAAACATCATGGTGGTGGCCCGCACCTACGGGCTGAGCACGTGTCCCCAGGCAGCGTTCATGAAATATCACCGGATCATCGAACAGGAACTGGGACTTGAGGCGCACGAAAAGTTCGTGGTCGGGATGAGTCTGGGATATGCCGATGAGGAGCGTATTGAAAACACGCTGGCTTCGGAACGTGAGCCCGCTGCGAGCTTCACCACGTTTCACGAGAAATAACGCCTTTTCGAGAATGAATTAACCATCACGAATGGAGGAGACGATGACAAAAGAGATTGACGTACAGAGGGTCGCGGACACCGCAAAGTTATCGGGATTTCACCGGAGAATCCTCTTCTGGTGCGTGCTGATACTTGTCTTGGATGGATACGATCTTGCAGTGGTCGGTGCTGCACTACCTTCCATCATGAAGGAGATGGGAGTCGAAGCAACGAAAGCCGGATTCATGGCGAGTTCGGCGCTATTCGGCATGATGTTCGGTGCCATCTATCTGGGCACGCTGGCCGACAGGATCGGCCGAAAGCTGTCCATGTGTCTGTGTATCGGCCTGTTCAGCATCTTCACTGCTGCAGCGGGGCTCACGGGCGACCCGATCACCTTCAGTGTGACCCGGTTTCTGGCGGGCCTCGGCATTGGAGGGGTACTTCCTGTAGTCACCGCTCAGATGGGAGAGTTCGCCCCCGGCAAGCTGAGGGCGCGGCTCGTAACCATCGTGTTTGCCGGATACTCGATTGGCGGAATCTTGGTGGCGCTGACAGGCAAGAGCCTGATTGAGGCCCATGGATGGCAGGCGGTGTTCTTCGTCGCGGGCCTTCCTGTGTTCTTCATTCCCTTCATCTTGTGGACGATGCCGGAGTCCATGGCATTCCTCGCGAGAAAGCAGCGGCAGGAGTCCCTTTGCGCGGTGGTTCGGGAGCTCGCGCCCGATCTGCAGATCACATCGGATGACCGACTGGTATTGCCTCAGGCGGCCATGGCTTCCAATGCGCCTGTGGCCGCACTCTTTGCCCGCGGCCGTGCTTTGAGCACGCTCATGATCTGGGTTGCCTTTTTTACCGGGCTGTTCATGGTCTATTCGCTGAGCTCTTGGCTGACAAAGCTGATGGCGATGTCCGGATACAGCCTTGGATCCGCATTGAACTTTGTCCTGGTATTCAACATTGGCGCTGTGTGCGGCGCAGTGGGCGGCGGCTGGCTGGGTGATCGCTTCAACATCAAGAACGTGCTGGTGGCGTTCTACGCCACTGGGGCCGTATCGCTTTCTCTGATGGGCTACACGAAGGCCACCGAGTTGTTGTTCGTTCTCGTGTTCATCGTCGGCGCTTCAACGCTGGGCACGCAGTTGCTTGCCTATGCCTATGCGGGCGAGTTTTATCCGGGATCCATCCGATCCACCGGCGTTGGCTTTGCTTCTGGCATCGGCCGGCTTGGCGCGGTCGCCGCGCCTGTGCTGATCGGTGCGCTCGTCGCAATGAAGTTGCCACTTGAGCAGAACTTCCTGGCCATTGGCTTTGCCGGCCTGGTCGGGACGCTGGCGGTCATTCTCATTGACCACAGGCAAAGCGCATCCACGCGGCCATTGCAGGAGACATCCCTGTCTTCGCATGACGCGCGACCTTCCATGAACCAATGAACCGGGCATTTCCGCAGACATGCATATTCAGGACAACGTATTCGTAGTGACGGGGGCCGGATCGGGCCTCGGGGCTGCCACCGCAATGGCGCTGGCGGAGGCAGGGGCGAAAGTGGTGGTGGCCGATCTCGACGCGAACTCAGGACAGGCTGTTGCCAGGCAAGTGGGCGGCATCTTCGTCCGGGCCGATGTCACGAACGAGGAAAGCGTCAAGCAAATCTTCGACTATGCCAAGTCGCTTGGACCGTTGCGAGGACTCGTCAACTGTGCGGGCGTGGCGCCCGCTGAGAAGGTGATTGGCAAGAGCGGCGTGCACGGGCTGGCCTCATTCCAGCGCGTGCTGGAGATCAATGTTGCCGGCACGTTCAATGTGCTGAGGCTGTCGGCCGCCCTGATGTCGGAACAGCAGGCAACAGGCGATGGGGAGCGCGGCGTGATCGTCAACACGGCATCTGTTGCCGCCTTTGACGGACAGGTGGGACAAAGCGCCTATGCAGCTTCAAAGGGCGCGGTGGTGGCAATGACGCTTCCGCTGGCGCGTGAACTCGCGCGCTTCGGGATACGTGTGGTCACGATTGCGCCGGGGATCATGGCTACGCCAATGCTATTGGCCATGCCGGATGAAGTGCAAAAGTCGCTCGGTGCGTCCGTACCGTTTCCTCCGCGGATGGGCAAGCCGGAGGAATTCGCGGATCTCGTCAAGCATGTGATTGGCAACTCGTACCTCAATGGTGAGGTCATTCGACTCGACGGTGCCATCCGTATGGCAGCAAAGTGAGGGAATCATTTTGAACTCAAACATCGACCCCATCGTTATCCTGTCTGCAGCGCGTACGCCATTGGGCAGCTTTCAGGGAGAGTTGTCCCCATTGACGGCCCCGGAGTTGGGAGGCGCTGCCATTCGTGCGGCCGTGGAGCGCGCGAACCTGAATGAAGCGTCTGTCCAGGAATTGCTCATGGGATGCGTGCTCCCGGCTGGTGTCGGCCAGGCTCCGGCGCGGCAGGCCGGCATTCACGGCGGCCTGAGTCTCGCCGTGCCGTGCACCACGATCAGCAAGGTATGCGGTTCCGGTATGAAGGCGGTCATGTTGGCGCACGACCTGCTTGTGGCAAAGACCAATGACATCATGGTCGCGGGCGGCATGGAGTCAATGTCCAATGCGCCCTACCTGTTGCCGAAGGCTCGAGGCGGGTATCGACTGGGTCACGGGACGGTCCTGGACCATATGTTCCTCGATGGCCTTGAAGACCATTACAGCGAAGACACGCGCGGGCGCTTGATGGGAACCTTTGCGGAGGACTGTGCTGCTACGTACGGATTCACAAGAGATGCGCAAGACGAATGGGCGGTGTCGTCCACGCTGCGTGCGCAAGCCGCAATGGATGCCGGGGACTTTGACTGGGAGACCGTGCCACTCACGTTGGAGGGTCGCAAGGGGCGGGTGCAGGTAAGAAGTGATGAGCAGCCCTGCAAGGCTGATCTGAACCGTATTTCCACCCTGAAGCCTGCTTTCAGGAAAGACGGGACGGTGACGGCTGCAAACTCGAGTTCGATCTCGGATGGGGCTGCCGCAATGGTTCTTGCACGGCAATCCGTCGCAGAGACGATGGGGCTGCAACCGATTGCGAGGATCGTCGGTCACGCGACACACGCGCAAACTCCGGCGACATTCACCACTGCGCCAATCGGGGCGATCCAGAAGCTGCTCGGGCAACTGGAATGGTCCGCATCGGAAGTCGATCTTTGGGAGATCAACGAAGCATTCGCGGTTGTCGCAATGGCGGCCGTGCGCGATCTCCGGCTGGACCGGGACAAGGTCAACATCCACGGTGGCGCCTGTGCCTTGGGTCACCCCATCGGCGCTTCGGGTGCGCGGATCCTGGTCACGCTGTTGGCAGCGCTTAAGAAAACTGGCGGCCGTAGAGGGATCGCCTGCCTGTGTATTGGCGGTGGTGAGGCGACCGCCGTCGCCATTGAGATGGCTTGATCATCGGTAGTGCTGCATCTCCGACGCGATGCAGCACTACTGCTGTCGCAAACGTGTGTTAGTCGCCCATGTGGGCGAATTGCCGAAGTCCCTCAAGATCGATCACATGGATCGCGCCGTATTCCATTGCAACCATGCCTGCATCAGCAAGTTCGCGAAGTGCTCGATTGGTGTTTTGGCGCGACAGTCCCGTGAGCCGTCCAATTTCTTCTTGGGACAGCGCCAGGGTCCGGTCGGTCGATGGGTAGAGTTGACGGTGAAACAATTCGGTGAGGCAGAACGCCACACGACCTGCTGCTTCGTGGAGCCTCAGGTTGTGCACCAGGCCGACATAGTAGCCACAACGTGCGTTGAGCTGATCGATAACATATCGGCTGAATGTGTGATTCTGTTCGAGCAGCCAGAGGAACGTCGCTTTCGGTACATAGGCGATCCGGCTGTCTTTCAATGCCACTACCGAATACTGTCGTGGTTCGTCCTTGAGGACAGCACCCTCGCCAAACCATGCGCCCGCGGGCACGCTGGCGAAAGTAATGGCTCTTCCGCATGCGGATGCAGTATCTACTTTGACAATACCTTCGACAACGCCGAGCCAATGATCCGCCGGGGCGCCGCGGTGACAGGCCGTGCCTCCGGCGATCAGGTGCTTTTCAAAGGAGTCCGTCATGACGCGCGCTTTTTCCTGGTCCGTCAGGCGATCGAACCAAGCGGAATTCTCAAAGAATGACGCGAGCGTCGCGCGCATGGTCGTCTCAGCGGGCAGCGGCGGCCGAGAAATCTGTCTCCCGAAGCCGTGGGATAGCGATTGCATAGCGAGTTCTCTTTGGTTGCCCGTGGGAAGGCTCTTCGCTGCGTACGGTGTGCACGAACAGAAGTCAACCTTGCGTCGCGTTCGGCTGCGGAGCGCCGATTCGCCGATAGGATGAGCTTAAGAGAATCATGATTCCACTTAAGGCTAAGCGGCTCAACGGCCCATGTCAAGCCTTAATGCTCAGTAGAGGCAGGAAATTTCCCGGTTTTAAGACTATTAAAAGTGCGCTACGCTGCTCGTCATCGGCCGCGCGGCACTCTTAAGTGCAATGTGGATTCCTATTTGCGGGAAACCAGGTGGGCGGCCCTGGGTTACTACGCGGCGCTCGGGGGAAGGAAGGACAGCATTTGCCCCGCAACTCCGCGCAGGCAGAATGTGATGATCGCGGTGGCATGCGCACTCAGGGACGTCGACGCCTCAGCGGCCTCATTGCTTAGCGGCACGACGAGGCCTTCAAACAGGCAGCCAACGATGCAATCTGCTGAAGCAGCGGCGTTCTGAGCGGGGAATGCCTTCTCGGTGATGCCTTGTTCGATGATTGTCTTGAAGACTCGGGAGAGGGCCCGATGATAAGTCAGGCGCGCTGACTCTACGTCGGGTTCTACAGGTTCAGCGACGAGCGCATGGGCCAGTCGTCGACCGCGCAGCGCCCGGCTGGCAAAGGTCCAGGCGGCCGCGCCAAGCTTTTCGCAGGCGGCGCCGTCTCGCATCGCAATTCCCGCTACCACTTCGACTTCGCGTTGCGCCGTCGATTTGACGACTTCGACCATCAACTCCGTTTTGGAGGGAAAGTAGCGGTAAAGCGTCCCTATCGCGATGCCGGCAGCATCCGCGATCGCAGTCATCTGCGCTTCGCGGAAGCCTGATTGCGCCACAAGTTCGCGTGCCGCTTTAAGAATAAGGGGATGTTTGTCGGCGCCACGGCGTCGGATCCGGACCCGGTGGCCATTCGGAAGATCTTGCATGTCGAATCTGCCGTAGTTCTGTTTCCGCGTGGGACCGCGGTCCACGCGATTGCGGTACGCCGATTATGCCACGCACTGTCTCTCCATGCCCACGACGCGACTCCGTTGTCCCTGTTGATCCTGCTTTGCTTCCTGACGCACGTACAATTTTGTCCTATGCAAGACAATCTTCGCGCGACGATCGTTACTGTTCCTGCTGTGGGTTCTGTGATCACTGGAGTAGGCAATCCAGATGGAAGTGTCGATGCACGATGGCCGATCGGGGTTGTCAGTGAAGTGCATCGGATCGCGGAGCACTGCGTACAACATGGCAAGGAGACACAACTATGAATCATGTCATGCTCGCGATAAGGTTTGGCGTGGCGTTGCGGCTTTGACCGTGATCTCAACATTGACGATCTCGCTGGCTGGATGTGGGGGTGAAGAGGGCGCCCCATCAACCGGTGCACCTGGCCCAACGACTGCGCAAAAGTCACCGGCGGAACTGTGCGGCGAGTTGAAGGGCATTGCCATTCCAGCCGGAAATATTGGCTTGGCCTCTACGGGGGCAACGATAACTTCTGCAACGTTGGTCGCCGCGAGCGACAGCGGCAATACGAGCGGTGAGTTCTGCAAAGTACTGGGCGGCTTTCATTCCGTTGACTCTTCTGCACCGGACATCCAATTCGAAGTTGACCTTCCGACGGCATGGAACGGGAAGTCGCTCCACTTTGGCGGTGGTGGACTTGATGGAGTCATTCCTGACACGACTGGCTTCGCCGCATCGGGATTCTCGCCGTATGGGGAGCCGAGCGGTGTCCTTGCCCCGCTGGCTCGAGGCTATGTTACCTACGGTAGCGATGCTGGCCACCAGGCAGGCAATGACTTCGTCGGGACCTTCGCGTCAAACGATGAGGCACTAGCAAACTATGCAGGAAACCACATAAAAAAGACACACGACGTCGCGACGTTTCTGATGAAGGCGCGATATGGGCAATCCGCGAGCCAGAGCTACTTCATTGGGGGATCTGGAGGAGGTCGGATGGGACTCGTTGCCGCCCAAAAGTATGCGTCTGATTACGATGGCGTCATCGCCAGCTACCCTGCGTCCGGGCTGCTTGGTCTCTCGTTCCAGATGGGGCGAATTTCGCAAGCCTCCCTCTCACCTGGCGGGTTTATCAATGCCGCTAAGGGCAAGGTCTTGCGAGACGCGGTCATGTCGCAGTGCGATACCCTTGATGGGATAGCGGTCGGCGTCATTAGCAATCCAGGCGCGTGCGGATTTGACGCGGCCACACTGCGCTGTCCACGCGGTGCAGACACTGGAGACACGTGTCTGTCGGATGCATAACTCAATACCGTGGCGACAATTGCCACGCCGCTCACCACCAGCTTCGATTTCGCGAATGGTATTCGAACCATCCCGGCCTACAAAGTACTTGCTGGCGCCGACTTCTGAGGGCCGCTGTCTCCGCCCCTGGGTTCATCAGCGGACGCCGTTGCGGATCCGGCCACGGCTGATGTGGCAAAGGCATCGTTCTTCTATGCCTTCCCAAACGCCCTGGTGAAGTATGCAATTGCTCGCGACGCGAGCCTGAACATCCTTACCTTCGGGTTCACGAATCCCGGCGCCCTGACCGCGCGGACGCAAGCGGTGAGTCAGTTGATAGACGGGAACGAGCGTCAATTTCGATGCCTTCAAAAACAAGGGCGGAAAGTTGATCCTGCAACATGGCCAGGCGGACCAGTTCATTCCTGCGCAAATGTCCGTCGACTTGTACAACCGCCTGCTTGCAGCCTATGGGCAGTCCCAGCTGTCATCGTTCCTGAAGTTCTATTTGTTCCCGGGCGCAGCGCATGGCTTCGGCGGCCAATTTGAAGGAGGTTACGACAGCCTGACGGCCCTGGACAATTGGGTGACAAAAGGGGTGGAACCCCATGATCTGATCGTTACCGATGTGACTCCGTCAACTGCCGGTAGAAAGCGCCCGGTATGCGAGTATCCCGCGTGGCCAAAGTATGTCGGGGGGGACCCGAACAGTGCAACAAGTTACGTCTGTACTGCTTGAACCATCGAATGCACAGGTAAAGCAACCACATTGGCCCGACGTTTCGTCGGGCCAATGCATGTCGTGGATCTGGTGGTAATTCGACTTCATCCCTTGTTCCGCGCTGAGCGGAGTCACAAATCCATGCGCTACAGAGCCCGGCGGCGCAGTTCTTGAAGGCCAAAGTAGGATTGACGTCCGCCATTCACCCGTCTAGACATGAATGACCGAGGCCGGTAAGGGACGTCGGTCTGCAGTAGTCGATTCGCGAGCAACGACATCAGATGGGGGCTCTCATGCGAAACGCGCTGCTTCTGTTTGGGAAAGTCTATGCGAACGTCGGCCGAACCCTGGGGGTTGCGCCGGTCGCACGGACATCGTGCCTGATGTGCTTATTCCGCTTCGGCGCCCGCCAGCAGCACTAGGTCGGCGATTGCCGTTCCCCCGGCGGAGATATGCGTGCGCATCGCTTCCGCCGCACCATCTGGATTGCCAGTGAGCACGGCTTCGATGACAAAGCCGTGTTCCCGATATGAACTCGGCACGCGCGCGTCGTTGATCAGGCCCTTCTGTTGCCAGTAGATCGCCAGCCGCCTCCGTAGCTGGACGATCTGCTCGGTCAGGAACGGGTTTGCCGCGGCTTGGTAAAGCACCTCGTGGAACTTGCGGTTGGCCTCGATATAGCTCGCCGTGTCGCGTTGCTCTACATATGGCCCGGCCGCCCTGTGTGCCTGCTCAAGAACCTTCTTGCCCGCTGCTGAGATTCGTTGTGTCGCAAGCCGCGCGACCACGCCCTCCATTTCCGCCAGCGTCTCGAACATGGCAACCAGCTCGGCCGCACTGGGCTTGTACACGAACATGCCGGCGCGCGGGACGATGGTAACGAGTCCCTGTGCGGCGAGCATCAGCAGTGCTTCCCGCACCGGCGTGCGCGAGCTGTTGAATTCGTCAGCCAACGCTTTTTCATCGATCTGCGCACCCGGGCGCAAGGCACCGGACTGGATGGCGGAAACGACACGTTCTCGAATCTGATCTTGTAGTGACTGCACGGGTATACCCTTGTTTTTCCATTTATAAAATATCTGTAGCCTTTGTAGATATATCAAATGGTCACGGAGATATTGTGAGATGGATGATAACGCGCCTCGGCTGACGTTGGATGGCCCCATTGCGACGATCGGCTTCCGCCGCCCCGAAGTCGCCAATCGTCTCAGTCCAGGGGACCTGCGAACGCTGCGCGACCACATCGAGGCTGTCAATGAGATGGAGCGCGTACTGGTGCTGCGCTTTGTCAGTTCGGGCAAGTACTTCTGCAGCGGTTATGACATTGGGTCGCTCGCTGGCAAGGCCGACGAAGGCGCGCTGAACTTCGGGGAAGTCATGGACGCAGTCGAGATGGCGCGCCCGGTCACAATCGCCGCCGTCAATGGCGGCGTCTATGGCGGTGCTACCGACCTTTGCCTGGCCTGCGATTTTCGTATCGGCGTACCCGGTTGCGACATGTTCATGCCGGCCGCCCGGCTCGGCTTGCACTTCTATCGCGGTGGCATGGAGCGCTACGTCTCCCGCCTTGGATTGAACGCGGCCAAGCACCTGTTTCTCACGACCGAAAAAATCGACGCGCAGGACATGTTGCGCATCGGTTTTCTGACGGAAATCGTTGATGCGTCGATGCTGGCATCCCGCGTGGACGCGCTCTCACACCAACTGGCTGGCATGGCACCGATCGCGCTGCTCGGCATGAAGACCCACCTGAACGCGATTGCCCGTGGCGCGCTTGATGCCGAAGCGCTCCAGCGAGACCTGCATCGCTCGGAGACCTCCGCGGATCTTCGGGAAGGTGCGGCGGCGTGGAAGGAGAAGCGCCAGCCGCGGTTCACAGGAAAGTAGCAATACAGCTACAGAGGAGACAACCGTAATGAAGAAGATCGTATTCCGCCTGACGGCGTTAGCCGCAACCGTACTGGCCTTACCGGCCCATGCGGCCGCAATTGACTACCCGACCAAGCCGATTCGTCTGGTGATCGGCTTCCCTGCAGGGGGCGGAGCCGACAACACCGCTCGTCTATATGGCGATGCACTGAGCCGCGAACTGGGACAGCCGGTGATCGTCGACAACAAACCGGGCGCAGGCACCACCATCGCCGCGGAATTCGTATCGAAGGCGCCTGCGGATGGCTATACGCTCTATATCGCCACGGCCAGCTTGATGGGCGGCGACAAGGTGCTGTACAAGAACATCAGGTACCAGCCCTCTGATTTCGTGCCAATTACCCGGCTGGTGGCCGCGCCGATGATCCTGGTCGTTAACAAGGACACCGGTATCAAGAGCGTGCACGACCTGGTGGCACAGGCCAAGGCGCACCCAGGCATGCTCAATTACTCTTCCTCCGGTAATGGCGTGATCACACATTTGGCGGGGGTGTATTTCACTAAGCTGGCTGGCGTGCAGATGACCCATGTGCCCTTCAAGGGCGGCGCTCCGTCTGCGCAGGCGGTCGCTGCCGGCGAGGTGCAACTGACCTTCGGCACGGCACCGTCGGTCAAGCCGATGATCGACACCGGCAAGGCCATCGCCATCGCCGTGACGTCCGGCGAGCGTTCGCCGGCGCATCCAAAATTGCCGACCATTGCCGAAGGCGGCGTCAAGGGCTACGACCTGTCCGCGTGGTACGGGCTGTTCGCACCGGCGAAGACACCGCCAGCGATCATCGACAAGCTGTACGCTGCCACCGCAAAGGTCATGGCCGACCCGGAACTGAAACGGAAATTCCTGGCGCAGGGTGATGAAGTCTCGGTGTCCGGCTCAGTCGCCGAATTCAAGGAATACGCCGCGCGAGAAGGCAAGATGGGCGTCGACCTGGCGGTCTCGAGCGGCGCAAAGATCGACTAATGAAGCGGAGCACGTTATGACAAAGGAATGTGGCCAATTGCCACTGGCGGGAATCACCGTGGTTGATCTGACGCGGGTGCTTGCGGGCCCGTACTGTACGATGATGCTTGCCGACCTCGGGGCTCGGGTTATCAAGATTGAGAACCCGGACGGCGGCGATGACTCGCGCCAGGTTGGCCCGTTTGTCGATGGTGAATCAGCCTACTTCGCATCGATCAACCGCAACAAGGAATCGATCGCGCTGGACCTCAAGAACCCTGCCGACCGCAAGGTACTCGACCGCATGCTCGCCACCGCCGACGTGCTGGTGGAGAACTTCCGTGCTGGCGTCATGGAAAAGCTGGGCTTCACGTGGGAGGACCTGCACGCCCGCTATCCGCGCCTCGTGTATGCATCTATCTCCGGCTTCGGCCAGACCGGACCGTATCGCAACCGCCCGGCCTATGACATGGTGGTCCAGGCCATGGGGGGGCTGATGAGCGTGACGGGGGAGGTGGGCGGCAACCCGGCACGCGTCGGGGTTTCGATTGGCGATATCGGGGCGGGTTTGTACGCCACGATCGGCATCCAGTCCGCACTGCTCAAGCGCCTGCATACTGGCCTGGGCGAGCGCGTCGACATTTCCATGCTGGATTGTCAGGTTGCGCTGCTGGAGAATCCGATCGCGCGCTACTCGGCGACCGGGAGCGTACCAAAGCCGCTCGGCACCCGCCATCCTTCGATTACACCGTTTGACATGTTCGCCACCAAAGACGGCTTTATTGTCATCGCAGTTGGCAATGATGCCTTGTTTACCAAGCTCTGCAACGCCCTCGGCCGCGGCGAATGGGCACAGGAGACAAGATTCGCTACGGTGCCGTCGCGCAATGAACATCATGTCGCGCTCAAGGCTTGCCTGGAGTCGCGGCTGGCTGATGCCACCACGTCAGAGTGGGAAACAGTCCTCGAAGCAGCCGGTGTCCCGCATGGCCCGATGAACAGCGTTCCGCAACTGATCAGTAACCCGCACGTCCAGGCGCGCGGGATGATCCTCGACATCGGCATTGGCGATGGCAAGGCGCTGCAAATCGCGGGCAACCCCGTCAAGATCGGAGCGGCGGCGGTGCTGTCGGGGGTCCGCAATCCGCCGGCGCTGGATCAGGATCGGGAACGGCTGCTGGCGGAGTTCGCCGGCTGACAGCCGCGGCAGTCAGGGTCATACCTCCGTGTGGCGGGGCTGCCGGCCATAACTCGAAGCACCGCATGTCGGCTTATGGAGTCACGTGAGCGGCCTGCGCTGCCTCAGTCGGCCGTGATGTTGTTTGCTTTCACCATGTCCCGGCCATCTTGTCGTGGGTGCGGGTCAAGGTTCCGAGTGGCTCCGGCGCGGTCGGAACTGGTGGTGAAGGGATCTCGGTCCGCCGCTAACCCGGTCGTCTCTTGCCGAGCGAGGGTGTGGGAAAACGTCCCGATCGCCTAGCTGGATCAACCCATTCAGTTTGGGGGGCCGGATGAAGCGAATCATAGAGGGAGAAGACCGCAAGGAAGCTACGCTGCTTTCAGAATGCCTATGGCTACCTCAACCGGGTCAGTCCAGCCGTCATTTGGAACGCGAATGCCGACGCAATATGAACTGATGTTGTTGACCGGCCGACTGGCGCCGGACTTCAAGACGATTGCAGACTTCCGCAGGGATAACAGCACGGGCATTCGCAATGTCCACCGTCGTTCCATAGTTCTGTGCCGCGATTTGAAGTTCTTCTCGCAGGCCCTGGTCCGCCATCGTCATGCGCGGTGTTCCCATCTTGCCTAGTCGATGCGAAGACAGATCTTTCCGAAATGCTCTCCTGAGGCGAGGTAGTGCATCGCCGAATGAAGCGCCTCGAATGGAAAAATGCGATCGACTACAGGCTGGAGTTTGGTTCTATCAAAATGGGACACCATCGCTTCAAAGTCCTCACGACTGCCTACGGTGATTCCATGGAGTCTGATGTGTCGCGTGACAATTTGTCCAAGCGGGACTGTGGGTTCCGATCCTGATAGAACACCGATCAAGCTAATTGTGCCTCCCGTCCGAACAGCGCGCACGGACTGGGCCAGTGTGTCTGCGCCGCCAACCTCGACGATATGGTCCACGCCAACGCCACCAGTACAATCTCTTACTGTGCGCCACCATTGCTGATCCGTCTTGTAGTTGATTAGGTAGTCCGCCCCGAGCGCCCGCGCGCGCGCAAGCTTCTTGTCGCTGGAGGACGTAATAATCACGATGGCACCAAATGACTTCGCAATCTGCAGTGCGAACAGCGATACCCCACCGGTTCCCTGCAAAAGGACGGTGTCTCCTCGCTTCAGACGGCCCTCTGTGACCAAGGATCGCCATGCCGTGACACCCGCTGTGGGCAATGTTGCGGCTTCGTAATCAGACAGATAGGCCGGCACACGGGATACTCCTTCCTGTGGAACCACAAGTTGAGTAGTCATGGTCCCGTCCTGCTCGCAACCGAGGCTTGATTGCATTCGTTCGGCATTTGGTGCGCCGTCGAGCCAGGTTTGGTAGAAAATCGGGCACACCCGATCTCCTACCTGCACTCGGTTGACCCCTTCGCCAACGGCATCAATCATACCTACTCCATCGCTGAGTACGACCAGTGGGAGTTCCTTCATTCGCTTCCCGTAGCCCCGAGTGGGAATAATCAAGTCGCGAAAATTTAGTGCGGCTGCCCGCATCTTGACACGGACTTCCCCTGGGGACGGCCAACGATCCGGCATGGAAGCCATCTGCAGATTCTCGATGGACCAGTCCTGACTGACTTGAAATACACGCATCGCACAAGTTCTCCATGACATTTGTTTCGAAAAAAAACCGAGATTCGCCGTTGCTACCTCGTGTGGATTGGCTCTTGAACCGTGTCGAGTGATCGGCGGACCTTCGAACTACTGAGACGCGTAACTCGTCTCGCGATGATGGCGTTGAACTCGCCCGTGATGCCCTTGCGAAAAAGCAGTACGCAAACAATGAAAGTCAAACCAGTGATGATCGTGACAGACTCGCCGAGGGCCTGGAACCATTCGATGTGAGTGACCTTCGCGAGTACCTCGCCGATTTCTCCCAGTTTATTTTCAAGGACCATGATGACGACCGCGCCGACTACTGGCCCAGAGAGGGTACCGACCCCGCCTACCAACGTCATCAGGACAACCATGCCTGACATGCCCCAATGCACATCAACGAGAGTCTCGAAGCCAAGCACGAGCGCCTTAACGGAGCCAGCTAAGCCGGTAAGGGCCGAGGACAGGACAAAGGCAACAATCTTGTATCGGTCAGCATCGTAGCCCAGCGAGATCGCTCGCGCCTCGTTCTCTTTGACTGCGCGCAGAATCTGGCCGAACGGAGAATGGACAATCCGGGCGATTAGCGCCAGAGCCGCGACGAATACTCCTAGTACGAAGTAGTACATGGTCATGTCGTTGGCAAGGTCGAATATGCCGAGGAGCCTGCCCCGGGGAATACCTTGCATCCCGTCTTCGCCACCGGTAACCGGCGTTTGCAGGCAGAGGAAATAGATCATCTGTGCCAGCGCAAGGGTAATCATCGTGAAGTAGATCCCCTTTCGGCGGATCGCAAGACTTGCCATGAGGAGTCCCAGGAAGGCAGAAGTTAGCGAGCCGAGCAAGATGGCTCCCTCCACGGGGATACCGAGGTCGCGGGCCACATATCCAGTCACGTAGCCTGCCGAGCCGAAAAGAGCCGCGTGACCGAACGACAGAAGACCGGTGAACCCCATCAGAAGGTTGAATGCGCAAGCGAAGAGCGCGAAGCACATGACCTTCATCAGGAGGACGGGGTAAAAGAAAGTTGGAAGGACCAAAGCAATCCCGATGACCGCTGCAATAAATAGTTTCTTAGCCATGGAGCGCTCCGTTAGTTATCTTTTCCGAATAGTCCAGACGGTCTGACCAGAAGGATTACAGCCATGAGAATGAAAACCACCGTGGCTGAGAGTTCCGGATAGAAGACACGGGTGAATCCCTCAATAACGCCGAGTCCCAATCCGGTGACGATGGATCCAATGATCGATCCCATGCCCCCTATCACTACTACAGCAAACACCGTGATGATCAGGTTTGAACCCATCAATGGCGATACCTGAATGATGGGAGCGGCGAGCACACCGGCCAAGGCTGCCAGCGCAACCCCGAACACGTACGTAAGCGTCACCATTACGGGCACATTCACCCCAAACGCTTCGACGAGTTTCGGGTTTTCTGTTCCTGCCCGTAAGTAGGCACCCAACTTGGTACGTTCGATGACGTACCAGGTGGAGAAACATGCTGCAAGGGACGCGACGACGACCCAGACGCGGTAGGTGGGCAGCATCATGAAGCCTAGATCTACGGCACCGGTGAGTTCACTCGGTGCGCCATATGGTTGTCCAGAGACGCCATATGCAGTGCGGAAGACCCCTTCGAGGACGAGCGTGATTCCTAGGGTCAGTAGCAGACCATACACGTGGTCAACCTTGTAGAGCCAGCGTAGCATCGTCCTTTCGATGAAATAGCCTAGTGCACCGACGATGACCGGAGCCAAAAGCAACATCGTCCAGTAACTAAGCCCGAGGTAGTTCATTCCCATCCATGCAAGAAAGGCACCCACCATGTAGAGAGTGCCGTGCGCAAAATTGATGACGTTGAGCAGGCCGAATATCACAGCTAGACCAAGCGATAGCATTGCGTAGAACGAGCCGTTGACCAAGCCAATTAGTAGTTGGCTCATGAGCGCCGGCAGCGGAATGCCGAATAGTTGATCCATGGTTCAAACTCCCAGCAGATCGGTAAGGATGGAGGCCTTCGTAGGCAGCTCGGCGGCGTCGAAATGCTCGATAGTCTGACCGTGTTCCACCACATAGAAGCGGTCGGCAAGCGGTGCTGCAAAGTTGAAGTTCTGCTCAACCATCACGATGGTGTATCCCTTCTGCTTGAGCATGGAGATCATGCGAGCCAACGCTTGCACGATTACCGGCGCTAGTCCCTCTGAAATCTCGTCCAGAAGCAGAAGGCGTGCACCCGTGCGGAGAATGCGAGCCACGGCGAGCATTTGTTGCTCCCCCCCGGATAGGCGAGTTCCCGGACTGTTGCGACGTTCCGCCAAGTTTGGGAACATGTCGTAAATCTCCGCCACTGACATGCCACCTTTGGTTTTTGCCAAGGTCGGAGGCAGCAACAGGTTCTCTTGTGTGGTGAGCCCGGAGAAAATTCCCCTTTCCTCCGGGCAATATCCGACTCCGAGATGTGCAATTTTGTGTGTTGCGAGCCCAGTGGATTCAATGCCATTGATCTTGACTGAGCCTTGTCTTGTGCTCACCAGGCCCAAGATCGCCCTCAGCGTGGTGGTTCTTCCTGATCCGTTGCGGCCGAGAAGCGTAACAACTTCTCCTTGTCCGACAGAGAAGTTGATACCGTGCAAGATATGGGATTCCCCATACCAGGCGTGGAGATTCTCGACTTCAAGTGCCATTTCCATGTCGCGTTCCTCAGCAGCCGTCAGTGCTGTCGTCAATGTGCACCTGTGAGAGGTGCGGTTGGGGTGCCCATGTATGCCTCGACAACGGAGGGGAGGCAAGATACCTCTTCGTAGGTTCCCTCCGCGAGAAGAGCCCCTCGTTGCAGCACGGAAATCCGGTCGCAGATTCGCGAAACCACGCCCATGTTGTGCTCGACCATCAGGATTGTTCGGCCTGCGGAGATCCGCTTGATAAGATCCGCTACTCGAGACACGTCCTCGTGTCCCATCCCCTGGGTGGGCTCGTCAAGCAGCATCAGCTCGGGCTCCATGGCAAGCGTTGTTGCGATTTCCAGCGCACGCTTGCGGCCATAGGGGAGATCTACGGTGACCATATCGGCGAACTCGCGCAAGTCGACCTCATCAAGCAGTTCCATGGCGCGAGCGTCAAGCTGCTGCAGCAGGCGGCTACTCCTCCAGAAGTGGAATGACGTCCCCAATGCTCGCTGGAGTCCTATCCGCACGTTCTCCAACACCGTCATATGAGGAAATACTGCGGATATCTGGAAGGAGCGGATAATCCCGTCCTTTGCAAGCTGGGCCGGTCGGGAACCGGTCACGTCACGACCGTTGTACAAGATGGACCCACTCGTCGGCACAAGGAACTTGGTAAGCAGATTGAAGCAGGTTGTCTTTCCTGCGCCGTTTGGGCCGATCAGTGCGTGAATATGGCCGCGTTGAATCTTCATGTTGACGGCGGCTACGGCAGTGAATCCCTTGAACTGCTTTGTAAGCCCGCGAGTCTCTAGGATGACGTCTGTCATCGTTGGCTCCGATCGTCGTAGTGCCTTTCGGTCCCACATTGTTTGAGGCGAAAGGGAGCCCTTGACGCAAGCGGAACGCTCACATCACCGACTCATGCGTGTTGGAAGAGAAGGCTCAAGGCCTGAGCTGGCGCCGCACGTGTCAGTCCCCCGTGCAGCGCTGGGCGAGGCCACACACCAGCCGCGTGTTTATAGGCGTCAAGTGGTGGCGAAGCGTCCTATCTAGCTCTTCTTGAGCAGAGGGCACTTGCTCTGCTCAACTGGAATGGTTACCGTACTTGCAGGCAAGGTCTTGATGAGCTTGTAGTAGTCCCATGGATACTTCGACTCCTCAGGCTTCTTAACCTGCATTAAGTACATGTCATGGACCATGCGACCGTCCTCGCGAATTCGGCCATTCTTTGCGAAGAAGTCATTGATGGGCAGCTCTCGCATTTTTGCCATGACGTCTTTGGCGTTGTCCGTTCCGGCGGCCTGGACAGCTTGCAGGTAGTGCATGGCCGATGAATAGTTGCCGGCATGTACCATGTTCGGCATCTTCTTCATCTTGTCGTAGTAGCGCTTGGACCATTTCCTTGTCTCATCATTCATGTCCCAGTAGAACGGGGTCGTAAGAATCAGGCCCTGTGCCGTCTTCAGCCCCATGCTGTGGACATCGGTGATGGTCGTTGCAAGACCAACGAGACTCTGTCTCCCAGACTTCGTAATGCCGAACTCCTGGGCCGACTTCATTGCGTTGACTGTATCAACACCGGCATTTGCCAAGCCAATCACCTTTGCCTTGGATGCCTGTGCCTGCATCATGAAGGAGGAGAAATCGGCTGCGCCGAGGGGATGCTTCGCGCTACCAACGACCTTGCCATGCGCTGCATTGACAGTGCCAGTGAGGCGATCCAACATCAGTGTTCCGAACGCATAGTCTGCAGCGAGAATGAACCATGTGTCGCCGCCCTGGTCCAGCATAGCTTTCGCTGTGCCGTTCGCGAAAGCATAGGTGTCGGCGACATAGTGCACAGTGTTTGGTGTGCACTCTTCGTTGGTGACCTTCTCGGTCATCGCCGCATTGACAATGGCGATGCGATTTTTTTCGTAGGCGAGTTTGCTTACCGCGATGGCGATTGCCGAGTTCGTTAGATCAATTACAGCATCGACTTTCTGTGTGTCAAACCACTCGCGTGCCTTAGTGGACGCTGTATCCGTCTTATTGAGATGATCTGCCACTACCACTTCGATTGGCTTGCCGAGAACCTTTCCACCAAAATCCTCAATTGCCATCTTCACTGCGGTGACGGTCCCCGGTCCTGAGAATTCTGAGTAATTTCCGGAAAGGTCAGTGAGCACGCCAAGCTTCACGACATCGTCCGAAATCTTGCCAGATTGGGCGTAGCCAAAATTTGCCACCATTGCGGTACTCAGTACCGCCGCAGCGCCGAATGCGATTCGATGTTTCATTTTTTGTCTCCTACCTTATGGTTTTGAGTATCGCTATTTTTGGAACATCCGCACGATTGACGAAATGTCTTTCGCTCCGTGCCCCTGCAGGCTTGCTAGCCGGAACATCTGGTTGGAGAGGGCGGTCATTGGCAGTGGCTGTTTCATGCCGTTGGCGGCATCCAGCGCCAGCGAAAGATCCTTAATCATGAGATCGCAAGCGAAACCCCCTTCAAAATCGTTCGATGCCGGCGCAGTCTTCACGACTCCCGGATAGGGGTTGTACACCTCGGATACCCAGCAGTGCCCTGACGATGTATTGATAATCGCAGCCAAGACATCTGGTGAGAGGCCGAGGCTCACACCCAGGCACATCGATTCGGATACGGCAACGGTGGATACGCCAAGCAGCAGGTTGTTGCAGATTTTGGCTGCCTGTCCGCTCCCCGCGCTACCACAGCGGACAATGTTCTTTCCCATCGCGGCAAGAATTGGCTGAGCTGCGACGAACGCCTCTTCCGTGCCGCCGACCATGAACGTGAGCGTTGCTGCCTGTGCTCCGGGAACGCCTCCGGAAACCGGGGCATCGATCATTGAATTTCCATGCGCTTGCGCAATCGATTCGAGCTCGCGAGCCATTTGGGGATCGCTTGTGCTGCAATCGATGATGAGCGAGCCCGGCTTGGTGTGGACAATGATCCCGTCGGGACCACCAAGAACACTCCGAACGATCGCTGGTGTTGGCAGCATCGTGATGACCACATCGGCAGTTGCGGCGAGGTCGGCGAGAGTTTTTTCAGCAATCGCGCCGAGTTCGACAGCGAGACTCACCGCATGTGCTGAAGTGTCGAAAACTCGGACCTGCATTTCGCTTTTCAGCAAATTCCTCACCATGGGCAGACCCATGTGGCCCAGTCCTACGAAACCGATGTTCATTTGTTGTCTCCTGTGTAACTTGTCCGTTTTCTCGGGGGTTAGGGGTGGAGTAGGATCTTCCCGAAATGTTTGTCTTCCGCCATGGCGTCCTGAGCTGCAGCAGCTTCAGACAAGTGATAGGTTGCGGCGATGTATGGCACCAGGGTGCCATTGACGAAAAGCGGGTAGACGTCGCGCCTGAACTGGGCGAATAACTCCGTCTTTTCTTCAACAGTTCGGGTACGGAACGAAACACCGACCAACGTCACGCGTTTGCGTGCAAGGGTGTCCAAGTCGATCTCCCCCTTTGTTCCGCCAACCCATCCGACACTTACAATTCGGCCGGCCAACGCCACGGACTCCAAGTTATCTGCGATCGTGGGACCACCAACCATATCTACAATGGTGTCGACACCGCGGCCGTCAGTCATAGCCATGATTTCGGCGGGGATGTTATCTGTGCCGTTGAGAAGGAATCGGTCCAAACCTGCCTCGGCGAGCTTTCCAACGTTTGCATTCGGCCGACCAGTCCCGATGACGCACTTCGCACCCATAGCCTTCGCGATCTGAAGGGTCGCGATGCCGACGGCCGAGGAGACCCCTTGAATGAGGACGGTTTTCCCTGCTGCAAATTGCCCGTTGGTCACCAGAGCGTTGTGTGCGGTGGGATAGACCGTTGCCACCGCAGTCGCCTGGTCAAACGAGAACGCAGGGGGAACCGGCAACGCATATCGATGATCTATCGTCGCGAGTTCGGCGTACGAGCCCGTCGTCATCCCATACACCTTGTCGCCGGTGCGGAAATCGTGAACGTTTTCCCCGACTGCGACCACTTCGCCAGACATTTCCAGGCCCGCCACCAAAGGCTTTCCCGCCGCTGGTGCACCGTGGGCCGTCGAGCGATGCAGATCAATTCGGTTGATGCCGGCTGCCCTCACTGAAACGAGCAGTTCATTAGGCTCAGGTTTCGGGTCCGGTACTGTTTGATATTCAAGATCTGGACGCTCTTGCCCAGCCCTCTTTACGATTACTACTGCTTTCATGTTTTGTTCGTCCTGCGGAGTGACTCTAACGACCGGGGTGGAGGGCGCGGTCGTTAGAGGAAGTACATTAGGCGCTGGGGTTAAACGCGAGGGAGACCGGAAGAGCGCGTTCGTCCGGTTCTGGCCAGCGTTGCGATACCGTCTTCAATTTGGTGTAGAAGCGGGCCGCGTCCGGTCCATACAGATGACTTTCGCCAAACTTCGAGCGTCGCAAGCCGCCGAAGTTAAAGTAGGCGGACGGGAGAGGGACCGGAACGTTGATACCAACCATGCCGGATTCGATCTCCAGCATGAAGCGATGTGCCGACTTGCCATCTCGCGTGAACAGAACGGAGCCGTTTCCGTACTCGTGCTTGTTCGTGATTTCGATCGCTTCGTCGAATGTGGTAGGCCTCATAATTGCACGCACCGGACCGAAGACCTCTTCCTTGTAAAGGTGCATATCGGTGGTCACACGATCGAAGAGGGTCGGCCCCAGGTAGTAACCGTGCGGATGGCCAGCAACCTGCAATTTTCGACCATCAAGAACGAGCTCACCGCCTTCTTCCAGGCACCGGGAAATCGACTGTTCTACAAACTGCTTCGACTCCTTGGAGACGACTGCGCCGAAGTCCGCGCTCGCGTCGTCGTATGCGCCAACTTTCAGGGCTTCAATTTTCGGGATGATGAGGTCGCGCAGCCGATCTGCTGTTTCCTGTCCTACCGGCAGCAGTAGGGAGATGGCCATGCAGCGCTGGCTAGCGGAGCCATATCCAGCGGCGACGAATGCCGTTGCGGCGGCATCCAGATCTGCATCGGGCAGCACAACCATATGGTTCTTGCCGCCAGTGAACGAAGCAACGCGCTTGTTGTGCGATGTACCTTTTTGATACACGTATTCGCCTACAGCGGTGGAGCCGACGAAGCTGACGCCAGCGACCTCAGGATGCTCGAGAATCGCATCGACGACTTCCTTGTCACCCTGAACGATGTTGAGCACTCCGTCCGGCAGACCCGCTTCCTTCCACAGTCGCGCAAATTCCAATGCTGCGGTGGGGACTTTCTCCGATGGCTTCCAGACAATAGCGTTACCTACCGAGATGGCCATTGTCATCATGACGGCCGGGACCATGATGGGGAAGTTGAACGGCGTGATACAGCCAACCACTCCAATTGGACGGCGCACTGAGAACACATCGATGTCCCCACCGACGTTGAAGGCGTATTCCCCCTTGGTGACGTGAGGCGCGTTGCATGCAAATTCAATTCCTTCAACGGCGCGCCCGAGTTCTCCCTTGGCGTCCGAAATTGTTTTGCCGTGTTCGCGGCCAATGGCGTCCGCGAGGACATCCATGTTGGCAATTACCAGTTCCCGCATCTTGAAGATGACGGCTTGCCGAGCGGCATGAGACAGCCGGCCCCAGCGCCGCCCGGCTTCCGCGGCTATCGTAACTGCATGGTCGACCGTTGCAAAAGAGCCGTAAGCGCAACGTGCGGCTTCTTCGCCGGTAGATGGGTTGAAGACCGGACCGGTGCGGGTGTTGGGGTCGGCATACGACGCACCAGCGATGAAGTGCTCGATCAAGCGGGACATGGTTGCATTGCCTCCTAGAGTGTTTGTTCCGAGGGGGCGCAAGCCAGAGCAGTCTGGTTCCCCATCAGGTGAGAACCATGTTACGTCGCCGTTTCTGCATTTGGTATAAGATAAATCGGGACACGGTTATCCACTTTTGCATAACGAGACGACTATGAATCACTTTGACTGGGACAACCTTCGTGTATTTCTCGCCGCTGCGCGGTCACAGTCAACGCTCGAAGCATCCCATACGCTCAAGATGAGCCAGTCGACCATTTCCCGACGTATCCAGAGGCTCGAGAGAGATACAGGTTCGAAACTGTTTGAAAGAAGCTCGCAGGGCCTCAGCCTGACGAGCGCCGGTCATCGACTGTTGGAGCACGTCGAGAAGTTGGAGAGCACGCTCTCCGCTGTCGAGACCGCAGTGTTTAGCGACACCTTGGCACTGACTGGAGAAATTAGACTAGGTTCGACAGAAGCCTTTGGCACATTTTTTCTTGCGCCGCATTCCGCTCAGTTCTGTTCTAGACACCCAGCCATCACTGTCGACGTTCTTCCGATGCCGCGCTCACTGAATTTATCGAAGCGCGAAGCTGATGCGTCAGTAGCGATTGATAGGCCAAGCGCAAATAGCTTCGTGACCTGCAAGCTTTCGGACTACCGGTTGGTCCCCTATGCGACAGCGGAGTATTTAGACAAGCATCCGCCCATCCGTAAGTTGGACGACCTCGCCGGTCATCGCTGGATCGACTACGTCGACGATCTGGTGTTCTCCCCGCAACAGTTCATGCTGCAAAAGTGGATACCTTCATGTCGTCCATTTCTCCGTAGCACCAGCGCGGTGGCACAAGCGCAGGCAGTTAAGGCAGGCCTGGGAATTGCGGTGTTACCGTGCTTCTTAGGAAGTCTGATCGATGGGCTCGTGCCAGTAATGCTCGACGAAATTCATATTACAAGAACGTTCTGGTTGGTTGCACCTCCGGAGCGGCGCGAAGTCGCACGAGTCAAGGCACTGTGGGATTACCTTCGCGACGTAGCGGAAGTGAACAAGGATTTCTTGATGGGGCACACTCGAACTATGATTTGGGTTGAGTGAACCTGAACGGCATCACCGTGGCAATGTCTCGCCCGTCGGGACTGTGGCCGGTCAAGAAGCGCTTCGAAAAATAGGTTACCGGTCAAGACCAATGGTTCGAGTAGGTGGAGGTGACCCTCTTTTTCGGACAGTGCCTATCTTGAGTAAACGGGCCTGTCAGAAATTTTGTGTTTAGGGCATAACATGTCACCAAGGAGCATGTATGCCACGCAAAACCAAGACGAGCCAAGCCGCTGACCGCGAGCTGCCGACCATTCCCGAGGACCTGATCGCGCATTTCGTCAAGGGTCCGATGACCGCTGAGGCGGTCCAGGACGCCTCGATGGCGTTCAAGAAGGCCCTGATCGAGCGCGCCCTGGGCGCTGAACTGGGCCATCATCTAGGCTACCCGGCTGGTGCTGAGCGCCCAGCCGGCACGGCCAATCAGCGCAATGGCAAGAGCGCCAAGACGGTCTTGACCGATGACGGCCCACTGCGGGTGGATATCCCACGCGACCGCGATGGCAGCTTCGATCCGATCCTGATTCCCAAACACGAGCGGCGCTTTACCGGGTTCGACGACAAGATCATCGCCATGTACGCCCGCGGCATGACCGTGCGCGAGATCCAAGCGTTTCTGGCCGAGCAGTACGGCACCGAAGTGTCGCCCGAGTTCATCAGTTCGGCGACCGACGCAGTCATGGATGAGGTCATCACCTGGCAGTCGCGCCCGCTGGAAGTGATGTACCCAGTGGTGTTCTTCGACGCGCTGCGGGTCAAGATGCGCGAGGACGGCGTGGTGCGCAACAAGGCCGTCTACCTGGCCTTGGGCGTGCTGCCGGATGGCACGCGCGACATCCTGGGCCTGTGGATCGAGACTACCCAAGGCGCCAAGTTCTGGATGAAGGTGTTCAACGACCTGAAGACCCGCGGCACGCAGGACATCCTGATCGCGGTCACCGATGGGCTCAAGGGCATGGAGCAGGCATTGAATGCGGTGTTCCCGAATACGACGCTGCAGACCTGCATCGTGCATCTGATCCGCAACAGCCTCGAGTACGCCAGCTGGAAGAAACGCCGGGCCGTGGCGGCAGCGCTCAAGCCCGTGTACACGGCACCTACTGTCGAAGCTGCGCTATCCGAGTTGTCAGCCTTCGAGCAAGGGGAATGGGGTCAACGGTACGCACCCATCGGCGCATCCTGGCGGCGCGCCTGGGATCAGGTGATTCCGTTCTTTGCGTTCCCGCCGGCAATCCGCAAGATCATCTACACGACGGATGAAGTTGACAAGCCCGCGGTGCTCTCTCACTCGTTCATGGCGTCCGTATTGGTGGCCACGGAGCGCGTACCGCACCTGTCTGCGGTCGCGCTTGTTTCCAGCGTGAGAACAGGCGTTGGTAAGCCTGCTCGGCTTGCTCTCCGACTGCACGCTCCAGATCCCGGACGGACTTCAGATTGCAGGCGGCGGCTGCTCCCTTGCGGCTACCGCGACGCGCAGAAGGCATGCCCGCCTGCAGTTCCAGCTCACGGGTCTTTCGCGCAGTCAGCGCCGGGCGATCCCAGGCGAAGCATTGGTTACGCGTGAGGACGTGCCAGACGATGATCGCCAACTTGCGTGCCGTGGCAACAGCGGCGATCTGCTGACCGCGATGATCGCGGATACGTAGGAAGAAGGCTCGGACGGGGCCGGCCGTTTGCGCTGCGGCCCAAGCAGCCTCGACCAGCATGGCACGCGCATAGGAACGTCCGCGCTTGCTGATGTGTCCGTGTTTTGCTGGTTGCAAGCCGGATTGGTAGACCGACGGATTGAGGCCAAAGTAGCTGACCAATTTCTCCGGCGAGCGAAAGCGGGCGATATCGCCGATGGCGGAGAGCAACCCGATCGCCACTGTGGTGTTGACGCCGGTGATAGTCAGGAGCTTGCGTAGCCTGTCGTCCTGAATAGCGGATTGGGCCAGGACGCGGTCAATCTCCTGCAGATTCTCTGCCAGCCGGTCCAGCTCATGCAACCGCTGGTCGATCCCGATACGTTCGTCCGTGGGTAGCGGCTGCAGACTCAGCCACGCCCGCCCTTTCTTGCCAAACAGGTCTGTCGCGGGACACCGCTCGATGAGATGCGCGGCAAGGACAGCGTGAACCTCATTCTTGAGGCGCGTCCTCTGTCGGACGATCTGGGCGCGGCGCGACACCTGCCGCCGCATCGCTCGTTGCTGCAAGGTCGTGATAGCAGGCAGCGCGTGCGGCCGATCACCACAGGTATCAAACCGGTGGATCGCATGGGAATTATGGAGGTCCTTTGGTACACCCGCCAACTCAAGCGCATTGCCGAGGGCGGTAACCCTCGCCCCAACGAAAGCGGTCTGGTGGCCTTTCTCAAGAGCCTGGTGAACAGCAGTTGGGGCAACTATCGCACCAAGCGGATGCGGGCCTGATTGTCGCCACCTCCTTCTTCATTTCTTCCACCGCTGGGTTACCTCGCCACAAGTGCCCTGGACACCCTACCGCGTTCTCGCACAAAGGCGCTCACTTCTTATTTGCTCGAGGTGCGATTGGGCCAATCGCCCTGTTCAGAACGCCCAAGTCTTGGAGATCAACGCAATGCGTCATCTACTGAAAACAAGCCTGCTCGGACTCGCTCTGGCAGCAACACTCATGTCACCGACAGCGGGGGCCGCTAATACCCCGGCAGACGGAGCGCAGATGAGCCCGCCGCCAGCAAATCAGGCACAGGAGGTCAACTGGAAAACCGTGCCAACGCAAACCATCACGGTAGACGGAGTGGACTTTGCATACCGGGAACTCGGCAAGCAGCATGATGGCACGCCGGTGGTGTTTCTTACCCATCTGGCCGCTGTGCTTGACAACTGGGATCCTCGGGTCGTAGACGGCTTTGCGGCTGCGCATCACGTTGTCACTTTCGATAATCGCGGCGTGGGAGCTTCCAGCGGTGCACCGTCGAGCTCGATTGAGGAGATGGCCGATGACGCCATTGCCTTCATCAAAGCTATGGGGTTCAAGCAAGTAGACCTCTTCGGCTTCTCGATGGGCGGGATGATCGCCCAGGAAATCGCCCTGAAGGAGCCGCAGCTCGTTCGCAAGATGATTCTCGCGGGCACTGGGCCAGCTGGCGGTGAAGGCATCAGCTCGGTTTCCGGCGTGACGTTCTACGACATGGCGCGCGGCTTCTTCACCGGCCAAGATCCGAAGCAGTATTTGTTCTTCACCCGCACGCCAAATGGCATCGAGGCTGGCAAGGCATTCCTGGAGCGTCTGAGGGAGCGCTCGGAGAACCGCGACAAGGAAATCAGCGCAACCGCGTTTCTGGCTCAGTTAAAGGCACTGCGCATTTGGGGACGGAAAGAGCCAGCGGATCTGTGGGTCGTGAAGATCCCGGTGTTCGTTGTCAATGGCGACAATGATCGGATGGTGCCAAGCAAGAACTCGCAAGACCTGGCGCAGCGCCTCCCGAACAGCAGCCTAATCATCTATCCCGATTCCGGCCACGGGGGCATCTTCCAAAACCACGCCGACTTTGTGCCCAGATCCCTCGAGTTTCTTGCTCAATAGGTGCTGAAGAAGCATTCCGGCTCGTAATAGCGTTGACTGTTCTGACTTGACGCGTGACGCCTTCATCATCGCAGCCGCCGAGATGATGTGGCGAAAACTAACGAAGGCGTGAAGAGGGCGCTGTCAACTTGGCGGTGCCGAGACAAAGCAGTGGCCGGCGCGACCACTGCTCAGAGAGCCAATGACGGATCTTGGGCGACTTCAGTGAATTCGCGCCAGGCCGTGAATCGGGCGGCGAGATGCCTGCGATAGAGAGAAGCACGCAACAGGTGCCGTTTCAGGGCGAAGTGCTGCCGGATCGGACCGAAGCTCGACAGGAACGCCTGAGCACGCTGACGATCACGGGATCCGCGCATGCGCCGCTCGCGTTCTCGTGTGGGCTGGTGGCTGTTCTCGGCTCGGTTCTTCACGCGAGCGCTGGCTTTGACGAACACGTGCTTGACGTTCGCCAGTTCCGGGATATCGGCCTTGGCCGCCGGGTAGCTGCGTAACTGGTCAGTGACGATCTTGCACGGCGCCGGACATGAACGCAGCACCCGCTGAAGAAGCGTTTGGCAGCAGCGTTGTCGCGCCGCTTCTGCAGCAGTACATCCAGTTCGGCGCCGTGCTCGTCGACCGCGCGCCACAGCAGATAGGGCTCGCCGCGCAAAGTGACGAACATCCCGTCCAGATGCCAGGTGCTGCCCGGCTTGCGCCGCGTTGCCTTGACGCGAGAGGCAAAGCCGGCGCCGAACTTGTCGCACCATCGGCGAATCGTCTCGTAGCTCACGACCACGCCGCGCTCGAACAGCAGCTCCTCGATGTCGCGCAGGCTCAGGTTGAACCGGAAATACCAGCGCACTGCCTGACTGATGACCACCGCTGGAAACCGGTGGCCGTGATAGAGCGATCTCATCGTCTTCATCCACGCATCTTACGACAGCGCTACGCCAACGTGATAATGCCTTCATGACACCGACATACGCTACCGGCCAGCACGTCAGCGATATCGAGATCTTGGCCAACGTAGCCTTGCCCTTGGACTTCGCCCGTCAAGATGGCGTTGCGCCACCAGGCGCGAACCGCAACGCAGGACCGCACAGCGGAACGCAGCGTTGGCATGCGGTGCGGTGCGCCCTAGACTCTCCTCACCGTCGCCGGCGTGGTCCGATTTCCGGAACAACAGAGGCGACGGCCCGGAAGTCGTCTCCATGAACGCTCAGGCATCCCTATTCGATCTTCAAGGCCGCGCCGCCTTCATCTCCGGCGCTTCCAGCGGCATCGGGCTGCATACGGCACGCATGCTCGCGGACGCCGGCGCAGCCGTGGCGCTGGCGGCACGACGCGCCGACCGGCTCGAAGCCGTCGTCGCCGACATGCGCGCGGCGGGACATCGGGCATGCGCCGTGACGCTGGACGTGACCGACGCCGCGGCGATCGCGCCGGCATGGCAAGCGGCCGAAGCGGCGCTTGGCCAGCCCATCGGCATCCTTGTCAACAATGCCGGCGTCATTCACGTGGAGCGCTTCGTCGAGCAATCGCCCGAGGCCGTCTCGCGCGTCTTCGATACCAACCTGAAGGGGGCCTACCTGATGGCCCAGGAAGCGGCGCGCCGCATGGTGCAGCGCGGCGAGGGAAGCATCGTCAATATCGCGTCGTCGTCGGGGCTGCGCGCCGGCGGCCAGATGTCGAGCTACGGCGCGTCCAAGGCCGCGCTGATTCACCTCACGCAAATCATGGCGTTGGAACTGGCCGGCAAGGGGGTACGCGTCAACGCGATTGCCCCGGGCAATATCGAGACTGACATGCACGCCGAATTCGCCGGCATCGAGCAAGGCATCCTGAAGCGGATTCCCATGCGACGGTTCGGCAAGCCTTCCGATCTCGACGGCGCCATGCTGCTGCTGGCGTCTGATGCGGGCCGGTACATGACCGGAACCGTCATACCGGTCGACGGCGGCCAGGTACTCAGCTGGATGTAGCAACGCTTTTCGCAGTATTCACAGTACACCAAAACGACAAGGAGACAACCATGTATGACAAGACGCGCACGGCGCTGGCCGGCGTGGTGGGCAGCGCTTTGCTTGCGCTCGCGCCGCTTTGCATCGCCGCGCAGGAATATCCCTCGAAACCGGTAAAGGTCGTCGCGCCATACGCGGCCGGCGGCGCCATCGACATCGTCGCACGCACGCTGGCCCAGCCGCTGGGGCAGGCGCTCGGACAGCCCTTCGTGGTCGACAACAAGACGGGGGCGGCGGGCAATCTCGGTGTCGATGCCGTTGCCAAGGCGCCGCCCGACGGCTACACGCTCACGGTGGCGCTGAGTTCGAACCTGATGATCAACCAGTTTCTGTACACGAAGCTGCCCTACCAGCCGGAGAAGGATCTGAAGCTGGTTGCCAAGGTCGCCGAGGCGCCGCTGGTGCTGGCGGTGACTTCCGGTATCAACGTCGGCAGCCTGGCGGATTTGCGCAAGTACGTGCAGTCGCACAAGGGCAAGATGTCGTATGGATCCTGGGGCGTCGGCACCATTTCCCACCTCAGTGCCAGCCGCCTCAACGACCTGCTCGGCGGCGACATGGCGCACGTGGCCTATCGCGGCGAATCACCCATGATCAACGATCTAGTGGCCGGCAATATCCAGCTGTCCTTTGTCACTGGCGCGCAGGCGCCGCAGTTCATCGCCACGGGCCGGCTGAAGCCGATTGCGGTGACTGGGCCGGTGCGGCTCGCCACGTTGCCCGATGTGCCCACGCTGGCCGAGGCAGGCGTCGACGACGTGCTGCTGCGCTCGGTCGGCTGGGTGGGGGTGGCGGCGCCAGCCGGCACGCCGGCGCCAGTGGTGGACCGCCTGGCCAGCGAACTCGACAAGGCGCTGCGTAAATCCGATGTGCAGAAGCGCATCCGCGACCTGGGCTGGACGCCCAGCTTCCAGGGTCCGGCGGACATCGCGGCCACGTACAAGCGCGAGGCGCCGATCTGGAAACAGGTGGTGCGCGAATCCGGCGCAAAACTCGACTGACCGAACTGATTCACCGAGAGGAACATTGACGCCATGAGCACAGAACGCACCGCCGTCCGCGAGATGAACAACTGGTTCTTCGACACCTACCTGCCCGACTGGGTGCGGATGGGCGCGAATACCGACCAGGCGCCCGAGGCCATCCTCGAATACTGGGGCGCGCCGTTGCACGCGGCCTCGGTCAACATGACCCGCTGCCTGCACACCGGAGACCAGGTGATTAGCCTGCTGCGCGCCAACCAGGCGCCGCTGCAGGCCGAGCAGTACACCCATACGGTAGTGCTGGATCGTAGCGTCAAGGGCTACAACCACAACGCAGGATCGATCGATGTGATCTGGTCGCGCCGCCGCGCGGACGAGAGCGAGATCGAACGCCGCGCCGTGCATTTCGGCATCCATCGCACGGACAAGGGCTGGCGCGTGGTGACCGTTGCCAGCGCGCTGACCGACCGCACGTCGCTCGACGAAATCTGGGAAACCGTCTAACGGAGCCGAACCATGACCGAATCCACGCAAGTCTCCGGCGAACCTCTGATCCGCCACACCATCCGCGATGGCGTCGCGATTGTCACGCTCAATCGCCCGCCGCAGAATCGCCTGACACGCCCGCTGTACGCGGAACTGGAGGCAGCCATCCGCCATGGCGTCCGTGCCGGTGCGCGCGCCATGCTGTTCCGAAGCGAACTTGCCGACTTTTGCCTCGGCGGGGACTTCCGCGAATGGCCCCACCTCGAGACGCACAGTGCCAGGCGCGAGCGCTTCGGCTATTCGAATGGCATTCTCAATGCCATCGAGTCGCTGCCGATCCCCACGATCTGCGAGGTGAACGGCCGCGCCTATGGCGGCGGCTTCGAGCTTGCACTGCATACCGACCTGATTCTTGCGGGCGAATCGGCCCGCTTCCGTTTCACCGAGGCCACGCTGGGCGTATCGCCCCTGGCCGGCGGCGTCCAGCGTATCGCCGAGCGCTGCGGGCGCGCGGTAGCCGCGCGGCTGGTGATGCTGTCAGAGGAGATCACCGCAGCCGAGGCGCTGTCGATGAACATCCTTGCCAAAGTTGTGCCTGACGCTTCGCTTGCCGAAACCGCCATGCGCCACGCCGTGCAACTGGCCTCCGGTCCCACGCGCGCCCACGCGGTAACCAAGTCCGTGCTCGGCGCATGGTCCGCCGGCGGCGTGCGGTCTGCCGACGAGGTCATGATCGAACAGGTTTCCGTCCTGCTGGCGACCGACGATGTACAGCGCGGCGTGCAATCGGCCATCACGGCGATCGAGGCTGGCCAGCCCAGGCCGGACGTGCCGTTCCACGGCCAATGAAAGGGAAGGAAATGATGCAACCCGAAGAACATTACATTCCGGTGGAAGCCGGCATCGAACTGCATGCCTGGGTCTTCCGCCCGGCCAAACAGGATGGGCTGGTCCCGGCCATCACGATGGCGCATGGCTTTTCCGGCCTCAAGTATCGTGGGCTGCGCGAGTATGCCGAGCGCTTTGCCGCCGCCGGCTTTGCGGTCATTGTGCACGATCATCGCAACTTTGGCCTGAGCGGCGGAGCGGTGCGCGGCGATATCGATCCGTGGCAGCAGATTGCGGACTGGCGACGCACCATCGCGTACCTGGAATCGCTCAATGGCATCGATGCCGCGCGGATCGGCATCTGGGGCACCAGCTATGCCGGCGGTCACGCCATGGTGCTGGGCGCCACCGATGCGCGGATCCGCGTGGTGGTGGCGCAAGTGCCGATCGTCAGCGGCTACGAGCAAAGCCTGCGCCGCGTGGCGCCCGACGCGCGCGCGGCACAGCAAGCGCTGTTCAATGATGACGAACGGGCGCAGTTGCGCGGCGAGTCGCCGATGGTGCAGCGCGTGGTCAGCCTGGACCCCGCGGTGCGCGCGGTCTATCGCTCGAAGGAGATGATGGACTACCACAACGCCTACACGATTCCAGACGGCGTGGAGCCCAGCGAATACGTGACGTTGCGCTCCACGCGGCTGTCGCAGCTCTACGAGCCGGGCAACTGGATTCCGCGCATCGGGCCGAAGCCCCTGCTGATGATCGTTGCCGAAAACGACGTCGTCACGCCCACCGACCTGGCGCTTGCCGCCTATGAGCGCGCGGTGGAACCCAAGCGGCTGCGCATCATCGGCGGCGGCCACTTCGATGCCTACCGCAAGTCGTTCGAGGCTTCCAGCTCGGCGGCGCTGCAGTGGTACCGGGAACACCTGATGCAAGAGGTGGTTGCATGACGCAGGGCATCGTCGTGCTCGTGCATGGCTATCTGGACGGTCCCCAAGTCTGGCGCCGCCTGATCGACGAACTGGCCCCGCACGGGTGGGACATCGTTTCGGTGGCCCTGCCCCCGGGCATGGCCGATGCCGGATCGGACCGCCGGCTGGAAGGCTACGCCGCCGATGTGGTGCGCCAGGTCGAACAGGTCGCGGCCGTGGCACAGGCGCCCGTGGTCATGGTTGGCCATAGTATGGGTGCCCAGGTCGCCGAACTGGCCGCACTGAACCTGCGCGAGCGGCTGGCCGGGCTTGTCCTGATCACCGCCGCGCCGCTGGCCGGCTATGCGCTGCCGCAGGCTGTCATGGCGCGCTTCGTGGACAGGGCGGGCATGACCGACCGCGAGGCCATCGTTGCGGGCAAGCGTGCGCTGGCCGTGGCGCTCGATGCCGGGGCACTGGAGATCCTCATCGATGGCACGCTGGCGACACCCCGGCAAGACGCGCTGGCGCAACTGCGCGCCTGGACGGGCGGCCACCCCGCAGGTCGGGCGCCGTCCGCGCTGCGGTGCCCGGTTCTGTGCGTATCGACCGACGACACGTTCATTACCGAGGATCTGGTCGCTGCCACGGCCATGCGCTTCAGCGACGCGCGCATCAAGAAGGTGCCGCGCGCGGGACACTGGCCGCAACTCGAGCAGCCGGCCGCGCTGGCGGACGTGCTGCGACGCTTCATCGCCGCGCTGCCGCCACCGTCGCGCGCCTAGCACCGGGCAATCCGTCATACACAAGCCAACAAGGAGACAACGGATGCAAGCCGACTACTCGCTGCTGATCAAGCAACTGCTGATCACACCGCTGGCCCAGGCCCCCGAACAGACCATCGTCTATCGCGACGTGAGCCGCTATACCTATCGCACGCTGCGCGACCGCATCGGCAGGCTGGCATCGGGGCTGCAGGGACTGGGCGTGGGCCACGGCGACACGGTGGCAGTGCTCGACTGGGACAGCCATCGTTACCTGGAGTGCTTCTTCGCCGTGCCGATGATGGGGGCGGTGCTGATGACGGCCAACATCCGTCTCGGCTTCGACCAACTGCAGTACACGCTGCAGCATGCCGCGCCCCGCGTGCTGCTCGTCCATCGCGATTTCCTAGAGACGGTTCGACTGATGCCCGACGTGCTGGCCGCTGCCCGGCGCGTGGTGGTGCTCGACGACCACGACGATGCTTCCGACGCCAGCGGTTACGAGGCGCTGCTCGCTACCGGCGATCCCGGCTTCGCGTTTCCCGATTTCGATGAAAACACCCGGGCCACGCAGTTCTATACGAGCGGTACGACAGGAATGCCGAAGGGCGTCGCGTTCACGCATCGGCAACTGGTGCTGCACACGCTGGCCACATGCGCCGCATTCGGCAGTAGCCGGACCCAGGGCCGCTTCCACAATGGCGACGTCTACATGCCGATGACGCCCATGTTCCACGTGCACGCGTGGGGCATGCCCTACGTGGCGACGATGCTGGGCGTGAAGCAGGTCTATCCCGGTCGCTACGCGCCGGACATGCTGCTGGCGCTGAAGGATCGCGAGGGGGTGACGTTTTCCCATTGCGTGCCGACAATCCTGCAGATGGTGCTGGACCGCGCGGAGGCGGATGGCGCCAATGCAGCGCGCCTGGCGGGCTGGAAGATCGTGGTGGGCGGCGCGCGATGTTCCGCTGCCCTGGCCAGACGCGCGCTTGCGCATGGCATCGACGCGTTCGCCGGCTACGGCATGTCGGAAACCTGCCCGTTCATCACGGCGTCGCACATCGATCCGTCGCCGGCGGAAGACGATGACGAAACGCTGTCGACGCGAATCCTGCCCGGCCGTGCATTGCCGCTGGTGGAAATCCGCATCGTCGATGCCTCCATGCAACCGTTGCCGCCCGGCAGCGGGCAGCAGGGCGAGGTGGTGCTTCGCGCGCCATGGCTGACGCAGGCTTACCTGGGTAACGCCGCCGCGTCCGAGGAACTCTGGCGCGGCGGATATCTGCACACCGGCGATATTGGCATGCTCACCGATGGCGGCTACCTGCAGATCACGGACCGGCTCAAGGACGTCATCAAGACCGGCGGTGAATGGATTGCGTCCGGCACGGTCGAGGACTTGATCTGCCGGCACCCGGACATCCGCGAGGCTGCCGTCATTGCCGTGCCCGACGAAAAGTGGGGCGAGCGGCCTATGGCGATAGTCGTGGCGCACACCGGCTGCGCAGACCGCATCGACGCCAACGCGCTGCGCAGTCACCTGGCGCTTCACGCGGCAGACGGGCGCATCCCGAAGTACGCAATCCCCGAGACGATACACTTCGTTGATGCGCTGCCACGCACCAGCGTGGGCAAGTATGACAAGCGCGCGATGCGGGAACGCTACCAGCAAAGGGGGGAGACGCCGTGAAAAGAACGCGGGACAAGGTGGGGACGGTGCGCATGCTGCCGGCGTCCAAGGCAGCGTCCGAGCCGGCAGCGGAAACGCTGGACCATGCAAAGGACGTGGCGTCGATCATCGCCGAAGGGTCGGATCGGAATTTTGTCGAGGCGTTGGCACGGGGACTGCGCATCCTTCAGGCGTTTCATTCGAGCGAAGAACGGCTGAGCAATCTCGAGATCGCGCACCGCTGCGGCCTGCCGAAATCCACCGTCACGCGCCTGACCTATACGCTGACGACGCTCGGCTTTCTGCATCATATTGCCGACCTCGGCCGCTATCGCATCGGCCTTGCCACCCTGACGCTGGCCCACGTGGCGCATGCCCGGCTGGATCTTCGGGTGGCCAGCGACGCCGCGCTGCAGGAACTCGCGGACAGTACGCGTACGATGATCTCGCTCGGGATCCGCGACGATCTGTCGGTGCTCTATATCGACTGCCGCCGTAGCCAGTCGACCGCCGTCACACTGAACCTCGACGTCGGCAGCCGGCTGGCGCTCGGGACAACCGCCATCGGGCGCGCGCATATCGCCGTGATGAGCGCGGCGGAACGGCGCGCCGTCATGCAGCGGTTGGGGGCGCTGGGCGAAACGCAGTGGCCGGTCATCGAGCAGGGCATCGCACGGGCGGTCACGGAACTGTCCGAGATCGGCTGCGTCACGTCGTTTGGAGAATGGAACAAGGAGATCAACGGTATCGCGGTGCCCCTCAGGCTTGGGTCCGAACTGCCGCCCGTCGTCGTCAATGCGGCGGCGCCCTCACGGACCGTCTCGGCAGAAAAATTTCTCGCGGACGTTCGCCCACGGTTGATCGCCACGGCCCGGATGATCGAGAATCGCTATCGGCGGCAAGGATGACGATCCGTGGTGAATCGTCATAGTTGGAGTGCCACGATCTTGGTTTGGCGTGCTTACGAGGACTGGGCGATCGCGCGCGGTCACCAATACGGAACGATCATCGTCGACCTGGAGCGACGTGAGCCGATCGAAGTGTTTGCCGGCAGGGAAGCCACTGCGGTGACCGCTTGGCTGCGTGCACACCGATCAATCGAGATCGTCGCCAGGGATCGGGCGGGTGCCTACTCCGAGGCGGTCGACATCGCGCTGCCGGCAGCCAGGCAAGGCTCCGATCACACTTCACGATAGTCGCTTCATAATGCAATTAATCGCCAAGAGAATTCTCCAACCAAAAATCGCCTGGCTCGATGAAGGCGGCTAGCCCGCAAGATCAGATCGGTCAGCAGGAAACGCCAAATCGGGGGGATCAATGGACCGTCCGATCCGCGGCGGCGATCAACGCAGGGGAATGCTTAGCCGATCCCGCCAGTTGCGCAATTCGGCTGTGCGGAAGGACTGGAACTTCCCGGCAAGCGCCAGGAGCAGATCCGATTGCGGGGTATCAAGCAGAGTGGCGGCTTCCGACAACCTCAGCCCGCTGACTCGGATGCGGGCGGTGATGTCTTTCACGATGTTCGCTTTCAGCGGGATCTCTTCGGCGTCTGCGAAGCCAAGCTGCGCGTAGACATTACCTTTTCCATACTCGAAGCAAAACATGTGAACTCCTTTCATTCACTGGACAACAACCCCTTTTTGCATCGTGCGTTGGTGGCTGAGGGCGCGATTATTCAGTGTATTGAATGTCAATACAATCTCGGGGAAACACTAAGAGGGGCGTTCCCCTGACCTTTATCCTGTCGTCGCTGCGACGGCTGGCGACGACAGAATTGCGGACACGGCGTTAGCGGAAGGGGCACTGGTTGCCCTTGGAACGGGGAGGCAGGTGTGAGCACCTTCAATCCCTGGAGTTTTCATCCAAACGGCAGGCGGAGAAGATCGTTTCACCCAGCCATGCAGTTTCACGCTCGTGAAATTACGCAGATCTCCGGGTTAAACGACGAGCGCCAGATCACGGGTTGTCGCATCGGGCTTCTTGGTCCTCACGGCCGAATTTGCAAGCGGTGCCAACGGTCGAAGCGGCCAGCCCGGCGGCCGGCTAAGCGCACAACGGGGGCGCCCCTTGGCCGGCCGCAGTCGCGGCAGCGTGCGCCAGGGCGTGGGTCGGCATGGCTAGCTGCCGCCGCCTGCAGATTCTTCAGCAGACCGGACCGGCTTCGCCGGCGCCATATGTGCTTGGGCTTGCGCCTGCAACACAGGCTCCACCAGGACGGCGTACTCTCAGCCCACGCACGCGCGAGTAGCGGGCACCCATCGGAGGCTTGTTGCCCGCTACCGACGACTTCCAGCCATCAGTGCTTGGTCTCCTGTGGCGTCGCTGGCAGTGGCGCACAGCGCTTTACGAATGGATCAGTCTAGCCTCCCAACCAGCCAGACGATGGCAAGGTAGGTCAGCACGTGCGCGTACTGGTCCAGGCCAAATGCCCACCAGAACTGCGGCTGATTCGGGGTCAACTTGGCGCGTCGGCCGAGGCGCACCTTCCAGCGATCGATCAGGTAGTGAACGACAGCGTCGAAGAGCCCCAGCCAGAGCCAGTGGGCCATACCGAAGCCGACGAGCAGTACCGCGGTACACAGGCCATGCAAGCCCGCGTGGGCATAACCGCCCGGGCTCCGGAAGTCGCCCTTGCCGGCCAGCATCCAGCTCGGCTGCCACAGGTAGTCGCAGATGAGATGTTTGGTGAACAGCGCGAACAGCAGCAGCAACGCCATGGCCAGCCCTCCACCCCAAGTCATGCCGGACCGTGCGCATTAACAACTGCGCGCCGCGCACGTAGTGGCGACGGACGCCAGCTTTCCCGTACTCCGCCGCAATGGCTGATGGCTGTCAAGCATTGCCTGGGCTTTGCTCGGTTCGAGGAGGTCGAATCCGGCCAGCACCCAGCGGCGCGGCGGGATGCGAATCGGCCAGGAAGTGCTCGTAGGCGAGCAGGTCCTCATGGGGTAGCGGCTTGCCGCGCGGTGGCGTGGTCGGGCTATTGGCATAGCGGGCGAGACAGGCCGGCGACCGCGGCAAGGTCGTCTGCGGCATAGCGGGTTGACTGACCTCCGAAGGGAAGTCCAGGTGAGGCAGGGATCATCCATGTGATCCGCTCACACTTATAGACATAAGAACACTTATGTCTAAACTACGGCAGATTTTATTGGTTATTAAACGTATTACGTCGTAATATATAAAAATTCAACGACGCTTTTTTGCCGATGGCCGCCGCCGATCTCGATCTGACCGACACCACCTTGCAGGCCGATCTGGCGGAACTGCGCAGCCGTTTCCCCGACACCCGCGCGCTGTACCGCGAGGTCTGCGGCCTGCTGTTCTTCCGCTATGGCGTGACGCCCACCGCCAACAAGCTCTACAGCCTCGTGCGCAAGGGCAGCATGGGCACGCCCGCCGAGGTGCTGCAGCAGTTCTGGCAGGAGTTGCGCGGGCGCACGCGCGTCACGATCGACCATCCGGACCTGCCGGATGCGCTCAAGCAGATCGCCGCCGAGGCGGTCCAGACCATCTGGCAGTCGGCTAACGAGGCGGCGAGCAGCGAACTGGCTGCGCTCCGTGCGGAAGCCCGCGACGCGGCGCATGCGGCCGAGGCCGAGCGCGATGCCGCGCGCGCCGAGACGGCGGTCGCGCGCGAGGACGCGCTGGCGCTGTCCGCCCAGCTGGGCGAAGCGCGCCAGGCGCACGACGCCGTGCAGGCCGAACTGGCGGCCGAGCGCCAGGCGCACGCCGCGACGCGGGCGCGTTGGGAAGCAGGGCGGGGGGAACTGGAGGCGGCGGGGCGCCAGCTGGCGGAACTGCGCACCCAATTCTCGACCGAGCTCGAGCGTGCGCGCGAGGCGGTGACGCTCGCGCAGGAACGCGCCGAAGCCAGCGAGCGGCGCAGCCTGCGCGAACTCGACCAGGAGCGCACGGCGCGCCAGAAGAGCGAGCGCACGGCCGATGAGCTGCGCGCGGAACTGGCGGCGGCCCGCAGCGAAGCGCGCGATGCCGCGGTGGCGCAGGCGGAGGGCCGCGCGAAGCTGGAAGCCCAGACCGCGGCGCTGGCCGAGCGGCTCGCGGCCACCGAGCAGGCGCAGCGCAAGGCCGCGGGCGACCTGGACACCGTGCAAACGGAGCTTGCCGCGGCGCAGCGCCGGGCCGAGCGGGCCGAAGCGGAAGCCGGGGTTCTACGCCGGAACCCCAGAAAATTCCGTCATTCCACATTGTGAACGTCAATCGGTTTGTTGCCTGACGTGCCGAGCGAGTAACTCAGTCGGTAAATGCCTGCCCGAACTGCCGTGCCCGCTTTACATCGTCGGTATGCAAGTAAATCGACGTGGTCGAAATCGACGCGTGACGCAGGTTATCTCGTACGGCGCTCAGCTCAACCCCTCTGGCGATCGCGTGGGTCGCATGGGTGTGCCGCATCCAGTGCGGAGAGGCCCGATGCAGCTTTTCAGCCAGCACCGGATGGTCGTTCTTGATAATCTGCGCGACGAGCCGAAAAAACCGGCGCATGACTTCCCACAGCCGCAAGGGCTTGATGCCGGCATCGGCGTCGTCAAGGCTGCCAATCAGGGACGTGGTCGGATTCCAGTGAGCACGGCTGACAGGAAGCCCCCGCTCCTGCAGATATCGGTCCAGCGCTGTGCGCGCTAGGGGTGTCAGGGTAACGCGGGCTGGCTTGCCGCCCTTGCCGACCACGTGCAGCCAGTGATCACCGGCTGCGTCGACTTCGATGCTGCGCAGTGTGGCGTCAGCCAGTTCGCTGATCCGCAGTCCCGTTGCGTAGCCGAAATCCAGCATGAACCGCAACCGTTGCGCAGCGGGCGCCTGCCAGCCGTACGACCACTCGAGCCCGTTGGCGATGGTGCGCGTCAGCATCCATTCTCCTTCGGTGAAAGCGTGCGAGGTTTCAAGAGCCATGGCGCGCTTGCTGCCGCGTACCTTGATGCCGGAGAATGGGTTGGCCACGACGTAGCGCTGCTCGACCAGCCAGCGGAACATGGCGCTGAGCACGGCAAGCGCATGCGCAATCGAACGGGCCGAGAGGTTGTCGACAAACGGGCGCCAGTCCGTTGATGTGCGCGGCCGCGGTGGCCCGACCCAGCGTTCTCGCGGTGTAGGTCTGCGCAGAAACGCCCTGTAGTCGGTGGCATCCCGGGTGGTCAGCGAAGACAGCGCCTTGCCGCGAGCAACGATGCCCCAGAGAATCAGCCGTTCGGCTTCCTTGCGGTAGGCCCGCTGCGTGGCCGGGGATTCGTGCAACGCGAGCCATGCCTGGATAGCGTCGTAATCGTTGTCGACGCCGAGGATGCAGGCCGACACCGGTGCGCGGAAGGCGCCGGCGGATCCGTCGATCTCGTGCGGTAGCCGTAGTTGCTCCCAAGGCGTCACGACTGACTGCCGATCCGCGATGATCAGTGCGCGGGCCCGCTCCGTGAGCGCCGGGTACGCGGCAAAGAAGGCCTCGATCCTTCTTGCACTGGCCGGCCCGAGACCCGGAATGACGGTCCACCACTGCCGGCGACGCGGAATCCGTACCGTGAGATCGGCCAGGGTCCGGATGCCGGCCGCGTGCAGGGTGCGGGCAGCGCGATTCGGCAGCCAGTGCGCAATGTCGTCGCCGATCTGCGGAGCTGGCGCAGGCATGATGCGCAGTAGCTCGACAGCCTGCGTGGTGGCGCGCGCATGATGCATACGCTTTTGGGCCGGGCATTCGAACAGCGTGGCCAGATCTGCCCGCTGTCGGTTACGGGCATAAAGTGCCAGTTGCCGGCGGATCTGGCCGATGACGCCGCGGGCTGACTGGCTGTGGCTGAGCCGATCTTGCATGTACCGGTGTGCCGCCTCACGCGAGGATGCGCCCTCGTACCAGGCACGCAGCGCTGCCAGTGCATCAGCATCAGGAAAGTCGGTCGGGATGTCGGCGGCGGACGGGCTCGTGGGGCGCGTTTTCATGTCATCGAGTTTAATATGGAAACAATGCCACAGAGATAATAAAGCTTATCTCTGTAGAATGCGGGAGTTCAATATTTCTGTCGTACCCCATGTCGTGATATCACAAAATTGAAGGATCTGACGTTGCGTGGAGAGGATGGTCGATGATCAACAAGAATAAGCTGCTCAGCGTCTTTTCCGACGCCGAACAGGAAGCCCTGTATGGCCTGCCTGATTTCGACGATGCGCAGCGGCTGGAATACCTGGCATTGACCGAATCCGAACTGGCGCTCGCCAGTAGCCGGCCCTCCATACCCGCGCAGGTCTATTGCATCTTGCAGATTGGCTACTTCAAGTCCAAGCACGCCTTCTTCCGCTTCGATTGGGACGAGGTTGAGGACGATTACGATTTCGTGTTGAGCCGCTATTTCCACGGCGAGCCGTTCGAACGCAAGCCGATCACCCGGCACGAGTACTACGCCCAGCGCGAACAGATCGCTGAACTGTACGGCTATCGACCGTGGGTGGCCGCCTTCCTGCCGCAACTCATGCAGCAGGCCGCGCAGATCGTACGTCGCGACGTGACACCGGGATTCGTCGCCGCCGAGCTCATCGTGTGGCTCAATGAGCACAAGATGATCCGGCCCGGCTACACGACCTTGCAAGAGCTAGTCAGCGAAGCCCTGTCCGTCGAACGTCGGCGGCTGGGCGACCTGCTCACCGGCGTATTGGACGAATTGACCCAAACCGCGCTAGACCAACTTCTGGTGCGCGATGATACTCTGTCGAAACTGGCGGCGCTGAAACAGGATGCCAAGAATTTCGGCTGGCGTCAGATGGTCCGCGAACGCGAAAAGCGCGGCACGCTGCAGCCGTTGCACGAAATCGCCAGGACGCTGCTGCCCCGGCTGGATATCTCGCAGCAGAACGTGCTGTACTACGCAAGCCTGGCGAACTTCTATACCGTCCACGACCTGCGCAACCTGAAGGCGGATCAGGCGCAGCTCTACCTGCTGTGTTACGCCTGGGTGCGCTTCCGACAGCTCACCGACAACCTGGTCGATGCGATGGCCTTCCACATGAAGCAGCTCGAGGAAGAAAGCAGCGCGGGCGCGAAACAGTCACTCATCGCCGAGCAAGTAAAACGCCATCGGGAAACGCCGCAGATCGGCCGCCTGTTGTCGCTCTATGTGGACGACAGCGTAGCCGATCCGACGCCGTTCGGCGAGGTGCGTCAGCGCGCCTATAAAATCATGGCCAAAGATGTGCTACAAAACACGGCGCAACGCATGACGGTCAAGCCGCTGAGTCAACTGGCACTACACTGGTTGGCGGTGGACGGCCTAGCCAAACGTATTCGCCGTCACCTGCGCCCCTTGTACGTCGAGCTCGACTTCGTCGGCACCTCCCCAGACAACCCGTGGCTCGCGGCGCTGGCTTGGGTCAAGGGGGCCTTCGCCAAACAGCAGCGCCTGTCACAACGACCGCTCGCCGAATGTCCCGCGGCCACGCTGCCGAAGCGCCTGCGACCGTACCTGCTGATCTTCGGCGCTGATGGTCAGCCGACCGGTTTGCACGCCGATCGCTACGAATTCTGGTTGTACCGCCAGATCCGGAAGCGCTTCCAGTCGGGAGAGATCTATCTCGACGACAGTCTGCAACATCGTCACTTCTCCGACGAGCTTGTTTCGATGAACGAGAAGGCCGACGCGCTGGCGCAGATGGAGATCCCGTTCCTGCAGCAGCCAATCGATGCCCAACTCGATGCGTTAGCGGCCGAGTTGCATGCACAATGGCTGGCCTTCAACCGAGAGCTGAAACAGGGCAAGCTTACGCACCTGGAATACGACAAGGATACGCAGAAGCTGATTTGGCGCAAACCGAAAACCGAGAACCAGAAGGTGCGTGAGCAGGCATTCTACGAGCAACTGCCATTCTGCGATGTTGCCGACGTGTTCCGCTTCGTCAACGGCCAGTGCCAGTTCCTGTCGGCGCTGACGCCATTGCAGCCGCGCTACGCGAAGAAGGTAGCGGACGCCGATAGCCTGATGGCGGTTATCATCGCTCAGGCAATGAACCATGGCAACCATGTCATGGCGCGCACCAGCGACATTCCGTACCACGTTCTGGATAGCACCTACCAGCAGTATCTGCGTCAGGCGACGCTGCATGCGGCCAACGACTGCATCAGCAACGCCATCGCCGCGCTGCCGATCTTCCCGTACTACTCGTTCGATCTCGATGCGCTGTACAGCGCCGTCGATGGGCAGAAATTCGGCGTCGAGCGACCGACCGTGAAGGCGCGTTACTCGCGCAAATACTTCGGACGAGGCAAAGGCGTCGTCGCCTACACGCTGCTGTGCAATCATGTCCCGTTGAACGGCTACCTAATCGGCGCGCACGAGTACGAGGCGCATCACGTGTTCGACATCTGGTATCGCAACACGTCGGATATAGTGCCGACTGCGATCACCGGCGACATGCACAGCATCAACAAAGCCAACTTCGCTATCCTGTATTGGTTCGGGTTGCGCTTCGAGCCTCGCTTCACAAACCTCGATGACCAGTTGCAGGAATTGTATTGTATCGACGACCCGGCGCTGTACGAGAAATGCCTGATTCAGCCGATCGGACAAATCGATCGGCAGCTCATCACCAGTGAGAAGACAAATATCGATCAGATCGTCGCCACGCTGGGCCTCAAAGAGATCACGCAGGGCTCGCTGATCCGCAAACTATGTACGTACTCGCAGGAAAACCCGACACGTCGCGCGATTTTTGAGTTCGATAAGCTCATTCGTACCATCTACACGTTGCGTTACCTGCGCGACCCGCAGCTCGAGCGAAACGTGCATCGCTCCCAAAACCGCCTCGAGTCTTACCATCAGCTTCGTTCGACCATCGCCCAGGTCGGCGGCAAGAAGGAATTGACCGGCCGCACCGACATCGAAATCGAGATCAGCAACCAGTGCGCCCGGCTGATCGCCAACGTCATCATTTTTTACAACTCGGCGATTCTGTCGCATCTACTGACGAAATGGGAGGCCAGTGGCAACGCCAAGGCGCTGGCGCGGCTTACGCAGATATCACCGGCAGCCTGGCGGCATATCCTTTTGAACGGGCACTACACTTTTCAAAGCGACAACAAAATCGACCTGGACGCGCTCATTGCAGGGCTCGAATTGGAGTGATCGAATTTTCGGCGGTTCTGGCTTGGAATCCCTTATTCCTGTTACGGTGGAATACGATGCCACAACCAGGTAATCCTTTACCCCCAGCCGTGGTCAACACCTGGCGACTGAGCGTCGGCACGTCGCTGTTCGTGATCGATATCCTGGCCGACGGCAGCTGGCGACCGGCGTATATTGCGCCAAAGCGGCTGGGTGGCTGGACGATGGATGTGTTGCCGAACATGCCGCCGACGTTAGTCGATATCGCTCCCTCGGTACGCACCTGGGCGCGACAGTACGGCGCGAATGTAACGAACCGGCGCACGCCGGCGCGCCGGTTTCCCGCGCAAACCGCTTCTTCGAACAGGACGCCAGAATGAACATGCTGAAACGTCGTCTCGATGCGACAGACGAAAAGCTGCAGGAGCTGAAAACAGCCCGCAAAGCGGCAGCTAAGGCGCAGCGCCAGCAGGTCAAGCAAACGCGCGCGGATCGCGAGCGAAAGATCATGCTGGCCGGCGAGGCGTTGCTGCGGCGTGTCGATCGCGGCGAGTGGGATGAAGCCGATTTCCGCGCGATGATGGACGATTATCTGTCGCGGCCCGCCGATCGCGCGCTGTTCGAGCTCGACGATGTATAGCCTTTGATGTTCGACGTCGACGCACCGCACAGCCAGGTCGGCAAATGTTGATTTGATTCACGATGAAGGATGCCCGATGCTGCCAACGCTCCGCATGAACCGGAATTTTGTCGAGGCCTTGCTGGCCGAGCGCGCGCCCTGCTTTGCGATGGGACTCGTGGCCGAGGGCCAGACGCACTATGCTTGCCTGGCACTGCGGCCGGTGGATGACATTCCGAACGACGTAACACGCAGCGGTTTCAACTTTGGCCACTCGATACGCGGCACCGACGACTTCGAGGTCGTACACTTCGGCTTAGAGTTTTACGGCTACCGCATCTTCAATGCGCTGATCAATCCGAGCAACTTCATCGCCAGGACAATCCTGTCGCACATGGTCGACACGAAGGCGTTTTTCTTCTTCGCGGTCAACCCGTCAGGCGGTGTGACGGTGTTCAAGTCCGGCATCGGTGAATGCAGCCTGGACAGCATCGAGTCTAATCTCGAGCGGATACTGCGCTCGAGCACGTCCGATGCTCAGTACGACGCGGCGCTGACAACGTTCAGCGACCATCCAGATCCGGTCGGGCCGATGCTGCACTGGGTTTGCCGGGACTGCGAAGATTGTCTCGACCTGTCCCACAATGTAATCGAACTGGGCCCCGCGTAACGGTCCTGATGGTCCGTGTGACCGAGACCGTCATGTCACTCACCGGACGTCGCTCCAACATTCTTCGGCTGGAATAAGCCGATTAATGTTCACAATGTGGAACGACGGAATTTTCTGGGGTTCCGGCGTAGATCCCCAAGCCGCGCTCGCGCGCCAGTGGCTGGCCACCCTGCGCGTCGCGCCGCGTGAACGCGACGGTGGTGGGGGCAGGCGGCGCAAGGGCGGCCGTTCGGCGGCGACCGCGCCGGAAGCGCAGGGCGACGGGCAGGGGAACGCTCAGCAGGATGAGCTGGGCGAAGCGCAGCGTGAAGAGCGGGGCGACGCGCCGGGGGCGGTGTACCCCGACCATCAGGACGAAGGCAACGACAGCAGTGACGGCAGGGATGACAGCAAAGATTGAGCGGGCGGACGCGATTCCGCGGGATCCCGGTGTAGAGGGGCGTAGGCGAGAAGCGAACGACACGCCAGAGACAAGGTCTCACCGTCCATGGGATAAGGAAGCGTCTGCACCAGCAGTGACGGCAATGAAGGAGAACAAATTGGCCCCAAAACCAGTAGTGGAACCCTTGGTCGCGAGCCAGGCGACGGACGGATTGGGTCAGATGGAGCTTCCCATCGCTGAGGCAATGCGCGACGCGGATCCCGTCAGTGGCGAAGCCAGTGGTGCGGGCGTCGGTCGTGGCAGCGTTGACACGCAGGCCCCACGCATGGACTTCTGGTCGACCAGCCGGGATAGCGGCCCGACGGCGACCGTGTCCTATCGGCGCCGGCGGGCTTACGCCGCCCCGGCCGCTGCAACGGAAGCCGTGGCACCGGAAGCATCGCGGGAAGCCGTCGCCTCGGAGGCGTTGACGGAATCTGACGCGCCGCAAGCGCCCATGGAAGCCATGCCCTCGGCAGCGACCCCTGAAGCCGTGGCCGAAGCTCCGGTTGAAGTCCGGGCCACGGACGAACCGACGGAAGCTGCCGTCCAGGACGAACTGACCGAAACGGCCGCCCCGGTCGCACCGCTTGACGTCCCAGCTCCGGAAGAGGTGCGGGCCCCGAAGCGCGGTCGGAAGCCGAAAGCGCTCACCGAAACTGCCGCTCCGGAAGCGGCGCCGGAAGAGGTGCGGGCCCCGCAGCGCGGTCGGAAACCGAAAGCGCTCGCCGCAACTGCCACGCCGGAAGCTGCGCCGGAAGAGACACGGACCTCGAAGCGCGGTCGGAAGCCGAACGCGCTCACCGAATCTGCCGCTCCGGAAGCTGCGCCGGAAGCGACGCGGGCCCGGAAGCCGAAAGCGCTCGCCGAAACTGCCGCGCCGGAAGCCGCGCCGGAAGAGAAGCGGACCCCGAAGCGCGGTCGGAAGCCGAAAACCCTCGCTGAAGTTGCCGCGCCGGACGTCACGACTCGCGAGACCCCAACCCGGAAGCGCGGGCCGAAGCAGAGAACACTGCCTGGCGTGGAGGCTGCCCCGGAAGCGCCGACTCAGAAGACGAAAACCCGGAAACCGCGACAGGAGCAAAAAGCGCCTACTGCAACCCAAAGCCCGTCGCAGTCCTCACTGCTCGCTCAACTGGCATCTGTCAATGCGCAACTTGAGCAGTTGCGAGCGGCGGTGCCAAAGGTCGTGGAGAAGATTCGACAGTGGATGCAGGAGTACGACCTCAGCATGGAGGACATTGCGGGCAAGCCCAGTGTTAAGCCCGCTGCCCGCGCTGTTCCGACCAAGACGAAGGCCGCGCCGCCTCCGAGGTACCGCAACCCCAAGACGGGCCAGACCTGGTCGGGGCGCGGTCGGGCTCCCGCATGGATTGGCAAGAAGCGCGAGCGTTTCCTCATCGATCTCTTGCACTGAACGACAGGTCGGCGGGCGCGGCCGGTCCGCCCCCATTCTGATCTAGCAATCTTGGCAGGGCGGAAGTTCGGCGGCCACTGCGCAGGAAGCCCGAGGAGAAGAGCCGGGCAACGAGCCCCGGGGCGGCGCCGCTGCCTAACAATCAGGACGAAGGCAACGACAGCAGTGACGGCAGCGATGACAGTAAAGACTGAGCGGGCGGACGCGATCCGCTGGATCCAGGCGCAGATGGACGACTACGGGCTCACCCTCGAAGAGCTCGACGCGGCGGGGTGCTTCGCGCCGCCTCCCCCACCCGAGCCACCTCGACCGCCCGCACCGCCGCCGCCGGTGGTCTGCTATCGCAACGCGGAAGGGCTCACCTGGGACGGGCGGGGCGAGATGCCCTCGTGGCTCAAGCGAGCGGTCAATGCGGGGCAGAGTATGGAGTTTTTCCGGGTGGGATAGGGCCGCCGAGGCATTCGACCCGCAGACCAACAGCGATCCGACGAGGGCTCACCGACACAACCTACGACGACCCATTTATGAAAGTACACGTTTCCACCCTGTTGTGGCTCGCCGCCGTGGCGAGCGGCGGCATGCTGCCACCCACGCCGGCACATGCCGGCGTGTTCGACGATGAGCAGGCGCGCAAAACGGTCATCACCCTGCGCGACCAGTTCAACAGTTTCCAGACGACTGCGACCCAGCGCATTGAGCAGAACAGCCGCACCACGCTCGACCTGCAGAACCAGCTCGAAGGCCTTCGCCAGGAAGTGGCGCGGCTACGCGGCCAGAACGAAGTGCTGCAGAACACGGTGGCGACGCTGCAGAAGCAGCAGAAGGGCTATTACGCCGACCTGGATGCGCGCCTGAAGAAGTTCGAGCCGCAGCACACCTCGGTCGAAGACCGCCAAGGCACATCGCAGCCGGGCGAGAAGCCCGAATACGACGCCGCGCTCAAGCATTTCCAGGCGGGCGACTTTAAGAGCGCTGGGAATTCATTCTCGTCGTTCATCAAAAAATATCCGCAAAGCCCCTACCTGCCGCTGGCGCAGTACTGGCTCGGCAACTCGCTCTACGCGCAGCGCGACTATAAGGGGTCCACCTGGGTGCTGCACAAAATGATGGACGCCAACCCGACGCATCCCAAGGTGCCGGACGCCATGATCGCGGTGGCCAACAATCAGCTCGAGTCCGGCCAGAAAGATGCCGCGCGCAAAACGCTGGAACAGGTCGTGGCCAAGTATCCCGGTACCGAAGGCGCGCGTGCGGCGAACAATCGGTTGAAGACGCTGAAGTAAGTGCGGGCGGCTTCCAGTCAGCCGCAACACGGTGCCGGCCCGGAAACCCGCATGACTGCTTGGGGTGGCTGGCCCGGCAAACTGCAGCGAAAACAAAGTGAGACCTACATGGGCCGACCCGCGTCGATCCAGGATTGCGTGGCCGGCATGCTCAGCCGGTACCGCGCGCAGTTGAAGACCTCGAGCTTGCGCAGATCCTCGATCAGCATTTCTTTCAAGCCAGGCGCGATGTCCTCGGTGAGCTCCAGCTCGAGCAGCACGGTAGTGACGGTCTTGCCTTCGCGGACGACCCGGCCGACGGCATCGGTCAATACCCGCCGATACCGGACCCGCAACGGGTCTGGCGCCCCGAGGGATTCCATGACCACCGCGTACTTCTTCATCGAGCGCCGATACGTCCAGGCAAAAAGATCGATGGCCATGGAGACATCGCGGCGCTCATAGACGCCAAGCATCGCATTCGCGTAGTCGCTTTCCTCGACATCGAGAAAGGAAAGCGGCGCGCAGTTGTACAGCATCAAGGGGACGTTGGCGGACAGTCGACTGGTGCGTTTGTTGCCGTCCTCAAACGGCTGCAGGTAAGCGATGTTCACCCACAGGAAGAAGGCAGCTTCCACCGGATTCTTGATGTGCCGAGCCTTGTCGATGATGTTCCGCAGCATCTCCTCAAGGATCGCCGGCACCTGGGTGGGCACGTACACCGTATCCGCGATGTTGACCACCTTGTTTCGGATCGCACCCAGGCTATCGACATCCGCAAGCAAGTCTTGCATAAGAATGGCTTGGAGGTTCCGCACCAAGGACATTGACATCCCTTGGGTGGGTACCGCGTCGACGAGGAATTCGATAGCCGCCTTGTGGTTCAGGAGCATGACGGCATCCATGTCATCACCGTCCGAGCCTCGTTCGAACAACTCTCGCGTTGCCAATAGGCTGTACCGGTTGCCCTCGAGGCGTGACGACGACCAGGATAGGTCCAACAACAGCTGCTCGAGAACCTTGCGGGCAAAGGTCGCCGCGGGCTGTTGGCCCGCAAGACGCCCGGTTCGATAAAGCTCCTCCGCCAGATTGGGGGGCATCAGCGCCGATTCGTTCGGCACATAGTCGTCGACGAAGCCACGTTGGTAGGAGACTGGATCGCGAGCGCCGAGCGGCAACAGCAGGTACTCCCGCAGCGCAAGGGACGCTTGCGTCCAATCCGGGTGGGCCGCGGATGGCGCGACGGGAGCTGGCGCCACGGTAGGCTCTGTGGTCACCGCGGTTTGGTTCGCCACGCTGTAGCGCGTCGCGCGAGCCTGGCCTGTGCGAATCAGCTGTCCGCTGGCGCAAAGCGCATCGAGATGGCGACGAACGGTCGCAGAACTCCCGCGTGTGGCAGAGATCACTTCCGTCGACGAAACCTGCTCGCGGCCAGCAACTGCGAGCTGCCGAATGGCCTTAAGAACGCTTTCAGGTGTCGTTTTATTTATTTTTAGCACGAATCTGCTCAAATCCGCTCAAATATGCTCATGCGATTGAGCAAATTCTATCGGATTGGGCAGATACTCACAATCTGCTCAGAGACTTGAGCCGATTTCCACAGGCTCAGCAGGTGCCGGTCCTACCTGGCGGCGTGCCGGGATAAAGCCGGAAATGACACATAGCTGCGAAAGAGGTGCTGTTTCGACTGAAGCAAAATCGTAAAGCCTTGCTGCAAGCGGCTTTCCGGATGGCCACCGTATCAATCTGATGCGGCCGATGCCCGGGCAATCTGGCTGGCCGTCCAGCAGCCCAGCTAGGCGGTTGCGGTGAAGACCGAGATGCAGCAGGCAATGCTGGCCCTGCACCGTAAGCGTGAGCAACTGGTGAAGTTCCGCACCATGCAGATCAACGCATTGCGCGGTCTGCTAACGGAATGTGGTGAAGTGATGGGCAAAGGCCGGACAGCCTTGGATAAGGCGATACCGGAAGTGCTCGCCCGGATTGCCGAGCGCTTGCCGGCGGCGCTGGTAGAGACATTGCGCGAGCAGTGGAGTGGCCTCACGAAGGTGGACGAGCGGATAGCCGGCATTGAGCGACGAATGCGCGACTGGGTCAAAGAGGACAAAGCCGTGAAGGCGATCAGCGAGATCCCTGGCGTTGGACTGCTGACGGCGACAGCAACGGTCGCGATGATGGGCGATGCGAAGACATTCCGGTCAGGACGGGAGTTTGCCGCGTGGGCAGGCCTTGTGCCAAAGCAAACCGGATCGGGCGGAAAGGTGAATCTGCACGGAATCAGCAAAAGAGGTGATACGTATCTCCGTACCCTCTTGATCCACGGTGCTCGCAGCGTCGTGACGCGTGCTAAGGATCCCGGTCCCTGGGTTGAGCAAATGACAAAGCGGCGGCCTCAGGACGTGGTGGTCGTTGCGCTGGCCAACAAGATGGCGCGCATGATCTGGGCGCTGCTGGCCCATGACCGGCTGTATCAGAAGGATTACATCAGCGTGAAGCCGGCTTGAGCGGTAACCACCACATTGGAGATTAGCGTTCTTACAGGGTGAAACGTCGAAGGTTGCGTTGGTAATCGAGTGTGATGACAAGTCAGGTAGGACCGGGACCTGCTAAGCCTGTGGGGTAATACGAGCCTTGAGCTCGCAGTACGAATGAGGCGTGGGTCAGCGTATTTCATAGGGGCCAGCAGCGGCGATACCGGCTGCAAGAGGGCCATGTATAGAGCTGCAGCCCATCCTGTCAGTGTCTGAACAAGCGAAAACCTAGCGCAAACGGGACGCGTTCATATAAATTACCCCTGCTCAGTCAATGGAGGGCCTAGTCAGTTGCAGAGCGCGCAGCGTCAGCGGCGCCGTTTCGATGATCATGATGACAGGGTGTCTGCAAGCACCGCTTCGATCGTGGTGGCGGCAAGAGTCTTTCTGACGCCGTCTTCGATCGAATCATAGACGTGGCTCAGCGTCGGCCCGATGCCCCGGCCGATGGGGCAGGCCTGGCTGGGCTCCGAGGCGTGCAGCGCAAAGTGCGCGCCTTCTTCCAGCGCATCAAAGACGTCGAGCAGGCTGATGGCGTCTGGGCTTCTGGTCAGGCGCCATCCCGCATTGATGCCGCGAAAACTCTCGACAAGCCCGCCTTTTGCCAGCAACCCTAGCGTACGGCGAATCACCACCGGATTGGTGTTGACGCTGGCCGCGATCCGATCGGACGTCACCGGGTCGGGATTGTCACGCGCGACGAGGGCCATCCACGCGAGGATGTGAGTCGCCACGGTCAAGCGGCTGTTGGCGCTCATCGGAAGCCTGTATGAGTCGATTTAGTTGTAAAAATATTCGTTACAGCCAGGCCTTGTCAACTCGGCATGGGGCGATGCATGCGCCCTTTCATGATGAAAGGCTTGTATTGATGACGCGGATGGTTTACGGTGTAACTGATAGTGTTACACCGTGTCCCTTGAGATACGCGGAGGCGTTACGGCGTTTCTGTCGTCAGGCAGAAAGGCAGGCGTCGTCCCCTTGATCTTCGATACCGCAACGAGCAGCCCGCAAATGTCCACACTTTTCGATCCCGTCCAGATTGGCGCCCTGAAGCTGAAGAACCGCATTGTCATGGCACCGCTCACGCGCATGCGTGCGTTCGATGAACGCAGCCCGGGTGCCATCAACGTGCAGCACTACGCGTTGCGTGCGAGTGCAGGCCTCGTCATTACCGAAGCCACGTCAGTCACCCCTCAGGGCGTTGGCTATCCCAACACGCCGGGCCTCTGGAGCGAGAAGCAGATCGCTGGCTGGAGCGAGGTCATCGCCGCAGTCCACGATGCGGGCGGCCTGATCGTCTCCCAGTTGTGGCACGTCGGGCGAGTTTCCGATCCCATCTATCACCATGGCGAACTGCCGGTCGCACCGAGCGCCATTGCGCCGGAAGGCCATGTCACTCGCGTGCGCCCTCAGCGCCCGTACACTGTACCGCGCGCGCTGGAGACCGACGAAATTCCCGCGATCGTCGAGGATTTTCGAATTGGCGCCGAGAATGCAAAGCGCGCAGGGTTTGACGGCGTCGAACTTCACGCGGCAAATGGCTACCTCTTTGACCAGTTCATGCACGACGGATCCAATCACCGGACCGACCGCTATGGTGGTTCTATCGAAAATCGCGCACGTTTCCTGTTGGAGGCAGTCGACGCGTTGCTCACGGTTTGGCCGGCCGACCGCGTCGGCGTGCACCTGAACCTGATGTCGAGCTCATACTCGATGAATGATTCGAATCCGCGCGCGCTCTTTACGTATGTCGCCGAGCAGCTCAACGCACGCAACATCGCTTTCATCTTTGCGCGCGAGGCGCTGGATCGCGGCGACGATCGCATCGGCCGTGACGTGCGGCGCATCTTCAAAGGGGCCTACATCCTCAACGAAGGGCTGACGAGGGAGAGCGCCGAAGTGGCCATCGAACGCGGCGAGGCCGACGCCGCGGCATTTGGCCGTCCGTTTATCGCGAACCCTGATCTGGTCGAGCGCTTTCGACGCGGCGCGTCGCTCAACAGCATCAATCCGGAAACGATCTACTCGGAGGACGAGACGGGCTACAACGACTATCCGTTGCTCGACGAAGCTGTCTGAGCCGCGCGTCCTGGCTCGCGGCGCGGCAATGGAGACCGCGCCAAAGCGAGGGCAGGCGACCGGACCGCTGCGAGCGGCCAATGAGGCACCTACAATGCGCGCATGGCTTCTGATCCTGGGCCAGCGATCTCGGTCCTTCAACTTCGCATTGCGCTGCGTGGCCTGAGCTCGCTGGTTTGGCGACGCGTCCTCGTTCCCGAGCACTTGACGCTCGGACAATTGCACCATGTCATCCAGGTCGTCATGGGCTGGGCCGACGAACACCTGCACACGTTCAGCATTCGTGGCCGGCGTTACGGCGACGCTCATGAGGGCGTCCTGCAGTTCTGCACCGTGGCAAACGAACTGCCGCTGACCGCGTTTCATCTCCGCGAACACGAAGGCTTCGTCTACGTGTATGACTTCAACGCGTGGTGGCGCCACGAGATACGGATGGAGCGGCGTATGTTGCGGCAACATCCTGGCCTGCTGCCACGGTGCGTGGCGGGGTGCGGGCCTTGCCCGCCAGAGGACATTGGCGGGATCGAGAGTGAGGTAGCCTGATCGAGACAGACACGCCTGGTCCTTAGATTAAGATCGTGGATCAGGAGCGCGCGAAGATGAGCAAGGCAAGACAGACGTACACGGAAGAGTTTCAGGCAGAGGCCGTGAGACTGGTGCTGGAACAGGGGCTGACGCTGCAGTCGGCCGCCCAGCGTCTTGGGATTCCGAAGGGCACGTTGACGAATTGGGTGTTGAGAGCCAAAGCGCCTGGAGCAACAGCGGCACCAGGAGGCGTGACAGTGGCGGAGCTGGCGGCGGAGAATGCGAGGCTGCGCAAGGAGCTGGCAGAAGCGAAGCTGGAGCGCGATATTGTAAAAAAAGCCGCAGCGTACTTCGCCAGGGAATCACTGCCCGGTACGCGTTCGTGAGGCAATGGCGAGAAGTGTATCCGGTGAAGATGATGTGCCGGGTATTGGGAGTCTCGCGCAGTGGTTATTACGACTGGACGCACAGACCTCACGGGCTCAGTCCGGAACAGGAGCGGTTGCATCTGGCGATCCGGGCGGCCCACAAGCGCACGCGTCAGACGTATGGCACGCGGCGCCTGCAGCGAGAACTGGCTGGCGATGGATTCATGGTCGGTCGTGACCGGCTGGCCCGACTGCGCAATGAGATGGGGATTCGGTGTCGGCAAAAGCGTCGATTCGTGGCGACAACGCGCTCGGCACATAATCTGCCAGTGGCGCCCAACCTACTGGAGCAGAAGTTTGAAGCCGACAGGCCAAACGCCGCGTGGGTGACTGACATCACGTATATCGCAACCGACGAGGGGTGGTTGTACCTGGCAGGAATCAAGGACCTGTACACATGCGAGATCGTGGGCTACGCGATGGGGCCCAGAATGACACAGGAACTGGTAGGCGAGGCGCTGTTCCGGGCGGTGCGTAGCAAGCGGCCGCGGCCCGGCCTGATACATCATTCGGACAGGGGTAGCCAATACTGTGCTCACGGCTATCGCAGGTTGCTGGCGCAGTTCGGCATGCAGGCATCGATGTCACGCAAGGGAAATTGCTACGACAATGCGCCCATGGAAAGCTTCTGGGGCAGTCTGAAAGCAGAGCTGGTGTACCACCATCGGTATGCCACCCGGATGGAAGCCATGGCCTCTGTTCGTGAGTACATTGAAATTTTTTACAATCGCCAACGGCGGCATTCCAAGTTGGGGTACCAAACGCCAGGCGAAGTCGCTGCAAGCTACCTCAATCGACTAGCTGCAGCATGAACCAGACGTGTCCGCTCTAGACAGAACACCTCAGAGGTATCTGGAGGCCAGGGACGAACACAGTGAATACGAATTCCTCGATTGGATCGAGTCGCTACGCGAGCGGCCTATCGTGTTGGAAGACCTACGCGACGAGGTCCACCGGTGGCTGACTTGGCTGGATCGTCGCTTTAACCGTCAGACCGTCAATGATCGGTTGGGAGAGCTCGAGGGGTAGACTGGTCGCCGCAGCTTCCACGGGAGGAGGGCGGCCATGCGTATCAGCTTGCAACTCGTAGTGCAGGGCGAGGGCGGCGTGCCAGCCACCGTCACCGAAATCGCCCAGTTCGAGAGAGACGGCCTTGATGTGGGCTCGCTGGGCCTGCATCTGGAGGAGGCGAAATCATTGCTGGGTCGGCTGCAGCGCACGATGGTCGCGGCACAGGTTGCCGAGGCCGTTGCCCGGACCAGCGTGTGTTCCACGTGCGGAGCGCACCTGGCTTGCAAGGGCCACCATCACTTGGTCTTCCGTAGCGCGTTCGGGCGATTGTCGATTGATAGTCCCAGGCTGTACCCCTGCCGGCGGAGCCAAGGCGACGCCCCCACCTTCAGCCCGGTCGCCCGCTGCCTGCCTGAGCGGGTCAGCCCAGAACTGCAGTATCTCGAGGTCAAGTTTGCAGCCTTGATGTCGTATGGGTTGACCGTCAACGTCCTGCAAGAGGTATTGCCGCTCGATCATGTGCTGGCAGCCAGCTCGATCCGGCGCCAGGTCAGCACGCTCGGTCGCCGGCTGGAAGCCGCACAGTTCACCGACGCCCGGCGGCAGGCCGAGGTGGCGGCGAGCTTGGGCTCGCCCCATATCCCGGAGCCCAGTCCGATCCGCGCGGTCGGCATTGACGGTGGCTTCCTTCGCTCCGAGCCGGCCACCGACGCCGCCAGGACGGCTGGTTTGAAGTAATCGTCGGGAAGTCCCTTCGGGATCAGGATGCCGGCCATAGCTTTGCCTACTGCACAAACTGGAACGCCGACCGGCTGATCGTATGTGGAACTTCCTGCTACGTGAAGGTGTGCAACCTCAGCCGGTGACCTTCTTGTCGGACGGCGGCGATACCGTACGGTTTGCCCAGCTCGGCTTTGGCGACCGCGGTGGATACGTCCTCGACTGGTTCCACATTGCCATGCGGATACAGAATCTCGAACAGATGATCAAGGGCCGGCCGGCACACTGGGACAGCCCCAGCAACGCGGCATTGATTAAGGCGCTGCATGGCGCCAAGTGGCACCTTTGGCACGGCTGCCCCTATCCGGCGTTGCGCCGACTGGAAAGCTTGGGCTGGGATCTGGAAGCTGAGGCCAGCCCCGCGGAAGCCAAACTCCTCGGCAAGCTCGAGGAGTTCATTGTCTACCTCGAAAGCAACCGGCACTTCATCGTGAACTACGGTGACCGCTACCGGCATGGAGAGCCCATTGCCTCAGGATTCGTCGAGTCGGCCGTCAATCAGGTGATCAGCAAGCGGTTCGTCAAACGGCAGCAGATGGCCTGGCGGCCTCGACACGCGCACAACCTGCTGCAAATCCGGATGGCCGTACTCAATAACCAGTTCCGGTCTTACGTTGAACGATGGTATCCGTCCATCGCCCGGGACGAAAACCACCGCCTTGCCGCTTAGTCGGCCCCCGTTTTGGCGCGGTCTCCACAACCGTCCCGTCTTCGTCTTGCCATTGCCCGGCGCCAGTACCGGGATTGGCGTATCGTCGCCATGCACCTTGCTGCCCCCCATCACATAGCGCTGCACGGCCGCCACCAGGGAGCAGAGCAATGCAGCACAACCGCCGACCCAAGTCGCCCAGCGTCGATTCCGGGAGGTCGATACCTTCACGTTCCCAGCGGCATCGCGGTTGCGGGCAAGCCGCCTCGCCGATTTCTTTAGCATGCCCCGTCAGTACGACAAGATCCTGGCTCCGCGTCAGCGAGAATTGCACTACAGTCAGCTAATTCCGGCCTTCCGGTCGTGGGTGGGCGAGTCAGCCGTTTCTGGTCGCCCGTGTGCGGGACGACACCACGATTTCGCTAAGTGCTTGTTGCGGCGATGGCGAGGCGCCATGGAGCGGCACGTAGCCAACGAGGAGAACTCGTGAACTGTGCTGTAGGGGGACGTGCACGTCGTGGCCCACTTACGCACCTATCCCGTGGTCAGCGAGCAACCGACATAAAGGAGCGGCTGACAGCCGCGTTGGCACAATCTGGCGGCCCGTCGACGAAATTGCGCGAGATTGGACTCGACCAAATGTCCCGCGAGTCTGTTATCGCCGAAACGACGTCGACGGTCGAGGAACTGACCGGAAAGGCCCCACGTTCGTTGACCGAATGGTTGACCGACAACCTTGACGTATTTCGAGCGTGAGCTCTCCATCGGGTGGCGTCCAAGGAGTGGGGTAAGTCCTGTGCCACAGGCTGCGCGACAAAGCGTGCAGGGCGTAGCAAGAAGCGGCTTGCCGCGCGGCGGCCACTCCCTTCGGGAGGGGCCATCGTGAAGTCTGGATTAGTTCAATGCGATCCGCCGAACTTTGACCTTGAAGTAAATCACGATGACCAACGCCACTACGGCACCAACGGCCGCGTAACGCATTAGCGCGTCGCAGCCCTGCGGAAATCGGACGGTGTGACGCCGGTCGCCTTCTTGAATGCAGTGCTGAAGTGCTGAGCGTGGCTGAAGCCGCAATCCAGCGCGACTTCAGTTGCGGAGCGACGAGGATCCAAGAGGAACTCTTTGGCCCGTTCGAGACGCAGACCGTACACAAAGCGCAAGGGCGTCTGCCCGGTACTTTCGCGAAAAGCCCGCATGAAATGCCGGGGACTGACTCCGGCAACTTGCGCCAAGCCGCTGATTGTGAACGGCCGCGACAGGTCGGCCTCAATGTAGTCGATAACGCGCCGCAAGCTGCTCGGTGGGAGGCCACCGCACGGCCGAATGGCGGCCGCCTGGCTGCCGTCGACCCGCGCCAGCAGGGCGAGTGCTTGCATCGCCCAGCCCTCGGCGAACAACCCGTAAAGGCTGTCTGCGTTGCGCGCCTCACGGCATAGGACTGAAAGGCCACGTTGCAGATCTTCGTTGCCAAAGGCGATCAACGGCCGATTGAAGTGCCAGCCGGCTTCGGAGCCAATGGCCGCGTCAAGGAAGACCACCGTGTAGTCGAAGCTCGGCGCTACGTCAAACTCGCCTTCGACGGAAATCGAGGCCGGGAGCAGCGCAAGATTTGTTCCTTGTTTTATTCCCGAGTGGATGCGGCGGCCGTCGAGTTCCAGATGCAACTCTTTGAGGCCTTTCCGAAACCAGAACAGCGCGAGCCGCGGTTGACGAAAACGCCAAGAGATGGGCCCCGTCGCCCGACGCGCGAGGACTTCAACATGGGTGGTGCGCGAGTCAACAATGGTGCCGGATATGAGTTCGCCCCCAACCTCGCGGTATTCAGCTTGTGAGTCTGGGTGCATTGCTTACCTCCGCTTCGACCTTGCATCCGGCCTCATTGTGCGCGCGGACGCGTGACCTCGCAAGCGAATCAGTCGCTGGTGAATATCCCTTATGGGAACGGTCGCTGACGCATGGACGTCAACCGCGTTCGCTTTGTCCCCGCGCATCGTACACTTTGGCTCGACTCCTGCCGGTCAGAAGCGACGGCGATGCGATAAGCCAAGACAACGGGCCTGCGAGGGGCCCCGCATCAAGCACAGTAGACCGGCGACTTAGGTCTAGCCACGGCGTCGCCACATCTCGGTGAAGGGCACTGCTGCCGATTGCAGCGTTGGCCGCACCGGGCACGCATGATCTTGGCGCGCTGACCCATGGACCTCGCAACGCGGTTCGCTTGGGCAAAAAACGCCGCCCCAATTCCTTCTCTCAGAACTTCACTTTCTCAATGCCCTTCAATTGCAAGATTTCCCGGGCTTCGTTCGGGCTGGCGATTTCGAGTCCAAGTCCCTCAATAATCTGGCGCGCCTGCCGCACCTGCGCTGCATTGCTCTCGGCCAGAGTACCCCGTCCAAGCCACAGGCTGTCTTCCAATCCGACGCGCACATTGCCGCCCATACTGGCAGACATTCCTGCAAGGCGAAGCTGATCTTTGCCCGCCCCCAACACCGACCAGCGATAGTCATTGCCGAACAGCCGGTCGGCCGTCCGCTTCATATGCGACACGTCTTCAGGATGCGTGCCTATACCTCCCAGGATGCCGAACACGGTTTGAACAAAGAACGGCGCCTTGACCAGACCGCGCTCGACGAAGTGCGCCAGGTTGTAGAGGTGGCCCACATCGTAGCACTCGAATTCGAAGCGCGTGTCATTGGCGGCACATTGCGCCAGGGCGTATTCAATATCCTTGAAGGTGTTGCGGAAAATCAGGTCACGACTGGCTTCGAGCGCTTCGCGCTCCCAGGCATGTTTGAACTCCTTGAAACGCGCCAGCATCGGGAACAGCGCGAAGTTCATGGAGCCCATGTTCAGTGAAGCCACCTCGGGCGCAAAGCGCATTGAGGGCTGAATGCGCTCCTCGATCGCCATGTAGGGCGAGCCGCCACTGGTGATATTCAACACTGCATCGGTGCGTGCCTTGATTTGCGGCAAGAATCGGCCGAATGCATCGGGGCTCTGGTCCGGCTTGCCCGTGACAGGATCGCGTGCATGAAGGTGAATGATCGCGGCGCCCGCTTCGGCCGCGCCGACCGAGGCTTCGATGATCTCTTCCGGTGTGACCGGTAGATACCGGGACATTGAGGGCGTATGAATCGCACCGGTGACGGCACATGTGATGATGACTTTGCTCATGATATGAATCAGGAAGTCCACACCAGGTGGCCAGCTCGGGAGCCAGCGCGCCTTACTGTGTCTCCTTGAAGATAGGGCTGCTGAAGCCTCAGTCTCTCGGAACGTCACCACCTGCGATTGCATCGGGGCGCCACCACTTGCTTGGAAGTGCCATGACATGGCGTCGTGCCCCGCCAATCCAGGCCAAGCTCGTTTCCTGTGGCCGCAGGGCGACGTATGGAGTGCCCCAGACAGGGCCTTTTGCACCCGCTAGTCACCAACCAAAAGATCGGCTACGAGCGGAGCAAGTCCGCCTGCCGAGCAGAGCGTCTCTCTGCTCGGCAGGCGGACGGTCGACGTAAGTAAGTAACCGGATGTCCAAGTAGGCGGGCCAACTCCTCTGCCACCTGGTCCATGGTCCACGCACGTGGACCAGACAGGTGGTACGCACGTTGCGACGCGGGCTCGATCTCCTCGAGCAATGCAATGCGGGCTACTTCAGCAACGTCACGGGTATCGATGAAGTTCACACGCCCGTTGCCTGCTGCGCCGGTTCAGGAACCGGCGGCGATGTGTGGCCCCAGACGCTTGAGCACATGGCTGAAAGTGCTAGGCCGCAAGACGGTAGATGCGATCGGCTGCTGCGCCAAATGCGCTTCGATCTGCATGTGCCAAGCGATGGGAAAAAGTCGGGTCGCGGGACCGAGGGCAGACAGTTTGACGATGTGCCGAACGCCTGATGCAACTGCTGCATTGATCAACGAGATTTCGTTGGCGACTTGTTCGAGGGAGGTGCCAGGCGCGATGAAGAGCCGGTCGATACCGCGCAGGGCTCCCTCAAGCATGTCCGCGCGTTTGAAGTCGACCTTGAATGTAACCACCCCTTCGGGCAGTCGCGCTGTGCTGGGTTGACGCGTCAGTGCGACAAGGTCGATCGGGTCAGCGGCGCCGTCAATGTAGCGCCAACGCGTCCTGTTGCACCCGCGATGGTGATCCGCGGATTTGAGGGGTTGAGCATGGTCAGTACCCTTAAATTTGTATCACGGAATGAACGATCCACTACCGTCTCAAATCAAACGGCGCCTACGGGTTGGAGTATTCGTACCGGGCAGACCCAAGCGCTATGAGAACCCGGCGGTATGGTTCAAGATTTCGGTGGCAAACTCCACACTCAATGCTGCTCTGGCAGCAATGCTTACCCGAGTCACTTTCGTTACGATGCGCCGTGTATATCCAGAATTGGAACTCGGCATTGTCATATTTACCCGATACTGTGTTTGGCTGCAGAGACCAACTTCTTCGGCGCCCGGCATCAAGCAAACTTTGTATTGGCGGCAGCAGCATTCTGCTGTGGCAGCCACTGCGGCTGCCGCTGCCGCTGCCGCCAAACAGACCATAGTGAAAGTGGAAGCGTTAGCCGAAATCAAGCTCCATGATCGGACCGGAGCCGGCAGCGATAGCTGCTGCCAAAGATTGTATTTCCGGTAGCAGCTTCTTGAAATAGAAGCGCGCCGTCGCGACTTTCGATGCATAGATCGGGTCGGCAGAGGCGGCGTTGACGAGCCCGATCGCAGCCATACGTGCCCACATCCATGCTAGACCGACATGACCGGCAAGTCGAAGGTATGATGCAGCAACGCTTCCCAAGACATGAGGATCTGCCTTGGCTTGCATCGATACTTCGTGCGTCGCATTCCGCAACACATCGGTCGCGCTCGAAAGCGGGGCGGTGAATTCCCGCAGGACTGGATTATCTGCATTCGCGCCGATGAACTCGTTGACGATCGCAAGGAACATCTCCAGCCGGGTGCCCTGGTCGGGCAGAACTTTGCGTCCAAGGAGGTCCATGGCTTGAATGCCGTTGGCACCTTCGTAGAGCGGGATGATACGTGCGTCACGAAGATGCTGTTCGACCTGGTTATCCACGATATAGCCGTGTCCACCAAGGACTTGCATTGCCAGGCTTGTACATTCGACGGCGAGGTCGCTGCTGAATGCCTTAACGATCGGTGTAACCAGCGCAGAGAGTTCTGCCGCGTGATGCCGAATTTCCGAGTCATCGCCGAAGTGTTGGCTGTCGGCCAACTGACATGCCCACTGCGCGAATGCTCGTGTTCCTTCGATATAGGCTTTCTGAGTCAGCAGCATACGGCGCACATCAGCATGCTGGATAATCGGATCCGCAGGGCTGTTACGGGCCGATGCTGTTGGGGACCTTCCTTGTGTGCGGTCCTTTGCATAGCCCAGTGCCTTTTGGTACGCCGCCTCCATCAGTCCGATTGCATTGACCCCGACAAGGAGGCGCGCGTGGTTCATCATGACGAACATAGCCGCGAGCCCTCTGTCCGGCTCGCCCACCAGGTAACCTGTTGCACCATCGAAGTTCATCGTGCAGGTGGCGTTCGCATGGATGCCCATCTTTTGCTCCAGGGAGCCACAAGTGACTGCGTTGCGTTCCGCCAGATCTCCTTCAGGCGACACCAGGAACTTTGGAACAAGGAAGAGGGAGATTCCCCTGACGCCGGGGGGCGAGTCCGGTAACCGGGCGAGTACCAAATGGACGATATTGTCCGTGAAGTCGTGTTCCCCTCCCGAAATGAAGATCTTCGTACCGGTTATGCCGAAGGTGCCATCGGCATTCGGTACTGCACGGGTGCGCAGAAGTCCGAGGTCGGTGCCGCAATGCGGCTCGGTTAAACACATGGTTCCCGCCCATTCGCCGGAAGCCAGCTTCGGCAGGTAGAGCGCCCTCTGCGCGTCCGAGCCATTAGCCGCCAGGCATGTGTAAGCCGCCTGCGACATACCAGGATAAGCCGCCCAGGCCATGTTAGCGCCAGCGAATATCTCCATGACAGCCGCATTGACCGCGTTCGGCAGTCCCTGACCACCATGCTCCGCTTGACATGCCAGTGCGGTCCAGCCTGCCTCAGAAAATTGCTTGTACGCGTTTTTGAATCCATCTGGTGTCGTCACCACACCTGACGAAGGCATGGTGCAGCCTTGGAGGTCTCCAATGCCGTTCAAGGGCGCCAGAATCTCTGTAGCGAACTGACCTGCGGCTTCGATTACCTGATTGATCGTGTCGGGATCGGCAATTTCGGCAATTGCGGAGCCGGTGGACACGTCGAGCAGCTCATGCAGCACGAACTGAAGATCGCGGAGGGGGGCGTGATAGTAGTTCATAAGGTCCGGGTGTGCTGACAGCCGCATGGCTGGCCAGGGAGAAATCGAGAAGGGCAGAGCGGGGCGCTATGCATTGCTTTGCTCGGCAACCAAGCGCGAACGCAAGTCTCTGCGCAGGATCTTGCCCACCGTTGATTTGGGCAGGGCATCGACAAACGTGATGTGTCGTGGCACTTTATAGGCGGCAAGATGGGAGCGACAGTGTGCCTCCACTTGTTCCGTGGTGAGCGCCATATTGCATGGCACGATGAAGAGGTGCGGGGCCTCGCCGGAACGGTCGTCAGGCACGCCGATACAGGCGGCCTCGAGGACCTCGGGCATCATTGCGACGACAGCCTCGATCTCGTTCGGATAAACGTTGAAGCCTGAGACGAGAATCATGTCCTTCTTGCGGTCGACCATTGTCATGAATCCCTTTTCGTCCATGACCACAATGTCGCCCGTCCGGAACCAGCCACCATCAAGGAACGCTTTCCGTGTTTCGACCTCCTGATTCCAGTAGCCGCTGAAGAGTTGTGGTCCCTTGATGAGAAGTTCACCTGCAACACCGAGTTGCACGTCGTGCCCACTTTCATCTACTAGCCGAACGTCGGTCGAAGGCACAGGAATACCGATCGACCCGCTTCGCCCCGGAGGATTGAAGGTGGCGCTCGGTGAGGTCTCTGTAAGACCATAGGCTTCGGTAACAGGGGGCGCACCGGCCGCGAGCCATCGCTTCGCAATAGCGTCCTGGATTGACGCCCCGGCGCCAATCACCAAACGGGTAGCGCTGAAATCTACGGAAATGAGTTCCGGTGTGTTCACCAAGCTGTTGAACAAGGTGTTGACCCCGACAAGCATCTGAAACGGACGCCGCTTCAATTCAGCAAGCATGGAACCTGTCTCACGCGGATTAGGAACCAAGCGATTCTCACAACCGAGCGATAGCGCTAGTAGTGCAGTTGCAAGCGGGAAGATATGATACAGCGGCAGCGGTGTCACCATCGATGCCGCCGAGCCTGCTAACAGCGGTCCAACCCAAGTCGAAATTTGCGCCAAACTCGCGCAAACTGACTTGTGCGTGAGGACTGCCCCCTTGGAGACACCCGTCGTGCCACCGGTGTATTGCAGAATGGCGATGTCCTGAGCGGTCTGTGCGACAGGGGAAAAGCTGCCCCTGCTTCCCTCCAGAATCGCGTCGGCTAAAGGTTGGCACGTGCGACCATCGGTCCTGCCGGCTTGTTGAACAGCGCCAGCGTCTTTTGCCAGGGCCGCGAGTTGACCGACAACAGGTTTCATTCCAACAACCGGTGCCCTCAGCACCTGAACAATGTTGGTTTCCTCCAGCACTTGCTGCAGCGGTTGCTGCAGTTGGTCGGCGACGATAATGCAGGTGGCGCCAGAATCCTGTAGCTGATGCTTCAGTTCACGCGGTGTATACAGGGGGTTGACTGGAACCGCCACCATTCCTGCTTGAAATACCGCTGCCAAGCCTATTAGGAAAGCGGGGCAACTTGGCAGCATCAACGCTACACGGTCCCCCTTTTTCAATCCCGACTGCTGCAGAAAAGTCGCCAGCGCCTCAGACAGAATGCTGAGCTCTGCGTAACTAAGTGATTCCTCCAGGCAGGTTACCGCAGGACGCGTGACGAACGAGGCGACCGCGCGTGCAATCATGGATCCCAGTGTCGCTGTCGCGTCCACATCAATCTCAAGCGGTATCCCAGGGGGATAGGAACTATGCCAGCGTCTGGTTTCCATATTGATGTCTCTCAGTTGTCATACCCTGGATAAAACCCAGGGTTGTTTCGCTCGGTTGCCATCTGCGCCACGGCTTCCCGAATGAAATCGAGTCCGTGTAGCGAGAAGCAGCGTGACTAACGGGCAGCTCACTGAAGGGCCTGTCGACCGAAGTCCCGTGCCGGGGATTGGGGTCAAAAGACTCCGTGTGATTCGTTAGTTAACGATCGTTTGTCAAACGATGCTAGGTTACGCACTGAGTGATGTCAACAAGTATTCGCGCTCGGTGATTTGGACCTGCGCATGCCGTTGGGCGCCCGCGCCACAGGAGTGGGGACGTGAGTTGGGCGCCTTCGTGTGCGCAGGATGGATCTCAGTCGGGACACGAAGAGACAGCGCTTAGACGGGCTTCGACGGCCGATGCACAGGACGGCATCCGCGGCCCCACCGCTGGCGAGCACAGGCTAGAATCTTCGGGAATTGGCAGTCCGGTGCGCCGCAGCACCAAACCGAGGCAGAACTTTCCTGAACGATCGTCATGCTATAATTCCTGCCATGTCATGAGTTCGAGGTGAGCCGAAAATGCGCTACTCAAGCACGCACAAGCAGGAGACGCGGGAGAAACTCCTCAACAGTAGTCAAGCGATTGCAAAAAAGGGGGGGTTCGATTCAACGGGAGTCGACGCACTGATGGGGGCCATCGGTCTCACGGGGGGCGCCTTCTATAGTCATTTTGGCTCTAAAGCGGAACTGTTCGCGGAGGTCATCCAGCGGGAGTTGGCCAACAGCGCTGAAATGCTCGCAGGCGAGGATGAGACGGCCGAAGATCATTTCGTGAAGCGCATCAGAAGCTATCTCAGCAGTTCTCATGCGCTGCACCCGGAATCAGGTTGCGTCCTGCCGACCTTGGGACCTGAAATCGCGAGGTCTGGGCCAGCAGTCCGCGCCTCAGTGGAGGAAAGCGCGAAAAAGCTGCAGAGCAGTTGGAAGCAGCGTTTGGACGATCCGGATGCGGCTTGGGCGTTGATTGCGCAGTGCGTCGGTGCCATTTTGCTGGCCCGGGTGGTTGAAACCGACCGGACCAGGCAGCAGATTCTCGCTTCCAGCCGTCGCTTTCTCGGGCGGTCTATTGAACGGCTCGAACCCCTCAGCAAGACCTAAGCGGTGCCAATGTAGCACCCACCTTCTCCGGGCGCAGTTCTGCGCCCTTACGATTCTTCTCGATGCGCAGGTATGTGCGTGCATGCCGCGGTACCGCGCTTTCATTGCGACGGCTTCGACTGCGGAACCCGACCGCACCGCACGTGCTGTCGATGCTTCCGGTTCGGGCCCCGGCGCGCGAAGCCATCCATCCAAGCGCCGTCGCGCCTATTCTTCTTCCATCCTTACCGGCCTCGCCACTACACGTGCCGCGCAGTGCGTATTCCTCAGCCTTCTCGTTGTAGGTGCGTTAGCGTAAGTCGCCCTTGACTCCTGCACCGTGATGAAATACTCTCTCTTTACTAAACGATCGTTTTTCAATAAAGGAGACGGTGATGGATGTCAAAGAGCAGAGGGTCGCGCTCGTGATCGGAGCGGGGGACTCCACGGGCAGTGCAATCGCCAAGCGTTTCGCCGCGGAAGGCATGGTCGCTTGTGTGACGCGTCGTACAGCGGACAAGCTCCAACCGCTGGTTGACTCCATTCACGATGCCGGAGGAATCGCCTACGCGTTTGGCACGGACGCGCGTAAGGAGGAGGAGGTGGTCGCCCTCATCGACAAGATCGAATCGGAGATTGGCCCAATTGACGTTCTCGTGTTTAACATTGGAGCGAATGTGCCTTCTTCCATCCTTGAAGAGACAGCGCGAAAGTACTTCAAGATCTGGGAGATGGCCTGCTTTGCAGGATTTCTGAATGCAAGGGAAGTCGCCAAGCGCATGGTACAGCGTCAACGCGGCACGATTCTCTTTACCGGCGCTACCGCGGGTCTTCGAGGTAAGGAAAACTACGCCGCGTTTGCGGGTGCCAAGCATGCGCTTCGCGCGCTTGCGCAAAGCATGGCCCGTGAACTTGGCCCGAAGAACATCCATGTGGCTCATATTGTGGTGGATGGCGCGATCGACACTGACTTTATCCGCACCAATTTTCCGGATCGTTATGCATTGAAAGACCAGGATGGCATCCTGAATCCGGAGCATATCGCGCAGAACTACTGGTATCTACATTCGCAACCACGCGACGCCTGGACCTTTGAGCTTGACCTTCGTCCCTGGTCAGAGACCTGGTAGACCAAACGTCTAACCACATGAGATAGAGACCGCTCCGCACGATCGCAATGCGTGACCAACCGAAGAAATCTCCGATTCTGTCTGTTGCTGGCCCCAGCTTTGCGATGTGTCAGAGAGTGAGGTAGCCTGATCGAGACAGACACGCCTGGTCCTTAGATTAAGATCGTGGATCAGGAGCGCGCGAAGATGAGCAAGGCAAGACAGACGTACACGGAAGAGTTTCAGGCAGAGGCCGTGAGACTGGTGCTGGAACAGGGGCTGACGCTGCAGTCGGCCGCCCAGCGTCTTGGGATTCCGAAGGGCACGTTGACGAATTGGGTGTTGAGAGCCAAAGCGCCTGGAGCAACAGCGGCACCAGGAGGCGTGACAGTGGCGGAGCTGGCGGCGGAGAATGCGAGGCTGCGCAAGGAGCTGGCAGAAGCGAAGCTGGAGCGCGATATTGTAAAAAAAGCCGCAGCGTACTTCGCCAGGGAATCACTGCCCGGTACGCGTTCGTGAGGCAATGGCGAGAAGTGTATCCGGTGAAGATGATGTGCCGGGTATTGGGAGTCTCGCGCAGTGGTTATTACGACTGGACGCACAGACCTCACGGGCTCAGTCCGGAACAGGAGCGGTTGCATCTGGCGATCCGGGCGGCCCACAAGCGCACGCGTCAGACGTATGGCACGCGGCGCCTGCAGCGAGAACTGGCTGGCGATGGATTCATGGTCGGTCGTGACCGGCTGGCCCGACTGCGCAATGAGATGGGGATTCGGTGTCGGCAAAAGCGTCGATTCGTGGCGACAACGCGCTCGGCACATAATCTGCCAGTGGCGCCCAACCTACTGGAGCAGAAGTTTGAAGCCGACAGGCCAAACGCCGCGTGGGTGACTGACATCACGTATATCGCAACCGACGAGGGGTGGTTGTACCTGGCAGGAATCAAGGACCTGTACACATGCGAGATCGTGGGCTACGCGATGGGGCCCAGAATGACACAGGAACTGGTAGGCGAGGCGCTGTTCCGGGCGGTGCGTAGCAAGCGGCCGCGGCCCGGCCTGATACATCATTCGGACAGGGGTAGCCAATACTGTGCTCACGGCTATCGCAGGTTGCTGGCGCAGTTCGGCATGCAGGCATCGATGTCACGCAAGGGAAATTGCTACGACAATGCGCCCATGGAAAGCTTCTGGGGCAGTCTGAAAGCAGAGCTGGTGTACCACCATCGGTATGCCACCCGGATGGAAGCCATGGCCTCTGTTCGTGAGTACATTGAAATTTTTTACAATCGCCAACGGCGGCATTCCAAGTTGGGGTACCAAACGCCAGGCGAAGTCGCTGCAAGCTACCTCAATCGACTAGCTGCAGCATGAACCAGACGTGTCCGCTCTAGACAGAACACCTCAGAGAGACGCGGTCATCGCGGGACGTCTACCCAGTATTCACATCACCAAGAGGGCAGCATGAGGGAAGCAGTCATTGTCTCGACAGCACGGAGCGGGATCGGTCGCGCCTATAAGGGTTCACTAAACAACACCAAATCGCCGACCCTCATGGGGCACGTGATATCGCATGCGGTTCAGCGTGCCGGAATCGCGGCGGAAGAGATTGAGGATGTAGTGATCGGTACCTCGATGCCGGGAGGAACGGCTGGCATGAACATTGGCCGTCTTAGCGCGCTAGCCGGCGGACTTCCGGTCAATGTCGCGGGTCAGTGCATTGACCGGCAATGCGCCTCTGGCTTGATGGCGATGGCCACCGCAGCAAAGCAAATCATTGTGGACGAGATGGACGTGGTGGTGGCAGGGGGGCAAGAGAACATCTCGTTGGTGCAGGACCGTTTTGTCGAATGGATATCGAGTGCGGCCGACACGGAATTGATTGAGCGGGTTCCACATGCCTATATGCCGATGCTGCAGACCGCTGAACTCGTCGCAGGCCGGTATGGCATTTCCCGAGAGGCGCAGGATGTCTACGCGGCGGAATCACAGCGCCGTACGGCGCTTGCCCAGGAGATGGGCCGCTTTGCGGCCGAAATAGTACCCTTCCAAACCTCCATGGCCATCCAGGATAGGGAGACAGGAGAGATCAGTTTCCGTGACGTGCTACTGGACCGCGACGAAGGCAACCGTCCCGACACAACGGTGGAGGGGTTGGCAAAGCTCAGGACAGTCATCGACCGCGGGGTCGTCACCGGAGGAAACGCAAGTCAGCTTTCGGATGGTGCCTCGGCCTCGGTCCTGATGGATCGCCGCCTGGCCGAGCGGCGCGGATTGCAGCCTCTTGGTATCTACCGCGGCATCGCGGTGGCGGGCTGTGCGCCCGAGGAAATGGGTATTGGCCCAGTTTTTGCGGTCCCGAAACTCCTGGAGCGGCATGGGTTGAAGGTTAGCGATATCGGTCTGTGGGAACTGAATGAAGCCTTCGCGTGCCAGGTTCTTTACTGTCGCGATCGCCTCGGAATCGATCCGGACCGATTGAATGTGAACGGTGGCGGGATTTCCATCGGGCACCCGTATGGCATGACGGGTGCAAGGCTTGTGGCTCACGCCCTGATTGAGGGCAAACGCCGTGGAGAGAAATACGTTGTCGTCACGATGTGTGTCGGTGGTGGTATGGGGGCGGCGGGGCTGTTCGAGGTAGCGTAAATCGCCATTGGGACACGGTATTCGGTCACCTCAGATCAATAATTGGTATCGCGGCGATTGGATGCCACCATACAGAGGATCCAACCGGGGATAGTAATGAAAGACACGGCGTGTGGAAATGGGGACGTTTCGCTACAGATATTCTCCCTCTTTGTATTAAACGCTGAACTCGAACTGGCAGGTGTCATCACGGTAGCGGCGGAATCGGCAGACGATGCGCGAAGAAAATTCGAAACTGGCCGATCTGCTCACCAGCACTTGTTGTCAGTGAGTCCCGTACCTGACCAGGCTGTATGACCGTGCTAGCAGAGCGTGGGCCGATTTCGACAGAGATCGTGCAGCATCCGTCGTCAGATCCGCAACACTTAAGCGGGCTTTGCTAAACGTTCCACCCAAATTTCACCACGTCCTATATTAGGAGACACCATGAACGGCTTACGAGTTCAGTTCCACTTTGATTTCGGCAGCCCGAATTCCTACCTTAGCCACAAAGTCATTCCGAGTATTGAGGCACGGCAGGACGTTCAGTTCGAATATATTCCGGTGCTTCTTGGCGGGCTGTTCAGGCTAACGGGGAATCGCTCTCCCGCGGAGGCATTTGCCGGTATCAAGAACAAGGCGGAGTTTGGGCGTTTGGAGATCCAGCGCTTCATCACCAAGCACGGACTGACCGCATATCGGGACAATCCGTTTTGGCCCGTCAATACATTGCAAATCATGCGCGGGGCTGTGGCTGCCCAGAAGAACGGTACCTTTATGCCTTACGTAAATTCCGTGTTCGCAAACATGTGGGAACAAGGTTTGAAGATGGATGACCCCGCCATCATCTCGGCGGCCCTGGATGTCGCCGGTTTGGACGGGGAAGGCTTCGAGGCCCGCATTGCGGATCCCGAAGTCAAGCGGATCTTGCTGGCGAATACCCAGAATTCATTCGAACGCGGTGCGTTTGGCTCGCCGACGTTCTTTGTCGGCGACGAGATGTTCTTTGGGAAGGATCAGTTGCGGGATTTAGAGGAGGAGATTGAGAACGCGAAAGCACGACTAAGGTAAGCCAACCGTTGCCCACGGCGCCTCAAGATGCTGGGGGCGGCGCGCACGCACGCTGAGCGACAACCAAGGCCCTCAAGCAGGGCAGCAAAATCTAGAATGGAAGGCTGGCCCCGCCGGGTACCACTCCAGGAAAAAAACATCATGAGGAGACGAGATGCAAATCGGTATCCCGCAGGAGACGCGGGCCGGCGAGACCCGTGTTGCCGCCACGCCCGAGACGGTCAAGAAATACGTCGCGCAAGGTCACGAAGTCATTGTCCAAGCGGGCGCCGGAGTTAGGGCAAGCCAGCCAGACTCTGCCTATGAGGCCGCGGGCGCCTGCATTGGCACCGCCGCGCAGGCACTCGGCGCCGAACTGGTGCTGAAGGTGCGCGCACCGGACGAGGCCGAGCTCGGCCAGATGAAGCCCGGTGCCACGCTGGTCGGCATGCTCAGTCCCTTCGACGCCGAAAACAACGCGCGCATGTCCGCCGCGAGCATCACCGCCTTCGCGCTGGAAGCGGCACCCCGCACTACGCGGGCGCAGAGCATGGACGTACTGTCGTCGCAGGCCAACATCGCAGGCTACAAGGCAGTGCTCGTAGCAGCTCACCACTACCAGCGCTTCATGCCGATGCTGATGACCGCGGCCGGCACAGTGAAGGCCGCGCGCGTGCTGATTCTCGGCGCCGGCGTTGCCGGCCTGCAAGCGATCGCCACGGCCAAGCGCCTTGGCGCGGTGATCGAGGCCTCTGACGTGCGCCCGGCGGTCAAGGAACAGATCGAGTCGCTCGGCGCCAAGTTCCTCGACGTGCCTTTCGAGACCGAAGAGGAGCGCGAAATCGCGCAGGGCGTGGGCGGCTATGCCCGACCGATGCCGGCCGACTGGATGCGCCGCCAGGCGGAGCTGGTGCACCAGCGTGCCAGCCAGGCCGACATCGTGATCACGACCGCGCTCATTCCGGGCCGCCCGGCGCCGGTGTTGCTAAAGGAAGAGACCGTGATGGCGATGAAACCCGGCTCAGTGGTGGTCGACCTGGCCGCCGCGCAAGGCGGGAACTGCCCGCTGACGGTGGCCGACCAGGTGGTTGAGCGGCATGGCGTGGTGCTGGTTGGCCATACCAACCTGGCCAGCATGGTCGCCGCCGACGCCTCGGCGCTGTACGCCCGCAACGTGCTCGACTTCCTGAAGCTCATCATCGACAAGGAAGGCAAGCCCGGCATCAATCTGGAAGACGACATTGTCGAGGCGTGCCTGATGACCCGGCGCGACACCGTGGCGTTGGCCAGTTAAGGAGACATCGATGGAAATGGTGAACCACACGGTGATCAACCTGATCATCTTCGTGCTCGCAATCTACGTGGGTTACCACGTGGTCTGGACGGTCACGCCCGCACTGCATACGCCTCTGATGGCCGTGACCAATGCAATCTCGGCCATCATCATCGTCGGCGCGATGCTGGCCGCAGGCCTTACCGATGGCCCCACCGGCCGCATCATGGGCGCGCTGGCCGTGGCACTGGCTGCGGTCAATGTGTTCGGCGGATTCATGGTGACTCAGCGAATGCTGGAGATGTTCCGGAAGAAGGCATCCAAGGCCGCGCCGCAGGCCAGTACCAAGTCCGTGGCCGATGACCTTGTGGCGGAGGCGGCGCGATGAGCTTTCTGTCCATGAACGCGGTAACGCTGTTTTACCTGTCCGCCTCAGTCTGTTTCATCCAAGCGCTCAAGGGCCTGTCGCACCCGGCCTCGGCCCGCAAGGGCAATGCTTTTGGTATGGCCGGCATGGCGATCGCCGCAGTGACCACCGTGGCGCTGATCGTCAAGCTCAAGCAGGAATTCCTTTCCGCCGGCGCTGGCCAGTCATCGGTCGGCACGGGGCTGGCGCTGATTCTCGGCGCGCTGGTGGTAGGCGGCGGCATCGGCGCCTACGTGGCGAAGAAGGTGCAGATGACCAAGATGCCGGAACTGGTCGCGGCGATGCACTCGCTGATAGGCCTGGCGGCGGTGTTCATCGCGGTGGCGGCGGTCGCGGAGCCGGCGGCATTCGGCATCAGCCCGGCCGGCTCTCACCTGATCCCGCTGGGCAACCGCATCGAGCTCTTTATCGGCTGCTTCGTCGGCGCAATCACGTTCTCGGGCTCCGTGATCGCCTTCGGCAAGCTGGCCGGGCGCTACAAGTTTCGCCTGTTCCAGGGCGCGCCGGTGGTGTTCGCCGGCCAGCACATGCTAAACCTGGCGCTGGCCGTCGCCATGATCGGCTTCGGCATCGCGTTCTTCATGACGCAGGAATGGCTGTCATTCCTGGTGATGCTGGCTATCGCCTTCGTGCTCGGCGTGCTGATCATCATCCCTATCGGCGGCGCCGACATGCCGGTGGTGGTGTCGATGCTGAACTCGTACTCAGGCTGGGCGGCGGCGGGCATCGGCTTCTCGCTGAACAACCCGATGCTGATCATCGCCGGCTCGCTGGTGGGTTCAAGCGGCGCGATCCTCTCGTACATCATGTGCAAGGCGATGAATCGCTCGTTCTTCAACGTGATCTTGGGCGGCTTCGGCGGTGCGGAGACGGCCGCGGCCAGCGGCAGCGCCGAGCAGCGCAACGTCAAGTCGGGTTCGGCGGATGACGCGTCTTTCCTGATGAGCAATGCCGAGACGGTGGTCATCGTGCCTGGCTATGGCCTCGCGGTGGCGCGCGCCCAGCATGCGCTCAAGGAACTTACCGAGAAGCTGACGGAGCACGGGGTGACGGTAAAGTATGCGATCCATCCGGTGGCAGGCCGTATGCCGGGCCACATGAACGTGCTGCTGGCCGAGGCCGAGGTGCCTTACGACCAGGTGTTCGAGATGGAAGACATCAACAGCGAGTTCGGCCAGGCTGACGTGGTGCTGGTGCTCGGTGCCAACGACGTGGTCAACCCGGCGGCCAAGAACGACCCCAAGTCTCCAATCGCCGGCATGCCGATCCTGGAGGTGTACAAGGCCAAGACCATCATCGTGAACAAACGCTCGATGGCGGCCGGCTATGCGGGCCTCGATAACGAGCTGTTCTACATGGACAAGACCATGATGGTATTCGGCGACGCCAAGAAGGTGGTCGAGGACATGGTCAAGGCCGCGGGATAGCCGCATGTGCTGACGGTCGACGAACCGGCCTCAGCCCGTCCAGGTGGCCGCTTCCTTCGATTGGGCCATGCCGTCAAGACGTCGCGGCCGGTTTCGGTGTGGTGCTGCTAAACATCAAGGCGGCTGCCATCCAGAAAGAACTGGCTACGGTGAGCAGCACCCTCGACCGCCAGGTCAATAGTGGCACAGCGGGTGAGGCCGATCCCGCATGGACGGCTCGGTATCCATCGTGCAATACCCATCGTCGCCTATAACGGGCTGGCGACCTTCTGAAGCCGATGCAAATCGGCGCGGTGTTTAGGAGACCGCAATGGAGCACTTAGAAGTAGTATCAGACCGTGGCGTCATGCTCATTGTCCTTTACAGACTGGAGCGGAAGAATGCCATCACTTTTGATAGGCACGGAGCCCTTGCTGAGTCAATCAGAGACGCTGGCAGACGCGGCGAAGTTCGCGCTGTGGTGATACACGACAGCGAAGAAGTATTCGCGAGCGGAAATGAGGATGCCTCAGAGGCAACATCGAGCTTCGGACTTTGCCGGAAGTTCAAGTCATGTCAATTGCCGCCGAACAACGTCGGGACGCCTAAGGCGACTGAGTTGCTTCCGCTTGCCGAGCCCTGCAGCGCGCAAGAGCAGGCTGAATGCGGGCTGATCGACATTCCCGCGGGAACAGCATTAGCGCACACGATGGAGCTTCTCGCGATTCGGCCAACGCGTTCGCTCTTTCGCAGAAGTGAAGATGAGGAAAAGCTCGATCCTATCGACCTCAAAGTGCCAGAGTTTGCCAGCCGCCTCAGGTCCGCTGATCCCAAGAATGCTCTCGCGGCTTTTTTCGCGCGTCGTGCGCCTGGCTTCTCCCTTTTCTCGTGAGAGGCGACATGGCGCATCCATCGCACTACGCACAGACCATGCCTAAGAAGATTGCGGCGGTCTTCATACCTAGCGGGCGCGAAATCACGTATCTCCAACTGGAAGAGGGGGCCAATCGGGTTGCCAATCTTCTCCGCAGTGCCGGGATCAAGACCGGAGACGCTGTGCTCTTCTGCGTCGAGAATTGCCCCGAGTTCCTGTATTTGGGATGGGGGTGCCAGCGCGCTGGCGTCGTTTTTACGCCGGCGTCAACCAAGTTAAGCGCCGACGACCTGCGCTATATCGCGCGCGATTGCGGAGCGCGCGCTGTGTTCGTTTCAGTGGCCGCCGTCAACAGCGCCGGTCTCTTAGCGGCCGATTTTGGTTCCGCAGCATGTTTCGCCCTTGGGGGCGATATTCCCGGTTTTGAGCGACTCGAGGACGCGCTTCGTGCATGCCCCGTGACATCAATCCATGATCCGGCTCGCGGCAGGGAGATGATGTACTCGTCCGGGACCACCGGCCGGCCAAAAGGTGTGCGCAAGCCGATTCCTCCCATATCGTTCCATGACATGGACCCGCGCGATGCTTCGTTCGCCAGCAAGCCGGGCGTCGATACGTCCATGGTCTATCTCTGCACATCACCTCTGTATCATGCCGCGCCGCACCGAAACGTCTCGGCGACCCTGGCCTTCGGCGGTACCGCTGTGGTAATGGAACACTTTGATGCAGTTCAGGCGCTCCATGCCATGGAAAAATTCCGGGTTACCCACAGCTTATGGGTTCCGACGATGTTCCATCGATTGCTGCGCCTTGATGCGGGCCTGCGCATGCAGTTTGACCTTTCCAGTCATCACTTAGCGATGCACGGCGCCGCACCTTGCCCCATTCATATCAAAGAGACAATGATCGAATGGTGGGGGCCAATCCTGGAGGAATATTACGCGGGAACAGAAGGGATCGGCGCCTGTTCGATCAGTTCGCTTGAATGGCTCGCTCACAAGGGATCAGTGGGTCGAGCCGTCGAAGGAATCGTTCATATCCTTGCCGACGATGAGAACGAAGTAGCTTCTGGCTCGACAGGAACGGTGTACTTTGAGTCGGACGCCAAGTTTGCATACTGGAACGATACCGGAAAAACTGCGGCGAGCCGAAGCAAACAGGGGTGGTGGACCTACGGTGATATAGGCCATCTCGACGAAGAGGGATACTTATACCTCTCGGACCGCCGCGATTTTACGATCATATCCGGCGGTGTGAACATCTATCCACAAGAGATAGAGAACATTCTTGTAACCGATGAGCGCGTGCTCGACGTGGCTGTCTTCGGCCTGCCCGATGACGAGTACGGGGAAGCGGTCCACGCAGTGGTTCAGGTCGAGCGGCAACCAGGCGCCCCTCACGCGTTAGCTGAGGAGTTGAGGGCCCTTTGTCGCAGCAAGCTCGGTGCGCTACGGGTTCCGCGGTCCTTCTCGTTTGTGCTCGAATTTCCGCGCCTGCCCACGGGAAAGCTTCAGAAGAAGCTGTTGCGGGACACATTAATTCGCTCGATGCAACCTTCGTCCGTGGGCAATTGAGCCGCATATCACTAAGACCGGCAATAGCTCCGCAAGGAAGCTGCTCGCCGCGGCAGCCTTGAGCTACCCGCACCCCGGCACGCGTGAGGCTCAAGATCCAGCGTCGGCACGAAGGCATCCCGAAGATCATCATCGATCGTGCCGGGGACGCGCACATGCGGCAATATCGCCGCTATTGCAAACTGGCGGCGCGCGTCGAGATGTTCCGGAGGGCGGGCATGCCATGCGGCCTGCTTCCGATGAGACTATTCCGATCGCACGCTACGGCTCGTCGAACGAACTCCACCTGCGACTCCGCTGAAATCTGTGGTGATGCAAGCGTGTGTCAAGGCCAAGCCCAGCGCCACCGATGGGGCGTCACAGAAAGGCTGCCGGCGCGACGCACACGCAGCGACTCTTTCTCGACGCCATGCCGGATGCCCCTCAGCCGGTCGGTCGAAAACGCATTAAGTCGCTGGGATGGGAGATTGCCATGGGAAGCCTGGATGCCGGGTCAGAGCCGGGTCGCCGGAGATGGCCGGATCAATCACAGATGCTTGCCTTGCAGCGCGTGACAGACCCATTCGAGGCGGTCTTGGCCGAAAAACATATGCTCGCCGACGAAAGTGGTCGGAGCGCCGAACACACCACGCTTGACGGCCTCTTCCGTCGCTGAGCGCAATTGCGACTTGACCTCGGCATCGTTAGTGAGTGCCATAATCGCCTCGACGTCGAACCCCGCGTCGACCAGCGTTTTGGCGACAAGCTGGGGCTGGTTGAGGTTCAGCGCATCGACCCACAGCGCATGGAAGACGCTGCGCAGGAAATCCTGGAAGCGGTCGGGCATTCTCATCTGTACGCCGGTGGTGGCTCGCATTAGCGTGAGCGTGATGATGGGAAAGTGCGGGTTGCACTGATAGGGAACGCCGTAGAGCCTTGCGTGCCGGGCGTAATCGATGTTGGTGTATGCGCCCTTGGCTGGAATTGCCGCGGGCGAGGCATTGCCAATGGCCTGGAATACCCCACCGAGCAATATGGGCTTGTAGACAAGCGTGCCACCGGTTTCTTCGCAGATCGTCGGCAATTGCGTCCATGCGAGGTACGATGCCGGACTGCCGACGTCGAAATAGAACTCCGCGGTCTTGGACATGAGTTTTCTCCTTGGGCTGATGGGTTTCCGACGTACCTCGAGTTTCCTCAGGCGGCAACGCTTTCCCCGGGAATTTGTTCTGACTCGAGGATCCCGGCGAGACGCTGCCCGATCAGGTGGCTGGCATCCGCCATGATGCGATCGATGAGCTCGCGTACGCTCGGAATGTCGTCGATGAGGCCGGCGACCATCCCGCAACTCCAGGCCCCTGCATCCATCTCACCGTCGAGCATCACTTTCGGATAGACGCCTGCGACCTGCTCAAGGATGTCGGAGATCTGGATCTGCTCACCCTTGTCGCGCTCAATATCCAGGATCTTCTCGACGCCAGCGTTCTTCAGCACACGCTCCGTGTTGCGCAATGGGCGCATCACGAGTCGCGTGTCGAGTTCGGTGGCCGCGACGATGGCGCGCTTCACGTTCTCGTGAACAGGTGCTTCCTTGGTCGCCACGAATCGCGTGCCCATGTTGATGCCGTCGGCGCCAAGGGCGAGGGCGGCCACCAGGCTACGGGCGTCAGCCATGCCGCCGGAAGCCACAAACGGGATCTTGAGCTCATCTGCAGCTCGGGGCAGCAGGATCATATTTGGGATATCGTCCTCGCCGGGATGGCCACCGCACTCGAAGCCGTCCACGCTCACCGCATCACACCCGATCCTCTCGGCCTTCAGAGCATGCCGGACTGACGTACATTTGTGGATCACCCTAATTCCGGCCGCCTTCATCGCCGGCATGTACTCCTCAGGGCTGCGCCCAGCCGTTTCAACGATGCGCACACCACCCTCCACGATCGCCTGGATGTACTCGCGATAGGGCGGGGCGGAGAAAGTCGGCAGGAATGTGAGGTTGACGCCGAAAGGCTGGTCCGTCATCTCGCGACATCTGGCGATCTCCTTCGCCAGCAACTCTGGCGTCCGCTGCGTCAGCGCGGTGATGACGCCCAGCCCGCCGGCGTTCGAGACTGCGGCCGCCAGATCGGCCAGGCCAACGAAGTGCATGCCGCCCTGCACAATCGGGTGTCGAATGCCGAACAGCTCGGTGATCCGTGTTTTCATGGGATTGAGTCGTAATGGTTGTGGATTGGCTCCATCTCAGAAGCGTTCCATGTAGGGCCTGAGATCGAGTTCGTGGGTCCAGGCATCGCGCGGCTGCGTGTGCAGGTACCAGTAGTTTTCCGCGATGTGCTCAGGATTGAGGATGCCGTCCTGCTCCTTGAGCGCATAGCGCTCGGGGAAATTGTTGCGGATAAATTCGGTATCGATGGCGCCGTCGACGACAACATGGGCGACGTGGATGTTCTTCGGACCCAGTTCGCGAGCCATGCTTTGAGCCAGCGCGCGCAGCGCATGCTTGGCACCTGCAAAGGCGGCGAAGTTGGCCGCGCCGCGAATGCCGGCCGTAGCGCCGGTGAACAGGATTGTTCCGCGGCCGCGCACCACCATTCTGCGAGCCACTTCGCGACCGTTCAAGAAGCCGGAGAAACACGCCATCTCCCAGATCTTGAAGTACTTGCGACCGGTCTCTTCCAGGATGCTGCACGGCACATTGGCGCCGATATTGAACACGAGCACCTCGATGGGACCGATCTCCGATTCGATCTTCTCGATGAGTGCGACAACATCTTCTTCCTTGCGGGCATCGGAACCAAAGCCGTAGGCCTTGCCTTCCTGGTCGCGGATCTCTTCAAGCAGCGGCGTGAGCTTCTCGGCATCGCGGCGGGTGGCGCAGACAACGAACCCTTCACGAGCAAAGCGGCGTGCGATGGCTCCGCCGGTCGAATCACCTGCGCCGATGACCAGCGCGACTTTCGGAGTAGTGGGTTCCATGAACTCGCTTTCCTTTGATAAACGATCGTTATGTAAACGTACGTGCTTGCGCACCAAGTGTCAAGACTTCTCTCATGTAAAAAGCTCTAGTTCCATTCGTAAAGCCCGGACCGTGCTAAGGCGGCGTCCAGCAGACCAGCGTATCGGCGCGCGACCACCCAGCGGTTCAGGCGTATCGCGGGCATTCGGATGAATTTCAAGTATCCGCCCACGGTGGAATACAGCCCATGGCCCCCCATGTCCCTGGCCGGCGGTTGCGGCAGCACCAGGCCGGCATGGGGGTGTTGCATCTCCTTGGCATGTGCCGTCTTGCGGATGGTGCTATCCCTTGCCGTGCGACGATGGGCTGCTGGCGCCCGCGAGCCGCGCGATCTGAAAGACATTGTCTGGCGAGACCTGGACATAGTCGTTCAGTCCGCCGGACCGCATGATCGGATATGCCTCGGCTGTCTGATACACGCCGTCTTTCAGGAGTGTCTTGTCGATGTACACGGCCACCACTTCGCCCAAGACGAGCCAGCCACCTACCTTCTCGCCTGCGGTGTTTCGGAATTGCACGATGTCGATCACCTTGCATTCCATAGCCGCGCGGCTTTCGCCCACCCGCGGGACGTTGACCTTGCGACCCGCCACGGCCGTAAGGCCGGCGAACTGGAACTCATCCTCGCCGTGCGGAAGCGGTGATGAGGTCTGGTTCATCTGATCACCGAGTTCGCGGGTGACTAGGTTCCAGGTGAACTCACGCGTTTCTGATGCGTTCTGCACGCTATCCTTCCAGGCGATCGAAGAAAATCCGATGATCGGTGGGTCGTAGTTGAACGCGTTGAAGAAACTGTAGGGCGCGAGATTGACCCGCCCCTGCGCGTCGCGTGACGAGATCCAGCCGATGGGCCGCGGGGCCACCAACGCATTGAGCGGGTTGTGGCTCAGCCCGTGGCCCTCCGCGGGCTCGTAGTAGTGAAAGTCTCGAACGGTCATAGTATGGGCCTTTCCGGCGCGGCAGCGTTATTGCGCCGCCAGATTAAGTGTCTTTGCGATGTTGACAAACTTTTCGTTCTCTACACGCAAGAAGGCCGCTGCCTGCTGCGGCGTCATTGAGTCCAGCTTGCGAAAGCCCTGCGCAGTCGCGAGCGCGAGGAATTCCGGGCTATCGTTCCACTGCTGGAAGGCCTTGCTCAGGCGCGCGACAACGGCATCGGCTGTGCGCGCGGGCGCGAACAAGCCCGTCCAGATGCCGAATTCGAAGTTCTTGAATCGAGCGTGCTCGCTCAGCGTCGCGACATCCGGCATGAGCGGATGTCGCTTGGCGCTCGCGAAGGCGATGGCCTTGATCCGCCCGGTCTGGACCATTCCTAGGATTGGCCCCGCAAGAGGAACAAACGCGAGGTCCACCTCGCCACTTGCGACGGCCGTGGCCATGGGAGCGATGCCTTTGTACGGCACCTCCAGCAACTTGACGCCGACCCGCTGCTGGAATTCAGCGGCCGCGAGATGAGCGAGCGTGCCCTGGCCCCAGTGGGCAATGGAAAGCTCCTTCGCGCCACGCTTTTGCATCTGTTCGAGGAGCGCGGTGAGATTGTTGAAAGGGCGGTCGGGATGACTGACGAGGACCATGTCCGAGATCCCGAACGAACCGATGAGCTTGAAGCTGTCGAACGTGTACTTGGCCGAAGCGACCGTGAGCGGCGCCACCAGTAAATCCGGGCCCGCCGTCGCGAGCAGCGTGTATCCGTCTGGCGACGCCTTCAACACATTCATCGCCGCGATGGATCCGTTTGCACCGGGCATGTTGTCGATCACGAGAGTCTGCCCAAGGGCGCGCTCCAGCACGGGTGCGGATGGACGCACTGATGCGTCCACGCCGAACCCGGGCGGGTAAGCGACCTTGATCAGGATGGATTTGTTCGGATAGGGTTGCGCCGTCGCGGCGGCGGCGCAGCAAAGCGCGACCACGACAGCGGCATCAAAGAGTCTGCGAGTCAGTGTTTTCATGTTTGTCTCCGTGCGCCTGTGAAACCGGCAAAGTGTTGTGAATGAACAAGCCGTGTCATAGATCCTGCGCCCTCAATCCTGAAGGGCGGTGACCGCCCTTCAGGCATCAGCTCAGCGAGCCGTAAACGCTCTCTTCAAAGCCGTAGAAGACGTCCACGGTTTTCGGGTCCACGGACGGCAGCGACTGCATCATGGCCAGGCCTGCGATGTTCAGGGTGGGGTCGATCCAGAAGTACGTATTGGCCAGTCCCGCCCAGGCTAGGCTGCCGGCACTGCGGCCGGTGGGCGCTGCGCTCTCGTTGATCATGAAGCCCAGGCCCCAGGTCTTGGGCACGCCGGGGAAGAATTCCACGTCACGCGAGAAAAAAGGATTCTGTGTCGGCAGCTTGCTCACGCTAAGCGCGCCCATGGCATTGCGCGACATCAGGGCCACCGTCTCCGGCTTGAGGATCTGGTTGCCATTGCCCCGTCCAGCATTGAGGATCATGCGCATGAACTTCAGGTAGTCGTTGACGGTGGAGTACAGGCCTGCACCGCCCGACTCGAACTCGGGATCCTTCACTGTTCCGAGATCGATCACGGATAACTTTCCGTCGTCTCCGCGCAAATGCATGCCGGCCAGTCGAGTGCGCATGGTCGTGCTGATCTTGAACGCCGTGCTGTCCATGCCCAGCGGTCCGGTGATGTTGCGCTGGAAGTAGTCGCCCAGGCGCAGGCCGCTGGCGGCTTCAACCAGCTGGCCCACCCAATCGATGCCGATGCCATATTCCCAGCGCGCGCCGGGGTCGAAGCACAGAGGCACCCGCAGCGCCGCTTTCTGCCCCGTCAGGATGCCCGGGGTGTTCTGCGTGCGGTAGAAGCGCTCCAGGTCTGCGTTCCAGATCTCGTAGGTGAAGCCGGACGTGTGGGTGAGCAAATGCCGCAGGGTGAGCTGGCCCTCGGCATCTCGCAGCTGGGGCGCGCCATTCGTGTCCCAGCCCTCCAGAACCTTGAGAACGCCCAGCTCGGGGATCACTGCGGCCGCTGGTCCGTCCAGGCTCAACTTGCCCTGCTCGACCATCTGCATGGCTGCGGCGCTGGTGATCGGCTTGGTCATGGATGCGATGAGCATCACCGTGTCCAGGTCCATCGCTGCGGAGGCGCCCAGCGTGCGCGCTCCTTGCGCTGCGGTGTAGAGGGTCTCATCGCGAGTGATTACCGCGGCGGCGACGCCGGCCGTGTGGCCGGATGCGACGGCACGGATCAGCACCGGGTCGGCGTTGGCTTTCAGCGCGGCGGTGTCAACCGATGACGAGCGGCAACCGGCGACCGGCAAGGCTGCCAGCGCGACGGCGGAGTTGAGAAATCTGCTGCGACCTTGTGCCAAGGTTTGTCTCCGTACGCCGGTCAAAGCCGGCAAATTGTTGTGAAAGAAGGAGAGTGATACGTTGAAGGCTTAGCCAGATACGCAGCCCCGAGTCATGCGTGCACATTCGTGAGGGTTGTGGGCGAAGCGCGGATGGGGGTACGCGCGGGCCGGTTATTGAGCCGCGAAATACCACCGTCGTTGCTGGAGGTCTGTGGAGGCGGCGCATCAAGTGCCTCGAACTCATTAAGTTGGCTCCAATTCGCACTGCGCCGCGCAATGATTTGCTGCGGGCATAGAAGCCGCCGATGCCGACCGTGGCGCGGGCAAAGAGGTAGCGGCTACGGGCACGCTCGCTCAACGCTTTCATGAAGACGTGGCCACTGGCGTTGCAAGGGAAGACGAACGCTTTTTTGTCAGTAAAGGTTGGCACGTCCGGGCCTCAGAACGTTCCCATCAGGACCGCGGCTCCATCTCGTCGTCCAGGCATCGCGGGACTGCTCATGCAAATTCCAGTAAGCATTTGCGATCGAGCTGGATTGAACGATCCCATCCTGGTCCTTCAGCGCAAAACGCTCGGGGAAGTTGTCGCGGAGGAACGCCGTGTCGATCGCGGCGTCGATTATGGGATGAGCGACGTGGATTCCCTCCGGGCCCCGTTCGCGGGCCATGTTTTGTGCCGGCGACTGCGGCGAGACTTCGCGTCCGCGCAAGCTGGCCGTTGCGCCCGTAAAGATGATGGTGCCGCGGCCCGCGTGGCAGCATGAACCTCGCCGTTTCGCGGTCTTCCTTGCGCGCCTCGGAGCCGAAGCCGTTCGCCTCGCGGCCTTCTGCCCGGATCTCGTCAATCTGGGGCTGGAGCTTGTCAACGGTGCGGCGGGGGTAGCCTTCTTTGGCAAAGCGCTCGCGATGGCGCCGCCGGTAGCGTCGCCGGCTCCAATCACCAGAATAGCTTCCTTGTCTGCCATGTGAATTGCTCCCATGGATGAGTAAGAGGGCGCGAGGCCGGACCGCAGGTGCACTTAGTAAAACGACCGTTTAGTAAACGAAGCGTATGTTATCGTCATGCCCCTGTCAACAAGGGTTTCCTCCATCATTCTTGAGTGTGACTCGCTGCGCTAGCCGGCCGATGCTTTCCCCGATCCCGGGGACCAGGGTAAGCAGTGCTCGCTGAAAGAACTTTTCGCACGAAAGGTCAAATCGGCCGCGCATTCTTGCCGAGCAGGTAGCCATTCTTCGTCGACAGATATGACTTCAATGGCCCTGAAGTCTCCACCGATGCCGCCCCTTACCTCGACTACTTCAAGGTATGGCGCCGGCCTTCACGCAGCTGATCGGTGCGTCACTGTGGAGGACTTAAGAGACGAACGCGGCCGGCCGCAGCTATAGAGCCATCTGTCTACTAACCCTGAAGAACGCGATGTTCAGCGACTGCGTCAGCGTACGGGGCGCGTGGCCTGTGAGTTGCTCGACCGTGGAGGTTGACTCCGCCATGGCCGACTCTCTCAACGTGCAACCTTGTAGGTTCCAAACGCGTGGACGCTGTTTGGCGCGCGTCGTACTGGCGGGCACCGGCCCCCCCATAACGAGCTTGGCCTGGACCGGCGGCACTACGCCATGTCATGGCACTTCCAAGCAAGTGGTGGCGCCCCGATGCAATCGCAGGCGGTGACGTTCCGAGAGAATGAGGCTTCAGCAGCCCTATCTTCAAGGAGACACAACATGCCCATCATTGTTTGCGAATGCAAGGTCGGAATCGAAGCTGGCGTCAAGGCAAGGATCGCCAGCGAGTTCACAAGCGCGATCAGGGAGATCATCCTTTCGCCGCTCGACTTGATTAGCGTGGTATTCCATGAATCCACGCCCGAGAATACCTACCGTTCGGGAGAGCCCACTTCCGAAACGCTGATCTTCTGCCACATCCGTGATGGGCGCAGCGACGGCGCCGTGCTATCGCTGGCCAAAAAGGTGAGCTCGATCTGGAGCATGTGCACCGGGGCAACGGAGGACGAAGTCGAGGTTCTCGTCACACTGTATCCCGCCAAGTACGTTGTGCGCGGTGGTGAACGCCTACCCGAAGCCCCTCGCGTGTGAGGGTGGTGCAGCCTGGCCGGACTGAGGGGACCGCCCTTTTCTATGCAAGGGCGGGCGTTGGCCGTGAGGTGTCGGCCCCGAATGTGGTTACTGCGCCGCATGCCGAACCGCAAACCGATGATAAAAGGAGACAAGCGTATGAAACCAGTCCGCTCTGAGCTGGCACCTGCACCTTCAAGCATGCACCGGCTAGATGTTCACAAACTGGTCGACGAGGCCAAGTTCAACAGCTTTCACTGGTCGGTGCTGATCTGGTGCTTCGTGATCCTGGTGCTCGACGGGTACGACTTGGCGGTCGCCGGCACCGCGCTTCCGTCGATCATGAAGGCGATGAATGTCGAGGCCGCGACAGCGGGCTTCATGGCCAGTTCGGCGCTGTTCGGCATGATGTTTGGAGCGATCGCGCTCGGCGCGCTAGCCGACAAGATCGGCCGCCGCTGGGCGATCTCGATCTGCGTGTTCCTGTTCAGCGCCTTCACCGCGTCCGCCGGGTTCACCAACGACCCGATCACCTTCAGCGTGATGCGCTTCCTCGCCGGGCTCGGCATCGGCGGTGCGATCCCAAATGCGGCCGCGCAGATGACCGAATACTCACCGAAGAAGGTGCGCAGCGTGATGGTCACGCTGATGTGCTGCGGCTACGCGGTCGGCAGCATCCTCGCCGCGCTCCTCGGCAAGCAGTTCATCGAGACCTATGGTTGGCAATCTGTGTTCATCGCCGCGGGCGCCGCAGTAGTGCTGATCCCGTTCATCCTGAAGTACATGCCTGAGTCGCTGCCGTTCCTGATCAAGCAGCACGACCACACGCATCTGCGCGAAGTGGTCCAGAAGATCCGACCGGACATGCCGCTCGAGCCGCACGAGGAGTTCCCCGTTCCGGCCGAGGACAAGGCCGAAGGTCCGACCGTAGGCAGGCTGTTCTTGGACGGCCGGGGCTTCAGCTCGGTGATGTTCTGGGTCGCCTACATGACCTGCCTGTTCATGCTCTATGCGCTCAGTTCGTGGCTGGTCAAGCTGATGGGCATGGCCGGCTACAGCCTCGGTTCCGCCCTGAACTTCCTGCTCGCCTACAACGCCGGTGCAGTCGTCGGCGCCGTCGGTGGCGGATGGCTCGCCGACAAGCTGAACATCAAGTGGGTGACGGGCGCATTCTTCGCGGTCGCCGCGGTCTCGCTGACGCTGCTCGGTTACGGCGCGCAGCCGCTGTTCCTCATCGTTGCCGTCGTCGGCGCGTCGACGCTGGGCACGCAGATCCTGCTGTACGCGTATGCCGGGCAGTTCTACCCGACGGCGATCCGTTCGACGGGACTCGGCTTTGCCTCGGGGGTCGGGCGCATCGGCGCGATCGCGGCGCCAATCGTGATCGGGCTGCTGGTCTCGATGAAGCTGCCGCTGGTGCAGAACTTCCTCGCCATTGCAATGGCCGCGCTGATCGGCGGAGTCGCGGTTACGCTGATCAAGCACAAGTCGTCGGCCTCTTCGCACAGCCACGACGCGAGCGCGGTCGGGCAGCAGCCTTGAGGCTCGACCCGTTGCGAGCGTACGAGTTAGTGGAGAGCCATTTCGCCGACCTGCCCGCGGGGAAGCGAGCATTGGCGCTGCGGTGGGCGAGCGCCACAGCGCCAGTATTGCAGGTCGCCTCCACGGGTAATAGCTGAGGGCTGCGGGCCCGGCAGCTCAGCCAAGAAGTGCTGAAAATTTGCAAGCAATGCAGGCTTGGAGGCTGATTGAGACGAAAATCACGCGAGGGATCCCGTAGCCTGCGCTCGGCACGGTGCAGAGCTGCTTCGTACGCCGCCCGGCGCCTCTGTTGCGGCCATTTTGGTGTTCAAGACGCGCCTCGAACATGAGCGATCAGCAGCGACTTTTTGGCGATGACGAGATTAGCCAACTCGAACAGGCTGAACAGCTGCGCCTCGTTCTTGGCCAGTCCCTTGTAGCGGGTCTTCCTGTGGCGAAACAGGTTCCTGTTCACATGGAACGGGTGCTCGACCTGGCCCGGACGCTCGCCTTCAGCCGCTCGGCCGTCTCCAGCAAGCGCGTCCACTTGCGCCGTGGATCCCGTTGTCGGCGCATACCCGGCTGCATCTCCACGTGCCACTTCGGCCCTGCGCTTCTTCGCGTTTATTCGCGCCCCGATAACCAGCATCGCTAAAGGCCACCGTCTCTTCACCTTGCAGTAGCAAGCAAGCTTGCGTCACGTCGTTGACGTTGCTTGTGCTCAGACGAGGTACTGATCCGTGTATTCACCGCAAGGGACGGTAGACATGACAGGCATGTTCCTTTGCGCCAAGGCCGCCGCGCGGCAGATGCGCGGTGGCGGCGGCGGGCAAATCGTCAATACTGCATCGATCCTGTTTCAGTGCGCCAAGCAATTTGCTCGTCACGTCCCGCAATTCCTGAGCTAATTACTAACTAGTGATTGCCTTCTCGTAGCCAGCCCCGAGCTCGCTCAACACTGAGCGTGCCGGACGCGGTGCACCGAGATGCAGGTAACGTAGTTCATCCATAAGGGCACTCCAAAGTGAAGGGCCGCCCTTTTCCAGCAGTTCCGAGCGCAAAGACGCCTCCGGATGCGTATGCCGAAGGCCCCAGACAGCCATACATGCGAGCAGAGGTACAAGCTGTATGGCCGCTTCCGTGAGGCTGTAGATGCCTTTCTGCCGATGATTCGGATCCGGAGATCGTGTCAGCAGGCCAGACGCGGTCAAGTGCTTCAGCCGGCTTGCGAGGATGTTCGAGGCGATGCCTTCCTTGTTTTGCTCCAGCAGAGCGCCATAGCTGCGCCTGTTCTCGAACATGACATCGCGGATAACGATCAGGCTCCAGCGGTCGCCCATCTGCTCAAGCGTCAAGTTGATCGGGCAGCCCGATCGTCTTGTTTGGGACAAAGTCTTCTCCTGAATTTCCACTTGCATTATGCAATTGGCGGGCATATTATGCAACCACTTGCACAATGCAAGTGCTGTAGAGATCTTGGCAAATCGTTAGGAAACACTATGAAATTCTCCACCATCACTTCGCGTGCCGTTCTCGCGGTATCGTTAGCATTCGCTGGCACCTTCGTTGCTGTAGCCCCGGCCCAAGCAGCAGCGCCGATGCAGCACAAGCAGGTTGCGGGCTTCTATCGCACGATGATTGGTGACTATGAAGTCACCGCTCTCCATGACGGCAGCGGCAGCGTTGACTCCAGCATCCTGCATGGCGATCCGGCGCTCATCCAGTCCCTCCTGGCGCGCTCCTTCCAAAACGATCCCAAGACTGTCTCGGCCTCCGTCCAAGGCTACCTCGTCAACACCGGGTCCAAGCTCGTTCTCATCGATACTGGTGCAGGCGGCCACTGGGGCGGCCCCACGCTGGGCAAGCTCGTGCAGAACTTGAAGGCCTCTGGCTACAAGCCGGAGCAGGTTGACCTGGTGCTGCTGACGCATCTTCACGCTGACCATGCTGGCGGAATCTACAAAAACGGGAAACGCGTCTTCCCGAACGCGACCGTGATGATGAAGAAGGCCGACGCCGACTTCTGGCTGTCGAAGGAAATCATGGCCAAGGCCCCGGAAGAAGCAAAAATCTTCTTCACGGTGGCACAGGATGCCGCCGCGCCTTACATCGCTGCCGGCAAATGGAAGCCGTACGAAGGCATGGACGAAATCGTCTCCGGCATCGCACCGTATGCCATTCCCGGCCATACGCCCGGTCACACTGGCTACATGATTTCCTCAAAGGGTCAGTCGTTGCTGGTCTGGGGTGACACCGCTCACGTCCTCGCCGTCCAGATGCCGCACCCGGAAATCGGCATCGCCTTCGACTCGGACGGCGCGACGGCCATCAAAACCCGTGAAGACCTTCTGGTGAAACTCGCCGCGAACAAGACGATGATTGCCGCAGCCCACATGCCGTTCCCCGGCCTGGGCCGTATTCGAAAGGCCGACACCGGCACTGGCTACGACTGGGTACCGGCAACTTTCCTCAACCTAAAGTGAGGTGAACCATGGCCTACGATTCCTCCTCCGCCCGCAAGCTCCGCGAAGCGATGTTCGCCTTCAACATTGCGCATCCCGTAAGCACGATCGAGACGCTCCGCGTCGTCATGGAGGCAATTTCACAAGCAAACCCGCCGGCGGCTGACCTAACCGTCGAGCCGACCCAACTCGGTGGCATAGCCGCGGTGGCGATTACGGCTCCCGATGCGTCCAAAGACCGTATGATTCTCCATTTCCACGGTGGCGGCTGGGTGGCTGGCTCTCCTGCCTCGCATCTGGGCATGCTCGGTGAGTTGTCTCGAGCGGCTAAGTCCCAGGTTATCGTCCTGGACCACTCCTGGGCGCCCGAGCACCCATTCCCTGCTTCCTACGACGAGTCCATCCGCGGCTACGAAGCAGTGCGTGCGCTTGGCAAGCCGTTTGCCGTGACCGGAGATTCCAGTGGCGGCGGCATGGCTCTCAACGTCCTTGCCTACGCATCCTCGAAGGGCCACAAGGACGCACGAGCAGCGCTACTCATTAGCCCATGGGCAGACTTAACGCTCACGCTGCCCTCGCTAGCGCAGTTGGCCGACCGCGACCCAATGGTCAACGCGAGCGCGATGCGGGCGATGGTCGAGGCTTACGCTGGCAACCACGATTTGAAGGATCCGCGCATCTCACCGATGTTCGCCGACATGCGCGGCTTTCCTCCACTGCTCATCCATGTTGGAAGCGACGAAGTACTTCTCGACGACGCCCTTGAAATTGACCGGAAGGTGCGCGCGGCCGGCGGCAAGTCGTACCTCGAGGTCTGGCCCGAGATGCTGCACGTCTGGCACATTCAGACAGCCTCATTGCCTCAGGCCCACGACGCGCTGCAGAGAGCCGGCGAGTTTCTCATTGGGCACCTCGAGAAGTAGCACGCACGCCCTCAACGAAGACCTAGACACCAGATTGGAGAATGCAATGACTACTGACACCAAGACACCGGCAACGGCATGGATGGAAATCGTCAAGAAAAAAGGAACCAGCGAATTCGCGGCGTCGTTCACCGCTGACGCCAGCCTTCAGACTTCAGCCCTCAGCAAGGCTGTGGTCGGCCCGACACTCATCGGGGCGTTCTTTGCCGCGACGAGCACGATGTACGAACACTTCGTGTTCACTGCGGAGACGGTTGACGGTGCGAAGACTTACCTTGAGTGGGATGCCATCCACGGTGGCAAGCCGGTCGCCGGCACCACCATCATCACTCGGAATGAGTCTGGTCTCATCAACAACATCAAGCTCTTCCAAAGCCCGTTTCCCGTCGTTCGTGAATTCTCATCTGGCCTTAAGGGGCGACTCGAAGGAACACTCGGTCAGGACTTTTTTAGCTAAGCCGGGAAAACATCCAACTTCATCGCCTCATTTGACCTGAACAACACAACCAAGGAAGCACTCATGCCAACATTTCACGCTCACATTCCAGCTAAAAGGTTCTCTAGCGAAGAAAAGCGGGCCCTGGCGGATGCCTTGAATCTCGCTCTTCATGAAGCCATGGATACGCCTATGGATGACCGCTTCGTCATCATCAGTGAGCACAGGGACGATGAATTCTTCATTCATCCGACCTTTCCTGCCATGGAGAGATCCGATAAGCGCATGGTCGTAACGGTGACGTTCGGTACGAGCAGGACCGTGGAGCAGAAACGCAAGCTCGCGGAGTTGGTTACCCGATACGCAGTAGAAAAGGTTGGCGTCAGCAAAGACGATATCAGCTTGATGATGTATGCCATTCCCTTGGAAAACATGAGCTTTGGAGGCGGAAAGCTGGTCTCTGATATCGACCTTTCCATGCCTTGGGTGAACAAGTAAGAAGGACGCGCCTGCCCTGTTCTTGAAGTTAGGGCGCTGAATTGGCGGGAAACGGAAGTCTCGTTCGTTTCTCAGGCGTGGGACCACGAGGCTTCGATCCGAAGCCATTCCCTGGACGGAACTCGCGATTGGAAAGTGCCAACGCTCCGGCCCTTTGTGCAGCAGAACCGAGCCGGAGTCTTGGAGTCTGCAGTCCTTGCGCCCGTCCACAAAGAGTTAGAGCTATGACCGACTGGCACTTCTACGAACCGGCACGGGGGCATGCCCTGCGTCATGATCCGCTCAACGCCATCGTTGCTCCGCGACCGATTGGGTGGATCAGCACAATCTCTAGCGACGGCGTGCGCAACCTTGCGCCCTACAGCTTCTTCAACCTGTTCAGCTACAAGCCTCCGATCGTCGGCTTTTGCTCGCTTGGTGCGAAGGACTCGCTCGCCAACGCGCGTGACACCGGCGAGTTTGTGTGGAACCTAGCTACGCGACCGCTTGTCGAGGCGATGAACGCCTCTGCGGCAATGGTGCCCGCGCACGTCGATGAGTTCGAGTTGGCCAAGCTGGAGACGCTGCCCTCCGCCAAGGTGCGGCCAGCGCGCGTTGCGGCTAGCCCGGTGCAGTTCGAGTGCGTGGTCACCCAGATCGTGCAGCTTGAGGCGCAGGCCGGCGCGGCGCTCCCGGCGTGGCTGGTGTTAGGCGAAGCAGTAGCGATCCACATTGACCGGCAGCTCATCACGAACGGCGTTTACCAGACTGCGCAGGCGCGCCCGATCCTGCGCGGGGGTGGGCCGGCCGACTACTTCGAAATCGGCGCGGGACAGCTCTTCACGCTTGAGCGACCGGGTGATTGACTTGGCGTCGAGCGAGATCGTGCACGTAGCGATTCATCGCTGGCCGCTTGATGGCGGCCGGAAATTTTCCGCGGGACTCGGTCGCCATCTGCAAGGCAAGGTCGACGCAAGTCACTTTTACGGCGTCGCCTGAAATCTTTCTACAAGGAGAACTCCCATGTTTCAACGTACCGATATCGCATTCGAAGCCGAGGGCGGCGTCACGCTGCGCGGCTGGCTCTATGTACCAGCCGGCGGCACCGGGCCCCATCCCGCCATCACCATGGCGCATGGCTACGCAGGCGTGAAGGAGCACGGCTTGGAGCGATTCGCCGAGAAATTCGCCTCAAACGGCTTTGTCGTTCTCCTGCATGACCACCGCAACTTCGGCGCCAGCGACGGCACGCCGCGCCAGGATATCGACCCATGGCGTCAGATCGCCGATTGGCGGCGCGCGATCAGCTTCCTCGAACACCAGGACGTCGTCGATCCGAAGCGCATCGGCTTGTGGGGCACGAGCTATTCCGGCGGCCACGCACTCGTGCTTGGCGCAACTGAACGCCGCTTGCGCGCAGTAGTCACGCAGGTGCCGACGATCAGCGGCTTCGAGCAAGGACTGCGCCGCATTCCGCCCGACGCCGTCGCCGCCATCGAGGAGGCCTTCTCGGCGGACGAACGCGCGCAGGCGCGCGGCGAGCCGCCGCGCCGGCAGACGATCGTCAGCGCCGATCCGGCCGTCCCTGCTTCGTACCGCGCCAAGGACGCCATCGAGTTCTATCTGCAGCCCGTGCCTGACGGTGCCTGGGAGAACAGCGTCACCGTGCGCTCTACGCGTGCTGCGCGCATGTACGAACCGGGCGCGTGGATTGCGCGCGTGTCTCCCACGCCGCTGCTGATGATCGTCGCGCTCCAAGACACGATCACGCTGACCGATCTCGAGCTGGCGGCCTACGAGCGGGCCCTTGAGCCGAAGCGCCTCGTGACGATCCCCGGTGGCCACTTCGATCCGTACGTCGCAAGGTTCGATCAGTCCAGTGCCGCCGCACTGGACTGGTTCAAGGAGCACCTCGCGTAACCAACTTGCAACAACGAAGGAGCCCGACATGTCTCATCTCACCCATACCATCGAGCATGGCATTGCCACGATCATTCTCGATCGCTCGCCGCAAAACCGTATCGGCGACCGGATGGTTGACGAACTGGCCGCAGCTATCAACGCGATCGAACGCAGCGACGCACGCGTCGTGCTGGTGCGCGCTGAAGGCGATAACTTCAGCTTTGGCGGCGACATCATGCCGTGGCCCGACGACACCCCCCGCCAGTTGCGTGCGCGCTTCGAGGGTTACATGGACGTCTTCAATCGCTTCGAACGCCTGCCCTTGCCTGTCATCGCGGTGGTGCACGGCTTGTGCGCCGGCGGTGGTTTTGAGCTGGCGTTGCGCGCCGATGTCATCTTTGCCGCCGAAAGCGCCACGTTCTGCCATCCGGAACAGTCGCTTGCCTTAGTGACCCTGCTGGGGGGCATCTACCGCGTCGCCGAACGCGCAGGACGCGCACGTGCCATGGAATGGGCACTGACTTCCGAGCGCGTCCCCGCCGCAACGATGGAGCGCTTCGGCGTGATCAACCGCGTCGTCGCTGATGCCGGGCTGCTTGCAGAGGCGCACGCGTTCGCCGGAAATTTCGTGCACGGCCCGACGCGCGCCCACGCCGCCCACAAGGCCTTGCTGCGGGCCTGGGCCAACGGCGGTGTCCAGGCGGCCGACGATGTGATGTTCAACGTTGCCATGCCCTTGTTCGAGACAGAGGACGTGAAGGACGGGCTTGCTTCGGCCATCAAGGCCCTGAAGGCCGGCACACCGCGTCCGCCGCTCGAATTCAAGGGCCGTTAATGCGCCACGCAAGCCCTGCAAGGAGCGCACATGCAGGAGTTGCTGGAGCGGGTGGTCGAGGCGCACGGTGATTGGCGCGCTAGAAGCGGGAAGAAGCGCTCAGCGCCACGATCGTGACGGGTTGCCTTGCCCCAGTACCTCACTTGATCAACAGAAGGAATTCACATGCCTCATCCATTCCCCGATTTTCGCCTTACTGGCCAGGTCGCCGTCGTTACTGGTGGCGGTAGCGGTATTGGCAAGGCCCTCGCACACACGTTTGCTGGCGCGGGTGCCCGGGTCGTTGTACTAGATACAAACGGCGCGGCGGCAGAACAGGTGGCCAACGAGATAGGCTCGATGGCACAACATGCGGTTGCGGACGTGTCCAATGAAGAAGCGATCGAAAGCGTCATGGAGGACGTCGCCCGCCAACACGGTCGAATCGACGTGCTATTCAACAACGCAGGTATCAATCGGCGCAACACCTCGTTTGATTTGACGATCGCGGATTGGAATGCGGTTGTAACAGTAAACATGACCGGCATGTTTCTTTGCGCCAGGGCCGCCGCGCGGCACATGCGCGATGGCGGTGGCGGGCGAATCGTCAACACCGCATCGATACTTGGTATTTCCGGCGGTTGGTATCCGAATATTGTCTACCAGGCTACTAAAGGCGCGGTGGTCAACATGACCCGTTCGTGGGCTGTCGAATGGGCGCCCTACAACATCCGCGTCAACGCTGTAGCGCCGAGCATTATTCGCACTCCAATGACCGAAGCGCTCACAAGTCAGCCGGATGTGGTTGCGAAATTCGAAGCGCTGACACCGCTAGGACGACTGTGCGAACCTGCGGACATGACCGGGCCAGTATTGTTTCTTGCTACTGCCGCATCGAACATGGTTACCGGCCACATCCTTCCCGTTGATGGCGGCGTATTGGCGCAATAACATTTGAACGGAGCCTGCCCCACCAGATCGATTATCCAGATCTGGGTGCGCAAGTTTCCTGCTCAATATTCAACAGAATTTTCCGATTCCATCCTGCAAATTCTCATTTACTTTAACGGAGACATGGAGAAAAACTATGAATTACAAGGGTTTTGACCTTACTGGACGAGTTGCAGTAGTGACCGGATCCACTTCTGGAATGGGCTTGGCAATTGCTCGGGGCTTGGCCCAATGCGGTGCGCAAGTCGTCGTATCAAGCCATCTTCAGTCGGACACCGACTCGGCAGCGTCGTTATTGGCAAGTGAGGGTTTCGACGTTAAGGGTATCCCCTGCGACATCACCAATCTCGACAACGTCAAGAATTTCTCTGAAGAGTCTAAGCGCGCCTTCGGTCATGTCGATATTATCGTTTGCCATGCGGCAGGTCCGGTCCCGGTCGGGCCAATTGCCGAAACCGATATTGATCTACTGGACTCTTTGCTCCTCACAACAGTGCGAAATAACTTGGTGTTGATCCGTCAATTCTTGCCAGAGATGGCGGAACGCCGTTACGGGAGCGTTCTCATGACGTCCAGTATCGCATCAGAACGCGCCAGTCCGGCTCTTGGCGCCTATGGTGCGGCTAAGGCCGCGCTGAACGGCGTGGTACGCAGCATCGCGGCCGAATGGGGGCAATGGAACATTCGCGCCAACGCCTTGGCCCCATCGATGGTGCGCACGGCGTTCTCGCAAGTCATGTTGAGCACCCCAGACGCCGTAAAAGCGATGGCCGCCAAATCTCCCTCTAACCGCATCGCCGAACCAGACGACATCGTTGGCGCCGCGATTTTGTTGGCGTCGCCAGCCGGATCGTACATATCTGGCCAAACCCTGCTCATCGACGGGGGGCGCTCAATTATTTAAGCCGTATCACGGCGCGATCCACGCTGCAATTACACGAAAAAATACGGAGACAACAATGTCGGATAAGCAAAAAATTAATGTCGTTTCGTTTATTGATGAGCGTCCGGTTGGGCGCTATCAGATATTCATTATTATTCTGGTTTTTCTGGTCGTTGCATTTGATGGAATGGATGTCGCGATCATGGGCTTCGCTGCACCGGAAATCATTCGCACCTGGGGCATTACAAAGTCGCAAATGGGCTCAATCTTGGGGGCGGTCTTCTTCGGCGTAGCAGTCGGCGCCCTCATTGCAGGCCCAATTGGCGACCGCTACGGTCGCAAGCTCATTTTGACCGCCAGCGTGTTCTGGTTCGGGGTGCTGACTCTGATTTCCTCTCAGGCGACAGACGTCAATACGTTGATCACCTTGCGGATCTTGACAGGCCTCGGCCTCGGCGCGGCATTGCCGAATGCTGTTACGCTCATTTCCGAGTATGTACCCGTGCGGAAACGTTCGTTAATCGTAACGATCGTCTACAGCGGCTTTACTGGCGGGGCTGCCGTTGCCGGCCTGATTGCGGCGTGGCTACTCCAGGCGTTTGGATGGCGAGTCATGATCGCAATCGGCGGGCTACTCCCGATCGTATTGGCCCTTGTCCTAGCTATTTGGCTGCCTGAATCGGTGGCGTTTCTCACGCTTAAAGGAAAGCGCCTTGCTGCCATTCCTAAAATTCTCCGCAAAATCGACAGAGGCTCGAGCGTCCTCTCGGATGCCACGTTTTGGATTCCAACGCCCGTTGATCAATCAAAGGGATCTGTCGCCATCTTGTTCACAAAAGCCTATGCCATGGGGACATTTTTGTTGTGCGTCGCGTATTTCATGGGCGTGTGCGCCACGTACGTAATGGTCAACTGGCTGCCAGTCATTGCCAAGGACGCCGGTTTCACCCTCGGGCAGGGCGTGGTCATTACGACCCTGATCACGCTCGGCGGTCCGATTGGATCGATCTGTATCGGTGCGATCATGGATCGCGTACGTCCGCACTGGGTACTGGTACCGACGTTTCTGATCGCTGGCGCATTCCTCGCCTCCCTCAGCGTCGCACCAAGAGATTTCGGTGCCTTGTGCGTATTGATGTTTGCCTTGGGGTGCTTCTTCCACGGATCGATGACTGGCTTGCAGGCGCTCTCGGCCATGTCATTCCCAACAGCGGCTCGCTCGACAGGGATCAGCTGGATGCATGGCTTCGGCCGCTTGGGCGCCATTGCCAGCGGCTTTATCGGCGCAACCATGATGGGCTGGGGATGGGGACTCGGACAGATTTTCCTGGCGCTGGCGGTGCCGATGGTCGTAGCAGCCTGCGCCGTCGCCGTTTTGGGCATGCGCAATGAGCGTACGCGTATTGAGCATAGTGAAATAGGTAGCTCACAGGCACTCAGTTTGCGAACCTGACCCTCGAATGGTCCTTCTGGTCGTTCGGGATGGTTGGGTAGTCTTATTATGACCAACGGCTCGTGCAGTATGGCGATGCGGCCGTACGGGCAGCACGACATCAGCATCGGAAGACGGCCAGCTCCGTCTGGTCGAAAAATATCGGCGCTGACGCGTTGAGGTCGACATGGGAAGCGTTGCCAGTCGACGTAGCACGGCCGCGCGGGCCGAGGGGTGGTGTCGCCTTCGTGACCATTCCGTCGTGCGTGGGGATCTCGACATCCCAATCGCGATGATCGCCGGGTGGCTCATACAGCCATTGACCTACATGCACCAAAAGTTGTCCACGATCGACGCGGCACTGCACTTCGTCGCGCAGAACGCGCATTAGGGGGCGTGCCGGGATACGCCCTTATGCGCTGCAGCGCATAAAGCAGAGGGTTTTTTGGTTAGCGGTCGCGGCCGCGTGCGCGTGATTAGCACCTGGGGAGAGCAGCCCGCGACCGGTGACTAAAAAACCGTTTGTGCTAAATCGCTCCACGGACGCTAGCGTCTATGGACATTGAATGGTCGCTGCGATGATCCAGCGCGCTCCACACGCGTCAGCCGGGCACGGGACTGCGGTGACGTGACGAAGGCGATCGTGCAATGGACGGTGCAAGCGTCGACATGGCGAGATGAACTGGGCAGCTTGCGGAACATTGGCACCGAGCAAGGACTGGATGGCGCAAGCCCTGGCGCGTTGCCAGCAGGAATGACGGGAAACGTGGTCGAGGGTAATGCCAGCGGATCAGTGAACATGGTTTGGGGGCGGCGCACGCGGCAGTGCACCGGGCAGAAACGTTTCGATGCATACCATGTGCCCCTTGTTGCAGACGGGGCAATCGCGTAGCGACCTGCCAGTGAGTCGCTGGTAACGGTCACGGTAGTCGTCCAAGGTGCTGGAAGTGTCTTCCGGTATCCCTTTGTTTTCGATGCAATTTGCCGGGGTAGCAGGCCCAAGCATTCATGCGGGTTTCCGGCTGGTGCCAACAAGAAATCCACATAAAATCAATCACTTGCTGACTGGTCTATTCCCTCATCCACAGATACCGGTTGCAGCATGGGCGTGACGGTAGGGGAAGGGCGGTAAGCCTCCGAAAAAGCCGAGTCGGAGCCGACGAACGGATGACGCCAAGTGCTCGCCGGTCGGGAGATGTATGCCGCCTGGTGCGGCTATCGCGGACCCAGAGGTCTCAGGTCTTCTGTGCAGACCGCTGAGCCGCTTTCAACGCAAAATGGTTATGCCGTACGCCACTGCGACGGCGAGTCCGACTGGAACGCCGCGGTGGGCATGAGCCGATGCGCGTAGCGCGCGATGGGAAACTCAAAAGTGCCCCGCAGATTGATTCCCTCGAGATGTGTGGGACCGATATGCCGAAGGTCCTCAGATCGAGTCGTCTCGCTGTTGATCCTCTCGAGGATGTCCCAGCTGCGTTGCATGTGCATCGTATTCCAAGCCATGACTGAATTGGATAGCAAGGTCAAGGCCGATGACACTGCCGCCAGCGACGCATCATGGCGCGCCAGCTCGATCGGTATCTTGCCGGAATGAATCGCCCGCTGGAGAATGTGCACGGCTTCACCGCGGTTCAGCACGTGCTGCATCTCATGGCGAAATGCGGTATTCGTGAAATAGTCGATCAGGAAGATCGTACGAAACAACCGTCCGAGATGCATGCCGGCCTCATACACTGGCTGTCCGCGCGCCGCCACCCCAAAGCGCGAAAGTGCCTGGACTGCAGTGCATTGCCCGCTTTGCACGGACGTTGCAATCCGCACCAACTCGTCCCAAGCGGACTCAATGAGGCTCAGTCGAACATCTGCATCGGTGACCGCAGCCAATTCGCCAGGCACATTATGATGCCTGGGAACATGGAGACGTCTGTCGCGCAGGTGGGACAGTCGTGGACAGAGATCGAAGCCCAACATCCGTGACAGACTCATCGCAAAATCTGTGAAGCCGTGCGTATCCACAGCAAGTTGCGCGACGTCTTCCGAACCTCCTTGTCGAATCACGCCCTCGATCGCTGCGCCGGCTTGGCGCTCATTGAGCAAGATGGGCTGGTCATAGAAGATGCCCCACCGATCGCGAACGTGAGTGTACATCCCGATCGAAGCAGTCCGCCGGCGTGGGTCGGCCCGTGCTTTCCAGACAGAGCGTGTCGTTTCCAACGACATCATGTCTGACGAGGCCAGATCGGAGCGCCCCCAATCCTGGGCAATCTCGTGCTGATGCATGAAGGTCAGCACGGCTTCAGCCGCGTGGCGCAGTTTCCGCTCGTCCGCAACGCGATGCATCATCTGCCGGATCGCGAGAGGCGACAACTCCGGCACCATTCGGGCAAGATCCGCAGCTGACATCGATGTGCCGTGCGCGAGTATCGCTGCGTAGACCAATAGCAATTCGCCGCGGGAATGAGGCTCCCTTCCCAGCAAGAGCCAACTAAAGTGCGTGGCGCTGTCGATCTCGAGCAGGATCTCAGGCAACTGACCGTTTGGATGCCGCTCGAACAGTGCGCCTCGCAATGTCTTCACATTCGCGGGCGTAGCGCTTGCTACCAAGGGGTCGATGTGGATCGCATTGTCAATCATGAGCTCCCCACACACGACAGCGTCCCGGAGCCTGGCGAGGCTTTCATCCAGATGCGCGATCACAGGCTTCAGAAATGCCTGAGCATCCTGTGACAGCTTAAGATGGCCATAGTAGTGGTTGCGTTTGGCCTTCCAATCGCTGGCGCTGATCAAGAGGGTCGCTTGGCTTCGGAAGGCAAAGCTGTGCTCAAGGAAGACTGAGCCATTGCGCAATGCCACCCGCAGGGCGAAAAGCGTACCCCACTCGAATGCGGCCAGGGCCCGCTGTCGGTCCTCTCCGTCCAGAGCGGGTTGCCAGGCGCGACCAAGTCGAATCGTGATTGGGTCGGGAAGATGATCGGACTTCCGCGCGTAGAGTTCCTGGAGCACTGCCAACGCTTCAATCACCGGGTGTGCTGACAGGGCGGCGAATGGCAGCAGAACCAACCTGCCGAGCAACGCTCGAGCTTGGCGGTGTCGCGACAGGAGTTGCGCGCGGATCAGGCTGGCACGGCTGGGCGCTCGCCGGTTGAGCGCCGCGTCGGCCAGCGCCGACAACTGCTGGCAGAGTGCTTCACGGGTTAGCGTCTCATCCGCGGCCAGCGCTTTGACCGCGGTCGCGAACTCTCGCATTTGGGTGCCAGGGTCCGGTCGGCCAGCCTCAATCAGGCGCCGCACGTCATTGACAGACTTCTGAATCCAGTGTCGCAACATGGTCGCCAGATGATCCGTGGCGGCGCATAAAGCGTAACGCAGAAAGCAAGCGGCTTCCAATCGGCGGGGTTGCTGCGCGACTCGTTTGCTCACTGAAGGCGGCCGATTGGCACAGCGCCGGGCATAGTAGCGTATCAGCGCTTCGTTACACGCCGCTGGCCAGTTTCGGTGGATGCCCATCTTGTAAAGGAGTTCGACCTTGTCGAACAATTCCCCGATCTGGTGGGTCGAGGTTCGCAACGGGACGGCCCAAAGCCATTGCTGCAGGCTCGTGTGATCGCCATGCGGGCGCGCAAGTGATATGCCCCACGTGTCCACGGAGGCGCCGTAGGCGCGCACCAGAGCGACAGCAAGCGCCGCCTCAGCCGTGGCGACGGCCTGGCTGATCAGTCTTTTTAGTGCGCGATCATGAGGTATCAGTATCCGATGTTCATACAGCCAGCGCTTCAGCTCTTGAAACAGCTCGGTGCGGCTCGGCTGTCCCGTCAAACGTTCCTTGAGCCAGCGCGTGACATAGCGGCGCTGGTGCTCAGCCATCGGACTGAAGCCGAGGACTTGGTAAGCCAGCATCTGGTGATTTGACAATGTATCGGTGCGCCCATCGTAGAGTGCGTTGAGCGTGCCCATATCCGGTGGCGTCACACCAACCTGGGCACCGACATGCGCCCAGAGAAATCTGGGCACTTGCTTGCAGGCATCAAGCGTGCGTCCCGTCATGCGGATAAAGCCGATGTGTACGGCAACGGCCAAGCGATACAAGGGACTACGCCTAGCATCAATCAGTGCCCGCTCCTTGGGGGAGTAGGTGAAGAACGTGGCAAGCTCGAACTCGCTGAGTTCCTGTGGGATCTGCCGCATCCCGAGGTAGGCCAACCGCCAGTGATCCATCGCGCTTCTCCTAAGCGTGAGACGGACTGCGGAGGGTAGCCGCGATGAGAGGTGGTCGCAACATTCAGCATGAGAATATGCCGCCTGCAGCAAATGGGATGGGGTAGACAGCAACCCACTGATTTATTGGCGCTTTTCTTACGTGGCGGCCCGGAAACCCGCATGACTACTGGGGGTGGCTAGCACGGTAAACTGCAGTGAAAACAAAGGGAGACCACATCGCCATGCGGGTACAGAATCTCGAACAGATGATCAAGGGCCGGCCGGCACACAGCGATGGCCCCAGCAATACCGCATTGATCAAGACGCTGCATGGCGCCAAGTGGCACTTGTGGCACGGCTGCCCCTTTCCAGCGTTGCGCCGCCTGGAAAGCCTGAGCTGGGATCTGGACCCTGAGGCCAGCCCCGAGGAGCGCAAACTTCTCGGCAAGCTCGAGGAGTTCATTGTCTACCTCGACAACAACCGACACTTCATCGTGAACTACGGTGACCGCTATCGGCATGGGGAGCCCATTGCCTCAGGTTTTGTCGAGTCGGCCGTCAATCAGGTGGTCAGCAAGCGGTTCGTCAAACGGCAGCAGATGGCCTGGCGGCCTCGGAACGCGCACAACCTGCTTTTCGGACGATTGACGGCCATGCTAGGCGGGGCGCGCCGCCAGAGCTATGAAGATAAGGGAACTCCTAATTGAAGGGTGACACCATTTGGATCCTCACCCAAATTTGGTTCGTCGACTACCGAGAAATGAAGCTTCATTTGAAATGAAAAATACAAAATACATAGCTTTATTTGGTTCGGAGTGCTCGCACTGGCCAGTTCGAATACTTGCGTCCCGGGGCCGCGAACGATGATGCCCGCTGGATCGAACGCATGCCCGTTAAATCCGTCAATATGCGCCGCTAGTTTTTCAGGAAAGCAGGGCTCCATCGTTTTAACTTTTAACGTATGGGCGAGCGTATTTCTAGCTCGATTCAAATCAGTTAGAAAATTAACCGCGGGTCCTGGTAGGCAGAATTTTCTGGCTGTTTCAATTTTTTTAAAAAACGTCATCCCCTTGTTTTTATAAAAATAGGAGTCGTCTTCGCTGTGAGCGCAAATCCATGCTTCCAGTAATTTTTCGCACATAAGGTGCACGTTTATAATGGCCGACCTGTCGTCGTGTGTTCTATTGAGCAAATCTGAAAGCTCAGCCTGCGGTTCGATGGGTCGGATCAACGAGAAGTATATTTCTTGATTCATTAGAATTTTAGCGGCTGTTATTAGATGGACGCTGATGTTCGCTTTAAACCGGAATCATCTTTAGTTGCCGAAGATAGAATTCTGTCCCGGAGAGGGAGCTCGGCAGCGGAACTCGTGCGTGGAGAAGCGCAGAACGCAAATACTACTCAAGTTTTCCTGGGCGGCCGCTAGGCGGCTTTCCCTTTTTTCCTACGCGTATACCGACCTGAATTTGCGATTTAAAGTCATTTTCTGCTCCGGGCGAATGACACAATAATGCGTCAAATGCGTCCACTAAATCTCTGACCACCCCGAAACTCAAAAGAGCGTTTGAAAGACCTAGTTTGATAGGGTCACCCTGGGTCGGCGGGGAAGGAAATTGCACGTTGCGTTTCAATCCGATTGATTTTAGTGGGGAAACTACTGCTCTGCTAAAGGCATCAACCGATCTTATTGAATGCCTGCCACCGTTATGAATAGAATCATTTCTACATTCCTTGAAGAATCGATACCACAACAGTAGTGCGTCGACATTATTGGTGTTATATCGAGAAACCAACGCTGGTTGATAATCGTTTTGCAATAGAACACAAGGGTTGGCGTCAAATAAATTCTTCAGATCGACCCATGTTTTAGGTTGATTTTTCGATACCGGACGCGGCTGGGACGATGGAAATTGGAGCAGTTCGCTGGCGCGGTCTATATTCGATGTAATCAGTTTGCAGAAGTTTGTTGCCCAGTCCTCGTACATGACGGCCGCTTGAACTAGAACCATCTGCTCGAAGGTAATCTCATGTTCATTCCAAGGCGTATTAATGGCGATATCCTGAAGATCGACCCCGCCGGCGCCAGGCACAGTTCCGAGAAGATATTCTTCAGCCTTCTTCCAATTATCTACCGCCACAGCATCATTTAGGCGATTGGCCTCAAAATGTATTTTCCATAATCCTGCGTAGCTCGCCCACATGAAGCTATTAACTGTGCCAACTTCATGTTCAAAGGCTTGAGAAATTGGGAAGAAGTTTGTAATTTTCATTACCCTCCATGTCAGGATAGTTGTCGCCTCGCCGCCTTTCGAAAGGGCAAGTATAAAAACGCCAGGCTTGCTTCTCGACATTGCGATTGCGGGGGGCACGCCCCGCACCGGCGCGGTGGGATACCAATATGACATGCAGTGCAAAGGCGAGCGGATTTGCGAGAGCGCCCAGTGCGTTTTTCCCCCAATGGAGGCCCCGAACACAGGGCGGGCTACCATGGCTCCAGTTCCCTCAGCCCCGAAGACGGATCCGTTATCTAAGGCACCTCGTGGCGTTTCCCAACCAAAGAAGATTGTCACACCACCTGCGCGGCCGACTACCGAAGGCGCGCGTGCGGCGAACAACCGGTTGAAGACGCTGGCCCCCGGTTTGGCGCGGTCTCCCCACCAGATCCGGCTGAGCATCGACTGATGATCGCGCATGCACACGCCGCTCGCACGCGACGTGTCGATCGCTAGGGCATGCGCGCGAGGTGGTGACGGCGAGGCGGGTGCTCGCCCCCGCGCTGAGAAGCGGGTTGTCGGCACGTGGCAGATCTCACCGCGCCGCGATTGCCGCGTTGCCTCGAAATGGATGTGGCGGATGAAGTGCTTTTAATAGCATAATTGCCCGGTCGTCTTCTTCAGACATCCGGAAATGTATCTTGCCTGGGGCAAGCTTGAGCGAGATCGAACGGGAAGATTGTCCAGCTGGCACCCGTTAGTCGATCATATGGCAGATGTAGCGGCCTGTTTCTGGGAACTCGCCCAGTGCCGCGGTATCCGTCGCGCGTTGGAGCAGGCGGCACAACGAACGCTAACGGACACCGATCTCCAGCGACTGGCTGCCCTGGCCTTTCTGCACGATCTTGGCAAGGCCAATGCAGGCTTTCAAGGCAAGCGCTGGGCGGACGCCGAGAAACCATTGCACTGGCCAGTCAGCGCGGGACACAGTGCTGAGGCACTATACGTTCTCAGCGATCCATCACTTGCACAAAGCCTAGACCTGGAGCCGATATCCGCTTGGGGCGATGCGGTGTTTGGCTTGCTGTTGGCCAGCATCAGTCATCATGGCCGGCCGGTGGGCGAGAATCCTTCGGGGGACCCCCGCATCTGGCGCCCTGTGCGGCTGAGCGACGGTACCGAGCTTTACAGTCCCGAAGCGATACTGAAGTGCATCGGCGCGGTGGTACGAGAGATGTATCCCCTGGCCTTTGCCGGTAGTGCTCCCGGTCTACCAAGTTGCCCAGCCTTTGGTCATCTCTTCGCCGGACTGGTGCAGCTGGCCGATTGGCTTGGATCCGACACGCGTTTCTTCAGATACAGCGCGGCCGGAGAAGATCGCCTGACTACCGTGGCGACATATGCAAAGAATGCGGTGGCGGCCATTCACCTGAATGTCGATGGCCTGCGCGATCGGCTCATCGCCCGCAACCCCAGCTTCAGCCAAGCGTTCTGCGTGGCCAATCCCCGGCCCATTCAAGCGGAGGCTGCCTCGCTGGATCTGGGGCCCTTGGTGATTCTCGAATCGGAAACCGGGAGCGGCAAAACCGAGGCGGCCTTGTGGCGCTTCACGCAGCTGTTCCGTGCAGGGTTGGTAGACAGCCTCTACTTCGCGCTGCCTACCCGCGTCGCGGCGACGCAGCTCTACACCCGCCTGCTCGAGTTCACCCAGAGGTTGTGGCCAGACGACGCCCCCACGGTTGTTCGCGCCTTACCGGGATACGAAGCTGCTGACGGCCACGGCAAGGAATGCCTGCCCCACTTCCAGGTGCTGTGGGCTGACGATCCGGACGAACGCGAGGCCCATAAGCGCTGGGTGGCTGAATCACCCAAGCGTTATCTGGCTGCGACGCTGACGGTTGGCACGATCGACCAAGCCTTGCTGGGTGCACTGCAGGTTCGTCACGCTCACCTGCGCCATGCACTGCTGTCCCGCGGCTTGCTGGTGGTCGACGAAGTTCATGCGTCAGACGCCTATATGGGGGTCCTGCTGGAGAAACTGCTTGCCGCTCACCTGCGTCTGGGCGGACATGCCTTGTTATTGTCTGCCACCCTGGGCTCCGTTGCCCGCGCCCGCTATCAGGCCTTATTGCATAAGCCTGGCAGTGCGCCAGTCCTGCCTCCCGACCTGGAGGCGGCCTGTAAACTGCCATACCCTGCACTGAGCGACGGCCCGCACCTTAATACAGTCCCTGGCACCTCACGGCAAAAGACGGTGTACTGGCATGCGCTGGATATTATTGACGCGCCCGAACGCATTGCCGCTCAGGCTCTGGACGCAGCCAAACACGGTGCCCGCGTGCTCGTCATCCGCAATACCGTGCCCTCCGCGGTTGCTACGCTGCTCGCCTTGGAATCTTTGGTTAAGGGCACACCGGCTGAAGAATATCTGTTCAGAGTCAACGGCGTTAGCACGCTGCATCACAGCCGTTTCAGCCGCCAGGATCGCCCACTGCTTGATCGTAAAGTGACCGCTTGGATCGGAAAGCAGCGTGAGCATGTCGGCGGACGGATCGTGATCGGTACCCAGACGTTGGAGCAAAGCCTGGATCTGGATGCTGACCTGTTGATTACCGACCTCTGCCCGATGGATGTGCTGCTGCAGCGCGTCGGGCGATTGCACCGGCATGAGCGACCAGAGAGCGAACGCCCGACGCACTATCGACAAGCCCGGGCTTACGTGCTGACTCCGGAGGGGGGCAGGCTGGAGCCGTTGCTCACGCGCGCCCGCCAAGGACTCGGGCTAATGCGATTGAGAAACGGCGAGCGGGGCGGAGTGTACCCTGACTTGCGCATTCTGGAGGCCACGCGCCAACTGGTGTGCGCACAACCTGCGCGTGTGATTCCCTCAGACAACCGCCTCCTCGTCGAGTTGGCGACCCACCCCGACCGCCTTGCTTGCCTCGAATCCGAGTTGGGCGACGCCTGGCGCAAGCTGGGGCAGGAAATCGATGGAGACACTGGCGCCAAGCGCAGTGTTGGGCGGCTGCAGACTCTGCCGTTTTCCGAGCCATTCGAAGACCTGAGCTTCCCGACGGATGAAAAGGTGGCCACCCGGCTGGGGGCGGCTGACCGCCTGGTGGATTTCGCAGTCCCGCTCATGGGGCCGTTTGCCCAAGAGGTTCGCCAATTGGCGATCCGAAACCATCAGCTTCCGACCGGCCTCGCCATCGATGTCAAGCCGACCGATATCTTGCCCGGCAACGGCGGTTTTGAATTCACACTCGGGACGGCGCGTTTCCGATACTACCGTTTCGGACTGGAACGCCTGCGTAGTGCAAGCGATTCATGACATTGCGTTGCGCATCATCAATCGCGCGAGGACGACTCACCTTGCAGGAGGATTTGCATGACTCTGGCGTATTCGTTGCTTGACGAAGCCCTGATTCGCTACCGACGCGTGTCGGATGCACAGACCGTCAGCACAAGCCTACCCGGCCTGTTCGTTGCCCTGTTGGCCGACGAGGTTCGCGACTTCCCTGCCTTACGGCCTCATCAACGCCACCCATGGCATGCGTTTCTGGTGCAACTCGCCGCCATTGCCATGCATGGTGCTGGTGTCAGCGAGCCATTCTCGGCTCCGGATGAATGGCGACATACCTTGCTTGCGCTGACTCCGGAGCATGTCGATGGGGCGGCATGGTGCTTGGTCACGCCGGCGGATCGACCGGCGCTGTTGCAGGCGCCCGTACCTTCCAACGACGTGCAGAGCTGGAAGAACGCGCTGTATGCTGCAGATGAGTTGGACATGCTGGTGACTTCGAAAGGGCACGATCTGAAGCCTGCTCGGGTACGCCGGGCACAGCCGGACGATTGGTTGTTCGCTCTAGTCAGCCTGCAGTCGCAGGAGGGCTTCCTTGGGGCGGGCAACTACGGCATATCTCGCATGAATGGTGGATTTGCCAGCCGGCCAGCGTTGGGCGTCGTGCCTAAGGGCGGATGGGGCTGTCGTTGGATTCGGGACGTGCGCCTACTGCTTGCGACCAGGTCGGATACGGCCGAGGCCATGGGGCTTCAGGCGGAGGGCGGCGTGGCACTGGTGTGGCTGATGCCTTGGGACGGCGCCACGAGCCTGTCATTTGCCTCCCTCGATCCTCACTATATCGAGATCTGCCGCCGTGTACGCCTGCTCGTTGTCGATGGCAAGCTCATGGCGAAGGCGACCGGCAGCAAGGTGGCGCGCATTTCGGCCAAGGAACGCAACGGCATGACGGGCGACGCCTGGACCCCGGTGGATGCGGTGGACGCGAAGGCGTTCACTGTTTCGGGGGCGGGGTTCCACTACAAGCTCGCTTCCGAGCTGCTATTTGGCAGTAAGTATCGAAGGCCGGTTGCACAGCAAGTGTCGGTGGACGACGGCAGCACAGGCTTGGTTATGCTCGCTCAGGCCGTTGCGCGGGGACAAGGCAAAACCGAGGGCTATCACGAACGCCGCATACCGATCTCCCCCAGGATGCGATCCTTGATTCGCGCAGGCCAGGCCGACCTGCTCGCCAAGCTATCTCAGCGGCGGGTAGAAGCGATTGGCGAAATGCGCAAGCTGGTCTGGGGGGCCTTGTGCTTGCTGTTCGACAACGGAGAGGCCTCGTCGAACGCCAGCGATAGCGTGAAGGACCGTGCCTCGAATTTTGTCCGGGCCGTCGAACGTAACGAGGATCCGAGATTCTTTGATGACCTTGCGCGCGAAGTCGAGGCTGAGGAACCGGAAGCGGAGTACCTCAATTGGCTTCTGGGTCTGGCAGCCCGATGCGAAGCCGTCTTGCGTGAGGCATTCAACGCAGGGCCACGTAGCGGCATGCAGCGTTATCGGGCGCAAGCAGCTGCCTTGAATCGCTTCCACGGCGCGCTGCGTGGGCCTTCGTCGCCACTGCCAGTCATCGCCAATCATTTCCGCCAGCTAGCGGCCCAAGGGGCCAACGAACAAAAACAGGGAGTCGACCTATGAGCACGCCGACCACGATCGATAGTGAGGGCGATGGCGCCATTGCGACCAAGCCTTCGTCGCCGTTTCCTGCCATGGCGAGGTATATCGCCGGTGCACGGCTCGGCGAGCGAGCCGCTCTCGCGCGGCTGGATCCCCGGGAGATTCTGCCGCACCAGTTGGCGGCCCTGTCGCGCACCGCGGTTGCGGCGGGCCTGACGCCCGAATCGTGGGGGTCGGTGCTTTGGCAGCGCTGGGCGATGGTAGCTAGCGGTATGGCCCTGGCAGGACACGATGGTCGCACCTCGCTGGGCGAGCAACTGTCTCGCGCGGGCGTGGCGGAATCACGCGTCACTAAGCTCCTCACGGCCCGAGGCGATGCATTCGCACAGCTGCTGCCGCGCATCGTGCGGCTGATGGCCAGCAAGTCTGTTGCGCCCAACTGGGTCGAGCTGGGGCGCCTCGTCATGGCGGAGGCCAGCGTGAATGCCCGCTCACAGGAAGAGGCGGAGGAAATACGTCTGCGAATTGCTGGCCGGTACTTCTCAGCACAGGCCCGTTCGTCCACCAACTAAGTACCCGAATTCAACAAGGAGAGTCCATGTCGGTTCCCCGGTTTGTTCAAATCCATACCCTGCATAACTACCCGGGGGCGTTGATCAATCGTGATGATGCCGGCCTTGCCAAGCGCTTGCCGTTGGGAGACGCCGTACGCACGCGCATCTCGTCGCAATGCCTGAAGCGCCATTGGCGCGTAGCGGATGACCACCACTCCTTGGCGAGCCTCGGCGTGCCGATGGCGATTCGCTCGCGCTACACGCTGGATCACATTCGGCAAACGCTGGTGGAACGAGGTGCCAGCGAAGCTTCGGCACTTGCTGCCGTAGAAGCCTTGCGCAGTGGAAAGCTACTTGACAGGACGGACAAGGAAAGAAAAGGGGACGAAGCCCTAAAGACGGGTCAAGCCGTTCTCTTGGGCAAGGCGGAGATCGAGTATCTGGTCCAGCGCACCCTGCGCTTGATTCAGGACCACGCCGAGGAGAAGGACTTGAAGGCGGCGGTCGCCGGCTTCCTGAAGGATGAGAAGAAGAACATTGAGGCTCTGCAGCATGGCAGCGGCCTGGAATCGGCCTTGTTCGGCCGCATGGTCACGTCGGATGTGCTGGCGAGCCGCGAGGCGGCTGTCTATGTTGGTCACGCGTTCACCGTGCATGAGGCGCAGGTGGAAAACGACTACTTCACGGTCGTAGATGACCTGCTACACGAATCGGGCGAACAGGGCTCTGCGGGCATCTTCGACACGGAACTGGCCTCCGGGTTGTACTACGGGTATGTCGTAGTGGACGTACCGCAACTGGTGGCGAATTTGGAGGGCATCGACATTAAGGAATGCTTCACGGCACCCACGGAACGACGCGAGCTGGCAAGCCGAGTCGTACATCACCTGCTGCATCTCATCGCGACAGTGAGCCCGGGTGCCAAACGCGGGTCTACCGCACCCTTTGACTGGGCGAAGTTCATCCTCGTTGAGACTGGTGACTGGCAGCCTCGCAGTCTCGCTGGAGCCTTTCAGAACGCCTTGCCGCTGAACGCGGAGAATATTCGCCACGCAGCGGTGAAGCGCCTCGGTGACGAAGTGGCCAAACTGGACGCGGCCTACGGTGCGCCCCTTCAGCGGCGGTATTTGGCATTGGACGACGTGAACGTGCCGCAAGGCGAGCGGCTGTCCTTGGCCGACTTGGCGCAATGGCTGCAAGCGCGGATCGCGCAGGGGGAATAAAGAATGGCGCGCCATTTGCTGATTCGGCTGCGGGCGCCATTGATCGCGTTTGGTGGTGAAACCATCGACAACCATGGTGTCATCCGCGATTTTCCCGCGCTGTCGATGGTGACGGGCCTGGTAGCCAATGCCTTGGGGTGGGATCGGGGGGATGTGGCCGCGCACGACCGGCTGCAAGCTCGGCTGCGTTTGGGGACGCGACTGGACAATCCCGGGCAGCGGATCACCGACTTTCAGACTGCACAGCTGGGCGCCAACGACAAAGGCTGGACCACGTGGGGCAGTGTTGAGGAGCGGCGCGGGGGCGCTGGCACCTATGAAGGGCCTCATTTGCGCTATCGCAGGTATCACGCGGATCTCGATGCGCTGCTCGCCATTCGCCTAGAGCCGGTCGATGAGTCGCCCACCCTCGACGACGTAGCGCGTGCGCTGGACAGGCCGATGCGCCCATTGTTTATTGGCCGCAAGCCGTGTCTGCCGACAGGACGGCTCGTTGCCGGCTGGGTCGACGCGGATAACGTGCTCGGTGCATTGCTGCCAAATGAGACGACGGTCGCCGGGCGTCATTTTCGGCTGCAATGGCCCGAGGGCGAGGGTCGATTGAGCGAGGGCGACCGCTTGCTCGATATCTGCGACGAGCGGAACTGGACCAGCGGTGTACACGGTGGCTGGCGGCCAGTGCGCGAGGGGCTCATCGAATGAAAGGGGAACATCCATGACAATCACCCTGATGCATTGCCAGCCCGATGTGCCACGGCTGACCGCATGGGCGGCAAGACAGGGCTACCTTGGTCAGCAGGGCGACCTTGGATACGCAATACACGCGCTGTTGCGTTCGGCGTTCGGCCAGCACGCGCCCCAGCCGTTTTCCTACCTCGGAGCCCAGCGCGGCCTGCTTGGCTATGCAACAGCGGAGCTGGAACAGTTGCAGCAGCAAGCTGCATTTGCAGCCCCTGACATTGCGGCGGCGTTGGGCCTGGACGCAACGCCACGTAGTCCAGGCCTGAGCGCCAGGCGTTTTCCGGAGCAATGGGCGGAAGGACAGCGATTCGACTTCGAGGTGCGGGTACGGCCGATCGTTCGTGGCAGCCGTGATGGTCGGGAACGCGATGCCTTCCTGCAGGCAGTTGAGAAGTTGGGGGAAGCGGGGAGGCAGCCCCTAGACCGGGAAGCCGTGTACCGTCAGTGGCTTGATAAGCAGTTTGCCGCCGGCTACGCCGCACAGGTAGTTAGCGCGTGTATGACGCGCTTTCAGCTTAGTGATGTGGTCCGCCAAACCCAGAGCGTTGACGGAACGCCACGCCGCACCAGGGCGGTGAGCGGGCCGGATGCCGTGTTCATGGGGCAACTAAGAGTCCATGATCCTGCAGCCTTCACACAACTGATCCGCCGGGGCGTTGGTCGGCACCGCGCTTTCGGCTTCGGCATGCTGCTGCTCAAACCAGCTTCGCACTGAGTTGAGCGGGGCAGATGCTCAAAGGTAGGTTGGGCCTCGAAAAGTTGGCGCGACATCAACGAGCCCAGCGGGACAGGTTTAGCTCACTTAGGGACTCCGCCCGTAGAATTAATTGAAACGGACGAAATGTGGCAAACCCGTCGCGATAAAGCTTGACTTAGGCTCTTTAAAAATTCGGATTTATACGCAGTATTTGTTTGATATCAATGGGTTAGGTGATGAAGTTTCCCCGTGCCCGCGGGGATAGGCCCCAGTGAGGGGAAGATGACCACTTCCACTGCAAGTTTTTTCCCGTCCCTTCCCGCACACTCAGCGATAGGCCGTGCGGCCGCACTCGGGATCGCGGCAGGCGTAGGTTCCCCGCGCACGCGGGGATAGACCCCCGGCGCAGTACATCAACGCGGCCCTGGCTGAGCTTCCCCCGTCCTCACGGGGATAGGCCCGACATTACCGGTGACGCGCGTCGCACCAATACGCTATCCCCGCGTACGCGGGGATAGTCCGATGGGATTGAGTCCAGCTGCTTCCACATCTCCAATTTCCCGCGCCCACGGGGATAGGCCTTCGGCTTCGCCGATCACTCCGTCGAGCAGATCGGTTTCCCCGCTTACGCGGGGATGGGCCCTACCAGTGCACCGTCACCAAACGCGGTGCAGAGGATTGCCCGCACACGCGGGGATAGGTCGTATGTCGACGCGGTCAACTTCAAGGATGGAAAGGTTGCCCCCGCGTTCCTTGGCGTAGCGGTCGTAGACCTTGCTTCCCCCCGTGCCCGCGGGGATAGGCCCAAGCGGACTCTGGTGCGTCAGCTCGACCTGCCGTTTCCCCCGTGCCCGCGGGGATAGGCCCCTGTACACGTTCGATCCGTGCGCGGACAAGAAGGCTTCCCCCATGCCCGCGGGGATGGGCCCTGATGCAGGTACGGGAACGTCATGATGAACGAGCTTCCCCCGTGCTCGCGGGGATAGGCCCGCCTCATAGGTCGGACCCAGCGCTGGCTTTATGCTCCCCCCGTGCCCGCGGGGATAAGCCCGTGATGGGGTCATTGCTGACCAGTAGCTTGCCGCTTCCCACGTGCCCGGGGGGATAGGCCCAAGCGGACAGAAGCGGGACAACCCGGAGAGCCACTTCCCCCGTCCTCGCGGGGATAGGCCCTGCGCCAGGCCCACCCCCGCCACCATCGAGGAGGTTTCCCCGCACACGCGGGGATAGGCCAACGCAGTATCAGCGTGCGGTTGGCGATATAGAGGTTTCCCCGTGCCCGCGGGGATAAGCCCTTCTCGAGGACCAGGGACGGGAGGCCGCGTTTGTTTCCCCCGTGTCCGCGGGGATAGGCCCGTAGTCCCTCTGTTCCAAAACGAAATCACAAGGGTTTCCCCGTGCCCGCGGGGATAGGCCCTTCGCCGACCAACTGCCGGTGATCGTGAACGTGCTTCCCCCCGTGCCCTGCGGGGATAGGCCCAAGCGCATGTCCAAGGCGCTGTACATCCTGTCGCTTTCCCCGTCGCCTGCGGGGATGGGCCCGCCCAGATGATCGCGCTCGAGCAGCGCCACCTGCTTCCCCCGTGCTCGCGGGGATAGGCCCATGGCGATCCAGCCGTGGATGTCGGGGGCTGAGCTTGCCCCGTGGCCGCGGGGATAGGCCCATCCTGGGCTATTTCGGCGCGTCAGGCTCGGAGCTTCCCCCCCGCGTCCGCGGGGATAGGCCCTGATCGGCCATGCGAAATTCGGCTCGAGTACCGTTTCCCCCGCGCCAGCGGGGATAGGCCCGTGTTGCCAACGCCGTTGGCGGTCGACTCCAGGCTTCCCCGTGCTCGCGGGGATAGGCCCCGCAAGAAGGACATGCAGCAGCTGATCATCTTGCTTCCCCCGTGCTCGCGGGGATAGGCCCTGGACCGCCTGCAGCCGTGAGTGTGGCCCGTGCTTCCTCCCGTTCCCACGGGGATAGGCCCTTCTCGTGATGGCTGCGCCTTGAAGAGGAGCGCAAGTCCGCTCGAGGAGGGAATGGGCTAGGCTGGATAACAGGGCTTGCGTGACGATGAGCGCGTGTCAATGCAACTCGACGCCTCCAGCGCAAACTAGGCAGTCAATTCCTGACCCCATGCGAGGAGGTGACGTCAGATGTCCTCGACGAATTTCGATCCTTGCAAATTCCGCCAGTGCCGACGACGGTGAGAGCGTTCCGTTCTGGCGATACAGTTGGCTTTCCCCGCGGTGTGCTGCGCTAATCGCTTCGGCCAGCCCTGCGGAAACCTGGCCAGCAAGGACACTGGCTGCGACCAAGGTACGCCCTTTATGCTCTGCAGCGCATAAAGGGCGTATCCCGGCCGGCCCCTCAGAGTTGAGAGGCCAATGAGGTATCTACAATGCGCCGATGGGGTCTACGCCCAAGATCCTCTTGCGTTCATGAAGTTCATGAACTAGCCTTAGGCATGGAAACGAAAACGCAGCCCCTCCCATCACTACTCAAAGAGCACATCACCATAAAAGTGACGAGCTCACCTGAGGCGCCTTCTGAGCCACATGCCACGTATCGGATAAATCCTAAGGCCTTGCCACTCCTACGGCAGACCAGTGCTTTCGATCCGAAAGCCATAGAGGATTTGCGGTGCAAAGGCATTCCCCCTCGCTGGTATCACGAGCAACAAGTGCCGGGCCTATTTGTGTATCGAATTCCAGAAGAGCTAAAAACGCTGGGGTCACCCCATAACGATCCGGAATATGACCCCGCTGATGTTGTCCTGCTCTCAGGAGCCGGTGAGTACCACATTTTTCAGTGCAAGACCCGCGGAAGCACTGACGAGCAAGCTCGCCACCGGACATCATTTGCGGAACGGCTCCATGCCAGGATGGAAGAAATTCTCGGACTCACAAATCTTGGCGGGCCCGTTTCGGCACGCGTGTTGGACGAGCTCATTTTGCGTGCTGCTGAGGCAATCAACGTCCATCGACCAATCGCGCAATCGAAGGCAACCGCTGAGGACCCGCTGCAAGCTGCTCGAGATCGAGGCCGCCACCACGCGCTGGCCGAACTACAACGGCCGGAGAACCTCTCCCTGCGCGACGCCGCCACGTATTCCGGCCGGTCGGACCGTGCCATCAACGAGGCGCGGCTGAAAGGGCAGTTGTACGCCCTGGTCCCGCCCGGCAAGCAACGCGGCCTGCGCTACCCGCAATGGCAGTTCGATGCCGAAGCGGAACGGCTCACCGCCGTCCTGGCGCCGTTCATCGAGGCTGGCGCTAGCTGCTGGGTCGTGCACAACTTCATGCAGCGGCACCTCCAGGCGCTCGGTGACGCACGGCCGATGGACTGGATCCTCGATGCGTCCAAGTCCGTCGAGCCAGTGCTCCAGGCGGTGAGGAACCGGTACGCCGGCGGGCAAGGGGCGGCCTGATGCAGCTTCTGACTGCGCAGCTGCTGGGTTGCCCGTTGCCACCCGAGGATCTGGCCGCCCGTACCATGCCGGTGAGGCAACTTGATAGCGCGGTGACGCCGTTGTGGCGCATCCATCGTTCGATCTACGGGCCGATCCACTACAACCGCCGCTCGACTGGCGGTAATCCGTACCGCTTCGATGCGCCGAACGACGAATTCGGCGTCCTCTACGCCTCGCCGAGCTTCGCGGGGTGCATGGCGGAGGCAGTCCTGCGGGACCGGTTCCAGGGTCAATCCCTCCCCTTGCTGCTGGACGAAGAGGAACTGACGCAACGAAGCATCAGCGATCTGGGCACGACGCTGGGCCGGCCCCTCCAATTGGCCGACCTGACCCAGCCGCTTTTCCATCTCGGCATGGACAATCGTATCCTGTCGACTGCGGACTATCGGGGGCCGAACCTGTGGAGCCGGGCCATCCACGATGCGTTCCCGCACGTCGATGGCATCTATTTCACGTCGCGCTTCGCGAACGAGGCCAGTGTCGCCATCTTCGACCGTGCGCCGATGGTGGCGCGCGGCGGCCCAGTGCCGCTGGACCGGTTCTACCTGCTGCCCAGTTTCATGGACCAGTACAGCATCGGTATCGCGCCCCCGGTCGACCCGTGGCAGGAATGAGGACCCCCGAGTCGGGGGTCCGTTGATGCCCGACGGCATCCCGCACGCCAGGGACGGCACCGGCGAGATGCCGGACTGGCTGCAGCGGGCGGTCAATGCGGGGCAGAGTAAGGAGTTTTACCGGGTCGGGTAAGAGAGCACTCCCTCGGCTAATCCCAGTGCATTTTTAGAAATCGGAACATCAAGATATGGCCGCTATTTTCATCAGTTCATTCTCTGCTGCCGTCTCATTGTTGTCGCTCGGGTTTTCCATGTACTCATGGAGAGAGGCAAATAGGCCGATTGTTTTTGCCCGAGTCACTACAGCAACCGGCGGAAATTCCGGAATCGCTCTTAACTTGCTAGTTGAGAATACGGGAAATCGCCCAGCGCGAGACATCCGCCTGGTTGCGGTGGAATCAGTTGTACGGGCCGCGTCAGCGTGCTCGCTCGTTCCAAGAGACGCCGAACGCTGCTTCTTTAGCGGTATTACCATCCCAGTACTCGCCAATGGCCGCTCGATCACGAACGCCTTCTGGCACCTCGGGCAATCGGATTCTTGGCGGGCCGGTGCGGAAATACCAATCACGATTACCTACCAAGATCTGACTGGACGTCACTTTTCGAGCAAAGTTCGCTTGGTGCTCGCAGACGATGCAGGATTCGCCCAGACATTCTGGGAAAATGGGCAAGTCGTTAATCGCTAGCAATTTTCCCAATTCAAGTCCTCATTGTGGCAGCGGAGCGAACGGTATCGACGGTGGCGACAGATCCCGCCTACCTGACGTACTCTTCAGATTGGCACCCGTACGCGTCCGTAGCCATCTCGGCTTCCCGGCGACCAAGATAAAGCCTTATGCGCTGCAGCGCATAAGGCTTTATCTTGGTCAGGGGCCGATGACACGATCCGAAATCGCGGGCGGACATGGTACTCCGGGCAGTTGTCTGCTTTGCCCCCCCGCCCCCCCCGCAAAAAGACCGGCTTTGCGGGGAAACCGTAAGATTTTGTACAAAAAGGACGACTACCCCTTGCAAAGCATCCCCGTGCCGGTGGAAACCAACTGTCCATCACGCTCCGTCAAGGTATTATCTCCGGGCGCTGAAGTTCTTGCGCCGACGCGCGAAGAAGCGCCGCCTGGAGCGGTCCTTCGATGCCCCCCTGTTTTTGGTCGGTAGCTGTCCATCGAGCCCCACTTGGGCGCAAGGACACCAGGAAGCATGAAGGGCTGGCGAGCGCTGCAAAATGGGAGATGCAGTAGTGGAACTAGTACCATCGTGGGGTACGGGATCTTCGCGCGTTACCGATATTTAAGCTTTCAGCTTACCCAGCAGTCTGCATTCGAAAATGCCGGCCTGGCTGCGCCGGGCTTGTTCTACAAGCAATCTTATTGACATGCTAACTAAATTAAAAATTTACAATTTCAAGGCGTGGTCGGAAACCGATCCAATCGCGCTCAAGCCGGTTACGATGTTGCTGGGAACGAATTCTTCCGGTAAATCCTCGCTCATTCAGAGCCTCCTCCTGCTAAAGCAGACGGTTCAATCCCCCGATCGAACGATTCATCTAAACCTGGGCGGAGATGAGGTGAACGACCTTTTCAATTTCGGTGACTTCGATGACGTGATCTTTAGCGGAGCCACAGCACCTCGCTACTTCGCGCTTGGATTTTCCTTCGAAGTTCCGAAAGGTAGGAATGTACGGATCGATGCCGGGGAATTTGAAGGCACCTATAGCAAGTTGTCATCAGGCAGCGTAGCGGTGCAGGAAGCTCGCTTGACAACCGGGGACCATCAGTTCAGAGCGATCCGCCGAGAGAAGGGGGCATACTCGCTTGTGGTGAATCAAGAGGCGCAGCCGCGGGGGAAGGGACGCAACTTTGCGCCTGAGCGGTCCATTGCGCTCCCGGCCGAGGCAATCGCTTTTCTGGAAAAAGAAGGTAGCGTTGTGGAGGATCTCAGCCTCGCCATTCGACGCGAACTTGAGAATATTGCGTACCTTGGTCCGTTGCGTCGCAAGCCGGAGCGAGATTACGTCTGGAACAAGTCCACGCCGGGCGGGGTTGGCAGCGATGGTCACCGCGCCGTGGACGTACTCCTGGCTAGCGCACTGGCCAAGGGTGAGGAACATAACAGGGTCATCACAGGTGTCTCGCAATGGCTATCCCGGATGAAGATCGCCGATCGGTTGGAAGTTCGGCAGCTTGGTCGGTCGACACGTTACGAGGTCGTGGTGCATCGGCAAGGTGTGTCGTCCAATTTGCGAGACGTCGGGATAGGTGTTTCGCAAGTGCTGCCAGTCTTGACACTGGCTTTCTTCGCGCCTGAAGGTAGCACAATCATTTTAGAAGAGCCGGAGATCCATTTGCATCCACTTGCTCAGTCCGTGTTGGCCGAACTATTTGCGGAGGTCAGCAAAAAGCGTAAGGTGCAATTCCTGGTCGAAACCCATTCGGAGCATCTTTTCCGCCGTATGCAAACGCTCGTGGCTCGCCAAAAGACGGCTACAGATGAAATCGCGATGTATTTCGTGGAGCGTGGACGACGGGGGGCAAAGTTGCGTCCATTGCCGATCGACAAGTATGGCCGGGTTAAGGATTGGCCCGACAACTTCTTTGGTGATGCACTGGGCGAGACGCGAGAGCAAGCCAGGTTGATGTTTGCACGACAGGCGCTGGAGAAGCAAGGATGAAGCCCCGCTATGTTGTTGATACCAACGTCCTCATTGCCGCGAGTGCGGCGGATCCGGTCGCGCCAACCGACATTGATGCGACTCCCGACGATCCGGTCGTAAGGCAGGAGGTATGGTGCTGGCTCGATGGCTTTAACAACTCTGATAGTCACTTGGTGCTGGATGGTGGAAGTGAAATTTACGACGAGTACTGTCGAAAGCTGGGGTTTAACGACTTCGGCATCCAAGTAGTTATGAACAAGTGGAGCACGGCGGCCGTCGACAACGTGAGCCTGGAGGCTGAAAAGGACAGCTATACTGTCATCCCTACAGCCTTGACGAAGGTTATACACGATATTGCTGATCGGAAGATGGTGGCTGCGGCGCTTACGGCCCAAGACACCCATGGTGAATGTCCGATTGCATTTGCCGGCGATACTGATTGGCACGGATGGGAAGAGGCGCTCGAAAAGCATGGAGTCGGTTTGACGCCCATTATCGAGCACTGGTCGAGGGAAAAGTATAAGGCTAAGCTCGGTCGCGCATGAGTGAGTTCTTTCGCTTTCCCCACACCCCGCACATCGCCTGGATGGGCGCGGGGTCGCCGCGCGATGACAAAGTGCTCTCTCCATTAGAGGTGGGGCAACTTCTCCAAGGGCATTTGGTTGTCGAAGAAAAGCTGGATGGAGCCAATCTAGGCTTCTCGCTCTCGACTGAGGGTGACTTGCTAGCGCAAAACCGAGGGAATTATCTTCACGAGCCGTATGGTGGTCAATTCGTGCGGTTACCTGATTGGATGAATGCACACGGCGAGGGATTGTTGGCAATCCTTCTCGAACATCTAGAAACCGATCTGATCCTCTTCGGGGAATGGTGCGCTGCTCGGCATACTTTGGACTATAGAAATCTGCCAGATTGGTTTTTGCTATTCGACGTGTACGAACGACGTACAGGACAGTTTTGGAGCAGCCGTCGAAGGGATGAATTGGCCTTGAGGGTCGGCTTATCAACGGTGCCCCAAGTCTATGAGGGGCGGTGTACGCTCTTGCAGTTGAAAGACATGCTGAAATCCAAGGCGAGTCGATACCGCAAGGGGCCAATGGAGGGACTCATCATTCGGCGAGAGTCCACGCGAATATGTGAAGAGCGGGCAAAACTGGTTCAAGCTGATTTCATACAAACTATCGGCGACCATTGGCGTCAGCGACGTATTGAGTGGAATCGCCTCGCGAGCTAGCAGGGGTCGTAACCCAGAGCGCGTTCGCGTGGGGCCGCATACTATGGAAAAGATGCAACCGGAAGGCAATGACCCTGGCATCCCTAATCAACAGGGCACGAGTACGGCTGCCAGTGGGCCTGCGGGCGCACACTTTGAAGGGCAGGTTGCAGCGTTTTATCTGCTCGCAATGCTCTGTGGGGCACCGCCACGCGGTCTTCCCGGCACAACGATCGATCGAATTGCACTTCAGCAAGCGAACACCGGGCGGCCGCTCGACGACGTGATCGTTCATGCAGTCGATGGTTCCGGCAGACCTACGGTACTGGAAATACAGGTCAAGCGGACGATCACGTTGACCCCTGCGGACCCAGTGTTCCGAAAGGTTGTCGGCCAGATTGCCGAAGCCGTGCGTCGCCCGGACTTTTGGCCAACACAGTATGGCTTGGCAATCGCCACTGCCAGAGGGTCGCGCAAGATCGAAGGTCCATATCAGGACGTGCTCGCACTGGCTCGACAAATAGGAGATGCAGAGACCTTCGTCTCACAACTCAAGCTTCCTGGTGTCGCAAACGACGACATGCGGACTTTCGTCAAAACGTTCCAAGGTCACCTTAAGGAAGAGGGGGCACCTCACGATGACGAAACGATCTGGAAATTGCTACGCCGGCTTCAGATTCTCACTTTCGACTTCACAGCACCTGGCTCAGCCTCGGAGGATCTCGCTCGGGAGCGAACGCTCCGCACGTTGCATGCCGACGATGCTTCGCGAGTGGACGCCTTCTGGGGGAATCTTGTTGAGCTAGCCATCAGCGTAGCGAAGAACGGCGGGGACAGAAGTCGCACGTCCCTTTTGCAGTCCCTGCATCCTCGCGGATTTCGCTTCGCCGAAGACCGGCGGCACGCAAGTGCACGGGCGGCCCTTGCTGAACATGCCCGCCAAGCGCTCGCTGACATCGAAAACCACGTAGGCCAAGTCGTCCTTACGCGACATGAGCGCGTGGCCGCGGTGCACGAGGCATTCGATGCTGGACGTTATGTCGAACTTCGCGGCGACGCAGGCGTGGGTAAGTCCGGTGTCCTGCGTCAGATGGCCGAGTCCTTGCAGGCAGAGGGGCACGTTCTCGTCCTAAGCCCTGGTCGTTGCGTTCCACGCGGCTGGACAGCCATGCGCGCGCAGATCGGTTTTGAAGGTACCGTCCATGAGCTTTTGGTCGAGCTTGCCAATAACGGCGGCGCCATCCTGTTTGTGGACAATCTTGACGCTTTCAGCGGCGAGGAACGTCTCACCGTCGTTGACATGCTTCGAGCCGCCGCGGATGTCTCAGGTGTATCGGTTCTCGCCACTGCTCGAGCTGAGTTCGGAGTGGAGGAACCCAGTTGGTTGCCAGAGGACGCGCTCGATAGATTGAAGCGCGCGTCGCCGGTGATGATCGATGCGTTGAGCAAGGCGGAGATCGAACAACTCGCAAACAGAGATCCAGCGTTGAGCCCATTGCTTAGCGAGAACCATCCTGCCCGACAGGTGACAAAGAATTTGTTTCGGCTCGCTCGCGTCGCAAGTAAGCCTGCGGCCGACACTTTGCCACACACAGAAGCTGAGATGGCCAGCCAGTGGTGGTCCACGGCTGATGGCAAGCGTGACACTGGATGGCGGGATCGGGCTCGCTTATTGAGCGATCTGGCCCGGAAGACGCTCACAGGACCAGATGGTCTTGATGTCAGTACACAGTCGGCACAGCCTATTGACGCATTGGTTCAGAGCGGCACATTGCGCAGCTTGGGCCCGGACCGCGTCTACTTCCGTCACGACGTGCTGCGCGAATGGGCTATTGCCTGCGCACTACATGCAGATGTGAGTCTCATCGACCGGCTGGACCTGAAGCGCCCCGCAGTCGCAACTTTCGAACCATCACACCGCTCACAACGCGACAGCTGTACCGATGGCTGAGATTGGTGGAACCGAGGAACAGGCCGCCCGGCCCGAATGAAGGGCCGCGATTTTGGGAGCGCCTTGAGCGCGGTCAAGTGGAGTCGGTCCGGCGGGATCTTCGCAGCGGATTCTTCATGTTCGCTCGCACCACACCCGATCTAGCCGCAGAATATCTTCGGGCCGTCGCGCAAGTCGAGCACAACGACGACTTGGTCCGAAACATCTTGAAGATGCGTGGAACTTTGGCACAAGCGGCGCCCACTGAACTGGCCAGGCTGACCGAGCAAGCACTGATTGATCAACCGCGCCCCCGCCATCGTCGGTTCCATGACGAGCGTGAAGAGGCCTTCACATTCGTCGATCACGAGTTTCTTCCGGCCTCTCCGGCGCAAGGCCCGTTCTTCGAACTACTGCTGCACTCGCCGGCGGACGGGCTCTCGCTAATTCACCGCTTGGTGGGTCATGCTATCGCTCACGGCACCCGCGGCCGTAATGCCGGCGATAACGCGATCACGCTGGCGTATTCGGATGGCGCACGTGCCTTTCCATGGACAGGTACCTATTTCTGGTCTAGGAACAGCAACTACTACGCGATAACGTCGGCGCTGATGGCATTGGAAGCATGGGCCCATCAACGTATCGAGGCCGGTGAACCCTTCGATGCTGTTCTGAAAGATGTACTCGGGCCACCAGGATCTTGCGCGGCCTATCTGCTTGTTGCGGTGGACCTGATCATCTCGCATTGGCCAAAGTCAGCCACGTCAGCTGGGGAGTTTCTTGGGTGCCCCGAACTCCTATGCCTAGACCATACGCGACAGGTTCATGATCAGTTCGAGGCCCCAGATTTCTTCGGGCTGAAAGCGCTACAGACCGAACCGCGCGGTAGGGTCAGTGCCGCCGAGCTGAACAAACGGTTGTCTAGGCGCATGACGCTAGATGGTCTAATCGGCAACTACGCCTTGCCAACCGAGCCGGAGCAACTGCAAAAGCTAACGGGACTGCTACGTGATGCGGCTGCTCGCCTGGGACCAGCCGGAGCCCAAACCCATCTCAGTAATCCGGAGTTCATGGTCCTGCATGCGATGAACCTCGCCGATCAAGCTGAGGTGTTCTGTCTAGAGCGGACACGTCTGGTTCATGCTGCAGCTAGTCGATTGAGGTAGCTTGCAGCGACTTCGCCTGGCGTTTGGTACCCCAACTTGGAATGCCGCCGTTGGCGATTGTAAAAAATTTCAATGTACTCACGAACAGAGGCCATGGCTTCCATCCGGGTGGCATACCGATGGTGGTACACCAGCTCTGCTTTCAGACTGCCCCAGAAGCTTTCCATGGGCGCATTGTCGTAGCAATTTCCCTTGCGTGACATCGATGCCTGCATGCCGAACTGCGCCAGCAACCTGCGATAGCCGTGAGCACAGTATTGGCTACCCCTGTCCGAATGATGTATCAGGCCGGGCCGCGGCCGCTTGCTACGCACCGCCCGGAACAGCGCCTCGCCTACCAGTTCCTGTGTCATTCTGGGCCCCATCGCGTAGCCCACGATCTCGCATGTGTACAGGTCCTTGATTCCTGCCAGGTACAACCACCCCTCGTCGGTTGCGATATACGTGATGTCAGTCACCCACGCGGCGTTTGGCCTGTCGGCTTCAAACTTCTGCTCCAGTAGGTTGGGCGCCACTGGCAGATTATGTGCCGAGCGCGTTGTCGCCACGAATCGACGCTTTTGCCGACACCGAATCCCCATCTCATTGCGCAGTCGGGCCAGCCGGTCACGACCGACCATGAATCCATCGCCAGCCAGTTCTCGCTGCAGGCGCCGCGTGCCATACGTCTGACGCGTGCGCTTGTGGGCCGCCCGGATCGCCAGATGCAACCGCTCCTGTTCCGGACTGAGCCCGTGAGGTCTGTGCGTCCAGTCGTAATAACCACTGCGCGAGACTCCCAATACCCGGCACATCATCTTCACCGGATACACTTCTCGCCATTGCCTCACGAACGCGTACCGGGCAGTGATTCCCTGGCGAAGTACGCTGCGGCTTTTTTTACAATATCGCGCTCCAGCTTCGCTTCTGCCAGCTCCTTGCGCAGCCTCGCATTCTCCGCCGCCAGCTCCGCCACTGTCACGCCTCCTGGTGCCGCTGTTGCTCCAGGCGCTTTGGCTCTCAACACCCAATTCGTCAACGTGCCCTTCGGAATCCCAAGACGCTGGGCGGCCGACTGCAGCGTCAGCCCCTGTTCCAGCACCAGTCTCACGGCCTCTGCCTGAAACTCTTCCGTGTACGTCTGTCTTGCCTTGCTCATCTTCGCGCGCTCCTGATCCACGATCTTAATCTAAGGACCAGGCGTGTCTGTCTCGATCAGGCTACCTCATGGATCTCGAATCGCGCTGGCGGTACGGCATACGCGACGCCCAGCAGCATTCTGGCATCGCCGATACCTTCTGCCCAATCTCGCGCGATTGTCTGGTCGATCTTGTTCCAGTCGAGGGCGAGTACCGTTGCCTCAAATTGCTTTGGCGACGCCTTGCGCATGAAGCTGAGGAGTCCAGCGGCAGCTTGGAAGTTTCTGTGCGTGCTGCACGACAGTTGGGCTGCGAGGTCCTTCGGCGACCAACAGGCGCAGATCGTTCGCCCCACCTGCCGCATGCGCCGAGAGGGCGCCAACCTCCCTACATAGATCTGTAGTGGGTCGTAAAGCCTCAACGCGTTCCACACGATATCGCGTAGCTCGTCGAACGCATCATGAGGGTCAGCTCGCAGCCGATCAGCGATGGCCGGGATCAGCGCTTCGATCAGCGTAAATCCGAACGCTGGTTCGAAGTAGCAGAAATGTTCGCAGAAATCCGCCATGACCGACAGGTAGGCGTCCTGCGGCCAGGTTGAGGCCAGACTGCGACACGCGTCGCGGTCGACGTGTTCGAGATAACAGGTCTTCCACACATCATCTTTTCCAGCCCCGATCTTGGAAAGCAAATCGGCGATCTCGCCGGCGTGCAATGGAGTCGCGGTACTGATAGCCCGAGCCATGACGCATGGATCAACTAGCGCGACGATGCTTTCCCCGAGCGTCTTATCAGCATTGAGTACATTATTGATGACGCGGCCGATCGCATAGCATGCGCCTTCAGGTGCCGCCTCTATCCATTCCGCAAGAGTTTCCTTGTGGCTGCCAATCTGGCTCAATTCATCCGTCAGGTAATCATGCAGGTTGCTGAGTACCCAACATGCATGTCTAATATCGAGTGGGTCTGTCGCAGACCAACAGCGCTCCAGGATGGGCGTCAGCCATGCCCGCTGGACCAGCCAACGCCACTGCCCATACCCGCCCGCCGTCGACAGTTCACCCAGCAACACAGCTAGGCCAGCTAACGGCATCTCGCCGTCAGCGAGGACCGTCTTAACCACACAAGCAACCATCTGACGCTCTTCGGCCGAATGCCCCTCAAGAATGCGTGCAAGTAGAATACTGGCGAGACGCTGATGCGGACAGCGAAGATCATCAACACTCAGCAAGAATCGCTGCGCTACCAACCAGTTTATCGCACCATTGCTGTCGGCAATCGGCAATGCGTCTCCAACTAATTCCAGCAACGCCCCGCGCGAACAGTGTGCATCACGGGCTGCCAACTGACGAATTGCCGCAGCGGCGAGCACCAAGTCCGCTCCAGCTGCACGAGCGGAACTTGCCAATGCGCTCGCCCGTCTCCACCCTCCCCCAAGGATGAAACAAAATTGCCATGGGTAGAGCGCCTGCTCCGCCGCGTGTTCAAGGCGCAGATCGAGCCGCTCGTCCCCCGGACGATCGCCGATCCGATCGTCGGCGCGACGAACGGCGGCCAGCGTCGCTTCGGGCGAAGCCCGCAAGCCGTCCGCAATGACCCGGACAGCGCGCTTAGCATCGAGCTGAATGGCGCCAGGAAAGCCCCCCCTGTCGTCGGAGATCGTATACGCGCTCAACACCCAGCGCGATGCGGTCGCCCGCTCCTCCAACTCCCGCAGTAGCGCAGGACGCGTCAGATGCGCGTCATCGACGATATAGAGAGTGGGATCTGAACTCTCATCAAAGGGAGGAACTCTTCCCATCGGATCAGCCAGCCGTAGCACCCGCCAGCCACGATCGAGCATTTGGCGTGCCACCTGAAGGACTGTAATTGACTTCCCAGCGCCGGGCACGCCCGCGAGGCGAGCAGAGCCAGCCCTCTCTAGGTCGGCAGTCAGCAGAGCTACCTCAGGAAGCGTGGGACAGGCCCCGACATCTGCCGGCCCGAGCGAACGCCCCATCAGCGCAGGTCCGAGATCACGTGCCACCTCGAACTGAACCTCAAACCATGCAGACACTTCGGTCTCGGCTGCTGCTGATCGTGGCAAGAACGCAATAAGGCCGCGCCGAATCTGATCGAGTTCGTCAGCTCTTGGTAGCGCACGCAGCGCTGCCATGATTCTCGGCAGATCACCTGCATACTCAGGATAGATTTCTTCCACCACTGCCTGATGACTGGACAGCAGCCCTTGAATCGTGTCCCAGCCGACGGCCACGACGGGAAACTTACCTTCCTTCTCTCGGCGTTCGGACACAAGCCGAGCATGTTCCTGAAGTGCGGCGTCGTTGGGAGCAGTGGTAGCAAACGTCCAATGTCCAAGCGTAGGTTTGAACTTCTCTGCCTTGGTGAGTTCTGCATCGAACTCCGCGATAGTAGCCTTGGCTCCGTAGCCCTTGTTCTTCCCTTTGCACTGCACGCCAAAACTATTGCCTGGCGCGACCTCGGGCGTCCCATAGACATCGACACCGTGCTGCTGTTGTCCAGATCGACCGTTTTTCTGAGCGAGAGGCGCCTTCCACACAGCGGCAAATAGTGCGCGAGTCAGATCTTCGAACCTCTCCCACGACTTTGGTGGTGGAATCTGCTTTTCGATAAAGTCCATTGCACGGTCACTCTGTTGATGCTCGTACGCCTACTTCTCAGCACCGCAGATCGAATGCGTGTAGATGAAGTCCTTGGTCTGCACGGCTTTCACCTTACGGTCAATCACGGTGTCGACATCAGGCGTTTTCACAATCGAGGATTCGGCGCGAGCGCGTCCGCCGCCTTGCTTACGAGAAAGCCGGAAGCTCAACGGCCGCGTGGGCCGTTGAGTAATTCCTCAAGTTTGTTCGCCTCGGGAACGCCAAGACCAACTAACTCTGCCACGGTATTGTCCACATCGGCGCGAATTTCCGCATCGGCGTCGATTGCCATAGGGGCCAGAATACTAATCCTTTCGATGAAATCGCACCATCGCTTACCGAACCCATGATCGACCCAGAATGATCGAGAGTCAGGATAGGTTGCGAGCCAGATCTTCCCTGCTTGAACGAGGAGACCGAGATGCTCCGAGCGTGGCGCAACTTCCAAAAGGTTTAACAGGACGAGGGCGACAAAGGGCGACGGTCCGGACTGAGTGAGTCGAGCCAAGACTGTCAAAAACGGCCCGAGCCGCTCCACGCCTTTTTCGAGGAGATAGCTCTTCGTAGGTGCGACAAAGTTGTAGTCGTTAAAGAATAGCGTGGCGATCGCCGGGGCGATGTGCGTCTCAATGGACGTTTTCTTGGTGCCCTTTAGACGCTTCCATCCCCAGGTTTCCATCATGCGGTCAACGAACCCCGATCGAACGGCAACAGCAACTGAAGCATCCAAATCGCCGCCACCGAAGTAGACCGCGTCAAAGCTCCGCAAGAAGTCAGCGAGAACATCGAAGAAGTTCTGATCCGGTAGTACTGCAATCGGTCGTACGAGATCTGCGACCTCAGTCGCGTTTAGACCGACCGTGCAACGAGCGGTCAGCGCAAAGAAGACGCTATTCCATTCCGATGGTGTGTCGTCAGCTTCCTCCCCGTCAACGAGCTCGCCACCATTTGCTGCAATTGTCCAAGACATGTAGGCATTAGCGACATCGCGAAGCCACGGCAACTTGTCTGCGTTGCCAAGTTCTTGCATCTGGCGTAGCCACAGCGCCGCCGTTCGGTGGTAAATCTCTTCCTCTGACGGCAATTCTGCAGCTTCGGGCGGATCTTCAACCTGCATGGGAGTCACGGGCAATCGAAGACGTCGTCTAGGACGGGTGTGCGCCTTGGGAAAAACAGGCCACGCAGGCTCGGGGCCGGCCCCTTCCAGCCATACCATTTCCGCATCAACTGCGGTTGCTGCAGCCGCCTTCCGCCGCTCGCCACGGGTAGCATTTTCCTCCTCAGAAATATCCCACTTGCGGACGGGAACGATGCATGCACGGAGCGCGCAGCGGAGAAGTGCCCGAGGCAGGCGCTCATCGACTCTCAACAGTGCTTCGATTGCAACGCCGAAGCCGTGAGCAGCTGCATGGTGACCTTCCGCCGCCACCGCGAGCAAGGCTTCTACATCTGCTTGAGTGTTCCAGTGGGCTAGGGCATAGATGAGTCCGGCATAGGCGATTGCGACCGGGTTAAAGCGAAGGCCAGGTCGAACCTGATGCACGGGGTCGTGGCCGTCGGACGCGAGCGCGTCCTGCAACCGGGCACGCGCCCAGTCGCCATGCGTATCCCGCAAGCTGGCATCCCCGTCTCGCATGACCATCATCGCGGCTGCAAGCACGGCCTCCGGCCGCATATTTGGCGACGCGTCATTGCTATCATCGTCCGTCGACGCCGTAGGTCTTGGAGCGGGAGCGTTGGCCCAGGCTACTGCGACTTGAAGTTGCTCCGGCGAGAATCGGGAAGGATTGTCGATCCCAAGAGTGATCGCGCTCTGCATCGCGAAGTCGGACGAATTGGCTGCCGCCGCGTCCCGTAGCGCTTGCAGGTGATCCTGTTCTGCAGCCGGAGACTGAGGTAGCCTGATCGAGACAGACACGCCTGGTCCTTAGATTAAGATCGTGGATCAGGAGCGCGCGAAGATGAGCAAGGCAAGACAGACGTACACGGAAGAGTTTCAGGCAGAGGCCGTGAGACTGGTGCTGGAACAGGGGCTGACGCTGCAGTCGGCCGCCCAGCGTCTTGGGATTCCGAAGGGCACGTTGACGAATTGGGTGTTGAGAGCCAAAGCGCCTGGAGCAACAGCGGCACCAGGAGGCGTGACAGTGGCGGAGCTGGCGGCGGAGAATGCGAGGCTGCGCAAGGAGCTGGCAGAAGCGAAGCTGGAGCGCGATATTGTAAAAAAAGCCGCAGCGTACTTCGCCAGGGAATCACTGCCCGGTACGCGTTCGTGAGGCAATGGCGAGAAGTGTATCCGGTGAAGATGATGTGCCGGGTATTGGGAGTCTCGCGCAGTGGTTATTACGACTGGACGCACAGACCTCACGGGCTCAGTCCGGAACAGGAGCGGTTGCATCTGGCGATCCGGGCGGCCCACAAGCGCACGCGTCAGACGTATGGCACGCGGCGCCTGCAGCGAGAACTGGCTGGCGATGGATTCATGGTCGGTCGTGACCGGCTGGCCCGACTGCGCAATGAGATGGGGATTCGGTGTCGGCAAAAGCGTCGATTCGTGGCGACAACGCGCTCGGCACATAATCTGCCAGTGGCGCCCAACCTACTGGAGCAGAAGTTTGAAGCCGACAGGCCAAACGCCGCGTGGGTGACTGACATCACGTATATCGCAACCGACGAGGGGTGGTTGTACCTGGCAGGAATCAAGGACCTGTACACATGCGAGATCGTGGGCTACGCGATGGGGCCCAGAATGACACAGGAACTGGTAGGCGAGGCGCTGTTCCGGGCGGTGCGTAGCAAGCGGCCGCGGCCCGGCCTGATACATCATTCGGACAGGGGTAGCCAATACTGTGCTCACGGCTATCGCAGGTTGCTGGCGCAGTTCGGCATGCAGGCATCGATGTCACGCAAGGGAAATTGCTACGACAATGCGCCCATGGAAAGCTTCTGGGGCAGTCTGAAAGCAGAGCTGGTGTACCACCATCGGTATGCCACCCGGATGGAAGCCATGGCCTCTGTTCGTGAGTACATTGAAATTTTTTACAATCGCCAACGGCGGCATTCCAAGTTGGGGTACCAAACGCCAGGCGAAGTCGCTGCAAGCTACCTCAATCGACTAGCTGCAGCATGAACCAGACGTGTCCGCTCTAGACAGAACACCTCACCAAGCGATGGTTGAGCGCAATGAGTCGCGTATCGTCGTTATGTCCACGCATCTCGCGGCGCTCGCTCCTGCTAGCGCGCTACGTCATGTAGCGGCAGGAAGACGCATCGCGCTCTGCCGAGGTGATCACGTTGATTGGCAACTGGGAGCATTGGTCTTGGTGAGGATGGCTCGGTCGGATCCGACGCTTGTTCCCGCCTTACTTGAACCACACTACCATGGAATGGCGCAGGCGCTTTCGCAGCCTAGCCCGACTTTCTACAATGAAGGCCTGCTGTTTCTACGTCTCCTCGTGCAGATCGAGCCTGGTAGGTCAACTCGGGTGCTGGATCATATCGATGTTGCGAAAGCCCAAATTGGCTGGCGCAATGCGATTCGCGGACGTGAGAACAATCGCGAGCCTGGCGCAAAAGCGCAAGCGCGACAGGTTGCTTCTTTGCTGATCGAGCAGGCACTTGATCGCAGCGACGCTGTCGGAGAGCTTGCGCGTAAACTACGGCGTGACTTTCCTGTTCAGTCCGTACCCTTGGCGAAGACTGTTGAGCCTATAGACCTAACTGAGCCAATAGAGTGAGGACGCCGACGATAGCTTGGGGCAATGGTGGAGGCGCCATGATGCTGTGCATGCGACGCCCCCTTGATATCTTGATATGCGATGGGCTCGCCAGAGTCGCCGCCCCGCAAATTGCTCCATCCGCCTGTCGGTGTTGGGCCCTGTCAGCCGCAGCCGCGCGACGCTGGCCCACCGTGGCTAAACACGAGCCCAGCCAATTTCGCGGATAACGAATGCCAGTAGATGCACGGCCAGTTGCGCATCCTCCTCTGAAACTGGCCTGAGCCTTCTGTGCTGCGCCTCGTTATCTTTTCCGCGAGGATGAAGGGTTCGAACGATGTCAAGTGCATTGCAAAGCGCGATCCGAGGCTCATCTTTGTAATGCAACTGGATTGCCTTAATGCATTTTCCTAAATCTTCCTTTAATATTGATTCGTCGCCTTTCGATTGAAACAGCCATCGTGATGATAGAACTGTGCACGCATTTCGACATTGATCGACTACGGATGTTGGTATCTCTCTGTACGCGACACTGATAACTCTTTCGATGACTGAATTTACAAGAGAAAGGCTATCTGGCAGAATTTTCGTATTGTCGAGTTCTGGCAAGACACCAAAAGCTGATTCAGCTCGTAAGGTTACCAGGATACCTAGACTGGCTGTACGTTCAGTCTGAATAATTCGCCACAAAGAATGAGCGTCAGCGACACCGAGAGCAAGACGAAATCCTTCACCTCTATTTTGTTTTTCCAATAATTCAACGCATTCAATATAAAGGTGCAATTCCTTATTTATCTTACCGTTGCTGCGGGCATTATCCAAATCGGAATGAACTGCAGGATGTGCATCTACCAATGTGCTTTCCCAACCTTGAATTCCGTATTTTTGGAATAGCCGTCCTCGTCGAATACGGGAGACCGGGTCAAACGACTCCTCTCGAAATATCCATGTGAAGGGGTGGCTTTCTAAGCCCACGGGTAGTTTCTTGAAGTCGGATATGGTTTCGATGAGCGTAGCTTGCGACAGCACCGGTGTCGGTAAGACCAAATAAGACGGGTGGTCCCGACCTTCGTAGACCAGGCCGGTGGATCGCTCAATTCCAAGACGTGACATATTTTCAGGCTCGCTTCAGTGTGTCGGGCTCGAATTTGTAGTCGCTTATCTTGCTCCTACTGCGGCGGTGTCGTTGAGAAAGGCCTAGCGCTCGGGTCACATTTGCTGCTCGAACGCGAGTCGCGCCGACCCTTGTTCCTGGTAAGCCAGCGGTGGACTTGAAGAAATGACCGGCGCAGTAAGCGGGGGATCCATCTGTACCCTGCATTGAACATTTCCTCCGCGTCGCGGTAGAAAGCAAGCATTGAGAAAGATAGGCCAATCATAGCGAGGGCCAAAAGCAGAAGGGTTGCCATTCCCAAGACGTCCCAGCTTTTCCAATGCATCACAAATCCGATTATCGCCAAGGGAAACAGTATGCCGGCTGCCACCGCGAAGGATTTGACTACACTCCAGATAACGAAGGCGATGCTCTGTTTGAAAAGCACAGGAGCAGTAGCGCAGCCCGATAGTCCACTCAAAAAATAGCTGAGAATTTGAGGCACTGAAACCAAGGCGGCTAGACTTGCGACGATCGCGATGTCGGTATTTAGGTCGAGCATCACATGTAGCAGGCTACCGATGAAGGTACCAAGTGTGCCTTGAAAAGTTCCACGTTCGTCGATCCAGCCCGTATAGTTTGCCCATAGCGTCACACCTGTAGTGGTGGTGAGCGCGAGGGAAAAGAAATACCAGACTACCCTAATGTCGCTACCATTCTTGTGCCGCAGCTTTGCCGCTGCATAGAGCCCGATAATCAGAGCTAGTGCCGGGATACCAAATGATAGAATTTTTGCCATAGTGGATGTTTCATAAGTGCCCACAGCCTTAATCAACTACCATCGGCACGGCGTCCTGCAACCCGGCCCCTTACGCAGGGAGCCAGTACCCATGAGTTTACACACGACTTACCGGAAAACGAAGTTTCGTTGGTTTGCGTACTCTTGTTCCTGCACAGTTGTGGGGTGTCTCCGACCGGCCATAATCAAATTTGCTTCCAGTCGCAAACCGACGGTTTCCACAGCAAAACCGTGACTATCACTATAGTAGTGAACATAACGCCCGGAGAACGAAATTTTCCTGTAGCGGGGAGGGAGATTCTGTTCGAGGCTCGGCGAACGCAGAGGGCCGCCGACGCCCCAGCCCCTCAGCCAGCGATCGAAGCGCCTGCTGAGAGCACGACAGCACAGTCGAAATGGGCGGCCTCATACACGGCGTTGCACGCCCACACTTCTTGCCCGCCTCGGTGAAAGATCACCCACTTGCCGTCGCTGACGCACTCGGCGCCGGGGAAGACCTCATCGTGGCGATTGCCGCCGTCCAGCGCGAACGGGGCGTGCGGCACGGCCCAGTAGTGGCCGCTCGGTAAGACTTCGATCGATTTCCAGGACATATTTTCAGCACCGCCAGTTGCGAACGCGCAATGCCGCCGCCGCGAAAAAACGGATCGTGTCAATCCTGCCAAGGCGTGACACCGTCGCGCGCCCCCCCTCGTGTAGTCTCACAGACTATCGCCTCTTGCTTATCCAAGTGCAATGCCGCCATGGCGCCCACCCTCCGCATCGTCGTCCGAATGCTTGGCATCGGCGCCATCCTTGTCATCATCGCGGTTGTCTCGCGTGAAGTCTATCCGCAAGTCACCGCGGACGCTGACCTTGCCGGTGCAGTGGAGGAACCCGCGGAAATAATGTTGATCCGCTGCGAGACGATGCATCACCGCCTGCAGCATCAGCACCGGCGCGCGGACACAGAGGCTGCGGACGAACTCCCACGGGTTCGTTGTCGGGAGTCTTGACGCGGCGAGCTTCGGCGGAAAACGCCGCGTTCGCAGCGCTGGCGGGTGGTCGACTTCCGGCGGCAACCACCGAGCCAGAGGGCTCAAATTGTTTTTGCCTCCTAGACTGGCTTGGACGTCAGAAGAGGGGGCTCTCCCTGTAATTTCACGGTCACGAAAGTATGCCGTCAAGGCGATGCCTTCGCCTTCGGAAGGCTCTTCGCGACCCATCTCAGCCGTTTGCCTTGCCCCTGCATGGCGGCGGCTATCCGCCCCGAAGCGGACACGAAAGTCTAAGGCGAGCAATTTGGCGGGTTCGCTCAGGCACGGCTGCCAAGAATAATCTTGTGAAGGACTGGGGCGGTAGCTGCGCAACCGGCTGCATAGTAACGCTGTCGATTTCCGCAAAAAATCGAATGTCTCGAAGCCCTCTTGCAACACGTCGTTTTACGTGAGCCGTCCGGCGAAGACGCCGGACGGCTACGAACGTGGGCTTCCTGTTTGCTCTGTGACAATCTCAGGCGGCGGCAACCTTAGCGAGGGGAAATTTCCGTCACAGTCGGTGCACCTTTGACCGAGTCGAAGGTTGCCTTCACCTTGTCCCCCTTTTTCAGGGTAGCCAAGCTGGCTTTGTCCTTTACCGGAAACGTCATGGTCATGGCCGGCATTCCCAAGTTCTCGATGGCGCCGTGCTTAAGGGTGATTCTTCCGTTCGCCGCATCTATCTTGCGCACTTCGGCGTCTACAGGTTTTGGTGCGGGCACCGTGCTTTGGGGCTTCATGCTCATGCGTCGCTAGGCCGGGGCAGCCGATCACGGCCACCGCGGCAGGGCTTCCCGGGCAGACGCTGGCCGGCAAGGTCGATGCCATTCTCCCGGACGTCAACCTTGGTACGCGTACGTTGAAGGTCCGGATCGAGCTGCAGAACAGGAGCCGGCAACTGGTTCCGGGTATGTTCGTCAGCATTCGTTTCGCAGCGCAAGGTGGCCCGGACAAGACATTGATCGACGCCATGTTGGAGTAGGCGGGGCCGCGTTGGCTGTACTTTAATTCGACCGTGACATCGGGCCTCCTGCCATCGGTCGCGACCCGCACATCGGCTTCTGCCAAGGCGATGTTTCGCTGGGAGGCGGCCATCTCCGGCACGGCGTTCAGGTCGGCCCCGGCGAGTTGCTGCACACGAGACGGCACGACAAGTGACGGCCGTTCCGACAGAGGCCGGCTGCCTGCCTCTCCCACCCATCGCGCGAGATTGGCGGTGGCGGCCTCGATGGCGGCCCGATTCTCGTCACGCCGGTCGTGCAGTTTCTGGATTTCCATTTCGGCCGCTAGCACATCCGCGCGCGTGCCACGCCCACTCCGGTACGCGGCCGTGGCTGCCTCCAGCTCGAGTTCGAGCGGGTGGTTATGGTGGCCGAGCAGCACATCGGCCTGCTCGGCATACCAGCGATCGAGCCAGGCGGCCGCCACGCCGCGCTGGACGCTGGCCATGCCAACGGTTCGTTGCGCCTCGGCCGACGCTGCCTCGGCCTCGTAGCGGTCTGAGCGGGCCTTGCGTTTGTCAGACCGGGTGAATTCCTGCGCAACGCTGATCGAGCGCTGGGTCATGAAGTCCCGCGTAAGCGAGAACTGGTCCGGCCCAGTCACCGGCACGTTGTCGAGTCCGAGTTTGAGGACGGGGTCCGGTAGCTGGCCGGCCGCGACCGCCATCTGCACGGCGGATTCTACGGAGCCACGTGATGTTTCGGCGTTGGCGGCGCGAGATGTCGCCAGCGCTACGGCTTCCTCAAGGGAAAGCGTTGATGCTGGCTGGGCGTGTACAAAAGCTGGCGCAACCACCAACGCCTGCAGAAAGCGAAGAGGGAAATGCATAAAGCCTCCACGAGCAATGACAGCCGTCCCGGATCAGCGGGACAGCACCTGGATTGCGTCGTTCAGGAGGCTACGTGCGATAGCAGCAATGGAGGATGGAGAGCGGCGGTGGCGGAGCGCGAGCAACGGCTGCGCCTCGAGCCAGAGTGAGATAGTCGGCGGCGGGAACCGGGGTTGGTTCGAGCACGTTCCCAAGCACCGGCAGGAATGCCGGGACCTGTGGGGAAGCGTGGTCTGCGGATTTTGAACCGAGCTGACAATGCTCCAGGCAGAGCCCATCGTGCTTGCCGCCACTGTGCTGCGCCTCCGCCGCCATCTCGGGGCAGGATTCGGTCATGCCGGCCATGTCCTCCATGGCCTGAAGCGAATAGCGGGCTCCCGTACAGGCATACGCAGCCGCTGCCAGTTGCACTGTCAGAAAGGCGACGATGAGGAGGCCGGCCATCCTGAGCCGGTGGAGGGAATTGCGCACGCTTTGCTTCTCGATCTGGCGTGAATGGTAGCAGCGTTTGGCCGCATCGGGAGGCTTCCCGCTGCGGCCGCATGTCGCCCCCAAATTGCAGCTAATCGGTTCCGGCAAGCCGATGCCGAAGGTTCGCAGGGACCCGGAGTACCGCTCACTTAGACGGCTGCCATCTTGGCTGGGCCCCGAAAGGCCGTTTGAAGCCAGAGGGTCGGACGTTCGACGGAGTCGAACACGACGACCGGAACTGGCCGTAGCCCCTACCGCGCGAGCGGTTTAGGCAGTATGACTCCATGTGGTGGCTGGCCCGCCGTGGGGAATCAAACGCGGGTTAGCATGGCTGCCAGAGCCGCATGGTGTGGCCTTAGTCCACACCCCGGGGATTTCCAGCACGGAGGCCAGCATGGGAAACGATAGCACGGTGTACGTCGGTCTCGATGTACACAAGGAATCGATCACTGCAGCTTATGCCATCGGCATGGGAGAGGTGGAATTGCTAGGCAAGATCGGCACCTCGAAAACGGATGTTGACCGCCTGTGCCAGCGCATACAGTCCAAGGCGCAGCACGTACGCATCGTCTATGAAGCAGGCCCTTGCGGCTATGGCCTCTACCGCCAACTGGTCCAGAGGGGATTCGACTGCATAGTGTGCGCGCCATCACTGATTCCACGGAAGCCTGGCGAGCGGGTCAAGACCGACCGGCGCGACGCGCTCAAATTGGCGCGCTCGCTGCGCGCCGGTGACCTCACAGCGGTGTATGTTCCGGGTGTCGAAGACGAAGCATTCCGGGACCTGGCCCGCGCATGGACTGCCGCCAAGACGGATCTCAAGCATGCTCGCCAAAGGCTCAAGTCCTTTCTGCTCTCGCACGGCGTGCGCTACGCCGGCAACGCCAACTGGGGGCCCGCACACCGCCGGTGGATAAGCACGTACTCCTTCCCCAATCCCTGGCAGCACCTAGCCTTTGACGAGTGCCGCCGCACCATCGAAGACAGGCTTGCACAATGCGATCGCCTTGAGGCCGCACTACGAGAGGCCGTCGTCAACTGGCGATTCTATCCAGCCATACTCGGCCTGCAGGCCATGCGAGGTGTGCAGTTCACCACCGCCGTGGGCATGCTTGCCGAACTCGGAGATCTGTCGCGCTTTGAGCATCCGCGTCAACTGATGGCCTGGCTTGGCGTTACTCCCTCCGAACACTCCTCCGGAGACCGGCGTAGCCAAGGCAGTATTACCAAGAACGGAAACAGCTATGCAAGAAAATTGCTGGTCGAGGCTGCCTGGAGTTACCGCTATCCCGCGCGCGTCAGCCCTGATATCCAACGTCGCCATGAAGGCATTCCTAAACCAATCATTGACCGTGCATGGGATGCTCAGGTTCGCCTATGCCGGCGGTATCGCAAGCTCGCAGCGCGCGGCAAGAACGTAAACATCGGCGTAGTCGCCGTTGCGCGAGAGCTTGCGGGGTTCATCTGGGACATCAGCAGACTCGCCATGTCCCTTGCCATACCACGCCCCAATGCTCCCGCTGCCTGACGCTGGAGACCTTTGCAACCATCTGGACACGAGGAGTTCCCTGAAGGCGGCGTAGCCCGGCACCCGAGCAACCCGCGATTGGACTATGCAACTGAGGTAGCCTGATCGAGACAGACACGCCTGGTCCTTAGATTAAGATCGTGGATCAGGAGCGCGCGAAGATGAGCAAGGCAAGACAGACGTACACGGAAGAGTTTCAGGCAGAGGCCGTGAGACTGGTGCTGGAACAGGGGCTGACGCTGCAGTCGGCCGCCCAGCGTCTTGGGATTCCGAAGGGCACGTTGACGAATTGGGTGTTGAGAGCCAAAGCGCCTGGAGCAACAGCGGCACCAGGAGGCGTGACAGTGGCGGAGCTGGCGGCGGAGAATGCGAGGCTGCGCAAGGAGCTGGCAGAAGCGAAGCTGGAGCGCGATATTGTAAAAAAAGCCGCAGCGTACTTCGCCAGGGAATCACTGCCCGGTACGCGTTCGTGAGGCAATGGCGAGAAGTGTATCCGGTGAAGATGATGTGCCGGGTATTGGGAGTCTCGCGCAGTGGTTATTACGACTGGACGCACAGACCTCACGGGCTCAGTCCGGAACAGGAGCGGTTGCATCTGGCGATCCGGGCGGCCCACAAGCGCACGCGTCAGACGTATGGCACGCGGCGCCTGCAGCGAGAACTGGCTGGCGATGGATTCATGGTCGGTCGTGACCGGCTGGCCCGACTGCGCAATGAGATGGGGATTCGGTGTCGGCAAAAGCGTCGATTCGTGGCGACAACGCGCTCGGCACATAATCTGCCAGTGGCGCCCAACCTACTGGAGCAGAAGTTTGAAGCCGACAGGCCAAACGCCGCGTGGGTGACTGACATCACGTATATCGCAACCGACGAGGGGTGGTTGTACCTGGCAGGAATCAAGGACCTGTACACATGCGAGATCGTGGGCTACGCGATGGGGCCCAGAATGACACAGGAACTGGTAGGCGAGGCGCTGTTCCGGGCGGTGCGTAGCAAGCGGCCGCGGCCCGGCCTGATACATCATTCGGACAGGGGTAGCCAATACTGTGCTCACGGCTATCGCAGGTTGCTGGCGCAGTTCGGCATGCAGGCATCGATGTCACGCAAGGGAAATTGCTACGACAATGCGCCCATGGAAAGCTTCTGGGGCAGTCTGAAAGCAGAGCTGGTGTACCACCATCGGTATGCCACCCGGATGGAAGCCATGGCCTCTGTTCGTGAGTACATTGAAATTTTTTACAATCGCCAACGGCGGCATTCCAAGTTGGGGTACCAAACGCCAGGCGAAGTCGCTGCAAGCTACCTCAATCGACTAGCTGCAGCATGAACCAGACGTGTCCGCTCTAGACAGAACACCTCAAACACAATCCTTGCGATTTGCGACTTTAGGTAGCGGCAGGCTCAAGGGGCGGACCACCGTAATGCGGCAAGCAATCCGCGGATATCAGTGTGATCCACCGTCGAGACGTACTGCTACGTCGCCCTCAGGGAATTCAGATGCACGCAAAACCGAAAACCGATCACGATTGACACGAGGAGTCATATCAGTCCATCGACCCTAAACAGCCTGTTGCACCCAGCTTGCCAGTGTCCCTTGACGACCACATATGAGGTAGCCTGATCGAGACAGACACGCCTGGTCCTTAGATTAAGATCGTGGATCAGGAGCGCGCGAAGATGAGCAAGGCAAGACAGACGTACACGGAAGAGTTTCAGGCAGAGGCCGTGAGACTGGTGCTGGAACAGGGGCTGACGCTGCAGTCGGCCGCCCAGCGTCTTGGGATTCCGAAGGGCACGTTGACGAATTGGGTGTTGAGAGCCAAAGCGCCTGGAGCAACAGCGGCACCAGGAGGCGTGACAGTGGCGGAGCTGGCGGCGGAGAATGCGAGGCTGCGCAAGGAGCTGGCAGAAGCGAAGCTGGAGCGCGATATTGTAAAAAAAGCCGCAGCGTACTTCGCCAGGGAATCACTGCCCGGTACGCGTTCGTGAGGCAATGGCGAGAAGTGTATCCGGTGAAGATGATGTGCCGGGTATTGGGAGTCTCGCGCAGTGGTTATTACGACTGGACGCACAGACCTCACGGGCTCAGTCCGGAACAGGAGCGGTTGCATCTGGCGATCCGGGCGGCCCACAAGCGCACGCGTCAGACGTATGGCACGCGGCGCCTGCAGCGAGAACTGGCTGGCGATGGATTCATGGTCGGTCGTGACCGGCTGGCCCGACTGCGCAATGAGATGGGGATTCGGTGTCGGCAAAAGCGTCGATTCGTGGCGACAACGCGCTCGGCACATAATCTGCCAGTGGCGCCCAACCTACTGGAGCAGAAGTTTGAAGCCGACAGGCCAAACGCCGCGTGGGTGACTGACATCACGTATATCGCAACCGACGAGGGGTGGTTGTACCTGGCAGGAATCAAGGACCTGTACACATGCGAGATCGTGGGCTACGCGATGGGGCCCAGAATGACACAGGAACTGGTAGGCGAGGCGCTGTTCCGGGCGGTGCGTAGCAAGCGGCCGCGGCCCGGCCTGATACATCATTCGGACAGGGGTAGCCAATACTGTGCTCACGGCTATCGCAGGTTGCTGGCGCAGTTCGGCATGCAGGCATCGATGTCACGCAAGGGAAATTGCTACGACAATGCGCCCATGGAAAGCTTCTGGGGCAGTCTGAAAGCAGAGCTGGTGTACCACCATCGGTATGCCACCCGGATGGAAGCCATGGCCTCTGTTCGTGAGTACATTGAAATTTTTTACAATCGCCAACGGCGGCATTCCAAGTTGGGGTACCAAACGCCAGGCGAAGTCGCTGCAAGCTACCTCAATCGACTAGCTGCAGCATGAACCAGACGTGTCCGCTCTAGACAGAACACCTCAATATCAGGCACTGGAACATCCCGGTTGACTCGACACTCTGTAACTGGATCGGCTACAAAACGGAAAGCGATACGTGAGGGAGATTTTTCGGCGCCTGTCAACAGCCCTCCTTCTCCCGAAAGTGCGTTGTGAACCCTCGATGCTATGGCACAGACCGTCCCGCGGCATTGGTTTGTGCGGTGAGTATGCGCCCCGAAGTTTTTGGATGGCCTTCGCAAGGTCACTTGAGGATGGCAGACCGAACAGGCGAGCCTAATCTATGCTGAACTGGGTCGCTGAAGACAATCGACGTCGCACCGTCGTGACTACGAACCAGCAGCGATCGCGTGCAACAATCGGATTCGCTCCTTATATTGCAACGGGCTCGACGCCATCACCGCCTTAAAACGGCGATGGAAACCGACAGCCTTACGACTCGCCCTAGCAGCTTCATCATCGGCAAGCGGAGCGCCCAGGCCCGCGCGGGCCAAAGGCGTCAGGGGTCAAAGCCGGATGGCAGCGGCTCCCGCGACGCGGGGCGCACGCCCCAACCCAGCGGCGGTACACCAGGACGCAAAGGGTGCCCGGGCGATGAGTACTGCAGAATCGTGTCGGTGTCCAGATGGATGAGTCTTACGCGGTGGGAATGGTTCCACCGTCGATCACGTACTCTGTCCCGCTGATCGCCGCCGCACGCGGCGAGATCAAAAAGGCGATCAGGTCGGCGACTTCCGCCGGCTTGCACGGCCGCCCGAGCGGGATGCCACCCAGCGCATCCATGATGATCTGCTTGCCGCCTTCGTAATCCGTACCGGCCTGGCTGGCAAGCCGTTCTGCCAGCGCAACTGCCGCTTCGGTTTCCACCCAGCCCGGCGACACGCGCACGACGCGCACGCCCTTAGGCGTGATTTCCTTCGACAGACTCTTGCTGTACGCGGACAGTGCAGCCTTGGCGGCAGCATAAGCCGTGGTCGATTCCGGCAAGGGCAAACGATTCTGGATGGACGTGACGTGGATGATGACGCCTGCACGTTGCTCAATCATCTTCGGCAACAACGCCCGATCCAGTCGTACGGCCGGAAACAGATTGAGGTTCAGCTCTTTCTGCCATTCGGTTTCATCCAGCGCGGCAAAACCGCCTGCCGGGGCTGACGATCCGCCCAGGACATGGATGATGGCGTCCACGCCACCCAGCCGGTTTTCGATGGCCCGTGCTACGGTGGCGCAACCGTCCGGCGTAGTGAGGTCGGCTTCGACGAACATGGCGTCGGGAATGAAGTCCGGCTTGGCACGAGCCGTCGTCAGGATGCGCGCGCCGAGTTCGCGGAGCAGTTCGACGACGGCGCGGCCAACGCCCTTCGTGCCAGCCGTGACCAGCACACGCTTGCCCGTGAGTTCGCGGTTCGTGGTCATCAGTGGATCTCTAGAAATTCAATCTTGTGGTCCGTGAGCCGGAATACATGTTTCAGGTCGGCGACACCTCCGGGGAAGTTGCCAGCATATTGAGCCACGACAGTGACGCGGGCGTCGTCTTGCACGAACGTCAACGGCTCTACGCTATAGGCATACTTGCGCTGCGCTTCCGCCAGCCAGGTTTCGATTGCTTCGTGTCCCTGATACGTCTGGCCTTCATCGTGGACAACGGCCTTTTCGGAAAAAGCGCGTCGCAGCGACGAAGGCGCGGCACCATTGCTCACCTGAAAAAAAGTGAAGACCGCATCGGGTAGTGAAATGTCCATGCAAGGAGCCTCTGATGGCAAAGTTTCGATACAGGAATTTTCACTATAAACTTACTATTGAACAAGAACGCACGGAAAAGTAAGTTACCTACCTATGGGAAAGGAATACACACCCGACACGGCCGCAGTTGGTGTCGAAGCAGTGCTTAAATTGCTGGAAGGGCGCTGGAAGCTGGTCATCCTGTTCCACCTTTTCGATGGCAAGGTGCAGCGTTTCTCTGATCTGGAGAAGCTCATCCCTGGTATTTCGCAAAAGATGCTCGCGCAGCAGCTACGCCAGTTGGAGGCGGACGGGATCGTGGCAAGAAAGCTCTATGCCCAGGTGCCGCCCAAGGTGGAATACCGGTTGACTGATTGGGGACAAGCACTCTGTCCCGCTCTGGACGCTCTTCTCAAATGGGCGGAGCAGCGCAACGAGTTGCTAAAAGCTGTCTGATGCCGAGTAGATTTCCCTAGGTAATCTCCGTTGATTGGCCTAGCAAGCCAAGCCGGATCAGACTCTCCGCGGTCGCAACAATGGCTTCATCTCTCGAACACGGCGACCATGCGAGTCTGCCCAACTACAGCCGTGTGCCTAAGGAAGAGCGCCGGGTGAGCTATCGCACTATAGCTATTGCACGGGCCAACGGCCCTTCGACCGCTTTGAGCGTCTGTTGATGGAGTCAAAAGAGTCCTGGAACACGACACGATCAATGACCGCAATTGGCCCGACAAGCGACGCCGGAGATCGAAGGAAGGGTTGAGGGTTGGCCCGTAACCCCGGAATTCTGATGTGACCGCAGCATCCCGTCCTCGGATCGGAATGCCTGCGTCAAGTCCGATTAGCGCATCAATCCAACCAGCGCGAGCGCGATGCCTGGCACGAGGATCACCAGCACGAGTGCGATGACGTTGGCGGCCAAAAAGGGGATGGTTCCCTTGAAGATCGTGCTGATCGACAGCTCGGGCAGCATGGTTCTCACCATGAAGATGTTCATCCCCACTGGTGGATGGATCATGCCGATCTCCATCATCATCGCCACGTAGATCCCGAACCAGATCATGTTCGCGCCAAGCGGCTGCACGATCGCGGCGAACACAGGGATGGTCAGCAGCATCATGGCCAGCGCCTCCATCAGCGAGCCGAGCACGATGTAGATGCCGGTGATCACGAGGATGACGCCCAGTAGCGGCAGGTGCATCGCCTGAATCCAATCGACCAGCGTTCCCGTGAGGCCAGACAGGGTGATGAAGTTGGCGAACACCATGCCGCCGAACGCGATCGAGAAGATCATGGCTGTGGTCTTGCCCGCTTCCACCAGTGACTCGAGCAGCGTGGCGAAGGTCAGCTTGCGCCGGATGCCGGCAAATATCAGCGCGCCGGTCGCGCCAATGCTGGAGGCTTCGGTCGCGGTGAAGATGCCGCTGTACAGGCCGCCAACCACCAGCAGGAACAGCACCAGCACGCCCCAGATCTTGCCGGCCTTGCGAAAGCGGACTGCCCACGAGGCCCGTTCTCCCGGCGGGCCCTTGGTCGGGTCCCGCCTTACCGTCCACCAGATCGACAGCAGGAAGAGCGTGCCAAGCAGCAGGCCGGGCCCGATCCCAGCGATGAACAGTTTGCCGATGTCCTGGTCGGTCAGCACACCGTAGATCAGCAGCGGGAAGCTTGGCGGAATCAGCGCGCCCAGCGTACCGCCTGAACTGACGCACCCTGCTGCCAGGCTGTCCGCGTAACGATGGCGGCGCATCGGCGGCATGGCGACCTTGGTCATCGTGGCCGCCGTGGCGATGGAGCTGCCAGACATGGAGGCGAATCCTGCGCAAGCCAGCACGGTCGCATGGGCCAGTCCGCCGCGGAAATGGCCAATCCACGCATTGGCCGCGTCGTATAGCTCTTCCGCGAGGTCGGCCTTGTAGATGAACGTCCCCATCAGGATGAACATCGGCAACACCGACAGGTTCTCGTTGGCCGCGAGATCGGCGATGGTCATGCCGGCCATCGCCAGCGCCGGTTCGACACCGCGTATGAGAGCGAAGAATCCCACGCCGACGCTCAGCATGGCGAAGCCGAGCGGCACGCCTGCGAATGCGAACAGCAGGACGGTGAGAAAGCCTAGCAGTGCGAGCGTCATGATGCCTCCCGGTGACGAGGAAACGATCTGAGGTGCTGGAACGCTAGCAGGGTCAGGACCAGCAGCGTGACTGCAGCCAGCGCACTCATGAAATAGCTCAGGGGCGCGAGCGGCCATTCGAGCACGGTGGTGGTGATCTGGTTCTCCGCGAGGTCAACGCCGTCGGCGGCCAGTTGCCGCGCCATGATCGCCACGGCTGCGATGCTGACTAGCAGGACAAACGCCTGCTGCAGCCACGTGCCCAGGTCGCCAAGCCTGTCCTGCAGGATGTTCACGGTAATGTGCTGCCGGCCCAACGTGACCAGCGGGAAGGCCGAGAAGATCAGGATGGCCATGGCGAATCGCACCATTTCGGCGGCGCCGCGGATCGGTGACGAAAGCCAGTAGCGCAGGAAAACGTCGCCGAACGTCAGCATCATGATGAAGCACAGCGCCAGCGCCACGATGGTCCCAAGCGCGCGTTGCAGCCAGCGGGCCGCCCAACCGCGCGGCGGGGCGGCGCTGGCCGAGCCCATCTCCGCAACCGTCGGGGTTGCAGCGGAATCCGGATGTTTCATTGGGCCTCCTTCAGCGCTTGCTCGCGATAGAAGCGAAGAGCGCCCTGTCCGTCTACATTGCGCCGCGCCGCGGCGGCAAGCCACTGCGCTTCCATCGGACGCGCGAGGTCGGTCAGCTCGGCCAGGAAAGCGGGGGGCGGCGTGACAAGCGCCAGTCCGCCAGCCACAGCGTCGGCACGCGCCTGCGTGTTCGCCTGGTCGATGACGCGCATGCGCCGTGCAAAGGCCTCTCCGGACAAGGCGGTGATGGCGCTGCGGTCTGCCACCGAGATCGAATCCCAGGCCGCCTTGTTGACGAAGAAGGAAAAGCTTGGCGCGGTAATGCCGCCTGGAATGATGGTCTCGGCCCGCGCATAGCGCACCACGTTGAAGCGAGCGGCGTCCAGGTCGGGAATGCCCGCGAAGCCATCGACCGTGCCGCCGGCCACCAGTTCGCTCATCTTCGCCGCGGGCGTGGCCACGACGCCCGCGCCGGCATGATCCATCAGGTTCGCCGCGACGCCTGGCAGCGCCCACAGCTTGACGCCCCGCATGGCCTGGCGCGAGGTGATGGGCTGCTTGAGGCTGTAGAGCTGGCCCGCCGGGAAGACCACCAGCGCCAGTAGGTGCACGTCACGATACTCGCCGGCCTGACTGAAGTACTTTTCATGCGTGCGCCACAGTGCCACCGACATGCCGGCCGCCGTGGTCGAGCCAAGCGGCAGGTGCGCAAGCTGGGGCAGGGTGACGCGATTCTGAATCAGGCCGTTGAAGATATAGGCCCCGTCGACAATGCGCTTGCGGACCACGTCCCACTGCTGCTGCGGGGAGCCTACGCTCGTTGGCGGATAAACGATCCTGACGCGGCCTTCGGTCGCCCGCTCCACCTCCTGCGCCCACGGCTTCATGATCGCGACGTTGAAGATGTGCTGGGGCGGCAGAAATGCACTGACGACCAGGGTGGTGGCGGCGCGCGCCGTGGCGGGCAGCGCAAATGAAAGCGCCGGCAGCAGTGCCGCCGCTATCCATGCGATCCATCTCGGCATGGTGTCTCCTGTTTCTCGGTTCTTGTGTCGTGGCCGGTGCGAGAAAAAGGGGGGCGCCGGCCAGTCGCGGCGGCCGCGCAAAGCAGCCGTCACAGGATCAAACTTAGCGGCTGGCGCAGCCGATGTCCCGGGTTTTTACTGCGGGTTTCACGTGGTGAAACCCGCTGGTATGCCGGGCGGCGCAGGCAAGTCGGGGCGCGCCGAGGCGAGAAGCGCAGAGGGCAGGCGCGCGGGGGCCCGCGCTATGGGCGGGCCGACATCTTCCCAGCGATGGCGTCGGCCGCGTGCCGCAGCGGTTCGAGGCATTGCGTCACCATCTGCTCCAGCGTGCGCACGCCTCGAATCCAGACGATGTTGACGCATCCATATACGCGCCCCTTGTCTCCCATGATTGGCACGGCCAGTGCCTCCAGGCGGTCGTCCGCCTCGGTGCGCGGCTTGTCATAGTCGCCACCGAAGCCCTGCTCGCGCACGCCGTAGCCGCGCTGCTGCGTGCGCTCGATCGACCGGGACACGTACGCCGGATCACGCGCGACAGCGTCCCCGTCCCGGCGGCTGCGGCGCAAGGCTCCCAGGATCATCTCGCGTTCCTTCGGCGGGCAGAAGGCCAGATAGGCCTGTCCCACCGCTGAACGGAGCATATTGACCTGGAAGCCGATGTTGTCGCGCCGGATCGTGAAGTACGACTCGGCACGGTTGGTTTCGCACAGCATCATGGCGTTGCCGCGCCGGATCGCGAGATCCGAGGGCCACAGGATCTCGGCCTGAAGCCGGTCGAGCTCGGGAGCGGCGAACTGTGCCAGCCGGTCGGTCACGTCGGATTGCCGCCGGCTTGCGGACGGCGGACTGCCGGGGCAGTAGTGCCCGTCAGCGATGCGCCGCCAGATCAGCGCGCGGCGCTCCAGGGTCACCAGAATGCGCAGCAGCGTCGCCTTCGGCAGCCCCGTTTCATCATGGAGTGCCTGCAGGCTCGCGCCTCCGGTCCTGCGCACCTCGTCCAACACGGCCAGTCCCCGATCCAGCGCCGTGATTGTTTTGACCTTCGGGTCCCACATACCACCCTCCCGCACGGAACTACTCAGTTGCCCGTTGATTTCACTGAGTGAAACTCTAGCAGAAGCCGCTTGAGAAGCCCACTCGCAGGAAATATTGTTCTGGCCATGGCGGCGACGCGGCGAACGTGTCTGACCGCTTCACTACGAAGCCACAAGAGGAGACGTCGAGATGGGAGCGCAACGCATACGCAATGTCCTTTGGATCATGTGTGATCAATTGCGCTGGGACTACCTGTCCTGCTACGGCCATCCTCGCCTGCATACCCCCAACATCGACCGCCTCGCGAGCCGTGGCGTGCGCTTTACCAACGCGTTCGTGCAGGGGCCCGTGTGCGGGCCGTCGCGCATGTCCTACTACACAGGGCGGTACGTGACGAGCCATGGCGCCGTGTGGAACTTCGTACCGATGCCGGTTGGCGAGATGACGCTCGGTGACTTCCTGCGGCCCCATGGCGTACGCGTCGCCGTAGCGGGCAAGACGCACGTGGAGGCGGATCGGGCCGGCATCAGGCGACTGGGTATCGATCCGCACAGCGCTGAGGGCGTGCTGGTGGCGGAAGGCGGATTCGAGCCGTTCGACCGCGACGATGGCATCTGGCCACCAGGCTTTGCCGACGAGAGCCACCAATACACCGCCTATCTGCGCGAGCGTGGGTACGACGGGGCGAATCCGTGGCACGACCATGCCAACTCGGCCGCCGGTGAGAGCGGAGAGATCCTGTCCGGCTGGGACATGCGCTACGCCCGGTTGCCTGCACGAGTGCGGGAGCACGATTCGGAAACGCCGTACATGACGCGCCGCGCCATCGACTTCATCGAGCAGAGCGGCGATCAGCCCTGGGTGTTGCACCTGTCGTACATCAAGCCACACTGGCCCTACGTCGCTCCCGCACCGTATCACGCGATGTACGGCCCTGACGATGTGCTGCCGGTCAGGCAGCACCAGAGCGAGCTGGACCATGCGCACCCCGTGCTGCAAGGTTTCCGCAACTGCGAGGTGAGCCGCAATTTCTCGCGGGCGGAGGTGCGGGACACGGTCATTCCCACTTACATGGGCCTGATCAAGCAGATCGACGACCAGCTCGGCGTGCTGTTCGACTACCTTGAACGCAGCGGTCGCTTCGACGACACGATGGTGATCTTCTCCAGCGACCATGGCGATTACCTTGGCGACCACTATCTCGGCGAGAAGGAGCTCTTCCACGACAGCGTGGCCAAGGTCCCGTTGATCATCTGCGACCCGCGCCCGGACGCTGCGCGAGGCCACGTTGAAGCCCGGCTGGTCGAGGCCATCGATCTGGTGCCAACCATTCTCGATGCCTATGGGCTGCCCATTCCCGACCACATCGTGGAAGGCCGATCGCTAGCGCCGCTGCTGCGCGGCGAGACGCCGAGCGAATGGCGCGATGCGGTGTTTTCCGAGAACGATTACGCCTTCCGCGATTTCGTGCGCGAACCCGTCGGACGCCCGGTGCACGGCTGCCATATGACGATGGTTCGCGACCACGACTGGAAGTTCGTGCACTTCGAAGGCCTGCGGCCGCAGTTGTTCGACTTGCGCAACGACCCGGACGAGTTCGTCGACCTGGGCGCCGATCCTGCCTATGCAGAGATACGCGAGCGCTTCCAGGCGCGCCTGTTCGACTGGCTGCGCAACCGCCGTATCCACCCGACAGTCAGCCACGCGGCCATGGCCGGATGGACGCGCAAGGAAGAAGAGGTCGGCATCCATATCGGCCGCTGGTAGGGCGGTTGGCAGTACCCCGTAGCGGCCACCGGAGAGCCGCCAGGTATCACGAAACTATCAGGAGACAACATGAAACCCACAAGTCGCGCGCTGGCGCTTGCCTGTCAGATCGCCTGCGTTTTTGCGGTCGTGCCGGTGGCTTCGGCACAAGCCGACTGGCCCAGCAGGCCGATCCGGATCGTCGTAGCGTTTCCGGCAGGTTCGCCCGGAGACATCGCATCGCGGCTGGTTGCCAACAAGCTTGGCCAGTCGCTCGGGCAGCCAGTGGTGGTAGAGAACCGTCCGGGTGCCGGCGGCAATATCGGCGCCGACGTGGTCGCCAAATCGCCCGCCGACGGCTACACGCTCCTGCAAGGCCCGGACACGATCCTGACGGTCAATCCGACGCTATACCGCAAGCTCAGCTTCAAGCCGGGCGACCTTGTCCCCGTGATCACGCTTGCGCGCTTCAATCAGATGCTGGTCTGTGCGCCGTCCTCGGGTATCCAGTCCCTTTCCGACCTGGCGAAGAAGGCCAAGTCGGCGCCGGAAGGGCTGAACTATGCCTCGGGCGGCCCCGGCGTGCCGGGCCACCTGGCGATGGAGATGTACCTGACGCAGGCCGGCATCAGGATGACGCACGTGCCGTACAAGGGACCGTCGCCGGCCATGCAGGATGTGCTGGCCGGACAGGTTCCCTGCGGATATCTGGCATCGCCGGTGGTCACGCCGATGGTCAAGGCCGGCAAGCTTGTGGGACTGGCGGTATCCGGTTCTACGCGCTCGGTGCTGGCGCCGCAGGTACCGACCATGGCCGAGGCCGGCGTGACCGGATACGACGCGAGCTTCAGCGAATTGCTACTCGCGCCGAAGGGCACGCCGGACGCCATCGTGCGCCGCCTGAATGAAGAGATCGGCCGCATCGTGAAGCTGCCGGAGGTGCGCGCGAAGCTGCTTGCCAATGACCTCGCACCCGCCCCCGACCAGCCCGCCGCATTGGCCAGGCAGATCGAAGCCGAGACCGCCAAGTGGCAGGCCGTGATCCGCCGCGTCGGTGTGTATCTGGACTGATCCGGCCCCCCGACAGACAACCAACCGCAATTCGCCGGCGGTGCATCCGCCCAACCCAGGAGACATCCATGACGACATCCACGCCCCGAACCGTTTTCGGTTCTCTCGACAACTACCGCAAGGGCAGCATCGAAGTGACCCAGGGCGACGCCCGTCACTATGTGTTTTCCAACATCTTCGAAGTGGCTGCCGGCTCGGCGCCGTACGAGCGGGTGGTGGTCGGCAAGAACCTGGAGTACGTGGTGGAAGCCGCGCGCGCCGAAGGGCAATCCGCATGGTTCACCTGCTCGCACGATGAATTCGTGATCTCGATGGACGCCGAGGTACGCGTGGACTTCGTCAAGCTCGATACACCTCCCGCCGCTGCGGATGGCGCCGTGCTGGCCGAGCCCACGGGGCGCAAGATGGGCCACGTGGTGCTGGGCAAGGGCCACCAGAGCCTGCTGCCGGCAGGCTGCGCCTATCGCTTCAGCGCGCAGCGGCCATGCGCACTGCTCTTGCAATCCAGGCTTGGCGCGCTGTCCGTGGAGAAGTGGGCGGACATCTGCCTCCACTGATACCCAAGGCCCCGATCCCACGTTCCCCACATCATTCAGGAGACTTACCATGGCCATGCTCGACGTTGCCGACAAGCCGAAAACTTCCACCTTCGCCGCCGATAAAGTCCAGTCCGGCGCGCCGGATCCGGTGAGCGGCTACCGCGATTTCAACCTTGGCGCCTTCCGCTTCTCGCGCGACGCCTACTTCGCCACCGTGCAGTGGCCCGCGCGCGGCCAGCTCCGTACCCACGCCATTCCTGCCGACGCCTTCCTGCGCGCCATGATGCGCGACGTCGCCTGGGGCTTCTTCTACGGCTGGGTCAACTTCGACCACGTATTCGGCACGCGCAACCACTACGGCAAGGTCGACGTCTACGCGGGCGCCTTCAACGGCGTGATGAAGGAAGCGGGCGTGGACTATACCGAGACCTTCGAGACCCCGGTCATCATGGCGACATTCAAGGCCATTCTGCACGACTGGACCAACGAAGGCTTCGATCCTTTTGCCGCGCCCGAGGAAACCGGCACAGCCTTCGGCCCCAAGCATGGCGACAACATCGCTGCGATCGAGCGCACGCGCATCGCCACGCGCCGCATGCCCGGCCTGCCGGACGACTCGCCGCTGCGCGATGACCTGCCCGTCAACCGAGCCTTCCTCGACGTGGCGCAAGATGAGCCCGAGGTCCACGTCGAACCCGGCTTTGAAGGCCAGCTCCACGCATTCAACCTGTTCAAGTACCTGTCCCGCTCGGACGTGACGTGGAACCCGTCGGTCACGTCGGTCTGCGGCCAGAGCCTGTTTTGCCCGACTACCGAAGAGTTCATCCTGCCGGTCTTCCACGGCAACGATCGCGTGGAGTGGTTCCTGCAACTGTCCGACGAGATCATCTGGGACATCGGCGACAAGAACACCGGCGCGCCGCGCGCCCGCATCACCATGCGCGCCGGCGACATCTGCGCGATGCCGGCCGACATCCGCCACCAGGGCTACTCGACCAAGCGCTCGATGCTGCTGGTGTGGGAGAACGCCACGCCGAACCTGCCTAAGCGGTACGAAAGCGGGGAACTGAAGCCGTATCCGGTGGAGTTCTGATCGTCCGCTCCGTGCCTTGCGCCTCACATACTCCTGGAACATCGTCATGCTGAACAAACTCTTCATCAACGGCCGCTTCGTCGATGCGCTGGCCGGTGGCACCATCGACGTACTGAATCCGCACGACGGTAGCCTCATCACCGCCATCGCTGCGGCCGAGGCAGCCGACGTGGATCTCGCCGTCGAGGCCGCCGCCAAGGCGTTCCCCGCCTGGTCCCGCATGGCCGCCGCCGAGCGCGGACGCCTGCTGCTGAAGCTGGCCGATGCCATCGAAGCCAACGCCGAGGAACTCGCGCAGCTCGAATCGCTCGACACCGGCCACCCGATCCGCGATTCGCGTGGTCTGGACGTGCCACGCACCGCCGCCTGTTTCCGCTATTTTGGCGGCATGGCGGACAAGCTGCAGGGCTCGGTCATCCCGGTCGAGACCGGCTTCCTGAACTATGTGCAGCGCACCCCCATCGGTGTGGTCGGCCAGATCGTGCCGTGGAACTTCCCGCTGATGTTCACGAGCTGGAAAATGGGCCCGGCATTGGCGGCAGGCAATACGGTGGTGATCAAGCCGTCCGAGCTGACGCCATTGTCGTCGCTGCGGATTGCCGAGCTCATGGCCGAGGTCGGCTTTCCGGCGGGCGTGGTCAACATGGTGCCGGGCTACGGCCATACGGCGGGCCAGCGGCTGGCTGAGCATCCTGGGGTCGGCAAGATCGCCTTCACCGGGTCGACCGCTACGGGCAGGCGCATCGTGGAAGCCTCGAAAGGCAATCTGAAGCGTGTGCAGCTCGAGCTGGGCGGCAAGGGCGCGAACATCGTCTTCGAGGATGCCAACCTTGACGCGGCCATCAACGGTGCTGCATGGGCGATCTTCCACAACCAGGGGCAGGCGTGCATCGCGGGCTCGCGGCTGGTACTGCATGAACGCATCGCCGACGAGTTCCTCGACCGATTCGGCAAGCTGGCGGCATCCATCCGGCTGGGCAATCCGCTCGATCCGGAAACCGAGATGGGGCCGCTGACGTCGGCGCAGCATCGCGACAAAGTGTTGTCCTACACCGGCGTGGCGCGAGAGCAGGGCGGGCGCGTTCTGACCGGCGGCCGGGCGCCGGCGCTCGCGGGGCTTGAGAAGGGGTACTACGTCGAGCCGACCATCGTCGAGGCAAAGCCGCATGACCGCGTGGCGCAGGAGGAGGTGTTCGGCCCCTTCGTTACCGTGCTGCGCTTCGGCAGCGACGAGGAGGCGCTGTCCATCGCCAACGCCACCGAGTACGGACTCGGCAGCGGCCTGTGGACGCACGACCTGGGCCGGGCGCACAAGATGGCCAACAGCATCCATGCCGGCATGTGCTGGATCAACTGCTACAAACGGGTGAACCCCGGCAGCCCGTTTGGCGGGCTTGGGCAATCCGGCTACGGTCGCGAAATGGGCTTCGAGGCCATGCACGACTACACGGAAGCGCGGTCGGTATGGGTCAACGTGGACGCCACGATACCGCCGCATTTCAAGCGCTGAGGCACGCGGCAGGTCAATGAGTCAGGGAGGAGCGATGGAATCCTTTGTCTACCAGGCCACACCGTCACGGGTGGTCTTTGGGCCGGGCCGGCTGGCGGCGCTGCCCGACGAGGTGAAGCGGCTCGGCGCGCAGCGCGCGCTGGTGCTCACCACGCCGGAGCAGCGGCCGCTCGGCGAGCACGTGGCCGCGCTGCTCGGCGAGTGCTCGGCGGGCGTCTACAGCGAGGCGGTGATGCATGTGCCCGTCGAGGTCGCGCAGGCCGCACGCGATCAGGCGGCGCGGCTGGGTGCCGACTGCTACGTGGCGGTCGGCGGCGGTTCGACCATCGGGCTCGGCAAGGCCATCGCTCTGGTCTCGGGGCAGCCCATCATCGCTGTGCCGACCACCTACGCCGGGTCGGAGGTGACGCCGATCTACGGGCTGACTGAAGGGCGCTTGAAGAAGACCGGCCGCGACCAGCGCGTGCTGCCGCGCACGGTCGTCTATGATCCCCAGCTGACCCTGAGCCTGCCCGCCGGGATCTCAGCCGCCTCTGGCATGAACGCGATGGCGCATGCGGTCGAGGCGATGTATGCCGAGGATGCCAACCCGATCATCAGCCTGATGGCCGAGGAGTCGATCCGCGCGCTGGCAGGATCGTTGCCCGCCGTTGTGCAACGGCCGGACGACATCGAAGCCCGCAGCCGTGCCCTGTACGGTGCGTGGCTCGCGGGCGTCTGCCTGGGCACGGTCGGCATGGCGATCCATCACAAGCTCTGCCACACGCTGGGCGGCACATTCAACCTGCCGCATGCGCAGACGCACGCCACCATGCTGCCGCATACCGCACACTACAACCACGCCGCCGCGCAGCGCGCGCTGGAACGCGTGGCGCGGGCGCTGGGTGGCGAACGGGCGTGGGACGCCGGCCCGCTGCTGTTCCGGCTGAACCAGTCGCTGGGTATCGCCACGGCGCTGACCGCCATCGGGATGCCGGAGGACGGGCTGGACGAGGCCGCCACGCTGGCCTGCACCAATCCGTACTACAACCCCAGGCCCGTCGCGCGCGACGCGGTACGGGCGCTGCTCGAACGCGCCTGGCGCGGCGAAATGCCGGCCTGAATGCGGCAATCACACCTCAGGAGAGCCAACATGGAGCGAAGCCCCCTCGCTGCCGCCGACGCCGCACTGACCGAGCAGGTCATCGCCCGTTTCGGCGACACACCCGACCCTCGCCTGCGCGCGCTGATGCAGGGGCTGGTTCGCCATCTGCACGCGTACGTGCGCGAACTTGAGCCGACAGAGGCGGAGTGGTTCGCCGCCATCCAGTTCCTGACCGATACTGGCAAGATGTGCGACGGACTGGTCCGCCAGGAATTCATCCTGTTGTCGGACACGCTGGGCGTGTCGATGCTCGTCGATGCGATCAACCATCGCCAGTCCACTGGCACCACCGAGACCACCGTGTTCGGTCCGTTCTACATGGCCGGCATGCCCGACCGGGCCTTTGGCGAGAACATGGCGGCCACGCCTGGTACACCCGCGCTGGTCCACGGCCGCGTTTGCGCCGCCGATGGCACGCCGCTGCGCAATGCGGTGCTCGACATCTGGCAGACCGCGGAGAACGGCATGTACTCGGGCCAGGACACCGCCCAGCCCGCTGGCAACCTGCGCGGCCGCTACCGGACTGACGATGACGGTTACTACGCGATCCGCACCATCGTGCCGGTGAGCTACCCCATCCCGACCGACGGCCCCGTCGGCCGCATGCTCGACGCCACCAGGCGCCATCCATGGCGGCCGGCCCACCTGCATTTCATGATCGACGCGCCCGGCCATCGCCGGCTGGTCACACACCTGTTCAACCAGGGCGATCCGTACCTAAACTCGGACGCGGTGTTTGGCGTCAAGGAATCCCTGCGGGTAGCGTACGAGCAGCGCCCCGCGGATGATCCGTTGGCACGGCGTTTCGGCTTCCATGGCCCGTTCCGTGAAGCGCGCTACGACTTCGTCCTCGAACCGACCTCGCAAGACTGATCGCCATGTCCCGCTTCTATGCCATCTTCGCCACCGACAAGCCCGGCATGCTGGCCATCCGCGAGCGCGTGCGCCCCGCCCATCGCGCCTATCTGCGCAACGCCGCGGCCGGGCAAGGCGTGTTCGTGCGACTGGGTGGCCCGACACTGGACGCACAGGCCGACACGATGAACGGCACGCTGCTGGTCATCGAGGCCGAGCACATCGACGACGTGCAACGCTTCGTAATTGACGACCCTTACATGCACGCCGGCATCTTCGAACGCGTGGAGATCCGCCCGTGGGACTGGAGTCTGGGTCAGCCCGGGCGCGAGGGGTGACGATATGGACACCACCGTGCTGTGCCATCTCGATGACGTGCCCGACGGCGGCGCCCGCGTGATCGACCGTGACCCGGGAGTCATCGTGGTTCGCCGGGGGCAACAGGTCTGGGCCTACATCAATCGATGCCCTCACTTCTCCATTCCGCTGGACTTCGAGCCGGGCACCATCTGCACGTATGAGGCCGAAGTACTGATGTGCGCCCATCATTCCGCGCTGTTCCGGTTTGCCGACGGCGTTTGCATCGACGGTCCGTGCCGTGACGCGACGCTATCATCGATGGCCGTGCAGGTGATCGACGGGCGGGTGTGCCTGTGCTAGCCGCCGCGCACCATGGCTACTCCTTCACGGGCTGTTTCCTGTCGCTTTGGGCGTGTGACATGGCATACCGACAGATGAGGGCCGAATGATGGCCCGACCGAAATGGCAGCAGCAGGGGAGCGAGCCCGACTACCGGTTCTCGCTTGCGAACGAGCGTACCTTCCTCGCGTGGATCAGGACCGCACTCGCGATCCTGGCCGGGGGTGTTCTGCTGGATCAGTTCGCCGGACATGTTGAACCGAAGATCCTGCTGGCAACGGTTGCGCTCGCATTGTCAGCGCTGGCAGCGGTGATTGCCTGTTGCGCATACTCGCGCTGGAAGGGCAACGAGATCGCCATGCGCAATGCTGGCCCGTTGCCGGCATCCCGTGGAATTCCATTGCTGGGTGCCGCGATCGTCTGCGTTGCGTTGGTTCTCTCTCTCGGGCTCTTGCTAAAGTTTCATTGATGCGAGATCCAGGGGTTCAACCTGAACGTACGGCGTTGGCCTGGCACCGCACGGCGCTAGCCATGCTGGTCAATGGCGCGCTGTTGGTCCGCGCAGCGGCTGAGGCTCGATCGCCGCTGGCCTGGGCGGTCGCTCTCCTGGTCGTGGTTTCCGCCTTGGGGTTGTTTGTCCTTGGATGGCTCAGAGGCCGAGCCATCCTGTTCGCTGCGGCATCCTCTTCATCGCCGCATGCCGCAGCGATCGCCGCGCTGGTCGGTGCCGTTTGGCTTGCCTGCGCAGCGGTGATCTTAAGCGGCTTCCTCGAGATGTTCGGATAGTCGCGAGCGGTGAAGAGTCCAATCCGGCGCATACAATGCGCGCATGACTGCGATCCCGGGCCGGAGACCTCCCTCCTTCAACTTCGCTCTCCATAGCAGTGCCACGGTCCGCAACCATGCCACTAGCCCGGGGCGGGAAGGCCGAGATGCGCGTGGCCTGCTATCAGTCGCGTGATTCGGCCTGCTTCGATCGTCGCTTCCCGACCCCTCTGAGCCATTCATCTCCCTATCGCATGAGTGTCGTAAAGATGGCCTAGACCGGTCGTCGACGACGATTCATGGGCGCCGTTGGAGCTTCGCGAAGCAGAGAAGCGCCCATGTATGCCACCTCCTCTTTTATGGAAGTCGATGCGGCGGCGTGCTACACGCTGGGAAGACATTCCGGATGACTGGCACCGCCCGGAATGCGATGTCGGCAAGTAAGACTTTGCGATGGTGTCGTAATCTTGCAGCCCTAATGCGAGCCGGACATGCTGCCCGCCGTCAGTCGCGTCAGACTGTTGCCCGTGGCGTTGGCATGATTCAGGTATTCGACACCTGCGTCTACGACACCATTTCATCTCCTTCCCTTGAAATGTGTCATGCAACTTGCTTGGGAAAACTCCTCGGTGAATTTTGGACGCACGTCGCCCGCCTCCGGCAACGGGACGCATGCGTGTAGGTCTGAACTGTTACGGGCGCGAGAGGGAAGACAGACCCCGGCACGGCGGGGTCACGTCATACGTCCTCAATGAGATGCAGCAGTGGCGTGCCGCTGCAGCGCCTCAAACGAAACGAGCTTGCCGGCGATGGCACTGGCCGCCACGGTAGGAGGACTGGCCAACCAGACTTGCCCAGGGCCTGAGCGTCCAGGGAAGTTCCGGTTAATGGAGCTAACGGTGACCTGCTCGGCGCCCGTGGAGGATCCGGGGCCGCAGTTGGCGCAGGCGCCGCATGACGGTTGCAAGATGCGCGCGCCGACCGCTTCAAAGGCTTTCAGGTAGCCCTTCTTCTGGCAGTAGTCCCGGACGTCGGTCGTGCCGAACTGAAGATAGAGGGTCACGTGCTCAGGGACTTTCAGGCCATGCTCGGCGGCCCATTGGAATACCGCGTGATACTGGTCGAAGTCCTCGCGCTTACCAGCAGTGCAAGAGCCACCGTAGGCTATGTCTACCTTCACCGTCTCATCGAGTGTGGCAAGCGGCAGGCCATTGCCGGGGTCGCCGGGGCGGGCAACCATTGGCGACAGTACGCTGCAATCCACTTGGAGAGTCTCGGCGTAGTGGGCACCGTCGTCACTGCGCATCCAGGGTTCGACCTGGAACGCGATGCCTCGCCGCTCCAGAAGAAAGCGGACTGTCTCGTCATCCGGTGCCACGATGCCAGTGAACCCGCCGAGTTCAGCGCACATGTTGGTTAGCGTGGCGCGTTCGTCCACGCTCATGGCGAAAACTACCGGACCGGTGAATTCGAAGACCTTGCCGACTCCGGCGCCGGCCTTGATGGCCGGCTGCGCCAGCAACTGAAGAACGACATCCTTGGCGGTCACGCCTGCCGGCAACTTGCCGAGCAGTTCGACGCGGATGGACTCCGGCAGCGTCATGCGCACCGCCCCTGTCACGAATGCATTGGCCATATCAGTCGTGCCCACGCCAAAGGCGACGCAACCCAGGGCCCCGCTGTGAGGGGTATGAGAGTCCGTGCCAACCACAACCTGGCCAGGCAACGCATATCGCTCGGCCATCATGGCGTGGGAGATACCCGCCACGTTGCTGCCATCATCCTTCGACAGCTCTTCGTCTGTCAGGGTACGGTGGAACGTGAGCCCGTAAGTCTTCACAAAGTCCCGTTGAGCAAAGCGCATCTGCACGACGTTTTCCACGAGACCGTTGCGAACGTGCGCGGGGCTTTGGGTCACGTACGAGGTGTGGTCCTCGAAGACAACGATATGGTCAGCCTGCCTCAACGACAATGGCTTGCCGAATGCGGCGTGCAGCATGTGCGCGCACATACCGGTGTAGTACTCATGAATGAATCGCCAATGGGCTTGCACAAAGACGCCGTCGCCAGGCTTTGGGTCGGCAGGGGTGACGGGCGTCGCCAGCAAGTTACGTCGGACAATTTTCTCAAACAGCGTTTGAGGGCGCTCTGCGTGCACTTTCGCCGCCGGTGCGACCTGGGTCAGGTACTCCTGGCCAAACTTGAGCAGACCGCCATGCTTGAGGATGGATGCGGCCAGCGCGTCTCGACCCCGTACGAGCTCATCGAGCGGAATGGCTTCCCCTGCTACCAGCCGGGGCACCAAGCTGTAGTCTGTGGACGTATACAGCCCAATGTTGTCGGCGTTCTGCCGGTAAATCCGTTCAAAGCTTTTTGCGATGACCAGCCGGATACCGGCGAGTTTCTCCGCCGCCGGGCTGTGTTCACGGGATGACCCCTTGCCGTAGCGATTGCCCGCAACGGTGACGTAGAACTTACCCTCCCGGACGGCATTCCGTGCAACGGGCAGCGTCGCGCCGACCTTGTAGCCCGTGTACGGATACTGTCCCAGGGCGTCGTCGTAATGAGTGAGGATGGGAACCGGCGTAATCTCGTCGGTGGAAACATCGTCGCGAAGTGGCTCGCAGTCGGCGAGCGTGAGTCGCTGTCCCTGCAATTGCTTTTCCATTGCCGCCGTCGAGTCGGCCAGATACAAGACGCGGCCATTCGGCTCGAGGACGCTCATGGGAATCTCCTGTGGGATTTCCTTGGACTGTACGTCCGTCTGTTCCTCAGGATGAAGCGCTGATGTAGCATTCCCGGTATCGCGGCAGCGTATATCAGGTAAACCCTAGGGTGAGGGTCGCCAACTCTCTGCGGACTGTCCGCCGTTGCACTTGCGCCCACAAAACCATGCACCGTATCGACCCGGTCAGTATTCAACTCTTCCTTTCCGTCGCGCGGGAAGGCTCCATCAAGCGGGCGGCGGAACGCGAGCATATCGCCCAGTCGGCCCTGAGCCGCCGTATTGCCGAGCTCGAACGCAACCTCGGCGTGGGGCTGTTTATCCGCTCCACCACTGGCGTGGTATTGACGAGTGCAGGCGAGCGCGCCTTGGAGTTGGGCAGGAAGCTTAACGCGGACATTGTTGCCTTTACGCGTGAGGTGCAGGATCTCGGCGATAGGGTCGCGGGCGTCGTCAGGCTGTCTGCAAGTCCGTCGGCGATTATCGGTTTCCTTCCGGAGCGTTTGCACGTGTTCAAGCAAGCCCATCCGCTCGTCGACATTGCGTTGCTCGAACGGTCGACGGCCGAGTCGATTCGCGCCTGTCTGGACGATGTGGTGGATGTCGGCATTGGCGTGGCGACAAATGCGCAGCCTGGTCTGGAATCTTGGCCATTCGCCGTAGATCCGCTGAACGTGGTCGTCCCTGTTAATCACCCACTGGCAAGCCGTAAGCGGCTTCGATATGCCGAAATTCTCGACCACCCGTTGGTGGTCGTGCAGCCAGGGGGCGCTTTGGCGCAGGAACTCCGTGAACAGGCGACCAATCTGCGGGTGCCGTTAAACCAAAGCGTGGCGGTATCCAGTTTTGAGGCCGGCTGTCGCATGGTGGAGGCGGGATTGGGGATCGCTGTCCTACCAACGAGCGCCAGTGCGGCCTATGCAGGCTCCGACCGGTTCGTCAGAATACCGCTCAAAGAAGCATGGAGTAATCGGCACTTGTTGATTTACACGCCCTACAAGAATCCGCGGTTGCGCGCCGTGTCGGCGTTGGTGGAGGCCCTTAAGCAGCAAGGGTAGGTCGGATATGCTGGCGCGCGATAGCGGGTCTAGCGGATTAGCACTCTGCTGCTGGAAATGTTCGCACTAAACTCCGTCCCATCGGTCATCGCCTGGACAAGCGGTGACACACAATAGACGGAGACATCAATGCCCACCTCACTTCTGAAGCAAGTGCGCCATGCAGTTGTTGTACTGACATCGTGTGCGCTTGTGACAGGAACCCTATCCCCCGCGCTAGCACAAACGCCCATTCGCTTGATCGTGCCCACTCAGGCGGGTTCACAAGCCGATGCCGTGGCGCGCGCCATGAGTCAGTGCCTGTCCAAGAATTTGGGCCACTCCGTTGTCGTTGAGAACTTACCAGGTGCTGGCGGTGTGCCAGGGACGCAGCAAATTGTGCGCGCACCGAAGGACGGTTCGACGCTCGGCTTGATCTCCTCGAATCACGTGATCAATCCGTTCATCTATAAGAACATGCCGTATGACGCGCTCAAAGACATCACGCCTATCACGGTCATCGGCACGTTGCCGCTGGTGCTGGTGGTGAATCCATCCGTGCGCGCGAACAACACGAAGGAACTCATCGCCTTGCTGAAGGCAAAGCCGGGCGAATACAACTACGGTTCGTCAGGCAATGGCACGGTCTTGCACCTCGCCGGACAACTCTTCGCGAGCGAGGCGAAGGTCAATGTCAGCCACGTCCCGTACAAGGGGGCGGGCAATTATACAACCGACCTGGTGGGTGGTCAGATCCAGCTTGGATTCCTGACGCTGCAGACCGTGCTGCCCCTGGTCAAGGCCGGCAAGCTTAAAGCCATCGCAGTATCGACGGCGCAGCGCGTCCCTGGTTTGCCCGACGTGCCGACGCTCGCGGAATCCGGACTGCCGCAGTACAACTTTGATGCATGGCTGGCGATTGTTGGCCCCGCCGGCATGCAGCCCCATAACGTGACCCAATTGCAGACCAAGATCAAGGCGACGCTGCAAGACAAGGAAGTACAGGAACAGCTTGCTCAGCAGGGTGTGATCGTTTCCACGGCGTATGCCGACGGTGCGACGACTTTCTTCAAGGCAGAATTGGACAAGCACGCCAAGATCGTGAAGCAGGCCGGCGCCACCCTCAACTGATTGGCAGTGATTACGGCGGGCCCACGCCCGGACTCCATGCATTCCTCCAGCTTTCCCTCGACCAGTGATTTGGCGGATAGCCATCCGGATCTTGTCCACGGCTTTGCCTCGCCGTTCCAGAGCTATGGCGGGCGGCGGGCCTTCCACGGAAGGATTGCGACGGTCCAGTGCTTCGAGAATGCGGGAGCCATCCGGGCGTGCCTGGCCGAGCCTGGCCTCGGCAGAGTGCTTGTCGCGGACGCAGGCGGTTCCCGCCGAGTCGCCGTGCTGGGTGACAAGATGGCGCGCCTGGGCATGAGCAACGGATGGGCCGGTGTCATGATCAATGGCGCCATCCGCGACTGCGAGACGTTGACGCAATTGGACTTCGGCGTGGTGGCCCTCGGTCCAGTACCGGTGCGCGGCGCGCTGGAAGGCGATGGAAGGCGGGGTGGGGATCTCGTCATCGCTGACATCCCGTTTTCCGCAGGCGCCTATGTCTATATAGACGCCGATGGCATTCTCATCGCCGGGGATGCGTTGAATGTCGACATCACCGAGGGTGGCGGTTGCATCCCCTCATGAGGCGGATTCTTTAGGCGCGTGTTGGTTCGGGGCTGGTTTCACCGGCTGCAGGCGTAGAGCAGAAAGTCCCGGACAACCGTTGCGGAAGAAGAAAGCTCAGCATCCTTACGTCAAATCACCCCGACTTCCATATCGGGAGCAGGCAAGCCGAGCGGTCCGGTCTCGGTCTCCTTGCCTTCCATTAACCATGGGCGCAAACCATGTCCGACAACACGGTGAAGCCGAAACCATGTGCGAACAGGCCACGCAGGTCGTTCGAAACGCGATGTTTGGCGACAGCCGCCTGGCTTGCCAATAGCGCATCGTCGAGGCGTTGCTTCGTCAATGGTCAGGGGAGAAGGGAGTGACCGGGTGCGGCCCAGGGTTGACGGCTCACATGCTGGTAAAGGTCGTTACCTTCCGCCGTCAGAGCGACGCCATGCTGTAGGCGGTTGAAGAGGCAAAAGAACGCGAGGCCGCCAAGCCCCCGACTTTGGCGCTGAATGCCGGGCGACTGTCCTGACCGACCCGTCACGGCCATTTGACTTCGCGCGGTTCCTCCGGCAGTTTCCAAATGCGAGCCGACGTTCGAACGGCCGGATGATGGAGTGGGCCAACGGCTGTAGATGGCCGGACACGGCCCCCTCGAGCAAGTCGCCGAGGCCACTGGTCGCTCGACTTTGGGCGGCGACCACCAGAACCCGACTCGCCAGAGCAATTCGGGCGGCCGCCAGTCGAAAGACAAGGTACATGCAGCTATAAACTGCGAGAAAGCGCTTTGCCCTTATCTCCCGTGGCACTTCTTGAACTTCTTGCCGCTGCCGCAAGGGCACCGGTCGTTGCGACCGGGCTGGTCGGCCCTCACCACGGCCTCCACGCGCGGGCCCAGGTTCTTCCAGATCTGGCGCAGGTCGTAGACAGCCCAGATCGCCTCGCCGAAGGTTTCCACGCGCGTCTGGCTGGTGCTGGGCGGGCCATCCTCGCTGTACATGCAGACCTCGGGCTGGCCGGTGTCGTCCTCGGTCAGGGCGACAATGGCGTCGAGCGCGTCGTCCAGCCACTGGGCGGCCTCCTTGTCGCAGGGGGCGGCCCATTCCTCGGGCCCGTTCTCCACCGCGAACATGAAGCCCAGCGCCCACACCTGGCCAAACGACGGGATTTCCCGCCCGTCCATCTCGGCGCGCTCTTCCTGGGGCAGGCTCAAGATGGCGCCGCGCATGTCCATGGCTTCGGGATGGAAGGTGCGTTCGTCCTCCAGCGTCTCCACGGGCTGGTCGAGCTGATGCTCCACCTCGTTCCATCGACGCTGCCAGAGCTCCATGAAGCGGGTCTGCTGGGCCGCTTCATGGAACGCGGGCAGCAACGGCAGCGGGCTGCCCTCGGCCACGTCGAGCGCCGCGCCGTCGCCCAGTAGCATGGGCAGGTAGTCGGCAGCCGGGATGCGGCGGCGCGTGCAGACCAGGGCCGTGAGAAAGCCGTCGCAGAACTCCCATTGCGGGATTTCCTCAGTGCGCTGGCGCAGGTCGTCCAGCAGATCGTCAAGCTCCTGGAGTTCGTCGGGCGTCAGGGCGGTGGCTTCGGTCATGGGGTGGGTTCTCGCGGTGCGGGGTGGGGTGCGCTGGACGCATCGCTGCGAAGTACAGCGCCGCCCCATTGCAGAAGTGCGGCGTACGACTTGCAAGACCGTGACGTTTGGTACCGCGCGCCAAGCCGGGTGCACCCCCGCGACCGTTCGCCGGAGCGGCGGCCGCTCCCGACTGGCTCCTTTTGGCCGAACCCAGAATCTTTTGCAGCGGGACATGCTCTTCCAGAGAGACAGATAAATGAACTGCCCTTCGAGAACTTCCTTTGACGCTGATTGCAGCGTCGTAACAGCTCGCTGACAATGATGCAGGCGTGCTATTACGCAGATGTCTCAAAGCGCGGATTACGTTGCGGCCCACAGGTCGGGCTTGCGGTCGTCAACCGACACATCCCGACTGCGGCTCCGTTCACGACGGGCGCGCGCTCCATAGATGGGCCGGCAAACTCCACCTGCCCAATGCCTGGCCGGAGGCCGCCACAAACGCTCCCCGATGCCTCCTTGATGCAGAGTCGGCGCAAAGGCCACAACGACACGACCTGAATACGATGGACGACTCAGAATCGCTTTCCCTGGCACTGCCCGACAGCACTAGGGTTTCTGCGCTCCTCCGAGTGCCGGAGGACGCGCGAGCCCTGTATGTCTTCGCGCACGGTGCCGGAGCGGGCATGCAGCACGCCGGCATGTCGTCATTGGCCGACGCGCTTGCGGCGGCCAATGTCGCCACATTGCGTTACCAGTTTCCGTACATGGAGCGGGGCTCCAAGCGGGTGGACTCGCCGGCCGTGGCACATGCTGCCGTGCAGGCAGCCGTTGCAGAGGCCCGCCGGCGGCTGCCAGCCCTGCCGCTCTTCGCGGGCGGCAGGTCGTTCGGCGGCCGCATGACGTCCCAGGCCCAAGCCATCTCACCGCTCGACGGCGTGCGTGGCCTTGCTTTCGTCGCGTTCCCGCTGCACCCGGCGGGTGCGCCCGGCGTGGAGCGGGCACAGCACCTAGCGGACGTCATGGTGCCGATTCTCTTCCTGCAGGGCACGCGCGACAAGCTGGCCGAGCTTCACCTGCTGAGGTCGGTCGTCGAGACGCTCGGGCCACGCGCCACGCTGCATGTGGTGGACGACGCAGATCATTCGTTCCATGTGCGCGCGTCCTCCGGCCGGACCGACGCGGAGGTCGTACTCGAACTGGCACGGACGATGTCGGCGTGGTTCTTCGCCCAAGGAGAGTTCGTGCGCGTTATCTGAGCAAGGGCAGGAATGCTGGTAGCACAGTCGAGACGGCGAGCCGGAGAACTCGCCGTGCTGCACTCGCCCGCTCAATCTTGTCGCTATCCGCAGATGGTCTGTCGCATAGCCAAGATAAGCGACGCCTGTCGCGTCGGTCAGACCGCCCGGCCCAATCCCAAACTCACGAATCGTGTCCTCGTGGAATCCGGTGCGCTTCTTGATCACGGACACAGCGCGCCTCACCGTTCCCGTTGCCTCGAAATAGCGCAGGAGGATCACAGTGTCTGCAAGATAGGTGATGTCTACGGGAGCCTTCATGTCTCCCACCAAGCCATATTGCGCAACCGTGAGATACGTCGTGGCACCCTGACGGTTCAGATACTGCAGAAGCTCATGTACGTGCAAAATGAGTGCCCGTTCTTCTGGCATGGCCGACTGGTAGCCGTTCAAACTGTCAATGGCAACCGTTTTGGCGTGCGCCAAATCTACCCGCTCCCGGACCCGGTGAGCAAATTCGCCAGGGGAAAGCTCTGCTGCGTCGACTTGCTCGATATGCAGATTTCCGCTTGCGCGCATGCTTTCCAGATCGGAACCCATGGCCCGGCTTCGCTCGAAAAGCAGCCCGAGCTCTTCATCGAACACGAACATCGCCGCGCGCTCACCCCGACGAACGGCCGCTGCGAGGAACTGGAGAACGAATGTGCTCTTGCCGGTGCCCGCAGGCCCGAGAATGAGAGCGCTGGAGCCTTGCTCGATCCCTCCGCCGAGCAAGGCATCAAGCTCCGGTATATCGGACTCCATCCGGGTTCGCGCAAAGTTCGTGTGATGCTCGGCGGCGACAAGACGCGGAAAAACCGTAACGCCCCCGGCTCGACTGGTGAAATCGTGATAGCCCCCACGGAATGCCTGGCCTCGATATTTCGAGATTCTTATGCGGCGGCGCTCGGCGCCATATTCCGGGGACAGTTCCTCAAGCATTATCACGCCGTGAACGACGCTATGGACGGTCTTGTCCATCTGTTCCGCCGTCAAGTCGTCCAGCAAAACGACGGTTGTCCCTTGCCGGGCAAAGTAATGCTTGAAGGCAAGAATCTGGCGCCGGTAACGCAAGGAATTTTGGGTCAGGAGGCGTATTTCCGAGAGGCTGTCCAACACTACCCTCGCGGGGCGCACCTTTTCGAAAAACTCGAATATCTGCCTGACTGTCTCACCGAGCTCCAGATCGTACGAATGCAGCAGGCTCTGCTGCTGCTCGGCATATCAGATGTTAGTTTTCTTGATCCTAGGCGACATTGACGCGCGAACAGCTTGTTGGCTAGGTTCGGGCCGACGTTCCCCGCGCCAGTCTCTTCTCTTTGTGCGACCGGCAGGCCGCACTCGTGAATGGTGAGCCCATGTTGATGCTGCGGTGCACTTGGGCGGGGAATTCCGGGACGTCAGCACAGTAGCCACGCTGGTGAGGGCCTATGGCGAGGAAGAGAACGAGTTGCTGGCTTGCAGCATCAGGGCCAAGCCCGGGTTCACAACGGCGATTTCCAGGATGTGCGGTGTTGAGACGCGGAAGCATCTTCTACCCTCGCGACGGCCGTCTTTAGCATCGTCCGTCGCCCTTGCTTCGATCCATCATTGAGGTACTGGCGCCCCTTTTGATGCCGCCCCGGTCTTGGCCGTAAGAATTGCTCTCCCGGATCTGGCCGTCTCGGCCGTGGACGAATAGCTTTACTTGTCGTCTCTGAGCTTTCTCGATACCAGATACGCTGGCCTCATCTTGAGTATGGAAAATTTCTCGGCCATGCCCGCCGCCAGCGACAACAGCCCAGCGGTTACCAGCGTGTATGACGTGTACATGTTTCATGACTAGCTTAGGAAGGGATAAATTCGTCGGCACAAGGAGTTGGTTGCGCAGTCAATCGCTTGTCACGCTGCCATTCTGGCGTCACAGTCTCTGAAGTCTGGAACGTTAAGCCCATGAATCGTCAGAACTGCATCGTGCTCCATCGCCATGGGAACCCCTGCAGCGATGGCTTCGCCTTGGGAAAGATATGTGAAAGGGGCGCTATCCTGGCCGTCTGACTGAACAGCCCACTTGCCGTCGGTTGTAAGGAACACTCGAACGCGACTAATCGCCATGTGATCAAGCCTCTCTGCAGAGCTCGTCGTGGCTGATTTTTTGGGAGGCGGGCGGGGATTGCACAGTAAGTCCCTGTCCTACTTTCGTGGATGACGAAAGCGGTGGCTCTCGAAGATCACTGCTCAGTCAAGAGAAGGGGATTGGGAGGCATTGGGATTTCGTCCCGATCGGGTAACGCCCTCCGGTATGGCTGCCGTTAAGACAAAGTTTCCTCGACGATGAGGGAGCAGACCATTGGCTCCCAATGAAGCCTCAATTTCTGCGAGCTACCAAGAGTGCTGGGTTATCTCGCCTCCTTGCTCTCCTGCCTCATAGCTTTCAAAGATTGCAGCGAAGCTATCTCGCACTACCAGGATGCGTCTGCCGAGAAACTGCTCTCGCAGGCGAGCGAGCGCCCGCCGCACTTCCCTTTTTTGGCCGGCTATCCCTCGGTATCGCGCGGAGCGTTGTCGAACCAATTGTGCTCGCGAATCTGACCATCGCGACCGTGGATCAGCAATTCCCCCTGTTGTTGCCGGGCTCGTTCCGCGCCGCAGAAGATTGCCTCATCCTGTGTCTCAAACGTTTCTCGTCCAACGCCTTGCGTTTCGACTGTCCAGCGGTCGCCGACCGGTACGACGTGAATGTCATCGCCTGCCATGATTGTCTCCTGAACTTATGGAGCCAATCTGTGCCAGGCGACAAGGTGTCGGTATCAGGCGCTGTCCGACAAAAGAGAATCCGTTGCATGGTGGCGTGTGATCAAGAACCGACCAGAACCGGCCCCGTGCAGTCCGCCCCCATCGGGCGAACTTCGTCTCTTGATGCGCTCGCGGCGCAAGCGACCCAATGCTCGAATGGCCAAGCTTACCAAGAGAAAATGCCCCGCCATGCTTGGCTGACCGCGCCGCCCCGGTCTCGCCGTGCTGTCGCCTTCACAAGGCTTTGTCTGTGGTGCGGGGGCGACTGCAAATCGCTGCTTCATGCAAGATTAGGTTGCGACGACGCGTTAGGTCCGTCATTGCGAAGAGCACGCAAGCGAGCCGCCACATCGGACTGCAGGGATCCTGGCCTTCATTGGATCTTGCTCGAACAGGCTGGGACCCGGCGAACTGCAGGGCGCTAAGGCTCGAAAGGGCCATGCTACAGCGAATGCGGGTCAACCAAAGGATGCACGAACTTGAAGGGCTGTTCGTCGCCAGCTAACGGGGATATCGGCTACGCGGGTCGTTGGCCGCGTTCCCGGTCAGCCCCACGCCCAAACCATCACCATGGCACACCATGGCCCCGCCATGATCTCGCCTGGATCCTGAAACGACCCGAACAGGGGACGAAGGCGTGCCAGGGGAGCCCTTGCAGGCGTCAGAATGACTTGCTGATCTCCAGACCGCCGTAAAATGCGCGCGACACACCGGAGGTCTTCTTTACGCCCGTGAAAAAACCGAGATTCAGAGTTTGCGTGAGCGGGATCCCCGTCAATACCACGCCCCCTTGTGTGGAGTGGTAGAACGGGTCGCCATGCTTGATCAGTTCCACGCCAGCCCATGCCTTGCCGAACACTTTGTACATCACGCGCCCGCGCGCCCAGTATGCCTGGGGGCCGAAGGTGTATGAGGCTATGCCGTTGACAAGCCACCGATTCGCATACTCCTGTTGTCCCAACACGGTCAGTGCCAGACCCCATTCGCCGCCGTCGTTGCGATTGTCGGCGCCTTCCGGCGACACGCGGTTGTAGCGGTAGCGTGCTCCGGCGGTGGCTTCCACCCAGCCGGTTTCCCAGCCTTTCTGCAGACCCAGCGCCGCCTCGGCGGCCTGGCCATTCACCGAGACCTCGGTGCCGTTGGAGCCGTAGCTGTAGTGGTAATCGCTCACCACCAGCTTTTGCGTCAGGTATGGAACGGGCAGCCAGCCTGCCGACACGCCGACATACTCACTGCGCTCGCCGCCGCCAGCCAGAGTAGCGCCGCCGAACAGGGTACCGCTCTGGGCAATGAGTGGTGTCATGGCCGCCGCGCCGGCCAGAAGGGTGGCAAGCCGGAGCGCCAAGGGAGCCAGAGGTGCGCGGGCGAAGGCCCGATCCAGTTTGCGCGTGCACCGCGTCATGAAGATTCCTTTTTCAGACCACGCTTGCGCGCGGCGCGATGTTGTACAAGTGAAAATCGCCGGTGGGTGTGCTGAGCCGGCCGGTCGGCGTAAGGTTCACGGTGTGTTCGGTCACCTTCCCCGCGGCGCCCTGGCGCAGCGTGGTACTGGCCCTCAGGTCCAGCTCAATGCTGCTGAACAGCAGCGGCGCGGCGCCCTCGATGGTGGCGATGGCAACCGGCAGCTTGCCAGAGCGCAACGGCTGCATTAACAGCGCGGCCGCCCAGCTTTGCGCGAACAAAGGTCCGCTGCCTTGCCTGCCCAGCAGTTCGGCCAGCCGTGTCAGCGGAGGCGTCTCGGTTTCCGTCAGGTTCCCCATGTCAAGCTGCAACCGACTGCCATACAGGAAGGTCTCCAGCGCGCCTGTATTGCCGCGCGCATCCCACCGGAAGCGCAGCCCGACTGAAGCAGCACCGCCCAAGTCGCTGGTACGATTGCCGACGAAAGTGGCCACCGCTACGTCCTGCACGATCAGGTTGGGCAGGTGGATGAGCACATCCACGGTACTGCCGCGCGCTAGGCCTGGGACACGTTGTCCAATGTAAAGGGCGCCATTAGGAGACAAGTCCGAGGTGAGCCCGAGGTAAGTCTCGCCGTTCACTTCGAGAGTGACCGGCAAGCGCAGCGGAAACCTGTACTCGCCGCGACGGTTGGCGGCATGACGGTGGGCGAATACGGCTACCGAAACAGCCGTCGCCAGCGTGACCAGCGTCCAGATCATCGTGACAATGCCGGCGCCAATCGGAATGCTGCCCATATAGATACGGTGCACCCCCATTGGCATGCTGATGGCCTCGATGCCGGCGAGCATCAGCAGCGGCGACAGCCACAACCACACCTTGCCGGTATCGGACAACTGCTTGTCGGTAACCGCAAACGGGATATCGCGCCGAAACAACCCCATGCTGGTAGACATGAAGGCAAAGAATCGCGCCATGGCGTACTGTTCGCTGAGGAACAGCGAGTTGTAGCCACGTCCCAGCTCCAGGTGCACCAGAATCGAGAGCAGGTAGTACGGGCAGAACAGCAGCAGGAATGTGGTAAGGGGAGCGACGATGGGCACTTCGCCGAACAGGAATACGGCCGGCGGCGTAAGAAAGAAGATCAGCTTTTGCCAGCCTTCGAAGAAGAACAGCGCCGAGGCGAGATAGTTCAGCCGCTGGCCAAGCGTGAGCCCGTGCCCGAACAGGATGTTCTCCCGCCGGAACACCTGCATAGATCCCATGCCCCAGCGCATGCGCTGCTTCAGGTAAGTATCAATGCTGTGCGGCGCAAGGCCGAATGCCAGAGATTCGCCGTAGTAAACGGACCGGAACCCACGCTTGTGGAGTTTGATTGCGGTATGCACGTCCTCCGTCACGGTTTCCGTGGCAAAGCCCCCGATCTCGTCCAGTGCTGCGCGCCGGACTACTGCACAGCTTCCGCAGAAGAAGGCTGCGTTCAGGACATCCTTGCCGCGCTGGATGATCTTGAAAAACAGGGCCTGCTCGTCCCACACCCGCTTCTTGCCCAGCCGGTGGCCGAAGGAGTCGATGTTGAAGAAGTCTTGGGGCGTCTGTACGAAGGCAACCTTTTCGTCATGGAAGAAGCCAAGCGTCTTAAGCAAGAAATCCTTGCGCGGCGCGTGGTCGGCATCGAATATCGCGATGAAATCGCCATCAGTGAACTTCAGCGCGTTGTTCATGTTGCCTGCCTTGGCGTGTAGGTTGTCTTCGCGAGACAGGTAGCGGCACCCCAGTTCTGCAGCAAGTTTGCGCATGCTCTCGCGACGCCCGTCGTCGAGGAGCCAGGTCTCGTGCGGGTAGTCCATCCATTTTGCTGCGAGCAGCGTTCGGCGCAGCAGGTCGACCGATTCGTTGTAGGTGGGAACGAAGACGTCGACTTTGAGCCCTTCTTGGGGGGGCACCGGCTCGCGCACGCTCAGCCGGAAGGTCATCAGCACGAACAGCAGCCCGCTCAAGTAGCCATAGATTTCGGCGGCGTAGAGAGGGATCGAGAGCCACGGCGCAGCATGATTGATGGTGCCGATCCGCCAGACCATGTATGCCAGGCCGCAAACCACATAAATCGCGACAAGGCTGCTGATATACGGTTTGGGCTGCTCAATCTTCATGTCGGGGTCCAAATGCGTGGCTGAGGCTCAGTCGGCAACTGCCGGCCTGCACGGGGCCGTACGGCGATGCCGATAAAAAAGATTCTCGCCTGTACCAGCCTGAAGGTACATTTCTGCAATCCGACAGATCGCACAACGTAGGATTTTTGCCATTGCAGAAGGGCTCTAAGTGGCTTATATGCCAAGTTCGCGAAAGGACGCTACGTTGTTTCACCGGGTTGTGCTAACGGGCATTCTGATAGCGATGGAACGACGGAGCGTTGAGCGCGACAGGTCTGCGGACTGAAGCCACCGCGTCCGCGCGCCGTCCGGCAGGCCGCCGTCATCGCGTGTTGTGCGCACTTCTGATCGGCGCTGGTGTCGCGACGCAACTGCCGATACGGTTACCGCTATCATCGGGGACTCTCGACAGCAATCAGGCCACGCTGCCCTTTCCCAATGTGGACCAGCCCTCATCGTGCGAAATCGGCGCCGCTGATGCATCATAGCGCACCATATAGGCGCAGCATGGCGGCACAAGACAGAAGCGTGAGGATTCCAACTGCAATGAATGCGAGAAGGGGTTTCCCTTCGCAGGTTGTGGGCTTGACGGAAATCATCCATGCCATCATTGCGAATGCACCTACTGAGGTCTGTACATTCGGCAATATCGTTTTGCAGGCGATGCCACAGATGACGGTCGTTTCAGCATCGGCCATCGTCAAAGCTACACTCCAATCGGCCATCCTGCTGGCCGCCTCCGGGGAATTTCGCATGAACGATCCAGCGTTCCAACACAATCGTCCCGTCGAGGGTGACCTTGCGCTTCGCAGCGACGCAATCCGCTGGATGGGGAGCTGCCCGATCTTGTTCGGCCAGTCGGCTCGGGCGCCACGCATCATCATGACTTTCCGGCGAAAAATCATCATGACGGGTTCGGGGAGTCGGTCACCTGTCCGGAATGGATTCACCCGGAAATTCGCCAATAGGGTCTTTCAACCAACCGTCCTCATAACAAAAAGAAGCGCGACCGTCGCCGCGCCCATAATAATCTGCGAAACGGGGAGCGTTTTGCAGGGAAAAGGCCACACACCGACATCTTATGCGGGTGCGACGTCAAAGACAAATGAAGCATTCTAAGATCGGAGTTAAATCAACTATAGAACTCTGCTGTGCCGGACAAGTGTGACAGGTGTAGTGGTCAAGTTATCTTGCACACTTTTTTAGACCGCCCCAATTTTTGAAGCCTCAATATTCAACCGGCGGGATGTTCATCGTTTCCGAATGCGATCTTTGCTGGTTGTAGAAGAACAGCACGTAGTCGATGATGTCCGCCTGGGCTTGCGCAAGGTCGCGGTAGTGGGACAACGCGGTGGTGGTGCGTTTCTTCTGCTCGCTAAAGGGCGAGCTCATACGCGAGCGCATCTCAGTTGCCTGAACGTCCACAAGGCAGTTCCCACATAATGTGCGCTCATGCTGCCCGGTGCTGGTAGGACGGAACGTCTACGTTGAGACTGGTAGTGCCTTCAGCGGCGACAGGGAAAGTACCCTTGGCCTGAGGGTCTCACCTGCCAGGGTCAGTCCCGCCTGTGGCGGGGGACTCACGGTCAGTACATCTCCGTGGACACTGCATGCTGCTGGCAGAAGGGCCGATGCTACGAGACAGCCGACACGCCAGAGCTGGTGAGCTCGGCTATGGACGACGCCATTGTTGCCATCAATCGCTGCGGTGTTAACCGGAAAAAGAAGGCCTCTGCGGCCCACCGGCGGATTTCAACGTCTTCAATTTGAAGTCTGGCGTCCAGCCGGATAGTGAAGGTGGCTTCGGTAGCATTGTGGAGGCAAGTGCCTGCTCCGTTGGCGCAACGTTGCGGCACAACTTTACCTAAACCACTCGAGAAAACCTGATTATCCGCAATGGCTCGACTGTGATACAAGATAACCGCACGCCCGGCGCAAGCCGGCTACGTTCTCTACGTCTAGTCCTTGGAACATTCAGAATATGGCAACAGGTACCGTAAAATGGTTTAACGATGCGAAGGGTTTTGGGTTCATCACGCCGGACGACGGCGGCGATGATCTTTTCGCTCACTTCTCCGAGGTTCAGGGAAGTGGCTTCAAATCGCTTCAAGAGGGCCAGAAGGTCAGTTTTGAAGTCAAGCAGGGCCCCAAGGGAAAGCAGGCAGCAACTATCAAACCGCTGTAAGCTCTCTACGCTGAGAACCCATCTTGGCAGAGCAGCGATCAGGCCGATGCGTGATCGCTGCAGCTGTGAAGCAGGGCTCAATGCTCCAGACAAGGCCTAAACTTGTCGGCTCAACAGCGTATCCTAAATTTTGCTCCGTTGCGGTTTGGCGCTTGTTTGCAAAATTGTGAATACGCCACAGATCTATCCACGTCCCTCAATGTGCGCGAACGAGCGTATGTAAGCGTTCGTCGCCTACAGGTGTCCTGTCACCACCAACGATTTCCGACCAAGCGAGATAGATACCGTAGGCGACAGCGTTGCTCTGCCATCCACCTGCATGCTTCCCGTCGTCACGAACGACATCTGATTGCCGTCTCGGCACAGGCTGTGATCTCGTCATACGTCCAACGTTTCTGTTGTGGATCCACCTCTGTCAAGGTTAATACGCAATTCACCCATTCTTTCTTCTATTCTGTCGTACCCCGGGATCCGCCCCCGGGCGCACAATGCCATCATGCCGAGTGATATGCAGTTCGGCATTCTCACACTTTGCAAGCGCCCAGCCAGCCGCGATGGCATCCTCCATCGTTGAACACTGACATTGCGCTTCATTGTTCCCTGGTACCAGTACAGCCCACCCGCGCACGGCCGGCACAACACGAATAATCCTTCGTTCCATAGGTTCTTTCACGGGAGAGATAGAGCGGGCGGTGGGCAAGCGTTGAGGCACGGCTTTGGTTTTGCTTTGCACGAAGTCTAAAGACAGCGCCAGAGGGTTGGCCGGATCAAGGGCCGCTGTGCGGCGGAGTCCGTCGCTGGGCGGCACCATGCGCATGGTTGCGGTGTCATGCCTAGAGACAGGCATTCCGTCGTGTTGCCTGCGCGCAGAAGATTACCAAACACTGTAAAGGCTGCGCACGCACAGTCATGTGGCAAGCGCGATGGAAGCGGACGAGTAAAGCCTGAAGCAGCGGGGCGCGTTGCGAGCTCGTTCTGGACTTGGCCCATCCGGAAGCTGCCGAAGCCATCGTGCCGCGCCAATCTGGAGGTGACCAATGCGCGTGCCGTCGCCTGCAGGCAACACCAGCCGTGCAGGCACGATCGGAAGCCGTACGGCAGCTTCAGACTATGAACATCTCGGTGCTTACACCGCGCCATGACCGCAAGCACCCATGGTCGACCTCGCAACCTGACGGTCTTCTGTTTGAGCCGGCCGTTAGCAGGACGCGGGCTGGGACAACGTCAGGGCGCAATAGGCCGCCCGGCCGCCAGCTGCGTGATCCCGCTTGACGACTTCATTGGCTGTCGCTTCGCGAGCACAGTATGCAGGTTCGAGGGCCTTGCCCATGCGCGCGCAATACGAAGGTCCCTTGGCCATTCGAGCACAGTAGGCCGGTTCCGCCGCAGTCGCCTCGCGAGCACAGTAAGCGGGCTCGTCCGCTGCCGCCTGAGCGAAATACGAAGCTGAAGTCAACGGGCTGCCGAACTCGCGCATACTCAGCACGTCGCTCTGCGCGGCCATTTCAAACAGGCGCGCTTCATCTTCCGGGCCATCGATACCAACGTACGGATCGTGGTGCAGCACATGCCCAAAGATGTTCACGCAGTCGCTCGCATAACGCCTCGTATCCAGAATGTGGGCGTGCCAGAACGCATCCACTTGCTCGCTGGGAACGGCAGGCACGCCGGGATACTTCGCCGCCATCTTGAGGAATTGACGGTAGCCAGCTTCCGCCGACTCCAGCGATTCCGGGGTCCACTGCACCTGTTTCTGGTGCGACAGCTTGGCCTTGATCCTGGAAAAGTCAAGCGCGTCGATGGCCTGCCACATGATTTCAACGGTACGGTCCCGCATGATTCACTCCTTATTGTTGGACTACGTAAAGACGCGCCGGACCCAATCAGGCGCGCATCGGTTGTGGTCCCCGCTCGAAACCGGGACCATTCTCCATGCGGCTGGCCAGGAACGCAGTGATCTTCGCCGGCGGCAGTGGATGGCTGAAGTAGTAGCCCTGGACTTCGTCGCAGCCCTCGCTGCGTAGAAACTCGAGCTGCGCCTCGTTTTCCACGCCTTCGGCGACCACTTCCAGGCCGAGCCGGTGGCCGAGTCCGATCACCGCGGAGGTAATCTGTGTATCGCTGCGGCTTTCCGGTATATAGCGGACGAAGCTGCGGTCGATCTTGACGGTATCGATCGGGAAGCGGCTCAGGTAGGCGAGCGAGGAATAGCCGGTGCCGAAGTCGTCGATCGCCAATCGCACGCCTATTCGCTTGAGGCGCGAGAGCCAGCGCGAGGCCCGTTCGGCATCGTGCATGACCATGCTTTCGGTTAGTTCAAGCTCTAGCAGGTTGCCTGGCAGCCTCGCTTGTCGCAGGGCATCGATGATGGTGAGCCGGAGCGACTTGTCGGCGAATTGCCGTGCAGAGAGGTTGACCGCGACGCGCACTGGCGGCAGTCCTTGCGCGACCCATGCGGCATTCTGACGGCATGCTTCACGCAAGGCCCACGCGCCGATGTCGACAATGATGCCGCTCTGCTCGGCGAACGGAATGAAATCTGCAGGCATGATCAAGCCGAGGTCCGGGTGGCGCCACCGGATCAGTGCCTCCACTGCCGTACACGCCCCCGAATCGAGCACAATGCGCGGCTGGTAGTAGAGGATAAATTCCTGCTGCTCGATGGCTCGGCGAAGGTGCGATTCCATGTCGATGCGCCGCTGCAGGGACGCGCTCATGCGCTGGCAATAGAACTGGTAGCCGTTCCTGCCAATCTGCTTGGCACCGTACATGGCCAGGTCGGCATGCTTGAGCAGCGTTTGCCAGTCGTTGCCGTCCTCGGGGAACGAGCTGATGCCGATGCTTGCCGTCATGTGAATCGGCGTGTCATTGACGATGAAAGCGAGCTCAAGTGCAGCCTGGATCCTGGCGATCGTCCGGCCCAGGATCGTCGTGTCGCCCTTGGGGTCCAGCAGCACGATGAATTCATCGCCACCGAAGCGGCTGATCAGTTCTACGTCGGGCAGGCTTTCGCGTAGGCGGTCGGCCATCTCGCGCAGCACGGCATCGCCAGCGTTGTGGCCAATGGTGTCATTGACGACCTTGAATTCGTCGAGGTCGACAAAGATGACATGCAGCGCCTGCTCGCTGTTGCGCGCGCGTGTCAGCGCCTTCTCGAACTCGGCCTTGAACATCAGCCGGTTCGGCAAGCCGGTCAGGGCATCGTGATTGGCGATGAAGCGCAGGTCCTCCTCGGCCTGGCGCCTTAGCAGGTAGTGACCTGTCTGATTGGCAATACCGCTCGCCATGGTGAGCGCGTGCGCATCCGGGCTGCGCCGTGCGCGGGAATAGAGTTCGACGACGCCGAGCGTCACGGGGCCTCTGTTCAGCGGGAAGGCGAACACCGCCCGGATACCGCCCGCCACGAGCCACCGGGCTTGCCCATGGCGGGCCAGCGCGCTTCGGTTTGCATACCATTGGGGCACATGGGAATAAGCCTCACGGGCCAGACACTCAGGGTGTTCAGCGAGCCAGGGCTCCAGCGCCTTGACACGGGCAAGGGTGACGGACGGCAGCTTCAACCCATGGGTATCCTCGCTGGGCCAGAAAGCGCCGGCCTCCCAGTCCATGCCTTCAAGCAGTGTGTGGACGATATCTTCCAATACCTCGGTTTCGCTGGTGGCAGTGGCCAGGTGCAAGGCGATCTGGTGTTCCTGCGCCTGGGCTTGCTCCGCGGACTTGCGCTGGCTGATGTCCTGCGCGGTTCCCCGCAAGACGGCGCTGTCCTGCGCACCATGCGCGTGCCCGATCAGGTGCAGCCAGCCGCGGCGCCGGCCCCGGAACCGGTAGGGACACTCGAACTCAAATGGCAGGCGATCCAGCAAGGCTGCCTGCATCTTCTCGCGCAGCACGATGCGGTAGCCGGCGTCGATCGCCTCGAACAACGTTTCCGGGGTCGGTTTGTCGCCGCGCCAGCCGAGCAGCCGGGCCATTTCGCGGGAAAAGTGCGCGCTGCTCTTTTCCAGGTCGATGCGCCAGTCGCCAAGGCGGGCGATCTGCTGCGCCTCAGAGAGGGCAGCCTGGCTTTCACGCAGGTTGTACGTCATCTGTTCGGCGACGGCAACGGCGCGCGCCCGTGAACTCGACAACGCGTAGGCCAGCCAGCTCAGCAGCACGCTGATGATCAAGCCGGAGATCATCACCAGCGCCGGAAGGTAACGCTGAGGACCACTGATCGCTGTCGCATCGGCTGAAAACGCGATCACCCAGCGCCGTCCTCCGAAGTTCCGCACCACGACCATGCTCAGGACGTGCGAATTCGTGCCGCGAATGGATCCGCCATCCTCGCTTGCCGCCCCGCCATGCGTGACCAGTCCAGTCACGCTGTCATAGAGCAGATTGGTGGCGGAGGGCGAGACCGCCGGCTCGGCGAAATCTCCGGCGTCATAAACGCGGAACCGGATCCTGCGCAGGTTCTCGTTACTGGTCAGGTCCCTCATCAGATCATTCACCCGGATTCCCGCGCCCACCGAGCCGACATAGGCGCTGCGGCGCGCCGCCACGGAGTCCAGGTTCGGCCCCTTGCGATACACCGGCAAGCGCAGGGCGATGCCGACGTGCGGGTTCTTGCCCTCGCTGAAGATCAGGCGGCCGCTACTGACCGACTGGCCGGTATCGCGCGCCCGCTCAAGCGCAGCAAGACGGCGTGGCTCGGCGCCCATATCGATGCCGACCGACGCGAGGTTGATGTCGAGCGGCTCGACAAAGGTCAGCACGAAGTGGCCGGGCCGGCGGCCAGGGGGACGCACGTTGAACGTTACGCCGGCCTCGCGCAGGATGGGGTCGCTGCGCTGACGGGCCACGAAGGCATCGAGTTCGTCGGCCGGTACATACGGCGCGTAGTTCAGCGTCTGGAAACCAGGATAGCGTTGTGGCAGGTTCAGCCCGCTGACGAAATCGCGAAACTCGCCACGCGAGACATGTTCACTGGCGCCAAACAGCGCCTGCATGGTGACCAGTACGTCGGTATAGAGGCGGATCCGAGTATCGATTTGCTGGATCACGTCGCCAGTATCGTTCTCAAAACGCAGACGGACGTCCTTTTCCAGCAGATTGGTGCAGAAGACAAAGACGAAGGCCGTCGTCATCACGCCAAGCAGCAAGGTGCCCGCCGTGATGGTGCACGACCCAAGACGCCCAAACGGGCGCAGCATGCGCGCAAGCGTCTGGCGCAAGATTGTTTCCCCCGGATGTCGACGGCGGCAAGGCAAGTAGCGATTGCCGCCAACGACTGATACAAAAAATGAACTACAGCTGATACGACTATTCGAACATCTGTTTTAAATGTCTTAACAATCTATAGTAGGCCGGGGTTGACTGGCGCTGAATTTTTCGACCTACCCCCCCACTTAAGTGGGGGTAAGAAGTGGCCCGCACAGCATGCAGGCGGAAGTCGCCACGGCGAACATGCCCGGCCTGGCGAGGCACGACGGAAGCGATACCCGCCGCTTTGCCGCGCGGTTAAAAGCGAGCCGTTGGTTCCAGTGGAAAGCAACCACCACTTGGTGCGATAGCAATATGGTGAAAATCAGAATTAAATTATTTCTAATTACCTGTACTGACAGGGAACGATGATCCGTCGATCCCGGCGGCTGGACACTTGCTGTAAAAAATTCGGTCGTCGTCTAGTATGGATGCGCATGGCATCTCGGGCGCCCTGTCCACGAGACCTCAAAACTGATGCTCGGTTCGAGAAGCCGGCTGAGATAGTTACTGAGACCCCGCTTTCTCACCGTGAAAAATCGGTGGACTCATACGTCTGCAGGGGGAGTTCTTGGACCAGACATCTTCCAGATTCCAGATCCTGGCGCTCTCGGGCGGCGGCTTCCGGGGCCTGTACACGGCCAAGGTGCTGGCCGATATAGAGGATGAAATCGGTGCACCGATCGCGAGCCGATTTGACCTGATCGCCGGAACCTCGATTGGCGGGATCATTGCGCTGGCATTGGCGCTTGAAGTGCCGGCGCGCCGCATTGTCGCCTTGCTGACAGAATATGGGGAGAAGATCTTCATGCGGCGCTGGTCGCTTGCTGGTATCTGGCGGGCCCCTTTCTCTTCGCGTCGTCTGGCGGAATTGCTTTCTGATAGCCACATGTTCGGAGAACGGCTGTTGGGAGCGTGCGCGCACCGGGTAGTTGTTCCTGCAATCAATTATTCCACCGGGCGCCCTCAAATCTTCAAGACGCCGCACCACATCAATTTCAAGCGGGATCACAAGTTCCGGATTGTGGATATCGCGATGGCCACCAGCGCCGCGCCGGCTTATTTTGCACGCTATACGTTCAATAATAATCAGTTTGTCGACGGCGGCCTTTACGCCAATGCCCCAGGGTTGCTGGCCGTGCACGAGGCGCAGTATTCCCTGCTTCGATCACCCTTGGATATTCACGTCATGGCGATTGGCACTATGTCATCAAAATTCACTGTGAACCCGCGGCGCAATCGCGCGGGAGGAACCTACGATTGGGGTGGCATTAATCCATCCAACATGCCGAAACGGCTGTTCGGCCTGTCGATCTCGGTGCAGGAAGCGCTGAGTGATTTCATGCTTTCCCACCTGCTGCCGGGGCGCTATGTGTTGATCGACGATGATCTCACCGACCAGCGGGCGCGCGCCGTAGGAATGGAAAAGGCAGACCAGGCAGCAAGAGAGGTCCTGCTGGGCGCGGCCTCCGAGCGATCGAAGATCTGCATCGGAAGCCGGGACGTGCAGCCTTTCCTGAGACATCTCGCCCCATACCCAACGTTCTTCTATGGGGAGAACGAGAATGCAAGTGCGCCGTCGCGTCGTGGTGCTGGGTTCACTTCACGCGTTCACGTGGTTCCACCTATGCGATAGCGAACTCCATGCGCATGATGACTATAGGTCTGCGCTGGCTCTAATTGGGGTAGAGATCACGGATGGGTGGCGGATACTCGAACACCAACACCGGCTCCAATTTCCGGAGGGCGCCAATCCTGAACACTTCGATAAGGACACGTTGCCCGTTTTGGTCCACGCCGCTGACGTGATAAAACGAATGCCCCTTCCACTCAATCAAACTGACCTCGAGCGGGGATTCGATACCGAACCGGCGCGCCAAGTACTGCAAGCGCGAATCGAATGCCAGATTATCCAAGTAGCCCATATCACTCGGTAAAGATCCAAATTGCTTCGCCCCCCATGGTCATGAGAGACCACCATCCACCCCATACAATTGGATCGGTCAACCGTGGCTATTGCCATTCTCTATCGATTCGATGCGCCAACTTTAAATCGAATGGTTGAAAACTGGAATTAGCTGAGTAACGTACGGTGCTGCTGTACCCAACATGGCTAACGGTACGGTACGCGCGCCGTTTCATGTGACTGTCATCATTTTGGTAGGGCAAGCATGTACTCCACACTGACATCCTTGATTTCAGTGATGGCATGCAGTTCTGCCAAACGGTCCCAAATACGCTCCGCATCAGCATCGAAGCATGGCCAACCCGAGAGCAAGTATCGCCGGCCGCTCGAGGTTGTGCCGACCCCGGTGGTGGCGTCAAAAGTTCGTATGGCCGTGCTTACACGGCCGGCCCGCGTTTCAACACAGAATCCGACAAAATAGCGTTCACCGCCCGCTGTCTCGCGGACACGCCAACGTTCGAGCGTGACCTGTGCTTGGGCAGCGACAGAGACGATGGATTTTATCGACACGATAGTTCAGTCTTCGATGCCAATCGCAAGTATCGCGCATTCTGCGCTGTTCCGCAGAGTGTCGTGAACCAGCGCCAATGACGGTTCCTATGGATTTCGGTATCCAGTTGTCGCATCCAGCATAGGCATGGAACCCATGCACCGCATGCCAAGCCCGCAGGTGAGGCCTCTGTCGACGCATAGAAATCTTAGCGGCTGACTGCATGCTGTTCAACATGACTCCAAACCTCATGTCTGCGGCATGAATGACATGCATTGGGGCCGAGCGGATGCTGAGGCAACCGAGTTAGGCAATTGCCAACATATTCGCGCGCACAATCGGCATACAGGCGACCGGTCACGCGCTCGCACGAACCCGGTGCATCGGTTGCAAACTTTGCGTGGCACCATATGAAATCCTTTCAGACGACATTGCCGGGATACGCCAACGTCGCCTATGCTTTCAATGCGGCAGTTACAAATTGCACGCGGTATAACAAAAAGAAGAACGGGAAAGTTCCTCAAGCGGAGTGCCGTGCATCGACGGTTCCCGCAATGGGAATTGGTGCGGTCATGGGGTGAGACTATCGTACACGGCGGTTGCCGTGGGTTTGATAATCCGGCGACTATCTATCCATGGCAGATGCTTTCCTGTTCAGCAGACCTTTCACGTTTCTCGCCTGCCCGGGCATGTCGGAAGTTAGGGCGGGCGTCGATGCGCTGGAAACCCTCCCAGGCCATTGGTTCTGGCTCGAGAACGAGGACCTGATCCGCCGGGCTTACGTTCCTGATTTCCTCGCACAAAGCCGCACCGCGCTTGAGGCGCGGATGCCAGGCGGTGCAGCGCTGATCGATGCATTGGCGGACGAGATCCGCCGCAGTGTCTATCTGCTCCCCGACCTTCAACGCCTGGATACCGAAACAGCCGCCGCGGCGCATTCGTACTGCTATTGGCGCTATGCGGCAGATGTGGTCGGGCGGTCCGAGGGTATTCCACGCAGTGCGATAGAACGGCAATTTGACCGCGCTGTCGCGCCTCGTGATGGTGCACACAAGTTGCAATGGATGTGCCCGTGCTGCGACGGACAGGCACACTATCAGGTCGATGGCTTGCTCGCCACGCAGCGACCGGCGCGACAGGGCGGGTTTTCTATCGAATGTCGCCATTGCGGTCATCAGGAACGGCTGTACGCAGGGTTCCTACATGCTGGCCGGCTTGAATGCGGCTGCACCGTTTGCAGAAGTGTTGTTCAGACGCTCGCGGTACAGTTGGCCAGGCCCGCACGAAAGCTGTCAGAAAACCTCGCGGCCTATGCGTGGCGGCATGCCGTGGAGACCGTCGCGGAAATCCACGAACTCAAGGAAGCCTCCACGCAGAGGCTCGCGCGTGGTGATATTCCGTCAGAGAATGCATTGGCTTTTGCACTGATTGTCCAGTCGAACGCGAATCTCTCGTTGCCTGAGCTTCTGGCCCAGGGTCGATCCGACACTTGAAGGTAGGGTCGCTAAGAATCCGAGAGTCTGGTCTCTCTTGTGCGAGTTGCTGCAGGAAGGCGCGCTGGACTGCGAATGCTTGATCTACGACCAAGAGGGATGCCAGCGCGCGGCGCTTGATATCTCTGTGCTGGACGACGACCGGGAAGGCGGCGCCGCCATCGCGCAGGATGATCTCGCGTGCGTCCTAGAGGGTTACCAGCCATCGGATCGCGACAGCTTCATCAACTGGCTGAAAGCGCTGAAGCGCTTGCGGCTTTGCATGGCACGATCCAGCGCAGCCGTGGACATCAGCTGGAAATCAAATCTCACCCATTGTCATATCCTCTCTGGCCGACGCCCTTTGGTGCAGGAGGTGCCCCACGTATATACCAGCGGCTCACAGCTGGTGATCGCACAGCGCGCTCACCGACCGGAACGGCCGGTGTACCTGGATGCCGAACTGGAGGCCGTGAAGTTGCTGAAATCCCTCGGCTATGTTGTTCTCAGCCAGGAAGATATCCGCTGGCAGCAAGACCAACTGGAAGATCTTCTCTGATCGTAAGGCGAGGTCAAGTTGCCTGTCGACGAGTGAATAGATTCATGCCCTCTACTGAAGCAGCGGACTGTATTCTATGCGGAGCCCCAACCTCACGCCGCTGGCGTGACTGGCAGGATCGCGGCAGCTATCGCTATCGCTGCGCCACTTGTGGAGGACGCTACGTCATTACAGCCGATGCCTTGGACCAACTTAGACGAGGCATGCCCAACACGGCTGAATTGTTGGCGACGGTCCGATCGCAGATTCAAGCGGGCACACTGCCACGCGTCGTGACTAAAGGCGGACGGCAATGGGTAGAGCCAGCAGGCCGCCAATAAGCGCCAGTCATTTCCGCAAGGCGTCGCGCAATGACTCCAGGGGCATGATCGTGTCTCCGGACATCCGGGTAAATCCACCGTTCATTACTCCCACGTGAGCGTCGTCTCCGTTAGCAGGTGCGCCGCCATCATCAAGCTTTACTTGTTAGCAATACCGACCGGTCGGGCTATCGAGATTGGACGAACAGATCGCCGACATCGAGCGGCGAATGCGCGACTGGATCAAGGAGGACAAGGCTGTGAAGGCGATCAGGGAGATTCCTGGAGCCTGACTTGCTGAAGGCTACGGCAGCGGTCGCGATGATGGGCGATGCCAAGACATTCCGGTCCGGTCGTGAGTTTGCCGCGTGGGGCGGCCGTTGTGCCGAAGCAGACCGGAAGACCCCTCAAGCAAAAGCTGGTACCGGGGTGACGAAGATTTCAACTCAATCAACGGCTTGCCGAGGGGTGTGGTCGATCTTTATCGACCCCGGGGAGACGCTCAAGAACAAGTGCACTAGTTACGCCGTGTCCATCATGCCTGGCAGACAATCCCGAAAGTCCTGATGGAGGCCGCTCACCAGAACCATGTTCGCCACCGCATCCGTCGAGATCAGCGCCGCCATCTGAGCCGCATAGCAAACCAGGCCGTTTGCACATCGAACCACGTTGTCGACCAGAGTCATGGGGTATCCGGTACCGGATCTGGACATCGGATGCATGCCCCCGTGCGTGAGGCTGCTCAAGGCGCGCAAGGATTGCGCGCGGTACTCATCGAGATGCCCCACGATACCTTTGACGCGCGGATCCTCAAGCTTGAGGAGCTCGTCGAACATGAGTTTCACGCCGGGCGCCATGTCTGCCGCACGTGATGACTCTTCCGAAGGCGGCTCATGGTACTGCCGTACCCATTTCTCGTCAGCCGCCTCCAGCAACCAAACGCCGCGAATGAGCGTCTCGAACTGCGGCCGGAACAACGCCATTGCAGCGTTTGGCATTCCGATCGTGAGCAATGCAATGGCACCCGCGGCGTGCTCCACCGACATTAGTGAGCACTGGTACGCGGAAATCACCCTCGGATGGTCAGTAGGAGCAGATCCGCTCATGCAGGAAACCGCTGCGGCGTGGAGTTCCGCCGAACGCTTAAGGATTTCAACGGGCATAGCTATGTGCGCTCTCTTTCCTGCCTGGCTAGGTGATTCGAAGTCTTGCCGGTCAGGATACATCATGACGCATGAGGCTCTCCTTCAAGGCGACGACGGCGCTGATCGCTTCGACGAGGATAACTAGGCGCCGGCTGATGAATGGCTTGTGCAAGGGGACTCCTTCGTTGCGAAAAATGGTCAGGCGTTTCCAATGCTTTGTACCTATGGCCTTTACTGGAGCGCTGGTTGGTGGGCGAGCCGACGGCTGATATAGCGGCTGTCGATCACGACAACGGTCTTATCGACCGGCGCAAGTTGGCCGAATAGGTGCCTCCAGGCCTGTCTTTCAGCACACCATTTCTTACAGTTGATGCCTGACTCCGCGGGTATCCTTGCCGTCATTTCCCTCTAAGAGAAAGAGTCCGTGAGACGCCTTGCCATCCTGTCCATAGCCGCCGCCGTACTGAGCGGCTGTGCCGTTGTTCCATACGATGACGGGTATTACGGCAGCTATTCTGCCCCCAACTACGGCGGATACCCCGCTCCCGGCTACGGGGCGTACTTCGACTGGAGCAGTGGAGGGTACTACCGCGGTCGCCGAGACTGGGACCGAGGGGAACGCCGTGAGTGGGATCGGGGCGACCGCCGAGGTTGGGATCGCGGCTGGAGCCAGGGTGAGCGGCGAGGCTGGAGTGCTGGCGGTGAGCGAGGGGGGAACCGTGGCCGGAACAACGGCAACCAAGGTGAGAACCGAGGCTGGAGTCGTGGCCGGGAGCGGGTCCAGGATCAACAGGAGAATCACGGCGGGAGCCGTGGCGAGAATCGTGGCAGAGGTCGTGGCGGCGATCGAGATGGTGGTTAAGTGGTCCAGGCCTAGTTGGAGACCGGGCCAAGCGTACGAAGCTGCTGTATGCGAAAGCGAGGCGATCGAGTCGACGATATCCTGACGGGCTTGTGCCCACGTTTTCGTAGCGCGTTCGGGAGATTCGTTCGACCTTCAGTGTCTTGAAGAAGAATCAGCGCATGGTCCTCGGCATTGGCGTGCCGGCTAATCGAGATTTGCATGCCGAGTGTGGTGGCCAATGCTCGATAGGTCCGGCGGGCGTACTGGGTGCCGAGGTCGGACCAATGCCCATTCTGCTGGTGCAACGTCACGGCACAGCCCACTGGAGCCGCTTAAGAAAACCGCATTGTCGGCAATGGCGCAGCTGTGATACAAGATAGCCGCACGTCCGCCGGCGCAAGCCGGCGACATCCCCTACATCTAGTCCTTGGAACATTCAGAGCATGGCAACAGGTACCGTCAAGTGGTTTAACGATACGAAGGGTTTTGGGTTCATCACGCCGGACGACGGCGGTGATGACCTGTTTGCGCACTTCTCCGAGGTTCAGGGAAGCGGCTTCAAATCGCTTCAGGAAGGCCAGAAGGTGAGTTTTGAAGTCAAGCAGGGCCCCAAGGGGAAGCAGGCAGCGAGCATCAAACCACTGTAAGTTTTCTGCGCGGCGAACGCGTCCTGCAAGGGTGGCGATCAGGCCGATGCGTGATCGCCGCAGCTGTGGAGCAGGGCGTCGAAAGGGGGCTCGTGCCCGCCTTTGCTCAACGCTCGAGAAAAGGCCTCAACTTGTCAGCGCGACTGGGATGTAGCAGTTTTTGCATCGCCTGGCTCTCAATCTGACGGATCCGCTCGCGGGTCACATCGAACTGCTTGCTAACCTCTTCAAGCGTGCGGTCAGAGGTCGTATCGAGCCCGAATCGCATCCGCAGGACCTTGGCCTCGCGCGGCGATAAACCGTCGAGTGCCTCATCGATCGCGGCGCGCATGTCCGCGTGAATCGCAGCCTCAGCCGGTGAACTTGCAGAGACATCCTCAATCATGTCGCCGAGTGTCGCGTCGGCGTCGTCGCCCACCGGGGTCTCGAGCGAGACAGGTTGCCTCGCGCTCCTGAGGATACTGCGCACTTTTTCCTCGGACATCTCCATGCGCTCGGCGAGAACGGCGGGATGCGCCTCCCGTCCCGTCTGTTGCCGAAAATCGCGCGAAATCCGGTTCAGCTTGTTGATCATCTCGACCATATGAACCGGCACACGAATGGTTCGTGCCTGATCGGCAAGTGCACGCGTGACAGCCTGCCGGACCCACCACGTGGCGTACGTCGAAAACTTCCAGCCGCGCCGGTATTCGAACTTGTCCACCGCCTTCATCAGACCAATATTGCCTTCCTGGATAAGATCCAGGAAATGCATGCCACGGTTCACGTATTTCTTGGCAATTGAAATGACAAGACGAAGATTCGCTTCAATCAGTTCTCGCTTGGCCTGCCGCATTTTTAATTCCGCGGCACTCATCTGGCGGTTGATCTGCTTGAATTGCTGGAGCGGCAGCGTGACCTTGGCCTCAATATCGATGAGTTTCTGCTGGCCCGCCTGAATGGCCGGCAGATGCCGCTTGAGCGCCGCGCCAAACTGCCGCGAGGTCGCCGCCATTTTGCTGGTCCATTTAAGGTCGGTCTCGTTGCCCGGGAATGACTCTACAAACACCTTGCGTGGCATGCCGCAACGGTCGACAGCGATCTCGAGGATGCTGCGCTCAATCGCACGAACCTCGGTAAGCTGTTCGTGCACACTGGCGCACAGGCGGTCGATCGTCTTGGCCGTAAAGCGGATCGGCGCCAGTTCGGACTGGATCTTTGAGCGCAGTTGCTCAACGGCTGCTGAACGGGCTTTCCCGGTAACAGGTGCGTCCGGCAACTGCTCGAACAGTGCCCGCACGCGCGCGAATATCGCAAGACTGTCGAGCGTGAGTTGTTCGAGGCGCGCTGCGTTCGCCTTCTCCGAATCCCCGGCGTCCGGTTCAACGTCATCACCGACCGGGTCGTCGTCGGAGGCGTCTGCCTCCACGTGAACGTCATCGGACGCTAGCGCAATTTCGCTGTCGTTCACGTCGTCGCTGATACCATAGACCAGTTCGTCGATACGCAGTTCGCCGGCAACGATGCGGTCCACATCGGCAAGCATCGTGGACACGACTGACGGACACGCGGCGATCGCCTGAATCATGCCCTGCAGGCCGCCTTCGATGCGTTTTGCAATCTCGATTTCGCCAGCGCGAGTCAACAGTTCACTCGCGCCCATCTCGCGCATGTACAGCCGGACCGGATCAGTCGTGCGGCCGAATTCGGAATCGACGGTCGACAGTGCAGCTTCCGCTTCCTCGTCCGCCTGATCGTCGGATGCCCCGGCAGGCGCGGTGTCGCTTAACAGGAGCGTGTCCGCGTCCGGCGCCTGCTCGTATACGGTCACCCCCATGTCGCTGAACGTGCTGACGATGGTTTCCATCGCTGCAGTTTGCGTAAAGTTATCGGGCAGGTGATCGTTGATGTCCGCGTGGGTGAGATAGCCGCGCTCTCGGCCAAGCGCGATCAGCGCGCGCATCTGGCGTTGACGCTCCTCGTCCTGGCGCGCCGTGGCCATGGTGTCCAGCGGTGTTGCGACCGCCTGGATCTTTCCTTTTGGAGAGCGGCGGCCGGTCTTTGATGTGACCGCGATCGTGCGGGGTGCTGAATCGTCGCGAACTGGATTAGCCAATACACTCTCCTCGACAGGTTGGCCGACGATCGTCGCAGAGATGACGGCGGACAAGCCTGTCGAGGTGCGAACGGAATCGTGGAATGACGCACGGACAGTCGAGGCCGGAATGCCTCTTGCGGAATCCGGTGTGCGCAGAATTGGGGGATTCTGAATCATACCAGACGACATTGTGCAGCGCAACATGCCGGAGCTATGCCATCGATGCCAAGTGGCCTGCCACCGTCATGCCTGCCGCTCGAGCTAATTTCCTAAGAAAAATGAGGTTCACCGGACTCGCAATGGTGAACTGTTGCGCACAGCGGATCGAAATGCTCGCTTCAGCCCTCCGTGCACCGCTGCCGGAGTAGCGTGGGAAGAACTGCCTGGTTTCCGTAAGTGAGGAGGGTGTTCGAAGCCGGAAAAGAGGCGGCGGCACGGTTAGGACCGCGATGATGGTGCTGGATACCCCAGGTTGGCCAGCAGCCCCGCGCCTAGCGATCGCTCAGCGTCGACGTCTTGCCCCCAATGACAACCGTGGCCGGTCGCCGCACGCCAGCGACAGAGTTACCCTCGACAGCATGGCGGTCACACACAAATCGTACAAGCTTGCTGGAGCGGAAAGCTTATATCGGATCGTGGCGCCAGCCCGACACGGTTAAAAACTTCTGTGCAAACCTTAGGGCAATGCTGATCAAGTCCTCCGGTTCGTGAGAAGGCGCGTTATTTGAAGAATCACGAGCGCAAAGAGAAGAACATGAAGCAGATGACGTTGGCAGCGGGTGCAGACCAATGCGCAGGTTTCGAGCAACACCGCAAGCCAACGCGACGTGAGGAATTTCTGGCGACGATGGAGCAGATCGTGCCGTGGGCGGCATTGTGCGCCGCGATTGAGCCGTACTATCCGAAGGCTGGCAATGGCCGGCGGCCCATTGGTCTGGAGCGGATGCTGCGCATCCACTTTCTGCAGCACTGGTTCAACCTGGCAGATCTGGCTTGCGAGGAGGCCCTGTATGACAGCGCCAGCCTGCGCCGCTTCGTAGGAATTGACCTGGGTCGTGAGCCGGTGCCGGACGCCACCACGGTATTGAAGTTTCGGCGGCTGCTGGAGAAACATCAGCTTGCCGAACGGCTGTTCGCGGAGGTTGGCCGAAGCCTGCAAGCCAATGGCGTGAAGCTGAAGACCGGCACCATTGTCGATGCCACGATCATTGGTGCGCCCAGCTCGACGAAGAATGAAGAGAAGTCGCGCGACCCCGAGATGCATCAGACCCGCAAAGGCCAGCAGTGGTACTTTGGCATGAAGCTGCACATTGGCGTGGATAGTCAGAGCGGGTTGGCTCATTCCGCGGTGGTGACGCCGGCCAATGTTCACGACAAGCATGCGCTGCCCCAGCTACTGCATGGGCAGGAGCGGCGTGTCTACGGTGATAGCGCATACGCCAGTCAGCAGGAGCTGATCGCATCGAAGGCGCCGCACGCCAAGGACTTCACCAATCAGCGGACCCGCAGGAACGGGGAGATTGACGAAGTGCAACGCGGGAAGAACCGTAACAAATCGAAGATCCGGGCCCGGGTTGAACATGTCTTCGCCGTGGTTAAGCGCCTGTGGGGCTTCACGAAAGTCCGCTACCGTGGCCTGAAGAAGAACGCCGGCCGTGCCTTCACGGCGCTGGCGCTGGCCAATCTCTACTTGAGTCGAGGGCATCTGATGGGAGCAGTCCGCCCATAAAGGGCGAATGCGGGGCGGGCGCCCCGTCAACACACCCCAATTGGGGGCGCGTGAAGGCAAATTCGCATCGCCACAGCTATTTTTCCGGCCGAACGGGCTCCTGATCAACTTGCGTCACTCAATTTACCCAGCTTGTTCAGCGTAGCCTTAGGTCTGGGCATGCGGAAACGCGCCTTCCCATGGGTCGTCACTGTATAAGAGCTGATACTCTGCCGGGTAGAGATCGCGAATCGGCGGTGGATACTGGAATGCCAAAACGGCCTCGAGCTTACCATCGTCGCCAATCCTGAACACTTCGATGAGGACGCGACGGCCCCGCCGGTCGGTACCGCTCAGGTGATAGTAGTGCTCACCCTTCCAAGTGAATTCGCTGCCATCGAAAGGCGGCCGAACACCAAGCCAACGGGCATGGTGTGTCAGACGAACATCAATAACCTGTTCAAGATAGTCCATGTCGCCTGGTCGCAGCCTTAGCGGTCACCAAGGCGTCATGCTAACGCGAAGCAAGCCGATATGTCAGTCCATGATATGTTCTTACTCGTGTTTGACAACGAGCAGGACCGCGACAGACCCAAAATGGGCTGCGGAATGATTGGCGCTCGTGTAAACGACAGCACACGTCCGGCGTCACCGACTCCCAATCGAGGCAAGGTGTTCTGACTGAGTCGCGGCCCTCCACTTCACCGGCGGCGCTCGACAATCGAAAGTCTCGGGCAGCAGGGTAGACCCGTCCAGTTACCGAATGCCTCGCATCGCTTCGAACATGGAATACCCTTGACTCGTCAAGCGAGGATGGGCATTACCGCTACCATGGCCATGCTCCATCGTTACCAATTTGTGGACCAGCAATCCGTCCAGTTGGTCTGGTTCGAGGTCGTCAATGTCTTGCGCATCGCCAAGCAGTAGCAGCGCGGCGATTTCATGCGGACTGAGCATGTCAGGCTCCTTTGTCGGGCTCGGAAAAAGGAACTACGACTGCTGGCCCGTGGATGGAGTTCCACGGGGGTCGGTGGGAACGGCAGTGAGTGAACTCGGTGCGAGGATGCGCTGAGCGCGCACACCGAGCGTTCACCCTAAACTTTCTTGCCGCCGGAATCAAGCTCTATGTGTGCTGCGATGCAGCGCGGCGAACCTAGTGGTGGACGGTCACTGTGGACCAGGCCGGGTCTGGCGTCGAGTGAAAGGTCTAACCTAGGATCTGGACCAAGGCAGTGGTGCGGCCAGCTTTTCCGTGACCCCAGGGAAAACCCGTTGACTCGCAAAGTATGGGGCGACCTTATCCTGTGCGCGTTATGGGGTTGTCACACTCCTGTAAACCGGACCTCTTAGTTTGGCCGCGACCCGTGGGGAGGGGAGCGATGGAAGGAACGATTGGGCGGCTGGAGAAGACGGAAACCGGTCGGCAGGAGCTTACCGGGCGAAATGGGACACTGGACCGCCGCAGCCGCGCGCTGCTCATCATGGTGGATGGGCAGACCGACTCGCGGGACCTTCGCGCCCGCTGCGAACATCTTGGGCTTGGTCCCGATACGCTGCGCCAGTTGCTACAAGCGGGATTCATCAGACTGGTCGCCGCACCCATCCATGACTCAGCGACCCGGCAGTTGGAGACGCAACCTTCGGCCCTCCCGCCGAAACAGGAAGGACAGAAGCGCTCCCTTGCCGCAGCCCGAATGTATCTGATGGAGATGGCAGAGCGGACCGTCGGCCGAACTGGACACCCTATCAAGACGCGTCTGGTCGAGGCGATGGATTCGACGTCTATCGAACAAGCCTTCCAAGAGTTCCTCGACATTATGCGTGGGAAGGCCACCCCGGCCATCGTTGCTCATATCGAGGAACGATTCCGAGACGTTCTGCCCCTCAACAATGAAAGTTCGGGGTCTGGTTCGCCGGAGAGTGATTGAGTTCGTCGTGAGGTCGAGTTATATCTCACATCATTAGGCCACGCTGCCACCACCTGCCCATCTGGCCTCTTTGGGTCCGCTAACACCCGGGTAATTGAGCATTGGTTCGTGGTCCGCTCTCGAAAGCCCGCACGCACTTTTCTCGGATGGCCTAACTTGCGTTGGGCTTTTGCGATCTCAATAGATGAACACATCATGTCTGTGAGCGCAGTTGCACCTGTCGATGTACAGCCGTTCGTCACACTTGAGCGCTGGCGGATCCGCGAAACAAGGTCAGGTCAACGACATTTCGTCGGATACTGCCTTGAGAACAAAGAGGCTCGAGTGAGCAGCGTAATTCAATCCTTCGACTGTGACACGGGGGTCGGCGTAACCTCTAGCGGGCGACGGTATTTGCTGTCGGGCTCGCCGTGCTTCGATGGCGAGGCTAGGCGTGTTTGGGAGGAGTTAGCTGGACAGTATGGCATCGGCGAAACCAAAGATGTCAGCATGGAATATATGGCTCCGGGTAAGCTATGAGATCGGCTAGCTTTCCTCTCCGGCCGTGGCAAACTCGGAAGCCGACGAGCCTTCAACCGCCCGTGTGCGATAGTCGAGTCTCACCCCGTGACTGCAACGACGCCGATTGCCCGGGCCGCGGTCTGCTCAGTCCGGAAGGTTTCCGCTGGCAACAAAAAGGTCGACACGAGGGCCACCGCGGACGACTGAACCACGGTGCTCTCGCTAGAGATCAGCCTTCAGTAGTGGCGTGTCGCCGAAACTGGCACCATCGAATTCACGGGACGCTAGTAATCCGGGAGGGACGGCGACACGGTCGACAGGTGTGAATCCAAGGCGGGAGAAATAGCCGGCCGCCGTTTTGGTTCCGACAACTAATGTAGCGATGCCACGCAAGCGGACATCGGCGACCAGTGCGGACACCAGTAAGGCAGCTAGCCCGGCTCGTCTGGCCCGCTCCGCGACAGCGATCCCACGCAACAAGCCAACCGTGTCGCCGAACACTTCGATGCCGGCGCAGCCGAGGAGCCCAGTCTTGTCTCGGCTGACATGAAACTGGACCGCCTCGCTGTGTATGCCGCCAACGGGGATTGAACACAACTGAAGCAAAGCTTCCACATCACGTAGGTCTGCCTTGGTCGCTTGACGCGGCCTGATACCACTACTCGTAGATCCAACACCTGCGTGCCGATTGCTTTCAAAGCCCGTCACTTGTTCGGCTAGTCGTCGTCATGCCATCGCCGCCATTCCCGCCGACGCTCCCGCCACTCGTGCTCTCTCCACCGCTGCTCACGCCATTGGCGCTCCCTCCAAGCGCGAGCCCGCCAGTCGTCGTCATAGTAAGCCGGAGCCGCTACCACGGGCGCAGGCTGAACGACCACCGGAGCCGGCTCGTAATAGACGGGGGGCGGAGCCACTACCGCTGGCACGGGGATGCCGATACCAATGCCGACGTCCACCCGTGCCTCGGCCATGTTTGAGCCAAGAGCGGTAACGCCAACCAAAAGCAAGAGCGCTGAGGCCTTTCGCATGTTCTTCTCCTTTTTCTCTTGCAGAGACTCTAGGTCACCATGGTTCGGCTGTGTATTAGCCGACTTGCAAAGCGGTGACTTTCTGTAACGCGACGTCGAGATGCCAAGTACCCATCCGTCTGGACGGGAGCGCAGCAACGGGCGATAGGCCATCTTCAGCAGAAGCCAGGCCGGGGGAGATTTTTCCGTACGGACAAAACATCTACGCTAAGCGGACGCAAATTCTGCCAAGCTCGCTGCTTGCGCTTGCCTGTTTCAGAAGTTACCGAATGTCACGAGTTCTGAGTCAACTCGTTTCTGGGCAGTGTCGTTTTTGCCGGTAAGCACGGCGTAATGCCGCGCTTCCAAAAATTCCTCAGGAGTTCACGTCATGAAGAAGCTGTTCGCTGCTCTCGCCTCTGCAGCCCTAGTTGGTACGGTTTTCGCGCAGACTGGTGTCCCAGCTTCCGCAACTCATCCCCAAGCCGAGGCAAAGAAGGACCAGGTTAAGGGCATCAAGGAAGAGAGCGCCACGCAGGAAAAGGCCAACAAGAGCAGTGTGAGCGCACAGAGCGACGTAAAAAGCGTTCATGCGAGCGCCCACAAGGCGAAGGCCAACGTACAAGCTGGCGCCCATAAGTCCACCGCCACAGGCACGCCCCACCAGGCAAGCGACACAAAAGCCGCCCATAACGAGGCTGGTAGGGCAAAGGTTGGCGTAAAGAATAATGTCGACCAAGTGAAGGCCGGGGTGGAGGTCGGCAAGCCGGAAGCGCAGCCGACCACAACGAAGGCTGCTAACACCGCCGACGTAGACAAGACGAAGAAGCAGTAAGCCGCTCCCATCGAGCAGACCGGGGTACGTTGCTAAGGCTACGGGCCATTGCGACAAAGCTCGAATGTAGAAGCTTTACGGAGAGTGCAAGGCAGCCGGGAGGTTAGCCTGGCCTCTCCGCTCTTCTTTAAGATGAGGGACGCGCCGTGAGAACACTTCTCCTATTGTTGATTGCAGTCTCTACTCTTCTCGGCGGCTGCGTCGTGGTGCCGTACGATGGCGGGTACTATGGTTCATATGGGTACAGAGGTCACGGACACCACGAATACTATGGACGTCACGGAGGCTGGTAACTATGCCTCTGTGAGGTTGTGCGATGGAGTAGGTATCGGACGTAGTCCTACATGCGCAGACGCAATCGCCGCAACAAAGACATGTTAGCCAATGATGCCCCGCTGACCTCCGAAGTCGTTGCGCCTGTAGACCCCGCCATCTCGCCGGTGAATTATCAACTCCCACCGCTCTTGCTTGGCCCTCTCAGTACCGGCCGCAATCGCCTGCTCACGCGAAGGAAAAGACTGCGAGGCGCTGGGAGCACCCTCTATTTGAGTGGCCCATCGCAGACCTTCAAACCGAACGACATGGATTCTTGCTTTGCGCATGGGTGTCTCCCAACTGTGATGGAAGAAGTCTCCATGCGCGCGCTGCATTTCGGTATCGGTCGCCGTCCGACAAGCAATAGTCCTCGACCCTTTTCAGTGAGCGCCGGTATGCGGAAACATAATGCAAACGGCTGTACGTTCTCTGCTCAACGCCGCGCTCGAGAAAAGACATCCTGTCAGCGCAAGTGGGATGCGCCAGCTTGCTGCTTGCCATCACTCACCGCGATGTGCCAGCTTACCCCTCTGGGCCCAGGCCGCCACCTTGGCGAACAGCAAAGTCATCCACCGGTGGAGTTGCCCCAAGGGGCAGAGATAGCGTTGCCTCCGCCTTGTGACTCGGCATTTTCGCGACTTCGTGTTAAGCAGAACACCAATAGGGTTATACTCGGCGCTCCAACGAAAATAACGGATATATTGACATGGTCGCAGCAACCAAAACCAGCACGCAAACGAACGCGGTTACCAAAAGGAAGCCTGCAGCAAAGAAGCTGTCGGTACCGACAAAGAAGGCTAGCGTGCTCGCACGTGAAGCCCAGGCAGCGAAGAAGCGCTTGCTGAAATTGCGCGCCGACACGAAGAAGGCCATCGAAGCAGCAAAGCGTGAGGTCGCCCAAGCAGCGGAAGCCGCCAAGTCCGCGGCGCGCTATGAAAAGCAGGCTGCAAAGGACAAGCTCGCAGCCAAGAAGGCGAAGGTTGCAAGCGCCAAGAAGACTACAGGCAAGGCTGTCGCCCGAAAGGTCGCGTCGAAAAAGATTGCGGCCGGTACCAAGGCCTCCACGAACGCCGCACTGAAGAAGGCGGCAGTGTAAGGCGCGCGAAAGCAGCGGGTTGCGGAGAAGAAGGTAGTTTCGACTGTAGCGACGTCCGGCGCTTCGGCGTGATCGTTTCCTCGGCGAGTACGATTCCTCGACAACTCGTCTATTGAGGCAGAATGGGCGCACCTCGCGCCTTATCTGGATTCACTTGGACTGAGGCCCGTATCGGGCTCTCGTCATTTTTCCTACCATATCGCGCCTCTACGCTCATGTTTAGAGCAGCGGAGACTCAGGTTGAAGCCATGCTTCGGCAAGCTAAAACCGATACCCTAGTCCAAGCACCATCACATCGGTATCTCGGCTATTGGTCGTGACGGTGCGATGCCAGGAAAAGCGCGTAGTCCACGACGGACTGATGCGATAGCTTGCCGACATTGTGAACAGGCCGAGTGTACGCGTGACGCCGCCACCGTCGTCATGGTCTCGCGCGAAATAGGGACCAAAGCCGAGGCCCAGTGTCAGATGATCATTGAAGAATGGCCGCACCAGCCAGGCTTGTGCGGCCAGTCCCTGCCGGCGCACGACCCGCGCGTCCCCCTCGTTGAGATAGATCGCCGTGAGGTCTACGTACGGCAAGATGCCGCGCCGGTACTCGACCGCATAGGCTATGCCGCTGGGAGAGTCAAAGTTATTGACGATGGTGGTACCGCCGAAGACCGTGAACTCATTGTGGGTCGTCAGGCTGCTGTAGGACGGCGGCGGCACAACCGGGCCATCCCTGCTCCCCCGATCGAGCTGGTAGCCTAAGCCGATCAGGAACGTGTTTGTGTCGAGGCTACCGGCCTGCGCGCGGTTGTATCGCGCCTGCAGGATCCACGGACCACCATTGATATACCAGGTGCCTGCCGCGCTGATCAGGATGCCCCAACCGTGCTGGTCACTCGCGCCGCCTTCCGCTGTCTTCACGGTGGTATCGAAGTAACGGTACGGACCGACGCCAAGCGAGAAGGCAAAGCGTCGGTCCGCCGACAGCAACCGCCCCCACAACTGCGCGCTGTGGCCGTCGCGATGGTGGTTGGTGACATGCCCCTCGTTGAGATATGAGAAGGAAGCGTAGATGTTGTCGGTCAGGTTATGGGCATACTCATACGTGTAGCCATATGTCTTCTCTCCCAGCGACGGCGTTTGTTGCAACCCGCCAAGTACATAGAACTCCTGGGCGTGGGCCTCAAGTTGGGAGCCCATCAGCAACGCTGCGCAGAGCGCGGCGTTCAGCAAGTGACGCAGGCCGCCCCAATGGGCCGATCCCGAAACCAGGCGATGTTGCATACGTAGGGCTCCCGATTGCGCAGGCGAAGTGCTCATGATGCTGTGTTCACCGCAGCGCAGCAAGCCCCCACAGCGCTAACGCAACACCATTGACTCGATGCGTCGTCGCGCAATATCGAGCCAATGACCGCGATTGCCGACATGTCAGTCGTGTGGGGGCGTTACAAGACCCTCAAAATCACCCCGCAAATCGGCGATGACTCAAATTTTCTTCCACTCCGGCTTAAAGCTAGCCGCTGAATAGTGGCCGGGCCCGCGTTGCCGCTCTGAAGCGGAGGAGCATACTTTGAGCACGCCCTGTTGTGGGCGGCAGCGTGCGCCGCCATAAACAACGCTGGAACCATGCCAACATGGCATCCGTCGGCAGGTGAGCGTACCCGTTTCTGCGGCGACCTCATCGTGATCATGTGAAACGCGTGGTAATCAAGATCGCCGGGTGGCCCAGCGAAAACTCTCGCCGACCTGCAGCGCACCGAACTTCTGGATCGGACTCACGCATCTTCCGAAGGTCGAGAATGTGTCCGCCTGCACGCATGCGCCCGGCTTTAGTCAGGCACATTGCCCCGATCATGATGGTACGGGGCGACAAGCCCCCGGGGTAATCCCGACGCGTTCCCAGTGCTGGTTGCCCGGATGAACGCCTGTGATGGGGCGGCGGAAGCTGGGGTCAGTGGCCGGGGAAGAGCGCAGGCTAGGGCGCTCGTGCTTTCCAGAAGTCGGTGATGATCCGGCGCGTCGTGGCGCTGACGATCACCTCTGCCAGTTCCTCCGTCGAAAACCACTGGCAGCGCGTGATTTCCTTGCTCGGTTTAGCCAAGGCGGACTTCCCGATATTTGCGACGAAGACATGATGCACCGTCGTCGCCCCGACGACCTGAAAGAGAAAGCTAAGCCCTCTGGCTTGTAGCGCAGTCTCCTCCTGAAGCTCTCGCACCGCCGCGTCACCATAGGTTTCAGTCTTACCTGGCCGCCCGCCTGGCAACGCCCACCGGCTGCCATCCTTGGAAACCAGTAGCAAGCGGTCGCCTCGGAAGCAGACCACGGTGGCTCTTACCTTTCTCTGCATCAGTTGAGCGGGTCGGGGTGGAAACTTGGGTGATGACCATACGGGCAACGCGAAGCCCGTTGCGCGGCGAACAGCCCGCGCAATTTTAGACGTGTTACTGAACGACACCCTCGATGTCGCCATGCGTCAGAACTGGCTGATTTCGAGAGCGTGGTCGCTACGGCCATAGTAAGTCGTGCGTCCACGACGGACCATTAGTGGGATCAGCCGGACTTCACTTTGGGGTAGGAACCCGTGGAAGTGGCTCGATATGGTCAAGCATACCCCGCCTCTGAAACGTCCACATTTCTCTCACTAAAGTTGCTCGACCGCGCGGGTCTTGGCACATGCCAGTTTTCCATGTTGGCCAGCCAACAGAGACGGGCAAAACGCGGATGCGTGGTGCCACTTCGCTTTACCTGGCTGATCGGCGAGGCGCTACTCGCTCCATTCCGCGTCGACATCTCTCGCAAGATGTCCCGCGAGGATGTAGTCTCCGATTTGCGCTGCTTTTGCCTCTAGGCGCTCCAACTCACTGGCCGGCAGATCGCTCAGTGTAAATTGGCAGTAGAGATTGCGCTGACGGAACGTACCCTTCAGCCGACTCAGTCCAGCAGCAAGCGCCGCTGGCGATCTCACTGCGATGCTCTCATGGCCGCGATACTGTACGCGCACACCACGCTTGTCTCCCAGACGGCCAAGCTCAACCGCATCCTGCCAACCCGTCTCATAATCCAAGTCCACGACTGTGACTCCCACCGTTTCCAGGAGCCTCAGCGCCTGCTCTTTGTTGCCTGCTCGAGCGATCCCCATTTTCTCCTCCAACGCCACAGGCTTGTGCCGATTTACGCACTCCAGCTCGGGCTTCATGATGCATCGCAAAATTGTAATCGGGAATTCGTGTCCGCCGCGATTGGGGAAGCAGAAGGGCGGGGATAGGGAAGCAACCCGCGCAGGGTAAGGCAAGGCGAGTGGCTAGGGGCCGCGGAGTGGGACTGATCCCGCTGACGGTGATAGCAGTCGCCAAACCGTTCTTGGAAGGTACGTCGTCGGTTAGTTGTTACAGATTCAACTTTCCTAAAAACTAGGGCGCAGGTCGCCAACGTCCCCACCGATGACTCCTCTTGGCCGCAATAGTCATGACAATCCTGATCTTATTGCCGCGCGTCACACGCTGAAATCAAAAGCATGAAACGCCCTTGGCTATCAAAGGCAAGAGGGGGCTACCGGCTTATCGGGGCCTTTCGGGTCCCTAGCTCCTGCTTGGTTACGGCGGATTCATATTGTTCTACGGTGCTTGGTCCACCCATCTCACTGACTCCGCACATCCGCGCGGCGATACTTAGCTGATTTCGCACATTGTCTCTACGTTATGGGTGATGATTCGGCGTCTGTCACATTTGAACTGCTCATCTGCCGAAAAGGTGAAAATTGTTATGTTCCGAAGCAGAAATTGGCTCTAAACTACGTTCTATCTGCACCCCTCGATTGGAAAGGAAAACCGTCAATGGCGACTTACAAAGAACTGATGGCTCAAAAGGCAGCACTGGAGGCTCACCTCGAAGAGGTACGATCCAATGAAGTCGCATCGGTCATCGAGAAGATTCAGAATCTGATGGCGGAATACGGGCTGACTGTCGAAGACATTGCTAAGCGCCGTCGTGGCCGCCCTGCGGGAAGTGTCGCAGCCAAGGCTAAAGCGGCGCTGCCCCCGAAGTACCGCGACCCGAAGACCGGCAAGACCTGGTCCGGTCGCGGCCGCCAACCGTCCTGGCTGGGAAAAAACCTCAACCGATACCTGATTCAAGAAGAAGCGTAAGCCAAGCTTCGTCACGAAAGAGCAAGTTCCAACCCCTGCCTGCAGGGGTTTCTTATTTTTGAGCACGCGCCATGTCATTTGAAGCGATTCACGCGGACATCATGCTCGCCCGCCCATACCTGGTTCCTCGTGAACGTACCGAGCAAGGGATAAGGAACGGGTATTCGTATTGGCTGCGGCTACCGCCGAGCAAGGAGCTGAGAGTCATCCGTCTTTCACGAGAATCGGAGACCAGCTATGAACTCGTTCGTTCTGCCAGCGAGCGCAGAACACTGCAGAAAGTGCGTCAGCACTTCTCCGGCTCGCTGGTCGAGCTATTGGCGATTATTGACGAGGAGGTCGACATCATCCGGAAGGATGAGCGGTTGGTCTCAAAACTTAGTTGATCGGCAACGACGAGGCGTGCCCTATTTCCAAAAGCTCGCCATTGGGTGCTTTGGGGACACTCACTCAGATTGCCCGCCGTAGGACAGCGTCTATCCGGTTGCCGTCTACGATGACGCGATGGTTGTCGCAGAAATACTGGCGCTGCGCGTTCGATCAAGGGTTGAGAAATCGATCCAGCAATCCGACATCCGACTGCCAGCTATACAGGCGATACTGCAACGGATCGCCTCGACAGGTCATTGGGAACCCGAACAAGTTCTCCCTCTCGGCCCTACCATCGCCAAGCATGTGTGCCGGACCTCTCGGCGTCGTCGCATGTGACAACAGGAACCGGTGCTATGGAAGCAAATCTTGTTCGTGGAAAAGCATTTACCCTTCACTGGAACAACGGAGGGGGTGAGCACTACAAGCGCGCCGTCACGCTGGTGCTGCAGACGGCTTCAAACGAGGAGAGGATCGAGACGTACCAGTGCGATCAGACACGTTCTGATCGCGCCTTGGCGCAGGCAGACGCCGACCAATTATTCACACTGAAGACGAACGAAGTCATGACAGCATGACCCTAAGGGGTGCCGGCTGGCAACTTGCGCAAGCACCGACTATGGCGTTGATGCACTCGTCGTGGCAACTGACTGCCACGACCCCATTGGTCAAAGCGACCAGGCTACATAAAGCAGGCCGAATGCCAGAAGGCAGGCCATTAGAATCAGGTAATACCGGCTGCCATGATGGGATTGACCGGCACGATACGCGTGATGGGAGAGCTGGATGTGAGGCTTCATGGCGCATCCTGATGGCGAACTGGCATTAATTAATTAAAGCCGATTTTGGCAAGCACAGGCGCCACCGCGCCTCACCGTCCTGCAGACGAGGGCAGGCATCAAACAGTCCTCAACGGCAAGATCCAACTAATCGGAGGAGCCCTGCAGCGAGTTCCCGAGCGACGTGCGCAAAACAGCACGTGCACGGCTGGAGCAGCCGATGCTGTATGGTGATCCAGTCTAGGCGCGCACGGTACGACGCGGACAGACTCGCGCTGGAATGGCGAGAGTTTCACCGTTGACGCCGATGGGGCATGTTGGGTCAAGTTTGAAGCGAAGACTTGTGCGGTGTCGCCCGAACGGCCGCATGGCATCAAATATTCGCTGACGTTGCACGACACGGCCGGCCTGCGCCTCCTGGGCTTTGACAACGCCCACTCCATCTTCGAGGGCAATGGCCCTGGAGCGCGCACGCGGATCGAGTACGACCACAAGCACGCTGGCGAGCGCGTGCGGTTTTACGACTATCAGGATGCCGGCACGCTTGTCGCCAATTTTTGGGCGGAAGTCGACACGATCCTCCAGCAAAGGAGTAGCGGATCATGAGCAGATTGAAAATCAGGATCGCCTCGCTCGAGGACTACAAGGCGCGCACGATCGCCATTGCACGAGGCCAATATAAACCGGGCCCCGACGAGCCCAAGGTCTGGTTCCAATCGCTCGACGTGCTGGCGAAAGTGCTGTCGCCCGCCAACCGCGAACTCCTCACGCTCATCAGGCAGACGCACCCAGAGTCACTCGACGAGTTGGCTGAGAAAACCGGCTGCGCGGTTTCGAACCTGTCGCGTACGCTTCGCACAATGGAACGCTACAACCTCGGGCGCCTCAAGGCCGGACCGCGCCGCCGCTTGGCGCCGCAGGTGGACTATGACGGCGTGGAGCTTGATCTGGATTTTGATGTTACCTCCGGTCGCAGCATGCCGTCGCCATCGGATGACCTGCTGCCGGCATAACAAGGCGGCGAGACGCTGATGTAATCGTGAGCGCGTGGGAAAAAGCGCCGACTGGCGCTTTTCTTTGTCGTCGATGGACCCACAGGTTAGGAAATCCGACGGGCTGGCACAGACACCCCCGCCGAGAACATAAAGAATAGAGGGCGGCTTTTTGCTTGGGCGGGGGAGTTGAAGGGGCGCCAGCGCCCCAGCACCTCAGCCAGCCGTCGGCCGTGGGACGATTGGAAGCTGTATGGCCGCCCAATTGGCGCTAGAGCAGGCACGTTATTCCTTCGTGGGCGACCCGAAGAAATCGAAAAGTGTGCCTGCACGCGCCACACGGAGGTCCTCATGCACACATCTTCTCGATACAAGCCAGCGACAGTCTTCGTCATCGATGGCAACCGAGCTGAAACTGCTGATCGCGAATTGCCCTGTGGTTTTGTTTGAGACGGTCCATCTCTTGCCACGCGTTGATCTGGCGCATGGCGATTTCGGTAGAGCGAAGCTGCGCATCCAGAGACTGGCAAACGCTGCGCTGCTGATTGGCGGCTATTTCCTGTTGCTGTTGCTGTGCCATCTGCGCCTGGTATTGCTGGCTATCAGCTGCTCGCCCGGCCAGAAACTGCTGTTCCTGCTGTCGCACGATCGCTGATTTTCCTATCGTGGACACCGATCCCCCTGACCCGGAAGTAATGTCCGTGTATCCAGCGGGGCAGTACTGATCCTGTGTGTACAAGATTTGCCCCTGGTTGCGGCACTTAGCAGCATGCGCGCTCGATATCACAGCAGAGACGGCTAGAAGGAGTACGACGCAACGCATCAGCGGGGCATTTTTCGTTACGAGTGGCGTAACAATAACATGTCAGGCTGAGGTAGCCTGATCGAGACAGACACGCCTGGTCCTTAGATTAAGATCGTGGATCAGGAGCGCGCGAAGATGAGCAAGGCAAGACAGACGTACACGGAAGAGTTTCAGGCAGAGGCCGTGAGACTGGTGCTGGAACAGGGGCTGACGCTGCAGTCGGCCGCCCAGCGTCTTGGGATTCCGAAGGGCACGTTGACGAATTGGGTGTTGAGAGCCAAAGCGCCTGGAGCAACAGCGGCACCAGGAGGCGTGACAGTGGCGGAGCTGGCGGCGGAGAATGCGAGGCTGCGCAAGGAGCTGGCAGAAGCGAAGCTGGAGCGCGATATTGTAAAAAAAGCCGCAGCGTACTTCGCCAGGGAATCACTGCCCGGTACGCGTTCGTGAGGCAATGGCGAGAAGTGTATCCGGTGAAGATGATGTGCCGGGTATTGGGAGTCTCGCGCAGTGGTTATTACGACTGGACGCACAGACCTCACGGGCTCAGTCCGGAACAGGAGCGGTTGCATCTGGCGATCCGGGCGGCCCACAAGCGCACGCGTCAGACGTATGGCACGCGGCGCCTGCAGCGAGAACTGGCTGGCGATGGATTCATGGTCGGTCGTGACCGGCTGGCCCGACTGCGCAATGAGATGGGGATTCGGTGTCGGCAAAAGCGTCGATTCGTGGCGACAACGCGCTCGGCACATAATCTGCCAGTGGCGCCCAACCTACTGGAGCAGAAGTTTGAAGCCGACAGGCCAAACGCCGCGTGGGTGACTGACATCACGTATATCGCAACCGACGAGGGGTGGTTGTACCTGGCAGGAATCAAGGACCTGTACACATGCGAGATCGTGGGCTACGCGATGGGGCCCAGAATGACACAGGAACTGGTAGGCGAGGCGCTGTTCCGGGCGGTGCGTAGCAAGCGGCCGCGGCCCGGCCTGATACATCATTCGGACAGGGGTAGCCAATACTGTGCTCACGGCTATCGCAGGTTGCTGGCGCAGTTCGGCATGCAGGCATCGATGTCACGCAAGGGAAATTGCTACGACAATGCGCCCATGGAAAGCTTCTGGGGCAGTCTGAAAGCAGAGCTGGTGTACCACCATCGGTATGCCACCCGGATGGAAGCCATGGCCTCTGTTCGTGAGTACATTGAAATTTTTTACAATCGCCAACGGCGGCATTCCAAGTTGGGGTACCAAACGCCAGGCGAAGTCGCTGCAAGCTACCTCAATCGACTAGCTGCAGCATGAACCAGACGTGTCCGCTCTAGACAGAACACCTCAGGCATCGACTACGGGCCACGGCAGAGTTGCCCATCAGGCAACACCGAAGATCAGGTTGCCCAATTCCCGGCAGAGGAAGGATCGCGCGGCTCTTATTGGCGAAACTGGCGCGGGCCGCGGTATCACCTATACGATCCTCGAAAAGGACTTCTGCGTCTGCTGCGTTGAAGCGACGGCTCGCCCTGCCACGCTAGGCCAAAGCAAAACTGGACAGCTTCGGGGAGGACACTCTATGCGAGTGACTGTCTACGTTGTATCATGAGTTCTCACGAACTCTGAGAATTCTCGAAATTGATGAGAACAGGTGAGAACCTCCCGGATCCCTGGCACTTTGCCCGCCCGGAGCTGGCGAAGGCCTATTTGCAAGCGTTTGACTTAAAACTCTCCGCAGCACGCGGGCTGTTTGCTCGACGGCGCATGGGCAAGACCGAGTTTCTTCGTCGGGATCTGATGCCAGAGGCCGTGACCCAAGGCTACCTGACAGCGTACACGAACCTCTGGGATAACCGTACCTCGCCTGAAACGGCCCTCGTGACCGCACTTACTGAAGCCCTGGAACCCAAAGGAGCCGCAGCGTTCCTCTCCAAACTACGCACACCGGTTAAGAAGGTGAAGGCTAGCGCGAAACTTGGCGGTTCGATAGAGGGGTCGTTGGAGGCCGAGTTAGGAAAGCCAGGCGTGGACAGGACCGCGGCACTCCACGAAGTATTAAAGCAGATTGATCGCGCCAAGAAGCCGCTGCTTCTCGTGATTGACGAAGCGCAGGTTCTGGCCGGGGCGGACCACAGCGATTTCGCCCACGCGCTCCGCGCAGCGCTTGATATCCGCAAGGAGCGCGTCAAAGTTATTTTTGCCGGTAGCTCCGAGACCACCCTTCGCGCCATGTTCGCCCGAGCATCGGAGCCTTTCTACAACTGGGCCCCTTTGGAGCCCTTTCCATTGTTGGGCGACGAGTTCGTTGCCTTCACAGTCGATCTCCTTAACAGCATGGCGCGCAAGAAGCTGACTCTTGAGCAGGGCAGGCACGCTTTTGACGAACTGCACCGCACCCCTGAGTTCTTCAAGCGGTTCATCGAGCGGTACATGCTCTATCAACCGCAAGGCGAAGCCGCTGCGCTGGCTTACACAAAATCCTCAGTATTCTCGGACGAGCATTCGCTTGCCCAGTGGCGCGAGATGAAGCCTGCTGACCGTGCCATTCTGTACCTGCTGGCGCGAGGTGAGTCGGACTTGCACTCCAGTGCCACGTTGGAAAAGCTGGGCACCATGCTAGGCAAGCCTGCCACGCGGAACACCACCGGCCATGCATTGCGACGGTTGTTGGCAGCAACAGTTATTACCCGACTGGCAATGGGAGACTATCGCATCGAAGACGAGGCATTTGCCGATTGGATCCGAAAGCGCCCAGAGCCCGCGCCGGACGCTTGAGCGTCCAATGCATTGGCATTGTTGCTAGACGAACAAGAGATCGTCCCAGCGCTGGTCCGCGACGGACTTTCAAGTATGAAAGTTCGTCGCGTGACCAGCCATTTGTGCAAACCGACGTCGGGGCCCGCATATTTGTTATGTACCGCAACAATTTAACATAAGCTTTCTTATGAGAAAGAGATTTATAAGGAACTTTTGTGCTTGCTGACGCCTACTGCGGACCCTCCCGCAGCCTGGGAAATAATTAAGTTGGAAAGTCGGCTGCGCGCCGCCGGGCATGCAGCAAAGGGAGCACACAATCCATATGCGTCTCGTAAGAATTGATTGCGCGCCGCCCAATAAAGATCATTTGGCTTATAATTAGGTATCAGTTGATCCATAAACAGGGGCTGCCCATGTTGGTCGTTTCGCCCGAAGCCATCAGCGCCATGATGGCGCTGTCGCCGCCGCGGCTATCCATCGCTGAACTGGACGCCGCGGTGCGGCAAGGGCTGCCCAAGTCCGCGCTGCGCGAGATCGTCGATCACGTGGTGCGCAGCTCCGAAGAGCGCCGTGCATTGATGTCCCGCATCGTGCCAGAGGCCACCTTCAAGCGCCGCAAGGATCGACTTACGCCGGACGAGTCTGAGAAGACCGAACGGCTGGCGCGGATATTTTCCACCGCGAACTTCGTCTGGGACAATGAGGATGACGCACGCGCGTTTCTCGCTGCAGCACATCCGCTGCTCGGCGGCAGCAAGCCGCTGGACGTGGCCATGACGGAACTCGGCGCCAGGCGCGTTGAGGATCTGTTGTGGCGGCTCTTCTACGGCGTGTCCGCCTGATGCGGATCTTCCGGATTGCGGACAGTCGGCACGAAGTCTGGAACGGCACGGGCGCCATGCTGGTTGGCGGACGCTTCAATAGCCCCGGGCGACCGGTGATCTACGGCGCGCTGACCTTTGCCGGCGCAATGCTCGAGGTGCTGGTGCATGCCCGAATCGGCAAGGTCCCGCGCCATCACGTTCTGGTGATTGGAGCGGTGCCCGAGGACCTGTCGGTGGAACGCGTCGATGCTGGCCAACTGCCTGCCGGCTGGGACATGCTCGAAGACCCCCGCGCGGCTCAAGGCTTTGGCGACCGCTGGCTGGCCGAGGGCCGATCCGCGGTTCTGGTAGTGCCGTCCGTGGTGGCTCGCCTGGAGTGGAACGCTCTGGTCAATCCCACCCATCCTGACGCGGCACGGATCCAGGTTTCCGCAGCGGAGCCCGTGCAATGGGATGACAGGCTTTTTTCCCGGCATCCGATGTAAAGAGGCGCCGGCGCCTGTGTGTCCCCTGCCCTCAGCTTGACTGCGTCTCGCGCTGCTCACTGCGAGCCAGACGCGCTTCGGCCTGCTAGCGCGCTACCGCGCGCTCCATGGTCTGGTGCCCATGCCATTGCCGGACGAATGCACGCCGGCCGTCACGAGCATCGCCGGCGACCCCAACCGTGCAACTAACGTCGACGGCCACTTCCTTGATAGCCCCGGGAGGTGTTCCGCCGGGCCTCGCCTCATCCCCTAACCCTCGGCTCCGCGGAAAGCTGCGATGTGCATCGACTGCGCGCAGCGCACCCTTGACTTTGCCGCTGCACGGGTACGCTGGAAGCATCATCGTGAACACCGCGTCCCATGCTTTCCACACCCTCGCAACTCTCCCTGTTCCCAAACTCGTTGGAGCGGACCGACCTCACCAACTTCCCGGCACTACTGCTGCTCGCCTGCTCGGGCACGAAGCTGTATCGGCCAGCTCGCGCTATCGACGCGTCATGTACCGGTCCTATCGCGCGCACCTTCGCAGCGACGCGGCCCCGCACGTGCTGATTCTGTCTGCGCGGCATGGCTTCCTCGATCCACATACAGCGATCGCGCCCTACGACGAGTGCATGACACCGCAGCGCGCTGAGCAGATGCTGGCCGACCTGCCGGCCTATCTTCAGCGCACGGCCTGGCCCTTGCGAGTCGGCAAGGTGATGCTGGCCGGGGGCAGCAATATCGCCGCGTCATGCGCGCCGCGCTGACTCGTCGCTATGGCGTACTACCGCCGTTGCTGCAGGAGACCGAGGGCGGCATCGGCATGCAACGATCCCAACTCGGCGCGTTCCTGGACGGTCTCGCGTCGCCTTTCAGCGAACCGTTCGGCGAGCACCCCAATGGCACCCCGCTCTATCGCCGGTATGGCTGGATTGAAACCGACGCCATCACTAACCTCGTTTATCGGGCTGCGCCATCCCTCCCCGCCCGTCAAGCTCGTGTGCTCGCGCTGTTCGAGGGACCGAGCGGCCCGACCGCCGATGTCGAGATGGAGGAGATCGTCCGCGGCCACCCGAAGATTTCCGCGCGATGGGTCAGCGTGAAGGATCTACGCCCACTCACGATGCAGGAAGCTGCATGACCCACTTCGACCGAACGCTGCTTCGCCAGGCCGGCTATAACGGCTGAGGTGTTCTGTCTAGAGCGGACACGTCTGGTTCATGCTGCAGCTAGTCGATTGAGGTAGCTTGCAGCGACTTCGCCTGGCGTTTGGTACCCCAACTTGGAATGCCGCCGTTGGCGATTGTAAAAAATTTCAATGTACTCACGAACAGAGGCCATGGCTTCCATCCGGGTGGCATACCGATGGTGGTACACCAGCTCTGCTTTCAGACTGCCCCAGAAGCTTTCCATGGGCGCATTGTCGTAGCAATTTCCCTTGCGTGACATCGATGCCTGCATGCCGAACTGCGCCAGCAACCTGCGATAGCCGTGAGCACAGTATTGGCTACCCCTGTCCGAATGATGTATCAGGCCGGGCCGCGGCCGCTTGCTACGCACCGCCCGGAACAGCGCCTCGCCTACCAGTTCCTGTGTCATTCTGGGCCCCATCGCGTAGCCCACGATCTCGCATGTGTACAGGTCCTTGATTCCTGCCAGGTACAACCACCCCTCGTCGGTTGCGATATACGTGATGTCAGTCACCCACGCGGCGTTTGGCCTGTCGGCTTCAAACTTCTGCTCCAGTAGGTTGGGCGCCACTGGCAGATTATGTGCCGAGCGCGTTGTCGCCACGAATCGACGCTTTTGCCGACACCGAATCCCCATCTCATTGCGCAGTCGGGCCAGCCGGTCACGACCGACCATGAATCCATCGCCAGCCAGTTCTCGCTGCAGGCGCCGCGTGCCATACGTCTGACGCGTGCGCTTGTGGGCCGCCCGGATCGCCAGATGCAACCGCTCCTGTTCCGGACTGAGCCCGTGAGGTCTGTGCGTCCAGTCGTAATAACCACTGCGCGAGACTCCCAATACCCGGCACATCATCTTCACCGGATACACTTCTCGCCATTGCCTCACGAACGCGTACCGGGCAGTGATTCCCTGGCGAAGTACGCTGCGGCTTTTTTTACAATATCGCGCTCCAGCTTCGCTTCTGCCAGCTCCTTGCGCAGCCTCGCATTCTCCGCCGCCAGCTCCGCCACTGTCACGCCTCCTGGTGCCGCTGTTGCTCCAGGCGCTTTGGCTCTCAACACCCAATTCGTCAACGTGCCCTTCGGAATCCCAAGACGCTGGGCGGCCGACTGCAGCGTCAGCCCCTGTTCCAGCACCAGTCTCACGGCCTCTGCCTGAAACTCTTCCGTGTACGTCTGTCTTGCCTTGCTCATCTTCGCGCGCTCCTGATCCACGATCTTAATCTAAGGACCAGGCGTGTCTGTCTCGATCAGGCTACCTCAGGCTTTAGCGCCTTTGCGGGACGAACCGCGACGAGCAGCGCGGGTTCATCGCCCCCCCCTGGCGCTGACCCGGGCATCGTCGAGCAGTTGTGCCAGGAACCAATCTGACCTACTTGTCGCCGTAGTGGTAACGGCAGGCGGCGATGTACACCGCGTCGTCGTCAGCGGTGTAAACGAAGCGGTTGGCATCGTCGATGCGGCGTGACCAGGCGCCCGCTAGGTTGCCCTTCAAGGGCTCGGGCTTGCCGATGCCCTCGAACGGGTCGCGCTGACACTCGACGATCAGTTGGTTGATACGCTTGAGGATCTTCTTGTCCTGGGTCTGCCACCAGACGTATTCCTCCCTAGCGTGCGGGGCAAAGATGACCTTGCGCGTCATTCAGTGTCCGGGTCGATCAGTTGGCGCTCGACGCCCTTGCCTTGGCGCAACTGCGCAAGCGATTCCAGCAGACGCTGGGCATTGGCCGGATTCGACATCAGGTACATCGTTTCCATCCAGCTGTCGTACTGTTCCTGCGACATGATGACGGCGTTCGGCGCGTCGCGACGCGTGATCAGCACGGCGTCGTGATCGTCGATGGCTTGGTCGATGACCGCCTTCAGGTTGTTGCGGGCATCAGAGAAGTGAACGGTGCGCATGGATGGCTCCCTCCGGCTAACTTGTTCAACTAATGGGACAAGTCTAGCACCGAGAAGTTCGGCGTGCGCTGGCCGTATCAGGTCAGCAACCGCCATGCAAGAAGTGCAGTGTTCGCCGCAGCCAAGGGGCTGGGACATAGTCGCAGAGCCCGCCGTGTTGGCGAAGCTCCTTCGAGGAGGCAGTTCTAGTAGCTGGCTCCGTGGTTCCAGTCCTGATCGCCTTGCAAAATTCGGCCACCCTGAGCGAGAGGTCCTGCGCGTGCGTCAGGGGCGCGGTCCCAATCGGCGCCGATGCACGCCAACTGATCTGGGCCGCGCATGCTATTCCCACGTTGCCAAGTCACCGGTCCTGACCGCATGGCCCGCAGCCTGCTCGAGCAAGGGTGCATGCGCCTTGGGCACGACCAGCATTGTCAAACCCAGTCCGTCCAGCACACGCAGGACGTGCTCGAAATTAACCCCCTTGCCATTCTCTAGCTTGGACAGCATGCCGACCGAGACACCGCAACTCCTCGCCGCCTGATCAATGGGCATCCCGCCCCTTGCCCGAGTAGCTCGGATGCGATCACCCAGTTGCTGAATAGTACGAATGGTTGCGCGCGAAGGAGGCGTCGAATCAGGGAGTGGTCGTGGCATCGCGCGGGGGGGAAGCCAGAAGGCAGGCGGGCGTCCGGTTTCTTTCACTATAGTGAAATTATACGTGAGCTGGATGACGGTCGCAGGCGAGCACCATCCGCCTGGGGGTGAACGCTGCGAGGGACCCGGCTGCCGGACGTAACAAGCCACCGGCAGGTAAGGTGACAGCAAAGAAGGCGACCCAGTCGGCTGTCTCGACAACCCGCAAACCGCCTGCGGATGCGAAGCCTGCGGAGGGCAATAAATCGGTCACAAAGAAGCTGCCAGCCAAGCCGTCTGTTAGGCCACGTCAATCCACCTCGGTAGATATCAATTGCCGGTGGCGCCGACGTTGGGGCGTGGCGCGCAGTTGCCTTGACTTTGGTGGTGTGTCTGTAGAGTGAAAAGCATGCAACGCGACTCCACGCCATGCTTTCGACCACTCAGCTTCCCCTCTTCCTCCTTGCACCCAAAACCCGCCAGAATGCCGGCGAGCAGGCGCTGCTCCTGATGGCCTACTCGGGCACAAAGCTCGATCGGGATGCGCGTGCCATCGACCTATACCGCGGCGTGATGTACGCATCGTACCGGGCGCACGTGCGCAGCGAGGCGGCGCCCCGCGTCCTGATTCTGTCCGCGCGTCACGGCTTCCTGCAGCCCGATAGCGAGATTGCACCGTACGACGAGCGCATGACGCGGCAACGCGCCGACCAGACTCTGGCCGACTTGCCTCGCTACCTGCAGCCCGCCGCCTGGCCAAGCCGCGTCGGCTTGGTGCTGCTCGCTGGTGGCGCCGAGTATCGGCGTGTCATGTGCGCCGCGCTGGCCCACCGGTACGGCCCCACGCTGCCTGCTCCACAGGAAACCAGTGGTGGCATCGGCATGCAGCGGTCGCAACTCGGCGCCTTCCTCGACGGATTGAAGCCGGCGTTCCGCGACCAGATCGGCCAGCAGGCCAACGGCACACCGCTCTATCGCGCATATGGATGGATCGAGGCCGGCGCCACCCTGCTCTACCGGGCCACGCCCGCTCTTCCCTCGCGCAAGGCTCGCGTGATGTCGGTCTTCAATGGGCCGAGCGGCCCCACCGCCGACGTCGAAGTGGAAGAGATCGTGCGTGGCCGCGCGAAAATATGCCCGCGTTGGGTCAGCGTCAGGGACGCTCCATCCTTCCACAGAGGTGCCGGCATGAGTGATTTGGACCGAAAGCTGCATCGGGATGCGATTGAGCTGTGCCAAACCGGGCCAGCAACGCCCGAGAAACTCGTAGCGCTGGCCCATGCAGGGCTGAAGGCGTGGGCGAGGGTCGGCAATCTGCAGTTCGCTCCCGAGAAGTGGTACGCACTACTGCAAGAGATCATGCGCTACTGCGCCTGGGAATGTCTGCTAGCGTGCTGCTTCGCATCTAGGGCTGACATGAACGCCACCTGGTTGAAGTCTAAGGCCCGAATTAAGCGGCTTCTACGTAAATCTCTTTGTCGCCCTGTGGGACGGGTTAGCTAGACGGTACGACGATGATCTTGTCGTGCTGGTGGGAGGCTTTGTCGAGCTCCTCTTCCAAGTCATCGGAGGTCAGATGCTAACGGATTGCCGCATCGCTCCCAGGGCCACGATCGCGGCGCTGGCCCCAGTGAATGCCAACCGAGCCGTTCACACCCTTTGTTCCGCGGAAAAACGCCATCAGCTGCTGGGGAAAGCCTATGCCCTTTGCAAGCGGCCAGGCGTTCCATGCCGCCTCTTCAATCCGAATGGGAATTGTCTGACATTGGGCCTCAGCGAACGCCCGACGGACCAATGGCGACATAACTCCTTAAATGCAAAGGTCGAGACTTGCTTTAGGAACAAACCATGTTTCTGCCGATCTATTACATGCTGGTCTGGGGAGTGTGGGCACAAGCAGCGGGCCGAGCTAGTTCAGCAAGGAAAGCCAGGAATGCGCGCGGCTCCCACGGACAGGAATTTTCGCCGTACATCTCATCGCTTTGAAAGTCGCGGGCGCATCTTTCTGCGACATGGCGCAATGGTAGCGCGGCGGGGTCATGCCCCGCAGCTTCTGTGTTCAATCCACAGTGCCGCAACAGGTTGTCTCCTTGGCCGGCCAGTCCGGCTTCGCCTGGCAGTCGCCAGGCGCTTTCTATTCCCGCAATGATTAGGCGACTGCGTAGTTTGGCACGCGGCTTGGCCTTGTGCCAGTCATCACAGCGGGGCCAGGGTTGCTGTCGTCGCACTCGCCATGCACCGCCGGGGTCCCGTCCTTTCGCAGGCGCCATTCCGCATGCAATAGCAGGCGAGCAAGGGAGGATCATCGACCCATTGCCGCGCCCTCTCCATTTTGACCAAGGTGCGCGTCAAGCCCCGTCCTTCAGGGCGGCCTTTGGGCGGCCGCTTGCCTGGCATAGCAGCATCGGCAGGGCCTGCTTCAGATCAGCCGGAGCGGTGCCGGGACCGCCCAACCCCTCCTTGAAGCAACCGTGAGAAAATTAACGCAGCCCTCCATGAAGAGTCCGTGCCTCTTAAACTGGCAGGCGCTTATGACTAGATCCAGCGTGGCGTGTGGTCATGCAGACGGACTCGCTTGGCTCGATCTAGATGTTGTCGCCCGTTTGAAGTGGCCCCTTCGCAGTGGAGGCGTCATGTCCCGACGGGTATGCGGCACCGCACTATTGCACTTTCTTGTCTTCACGTTTCGCTTCCGCCATCGCCTCCGGCTCTAACTCCTCTGCCGACCGGTTCAGGTAAACGAAAAGCCCCCAGGCGGCAAGAAGCAAGCCTGTCGATGCAATCAGTTCGGCCGCATATCGAAGCTGCGAGGGATCGTGGTGTAGCGCCTTGAACGTCGCCACGAGCCCTTCAATGGCAAGCGCGACGACCACGACCACGAGGAATCGCGACATAAAACGTCGTACCCGTGTTGGTGCGCTCACGTCAGCCGCCCGTATGACCTCTTCCTCTACGATGGTTTCGGCGATCTGCAACGCGACAACCGCTCCGGCCAGCAGCCCCAAAGCTTCAATGATGGATTGCGCGGCTGACTGGTCCCATTGACTCGCAACTGCTGTCCATCCGATGCGAGCTGCTATCGCGATCAACATCAGTGTCGCGCAAGTGAAGAGAACTGCCATGAGTCCATGGATTACCTTAAAGAAGCGCACAAAAATCTTCATTTCTTGGCTCTCCTGAGCTGCAGGTGAATGATCGATACCGTGGTCGATCAATTTTCTCTGAAAGACGCAGCGGCGTCTCCTCTGCCAGTCTCGGGGATCAAACGCAGAAGTGAATTCTTCTTGAAGTTTCGAGATTGTCAGCCCTCGCGGCCGAAAATCCAGTCTTGCGGGCGAATATCCGCCTCGGCGAGGCGGCATGGCTGTGCGAAAACGCAATTTCAGTATATAACAGCATCTATGGCTGACATGGACGTACTCTGGCGATCGAATCCCACCCTCGCCTATCGCGACTGGCAAACCCGCGAAGCCGCCGGCGCCGACAAGCGCCCCTTCTCCATCCGATCAATCGTCCAGCACCAGGCGATGTTTGAGCACTTCCGCCGACACCTGATGGCCCGGGGCACGACTGTCATAGCTTTCAGCGCCGACGATATCGAGGCCTTCTGGCGGACCGCCGACGCGCGAACCTACACACAGACGACTCGCGTGCGCTACGTGAAACTGCTGGACCGCCTCTGTCGACATCTCGTCTTCGTCGGCGTACGGAAAGACAATCCGGCCGCCAGCCTGCTCCAGTCCGTGCGTTGGCCAGACGACGAACCCGAACCGCAATACCTCGACAAGGGCTTGGATCGGCGTCTTCAGACCCATCTCCAGTCCTCTGTCGAAGACCTTGCTGACTTGCGCAGTCGAGCCATCGTGGCTCTCTTTCTGGCAACGGGCATCACCGCAGCTGAGGCTCGCGCCGCTCGCGTGGTGGATCTCCACCCTGATGCGCAGCCGCCGTACCTCCTCGTCCCGGCACACGGACCACGAGGAGCGCGCACCGTTCATCTGGCCAGGTTCGCCGTTCCCCTGCTGAGCGAATGGCTGGCGCGGCGCCAGACGCTACCGATAGACGGCGATCTGCTCTTTTCCCTTCTTCCCGACGGTCGGCCGATTACCGACATGAGCTTCGGACGCATCGTAGCCGCTACGCTCACGGCCGTCGGCGCCACCAATGTCGAGATGAGCCCGCGCACGCTGCGCAACACGTTTTGCCGTCGCCAGTTGCTCGCCGGCCGGACGCACGACGACGTGAGCCAGATGCTCGGGCTCACCAGCAATCGGACATGCGTGCGCATTGCGGCCACCATCGGCAAAGGCTAGCCGTTGCGGCCACGCACCAGCCCCTGACCAAAAGGGTTTTCAGCCCTTGCACACGCGCTCACATTTGCTATGCTTTGCCGCAGCGCTGCGCAAGTGAATTTCGAGCGGTCGGCGCGTATTTCCAACTAGACACGACCATGGCCACGAAAGCTAAACCCGTAGCAAAGACTGCAACCAAGACCGCCGCGAAGAAGGCTGCTGCCCCTGCAAAGAAGGCCGCGCCAGCCAAGAAGGCAGCCGCCGCTGCCCCGGTCGCCAAGCCGCTCAAGGACACGTTCAATAAGTCGAGCCTGCTGGCTCACCTGATCGAGCAAACCCAACTGGAAAAGAAGACTGTCCAGACCGTGCTCGCCCACTTGGAAAACACCATTGTCAGCGCGATCCACAAGAAGGGCGCCGGTGAGTTCACCCTGCCGGGCCTCTTCAAGGTGCAGGCCATTCAGGTGCCGGCCACCAAGAAGCGCTTCGGCAAGAACCCGTTCACCGGCCAGGACCAATGGTTTGCCGCCAAGCCGGCCAGCGTCAAGGTGAAGGTCCGCCCGCTGAAGAAGCTGAAGGACGCCGCGCTGTAATCCCTGCGCAATCGGCCCAAGCAAAAGAAAAGCCCCGGAATCGCGAGATTCCGGGGCTTTTTGCATGGGATGAACCGTCAGAACAACGCGTGCTGCGGCGTCGCCACCTGTTGCCCTGCCGCCTGTCCCGCCGGCGGCAGGGCGTCAAAGGGCAGCGCCCGCGCGCGCAGTGCTTTCACGTCGTACTCGAGGGTGAGTCCAAGGCGGTCCTTGTAAGGCGCCGCGCGATTTCATCGTGCTCGGCACGCTGGCCGTGCGACAGCGTCAGGCAGCCGTACTGTGCGTACCAGCGGTAGCCGGCGGTTACTTGGCCGGGCGCAACACCCGCATCATGCGTCTCCAACAACCGATCGAGCTCGAACTTGGAAATGAGCAGCGCCGCTTCCGGGTCAACCGAAAACTGCTGATCGGTCGGTAGCGCCCAGGTCCCAGCCCTCGCCGACAGGACTCGTCCCACAGACTGTACATAACTTACCCCAACCTCCTGTTTTTTTTAGGGAATTTGGGCTGTTGGCATGGCGCAATCAGAGCGGGGACACTGCTGACCTATGGACTAGGGACTGAGTGTGCAAACAAGTACTTGAGGCGGAGCCTTCCAATACAACTGTACCGTTAGAGATTGCGTGCGCAGTGGCTCACCTCCTTAATTGGCGAGGGACTAGCGCCATCGTTGGAGGAACCAGACGCTGGTCAGTTGGAGCTACCGACCTACACACAGATGCGCGAGCTTTCTTAATGAACGACAACACATATCCTGCAACCGTTATCTACCCAGACGGAACCAGTGCGGCTATCTCGCTCCCCCTGTCGATGGATGCTCGGCTGGGCGTCATACAGAATTTAGTCGGCGGTTGCATCGAGGGCATTCCGCTTTCGTCTGGTCGCTACATGTTCTTGAGTGAAAGCGGGGAGGCTAGCGCCATCAATCAGATTGCGACAGACATTGCGCGTGCCTCCGAATCCATCATGGCGGATGATCACATTGCGGGCGTGGCTGTAATCGTGCCTATGGAGTTAACGCAATAATGCCGCCAACAAATCGGCACCAGCGCTCTCATTACAGAATTCGAACGACGGTGTTCGAGAACGGCGAGCGTATGCCCATCCTGGTTGATGCTCGATGTGGCTTACCGTCGTTCGACCCGTGCGTTTATGTCTCCACCGAGATCAGGCCAAAGACAGGCTCGGCAGCCACCATCGAACAGGCTCTGCGAGGAGTCCAATTTCTGCTCACTTTCGTTGCAGAACGCCAAATCGACCTTCATGAGCGCTTTGCTGTCGGCCGATTCCTGGATCTGCACGAACTCGATGACCTTTTACGTGCCGCATACCTTCCTTTTGGGCGGACTGCCCTACAAACGGGAAGGTAGTGAGCCTCGATAAGGTGCGCCGGCGCGCGCCGAGGTTAAAGGAGGAACGGATGGTGGCCATTAGCACCATAGCTATCCGCCTTTACTATGCCAGCGCCTACTTGGAATGGATGGGCCAAAGAGCAGCACGGCAAGTATGCAAGACACTCGAGGAAAAGAACAACTACGTAGTGCGTCTTCGAGAGTTCCGTTCTCGTACTGCGCTCCCGGACTCCCAGCGCGCGGGTAAGCTAGGGCCGTCTCGGCTTGACCGCAGACCAGAAAGCCGAGCTACTCCGAATCATCGAGCCAGGTTGCCCCGACAACCCTTGGGGTGGCGCACCCTAAGCACCGCGCCCCCTCCAGCAGCAGGAGTTTCTCGTTGCCTATCAGAGCGAACGTCGTGGACACGGCATGGATACAATCATCCAACTCACCTCTTAGATTCTCACGGACAGCGGCGTGTTTGCCTCCACTATCGCTTCACGAAGGCGGCCCAAATAAGAGGGGAAATAGAAGAAAAGACGGTCTGTTCGAAACCCGCAGAAGGCGGCTTTCCGACGGTGCCTTACATACATCACGATATGACGAAAGCCCGACGTCTGAGGCTCACGGAAGCGGCCGTGTGACTAGAGTTATCCGAAGGCGAGTATGTCAACCAGCATTCCGATTACGGACATCATCCAGACTTGGCTCGACGTCTCGGCTCACCGGCACGCGGCGCCGAGTCGCTCAACTGAAACATGGACGCCGGCGCTGCCACGCGTATGTCGATCCATCGTCAGGCAGATGGCTTTCGTGCTCACTTCGATGATGCTACTCGGGTCTGCCGAGTTGGCAAACGTCAACTGCCGCAGCCTGGAGACATTTATTGTGGCATCTGGGGCGTGGTAATTGCCGTGACGCTGAGAGCGGGCTCCTGCGCGCCCTCCGGGATCACGCCGAGTGGCGGGTGCGAGCCCCGCAATGACCTTCTGGTCAAGCGGGGGCCGATGTCGTAGTGCCAATCAGGCAGCCCAACTACACGTCTCAGGCTGGCACCGCTTCACATTGCCGGTGCAGGGCTCGCGCCACGCCGGTCACCCTCCGGCCCTGGAATCTCGCCACAGCGAGATGGTCCTCATCTGGCTTGTCCGCGTCGCGGTTCGACACGTGGGTGGCGCCATACGGCGTCCCCGCCTTGAACATGACGGCATCGGCATAGCCGGTCGGCACGATGATCAGTCCGAGATGGGCCATCGTGGGATAGATCGATAGCAGCGTCGATTCATTGCCGCCATGCGTCGACGACGTCGAACCGAACACCGAGCCGGCCTTGCCGTTCAGCTTGCCCTGGAACCAGAGGCCGCCGAGGCCGTCGATGTAGGCCTTCAGCTCGCTGGAGATCGCGCCGAACCGGGTCGGGGTGCCGAACACGATCGCATCGGCCCATTCTGCGTCGGCTTCTGTTGGCGCTTCGTACCGTGCGTTCATGGCGGTGGCGTTTTCCAGCCAACCGGGCGCTTGCTGCATGACCTCCGGACCGACCATTTCGCGCACGCGCCGCAGCCGCACGTCGGCGCCGATCTCCATGGCGCCTTCGGCTACGGCCTGCGCCAGCAGCTCGGTCGAGCGGTTGCGAGAATAAAAGACAACCAGGATCTTGGGTGTGGACATGTCTTCAGCTTCTTCATTGGATGGGTTAAACGGCGATCGGCTCAAGCCGGCCCAGCAGTTCTTCTTTGCGCTCTCGCAGCCAGGGTGGCAACTGGAACTCCTCGCCGAAATGCCCCGGTGCCTCGTCGATGGCGAAGCCGATGTCGGTCGTCGCGGCTTCGAAGATCACCCCACCCGGCATCTTGAAATACAGCGAGCGGAAGTAGTTGCGATTGACCGACTCCGACGTGTCGATGTAGCCCATTGCCATCAGGCGTTCCTTCAGGACCATCTGCTCAGCCATGCTGTCGACTGCGAATGCCACATGGTGGACCGTGCCCTCGCCATAGATGGATGAGCCCTGCAAGCGCTCGGGTTCGTGCAGGAACTCCACCACCATGCCGGGGCCGCCCGCGGCAGTCTCGAAGCGGTGGTGCGGGCCGGACTCGCCGACATAGCGGAAGCCGAGCGCGTCCGCCATGAACGGGATCGATTCGGCCACCTCGCGCAGCGACAGAGTGATGCTGTGCACGCCGCGAATGGCAACGTCTGCCGGGATGTCCGGCGAGACGCACGGAGGCCGTGCATCTTGGTCCGTCTCCACGAGGTCGAATTCGATGCCGCATGGGTGTTGGAACTGCTGCCGCCGCTCGCCGAAGCGCTCGGTCACGTCGCAGTCATGCGGGACATTCAGTTGCTGGAAACGGGCACGCCAGAATTTGAGCGAGCCTGCCGGAACCGAGTAGTTGATGACCCGCACCTGCCCGGAGCCGGGACGGGCCTTGACGCCCTTCTGCCTGAATGGGAACGATGTCACGAGCGTGCCCGGATCACCGTTGGCGTTGCCGTAGTATAGGTGGTAGATGGGATCCTCGCCGTCGAGGAGCACGGTCTTCTTCACTAGGCTCTGGCCCAGAACCTTGACATAGAAATCCACGTCCTCCTGTGCGCCGCTCACGCCGGCGGTCAGGTGATGAAACCCTTTGATCATCGACATCAATATCTCCTACGCGAAATCAGGGATGAGAAATGGCACGGCATATGGCCGATGCCGGGAAAGAAACAAACAAACAGACAGCAACAGGAAGCGCGCTGGAAAGCCCGATCAATCAGCCTTCAATCACGGAAACGAACTCTTCAAGTTCCAGCCTACGCAGCGCCATGTTGTTTTCGGGCAGGCTGTCGTCGGCATAACCGAGCGACATGCCGGCGACCACCATCTCGCCTTCAGGAATGTCCAGTTGCTCGCGCAACACCGCATACTGGAGCGACCAGATCTGCTGCGGGCATGTATCCAGGCCTCTGGCCCGGGCGGCCAGCATGATGTTCTGCAGAAAGCAGCCGTAGCAGAGGAAGCTGGCCCATTCCAGGCGGCGGTCCATCGTGAAGATCAGGCCGATGGGCGCGTCGAAGAACCGGAACTGGCGTTCGACGTCCCGCCTGCGCCCCGCCTTGTCGCTGCGAGGCACGCCCTGCGCATCTCCAAGCTGTCCACGGAATGTGTTGAAGCGTGCCGAGTAAGGCTCGTGCAGCGGTTTGGGAAAGAAGGGATACTCGGGAGTGAGATTCTCGGGGTCAGCCCGGTAGGCCTCAACGGCGGCATTGGCGAGGCGGTCACGCGCGTCGCCGATCACGACGTAGCAGCGCCACGGTTGGGTGTTGCTGGAACTCGGCGCGTATTTCGCGACGGCGAGAATGTCGCGCACGGTCTCGAGCGGCACCGGGCGCTCACGATGGAAGCCGCGCTTCGCATGGCGTCCGCGAATCAGCGCGTCGGTGATCAGGGCATCGTTCATCTTTGTGTCTCCGCTCATGGCTCTTATGATGGAAGCCAGCTTAGTCTCCGGAAGAAATTTGAGAAGCCGTCGCGCTTGTACGCAGGGTTCCGAAGTTCCGAACGATGTCGGCATTCGGGCAGGCTTCCCATGAAGTACGATCAATCGCCATGTACGACGTTTGCTCTGACCGACAAGGCCGCGAATGCTGGATCTGAAAGACGTATATTTCTTCGTGCAGGTGGTCGACCGTGGCGGTTTTACGTCGGCCGGCAACAGCCTGGGATTGCCCAAGTCGACACTGAGTCACAGGGTCAAGGAACTGGAGGCGTCGCTGGGCGTGCGGCTCATAAACCGGACTTCGCGCCAGTTCACCGTGACCGAGGTCGGGGCGGAGTTCTACCAGTACGCCGTCGCCCTGCTGCAAAGCGCGCAGGTTGCCGAGGAAGCCATGCGTCAGCGGCTTGCCGAACCCAGCGGTGTCATTCGCGTCACGGTAGCGGTGGAATTGGCGCAGTTTGCACTGCGCCGGATCTTGCCAACCTTTCTCGGCAACCATCCCAAGGTCAGCATCATCGAGGTCGCCACGGAGCGCCTCGTCGACGTGGTCGGCGAAGGCTTTGATCTGGCGATCCGTGGCCACACTGCGCCGCTGCAGGACTCAAACCTGATTCAGCGGCCCCTTGCCAGGGCCCCGTGGTTCCTGTTTGCCGGCGCGGACTACCTCGAGCGCGCGCCGCGCCTGGACGAGCCCGCGCAACTCGCCTCGCACACCATCATCGCCATGGGGCGCAAGGGGCCGCCGCAATGGCAACTGCAGGGGCCGCAAGGGCAGACGGTGACCGTCCACATCGAGCCGCGCTTCCAGAGCACCAGCATGATGTCGTTGAAGGAAGCCGCCTGCTCCAATCTTGGCATTGCCGCCATTCCCGGATACATCTGCCGCGCGGAGCTGCACTCCGGCCTGCTGCGGCAAGTGCTGCCTGGCTGGATCGCAGCGGATGCGCGCATCTCCGCGCTCATTCCGTACCGTACCGGGCTGCTTCCCGCAGTGCGATCGCTGGTCGATTTCCTCGCGGTCGAACTGCCCAAGGTCACTGCGTTCGACCATGCCTGAGCCCGGCGTTCGTTAGTCTTGGACGCTGCGTTCAGCGCTGCCAGGCTTACAAGGGAGGGCAAATTCCCTATCGTTTCAATCCAAGGACCATCGCGCCCGTTACCTTGGAGTGGAACTGATGAATGAGTTGAATTGCCTGCCGCAAGACGCGGTCCTGTGGGGCCATGACATCCTCCCGGCTGCCACTGCGAGCCTAGAGGCTCACGGCCTGCGGCATCCGCTGACCTTTACCGTTGATCCATTGCGGGACTTCCATGCGCAACACGTCGCGCCCTATCTGAAGCGCGGTGCGGGCGCTTTCACTGATCTGCCGCCGCATGCGCCGGACACTGGCGTTCGCTGCGCGCTCGACGCCTGCCTGCGTGCCGAGGCGGACTCGATCCTGGCGCTTGGCGGCGGTTCCGTGCTCGACGCGGCCAAGGCCGTCTCGCACCTGCACCAACAGCAGACCGGGCGCTACCTGCCCATCGCCGCGTACCCCACCACATTGTCGGGCTCCGAGTACTCGCACTATTTCGGCGTGACGGAGACGGTCGGGCCCCAGCCTTTCAAGCGCAGCTATGCCGTGCGCGAGACGGTGCCGAAGGTGGTCGTCATCGATCCGAAATTGCTGGTCAACACGCCACGCGAGCTGCTTCTGTCATCGGCCATCAAGGGCATCGACCACGCCGTGGAAGGCATGCGCCGCGTGGGCGTGGACCATCCGCACGCCATCCTGGCCGCGGCGGGCGTGGAGCGATTTTTCGCCGTGTTAGAGAAATGGCCCGCTGGAACCGACACGGCCGAGGCGCTGCGGTCGGGGCAAATCACGACCGATGACCTGCTGCAACTCCAGCTCGCAGCCTGGCAATGCTATTTCTTTCCCGCGTCTGTCATATATGGCCTAAGCCACCGCATCGGCCACATCCTCGGCGGCACATACGGCCTGCCGCACAGCGTCACCTCGTGCATCACGCTCGCGCCGGTCCTGCAGGCTTGCGCGGCAACCTACGGCAACAAGCTGAACATTTTCTGCCACGGCGAGACGACTGCGGACGCCGCGCCGGCACTGGCCGGCCGGATCGCCGGTGTCGTGAAGCGCCTGGGCCTTCCCTATCGGTTGCGGGACCTGGATTTCGACCGCGCAAGGCTTGCACAGGTTGCGGCGCTGCTGCGGCAGAACTATGCCGCCGAAGTCGCCGATCTTGGCGATGGTGCAGATGCGATGCTGCATACCTTTCTGGAGCGACTGTGGTGAACGAACCTGATGACCGGCACGCCGGCCATGACGCGCTCGCGCCCCGCCTGCGCGACACGCTAGCGAGCCTGCAAGGCGGCCGCACAACAGCCCATACCGTAACCGAGATGGCGCTAGCCCGTGCCGAGGCGAGCAGGAAGGCATTCAACGCGTTTTCAGTCATCGACTGGGATCGCGCGTTGCGGGCCGCTGCCGAAAGCGACAGGCGATACGCGTCGGGGCAGCCCAGACTGCTGGAAGGCCTGCCCATCGCCGTCAAGGACATGATCGATACCCGGGGACTGGAGACGCGCTACGGCTCCTCGGCCTACGTGGGCCACGTTCCCGACACGGACGCCGATGTAGTGAGGACGCTGGTGGACCAGGGCGCGATCGTCATCGGCAAGACGACGACTCACGAGTTCGCGTGGGGCGTCACGACATCGAGCGAGGCATTCGGCGACACGCTGAATCCGCTGGACCGGAGCCGCACGCCCGGCGGCTCTAGCGGCGGTGCCGCCGCAGCCATCGCGGCCGGCGCGGTCGCCGCTGGCCTCGGCACCGACACTGGCGGCTCGGTCCGGATTCCCGCCGCACTATGCGGCATTGCGGGATTCAAGCCGACACTGGGTGCGCTGTCCACCCGGGGCATCTTCCCGCTTGCGCCGACGCTCGACCACCCCGGCCTCCTCGGCCAAGGCGTCGACGACATCACGGTGCTTGCCCGAGCCAGCGGCATCGATATCCCGGAGAGTGACGCTTGGCTGTCGGCGCGGCTCGGTGTGCTTGCCTATGTGCCGCCGGTTCCGCCCGACACCGCGGTGTTCAGCGCTTCCGCGCATGCGGTCCGGATGCTGCGCACGCTCTTCACCTGCGAGTACGTCGACCCGGCAGACCTGTTCGACGGCGTCTACGACGCTTTCGCGGCCATCGTCCTCACTGAGGGCAGCGTCGAACACTTCCGTCGCAGCGACGAGGCCCGCATGGCGGCCCATTACAGCGAGGAAACGCGCCAGCGGCTCGACCTAGCAAAGGCGATGAGCCTGCGCGACTATGCGAGGGCACAGCAGACACGGCACCGCTTCAGGCACCGGCTCAAGGCAATGATGACCGAACTTGACTACCTGGTACTGCCGACCTGCGCATGCTTGCCTCCTAAGCTCGACGCGAGTGTTGCTTCTATCGGCGCATGGTCCGGCACTGTTCGGCAGGCGTTGATGACCTATACCGCGCCCTTTAACGTCGCCGGCTTTCCTGCCATCTCGATCCCGCTGTGGTCGGCGGGCTGCGCTTTGCCCGCCGCCATGCAAATCGTTGCTCATCCAGGCGACGACGGCGCACTGCTGAAGATCGCTGCCGAGATCGAGCGAATGGTCCGTGACGATCCCGGCCTGGCTTCACTCCACGTGCATGGCAACTGAAGGAGCCCTGCATCCACGACATGCCCCTGGGACGCAGGCATCGACAAGATCCACCGCATCTCGGCCAGCTTCTGCTCCACGCAAGCGGGCGCCGACCGCGAGAACTTATAGCCGTGAACCCCACAACGAGGAGATAGTGATGAACGACAACGTCAAACATGAGCGCCCCGATCCGGCTCGGGCAAGCGCACCGACCGGACAGACACCGTACAGCGCATGGATGCGGACAGACACGCTTCACTCGCTGCAGAATCCGGTCAGTGATCATCCCGGCGAGCATGCATGGATTACCTCGGTGCAGGTGTCCGAGCTCTACTGGATGCTGATCATCAGGGAACTCCAGATGGCCCAGGCGCAACTGCGGGCGGATGACCTGATGCAGGCTTGCCGGACCCTGCAGCGCGTGGTGGCACATCATGAGCCGCTCAACGCCACGTGGCGGTCAATCGCATGGATGACGCCCACCGATCTGCTGTCCATTCTGTCGCGAGCGGTGGCAACGTACGGCAAGGACACGGCCCTGCAGGGCTGGACGTACCGGCATATGGTTTATCTGCTGGGCATCAAGCAGGCGGAGCATTTGCAGCATTTCACCCCGCAGCCGCAGCGGTGGGATCAACTCCGCCAAGCGCTGACGGAACCGAGCCTTTATGACGACGTGCTGGCCTATCTGCATCGCAACGGCTTTGCGTTGCCTGAGACGGCGCTTGATCGCGATTTCAGCGTACCGTACGCACCGAACAAGGCCGTCGAGAAAGTCTGGTGCGACATCTACGCCGACCCGAACGGAAACCTCCAACTTCAGCATCTCGGTGAGACGCTGGCCGATATCGCCGAAGGATTCTCGGCCTGGAAACACTTCCACCTGATGGCCACGCGCCGGACCTTTGGCGCGCGCCCCGCTTATTTTGGCACGGAAGGCATCGCGTGGCTGCGCCAGACCATGGATGAGACTCCCTTCCCGGAACTTTGGTCGGCGCGTGGCTCCATCGGCGACCCGCCCACAGTGTGTCCGCATATGCATAAGTAATGGAATGCCCTGTTGGCAAAGACGGACAGCACCAACAATCCGGAGGAAAGAACCATGACCAAACATCCATTGAAGAGCCTGGCGGCCAGCGCGCGTGCCGCGATCGCGGATCCCGCGCGAACGACCTTCGTGGGGAGTGACGCCAACCCGCGTTTCGAACTTTTCCACGCAGCCAGTTCGCTTTGCTCGCAGAAGGTGCGCACGGTACTGTTCGAGAAGCAGTTGCCGTACCGCTCGAACGACATGAAGATCCTGAGTTCGATGGGTCCGGACGGCATCGTTCCGGCCGAGCACTACCATGCGCCCTATGTCGGGCTGCGGCTGATTGCAGGCGAGGAAATCGGGCGGGAATTCGTCAGCGGCTATAGCGGGCGCACTTCGGTGCAGACTGAAGGCTTCGACCCGTGCGTGGTTCCGTTGCTCGTGGATTACGAGGCCAGCCGGGTCATCGCGGACTCGCGGCGCATCTGCTGCTATCTCGACGCGGTGTCGCGCAATCCGGTCCAGCTCGTACCGGAGGACGCCGATGCGCGCGCCCTTGTGATGCAGCAGGTGGATATTGTCGACCGGATTCCGAACGGTACGCTGCTCTATGGCTTCCACCCTGATGCGGACCTGCGGCCGGAGGCGCTCAGGACGGTCATGGAATCGGTCTACGACTACAAGGTCGCGGCGCTGAAAGCAATGATCGACGCCAACGCCGATGATGCGGAGCTCGTTTCCGCCTATCGCGCCAAAATCGCTAAGGAACAGGGCGGCAAGTCGGTCCGACACGATGCCGCGTTGCAGCGCGCAGCGCGTGACCACGTCGCGGTCCTGCTGGCTGACCTCGATCGCCTGCTAGGAACCTCGTCGCCGTATCTCCTGGGGCCACACTTCTCACTGGGAGATGTGCTGTGGGGCGTCAACCTGACACGACTGGCGTACCTCGGCCTCGCCTCAATGTGGAAAGACCGGCCCAATGTCATCCGATATGTCAATGCGCTCCTCACGCGTCCGTCCCTGCGCAAGGAATCGGTTCGGGCGACGATGGATTCGATGCCGCCTTCGCGCTATTTCGATGTAGTCTCCGGCACGGCTGAGGTCGCATCGATGTAGTTTGGAGAGATGACGTCGCGCTGGTTCGACACGGCGCGTCCCACCCACGAAAGCGAGCGTGGCAGCACAAGCACTCTCACGCGCTAACGGCATCAGCGTGGCGGAGTTGGAAATAACACGCTTTTTCCAGCGAATCGATAGACACGCAGGGCGAAATCGAAAGACAAGAAAGGGCGCTTGTAAGGCGGGCGAGATCTGACCGAGAATCTGCGCCGACGCCGGAAGGATGGAGGGCAGAGACCGGCCAATATCGCCCCTCGGCCCCCAGCCTTGCCAAGTCATTCGAACGTCGGCTGACCTCTCTACTCCGGACACGCAGGCTCGATACTCATGCCACCTTGAGAGGTGCCATTCACTTTCGACCGTACGGCAATAATGCCGCCAGGATTGCAGCCATCGCCGCACTTGCCGCAAGGCAGTAAATCGCCAGGTTGAAATCGCTCGACTGGCTGCGCGCAACGCCCACGAGCCACGGGCGAAGAATCCAGCAAATCCGCTAATCGCGTTCATGAGCGCGATGCCACTTGCCGCTCCCGCTCCGGAAAGAAGGGACGGGGTCTTGATTGGATCCCGAGTTCCAGCGATTGAATGGCGCCATGCGACGTTAGTCTCACGGGGTGCCGCCCCCGGAAACTCGCCGGATTTCCTCGGCCACGATGGTGATCAACGCTTCCGTGGCCGTACTCAGCGGCCGCTGCGGATGGCTGACGCAGACCAGGTGTCGCACGATGCGCGGAGCAACAATGGCATGCATGCGTAGCCGGCCGTCTTCCACGGCCCGCTGCACCACGATGCGCGGCAGCACGGTAGCAAAGCGCGTGGCTTGCACGAATTGCACGATGGTGCCGAGGATGTCGATCTCGAACTTCGGCGCAAGCATGACATCGTGCGCCTGCGTGGCCGTATCCAGCACCACGCGCAGACCATGGCGCTTGGTCGGTAGCACCAACTCCAACCCCGGCAGCTTCGCCATCTCTACCGATTCCGGTAGTTCTGGACCATGCGCGGCGCCGGTCACCAACACCATCTCCTCGTCATGCAGCGGCTGCACCTGTAGCGCTAGCCGACCGCGCTGCCGGTGGACCACCGCGGCGTCGAGCTGGCCGGCGGACACAAGATCGATCAGCGCGGCGCTGAAACCGTCCGCCACGGATACCTCCACATTCGGGTAGCGCGCGTTGAAGCGCGCTAGCGACCCCACCAGCACACTCTCTGTCTCAGAGGCGACCATACCCAGCGCGATGCGGCCGGCCATCTGCTCCTCGCGCTGCATCATCTGCTGCCGCGCGCTCGCGAGGTCGCGCACGATGGGCAGGAACAGGCGGTACATCATCCGGCCAGCAGCCGTAGGCGCCATCCCATGTGGGATACGCTCGAATAACTTCTGCCCAAATTCCTCTTCCAGCCGGGCGATCTGCATGCTGAGCGCCGGCTGCACGATGTTGAGCCGCTTCGCCGCCCGTGTGACGGAACCGTCCTCGAACAACGCAATGAAGTATTGAATTTGTCTAAGGTCCATTTTCGGATAGATATCAATAAATATGCGTCACGTCATCAGTTACTGTGATGCATGTCATCCTGGGGTGGGTGCCGAAGAATCACATAAAGTGTGGATTATTAATCACCTATGAGATCATAAATAATGATTCAGTTCATCAAAAAACAATATTAGAACTTATATCTGAATCTCACTAATCTCTGTTTGACGTTGCACGGTCCCTGCCCGCTTTCCGGCCCGGTTCCGTCGCGTGAAACGGAGTCGCAAATGAAAAGATTCGATGCCGGCGAAACGACCGGCACGGTACAGGAGACACAGGAGAGCCGGCAGGCACCCCACGTCGGTCGCCCAATGGCGCGCGTCGAGGACGCCGCCATCCTGACCGGCCGCGGCCGCTATGCCGACGACCTCGGCGTCAGGCCCGGTACCCTGCACGCCGCCATCCTCCGCTCGCCGCACGCGCACGCCGAGCTCGGCGCCATCGACTTCGCGACGGCACTGAAGGTACCGGGCGTGCGCGCGGTGCTGACGGCCGCTGACCTGCCCGCCTGGTCCCGGCCCTTCGTGGTCGGCGTGAAGGCGCCGATGGAGCAGTGGGCGCTGGCGAAGGATCGCGTGCGCTACGTAGGCGAACCGGTGGCCGTAGTCGTGGCGGAAAGCCGCGCGCTGGCCGAGGATGCGCTCGACCTCGTGCGCGTGGATTACCGCGCGCTGCCACCGGTGGTGTCGATCGAGGCTGCCGTGGCAGGCGACGCCCCCGTGCTGCACTCCGGCCTCGGCAGCAACGTCGCCAGCGACCGCCATTTCTGCTACGGCGACCCCGAGGGCGCGTTCGCCGCCGCGCCGCACCGCGTGACGCTGACCGCCCACTACCCGCGCAACACGTGCACGCCTATCGAGTGTGGGGTGGTAATTGCCGAACACTTGCCGGGCGACGAGGGCTACCAGGTCACCTCCAACTTCATGGGGCCGTTCTCGCTGCACGCAGTCATGGCGATGGCCCTGCAGGTGCCCGCCAACCGCCTGCGCCACGTCGCTCCGCGCGACTCGGGCGGCAGCTTCGGCGTCAAGCAGGCGGTGTTTCCCTACGTGGTGCTGATGTGCCTCGCTTCGCGCAAGGCCGGCGCGCCGGTGAAGTGGGTGGAGGACCGGCTCGAGCATCTGAGCGCCGCCACCTCGGCCACCGCGCGGCTCTCCACCCTGGAAGCTGCCGTCGAGGCCGATGGCCGCATCGTTGCCCTATCGTACGATCAGCTCGAGGACTGCGGCGGCTACCTGCGCGCGCCGGAGCCCGCTACCTTCTACCGCATGCATGGCCTGTTGACCGGCGCCTACGCGATCCCCAACCTGCTGGTGCGCAACCGCGTGGTGTTGACCAACAAGACACCGACTGGCCTTGTGCGCGGCTTCGGCGGGCCGCAAGTGTACTTCGCGCTGGAGCGGCTGGTACAGCGAATCTCTGTGGAACTCGGCCTCGATCCGCTCGACGTCTACCGCCGTAACTTCGTGCCCGCCGACGCCTTTCCGTATCGCGCGGCGGCCGGCGCGTTGCTCGATTCCGGCAACTACCAATTGGCGATGTCTCGCGCCCTGGAAGCGGGGGCTTACGATGAACTGAAGCGCCGTCGCGATGCCGCGCGCGCCGAGGGCCGGCTGTACGGCATTGGCTTTGCTGCCATCGTCGAGCCGTCGGTGTCGAACATGGGCTACATCACCACCGCCACACCGGCCGAGGAACGCCGCAAGGCTGGGCCAAAGAACGGCGCTATCGCCAGCGCTACAGTCAGCGTCGACCTGCTCGGCGGCGTGGTAGTGACCGTCGCCTCCACGCCAGCAGGACAGGGCCACATGACCGTATGTGCACAGGTCGTGGCCGATGTACTCGGCATCGACCCCGCGGACGTGGCAGTCAACGTCGAATTTGATACCCACAAGGACGCGTGGTCCGTCGCTGCGGGCAATTACTCCAGTCGGTTTGCCGGCGCCGTGGCCGGAACCGTGCACCTGGCCGCTACGCGTGTGCGCGACAAGCTGGCGCGCATCGTGGCTTCCCACCTCCGTTGCGACCCGGCCGAACTGGTCTTCACCAACGGCCGCATTGCCCGCAAGAGCGCTTCGCCAGACACCGCACTACCCTTCGCCCGCGCCGCCAGCAACGCGCCGCACTGGTCGCCGCAACTCCTGCCAGCCGGTGAGGAACCCGGCCTGCGTGAGACCGTGTTCTGGTCACCGCCCAACCTCGACGCGCCGGACGAACAGGATCGCGTCAACACGTCCGCCTGTTACGGCTTCGCCTTTGACCTGTGCGGCGTGGAGATCGACCGTGCCACCGGCCGCGTGCGCATCGACCGCTACATCACCGCGCACGATGCCGGCAAGCTGCTCAATCCGGCACTGGCCGACGGCCAGATCCGCGGCGCCTTCGCGCAGGGACTCGGCGCGGCGCTGATGGAGGAGTTCCGCTATGGCCCCGATGGCAGCTTCCAGTCCGGCACGCTGGCCGACTACCTGCTGCCCACCACGTGCGAAGTGCCCGACCCGGTCATCGTCCATCTGGAAACGCCGAGCCCGTTCACGCCGCTCGGGGCCAAGGGGCTCGGCGAGGGCAACAGCATGAGCACACCGCCGTGCGTCGCAAACGCCGTGGCGGACGCACTCGGCGTGCGCGACATCCGCCTGCCACTTACGCCCGCCAGGGTGATGGCGATGATCGGCTTTGACGATCCGCCGCCGTCGCGCCCCGAACTGGCCGAAGCGGCGAAAGAGGCAGCACCTGCAAACGGCAAAGGCGGCAAGGCCGCGAAGGCCCTGAGCGCACGCGGGACGGTCGATCTCGACGCCACACCGGAAGCCGTCTTCGCCGTCCTGCTCGACCCGAAGGCGCTGGCCCAGGTCGTGCCCGGCTGCCACGCGCTCGAACGCATCGGCGAGAACCGTTACCGCGCGGACGTAACCGTGGGCGTGGGCATGATCAAGGCGCGCTACGAAGCCGAGATCGCGCTGTCCGACCTGGAGCCGCCGCACCGGCTACGGCTGGCAGGCGCCGGCCTGTCCTCGCTCGGCAGCGCACGCGGCTCCGGAATGGTAGAGCTGACCCCGCACGGCGACGGCACCCGTCTCGCGTACGACTACGAGGCCGAGGTGTCCGGCAAGGTGGCGGCCGTCGGCGGCCGCATGCTCGAAGGCGCGGCCAAAGTGGTGCTGCGCCAGTTGTTCGAATCGCTCGGCCGGCAGGCAGGCGGCAAGCCAGTGCGCAGTCCCGGCTGGATTGCTCGCCTGCTGGCGCTCCTGGGAGTCCGTCGATGAAACCCGCCGCGTTCGACTACCTGCGCGCCGAATCCACACAGCACGCGCTGGAGACACTGGCCCGTGCCGGCGAGGACGCCCGCATTCTGGCCGGCGGCCAGTCGCTGATGGCCGTCCTCAACATGCGGCTCGCGCAGCCGCAACTGCTGGTCGACATCTCTCGCACCGCCGACCTCAATACCGTGCGCGTAGAAGACGGCCATCTCGTGGTGGGCGCCGCCGTGACGCAGGGCAGCGTCGAATGGCGCGCATCGCTCTCCGACGAGGTACCGCTGCTCGCGCTCGCCTTCCCGCACATCTCGCATTTCCAGATCCGCAACCGGGGCACGGTGTGCGGCTCCGTCGCGCACGCCGACCCCAGCGCAGAACTGCCGCTGGTGCTCACGGCGCTCGGTGGCCAAGTCGTGCTGCGCTCCTTGCGCCGCCGCCGCGTGCTGCCGGCCGCCGGGTTCTTCCAGGGAATGCTGATGACCGCGCGCGAGCCAGACGAACTGGTGGAAGCCGTGCGCTTCCCGCTGAGGCGGCCTGGCGCGCGCTACGGCTTCATGGAGTTCTCGGCCCGGCATGGCGACTTCGCGCTGGTCGCGTGCGCTGCGATCGTCACCGACGACGCCATCTCACTGGCCGTGGGCGGCGTGGCCGACCGGCCAGTACTGGAGAGTTGGCCACGGCTGCAAGGCAAGGCGCTGGCCGAGGCCATCAACGATTTCAGTTGGAAGCTGGGCGCGCAGGACGACGCCCATGTTAGCGCGCAGTACCGCCGCCACCTGGTGCGGCAATTGGGCATGCGCGTAATCGAGGAGGCAAGATGAGCAAGACCCTACGTGGCGCGCCAGCCGGCACGCTCTCAGTGATGCGGCGCGACGAGCGCCATCGCGTCACCCTGACCCTGAACGGCAGCGAGCGCAGCGGCCTGTGCGCTCCGCGCGAACTGCTGTCCGACTTCCTGCGCCATGAACTCGGCGCCACCGGCACGCACGTCGGCTGCGAGCACGGCGTGTGCGGCGCCTGCACGGTGCGCGTGGACGGCGTAGCCGCGCGATCCTGCCTGATGCTGGCCGTACAGTCCGACGGCCGCGCCATCGACACCGTCGAGGGCCTCGCGCCGCGCGAAGGCCTGGGCGACCTGCAGGAAGCCTTCCGACGCCACCACGCCCTGCAGTGCGGCTTCTGCACGGCAGGCATCCTGATGTCGTGCGCGGACTACCTGGAACGGGTGCCCGAGCCGACTGAGGCGCAGGTGCGCGACATGCTGTCCGGCCACCTGTGCCGCTGTACGGGCTACACGCCGATCGTCGCCGCCGTCCTTGATGTCGCGGCCAGCCGGGCGCGGGCACGCCACGTCGAAGCGACGACAGTCGGGGAGACCTCCGATGCTTGATCTCGGCCGCACTTTCCTGCAAAGCGTGGAGCGCAGCCCCAGCGCCCCCGCCATCGTCGACGGCGACCTGCTGCTGACCTACGAGCAATGGCTCGCGCGCATCCGCTGCGTGGCCGCCGGCCTGCACGAGCTCGGCCTGCGCCACGGCGATCGCCTCCTGGCCATCCTGCAGAACCGCTGGGAAGCGGCTACGCTGCACTGGGCCTGCCAGTTCGCCGGCGTGGTCATCGTCCCGCTGAACTGGCGCGCCAAGCCGGACGAGCTGGACTATTGCGTGCGCGATGCCGGCGCCAGGGCGCTGGTGTTCGAGCCCGTCAGCGCCGACGCCGTGCTGGAGAGCCCCGCCGCGCAGGAGATACCCTGCATCGCACTGGACCATGCGCCGGGCGGCTCGCTGTCATTCGACACTCTGCTCGACGTCACACCCCGGCCCGACAGCACATTAGCCGCAGCCGACGACATCTCGCTGATGCTGTACACCTCCGGCACCACCGGCAGGCCGAAGGGCGTGCCGCGCCGCCACCGGCAGGAGCGCGCCGCCGCCCTGGCTCACGTCGCGCAGAACCTGTATCGGCGCGGCGAGCGCACGCTCGGCGTGATGCCGCTGTACCACACGATGGGCGTGCGCTCGCTGCTTGCCATGGCGTTGGTGGACGGCCTGTTCGTCTGCGTGCGGCGCTGGAGCCCATCGCAGGCGCAGCAGGCCATCACCGACCATCGCGTGAGCTGCCTTTATCTTGTACCTACGCTGTACCACGACCTGCTGGCCGCCCCGGGCTTCGACAGCATGGGTGTCCGCACGGTCACCAAGCTTGGCTTCGCCGGCGCGGCGATGAGCGACGGTTTGCTGTCACGGCTCGAACAAGCATTCCGCCCGGAGTTGTTCGTCAATCACTACGGTTCATCCGAGGTGTACACATTCAGCATCGAGCAGCGCGCGGGGCGCAAGCCGGGCAGCGCCGGTCGCGCCGGCCTCAATACACGGCTGCGCGTGGTACGGCTGGACGCCACTTCGCCTGAGGCGGTGACCGCCTCAGGCGAAGAGGGTCAGATCATCGCCGACCTGCGCGGCGATGAAGCGTTCGAAGGCTACTGGAACCGCGACGACGCCAATGCAAAGTCGCTGCACGAGGGTTGGTACTTCACGGGCGACATCGGCTACTTCGACGCCGACGGCGATCTCTTCGTAACGGGGAGAGTGGATGACATGATCATCAGCGGCGGCGAGAACATCTCGCCCGCCGACATCGAGTCGGTTCTCTCCCTGCATCCGGCCGTGGATGAGGTGGCCGTGGCCGGCCTGCCGGATCTCCGCTGGGGTCAGAAGGTAGTGGCATTCGTCAAGCCACGCGGCTGCGTCGACGCCCAGGCGCTCGACACCTTCTGCCGCGGCTCCGACCTCGTCAATTTCAAGCGCCCGCGCGACTACGTGTTCGTGGCCGACCTCCCGAAGTCGCCGGTCGGCAAGATCCTGCGCCGCAAACTGTCGGCCGGCGAATACACCTCGCTTTCCAGCCCTTCTTCCAACGTCCCGACCAAGGAGTAACGACGTGACACAAGCCTTCGCATTGACCCATCCCGACCAGCAGCGGCTCCAGAACCTCGACGGCTTTTCCGTCGAAATCGATCCTGCACGCGAGCGGGCCGACATCATCCTGCACCGCCCGCCCTACAACGTGATCTCGATGGCTGCCCGCGACCAGATTCGCGCCGTGTTCGAGACGCTGGACGCCGACGACCGCGTGCGCGTCATCGTCCTGCGCTCGCAAGGTGAACATTTCTCGAGCGGGGGCGATATCAAGGGATTCCTGGAGGCATCGCCCGAGCACGTATCGAAGCTGGCGTGGAACATTGCGGCGCCGGCGCGTTGCAGCAAGCCGGTGATTGCCGCCAACCGGGGCTACTGCTTCGGCGTTGGCTTCGAACTCTCGCTGGCGTGCGACTTCCGCATCGCCACCCACACCACCGAGTACGCGCTGCCCGAACAGAAGCTCGGCCAGATTCCGGGCTCGGGCGGCTCCGCGCGGCTGCAGAAGATGGTGGGCGTCGGCCGCACCAAGGACATCGTCATGCGCTCGCGCCGCATTCCCGGCCGGCAGGCGTACGACTGGGGCATCGTTGTGGACTGCGTGGCCGATGCCGAACTGGAAGCTGCCACCGACGCGCTGGCCGACGAACTGCGTGCATTCTCGCCGCTGGCCCAGCGCACCGCCAAGAAGCTGCTGAATGACACCGAGGACGCGCCGCTTTCGATCGCCATCGAACTCGAAGGGCACTGCTACAGCCGCCTGCGTAGCTCGGACGACTTTCGCGAGGGCGTTGAAGCGTTCCACGAGAAGCGCAAACCTGCATTTCGCGGTAGCTGACCGTATGCGCGGGCGGGGCTGAACTGCCCGCCCTCCGAGGTAAGAAGGCCCCGCGGCGATGCCCTTTGGCGGGCATCGCGGGGAGCCGCTTGTTCAAAGAAACAAGGAGACAACGATGGAAATGCTGGCAAACGACAAGCCGAAACTGGGCGGCTCGGGGACCGTGGTGTCACCGGCTGCGAGCAACCGGCAGGTGCTGGGAGCGGTGACGGCCTCATGCATGGGATGGGCGCTCGATCTGTTCGACCTGTTCATCCTGCTGTTCGTGGCACCGGTGATCGGCAAGCTGTTCTTTCCTTCCGAGCACGCGATGCTGTCGCTGGCGGCTGTCTACGCGTCGTTCGCGGTGACGCTGCTGATGCGGCCGCTCGGCTCGGCCATCTTCGGCTCCTACGCGGACCGACATGGCCGCAAGGGGGCGATGGTGGTTGCCGTGACCGGCGTGGGCCTGTCGACGGCGGCATTCGGGCTACTGCCGACGGTCGGCCAGATCGGCCTCTTTGCGCCGGCGCTGTTCATCCTGCTGCGCCTGGTGCAGGGGGTGTTCGTCGGTGGGGTGGTAGCGTCGACCCATACCATCGGCACGGAATCGGTACCGCCGTCATGGCGCGGGGCGGTGTCGGGACTGGTGGGCGGTGGCGGCGCGGGCATTGGGGCGCTGCTGGCGTCGATCACGTATATGGCGATGACGGCCCTCTTTCCCGGCGACGCCTTCGAGAATTGGGGATGGCGCTGCATGTTTTTCGCCGGCATCGTCAGCTCGGTGCTCGGGCTGGTCATCTTCAATTCGCTGGAGGAGTCGCCGCTGTGGAAGCAGTTACAAGCGGCAAAGGCGGCAAGCGGCCAAGCAAAGCCGCAGACGCATCCGCTGCGCACGCTGTTCTCGCGCGAATATCGCGGCGTACTGCTGGTCAACATCCTGCTCACCGTGGGAGGCGGCAGCGCCTACTACCTGACGTCCGGCTACCTGCCGACCTTCCTTAAGGTCGTGGTGAAGGCGTCCCCCGGGGAGGCTGCGGCGACCCTGATGCTGAGCAGCGTCGGCGTGATTGTGGCGTCGGTAGCAGCGGGCCACCTCAGCACGATGATCGGGCGCAAGCGCGCCTTCCTGCTGATCGGCGCGGTCAGCGTGGTGCTGATGCCGCTGCTCTACCAGTGGATGCCGGCCGCACCGACCGCCGTTCTCCGCGGCGTCTACGCGGCGGCCCTCAGCATGCTCGGGTGCGCCGGCTTTGCGCCGATCCTGATCTTCCTGAACGAACGATTCCCCACCAGCATCCGCGCCTCGGGCACGGGACTCTCGTGGAACATCGGCTTCGCCATTGGCGGAATGATGCCGACCCTGGCCTCACTCGCTGCGCGCACACCAGCCGACCTTCCGGTAGTCCTTGGCATCTTCGTCGCAGTGGTCACGCTGATCTACCTGGCGGGGGCAGCAATCGTACCGGAGACGCTGGGCCGTCTCGCGGAAAAATAGACACGCCATTCGCGGAGCACATCATGGACAGCATCGACCTGCAGGTACTGAAGGACGCAAAGCGCTGGCTCGATGCTGGATTCGGCGTGACGCTGGTTACGGTGACCCGCACCTGGGGCTCGAGTCCGCGCCCGATCGGCGCCATGCTCGCCCTGCGAGATGACGGTCGGGTTTCAGGGTCGGTCTCGGGCGGCTGTATCGAGGACGACCTGATCTACCGAGGCCGGGCGGCGCAGCCGACAGGAAGTACGCCGGAGGTCATCACCTACGGCGTCAACGCGGAAGAAGCGCGACGCATGGGGCTGCCTTGCGGTGGCACCATCCAGCTCGTGATGGAGCCGTTGCGGGACGCGGTAATGATCGGGCGGATGTTGGAACTGGCCGGCCAGCGGATGCTGTTCGCTCGGGAGGTGGATATCGCCAACGGCACCACTACCTTCCGGCCGGCTGCACCGACAGCAGCGCTGTTGTTCGACGGCGGTCGTCTCGTCACGGTCCACGGCCCACGCTACCGGCTCTTGCTGATCGGTGCGGGCGCATTGTCGGCTTTCGTCGCGCAAATCGCGCTGGCTCTGGACTACCAGGTAATAGTCTGCGACCCGCGCGAAGAATATTCGTCGGAATGGTCTGTCGCCGGGGCCGAACTGGTCCGCACCATGCCCGATGACACGGTCCTCGCCATGCGCCCCGACGCCCGCACCGCCGTCATCGCGCTAACCCACGACCCGAAGCTCGATGATCTCGCGCTGATGGAAGCGCTCAAGTCCGATGCGTTCTACGTCGGCGCCATTGGTTCCCGCGCCAACAATCGTGCTCGGCGCGAACGGCTGCGGGAATTCGATGTGACAGCCGAGGAATTGGCTCGCCTGCACGGGCCAGTGGGCATATATATCGGCAGCAGGACACCGCATGAGATCGCCATCTCGATCCTGGCGGAGTTGACAGCGGCGAAGAACGGCGTGCGGCTGCCGGAAGGACTCGAGATCGTTGCCAGCAAAGCGGGGCTGGGCTCACAGGTGTGCAGCGGGACCCTTCAACCCCCATCGTCACAACGCGAATTCGCCTCTAACCACGCCAACAAGGTGGCTGCCGTCTGACGGTATCTAACTCATGGCTCGGCAACGCGCCCAAGGTATCTGCCATCGCGAGATGGCCCGACGGCAGAGTTCGGCCATGAGCGTCCCTTGCGATCCGTTCGCGAATGTCCGCTTACGAGGCGCCCGCCCTTCGATGACCAGGTAACGGCGACTCGTCGACTGAGCCCCCTGCACAACACCGGCTGCCGTCAAGCGCGAACTCGGTACTCAACGTGCTAGCAGTGCCATTCGAAGCATGCGGAAGATCCGTCTCCCTGTCCGCGAGCATTGGCATCGCGCTACTGAGAAGAGAACCGGAATCAGCCGAGGACTTGCTGAGTCATGCCGATACGGCCATGTACGCAGCGAAGTCATCCGGCGGGTTTCAAGTGCGCACATACGATGCGGCACTCGACCGGGGCATGCGCGACCGCGTTGCCTTGCGCATCTATCTCCGTGAGGCATTTGCGGCGAACCAGTTTGAGCTTCATTTCCAGCCTCAGATAGCACTCGCGGACGCCTCCCTGATCGGTGCTGAGGCGCTTCTTCGCTGGCGTCACCCTGAACGAGGCTTGCTGACGCCTGCCGCATTCCTGGATCTGTTGCTTGAGTCGCCATATGAAGGCGCTCTGGCCGAATGGCTGCTCAATGCAGTTTGCCAGCATATCGTTGCATGGCGGCGAATGGGGTAACCTATATGAACGCGTCCCGTTTGCGCTAGGTTTTCGCTTGTTCAGACACTGACAGGATGGGCAGCAGCTCTCCTGGACACTTCCATGTCGTTGGCCCGTAAGGGTCGATCTCAAGATCCCTTGACCCCACCGCCCACGGGTGGGACGCGTTCATTTCAATTCGTACCGCGGATCGGCCTCAATCTGTCGGCTCGGCAACTTCTCGGTGTGGGACTATCCGATAGAATTCTGCATATCGCGAGGGCGTACGACATCTCCCCCGCCATGCTCGATATTGAAGTCACGGAGGACTCTCTTGTGAGTGATATCGAAAAGGCAACGTCGGTTCTTGCCGCGCTTAAGCAAGCCGGAATATCCACACCGCTTGACGACTTCGGCGCTGGATACTCCAGTCTCGGCTATCTGGTCCGACTGCCTATCGACACGCTCAAGATCGACAAGGCGTTTGTTCGAGCGCTGGTGGAGTCGGAGAAGGCCTCTGCGGTCATTCGAGGCATTGTCGGTCTTGCTCGTTCGCTGGGCATGAAAACTATCGCAGAAGGCGTCGAGTGCCAGCGCCAGGCCGCAGAGTTGAAGGACGCCGGATGCGACTCCATTCAGGGCTATCTAATCAGCCGCCCGCTTAACTCGGAAGCCTTTGCTGAATTTATGCTGCGTTTGTGAAGGCGCCAAACGGAAATGACGCTCGCGCGCTGCCTGTGCGTTGAGAGTCAACAAAGTGAGTTGGCCAGCGACCTCGTCAGCCCCTCGTCAGCCCCTCGTCAGCCCCTCGTCAGCCCCTCGTCAGCCCCTCGTCAGCCCCTCGTCAGCCTATGGAAAGCGGCCATTCAATTCGTTGATTCGAAGACGCATACCTTTATACATAAGTCAGCCGAGTCCCTCACGTAACGCGCGCAGCGCTTCAGCAGCGGAGAGTGCGCGATCGGTCCCACAGCGTGCCGCCGCCAGGCAAGGTGCGATTGTGCTGCGAGCGCAGTAGCCAATCCGCCGGGTGGCCCAACTCCTTTACCTTGACCATCAGCGCCATGATGTCCGCTCCCGGTCAGCCACATAGACGAGTCGCGTGGCAGGCAGTGTGGCCGCTTGTTCGGCGACCCGCTCATACCCTTCGGTCCGGCGGGTACTCTCCTTAATGCCCGGCCGCACGCCATCCGGACCCTTGGGCTCGCGCGCCCACATGTAAGCGTCAAGCATGCCCAACGGTTCGCGCGCTGGCGTTACCGCGTAAGTCGGGTGCAGATACCAATCGCTTCTGTCGCCTTGTGGCACTTCGACACGCCTTCGTGTCCTGACGTCCGCGACAATTCGCGAGTGGCGCCCGACTGGCTGCGCGCCTCCAACATATACACAAAAAGTGTCAATGACGAACCAATAATATATTGGACGTGTTTTAGTTGCGGCCATATTCTCCAGCAGACCCAACAACGGGCGCGGAAATGACCATGGCAAGCAATCTCATTCTTGAAACCGTCGGACTGAGGAAAGAATTCAAGGGATTTGTCGCCGTAAACGACGTCAGTCTCAAGGTCAGGCGTGGGCACATCCACGCGCTGATTGGTCCGAACGGTGCAGGCAAGACCACCTGCTTCAACCTCCTTACCAAGTTCCTGGATCCCACGCGCGGCACCATACGGTTCAACGGTGCCGAGATCACCGGCGAGAAGCCGGCGCAGATCGCACGCAGGGGCGTGGTGCGCTCCTTCCAGATCTCGGCGGTGTTTCCGCACCTGACCCTGCTCGAGAACGTACGTATCCCGCTGCAGCGCAGGCTCGGGATTTCCTTCCAGTTCTGGCGCTCGCCGAAAGTCCTCGCATCGCTCGACGACAGGGCCATGGCATTGCTCGCCGACGTCGGACTGGAGGACTTCGCCGACATGACGACCGCCGAGATGCCGTACGGCCGCAAGCGCGCGCTGGAAATCGCCACCACGCTGGCCCTCGACCCCGAGCTGATGCTGCTCGACGAGCCCACGCAGGGCATGGGCCACGAGGACGTTGACCGCGTCATGCAGCTCATCAAGAAGGTCTCGGCCAATCGCAGCATCCTGATGGTGGAGCACAACATGAAAGTGGTGTCCGGCATCTGCGACGCCATCACGGTGCTGGCGCGCGGCAGCGTGCTGGCCGAGGGCACATACGCGGAAGTCTCCGCCAACCCGCAGGTCATCGAGGCCTATATGGGCAGCGCTGATGCCGCGCTCGCTGCGCCGGGAGGGCATTGATCATGGCGACGGAATACCTGCGGGTCACCGACCTCCATGCCTTCTACGGCGAATCGCACATCCTGCACGGCATCGACTTGCTGGTGAACGAGGGAGAGTGCGTGACCCTGCTCGGCCGCAACGGGGCAGGCCGTACCACCACCCTGCGCGCCATCATGGGCCTGACGGGGCGGCGCGCCGGCTCGGTCATGATCGACGGCCGCGAGGCAATCGGCATGCCGGCCCATCGCATCGCGCGTCTCGGCGTCGGCTTTTGCCCGGAAGAGCGGGCGATTTATTCCAGTCTCTCCTGCGAGGAGAACCTCCTGCTGCCGCCGCAGGTGGGTGGCGGCGGGATGAGCCTCGAAGAGATCTACGCGATGTTCCCCAACCTCCACGAGCGGCGGCATAGCCAGGGCACGCGGCTCTCGGGCGGCGAGCAACAGATGCTGGCGATGGCGCGCATCCTGCGCACCGGGGCGCGGCTGCTGCTGCTGGACGAAATCTCCGAGGGACTGGCGCCGGTGATCGTGCAGAAGCTCGCCCAGGTCATCCGCGACCTCAAGGCGAAGGGCTACACGATCGTGCTGGTGGAGCAGAACTTCCGGTTCGCCGCGCCGCTGGCCGACCGCATGTACGTGGTGGAGCACGGCCAAATCGCCGCGGAGATCCACCAGCACGAGATTCACGAGAAGCAGCACCTGCTCCAGGAACTCCTGGGTGTCTGAGACCGCTGCGGAGGAGACAACATGATAACGATTCTGGGAGTCCCGCTACAGGGGCTGTTGGGGCAACTCGTGCTCGGGCTGGTAAACGGCTCGTTCTACGCGATTCTCAGCCTCGGACTTGCCGTGATCTTCGGCATGCTCAACATCATCAACTTTGCCCACGGCGCGCTGTTTATGGTGGGCGCATTCGTCGCCTGGGCGGGCCTGGAGTATCTCGGCATCAGCTACTGGTGGTCGCTGCTGGCGGCGCCGGCGCTGGTCGGGCTAGCGGGTATCGCCATCGAACGCGGCCTGCTGCGGTGGCTGTACAAGCTCGACCACCTGTACGGGCTGCTGCTCACCTTCGGGCTGGCGCTGATTATCGAAGGCCTGTTCCGCTTCCAGTTCGGCGTCTCGGGGCAGCCCTATTCGATTCCCGACGAGGTGGCCGGCGCCATCAACCTCGGCTTCATGAGCCTGCCGAAATACCGCGCGTGGGTCATCGGCGCCTCGCTCACAGTGTGCCTGGTGACCTGGTTCACGATCGAGAAGACCCGCCTCGGCGCCTACCTGCGCGCCGCCACCGAGAACCCAAGCATTACCCAAGCCTTCGGCGTCAACGTGCCGGTGATGGTGATGCTGACCTATGCCTTCGGCGTGGGCCTGGCCGGGCTGGCCGGCGTGCTGGCAGCACCGACGGGGCAACTAAGTCCGCTGATGGGGTCGAACCTGATCATCGTCGTGTTCGCGGTGGTGGTGATCGGCGGCATGGGTTCCATCCTTGGCGCGATCGTCGCCGGGCTGGGGCTGGGCGTGGTCGAAGGACTGACAAAGGTGTTTTATCCGGAGGCGTCGGCCACGGTGGTCTTCGTGATCATGGTCATCGTGCTGATGGTTCGGCCGGCAGGCCTGTTTGGCAAGGAAAAGTGAGGTCGAGTATGAAAATGAGAAATCTTGGCTACGGTGTCCTTCTGCTGGGCGCGCTGGCGGCCCCGGCCGTGCTCTATCCGGTGATGCTGATGAAGGTGCTGTGCTTCGCCTTGTTCGCCTGCGCCTTCAACCTGCTGCTCGGCTATACCGGCCTGCTCTCGTTCGGCCATGCGGCGTTCCTCGGCACGGCGGCCTACATATCGGGCTACGGCATGAAGACCTGGGGGCTGACCCCGGAACTCGGCCTGCTGCTCGGCACGGCCGTCTCGGCTGCCGCGGGCTTTGTCGTCGGGGCGCTCGCTATTCGCCGGCAGGGCATCTACTTCGCGATGATCACGCTTGCGTTGGCACAGATGTTCTACTTCCTGTTCCTGCAGGCGCCGTTCACCGGCGGCGAGGACGGCATGCAGGCTATTTCGCGAGGCAGGCTGTTCGGCCTGATCGACCTGGCGTCGGACCTGCGCATGTACTACTTCGTGCTGGCGATCTTCCTGTTCGCCTTCTGGCTGATCCACCGCATCATCCATTCGCCTTTCGGCCAGATCCTGAAGGCGATCCGCGAGAACGAGGCGCGCACCACCTCGCTGGGCTACGACGTCGCGCGCTACAAGCTGCTGGCCTTCGTCCTCTCGGCGGGCCTGGCCGGCCTTGCCGGGGCCACCAAGACCCTGGTCTTCCAGTTTGCCACGCTGACCGACGCGCACTGGCACACCTCCGGCGAAGTCGTGCTGATGACGCTGTTGGGCGGCCTTGGCACGGCCTTCGGCCCGGTGGTGGGCGCGGGCATAGTGGTCGCCATCCAGAACGCCTTGGCCGACAAGGTCGGTTCCATGATCACCGTGATCATGGGGAGCATCTTCGTCGTGTGCGTGCTGGCGTTCCGCCGCGGCATCGTCGGCGAGTTGAACGCGTTGTGCCAGAACATTGTAGGCAACCGCCGCGGCCGGCCCGCACCGTGCCACGCTGCCGTGCCGGCACCAAGTCATGACGAAACGCCCGCCGGAGCAGGCGTGCCTGGCCGGCGCGTGGAAGGAAAGGCATGAAATCTGGCGCTGAACGGAACACCCCATATCTATCCCCACAGTAGAGGAGACACATGATGAACAATCGCATCAAGCTGCTTTCGCTCGCCGCGCTGCTGACGGCCTCGACGGCGCAGGCCGAGATCACGGACGGCGTGGTCCGGATCGGCGTGCTCAACGATCAGACCGGCGTTTATGCCGGGCTGGCTGGTCCCGGTTCGGTCTGGGCCGCGAAGAAGGCAGTCCAGGACTTTGCGCCCGAGAAGCATGGTCTGAAGGTGGAGATCGTGGCCGCCGACCACCAGAATAAGCCGGACGTCGGGGCGAGCATCGCCCGCCGCTGGTTCGACGTGGACAAGGTGGACGCTATCGTCGACGTGCCGACCTCGTCGGTCGTCCTGGCGGTCAACCAGGTGGCCAAGGAGAAGAACAAGGTGATGATTGTCACCGGCGGCGGCACCTCCGACCTCACCGGCAAAGCCTGCACGCCCAATGCGATCCACTGGGCCTACGACACGTGGGCACTGGCGAATGGGACTGGTAAGGCGGTTGTCAAGTCTGGTGGCAAGAGTTGGTTCTTCGTGACTGCTGACTACGCCTTCGGCCACTCGCTCGAACGCGACACCGAGGCCGTTGTCGTCAAGAACGGTGGCAAGGTCCTCGGCAAGGTCCGGCATCCTTTCCCGGGCAACGATTTCTCCTCCTACCTGCTTCAGGCTCAGGCCTCCAAGGCGCAGGTAGTGGGCCTGGCCAACGCCGGGGGGGACACCATCGGCGCGGTCAAGCAGGCCGCCGAGTTCGGCGTGACCGCCGGCGGTCAGAAGCTGGCAGGCCTGCTCGTCTTCAGCAGCGATGTCCAGGCGCTCGGCCTCAAAGCCGCCCAAGGCCTTTTGCTGAGCGAGACCTGGTACTGGGACATGACCGATGAGAACCGCAAGTTCGGCAAGGAATTCGCCGCCGCCAACAACGGCAAGTTTCCAACCATGGCGCAGGCGGGCACGTACTCGGCGGTGATCCACTACCTGAAGGCAGTGGCGGCGATGAAGGCGGACGGCGACGGCGCTGCCGTGGTCGCGAAGATGAAGGCGATGCCCACCGACGACAAGCTGTTCGGCAAGGGCAGCATCCGCGAAGACGGCCGGAAGATCCACCCGCTCTATCTTTTCGAGGTGAAGAAGCCGTCGGAATCGAAGTACGCGGGCGACTTCTACAAGCTCATCGCCACCATTCCCGCCACCGAGGCGTTCCGGCCGATGGAAGAAGGTGGCTGCCCGCTCATTGGGAAGAAGGCGTCATGAGGATCACCGGACATATGCTGATCGGGCAGAGCAGCGTCAGCGGCACCGCTGGCGCGTTCAAGGCGTTTTCTCCGGCGCTTGCCGCCGACATCGAGCCCGCGTTCGGCGGCGCCGGCCCCGCCGACGTCGATCGGGCCTGCCGCCTGGCTGCGAGCAGCTTTGCGAGGTATCGCGAGACGACGCCCGAGACCCGCGCCAGCTTCCTGGAAGCAATCGCCACCGGCATCGAAGGCCTCGGCGACGCCCTCATCGAGCGCGCCATGGCCGAGACGGCTCTGCCGCGAGCGCGTCTGCAGGGCGAGCAGGCGCGCACGGCGGGCCAGTTGCGGCTGTTCGCAGGGGTTGTACGGGCCGGGCACTGGCATGGGGCGACGTTGGATACGCCCTTGCCCTATCGCACGCCGCTGCCGCGCCCCGACCTGCGCCGACGCAACGTCCCGCTGGGCCCGGTGGCCGTCTTCGGCGCCAGCAATTTCCCGCTGGCGTTCTCGGTGGCCGGTGGCGACACGGCGTCGGCCCTCGCGGCGGGCTGCCCGGTGGTCGTCAAAGCCCACCCCGCGCATCCCGGCACTTCCGAACTGGTCGGCCGGGTCATCCAGGCGGCGGTGGCCGAATACGGGATGCCGGAGGGGACGTTCTCGCTGCTCTTTGGCGTTGGCAATGACGTAGGACAGGCGCTCGTCGGGCATCCCGCCATCCGGGCAGTCGGCTTCACCGGCTCCCGGGCCGGTGGCCTCGCGCTCTTGCGGCAGGCAATGGCCAGGCCGGTGCCGATTCCGGTCTACGCCGAAATGAGCAGCGTCAACCCGGTGCTCCTGCTGCCACATGCGCTGGTAGATCGTGCCGAAGGCATCGCGCGGGAATTCGTCGATTCGCTCGTGATGGGCGTCGGCCAGTTTTGCACCAACCCCGGTTTGGTGATCGCGCTGGAAGGGGACGACTGTGATCGCTTCGAGGCCGAAGCCGGGCGGACCGTACAAGGCAAGCCGGCGGGTACGATGCTGACGCCCGGCATCGGCCGCGCCTACGCCGCCGGGGTGGCGCGCCTGCGGGCGCATGAGGCAGTCCGAAGCGTGGCCACCGGCGAGAGCAGCAGCGACGCGTGCGCGGCGACGGCCCATTTGTTCGCCACCGACGCGGCCAGCTTTCTGGCGTTTCCGGAACTGGGTGAGGAGATATTCGGTCCCTGCTCGCTGATCGTCAGATGCCGCTCGGCGGCGGATGTGGCGGCGGTGCTCGACGGGCTGGAAGGGCAACTGACCGCCACGCTGCAGATGGCGCCAGCGGACGAAGCTCTCGCGGCCGAACTGCTGCCGCGGCTGGAAGACCGGGCGGGCCGAATCCTGGTAAACGGCTTCCCGACCGGCGTGGAAGTGAGCCACGCCATGGTCCACGGCGGACCGTTCCCGGCCACGTCCGATGGGCGCAGCACGTCGGTCGGCAGTGCCGCCATCGAGCGGTTCCTGCGCCCAGTGTGCTATCAGAACTTCCCATCCAGCCTGTTGCCGGCCGCGCTGGCCGACTTCAACCCACTGGCGCTCGACCGCCACGTCGACGGTAGCCTGTCGCCGACCTCCCGTCGCGACTGAACACCCGCGCCATCCTCCACCTTGCCCATGTTGCAGCGGGCGAGGTCGGGGGAACCCTCACAGCATGCTTTTGGCCGTCTCGATGAACGCCGTCATGAGCGGCGTTGGGGTGCGCTGGCTATAGCCGAGCATGATCTCGATTGTCGGCTGCCGGCCTTCGATCGGCTTGTAAACCACGTGGTCGAACTTCACCTTCCGGACTGACGCTGGCACGAAGCCGATGCCCGCACCGGAGCTGACCAGGCCGAGTAGCGTATAGACCTGCCCCACTTCCGAGATGACCTTCGGTACAAAACCCGCCGACGCGCACATGCGCATGTTCATGGCGTGGAAGTCCGGCGCCATCTCCGGTATGTACATCACGAAGGGCTCCTGCGCGCATTTCTTCAGAGAAATCGACTCAGCGTTCGCCAACGGGTGTCTTGCCGGCACGGCCAGCACGAACGGCTCTTCCAGGATGGTCTCCCATGTCACTTCCTCAAGGTCCGGCACCGGCCGCATGAAGGAAATATCCGCGTCACCCCGGCGCAGAGCTTCCGCCTGTTTGACGACCGGAAACCAGCGCAGCAGGATTTCGACGGAAGGAAAACGTTCTCGGTAGGCGCGCAGGATGGGCGGCAGCAGCGTGTAGGACGTGTGTTCGAAGAAGCCGACGGTCAGCCGACCCGTCTCGCCGCGATGCGCGCGTTGCGCCTGCACGACTGCCCTCTCGGTAGCTCGCAGGATCTGCCGCGCTTGCTCAAGGAAAATGCGACCCGCTTCCGTCAACTCCACATGCCGACGCGTGCGATTTAGCAGTGTGACATCCATCTCCTCCTCGAGTTGGCGGATCTGCATGCTCAGCGGAGGCTGGGCGATGTGCAGTCGCTCGGCCGCTCTCGTGAAATTAAGTTCCTCAGCGATGGCGATGAAGTACCGCAGGTGGCGAAGGTCCATCACTATATCCATTGAGTATAAAAGATCGATTAATTATATATTGGACACTAGTTTGCGCAATCCCTAGGATCCCATGCATACCCCGCTCCGCACGCCACCCCAGTCGGTTCGCAAGGCTGGCACCGGAGACCGGACAAGCCAATGTACGCATGGAGACAAACATATGGATTCCAGACTGATTGATGATGCGCTCGATCGCAGCCTGCAACGCATCGATGCGACGATCGCGCAGGACGAGGTGGGCTTTCCGCACTATGGCAATCCGGCCGACGGCACCTGGACACGCACCCCGGCCGGCGACTGGACCGGCGGGTTCTGGGTCGGGATGCTGTGGCTGGCTGCCTTGCGCACTGGCGAGCAGAAGTACCGCGACAGCGCCCGCATGTGGTCCGCACGGCTGGCGCCGCGGGTGGCGTCGAAGTCGGTGTTCAAAGGGTTCCTCTTCTGGTACGGCGCGCAACTCGGCGGCTCGCTGCTGGCCGATCCGCAGGCCGCGGGGCTCGCCCTCGCCGGCTCGCGTGGCCTGGCGGAAATGTACAGCGAAGCAGCCCGCCTGATCCCGCTCGGCACCGAGGCTGAGGAGGCTTCCAGCGTGGGGGCGTGCGAGGTCAACATCGATGCGATTCCGGGCACCGTGGCGCTGCTGCTGCGGCACGACGCCGCGCTCGGCACGGGCGAGATCGGCCGCCAGCACCTGCGCCAGCACATTGCCTTATGCGTGCGGGAGGATGGCTCGGTTTGCCAGTCCGCCACATTCAATGCTGCCGATGGTTCGCTCGTGAAGCGCTACACGCACAAGGGCATTCATGACAGCAGCACCTGGGCCCGCGCCCAGGCGTGGGGCATGCTCGGCCTCGCACAGGCGCTGTCGTGCGGCGAGCAGGCGTTCAAATCCGACGCGATCCGCGTGGCCGATTGGTGGGTCGCGCACCTCCCCGCCGACTGTGTGGCCTTCTGGGATTTCGACGATCCCGCCATCCCGCACACTAACCGCGACACCTCGGCCACCGCCATCGCCGCAGCCAGCTTGCTCAAACTGGCTGCGCTCATCCCGGAGCGTGCGGCGGTCTACCGCCAGGTCGCCGTCGAGAGCATCGAGCAACTCGTGATCCGCTTCCTAACCCCGGTCAGCCCAGGTGATGAACGGCAGGCGGGCATCCTCACCGGCGGCTGCTTCAACAAGCGCAATGGCGTCGCCATGGATAACGAGCTGGTCTGGGGCGACTACTTTCTCTTCGAATCTCTGCTCATCCTCGCGGGCAGGATTGACGCCACCCAGGTCTGAACCCAACCCACTCCCGGAGAAACCAAGTGTCCGACATCAAGATCCCGCACGAAGGCAACGTATCCACCCTTATTGGCACGCACACCAGCTACACGCGCACCCTCGGCGAGTACGACATCTATGCCTTCGCCGGCATCAGCGGTGACAACCACCCCAATCACATGGACGAAGAATACTGCAAGCGCATGGGCTTCGGCGGCCGCATCGCGCAGGGCGCCATGATGGTCGGTTTCATCGCCGGCGCCGTGACCAAGTATCTCGACATGATCAAGCGCCCGGCGGTCTCCTACGGTTACGACAACGTGCGCTTCACCAAGCCCGTTCGCATCGGAGACACCCTCACCGTGAACTACCGCATTGCCCGCGCCGACGACGAGAAGAAGCGCCTGTGGGCTGAGGCCACGCTACTCAACCAGCGGGGCGAGACGGTCTGCGTCGGTACCCACATCATCCATTTCCAGGCCTGAGCCCGGGCGGCGAGCGGCGAGAAAGGTGAGAGATCGCATGAGCAAGATCTGTACTGCGGCGCAGGCCGTTTCGGATATCCGGCCCGGACAGAGCGTGGGCAGCGTCGGCGTGATCGGCTGGCTGACGCCGGACGCGTTGTTCCAGGCGCTGGCGCAACGCTTCCATGAGACTGGATCGCCTCGTGACCTGACCTTCTTCTTCCCGGTCAGTGTCGGCGACGGCATGGGCATCCGCGGCATGGATCACGTGGCCGTCGAAGGGCTGATGAAGCGGATCGTGTCGGGCAACTTTACCAATGCGGTGAATCCGGCCACCGGCGAGCGCCCCGAGTTCATGCGCCTGATCCGCGAGAATCGGGTGGAAGCCTACTGCTGGCCGATCGGCGCCACCATGCACTGGCTGCGCGAGGTCGCCCGGCACAGCCCAGGCTATCTGACCCGCATCGGCCTCGGCTCCTACATCGATCCGCGCCAGCAGGGCGGCAAGTACACGGCGCGCGCCACCGAGGACCTGGTGCGGATGCAGGAGCTGGACGGCAAGGAATACCTGTTCTATCCGAGCTGGCCGCTCGACGTGGCGTTCCTGCGTGCCACCAGCGCCGACGAGCACGGCAACCTGAGCTTCGAGGACGAGCCGATCACGTCGTGCGCGCTGGCCATGGCGCTGGCGGTGAAGGCGTCAGGCGGCACCGTGATCGCACAGGTGCGCAAGCTGGTGCCGCGCCACGCCCGGCCGGCGCATGCGGTGCGGATTCCCGGCGTGCTGGTGGATCGCGTCGTGGTGGAACCCGACGCCATGATGACCACCGACATCCGGTACGACGATGCCTATCTGGGCGGCCAGCTTTTCGACGGTCGCGCCTCGGACCGCCTGACGCCCGGCGCCGACAAGGTGATCGCTCGGCGGGCGGCCCGGGAAATCAGGCCCGGCGAGGTCAGCATCTTCGGCTTCGGCGCTTCGTCCGACGTGCCCACGGTGATGATGGAAGACGGCCTGTTCGCCGACGGCGGCCTGCATCGCTACAGCTTTACCACCGAGCACGGCCCCTTCGGCGGCGTCGTGATGAGCGGTTGGCAATTCTCCGCCAACAAGTATCCGGAGGCCTTGATCGACGGCCCCTCGCAGTTCGACTTCATTGACGGCGGCAACTGCCCGATGGCGGCGCTGGCCTTTGCCCAGTTCGACCGGGCCGGGAACATCAACGTCAGCCGCTTCGGCGCGGCCAATCCGGGGCCGGGCGGCTTCATCGACATCGCCTACAACGCGCGCAAGCTGCTGTTCACCGGCACCTTCACCACCGGCGGCCTCGCCGCCGACACCACCGACGGTTTCCTGTCGGTCGGGCGTGAGGGGAGCGTGCGCAAGTTCGTCGAGCGCGTGGACGAGATCACCTATCCGCTCGGGCGCAACGTGGCCGAGCGCGGCCAGGAGGCCAAGGTCATCACCGAGCGCGCAGTCTTCTCGGTGGCGCCAGATGGACTGGTGCTGGAGGAGGTTGCGCCCGGTATTGACATCAGGTCGCAGGTGCTAGACCTGATGGCCTTCCCGCCGGTGCGCGTGGCGGAGCCGCTTCCGCGCATGGACTCAACGCTATTCCGCGCTTGACGCATCGACATATCTACGAGGAAAACATGGCTGTCATCAACTACCTGACTACCGTTCACATCGACTTCGGCGCCATCCGGATGCTGGGGGCCGAGCTGCAGCGCCTGGGCATCCAGCGACCGCTGATCGTCACCGACCGGGGCATCCGCGCCGCCGGTATCGCCGACAAGGTGCTCGACGCCCTGGGCCCAGATTGCACGCCCACTGTCTTCGAGGACACCCCATCCAACCCGACGGAAGCCGCCGTGTCCGCCGCGACCGGCCTTTACCTCGGCAATGGCTGCGACGGCATCGTGGCCGTGGGCGGCGGGTCGCCCATCGACCTGGGCAAGGCCACCGCGCTGCTGGCGACCCACCCGGCACCGCTGCAGACCTACGCGGCGGTGGAGGGCGGCGCGAGCCGGATCACCAGCCGGGTCGCCCCGCTGGTGGCCATCCCGACGACTGCGGGTACCGGTAGCGAAGTGGGCCGGGGCGCTGTCATCGTCATGGAGTCCGGCCGCAAGCTCGGCCTGCTTAGTCCGTTCCTGCTGCCGAAGCTCGCCATCTGCGACCCCGAACTCACGCTGGGATTGCCTCCGGCCCTGACCGCCGCGACCGGCATGGACGCCATCGCCCACTGCATCGAGACCTTCCTGGCGCCGGCCATCAACCCGCCCGCCGAGGCGATCGCCCTGGACGGCCTGTGCCGCGGCGTGGCCAATATCGGCAAGGCCACCGCCGACGGCTGCGACCGCGACGCGCGCTGGAACATGATGATGGCCGCCATGGAAGGCGCGCTGGCCTTCCAGAAGGGGCTGGGCGCGGTGCATGCCCTGTCGCACCCGCTGGGCGCGGTGCCCGGCGTCTCGTTGCACCACGGCACGCTGAACGCCGTGCTGCTGCCGGCCGTGCTGCGCTTCAACAAGCCGGCGACCGAAGCCAAGCAGGCCGCACTGGTGCAGGCCATGGGCCTGCCCGTCGGCGCGGACCCGGCTCTGGCCATCAGCGAACTCAACGCCCGTCTTGGCTTGCCGGCTGGTCTCGGCGCCATGGGTGTGCCGCGTGACGTGCTGGAGAACATCGCGGTCGCCGCCACGAAGGACCACTGCCACGCCACCAATCCCCGCACTGCCACGGTCGATGACTACCTGGCGATGCTGCAAGAATCGTATTGAGGAGGACGACGATGGCTTACGTCGCAGAACACCACGAGATGATCCGCGAGGCTGTGCGCCGCTTCGCCGAGGAAGAGATCGCACCGGTCGCCCACCGGTTGTGGGAAGAGGAGAGTTTTCCCTACGAGATCTGGCGCCGGGCCGGCGAACTGGGCTATATCGGGCTGCCGTACCCCGAAGCCTGGGGAGGTAGCGGCGGCGACTGGCTTGGCTTCGCCATTGCGCTGGAAGAGATCGCCCGCGTCGATTGCGCCGTGGCAGTGGCCATCATGGCCAACTCGACGGCGGCCAGCCTGCTCAACAACTACGGCACCGACAGCCAGAAGGCGCGCTTCCTGCGGCCGATCCTGACGGGCACGCAGGTCGGCTGCATCGGCCTGACAGAGCCGAACGCCGGCTCCGACGCCGCCAACATCCAGACCCGAGCCGTGCTGAAGGATGGCTGCTGGGTCATCAATGGCGCCAAGACCTTCATCAGTAACTCGGGTTCCGAGATCACCGGCCCGATCGTCATCGCGGCGGTGACGGGAACCCGGCCCGACGGCCGCAAGGAGATTTCGAACTTCATCGTGCCGAACGGCACGCCCGGCTTCAGCCATGGCAAGAAGCTGCACAAGATCGGCTGGCGCGGATCGACCACATTCGAGCTGTTCTTCGAGGACTGCGCCATTCCTGCCGACCACCTGCTCGGCGAGGTCGGGGTCGGCCTCAGGCAGACCCTGTCACAGGTGAGCACCGGCCGCATCCTGATCGGAACGCTGGGCCTGGGCATCCTGCAGGGCTCGCTGGAACGCTCCGTCCGCTACATGAGCGAGCGCACAGCGTTCGGCAAGACGCTCAACCAGTTCCAGTCGCTGCAGTTCAAGCTGGCCGACATGGCGACCCACGCGCACGCTGCCCGCCTGATGCTGTACGACGCTGCGGTGGCCAAGGACGAGGGCCGGCCCTACGATCGGCAGGCCTCGATGGCAAAGCTTTTCGCTACCGAGAAGGCCATGGAGGCGGCTCACCAAGCCGTGCAGATCCACGGCGGCAACGGGATCATGACGGAGTACGCGGTATCGCGCGCGTTCGGGGATGCCAAGGTGCTCGAGATCGTCGAGGGGACCTCCGAGATCCAACGGATGATCATCTCCCGCGACGTAATGCAATGACGCACGGCTGCAGCCAGTGAGGCAATCCATGGAACAGGTCGAACACAACGCGGATGGGTTGGAGCGCAGCCCGGTCAACTTCGTGCCCCTGACGCCGATCTCCTTCCTGCGCAGGACGGCCGAGGTCTACCCTGAGCGTACAGCCATCGCCTACGGCGAGCGCCGCACGAGTTGGCGGGCAATGCTGGACCGCAGCCGCCGCCTCGCGTCGGCGCTTGTGGCCGCCGGCGTCAGGACTGGCGATACGGTGGCCGTGATGGCCGCCAACACGCCGGAGATGCTGGAGATGCATTTCGGCGTGCCCATGAGCGGCGCCATGCTGAACACGCTGAACGTGCGCCTGGACGCGGCCGCCATCGCCTTTATGCTCAGGCACGCGGATGCGAAGGTGCTGGTCACCGACACGGAGTACGCTGACGTAGTCCAAGCCGCACTGGCACTGCTCGACGACAAGCCGCTGGTGATTGACATCATCGATCCCGCCGTCGAAGGAGGCCGCAGGCTGGCGGAGATCGAATACGAGGGCTTCCTGGCCGGGGGCGATCCGCACTGGGAGGGCGGCGAGCCCGTCGACGAATGGCAGGCCATCGCCCTCAACTATACGTCCGGCACCACGGGCAACCCCAAGGGCGTGGTCTACCACCATCGCGGCGCCTATCTGGCTGCGCTGTCGAACATGCTCGACTGGGGCATGCCCCGGCACGCCGTCTTCCTGTGGACGCTGCCGCTGTTCCACTGCAATGGCTGGTGCTTCGCCTGGACGCTGGCGGCCAACGCCGGTACCAGTATCTGCCTGCGGCGGGTGGATGCTGCCGCCGTGCTCGATGCGATTCGCGAGCACCAGGTCACGCATTACTGCGGAGCGCCGATCGTGCATGCGATGCTTGCCCACGCACCTGAAGCGTGGAAGGCGGGCATCGACCATCCGGTCCACGGACTCATCGGCGGCGCGCCGCCGCCGATGCCGGTGATCGAGGGCCTGTTGCGCATGGGGATCAGGATCACTCAGATCTACGGGCTGACCGAGGTCTACGGCCCTGCGGCGGTTTGCGTGGAGCAGCCCGAATGGGACGACCTCGGCATCGATGCGCTGGCGGAACGGAAAGGACGGCAGGGCGTCCGCTACACTGCGCAGGAAGGCATGGCCGTGCTGGATCCCGAAACCCTTGTGCCGGTGCCGTGGGACGCGAAGACCATCGGCGAAGTCATGTTCCGCGGCAACATGACGATGAAGGGCTACCTGAAGAACCCGGAGGCCACGGCGGAAGCTTTTGCCGGCGGCTGGTTCCACTCGGGAGACCTCGCAGTCGTCTGCCCGGATGGCTATGTACAGATCCGGGACCGTTCCAAGGACGTCATCATTTCCGGCGGAGAGAATATCAACTCGCTGGAGGTGGAGGAGGTGCTCTACCGGCACCCCGCGGTGCGCGTGGCAGCCGTCGTCGCCCAGCCGGACGAGCGTTGGGGAGAGACGCCATGCGCCTTTGTCGAAGTCGTCGATGGCGCCAGGGTCGGCGAGCGCGAACTGATCGAACATTGCCGTGCCCACTTGGCGCACTTCAAGGCGCCGAAGAAGGTGGTCATCGGCCACCTTCCCAGGACGTCGACCGGCAAGATCCAGAAGTTCCTCCTCAGGCAACGAGCAAGCTCCGGCGCTCCCTGGCCCGGCCACATACCGGCGTGAGTTCTCCCGTGAATGTGTTTCGGTGGCCCGCCGAGCCTGCTCTTCACATTCGAGATATCCGTGAGCGCCCGGTCGTGGCGGAGCAGAAAACTCGTGTCCGGTATCGCATCGGCAGCGAAGACCGGTTGATCGACCGCCTTGGCGACATCTTGCGCGAGATGCGTGACTGGCGCGGTGCTACCGCACGGCAGGCACAGCATCTGTCCAGGCGTCACGGTATCGGCTACCAGGCCGCGCTGCTCTTGCTCTATCGCGCGGAGATGCGTTCAGCGTGCCCGAGGCGCATGGTGATCTGTCTAGCTGCGGCGGTGGAAATTGGCATTGACTCGAGCGGCTTCCTCCCTGGATGCAGGATCGAAGAGGCAGAGTTGTCTTCGGAACTTCGGGTCATGTATTGGGCGGCCTTACGGAGGGGCTCAGGGCGGAAATGGAGCCAGTGGCCGGGTGATGGCGCCGGACAAGTATGAAAACAGAGTAATTTCGGATGGTGGTCGGCTAAATCCGCGGTGGTAAGCGGCCGTAGGCATGGCAACCTGTGAAGCTGCTCCGATTCTTTTCTGCCGTTGACGCGCTGATTGCCGAATGACTGAAATGGCGATCGTCTGCCGAAGCAGCATTAGGGCGGATGACCGTTGGACTCGAATAGCCGTCATCGTGTTGAGGAAGATTCGAACGGCGCATAGGGGTCGGGTACGGCCGCCCCCTCACGGATCGAAAGCTCATCGGCTAACACGGGACATTCGACTTGGCCCCATCCCGACAGCGGGATTGATGGGGGTTCAGCGCCGCCCATCATTTCCTTGCCGCCCAACCACACAACGGAACGGAAAAGACCGGGGGGGCCCTGGCTGGTTCCGACTGAAGGCTCCGTTTGCGGCCATTCGCGAGCACAAGGTGTCCCCTACACATCATTTCACATGATGTGCAAATTATGGGCGGACAATAATTATTCCAGCGCCATAATTCGCCATAACTGGATCATGGACACAAAGGGTCACTTACCGCCGACGATGCCCGAAGTCGTGGCCATTCCGCTGCCGGCAAGATGGGCGGCGGGCGCCAGCCCCCCTTCCGCTGGCTTCGATGTGAAGTTTCCAAGTAAACGCATCAAATGGCTCTTTTGCGTGGAAACGTCAGTCCGTGATCTGGAGCCGACCATCGGCGCTGGAGAGAGGTCAAAAGGCGAGAACCGGCGCCCACTTTCAGACTGAGTTCGGCCACTGACAGCCAGCGATCTACGCTCGGCGAACGAGCGCTTTCCTGAGCTGCCGCAACCAGCGACAGGCCCCCTATTCGACGAAGACTTGGCGTCGCCACGTGTGATTGAATCCCTATTTGCGACTTCGGCCATGGCATAAAAGGCGACGGGACATGGCCTGTCGCCCCTGCCTCTAACTGGTCCACATGTGACGAAGACCGCTGACTACGTCGCCGAGCTAGCCGAGCGCGAAGGCATCGAGTATTCGGCCACCTTTATAGACCAATGGGCGGCTGCCGTTGCCAATGTCTTGGGCGACACGATCGTGCCCGACGCTACGGACGATCTGCCACTGCCTTAAACATGTCCTCGACCACCTTCTTGGCGTCGCCGAACACCATCATGGTCTTGTCCATATAGAACAGTTCGTTGTCCAGCCCGGCGTAGCCGGCGGCCATCGACCGCTTGTTCACGATGATGGTCTTGGCCTTGTACGCCTCCAGGATCGGCATGCCCGCGATCGGCGACCTCGGATCAGTCTTGGCCGCCGGGTTCACCACGTCGTTGGCGCCCAGCACCAGCACCACGTCGGCCTGGCCGAACTCGCTGTTGATGTCTTCCATTTCGAAGACCTGGTCGTAGGGCACTTCGGCTTCGGCCAGCAGCACGTTCATGTGGCCCGGCATGCGGCCCGCCACCGGGTGGATCGCGTACTTCACGGTCACGCCCTTTTCGTGCAGCTTCTCCGTCAGTTCCTTCAGCGCGTGCTGGGCACGGGCGACGGCCAGACCGTAGCCCGGCACGATAATGACCGTCTCGGCATTGCCCATCAGGAACGCTGCGTCGTCGGCGGAGCCGGACTTCACGTTGCGCTGGGCCTGTGCGCCGACTGCGCCGGCTGCCGCCCCGTCACCGCCGAAGCCGCCCAGGATCACGTTGAAGAACGAGCGGTTCATCGCCTTGCACATGATGTACGAGAGGATGGCACCGGACGAACCCACCAGCGAGCCGGCGATGATCAGCATCGGGTTGTTCAGCGAGAAGCCGATGCCCGCCGCCGCCCAGCCCGAGTAGGAGTTCAGCATCGACACCACCACCGGCATGTCGGCGCCGCCGATCGGAATGATGATCAGCACGCCCAGCACGAAGGCGATGGCCAGCATGACCAGGAACGGCAGCCATTCCTGCGTCATGAAGAACGCGATGCCGAAGCCGACCATGGCGACGGCCAGCGCCAGGTTCAGCATGTGCTGGCCCGCGAACACGACCGGTGCACCCTGGAACAGGCGGAACTTGTAGCGCCCGGCCAGCTTGCCGAACGCGATCACCGAACCGGAGAAAGTGATGGCGCCGACGAAGCAGCCGATGAACAGCTCGATACGGTTGCCCATCGGGATCTCGTGTGAGCCCGCCGCCGCGATGCCAAAGGCTGCTGGCTCCGCCACGGCTGCCACCGCGATGCACACCGCGGCCATGCCGATCAGCGAGTGCATGGCCGCGACCAGTTCGGGCATCTTGGTCATCTCGACCTTCTTCGCCACATAGGCGCCGATGCCGCCGCCAACGACCAGCCCCGCGAGAATCAGCGCCAGGCCGGAACCTGCACCCGTGCCAGCGCCAGCCGCGAGGAACTCGCTCTTGAGCTTGGCGATCAGCGCCACCGTGGTAAGCGCTGCTACCGCCATACCGATCATACCGAAGGCGTTCCCCTTGCGGGCCGAAGCCGGATGCGACAGGCCCTTCAATGCCTGGATGAAGCAGACCGACGCACCCAGGTAGAACAGTGTCACCATATTCATGAACAGGGCATTCATCGCGGCATCTCCACCAGTTCGCCGCCGGCATGCGGGGCCTTCGCGTTGCCTTCGGCTTTCACCTTGGGCGCCTTCTTGCGGAACATCTCGAGCATGCGCTGCGTGACCAGGAAGCCGCCGAACACATTGACCGCGGCCAGTGCCACGGCCAGCGTGCCCATGGTGCGGCCCACGCCGCCTTCGGTCAGGCCGGCCGCCAGCATGGCGCCGACGATGATGATGGCCGAGATCGCATTGGTTACCGCCATCAGCGGCGTATGCAGGGCGGGCGTGACTGTCCAGACCACGTGGTAGCCCACGTAGATCGCCAGCACGAAGATGATCAGATTGATCACCGTGTGGTTCACCATTTCCATCGAACTCTCCTTAACAGGCCAATGCCTCTTCTTCCCGCCGTGTCATCAGGCAGGCGGCGACGATGTCATCTTCGAGGTTCAGCGTGAACTGGCCCTCCTTGTCGATGACCAGCTTGAGAAAGTCCAGCACGTTGCGGGCATAGAGCGCCGAGGCGTCGGCCGCGACCATGCTGGCCAGGTTGGTGTGACCGACGAAGGTCACCCCATGGCGCTCGACCACTTCATCGGCCACGGTCAGCGGGCAGTTGCCGCCTTGCGCGGCCGCGAGATCCACCACCACCGAGCCCGGTTTCATCTCCCGCACGGTCGCTTCCTGCAGCAGCACGGGTGCCTGGCGACCGGGGATCAGCGCGGTGGTGATGATGATGTCGGCCTGCCTGGCGCGCTCGTGCACCAATTCGGCCTGGCGGCGCATCCAGTCCGGCGGCATCGGCCGGGCATAGCCGCCCACGCCCTGCGCGATTTCGCGCTCTTCATCGGTGATGAACGGCACGTCCAGGAACTTGCCGCCGAGCGATTCGATCTGCTCCTTCACCGCCGGGCGCACGTCGGACGCCTCGATCACCGCGCCCAGGCGTTTGGCCGTGGCGATGGCCTGCAGGCCGGCCACGCCGGCGCCGAGGATCAGCACGCGCGCCGCCTTTACGGTGCCCGCGGCGGTCATCAGCATCGGCATGAAGCGCTGGTAGTAGTGCGCGGCCACAAGCACGGCCTTGTAGCCTGCGATATTGGCCTGCGAGGAGAGCACGTCCATGCTCTGCGCGCGCGTGGTGCGCGGCGCAGCTTCGAGCGCGAATGCCGTGATGCCGGCAGCCGCCATGCGCGCCTTGTTTTCGGCATCGAACGGATTGAGCATGCCCACCAGCACGGCACCCGGCTTCATCTGCGCCAGTTCGTCTTCGTCCGGCGAGCGGACCTTCAGAACGAGTTCCGCGCCGAAGGCTTGGGCCGCCGTGCCGATGTGGGCGCCAGCGCTTTCGTAGGTGCCGTCGGGCAAGCTGGCGCGCAAGCCGGCGCCGGACTGCACTGTGACCTTGTGGCCCTGTGCGACATACATCTTCACCGTCTCCGGGGTGGCGGCGATTCGAGTCTCGCCGACTCGTGTTTCCTGCGGGATGCCGATGTGCACGTTAATTTCCTGTCGTGATTACGTTAAGCCTCAGCAACAGACCGGCTTCCCGGCCAGCCTTGCTCCTTAGTTACCGGCGACTTGCCTTTCACTCAACTCTTATGTGCTTCTCTTTAATGAGCTTTGCCCACCGCGTCACTTCCGAGCTAAAGTACTCAGCGAACGGCGGCCCGTCCTGAGGTGCCGGCGTAAAGCCCGCCGCGATAATACGATTGCGTACGGTTTCAGATGCCAACATGCGGGAGACGGAGGTGGCAACCTTGTCGACAATAGTGCGAGGCGTACCCGCGGGCATCATCAAACCGGTCCAGTTTTCGACAATCAAGTCCGGATAGCCTGCCTCAGCTACGGCTGGCACATCAGGCAGCAGCGGATGACGCTCGCGCGTGGTCACCGCCAATGCGCGCAGCTTGCCAGACTTCACAAATGCCAGCGACTCTGGGAAATTGGAGAAGACCACGTCGATCTGGCCGCCGATCAGATCCGTCATCGACGGCGCACCGCCCTTGTATGGCACATGGGTGAAGCTCGTCTTGCTCTGGCTTTCGAACAGCGCGAGGGTTAAGTGCGGTGGCGTTCCGTTCCCGCTGGAGCCAGCATTCAGCCGCGATTTCTGAGCCCCGACGGCCAAGTCTTTCAGCGATGTGATCGGCGAATTTGCCGGCACCACGACAACCATGGGGGACGATGCCACGCGCACCACTGGCACCAGATCCTTCTGCATATTGAACGGCAGCGTGGGAAACAGCGTGACATTCGCCGCGTGTGTTAGCGTCACTGCAAGCCATGTGTAGCCGTCCGGAGGCGCCTTGGCTCCCTGGTCTGCGCCGATGTTCGCGTTGCCTCCCGGCTTGTTGTCGACAATGATCGGCTTCTTCCACTCCTCCGCTAATTGCTGGCCTACCAGGCGCGCGATGAGATCGGTGAGTCCGCCGGCCGCGAATGGAACGACATACCGTATGGGCTTTTCCGGGTAGTTTGTCGCGGCATTTCTTTGTGCCGCGGCCCTAATAGGACTCAACCCAGACAGGGCTATTGCCGCAGTCAAGGCAGAGAGGGCGCAGGAAAAGCGCCTGCGCCCGCTGCAGGTCAAGCGTCGATCCATTGTTCCGTCTCCATTGTTGTCATCAGCCCGTCTGTCGCAGGCCCATTTGGAATGGGAAACTTCAGCACTCGACATCGACAGCCCGCCTAAACCCACGAGCTAACGCTCATAGCTTATCGGGAGCTTCGAGGCCGCTCTGCGTTACTCTTCCATCACCAATCTTCGGTGCGTGCCTAGGATCTTCCGCGTTCATGCCTAGCGAAGCTTCCTCGACCAGTAAGTCTTGCGGAGCACCACGGCTGGCGGCCGGCGTCGACATCGATACAGTCCCTGACGCCGAAAGACCGACTACCGTGTGTGCTCCCGCGCAGACAGCAGCCCGGCATCTAGCTGGGAGGCCATACAACGATCAGCGCCCGGGCGCCATTAGGAATCTCGGTCAGGCTGTTGTGCTTGCCGGATTTGCTTGGCTCGTTCGTAAGTCGAAGCGGGGCGTCAGCGCCTGCCCTGCGAAGGGATTCACATCTTCACTGATGCAGGCGGCTGCGTTACGCGGACTCGTGGATGCGGGTCAGCACGAACTCACGGTGGCCGAGCGCTTCGGCCGCGGTCCAGCGGCCATTGACAGTCTCCAGCATGCACTCGAGCAGCTTGTCGCCAGTCTGGTCCAGCGTCTGTTCGCGTTGCAGCAGCCCCGAGCAGTCCACGTCCATGTGCTCGCTCATGAGACGCACCGTACGCGGGTTGGCGCACAGCTTGATCACGGGGACGATTGGGTTGCCAATCACGTTGCCTTGGCCGGTCGGGAAGAAGTGGACGACGTAGCCGGCGGCGGCGCAGAGCGTGACCATTTCGGCTGCGGCTGATGATGAGTCCATGAACCAGAGGCCCGGATGGGTCGGCTCTTCGGCCTTATCCAATACGCCATCGACGGTGCACTTCTTACCGATCTTCTGGATGTTGCCGAGCGCTTTCTCTTCGATGGTGGTCAGGCCGCCGGCAATATTTCCCTTGGTCGGCTGGGACTCGGACAGGTCCGAGGTCTTCCAGCGGTCGATCATGCCCTGGTAGCGCTCGAACATTTCCATGAACTTATTGCGCACGTCATCGTTGGCGCAACGGGCGGCGACGATGTGCTCGCCGCCAGTCAGCTCCGAGGTCTCGCCGAACACCAGCGTGGTACCAAGCGGATGGAGCTTGTCAAAGGCATTGCCGACGGTCGGGTTGGCACCGCAACCGGAAGTGGTGTCCGACTCGCCGCACTTGGTCGACACCCACAGTTCGCTGATCGGGCACTCCACGCGTTGCAGCGTCGTGGCGTATTGCACGAATTCCTTCGCCGCTTTCGACGCCCGCATGATGGTTTCGTGGTCGCCGTGGCCCTCGATGCCAAAGCCAACCACCGGTTTGCCGGTCTTGGCGATGCCATCAACGACTTTCTTCGTCCACCCGTCTTCGATACCGATCACTACTACCGCAGCAACGTTCGGGTTGCTGCCCGCGCCAATCAAGGTGCGGAAGTGCAGATCGAGGTCCGGACCGAACTGCAGGCGGCCGTACGGATGAGGGATAGCCATCGTGCCCTTGATGGCAACAGCGACGGCTTCGGCGGCGGCATTGGACAGGTCATCCAGCGGAAGGATGATGACGTGGTTGCGAACGCCCACGCGACCGTTGTCGCGGCGGTAGCCCCAGAAAGTGGTGTTTTGGTCAATAACGGACATGACGTGGTCCTCGGATGCTTTGATTAAAGGTGGATTCGGAGGGATGCGGTGGTACTGCTTACCAGCGCTTGGTCTTGATGTTGTGAACGTGAGCGTGTTCACCAGCCTTAATCGGCGCGACAACCTTGCCGATGTCAATGCCGTACTTGTAAACCGTCTCGTTCACGTCCATGTCGCGCAGCGCAACCTTGTGGCCGATGGGGATCGGCTGGAGCGCGGTAACGGTGATGACCTTGTCCTCGTCCATGATCCAGGCGTTCAGCTTGGTGCCCGGCTCAATCCCCTCGACCACAGCCACCGCGACGGTGTCCTTGGCGTCATGCAGTACTACGTGAATCATCTTTGTCTCCTTCGTGTCGGTCGTCGATGAAATAAATATTAGGTAGCCAACTCATCCATGTAAACTAGCTCATATATATGAGTTGGCTGGGTAAAAAAATTACTGTTGCGTATGTCGTTACGGGTTGGGTGCCGTCTTAGGCGAGCTCAGGAATCAATACAACCTTCCCCGCCGCCACACGACCCGCAGCGAGATCAGCAAAGGCGGCCGGGCCATCTGCCAAGGAACGGGTCTCTACCCACTCCAGCGAGCCAAAATTGCCTTGCTCCAGTGCCCGAACTGTGGCGTGCATGTCGGACATCGTGTAGGTGTAAGTTCCCAGCAGCGTCAACTCGGCAAGGGTCAGTTTGCGCATATCGATCTCGCTCGACCACGCCTGCAAGCCGATATGCATGACAACACCCCCAGGTCGCGTCGCGGCAATGGCAAGGTTCCGGGTTGGAGCGGCACCAACCGCATCAATGACAACGTCGAACGCGGATTCGGGTGGCGGACTGACCGTTGGATCGATCACCTCGCATCCAAGATGCCGGCTTACCGACGCCTGTCGGAGGGCATTGGTCTCTGCGACGCAGACACGTTTGCAGCCGTAAGACGTCACTAGGGCAGCGGTCAGCATGCCAATTGCTCCGCCGCCGATGATCAGCACGCTCACCTCCGGCAAGGGCCGACTCATCGCTCGCATCGTGAGGTTGACGGCATGAAGCGCGGTAGCCGCTGGCTCGGTCAGCGCTGCGCTGACGCTCGGCAGCGTGTCAGGAATCGGAATTGCGCAGCGAATCGGGATCGCAAGATACTCCGACAGCGCGCCGGGCCGGTTCATGCCAACCATGCCGCGATTGGCGCAGAGATTGTCACGTCCCTGGAGGCAGTAGTCACAGTGACCGCATGTAACGAGTGGGTTCGCTGTCACACGCTGACCGACGGGCATGCGAGCTTCATCGGAAGAGGCAATGACAGTACCCGCAAACTCATGGCCGAGCACCAGCCCTGGCTTGCGACGGGGATCGTGACCATGGTAGGCGTGGAGATCCGAGCCGCAAATGCCGCTGGCATCGATGCGCAACAGAATCTCACCTGGCTCCAGGTCCGGCATGTCTCGGTCCAGTACCTCGACGGCGTCCGGTTGGGTATAGACGATGGCTTTCATGGGTGTACCTAATCCTGAATCGGGTGTTAATGCAGGTGATGAAGCGAAGCAGCGCGTTAGCCATGGACCTTCGACGGCGCCAGGCTTACGCGGTTGGCGTGCGCCGACCGAAAGGCAATCCACATCGTGCAGGCGGCGCTCATGATGCCGACTCCCAGCACGTATGCGCACAGATACCAGGGCTCCCCGTCCGCCTTGGCGTTAAGCCAGGTGGCGATGATCGGCGTCAGACCTCCCGCAAACACCCCGGCAAACTGATAGACAAAGGAAATGCCGGTATAACGAACGCGAGGATCGAACACTTCTGAGAACATCGACGACATCGTGCCGAATACCGCCGCGTGAAAGATACCGAACGGAATGATGATCGCCGCCCACACCAGCAGCACATTGCCCCCGGAATGTTGCATCAGCCAGAATGCAGGGAAGGCCGAAAGACCTGCGAGCAGCGCGCCAGTACCGTAGACGATGGGCCGCCCGACACGGTCGGACACGGCGCCCCACAGCGGAATGAAGAACGTCATCACACCGGCACCGATCAGCACGCCCAGCAACGCTTGATCACGGGAGAGCTTCAACGTCTGCGTGAGGTAGGCCAGCGAGAACACACCAAACACATTGAAGAAGACGCCATCGATGAAGCGAGCGCCCATGCAGGCAAGCACAACGGCGGGATAGCGACGAAGCATGGCCAGGAATGGAAGTCCGGGGGCTTCTTCGTGGTCATGTTGGGCAGCCGCGAATTCCGGGGATTCCTCCACATGTGAGCGCATGTACGAACCGATCAAGACCATCACTGCGCTAAGCATGAAAGCAATGCGCCAGCCCCATGCGAGGAAGTCCTTATCTGACAACAGCAGTGACAAGATTGCAATGACACCGCTTGCCAGTACCAGCCCGAGGGACATGCCAGTCTGCGGCAGACTCGCAAAGAATCCGCGACGGTGGCTTGGCGCGCTCTCGAAGGTCATCAGTACCGCGCCGCCCCACTCGCCACCGAGGCCAATCCCCTGCGCAACCCGACATACCAGCAGCAGGATCGGCGCCCAGACACCAATCTGCTGATAGGTGGGAATCAGGCCAATGGCGGTAGTCGCGACACCCATGATCATCAGCGTCAGCACCAGCATGCGCTTGCGACCGAGGGTATCGCCGAAGTGTCCGAAGATCACGCCCCCGAGTGGCCGCGCCACAAAGCCCGCCGCGAAGGTTGCATAGGCGAGCAGCGTGCCTACCACGGGATCCGCTGAAGGGAAATACAGCTTGTTGAACACAAGGCCGGCTACCACCCCGTAAAGGAAAAAGTCGTACCACTCAACCATCGCGCCAATCGTGCTCGACGTAACAACCTGCCGCAGTTTTCGCGCCGCGTCCTGTGCGGACTGCGCCGCCGTTGCCTGCTTCGTCATGCTTGTCTCCTAATTCGTCTTGTCCCGTGGTTGCGCCTCAGAGGCGCTATTTTGGGTACGGGCAGCGGTGAGGACTTTTGCCGCGCGCTGCCCTTGTGGGTTACCGCTTTACTTACCGCGCCGTGTAGCCTCCGTCCACCATGAAGGTCTGGCCGGTGATGTACGCTGCCATGTCGCTAGCCAGGAAGGCGACCAACCCGTGCAGGTCCGCAAGCTCGCCGTTGCGCCCGATACAAGTACGGCTGGCGTGATACTCCGTAAGACCGGCATCCGCGAACACAGGACCGGTCAGCGCTGTCGGGAAGAAGCCCGGACCAATGGCGTTGCATGTGATCCCGTGTCGAGACCACTCTTCGGCAATCGCTCGCGTGAGTTGGACGATGCCGCCTTTTGCCGCGCCATACGGCGCGCTATTGGCGAAGGCACGGTATGACTGCAGGGAAGCGATATTCAGTATGCGTCCCCACCCCTGAGTCTGCATCGCGGGTGCCAGCGCCTGCGTCAGGAAGAATGGCGCACCGAGATGGGTATCGAGTTGAAGCCGCCACGAAGACGGCGTGACGCTTGCATACGTTTCACGCAGGTTCATTCCCGCCGCATTGACGAGGATATCGATCGTGCCATGTTGCTGTTGCAGAGCGTCTGCTGCAGCCGGAATGGCATCGAGATCGGATACGTCAAATACGTGTGTATCGACTGCGATTCCCATGGCGTCGAGGCGGGATGCCGCAGCATCGAGCTGGGACTGGCGTCTCGCCGCGAGAATCACTCGCGCGCCAGCCTGGCCCATCGCGGTGGCAATGGCCTCTCCGATCCCGGAGCTGCCACCTGTCACGAGCGCCTGCCGTCCTGAAAGATCAGGCACAAGCCTCCCTGCATTTTGCAGTCCGGTCATCGTTACACCTCCACCGGCGTGCCCATTTCGAAGGACGCGTTCGGGAAGTACTTCGCCATGCGGTCATCCGCGGTACGGGCGTGCGCTTCCATGCCTTCGAGCCGCGAGATGCGAGCTGTCACCTGGCCGATCTGGCGGGTCGCTTCACGCGTCATTTGTTGCCACGTCAGCGTCTTCATGAACTTGTGCACGGACAGTCCGCCGGAGTAACGCGCGGCGCCCTTGGTCGGAAGCACGTGGTTGGGCCCACTGGTTTTGTCGCCGAACGCCACGGTGGTTTCCTCACCGAGGAAGAGCGAGCCGTAGCAGGTCAGATTCGCCAGCCACCAGTCGAGATCCGCTGTGTGGACTTCCAGATGCTCGGAGGCATAACGGTCGGAGATCTCCACCACCTCTTCCCGGGTGCCGCACAGGATCACCTCGCCGTAGTCTCTCCAGGCGGCGGTGGCTGCATCGCGGGCGGTCGGGGGAAGCTTGGCAATCAGTTCCGGAACCAGCGCCATGACACGGTCGGCCAGATCGCGCGAAGTGGTGAACAGCCAGGCAGGCGATTCATGGCCGTGCTCGGCTTGTCCGACAAGATCGCTGGCGACGATGGCCGGGTCGGCCGTCTCATCGGCGATGACGGCGACTTCCGACGGCCCGGCGAACACGTCAATGCCGACTTGGCCGTAGAGGGAACGCTTGGCCTCTGCCACGAACTTGTTGCCAGGGCCCACCACCACATCGGCCGGCTTGCCAGTGAAGAGACCATAGGCCATGGATGCGATCGCCTGCACCCCGCCCAGTGCCATGATGACGTCCGCGCCTGCCGCCTGGAAGGCGTAAAGGACGTGCGGATGGATGCCTTGTCCGCGGAACGGGCTCGAGCACGCGACGACAGTCTTGACACCGGCAGCCTTGGCCGTCGCCACGCCCATATACGCTGATGCGATGTGCGCATAACGCCCGGCGGGCGCGTAGCAGCCGACCACATTGACTGGCAGCACGCGTTGTCCCGCAGTGACGCCCGGATGGAGTTCCACGGAGAACTCTTTCAGGGATTCGCGCTGCGCCAGTGCGAAGTCGGTGACCTGCCGAATGGCGAAGTCGATGTCGGCGCGCACGCCTGCCGGCACGTCCTTGGTCTGCTCTCGGATCTGATCGGGCGTAAGCACAATGTCGCCACTCCAGCCGTCCAGTTGTTTGGCGTACTGACGCACGGCGTCTTTACCGCGCGCCTGAATCTCGGCAAGCATCTCTGTCACAACCTTCTGTGCCGTCGCCGTTTCGGTCTGGGGCGTCTTTTCCGCTTTTTTCAGATACGAGATCATTTCTGCAAGTCCTCAGGTTGGGTATAGGGATGTAAGCGCTTTCATTTTTTCCGACCGCCTCCCCAAGCCGGTGGTTTTTTTGAATGAAAGCGCTTTCATGCAAAGAATAGCTCGTACACGACGGACCGCAAGAAAGGGTTTTCCCCGAGGTTTGTCTGCACCTGAGTTGTAGTCGCTACAGCACCCCGCAGAGATGGGCGACAATAGGGCACTGGACGGGGAGCAATGAAAGTGCCTAAAACGAAACTTGAAGATGTAGCGAGGCTAGCCGGCGTCTCCATGGCGACAGTCTCGCGGACACTCTCCTCACCTTCGTTGGTGCGTGAAGATACTTTGGCGCGCGTACGGCATGCCATTCAGGCACTGGGATATGTCCCCGACGCTTCTGCCCGGGCGTTAGCTTCCGGTCGATCCCGCACCATCGCAGCGGTTGTGCCCACTCTGGACAACGCCATCTTCTCGCATGCCATCCAGGGGATGCAGGGTGTGTTGGCCGCGAACGGCTACCAACTCCTTCTTGGCTCCCACAACTACGACCCTCAAACCGAGATAGATGTCGTCCGTGCATTGTCGGAGCGCGCCGTCGATGCCATGGTTCTTGTCGGCGCCGACCACGCTCCTGAAACGCTTTCAGTCCTACGGCAATCGGGCACGCGGACTATTATCACTTGGGCGTTGTCGAACGACTACCCTTGCATTGGGTTCGATAACTTTGAAATCGGAGCGCTCGCGGCCAGATACCTGTTCGATCTTGGGCATCGGCACTTCGGCATGATTTCTGGTATCTCGCGGAACAACGATCGCGCACGATTACGCACTGAAGGCTTCGTCAATACTTTGCGCGCTCTGCGTGCCGAAATCATTCCGGGCGCGGCCTGCGAGCAGCCTTACTCGTTTGCCGGAGGCCGTACCGGATTGCGAAACATACTTCGCGATGCATCGACCAGGCCAACGGCGGTCTTTTGTGGCAATGACGTCCTAGCGCTCGGCTGTCTGTTCGAGGCAACAGCGCTAAACCTCAAAGTACCTGACGAGCTTTCGATCGTTGGCTGCGATAACTTGCCGATTTCGGCTGAGGTCACGCCGGGCCTCACAACCGTAGCGTTGGAAAGTAGCTTGTTGGGCAAGAAAACTGCGGAAGCTCTATTGCGATGGCTCCAGGACGGCACCGAACCGGGCCGTACGGAGATGCCTATATCACTGATTCAGCGCGGCACTGCGGCTCCGCCTTCGTGAATCGATGGTAGACACGGATCAGGCTCTGCAACGGTTCCACGTGCCAACCTGGCTCAGCTATCTCACTTCTTGCAGATTCAGGCCTATTCCCTTTGTTCGTCCGCCGATTATGCCGGGCGAACGGCGGCTGTATCTCGCGGATTCAACCGGTCGATGCAACGTACTGGTGAAACCTTTCAGCCGGCGTATCGAAGTTCAACGTCTTGCGAGGGCGCTCGTTTAGTCGCCTGGCTACGGCGTTGAGTTTCGCTTGCGAATATGCTGGGGACCACTGCAGCCTCAGCTTGCCGGCGACGACCTGCGCCAGCACCCGGTTCCTGACAAGCTTACAGAGCTTCGGGCGACGCGCTCGCTCCCAGTCCAGTGCATCGGCCTGGCTCGCACGATAGCTCTGCCGCCCCCATTGCGCTCGAGCTCACGGCTAATGGTAGACGGAGCGCGATTCAGCCGCGATGCAATGGCCCGAATCGAAAGCCCTAACGCCAGCGAGCGCGATATCTCCTCACGCTCGGCAAACGTCAACGCTCGCGCGGCGCGATGGCGTTGTGCTGGTCGAATGCCTCCCGCGTCCGACAAGATCCTCTGGACTGAAGAGTGCCCGCGATCAAATAACCTGGCGATCTCATGAATCGTATCTCCCTTGCGCCAGCGATCCCACATGAGTGCCTTCTGCGCCTCGGAATAATAGATCCTCGGCCTCTGCTTCATTTGCAACACCTCCACTGCTCACACAGATTCTAGATGTTGCATCGACCGGTTGATTCCGCACTCGGAAGCGGTCATTACGGTCTCCTAAATCCGGAAGGCGGCTATGGGTCGAGGCTGTGTGAAAACGGTTCGATCACCTAGACTGGATCAACGCATTCAGATTGGGGGACCGGATGAAGCGATTCATAGAGGGAGAAGACCGCAAGCAAGCTACGCTGCTTCCAGAATGCCTCGATGATTTCATCGCCGAGGATAACCCCGCCAGGATCATCGACGCGTTCGTTGAAGAGTTGGATCTCGAGTCGCTCGGGTTCGAAGGTGCCAATCCTTCGACTACAGGTCGCCCCTCATATCATCCTGAGGTGTTCTGTCTAGAGCGGACACGTCTGGTTCATGCTGCAGCTAGTCGATTGAGGTAGCTTGCAGCGACTTCGCCTGGCGTTTGGTACCCCAACTTGGAATGCCGCCGTTGGCGATTGTAAAAAATTTCAATGTACTCACGAACAGAGGCCATGGCTTCCATCCGGGTGGCATACCGATGGTGGTACACCAGCTCTGCTTTCAGACTGCCCCAGAAGCTTTCCATGGGCGCATTGTCGTAGCAATTTCCCTTGCGTGACATCGATGCCTGCATGCCGAACTGCGCCAGCAACCTGCGATAGCCGTGAGCACAGTATTGGCTACCCCTGTCCGAATGATGTATCAGGCCGGGCCGCGGCCGCTTGCTACGCACCGCCCGGAACAGCGCCTCGCCTACCAGTTCCTGTGTCATTCTGGGCCCCATCGCGTAGCCCACGATCTCGCATGTGTACAGGTCCTTGATTCCTGCCAGGTACAACCACCCCTCGTCGGTTGCGATATACGTGATGTCAGTCACCCACGCGGCGTTTGGCCTGTCGGCTTCAAACTTCTGCTCCAGTAGGTTGGGCGCCACTGGCAGATTATGTGCCGAGCGCGTTGTCGCCACGAATCGACGCTTTTGCCGACACCGAATCCCCATCTCATTGCGCAGTCGGGCCAGCCGGTCACGACCGACCATGAATCCATCGCCAGCCAGTTCTCGCTGCAGGCGCCGCGTGCCATACGTCTGACGCGTGCGCTTGTGGGCCGCCCGGATCGCCAGATGCAACCGCTCCTGTTCCGGACTGAGCCCGTGAGGTCTGTGCGTCCAGTCGTAATAACCACTGCGCGAGACTCCCAATACCCGGCACATCATCTTCACCGGATACACTTCTCGCCATTGCCTCACGAACGCGTACCGGGCAGTGATTCCCTGGCGAAGTACGCTGCGGCTTTTTTTACAATATCGCGCTCCAGCTTCGCTTCTGCCAGCTCCTTGCGCAGCCTCGCATTCTCCGCCGCCAGCTCCGCCACTGTCACGCCTCCTGGTGCCGCTGTTGCTCCAGGCGCTTTGGCTCTCAACACCCAATTCGTCAACGTGCCCTTCGGAATCCCAAGACGCTGGGCGGCCGACTGCAGCGTCAGCCCCTGTTCCAGCACCAGTCTCACGGCCTCTGCCTGAAACTCTTCCGTGTACGTCTGTCTTGCCTTGCTCATCTTCGCGCGCTCCTGATCCACGATCTTAATCTAAGGACCAGGCGTGTCTGTCTCGATCAGGCTACCTCATCCTGCCGTCCTGTTGAAGATTTACATCTATGGCTACCTCAACCGAGTCCAGTCCAGCCGCCGTCTGGAGCGCGAGTGCCAACGCAATATAGAACTGATGTGGCTTACCGGCCGACTGGCGCCGGACTTCAAGACGATTGCAGACTTCCGCAGGGATAACAGCACGGGCATTCGCAATGTCTGCCGTCGTTTCATAGTTCTGTGCCGCGATTTAAAGTTGTTCTCGCAGGCCCTGGTCGCCATCGACGGCAGCAAGTTCAAGGCAGTCAATACTCGGGACCGCAATTTCACGGCTGGCAAAGTCGACAAACGCCAGCAGCAAATCGAGGAAAGCATCCAGCGGTATCTGAGCGCGCTGGAGACTGCCGATCGCACGCAGCCGGCGGAGATGGAACTCAAGACAACTCGACTGCGCGAGAAGATTGCGCAACTGCGTCAGCAGATGCATAGCCTTGGCCAGATAAAGGAAGAGCTCAAGACACTTCCAGATGGTCAGATCTCGATGACCGATCCTGATGCGCGTTCGATGGCGACAAGTGGCAAGGGCTCCGGAATGGTCGGCTACAACGTACAGATGGCCGTAGATGCCAAGCACCATCTGATCGTCGCTCATGAAGTCACCAATATTGGCAATGATCGGGCGCAACTGAGTTCGATGGCTCGAGCCGCTCGCGATGCGATGGGTAAGACCAGGCTTAAAGCCATAGCTGATCGTGGCTACTTCAGCGCGCAGGAGATCAAGGCATGCGCGGATACGGGAGTTGCTGCCATCTTGCCCAAGCCAACGACGTCCAGCGCGAAGGCGGGAGGTCGATTTGATCGGGCGGACTTCATCTACATTGCCCGGGACGATGAATATCAATGTCCCGCCGGTGAACGTGCGATATACCGCTTCACCAGAGAAGAACATGGACTGCAGCTACGCCGCTATTGGAGTAGTGCCTGTCCTCAGTGCACCATGCGATCTCACTGCACGCCGAGTCCGTACCGGCGCATCTCCAGATGGGAGCATGAGGAAGTGCTGGAGGCCGTCCAGCGCCGGCTCGACAAGACGCCGGATGCAATGACGGTTCGTAGGCGAACCGTCGAGCATGTCTTCGGAACCTTCAAACATTGGATGGGCTACACGCACTTCCTGACGCGCACGCTACCGAATGTAGGTACTGAAATGAGCCTGCATGTTCTGGCGTACAACCTGAAGCGCGTCCTTCGAATTCTCGGGTTCTCGAAAACAATGAAGGCAATGCGCCTGGTGGGTGCGTAAGCACCCATTTGCGCCCAAAAAATGGGCTGAAGATCGCCCTCAGGAGCTCACTAGCGCTGTTCGCACCCGTTACGGCGTCGTCCCATGACCAGATTGGCCGAAAATTCGATAAGACAGGCTACGCCCCGGAGGAGACGCGCATTAGTCCGATTCGAGAGACGTTTCCACACGGCCTCGGTCGGAAGCCGTCTCCGGCTCTATTCACCCAGCGGTCGAGAAGACCGTGTCGCTCTCTTCATTACCCGCAGGCTTTTAGCGACTAGGCGCGTGCGGCGATCCCATGGAAACACACATCGAGCATATGCGCGACGATTCGCTCGTCATCCAATTTTGCATATAGACGCAGGTATTCGACCGCAGGATCACACGTCCGCGAATAATAGGAGAACAAAATCACATCGTCTGGCAGTGCGGCATCCAGATCGCCACTCTTTTTTGCCTCGCCTACCAGCCCCTTCAAGATGCCGTTGAGCTTGAATACGCGCGTTACGTAGCCGAGGTTGTGCGTTAGCATTTCGCGCACATGCGGGCTGGTGGATGGCAGGAACGGCAGGCCACCTTCCAGTCGTACGCGCAGCGCCCACGCAAGGAGCGCGCGCAACCGCCCCATTGCGGTTTCCTGCTGCGGCAGTTGCTCCAGGAAGTCGATGGCGCCATCGATGAGTCGGATCATCGCAGCGCCCACGAGGTCGTCCTTGGACTTGAAATGCTTATAAAGAATGGGCTTCGATATGCCCACCTCGCCGGCGACATCGTCCATCGTCATCAGGTCGAACCCCTTATCCGCCAGGATGCGCGTGGTCGCATCCAGAATCGCGTCCTCGCGTAAGCGAAAGGTTTGGTCCTTGAAGCTGAGCTTGCCCAAAATACCCATTTGTAAATTTCGTTACTATGCAGTAACCTTCTTTCCGAGACAGTAGGGGTATGTTAGCACCCCCGCTCCAAACCGCATCAACAACCGCCAAAAAAGCCAGAAAGGTGCAGCGTGAGCGCATATTCGGTCACTCAGAAGGGACTGCGGATTGCCGTTGTAGGCGCTGGGATTTCGGGCCTGGCGACCGCCTGGATGCTCTCGCGGGACCACGCCGTCACGCTTTTCGAGGCGGGCCACTATCTGGGCGGGCATACCAATACGGTTGACGTCACGCTGGAGGGTTTCACCTGTCCCGTGGACACGGGGTTCCTGGTGTTCAACGACCGCACCTATCCCAATCTCGTGTCGATGTTCGAGGCGCTGGGTGTGCGTTCTCACGCGAGCGATATGTCCTTCGCCGTTTCGCTTGACGATGGGCGCCTCGAATGGGCCGGCAGCAATGTGAGTACGGTGTTCGCGCAGCGACGCAACGCGTTTTCCCCAACATTCCTCGGAATGCTCCGGGACATCGTACGGTTCAATGGCGCCGCGCAAACACATCTGGCGTTCGCTGAACACAGCGGCTGCTCTCTGGGAGATCTGCTGCAAGCAGGCCAGTACGGGCAACCCTTTCGTCAGCACTACTTGCTGCCCATGGCATCCGCCATCTGGTCCTGCGCGACCGCCGACGTGATGCGCTTCCCTGCCTCGACGTTCCTGCGCTTTTGCATGAATCATGCGCTCCTGCAGGTCCGCAACCGGCCGCAGTGGCGCACCGTCGCCGGCGGCGCCCGCCAATACGTGAACCGGATTGCCAGCCATCTCAATGATGTTCGCCTTGGGGTTGCCGTGCGCGCGGTGCGCCGCGATGAAGCCGGTGTGGCTGTCATGACCGATGAAGGCACATCACGCTTCGATACCATCGTGTTCGCCACGCACGCGCCCGATACGCTGCGGATGCTAGCCGACGCATCACCCGCCGAACGTGATGTACTGGGCAGCGTGCGCTACGCGTCCAATGTCGCGATCCTGCACACAGACGCCACGCTTTTGCCTCGTCGTCAGCGCGTATGGTCAGCCTGGAACTACCTGGGCCGCCAGCACGGTGACGCTCAACGTGCGGTCTGTGTGAGCTATCTGCTCAACCAGTTGCAGCCGCTGCCGTTTCGCTCGCCCGTCGTCGTTACCCTGAACGCGTTTCGCGAGCCTGCGCCTGGCACGGAACTGCGCCGCTTCCACTACGCCCATCCCGTGTTCGACCTCGCGGCCATTGCGGCACAGCAACGGCTGCCCGCTCTGCAAGGCGAACGACGGACCTGGTACGCCGGCGCGTGGACCGGATACGGCTTTCACGAAGATGGCCTGAAGTCGGCCCTGCGGGTGGCCCGCGACTTCGGCGCCCTGCCAGCCTGGTCGCGACTATGATGCCTGCTGCATGGCTCCTGCGCTGCCGCGTCATGCACGAACGCCTGCGCCCCGCGCGCCATCGCTTCGTGTACCCCACCTTTTGCCTGCGTGTCGACATCGATGCGCTGCCGAACCTGCGGCGTTGGTGGTTTGGGGTCGACCATCCGCGGCTCGTGAGCCTTTACACACGCGACTACGGACCGCGCGATGGCACCGGGCTCGGCCGATGGATTCGGCCACGTCTGGCTGACCTGGGGCTGCCAGACGACGGACCGATCTGGTTGCAGACCTCGCCACGCATCTTCGGCTACGCCTTCAATCCGGTCAGCTTCTGGTATTGCTACGACAAAGCCGGTGCATTGCGGGCGCTTGTCGCCGATGTGAATAACACGTTCGGGGATCACCACGCCTACCTTGTCACCGCGCCGGACCTCGGCGCCATCCAGGCGTCCACCGTCCTCGCTACCCGAAAGTGCCTGCATGTGTCGCCCTTTAACACGGTGCAAGGACACTACGCCTTTCAGGTGCGCGAAACAGACGATGTAGCGCACGTCGGTATTGACTATTACGACGACAGCGGCGGCCTCGTGCTTCGTACGTCGATCGGTGGCCGCAAAGCACCTCTGACGCTGGGGGGCATGATGACAATCCTGGCAAGCCAGCCCTGGGCTGCTATCGCGGTCATTGTACGCATCCACTGGCAGGCCTTGCGTCTGTGGCGAATGTCGGTTCCGTTTCATGGAAAGCAACCACCTTCAGTACCGCCTGTCGGCTAACTCCACCTCTGTCTGGCATCGCCCCTTCATATGAACCGCCTGCCTTCCAGCCAGCGTGCACTGCTACAACCTTGTATCCCCACCCTGCTGCCGTCCCGGACGTCCGTATTCGCCAGGATGTTCCTGGCCGCGCTCGACCGCCTGGCCGTGGGCCATCTGGTGCTACTACGGCCGGACGGGCAGGAGGCGATCTACGGCGATCCGCATCAGGCGCCGGGGGCTCGGCTGACGCTGCTGGACTGGCGCGCATGCGAAGCCGTCATGCGCGCTGGGGATATCGGCTTTGCTGAAGCCTACCGCGCCGGATGGGTCGACACCCCTGATCTGGTCGCCTTGCTGCATCTGGCCCTCGAGAATGAATCGGCCCTGTCAGGCGCCGTCCACGGAGGATGGCTGAGCCGCCGCTGGTATCAACTGCGACATCTTTTCCGCAGGAACACGCGCAACGGCAGCCGAAGGAACATCCATGCCCACTACGACCTGGGCAATCCGTTCTATGCCCTGTGGCTCGACGAAACCTGGAGCTACTCCGCAGCATACTTCGATGGTCGCAGCGCACGGTCGCTGGCAGAGGCACAGGAAGCCAAGTACGCGCATATCTGTGACGTGCTCGCGCTAGGGCCAGGCATGCACGTGCTGGAAATCGGGTGCGGTTGGGGCGGGTTCGCGTTACACGCGGCCAGGCGCGGCGTGCGGGTGCACGGCGTCACGATCTCCGCCGCCCAGCTCGCGATGGCCCAGTCGCGCGTCGAGCAGGCGGCCCTGACGGACCGTGTCAAGCTGGAGCTTCGCGACTATCGCGATCTGGATGGCACCTACGATGCCATCGTGTCCATCGAGATGTTCGAGGCAGTCGGAGAAGCCTACTGGCCCACGTTCTTCGATCAGATATCCCGAAGGCTTCGCCCGGAGGGCCAGGCGGTGGTGCAGTCAATCACGATCGATGACGCTCGCTTCAACGCCTATCGGCATAGCAGCGATGTTATCCGCGAGTACATCTTTCCCGGTGGAATGCTGCCAAGCCCTGAGCAATTTGCCCGGGCAGCCGACAGAGCCGGATTTTCGAGCTGCAAGGTGTTGGCCTTCGGCAAAGACTACGCCGAAACCCTCCGGCGATGGCGCGAGCAATTCGAAGCTCATGTGGAAGAGATTCTGACGCTTGGCTTTGATGAGGGATTCATACGCATGTGGCGGCTCTATCTTTGCTATTGCGAGGTCGGGTTCGACGCGGGCCGCACCGACGTCATGCAATTCCTTCTCACGCGCAAGGACTAGCATGGCCCGTCTGGCAGCCCTTGTTCTTGCATGCGCCGCGCTGCCCGGCATTGCCGCCGAGCCGTGTCGGGAAAGCTTGCCTGAAGCGCGGATGATCGGCCAGGGCGAGTATCGGTGGCTCGGACTGCGCGTCTATGTCGCGCAGCTCTGGATGGCCCGCGCACCAGTCTCCGGCGGCGCCGCGGCTGCCTCGAACTCGCCGGACGTACTACAAGCGCCGTTCGCGCTACGTCTCATCTACGCAAGAGACATCCCGAAGCAGCGCCTGGTGGAAACGAGCATCGATGAAATCCGCCGTATCTACGGCAATTCGTTGTCCGACACGACAACCGATCGTTGGCGCCATGCGCTTTCCCGCGTACTGGTCGACGTTCGCGCAGGAGACTGCCTGACCGGCGTGTACTCGCCGGCGCAGGGTGCGCGCTTCTACGCCAATGACCGTGAAACTGGCCGGTTCGACGATCCGGTCCTGGCCCACGCGTTCTTTGCCATATGGCTTGGCCCATCGACGCGGGATCCGGCATTGCGGCAGAAGCTCCTGGGACCGGCACGATGAACATACGCCCGGCTTCCCTCATCGCTTACGGCGCCCTTGGCCTGCCGCTTGCCATGGTCGCGCTGCCCATCTATGTCCTGGCCCCTGCCTATTACACCTCGCGCCTGGGCATGCCGTTGTCCACGGCGGGACTCGTCCTGATGCTCACCCGCCTTGTCGATACCGTGCAAGATCCATGCCTCGGGCGCTGGGCAGATGCGCTGGCGGGTAGCCGTCGCCTGCGCCCTGCGCTGTGGGCGACTTCCCTATGCCTCATCGCAGCGTTTGCGGCCTTATGGATGCCGCCGGTCTCAGGATGGGCATTGATGGCCTGGTTCGCCGCCGCCCTGGTCCTTGTCTACGCCACACACAGCTTTATGAATGTCGCTTACCTCGCGTGGGGCGCGAGCTTGGGGCTCAATTGCGACGCGTTGACGCGTGCAGCCGCGTGGCGAGAGGGTGCGGGCGTTCTCGGTGTCCTTATTGCCAGTGCGGGACCCGCCTGGCTGATGGAACGTGACGACCTGGCGCCGCGTAACGCCATGATTCCGTTCATCGCACTCTTTGCCATTCTGCTGATCGGCGCAGTCTGGTTGCTGCGCTTCGCCCCTCCCTGGCAAAGGATGCCACCCAGTCGGACCGGCCGATCGGGCCACCGCGGTCTCCGCCCCTTCATCGTTAGCGTAGCGAGGACCGTGCTGCACAACCCTTCGTTCCGCATGCTTCTGGTGCCCTATTTCCTGAATGGATTGTCTGTCGCAATACCGGCTACCCTCGCCGTCTTTTTCATTGAAGATCGGCTGGGGGCACCTCGATGGGTCACACCCAGTCTCGCGATATATTTTTCGGCTGCCGCGATGGGACTTCCAGTCTGGGTGGGGATTTCAAGACGGATTGGCCCTCAACGGGCGTGGCGTGCAGCAATATGGGTCGCCATCGCGGCGTTCGTGTGGGCGGCCACACTGGGTCGGGGAGATGTGGTGCCATTCCTGGTGATATGTGTCGCCTGTGGCTTTGCGCTGGGGGCCGATCTTGCGATACCGCCTGTCATTCTCGCGCAGTGCCTACCGGACGGCGAGGGGGCCGGCGCCTGCTTCGGTATCTGGACGCTGATAGGCAAGCTATGTCTGGCTATCTCGGCACTGACCCTGCCCGGCCTCGCCTGGCTTGGCTATGTGCCAGGCTTTCCCGCGACGGGTATCCCCGGCATGGCACTCGCCTTCACCTACGCAGGCCTTCCCTGCCTGCTCAAGTTGGGTGCGCTTTCCACATTGCAAATGCCATCACGCCTCGTATTGGAGGAACTTCAATGAGAGCCCTGAACGCCCTGGTTCTTGGCATCGCTACAAGCTTTGGCACGGCATGCAGTGCACCCGATGTGAGCCGGTACGCCCATGAGCGCCCAGTGCTGGAGATCACTCAGTTTTTTGGCGGCAAGACGGAAGCATGGGGAATGTTCCAAAAGCGCAATGGCGAAGTCGTCAAACGGTTCCATGTAGCCCTTGACGGGCGCATGTCACAGCAGCAGTTCGTCCTGCACGAAGCATTCCGCTACAGCGATGGCACGACACAGGAACGGACATGGACCCTCGATCACCAGCCCGACGGCACGTGGCAAGGCGAGGCGCCTGATATCGTTGGTGCAGCCATGGGAGAGGCCGCAGGCAATGTTCTGCGCTGGCGCTATACCATGCAACTGCCCGTCGATGGAAAGCTGTACGACGTGCAGTTCGACGACATGATGGTGCTTATCGATCCGCAGACGATGATCAACCGCGCCCGCGTCACGAAGTTCGGCTTTGAAGTTGGGCAGGTGACAATAATTTTTCGCCGCCCGCCTCCATAGGAATCCGGACATGGCTTTCGGTCTGCACCTCAACCCTCGGCTGCGCGACTGGCATGGCAAGCGCGTATGGCTGGTCGGCGCGTCAAGCGGAATAGGCGCAGCACTCGCCAAAGCATTGCTTGCAAAGGGGGCATGGGTCGCGGTTTCGGGCCGACGAACCGATGCCCTGCTCGCGGTGATCGAAAGCCATCCCAAAGGCGTCGTGCTCACCATGGATGTGCGCAGGCCGGACGACTGGAAGGCGACTCACGACGCGTTGTGCGAAGCGTGGGAAGGCGTGGATCTGGTTGTATTTTGCGCGGCCGACTACCGTCCGCTTCGCCCCTGGCAACTGGAAGCGCGGGAAGCGCACGACACGCTGGAGACCAACGTCTGTGGTGTCTATTACGGTCTAAGTGCCGTCCTGCCACGGATGCTTTCGCGGCGATCGGGCGGACTGGCCATTGTGGCAAGCGTCGCCGGGTACGTCGGGTTACCCAGCGCCACGCTATATGGCCCATCCAAGGCAGCCCTCATCAACCTTGCGGAACTGTTGTACGTCGAGCTCCATGCGCACGGACTGGGGGTCTACCTGATCAATCCCGGCTTCGTCAAGTCTCGTCTGACGGCGCGCAACGACTTCCGAATGCCGGCGCTCATGACGCCGGAGGGTGCCGCGGAAGCAATTGTCGCCGGACTGGAACGCGGTCGCTTCGAGATCGCGTTCCCACAACGCTTTACGCGTCTGGTTCGTCTGATCAGCCTACTGCCGTACCGCGTCAGCCTGGGGCTGCTACAGCGATTGACCCGCCACCATGAATCATGATGACCGACATGCCACACAATCAATTTGCCCATGCGCCGCGCACCCTTCCCGCGCTACTGGCATGGTATGGCGCGCTGTCGCCTTCGTCGCTGGAACGTCTGGACCTGTATTACGCGAGCCAGGCGCGCTTCTGTGATCCGTTCAACGAAGTCTGCGGCATCGCGGCCATCCGTACCGTCTTCGAGCATATGTTCGAGACCGTCGAGACACCTCGTTTTGCATTTCACACGAAGATGGGCAGCGGTGCACAAGCCTTTGTTGCATGGACATTCATGGGGAGAGTGCGCCAGCATGCCTTCGATGTTCCGGGCTGCACCCATTTGTCTTTTGACCAGGATGGCTTGGTCACAAGTCATCAGGATTTCTGGGACGCCGCCACGCTTTGGCGCCAATTGCCATTGATACGTTTCCCGGCGACATGGCTATGCAAACGCTTTTCTGCAAAGGTTGCATAGACCTTGACCATGCTTGCTCACAGACGCGTAGGAGCGGGCAAAATTCCGGCAGTGACACCACGCCAGTGGCCCTGACTGACCGACGCTCCGGGTTATGCCGAGGAATCGGCAGAACGCCGAGGACTGCCGGTCGCTGTTGGAATCCCCGCATGCGGGCCAGTTATTCCGCTGGCGGTCGTTAGGGCCATCTCGAAATCATGCAGAAATATCACTGCGCCGGTTTATCGCTACGTGTCTTGATGTTTGCTCGCAACGGCTCGCTCATCGGCATATTCAGATTCACTCCGGCAGGTGGGATCGGAGATTCAAACCATTTCTTATAGAGCCGTGTAAATTCTCCCGATTTCATCAGTCGCGTTATGGTCCCATCCACCAGCTTCTTGAACTCCGCATCGTCTTTACGGACCATGCAAGCATATGGTTCCACCTGAAGCGTATCGCCCACGATCTCAAGCGAAGAAGGGTTCCTTGAATTGGCACGCAAGCCGAATAGCAGAACGTCATCCAAGGCAAGCGCTGACGCGCGATCGTTTTCCACGAGTTGCATGGCGTCTGCATAGTCCTTGCCGGAAATCATCTGGACGTCGATATTGTTGTCAGCGCCGTGCTTTCTCACTACCTTCTCGTTCGTGCTGCCGGCGGTGCTGGCTACCGTCTTCTTCGCCAGATCAGCGTAGCCATTAATACCAGAATCGCGTTTGGTCAGCAGACGAGTTCCCGCGTAGAAGAAATTGATCGAGAATGCCACCTCCTTGCCACGCATGCTGGTATTGGTGGTCGAACCACACTCCAAATCATAGGTACCGTTGACCAGCAACGGAATACGATTCTGCCCGGTCACTGGGATGTATTCGACTTTGAGGCCAGGCTGCTTCAGCCGGCTTCGCACATCGTCAACGATGGCTTCCGTCAGGTCGACTGAAAATCCAACGGCTTTATGCGGGCCAAGCAGATAACTAAAGGGAACCGCCGCCTCACGATAAGCGACGGTAATCCTGCCCGTCGCAGCAACCTTTTCCAGTGTCTCGGCATGAACACCTGCCGCAGCGACCGATAGCCCGCCCGCGATGAGGGCATAGGCAATCTTGAAAGGCGTTTTCATTCTTGTTCTCCGTGGAAGCGTGGAACACTCCTGCGCAGTACCACCCCTAATGGGGTCGTTATGAAAGGGAACTCTGACCTCTTTGGTGTCAATCTAGGCGCCATCCGGAAAGCGCGGTTGACCTGGGTCAACTCGGCGGATAATGCTGGATATCAAGCCACGCTTCGTTGCTACCCGCTTCCCTGGGCCGCCATCTCGGCTGGATGACAGTTCCGGACGCTCAGGTGGCGCCTCCTTGGCCGTCAAGGTCGCTCGCCGTGATTCAGCCAAATGCCCGGAATGGGTCAGCAGAGGGCGCCCGTGGCCGCGCGGGGCTCTCTCCATCCTCGGTGCCGTTGCCCTCAACTTCGTGCTGGCAACCAATCCCCGCCCGGCACGCTATGTTGCCCCGTAACCGTCGCTGGTGCGATTCGCTCGATCACCTGCCAGTGGGAGCGATACGTTTCGCACTGCGCAATGGTGAGCAGGTTGCAAATCTGGATCCCCAATCGCTAAGGCATTGCGGGAACGCATCTCGTTTCATGGAGTTCGAAGGTCCACCGCACAGCCGACTTGATGCCCTTCGATGGTGGCGAGGGCTGAAGCCGGCCATGATGCGTCACTCACCTCGGGCGCGAGGCTAACATTAGCTTGTCGCCTTTTCGCCAGTTACCGGTCACTCGCGCATCGCATCGAAGGCCTACTTGCCTTCGTCGCCTCAAGGGGTAGCATAGCCCCATGCGCCTTGGACAAACCGCTGTTGGTTTTGACGCCTGGACCGACATCACTTCTCACCAGAGTGCCAGGCAATTTCGCTGGAAAGCCAAAGAAGAAGGCCGGCCGCGGAGGTGAAAATTTGGCCTTCAGCCAGCCTGGGGCCTACGCCGAGGAGCCCTAGCGCCCACACTCCAATCGGCGGCAATGAAATTATGCCGGCCAGACGTATCACTCCGCGTGCCAGTGCTTCTGTCATATCATCACCTGTCTGGGGCATATTTCCTTAGTGCCTTGTACCGCCAGTCTCCCCAACAGCTTCCCCGCAGCATGTCCAAGCGCATCGTGATCATCCAGGGGCATCCAGACCCATCGGGCCATCACTTGCTGCATGCGCTGGCTGACGCCTACGCTCAAGGCGCGACCACGGCGGGACACGTCGTACGGCGCGTCGAGGTGGCCAAGCTCGACTTCCCGCTGCTTCGCACGCAAGCTGAGTTCGAGACTGGCACATTGCCTCCCGCGTTGGAGCAGCCAAGGGAGGACATGCACTGGGCAGAGCATTGGGTCTTTCTGTTTCCGCTGTGGCACGGAACCATGCCGGCGCTGTTCAAGGGTTTTCTCGAACACATCTTCCGGCCCGGCTTTGCCATGGACTACGAGAAGAAAAGTTTCCCCGGACGACTGCTCGCCGGCCGCTCGGCACGCGTCGTCGTGACCATGGGAATGCCGGCGCTGCTGTATCGCTGGTACTTCGGCGCATACGGAGTTCGCGGCTTCGAGCGAAGCATGCTGAGCTTCGCCGGGATCAAGCCAATCCGCGAGAACCTGTATGGGCTCGCCTTTGCCAACGAGAGGACACGTACCCGTTGGATGGAGTCCCTGCGTGAACATGGTGCGCGCGGGGACTGACCGGAGCTTGCCAGACGCATACCTTGGATGCCCCTTCCTGGACGATCCGAGACGGTTCCAGTTTCGCAACGTAGAGTCAGACAATTATCAGCACGAGCAACAGGCTGGCAAGTGGAAGTCCGGTGCTGGCCATCCGTGCGGCAGTGCCTGCAAAGCCGCTGATCATGTGGATCCCGGCTTCGGATCAATCAGTGAGACGATCGAGCAAATAATTGATCTGAACTATGGGCGCTATTTCTAGACTGACTACCCTAGAACGGGTTGAATAGCCAAGACCCTCCCATGACAAACCCTGATTCGAAGGCGCGCCGACCCGGTACGATCGGCGTCGGCATCATCGGCGCCAGCCCGCTCAGTCCTGGCTGGGCACTAGCCGCACAGGTTGCCGTTCGACGAAGTGATGACCAAATCGCCACGTGTACCGTGAATCTCCCAGCGAAGGACTTTGGGTCCGGTGCAACGGTCTGGAGCGCGGACGGCGCTGCGGCTTCCCCATTGGCGCCGGCTAGATACCGGAAGCGCTAAGGACGGGCATGGCGGCGAACGTCATACACGAGTACATTGCCATCGGCCACGACCTCGCCACAGGCGCGCACACGGTTCCCGACTTCTCGTATGCTCTGCGCCGGCATCGACTGCTCTCGGCAATTGAGGATGCCTCACGGCTCGGCGTCACGGTCAATATCGAATGACGGTCTTCAGACCGGCCTCAGGGTCGAGCTCGACAACTCGATCCTGACGCCACGTCCAACAGGAGGATATCGTTATTGAAATCGAGGGGCGGGTTGTGCATGCTGCCAGACTACCCTGCCGAAAAACCCCTCTGAACACTACCAAATCGCCTTGGTGGCGCGTGGAGCGGATGGCAGGGCTCACCGATCGGTGAAACCAGCAGGCCGTTTGCCAAGAAAGGCGCGGATCCCCTCATGCGCATCGTCGGTCTGGAATGCCTGCATAATGAGGTCCGCTTCCATACGCAGCCCCTCCGCCAGCGGCAGGTCCAGGGCACGTTGAACGGCAGTCCGGGCCAGCAGGGAAGCGCATTGGCTATGGCGAACGAAGCGATCGGCAAAGACCTTTGCAATGGCAACCGCATCACCGTCTTCCACGACGTCATTGACCAGTCCGATTTCCCTGGCCTCGCGCGCATCGATCATTCGGCCTGTCATGATCAACTCCAGCGCACGCGACTCTCCGACCAGCCGCGGAAGTCTCTGCGTGCCTCCGTATCCAGGCAATAGCCCCAGCCTGACCTCCGGCAGGCCAAACTTTCCGCTTGTGGTCGCCACCCGGAAAGTACATGACATGGCAAGTTCCAGACCACCACCGAGCGCATAGCCGTGCAGCACCGCGATGGAGGGGACACGCAGGCGGTCAAGCTTTGCGAAGGTATCCTGTCCTAGTCGAATCCCTTCGCGCTCGGCCCAGAAATCTCGGTCAAGCAGGCCCTCGACATCGGCGCCCGCACAGAATGCCTTGTTTCCCGCGCCGACCAGCGCAAGCGCCCTGGCGGGCGACCTCGCGACCTCATCGATCGCCAGTCCAAGTTCCTGTATTAGCGAAAGGCTCAGGGCATTGAGGCTTTCCTGCCTGTCGATGGTGATGACAGCAAGATAATCGTCGTAGTGCAGGTTTATCGGCATGATTCCATCCCCTTCTTACGCGTCGCCCTCGTGGCCGTTCACAATGCCCCGGAACTGCGGCCGGCGCTTCTCAAGGAATGCAGACACGCCCTCGCGCGATTCGGCGGTCTGATAATAGAGCGCCAGGGCCTGCATGCCGAGCCCGCCAATGCCCCGGATCGAATCGGAATCGGCATTGAAGGATCGCTTGGCGATGGCAATCGCGGTCGGGCTCATGCCCAGGATCTCGTTGCACCAGATAGCCACTTCCGCATCGAGTTCCGCAGGATCAACCACCCGGTTCACCAGTCCCATCTCCAGCGCCTGTTTTGCCGGATAGCGGCGACACAGGAACCAGATCTCCCGCGCCTTTTTTTCTCCGACGACTCTCGACAGGAATGCCGTGCCGAAGCCCGGGTCGACCGAACCGACCTTCGGCCCCACTTGCCCGAAGATCGCGGTGTCCGATGCGATGGCAAGATCGCAGCACGTCACCAGTACGTTGCCGCCGCCGATTGCATAGCCATTGACACGCGCAATGACGGGCTTCGGTACTTCGCGGATCACGCCCTGCAACTCCTCCACGGGCAGCCCCACCACGCCCCTGCCGTCATACTTGCCATCATGCGCCGATTGATCTCCGCCCGTACAGAAGGCCTTGTCTCCCGCGCCGGTCAGGACAATCACGCCAATGGAAGGATCCCATCCCGCCGTGTTGAACGCATCGATCAACTCCTCGCAGGTATGCCCCCGGAATGCGTTATAACGCTCGGGACGATTGATCGTGATGCGTGCAACGCCGTCCTTCCTGTCGAACAAAATGTCGGTGTATTGGGTCATGATGCTTAACCGTGCATGGTGAGACCGCCAGATACGCTAATGGTCTGGCCAGTGATGAACCCGGCTTCCGGGCTGGAGAGAAAGACGACGATTCCGGCAACGTCTTCCGGCTTGCCCAGACGCTTCAATGGGATCGCGCGCTTCAGCCCTTCATAGAGCTTCTTCCCATATTCGCCATCGCCGCCAAATGACTGCAGAAGCGCGGTGTCCGTGGGCCCCGGACAGACCGTATTGACACGGATATTGTGATTGGCACATTCGCGGGCAATCGTCTTCGTGAAAGCGATGATCCCGCCCTTGCATGCGGAATAGACGGCCTCCCCCGAAGATCCCACGCGGCCGGCATCCGAGGCGATATTGACCACCATGCCCCCTCCTCTCGATATCATGTGCGGCAGCACGGCATGGTGAAGGTTCAAAGGACCGACCAGATTGATGGCGATGACCTTGTTCCAGAATTCCGGCGAACTCTCAAGGAATTGCACCGGCAGATCCCATCCCGCATTGTTGACCAGAGCATCGATACCGCCCAGGCTCTCCGCGATCGAACCGATCCGGCTGACGACCCGCTCGTGGTTGGTAATATCGAGCGGGAGCAATGCCAGTTGGGCGTTGAGAGGCCGGAGTGCCTCGGCAAGCCGTTGCAGCGCATCCTCATCCTTGTCTACCGCTACCACCCTGGCCCCGGCATCGACGAAGCGCCGACAAATTGCAGTACCGATTCCGCCAGCCGCGCCTGTAACCACCACCACTTTGTTGTCGAGATCTCGCATTCCCTTACTCCGTCGTACCTGAATCGGGCCCGATCGCACCGTTGCCCACCAGGTGCTGTAACGCGGACTCGCGTAGCTTGAATTTCTGAAGTTTTCCCGTGGCGGTTCTCGCCAGACTGTCAAAGATCACGTGCTGCGGCGCCTTGAAGCCAGGCAGTCTGGCGCGACAGAAGCTGATGATTTCACTGGCATTGACGCCCCCCGCGAGATCCGCCTTGAGTTCGACGATGGCGCATGGCACCTCTCCCCAACGTGGATCCGGCACCGCAACTACAGCCGCGCCTGCTACGGCCGGATGCTCGTAAAGGACGTCCTCGACCTCTACCGAGGAAATGTTTTCTCCCCCCGAGATGATGATGTCCTTTGAGCGATCCTTGATTTCGATATATCCGTCGGCATGAACCACAGCGAGATCTCCGGTGTGGTACCACCCACCTGCGAACGCCTCCTCTGTTGCAGAGGCATTCTTGAAATAGCCTTTCATCGCCAGGTTGCCCCTGAGCAGGATTTCCCCCATCGCACTGCCATCCCGCGAAACCGGCGATAGCGTTTTGGGATCCGCCACCATCATTTCGTTCATGACGACAGTTCTGACCCCTTGCCGGGTAAGGTGAACCAGATGCTCTTCTTCCGGCAGCGCCTGCCATGCCTCTTGGCTTTGGCAGATCGTGGCAACCCCGTGCATCTCGGTCATGCCATAGACATGCTGCACGCGGAAGCCGAGCTCGATCAGCCTGCGAAAGACCGCCGGCGGCGGTGATGCTCCTCCCGACAGCACACGGATCGGCCTGGCCGGCGGCACCCACGACGGCGGCACACTCTCGATCAGGAAGGAAAGGACTGTCGGGGCGCAGCAGAAATGCGTGACGTCGTGGTTGGCTATCGCGTCATAGATTGTGGCTCCGCTCACCTTGCGCAGACAGATCTGTGTCGCGCCGACCGCGGCGAGCGCCCAGGCATAGCACCAGCCATTGCAGTGGAACAGCGGCAAGGTCCACAGGTAGACGGGTGCGTCGCCGCTCAGCTCGGCATTGACAAGTTGCCCCAGCGCATTGAGATATGCGCCCCGGTGGTGATACACGACACCCTTCGGATTGCCAGTGGTTCCCGACGTGTAGTTGAGCGCAATCGCGTCCCATTCGCTCAGCGGCAGGCGAATATCCGGCGTGTCCGGCGCGCTGGCGAGGAACGACTCATACTCGATATGCCCAACCGGCCGGCTGCCCGCCACCTCCGGGTCCGTGATATCCACAACGGTGATCGGCTCGCCAAGCACGGCGATGGCCGCGCGCGCAACCTCGGCGAACTGTTGATCGACAAACAGCAGGCGGGTCTCGGAATGCCGGAGAATGAAGCTGACGGCCGCGGCATCAAGGCGAATGTTGATGCAGTTCAGCACGGCGCCTGCCATCGGCACACCAAACTGCGCTTCGAGCATGGCTGGCGTGTTGGGCGCCAGGATGGCAACCGTATCGCCACGTTCGATGCCGTGATCGATCAACGCGCCAGCCAGCTTGCGGCAGCGTCCGGCATATTCCTTCCACGTGTATGAGCGGTCGCCATGGATAATGGCAATCCGATGCGGGTATACATCCTCGGCCCGATTCAGGAAATGGAGCGGCGTCAGCGGCTGGTAGTTTGCCGCGCGCTGATCGAGCCCCAGATCAAATTTTGTCACCATGAAGTGTCTCCAGGAAGTCCTGCATCTCGGTGGTATGGCTGTTCTTGCGGCCCGATAGGGCCGCGCGCCTTCATACGGTCATGGCGAGCCGCGTTGCCTGATCAATCGCGCGCAGCGCATCCAGCTCGCTGGCCACATCCGCACCTCCGATTACGTGGACATTTGCGCCACTCGACCGAAGCGCTTCGTAGAGCCCGCGTTCGGACTCCTGGCCGGCGCAGAGGATGACGTTGTCGACCTGCAGAACGTGCGTCTTGCCGTCTATCGTGTAGTGCAGGCCGTCATCGTCCACGCGTTCGTAGACCGCTCCGCTCGCCATCGCAACGTTGGCCCGCTTCAGCCTGGACTTGAGAATCCAGCCGGTCGACTTGCCCAGACGCTTGCCCAGCGCTTCGGGCTTGCGCTGGAACATGTGTACCTCCCTGCGCGCATGTGCGGGGGCAGCAGTTTCGGCCGATTCGCTCAGGCCGCCTGACGTGGACAGCGACGGATCGACACCCCATGTGGCAAGGAAGCTGGAGGGATCCAGTGACTCTTCCGCATCGCCGAGCAGGAACTCGGCCACATCGAAGCCGATACCGCCTGCGCCGATGATGGCCACCCGCTGCCCGACGGCAGCGCCGCGGGCGAGCACATCGACGTATGAAAGGACCTTGGGATGATCCACTCCTGGAAAGCCAGGTGAGCGCGGACGCACGCCCGTCGCAATCACGATTGTGTCGAATCCAGCTTCCAGCAGTTCGCCGGCTTTCACGAAGCGTCCCAGATGCACCGTCACACCAAGGCCGTCGAGCCTGGTACGGAAATACCGCAGCATCTCGTTGAATTCATTCTTGCCCGGCACGACGCGCGCCATGTTGAGCTGACCGCCGAGTTCATTGCCGGCCTCGAACAGCGTGACCCGATGACCGCGCTCGCTTGCATTGATGGCAAACGACATGCCAGCAGGGCCGCCACCGACCACCGCGATCCGCTTCGTCCCTTCGGGTGGCTTTGGCATGAACTCGATCTCTCTGCCTGCGCGCGGATTCACCAGACAGGTGGCGGTGCGATCTGTGAAGATGCGGTCCAGGCAGGCCTGGTTGCAAGCGATGCAGGTGTTGATCTCGGCCGCCTTTCCAACGCGGGTCTTCCTGGCAAAATCGGGGTCCGCGAGCAATGGCCTGGCCATGGAAACCATATCGGCACAGCCTGATGACAGCAGCGCCTCGGCGCCGTCCGGCGTATTGATCCGGTTCGATGCGATCACGGGGATGTCAACTGCCCGCTTCACATTCTCGATCGCATACGCCCACGCCGAGCGCGGTACGGACGCGGCAATCGTCGGCACCGCCGACTCGTGCCAGCCCACCCCGGTATTGATGATGTCCGCGCCGTTGGCCTCCACGCGCCGCGCCAGCTCGGCCACCTCCGCGCCGGTCATCCCGCCCTCGATCAGGTCAACGGCGGAAATCCGGTAGACCACCAGAAAGCGGTCCACTACACGACGGCGAATGGCCTTCAGGACTTCCAGCGGAAAGCGGATGCGCGCCTCGAAGCTGCCGCCGAACTCATCGGTTCGTTGATTCGTGAACGGCGCCGTGAACTGGTTGATGAGGTACCCCTCCGACCCCATGATCTCGACGCCGTCGTAGCCACCCTCCCACGCAAGCTCCGCGGTATTGGCAAAGTCCTCAATGGTTTGCCAGACCTCCTCCGTCGTGAGCTCGCGTGGCGCAATCGGGTTGATCCGCGCCCGCTCGGCAGACGGCCCCACGCAAAGATGGTGCTTGGCGTAGCGACCTGCATGGACGATCTGCAGCGCAATGTGCCCGCCTGCTGCATGCACCGCCTCCGTGATCGCACGGTGCTCCGCCAATTGACTGCGTTCGCATAGTAGCGGCGCGCCAGGTTCGAAAACTCCCGCGGGATTGGGAGCATACCCGCCGGTCAGAATCAGGCCGGCTTCGCCCCTGGCGCGTGCGCCGTAGAACGCGGCCAGCCTTTCATGTGGCCTGTCCAAGGTTTCCAGCCGGGTGTGCATCGCGCCCATCACGATGCGGTTCCTGAGGGTGATGCCTGCAACGCTGAGGGGAGCCATCAGGCGTGGGTACTGATCCATGGTTTGCTTGCCTCCAAGACCGTGTGTTGTGGTGTTCGGAAGTCTAGGTGCTCAATCTCATATATGACAAGGTCTTGATATAAATATTTTGGGAAACAACGGGAATTTACCTAGTCAGGCCAGTGCCGCTTGCGGCGTCTATGTCAATACATTGATGTTAAGGCACAATAGAAAAGCTCCTGCACCGGGTCAATGCGGCGCTGCGGCGACGGCAAGGTATCATCTGGCGTCCAGTCGATTTCATGTCTCATGGAAGCCAACAAGATTCGAAGCAAAGGGAAGCAGATGAAATCCGCAAGCGCAGAAGAGCGTCCTGACCAGTCCGGACTGGATGTCACCAACCGGCTGTTCTTCCGACTTTTTCAGGTGGGCAACATCCTGCATCGCCAGACCGCCAACGAACTGGGGATCAGTGGTGTGCAGTGGGCCGTGATGGGAGCACTGTCGCGGCCGAAGGCCACGCACGGCATGTCCTTCTCCGAACTGGCCGAGTATCTGGTGGTGAGCCGCCAGAACCTCGATGGCGTGCTAAAACGGCTCGAGCGCGAAGAACACGTCTCGCGCGTGACCAGCGATGAAGACCGCCGCGCACGACGCGTGGTCCTGACCAGCAAAGGAAGGCAGTTCTGGGAAGAGCTGCAGCCGAAGATCCACGAGTTTTACCGCCAGGCGGTGATCAACCTTCGTTTTGATGACAAGGTCTCCTTCCTTCACTACATGAACACACTCAAGGGCGACCTGAGCACGGTCCACCTGACGTGACATCTGTGCCGGGTTGGACTGCGGGTCGCACGGATCATGATTGTTCATGCACGCCTGCCTGTAAATTTACGTTATTGCATGGCGCTCAAACAAAAATGAATGACATGGAGGCATCCCGGAGTCACGTTCGCCTAGGCAAGAGCCGGGCACGTAGATGCAGCCAGCAGCGAACGTGTGCACCCGGCTCCAGTTCTGCAAAAGCCAGCGCTATGCGTTCACCCAGAAAATGGAGCAGCACACGCACACGCGGCGCCATGTATCGATTGCGTTGAAACAGGGCATTCAAGGGCAAGTCCGGACAACGCCATTCCGGCAGCAGCAGTTCGAGCCGCCCATCGCGCAGATCGGAAATGCCGCCTCCTTCCACACCCCACCCCTTGCCAGTGCACCGTCGTTCGTCTCGCGGGAGCTCGCAACCGGCGCGAAAAATTGCACTGTTTCCCCGTCGTGAGCGAAGTGCCATTCGTTGGCCACGAGGCCGACGACAGCGGTAGGGACCTGTGCTCCGACAGGATGAACGGGAACACCGAACTGCTGTATATATCGAGGCGAGGCGCACAGTGCTCGCCGGTTATCGGCAAGGCGTTTCGCGATCAAAGTGCCGGCTGTCGGCAGCCACGCCAAACCGGATCGCGATGTCGATATCGTCGTAGAGCAGATGCAGGATCGAGTCGGACAAAACTAGCGCGATGCTGACGTTCGGATGGTCTTCATTGAATTCGTCCAGCCAGCGCCTCAGCATATTGCGCCCGAAGTCCGACGTTGCGGAAACGCGCACGCGTCCGCTAACCTGTGGGTGCCTGCATGAAGCGTGGCAAGCGCGTCTTCAAGCGTCTGAGGTGCGTGCTGGCAATCGCAAGGTAGATCCGGCCCTCATTGGTCAGCCGCAACTTGCGCGACGTACGCTCGAACAATTGCGTGCGCAGCGCAGACTCGAGCTTGACGCTGGCCGTAGCCGGTGACAGGCCGAGCTTGCGGCCCGCTGCCGAAAGACTGCCGAGATTTGCCGCTTCGACGTGTAATCAAATGGCTTAAATGATCTTCGAGCGAAACGGAAGAATCCCGAAACCCTGTTCGTGCCAGAGATACCTGACCGCTGCACGGCTATGTCCGGGCCCGAGCCGGCCTCGCCCCCGGCGGCGCTGCCCATTCAAGGCGCCCGCCGGGAGAGCGTGTCAGGCCACCGCCGGGAAATCCAGGGCCGTGTCGTTCACGCGGTTGACCATGTTGGTGAACAGGATGGCACTCATGGCCTGGATGATCTCGACGATCTGGCCATCCGTGTAGCCGGCGGCGCGCACAGCCTGCACGCTCTCCGCCGGCACCGTACCACGGGTACTGACGAGTTCCAGCACGAAGCGCACCAGCGCATCGATCTTGACGTCATCGGGGTAGCTCCCCTCCCGCAACTGGCGCATCTGCTGCCCGCTGTATCCTGCCAACTTGCCCATGAGCGTGTGTGCAGCCACGCAATAGTCACAGCCGGTGTGCTCGCTGACGGCCAGGTTAATCGCCTCCAGCTCACGCGCCGACAGAGCGCCATTCTTCAAGATCTGCCCTGTCTGCAGCGCATTGGCAAGCACAGCAGGGGCATTGCTGCCGATGGTCGCATAAGCATTCGGCACCTTGCCGATTGCCTTGCGGATGGCGCCGAACAGCTCGGCGGTCTGGCCGGTGGCGTCCTGGACGGGGATGGTATGCAGACGAGTGGTCATGATGGTTCTCCGGTTTCCTGTCAGTGAAGGCAAGCACTGCTTCCCTTGACTTCATGGTAGGCCCCCGGCAGATTCGAAAGAGCTAGAATCAGCTCACGTTTTGGCTCTATCGTCTCAGCCACGAGGGAAACCCCATGGACAGTCTCAGCGAGCTGGTGCGGCTGCTGTCGCCATCCGGCACCGTGGACCTGCATTGCCGCGTGGCCGGCGCGTGGTCCGCGCACAACGCGCAGGCCCCAGCGGGCCACATGCCATATCACGTGATCCTCGACGGGCGTGCCGACGTGACAATCGGCAAGGACGTCTTGCCAGTGAGCGCAGGCGATGTCCTGCTCTTTCCGCGCGGCGCTGCGCACACGCTGGCCAGCGCGCAACGCACCAGGCGAAGCGGGCCGCCGCGCGGAACGGCATCGCAGCGCTTCAACGGCGTGGTCACGGAAATCACCGTGCCGGGGGCCGACGCGCCACTCGACATTCTCTGCGGCACCTTTGCTCTGGGCGGCGGCGCCGGAATCCTGCTGCGCGCACTGCCGGAGATGCTGTGCGTGCCTACGGCCGGGCCATCCCCCGGCGAGGGCGGGCATGACGCTGGCTGGCTGCGCGGGCTGATCGGCATGATGCATGCGGAAGCCGAAACGCCTCGGCCGGGCGGTGCGGCCATCATTGCCGACCTGTCGACCGCGCTCTTTACGGTGCTGCTCCGGACGCTGATTTCGCGCGGTACGGTGACACGGGGGGTGCTCGCCCTGCTGGCTGACACGCGCATGGCGAAGGCGGTGGATGCCGTCGTGGGCTCACCGGAAAGGCCGTGGACAATCGAAAGCCTGGCGCAGTCCGCCAACGTCTCTCGCGCCACGCTCGCGCGGCGCTTCACACAACTGGGCGGCATTACACCGCTGGAACTCGTGACGACGCTACGCATGGAGCGCGCGGCGCGCCTGCTGCAGCAAGACAACCTCTCGGCCGCCGCCGTCGCCGAGCGATGCGGCTACGCCTCCCAGGCTGCGTTCGGGCGCGCCTTCAGCGGACAATTCGGCGTGGGGCCGGGAGCGTATCGGCGCCAGCAGCGGGCATTGCGAACCAAGATGCGCGATGCCGTCTGACGGAGCGCGCGCGGCGCACCTATCGCTCTCCCAGGCACGCCACCGTCAGGTCCACTAACGCCCGCAAGCGTGCCAGCCGGCGCAGGTCGCGGTGAAGGCCAAACCAGACATCGCGCCCCGGCGGCGCTTCGCCCAGATCGATGCGCCGGAGGTCCCGCGTGGCATCTCCCAGCGCACACGGCAGCACTGCGAAGCCACCGCCCTCGGCGCACATGCGCGCCTGCACGCCACGGTTGTTACTGCGATAAACGATGCGTGCCCTGGGCAGCATTCGCCCGACCCATTCCACGTCGGGCAGCGTGCCGAAGGCAGTGTCCATGCTGATGAGCGCTACACCCTCGCCATCGCCGGCGCGAGGCGCCACGAGATCCCGGTGCCCGTACAGCGCGTAGTTCATGTGCATCAGCTTGCGCTGGATGACGTCGGGCTCCTCGAACGGCATGATGCGAAATGCCAGGTCGGCTTCGCGGCGCGCCAGACTGTATTGGCGGGAATCCGTCACCAGCTCCAGCGACACATCCGGATGCTGCCTGAGGAAGCGGGCAAAGACCGGGGTCAGCACATGCATGCCGAACCAGTCGGACGACGTGACACGCAACGAGCCTGTCAGCGCGTTGCCCTGTCCGGCCAGCGTTCGGGAGAGGCCCAGTGCTTCCTCCTCCATGCGCTCGGCGTAGACCAGGACGGCGCTGCCTTCGTCGGTCAGCACAAAGCCGTCACTGGTGCGGTGGAACAAGGCCTGCCCAACCGCCTCCTCCAGCGCCCTCAGGCGCCGGCCCATGGTCGGTTGTGTCTGGCCGATCACCCGGGCCGCGCCGCCGAGCGTCCCGGCCCGCGCGATGGCGAGGAAGATGCGCACATCGCTCCATTCGAGTCCATGGTCATGCATCTATGACTAGCCACCATTCAGGATTATTGGTTTTCATGCGATTGCGCATGAACCATCATGAGTCCAACGACACGCGGAATGCAAGATTGCCAGGCGTGACGACCGAAAGGAAACACAGGAGGTGACGATGTCCATGCAGGCCCTGGTGCTGAACCACTACAACGGCCCCCTCGAACCAACCACACAGCCCCGGCCCACCCCTGGCCCTGGGCAGGTACTTGTACGCATCGCTGCGAGCGGCCTCAATCCGCTCGACACCAAGATCCGGGCGGGCGCCGCCGCGCATGCGCGGCATCCGCTACCACTCGTGCTTGGCATTGACATGGCCGGCACGGTGGAAGCAGTCGGTGCAGGCGTTACCGCTTTTCACCCTGGCGATGAAGTCTACGGCATGACCGGCGGCGTGGGCGGCCTGCAGGGTTCGCTCGCGCAGTACGCCGCCGTCGACGCCAACCTGCTGGCCCGCAAGCCGTCGAATCTGTCGATGCGCGAGGCCGCTGCCCTGCCGCTGGCTTTTATCACGGCCTATGCCGGTATCGTCGATCGGGCGCATCTCCAGACCGGCCAGACCGTGCTCGTGCAAGGCGGCGCTGGCGGCGTGGGCCACATCGCGGTGCAACTGGCACGCGCGCTGGGCGCCACAGTGTTTGCCACGGCCAGTGAGAAGGATCTTGACCTGGTGGGCAAGCTCGGCGCAACGCCCATTGACTACCGCGCGCAGCCTGTCGAAGCGTATGTCGCCGCGCACACGCAGGGTGAAGGCTTCGAGCTGGTCGTCGACACGGTCGGCGGCCCGACGCTGGATGCCTCGTTCACTGCGGTGAAGCACTTCGGCCACGTGGTGAGCGCGCTGGGCTGGGGAACGCATGCCCTGGCCCCGCTGTCATTCCGCGAAGCCACCTACTCGGGCGTGTTCACACTGTATCCGCTGCTCACCGGCAAGCTGCGCGCCCATCACGGCGAGATAATGAGCGAGGCCACGCGGCTGGTGGAAAGCGGGCTGTTGCGGCCGGTGGTCGATCCGCGCCGCTTCACGCTGGCCCAGGCGGAGCAGGCATACGAACTCGTCACCGCAGGCACCGCGCGCGCCAAGGTGGTAGTCGAGATCGCGTGATGGCTGGGGCAGGACTACGCCTGCTCCCAGTCCACCTGCTCGATACCGGCCGCGTACATCGACGACTTCCTGACCTGCAAGCTTGGAAACTGACATGGCACTACACGTCGAGACCCCGCTGCTGGCCTCGCCATCGCTGAGCGCAGCGGCCGGACGTACTGTCTGGCTCAAGCTGGAATCGCTGCAGCCGTCCGGATCGTTCAAGCTGCGTGGCATCGGTGTCGCCTGCGAGACATATATGCGACAGGGCAAGCTGCTGTTCTCTCGTCATCGGGCGGCAATGCGGGAATCGCCGTGGCTTACGCCGGAAGCCGCCTGTCGATCCCGGTAACGGTGGTGGTACCCGAATCCACCACAGCGCGCGCAAAGGCATTGATCCGGCAGTACGGTGCGGAAGTCATCGTCCACGGTATGGCGTGGGACGACGCCAACGATGCCGAGCAGCAGGACTTGCAGCGCCACGCTGCCTTGCCCTGCCACGACGAACTGCGGCAGGAACGCCAGGAAGAAGATCACAACTTTTGGGTTGGTGAGGTTCGCCGGACTTGTGTTCCTCGGACTGCCGGCGAAGCTGGCGTTGTCACACCTCTGACGCCGCTCAGCTCAGCGCAGCATTCTAGAGCGCAGCACGCCATGGATTTGGGCGACGACCGGCGCGCCCTCGCTCCGCGGCGGCCGCCACGCGCTTAGAGGCCACTGCAGTCTCCGCCGCCCGGCAGGTCACTAACCCACTGCGTAAACGAAGATGGGCGCGAATATCCCAGCAGCGTGGCCATCCTACCTATTGGATAGCGTTTGTTAGATAGGTAGCACGCGGCGAGCTCCTGGCGCACATCATCAACGAGGTTCGAGAAGCTGGTGCCCGCTGCCAGAAGTTGACGCTGCATGGTCCGCACCGCTCAGATGAAGATGGAGCGCCCCTCTTCTACAGTCGCCTGCTCGATCGGCTGCAGCAGGTGGATGGTCTTGCGTACTTTAAGCATGATGGACTCCGGCCCGGAGACATTGAGCGGCCGGGCCAGGCGTTCTGTGTACTTCACCGAAGCGGCGTGCGAGGTTGCCCCGACCGTGCCATTCAGACGACCGGTTGAATCCGCACAAGGAATCCGCCGTTAGTGAAGCGCGTGGTCCAGTGACCGTAGTGGGTCGGGTACGGTCCTCCGCCTCCAATGGCCGACAGCACGCTCATTGGCCTCTCTCCCGTGTCTGGGCACTGGCGGCGGCATGCTGCACCGGCCCGATCATCGCATTCCATTGCGGACGTCCTGCAACACCTCGTCAAACGCATCAACGCGGATCAGGCCCAACCGCGGAAACTCCAGGTCGACGATGACATAGAGCGTCCCGGCCAGTGTGGCCACGAAGAAAAGCGCATGCAACCAGTTACGCGGACCGTTGCTGGCCATGCCATAGCCCGCGAACAGGGCCCCGATCCAGCAAAGCGCCAAAAGCATGCCAAATATGACGGTGGGCGGATGTTCCTTCGTGGCAGCGAGCCGGGTCGATGCCGTATCGAACGCTGCATTGAGCGCTGGCAGCAGAAGCATCGTGGCCGCCGTACTGGTGGTTCGCTGGGACTCAGTTACGGATCTTGTCCAGAGGCGCTCACGCAGTCCGTCCGAACGGGCCAGGGCTGCATCGACGCGTTTTCGGTCGGGGACGGCTCGATAGGCGTCAAGCCGGGCATCCAGATACTGCCGGAATATCTCCTGCAACTCACCGCGCGCCGGTTGCGGCAGCAGATCCAGGCGCAAGTAAGCCGTGCCGATGTCATTGGCTTCCTGGACGATCAGCGTACGCCGCATATCAAAGCGGCTTGCCGCCCCGGAAAAGGTGAAGGCGATCAATAGCCCAAGCAGTGCAAATATCGCGCTGGCGACTGCGCTGACGCCCGTTGTTTCCGGTTCCCGACCGGAGGCAACCTGCCATCGCCACACCAGCCGGCCCAGTTCCAAGCCAAGCAAGATACTGGTGAATAATCCGATCGCAAACACCAGCCCGCCGCCCCAGCCGGCACCATAAAGTAGTGATGCCAATATCGCCTCCGGTGCTTTGCCGCGCGACGCGCGCTTTCCTACTTAAAGACGGTATGAAAAAGCTTCGCCGTCGTATGTTCACTTCCGCACAGATGTTCAATACGTTGGCGTCGAAGTTTCGATCGAATGGCAGAACAGATGAAAGTCTGCCTACTTCAGGGCGTTCTCGGCCATGATGGGACGCTCGTCCGATGCATCGTTGAGACATTCACATGGCAGTTCCAGTCAGCAAGCGGTCGTTCGAATGAATCTTGAGCGTAGGCTGGCAGTAGCTGCATTGCCTGCCAAGCGTCTCCGTTTCGAAGCCAGCACTGGAATTGGGACTGTACTAAGCGCTATAAGCGCCGAGCTGCCCGGAAAGCCCGCGCGTAGATTCAGTCACCGTCGAGGATGGATCGACCGCCTATATCGTCTATCGTCGGGCCGTTCGCCCGCTTTCTGCTGGAATAAAACGGCGATGTCCATTGATGTCAAGTCCCACCTCGAGCAAGATGCCATAGGACACTCTAGTTTTCCCTCACCCGAATGGGTCATCTTGGCGCCAACGCACATTCGCAACATTTAAATCTGGCTTAAACAGAATTAATTTCATTACACGCTCACCTCAGTGAAATTAAGATTTATTTATTCTGAAAAAAAATCCTTTGTCACAGGTTTGCAACAGGATTTAGAGAAAGGACAACGATGGCCAGCATTTCTTCGTTCGTACTAACCTACTGAAAATTGGCCACTTCCGGCTTCCTGGTTAGTCGCCATGGTGTCAGCCATTGCAGGCCGGTGCCGATTGCGACATATTGAAAGTGAAACGTTTTAATACAACTCAATTTAATTGGCCTGCCTGTCCATGCCGGCTTCTGGCCTCACAGCAGGCTTGGCACGACTCTAGCTACGGTCGACTCCACATCCCAACCTGACATAACGCCAGAACTCGTTGTCGCTTTACAGTTGAGCACAAGCTTGAATTGGTAAGCGAATTAGGGGCTGACGCCTCCCCTTGATAAGGAGTTGCCCATGAGGCTCACCGCCCCCCTTCTGCGCACAGTTTGGCGGAAAGTTATTGCCATAAGCGCCCTTACATGCTGCGCTGTCGCGCATGGCGAGCCGGCGGCAACAACGGAACAGAAGTTTCCACCCGGCTACCTGGAATCGGTTTCAACGGGTTATGAGAACGGTCAACTCCCCCAAGCGCCTGCCCCCGAAAAGACGCCAGCAACGACGCCTAGCCCAGCGGCCCAGCCTCTGCTTATTGCCCAGCCTCCAGCCGCTATTTCCCAGCCCAACAAGAAAAAACCCAGCAAGTAACCAGGAAAATTTCAGCAATGCCGACTATAGCTATGAAAAGAGCCCTCTGGAATATTGCGCTTGTCGCCCTGGTGGCCGTGCAGTACCACGCTTGGCTGGGGTAGCCTGCCCGAGTAGACGCATTGGACCCCCAGTTCGGCTTCCCATATGGCAAACGGGCTGAACTGTGCGATGCGCCTACACATGATTCCCTCGTTTTGTTTTGCATCAAAGTATCTCCATGGACGCGTCTCTGGCAATGGCTTATGTGAGCCGCACAAACAGATATGACAAGGTTCCGCCCCAGTCGACGCTTCCTTGCCAGTTTAGCGATCGGCTCCTGTATTCCCTGGTTGCCTCTCGTTGAGCGGCTTGCAGGCTTTCCGGCCAAGCGCTCTTGATATAGGCAAGCGCAGCGGCGATGTCCGAGTCCAACAAGGTAGCTTTGAAAGCAGGCATATCGCTTTCATAGCCAGAGGGCGCAGTCTCGTCGAGAACCAGTCCATTTTTGGTAATAGAAAACAGTACTTGGTCGGGATGGTGCCAGGTATGGCCGCTCGCATCGTGAGGCGGTGCCGGCAGTCGTCCGTTTGGTCCGCGACTTCGCCAGCTCGGCTGGCCCTCAAGGTTTGCCAGCGCTTTGTCTGTCGCGTCCGGATTTGGAACTACTTCTCTGCCGCCTGACACGCGGCACATTGGCTGGCGTAGACAGCCTTCCCTCTGCTAACCACGCAAACATCACGGCAGCAACGACGCCGACCGTGGCTAGCCCAGTACTCGACCATTTCAGTATTTGCCAGGCTCTCATCTTCAATAGTTCTACTTCATGATTTGGATTCGCTGGTTACCTTACCGTTTGTTACGCGGCGCCAACCCGTCTCAGGCTATATTAGGGGTGAGTGAGATTACTCTCGACATTTGTAAGGGGACGTGATGTTCAAGAAAACACTGGTAGTTGCCGTCGGAAGTCTGCTGCTTGGCTTGAGTCTTACTGCTTCCGCGCGTGGCGGTGGTGGAGGCGGTGGTGGCAACTTCGGTAGCGCGGCTCCTAGCCACGCAAGCAAAGAGGCCATGACAAATTCCAATGGCTCGTTTTCCAGCGACCGCGACAAGGGCCAACAGCGTGCTGAGGACCGGAGAAGTCTGGAAGGCTCGAGCCACGAAAAGGCACAAGACAATCGCATGCATCGGAACACCAAACACGCGCAGAAGCACTGAGTTGGGAGTTGACTAAGTCCACTATCTTGCGCGGGTTATCCGCTGCGAAATTGGGCGTCGCGCTAGCAAGTTCGGAATTCACGGCTTCGGCCACACTAAACTTAGCGGAACCCGTCTGGCGAGTGTAGTGGGCGGCGATGAGAAGGTAGAGGCTTCACGATCTCCGCGAGTGAAGCGGGCCCATCAGCGGGAAGGTAAGAGCGGACGATCCGGGGCAAGGCGCCGACGGGACGGGCAACGGCAAGGACCTGCTTGTTGTCATCCACGTAACGATAGAAGCCGGCGAGTGCTTTGCGCCCGACCAGTCCGCTGCGAGTACCGACCTCGCCACATTCAAGCATCCGTGAGATGGCCGTGCAGAAATAACAATCCAAGTTGGGAGGACCGGCACGTGCGGATTGACCCCAAGCCCGGAACTAACTCGGAGAGCAGCGCGGCTTTCGAGCCAGCGCACACAACGCGAAACGCTGATGGCTTACCGCCACCCATCGCCTGGGAGAGGAAAACGCTCTATGAGCGGACAAAAACCGGAGCGAGGCGGGGGCATCGATCCGGTCCTGCGCAGTGGCGCACAAGTGGTGCAGCAGTTCCGCTGCGGAATCAGATTAAATCATATTTAATACTGATTTTAGAGTAACCCATATCGTATGTTGCAACGCAGCAACGCAAACACGGTTCAGTGTGAAGGATGGCTGCAGAAGACATCAATGTGGCGCGTTGCACCTCCAAAGCAAATCAAGGTTCATCAGTTTTCCCTCTCACCATCGCGGGTTGAGTTTCCGTCACGTCGAGCCTCTTGTGAACTAGCTGCCACTCCAGGCACCTCCGCCCGCTCAGTCGAGATGACGGCACATGTAGTGTGTCCTTGCACCAAATCGCCGGAGGAAATCAGTGGTTAGCTTCATCTTCTGAGGCATGTCGTCCAACGCGGTGAGCGTAAACCCGAAGCGGGCAAAGAACGCGGGATGCTCAGATGTCAGCACCGCAGCTCGAGTGCAACCATTAGCGCGGGCGCGCATCAAAATGGCTCTGACCAGATGAGTCGCAACCTGGCGCCCCCTGTATTCGTCGAGCACCGCGGCGGCTTGAATAATGACCGTCTCCTCATGCACCTCACCGCAGGCACAACCGATGACCTTTTCTCCTTGCACTGCCAGGCTGTAGAAGGAGGACGAGGGGTCGATATCGCCGCCCATCAGACCGCACGCGTGGAATACCTCAGTGATTGCCGCCACATCCGCTGGCCCGGCGGCTCGAATTCTCATATCGCGTATCATTCTTATTATCCCGAGAGCGCATCGCCTCAACAATGCATCCGCCATCCCGCCCTACGCGGATTTTAAATATCCCGCACAAAAAAAAGCCAAACCAAAAGTAAAAGAGACCCGCCGCAGCGGAAATTTTATCAGCGCGATAAGTCTGAGAAAAATTAAATTTAATTCACCCGAACGGGTCTTTTCTGTGAATTTATTCGTATTTAATTCTGATTTTAGCGCCACTAATTTCTTCGCTACCTCGTATCAAGCGAAACAGGCAAAGAGAAACTTCTCTCGGAGGACGGAGGGATGCAATCGAGCGACCGCCACTGTTATTTCGCCAGGCCGTTCACGGCTTCTGACCTGATGCCGATGGCCGTCGGTCCAACCTTTCCTCTAGCTGGGTCCTCACGATCGGGCACATGGTGACGGAACGCTCGTTACGAGCGCGTGTGCGAATAGGCCCGGGCAGCATGCTGGTCGCACGGCAATTGATTGCCTTCTATGACGGCATAGGTGACGAAACGAAGAACGCGTTCCGCAACAATCCTCCGAACAGCGTGAAGCCATCGCTACGAATTGCGCGAAGCCGAAGGTAGAAACGGGCCGCGATGCGCCGCTCCCCCGCCCCTCTCTTTAACTGGCTGTAGTCGGAGGCCAGTTACCGACGTTCTCCGGCACTGTCAAAGGGGCATTCTGACGGCTGCTACGGTCTAACCAGACTTCTGCACCTGCTGGCCTCTCTTCACCTCGCTGATGGCGGCGAGAGAGGCTGCATGGTGTTAACTGCGGAAGTCTCAATTCTTCGTTCCCGTGAACCGGCATCCAGTTGTCGAGGCAACGCGCCCGCAACCCGATACAGAGCCTGAATCACCTGCCGCGACAGCTCGCTCTTTAAACACGACAGGTAGTCAGTGCTATGGATCGGCTCGCTCTGTAACCGGATGGTCCGGAACCGCTCTGAAGCCTGAGCCTCCGAATCCCAAACGATGCCGCATCCAAGCCCCGCGCTGACCGCCTCGCACAGTGCCTCGCGACTGCCCAGCTCATGCGTGAAGCGCGGCCTGACGCCAGCCCGCCGGAGCGCTTCGTCGATGGCCTTCTGCGTCATCGACCCCGACTCGCGCCGCACCATAGGCTGGTCCCTTAGCTCTGCCACTGTCACCTCGTCGCGTTCTGCCCAAGGATGTGAATGGGAAGGGATTAGTACGGCCGTGTGCTTCCACAGCGCATCAAGAACCGAACGCGGCGAGAACCTGTCAAGGTGCTTTTTGTTGCTCATCACGGCCATAGAACGCTGAGTGACCGGTGCACTTTGGGAACGGACGCCACATCAGCGCTGAGCCCATGGAGCTGCTTCGGGTCGGGTACGGCCCGCTGCCTGCTGGCGTCGGAAGACGTCGGTTGGCCGGCGTGGACGCTCGTCACCGCACCGGCTGCCTCTTAACTGTCTACGCGTGCATCCGTCACAAAGAGCGAATTCCCTCCTTCACACGAGTTGTTCCGAGCGCTCCCGCGGAGCGGATGGGGTTGTTCGTCAATGGGCCACAAAGCCTGCCGCTACTTTCCCAATGTCACGCTGTAGGGCTCCGGCACCCAACTGAAGCCTGTTTTCTCAGCGCGCACACGGCCAATTCCCGGGAATGTCAAATGTGCCCCCCCGACCAAGTACCCCTCCCGGGAGGCCTCGGCAAGTATGCGCAGTCGCGTCGCGGTGGCGCCTGCCCGGTCCACGTCGTAGTCGATAGTGATCGCCGGGGCGCGGAACTGCACCTCGCTGGCGTGGATGATGTCGCCCCACAGCAGCAGGCGTTGCCCCTCGCTCTCGATGAAGTAGCCACTCATCCCGGGGGTATGGCCATAAAGCGGTACCGCGCGGATGCCAGGAAAGAGCTGCGTCGCGCCGTCGAAGGTCTTGAGCCGGCCTGCTGCAACGTAAGGGTCAACCGTCTGATGCGATTGCCGGAATGTGTTGCGCGCTCCTGGCGATGCCTTTGCCTCCGCTGCGGCACTGAGCCAAAGTGCGGGATCCCGCTGGTCCACATGCACCGTCGCATTCGGGAATACGCGCTGCCCGCCGATACTAAGCCCCCCGGAATGGTCACCATGGATGTGTGTAAGCAGCACGTCGTCGATGTCACCGGGCTCATAGCCGGCCGCACGAAGGTTGGCGACGACCTGGCCGGTGAGCGACCCGAACAACTCCCCTGCACCGGTATCCACCAGGAGATTGCGTTCGCCGGTATCGATGAGGTAGCAGTTGACGGATATCTCGATCGGCAGGGCAAGATTGGCTGCCGCGTAGGCCTCGCGCACCGCCGAAGGATTGCTCATGATCTTTGACACGTCGCGCGGCGCAGTGCCGTCCGACAACGCGGTGATCCGGAACGCGCCAAGGCGGAAGCGGTAGAAGCCCGGCGCTTGGCGGGCCTCCCATCCGCCGCCGGACCGCGGCATCGACAATGGGCCCGTGTCGGCAGGACTGGCCGCCTGGATGGCCATCGAAGCTGAAGCGAGAACAAAGAGGCCGGAGAGACGCAGGAGCATGACAATTGATTGTTTCGTGATAGAAGACAAACAAACAATAGAGGATCCTCGTCGCGCCGATTAGGTGCCTTTACCGGGAGTTACTGTGCCATCAGTGGCATAATCGAACTCCGCCAATGGTGAGTCCCCCGCCATGCCTCTGGACATGAACGACACTCTGGTTTTTCTGAAAGTCGTCGAATCCGGCAGTTTCACGGCCGCGGCGGACGACTTGCGGTTGCCCAAGACCACCGTCAGCCGCCGGGTGCGCGAGCTTGAGCAACGGCTCGGCGTGCAGCTCCTGCATCGGACCACGCGCCGCCTCGGCCTGACCGAAGCCGGCACGCTCTACTTCGAAACCTGTCGCGCCATTCCCGGCCTGCTCGCTAAGGCCGATGCGGTAGTCGACCAACTGCGCGGCGTGCCGCGCGGCACGCTGCGGATCACGGCTTCGTACTCGCTGTCAGTCAATTTGCTGGGGCCGCTGCTGGCGGATTTCCGCGCTGCCTGTCCGGAGGTCGGCATCGATCTCGTGCTGAACCACCGCACGCTTGACCTCGTGGGTGAAGAGATCGACCTCGCACTGCGCATGGGCGATCTGCCGGACTCCTCAATGGCCGCGCGCTGGCTCACGACGTTTCCGAACCGCGTCTACGCCAGTCCCGCCTACCTGGCGCGCTATGGGGCGCCGGCCCATCCCCGCGATCTAGGCCAGCATGCGGCACTCGCCACGCGCGTGGCACGCCGCAGCGGTACCCATGCGTGGCCCATGCGGCAGGACGGCACGGGAGAGGCGCTGGCCGACTACCCGATCCACCCTGTGATCGAGGCTGACGATCCCGAGGTCCTGAAAGCGCCGCTGTTCGCCGGCGCGGGACTGATGATGGCCACCGACATGATCATGGCGCGCCATGCTGCTCAGAGACTGGTGGTGCCGGTACTGCCTGGATGGGTGGGCCGCTGCCCGGCCCTGCATGCGGTCTTTCCACGCGGGCAAGTGCAATCGCCAAAGCTGCGCGCATTCATTGATTTCTTAGTGCCGCGCCTCGGCGGCGACCATTTGTGCTGACACCCTCCTTCCGGCAGCGTCTGCGACACTCCAAAGGCCGACATCGTGGAACTACGACACCTGCGCTACTTCATCGCCGTAGCCGAGCATGAGAGCATCCGGCTCGCCGCTGAGCATATCCACGTCACACAGCCGGCGATCTCGCGGCAGATCCATGATATGGAGGAGGAGCTCGGCTTTGCCTTATTCTCGCGCACACCGCGCGGGCTGAAGCTGACGACCGCAGGCAAAGCCTACCTGCGCGACGCGCGCGCCGCGCTGGACCGGCTCGAAGCTGCAGCCCGCGCCGCGCAACGGATCTCCGCAGGGGTACAGGGATACCTCCGGCTCGGCTTCGTGGAGAACAGCGGCTGGGACGGCGCCGTACCCCATGTGTTCCGGCGCTTTCAGGCAGAGGTGCCGGGCGTGCGCATCGAGCTGGTGCCAATGAACACGCCGCAGCAACTCGACGCACTGCGCGAAGGCTCGCTCGACGGCGGCTTCATCTACCAGTACGGCCCCCTGGAGCCTTCGCTAGCCACGGTGCCGCTAGCCACCAACAACGTGGTGCTGGCAGTGCCCCACGCCTGGACGCTGCCGGCCCACGACAGCTCGCGCCAGCCAACGGTGGCCCTCCGCGACATCGCTGGCTGGCCGTTCATCATCTTTCCACGTGCGGTCTATCCGCTCTACTACGACCGGCTGATCGGCGCCTGCCAGTCTCTCGGAGTCACGCTCGACGTGGTGCAGGAAGTTTCAACCGAGGCCGCCGTGCTGTCGCTGGTCTGCGCCGGCGTCGGTGCCGCCATCGTCAACTCGGCCAACCTTGGCCGACCTCCCGCGCTGGCGCGCTTCGCATCGCTTTCCGACCTGTCGATTCCCATGCCACTTGTTTTCGTGCATCACGCGGATACGACCGATCCGGCACTCGAGCGCTTCGTCGAGACCGTAGCGTCTGTGCGAGCGATGCCGTAGAGGCATCATCGCCCCTAAAAAACGGCATTTGTAGGCAATTCATTCACGAGCAATAGTGCATGCATCAGCGGCACGGACACTTACGTCCGGCCGCCCGTTTTCCCCACCAAGGAGACAGGCATGCAAGGCCACCCCCACGATCCGCTCATCCTCAACCGCAAATCCCTAATCTCGACCGAAGTCGACTACGAACGCGAAGGCTTCCAGACCGGCGTGTTGCGCGTTCCCTTTTCACATGACCGCTCGGCCTATGGCCATATCCCGACGCCCGTGGCGGTGCTCAAGCAGGGCGAGGGCCCGACCGTGCTGCTGACCGGCGGCAACCATGGCGACGAGTATGAGGGACCGGTGGCACTGATGAAACTGTTGCAGCGGATGCCATCGATGCGCATCCGCGGTCGGTTGATCGTCATTCCGGCGCTGAACTTCCCCGCCTTCCTGAACGGCTCGCGCACTTCGCCCATCGACCACGGCAACCTGAACCGTCTGTTCCCTGGCGACCGCAACGGCTCGCTCACGGCAATGATCGCGCACTACGTGGACACGGAGCTTTTCCCTCGCGCCGACGTGGTCCTGGATTTGCATGCCGGCGGTGCATCGTTCAACCACATGCCGACACTGTTGGCCGCGCTGCCGGGCGATCCGTCACGCCATGCCGAGTACATGAAGCTGGTCCACGCCTTCGCTGCGCCGCATACGATGGTGATGGATCTGCTTGGCGAAGACCGTACCTACGGCGCGGCGGCAGAGCACCATGGCACCCTGTTCCTATGCGGTGAATTCGGGGGATATGGGAGCTGCAACGTGGAAGGACTCGCCATCGTCGAGGAAGGACTGAGTCGGGTGCTGCATGCCGCCGGCCTGACACGGGACGACACTCCGCCACCGCCGCGCCACGAAACCCGCGTCATTGCCGTGAACGGCGCCCGGCACTATCTGTTCGCGCCCCGGCACGGGGTGTTCGAGCCCTGCTTCACGCTCGGGCAGGAGGTTGCCGCCGGCCAGCTCGCCGGCCGGCTGTTCGATCCTTACGCTCCCTGGGAGCCGCCGCGCGAGATGCATTTCAGCGGCAGTGGCATGGTGGTCTGTGCCCGGACTTTTGCTGGCGTCGAGCCCGGCGATTGCATCGCGCTCCTCGCTTCGCCCGCCCGGCTCGCCTGACAGCCGCGCCCCTCATCCGAGTTTCCGAGGAGATTCCATGCATCCCAACCAACCTGCGGCGCCCGCAATGGACGCCCTCCGCAACGATGAGACTGACGACACCGGCAGCCTGTCCTCGCATGCCTACGTCGTATTCTTGTTCTTCATTTGCTTCGCCTTCTCGTACATCGACCGTCAGGTCGTCAGCATCCTCGTTCAGCCACTGAAATCGTCGCTGTCGCTCAGCGACACCCAAATTGGCTTGTTGCAGGGCGCGGCGTTCACACTCTGCTACGCGACGGCGGGCGTCTTCGTAGCGCGGCTGGTCGACCGTTCGAATCGTGTGCGACTCAGCGCGGCATGCATCGCCATCTGGGCGATCTCGACCGCAATGTGCGGCACGGCGAGCAGCTTCGGCGAACTGCTGGTCTGGCGCGCGGGTACGGCAATTGCCGAGGCCGCGCTGAGCCCGGCTGCGTTGTCGATCTTCAGCGACCTGTTCCCGCCGCGCAAGGTCACGCGCGCCAGCAGCGTCTTCATGCTCGGGCCATACATGGGAGGTGGCGTGGCGCTGCTCGGCGGAGGTGCGCTGCTGGGCTGGGCGGCCCAGCCCGGTACAGCGGCCTGGCTAGCACAGCAAGGTCTGCAACCGTGGCAGATGGTGTTCTTCGTGGTCGGACTTCCCGGCCTGGCACTGGCAGCAGTGCTGCTGGCGTCGGTCCGGGAGCCAGCGCGCCGCGGCGTGTCGGCAAACCAAGCGGAAGCTGCGCCACCGATCAGCGAGGTGCTGCGCGAACTGTTCGTGCGCAACCGGTTTTGCCTGCCCTACTTCTTCGGCTACGTTGCCCTCATCCTGCTCTTCTACTCGCACGCTGCCTGGTATCCGACCTTGTTGATCCGGAACTTCGGACTGTCGGCCAGCGAGGTCGGGAAAATGACGGGCCCTGTCTATATGCTCGGCGGCATCGCGGGTGTGCTCAGTGCTAGCCTGTTCGTGGGCAAGGTCAGCGACCGCGGTACCCTGCGCAAGGTGCTGCGCATTGCCTGCGGCGCGGCCACCTTGCTGGTGCCCGCCGCATTTGCGGCGCCGCTCGCCCCGGCATTGCTCCTGTCGCTGGCGCTCTATGGACTTTGCGCCTATGCGGCCAGCATTGTCATGGCGCTTGCACCCGTTCCGCTTCAGATCGCGATTCCTAACCGGATGCGCGGCCGCGCCGTAGCGCTGCTGGTGTTCCTGACCAATGCAATCAGCGGCGGCCTGGGTCCGTTCGCGGTGGGTTCCATCAACGAATGGCTCGGCAATCCGAAATCCGGTCTTGCAATCGCGCTTGCGGTCGTCGGCACGACGGCTGCGGCAACCAGCGCCATCCTGTATTTCATTGCCTCAAAGCGGTGCGGTCAGGCCTCTGTCGCTGGCGCAGAGCAAGTAGCGTCGGGAGAATGACCATGTTCAGCCGCAAGCCATATTCAGACTGGGTCGAACACGCCGGGCTGATCTTCTTCTCGGGAAAGACCGGCGCAAACGCGGATGGGAGCATTCCGGCTAACTTTCCTGCTCAGGCGTCGAATGCTATGTCTAACGTATCCACCGCGCTAAGCAACGCAGGCTGTGAGTGGCGTGATGTGATAAAGGTGACCGTATTCCTCACGGACATGCGTGACTACGATAGCTTCAACACCACTTACACCGAGCATCTTGACGGCGTATTTCCCGCTCGTTCTTGCGTGGCGGTCGTCGGCCTGCCACAGGGTGCAGCAGTCGAAATTGAGGTGGTTGCTCGACGAACCGCTGCACGATGACGTAGACAACGACGGCAACAGCGTCGGACCATATGAAGCCGTGCGCTGAAGGTCTAAGTTCCGTGGCCTTTGGCCGGCAGCTTCTTGCCGGCCGATTCTCTGCTGTTCGCGTAGCCACTGGCTGCGGCCGTTCTCGGCTGCAGATTCAACCGGTCGATGCAACAGCTTGATGGAATCGTTCAGCCATCGAAGTTTAGTGTCTTGCGCGGGCGTTCGTTGAGCCGCCTGGCGATGGCGTTGAGCTTGGCTTGCGAGTAGGCTGAGAGATCGGTGCCTTTCGGCAAGTACTGTCTCAAGAGGCCATTCGTGTTCTCGTTTGAGCCGCGTTGCCACGGATGCTGGGGATCGCAGAAGTAGACCTGGATGTCCGTGGCCACGGTGAAACGCTTGTGGCCAGCCATCTCTGTGCCACGATCCCCAGTGAGCGACTTGTACAGTTCCTGCGGCAGATTGCCGGCGTGCTTGATCAGCGCGAGCTTACATGCCTCTGGGCGCCGTGCGCGCTCCCAGGCGAGTTGGTCAGTGGTTCGCCAGATAGCCCTGTCAGCCACCATTTCGCCGGACCTCGCGGCTGACAGTAGAAGGAGCGCGCCCTAGCCGGGCTGCGAGGGATCGGACGGAGTGGCCGGCGACTACTGCGCGCGAAATCTCCTCTCGTTCTAAGGCAGCCCAATAATAGACCCGCGTCGAATGCTCGAAAAGGAACTCCCCCTCAGAATCACGTATGTATTGAGCAGCGTCGCGTGTCAATTTGCTGTCGGGGATCGCTATGTTGGGCGTTCTATCGGCCGTTTCCGAACTTTGAAGGTCCGGTGCAAGCGCCCGGCCAGCGGCACGCACGTTCGACGCTTGAATGAAACCCAGCACAAGAATTAGAAGCACGGCGCAAGCCGAACTCACCAAGCGAGCGATCTTCATAGTCCAATTCCTTTTCAACATGCGGACTTCTGCGGCCGTCCCGTCCGGCGAGAGATGGCTATTACATTTCCCCACAACTGATCGACTTCCACTAAGACCATTGCCGATGACCGTCGAGCGGACACTACACGCGTTGATGCTAGGGATCCTGTCAACTACAAGCGCATCGCGAGTCGTCGGTCACCGTGCTGAAGGTCGACTGGAGTCGATGTTCCATTCCCCTCGTTGAACGGCGATTTGTTCCTTGGGCTTCTCTTCACGGAGGCTGACCACTACCACCAGCCTGCGCTGGTCTTCGGTGCACTCGCTTTTTGCAAGTCCGATAACTTCGATTTCGACGCCTGCGGTCACCAGTTGAACGCCTCTGAAAATTTTGAGCTGCAACGTGCTGCGCCTATGCAAAGCGGCTGCAAAATTGCGTCAGAGAATCGTGCGCGGCTGATGCCGAAGTCCAGGCGCTTTTCCGTGTGAAAACCCGCAATGCTTTTACGGTTCCATCACGGCCTGCGGCGTGTTCCGGAAGCTGATTGCCATACGGTTATAGGTATTCATCAAACCGATGGCGATGGTCAGGTCAACCAGCTCGCGTTCATTGAACACGGAGCGGGCAACCTCGTAGGCCGCGTCCGGCACGCCGGTCTGCGCCACCAGCGTGACCGATTCGGCCCATGCGAGTGCTGCGCGCTCGCGGAGGTCGAAGAGATCGCCTCCTTCCCGCCACGCCTGCACCAGGGCCAGTTTTTCGACCTTTACGCCTTTTTTCAGCAGGTCGCGTGTATGCATGTCCAGGCAATAGGCGCAGTTGTTGATCTGCGAGACGCGGAGGTAGACCAGGTCGACGAGAACCGGCGACAGGTCGCTCTGCATGACGTAGCCGTAGACGCCGCCAAGGGCTTTGACGCCCGCAGGCGCAATCTGAACGTAGTCGAGACGCTTGCTCATGAGGTGACTCCTTAAGGTGGTGGATTACTTGATGGGGGTGGTCAACGCTTTGTCGTTGCTATCCACGACGAACACGGCGAGTAGCTTTGCAGGCTCTGTTTCGCTCGCGTTGCGGCTTATGCGGTGAACGGCGCCGGGCTTCTCGAAGAAGCTTTCGCCGGCATGGTAGACACGCTTCGGACCGTCATCGACCTGTGACTCGATCTCGCCAGATACGACATAGGCATAGATGAAGGCCGAGCCCGCATGCCTGTGCGCTGAAGACGCGGCACCCGGTGCGTAATCGACGACGACGGCGGTCAACGACTTGCCCGGAATGTTGGGAATGGCGTGCTGAAAGTTTGGTGTGACGGTTTCAGCCGCCCCGTGCGCCGCGGCGGGCACGGCGATGCCGAAGGCCATGGCTGTACAGGCGGCTCTCGCGATGGATTGAATGTTCATGGATGTCGGGCTCCTTTGTGCTTTCGCATTGTCGTGTGACATGCGGGCACGCAAAAGCACCAGGAATGAACATTTTCACTGTACCAAGAAGCGATGGCAAAGTAGGTGTCGCTGGTGCGTCAGTGGCGCCCGCGAGCGAGTTCCAGCAGGCGGGAACAGTTGGCCGGTAGCGTTCCTTCATTCAGATTCGTCACGCCGAGCAGTAGCCCCTGCTGCCCCGGATCGCCCGTGTACCAGGGAGAGAGAGGAACTGGGGCCAGCCCGAAAGCTCGCGCCCGCAAAGCGATATCGACATCCGATACGGATTGGGGAAGCGCGGCCACGACGGTCATGCCGGCGGCGGCCTGGACCCTAAGCGATTCCGAGGCCTGGTCCTTCAGACAACGAACGAGAGCTTCCTGCCGCGCAGCGTAGAGACGTTTCATTCGTCGCAGATGGCGAAGATAGTGTCCGTCGTGCATGAACTCGGTCACGGCGTGCTGCACGGCTGCAGCCGGGGCGGGCGAAAGGCACGCCGCGACCTCGCCGAAGTGGCGTGCCATGGCGGGAGGGGCGATGAGAAACCCCAGGCGCAATGCCGGGCTGATCGTCTTGCTGAAGGTCCCGACGTGCAGCACCCGTCCGTCCTGATCGAGCGAGGCCAATGCCGGTGCGGCCCGTCCTTTCAGCTGCAATTCGCCAAGGTAATCGTCTTCGACGATCCAGGCATCGTGTTGTTTGGCCCAGCCGAGCAGTGATATCCGTCGAGCGAGAGACATCGTCATCCCGAGCGGGGCCTGCTGGCCCGGTGTCACCACCGCGAGGACGGCTTCGGGTGCGATCCGGATGCCGGCGTCGATATCGAGCCCCTCCGCGTCAACGGGCACTCCCGCCACGGTCATGCCTGCCAGCCCGAGCGCCGTACGCGTGAGCGGGAATCCGGGGTTTTCCATCCAGGCTTGTCTGCCTTCCACGCGCAGGGCACGAATCGCGAGATTGAGCGCGCCGGAGAAACCTGCAGTGACGAAGACCTGGGACGGACTGCATCGAAGCCCGCGTGAGACACCAAGATATGCCGCGATCTCCTGTCGCAATTCCGGTTCGCCGCGTGGATCGGGGTAGCCGACAGGAGCCGCTGCCGCCCGGCGCGCCGCGCGCGCCTGAATGCGTGACCAGAGCTTGAACGGAAAGGCGTCCTGGGAAGGCACACCCATTTGAAACGCCAAAGGCGCCGCGTTGAAATCGTAGAACAGATCAGGCAGCGGCGGCGCCTCGGGAGACCACCCGGTCGTCGTTGGCGACGGCCGCGCGGCTACCCGGGTGCCAGCCGCACCCAGGCCCATCGCGAACTGCTCGTCGATCAGACGTTCATAGGCGGCCCGCACGGTGCCCCGGGACACGCCGAGCTGGGCGGCCAGATCCGACCAGGAGGGCAACCGCGCGCCGGCGGCAAGCTGGCCCGACTCGATCGCATCTCGAATCGAGCCGTAAATTTGCGCCGATAGAGAGATGCGTCCGGAGCGATCGAGGCCGATAGAAAGCTTTGTCATGGACGCAATAGTACATTCGGATTGTTCGATCTTGGGTCTATTCCATGACCCAAGAGAAGCGTAACTTTCTCCATGTAGCGCCGCCAGACAATTCCCATGCGGGACCAGGGGACCACGCGGCGCGGTCCGGAAGTCAAGTGTGTCGCAGAAACCGCACGCTATCTACAGATCGAGGAACCCGATGAAGCAGGATAAAACAGCGCCGGCGAACGACATGGCTGGCGTCGTCATTCCCGACAGCCAGCTCGCGCGGGAGGTCGCGCAGCTCATTCGCGACACCGAAAGCGAACTGCTGTTCAATCACTCGACACGCGTCTACTTATGGGGCGCGCTGCTGGGAAAACGAAACAGCGTCGCCTTCGACCCGGAACTGCTCTACGTTGCGTCCATGTTTCACGATATCGGTTTGACGTCGGCCTATCGTGAAAGCGAACTGCGTTTCGAAGTGGACGGCGCCAACGCCGCGCGCGATTTTCTGCGCAGCCATCATGTTGACGAGGCGGACGTCGCGAAAGTGTGGACCGCTGTAGCGCTCCATACGACGCCGGGCATTCCCGAGCACATGCATGGTGAAATCGCGCTCGTGCAAGCCGGGGCTGGAATGGACGTGGCGGGACGAGGCTTCGATGCGCTTACGGAGGAACAGCGTGCAGCGGTGGTCGCGGGCTATCCGCGCGGTGCTGATTTCGCCGGGCAGATGATCGATGCCTTCTACGACGGCATGAAGCATCGCCCGGGCACTACGTTCGGCACCTTCAATGACGACTTTCTGGCGTACAAGGATCCAGGCTTCGAGCGCGTGAACTTGTGCAGCATCATCTTGAATTCCCGTTGGGGCTGACGTCCTTGCGGACCATACGGCCCAGCTCTCTTATGCCTTTCAGGATTTTCCGATGTTCAAACGTACATTCTTGGTAACGGGCGCCAGCAAGGGTATCGGGCGTGCGTTGTCGAACCGGCTCGCCGCCGACGGCCACCAGGTCGTCGGTCTCGCACGCGGCGCCGACGATTCAAGTTTTCCCGGCACACTGGTTTCAGTCGATCTGACGGATCGAAATGCGACCGCGCGTGCGCTCGAGGGGCTGGCCGAGCGCTACGCCTTCGATGGCGTCGTCAATAACGCTGGGTTCGTCCGGCTGGCCGGTGTTGAAGCGATCGATCTCGACGATCTCGAAGCGTCCTTTCGTCATAATCTCACTTCTGCCGTGCAGACCGTACAAGCCCTGCTGCCCGGCATGCGGAAGCGAGGGTGGGGGCGAATCGTCAATCTCTCCAGCCTTGTCGTTCTTGGCGTGGCCAACCGCACGGCTTACGCTGCGGCGAAAGCCGCGATGATGAGCTTTACGCGCACGTGGGCGCTTGAGCTTGCGCAGACGGGCATCACTGTCAACTCCGTCGCGCCTGGGCCCACCGAAACCGAACTGTTCCGGCAGAACACACCCATGGGCAGCCAAGCGGAGCAGCGCTTTCTTTCGCTCGTGCCGATGAAGCGGTTTGGCAAGCCTGAGGAATTGGCTGCGGCTTTAGCATTCTTTCTGTCCGAGGATGCGGGCTTTATCACTGGACAAACGTTATTCGTTGACGGTGGCGCGTCGGTGGGAAAGGCGGCGTTCTGATCGCCTACCTGTCATCGTGCTCGAAGTAGGCGGGGCGCAATACCGCGCTTCGCAAATACGCTCGAAACGACTTCGCGACAGCCGCTAGCGCGTTAGTGGCTAGATTCACAATCTCTCTCTCCGGTTCGTCAACCGCTCTCGGCACAATGACGAACTTCTACGCCGCTCCAGCAATGGGGTGGCTCTTCTATACCCCCAGCGAACGACTGTTGCACTCCATCAAGGGACGCCCATGGCAGCGAGTGCTGACTGGCCGAAGCGGGTTGGGTAGCGCCGGCCGGCGCCCTTCCCTTGGCCGCGTGACTTCGGCCATGAAGCGTTTGATATTTAGGTGTCAGCTTCGCATCAGTTTATCTAACGAAGACCCATTCCTGGTTTGGACTTTCAGTAGAGCAAGCATAATGTCGAAGGGATTGCGCGATTCACTGCTCTGCGTAGAGACCTGTGATCTGGGCCACCTGCCGCCAGCGATTGACATCCTCCGTCAGGAAAGGCGAAGTGAGTAGTGGGTAGCGGCGTGACGATGCTCCCCTCCTGCTCCAGCCGGCTGCGCACGGTCGATTGCTGCATGATCTTCATCAGTGCGTCGTTCAACTTTGCGACGATGGCTGGCGGCGTACCTGCTGGTGCCATCACGCCGGACCAGAAGCTCATCACGAAGCCCTCCTGTACCTGCTGATTCATCGTTGGCACGTTCGCCAGCAGGGGCAACGGCTGTTTCGTTGTCACCGCCAGTGCACGGACCTTGCCGCTCTTTATGAATGGAAGCACCGGGAGCACGTTGCTGAACATGATCTGCACCTGCCCGCTCATTAAGTCCGATATGGCGGGGCCGCCCCCTTGATAGGGCACATGCGTCCAGTCGAGGCCGGCTCGTTTCTTCAGCAATTCCGCGGCGAGCTGTTGTGGAGATCCTACCCCAGTGGACGCATAATTGACGGTCCCAGGGTGGGCCTTGGACCAGGCAACCAACTCCGCAAGCGTCTTGGGTGCGAATGCCGGCGAAGCCGCAAGCACAAACGGCGAGTCCGATAGTAGTGTCACGGGAACGAAGTCGCGGGTCGGATTGAAGCGCGTCCGTGCGTCCACGGCAGGCGCAATTGTTACGTTTGCAGTGGCCAGCAACAGGGTGTAGCCATCGGGGGCGGCGCGGGCCGCCGCCTCCGTGCCAATTGCCCCCGACGCGCCAGCTCGGTTCATGATCACGACCGGTGTGCCAAGTTCCCGGCTCAGTTCCGCGCCCACAACTCGCGCGAGGATGTCCGTGCCGCCGCACGGCGGATAAGCCACGATCATCTGTATCGGCTTGCTCGGATAAGGCGCATCGCCCTGTGCCAATTCTGGCACCGGCTGGGTCAGAAGGGCAAGCGCGCCGAGGCAGGCTGCAAAGTGCCGGTCATGGGGCAGTCTCATGCTTGTCTCCGGTACTGCATGGGTTAGACGTTCGCGAGCGCCGGCTGTGTGGCGCTTCACTTGATTCCTGCCTTACCGGCTCGATGCGAGGAACGATTTGCAATCGCAAGTGTGGAAATTCAGCACGTCGCGGTCCACCTCGGGCCAGTAGCCGGCAGGCAACCGGATAGCGCCCTGTCGGAACGGCAGCGGATTGGCGAACAGGCGCTCGCGCACCTTCAGGAAGCGGGTCATTTCGCCGGCGTTTTCGATAGCAACGGCGGCTACGCATGCCTCCATCCAGCATCCGATCTCGATGGAGACCCCATCGCCGAGCACGGGCGTCATGCCGAGTTCCCGAATGCGGCGCAGGGCGTCGCGCAACATGACCGCGCTGCCAACCTTCTTGAGCTTTAGGGATGGTGTTCAAAACTCATGCGACTTCGGGTACGCATGAACGCTGCTTCCAGCGACAATAGGCGCATGAAACAAGCTGACCTTGGCCTGGACCTGAGCAATCGCCGCACGCGCAAGCTCGTGTTTCTAGACGAGATGGAACGTGCAGTGCCGTGGGATGCGTTTCTGGCATTGATTGCTCCGCACGCCCCGACCAAGGCAACGGGCCGCCGGCCGTTTCCTCTCGCGTCGATGCTTCGAATCCATCTGATGCAGCAATGGTTTGGTCTGAGCGACGTGGCGATGGAAGAAGCTTTGTATGACACGCCGCTGTACCGCGAATTCACTGGTTTGGGTGGCATGAGCCGCCTGCCTGACCGCGTCAGCATTCTGCGCTTTCGGCATCTGCTTGAGCGACACCAGCTTGCCGAGCAGTTTCTCAAGACGGCCAACGAGCAACTCAACGCCCGCGGCTTCCTCCTCAAGGAAGGCCAACAGTAGACGCTTTCTATTTATCCGTATAATTTCATTGTGTGATAAATTTATTTATTCTATTTATACGTCAAGCCCGCGAAACTCTGGGCCGCCCGTGCGGGCCAAGAGCCCTTCTCGTGGCCAGCCCCAGCTAAGCCGCCTTCCACGATGACCATTACATTCCGCCAAATCGAGTTCTTCCTGGCTGTAGCCGATACTCTCAGCTTCAGCCGGGCCGCTCAAATCTGCCACATCTCGCAGCCTGCGCTGAGCATGAACATCCGCAAGCTGGAGGAGGCACTCGGAGCGCGCCTATTCGATCGTCATACCCGCAATGTTTCCCTGACAGCAGTGGGACAGGCCTTCTACGGCATGGCGCAGATGCTGGTCGACAACATGCTGCAGGCACAGGGCAATATCCAGGACTTCGTGCGGGGGAAACGCGGCAAGCTGGTCATCGCTTCTGGCCCGTCGATCGCCAGCCATTTCGCCCCTGAGGCAGTGTCGCGCTTTCTCGGAATGCATCCGGACGTCGAGGTAAGGCTGCACGACGAACTCTCTGACATCTGCATCGACATGCTTCGTAGCGGCAAGGCGGATATTGCCTTGATACCGTCTCCGGGCGAGACGGATGATCTACAGCTCATGGAACTGTTTCGCGACCACCTGGTAGCGATCTTTCCCGCCGACCATGAATTGGCGCAACGCGAGGTTGTGCACTGGCGCGATCTTCAAGGCTTTCCTCATATCCAGGTGAAGAACACCAGCAGCCTGCGTCAGATTGTGGAGGCCCAGATGTCTCGTGCCGGCAAGCCGTTTCGACCCGCGCACGAGGTAGCGCATGCAGCAACAATGCTCGGCCTGATCGATGCCGGCCTGGGCGTTGGCGTCCTATCCGAGGCCAGCCTCAAGCACGCCAACATGGGGGGGCTTTCGCATCGTCGCATCGTTAGTCGTTCGGCCTATCGGACGATCTGTGCCGTATGGCTGAGGCACCGCAGCCCCGTGCCGACCCTGCATGCCTTCGTGGAGGTGTGCAAGCAGATCGCCGGCACCATTCAGCCAGTGGTGTAGCAGTCTTTCGGCGCGCCGGTCTACGAACCCCAGGCTGGTCGGGTTCGCCCATTTTATAATCGGTAAGAATTAATACATCAGAAAATGAAAATAGACGGATTAATTGGTTTCCCATAATCTTTGGACATGTTCCAAGGAGATAGAGTCACCATGAGCCTGGTAACCGAACCTACCCGAAATCTGACGATCACCAAGCTGGGCCCGGCACTTGCTGCCGATATTGCCGGAGTCGATCTGAACCAGCCGTTGACGTCGCAGCAGGTCGAGCAACTGCATGCCGCATGGAAAGAGCACATGGTGTTGCGCTTTCGCGGCCAGGCTGCCCTGACCTTAAGGAACCTTGTCGATTTCTCGCGCCACTTCGGCGCGCTCGACAAGCGTCCCACTGTCAGCTACGAAATGAGCGCCGAGCACAATGCTCTGCCCGACGAAATTACGGTGATTTCCAATATCCGCTCAGGCGGCAAGCCGCTAGGGGCACTCGGAGACGGTGAGGCAGTCTGGCATGCCGACATGACGTATAACCCGCGGCCGCCGACGGGTGCGGTCCTGTACAGCAAAGAAGTACCTCCGACAGGCGGCAATACACATTTCGCCAATATGTGCGCGGCCTATGAATCACTGGAGCCGGTACTGAAAAAGCGCGTCGAAACTCTCAGTTGCGTACATGATGCGAGCCGCAACAGCGCGGGCGAACTCCGCCTGGGCTACACAGATAACGACGACCCGCGCAAGACGGTCGGAGCAACCCACCCGCTCGTGATGGAACATCCCCAGACCGGGCGGCGATACCTCATGCTCGGACGCCGCCGCAACGCCTATGTCGTGGGCCTCTCTCTGGAGGACAGCGAAGCGCTGCTGGACAGGCTCTGGTCCCACGCTACCCAGCCCTGCTTCTCATGGGCCCAGGTCTGGACGACAGGCGACGTCGTCATGTGGGACAACCGGTGCACGCTGCACAAACGCGACTCGTTTGACCCGGCGACGCGGCGCTTGATGTTCCGCACTCAGATCAGCGCAGACCGCTGATCGCCGCGCTGCGATTCCATCGCGGCACGTCTGCAAGACTACAAAACCAGAATATCCACAGCCAGTGGACCAACGGTAGACAACCAGGGCGGCCCTACCGCCCGGATCCGGAGACAAAGTTGAAACGCATCAGCCCCCCCTTCATGGGCCGCGTCAGCGCGGCCATTCTGTGGATTGCGATGACCCCATACCTGTCGGGAGCCGCAATCGCCACGACTGCCGACTACCCTGTCAAGCCGATCAGAATGATCGTCCCGGGGCCGCCAGCGGGCGCGACCGACGGCATTGCCCGCGTGATCGGCGCCGATATCTCCGCGGACCTAGCCCAGCCGGTCGTGGTGGAGAATCGCGCCGGTGCCGGCGGCATCATCGGCGCCAGGGCCGTGGCCGATGCGCCCGCCGATGGCTACACGCTCTTGAGCGGACATGTGGCAACCAACGCAATCGTACCTAACCTGGTCAAACCCAAGCCATATGACGCGGTCACCGACTTCACCCCGCTCGCTCTTATCGGCACGGCGCCGGACATCCTTGTCGTCCCGGCTGCGAGCGGCATAAAGACGCTCGCCGATCTGGTGGCGCTCGGCAAGCGCGGCCCGCCGATTGCATTTGGCTCTCCCGGCGTCGGCATGCCACAGCAAATCGAGGCAATCGAGTTGTCCAGGCGTGCCGGGGTGGCAATGTCTCATGTGCCGTACCGCGGCACCGCACCGGCCCTGATCGACCTTGCGGGAGGGCAAATCACCATGATGTTCGCCACACCGGCCGCGGCGGCCCCGTTTCTGAAGTCCGGGCAGATACGGGCGCTCGCGATCGCCGCGCCGGAACGCAGCAAGTTTTTCCCTGGCGTGCCCACCCTGAAGGAACTGGGATACGGTGGCGTGGAACGCACGGTCTGGTTCGGCTTCTTCGCTCCGGCCAGGACTCCGCCCGCAGTGGTCGAGCGGCTAGGCAAGTCCATCACGGCGTCTCTGGCCAAGCCCGCAGTACGCGCCAAGCTGGAAGGCCTATATGTGGAAGTCGCCAAGGATCCAAGCCAGTTGGCCTTCACCAACCTGGTGAAGCAGGAATCCTCAAGGTGGGGCAGTGAGCTCAGCGCAAAGGGCATATTGCCAGAATGAGAAGCGTCCTCGACAAAACTTAATCACGGACCGGAACATTGTGAATAGCGAGATGATTCGACCCACAACCATCACGCAGACCGCCACGGAGAGCGTGACCCTCGGGCGCCCTGCCGCTGAGGCAGTAGCCGAGTTGGCGCATAGCCGCGTTGCCAAGCGTGTGCTCATTCTCGCCAGCGGCACACTGAGCCGCGAGACAGACGAAGTCACACAGATTGCCGACGCGCTCGGCGGCCGCCATGTCATGACATGGGAGGGCATCCGGCCCCATGTCCCACGGCTCGACGTCATTGCTGCCACAGAGGCCGCGCGCAGTAGCGCGGCAGACCTTATCGTGACGGTCGGTGGCGGTTCGGTGACCGATGCCGGCAAGGCCGTCGCGTTCTGCTTGCAGAACGGCATCACCGATGCCAGTCAGTTTGACGACTACCGCATTCGGGTATTAAGCAACGGTGCATGGCAAAAGCCAGACTTCGCCGATCCCGATGTGCGGGTGATCTGCGTGCCCACCACCCTTTCTGGCGGTGAATTCAGCCCTTTGACTGGTGTTACTGACGAGCGCGTCGGACAGAAGCATGGCTATATGCAGCGTAGCCTTGCGCCTGTACACATTGTGCTCGATCCGGCCATCACCGTGCACACGCCAGAATGGCTGTGGATGTCCACCGGCATCCGGTCAGTCGATCATGCCACCGAAACCCTTGCCTCCCTGCAATCGAATGACTTTTGTGACGGCATGGCGGAAAGCGCTTTGCGTCTTCTATCGGAGGGCTTGTCGCGGGTCAAGTCCGACCCTGGAGACATGGCAGCACGACTGATGTGCCAGGTCGGAGCATGGCAATCGAAGATACCGAGCATATCGGGCGTCCCGATGGGCGCCAGTCATGCGATCGGCCATGTACTCGGGGGCACCTTCGGGGTACCGCATGGATATACCTCGTGCGTGATGGCGCCATACGTCCAGGCGTGGAACGCCAAGATGGTCGCCAGGCGGCAGGCACGGATCAGTGCGAGTCTCGGTGCCGCGTCGGCGCCGGCAGCGGCGCTGCTGGACGAGCTGATTCGCAAGCTCGGCATGCCTCGCACGTTGCGGGAGGTAGGTGTGGGACGTGAACACTTCCAGCGTATTGCCGAATACACGCTGGAGGACATGTGGGGAAAGACAAATCCGCGTGAACTCCGCTCCATCGACGACGTGATCGAGATCCTCGAGGCCGCCCTGGGCTGAGCCGCATTCCGGTTTTTTCCGATCGATTTTCAAGACCATGCTGACGTGCCCTGCAGGCAGGGCGCGCGGAGGCTACTCTCATGCCGACTGACTACGAAACGGGGCTTGGCAAGACCAGCGCGAATTTCGTCCCATTGACCCCGATCGACTTCCTTGTTCGCGCTGCAGAAGTCTACGGCAATCGCACCGCCATCGTGCATGGGCCGCTGCGCCAGAATTGGCGCGAAACCTATGTCCGCTGCAGGCAACTGGCGAGCGCGCTGCAACAGGCTGGTGTAGGAAAAGGCGACACGGTTGCAGCGCTGATGCCGAATACCCCCGCCATGATCGAGGCGCACTTCGGCGTGCCAATGGCGGGCGCCGTGCTCAACGCAATGAATACCCGCCTGGACTCGGCCAGCATCATCTTCATGCTGCGCCACGGCGAGGCAAAGGTGCTTCTGGTTGATACGGAGTTTGCCGATCTGGTCGGGCAGATTCGACAATCGCTGCCAGGACTGCTGATCGTAGCCGTGCATGATGTTCTGGGTCCGCATCCCGAAGTCGGCTTGGGCTACACCGATTATGAGGCGCTGCTCGCGAGCGGCGACCCGGACTTTCCTTGGCGCGTGCCGGATGATGAGTGGGACGCCATTGCCCTGAACTACACCTCAGGAACAACAGGGGACCCGAAGGGCGTGGTCTATCATCACCGGGGCGCCGTGCTCAATGCCATTTCGAACATACTCGAGTGGGACATGCCCAAGCATCCCGTGTACTTGTGGACTTTACCGCTGTTCCATTGCAATGGCTGGTGCTTTCCCTGGACCATTGCCGCACGGGCTGGCGTCAATGTCTGCCTGCGCAAGTTCGATCCGGCGACAGTATTCGATCTGATGCGCAATGAGGGGGTGACGCACTATTGCGCAGCGCCGATTGTGCACTCCGCACTCGTCAACGCACCCGCTTCGATGCGGGAAGGGCTGAAACGGCCCGTACGCGGCATGGCGGCGGGTGCCCCACCGCCTGCAGCTGTCCTTGCGGCGCTCGAAGCTGTGGGCGTCGAACTGACTCATACATACGGGCTCACAGAGGTCTACGGTCCTGCCGCCGTGTGCGCTGAGCAGGAGGGGTGGGAATCGCTGGCAGCGAACCAGAGGGCCGTGCTTAAAGCCCGCCAGGGGGTGCGCTATCACCTGCAGGCAGGCTTGACTGTCATGGATCCGGCAAGCATGGAGCCAGTGCCCGCGGATGGCGAGACGATTGGCGAAATCATGTTCCGCGGCAACATCTGCATGAAAGGCTACCTGAAGAATCCGTCCGCCACGCGCGACGCATTCGCGGGCGGCTGGTTCCATACCGGGGACCTTGGCGTCATGCATCCGGATGGCTACGTAAAGATCAAGGATCGCGGCAAGGACATCATCATCTCCGGCGGCGAAAACGTGTCCAGCGTGGAAATTGAGGACGCGCTTTACCAGCATCCCGCCATCCTCGCAGCGGCAGTGGTCGCACAGCCCGACCCGAAATGGGGCGAGACGCCCTGCGCGTTCATTGAGTTGAAATCTGGCATGCAGGTCAGCCCCGACGAACTGATCGCCCATTGTCGGACACTGCTCGCAGGCTTCAAGGTGCCAAAGGCGTTCTATTTCGAATCTCTGCCCAAGACATCAACCGGGAAGATTCAGAAGTTCGCACTGCGGCGCAAAGTCAAGTCCGATACCGCGATCGACGTATGAGGACCGCGGGTGGTGAAGTACGGGCAATCCGTCCGCTGCGTACACGGCCGCCCCAATCCGTACCGGGACACCAGTTCATTTTTTCAGGGGAAGTTGAGATGCGTTACGTGCGTTTTGGTTACAAGGGCAGGCATTACCTCGGAGAGCGTGTCGACGGCGGTGCGCGCGTGCTCGGAGAGATGTCACTCGAATCCCTGCTGCACCAGGGCGTTGATCTGGAGACCTTCTCGCCCAATGGCGGCGAAGGCGCTTTTGTCGCCGAGAGCGATATGGTCTACCTACCGGTGCTGGAGCGCCCTGCGAAGATCTTCTGCGTAGGACTGAACTACGCGGAACACACGCAGGAAAGCCGGTTCGAGCAGCCAGCCTATCCCACTATCTTCGCCCGTTACCACACGAGCCTTGTCGGCCACGGCCAGCCAATCGTGCGCCCGCGTGTGTCGGACAGTCTGGACTTCGAAGGCGAATTGGCGGTGGTGTTGAAGCATGGCGGACGTCATATTCGCAGAGAACATGCACTGGCCTGTGTGTGTGGCTATGCCTTGTTCAATGACGCATCGGTGCGGGAGTATCAATTTCTCTCGCCGCAATGGACCATGGGCAAGAACTTTGATGCCACGGGCGCCTTTGGCCCGGAGCTTGTCACGGCGAGTGAATTGCCGGACGGCGCAAGGGGACTGGAATTGCAGACCAGACTGAATGGCAAACTGGTTCAGTGTGCCAGCACAGACAGCATGATCCACGACGTCGCATCGCTCATCGAGATCATCAGCGCCGCGGTTACGCTCGAAGCCGGCGATGTCATCGTGACCGGGACCCCGGCGGGCATCGGCTGGGCTCGTGAGCCAAAGTTGCTGATGAAACATGGAGATGTGTGCGAGGTCTCCATGACCGGCTTTCAGGCACTTCGCAATCCCGTCCGGAATGAATGCTGAAATGGCGGTTTCCGCACCACGAACGCGCCAGCTTGCCCGGACCGGACTGCGCGTATTCTATGCGCTGATCGTGGGTCTGGCTGGCGGTTTGTCATGCCAATTCCTGCATGTACCCGTCCCGTGGCTAACCGGTCCGCTGTTGAGCGTGGCTGCCGGCAGCATGCTGGTCGGCAGCCTCGCCACGCCGCGGTGGGTCCGCTATACGGGCCAGTGGATCGTTGGCATCGCGCTCGGTCTGCATTTCGCGCCGCCGGTTGTTGCCGAGATTCTTCGGTTCATTCCATGGATGCTGTTGGGTGCATTCGGAGCGCTAGCGGTCGGAACGCTTGGCGGCATGGCGATGAGCCGAATTGGTTGTATGGATGCGGCAACCTCGCACTTTGCCACTGCATTGGGTGGTGCGCCGGAAATGGCGAATGCGGCCGAGCGAAATGGCGCCCGGGTCGATCAGGTGGTCACCGCGCATACGCTGCGCCTGGTGTTCGTTGTCGCAAGCGTGCCTGCGCTTCTAGCGCTGCTCCAGCCAGCCTGCGTGGTGCGCCAACATATCGTGGGGGCCAGCCTCCCCTCCCCGCCTTTCCTGATCCTGGCAGTAATCACGCTGCTATTGGCGCAGGTGGCCGGCAAGCTCTCTCTGCCGAATGCTTATACTTTGGTGCCGCTGCTGGTAAGCGCGATTGTCGCGGGAAACGGTATCTACCATGTCCCAGCTCCGCCGCGCTGGGTCGGACAGGGCGCCCAGCTTCTGATCGCCACCTCGCTTGCGGGTCAGTTTTCGCGAGGGTCGTTGCGTGCCTCATCCCGGCTTGTGATGCCTGTCCTCCTCTACAGCGCGGCTGGTATAGCGGTGGCTGTTGCGGGCGCGCTCCAGGCCGGGGTGTTGACCGGGTTGCCAGTGACGACGCTAATTCTCGCGCTGGCGCCGGCCAGCATGGCGGACATGGGCATGACTGCGGAGGCGCTATGTCTGTCGGTGGCGGTCGTTACGGGATTTCATGTGGTGAGACTTCTCTCTGTCCTCGCGATGACCGGCCCGCTATTCCGATTGTTCCGTTATGCCGCAGTTCGATCTACTGATAAGTAGCCCTTCGATAACCTTCGCCTCGTCTTCCCGAAGCATTAGAGAACCGGCAGCGGAGAAATACCTCATCCAAGCTTTCTGCTCTCTTCGTCTCGGACGACTGATTCGTGCCGGACTCCGGCTGTCCGCAGTAGGTGCAGGCTACGAGCCAGAAGGGGTCGGGAGCCGCCGACGAGCACCCGCTCCTCACATGACTGAAGTCGGCTGCGGATTCAACCGGTCGATGCAACGTACTGGTGAAACCTTTCAGCCGGCGTATCGAAGTTCAACGTCTTGCGAGGGCGCTCGTTTAGTCGCCTGGCTACGGCGTTGAGTTTCGCTTGCGAATATGCTGAGAGGTTGGTGCCTTTCGGAAAATACTGCCTCAGCAGTCCATTCATGTTTTCATTCGAACCGCGTTGCCAGGGATGCTGAGGGTCGCAGAAATAGACTTGAATATTTGTCGCTACAGTGAAGCGCTTGTGCCCGGCCATTTCTGTGCCCCGATCCCAGGTCAGCGATTTGTAGAGCTCCTGCGGCAGCTTCCTGACGTGCTTGATCAGCGCGTTGAGCACAGCCTCAGAATCCTTGCCAGCCGTCTTCACCAGCATCACGAACCGGCTCTGGCGTTCAACCAGCGTTGCGATTTGGCTGTTAGCGTCGCCGAATAGCAGGTCGCCCTTCCAGTGCCCTGGTATCGCACGATCTTCGGCCGTGGCAGGACGTTCGCTGATCGAGACGGCGTCCGCGATGTTGGTGCGTCCTTCAGTTTTCATTGTGTACTGGCGCGACCGACGCATGACTCTCGAGCGCCGCAAATGCTCCAGCAACTCCTTCTTCAAAGCGCCACGCGCCTGAATGTGAAGGCTACGATAGATCGCCTCGTGTGACACCTGATAGTCCTTGTTGGCCGCATAGACATGCTTGAGCCAGCCTGCAATCTGCTCGGGGACCACTGCAGCCTCAGCTTGCCGGCGACGACCTGCGCCAGCACCCGGTTCCTGACAAGCTTACAGAGCTTCGGGCGACGCGCTCGCTCCCAGGCCAGTGCATCGGCCTGGCTCGCACGATAGCTCTGCCGCCCCCATTGCGCTCGAGCTCACGGCTAATGGTAGACGGAGCGCGATTCGGCCGCGATGCAATGGCCCGAATCGAAAGCCCTAACGCCAGCGAGCGCGATATCTCCTCACGCTCGGCAAACGTCAACGCTCGCGCGGCGCGATGGCGTTGTGCTGGTCGAATGCCTCCCGCGTCCGACAAGATCCTCTGCTATGAAACGACGGCAGACATTGCGAATGCCCGCGCCGTTATCCCTGCGGAAGTCTGCAATCGTCTTGAAGTCCGGCGCCAGTCGACCGGTAAGCCACATCAGCTCTATATTGCGTTGGCATTCGCGCTCCAGGCGGCGGCTGGACTGGATCCGGTTGAGGTAGCCATAGATGTAGATCTTCAACAGGACGGCAGGATGATAAGAGGGGCGACCCGTTGTCGAAGGATTGGCACCTTCGAACCCGAGCGACTCGAGATCCAACTCTTCAACGAACGCGTCGATGATCCTGGCGGGGTTCTCCTCGGCAATGAAATCATCGAGGCATTCAGGAAGCAGCGTAGCTTGCTTGCGATCTTCCCCCTCTATGAATCGCTTCATCCGGTCCCCCAATCTGAATGCGTTGATCCAGTCTAGGGCTACGCTGAACAAGCTGGGTAAATTGAGTGACGCAAGTTGATCAGGAGCCCGTTCGGCCGGAAAAATAGCTGTGGCGATGCGAATTTGCCTTCACGCGCCCCCAATTGGGGTGTGTTGACGGGGCGCCCGCCCCGCATTCGCCCTTTATGGGCGGACTGCTCCCATCAGATGCCCTCGACTCAAGTAGAGATTGGCCAGCGCCAGCGCCGTGAAGGCACGGCCGGCGTTCTTCTTCAGGCCACGGTAGCGGACTTTCGTGAAGCCCCACAGGCGCTTAACCACGGCGAAGACATGTTCAACCCGGGCCCGGATCTTCGATTTGTTACGGTTCTTCCCGCGTTGCACTTCGTCAATCTCCCCGTTCCTGCGGGTCCGCTGATTGGTGAAGTCCTTGGCGTGCGGCGCCTTCGATGCGATCAGCTCCTGCTGACTGGCGTATGCGCTATCACCGTAGACACGCCGCTCCTGCCCATGCAGTAGCTGGGGCAGCGCATGCTTGTCGTGAACATTGGCCGGCGTCACCACCGCGGAATGAGCCAACCCGCTCTGACTATCCACGCCAATGTGCAGCTTCATGCCAAAGTACCACTGCTGGCCTTTGCGGGTCTGATGCATCTCGGGGTCGCGCGACTTCTCTTCATTCTTCGTCGAGCTGGGCGCACCAATGATCGTGGCATCGACAATGGTGCCGGTCTTCAGCTTCACGCCATTGGCTTGCAGGCTTCGGCCAACCTCCGCGAACAGCCGTTCGGCAAGCTGATGTTTCTCCAGCAGCCGCCGAAACTTCAATACCGTGGTGGCGTCCGGCACCGGCTCACGACCCAGGTCAATTCCTACGAAGCGGCGCAGGCTGGCGCTGTCATACAGGGCCTCCTCGCAAGCCAGATCTGCCAGGTTGAACCAGTGCTGCAGAAAGTGGATGCGCAGCATCCGCTCCAGACCAATGGGCCGCCGGCCATTGCCAGCCTTCGGATAGTACGGCTCAATCGCGGCGCACAATGCCGCCCACGGCACGATCTGCTCCATCGTCGCCAGAAATTCCTCACGTCGCGTTGGCTTGCGGTGTTGCTCGAAACCTGCGCATTGGTCTGCACCCGCTGCCAACGTCATCTGCTTCATGTTCTTCTCTTTGCGCTCGTGATTCTTCAAATAACGCGCCTTCTCACGAACCGGAGGACTTGATCAGCATTGCC
>NZ_CP172711.1:0-81478 GCF_057073735.1 Cupriavidus sp. C1SS-2L
TTTCCGGGGCCTTCCCTGCCCTGCCCCACCGGCGCGGCCGTTGTGGACAGTTTCGGGACAAGTCGGCCGAGGCCGGCCGGCGCAGCCCTGACGTTGACACTTGAGGGGCAGCGGGGCCGGCGCGATGTTGACACTTGGGGGGCAGCGGCCGATTTCGGCCTGGTCGAGCCGTCCAGGCGGCCGCCGAGGCGGCCTAAGTGCCTGATCGGCATGGAGTTATCCACCGAAGTTGTGGATAACCCTGTTAGGAACCCTGCCCCGGTATTGACACTTGAGGGGCGGCCCTACTGACACTTGAGGGGCGCGGTTCTTGACACTTGAGGGGCAGCGTATTGACACATGGGGGGCTTATCCATTGACACTTGAGGGGCGGCCTCTTCGCGCTTTTCCTTGGCGTGACAACGGTTTACGCGCGTTTTTCGGTCATGCTAACCAGGTTTTTAACCGTCTTTATAACCTTTTTATATAACCAGGTAGTTTTAACCAGAGGCTGGCGAAAAAAACGGCAACACGGCCCAAGCTACCGCGCAGCATGACCGGCCGCCGAAGGGGGGAAACCCCCCTTCTCGATCCCACCCGGCCGCAAGCGGCCTCCCATCCCCCCAGGGGCTACGCCCCTCGGCCGCCTTGCGGCCTCACCCCACAATGGAGCGCCTTCGGCGCTACGGCTTAGGAGAGCCAGGCGCAAGCGCCTGGCGGAAGGCAGTAAGTTCGAGAGCTTGCGAGGGGGCAAAGCCCCCTCACACTCCCCAACCAGGTCGCCGCGGTTCGACCGGCCGCGCGATCCTCAAGCATCGCAGCAGCTCCACCGCCGCAGGTTTTACGCCAAGGAAGGGGGTCGGCCAGCTCGGCCGGTGGCGCGGAAAGCGCCCCTCAAGTGTCAATGAAACGTGAGACGCGGGGCCAGGCCCGCGCCGATCACAAGCCGAGTTCGGAGTGAGAGCCGAGGCGCACCAGGCGCAGCGTGTCGGCGTCGGGCTTCTGGTAGATCAGCACCAGGTCGGGCTTGACGTGGCAATCCCGGTGATCCTTCCAGTCCCCGGTCAGCGCGTGGTCGCGGTGCCGAGGTTCCAGCGGCTGGTCGTCGGCGAGCGCGACCAGGACGGGCACCAGGTCGGCGTCGAGCGTGGCCCGGTGCTGCCCTTTCGCCTCGCGCTTGTAGTCGCGCTTGAACTGGCCGGTGCGCTCAATCTGCCGCATGCAGATCGGCCATCAGATCGTTGACGGTGGCGAAGCGCGGCAGCTTGCCCTTGCGGGCTTCCTTCATCGCCTCGATGGTGGTGGCGTTCGGAATCAGCGGCTCGAAGGGCAGCGCCTTGTCCTGGGCCACCTTCGTGAGCAGCAGCCGCACCGCGTCGGACACGGTAAGGCCCATCGCGGCCAGGACGGCCGCCGCTTCTTCCTTGATCGCGCCGTCGATGCGCGTTTGTACGAGCTGGTTTGCAGCCATGATTGGTTCTCCGGTTGGGTTCGTGAATTACATTGTAATGCACGCCAAGGGAAAGGGCAAGGTTTAGCGGCTAAAACGTTTAGCTAAAGTGCTTGACGATTAGGACATTTTGCCCTAATATAGCACTTGAAGGCCGGGCATTTCGCCCAGGTCAACTACCGGAGAAAGTCCGATGAACACCCAAGAGCAACCCGTTACCGCTTCCCTGGTCGCCGAGGCCCAGCGCCTCGACTTCCTGCCCGCCTACTTCGGCCCGCGTCTGATGATGCGCGGCGAGGCCCTGGTGTATGCCTGGCTTCGCCGGCTCTGCGAACGCTACAGCGGCGCGTATTGGCACTACTACACCTTGTCGGACGGCGGTTTTTACATGGCCCCCGACCTGGCCGACCGCCTGGAGATCGAGGTGGACGGCAACGGCTTCCGAGGCGAGTTGTCGGCCGACGCCGCCGGCATTGTCGCAACCCTGTTCGCGCTGGGTCAGCTCGCGGCCGAGGCCGCCGACACGGACGCCGGCGATGCCCTGATCGACCGCTATCACTTCCTGCGCGGCTTCGCAGCCAGCCACGCCGAGGCGGCCGCGATCTACCGGGCTATTGACTGATGAGGGGCGGCCCCGGCTTCGGCCGGGGCTTCCAGGAGGCGACCATGACCAGGAACAACGCTCCCCAGGCACCGACGAACAGCTACGCGACGGACGGCAAGTGCCACAACGCCGAGCCGGGCACCTACGGCCACGAATGCGGCAAGCCGGCCGCATGGATCGGCACGAACCACAAGGGGTTCAGCTCGGGATTCTGCGACGACTGCAAGCGCCACGGCTACGAAGCCCGCGACGTGATCGCGTGGCGGCGTGCTGACACTTGAGGGGCCGGCCGATGGCGAAGAAACGCAAGACGCCGGCCCAGCCGGGCCAGGACTGGAACGCGCCGGCGGCCGAGCTGCTGGCCGAGCTGCCCACCGACCGCGACGAGCTGCTGGCCGCCGCCGTGGCGGCCGAGGTGGAGATCGACGCGGCGATCATGCGCGGTGACGGTGCGGCCGCCGAGGCGGCCAGCGACCGATACGAGGCCGTCATCTGGAAGATGAACGGCGGAACGCACGTGGGCAGCATGGCCGACCACGACGCGCCCGGCCAGGTCATCGAGCGCCATTGCGCGGCGGTGCCTGGCGACGTGCCCTTGTGGGGCCAGCGCGGCCAGTTCCTGGTCGCGGATGGCGACATGCGCGCCCTGGTGGAGTACGAGGCCGGCTACGGCGGGCCGCTGGGTGCCCACTTCCAGTTCCACGTCATCGACCTGGACAGGCCGTTTATCTCCGAAACGGGCTACCGCTCGCACTTCGACACGGCGCAGGGCTGCATGACGGTGGACGAGGTTGCGCGCGGCATCCTGGCTGCGCAGCGAGCCGAGAAGAAGCGCCCGGTGATGGTCGAGGCCAGCTACCGCGACCGCCTGGCCGATGCTCCCCTGCCCGCTTGGCTGGCCGGCTTGGAGCCGCCGGCGCGGCGCGCACCGGCGACCGTCCTGGTGCCGCCGGGGTTCGTCCTGGTCGATGTGGTGCTGCCCTCGCATCGGGCCTTCATCGCCAGGCGCTGGGCGGCCGAGGCCGCGACCAGGATCAAGGCGGCCAGGGCCGCCGGGTTGGACGCCAAGGGAAAAATCACCGGCGCAGGCCCGGAGCGAGATCCCGCATCGCCAGAAACGACGATGACCTGCAGCATCGTCAAAGCCGACGATGCCGAGCCGGGCGAGGGCGGGCCTGTATCGCCGGAAACAACGATGCCGCGAGCGAGCGCGGCAACCTGCAGCATCGCCAGGAATGGCGATGGAGGCCCGGCCGACCTGGTGGAGTTCAAGCCCGGCCAGCGGTGCGAGATCGTGAGCGTCCATCACCCGGTTTTCGACCGCTACATCGGCAAGCGCATCATCATCGTGAAGGTGCATCCCGACACCCGCCAGGTGTGGGCGCACGACGACAGGCCGGTAACGTACAAGACCAATCGCGCAGGCCGGCGCGTGGTCGATTCAGACCCGAGCTGCATCCAGTCGATCTACGGCTTCGACCAGTTGCGGCTTATCACTTGACCAGGAGAACGAACGAATGACGAACGACGCCAATATCCGGCTGGAGTGCTTGAAGCCGGCCGAACGCTGGGCGCAACCGACCGGCGAGGAAGTCCGAGAGGTGCTGCGCCTGGCCGGGTTCAGCGGCAGCAAGGCCGCGAAGGCGCTGGGGCTGGGCGCGAAGGGCGACCGCACGATCCGCCGCTGGATCGGCGAGGACACCCCGATTCCCTATGCGGCATGGGCGATCCTGTGCGACCAGGCCGGGCTGGGCGTGATCTGGAAAGAGGATTGACGCCAAGGGAAAGGTTTTAGCGGCTAAAGTTTAGCCTTCGGATTCCGGTAAAGCGAAAAAAGTTTAGCTAAAGTGCTTGACAGGTTAGGGCATTTTGCCCTAATATAGCACTTGAAGGCCGGGCACATTGCCCAGGTCAACTACCGGAGAAAGTCCGATGAGCGACAACAAGATTATGCCCTGGATTGACGAGCTGGAGGGCGCGGCAGCGACCGACTTCCCGGCCCGCCGTGACGAGATCGCGGCCATGATGGCCGAGGCGGCCGAGCTGGTGTGCAAAGCCGAGGAACTGCGCGGCAAGGCGTACTTCGCCGGATGCTCCCTGGAGGGGCAGGCCAAGGGCCATTGGTCGATGGAAGCCGTCGAGCAGGCCAAGCGCCGGGCCGGCTGGTAAGAGCACATGGCCCGGTCGGCAACGGCCGGGCCTATCGAGGACGCCAAGAAGGAGTATTGCGTGAGCCGAGGCAAGATCAAGGGCGGCCCCAGGTGGAGGAACGCCCCGGAGTGATCCGGGGCGCTTGGCCTGGTGCTGGCACACCGTAACCATGCTTCCGAGTGGGAGCACCCAGCATTCAACACGTAAGCGCGTGGAGGGTCAAGCTATGTCCAACATCATCAAGTTCCCCAAGGAGATCGAGCAGCCCGCCGCGCCCGCGCCGGTGGAGCCTGCCGCCGCGTCTGCTGCCCCCAACAAGGCCCCCGGTGCTGGCCTGCTGGCCGGCCTGGTCAAGTTCGTATGGGTGGCGACCGTGCTGGTCTGGCCGATCCTCAAGTGGGTGCTGTCGATTGCCACCTTCTTCCAGTTCGTGCGGATGCTCTACCACTGGAACACGCCTGGCGTGTATGCCGGTTGGTCGTTCCTGGCGTACTTCGCGGTGCTGACCGCGATCACCTACTTCGTTTCGATCTACAAGCCGAAGGGGCTTTGACATGAAAAAACAGACCCTACCCTACCCGCCGGGATTCGTGGAGCCGAACACCGGCCGGGTGGCCGTCCTGGTGCGCGAGTACGCGGCCAGCGACTTGAACGGCGATGCGCCGGCCTATTGGTACAGCGCGCAATCCGAGGAATGGGGCCTTGACCCCTGGCGACTGGTGGAAGGCGTCGATCCGCACACCGCCGGCGGTCAGTTCGACGTGTGCTTTGCCAACGGTTCGAGCCGCACGGTCGGCCCGCTGATGACGTTCTTCATGAGTGCCGCTGACGCGGCCAGGTTGAACGCCAAGAAAGAAGATCACGCGCCCATTTTTAGCCGCTAAAACGCTTGACGCGGGCGGCGAGTTTAGCTAAACTTCTGCACATGGTCGGCGGCTGGCACCGCCTTTTGTTCAACAACCGGGTGTGGAGTTTATATGGGTGTTCTCCATGAAGAAACGGCTAACCGAAGCCCAATTCCAGGCGGCGATCAAGGGCCTGGAGATCGGGCAACAGACCATCGACATAGCGCGCGGCGTGCTGGTCGATGGAAGGCCCCAGGCCGAGTTTGTGGCCTCGCTGGGGCTGACCAAGGGGGCGGTATCGCAAGCGGTCAGCCGCGTGTGGGCAGTGGCGGGGGAAGTGCTCCCGCAGGGCTTCGAGCGGGTGACGGCGGTACTGCCGGAGCATCAAGCGTTCATCGTCAAGCGTTGGGAAGCCGACGCCAAGGGAAAGAGGAAACAGGAACCCAACTCATGAAAACACTGGTCACGGCAATTCAGAAAGGCGGTCAAGGCAAGACGTTCGCAACCTGCCACCTGGCGTTCGACTTCCAGGAGCGCGGCCTTCGGGTTGCAGTGATCGACCTGGACACCCAGGGCAATGCGAGCTGGACGCTGGCCGGCCACGACTCGGGCTATCCCGCCAGTCGCATGTTCACCGCCGGCGGCGACGAGCTGCGCGCCTGGTTCGCTGACCGGGAGGATGACGGCCTGGCGCTGATCGCGGCAGACGCCAACCTGGCGAACCTGGACAAGATGGAGCTTTCCCAGGCGGCCGCCGCGCTGCGGGCCAGTGTGGCCGCGCTGGGCGAGTTCTTCGACGTGTGCCTGATCGACACGGCCCCCTCCCTTGGCGTCGCCATGACGGCGGCCGTGCTGACGGCCGACTACATGCTGTCGCCCATCGAAATGGAGGCGTACAGCTTGCAGGGCATGAAGAAGATGGTCGCGGTCATCAGCAACCTGCGCAAGCAGAACCCCAAGCTGCGCTTCCTCGGCATGGTGCCGAACAAGGTGGACGCGCGGAAGCCGCGCCACGTCAACAACCTGGCGACGTTGCAGCAGGCATACCCGCAGCTCATCTTGCCGTTCAGCATCGGCGCGCGTGACAGCATCGCCGAGGCGCTGGGCGAGCAGATGCCGGTGTGGAAGATCAAGAAGACCGCCGCGCGGAAGGCCACCCAGGAGGTGCGTGCGCTGGCGGATTACGTGTTCACGAAGATGGAGATCGCGCAATGAGCGCCAAGACCAACGCCAAGAAGAAGGAGCAGGACAAGCCGCAATCGTCCGGGCTGGGCCTGGACGGGCTGGGCGACCTGGCCGGCCTGCTGAACGAGCAGCCGGCGGCCAACGCCGGCGGCGCAGGCCCGCAGGAGCTGCCGCTTGACCTGATCGACGAAGACCCGCACCAGCCGCGCACGGCCGACAACCCCGGCTTCTCGCCGGAGAGCATCGCGGAGATCGGCGAGACGATCAAAGCGCGCGGCGTGAAGTCGCCCATCAGCGTGCGCGAGAACCCGGACGCACCGGGGCGCTACCTCATCAACCACGGCGCGCGGCGCTATCGCGGCTCGAAGTGGGCGCACAAGACCACGATCCCGGCCTTCATCGACAACGACTACAACGAGGCCGACCAGGTTATCGAGAACCTGCAACGCAACGAGCTGACGGCGCGTGAGATCGCCGACTTCATCGGCCGCGAGCTGGCGAAGGGCAAGAAGAAGGGCGAGATCGCCAAGGAGATCGGCAAGTCGCCGGCCTTCGTCACGCAGCACGTCACGCTGCTGGACTTGCCCGAACCCATTGCCGAGGCGTTCAATAGCGGCCGGGGCAAGGACGTGACTGTCATCAACGAGCTGGTGACGGCCTACAAGAAGAACCCCGACGAGGTGGCCGCCTGGCTGGCCGACGACAGCCAGGAGCTGACGCGCGGCTCGGTGAAGCTGCTGCGCGAGTTCCTGGAGGACAAGCGCAGTCACGAGGACGGCGACCGTGATCCCAACACCGTCGATGCGCTGACCGGCAAGACCGACGCCGAGGCCGGCGACGGCGAGCAGGGGCCGCAGGATGATGACGCCAAGGGGAAGAAGGAGCCGAAGGAGGCCGACCCCGACAAGCTCAAGAAGGCCATCATCCAGGTCAAGCACGACGACCGGCCGGCACGGCTGATCCTCAACCGCCGGCCCCCGGCCGAGGGCTGGGCCTGGCTCAAATACGAGGATGACGGCCAGGAGTTCGAGGCCGACCTTGGCACCGTGCAGCTTGTCGCGCTGCTGGAGGGCTGACACGCCCAGCGCCGGGCATCGCCGACCACCGACCCCCACCCATCGCCCCGCCATCGAGCGGGGCTTTTTTTGCCCGCGTTTTAGCCGCTAAAAAAAGTTCAGCTAAACCGCTTGCGTAGTGTTGTATGTTGTAGTATGCTTCACGCTACAACATACAACCGGCCAAAGGAGGCCCGACATGGCGATCTCGAAGGAGCAGATATTTGCGGTGGCCGACGAACTGGACGCGGCCGGCCAGAACCCCACGCTGGCGAACGTGCGCAAGCAGCTCGGCAGCGGCAGCTTCACCACCATCAGCGAGGCGATGAACGAGTGGCGCGCACGCAAGGCCAGCCAGGCCGCCCCGATCCGCGAGCCGGCACCGCAGGCGATCACTGACAAGCTGGCCGAGCTGGGCGGCGACTTGTGGGCCGTGGCGCTGGAAATGGCGAACAACCGCCTGGCCGCCGAGCGCGAGGCGCTGGAGGCCGTGCGCCAGGAGACGGAAGCAGCGCGCCAGGAAGCCGCAGAGCTGGCCGACCAGCTCACCGGCGAGCTGGACGAGGCCAAGGCCCGCATCGCGGCCCTGGAGGCCGTCGAGGCGGCCGCCAAGGGCGAGGCCGACGAGCTGCGCGGCAAGCTCGCGGCGACCAGCGAGCGCGCGGCCACGGCCGAGGCCAGGGCCGGCGAGCTGCGCACGGAGCTGGATCACGCCCATCAGGAAGCCCGCCAGGCGCGCGCAGAGCGCGACAAGGCCCAGGAGAGGGCCACGGCCAGCGCCGACCAGGTGGAGGCCCTGCGGGCCGACCTCGCGGCCGCGAACAGCCGTACCGCCGAGATCGAGCGCCGCGCCGGCGAGCTGCGTGCCGACCTGGAGCGGGCGAACCAGGCGACCGACCAGGCGCGCGCCGCTCAGGCCGAGCAGCGGAAGGCCACCGAGGCGGCCGCCGCCGAGCGCGACCAGGTGCGCGCGGAGCTGGTGAAGGTGCAGGCCAAGGCCGAGGCGGCCGAGCAGGCCCACCAGGAGCAGCGCAAGGCGATGGCGGCCGAGGCACACCGCCAGGCCGAGCGGCTGACCGCCGCCCAGGGCGAGCGCGACCAGGCGAAGCGCGACGCTGCCCAGGCCCGCGAGGAAGCGGCCGGGCTTCGCGGCCGGCTGGAGGCCCTGGAAACCGTCATGGCGCAAGGCCGGGCGGCCGATCCGACCAGCGGCGGACGCAAAAAGACCTGATAAATCGGTTGGTTTTCCTTAAAATTACCCTGGAACCCTGACAAAACGCACAACCCGGCCGCTGGGAAGAGCCGGCCTCGCTTTGCCGAGGTCGGCTTTTTTGTTGGAGCGCGGCTTGCATGGGGCCACCATCACCCTTTTGAGAACTACGGCAACCATAGGAGTGCCCGATGAAAGAACGCCTCTTGGTCATGAACGGTCAACGCATCGTTCAGGCCGAAAAGGACGGCGCTTGGACGAATCAGAAAGTAGACAAGGCGGGCGCGTTGAAGCCCGGCATCTACAACCTGTACACGGCCCAAGCGGCCGACAAGAAGCAGACCCACGCCGGCGTGATCGTTCATGCCGACGCCACCAACGTGTACCAGCAGATCGGCAAGAACTTTGTCATGCACGCTCGGTCAGATTTCGATAAAGTACCTGAAATTGGGAGCGCAAAGAGCATCAGCTACAACGCCCAGGGCAAGGCGGCAGTCGCCGCAGAGGCCCCGAAACTGACGCGGGGGCGCTCCATGTAGCTTTAGCGGCTAAAAAGGAGGCACGCCCTTGAAACGACTCACCATCCCCGGCAGCGGCACCGAGAGCCGCGCCACCAAGCCGGCCCGCGTCAGCGCGCCGGCCACCCTCGGCGGTGCCGCCTTCGGCGCTTCGCGCGAGGACACCGGAGCCGACTTGCTGGAGGCCGCCCAGGCGGCCGAGATCGAGCAGCAGGCCACCCTAGAGGCGGCCCCGGTCGAGCAGTCCTACCCCGAAACCCTGGCGCTCTACGTGCAGGCCAAGCACGACCAGGTGGAGCACATCGAGGACAGGCTAGAAAACCTGATCGACCGGCAGCAGGCCCGTTTGCAGCAGACCCAGGCGTCCGCGCCTGGCCGGCTTTCCTTGCCCGGCTCTAAGCGAGCCTGGCAGAACCAGCAGGCGCAGCAGCAGGCCCGCTTGCAGACGCTTCACGCGCGCCTGGAGGCCGTCCGCGAGATCAAGGAAGGCATGGGCCTGCACTCGCCGAAGATCGAAGAGCTGGCGACGCGCAAGATGCGCGCCGAGAACCCCGAGCTGGCTTCCGATTGGGATGCCATGCGCGAGGCCGCCCGCCGGCATGAGCTGCTGATGCGCAAGCAGGAGCAGGAGCGCAAGCAATCCCAGGCCCAGGAGCGGCCAGGGAGATCGCAGTCCTTGGGCCTGTCAGCCAGGCCCGCATAAAAACGAAGCCCGGCGGTCGCCGGGCTTTTTTCTCGAGCATCGCCATTTCTGGCGAGGGAGGCCCGCCGAGGGCCTGGTGGAATCATCCTGCAGCATCGTCACAAGCGACGATGCCGGGAGCTGGCCAGCATCGCCGAACCTGGCGATGCCGCCGGCGCGGTCGACCATCGCCAGTTCTGACGATGAGATCCCGCATCGCCATCTACAGCGAGGCCCACAGGGCCAGGCCGGCGGCCACGACCGCCATGCCGGCCGCGACCATGTTCATCATGGCGACGCGCCGCGCCTCGCGGATCGGCGCGACGAGCTGCGCCGTCACCGCCTCAACCTCACGCCGCACGGCCTCGGCGGCCGCCTTCGCGCCCTCCTGCATTCCCCGCGTCATGGCGTCCTTGCTGGCCGCCAACGCCGCGTTGAGCGTCCTTTCCGCCTTTCCCTTGGCGTCATCACCCCATCGGTGGGCGATGGACTCCAGTTCCGACTTGAAGGCGTCCAAGATTTCCTGCTGGGCCGATGCGCTGTCCTGCATCAGCTTCATGTTGATGGTCTGGAGGATCAAGATCGGATCGTCGCGGCCCACGGCGATGCCGTGCTTGGCCGCGATCTCCCGTATCAGCTCCTCGATCTTGTCGTCGGCCGCCATCAGAGCACCGCCGCGTTTTCGAGCTGGGCGAAGAGCTGGGTTTTCACGATCTTGAGCCGCTGCCGCGTCATGATCGTGAGCGCCGAATCGGCCAGGGCCTCATCGAAGGTGCGCCGATCCTGGAGCATTTCGGCGAAGTCGCGGCCGTAGGTTTCCTCTTTCAGCGCCGGAATCTGGATGATGGCGGACACACGGCCCTTGTTGGTCGTGTACGCCTTCAACTGCTCGAACCCCTTGCCCTCGTGCTCGATTGGCCCCCAATACGGGTTCAGCCAGACCACGAACAGGCATTCGGCCGGGAACTGGCTGGCGAGCTGGGCGAAGCCGCTCACCGTGTCCACCAGGGCCTGGCCGCCGGTGACGACCGTATGCACCACGAGTTCGTGGCCCATGTCCTGGAGCAGCGCCGGCACCTGGTTGCTGATGAGGTAGTGCGACAGCGGCACGAACGAGCTGGCCCCGTTGTCGATGATGACGTCGCCCTCGGCCGACGCGATCATCTCGACCAGGGCGTCGAAATTCCGGGTGTTGATCTCGTCGCCGTCCATGATGTTGAGCCGGCGCACGTTGAGGGCTTTGTAGCCCTCGAACGTCGCGTTCACCGGATCGGTGTCGATGCAAAGCGGCTTCTGTCCCTTGCCGGCTTTGTACTGCGCGATGGTGGCCGCGATCATCGACTTGCCGACGCCGCCCTTGCCTTGCAGAACCATGTGAATTTTCGCCATTACAGTAAATCCTCTTTCTTTGGAGTCGCATCAAACGTGAAGCCGCCGATCTTGGGCGGCTCACTCTTGGATTCCGAGGCCGGCGGGGCGGCCTTCGGCTCGGGCTTCGCGCCCTTGGGCTGGCTGTCCGGGGGAGTGGCGGGAGGCGGCGGGGAAGCTACCGGCGCGGCCTTGATGTACCGCTTCACGTGCTGGGTGAAGGTTTCGTACCGACAGCGCAGCCGGCCGGTTTCCTTCATGTGCTCCCAGATCGTTTTCATCGCATAGCCCGCATCGAGCGCCGCTTGAACGTCGCTCTTGACGGCCAGGAACGCGACCACGTGCTTGTCCTGGCGCGGCTTCTTGGCTTCCCGTCCCTTCACCCATTCAGCCAGCTCTTCGGGGTAGGTCTTTGGCATCGTGTTCGTCCATCTAATCCTCTCATCGCAAATGTAACGCTACTAAGCGGCGCTACGGAAACGCAAAAAGTCCGCTATCGGCGTGCATTGGCACGCTTCGATAGCGGCATTATGGGCCATTGTGGCGGTTTTCGCTATATCCGTTGCTGCTTTTGCGGCCTGATAGCGCGATAGTTGCGGATAAATCGTAATGGCTGGTGTAGACTTTCCTTGGTGTTATTAACGCCGTAAGGCGGGCAGGATGTGTGAAGTTAGCTAACCGGCGAGCCGGTTATCTATCTTCACTGTCCCTTATTCGCGCCGGGGGCGCTCAACGGGTCATCCTGCTCTGCGAGGCAGCCGGCTACCGCCGGCATGAGAGACGAGGCGAGGCATGGAGAACGACGAAAAGGAACACGGCCGCCGGCGGCGGCAGCACCTGCGGGTGCCGGTGTTCCCCGAAGAGAAAGACGAGATCGAGGCGAACGCCAAGAGGGCGGGCGTCAGCGTGGCGCGCTATCTGCGCGACGTGGGCCAGGGCTACCAGATCAAGGGCGTCATGGACTACCAGCACGTGCGCGAGCTGGTGCGCGTCAACGGCGACCTTGGCCGCCTTGGCGGCCTGCTCAAGCTCTGGCTGACCGATGACGTGCGAACGCTCCAGTTCGGCGAGGCGACCATCCTGGCCCTGCTGGGCCGGATCGAGGCCACCCAGGACGAAATGAGCCGGATCATGAAGGCCGTGGTTCAGCCGAGGGCCGAGCCTTGACTTCTTTAGCGGCTAAAAAGCCGGAGGGGCGGCCATGATCGCCAAGCACGTGCCGATGCGCTCGCTTGGCAAGAGCGACTTCGCGGGCCTGGCGAACTACATCACCGACGCCCAAAGCAAAGACCACCGGCTGGGCCACGTGCAGGCGACGAACTGCGAAGCCGGTTCCATCCAGGACGCCATCACGGAGGTGCTGGCGACCCAGCACACGAACACCCGCGCGAAGGGCGACAAGACCTACCACCTGATCGTCAGCTTCCGGGCCGGCGAGCAGCCCAGCGCCGACACCTTGCGCGCGATTGAGGAACGCATCTGCGTCGGGCTGGGTTATGGCGAGCATCAGCGAATCAGTGCCGTCCACAACGACACCGACAACCTGCACATCCACATCGCCATCAACAAGATTCACCCGACGCGGCACACGATGCACGAGCCGTACTACCCGCACCGGGCGCTGGCGGAACTCTGCACGGCCCTGGAGCGCGACTACGGCCTGGAGCGCGACAACCACGAGCCGCGCAAGCGCGGCGCGGAGGGCCGGGCCGCCGACATGGAGCGGCATGCCGGCGTTGAAAGCCTGGTCGGCTGGATCAAGCGCGAGTGCCTGGACGAGATCAAGGGCGCGCAGTCCTGGCAGGAACTGCACCAGGTCATGCGGGACAACGGAATGGAGCTGCGCGTCCGCGCCAATGGCCTCGTGTTCGAGGCCGGCGACGGAACGATGGTGAAGGCGAGCACAGTAGCCCGCGACCTTTCCAAGCCGAGCCTGGAGGCGCGGCTTGGCCCGTTCGAGGCTTCGCCCGAACGGCAGGCGCAAACCACCGCGAAGCGGCAGTACCGCAAAGACCCCATCCGCCTTCGCGTCAACACCGTGGAGCTGTACGCGAAGTACAAGGCCGAGCAGCAGAGCTTGACCACGGCGCGCGCCCAGGCCCTGGAGCGCGCCCGGCATCGCAAGGATCGGCTGATCGAGGCGGCCAAGAGGTCGAACCGCCTGCGCCGCGCCACGATTAAGGTGGTCGGCGAGGGCCGCGCGAACAAGAAGCTGCTGTACGCCCAGGCGAGCAAGGCCCTGCGCAGCGAACTCCAGGCGATCAACAAGCAGTTCCAGCAGGAGCGCACGGCCCTCTACGCCGAGCACAGCCGGCGCACGTGGGCCGACTGGCTCAAGAAGGAGGCGCAGCACGGCGGCGCCGACGCCCTGGCCGCCCTGCGCGCCCGCGAGGCGGCCCAGGGCCTCAAGGGCAACACCATCCGGGGCGAGGGCCAGGCGAAGCCCGGCCACGCGCCGGCGGTGGACAACATCACGAAGAAGGGGACGATCATCTTCCGCGCCGGCATGAGCGCCGTGCGCGATGACGGTGACCGCCTGCAAGTCTCCCGCGAGGCCACGCGCGAAGGGCTGCAAGAAGCCCTGCGCCTGGCGATGCAACGCTACGGCAACCGCATCACCGTCAACGGCACGGTGGAGTTCAAGGCGCAGATGATCCGCGCCGCCGTCGATTCCCAGCTACCCATCACCTTCACCGATCCGGCTCTTGAGAGCCGGCGGCAGGCGCTTTTGAACAAGGAGAACACCCATGAGCGAACCGAAAGACCAGAGCATCGAGGACGAACTGGACGCGGCGCTGGCGGCCCTGGACAGCGGCCCGCTGCCGACCAGCACGCTACCGGAGCCGCAGCCGTCGCCCGAGCAGGCGACGGCCGGCCAGCCGCCGGCCGAGGCGACCGCGCCGACGCCGGCCTTCACGCCGCCACCGTCCACCGGAAGCCCGACGTTGGACGCCTTGGAAGAAAACCGCCGCCCCAAAGCCAGCACCGTTTGCGAGCACTGTCCGAACTCGGTGTGGTTCGCATCGCCGGCGGAAGTGAAGTGCTATTGCCGCGTGATGTTCCTCGTCACGTGGAGCAGCAAGGAACCCAACCAGATCACGCACTGCGACGGGGAATTTCTCGGCCAGGAACAGGAGTAGGCCAGACGCCGCCGGGCGTCGCCGCCGCCGACAAGTACATCGCCGAACGCGAGGCAAAGCGCCTAAAAGGTTTCGATATACCGAAGCATTCCCGATATACTGCCGGTGATGGTGCGCTCACGTTCCAGGGCACCAGGACTATCGAGGGCCAGGCGCTGGCCCTCTTGAAACGAGGTGATGAGGTCATGGTTATGCCCATCGACCAGGCCACGGCCCGGCGCTTGACGCGCATCGCGGTCGGCGATGCCGTCTCGATCACCGCGAAAGGCTCCATCAAAACGTCGAAAGGAAGGAGTAGATGAAGATCAAGATGAACAACGCGGTAGGGCCGCAAGTCCGAACCGCCAAACCGAAGCCGAGCAAGCTGCTGCCGGTGCTGGGCGCGGCCTCGATGGTCGGCGGCCTCCAGGCCGCGACGCAGTTCTTCGCCCACACGTTCGCCTATCACGCGACCCTCGGCCCCAACGTGGGCCACGTGTACGCGCCCTGGTCGATCCTGCACTGGACGTACAAGTGGTACAGCCAGTACCCGGACGAGATCATGAAGGCCGGCAGCATGGGGATGCTGGTTTCGACCGTGGGCCTGCTGGGCGTGGCCGTGGCGAAGGTCGTCACGTCCAACAGCTCGAAGGCGAACGAGTACCTGCACGGCTCGGCCCGCTGGGCCGAGAAGAAGGACATTCAGGCGGCCGGCCTGCTGCCACGCGAGCGCAACGTCCTGGAGATCGTCACCGGCAAGGCCGCACCCACGGCTACCGGCGTGTACGTGGGCGGCTGGCAGGACAAGGACGGCAATTTCTTCTACCTGCGGCACAGCGGCCCCGAGCACGTGCTGACCTACGCGCCCACGCGCTCGGGCAAGGGCGTCGGCCTGGTGGTGCCCACGCTGCTGTCGTGGGGCGCGAGCAGCGTCATCACCGACTTGAAGGGCGAGTTGTGGGCCTTGACCGCCGGCTGGCGGCAGAAGCACGCCAAGAACAAGGTGCTGCGCTTCGAGCCGGCCAGCACCTCGGGCGGCGTCTGCTGGAATCCGCTGGACGAAATCCGCCTCGGCACCGAATACGAGGTGGGTGACGTGCAGAACCTTGCCACGCTGATCGTTGACCCGGACGGCAAGGGCCTGGACTCGCACTGGCAGAAGACCGCCTTCGCGCTCCTGGTCGGCGTGATCCTGCACGCGCTGTACAAGGCCAAGGACGATGGCGGCACCGCCACGCTGCCGTCCGTCGATGCGATGCTGGCCGACCCGAACCGGGACATTGGCGAGCTTTGGATGGAAATGGCGACCTACGGGCACGTAGACGGCCAGAACCATCACGCCATCGGCTCGGCGGCCCGCGACATGATGGATCGGCCCGAGGAAGAAGCCGGATCGGTGCTGTCCACGGCCAAGTCGTACCTGGCCCTGTACCGCGACCCCGTGGTGGCCCGCAACGTCAGCCGGTCGGACTTCCGCATCAAGCAGTTGATGCACGAGGACGACCCGGTAAGCCTCTACATTGTCACCCAGCCCAACGATAAGGCCCGCCTGCGGCCGCTGGTGCGCGTCATGGTGAACATGATCGTGCGCCTGCTGGCCGACAAGATGGACTTCGAGGGCGGCCGGCCGGTGGCGCACTACAAGCACCGGCTCTTGATGATGCTGGACGAGTTCCCGAGCCTCGGGAAGCTGGAGATCATGCAAGAGTCGCTGGCCTTCGTGGCCGGCTACGGCATCAAGTGCTACCTCATCTGCCAGGACATTAACCAGCTCAAGAGCCGCGAGACGGGCTACGGCCACGACGAAAGCATCACGTCGAACTGCCACGTGCAGAACGCCTACCCGCCCAACCGCGTCGAGACGGCCGAACACCTGTCCCGCCTCACCGGGCAGACCACCGTGGTGAAGGAGCAGATCACGACCAGCGGCCGCCGCACGGCGGCGATGCTGGGCCAGGTGTCGCGCACTTACCAGGAAGTGCAGCGGCCCTTGCTGACGCCCGACGAATGCCTGCGCATGCCGGGGCCAAAGAAGAACGCCCAGGGCGAGATCGAAGAAGCCGGCGACATGGTGATCTACGTCGCGGGCTACCCGGCGATCTACGGCAAGCAACCCCTGTACTTCAAAGACCCAGTGTTCTCGGCACGCGCCGCGATCCCTGCGCCCAAGGTCAGCGACCGCCTGCGCGCCGTCGCACAGGCCGAGACGGAAGGGGAGGGCATCACGATATGAGCCGCATCCTGAAACGCATCGCGGCAGGCGTCGTCATCGCGGGCGTGGCCGCCCTGCTGCTGGCCGCCGGCGGCTATGCCGCCGGTGCCCGCGTGAACACCACCAAGAGCATTCCGGTCGGCCTGTACTGGACGAGCAGCGCGCCGGTGGAGAAGGGGGCCTACGTCCTCTTCTGCCCGCCGCAGCTCGGCGTGTTCGATGACGCCAAGGAGAGGGGCTACATCGGGGCCGGCTTCTGCCAGGGCGGCTACGGCTACATGATGAAGCGCGTTTTAGCCGCTAAAGACGATGCCGTCGCCGTCGCCGATGACGGCGTGCGCGTCAACGGCGAGCTGCTGCCCCTCAGCGCGCCGATCAAGGCCGACAAGGCCGGTCGGCCGCTGCCGCGCTATCAGTCCAACAGCTACACGCTCGGCAATTCCGAGGTGCTGCTTATGTCGGACGTGAGCGCCACATCCTTCGACGGCCGCTACTTCGGCCCGATCAATCGTTCGCAAATCAAGACCGTGATCCGTCCGGTCATCACCTGGTAGGGAGACACACCATGCGCCTTTTCATCGCAGAAAAGCCGTCCGTCGCCAAGGCCATCGCCGGCGAGCTGGGCGCGACCGGCAAGGGCGACGGCTTCATCGAGTGCGGCACCGACAAAGTGACCTGGTGCTTCGGGCACATGCTCGAACAGGCCGACCCCGACGAGTACACGCCCGATGACGTGCCGCGCGGCCAGTCCGGCAAGAAGGTCTGGCGCGTCGATGAGCTGCCCATCATCCCCGAGAGCTGGATTCTCAAGCCCAAGGACGACGCGAAGAAGCAGCTCGCCGTGATCGGCAAGCTGCTCAAGGAGGCCAAGGAGATCGTCAACGCCGGCGACCCCGACCGCGAAGGCCAGTTGCTGGTTGACGAAGTGCTGGAGCACTTCCGCAACAGCAAGCCGGTGCGCCGCTTTTGGGTGAGCGCGCAGGACTCCGTTTCCGTCAAGCGCGGCCTGGCCGCGTTGAAGGAGAACACCACCTATGCAGGCTGGGCCGACGCTGCACGCGGGCGGCAGCGCGCCGACTGGCTGATCGGCATGAACCTCAGCCGCGCGTACACGCTGCGCGCGCAGCGCGGCGGCTCGCGCGCCCTGCTGACCGTGGGCCGCGTGCAGACGCCGACGCTGGCCCTCGTGGTCGCCCGCGACCGCGAGATCGAGGCATTCAAGGCCGTGCCGTACCACACCATCCGGGCGGTGGTGCAGCACGCCGGCGGCAGCTTCGCCGCCGCATGGAAGGCGAAGGAGGATCAAGCCGGTCTGGACAGCGAAGGCCGCCTTGTCGATACCGCCGTCGCCGACGCCCTGGTGGCCGCCGTCAAGGGCCAGCCGGGCACCATCGCCGCGTACAAACAGGAGGCCAAGAAGCAGAACCAGCCGCTGGCCTTCGCCCTGTCCGACATTACGGCACTGGCCTCGGCCAAGTTCGGCTACAGCGCCGAGGACGTGCTGAACACCTGCCAGGCGCTCTACGAGACGCACAAGCTGACCTCGTACCCGCGCACCGACTGCGCCTACCTGCCGGAGTCGCAGCACGCCGACGCGCCGCGCGTGCTGGAGGCGATCAAGCACGTCAACCCCGAACTGGCCGGCCTGGTCGATGGTGCCGATCCGCGTATCAAGTCCAAGACGTGGGACGACTCGAAGATCACCGCGCACCACGGCATCGTGCCGACCATGCAGAAGGGCAGCAAGGCCGCCCTCAGCGAGCGCGAGCGCAACATCTACGACCTGATCGTGCGCGCCTACCTGGCGCAGTTCTACCCGCTGCACGAGTACATGCAGACCACCGTGGGCGTCGAGATCGCGGGCGAGAACTTCGCCGCGAGCGGCAAGGTAGTCACGCGCAACGGCTGGCGTGACGTGTACAGCCAGGCCGACGAGGAAGGCGAGAAGGACGAGGACGACGACAGCGGCACGCAGGCCCTGCCGTCGATGGCCCAGGGCGACGCCGTGACCTGCACGGACGCCACCCGCAAGGACGCCAAGACGAAGCCGCCAGCGCGCTTTACCGAGGGCACGCTGATCCGCGCGATGGAGAACATCCACAAGTTCGTCAGCGATGCCGAGCACAAGAAGATGCTGCGCGAGGGCGACGGCATCGGCACGTCGGCCACCCGTGCGTCGATCATTTCCGAGTTGAAGCGGCGCGAGTTCCTGGCCGTCAAAGGCAAGCAGATCATCAGCACGACCCTCGGCCGCAGCGTCATCGACGCGCTGCCCGAGGTTGTGAAAAGCCCGGTGCTGACCGCGCTCTACGAGCGGATGCTGAAAGGCGTCGAGCAGGGCACGGCCGCCCTGGACGCCTTCATCACGAAGCAAGAGACGTTCATCCGCGACCAGGTGGCGAAGGCCAACAGCGGAGCCGTGACCATCGCCGGCGGCAAGGAAGCCGCGCCGGTGTCATCCCTTCACAAGTGCATGGCCTGCGGCAGCGGCTTGTCGCGCCGGCCGAGCAAGAAGAAGGGGCAATTCTGGTGGGGTTGCAGCAACTTCCCCACATGCAAGCAGACCTACCCCGACCTCAAGGGTCGGCCCGACTACAGCAAGGGCCGCAACGGCCCGGCATCCGAATGACCACAGCGAAGGAGATCGACCATGAACGAGCAAACCACCACCAACACCGCCGCCCACGACGAGCCGCTGGCCGTCCTGCCGCCGGTTGACGACGACGCCGCCGGCCGCGAGGCCGTGCGCGAGAAGATGGCCGACGCGCTGACGCCCGGCTTCCAGGTCGAGTTCGACCCCGACGAAGCCGAGCGCGTGGGCGCGTTCGTGGAGGACGCGCTGTCCGAGCAGGACGCCGCCGCGAGCGGCGACGACCTGGTGGAAGTCGATGGCGCGCTGGAGCCGGCATTCCTGGACGACGAAGGCCCGAGCGCCGACATCCCGCCGTTCATCACCACCACGAACGCCCGCGAGCTGTACGACCTGCGGCCCGGCGAGACGGTTGCCCAGGCCGCCGCGCGCAAGGCGTCGGAGGGCTGACCCATGCCGATCACGAAAGCCGAGGCGCAAGGGGTGACGCGGGCTTTCGTCCGCGACTACCCCGGCGCGCTGGAGCTGGCCTACAAGTTCCGCGAGGACGCGGCCGAGCTGTACGGGCCGCGAGCGGCCGAGGTGCCGGCCGACATGAAGGGCGGCTACGTGCCCAAGGAGACGCTGCACGCCGGCCGCGCCTACCGTGGCCGCGTGGACGTGCCCTTGCAGAACGTCGAGAGCGCCGGCGACCTACTGATGACGCTGCGGCACGAGGTGCTAGGCCACTACGGGGCCAACACCTTCGCGCCGGGCGAGAAGCGCGCCTTGCTGGACGGCCTGGCGGCCGCCCGCAACGAACCCACCCTCAAGCCGCTATGGGATGACGTGAACCGGCGCTATGCCGGCCAGTCCCTGGACGTGCGCGCCGAGGAAGTGTTTGCCCTGCACTGCGAGGGCATCGAGCCGAGCCAGCACCAGGTCGCCGACCAGGTGCAGCAGCGCGGCCAACAGTCATTCACGGAAACCTGCATCGCCCGCGTGCGGCCCATGCAGGCCGACGACCTGCACAACATCGTGTGCATGGTCGCCCAGGGCCTGCGCGACCGTTCCCGGACACAGCAGAACTTCCCTCAGTTCAACGAGCTATTCCGAAGGGACGAGAACATGGAGCCGAAGAAGCCGTTTCACGAAGTCGTGGCCGAAAAGCTGATCGAGCAGCTCAAGGCCGGCACCGCACCGTGGCAAAAGCCGTGGGAGCCGGGCGAACCCAACGCCTACCTGCCGATGAACCCGACCACCGGCAAGCGGTACAAAGGGATCAACGCCATCCACCTGATGGCCCAGGGCCGCAGCGATGCGCGCTGGATGACCTACAAGCAGGCCGCCGCCGTGGGCGCGCAGGTTCGCAAGGGCGAGAAAGGCACGCCGGTTCAATACTGGAAGTTCAGCGAAGAGCAAGACAAGCTGGACGACAGCGGCCGGCCCGTCCTCGATGCGAAGGGCCAGCCGGTCAAGGAAACCGTCATGCTGGAGCGGCCGCGCGTGTTCTTTGCGACCGTGTTCAACGGCGAGCAGATCGACGGCCTGCCGCCGCTCCAGCCGAAGAAGGAACAGACTTGGAACGCCGTCGAGCGCGCCGAGCACATCCTGAAAGCCTCGGGCGCGACGATCACCCACGCCGCCGGTGATCGGGCGTTCTACCGCCCTTCGACCGACAGCATCACCCTGCCGGAGCGCGGCCAGTTCCCCAGCTCCGACCGCTACTACGCGACCGCGCTGCACGAGCTGGGCCACTGGACGGGCCACGCTTCGCGCCTTGACCGCGACCTGGCGCACCCGTTCGGGAGCGAGGGGTACGCCAAGGAAGAGCTGCGCGCCGAAATCGCTTCCATGATCGTCGGCGACGAGCTGGGCATCGGCCACGATCCGGGCCAGCACGCCGCCTATGTGGGTTCGTGGATCAAGGCGCTGCAAGACGAGCCGCTGGAGGTGTTCCGCGCGGCCGCCGATGCCGAGAAGATTCACGACTACGTGCTGGCCTTCGAGCAGAAGCAGGTTCAGGAGCAAGACCAGCAGCAGAGCCAGGCCCAGGACGAAGCCGTGGCCCAGGCCCTGGCCGTGGACATTGCCGAAGTCCTGGACAACCCGGACGTGTCTTTCAGCCACTACCAGGCATTCCAGGGCGACACCCTGGAAGACGCCTTGCGCAGCCGTGGCCTCGAAACCGTGGGCAGCATCACCGGCACCGATCCCGAGCAGTTCTACGCGGTCGCGCATGACCGGCTGTCGCCGGTGTTCGGCATCGACCCGAGCCACACCGACACCGACAACGCCTACCTGGAGCGCAAGGGCTTGGCGCAAGAGTTCGCCAACATGGCCGAACAGCTCCACCTCGCGCAGCAGCTCCAGCAGCACGGCGAACAGATCGTGTCGAGCATCGACGCCGAAGCCAGGTGGAGCGACGGCCAGCGCATCTTTGCGTTCCACGACCAGGACGGTGAACCCCACCAGGTTCGCAGCCTGGACGAGCTGAACAACTACGCGCCCGACCAGTTGATGGCCCTGCCGGCGCTGACCCAGCAGCAAGCGGCCGTCGCAGACCAGGAGGCGAACATGACCCCACCGACCAACGACCAGGCGGCCGCCCTGCTGGCCGCCCATCCTGCCGACGCGGTGCAGGGCATCGAGCAGGCCGCCGCCGCGCGCCGGCAGCTCGCCGCCGGCGAGATCGACGGCCAGGCGTTCGCCGACGCGACCCGTCAACACCTTGGCGTTGAGCTGCCGCCCGACTGGAGCGGAGAGCTGCGCATCGTCGGCGTGGCCGAGCAGGACGGCCAGACCGTCGATGCCGCCCAGGCCGGCATCGAGCCGCAGGCGTTCCAGGTCTACGCGCGCAAGGCCGATGCGCAGTTCGGCGAGGACGCCTTTGCCTTCGTCGCCGGCACCCGCACCGAGGGCCAGGCCGAGGCTCTGACCGAGCGCCTGCACCTGGTCGATGCGCTGGGCACCGACAACCAGCACGAGCGCGCCGCCAAGCTGGCCCGCGTGCAGGAAGAGCGTGTACGGCGCGACCCCAACGCGACCGAAGAGGACATTTCAGCCGCTAAAGAGGCACGCAAGACCGCCGAGGCGTCGGCCATGCTCAACGACAGCGACGCGCAGCGCCGCGCGGCCGAGCTGGAGCGCCAGGAACGCGAGCGGCAGCAGGCGCAGCCGCAGGCCGAGAAGCCCGAACGGCAGTACATCAACGTGCCGTACAAGGAGAAGGACGAGGCCAAGAGCCTCGGGGCGCGTTGGGATCGGCAGCAACAGTCCTGGTACGTGCCGCCGGGCACCGATGCCGCTCCCTTCGCCAAATGGGCGCAGGGAGCCGCTACAGCGGCCGTAGAGCCGCGTTCGGCCCAGCCGGCACCCGAAGCCCAGGGCGAGGCGCAGAAGCCCGCGCAGCAGGCCCAGCAGGCCCGCCAGTACCTGGCCGTGCCCTACGAGCAGCGCAACGCGGCCAAGGCCGCCGGCGCGCTTTGGGACAAGGCCGCGAAGTCCTGGTATGTCGGCCCGCGCGCCGACGCGGCGAAGCTCGAACGCTGGAAGCCCGAGAACGTGCAGGCCCAGCAAGGGCCAGCGATGACGCCAAGGGAAGAGTTCGCCGAGGCCATGCGCAGCGCCGGCCTGTTCACCGGCAGCAACGCCCAGGGCGATCACCCGATCATGGATGGCAAGCGGCACCGCGTGCCGGTCGAGGGCGGCAAGAAGGGCGCGCTCGATGGCTTCTACGTGGGCCACCTGGACGGGCACCCGGCCGGGCGGATCATCAACAACAAGACCGGCACGGACATTACCTGGAAGAGCAAGGGCTACGCCTTGAGCGACCAGGAGAAGGCCAAGCTCCAGGCCGAGGCGGCCGAGAAGCTGGCACAGCGAGCCGTCGAGCAGGACAAGGCCCAGGAGGCCACCGCGCAGCGCGTCGGTCGGCAGATGGCCGACCTCGTGCCCATCGAGCAGCCGACGCCCTACCTGCAAGCCAAAGGCATCCAGGCGCAGGCCGGCGTGATGACCGACCGCGAAGGCCAGAAGACCTACATCCCGGCCTTCGACGCAGAGGGCAAGCAATGGACGATGCAATACATCCAGGAGGACGGCACTAAGCGGTTCGCCAAGGACTCGAAGAAGGAAGGATGCTTCCACCCGGTCGGCGGCATGGACGCCCTGGCGGCCGCGCCGGCGCTGGTGATCTCGGAGGGCTACGCCACGGCGGCCCAGGTGGCCGAGGCCGTGGGCCACGCCACGGTCGCCGCCTTCGACAGCGGCAACCTTGAGGCCGTGGCGAAGGCGCTGCACGCCAAGTTCCCGGACAAGCCGATCATCATCGCCGGCGACGACGACCGGCACCTGGTCATGACCCACGGCAACAACCCCGGCCGGGAGAAGGCCGAGGCGGCCGCCCAGGCCGTGGGCGGCAAGGCGATCTTCCCGATCTTCGCGCCGGCCGAGAACACCTACCCGCGCGACTTGCCCGCCATCACGCCCGACAGCTTCAAGACCCACCTGCGCGCCGAGCAGCGCCTTGCCGACGCCGCCGCCGGCAAGGTCGAGCTGGCCGGCGACGAGGCGGCCAAGCTCAAGGCGTCGATGTTGAGCGGCGCGCAGATCGCGGCGCTGTCCACGATGAAGCAGCACACCGACTTCAACGACTTGGCGCACAAGAGCGAGCTGGGCATCGAGGGCGTGAAGCGGCAGATCGGCGCGGCCATCAGCCAGGTGCAGCGCGACGAGCAGCAGCACCAGGAGCAGAAGCACGTCGAGAAAAAGCAACAGCAGATCGAGCAGCGCCCACGGCGGGCCGCTCGCATCGGATAAGTCGAAAAATCCGGCTAAAGTGGCCGAGCTGCACATCAGGCCGCGCGGTTTTCCTCCCTGATCGCCGGCGCGGTTTCTTCCTCCCTGAACCGCATGCAGACTTGCCGCCTCGGACACCCCGAGGCGGTTTTTTTTCGCCTCGCTCGAGCATCGCCGCATCCGACGATGCCGAGACGACCAGGCCGCGCACGTCGAGCTGCAGCATCGCCATTGCCGACGATGGCACCAGGTCGCCGGCGGTGGCCACCGACCTCGAGCTCGCATCGCCACATCCGACGATGCGCGCCGGCGTCGACCATCGCCAGGTCTGACGATGGCGGCCGCCCTGCCCTGGATCTCGCATCGCCATTTCTGGCGATGAGATCCACGGAGCGGCCATTTAGACCCGCCAATAACGACCCGGCCAAGATAAATCGCATGACGGCCTTTTTGGCCGGGGGTAGCATGACCGGACACTTTGCGTATACCCAAAATGACCGGAGGAACCCATGACCAGCCGCAACGGCTACTTCCCAGGCAAGACCAAGGCGAAGCGCAGCGCGATCATCACGCCGCGCACCGCCCAGGAAACACAGATTGCGGCCATGCCGCGCCAGTCACGCGCAGCGCGCCAGGCGCTCGCCAAGACGCCACCGCTGCGCGTCGGCGGCGATGGCCTGGTCGAAGGTGCCGACCGCATCATGCGGACGCCGACCGAGCACCAGGCCGCCGGCGTCGCTTTCAAGGTCGCGCGCATCTACTTGCGCGTCAGCACCGACGAGCAGGACTTGACCAGGCAGGCCGCCATCGTGGAGAGCACCAGGGCCGCCGGCTTCTACGTCGCCGGCATCTACCGCGAGAAGGCTTCGGGCGCTCGCGCCGATCGCGCCGAGCTGCTGCGCATGATCGGCGACCTGCAACCCGGTGAAGTCGTCGTTGCGGAGAAGATCGACCGCATCAGCCGCCTGCCGCTGCCCGAGGCCGAACGCCTCGTGGCCTCGATCCGCGCCCAGGGCGCGCGCCTGGCTGTCCCTGGCGTGGTCGATCTATCCGACCTGGCCGCCGAGGCGAAGGGCGTGGCAAAGGTGGTGCTGGAGTCGATCCAGGACATGCTTTTGAAGCTGGCGTTGCAGATGGCCCGCGACGACTACGAGGATCGCCGCGAGCGGCAGCGGCAGGGCGTCGAGCTGGCGAAGGACGCCGGCCGCTACACCGGCCGCAAGGCCAACACAAAGGTGCATGAACGCATCGTGGCGCTGCGCAGCGCAGGCCACAGCATTCCAGAGACGGCCAGGCTGGCCGGGTGCAGTGAAAGCCAGGTCAAGCGCGTATGGGCGCTGCACAACCAGGCGCAGGCGTGACCTACTCGGCCGCCTCCAGCTCGCGCAGGCATTCCATGATCGCCGCCCGCTCCAGCGGATCGAGCTTGGCGAGCTTCGCTTGCCAGCGGGCTTTCTTCCGCTTGATGCGCTCGCGCTCGCGGAAGTTGCTGCCGAGGTAGCGCAGATCGTGCAGCTCGGCCGGCTCGGGGTAGTTCATCCACAGCCGTTCGATAGCGATGCCGCCGCGCGTCATCGCGTTGAAGTCGATGGTTCTCCATGACGCCAAGGGAGAGCTGTCATAGATCGTTGAGCTGTAGCCCGACACCATCACCGCGCACGGCAAGCCGGCCAGCACGTCGAGCAGCCGCACGTGGTCGGCGTCGTCGTATTCGTGGCGGTATAGCTTGCCGCCGCGCCGGCTGTCCATCACGTAGGGCGGATCGGCGTAGACGAACTCGGAGCCGGTGAACTGGTGGGACTCCAGCCAGGCCACGGCGTCGCCGTGGTGCAGCTCCAGGCCGGGCACGTCGAGCTGCTGCCAGACCTCGATCACCTCGGGATCAACGTCGATGCCGACGCTGCGGGCAGCGGGCCGCTTGCGCTCCAGGATGTTGCCGCCGCCCAGGTGCGTTTCGATGTACGTGTCGTGAGGCGGGATGTTGTTGATGATCGTCTGGTAGACGCCGGCACCGCCCTTGCCGCCGGGGTATCTCATGGCCTTCTTCCTGGAGTAAATCGGGACTTGGCCAGCATCGTCAGAAATGGCGATGCTGTCAAGGGAAGCCGGCCGGGCCTGCATCGTCAGAGCCGACGATGCGAAGCTGCTGGAGCGACCTGCAGCACCGCCAGGAATGGCGATGCCGGATCGCTCAGTAGGTGGGGATGTAGACCACCTCAATGTCCACGCGCTGGTTCTCGCGCCGGCCCTCGGCCGTCGAGTTGTCTGCCACGAAATCGGCGGCCGATGCGAAGTTCACCATGATCTTGAGCGGCGAGACGCCGCGCGCCACCAAGTACGACCTGGCCGAGAGCGCACGGCGTAGTGCAAGGGCCTCATCGGCCGCGCTGGGCCGTAGTGTGCTGGTGCGCCCGCTGATGTAGATGATCGCCGCATTCCTAGCGTCGGCCAGCAGCTCCAGGGCCTCTGGCGTCGGCTGGAATGTCGCGCTGCTGTCGGGGAAGGACACCGATACGCCGGACTTGATCGGCGTGCCGAAGTTGCCGGCGTCGCCGGCGGCCAGTGCGCTTTGCGCGCTGACCAGGAACGCCAGAGAGAGGGCCAGAAGAACGGGTTTTCGCATGGGGCAGGACTCCAATCAGAAGAACAGGTAGCCGGCCTTGCTCATGGGGATGCGGATCAACCAGAGCGAGGCCAGGTGCAGCGGGTAATAGGCGTAGAAGGCCCAGCGCAGGCGCGGCACGCGCACATCCACCCGCGAGGCCAGGAAGAGCACCGGCAGGGCTGCCAAGGCCCACAGGTTGCGATTGACGAACCACAGGGCCGCGCAGGCCAGCACCGCGACCGCCGCGGCGGCCCAGCTCGGCCGGCGCGTGTACGACCACACCGCCAGGCCGAAAGCCACGGCCGGCCACCAATATTCGACCGAGCTGCCGCCGACCAGGAACACCACGCCGGCGGCCGCCAGGTGCAGCTTGCCGCCACGTTCGACCAGGTAAGCCGTGGCCGTGACGACCAGCAGCGTGAACATCACGTTGAGCGGCCACCAACCGGCGTACAGGCCGCCGAGGGCCACGAAGGGCACGGAGGCCAGCGCGCCGAACATCGCCAGGCGCGACATGGTGCGGCCGTACACGCCGCGTTCGAGCGTGCCCGGCCGGGCCAGGTTGTAGGCCAGGACGAACACGAAAAGGGGGAGCGCCACGCGGCCGGCCTCGAACAGCACCGGCAGCGTCGCGTTGAACAGGTACTTGTTGACGTGATCGCCGGTCATGAGAACCAGTGCGAGCCACTTCAACGCTTCGACGGTTCCATCAGGAATCCGCAGGGCCTTCATCAGCGCCGGCCCCCGCGAATCGCGTAGGCGCGCAGCACCAGGAAGATGATGTAGAGCGCTGGCAGTGAGAGCACGAAGGCGATGGGCTTGCCGATCCACGCCGGCAGCGCCCACAGCAGAAGGCCCAAGGCGAAGATCGGGCCGAGGCCCAGCAGAAGCAAATCGAGCTGGTTCTTGGCCTGCCCTTCCGCCCACTTGCAATAGGCTTGAAGCAACCGGCCGACGCCCAGCGTGTACCGCATCATGAAGGCGTGGAATTTGTCCATGTTTAGCCGCTAAATCGGAAGAGCCGGCCTACTCGGCCGACCCCTCGCGTGAAGTGTTGAAAGACACCGTGCGGGGCACGTAGCCGGCCACCGACACGCTGCGAGCTGCTGCGGCCGCTGGGGCGGCCTGCTGGGGTGCTGGTGCCGGCCTGGCCGCCGGCGTCGCCCGCTGGGCCACCGTCGCGGGCTGGCTGGGCGTCGAGGGCGTGGCCCCGGCCTTCGTCACGTCAAGCGTGACGAACCGAGCTTCGAGCCAATCGGCCCACTTCGACGCCTTGCGCATCAAGTCGGCCCGGTACACCGCGTTGTACTGCGGCGTGCGCGAGTGGTAGTTCGCCGCCTTCGTCCAGAGGTCGCCCTTGTCGTTGCGGATGTGCATCCGCAGCCGCCAGGCGGCCAGGTCGAACGAGTAGCAGCCGGCAGCCGCCACATCGTTCGCCGTGATGCCGTATCGGGCCAGGTCGCCCAGGTACGCGGTGTTGAACTGCATCGGGCCAACGTCATGCGTGCCATTCGAGTTGCGCACCCACTGGCCCGGCTTGCCGCCCTCTTTCTCGGCGACGGCCAACACGATGTTGACCGGCACCTCGTACTTGACGGCGGCCGAGATCGAGCAGACGACGCGCTCCTGGAGCTGCGGCGGCAGATCGGCGAAGAACGGCATGCCCTCCCCTCCCTCAGTTCAGCCAGGACTGACGGCGGCGCTCTTCGTCCTCGCGCCGGATGCGTTCGTTGTACTCGGCCAAGGCGCGGTCATAGTCGCGCGCTTCGACCCAATACCCGCCCCGCTCTGGCGTCCCGACATAGCGCGGCAGCGTGCCGCTGCTGGCGAAGTCGGTGTAGGCGTGGCCGGTGTAGGCCCCGCAGTAGTCAGGCAACTGGTTGCTGATGTACGTGCGCCCATCGTCGTAGCCGCCCGTCCACATCACCAACGTCGAGTTCAGCGACTGCGCGTCGCACCGGCCAGCGCCGCGCGAGATCGCCGACACGAGCGACTGCATTTCCGGCGTCTGGCTCGCCACCGGGCAAAGCTGGAGGAAGTTCAGGCGGGCGCGGATCGTGTCCGACAGCTTGCGCTTCGTGATGTTGAAGTACCGCGACAGCGACGGCGTGCATTCGCTCGGGCGCGTGCCCGACGACAGGCACAGGATCGCCTCGCAGGCCAGGCGCGTGTCGCCGGTCAGCACGTCTTGCGCGCTGGCCGTGCCGGCGGTCGATCCGAGGGCTGCCACGAGGGCGGCCAGGGCAAACAGTTTCTTCTTCATGGTTGGACTCTCCTTGGTTACGCAGTTGTGCCGTCGCGGCCTTGCTCGCGGTTGGCGAACGCAGCTACTTCGGACTCGGGATCGGCATCGGCAGGGCCGCCTGCCAGGCTGTTGTCGCCGAAGCTCGGCGCGGGCTGCTGGTCGGGCACGTCGATGTTCTCGGCCGTGCCGCTTCCTTGCGCCTTGATCGCGGCGGCGATCTTTCCGCCAGTGGTGTCGGCGATCCGCTCGGCTGCGGCTTCGCGCAGGCTCGCGGCTTTGGCCTTGGCAACATCGGCGGTTCCCTTCGCCAAGTTCGCGCCGGCGTCGGCGGCGATGCGGCCGGCCGTGCCGAGGGCCGATGCGGCCGATGCGAGCAAGCCGGGGCCGGTGCTGCCCGGTGCGGCCTGCTGCCCTTGCCCTGCCCCGCCGGCGGGCTTGGGTTCGTTCTTGGCGGCCTTGTCGGCACTGCTGCCGGTGCTGGCCGTCGAGCTGCTGCCCTGGCCGCCGGCGTCGGCTTTGCCGCCGCCCTTATCGCCGCCCTTCGAGCTGCCCGAGCTGCTGCCGGTCGAGGGGCTGCCGCCACCCGACGAAGAGCCACCGCCGGAGCTGCCGCTAAAGCCCGCAGCCTGAGCGAAGGGCGTGCTGCCGGTGCCGGCGTCGCCGCCGCCGCCCGCACCGCCGCCCGAGCTGCCGCCGCCCGAGAAGGCCGACATAACGTCCGTGCCTGCCGACACGTTCTCATTGGCCTTCGAGAAGGCGGCCATGACGGCAGAGGCACCACCGGCGGCCGAGGCTGCGCCGGCGGCCAGAGCGGCGCCGCCGGTCGCGGCCGCTGCTGCTGCCATGCCTGCGGCACCCAACGCAGCACCTGCACCGAACTGGCCGATGCCGGCACCGCCCACGCTCGCGCCGGTGATGATCCCGGCGATGAGCGGCGGAATCTTGTTGACCAACGCCAAGAGGATGATGACGACGATCAGCATCACGCCCATTTCCTTGAGGCTGATGCCGGCGCTCATGCGCGAGTAGTAGTCATCGAGGAAGGTCTTGCCGATGCCCACCAGGAGCACCATTGCGAAGAGCTGCGCGGCCACGCCCAGGACGACCTTGTAGTAGTTGATCGCCATGTCGGAAGTCCAGCGCGAACCACCGAAGCCGAGGAAGAACACGCCGCCGTAGGCGAGCACCCAGCCCGACGCGAGCAGCAGAAGCATATTCACACCGACCAGGGCCAGGATGACCAGGATCGCCACGGCCATGAGGATGCCGGCCATGCTGTCCACCGGCGACCACACCGAGGACTGATCCATCACCTTGTCGAAGATCGCAAAGCCCACGTCCACGATGCCCGAGGGCGACAGAGCATTGCCCAGGCCCGTCGCGTTGCCGGCGAGCTGCCGCAACGACGCATAGATGGACGAGGCGAAGTTAGGGCCGTTGGTTAGCGCCCACCAGAAGAAGCCGGTAAAGATCGTGAAGCGGACGAACTCCGCGAAGAACTCGCCAATGTCGGCCTTGCGCAAGGCCATCATGCCGAACGTCCAGACCATCGAGATCACAACCAGCGTCCAGAAGAGCCAGGTTGCGGCCGTGGTGATGACACCGGCCCAGCCGCTCGCGGCGGCCTGGTAGCGATCCAGCACGCTATCGAACACGCCGGCGTTGTCGATGGCCGCGTGGGCATCGACCGCGAAGAACGCCAGCCAGACGAACAGCGGCAGGGCGAGGGTTTTTAGATTGGCTGGCATTCTCATCGTCAGCACCTCACCATTCGCGTTTCGGGCTGGGCTTGAAATCCCCACCACGACGCAAGCACAGCGACGAAAAAGCCTGCTGGACGCCCTTGTCCTCGATCTTGGCGATGTTCTCGGGCTTGCAGTTCTCGTCGTTCACTTCCGGCATGGGGGCCGTGGCCGGCTTGTTGTCGCAGCCGGCGACCAAGGCCGCCACGAGGGCGGCCGAGGCCAAGGACAGAGCCTTGATTGCTTTCATGAATCCCCCTTACCAGGTGCGCGCCGGGCTGGCCCGGTAGCTGCCCTGGCGCAGTTGTGCGGCCGCTGCCGCCTGCTGGGCTTCCTTGTCGGCGTCGGCCTGCATCTTGGTTGCCATCGCGTTCTGCTGCGCGATCAGCAGGCCACGAATCTGCAAGAGCTGGTTGGCCTGCTGGCTGGCGAGCTGGTTGGCGTAGCCGATGGCCTGCATTTGGCCCTGCGCGCCCTGCGCTGCCGATTGAAGACGCTGCAACGTCGCTGCATCGGCCGTGAGATTCGTTTGCTGCCTATCGAGGCCCTTGAACAAGGCATCGTTGGCCTTCTTCTGCGACTCGCTCGCGAGCTGGGCCACATTCCGAAGTGCTGCGCGTTCCGCGTCGGAGCACCCTGCCGCCGTAAAGCACGGCGAGTTCTTGTAGTAGTTCACGTCCTGGAACTTGCCGATGTAGCTGTCCAGGCTGCCGAGTTGGGTCTTGTAGTAATCCAGCGTGTTGACCGCGTTCATCAACCCGTTGATGGTCGATTGCGCCTGATCCCAGATATACGCGGCCGGGGCCATCGTGTTCTGGAGTTGGTTTTGATACTGCTGGAGCTGGGTGCTGTACTGCTCAATTTGCTTGAGCGTCTGGGCCACCGATTCGATGGCCGTCATGATGTTCTGCGACAGGTTGGTGCCGTCGATGACGGGGATGCCAGCCTGCACAGGTGTGACCGCCAGCGTGCTCGAAACAGCAATGACGAGGGCCAATTTAGCGGCTAAAAACTTCGGCTTCATGGTGCTTTTCTCCTATGGCGTTAGTAATCGAAGGAACGGTACGGCTTGGAAAACGTCATGTCCTTCGTGACCACGACGTTGAAGCGATACCCCGGCCGAATTTCCAGCGTCGGCGAAATGCTCAGGTTCTTGGCGATGAGTTGCGCCGTAACCTGGCCGAGCTGCTGGCCGAGGGCTTCGCTTAGGGCACTGCTGGCGCTCGGTGCGCCATAGGTGTTTGTGGCCTGGTTCTGGCGTTGGCTGTAGGTGATGCCTGCTGTCACGCCGGACATGAGGAAGGCCGAGCCGAACAGGCGCACATAGTGGTTGTTCACCTGGTCGTGGAAGCCCGCGTATCCCGCGCTGTCCGCGCCTGGCATCGCGCCAATGTCCATCGCCTTGCCATCGGGGAACACGATGCGTTGCCACGCAACCAGCACGCGCGCTTGGCCGTAGGCCACGTCGCTCGAATACGAGCCGACGAGGCGCGATCCCTGCGGGATCAACAGGTGCTTGCCGGTCGGTGTGTCGTACACGTCCTGCGCGACCTGGGCCATGATTTGGCCCGGCAGATCGGAGTTGATGCCCGAAATGAGCGTGGCCGGCACGACGAAGCCCGCGCGCAGCTCGAACGGTGTGCGCGGCGCTTCCGGCTGCGAATCCAGCTTCCAGCGGTCGCCCTGCCCACCTTGGCCGAACTGCGCCATGCTGTTGCGCCCGCCGCCGCTGGTCGAGGTTTGCAGGAGCTGCGGCGCACCGCCCGCGCCCATGCCGCCGGCGGCCGGAGCCGCGCCGCCACCACCGACGCCCATGCCGCGAATCTGCGCCAGGCGTGCTTGATAGGCGGCGGTCGGATCGTTGCTGCGCTGCGCGTCGATTTGCTGCTGCACCGCTGCGATGCGGTTCAGCATTTCATCGCGCGTCTGCGGCGTGCCGGTGTAGGTGCTCGGGCCACCCGGCGCGGAGCCGTTGCTACGCGGGGCATCCACGCGCACGGTGGTCTTGGCCTTCACGGCTTCGCCGAACATCTGCATCTTCGCCATGCGGATGCGCTGGGCCTCGTCGTCGTTCACCGGCTGGCCCGGGTTGCCGGGGTTGGCCGGCGGGGCCGGCGGCGCGTCCGGGTTGGACGGCCGCGCGATCTCCAGCGGAGCCGACGCCGGGCCGGTCGGCATGTCGGGCACCTTGAGCGGGCTTGCCGGCTCGATCAAGCCGCCGGTCTTGTCGCCTGCGATCTCCTTGGCGAACATCGACGTGTTGCCGGCCTTCTCCTTGGGGCCGTCCGCCGGCGCGTTCTGCTTGGCCGCGCGATCCGCCGCGACCAGGGCCATGACCAGCACGAACGACAGCAGGACGCCGCCGAGGATGTACATGGGCATGTTGTTGACGCGACGGACGCCCGCCTTCTTGGACACTTCGCCAGGCGAAGCGTCAGGTGCCATCTGATCGGCGTTTTCTGTCATGGCGTCACTCCTTGCGCACCCAGTACCCGGCCGGCGCGAACGTGCCGTTTTGCGCCAGGTAAGGGCGGGTGATGGATTGATTGCCGACCATCAAGGTCAGGCGGTACAGGTTCGAGTCGCCAGCCTGGTCGAGCACGTAGCGCAACGGCAGGCCGCCCGACGCGGCCGTGGTGGCCGGTGCGCTCGCCTGCGATGCCGCCGAGGCCGGGGCCTGCGTGGAAGCGCCGGCCGGGGCGTACTCCAGGAGGGCATAGCCCTTGTCGCGCAGCGACTTGACGAGCGCCTGGCCGAACGGATCGGGCGTCGGCTGTTGCAGCTCCAGGCGCGTGCGCGCCGGCGCGTACAGCGTGGCGAGCTGCTGCACCGCGTCGGTGGCGAGCTTCTGCTGATCGAGCGCGGCCGACTGGACGAAGTTGCCGTACTGGCTGGTGGTTGCGCAGCCGCCGAGGCCCAGGGCGAGGGCGAGCAGCGCGAGAGAGACGATCTTGCGCATGGTCACTTCCTCCGGCTGATGGTCACGCGGTCTTGGCTACTGCCAACACCGGCAATCAGGATCGCGCGGTCAAACACCGTGTCCACGATGTAGCGATTGCCCTGCACGCGGTAATTGACCAGCACCGTTTCGTCGTCGGTGAACAAGCCGCCCTCTTTGCGCACGACCAGGAGCGTCGGCGCTTCGGTCTGCTGCATCGTGCCGGGCATTTCGATGATGGTCTTGCGGCCATCGTTGTAGACGCGCACAGGCTTCCAGCTCGCCGACCCGGACAGCTCATAGTCGAACGAGAGATCGCCCAGGTACTCGCCCGTCGCCGGCAGGGTGTTGTCGGTGCGTTCCTGCTTCTCGCGGCGCTGGATCGCGTCCCACTTGGCTTGCGCTTCCTCGGGGTACGTGAACGAGACTTGCGGCATGTACTCGGTGCGATGCGAGCGCAGGCGGAAGTGGTAGCTGCGGCGGTTCGTGGTCACAACCAGGCTGGTTTCGAGGCCCACGTCCATCGGCTTGATGATGAGGTGCTGAACCTCGGTCGCGCCGCTGCCGGTGATGGCCGGTTCCACCGTCCACCTGGCCGTGTCGCCCAGGTTGATCGAGTTCACTTGTTCGCCGGGCTGCAAGGCCACGTCGCACACCTGGAGCACCGCGCAAACGATGCTCGGCTGCTGCGCGCCGTACACGAACTTGATGGCACCGCCCGAGCCGGCCACCGGCTTGATGCCGGTCGCCGACCCCGCTTCCCACCGTTTGGCGATGGCGAGCGCCGCGCGCTCTTGAGCGGTCAGCGTCGGGTTGGTCTTGTTGAAATACTTGTCGGCAATGTCGTCGCCAGGGGCGGCCAGAGCCAGGGAGGGCACCGCCACAGCAGCGCCCACGATCAAAGCGGAGAGGGTTTTCTTCATGGTGGATGACCTCGAATTCATTGGATGCGGGACCAGGAGTAATCACGCACGTAGATGCTCAACGGGTTGTTCCGCAGTTGCTCATCGGTGGTGTTGGGCGTGACCTCGGCGATGTAGGTAGTCACGAGCGCGCGCCAGGTGACGGGCTGACCTTTCAGCGTGCCTTGGCGGTCGCGCGTGGTTTCCACCCACTCGACTTGCCAGGTGTCGGGCGTTTGCGGGATGACGGTCTTGATCTCGACGCTGACCATTTCCTTCTCGGCGCGCTTGAACGGGCTGGAATCGGGCGTGCCGTTCAACCACTCGTTCATCTTTGGCGTCGCCGGATCGTTGGGGGCGAGCATCGAGTACGCCTTGAACACGCACTTGCGCTGCAAGGCCACGTCAGGCGACACCATGCGCGCGCAGCTCATCCAGTCCGCAACGGCGGCGTGGATGACACGCGGATCGGCCTTCCCTGCGGCCTGCACCGGGCCGGCGGCCACCGTCTGGCCCAGCTTGTCCACCTCGACCACGTAGGGGATGAACTTCGACTGGCTGCCGATGTGGATCACGCCACCCACGCCGGCCAGCGCGATCAACAGCGACAGGATGCCTATCACCTGCCAGGTTTGGCGCTGCGAGACGACGCTGCCCACGTGATCGTTCCAGGTGCGGCGCGCGGCCAGGTAGGGGTTCTCGGCCTCGCCCGCACGGCGGCCGCCGGCGAGCGGTTCCTTCGAGCGGCGCGGATCGCGCGGCTCGGCGGAGTTGGCGGGCTTCTTGAAGATCAAGCCCTTGAGGGTGTCGGCGATGCTCATGCGGCCTCCAGGTAGTCGTTGAGATTCAGCCCACGGCCGGCCAGCCACTCATGCACCCATTCGTGGCCGAACTTGGCTTCGAGGCTCTTGATGGTGGCGACCGATTCCTTGTCGGACGCACCGACGAAGGCCAGGGCCATCGGCCCCAGGGCAAGGTCATAGAGACGGCGGCCGTTCTCCGAGACGTAGTAGTACTGACGCTTCGGAATGGCAGTCGCCAGGATTTCGATCTGACGCGCGTTGAGGCCCATACGGCGATAGAGCGCCGATGTGTCCTCATCCCTGGCGTAGACGTTAGGCAGGAAAATCTTGGTCGCGGTCGATTCCACGATCACGTCCAAGATGCCCGAGTTGGCCGCGTCGGAGAGGCTTTGCGTCGCCATCAGCACAAGGCAGTTGGCCTTGCGCAGCACCTTGAGCCATTCCCTGATCTTGGCGCGGAACGCGGGGTGGCCCAGCATCAACCAGGCTTCGTCCAGGATGATGACGGAGGGCTGGCCTTTCAGTGCGCGCTCGATGCGGCGGAACAGGTAGAGCAGCACCGGCAGCGCGAACTTCTCGCCCAGGTTCATCAGCTCTTCGATCTCGAACACCGTGAAGTCGGACAGCGACAGGCCGTCCTCTTCGGCGTCGAGCAGGTGGCCCATCGAGCCGTCCACCGTGTACTGCTTGATGGCCTCGCGGATCGCCTCGTCCTGAATCGTCACCGAGAACTCGGAGAGCGTGCGCGCGCCGCTGGCGTGCATGCTCATGATCGCGTTGCCGATCTCGTTGCGCTGCGCCGGCGTGGTGTTGACGCCGTTCAACGCCAGGATGGTGTCGATCCACTCCATCGCCCAGGCCCTATCCCCCTTCGTTTCGAGGAACTGGAGCGGGCAGAACGCCAGGCGGTCATCGTCGGCGGCCACCGTGAAATGCAGGCCGCTCTTGCCCTTCGTGGCCGCGCGGATGCCGGCCGCGAGTGGGTACATCGACATGCCCTTGTCGAAGGCGTAGATCGACATGCCGGCGTAGCGACGGAGCTGCGCGGCGATGATGCCCAGGTGCGTCGATTTGCCTGCGCCGGTCGGGCCGAACATGAAGGTGTGGCCCAGGTCGCGCACGTGCAGGTTCAGGCGGAACGGCGTAGCGCCCACCGTCACGCAGTGCATGAGCGCCGGCGACAGCGGCGGGTACATCGGGCACGGAGCCGTGGCGCTGCCCGTCCAGATCGAGCTTGTCGGCAGCAGGTCGGCCAGGTTCATCGTGTTGATGAGCGGCCGGCGCACGTTCTCGACGCCGTGGCCGGGCAAGCTGCCCAGGTACGCATCGAGCGTGTTGATCGTCTCGATACGGGCCGCGAAGGCCAGGCGGTTGACGGCCTTCTCGACCAGGAGCGCGGAGGCCGCCAGGCGCTCCCGATCCTCGTCCATCAGCACGACTACGCTGGTGTAGTAGCCGGCCGCCACCAAGCCGCTGTTGACCTCGGCGATGGCCGCCTCGGCGTCGCCGACCATCGCGGCCGCGTCCTGGTTGATCGAGCCGGTATTCGTGTTGAACACCTGATCGAAGAAGCCGCGAATCTTCTGCTTCCACTTCTTGCGGAACTTGTCCAGGTGCTTCAAGGACTCGTGCTGATCCATGAAGATGAAGCGGCTCGACCAGCGGTATTCGCTGGGCAGCTCGGCCAGGGCCGAGAGCACCCCAGGCGTTGACTCCAAGGGGAAGCCTTCGATGGCGACCACCTGGATGAACTTGCGCCCGATCTTGGGCACGACGCCGCCCCACAGCTCTTGCCCGCCGATTACCGCATCGAGGTACATCGGATTGCTGGGCAGCATGACCGGGTGATGGAGGCCCGTCACGCAGAACTGCAACCAGCTCAGGAAGTCATCGTGCGTGACTTCCCTGCCCTCTTCCGACACGACTTTTTGGCCGCGCAGGCGCGTCATCTTGACCGCCGAGGACAGGCGCGATTCCAGGCTGGTGATCTCGCGCTTGAACTGCGCAATCAGGCCCGTAGTGCGCGCCGTATGGTCGGGAGCCACCGCATCGTCATCGAACATGAGTTCGACAAACTTGCGCTGGGCCAGCACTGGCGGGAACCACGTGACGGTCAGGACAAAGTAGCCCTCGAACATCGCGCCCAGGCCCTCGAACAAGCGCCGGCGTTCCTCGTCAATGGCGAAGGAAACGGAGTCGGGGAACGATGACACGCCCCGCTCCGAGTAGTTCGGCGCAGGCCGACGCACAGCATCGACATGCACCATCCAGCCGTTCCCCAGGCCCGCCAGGGCCTGGTTGATGCGGAACGACACCATTTCCCGCTGTTCCTCGGTGCTGCTGGCGTTGTCATCACCCTTGTACAGCCAGGCGGCCATAAAGGAGCCGTTCTTGCCCACGATCACGCCGTCATCGACCACGGCGGCGTAATTGAGCAGATCGGCCAGGCCGGCATCCTTGGCGCGATGCTTCTTGAGCTTCAGCTCGGCATCGACAGCCCGGATGCGGGCAAAGAGGATGAGCAACAGAACCGCACCGAGCACAGCAATGGCAATTGCGATTGCTTCGATCATTTGTATTGCTTCCCTTGACTCGGCGTGTTGTCACGGAAGGGCGTGCTGCGAGCCGGGTAGTACGGCTTGTACCGGCGGTGCCGCAGGTACACGTGTCGCAGCTTCGGATCGGCCTTCGCCATGAGGCGCAGCGCGAAGAGCGCGCCGAACCACAAGGCGATGCCGAACACCGTTGCCCTCACTTCTTGGGCGCTGAAAATCAGCGCGCCGGCCAGCAGGCCCGAGAACATCACCAGCTCACGATCCCCGCCCATGAACAGGTTTTCTCGGTTGCCGGCCCTACGGATGGGGATCGCGCGCAGAGCCATGACTTACCCCGCGATGTGGCCGCGCTCGGCCCAGCGCATGACGGCTTCGCCGGGGAAGCCGGCCACGTCCAGCGCGGCGACCTTGACCTGGTGCAGCGCGCCATCGGTCAGGGCGGCGATTTCCGCGCCACGGCCGAAGAACGTGCTCATCATGTTCTGCGCGCCGACCAGCAGGGCCATGACCAGGACGATGAAGATCAACGTGCGGAAGAAGCCGTTGAGTTCGCCGCCGAAGATCAGGATGCCGCCGGCGACCACGATGCCGATGATCGACAGCGCGAAGGCCACCGGGCCGGTGACGGAGTTGCGGAGGTTGGTCAGCCAGCTCTCATACGGCAGAGAGCCGCCGGTGCCCTCGGAGGCGAATGCGTGCTGGGGGGCCAGCAGGAAGAACGCCAGGAGGGCGAAGAGGCCCATGTAGAACAGGGCGTTGCGGTTGAGGCGGAATGCCGGGAAGGTTGCTTGCATTGGTCGTAACTCCTAGTCAGAGGGTTTTGGTGATGTACTGGCCGTTGGCGAACCCGGAAACCTCCAAGATTTCCTGGATGCGCCGCGAGCCTTCGACGCGGGCGATATGAACAACCACGTGAACCGCCTCGCCGATAAGCGGTTCAATGGGTTTCGGGGAATCGGGGTGCATGCTGATGAGCATGGCGAGCCGATCCAATCCAGCTTTGGCGTTGTTTGCGTGCAGGGTTGCAGCACCTCCTTCGTGCCCGGTGTTCCAGGCCATCAACAGATCAAGGGCTTCGGGGCCGCGCACCTCGCCGACCAGGATTCGGTCGGGGCGCATGCGGAGGGTGGTTTTCAGCAGCGCCGTCATGTTCACGTCGATGCTGGTGTGGTACTGGACGTAGTTCTCGGCGGCGCACTGGATTTCGCCGGTGTCCTCGATGATGAAAACCCGCTCGGTCGGGTCTTGAATCACCATCTCGTTGATGATCGCGTTCACCAGCGTGGTCTTGCCCGAGCCGGTGCCGCCGATCACAAGGATGTTCCGGTGCGCGCGCACCGCTGCAATCAATGCCTCGCGCTGCGGCGCGGTCATGATTCCGCGTTCGACGTACTGATCGAGCGTGAAGATGGCGACGGCCTTCTTCCGAATGGCGAAGGTGGGTGCGGGCACAACCGGCGGGAGCTGGCCGGCGAAGCGACTGCCATCAAGGGGCAGCTCGCCTTCCAGGATCGGCTTGGAGCGCGTGACTTCCTTGCCGTGGTAGCCCGCGATGGTTTCGATGATGGCTTGCGCCTGCGCGACGCGCAGCGTGCCGATGCACTTCATCGGCTCGCCCAGGCGTTCGAGCCAGAGCTTGCCGTCCGCGTTGAGCATGATTTCAACGGTCTTGGGATCGTTGAGGGCGGCCAGCAGCTCCGGCCCCATGTCGCGTTCGAGCTTCTTCTTCGCCCGTTCCTTGATGCTGTTGTGTTCTGGTTTCTGGTCGGTCATTCCGTATGCCCTGTATGCCGTTGCGTTTCGCGCATTCTACACAGGTTCATACGATATACCGAACTAATTTCGACCGCAACACCGAAGCGCACAAGGGTGACTTCGGCCGCGACGTTGCATCGCGGATTGCAGGGGCGAAAGAGGCGACAACGCGGCGCATGCTCCGTGCGCCCTCGCGCCGAACCCGTGGCGTTTGCGTTATGGGTTGTCCGGGGGTTGAGCCACCCCGGCGGGCTTTAGCGGCTAAAACTTGGCTGGCTCTTGTGGCTCAGTTCCGCGCCGCTTCCCTTCCCTTCTCACATCCTGGCGTCAACTCCCTCTAAGTTTCTTCCTTGTCGCTTCGCCCCACTTCTTGACGATGAACGCCTGGTGTTCTGGCAGCACGGCCGCCACGCGCTCGAAGCCTGGCGGCAGGCTTCGGGGTGCCTTGCCGCCGGCCAGGGTGTCAAGGGCTTCTTTGTCCAGGTCGGTCGATTCAAGCAGGAGCGGCAGGGGAGTTTCAAGGGCCTGCGCAATGTCCTCCATCACCTTTAGGGAGGGGTTGGCTTTGCCAGTAGTGAGATCGGACAGGAAGGAGATCGAAACCCCCGACCTGTCCGATAGCTCCTTTTTCGTCATGTGCCGCTCATCGAGCAGCCGGAGCACGTTCGTGAAGAAGATGTAGTTGTACAAGGCCCGTATGCCTTCTCGGTGCGGGCGGCAGAAAATTTTAGCCGCTAAAGTTCTTGACCACGGACGCAGGTTTAGCTAAACTGACGACTCCATTAGCGAAAGGAGCATGACGAATGAGCCACAACCTGTTCCAGTTTATCGGTAATCTTACCCGCGATACCGACGTTCGCCATAGCGAAAACAGCGCCCGCGCCGTTTTCGACCTGGCTGTCAATCGCGTGTGGCGCAACGCAGCCGGTGCGAAGCAGGAGCAGACGGACTTCTTCCGCATCAAGTCGTTCGGCGGCCTGGCCGAGAACGCGGGCAAGTACCTGGGCAAAGGCTCCAAGGTGTTCGTCCAGGGCCGCATCGAGCCGACGAAGTACGAGAAGGACGGCAAGACCGAATACGGCTTCGATTTCATCGCCGAGGAAATCGAATACCTGGACACCAAAGCGCCAGGCGGCGGCCAGTAAGGCCAGGCCCGGCCACGGCCGGGCAGTATGCTAGGAGGGAGATTAGATGCAGAACGAGTTCAACGAGCAGGAATACAGGCGCAAGCTCATCGAGGGCGGGCTTAGCGAAGCCGACGCCACCGACCTTGCCGCCCGTACCGCCGCCGCTCGCAGGGACTCGGGCAGCGCCGGCGGGGCCTTCCGCCCCGCCGGTTCCCTCTTCGAGCTGCCGGCCACGGCCGGCGACAACGAGGCGGCTTTGCCGCCGAAGCTACCGACGCCGGCAAGTGCCGCCGTCGAGCGATCCGAGCGCATGGCGCAGGAATCGGCCGAGCTTGCGCGCACGATGGGCCTGCCGCCCGAACCGCGCACCGCCGTGAACAAGATGGCCGAGCAGATCGGCGCGCTGGCCCAGGACAAACGGAGTAGTGCGATGGCGACCAAGAAGCGAACGGCCGGCGGTGAGCTGGCCGAGAAGGTCAGCGAGGCCAAGCAGACGGCCTTGCTCAAGCACACGAAGCAGCAGATCAAGGACATGCAGCTCTCGCTGTTCGACCTGGCTCCCTGGCCGGATCACATGCGGGCACTGCCCAACGACTTCGGGCGGTCGGCGATCTTCACCGTCCGCAACAAGAAGGTGCCGCGCGCCGCGCTGCAAGGCCAGTCGATCTACCACGTCAACAAAGACGTGGAGATCACCTACACCGGGATCGAGCTGCGCGCCGACGACGACGAGCTGGTATTCGCCCAGGTGCTGGAGTACGCGAAGCGCACCGCGCTCGGAGAGCCGGTTTCCTTCACGTTCTACGAGCTTTGCCAGGACTTGGACTGGTCAATCAACGGTCGGTACTACACAAGGGCCGAGGAATGCCTGACGCGGCTCCAGGCGTCGGCCATGCAGTTCTCATCCCAACGCATCGGCCGGCTCGAATCGGTGTCGCTGATCCGGCGCTTCCGCGTCCTGGATCGCGGCAAGCGCACGTCGCGCTGCCAGGTCGAGATCGACGCCGAAATCGTGGTGCTGTTCGCCGGCGACCACTACACGAAATTCGTGTGGGAGAAGTACCGCAAGCTGTCGCCCACCGCGCGGCGCATGTTCGACTACTTCGCCACCCACAAGGAGCCGTACCCGCTCAAGCTGGAGACGTTCCGGCTGATGTGCGGCTCGGATTCCACCCGGCCGAAGAAGTGGCGCGAGCAGGTAGGCGAAGCGTGCGACGAGCTGCGCGAAAACGGCCTGGTCGAAAGTGCGTGGGTGAACGACGACCTGGTGCATTGCAAGCGGTGATCGCCCCCCTGCCCTCCCCTGGAGCCGCCCGAGATCGAGGCGGCTTTTTTTCTCGAGCATCGCCACTTCCGGCGAGGCAGGGGTCGTCTCAGAAAACGGAAAATAAAGCACGCTAAGGCATAGCCGAACCTGCCAAGCTTGCTCCACCCTGTAGTGACGCGATCAGCGGGCAGGAAACGTTCCCCCTTCGCGCATGGCAGGCGCACACCAACTCAGACAGCACGGCCTCCATGCGCGCCAGGTCAGCCATTTTCTCGCGCACGTCCTTGAGCTTGTGCTCGGCCAGACTGCTGGCTTCCTCGCAATGGGTGCCATCCTCCAGCCGCAGCAGCTCGGCGATCTCATCCAGGCTGAAGCCCAGCCGCTGGGCTGATTTCACGAAGCGCACCCGCGTTACATCCGCCTCGCCATAGCGGCGGATGCTGCCATAGGGCTTGTCAGGCTCCAGCAACAAGCCCTTGCGCTGATAGAAACGGATGGTCTCCACATTGACCCCGGCCGCCTTGGCGAAAACGCCAATGGTCAGGTTCTCCAAATTGTTTTCCATATCGCTTGACTCCGTACATGAGTACGGAAGTAAGGTTACGCTATCCAATTTCAATTCGAAAGGACAAGCGCATGTCTGAACCAAAAACCGGGCGCGGCGCGCTCTTCACTGGAGGGCTTGCCGCCATCCTCGCCTCGGCTTGCTGCCTCGGGCCGTTGGTTCTGATCGCCTTGGGGTTCAGCGGCGCTTGGATCGGCAACTTGGCGGTGTTGGAACCCTATCGCCCCATCTTTATCGGCGTGGCGCTGGTGGCGTTGTTCTTCGCCTGGCGGCGCATCTACCGGCAGGCAGCGGCCTGCAAACCGGGTGAGGTCTGCGCGATTCCCCAAGTGCGAGCTACTTACAAGCTCATTTTCTGGATCGTGGCCGCGCTGGTTCTGGTCGCGCTCGGATTTCCCTACGTCATGCCATTTTTCTACTGATCGGAGTTCACCATGAAGAAACTGTTTGCCTCCCTCGCCCTCGCCGCCGTTGTTGCCCCCGTCTGGGCCGCCACCCAGACCGTCACGCTGTCCGTACCGGGCATGACCTGCTCCGCCTGCCCGATCACTGTCAAGAAGGCGATTTCCAAGGTCGAAGGCGTCAGCAAAGTTGACGTGACTTTCGAGACACGCCAAGCGGTCGTCACCTTCGACGATGCCAAGACCAGCGTGCAGAAGCTGACCAAGGCAACCGCAGACGCGGGCTATCCGTCCAGCGTCAAGCAGTGAGTCACTGAAAACGGCACCGCAGCACAACGGACGTCATTGTCTGGCGCCACAAACGATAAAGGATCTGTTGCATGACCCATCTAAAAATCACCGGCATGACTTGCGACTCGTGCGCGGCGCACGTCAAGGAAGCGCTGGAAAAAGTGCCAGGCGTGCAGTCGGCGCTGGTGTCCTATCCGAAGGGCACAGCGCAACTCGCCATCGTGCCGGGCACATCGCCGGACGCGCTGACTGCCGCCGTGGCCGGACTGGGCTACAAGGCAACGCTAGCCGATGCGCCACTGGCGGACAACCGCGTCGGACTGCTCGACAAGGTGCGGGGATGGATGGCCGCCGCCGAAAAGCACAGTGGCAACGAGCCCCCGGTGCAGGTAGCGGTCATTGGCAGCGGTGGAGCCGCGATGGCGGCGGCGCTGAAAGCCGTCGAGCAAGGCGCGCAGGTCACGCTGATCGAGCGCGGCACCATCGGCGGCACCTGCGTCAATGTCGGCTGTGTGCCGTCCAAGATCATGATCCGCGCCGCCCACATCGCCCATCTGCGCCGGGAAAGCCCGTTCGATGGCGGTATTGCGGCAACTGTGCCTACGATTGACCGCAGTAAGCTGCTGGCCCAGCAGCAGGCCCGCGTCGACGAACTGCGGCACGCCAAGTACGAAGGCATCCTGGGCGGTAATCCGGCCATCACCGTTGTGCACGGTGAGGCGCGCTTCAAGGACGACCAGAGCCTTACCGTCCGTTTGAACGAGGGTGGCGAGCGCGTCGTGATGTTCGACCGCTGCCTGGTCGCCACGGGTGCCAGCCCGGCGGTCCCGCCGATTCCGGGCTTGAAAGAGTCACCCTACTGGACTTCCACCGAGGCCCTGGCGAGCGACACCATTCCCGAACGCCTTGCCGTAATCGGCTCGTCGGTGGTGGCGCTGGAGCTGGCGCAAGCCTTTGCCCGGCTGGGCAGCAAGGTCACGGTCCTGGCGCGCAATACCTTGTTCTTCCGTGAAGACCCGGCCATCGGCGAGGCGGTGACAGCCGCTTTCCGTGCCGAGGGCATCGAGGTGCTGGAGCACACGCAAGCCAGCCAGGTCGCCCATATGGACGGTGAATTCGTGCTGACCACCACGCACGGTGAATTGCGCGCCGACAAACTGCTGGTTGCCACCGGTCGGACACCGAACACGCGCAGCCTCGCGCTGGACGCAGCGGGGGTCACTGTCAATGCGCAAGGTGCCATCGCCATCGACCAAGGCATGCGCACGAGCAACCCGAACATCTACGCGGCCGGCGACTGCACCGACCAGCCGCAGTTCGTCTATGTGGCGGCAGCGGCCGGCACCCGTGCCGCGATCAACATGACCGGCGGCGATGCGGCGCTCGACCTGACCGCAATGCCGGCCGTGGTGTTCACCGATCCGCAAGTGGCGACCGTGGGCTACAGCGAGGCGGAAGCCCACCACGACGGGATCGAGACCGACAGCCGCACCTTGACCTTGGACAACGTGCCGCGTGCGCTCGCCAACTTCGACACACGCGGCTTCATCAAGTTGGTTATCGAGGAAGGCAGCCATCGGCTGATCGGCGTACAGGCGGTCGCGCCGGAAGCGGGTGAACTGATCCAGACGGCGGCTCTGGCCATTCGCAACCGCATGACGGTGCAGGAACTGGCCGACCAGTTGTTCCCCTACCTGACGATGGTCGAGGGGTTGAAGCTCGCGGCGCAGACCTTCAACAAGGATGTGAAGCAGCTTTCCTGCTGCGCCGGGTGAGAAAAAGGAGGTGTTCAATGAACGCCTACACGGTGTCCCGGCTGGCTCTTGATGCCGGGGTGAGCGTGCATATCGTGCGCGACTACCTGCTGCGCGGATTGCTGCGCCCGGTGGCGTGCACACCAGGCGGCTACGGCTTGTTCGATGACGCCGCCTTGCAACGGCTGTGCTTCGTGCGGGCGGCCTTCGAGGCGGGCATCGGCCTCGACGCGCTGGCGCGGCTGTGCCGGGCGCTGGATGCGGCGGACGGCGACGAAGCGGCCGCGCAGCTTGCCCTGCTGCGTCAGTTCGTCGAGCGTCGGCGCGAAGCGTTGGCCGATCTGGAAGTGCAGTTGGCCACCCTGCCGACCGAGCCGGCACAGCACGCGGAGAGTCTGCCATGAACAACCCCGAGCGCTTGCCGTCCGAGACGCACAAACCGATCACCGGCTACCTGTGGGGCGGACTGGCTGTGCTGACTTGCCCCTGCCACCTGCCCATCCTCGCTGTCGTGCTGGCCGGCACAACCGCCGGTGCTTTCCTCGGCGAGCATTGGGTCATCGCGGCGCTCGGTTTGACCGGCCTGTTCCTTCTGTCCCTGTCGCGGGCGTTGCGGGCATTCAGGGAAAGAGAATGAGCGCTTTCCGGCCGGATGGATGGACGACGCCGGAACTGGCCCAAGCGGTCGAGCGCGGGCAGCTTGAACTGCACTACCAGCCCGTCGTCGATCTGCGCAGTGGTGGGATTGTCGGCGCGGAAGCCCTGTTGCGCTGGCGTCATCCGACGCTTGGACTATTGCCACCGGGCCAGTTCCTGCCCGTGGTCGAATCGTCCGGCCTGATGCCTGAAATCGGCGCTTGGGTGCTGGGCGAAGCCTGCCGCCAGATGCGTGACTGGCGAATGCTGGCATGGCGACCGTTCCGGCTGGCCGTCAATGTTTCGGCGAGCCAAGTGGGACCGGACTTCGACGGGTGGGTAAAGGGCGTGCTGGCTGATGCCGAGTTGCCCGCCGAGTATCTCGAAATCGAGCTGACCGAATCGGTCGCGTTTGGTGATCCGGGGTCTCCTCGTTTTCAGTGCAATAAGTGACGGTACGAAAAGCTAGCACTGGCGCGGAGGTGGTGTTGGTAGATCGTTGATTTCATTGACTTTCCTGTTCACTTTCAAATCTGCGATTCGTGGCGTCAAACCGTGGTCGGTTTCATCCATTGGTGCCAGTTATCGATGCATTTGGCCGCGAAGGCAGGATTTGGTCAGCATAGCGGTCAACCGGGAAGCGAAACACACCCCGCAAGTTGATGCTCTCCAGCCTGGTGGGCGCAATCTTCCCGATCAGTTCCGGTGGAATGACCTGGCGGCGGTTCGACCAGCGATCCAGGACCGCCTGCATCTGTGAGGTATTCCACGCCATCACGATGTTGGCCATCAGGCTCAACGCATCGGCCACAGCCTGCATTTCATCGACACGTTTGGCCTGCGCCGGGCTGATCCGGCCGGTATAAATGGCGCGCTTGAGGGCGTTAACAGCCTCGCCCCGATTGAGCACCCGGCGCAACTCGTTCCTGAAAGCGTCCTTGACAAAGTAGTCAGCCAAAAACGCCGTACGCAGCAACCGCCCCAATTGCACGCCAGCCTCATAGATTGGATCGCCCTGGGCGGCAGAACCGAACCGCGCAAGAGCTGCCACCGCACTGGCATGTCCGCTCATGACCGAGGCTGCCAGGTGCACCAGACTATCCCAATGCTTTTCGATCAAAGCGACGTCGACATTGGCTTCGCACACCGCAGCGATTTCTGCGGGCACTTTGGTGCCGCGTGGCACAAAGAGGTGGCGCTGTTTGAGTTCCTTCAACCGCGGGCAAAGATCAAAACCAAGCAAACGGGCATGTGACATGGCAAAGTCGGTGTAGCCATGGGTATCCACAGCAAGCTGGCTGGTCTCCAGCTTTTCTTGGCGGATGACACCTTCAATGGCCACGCCCGCCTGGCGCTCATTGAGCACAAAGGGCTGCGCATGGAAGATGCCCCACCGGTCTTTTACATGGGAGTAGATTCCAATGGAAGGTGTGTTGCGCCGAGGATCAAGCCGGGCTTGCCACACCCGTTTGGTGGTCTCCATGCTCATCATGTCAGAAGATGCCAAATCGGACCGCCCCCAGGTGGCGGCAATCGGGTGTCGCTGCATGAATTCCAGCACAGCCTGGCAGGCCTGGCTCAGACGCCGTTCGTCCCGCGCCCAGCGCATGGCCTGGCGAATGCTGGTGGCAGACAATTGCGGAATCATGCGCGCGCATTCGACCGCAGTCAGACTGGTGCCGTGGGCCATGATGCCGGCATAGACCATCAGCAGCTCGTCGGTAGAGCGCGGCTCACGTCCGAGCATGATCCAGCTAAAGCGCACCTGGGCGTCAACGGCCAGAATCACTTCCGGCAATTGAACCTCACCGATGCGGTGATCCAAAGCCGCGCGCAGCTTGGTCACTTCTGGGTCTTCGTCCTCTGCGGGCAATGGCGACAAATGGAGTTCATCATCCACGCGCAGTACGCCACTGCGGGCTGCAGCGGCCACCGCATCGACACCGGCAGTTACTCTGGCCAGCAAAGGCTTCAAGAAAGTGGCAGCCTTGCTGGGTAACGATAGACGGGCATAGTGTTTCTTGGACTCTGCCTGCCAACGCTCGTCCGTGAAGAACAAGCGCGCACGACCCCGAAAGCTCAGGCTGTGCTCAATCCAGACCGAGCCATTGCGCACCGCGCGGCGCAGGGCAAACAGGGTGGCCACCTCCAACGCCTGAAACGCCCGTTCCCGGTCTGGGCTGGAGATCGAAACCTGCCAGATCATTCCCAGACTTGGTGCCACCACTTCAACTGGCAGCTTTCTGGATCCTTTGAGATATAAAGCTTGCAGCTTGGCAAGGTACTCGATGGCAGGATGCTCGCCGGTGGCCTGCCAGGGCAGCTTTGCAATGGCGACGAGCAACGACCGCACGGGGCGAATTCCATCAATCAATCCCTCGCGGACCAGGGAGGCCCTGCTCGGTGGTTTGCGTTTCTGGGTTTCGGTGATCAAGGCTTCAAGACGGGCACGCAACTCAGCATCTGGCACCGCACCTTGCGCGCTCAAGGCAACAAGTTCGCCGAGCAGCGTTTTGTACATTGCGGCCCAATTGACGGTAGCGGGGACATCGGCGGCAGCCTGACGCCACAGATCGGCGATCCGGCGCTGCACCATAAGGGGGTCGCTTCAGAAAACGGAGAATATTGCACGCTAAGCCCCTCGACGGAGGCGCCCGCCGTTGCTTGGGCTTCAGAAATGCCATGGAGCCGAATGGTCTGAAAATCCGGCTCAGGCCCATGGCTCATCGCTAACGCATTTCCGGAAGCGGCCGCAACGGCCGGAATCTCCCTTCCTGCAGACAGTGGCTTTTTGCGACACATTTAGTCGCCAGTCAGGTCGATGTACTCCCAGCCGAGCGGTGAGAGGTACGTTCTACGCGAGTTGAGCCGGATTGACCCAACTCGCTCAGACCCACAACCGTCATGCTGCTCACGAAGGCGGCGCCCAACCTTGAGGCGGCGTCCCGTTGGTGCATCGTCTTTCGCAAGAAACGTGCGCTGGGCTCACAGGACGTCACATTAGTGCCCAGGATAGTCAAGGAAGAACTCGGGATGAGCCTCCCACTTCTTCTTGAAATACTCGCCGTTTCTGAGAAAGAGTTTGGTGTAGCTCCGACCCTGTGAGTTGGCGTTGGTAGTCTGATGCGGCTGATGCCGGATACCTGTCAGGTCTCTATAGCAGACCTTCAATCCGAGCCTTTTGATCTGGAAGCTCATGTCGGTGTCTTCGAAACAGGTCGGATCGTAAAAATCGTCGAATCCACCAGTTGCATTGAAAACAGATCTCGGAACAAAAAACCCGCCAGTGCCCAGATAGCCGATGTCGGCGCGATAGCCATTGAGCAACGCCTCTTGGTTCATCGCGCGATTTTGGCAATAGTCGGCAATCATGCCGCCCAGATCGGTACGCGTGCGATCGAACCACCCAGCCGCCCATCCTACGACGCCAACGCTTGCGTCTCGAGAGAGGATCTGCAGTGCCTCGACCAAGAACGACGAGCTGGTAAACCACTGATCTGAATCGAAGAACGCCAGATACCTACCTGTCGCCAGACTTGCACCGAGATTTCTCCCGGAGGCACAGCCGTTGACGGGGTTAACTACTACCCGGACGTCCGGGAAGTTCTCAGTGATAAAGTCTGCACCGCCATCCGTACTCGCGTTGTCAACAACGATAATTTCCCGCAGGAGGCATTTTCCATGAGTCTGTAGCGACTCGAGGCAGCGCCCGATAATGTTGCGATTGTTATGGGGTTCTACGCCGGAACCCCAGAAAATTCCGTCATTCCACATTGTGAACGTCAATCGGTTTGTTGCCTGACGTGCCGAGCGAGTAACTCAGTCGGTAAATGCCTGCCCGAACTGCCGTGCCCGCTTTACATCGTCGGTATGCAAGTAAATCGACGTGGTCGAAATCGACGCGTGACGCAGGTTATCTCGTACGGCGCTCAGCTCAACCCCTCTGGCGATCGCGTGGGTCGCATGGGTGTGCCGCATCCAGTGCGGAGAGGCCCGATGCAGCTTTTCAGCCAGCACCGGATGGTCGTTCTTGATAATCTGCGCGACGAGCCGAAAAAACCGGCGCATGACTTCCCACAGCCGCAAGGGCTTGATGCCGGCATCGGCGTCGTCAAGGCTGCCAATCAGGGACGTGGTCGGATTCCAGTGAGCACGGCTGACAGGAAGCCCCCGCTCCTGCAGATATCGGTCCAGCGCTGTGCGCGCTAGGGGTGTCAGGGTAACGCGGGCTGGCTTGCCGCCCTTGCCGACCACGTGCAGCCAGTGATCACCGGCTGCGTCGACTTCGATGCTGCGCAGTGTGGCGTCAGCCAGTTCGCTGATCCGCAGTCCCGTTGCGTAGCCGAAATCCAGCATGAACCGCAACCGTTGCGCAGCGGGCGCCTGCCAGCCGTACGACCACTCGAGCCCGTTGGCGATGGTGCGCGTCAGCATCCATTCTCCTTCGGTGAAAGCGTGCGAGGTTTCAAGAGCCATGGCGCGCTTGCTGCCGCGTACCTTGATGCCGGAGAATGGGTTGGCCACGACGTAGCGCTGCTCGACCAGCCAGCGGAACATGGCGCTGAGCACGGCAAGCGCATGCGCAATCGAACGGGCCGAGAGGTTGTCGACAAACGGGCGCCAGTCCGTTGATGTGCGCGGCCGCGGTGGCCCGACCCAGCGTTCTCGCGGTGTAGGTCTGCGCAGAAACGCCCTGTAGTCGGTGGCATCCCGGGTGGTCAGCGAAGACAGCGCCTTGCCGCGAGCAACGATGCCCCAGAGAATCAGCCGTTCGGCTTCCTTGCGGTAGGCCCGCTGCGTGGCCGGGGATTCGTGCAACGCGAGCCATGCCTGGATAGCGTCGTAATCGTTGTCGACGCCGAGGATGCAGGCCGACACCGGTGCGCGGAAGGCGCCGGCGGATCCGTCGATCTCGTGCGGTAGCCGTAGTTGCTCCCAAGGCGTCACGACTGACTGCCGATCCGCGATGATCAGTGCGCGGGCCCGCTCCGTGAGCGCCGGGTACGCGGCAAAGAAGGCCTCGATCCTTCTTGCACTGGCCGGCCCGAGACCCGGAATGACGGTCCACCACTGCCGGCGACGCGGAATCCGTACCGTGAGATCGGCCAGGGTCCGGATGCCGGCCGCGTGCAGGGTGCGGGCAGCGCGATTCGGCAGCCAGTGCGCAATGTCGTCGCCGATCTGCGGAGCTGGCGCAGGCATGATGCGCAGTAGCTCGACAGCCTGCGTGGTGGCGCGCGCATGATGCATACGCTTTTGGGCCGGGCATTCGAACAGCGTGGCCAGATCTGCCCGCTGTCGGTTACGGGCATAAAGTGCCAGTTGCCGGCGGATCTGGCCGATGACGCCGCGGGCTGACTGGCTGTGGCTGAGCCGATCTTGCATGTACCGGTGTGCCGCCTCACGCGAGGATGCGCCCTCGTACCAGGCACGCAGCGCTGCCAGTGCATCAGCATCAGGAAAGTCGGTCGGGATGTCGGCGGCGGACGGGCTCGTGGGGCGCGTTTTCATGTCATCGAGTTTAATATGGAAACAATGCCACAGAGATAATAAAGCTTATCTCTGTAGAATGCGGGAGTTCAATATTTCTGTCGTACCCCATGTCGTGATATCACAAAATTGAAGGATCTGACGTTGCGTGGAGAGGATGGTCGATGATCAACAAGAATAAGCTGCTCAGCGTCTTTTCCGACGCCGAACAGGAAGCCCTGTATGGCCTGCCTGATTTCGACGATGCGCAGCGGCTGGAATACCTGGCATTGACCGAATCCGAACTGGCGCTCGCCAGTAGCCGGCCCTCCATACCCGCGCAGGTCTATTGCATCTTGCAGATTGGCTACTTCAAGTCCAAGCACGCCTTCTTCCGCTTCGATTGGGACGAGGTTGAGGACGATTACGATTTCGTGTTGAGCCGCTATTTCCACGGCGAGCCGTTCGAACGCAAGCCGATCACCCGGCACGAGTACTACGCCCAGCGCGAACAGATCGCTGAACTGTACGGCTATCGACCGTGGGTGGCCGCCTTCCTGCCGCAACTCATGCAGCAGGCCGCGCAGATCGTACGTCGCGACGTGACACCGGGATTCGTCGCCGCCGAGCTCATCGTGTGGCTCAATGAGCACAAGATGATCCGGCCCGGCTACACGACCTTGCAAGAGCTAGTCAGCGAAGCCCTGTCCGTCGAACGTCGGCGGCTGGGCGACCTGCTCACCGGCGTATTGGACGAATTGACCCAAACCGCGCTAGACCAACTTCTGGTGCGCGATGATACTCTGTCGAAACTGGCGGCGCTGAAACAGGATGCCAAGAATTTCGGCTGGCGTCAGATGGTCCGCGAACGCGAAAAGCGCGGCACGCTGCAGCCGTTGCACGAAATCGCCAGGACGCTGCTGCCCCGGCTGGATATCTCGCAGCAGAACGTGCTGTACTACGCAAGCCTGGCGAACTTCTATACCGTCCACGACCTGCGCAACCTGAAGGCGGATCAGGCGCAGCTCTACCTGCTGTGTTACGCCTGGGTGCGCTTCCGACAGCTCACCGACAACCTGGTCGATGCGATGGCCTTCCACATGAAGCAGCTCGAGGAAGAAAGCAGCGCGGGCGCGAAACAGTCACTCATCGCCGAGCAAGTAAAACGCCATCGGGAAACGCCGCAGATCGGCCGCCTGTTGTCGCTCTATGTGGACGACAGCGTAGCCGATCCGACGCCGTTCGGCGAGGTGCGTCAGCGCGCCTATAAAATCATGGCCAAAGATGTGCTACAAAACACGGCGCAACGCATGACGGTCAAGCCGCTGAGTCAACTGGCACTACACTGGTTGGCGGTGGACGGCCTAGCCAAACGTATTCGCCGTCACCTGCGCCCCTTGTACGTCGAGCTCGACTTCGTCGGCACCTCCCCAGACAACCCGTGGCTCGCGGCGCTGGCTTGGGTCAAGGGGGCCTTCGCCAAACAGCAGCGCCTGTCACAACGACCGCTCGCCGAATGTCCCGCGGCCACGCTGCCGAAGCGCCTGCGACCGTACCTGCTGATCTTCGGCGCTGATGGTCAGCCGACCGGTTTGCACGCCGATCGCTACGAATTCTGGTTGTACCGCCAGATCCGGAAGCGCTTCCAGTCGGGAGAGATCTATCTCGACGACAGTCTGCAACATCGTCACTTCTCCGACGAGCTTGTTTCGATGAACGAGAAGGCCGACGCGCTGGCGCAGATGGAGATCCCGTTCCTGCAGCAGCCAATCGATGCCCAACTCGATGCGTTAGCGGCCGAGTTGCATGCACAATGGCTGGCCTTCAACCGAGAGCTGAAACAGGGCAAGCTTACGCACCTGGAATACGACAAGGATACGCAGAAGCTGATTTGGCGCAAACCGAAAACCGAGAACCAGAAGGTGCGTGAGCAGGCATTCTACGAGCAACTGCCATTCTGCGATGTTGCCGACGTGTTCCGCTTCGTCAACGGCCAGTGCCAGTTCCTGTCGGCGCTGACGCCATTGCAGCCGCGCTACGCGAAGAAGGTAGCGGACGCCGATAGCCTGATGGCGGTTATCATCGCTCAGGCAATGAACCATGGCAACCATGTCATGGCGCGCACCAGCGACATTCCGTACCACGTTCTGGATAGCACCTACCAGCAGTATCTGCGTCAGGCGACGCTGCATGCGGCCAACGACTGCATCAGCAACGCCATCGCCGCGCTGCCGATCTTCCCGTACTACTCGTTCGATCTCGATGCGCTGTACAGCGCCGTCGATGGGCAGAAATTCGGCGTCGAGCGACCGACCGTGAAGGCGCGTTACTCGCGCAAATACTTCGGACGAGGCAAAGGCGTCGTCGCCTACACGCTGCTGTGCAATCATGTCCCGTTGAACGGCTACCTAATCGGCGCGCACGAGTACGAGGCGCATCACGTGTTCGACATCTGGTATCGCAACACGTCGGATATAGTGCCGACTGCGATCACCGGCGACATGCACAGCATCAACAAAGCCAACTTCGCTATCCTGTATTGGTTCGGGTTGCGCTTCGAGCCTCGCTTCACAAACCTCGATGACCAGTTGCAGGAATTGTATTGTATCGACGACCCGGCGCTGTACGAGAAATGCCTGATTCAGCCGATCGGACAAATCGATCGGCAGCTCATCACCAGTGAGAAGACAAATATCGATCAGATCGTCGCCACGCTGGGCCTCAAAGAGATCACGCAGGGCTCGCTGATCCGCAAACTATGTACGTACTCGCAGGAAAACCCGACACGTCGCGCGATTTTTGAGTTCGATAAGCTCATTCGTACCATCTACACGTTGCGTTACCTGCGCGACCCGCAGCTCGAGCGAAACGTGCATCGCTCCCAAAACCGCCTCGAGTCTTACCATCAGCTTCGTTCGACCATCGCCCAGGTCGGCGGCAAGAAGGAATTGACCGGCCGCACCGACATCGAAATCGAGATCAGCAACCAGTGCGCCCGGCTGATCGCCAACGTCATCATTTTTTACAACTCGGCGATTCTGTCGCATCTACTGACGAAATGGGAGGCCAGTGGCAACGCCAAGGCGCTGGCGCGGCTTACGCAGATATCACCGGCAGCCTGGCGGCATATCCTTTTGAACGGGCACTACACTTTTCAAAGCGACAACAAAATCGACCTGGACGCGCTCATTGCAGGGCTCGAATTGGAGTGATCGAATTTTCGGCGGTTCTGGCTTGGAATCCCTTATTCCTGTTACGGTGGAATACGATGCCACAACCAGGTAATCCTTTACCCCCAGCCGTGGTCAACACCTGGCGACTGAGCGTCGGCACGTCGCTGTTCGTGATCGATATCCTGGCCGACGGCAGCTGGCGACCGGCGTATATTGCGCCAAAGCGGCTGGGTGGCTGGACGATGGATGTGTTGCCGAACATGCCGCCGACGTTAGTCGATATCGCTCCCTCGGTACGCACCTGGGCGCGACAGTACGGCGCGAATGTAACGAACCGGCGCACGCCGGCGCGCCGGTTTCCCGCGCAAACCGCTTCTTCGAACAGGACGCCAGAATGAACATGCTGAAACGTCGTCTCGATGCGACAGACGAAAAGCTGCAGGAGCTGAAAACAGCCCGCAAAGCGGCAGCTAAGGCGCAGCGCCAGCAGGTCAAGCAAACGCGCGCGGATCGCGAGCGAAAGATCATGCTGGCCGGCGAGGCGTTGCTGCGGCGTGTCGATCGCGGCGAGTGGGATGAAGCCGATTTCCGCGCGATGATGGACGATTATCTGTCGCGGCCCGCCGATCGCGCGCTGTTCGAGCTCGACGATGTATAGCCTTTGATGTTCGACGTCGACGCACCGCACAGCCAGGTCGGCAAATGTTGATTTGATTCACGATGAAGGATGCCCGATGCTGCCAACGCTCCGCATGAACCGGAATTTTGTCGAGGCCTTGCTGGCCGAGCGCGCGCCCTGCTTTGCGATGGGACTCGTGGCCGAGGGCCAGACGCACTATGCTTGCCTGGCACTGCGGCCGGTGGATGACATTCCGAACGACGTAACACGCAGCGGTTTCAACTTTGGCCACTCGATACGCGGCACCGACGACTTCGAGGTCGTACACTTCGGCTTAGAGTTTTACGGCTACCGCATCTTCAATGCGCTGATCAATCCGAGCAACTTCATCGCCAGGACAATCCTGTCGCACATGGTCGACACGAAGGCGTTTTTCTTCTTCGCGGTCAACCCGTCAGGCGGTGTGACGGTGTTCAAGTCCGGCATCGGTGAATGCAGCCTGGACAGCATCGAGTCTAATCTCGAGCGGATACTGCGCTCGAGCACGTCCGATGCTCAGTACGACGCGGCGCTGACAACGTTCAGCGACCATCCAGATCCGGTCGGGCCGATGCTGCACTGGGTTTGCCGGGACTGCGAAGATTGTCTCGACCTGTCCCACAATGTAATCGAACTGGGCCCCGCGTAACGGTCCTGATGGTCCGTGTGACCGAGACCGTCATGTCACTCACCGGACGTCGCTCCAACATTCTTCGGCTGGAATAAGCCGATTAATGTTCACAATGTGGAACGACGGAATTTTCTGGGGTTCCGGCGTAGATCCCCATCCTTTTGATGCGGAATCTGGCGCTTTCATCCCGCCGCGTCCGTGAGGCCCAGACGCATCCGATAGTCCCCGAGCAACTGCTGCTCGTCGAACTGCGCTGTGAGCTTCGTCAGATCGGCGGTCAGCGATTCACGTGCTTCGCGCAGCCGCGTCAGTTCAGTCGCCTCAGTCCTCGCGGTGTTAGCAGCGCATCGTGCTCGGCCTTGGTGCGTGCGTGGTCGGCGAGCGACTGGTTCAACGTATTCTGTAACTACTTGCTGTGCGCTTGCAGCTCGCGTAGATGCCTTGTCGCGACGCCGGCTTCGGCGACGAGCCGCGCGCTTTCTCTGTTCAACTGGGTTATTTCATTTTGCTTGACGATCAGCGTTTGGTTCACCTGGCGCAGTTCAGCCTGCAGTTACTGAACCCCCAGCATCCTTGGCAGCGCGGGTCGAATGAAAATGCGAACGGGCTATCGAGACATCCCCAACGGCACCTACATTTCGGTGTACCAATTGGCTACTCAATACCGTGGCGAGGCGGCTGGATGGGCGACCGAGGAAAACCCTGAACCACGGAACGCCCGCCGAACGATTTCAGCAAACTGTTGCATCCACCGGTTGAATCCGCACGAGCAAGCGGTCATTCAAATGACAGTAATGTAGATCGTGTCGTCGACATTGCAATCAAGCGCTCTTTTTTCAACGTTGGCTGCACCGGCCCGTCGTCTGCTCACGTGCTTAATAGCATCATCAGCAAGGCGGTCGACACCGGTACGAACTTCCCAAATTAGATGATCTGCAGTTACGTCCGGTCCAGAAAACACGTCACGTCGTTGCGCACCGCCTTGCCTTAATCGCGCGACAACCTTCCCGCGTCGCCACACGCCATCTCACGCTGCGCAAGATCACGCTTCCCCTCCCGCAACCCGAGGTGAGCGCTTCCGTCTCACCTCGAATAGATCGCGACGCCACTCCTTATATAGCTCGAGACGTAACGCGCAGCGCGCTCGACCTCTCTGACTGGCGTCCGAGGATCCGCCTCATGGCGGACACGAGGTCGCCTGCCGCATCGGCCGGCAAGGACGTCGCCCGATAGGCGACGTGGAAATCCGGCCGCACCAGGATGGCGCCGGTGTCGATGATCTCGGAAATTCTCGCGAAGTCGCCGTAATGATCCTCGTAGGCCTGGCCAGGCCCAATGATGCGCACCGTCACTGCCACCCCGAGTTGCCGGCTCACGGCCGCCGCGGCATCCTGCCAGGCTGCGCCGCCAATCCCGGTAAAGAGAGTGAAGTTGCCCTTCCCGCAGAGATCCTTTGTTGAGATACGGTGTCCATCACCACTCGCATAGACCCAGACATGCGGCATGGGCGCTCCAGGCCGCGTCGACGCCTGGTGATAGAGCTCGACGTCGCGGAAGACTTCGTCCGGCGAATTGTCTGCCACGATCGCGGGACTGTCGTAACGCTGATTCATTTCGACGCCGTGGGCGTTGTAAACGTAATTGGTCCCGGCGATGGCCTCGCGTAACCGCGTGCGCTGCGCTTGCGCCTCGGGCCCAGGTTCCTTGCGGCGAGCCATGTTGCTCTTCATCTCGTCGGCGCTCTTGGCCTGCGGCAACCCCAGAGCCATCGCGATCGGCGGGAAATCCTCAAGCGACTTGTTCGCCCTGCAGACCACCTGCTTCGCGATCGGCGCCCGCTCGATCGTGTAGGTGTCCAGCAGGCTCTCGTCGGCCGTGCCGTTCAGCACCATGGCGATCTTCCAGGCGAGATTGAAGCTGTCCTGGATGGAGGTGTTTGAGCCGAGTCCGTTGGTCGGCGGATGCCGGTGGACCGCGTCGCCGGCGCAGAAGACCCGTCCTTGCTGCAACCGGGTCGCGTACATGTCGTTGACCGTCCAGGTCGAGATGCCCTCAATTTTCAGCGGCACGCTGTCATCGCCGATCAGATTGTGGACGATGCGGCGGGCGAAGGATTCCGAGATCTCCGGCGGGCCCTGCTCGACGTCGTACCCCCAGATCGCCAGCCATTTGTTCCACGGCCGGACCATGCGCACCACGCCGATGCCGAGACCGCCGATATCGGAGCCGGGCTGGATGACCCAGTAAAGGACCGATGGACGATGCGCGACGTAGCGGTCGAGATCAGCCTCGAACAGCAAGTTGATGGAACCGGACTTGCCCATGGTACCTTCGAGCGGCAGGTCCAGGTCTGACACGACGCGGCTGTTGGCGCCGTCGGCGCCGATCAGATATTTCGACCGGACGGTAAACTCTTCGCCATTCAGACGATCGCGCAAGCGCGACGACACGCCGTCAGCATCCTGTTCGTGTCCAAGATACTCTGTGTCGAAGCGCACCTTGCAGCCGTCGAGTGCGGCCGACTTGACGAGAATCGGCTCGAGATAGTTCTGTGGCAGGTCGCACATGGAGGTCGGCGAACATTCGTCGTAATCGGCGCGCCGGCGAACATCCGTCCCCCAGGTGCGAATCCGACCGAACTCCTCGCCGGCCAACGAGGCGCAGATGGTGTTCTCGCCCATTAGGTCATTCGGCGCGGCGTAGAGGCGGGCTTCAGCTTCGAGACCGAGATCACGCAGGATCTCCATTGTGCGTTGGTTGGTGATGTGGGCACGCGGCGTCGGAGCCGTCCAGTTGTACTTGTTAATGAGCATCGTCCTGACACCGTATCGCGCAAGCAGTGCCCCCGCCGAAGCGCCCGCCGGCCCGGTGCCAACGACCAGCACGTCGGTTTCGATCGTCAATGCCATGTCTTCCTCCGTCAATTGTTATGTCTCTCTCTTTGTGAGAAGAAACAGGGATTGTTCATCTCGCGTTCGGCCAAGTCGATTTTTTAAACTTCACCGTCTTTAACGCGCGATGAATAGTAAGGCTGAAGAGCCTTTGTTGCGCGCAAAGTAAAAATGAGCCACTTCGCGCAAAGAAAATCCGAGCCACCTCCAGTACAGTCGGCCTTTTTCGCGCGAAGGCTGGCGATGCTCCACAAGGAACAGTGGATGCAAATTCATGTGCTTCGCTTTAGCTTGAAGACCCGATGTCGACTTTGGAACGGGCTCTTCACCGCTACCGTACTAAACGCGGAGTGCAGGTCACATTATTTGAAATCCGGTCTTCGCCCACGAAACGCATTGACTAACAATGTTTCCAATGCGTCCGATTCCAGCGGACGCGGATTCGGATATTGGTCCCTTAGCGCGAGGTCGCGTACCCTCGGAATATCTTCAGGCCGCATACCGATTTCGGCGAGACTGAGTGGTGCTCCAGCATTTCTGGCGAGATCATATAGCGCGCTCGGGACGTCACTACTGCCGGCGACTTCCTGAAGCAGTCGCTCAGCTGGCGCGGCGTACGGCAGATTGTATGCCAGTGCGTGTGGTAGTACGATTGCATGTGTCTCCGCGTGGGGAAGATTAAGGGTTCCCCCAAGCGTGTGGCAGAGTTTGTGATGTAGCCCCATGCCCAAGTGGCACAGTGCAGTGCCACACATCCATGCCCCAAAAAGGGCATCCGTACGCGCTTCGGCGTCAGTCGGCTTTGCCACCAGGCGCGGGATTGCATCGAACAAGGCGCATATGCCCTGCTTACACATGGTCTCGAGAACGGGATTGAGGTCGGCCGAGTACAGACCTTCTGCGGCGTGAGCGATCGCATTCAAGGCGCTCGTCACCGAGATAGCAAGCGGCAAATCGACCGTGAGCAATGGATCATAAATCACGGTCTTCGGTAGCACCTTGGGGTCGCGGCCGGTCCTCTTCATTCCGCCTTCCGTGACACCCCAAATGGTAGTCATTTCACTACCGGCATAGGTCGTTGGTATAACCAGACTTGGGACGTCAAGGTTCATCGAAAGGATTTTTGCGAGTCCGGTGGTCGATCCTCCCCCGATCGCGATGATTGAGTCGGCGTCAGTATCGTTAAAAGCCCGCTCGGCTTTCTGGATGACGTCGACGGGAACATGCATCGTCGCGCCATCGAAATATCCAGCTACCCTGTCACCTATCGGACGGACGATATCCTTCGCTAACTCGCGTTGTTCCGGGCTGCTTAATACCAAGGGCCGGCGTGCGCCAAGGCGTCCTATTTCATCTGGCAATGCAGAAGCAGTGCCCGCCCCGAAGACGACCCTCGGGCTCAGGTAGTCAAGCGTGAACTTCTTCATGAAGGGTCCTTCAACATTGCAAGCAGTTCGAGCGTCCGAGCATTGGCCACAGTTGTCGCCGCCTGATCGAAATTTGGGCTGGATGACCGTGCAAATGAATGCCCCACTGGATACCAGTGCAGACTCAGATTTTTGTTTCGACCGAAATGCTCTTCGAGAATGCTACGGGCCTCTTCTGTGACATAGTGATCTTTGGTACCCATGTGGAACATCGCCGGTCGTGTAATAGCTGGCACCAGTGAGACCTTTTTTTCAAGTCCCACGCCGTAATAGCCGATTGAGCAATCGGCCAATGATCGCGCCGCCACATCAAACGCCAGCGCACCTCCCAGGCAGTACCCGACTACAGCGACACGACCGTTCGAGAAAGGGAGCGCACGAGCGTATTCAATGGCGCATGAAAGGTCATTGACTCCTGCCTCCATGTCAAAGTCGCGAAACAACGCAAGCGCCTGTTCCCGTTCCGATGGTACGTTTGCATCAAGCTCGATATTCGGCGCCTGTCTCCAGTACAGATCCGGACACACGCAACCAAAGCCCGCACCAACGAGCCATTCCACGGTTTCTCTTATGAAAGGCGTGATCCCGAAAATCTCCTGCGCGATCACGACGATGGGTGCGGAGTCCGTCGTCGGCTTTCCGAGGTAGGCACCAAAGCGACCACCCGAGCGCGACGTGATCTCAACGCCGTCTGATAACATATTTAGTCTCCAGTTACACATGCGCAGTTGCATTCGAGGCGATCCACAGCCGCGGCCTGCGCTGCGCGTTTTGCCTAGCTGACGCGTGCGTATTGGCGCACCTTGTCCTCGTCAAGCGTCATGCCGTGACCTACGCCAGTGGGAACCTGCAGTTCGTAATCCCGGATCTCGAGTGGCTCGTGGCTCAGCGTGTCTGCCAACACGAAGGGACCGATCAGTTCGCAACCGAACGGAAGCGATGGAACCGTAGAATAGAGCTGAAGTGCAACCGATGTGCCGATCGTCGAGTCAAGCATTGTTCCGCCATACGATGCAATCCCGCTTGCTTCCGCGACCGCTGCTATCTTTTGCGTCGCCGAGACCCCTCCCATGTTGCAAAGCTTCAGCGAAAAGACATCCACACTTCGGTCGCGCGCGAGATCGAATGCCGAGGCCAACGTACTCAGGCTCTCATCGGCCATGATGGCCACGCGGTTGTTGTCGGAGAGCCGCCTCAACGCTTGCGTATTTTCGCGGCCGACCGGCTGTTCGATGAGTTCCACGCCAAGCGCCTCCAGTTCAGGAATGTAGACGGACGCCACTTGCTCGTCCCAAGCCTGATTCACGTCAACGCGAAGGTAGGCCTTCGATCCGAGACTATTTGACAAAGCCTCCATATGGATGAGATCGTCTTGGGGCGACCGGAAGCCAAGCTTGACTTTGAAGCGATTGTGTCGTCGTCTTTCAATCATCTCGACGGCAGAATCGAGATCGCGTTTCGTATCTCCGCTCGCCAATGTCCAGGCAATCGGAATCGCACTGCGCAACGGCCCGCCAAGTAACTCGGCGATCGATACGCCTAACGCTCGAGCTTTGAGATCCAGTAACGCCATCTCGACCGCAGCCTTTGCAGAGGCGTTTCCGGTGACGGCACGCGCCATGGTTTGCAGTGCACCTGAAACGTTGAACGCATCAGTTCCGAGGAGGTGGGGCGCGAGATACCGTTCCACGATGATCTTGATCGTCTCCGCACACTCTGCGCTCCAGACGGGACCACCAACGCTTCCACCCTCGCCGACACCAACGAGCCCCTCCGAATACACCCGGACGATAACGTAGCTCTGCTGGTGCACGGTAGTGATCGACATCTGGATCGGCCGCTTGGTCGGCACATCCACGATCACTGCTTCAATCGCGTCAATCTTCACGGGTTTGCCCCCGCCTGCGCACGCGCGGGCTCGATAACGAAGTTGATGTTCATCAGGCGGACACCCTCTTCCACAATATCGGGAGTAATCAGACTAGACTGGACGCCGTTGCAACAGTCGTCCGTGATCCAATCTCCACCTTCGAAGTAGTACTGCGTGGTCAACGTTTCATATCCCGGCGCCTTCACCTTGAAATGTACATGAGCGGGACGCCACGAGTGACCACCCATGGTTTCGAGCAATGCGCCCGTGGGACCCTGATCCGGGATCTGATACGGCACCGGCATCGTTGTGCGCACGCGGAAGCTGCCATCGGTGCCCACCCTGAGCTTCCCTCGATAAAAATCAGTCGGGATGTCGTCATGGAAACCGCTGTACTTCCCATCGGGCGTCGAATGCCAGACATCAATCGTCACGTCCTCGACAACGCTCCCGTCGACCGCTTTGACCGTTCCCTGGATAAGCAAAGGCTTGTGGTCGTCCGTGTCGTAAGTCTTGAGCCGGTCATCGACCAGAGGGGCGTCGTCGCGATAGTAGGGTCCCTCGATAGCAGGCGTTGAACCTTCGCTAATACGAGCCTTCGTCGCAGCCACGGTGCTATTGAAAAAAACATCGCAAAGAAGAGCGGTTTCACGCTGTTCGGCTACTTGCATGAGGTAATGAACCGCAGTTCGGTATTCCGCCTCAGTAACCTCCTTCTGGTCGAGCACCCGCTGTACCGCCGCGACGATCGCATCGACAACATCCTTGACTCTTTTGTTCACTTTGCCTCCGTCATGAAAACATGAACACGTGGGCGACAATTGCCCCGCACAGTCATAATAGAGACGGCAATCCCATACCGTCCAATACCTTTTCTCCGCCTAGACCATACGGTTTCGGTATGTCTTTCCCTAGTTGCGAGACCGCAGGTGCTTGCTCACAATCGCCTTGTAACAGGCAGCGCAACGGGACGGAACATGGAAATAAGACAGTTGAAATACTTCGTCGCGGTCGCGGAGGCGGGAGGTTTCGGAACAGCGGCACAGAGGATGCACATATCGCAGCCACCGCTTACTCGTCAGATCCAGGCCTTGGAACGCGATATTGGGGCAAAGCTTTTCGAGCGGACGGCACGGGGCGTCGAACTCACCGCCGCCGGAAAGGTGTTTCTTGATGACGCGCGTCAGTTGCTCGCGCTTGTGCAGCGGTCTTCGCGGCGATCGCAAGCTGCCGCTAGAGGCGAATCGGGTGAGCTGAAGCTCGTCTACTTTGGGACTCCTGTCTTTGAGACGGTTCCGGCGTTCGTCAGAACGTTCCTCGCAACGTATCCCGACGCCACCGTCGCCGTGTCTCACATGACCAAGGAAGCTCAGCTCGAGTCTCTTCTTTCAGGGGTGGTGGACATCGGATTCGGGCGCTTCTATCCGGTGACCGAAGGCGTGTCGAGTTGGAACATTGGGACGGAGACGCTTCACGTCGCCGCTGCCGATCCGTGGGACACACGCGTTTCCCGTGCCCGTGCAGTTGTAGACCTACTCGATGTGCCCCTCATTCTTTATCCACGCGGCGACCGACCAAGTTTCGCCGACAAGGTAGTTTCCATATTTAGAACGGAAGGAGTGGAGCCAAAAATCGCAGCCGAGGTCGAAGATGTCACTACAGCCCTTGCACTGACTGCCGCCGGAATAGGCGCTACATTGGTGCCAGCTTCCGTCGCACATGTTCGATGGCCAGGCGTGACATTCCTTGAGCTTGAGCCACAGAAGCTCTCAGTTCCGGTCAGCTGCGTGTTCCGCACAGACCGTAGGGGCCCCATAGTTGACTCAGCGTTACAGGTCGTTGCCTCCCTTACTAAGAGACTGTTTCAAAAAGACGGCTCAGCGCGCCTGAAGATGTTCCAGCAGACGAGAGAGCAGCCGAGTTTTAGAGACCGTTTCAAAAAGAGCCCCGGGGGGCTGTTAACCTTTTCGGCAAGCTGTTAACCTTGGCCATCTGAACAACTGGAACCGAGGGGATGAGCGCGCCGATCATTGATGATGAACTGTGGGCACTGATCGAACCTTTGCTGCCGCCGCCGAAACCGCGACGCAAGAAATATCCAGGGCGGCTCCCGGTTTCGAACCGGGCTGCACTGAACGGCATCCTGTTCGTGTTCAAGACTGGCATACGCTGGTGCGACCTGTCGACCAAGTTGGGATTCGGGTCGGGGCCGACCTGCTGGAGGCGCTTGCGCGATTGGCAGAAGGCCGGCGTTTGGAAGCGATTGCACGAGCTACTGCTGGCGAAGTTACGCGAGGCCGGCGAACTCGACTTCTCCCGAGCAGCCGTCGATTCATCGTCTGTGCGAGCCGTTGGGGCGGGCGAAAAACTGGTCCGAACCCCACGGATCGCTCGCGACCAGGTTCCAAGCATCACATCCTCGTCGACGCAAATGGCGTCCCCATCAGCGCAATCCTGACCGGGGCGAACCGCAACGACGTCACCCAACTGCTGCCGCTCGTCGACGCGATCCCGCCAATTCGCGGCGTGCGCGGTCGCCCGCTTCAAAAGCCCAAAGTCATCTACGCAGACCGTGGCTACGACTCCGAGCCGCATCGTCAGCGGCTTCGCGAGCGCGGCATCAAACCGGTGCTCGCCAAGCGCCGGACAGAACACGGCAGTGGCTTGGGCAAATTCCGCTGGGTTGTCGAACGTACTCACGCGTGGCTTCACAACTTTCGTCGTCTTCGCATTCGCTTCGAACGTCGAGCCGACATTCACGAAGCGTTCCTAAAACTCGGCTGCTCTCTCGTCTGCTGGAACATCTTCAGGCGCGCTGAGCCGTCTTTTTGAAACAGTCTCTAACTGACAAGGGGATCGGCAACATGCCCTGCGGTGGTCGCGTGCGCGAGGTCCGAAGCCTTCTGAAGCCGGCCGAGCAGAACGACACCGGCACCGGCAATCAGCAGCGGCGCGGCGGCAGCCATGAAGAGCGTGCCGATCGAGGCGTTGGCCGCGATCAGGATGCCGGCGATGGCCGGGCCGATGATCGATCCGAGCTTGCCGATGGATATCGCCCAGCCCACGCCGTTGGCCCGATTGGCATTGGCGTAGAACAGGCCCATGGACCCCATCAGGCCGACATGGCCGCCGAGTACGAAGAAGCCGACGATGAAGAGCATCGACAGAAAACCCGTGTCGGAGAACGCCATCGATCCGACCGCGACGACGAAGACCGCCGCGACCAGCGGAACCGCGCCCATCGCACCGACCCCGAACCTGTCGATGAGCCGGCTGGCGAACAGGCCGCCGAATGCGCCGCCCGCCGAGAAGAGCGTCAGGCCGATCGCGGCCAGGGTGGCGGGCCTGCCGGTTCCGACCGTGAGGACCGGTATCCAACTCGCCAGGAAAAAGACCGTGACGGAGTTGGCGATAAACGCAAGCCAGAGGACCGGCGTGATCCTGGACAGGCGGCCGCGAAAGAGCGCTTTCACCGACTCTTTCCACCCGCCCACCTTGGCTCGGGCTTCTTCGGCCTCGAGAACGAACCGGGTCTGGGCGTTCGCCTGCGCGGAAGGGTCGATGGCATTGACGATCCGCGCGATCGTGTCGCCGCCTCGGCCCGCAAGCACCAGGTACTTGATGGACTCCGGCAGCGCGATGGCCAGAATCGGCAGCAGCACCAGCGGCGCCAATCCACCGATGTAGAACAGGACCTGCCAGCCGAAGACAGGCACGAGCCAGGCCGCGAAGAGACCACCGACGCTGATCCCGATGACGTAGCCGATCATCACGACGCCGACGACGCTGGCGTGGAAGCGCTTGGGCACGTACTCGACGTTGAGCGCGAAGCATATCGGGGTGATGCCGCCGATGCCCAGTCCCGCAAAGAAGCGGAGTGCGGCCAGCTCGGTGACGTTGGTCGCCAGCACCGCAGCCAGCGTGAACGCGCTGAAGATGAAAGTGCCGAGCAGAAGCGCGGGACGACGGCCGATCCGGTCCGCCAGATACCCGAACAGGAAGCCGCCGAGCATCACGCCCAGCAGTCCGGCGCTGAAGATGAAGCCGAAGGACGCTTTCTCGATGCCCCAGCTGGCAATGATCGTGGGCGACGCGAACGCGATCGCCTGCAGATCGTAGCCGTCGCACAGCATGATCAGGAACGACAGGACGAGCAGCGTGCCGACCGTGCGGTTCGGCGACTGCTTCTCGATGACGTCGGTGATGTCGATGGTGGTGTTCATATGTCTCCTTCGGGCGATGGTGATCGGCGTTTTGCGGGCGTGCACGTGCCGGCGTGCCGCCGCCTGGCCACGCTTGCCGATCGGGTTTTTCTGGAGTCAGTGCGCGCAGAGCGCCCGTGCGAGCGCCGCGCGAAGCGGGTCGCTCGCGCTCTTTTCCCACTGCATCGCTCGCCAGCAGATGATGTTGTCGGGGCGCACGAGCAATGCGCCGCTCTCCTCGATCTCGCGAACACGGGCGAAATCGCCGTACAGGTCCTCGAGTTCCTGGCCGGGGCCGATGATGTGCACGTCCAGGCCGATGCCGAGCGACTCCGCGGCATGGCTCGCGGCCTCGAGCCAGGGCGATCCCCCGGCGGGACCGGTGCCGACGACGAGAACGTCGGTTTCGACGGTGTTGGCTTTTTCGTTCATGAAGTCTCCTTATCGATAGGTCGGGTCGCTCGCATCGTCGACGCGAGAGGTCCATGGGATGTCCGGTTCACGCCGGCATTTCTCCGGTGAAAGCGGCTCGCAGCAGGCGAGCGATGTCTTCGCGGCTCGCCTGGCGTGGATTCGCATAGGCATCGGCGAGCGCGTGTTCCGCGGCGTCGTAGATGCCTTGCGCCGGCATGCCGATGGCCGCCAGCGATCTTTCCGTGCAAGTGAATCGCAGCAATGCATGCAAGGCCGCGCCGGCGCCGCCGGGCCCCGGCGCGCCGAGTGCGGCCGCGACGCGTCCGAGTTCCGCGGGCGCAGCCACCTCGTTGAAGGCCGCCACGTGAGGCAACAACACGGCGTGCATCGGCGCATGCGGCAGGTTGAATCGCCCCCCGAGCACATGGCAGAGCTTGTGGTGCAGGCCCATCGAGACCATGCCCAGTACCGTTCCCGCGAGCCAGGCGGCATAGAGCGTGCGCGTGCGCGCATCGAGATCGCCGGGCGAGTCGACGGCGACGGGCAGTCCCTGCGCCATCGCGCGAATGCTTTCTTCGGCCAGCAGCATGGTGATCGGGTTGCGGTCCGGGGCGTACATCGACTCCACGGCGTGCGCGATCGCGTTCATGCCGCTCGGGCCGGTGACCTCCGGCGGCAAGGAGGTCAGGTGATGCGGGTCGTAGAGGACGGTGCTGGGCAGCACGCGAGGATCCCGGCCCGTGCGCTTCGCGCCATCGGCGGTCAAGCCCCAGATGGGCGTCATCTCCGAACCCGCATAGGTCGTCGGCAAGGCGACGAAGCGCATTCCGTGATGAAGCGCGAGCGCCTTGGCCAGTCCGATGGTCGAGCCGCCGCCGACCGCCACGAGCAGGTCCGCGTCGGCGTCCCGGGCCGCTTGCGCGGCGCGCGTGACCGACGCCTCGGGCACGTGCATGACGGCGCCGTCATGGAAGCCCGCGCCCAGGTCGCCGAGATCGCCGAGCACCCGCTGCGCCAGATCGCGCTGGTCCGGCGTGCAGAGCACCAGTGCGCGTCGTGCACCCAGGCGCTTGACCTCCGCGGGGATCCGTTCGGTCGATCCAGCGCCGAAGACGACCCTGACCGGCCAGAAGTGCGCAACGAATTCATTCAGATCGCCGGTCACTTCAGCCCCCCAACAAGGTCGTCGTACCGATGCGCAGTCCGCGCTTCGCCACGGCCGCGCGCGCCGTGTCCGGCGATTCGAGATCTGCCAGGAAGCCGTGGCCGGCACCGTTCATGATGTGCAGGTCGATCGCATCGTTGGCGCGGGCTTGTGCTTGCAACCGCTGCAGGTTCTGTGTACCCAGCAGCGCATCGTCGTCTCCCACGATGACCGTATGCCGCGAACGAAGCGCCGGCAGATAGTCGAACGGAACGTCCAGCGGGTCGCGGTTCTCGAGCCCCTGCGGAAACGGGTAATAAGCGACGAGCCGCGACACGACCTGCTGTCGCGCCAGTTCGAACACGAAGAGGCCACCGAGACAGAAGCCGACCACGCCCTCGATGCGCTGGCCGTCAATGAAGTCGATCAATTCCTCGACGTAGGCACGATCCGCCAGTCGGTGACGTCGCTGGAAGGCCGCTTCCCGCGTCACTGTGGCCAATTCGCCGAACGCCGCAAAGGGATCGACCAGGAGCACCTCGCCGGCGCCTTGCTCTGCCAGGTACGCGGCATAGCCACGGTAGAAGGCATTGCAGCCATAGATGTCCGGCAGCACGAGAAGGCGCGGTCCCCTTGTCGCGCCGGCGTAGCACAAGGCGCAGATTGCACCGTCGATGCTCCCCGTGGATGCGGTCCGCGGGAACAACGCGGGGGCGGTGTCGTGGCACATGGGTGGCTGGCCTTCGCCGTCTCAGGCGCGGGACTTCTCGATGACGAAGTCCAGTGCCATCGCCTGCATGCCTTGCTCCATGGCTGCCGGCATCACGAGTTCGGGCTTGACGCCGTTGCAGCAGTCGCTGTCGACCCACTCGCCGCCTTCGAAGTAGTACTGCGTCGTCAGTGCCTCGAAGCCGTCCTTGCGGACCTTGAAGTGAACGTGCGCAGGGCGCCAGGTGTGGCTTCCCATCATGGTGAGCAGGGCGCCGGTCGGCCCCTTGTTCGGGATCTGATAGGGCGCCGGCAACGTGGTCTGCACGCGCCACCGGCCTTGCGCGTCCGTGCGGACCTTGCCCCGGTAGTAGTCGACCGGCATGTCGCCGTGGTAGCCGCCGAATCCGCTGTAGCGGCCGTCCGGCGTCGAGTGCCAGATGTCGATGACCGCATCGGTCACGACGCGCCCGGCTTCGTCCTTCACGCTTCCATGCAGAAGCAGCGGCTTGTGGTCGTCGCTGTCGTAGGTCTTGAGCTTGCCGTCGACGAAGGGCGCTTCCTCCTTGAAGTACGGCCCCTGGATGGCGGGCGCCGATCCGCGCGTGGCGGCGGCCTTGATCTCGACGATCGTGCTGTTGAGGAAGACATCGCAGAGCAGGCCCATTTCCTTGGCCTCGGCGACCTGCATCATGTACATCACCCCCGCTCGATACTCTGCTTCGGTCACTTCTTGCTGGACCAGGACCTTGCGCACGGCATCGAGCATGGCGGTGGCGATCTCATGGACGCGGGGATTTGTCATGGTGCTTTCTCTTCAAAAAAGATGAATCGGGTGGATGTGGCGCGTCAGGCGCTGTGACGATCGATGCGCTGGGACGAAGCACGCGCGAAGCGCCGCACCTGGTTCTCGTCGAGTCGGATTCCGAGGCCCGGGCCTTCGGGGAGCCACAGGGCATGTTCCTTGTAGACCGCGGGGACTTCGCACAGGTCCTCCTCGATCAGCAAGGGCCCGATGACTTCGCCCCCGTAGGGCAGCGACTCGATCGATGCAGCCAGTTGCATGTTGGCGGCCGTGCCTATCGAGGTCTCCAGAAAGGTGCCCATGTACACGTGCATGCCTCCGGCATTGGCGATGTCGGCCATCGCGCGTGCAGGGCGCATCCCGCCGGTCTTCATGATCTTCAGCGATACCAGACCGGCCGCGGCCCGCTTCACGACCTCGCTCGCGTCGTGCAGGGATTGCACACCCTCGTCGATCAGCAGCATGCTTCGCGCTTGCCGGTGGATGCGGGCCATCGCATCGAGATTCCAGCGGGCGACGGGCTGCTCGATGATTTCCACGCCGGCCGCCTCCAGGGGCGCCAGTGCCCGCATCGTGGTCGGCTCGTCCCACGCTTCGTTGGGATCGACGCGCAGGCTCGCCTTGCCCTCGAGTTCCTTCGCGATCGCCAATGCACGCCGCAGGTCTTGCGCCAGCGGCAGCGCGCCCATCTTCAGTTTGAAGGCCCCGGCCTTGCCTGCCTCCAGCATGCGGAACGCCTCGTCGACCTCCTGGTTCACGTCGCCCGTGGCGAGCGGCCATGCGACGCTGAGCCGGTCGCGAAAGCGTCCTCCCAGCAAGACGTGGATCGGGGCATCGACGATCTTGCCGACCGCGTCCAGCAGTGCCATCTCGATGCCGGCCTTGGCGAAGGCATTGCCGGCCACGCGGCCATGGAGCTTCGCCATGATGCGCGACGCATCGAGCGCCGGTTCGCCGACGACGAGAGGCGCCAGGTAGTGGTTGATCGTGGCTTGAATGGCTTCGACGCTGTCGCCGCTCCACCAGGGACCGCAGGGCGTGATGGACTCACCGATCCCGACGATGCCGCCCTTCGTATGGAGACGGATGAGCACGCTGCTCTGATGCTTGGCGCCCAGGCGGGCGAACTGCTGGATGCGGCGCAGCGGCAGATCGACGATCACCGTTTCGATCGCTTCGATCTGCGCCGCCTTGCGATCGGCGTCGCCGCCGTTGGGGCTGTCGGCAATGGCTTTTTCTGTGAGCATGGCGGTAGTCTAGAAATGCCGGGCCATATGGTCTAATACCTTCCATCAGCGCGAGCGATACGGGATCGGTATGGCTCTCCGGCAGCCGGAGCCAGCCACCAGGAGTGAAGAATGGAGTTTCGACAGCTTCGCTATTTCGTTGCTGCCGCGGAGGAGGGCAACGTCGGTGCCGCCGCGCGGCGGCTGCATATTTCCCAGCCCCCGGTCACGCGACAGATTCACGCGCTCGAACAGCATCTGGGCGTGTTGTTGTTCGAGCGCAGCGCGCGCGGCGTGCAGCTCACGCCCGCCGGGGCCGCGTTTCTCGAAGATGCACGGCGCATGCTCGAACTGGGTCGGACTTCCGTGGACCGGTCCCGCGCCGCCAGCCGGGGCGAGATCGGCCAACTCGATATCGGCTACCTCGGCACGGCGATCTACCAGACCGTCCCGGCATTGCTCCATGCGTTCACGCAGGCGGTCCCGGGGGCGACGCTGTCTCTGGCCCTGATGCCCAAGGTGCGGCAGATCGAGGCCCTGCGTGCCGGCACCATCCATCTCGGTGTCGGCCGCTTCTACCCCCAGGAGCCTGGAATCACGGTGGAGCACCTGCACTACGAACGGCTGTATATCGCAGCGGGTTCGAGCATTGCGCGCCAGCTGAGACAGGATCCGACGCTGCTGCGGCTCAAGAGCGAGTCCCTCGTTCTTTTCCCCAAGGAGGGGAGGCCGAGTTTCGCTGACGAAGTGATCGCCTTGATGCGCCGGGCCGGGGTCGAGCCGCGCGTGACGGCGATTGTCGAAGATGTCAACGCGGCCCTCGGGCTCGTCGCGGCCGGCGCCGGCGTCACGCTGGTCCCGGCCTCGGTGGCCGCGATTCGGCGGCCCTTCGTCCGGACGATGGAGATGGCCGATGCGAGCGCCAAGGTGCCGGTCAGCCTGACTTACCTGACCGACTCTCGCGTACCCGTGCTTCGCGCATTTCTCGATGTCGCAAGACGCGGGAAAGGACAGAAATAGCGCGGCTGGCTACGTGTACGATTTCGTGTTCGAACGCGAACTCCGTCAAGCAACTCGACCATCCATCGCCGCCGTCAGGCGCCAGCGCGAAGACGACTACCATCGAGATAGATCACCCGCCGCGTGGCGCCCGCAACGGGCCTCCTCGAAGGCGAATGCAACCCCGCTCCCCTCAGCACGGCACATGGCCACCCAAGATCGAACCCAGGCGGCACGCAAGAAGACATCGGGCCCGGCCGCGGCCAAACCCGCCAGCGAATCGACGCTGTACGTGCAATCGGTCGAGAAGGCGATGAAGGTGCTGATGGCCTTCGACGGCTCCAAGCGCCAGCTTTCGCTGTCCGAGATCTGCACGCTCACGCAGCTCGACCTGAGCGCCGGGCAGCGCTTCACTTTCACGCTCACGGCGCTCGGCTACCTCAACAAGGAATCGGAAAGCCGCAAGTACGAGCTCTCGCCGCGGCTGCTCGACTTCACCTACCATTACCTGGCGTCGAGCGACGTGGTGAACCGCGCCACGCCCTTTCTGCAGCAGCTCAGCCAGATGACGGAGGAGGTCTGCAACCTCACCGTGCTCGACGGGCCGGACATCCTCATCGATCAGCGCGGCGACGGCACCGCGATCGTCACCATCGACCGCCCGCAGCGGCGCAATGCCTGCGACTTCGACGCCTGGACCGACCTGAAGGCCGCCTTCGAGCGCTTCGCGCAGGACCGCTCGGTCCGGCTCGTGGTGCTCACCGGCAGCGGCGGCCACTTCTGCGCCGGCGACGACATCGTCGCCTTCGCGGCGGCCAAGGCCGATCCCGCGCACGCCGAGGTCTACCGCCAGCGCATCCAGGAGGCCTATGCCGCGGTACAGAGCGCCCCGCTGCCGGTGATCGCGGCCATCAGCGGCGTCTGTGCCGGCGGCGGCTGCAGCCTGGCCATGTGCTGCGACTTCCGCGTGGCCGACGCGACGGCGCGCGTCGGCGTGCCGGTCGCGAAGCTGGGCCTGGTCTATCCGACCATCCAGCTGCAGCGCCTGGCCTGGCTGATCGGCGCTTCCAACGCGCGGCGCTGGCTCTACAGCGGCCAGATGTTCGGCATCGACGAGATCGGCCGCACCGGCTTCGCCGACGCGGTGGCCGAGGGCGATGTCGTCGAGGCGGCCTTGCGCTTCGGCGCACCGATGACCGCCGCCGCGCCCTTGTCGATCGCCGGTTCGAAGGCGCAGTTGAATGCGGTGCTCGCCGGCCAGGTCGCGCAACGGCGGGCCGAGCTCGACGCCATGGTGGCGCGGGCCGACGACAGCGAGGACTTCCGCGAAGCACGCGCGGCCTTCGCAGAGAAGCGCACGCCGCATTTCAAGGGCCGCTGAATCGCAGGCCCCGCCCGGGCCTCGCTGCTAGGCGACGTGCCGCCGAGGCGCCGACACGGCGAAGGCCGTGCTGCGCACCAGGTCGGCGAAGCGCTGCTCGTCGCGCGCCGGTTCCCAGCGTGCACGCGACACCGCGACGTTGATCGCGCCGATGCCGCGCCCGCGCGCATCGGTGATCGGCGCGGCCGTGGAGATGTCGGAGAGAAAGTACTCGTCCTCGGTGCGCACGAAGCCGCGCGCGTGCGCGACGGCCACGCGCTCCTTGATCTTGCGGCGGTCGACGATGGTCCTGGGCGTGTGCCTGACCAGCGTGCTGGCGTCGAGCAGCGCATCGACTTCGGCCTCGGGCAGCGTCGACAGCAGCGCCAGCCCCGGCGCGGTGCAGTAGGCCGGCAGGCGGGTACCGACGATCACGTTGGGATGCAGCACGTTGCGGCTCACGATGCGCTGCACGAAGACGATGTCCGGCCCGTCGAGCACGGTGAGGTTGCAGACCTCCTCCGTCATCTGGCTGAGCTGCTGCAGAAAGGGCGTGGCGCGGTTCACCACGTCGCTCGACGCCAGGTAATGGTAGGTGAAGTCGAGCAGCCGCGGCGAGAGCTCGTACTTGCGGCTTTCCGATTCCTTGTTGAGGTAGCCGAGCGCCGTGAGCGTGAAAGTGAAGCGCTGCCCGGCGCTCAGGTCGAGCTGCGTGAGCGTGCAGATCTCGGACAGCGAAAGCTGGCGCTTGGAGCCGTCGAAGGCCATCAGCACCTTCATCGCCTTCTCGACCGATTGCACGTACAGCGTCGATTCGCTGGCGGGTTTGGCCGCGGCCGGGCCCGATGTCTTCTTGCGTGCCGCCTGGGTTCGATCTTGGGTGGCCATGTGCCGTGCTGAGGGGAGCGGGGTTGCATTCGCCTTCGAGGAGGCCCGTTGCGGGCGCCACGCGGCGGGTGATCTATCTCGATGGTAGTCGTCTTCGCGCTGGCGCCTGACGGCGGCGATGGATGGTCGAGTTGCTTGACGGAGTTCGCGTTCGAACACGAAATCGTACACGTAGCCAGCCGCGCTATTTCTGTCCTTTCCCGCGTCTTGCGACATCGAGAAATGCGCGAAGCACGGGTACGCGAGAGTCGGTCAGGTAAGTCAGGCTGACCGGCACCTTGGCGCTCGCATCGGCCATCTCCATCGTCCGGACGAAGGGCCGCCGAATCGCGGCCACCGAGGCCGGGACCAGCGTGACGCCGGCGCCGGCCGCGACGAGCCCGAGGGCCGCGTTGACATCTTCGACAATCGCCGTCACGCGCGGCTCGACCCCGGCCCGGCGCATCAAGGCGATCACTTCGTCAGCGAAACTCGGCCTCCCCTCCTTGGGGAAAAGAACGAGGGACTCGCTCTTGAGCCGCAGCAGCGTCGGATCCTGTCTCAGCTGGCGCGCAATGCTCGAACCCGCTGCGATATACAGCCGTTCGTAGTGCAGGTGCTCCACCGTGATTCCAGGCTCCTGGGGGTAGAAGCGGCCGACACCGAGATGGATGGTGCCGGCACGCAGGGCCTCGATCTGCCGCACCTTGGGCATCAGGGCCAGAGACAGCGTCGCCCCCGGGACCGCCTGCGTGAACGCATGGAGCAATGCCGGGACGGTCTGGTAGATCGCCGTGCCGAGGTAGCCGATATCGAGTTGGCCGATCTCGCCCCGGCTGGCGGCGCGGGACCGGTCCACGGAAGTCCGACCCAGTTCGAGCATGCGCCGTGCATCTTCGAGAAACGCGGCCCCGGCGGGCGTGAGCTGCACGCCGCGCGCGCTGCGCTCGAACAACAACACGCCCAGATGCTGTTCGAGCGCGTGAATCTGTCGCGTGACCGGGGGCTGGGAAATATGCAGCCGCCGCGCGGCGGCACCGACGTTGCCCTCCTCCGCGGCAGCAACGAAATAGCGAAGCTGTCGAAACTCCATTCTTCACTCCTGGTGGCTGGCTCCGGCTGCCGGAGAGCCATACCGATCCCGTATCGCTCGCGCTGATGGAAGGTATTAGACCATATGGCCCGGCATTTCTAGACTACCGCCATGATAAAACTCGGCTGCTCTCTCGTCTGCTGGAACATCTTCAGGCGCGCTGAGCCGTCTTTTTGAAACAGTCTCTTAGAAAAGGAGCAAAAAAGTGAGCGTCGTCGCAAATCCCCTTCATCCTCTTTTCGCCGCAGGGGTCGAAGACATCGACCTTCGAGAGGCCTTGGGTTCGACCGAGGTCCGAGAGATCGAACGGCTAATGGACGAGAAGTCGGTGCTGGTGTTCCGGGGGCAGCCCCTGAGTCAGGATCAGCAGATCGCCTTCGCGCGCAATTTCGGGCCACTCGAAGGCGGTTTCATCAAGGTCAATCAAAGACCTTCGAGATTCAAGTACGCGGAGTTGGCGGACATCTCGAACGTCAGTCTCGACGGCAAGGTCGCGCAACGCGATGCGCGCGAGGTGGTCGGGAACTTCGCGAACCAGCTCTGGCACAGCGACAGCTCCTTTCAGCAACCTGCTGCCCGCTACTCGATGCTCTCCGCGGTGGTGGTTCCGCCGTCGGGCGGCGACACCGAGTTCTGCGACATGCGTGCGGCATACGACGCGCTGCCTCGGGACCTCCAATCCGAGTTGGAAGGGCTGCGTGCCGAGCACTACGCACTGAACTCCCGCTTCCTGCTCGGCGACACCGACTATTCGGAAGCGCAACGCAATGCCATGCCGCCGGTCAACTGGCCGCTGGTTCGAACCCACGCCGGCTCCGGGCGCAAGTTTCTCTTCATCGGCGCGCACGCGAGCCACGTCGAAGGCCTTCCGGTGGCCGAAGGCCGGATGCTGCTTGCGGAGCTTCTCGAGCACGCGACACAGCGGGAATTCGTGTACCGGCATCGCTGGAACGTGGGAGATCTGGTGATGTGGGACAACCGCTGCGTTCTTCACCGCGGACGCAGGTACGACATCTCGGCCAGGCGTGAGCTGCGCCGGGCGACCACCCTGGACGATGCCGTCGTCTAGCGCACGCCATGGCGCACGCCCTTTTCGCGAAGGCCCCACAAGATGTACGCAACCCTGATCAGCGGCAGCCGTAGCCTGGACGGCGACACCTTGGCGCAGCGCGTCCTTCGAGCGGCGGGCGGCCTGGCGGCATGGGGATTGAGGCCCGGTGATGTCGTCGCCATCCTCATGCGCAATGACTTTCCGGTGCTCGAAATGACGCTGGCCGCGAACCGCGCCGGCATCGTTGCGGTGCCTTTGAACTGGCATGCGAACCGGGACGAGATCGCCTTCATCCTCGAGGACTGCAAAGCGCGTGTGCTCGTCGCGCACACCGATCTGCTCAAGGGCGTTGCATCCGCGGTGCCCGAGGCCTGCAAGGTGCTGGAAGCCGCGTCGCCGCCCGAGATCCGGCAGGCCTATCGGCTGTCCGATGCGTCGTGCACGGCGAACCCGGGCACGGTCGACTATGAAGGCTGGCTCCAGGCATCGGAGCCTTCGACGGCCTTGCCGGTCGCGGCGCCGGCCAGTCTGCTCTATACCTCCGGCACGACGGGCCGCCCGAAGGGCGTGCAGCGCGCCAACGGCACGCCCGAGCTCGCGGCGAAGTTCGGCCTGAGGGTTCGTCTGGCGCACGGGCAAGAGATTCGGCCGATCCGGGCCGTGCTGACGGGGCCGCTCTACCACTCGGCACCCTATGTCTATGCGCTCAACAGCTTGCGCTTCGGCGAAGTCCTGGTGCTTCAGCCGCGCTTCGACGCGGATGATCTTCTCGACCTGGTCGAGCGCCATCGCCTGAGCCACATGCATGTGGTGCCCACGATGTTCAGCCGGCTGCTCGACCTCCCGCCGGCGCGCAGAGCCGCTTTCGATACGTCGACGCTGAGCGCCGTGACGCATGGGGCGGCCATGTGCCCGCGCGATGTCAAGCAGGCCATGATCGACTGGTGGGGCCCGGTCATCATCGAGTACTACGCCGGCACCGAGATCGGCGTGATCGCGACCTGCACGTCCGAGGAATGGCTGTCGCACCCAGGCACCGTCGGCAAGGCGCCCGAGGGCGTCCGCATCGCCATCGTCGATGACGAAGGACATCCGGTGCCCATCGGCGACAAGGGCGAGATCCTCGTTCACGCCGACGTTGCCGATCTGGTGACCTACCACAATCGGCCCGAGGCATTGACGGAGCTTCGACGCGGCGAGTGGATCACGCTCGGCGACGTCGGGCATCTGGATGCGGACGGCTTCCTGTGGATCAGCGATCGCAAGAAGGACATGGTGATCTCCGGCGGCGTGAACATACTTCCGGCGGAACTCGAAGAGGAAGCGATGAAGTTGCCGGAGGTGCGCGATTGCGTCGCTTTCGGCATCGCCGACCGGGACCTCGGCGAAGTCCTGGTCCTCGTGGTCGAGCCGCACGCCGGCGCGCGCGTCGACCTCGAAACGATGCGGGCCACGCTCAAGAACAGACTGGGAGGCCTGCGTTGCCCCAGGTTCTTGCTGAGCATGCCGGTGCTGCCGCGCGAAGACAGCGGCAAGATTGCGCGCCGCAAGCTCAAGCAGCAGTACATCGACAGCATCGCGCCATCGTCGGCGGCAGCGTAGGCCGGATGGCGGCATCCGACATCGTCATCGGCGGCTATGCCGAAACACCCGTTGTCTTCGGGTCGGGTCGAAGTGCCTACGACCTGGCGGCGGACGTCCTGGACGAGCTCGCACGCAAGTACGGCATCGCGCCCGCCGATATCGACGGGCTGGCGGTCACGGCCGCGCTGAGCGAGGGCAGCAATCCCTTCCATGCGGCCTTCATGTCGGACGCGCTGGGACTGGCGCTCGACTGGCTGGCGACCGGCACCACGGGCGGCTGCGCGATGTTGTCCGCCGTGGCCGCAACGGCTTCGGCGCTGCGCGACGGGCACTGCAAGGTGGCGCTCGTGCTGGGCGCCGACGCTCCCAGCACCCACTTTGCCGCCGAGTTCCGCGGCTACCACGACGAGTTCATCGCGCCGACCGGCATGACGCGCCCGCCCGGCTTCTTTGCGCTGCTGCACAACGCCTATGAACAGCGCTACGGTGCGCTCGATGCCGCGCTGGGGAAGATCGTGCTCACACAGCGCGGGCACGCGTTGGAGAACGAGCGCGCATGCGAAAAGCTGCGAAGACCGCTTGCCCTCGACGACTACCTGAAGTCGCGCAAGGTCTCCGATCCGCTGCGCCTGCTCGACAGCGTGATGTTCTGCGACGGCGCGAACGGCGTCCTGATGATGCGGGCCGAGACGGCGTCCGCGATGGGATTGTCCAAATGCGCGCGGCTGGCCGGCTACGCCGAACGCACGAACCACGATGTGCAGGAACAGCCGCCCGACCTGCTCGCGTCGGGCTTCGTCCAGGCCGGTCCGCGCGCGCTGCGCCAGGCCGGCCTGACCGTGCAGGAGATCGACATGCTGCAGCTGTACGACGACTTCACCATCGCCGTCCTGATGCAGCTGGAGCACATGGGGTTTTGCGGCCGGGGCGAGGGCGCCGCCTTCATCGAGAAGACCGATCTAAGATTCAGCGGCGGCTTGCCGCTGAACACGGGCGGGGGCCAACTCTCCGCGGGTCAACCAGGCTTGGCTGCCGGCGGACTGGGCCTGGTGGAGGCGGTGCGCCAGCTCTTCGGCGAAGGCGGCGCAACCCAGGTCGAAGATCCGCGCAATGCGCTGGTCACGGGCATCGGCGGCCTCGCCTATGGCCGGGCCTGGATGATGAGCAGCGCGCTCGTGCTGGACCGATGAGCGGTCTTCGAACTTCGACTGTGGCCATCGGCCACTACATGGACACCGCGGCGTTCTGGGCGGCCACGCGCGAGCGCCGGCTGCTGGTCCAGTTCTGCACGCAAACAGGACGGTGGCAGGCCTATCCGCGGCCTGGCAGCGTCTACACCGGGCGCCGTCGTCTGGCGTGGCGCGAGGTGGGGTCTCCTCGTTTTCAGTGCAATAAGTGACGGTACGCAAAGCTAGCACTGGCGCGGGGGTGGTCTGGGTAGACCGTTGATTTCATTGACTTTCCTGTTCGCTTTGTAAACGGGTATGGTGGCCTCCCACTTTTGAGGTTCACGATGCAGGGTTGGCACACAACGTTTTTGGGGATGCGTGGGCTCCCCCGCGATATCAGCGACTTCGAGATGAAGGCATTTTTCACCTTCGATGGTGCCGAGCGCGACGCAATCAATGCACGCCGAGGTGATTCCCACAAGCTTGGTCTGGCGCTCCATATTGGTTTCCTGCGCATGAGTGGGCGTTTGCTCGGTGCCTTTCGGGTAATTCCAGTAGCCTTGTGGCGCCACCTTGGCAACGAGCTTGGCATTGCAGCACCAGAAGTCGCCTCGCTGAGAGCCATGTATGAACGCGGGCGCACGCTATTCGATCACCAACAAGTAGCCTGCACGGTCCTTGGATTCCAGTGGATGAGCGAGCACCAGCGCCGCTCACTGGTACGTGAACTGCGCGACGAAGTGGCGCGCTGCGCCGACCGCGATCAGCTACTCGTGCGGGCGCGTCAATGGCTGTACAAGAACAAGCTGGTGATCGTGCACGAGCGGGCAATTCGGACACTGATTGCGGCGGCACTTGCCCAGCTTGAAGTTGAAACAGGCACCGCCATCGCCGCCAGCGTTGATCCAGCAACACTTGATCGCTGGCGAGCCTCAGTTTCAGAGCTGCGCCCAGATGGACAAACCCAGCAGAGTTGGCTATGGGCTGCACCGGCGAAACACTCAACCCGCCAAATCAGCGAGGTACTGGAGCGCATCGACCTGCTTTACACGCTGGACGTTCATAAGCACCTGGCAGACATCCCCGATCTCATCTTGCGCCGCTACGCGCGCCGACTTGTCTCCAGGCCGCCCTCAGCCGGAGCCAAGATCAAAGAGCCAGCGCGCACCGTGGAGGTCGCATGCTTTCTTCGGTATTGCCTGTTCACCACCACAGACCAGTTGATCCTTATGGTGCAGCGCCGGATCGCCGATCTGTGGCGTCAGGCTGCCGCCGATGTCCCCGCTACCGTCAATTGGGCCGCAATGTACAAAACGCTGCTCGGCGAACTTGTTGCCTTGAGCGCGCAAGGTGCGGTGCCAGATGCTGAGTTGCGTGCCCGTCTTGAAGCCTTGATCACCGAAACCCAGAAACGCAAACCACCGAGCAGGGCCTCCCTGGTCCGCGAGGGATTGATTGATGGAATTCGCCCCGTGCGGTCGTTGCTCGTCGCCATTGCAAAGCTGCCCTGGCAGGCCACCGGCGAGCATCCTGCCATCGAGTACCTTGCCAAGCTGCAAGCTTTATATCTCAAAGGATCCAGAAAGCTGCCAGTTGAAGTGGTGGCACCAAGTCTGGGAATGATCTGGCAGGTTTCGATCTCCAGCCCAGACCGGGAACGGGCGTTTCAGGCGTTGGAGGTGGCCACCCTGTTTGCCCTGCGCCGCGCGGTGCGCAATGGCTCGGTCTGGATTGAGCACAGCCTGAGCTTTCGGGGTCGTGCGCGCTTGTTCTTCACGGACGAGCGTTGGCAGGCAGAGTCCAAGAAACACTATGCCCGTCTATCGTTACCCAGCAAGGCTGCCACTTTCTTGAAGCCTTTGCTGGCCAGAGTAACTGCCGGTGTCGATGCGGTGGCCGCTGCAGCCCGCAGTGGCGTACTGCGCGTGGATGATGAACTCCATTTGTCGCCATTGCCCGCAGAGGACGAAGACCCAGAAGTGACCAAGCTGCGCGCGGCTTTGGATCACCGCATCGGTGAGGTTCAATTGCCGGAAGTGATTCTGGCCGTTGACGCCCAGGTGCGCTTTAGCTGGATCATGCTCGGACGTGAGCCGCGCTCTACCGACGAGCTGCTGATGGTCTATGCCGGCATCATGGCCCACGGCACCAGTCTGACTGCGGTCGAATGCGCGCGCATGATTCCGCAATTGTCTGCCACCAGCATTCGCCAGGCCATGCGCTGGGCGCGGGACGAACGGCGTCTGAGCCAGGCCTGCCAGGCTGTGCTGGAATTCATGCAGCGACACCCGATTGCCGCCACCTGGGGGCGGTCCGATTTGGCATCTTCTGACATGATGAGCATGGAGACCACCAAACGGGTGTGGCAAGCCCGGCTTGATCCTCGGCGCAACACACCTTCCATTGGAATCTACTCCCATGTAAAAGACCGGTGGGGCATCTTCCATGCGCAGCCCTTTGTGCTCAATGAGCGCCAGGCGGGCGTGGCCATTGAAGGTGTCATCCGCCAAGAAAAGCTGGAGACCAGCCAGCTTGCTGTGGATACCCATGGCTACACCGACTTTGCCATGTCACATGCCCGTTTGCTTGGTTTTGATCTTTGCCCGCGGTTGAAGGAACTCAAACAGCGCCACCTCTTTGTGCCACGCGGCACCAAAGTGCCCGCAGAAATCGCTGCGGTGTGCGAAGCCAATGTCGACGTCGCTTTGATCGAAAAGCATTGGGATAGTCTGGTGCACCTGGCAGCCTCGGTCATGAGCGGACATGCCAGTGCGGTGGCAGCTCTTGCGCGGTTCGGTTCTGCCGCCCAGGGCGATCCAATCTATGAGGCTGGCGTGCAATTGGGGCGGTTGCTGCGTACGGCGTTTTTGGCTGACTACTTTGTCAAGGACGCTTTCAGGAACGAGTTGCGCCGGGTGCTCAATCGGGGCGAGGCTGTTAACGCCCTCAAGCGCGCCATTTATACCGGCCGGATCAGCCCGGCGCAGGCCAAACGTGTCGATGAAATGCAGGCTGTGGCCGATGCGTTGAGCCTGATGGCCAACATCGTGATGGCGTGGAATACCTCACAGATGCAGGCGGTCCTGGATCGCTGGTCGAACCGCCGCCAGGTCATTCCACCGGAACTGATCGGGAAGATTGCGCCCACCAGGCTGGAGAGCATCAACTTGCGGGGTGTGTTTCGCTTCCCGGTTGACCGCTATGCTGACCAAATCCTGCCTTCGCGGCCAAATGCATCGATAACTGGCACCAATGGATGAAACCGACCACGGTTTGACGCCACGAATCGCAGATTTGAAAGTGAACAGGAAAGTCAATGAAATCAACGATCTACCAACACCACCTCCGCGCCAGTGCTAGCTTTTCGTACCGTCACTTATTGCACTGAAAACGAGGAGACCCCG